>CAWFTK010000005.1:0-949478 GCA_963818795.1 uncultured Solirubrobacterales bacterium | reverse complement strand
GGCGAAACTTCGGGAATCGAAGCAATCTCCCGGCTGACCTCCTCGACCGCCTGCGCAGGAAGTCGCTTGAGAATCTGCGCGGCTTCATCCTGCTCCAGCGAAAGCAGGAGAATTGCAGCCTTTCGGACGCCGGTTAGGTCGTTTGCCATAAAAAGAAAGGTGGAAAAGATGAAAGCGGAAAGCGGAAAGATGAATGAAAAAAAGAACTCAGCGACCTTTCTTGGCAGTTCGGATTGACGTGCTGAAGATCGCCAGAAGCTCCTCGGTTTCAGCTCGTATAAAGCTGAGTTGTTTTCTGCTCATCAGGCCAATCCTTTCAGCCAGTTCCAGCCAGTATGCGGTTTCATCCAACTCTTGTTGCGCGGATTCGAGCTTGCTAATGAACTCGGCGACGGAACGAGCCCTGCGCGTCGCTTCGCGCTGCTTGCGCACCGACTGATGTTCCTGATCGCAACAGCTTCCCTGAACGAGACGGCCTTCTTTGTTCCTAGAAGGGCCGAACACAACCGAACAATCCGCACTGCATAGGACATCAGCCGTTCCGCAAATTCGATTGGTGTGGCTCCGCTTGGCATAGCCCAGTCTTTCGTTCCGCTTTCCGCTTTCATCTTTTCCCGCTTTACTCAAGCGCGATTAAGCCAACGTTTCACCAGTGCCGCGGCGCTGTCAGGGTTTTCCTTAACGAGGCTGGTGACCTGTTGGGCGACCTGGTGCGTGCGGATGGCTTCGGGGTCCATTTCCAGGCCGTCCAGCGAGGGGTCGGCGGTACCGACTTCGCCGACGGGAGTTTCCACTTCATTGATCACGCCCGGCTCGGCGGACGCGCGGCCTAAGGAGGAAGCCGGCGGGGCGAGCGGGGTACTGCCTTTCTTGACCAGCGTTGAGACCATAAACAGGCTGACCAGAGCCAATGCTCCAAGGATTACTTCCTTAATATGGTTTGCGCCAATGAACGACGGAGACAGCAGGCTGGCGGAAGCCGCGATTGGGGCCACAACGGGCGTTGGATCCACATACCAATCCACCGCGACGGCCTCGTCCTTCAGCGACGTGGAGATGACAACCTGTTTCCTGACGCGAATGACCTGGTCTGCGATGTATTCCTGGAGCGTTTGCTTCTTTGAGTCAGTCGAGTCGGCCATCAGCCGCTTGTAGCTGGCGACCAGGGCGTCGTATGGAAGCTGGACCGCGGCGCCGACGACAGTCGTTTCGCCGGGGGCCGATTGGGTATGCGTTTCGGTCATACCCGCGAAATTCTGGTACTTGGTTTCGGATTCTTCATGCGTTCCTCCGCCGGCCGAAGCCGCGGCGGGCGCTGGGCCGGTGGTCAGCGCCGTGTTCGGAATCGCGCCGGCTTCGCCGGGGGACGCCGCGGGATTGGTTGTTTCATCCGTGCTGGTGCGCACATCGGTTTCTTTCGACAACGTTGTTTTCGGGTCGTAGGCGGTCGTGTGCTTGTCGATGTGCTGGTTGTTAATGGCCACCGTCACGTTCACCAGCAGGCCGGTCAGATAAAGGAAGTGGCTGCGAATCTTGTCTTCGATCTTGAGTTCTTCATCGTGGGCGGCGGTGCGCAGATCGACGACGGACTCTTCGCCGGTGTCATCGTGGAGCCGGACCGAGTGGCCGTTAATTACAACCTTGATCTTGGATTTTTCCAGACCCGTCTGCGCGCCCTGAACGAGCGTGGCGGCGGCTTCGACCAGGGGAGCCTCCTTCACGCCAGGCTGGGTCTGAATGGTGATGCTGGCGGTGGGCTCGGTGTTGTGGCCGATCCGAGGCGCCTGTGCCGCCGAAACCATGACATGCGCATCGGTCACGTCCGGAAATTCGCTGATGAGCTGCCCCAGCGTACGGTCGCGGGCCCGATCCCAGACCTTGTCACTCATGCTCTCGGACTGGAACGGATTGGTGTTCTTGATGATGTCCTGGAACTCATCCTTGTCGATTCGCAACGCCTTGTTGAAGGCCAGAACCGAATAGGCATGGAGCTTGTCGGCGGGAGCGACCAGAATGCTGTCGCCGGAACTGCTGTGATTGATGTTTGCATTTCGCAGAGCCGCATCGATTGCGGTCATCTGCTCGGGGGAAATCGAATGGTTCAGCAGCGGCTCCATCTCCGGCTCGGCCGCGTAGCGGCCCCACCAGATCAGCGTCATGACCATGATGATCACGAGCGTGCCGGTGAGCATCTTCTGGCTGGCCGAGAGCCCGGAAAGCTGGCGGGAAATCCGTTCGAGCTGCGCTTTGAATAGATCCATGAGTCAGCCCTCCTTGGCTGAGAACGATGGAACGAGAAACACGAGATCCTCTCGTGCGATGGTCCGTTGTCAGTGGTCCGTTGTCCGTTGTTGAAAATGCATCATGCCGGCTTTCATAACTGTCAACGGACCACTGACAAATTAAATCGGCATCCCCTTGATCTCCTCATAGGCGTCCATGAGCTTGGCTCGTATAGCCAAAAGAGTCTTGAATGCCAAGTCCGACTTTTCGACGGCGGTCATGACGCCATCCATATCGTCGGTTTTGCCGGCGGCGACGTTGTCCACGGCTTTGCTCGCGTCCTGTTGCAGGCGTGAAACTTCGTCAATGCTCTTCTTGAGCGAATCGGAAAAGCTCGTGCCGCCAGCGCCTCCGGTCGGCTTGGGCGACGAAGCGGCACCAGTTCCCGAGAACTTGCCGATGCCGAGATTGTCGATGCCGTTGAGCATGATCTCACGCGATGAGCCGCAGGCTGGCGTTAATCATCGATTTACTGACTTCCATCATCGTGACGTTGGCCTCGTACGCGCGGGAAGCCTCCAGCGCGTTGACGTATTCAGTGGTCATGTCGATGTTGGGATAATACACGTACCCATTGGCGTCGGCGTCCTCATTTCCGGGTTCGAACTTTGGAATCGGGGCCGAAGAATCCTCGCCAATCTGCTGCACATGAACCCCAGGCCGCGATGGATCGTTGGGCTGACCGGAACCCACCACCACAAAACGCCGGCGGTAGGGGACTTTCTCGCCTTTGGCGTTGTGAGTGCTGTTGGCATTGGCCATGTTCTCGGCGATCGTGTCCAGACGGGCGCGCTGCACCTGCAAGCCGTTCGCGCCCATGTCGAGAATGTCGAACATATGAGGTCCGAATAAGTTGACAGTCGTCAGTTGCCAGCGAATGCCCGTCGTCTCTTGCCTTTTCGTACTGGCAACTGACAACCGGCAACTGGCAACTTATTCCTACACCGGTTTATCCTTCAGCGCCATTTCCATCGTTTGAAACTGCTTGCGAAGCAGTTCGATGACCAGGTTGTGCATGAGCGCGTTCTTGGCCTGATCGCTCATCAATTGTTCCATCGAGCGGTTGGCGCCGTCGTGAAAGAGCATGCCGCGATGCGGATGCTCGATCTGCGCCCCGATATCGTCGAAGGACGTGGCGCCCAGCGGGCCGCGCTCGCGCTGGTCGAGGCGGTCGCGAAGCATGCCCTGGAATTTTTCCAGCGACAGATCCTTTTGGCGATAGCCAGGCGTGCTGACGTTCACGACATTTTCCGCCAGAAGCTTTTGGCGCGCGGCGGTGAACTGGAGCATCCGCTCCAGAACCGGCCCGTTTCCTTGGTTAAAAAGTCGTTCAAACATTGCCCGGAACTTTGCTAAATCAAATCATGTGCCATGAGCCGATCATTCAAACGCGTGGCACGGTGAAGAACATTATGGGGCATTGCTTCACATCGAGACGCAAAGCCTGCCGCGAATTGCGCATGATTCGCGCCCTACGCTTCGACCAACGCACCATCTTCCTTCCATCGCTTGAGTTTCATTCCCAGCGTCCGAACGCCGATTCCCAGTGCGCCGGCAGTCTTGACCCGATGGCCCTTGAAGCTGCTGGAGCGTTGAAAGGATGACCTGCTTCTCGATGTCGGCCAGCGGCTTTCCCGCCAGGTCCTGGACCGCGCTGGGAGCGCCGGGGGTGCGAAGCCAGGATTCGATCGTCGCGGCACGAACCACGCCGGGCTCTGCTTCCAGAACGCTGGCGCGCTCGATGATGTTCTGCAATTCTCGAATATTCCCCGGCCACGCGTAGCGCTGAAGCAGGCGAAGCGCGTCGGATTCGACGTGGCGGTAAACCGTGTTTTCGCGCTTGGCGACCTGGTGCAGGAAATGGCGGCACAGCTCTGGAACATCTTCCAGCCGCTGGCGGAGTGGCGGAAGCTCGATCGGCACGACGTTCAGGCGATAAAACAAATCCTCGCGGAACTGGCCTTCCTGAACGGCGACTTCGAGGTCGCGATTGCTCGTGGCGATCACGCGCACATCGACCTGCTGGCTCATGCTGCTGCCGACGCGCTCGAAGGTGCTCTCCTGAAGCACGCGGAGCAATTTGGCTTGAAGCGATGCGGGAATTTCGCTGATTTCGTCCAGGAGCAGCGTTCCGCCGTCGGCCAGCTCGAAACGTCCGCGGCGAAGACGGTCGGCGCCGGTGAATGCGCCTTTCTCGTGACCGAACAACTCGGATTCCAGCAGGTTTTCCGAAAGGGCGGCACAGTTGACCGCCAGAAACGGCCGCTGCCCGCGCGGCGAGGCGTGGTGGATGGCGCGGGCGACGATTTCCTTGCCGGTACCGCTTTCGCCACGGATCAGGACCGTCGCGCTGCTCGCGCGCCACCAGCTCGATTTTCCTGCGCACTTCATTCATCGCGTCCGACGATCCAATCAACGGGCGGGGTGTGGCCAACTCCGCCATGCTGCGCAAGGCCTGGTTTTCGCGAACGAGCCGCGCGTGCTCGAGGGTTCGGTCGATGACGATTTTTATGGCGTCGCCGTCAAACGGCTTCTGGATGTAATCGGACGCGCCCTGCTTCATCGCCTCGACGGCGGTGGGAATCGTCGCAAAGGCGGTCATCAGGATCACGGGAAGATCCGGCCGCAGTTTTTTGGCTTCCTGCAGGAGTTCGATGCCCGTCATTTTCGGCATGCGAAGATCGGTAATGAGCAAATCGATGCGGCCCGACGATGAGAGCCGCTGCAATGCCGCCGATCCGTCGCCGACTGCAACGACCTCGTGCCCTTCGCGCACGAGCGTGGTCGCGAGGGAATCCCGCATCATTTCCTGATCGTCGGCGATGAGAATTCTGGCCATAACACTCCAATAAGTTGCCAGTTGTCAGTTGCCAGTAAATACCAAGCTGTCATGTCGCTTTCTTCACTGGCAACTAACAACTGGCAACTGGCGACTTATTCATACCCTGATCTCAAACCTCGCTCCGCCGCCGTCCACATTGGCGGCCGTAATCGTGCCTTCATGGGCTTCCAAGATCCGGTGAACGATCGAAAGGCCCAGTCCCGTTCCACTATCGCGCGTCGTGAAAAAAGGATTAAAGATGCGATCCAGAATCTGCGGATCGATGCCCGGGCCATTGTCGGTTACTGAAAGCACGAATTGCCGAGCGATGCCGCTGTCGTCGGCGGCTGCGTAGCGAATGGCGATGGTGCCGCCTTGCGCGATGGGCATCGGCTGCATTGAGCAGCAGGTTCAGGATCGCCTGGCTGAGCAAGGTCGGGTCGGCAATAACTGTCAGCGACGAGGGCCCCTGAATCGTGCATCCCGCGCCGCAGCCCTGAAAGCGCGGCTCGGCGTATTCCATGGCTTGCGCAATCACTCGCGCGAGGTCCATGCTCTGCGACTGCACTCGAATCTCGCGCGTGAACTGCAAAACCTGGCTAACCAGAGATTCCAGATGCTTCACGCCACCGGAAATCTTGCGAACCAGCTCCAGCGAATCTTTCCTGTCGGCAACGTCCCTCGCCAGCAGCGACGCATACAGTTGAATTCCGCCCAATGGATTGCGAATTTCGTGAGCCATGCCGGCAGCCATCTCGCCTAGCGCGGCGAGGCGGTTCTTGCGTTCGAGTTGCTTGTTTTTTTCGCCCAGTTCCTTGCGAAGCGAAAGCACCGTTTGGGTTAGTTGGTCATGCGATTTCTGGAGCTTTTCGGTGATCTGGTTGTATTGCTCGACAATCCGGCCCAATTCATCCACCCGCCGCGCGTAATCCGGCCGCGGCGTGATCGGGGGAACAGAAGCTGTGAGCATCTCGGGCATGTCGCTGTCTTTAGCATCACGGCGGACTACTGTTTCAAATCCATCCGCGGCGTCGCGCGGCCATACGCGGACATTGCATAGCTGCGGTTGATTTGCCGCGCATTGACGGTCTGCTGAAGCTGGCGGCCGGTGTTGATCATGCGCTGCTGCATCACCATCACGTCATCGCGGTCGGCGGCGGTGATCCGCGCCAGCAGCGACTTGGTTTCCGCCATCATCGATTCGGCAACGGCGCGATCGGCCGCTTCCAGCTCGCCCAGAAATTCGGCCCAACGCTGCTTGGCCGGCGCGATGGTTTTGTCCAGGGCGACCAACTGATCAATCAACCGCTGGCGGCTCTCCAGCAAACCAATCAGCTCCTCGGTCTGGCTGTTCTGCACGAAATCGTGCTGAATGTCGGCCAGCTTCGCGAGGCGGCGATAACAGCCGACCTGCTCAGAAAGGGCGAGGATGATGGGATTAGAGGTCATATGTTGTCAGTTGTCCGTGGTCAGTTGTCAGTTGTGTGGTCATTTGTCGGTTTTCAGAACGTTAGTCGGTTGCGAAGAAGTCCATCGCCAGACCAAAAGCGTTCGATACGTCATAACAACGGACGACTGACAACGGACAACTAACAACTGACAACGAACACCTACTTTCCTTTCATCGCAAACAATCCGGAATCCGCCGTTCGGTTGAGCCACTGGTCCCAGGCTTCTCGGGGCAATGCGGATTTTTGTTTATCGAACGCCTGGGGCGGAATCTTGCGGAGCAGCCACTTGGCGTGCTCGTTGGCGGCGCGGGCTTCATCGCGTTTTCCCAGGGCGGTGTAGGCGTTGACGATCTGCACATAGCCGGCCAGCGCCGCGGGGTCTTCCTGGTAGCGAAGCGCGGCGGCCGAATACAGCTTGATGGCCTCTTCGTAACGACCCAGGTCATAAAGACAGTCGGCGCGATAAAAATACGCCAGCTTCTGGTAGAGGGCGTCGGCACTGGTCTTCGGCGGCATCTGCTCGTAATATTCGACGTCCTGATCGAACAGCTCGCGGGCTTTGCCCAGCCGCTGGGCTCGGGCGATGGCTGCTTCGGCCGCATCAATCCCCGCGACTTGAGCAGGCGCGGTTGTAGGTGCTTTATCCGAAGGCTGGGTGCTGTCGGCAATCGCCGGCGGCGAGAGCAGCGCGGCACTTTTGCGATAACTGTCGGCCATGAGGAAAACCAGCTGCCCCTGCTGCTTGTTGTCCGGGTAGCGCTGGGTCATCTCTTCCAGCCGGCTAATCGCTTCCTCGAAGCGGCCGGTGCGATAGGCAAGCTGGGCCAGCTCAAAGAGCGCCTGGCCGAATTCTTCGGCTTCGGGCGTCAAAATCGGATTGTCGTCCACCACGGCGTGCAGCACCTTTTCCGCTTTGGCGTACATCTCCGGACCTTGCGAGATATACGCCTGCGCCAGCGGAATACCGGACTTGGACGCGGCCAGGCTTTGTGGGTAGCGAAATTGATTGTGAGTGAAGGTGGCGATCGCGGTGTCGAGCCGGCCCATCGCCTGATACGCGCGGCCCAGGCGCAGATATGCCTCGGGGGTCAGTCCATCTTCCGGACGATCGGCAACAAATCGCTCCAGCGCGTTGGCGGTTTTCTGGTTGGCGCCGGCGCGGTCGTAGAGATCCACCCCGTGCCAAAGGGCCTGGCCGCTGGCGCGATCGTCGCTTAGCGTCAGCTTGCGGGACGCGGCAACGTAGCCGTCCCCCGCGAATGCGCAAGGCGTGGACCTGCTTTTCCAGCAAGTCCCGCTGCTCGGGGGACTTCGCATCGGCCTCCGTTTTTTCCAGTTGATCGGCCCTTCGCTCATAAACCACCGCCAGGCGGCCGAAATAATCGGCCGACGGATCGGCAGCGAGCGTTTGTTCCAGGGCCAACAGTTCCAGCGCCCCTGGAAATTCTTTCGCTCGATCAACGTGGCGCCGATTTGCCGGATACCCGCGAGGATCTCCGGGGCGTAAATGCTCCGGCCGGGACGTGCGCCAATGAACTTCACCAGTTCCTGCAGATCGAACAGGCCCGCCGGTTCGTCGCCGAGCAAAACACGGCACTGCCCGCGCCCCAGCCGGGCCAGTGGGGCGACATGCGATTCGGGCGCGTCGTTGATGACGTGTTCGTAAAAGCTGATGGCCTCGCGCGGATTGTTGCGTTCCTGGGCAATTCGTCCCAGAAGATACGCCGCCTCCGCGTCTAGCGGGTGGCTCGTCTTCAGCTCGTCGTGCGCGATGCGCAGGAGCCGCTCGGCTTCTGCTGATTCGCGGAGTTTCCAGGCGCAATACCCTTCGTAATAACGGGCAACGCCCTGCGCGACCGGATCGGCGTCGAGCTTCAGCGATTCCTCCAGCAGCTTTCGCGCTTCGGGCAGTTCGCCGCGATCGGCCAGCAGCTCGGCGCGATTCATCGCCCATGCCCGCTCGGCACTGCTTAGCGTCGCGATCGAGAGATATTGCTTGAGCGATGATTCGGCGACGGGAATATCACGCCGCCGCCATTTCCAGCACGATCACTTTTTTCAGAAGAGACGCAGCGGCGCCGGGATCCAAAGCGATGGCGCGATGGAAACTGTCCAGCGCCTCGGCAGGCTTCTCCAGGGCGGCATAGCTTTCGCCCATTCGGCGGTAAATGTCCGGTGTTGGTGCGACGCCCAGGTCCAGCGCCAAGTGCGACTGCTGAATGATGCGCAGGTGGTTGGCTTCCAGACTGACGTGATGCGCCTTTTGCCCGGCCTCCAGCGCCTCGGCCAAAAGCAAATGCACAGTGGCGGCATTAGACTTGGTCAGTTTGGATGAATCGAGCAGCGCGTTGAGCCGTTCGATGGCCGGCTCAGGTTGATCATGTTGAACCAGTGCGCGGGCGGCCTCGATCCGCTGCACGACGGTGGGAGCGGGCTTGGGATCGATGAACAGGTACGCCGCGTAACTAAAAAGACCCAGGGATGCAGCGAAGACAGGCAACTGCCAAAATCGAGCAGCATGAGGATATGCGCGGCCGATCGCCATGGCGTCCATGCCTTCAGTCAAACCAGAGCCCCATGGCCCTGCCCGTTTTCAGCGGCGTTCCTTGCCAGCCGATGCGCGGTTTAAACCAACGTCCGATAATAAGAACTCCAAGCGGCCAACGCAAGGAGCAAGTCGGAAGAAAAATCAGGTGGGTCGATCGCGAAGTGCCTAATGATTCACTTCCCTCCCTTGTACTTTGCGGAGAGGGCCGGAGTGAAAGGCCTCTGTTGTGCACGAAAGCATGGCATCGTTGCGCACTGCTTTGCGCGAGCTCTGCGCGTTCGATCTGCGCACCTTTAGGTAACGCGCAAATTACCCCATCGGATTTTTGATCCGGCACTTTCGCAGCAGCCGAAACGTATCGCATGACAACCGCTCCCTTAACCAATACGGCCACTGGAAACCAGTTGCCCAGCAGCGTCACCAAGCCCAACAGCCTCTCGCTGAATTCCAGTGATTTCATCCAGATGATGATTACGCAATTGCAAAACCAGGATCCAATTCAGCCGACCGACAGCAACGCGCTGCTTCAGCAAATGAGCGCGATCGGTCAAATGGAATCCTCCAGCAATCTTGCCACCACGCTCCAATCACTCACGCTTCAAAACCAGATCGGGGCGGCGTCGAGCCTCATCGGTAAAACCGTCACCGGCCAGGATACCGACGGAAATTCCCTGTCGGGGCTGGTTAACTCGGTGCAGGTCACGCAAAGCGGCGTCACCCTGAACCTGGATACGGGTAAGACGCTGGCGCTGAGCAATCTGACCATGATTTCCCCCGCCGCCAGCCCCGCTGCGCCCGCGACGACAAATTAATCGTCTGGAGAACGTGGTCGCGTGTTGTGAACCACGGGTTCGTATCGATTCAAGCCTCTTACGTGGTCAGTAGAGCTGACCCACGCCATTTGAAACGGGAATTGTCATGGCACTTACCAGCGCGCTATACACCGGCCTTTCCGGTCTGGACGTCAACCAGACCCGGATGAATGTAATCGGAAACAATATTGCCAACGTCAATACGGTTGCCTTTAAGAGCAGCCGCGCCCTGTTCAAGCCGCAGTTTTATGTCACCGATTCCTCCGGTTCGGCCCCGACCTCCGACTTTGGCGGCACCGACCCCAGCCAGCGCGGCTTAGGCGCGGTGGTCGCCGTCATTCAAAAAGATTTCACCCCTGGTTCAATCGAACCCACGGGCCGCGACACCGATATGGCCATCGACGGCAATGGCTTTTTCGTCGTCAACGGTTCCAGCGGCCAGGAGTTTACCCGCGACGGATCGTTCATTCTCAACAGCTCCAATCAACTGGTGACGACCTCGGGCGCGTATGTCCAGGGCTTCGGCGTGGATGCCAAGGCCAATGTTCTCCCCGGCCAGATGAAGGACATTACCATTCCGCTGGGCACCAGCACGCTGGCCCAGGCCACCCAGAACGCCTCGATGCAAGGCAACCTTGATGCGTCGGGCGACGTGGCGGCCGGCTCCAGCATTCTGACCAGCGAGGACCTGACGGCCCAGGGTGGAACCGCCACGCCCGATGCCAACACACTGCTGACCGATCTTTCCGATGCCAGCAATCCCACCACGCCCATCATGAACGCGGGCGACACCTTCACGCTCAAGGGAATCAAAGGCTCTCGTACCCTTGACGCGAAACGTTCACCGTCACCCCCACGAGCACCGTAGGCGATTTGATGTCCTTCTATAACCAGGGACTGGGCATCGATACCGGTGCGCCGACCGGCAGCTGGCATCGCGCCGCCGGCTGCGCAAATTGAGCCCAGCGATCCCCGACCAACAGCGCCAAACTCACGATCATCGGCAATACCGGCAACGACAACGCCCTGGCCCTGGGCGCCGGATCCTTCGTGAATCAAAACAGCGCCTCGCCCCTCACGTTTGCCGATGGCACCGACGCCGCCACGGGAATCACCAGCGATCCATCCGGCGAAAGCATTCACACGACGTTCGTCGCGTACGATTCCCTGGGCACGCCGCTGAACGTGGACGTGACGGCGGTGCTGGAAAACAAAAGCGACACGGGCAACACCTGGCGATTCTTCGCCACCTCGCAGGACAACAAATCCAACGGTCCAGTCCTCGGCGACGGAACCATCACCTTCGACGCCAACGGCAATTTGAAAGGCGTCACCGGCGACACGGTCACCATCGACCGCACTGGAACCGGCGCGGTATCGCCGATGTCCGTCAAGCTCGACTTCAGCTCCATGACCCAGCTTGTCCGACACCAATTCGTCGATGGTCATGACCAAACAGGATGGCTCGGCCATTGGGAACGCTCAGCAGTTTCTCGATCGGCGCCGATGGCATCATCAGCGGAGCCTACAGCAACGGCCTGACGCGCAACCTGGGCCAGGTCGCCGTCGCCACGTTTAGCAACCCGCAGGGTCTGGACGACAAGGGCGGCAATATGTTCGCCGCCGCCGCCGACAGCGGCGTGCCGCGTCATCACCAGCCCGCTAACTCTCGGCGCCGGCGCGGTTCGCTCCGGCTCGCTGGAGTTGAGCAACGTGGACATCTCGACGGAATTTACGAATCTGATCGTTGCCTCGACCGGTTTTTCCGCCTCGAGCAAAGTGATCAGCACCAGCGACCAGCTCATTCAGGAACTGTTGAACTCCAACAGATAATCGGAGGATCCGATGATCGCGTTAACCCGTCTCAATGGACAGCAGTTTGTGATGAACGCGGAAAAAATCCGCTATCTGGAATCCACGCCCGACACGCTGGTCTGCTGCGATAATGGCGAAAAACTGATGGTGAAGGAAACTCTAAGCGAGGTCATGAGCCGCGCCATTGAATATGCCCGAGTCATCCGCCGCAGCATTGCAGAATGAATTCGTCCGACTTAGAGCATTGTTCAAGAGGGTGTAGCGGCGTATTCAAGGGTTGAGGTTTCCTGTGACACGGGCGTCTGGCCCGTGCTGGCGATGCAGGACATTGAACAATCGTGGATGAAGCAGAAGGTTCTTCACTCTGACGCACCTTGCACGGCCGGGACGGCCGTGTCACAGGAAACGTTCTCAAGCCCATGGTGAACCGAAGAGATCGCTACATCTTCCTGACCAGTGCTATAAATCCTCCGATGACACGTAGATAGGCCGAGCCTCAAGCCGCCGAGCTGCCCCTTCGGCATGAATTCCGCTCGATCGGCGCCGACGAAAGCCTCGGAGCAGGGTCCCTGGGACTTCGGAACGAATATGATTCAACTCTCTCCGGATGAGTGCGCGTCTTGGGTGTATTGATTGAAAAGGCGACGACCACGCCGGATCAATACCCGCTTTCGCTCAACGCCGTCGTCAACGGAGCCAACCAGAAAAACAACCGCGATCCCATCCTGGCGATGGAGGAAAATGACGCATTTGCCGCGCTGGAGGACTTCGTGGCCACGGCCTGGTGGTTCGCAGCGACATGGTCGGCAGCCGCGTGAACAAGTACAAGCACAACGCCGGCGATGGCGCTGCCTGCGCGGCTGGGGAGCTGGCAATCCTCGCCGAGCTACTACTGCGTGGTCCTCAAACCCTCGGCGAGTCTGCGCGGGCGTGCTTCGCGAATGAATCCGTTTGAAACGCTCGATGACGTTAAGAACATGCTCTCATGCGCTGGCGCACGCGCGACGAGCCGCTTGTGAAGCAGCTTCCGCCGTCTCCCGGCAGCCGGGCCGAGCGATACATTCAACTGCTGGCCCCCGACGCCCACCCCGCCGGCGTCCGAATCGGCCGAAGTGCTGCCGGCCGGACCCACGCCAGCCCCAGCCTCGCTTTCATCTCGCGTGGCCGCGTTGGAAGCGACTGTCGCAACCCTTCGAAATGCCGTGCAACGAATGGCCCAGGCCCTGGGCGAGCCGATCCCTTCGCCGGTGAATGAAGGGCCGGGGCCTGCCTTACGGTTTTAATTTCACGATCGCTTCCACTTCCACACACGCGCCTAGTGGCAACTGCCCCATCCCCACGGTGCTGCGGGCGTGCCAGCCGGTTTCTCCAAGGATATCGACGAAGAGTTGCGAGATGCCGTTGATCACCAGATGTTGTTCCGTGAAATCCGGGTCGCTGTTCACAAAACCGATGACCTTGAGCATTCGCTCGATTCGATCCAGCGACCCTACCTCCTGACGCACGATGTGCAGGACGTTGGCTGCGCACAGGGCCGCGGCTTTCTGGGCCTGCTCCAAACTGACCTGCGAACGAACCTTCCCCTTGCCCATCAGGCTTTCATCATCGGCCAGTGGAACACATCCCGACACATACGCGGTCGCGCCGTTCATCACGATCTGCTGGAATATCGCCGCCGGTATAAATCGGCGATCCAACGAATAGCCAAGCGACGCTAGTTTTTCATCAAGAGAAAGCATGAAACTCCAGGGTGCCAATTGTCATTCCGTGCTCGCGAGAGCCAATCGGCTCAACCGAACGCATCACGTCGCACCTAAAGAACACGTGCTAACGCAAGATCCAACTGCAAATCGATAATGAGCCTGCGCCACCGGGACGCCTGCAAGGTATCGCCTCGGGAAGCGCGATTGCCACCGCGCGACCAGTGATGCGCCATTTCATTCTTCGCGAAAACCGCTACATTAAGCCCTCCAAAATGGTCGAGGCGTTGCGGAGGACGTTGGCCCTTGCGGACATGGGTTCTTGAGAAGGATCGAGTTTGGACTTAATCACTCCCGCCCGCACGTGGGCCGCTGACACGGACGCAGCCGTCCGGCCAATTCCCGCTTCACGAGCATCGCATGCCGGCTGCGCAGCACTGGGTAATGTTTGCGTCGGTGGTCGGGCCGTTCGTTGGCCTGCTGGCCGCCATTGTGCTGCTGTGGCGTCGCACGCCGACGTCGATCGGCATCGGCTGGCCGAGATCGTTGCGATGGGGATTACCTACAGCCTCATGGGCTTTGGCGTGACCATCGGCTTTCATCGCCTGCTTACGCACCGCTCGTTTGAGTCGCCGCGGTTTGTTCGCCTGCTCCTGGCAATCCTGGGTTCGGCAGCGGGGCAGGGGATGGTCATTCGCTGGGTGCCGCCCATCGCCGACACCATCAATGTTCCGATCGCCTCGGCGATCCGCATTCCCCGCACCTGCACGGCCAGCGTTTCATTGATGCCGTCCGTGGCTTCTGGCACGCCCATGTCGGCTGGTGCTTCGACGCGGATCGAGCTGATCTCCATCGCTCGATTCCCGACCTTTTGGCAGATCGCACGCTCCTCTGGATCGATCAGCTCTACTTCTTGTGGGTTGGGCTGGGAATCGTGCTCCCGGCTCTGGCACTGGGCCTCTGGGAACATTCCTGGCGCAGTGCGTATCTCAGCGCGGTCTGGGGCGGGTTGCTGCGAATCTTTCTCATGCAGCATGTGACCTGGAGCGTCAACTCGGTCTGCCACGTTTGGCGCGCGCCCTTCCGTAGCGGCGACCAAGTGCCAACAACTACCCCGTCGTGCTTTTAAGCCTCGGAGAAGGGTGGCATAACAATCACCATGCCTTCCCCACCAGTGTCCGCCACGGCCTCCACTGGTGGCAGTTTGACGCAACCTATGTCGTGATCAAAGCGATGAGCTGGCTGGGCCTGGCCGCAACCTGCGCCAACCCTCCCAAGCCGCCATCGAGGCAAGATCCGCCGCGATTCATCGCAGGGTTGAAGTCGACGATCACTCGACGGGCAAAGCAGAGCCGCAAAAACGAGCGATGCCCGCGACGCTTGGCGTCGCCTCCATACGGTGAAGTGGCCGTGGTGGGGCAAAAAGTTTTTGCGGGGCTTAAAATAAGATTCACCACGGAGACACCGGGTCACGGAGAGCGGATTCAGCAAAACACCCGCGATGGCATTCGATCCGAAATAATGGATTCAGAATTCACCCCGCCACCGCGTATTGACCGGACGAGCGCCAAATCCCAGTCCGCTCTCCGTGCCTCAGCGTGTCTCCGTGGTGAATCTTATTTTAAGCCTGCGCAAAACGTGTTGCACCCGGGCTGTGTTGGATGAGTCGCTCCCGTGGGCCTTAGGGCATGGGGTTGAGGCCTGTTTTGCGGGTCACCCGCTCGCCATTGCCGGCTCAGCCAAGCGAAGATGATTCGGCGCCGCCGCGGTGTGCGAACAACTTTCCCGCACTCCGATCTCGGGATTCTCCGAGCGGGTTGCAGGTTTATGGATAAGCATCGCTGGGCGTGAACGAATTTCCGGGCACGGTGCAATGGAAGAGCCGCGCACGAAGCGAAGCGAAGTAAGCGGGGAAGTGCGCGCCTGAACCAAGACCCCGCTTACTTCGCTACGCTTCGTGCGCGGCTCCTTGGGGCCTCGTCGCTGAACCCGCCCGGAAAAATGTTCACGCCCGCATCGCCGTTGGGAATGATACCGCCCTCGACACCGCGCCCGCGCTCCGCATATAATCCCCGCACCATCGCCCAGGTGGCGGAATTGGCAGACGCACTACTTTGAGGTGGTAGCGAGGCAACGCGTGCAGGTTCAAATCCTGTCCTGGGCATCAAGACCCGTCTTTGGACGGGTTTTTTCGTTGGATAAGTCATTGTTTTATCTGCGACTTACGCTCGAAACATCGACTAACCCCAATCTAACCCCGTCCCAGAGCTAACCCAAAACTGCTCTGACTGGTGCGTCCTGTTCCGCCGTGCTGGCCGTCGAGGTCGACGCCGCTCATGCGCGTCTGGGCGGTGAAGGGGACGAAGTCCGCGTTCAGCGTGCTCATGTCGTGCTCGCGGATGCCGTACTGCTTGGCGAGCACTACGATCGAGCGGCCCTCGGGAGTCTCGTCGGCGAGCGAGGAGAGTTGTGCCGCGTCGGCCAGCTCGGCCTCGGGCACGCCCGGCATCGGGATGAACTCCGAGGCGACGCGGTTGCCGATCGTGATCGTGCCGGTCTTGTCGAGCAGCAGCACGTCGACGTCACCCGAGGCCTCGACCGCGCGACCCGAGAGGGCAAGGACGTTGCGCCGCACGAGCCGGTCCATTCCCGCGATCCCGATCGCGGAGAGCAGCGCGCCGATCGTCGTCGGGATCAGCGCGACGAGCAGCGCGATCAGCGTGGTCTCGGAGATCGACGTGCCGGCAAACAGGCCGAAGGGGCGCAGCGTCGCTACGACGATCACGAAGATCAGCGTCAGCGCCGCTAGCAGGATGTTCAGCGCGATCTCGTTTGGCGTCTTGCGCCGCTCTGCCCCCTCGACCAGCGCGATCATGCGATCCAGGAAGGAGTGGCCCGGCTCCTGCGTGATTTCGACGACGACCTCGTCGGAGGTCACGCGGGTGCCGCCGGTGACCGCGCTGCGATCGCCGCCGGACTCGCGAATCACCGGCGCGGACTCACCCGTGATCGCGGACTCGTCGACCGTCGCGATGCCCTCGATCACCGTACCGTCCCCTGGGATCAGCTCGCCCGCGCTTACCAGTACGACGTCGCCGCGCGTGAGCTCCGAGGCGGCGCGGGCGGAGCCGTCGCGCATGCGCGCCACCGTCTCCTTGCGCATCGTTCGGAGCGTGTCCGCCTGCGCGCGGCCGCGACCCTCGGCGAACGCCTCGGCCATGTTCGCGAAGATCACCGTCAGCCATAGCCAGATCGCGATCGTGAACGTGTACCAAGCGGGCTCGTGGCCGCCGCCCAGCGGCTTGCCGCCGCCGACCTGGATGAGCCACGTGACGGTCGTGATCAGCGCGCCGATCTCCACGACGAACATCACGGGGTTGCGCAGCTGTACGCGCGGGTCGAGCTTGAGCAGGCTGTCGAGGAGCGCGCGGCGGATGATCTCCGGCTGGAACAGCGAGATCGCGCGGCGCTCAGAGGGAGCTGCGGAAGGTGAGGGAGCGGCGGTCCTCGACATCAGCTTCCTCCGGTGGCGCGGTCGAGGGCAAGGTTCAGTTCGAGCACGTCGACGCCCGGTTCGCCGGAGAAGCCGAGGCCGCGCTCGTGCGTGTAGGCGGCGATCAGCGCGTTCACACGCGTCAGCGACAGGTGGCGCACGGCCGCGATCCTGTGCGCCTGGATCCACGCGTTTGCCTGGGAGATCTCGGGGTCCAGGTTCGAGGCCGAGGTGTTGACCGCGTCGACCGGCACCTGCGCGGCCGTCAAGGACGGGTCGTACGGCTTCTCGAGTTCCAGGTATGCCTTCAGGTTTTCGGCGTCGGCTTCCGCGGTGTTCTTGCCGTTGGGACCGCGATTGGAGAAGGCACTGGCCGCCGCGTTGTAGGGGCCGCCTTCGGTCGCCGAGGGACGCGACTGGAAGTAGCGCTTGTCCGGTTCGGTGACGATTTCTTCTTCCTTTTCCTCGGGCTTGCCGTTCTTGCCGATCACGGGTACGGCAAAGCTCTGACCAATCAGCTTCGAGCCGACGAGCCTGCCATCCAGGTGAATTTGCTCACCGTTGGCAGCACCCGGGAAGGCGACCTGGCTGACGCCGGTGATGACGAGCGGGTAGACGATCCCCAGCAGGACCGTGAACACGAGCATCGCGATGACGGATGTGACGATGTCGCGTTTCATCTCAGTAGAGGTGTCCTGTCAGGCCTTGCACGATCGGGCCGAGCAGCATCGCCGGGAAGAAGGTCAGCGCGCCGACGAGCACGACGACGCCGATCAGCAGCACGGCGAACGTCGGGTTGTCGGTACGCATCGTGCCGAGACCGGCCGGGCTCACCTTCTTGCCCGCCAGCGCGCCGGCGACGGCGAGCACGAAGAGGATCGGCACGTAGCGCGCGAACAGCATGTCGAAGCCGCCGAGCAGGTCCGCGAAGGTGACGCCGTGCGAGCCGACGTTGCCGGCGTTCGGCTGGATGAAGCCGGTGTAGCCCGCGAACGCCGAGCCGTTGTTGTTGGCCTGTGACAGATAGGCGTAGAAGGACTCCGAGAAGCCCTGCGGCCCCTTGCCGGCGCCTTGCGAGATCGAGGCCTTACCGGCCTGCGTGGCGGTCGCCATCGCGGTGCAGAACAGCGCCGCCAGCGGGGTGATCAGGATGCCGAGACCCGCGAGCTTGATCTCCCTGGCCTCGAGCTTCTTGCCGAGCCACTCCGGTGTGCGTCCCACCATCAGTCCACCGATGAATACCGCGAGCAGCACGTACAGCAGCATCGAGTACAAGCCCGTGCCGACTCCGCCGAAGATCACCTCGCTGGCCGACAGGTTGGCCATCGGCACCGCGCCGCCGATACCGGTGAACGACTCGATCGCGCTGTTCACGGCCCCGCAAGAGGTGACTGTCGTGACGACGTCGAACAGCGCGGAGCCGGCGATCCCGAAGCGCTGCTCCTTGCCTTCCATGTTGCCGCCGCCCGAGCCGTTGAAGGCCGCGGTGTGCAGGCCCGCCGCGTGCTGTGCCGGCGAGCCGTGTGCCTCGGCGACATACGCGACGATCGCGGCGCCGAGGAACATGAACATCATCACGCCGTAGATCGCGTATCCCTGCCGGCGGTTGCCGGCCATCCGGCCGTAGGTGAACACCAACGCCGCAGGAATGATCAGCACGAGCAGCATCTCGAAGAAGTTGGTGAACCCGTTGGGGTTCTCGAAGGGGTGCGCGGAGTTGACGTTGAAGAAGCCGCCGCCGTTGGTGCCGAGCATCTTGATGGCCTCCTGCGAGGCGACCGGGCCCATCGCGATCGCCTGTGGCAGGCCCGTCAAGGTGTGAACTGACAGGTAGCTCGAGAAGTTCTGGATCACGCCCTGCGAGACCAGGACCAGCGCACCGAGCACCGAGATCGGCGCGAGCACGTAGAGCACCGTGCGCACGATGTCCTGCCAGAAGTTGCCGATGCCGTTGCCGCTGCGCCCCACGATCCCGCGGATCAGCGCCACCGCAACGACGATCCCGACACCGGCCGAGAGCCAGTTCTGCACCGTCAGCCCCATCATCTGCGACAGATAGGTCATCGTCGTCTCGCCGCCGTAGTACTGCCAGTTGGTGTTCGTCAAAAAGGACGAGACGGTGTTGAACGTTACGTCCCACGGCGCCGAGCGAAAACCCAGCGGGTTCAGCGAATGCGGCACGAAGAATGCGTTCTGTGTGCGCAGGATGAAGTACAGCAACAGCCACCCGGCCAGCGAGAAAACGATTAGGCTTTTCGCGTACGCCTTCCAGTCCTGCTCGCGGCGCTCTTCCACGCGCAGCACGCGATACAGGAGCCGCTCTGGACCGCCCAGCAGGGGCGTCAAGAAGGTGCGCTGGTCCGTGTAAACACGCGCCATGTAGCTGCCCAGCGGAAACGCCAGCGCCGTCAGAATCGCGGCGAAGCCGAAGATCGTCAGCCAACCGAAGAAGGTCAAAACCGCTCACCCCGCAGCAGCGCGTAGAGCAGGTAGACGATCACGAGCACCGAGACGAGCAGCCCAAAGAGGTCCGCGCCACTCATATGCGGTCGATTCCCTTTATCAGCGCGAGCAGAATCGCAAACATCGCGAGGCCCATCGCTATCGCCAAGAAGTCCATGCGCTCACTATTCCGCGCAGCCCATCACGGCGGTATAACGATCCGCAGGCCCGGTATAACGATTTCGTTACGAGGTCAACTAGACAGCGGGCGCCGCCTGCGCCAACGCGCCGTGCGTGCCTTTACCACACGAGACGACGTCACGGGTGCACCCACCGCAGGTCTGCGAAACGCGCGAAGTCGCGGTCGAAGGAGACCAGCTCGCAGGCGTGCTCGATCGCGATCGCCGCCAACTGCGCGTCGGGTGCGAGGTCGCCGGTGACGTCAGCGTCACGACAGATGCGTTCCAGGAGCTCGAGGTGCTCAGGCCCAGGTCCGAGGAGCACATGGGCAGGCTGGCTGCGAAGAGCTTGCAGATAGGTAAATGCCTGCACAGTCGGTGTCGGAGTAGAGAATATGCGGCTGTTTGTAGTCAAGCGCAGGAACGCGCCGGCAACCAAATCGGTGACGCTGAAGGGAGAGCGAGAAACGAGCGCGTCGTTGAGCCACGCGCGCGCCCGCTCGAAGTACGGATGATCGTCGCGATGAGCGGCCAACACGACGTTGACGTCGAGCAACCTCACCGCAGCGCATCGAGCTCGATGCCGCGGTCGAGCGCCGCGCGCAGAGCCCTGTTGGATGCGAGATCGACGCCCGGCAGGGGGCCGCCTCCGCCGCGAAATACGGGTACCTCGACCGACTCGACCTCCACCGGCTCGGCCAGCTCACGTCGCAGCGCGTCCTCTACAACCTGGCCGAGGGTCTGGCCACGCTTGCGCGCGCGCCGCTTGGCGGACGCCAGTAGATGGTCGTCAACTGCGATTGTGGTGCGCATGATGCGCAGGACAGAACATCACACGCATCACCCTGAAAAGCGGTACCCGATACCGGGATCGGTGACGATGTACCGCGGGCGCACACCGGGCCCCTGCGGCTCGATCTTGCCGCGCAGGCGCGCGATGTGGGTGCGCAGCGCCTGCACGTCATCCGCGTAACCCGGGCCCCAGACCTCGCTGAGCAGCGCGCGGTGGGTCATCAGCCGACCGCGATTGCGTACCAGCACGCGCAGCAGCTCGAACTCGATCGGGGTCAGATGAACCGGCTCGCCGTCGCGGCGCACCGCGCGCGCCGCGAGGTCGACCTCGAGGCCATCGACGGCGATCGACGGCGGTTCCTCCCCCCGCCCGCCCTCGCTGCGCCGCAGCGCGGCCTGCAGCCGCGCGACGAGCTCGCGCGCGCCGAAGGGCTTGGTGATGTAGTCGTCGGCGCCGGCCTCCAGCGCTTTGACCTTCTGCTCCTCATCGCCGATCGCGGAGAGCACGAGGATCGGCATCTCGCTCCACTCACGCAGCCGGCGCGTGACCTCCACCCCGTCGCCGTCGGGCAGCACCAGATCGACGATTGCCGCGCGCGGCGGATGCACCGCCGCGAGATCGAGCCCCTCAGCGGCGCTCTGCGCGGCGGCGACCTCGAAGCCGGCCTCGCGCAACACGACGCGCAGCGCCCGCAGGATCTGCAGCTCGTCGTCGACGACGAGCACGCGCGGCTTGCCGCTCACGCGTCGCCTCCCGCATGCGCGCGCAGCGGTGCCGCTCCGGCGCCGCCCGATACGGCACCGGCTCGCGGGTCGCCGCTCACGGGCTCTCCAGTGGCAGCTCGAATACGAACGTCGCGCCCTGGCCGGGCAGCGACTCGACGTGCAGCGTGCCGCCGTTGGCCTCGGTGAAGCCGCGCGCGATCGCCAGACCAAGACCGGAGCCGCGGCGCCCGCCGCGCGCGGTACCGGCCTTATAGAACGGCTCGAAGACACGCTCGAGCTGCGCCGGGGGCACGCCCGGACCGCGGTCGACGACGCGCACGATTAGCCTGCCATCGGTACCCCCGACCGTGCGTACCGCGCGCGCCCTGACCGACACCGGATGGCCTCCGGAGTGCCGCCGCGCGTTCTCCAGGACGTTTACGAATGCACGCTCGAGCTGCGTGGAGTCCGCGCGCACCTGTGGCAGGTCGCGGTCGATCGCCACCTGGAACTCCCCCGCAGCGGGGGCGATGTCGTCGAGCGCCGCGCCGAGTACCTCCTCGACGGACATCCACTCGCGGTGCGGCTCCGCCGCTCCGGCCTCCAAGCGGGAGAGGTCGAGTAGGTTCTCCACCAGGCGCGAGAGGCGCCGCGTCTCGCCGACGATTACCGCCGCCAGCTCCTCGCGCTCCGCCCCCGAGATACCGGGCAACGCGATCGCCTCCCCCGCCGCGGAGATCGCCGTGAGCGGGCTGCGCAGATCGTGCGAGACCGCGCGCAGCAGCGCGGTCTTGACGACGTCCGCCTGGCGCAGCGCCGCGGTCTCGACGACACCACCCTGCAGCGCCTCGCGCTCCAGCGCCGCGCTTAGCAGCGCCTCCAGCGCCGGGACGACCCGCTCTTGCAAACGATGCAGGTTACGCTCGGAGCTCTCGGCTCCTACGACCAGCGTCCCCAGTCGCCGGTCGCCCTCGCGCAGCGGGAAGGCCACGCTGCGCGCGTCGGGCTCGACCGTCTCCATCACAATCGCCGCCGACGGCAGCTCGAGCGCCTGCGCCATCCGCGCTGCCGCCGTGGGGAGCACCTCCGCGAGACTTCCTCCGCGCAGCAGCACGCGCGCCATCTCGGTCGCGAGATCGGCCTCCCGTCGGCGCTCGAGCGCCTCCAGCGTCCGCGCCCGCGTGACCTCGGCGACCGAGCTCGTCAGCGCCGCGACTACCAGGAACGCGCCGAGCGCGACCCAGTTGTCGGGATCCTTTACGGTGAAGCGACCGACGGGTGGCAGCTGGAAGAAGTTGAATGCGGCCGCGCTCAAGAGGCCCGTGAACGCTCCTAGCCCCGCTCCCCAGGTCAGCGAGACGACGAGCACCGCCAGTAGGTAGACGACCCCGAGCGAAACCACCGGTGCGATCTGCTTCAGCGGGTAGACAATCAGTGTGCACAGCGCCACACCCGCGATCGCACTCAGGATCCCCGCCCGGCGCGACGGCGGAGTCGGGGCCAGCAGGAAGCCGAGCAGGCGCGGCACGCACAGAGGCTATAGCGCGCGGCTCACGACAGTGAGCAGAGGACGCGGCTTCCATCCCGCACCTCTCCAGCCTACAACCGAGCGGCCTGCTCACTCCAGCGCCGCGTCCCCGGGCGCTCCCCGGGGGACGCGGTCCTTTCACGCAGGGCCTATCACCAGCGCTGGCCCCCGCCCTGCTGTCCGATGACCTGGCCCGGCGATTCGCTCAGGAGAAGCTTGCGCCAGTCGGGGCGGCCCGCGAAATCGAACATGTGCGCAAGCGTCCCGGCTTTGGCGTCGAACGAGCCGTCGCCGATCCGCCCGAGACCCCAGTTTTCCTCGACGAAGCGCAGGATCAGTGAGCGGCCGTGATCTTTGCTCGACCGGCTACTCTCGAAGACGTTCGTTCGAGACCGCGGCAACCAACTCGAGTAACCGCGCGCGGCCGCCGATTCCCACACGATCACCCGATGAACGTCAGGCATTTCGCCAGCAGCCTCTCGATCGCAGCGCTCGCGCTCTTCGGGACATCCGCGAGCGTCCTCGCCGCGCCACCGAGCAGCGAATACCACGCACTCCCGGTATGCCACGAGCCGACTCCTGGGCACGCGGGCTGCCTTGCGCTGGCGCTCGCGCCGAGCACCGCGGCGGCGCGACTGCGCACACGTCCGCTCGGCGATCCCCGCGGCGCCGCCGTCGGGATGGCGGCTAGCGCCGAAACGTGCGTGCGCGTGTATCCCGCATGTCTCACCCCCGGGAACCTGAACGATGCGTATTTCCCGGGCGAAAAGCCCGAAGCGCCGAGCTCGGAGCCGCAGACGATCGCGCTGGTCGACGCTTTCGACGATCCCAACATCGCAGCCGACCTCAAGGTCTACGACGAAGAATTTGACCTGCCGGCGTGCACCGAAGCGAACGGCTGCTTCAAGAAGCTCAACCAGCGTGGCGAAGCCGGACATCCGCCGTCCACCAAAACCGAAGCCGAACGCGAAGAAGCGGAGGGCTGGGCATTGGAGATCTCAACCGACGTGGAGGCCGCGCACGCGGTGTGCCAGAACTGCCGTATCGTGCTCGTGGAGGCCGAAAACTCGGCTTACGCGAATCTCATGGCCGCCGAGACCACCGCCTCGGGCGTGGTGGGGGCGAGCGAGATATCGAACTCGTGGGGAGGCTCGGAAGCCGAACTGAGCGAAGCGGAGATCGCGGCGTTCGACCATCCGGGCATCGTGATCACGGCCTCGGCCGGCGACGATGGCTACCTGAACTGGGATCAGTGGGAAAGCGAACCGCTCCAGTACGACGAACCCGACTTCCCGGCCTCCGCGCCGACCGTGGTCGCGGTGGGCGGCACGCATTTGACGCTCGGCAGCGGCGGCACGTGGGCAGGCGAGAGCGTGTGGAACGACGACCGCGAAGGCCAACGCGAAGGAGCCTCGGGGGGTGGCTGCAGCCTGCGCTTCCCGGCACCCGAATGGCAGCACACGATCGCCGACTGGCCGAGCGTGGGCTGCGAAAACCGGCGCGCCGTGGCTGATGTGGCGGCCGACGCGGACCCCGACAGTGGGGTCGCGGTCTACGACTCCGTCCCCTATCCCTACGAAGAAAACGGCAAAAAACGGACCTCCGTGCTCAGGTGGATTCCGATCGGCGGCACCAGCCTCGCCTCCCCCATCGTCGCCGCAATGTTCGCGCTCGCGGGCGGGTCGCACGAAGTGGCGTATCCGGCGAAGACGCTCTACTCCCATCTCGGCTCGGATCTGCTCCACGACGTCACCGCCGGCGGCAACGGTGACTGCGACGGCGACTACACGGCCTGCATGGGCTCGATGAAACCGATCTCGCCGTTCGACTGCGGAGCAGGCGTCCTGATCTGCAACGCCGCCGTCGGCTACGACGGCGCCACCGGCGTCGGCACGCCCAACGGAATCGGCGCGTTCACGCTCTCCGGCGAAGGTCAGCAAAGCGAAGGCAGCCCCGAAAGCAAAGGTGGCGGCGAAGGCGAAACCAAAGGCAAAGGCGAAGCGGGCGGCACGGGCAAAGGCGGCGAAGCGGGCGGCGAAGTGACATCGACCGGCGGCGGCGCGAGCTCCGTCGGCGGGGGCTCCACGACCGGCAGCGCGGGCGGCGCGCCGACGACCGGCGGGGAAACGAGCGGGGCGGGCCAGGGATCATCGGCGTCGGGCAGCGACTTGACGCGCACGGGCACGGGAACCGACCGCATTGCGAACCTCGCGCTCACCGCCAAGGCGGCCATCGCGCTCCAGCGAGGGCCGCTGGCGATCTCGCGCCTCGCATTCGTCTTCACCGTGAACGCGACCACTCGCGTGCGCGTCACGCTCGCGCGGCAGCTGCGGATCGGGGGACGTCTGCGCTGGGTTGGGGAGCCGGGCGCGTTCACCCTGCTGGCGGGCAAAGGCGGCGAGCGCTTCCGCATGAAGGGTCGCATGGCGCTCGCCGCGGGACGCTACCGCGTGACGCTGACCCCGACCGGCGGCGCGGCGCGGTCGCTGACGTTCGTCCTCCGATAGCTCCGATAGCCTCCGCCACCCCATGTTTCGCGCTCGCACGATCCTGCTACTCGCGCTGCTGACGCTGCTGCTCCTCGCCCCCGCCGCAAGTGCGGGGGAATGGGTCGCCCCGGTGAACTTTCCGGTGCCCAGCGCGGATTTCTTCGGCGGCTCCCCCGGCGAAGAGCAAATCGCCTACCAGAATGGGGGCACGGCGACCGAGGCGTTCATCCAGCTCGCCTCGCTGGCCCCGGTGGCGACCGTGCTGCACGTCGGCGCGATGCCGCCCGGAGGTGGCTACTCCGATCAGCTCACGATCGCCTCGAGCGAAGATGCGATTCCGGCGGCCGTCAAGATCGCTGTCGCTCCCGACGGCGCGGCTGTCGCGGGCTGGGCGGAACTGACGGGCTCGAGTGTCGAAACCTCGCCGTACCGCTTCCGTGTCGCGTATCGGCCGGCGGGAAGCGCGACGTGGGAAGGACCGGTGACGGTGGCCACCGAAGCGGTGCGCAATAGCGCCGTCAACATCGCGCTCGCTCCCGCGATCAGCGCGAACGGCACGGCGGCGGTTGGGATTCAGTACAACGCCAACGAAAAAGGCAAACAGAACGGTGAGTCGACCGCGCGCCTGGACATCGCGGAGCGCTCCGCAAGTGGTAGCTGGTCGACCCAGCGCATCTCACCGACGCAAGAATCGGCCGAATCGCTCTCCCTCGCATACGATCTCGACGGCAACCTCACGGCGGCCTATCTGCTGCGTTTCAACGAAAACGCCGACCGCAGCACCGTCATTGTGCAGCGCCGGCCGGCGGGTAGCGGTGTATGGGGACCGCTCGAAGACATCACGGGCTCAAAAATTCAGTGGAGCGCCTTCGGCCTGCATCTAGGCGAGAACGAATTCGGCGACGCCGTCGTCGCCTATCAGTACGCGGGTCCGAGCGCGGAGGTGTGGGCCGCGACGCGCCAAAGCCCCAGCGCATCGTGGTCCGAACCCGAACAGCTGGTCTCCACGGGCGCCACTAGCGCCCCCGAGGATGCGGGGGTCGCTCCGAATGGGACGGCGTACGTGCTCTATTCCTTCCAGGGAACGAGCAGCGGCGAAGACTGCGCGGGGGTCGTTCGCGCGCCGGCCAACGGCTCGTTTGGCTACCCGCACTGCATCTCGCCCCTCAACGAGGACAGTGCCTCGGGCTCGGTCGCCTTCCTCAGCAGCGACGCTTATTTCGCCTGGACGGGGAACACACCGGTGAAGCCAGCGCGCTGAGCATCCAGGGCGCGCGTTGGACCAGTGGCGCCAGCGCGGCGGAGGCCGCACGCAACCTGGATGTGTCGGGCGAAAAATACGGCGCGCCGACCCTCATAGAGGACCATCAGGGCAGCGTCGTCGCGCTCTACCGAAACGAAAGCAGCAAAATGCTGCGGGCCGCAGCCTATGACGGCGGCCCGCCGATCCTGCTGGGGGCAAGTGTTCCCGCGCAGGCGACGGCCGGCCAGCCGGTCACATTCTCGGCGTCGATGGTCGATCTGTGGGCGGGGCTGGCCGCGGGAGCGCCGACGTGGAGCTTCGGCGATGGCGCGACGTCCAGTGGCTCCACCGTTACCCACACTTTCGCCGCGGCGGGCACCTACGGGGTTGTGCTGAGCGCGGCGGACGCGCTCGGCAACACGACGACGGGCACCTACGCGATCGTCGTGGCACCGGCGCCGCAGTCGCCACCGGCACCGGGCGATCGGCAGCCACCGAAGGTCACGCTCAACACGCCGTTGTGCCCGAAGAAGCTCTCCAAGAAGGCCTGCAAGCGCCGTCGTGCCTCGACCGCCGCGTGGCGGACTCTCAGCGGCAGCGTCAGCGATCCGTCGCCCTCGAGCGGGATCGCGAGCGTCCAAGTCGCGGTGTACCTCACGCGGGGCAAGCGGATCGTCGGTCTCAGCCGTGGACACTTCCTCAAGACGACCAAGACCGGTGCGCGCAAGACGTTCGTGACGGCCAAGGTTCAGGGAAACGCGTGGTCGCTGAAGCTGCCGAAGCTGGCGCCGGGGAGCTACACGTTTCTGGTGCGCGCGAGCGACCGCGCGGGCAACATCTCGCCGCTCGTGAGCAGAACGGTGCGGTTGGGCTAGAAGGTGGGTTGGGCTTGCCCGGCGCCGACGCCGGGCCGGGACCGACCGGCTTGGGCGGGCGCAGGTGGCTCCTCGGCGCGCAGGGCGCCGCGCTCGCCGCGACGGCGCGGACCCCAGACACGTGCGTATTGGGCTGCGAGATAGGAGCCGACCACAAGTCCCACGGAGAGCAGCTGGGCGACAATCGTCTCGACGTTGGGGAAGATCGAGAACCAGGTGCCCAACCAGCGGGGCACGCTGACGCCAGGGATCGGCGTGGTGCCGATCCAGCCTGCGAGCTGCATCTCGTTGACCTCCTCGCCGACCATGACCCACAACACGACGAGCAGCATGCCGCCGGTGATGATCAGCAGTTTGCGGTACGGCAGACGCTGGTGCAGGCCGAAGGTCAGGACGCCGACGGCGGCGGTGAAGAGCAGACCGAGCACGACTCCCTCGAGCACGATGCTCGAGCCATAGCGCTCGCGCAGGGCCTGCAGGAAGATGACTACCTCGAAGCCCTCGCGGTAGACCGAGGTGAAGCCGAGCAGCCCGAGCCCGAGGATCGTCGCGCGTGCGCCGACCTCGCGGGCCGAGCCGAGCAGGCCGCGACGGCGCTTGTGGTGGTGTGAGATCCAGCCCGTCCAGTACATCTTGTGGAAGAACCAGTTCATCACGAGCAGCAGCACGAGGATCGCGGGGATGCCGGTCGCGGCCTGGATCGCGAGGCCGTTGCCGCCGAACATGCCGATGAACCAGATCGCGAGGAACCACGTGGCGACCGACGCGAGCAGCGCGACCCCGCCACCAACCGCGACCGGCTTGCGGTAGGCGCGATTGGCTCCGAGGAAGCTGGCGGTGATCGCGGCGAGCACGAGGATCGTCTCGAGTCCCTCGCGGAAGACGAGCACACCGCTGTCGATCACCGCGCTCGTGCGACCGACGTGGTGGGCGGGATCGGTCGGATCGGGAGTGCCGCCGTGGGCGTGCCAGCCGAGCACGACGGCGGTCACGGCGGCGGCGAGCAGGACTGCGGTCCAGAGATAGAGGCTCGCGCGTGAGCCGCTCCGCGGCGGTCGCGGGGGGGTCGTATCGGGGGCCTCGTCGGGAGCGGCCGGCCGCTCGCCGTCCGGAATCCCGACTTCTGAGCTAGGTGATGCCACGCCGGGAACGGTAGCAAAGTTAGGGCGCCCTTATAACGCGCCGATTAGGTGCTCCTAACTTTCCTGCAAAGCGGAGGATTCTCCGATTTGACTGGGCTCGGAGACCTGTGTACTGCGCCGCACGCGGTGCTCAACCTGCTCGCCCCGCGGACTCAACGTCCAGGCGTTGGGTGCCCCGCGGTAGCCGCCCTGACCGACGTTGACGATCAGTCCCAGGTTCTCCAAGCGGCTCAGCAACTTGGAGATCTGCCCCTGGTCCACGATTCCGGCGAGATTGGCGACTTCGCGATTGCTTGCCCCGGGGTGTTCGGCGATCGCGCTCAGCACGCAGGCGGTGCGATGGGTCAAGCGCATCCCGATGCCCTCGACCGCGGACCTGCCGCCGCCGGGCGCCTGCGGGGAGCGCGACACGGTCCGCTTGAGCTCGCGCTTGGCGACCGCGCTGCCCACGTAGGGCAGCAGGATGAGGCTCATCAGTTGTCCCTGCAGGTTGCGCAAGGGCTCGGGATCCGGTGAGAGCAGCCGTGCCTGAACGATCGCGAGCACCGCTCCTACGACACCCTCGGCGGTGAGCGCGGGAGGCTCGACGCGCACCAGCCCCTCGCGGCGGCCGCGGTCGACGAACTCGCAGAGCACGGCACTGATCGCGGCCCGGCGGCGCAGCACGCGCGGACCGCCGCCGAGCGAGTAGACGATCCACAGGCGTGCGAGCGCGGGCTCCTCTTCGAGCATCTCAAGCAGCGCGGCGAGCGCGGCGCGAACGCCATCGATCCAGGTGTCCTCGCTGCCGTAAGCGGATGCCATCACCGAGCGCCCGCGCCGGACTCCCAGCTCGAACGCGGCCAGAAAGCAATCTTCGAGATCGGTGAACTGCTCGTTGAACTTCGCGCGCGAGATGCCGGCGCGCGCGGCGACGTCTTTGATCGTGACCGAGTGCATCTCGCGCTCGGAGACCACCTCAGCCATCGCCCTCAGGATGCGCGTGCGTCCCGACTCCTCCACCTGACCCCCTTGTCGATCCCGCGGCCGCCTGCCCTGTGCGCCGTGCTTGATCTTTACAATGGTGACTATCTTCTCGCTGTCCAGCCGCGCGAGAGACTACAGGTAAGTGGATGTTTCCTCTACCCGGCGCGTGAGCGCTAGTGCGAGGCGCGCGCGCACGCGACGGCGGCGTCGGGCAGGCGATCGTCGCCCCAGAAGAGCTCGTCGCCGATGGCGAGCGTGGGCACGCCGAAGACACCGCGCTCGCGGGCGGCTTCGGTGGCGCTCCGCAGCGCCAGCTTGACGCCGGGATCGCGTGCGGCATCGAGGATCGCGGTCTCCGCGAGGCCGATTCTCAGCGCCGACACGCACGACCTGCTCGGGGAGGCCGAGATCGTGGCCGTCGCGGAAGGCACCGCGGAAGGCGGCCAGCGTGAACTCGCGACCGCGCCCCACGTGGAATGCGTAGGTCGCGGCGCGCATCGCGAAGAGGTAGTCGCTTGGCCAAGGATCGGGCCAGCGGATCGGCGGCAGTCCGTAGGAGCGCGCGCGGCGCTCGACCTCCGCCATCCCGGACTCCCGGCGGCGAGCGTCGCCGAGCGCCCATGACGAGCGCCCGGTCGCCTTGAAGATGGCGCCCAGCGAGACCGGCTGCCAACTCGCCGGCGCTGGCAGGACCGTGTCGAGGCGCTCGGCGGAGAGGTACGCGAACGGCGAGCCGAGATCGAAGTAGAAGGTCGCTTGCAGAGCGGCCGGTGCCGCTGCCGCTGCCGCTGCGTCAGATATATCGTCCATCGTGTTGTTTAATATAACAAACGATCCGTTCTTTATGATGGTTAATGGGCCCATAGACAATGACACGCGGTCGCGGCTCGCAGCGAATGTGCGCAGATTGCGGGTCGCGCGCCATCTGTCGCTCTCGCGGCTCGCACAGGAGACCTCGATCAGCAAGGCGACCCTCTCGGCGATCGAGCGCGCGAGCGGGAATCCGACGATCGACACGCTGACACTGCTGGCGGGCGCGCTGCGGGTGTCCGTCGCGGAGCTGCTCGAGAAGGCGCGGGCGGGCGAGATGCGGATCGTGCGCGCGGCGGAGGCCAACAAGCTATGGCCACCGCCCAGCGGGGGACGGCGGACACTCGAGAGCACCGGCGAACTGCGCGGGAGCCTGCGGATCGGCGAGCTCACACTCGCACCGTCGGAGCTCCACGAACCATCGCCGCGAGCGAGCGGCTCGCGGACGGCGGTGCTGGTGCTGAGCGGCAAGCTGATCGCGGGACCGGTTGAGCGCATCAGCGAGCTCGCGAGCGGCGACTACGCCTCCTTCCCGGCGGACGCTCCGCACCTCTACGAGGCGGGACGCGTGGCGGCGCGAGTGCTGATGATCGAGTACACGCCTGGCTGAGCGACGATCGCGGCACCGGGTGCCTCGCGATCGCTCTGGAGCTAAGCGCGCCGCTTGTGCTTGCGCTTCGCGGGCTTCGGCTTGCCCGAGGAGATCGTGACCGCGACCTTGGTCCCCGCGGGGTGCGCGCCGGCTCCGGGAGTGGTGCCGATCACAAGACCCTTAGCGACGGTCTTCGAAGCGGCATGCCCGACCTTGCCGATCGTGCAGTGCAGCGCACCGAGCACCGCCTCGGCGACCGTCAGCGGCGTGCCCTTCAGCGTCACCACGTTGCATCCCGCCGCGGGAGGCGTCGTGGCGGCCGCGGCCGGCGCGGTCACGGTGAAGGTGGCGCTGGTGGCGTTGTTGGCGGGGTTGCTGTCGGTGAGCGGCGTCTGGATCAGCGCCTGATTGGAATAGACGCCGGCCGCGGACGACGAGACGACGATGTCGACCACCGGAGGAGTCCCGGCCCCGGCGAGCGGAACCTGCCCCAGTTCGCAGGTGACCGCCTGGCCGGCCACTGAGCATTCACCGCCGGACGTCGCGGCGCCGAGCACAGCGAGACCGCTGGGCACGACATCTGTGACCGTCGCGGGTACCGCGGCGGGCCCCAGGTCGCTGGGTGTGAGGGCGATGAGCGCGACTCCGGGAGGCCCCGAGGAGGGGGTCACGGCCTCCGAGAGAGCGAGATCGACGCTCTGGGTGATCGTGGCGGATACGTTGAGCAGGATTTTTGTTGGTGCTTCCCCGGTCGTGCTCAGCACGGAGCCCGGCGTGAGCCCCCCGGCCAGGCCGTCGAGCGCATCGTCGCCGACTCCACCTTCGGAGAAGCAGGCCGCCTTGGAGCCGCCCGGCAGCTGCAGGCCGATGATGTCCCCGGGTTCGGTCAGGATCGGCGAGGCGGGCGTGAAGGTGCTGATGTGGTCTGCCGCTATCGGCGTCGGCAGCGTCTCGCTGTCGGACCCGACCATGCTGAGCTGCGTGGGGTTGGAGGTGGTGTGCACGACGATCAGCGAAAGCGGGGCGCCTGCTTCTCCGAAGCTCGTGCTCCACGACGTGATGATCCCGCCACCGGCCGGCACGGTGTACGAAGCGGCTTCGGCCGCCGTCTGGACGATGAACAGCGACTGGGGGATCGATTCGCATTTGGTGCCGGGGTCCGAGCTGGCGAGCGAGCCGATCGTGACCGCGGATGCCGATGCCGGCGCCAACGCCGCGATCACGAGAAGTGCCACTAGCGCACCTGTCGACTTCAACCTCACGAGAGACCCCCGGTTCGCTTGCCTTTGGACAGCTGCGCTGCGCTTCTTCAGCTGCGGGCGCATCGTACTCGGCGGCCCGGCGGAGCTCGCGGGCAATACGCTCAACCCGCGGCGTCCGCGCCGCGCAGCTCGGCGGGCGCGCCGAACGCGTGCAGGCAGGCGGGCAGCGCAACGCTGCCGTCCTCGCGCTGGCCGTTCTCGAGCAGCGCGATGATCGTGCGCCCGACGGCGACGGCGGTCCCGTTGAGCGTGTGCAAAATTTCCGATCCCCGCCCACCCTTCTCGCGGCGCACGCGGATGCCGAGCCGCCGGGCCTGGTAGTCGCTGGTGTTCGAGCACGAGGTGAGCTCGCGGTAGCGCTCCTGACTGGGCAGCCACGCCTCGCAGTCGTACTTCTTGGCGGCGGAGTTGCCGAGGTCGCCGACGGCGATGTTGACGACGCGGTAGGGCAGGCCGAGCTCGCCGAGAACCTCCTCCTCGATCGCGAGGATACGTTCGTGCTCGACGCTGGCGTGGGCGGGCTCGACGAAGCTGAACATCTCGACCTTGTCGAACTGGTGCACGCGGAAGATGCCGCGCGTGTCGCGCCCGGCGGCGCCGGCCTCGCGACGGAAGCAGGGCGAGAAGCCGGCGTAGCGCAGCGGCAGCTGCTCGGCGTCGAGGATCTCGCCGTCGTGCAGCGAGGCGAGGGCGACCTCGGAGGTGCCAACGAGGTAGAGCTCGTCGGCGGGCAGGCTGTATATCTGCTGCTCGGTGTCCGGCAAAAATCCAGTCCCATACAGCGCTCGCTCGCGCACCAACACGGGTGGGATCACGGGCTCGAAGCCGTGGCCGCGGAGCTTCTCCAGCGCCCAGCGCACGAGCGCGAGCTCGAGCATGACGAGATCGCCCTTGAGGTAGGCGAAGCGCGAGCCGGAGAGGTTGGCGGCGCGGTCCATGTCGATCATCGTGCCGGCGAGCTCGAGATGGTCGCGCGCGGGGAACGAAAAGCTGGAGGGCTCGCCGACGACGCGCACGAGCTCGTCCTCGGGCCCCGGCGCGGCGGTCGGGTCGGGCAGGTTGGGCAGCGGCGCGAGCGCCGCGTTCAGCTCGTCCTCGACCGCGGCGAGTTGCTGGGAGAGCTGCTTCTCACGCGCTCCGAGCTCGCGTTGCTCGGCGATCGCGTCACTCGCATCGACACCCTCGCGCTTGGCCTGCGCGATCGCCTCGGCGGCGGCGTTGCGCCGCGCACGCAGCTCCTCGAGCTCGGGAAGCGCGGCGCGGCGACGCTCGTCGAGCTCGATCACGCGCTGCAGGCCCGCGACTGCGTCGGGACCGCGGCGTGCTAGCGCGGCGCGCACAGCGACGGGCTCCTGGCGGATCAGCTTGAGATCGAGCACGCGCCGTCAGCCTTCAGCGCGGGCGCGCCCTATTTGCCGGAGCTCGTCGTGGCGGTCCCGGCGGCGCTCGCCGGGGAGCCTTTGATGGAGGCGCCGGCTTTGGTGGAAGCTCCAGCTTTCGTGGAGACGCCGGCTTTGGCGGCGTTGCCGGTTTCGCTGGCGACGCCGGCAGATTTCGTGCTCGCGGCCGGGCTGCCGGGGGTCGTTACACCGGTCGTGGCGGTGGGACTCGCAGTGGTGGAGGAGCCTTCGAAGGAGGTGTTTTCGATGACGGGCACCTTCGGTGCCTGCAGCCCGGAGTACTTGGCGAGGAACTGCGCGACTTCGCGGGCGGCTTGCCCGACGAGGATGTTCTCGGGCATGATCGCGCCGGAGAAACCGCCGTTGCGGATCGCGTAGAGAACCTGACCGGGTTCCTCCTTGCGGAAGTTGAAGTTGGGGCCGTTGGTGCGCAGGCGGTCCTTGATGCTGGTCGCGGAGCCCTCGGCGCCGACGACAGCGAGCGTGTGGCAGCCGGAGCAGTGGTCGAGGAATAGCACGGCCCCGTGGTAGTCGGGGTTGCTCTGCGCGAGCTGAATGCCCTGGGTGCCGCAGGACGTGAAGCCGACGGCGGCGGCGATCACGGCGACGAGCAGAGCGACGATCTTCGGGTGGGCTGAGCGGATCCTCATCCGGGGCGGAATATATAGGCTCGCTTTCATGAGGTTACGCCTCCTCGCGCCGGTGGCGCTCGCGGCGCTCGCGCTGGCGGGCTGCGGAGCGGGGCGAACGGTGCGCCTGCCGGGCCACGAACTGGACCTCGCGCTCACCGAGTACCGCATCGAGCCGCGCAGCGCGAGCGTCCCGGCGGGGCCGCTGCTGATCGTGGCGCACAACCGCGGGATCCTCACGCACAACGTTGAGCTCGAGCGCGGCAGCCTGGACTCCACCGAACGGACGGTGCTGGCGACTATCCACACGCTGCTCCCGGGCGCGAGCGAAGCGAAACGCACGCCGCCGCTAGCGCCGGGGCGCTATCTGCTGGTGAGCACGATCGACGACCAGACGACGCTGGGCATGAGCGCGACGCTGATCGTGCGTTGACGATCGCACGGCTCGCCCCGCCGCACGCACGCGCGCGCGGCGGGGCCGCTCCACTAAACCGACCCACGCACCTCGCCCCGCACCCGAGCCCACACGCACGCGCGCGCGGCGGGGCCGCTCCACTAAACCGACCCACGCACCTCGCCCCGCACCCGAGCCCACACGCACGCGCGCGCGGCGGGGCCGCTCCACTAAACCGACCAACGCACCTCGCCCCGCACCCGAGCCCACACGCACGCGCGCGCGGCGGGGCCGCTCTGCTAAACCGGCCAACATGACAACCCCGGAGCAGCGGCGGCGCTACCGCGAGACGATCGGGCGCTTCGCGACGGGCGTGGCGATCGTCACGGTGCAGAGCACGGAGGGCCCGGTGGGGATGACGGCGAACGCGCTGTGCTCGCTTTCACTGGATCCGCTGCTGCTGCTGGTGTGCATCGACAACGGCGCGCGGACGCTCGCGCCGATCGAGGCGAGCGGGCGCTTCGCGGTCAACGTGCTGCGCGCCGAGCAGCGCGCGCTGGCGGATGCGTTCGCCTCCAAGACCCGCAAGCAGCAGCACTTCGCGGGCGTCGCGTGGCGCCTGCACCAAGGTGTGCCGGTGCTTGAGGAGTCGCTGGCGTGGCTCGTCTGTGACCTGCGCGAGTTGCATCCGGGCGGCGACCACACAATCGGGATCGGGGCGGTCACCGACATGGTCCAAGACATGCGGGGCCGCCCGCTGGTGTGGTACGAGGGCCGCTACGCGACCCTGCACGACGAGGGACCGGCGGGAGCGCAACCGTCGAGTTGAGAGCGCAGGCGCGCATGCAACCCTCAGAGTCCATGCGCGGTCGCCGCGGCGCGCAGCGCGAGGAACACGACGACGAGTGCCGAGAGCGTCATCACGCCGAGCTCGCGATGGACGATTGCGGTGACGACCGCGAGCTGCTCGGACTCGGGTAGGCGCCCGACCTCGGCGGCATTGTCCAGCTCGCGCTGATCGAGGATTGTCTGCGCGGAGGCGAGGCGCAGCTGCTCGGCGACGAACGAGACCGCGAGCGGCAGCAGCGCGTAGAGGTAGAAGAGCCGTTCGGAGGGGCTGCGGCCGGCCAGCGTGAGCACGCCGACCGCCGACGCGTAGAGGACGGCACCGCCTTGTGCGATGCGCAGCAGGATCCAGAAGGCGCGCACCGGTGTGACTGCGCCGGCCTCGCCGCGGTACCAGCACCAGCCACCGAGCAGCGCGGGCAGCGCGTTCAGGGCCGCCAGCGCGAGTGCGCCGGCGATCATCGCGCGGATCCTGGATATTTAGAGCGGATCGTCACTATGTAACACTCTGCTACAAGCGGGGGGTCGCGGTGATATAACAGCGACGGGTGCTGCGCTCCTACCTACCCGCGATCGTATTCCTGATCCTTGGCGGCGCCGTTGGCGGCGCGTTCACCGTACTCAATTCCGTTCTCGGCCCGCGCCGGACGATCGCGCACAAGCAGGATCCCTACGAGTGTGGCCTGCCCTCGGAGGTCAAGCGCGGGATGCGCTTCGGGATCAGCTTCTACCTGATCGCGATGCTGTTCATCCTGTTCGACATCGAGGTCGTCTTCCTCTACCCGATCGCGGCCGAGCTGCGTGCCTACGGGAGCTTTGCGCTGGTCGAGACACTCGTGTTCATCACGCTGCTGTTCGTCGCGTTCGTGTACGTCTGGCGCCGGGGTGCGCTCGAGTGGAGGTGACCCGTCAGCCCCTCGGTGACGCTGGCGAGGGCTCCGCCGGGTCCGATGCGGTGGATCCGCGCACGCTGCGCATCCAGCAGTTGAACGCTCGCCAGCTGCTGCGGGGGGGCGAGATCGAGGGCCTGACGCCCTCCGCGCACCTCGAGGGCGCGGACCTGGAACGGCACGTCGAAGAAAGCGTGCTCACGACGACGCTCGACAAGGCGGTGGCGTGGGCGCGCTCGAACTCGTTCTTCCCGGCGACCTTCGGCCTGGCGTGCTGCGCGATCGAGATGATGTCGATCGTCGCCGCGCGCGTCGACGTCGCGCGCTTCGGCTTCGAGGCGTTCCGCGCCTCGCCGCGTCAGGCCGACTTGCTCGTTCTCTCGGGTCGCGTGTCGATCAAGATGGCGCCAATCGTGCGTCGCATCTACGACCAGATGCTGGAGCCCAAGTGGGCAATCTCGATGGGCGCGTGCTGCTCCTCGATGGGCGTCTTCAACAACTACGCGCTGGTTCCGGCCGACAAGTTCATGCCGATCGACGTGCACGTCCCGGGCTGCCCGCCGCGACCGGAGGCGCTGATGCACGGCATCCTCAAGCTGCGCAAGATGGTCCAGGACGATCCCGATATGGGCTGGCGCGAGCGCTACGGCGCGGTGGGTACCGAGGAGATCGTCAGCGACAAGCGGGTCGTCCCAGGTGCCTGACGCCACCGGGTTGGAGCTCCTCGCGCAGGAGCTGCGCGAGGCCGAGGACGACGGCGTGGTGCTGCAGACAGTCTTCTTCCGCGGTCGCGCGAGCATCGAGATCGACCCCGAGCGCCTACTCGCCGTGCTCGCCGTGCTGCGCGCGCGCGGTTATGCCTTCATGTCGAGCGTGCACGGCGTGGACTACTACCCGCAGGAGCCACGCCTGGGAGTGCTCTACGAGCTGCTCGACATGAGCCGCGTGGACCGCGTGACGGTCAAGCTGCGGCTGCCCAGCGACGCGGCGGAGGTCGACTCGGCGACGCCGCAGTGGCCGACCGCCAACCACCAGGAGCGCGAGATCTACGACATGTTCGGGGTCGTCTTCCGCGGGCACCCCGATCTGCGTCGCATCCTGATGCCCGAGGACTACGAGGGCCACCCCCAGCGCCGCGACTTCCCGATCGGCGGCGAGCCGGTCGTGTTCACTCACAACGACAGCCCGGCGCTGGAAGTTCCGCGATGAGCCCGACCGAGCAGCCGACGCTCTCGGAGTACCGCCGCCGCGAGCAGAGCATCACACTCTCCGAACAGCTGCAGTCGGTCCCCGACGCCGGTGCCGAGGAAGGGGCGCAGGAGCTACTGACGCTCAACATGGGCCCGCACCATCCGGCGACGCACGGAGTGCTGCGCCTGCTGGTCACGCTGCAGGGCGAGGTGGTGCGCGACATCAAGCCGATCATCGGCTACGTCCACACGGGCATCGAAAAGACGGCGGAGGACAAGTCCTACTGGAAGGTCATCCCGGTGATCGAGCGGATGGATTACCTCTCCTACTACTTCAACGCGATGGCGTATTGCGGCGCGGTGGAGACGCTACTCGAGGTGGACGTTCCCCCGCGCGCTCAATATCTGCGCGTGATTCACATGGAGCTCAACCGCATCATGTCCCATCTCGTGTGGCTCGGCACGAGTGCGCTTGACCTCGGCGCGATCTCAATGTTCTGGTACTGCTTCCGCGAGCGCGAGATGATTCTCGACCTGTTCGAGTTCTCCTCGGGGCAGCGCATGCACACGCGCTACTTCCAGGTGGGGGGAGTTTTCGAGGACATCCCGCGCGGCTTCGTCGAGAAGCTGCGCGCATTCACCGCGATCATGCCGAGCCGCGCGGACCAGTACGGCGATCTCCTCAATAAGAACGAGATCGTCCTGCAGCGCCTGCGCGGCACGTGCCCACTGGATGCCGACACGCTGCTCTCGCTCGGCGTTACGGGACCGCTTCTGCGCGCCGCGGGTAACCCTTGGGATCTGCGCAAGGCCGCGCCGTACTGCTCCTATGGAGACTTCGACTTCAAGATTCCGGTCGGCACGGTCGGCGACAACTATGACCGCTTCGCGGTACGCCTCGCGGAGATCTACGAGTCGGTGAAGATCATCGACCAGGCCCTCGACGGCCTACCGGAGGGTCCGTACATCACGACTGACCGCAAGGTCGCACTACCACCGCGCCACGAGCTGGCGACCTCGATGGAGGCGCTGATCCACCACTTCAAGCTCGTCACCGAGGGCTTCCGCGTGCCGCCCGGCGAGGTCTACCACCCGATCGAGTCCCCGCGCGGGGAGCTCGGCTGCTTCGTGCGCTCCGACGGCTCGTCCAAGCCGGCGCGCGTGCACATGCGTGATCCCTCGTTCGTGAACCTGCAGTCGTTCTCGCAGATGGCCGAAGGCTCCTACATCGCGGATCTGATCGCGACGCTCGCGATGCTCGATCCGATCCTCGGAGGAATCGATCGATGACCACGGTCAAGCGCTACGAGCACGGCTCGCGCGTGCCGGGCTGGGACGAAGCGGCGGACCTCACGAAGGATCCGGCAGAGATTCCTGACCCCACCACGACGTCGGTCCCGGATGACTTGCGCGCGGAGATCGAGGCGCACATGGCCAACTACCCGGACCGCCGCTCGGCGACGCTGCCGGCGCTGGCGGCGGCGCAGCGCGTGCACGGCTGGTGCTCGCCGCAGGCAATCGATCAGGTGGCGTGCGTGATGCGCCTCACCCCCGCCTACCTGGCCTCGGTCGCGACGTTCTACGACATGCTCGAGACGACGCCGGTCGGTCGCCACGCGGTGTACGTATGCACGAACATCTCGTGCTCGCTGTGCGGCGCTGACGAGCTCTTCGACGCGATCCGCGCCGCGGCGGGGGAAGATTCGGAGTTCAACGTGCGCGCGTTCGAGTGCCTCGGCGCGTGCGACATCGCCCCGATGGCCTCGGTCGACGGCGTCTATGTGGGACCGCTCTCGCTGGAGGACATTCCGCAACTGCTTGACGACGCGCGCGCGGGGCGTGCGGTGCTGCCCGATAAGCAGCTCGCGCGGCGCTTGGTCGCTGACCCGCACGCGAACTCGCGCGAGTTCGCGCTGCACGCCGCTCAGCCGGGCACGGGCTCAGCGCAGGCGCAAGACTCCCCAACCGGTACCTCGCCGGGAGCGACTCCCGACATCGATCCCGCGCGCGCGAGCTTCGGGCCGCCGATGACCGACGATCGCCCGGGCCCCGCGGCGGCGCACGAGGAGTCCCACACGCAGCCGCCGCACGAGGGCGACATCCCGCACCAGGCGCGCAGCGAGCAGGACATTCCGCACCACCCCCACGAGCCGCCGCACCCCGACGCCGACGGAGGACCGCAGACGCAGGGCGGGGCTCCCGATCCAGATGCGCAGGAGCGCCAGGGATGAGCGAGCTGCTGCTGTTCACGGACATCGATCAACCGGGGCTGGGCACCCTCGGCGTCTACCAGGAACGCGGCGGCTACGAGTCGCTGCGCAAGGCGCTGGCGACCCCGCCGGAGGCGGTGCTGCACGAGCTCGAAGCCTCGGGGCTGCGCGGACGCGGCGGCGCGGGTTTCGCGATGGGCAAGAAGGTCTCGTTCCTGCCGAAAGGCGGAATGGACAAGTATCTGGTCTGCAACGCGGACGAGTCCGAGCCGGGCACCTTCAAGGACCGCGAACTGATGCAGAAGTCCCCGCACATGCTGATCGAGGGGATCGTGATCGCCTCATATGCGGCGGGAGCGAGCCGCTCGTTCATCTACATCCGGGGCGAGTATCAGCTGCAGGCCGACATGCTCGATGCGGCGCTCACCGAAGCGCGCTCGGCGGGCTATGTCGGCGAGAACATCCTCGGCTCGGGACACTCGCTCTCGCTGGTCGTGCACCGCGGCGCGGGCGCGTACATCTGCGGCGAGGAGACGGGCCTGCTGGACTCGCTGGAGGGCAAGCGCGGCAACCCGCGCCTGAAGCCGCCGTTCCCGGCCAACCAGGGCCTCTACCAGGGGCCGACGCTGATCAACAACGTCGAGACGCTCTCGACGGTGCCGACGATCATCCGGATGGGCGGGGACGAGTACGCAAAGCTCGGCGTGGAAACTTCGACCGGGACGAAGCTCGTCTCAATCTCGGGCCACGTGCAGCGGCCGGGCAACTATGAGATCGAGCTCGGCATCCCCTCGCGCGAGATCATCTACGGTCTCGCCGGTGGCCCGCCGGAGGGCCGCGAGGTCAAGTGCTGGTTCCCCGGCGGCTCCTCCTCACCGGTGCTCACGGGCGAGGAGCTCGACGTGCCTTACGACTTCAACTCGCTGGCGCAGGCGGGCACAATGCTCGGCTCGGGCGCGATCATTGTCGTCGACGACTCGACGCCGATCATCGATGTGGCGCTGAAGGTCGCGAAGTTCTATCGGCACGAGTCTTGTGGCAAGTGCACGCCGTGCCGCGAGGGCACCAACTGGACGGTGAAGATGCTCGAGCGCATCGACGCCGGCGAGGCGACGCCGATGGACCTGGACATCATGAGCTCGGTGCAGGAGCACATCATGGGCAACTGCCTGTGCGTGCTCGGCGATGCGATGGCGATGCCGATCGCGTCGCTGATCACGAAGTTCCGCGACGAGTTCGAGGCGCACATGGAGGCGGCGCGACTGCGCGCCCCGGCGAGCGCATTCGCGGGAGCCCACTAATGCCGCGCCCGGAACCCAACACGATCACGTTCACGATCGACGGCCTGGAGGTCCAGGCGCCGGAGAACTCGATGCTCGTCGACGCGGCGAAGCACGGCGACGTCGAGATCCCGGTCTTCTGCTACGAGCCCAAGCTCGGCAACCCGGTCGGCGCGTGCCGCATGTGCCTCGTGGAAATCGAGGGCATCCCGAAGCTACAGACGGGCTGCTCCACGCCGGTCAAGGACGGGATGGTCGTACACACGCAGTCCGAGCGCGTGAAGACGGCACAGAACGCGGTGGTGGAGTTCCTGCTGATTAATCACCCGCTGGACTGCCCGGTGTGCGACAAGGGCGGGGAGTGTCCGCTGCAGGACATCACCTTCGGCTGGGGCAAGGGAACCTCGCGCTTCATCGAGCCCAAGCGCCACTTCGTCAAGCCGCTGGAGCTCTCACCGCTGATCGCGATCGACCGCGAGCGCTGCATCCTTTGCTACCGCTGCGTGCGCTTCTCGCAGGAGATCTCCGAGGACTATCAGTTGGTTCTGCTCGAGCGCGGCGCGCACTCCTACGTCTCGACCTTCGACGGCCATCCTTACGTGGCGCCGTTCAGCGGCAACATCGTCGAGCTGTGCCCGGTCGGCGCGCTGACCTCGCGCGCTTATCGTTTCCGTGCACGGCCTTGGGACGTCGAGGATGCGGGCTCGGTCTGCACGCTGTGCCCGGCGCAGTGCAACGTTAGCTTCACGGTGCGCGACGAGCGCGTGATGCGGGTGCTGGCGCGCGAGCACGATCAGGTCGACGACGGCTGGCTCTGCGACAAGGGCCGCTTCGCCTATCAGTCGATTCACGCCGACGAGCGCGTGACGCAGCCGCTCGTGCGCGACGGTGGCGAGCTGCGCGCGGTCTCCTGGGAGCGTGCCTTGGAGGAGGCCGCGGCGGGCCTGCGCCGTGCGCGCGGCAAGGTCGCGGCGCTCGCCGGCGGTGAGAGCACCAGCGAGGAGGGCCTGTTGCTCGCACGGCTGCTGCGCGAGGGTCTCGGCAGCGAGCACCTCGACACGCTCGCGGGCGTGGACCCAGCCGATCAGCATCGTCTCGCCGAGCCGGCGCTGCAGGCGACGGTCCCCGATCTGGAGTTCGCGCACACCGTGTTGGTGATCGGCACGGAGCCGGTGCGCGACATCCCGATCCTCGACCTGCGCATCCGCAAGGGCGTGCGCCGCCACGGCGTCAAGCTCGCGATCGCCACCCCCCAGCCGTCCTCGCTGGACGCCAGCGCGAGGCTCTCGCTGCGCTACGCGGCGGGTGGCGGCGCGGCATTCGTGAGCGCGCTCGCGGCGGCGCTCTACGGGGGCGAGCTCGAGCCGGCCGCGCGTGCGGCGGGCGCTGATGTCGAGCAGCTGCGCGAGCTCGCCGAGCTGCTGCGCACAGGCGGAGAGGAGATTGTGATCCTCTACGGCGAGCGGCTCGTCGCTCACGGCGGCGCCGAGGCGCTGCTGAAGCTCGCGCGCGGACTGAACCTGCACGGTCACGACGGTGCAGGTCTACTCGGAGTGCCGGCCGCGGGCACCAACGGCCGTGGACTGCTCGAGGCGGGCTTCGCGCCGGGCTACGGACCCGGCCTGCATCCGCTGGGCGCAGCGGACGCGAGCGACGCAAGCGCAGGCGGCGAGGACGGCGCGTCGGCGCCACTGGACCTGCACGGCATCGGCGCGGAGCTCGCCGCCGGCGAGCTCGCGGCGCTCTACCTGCTGCACGCCGACCCGCTGCGCTCGGAGCTCCCGCAGGAGCTGTGGAGCGCGGCGCTGGAGAAGGCCTCGACTGTGATCGCACACGCAAGCTTCCTCACGGAGGGTCTGCGCGAGCACGCGACCGTCGTCTTCCCGGCGGCGTCCTACGCCGAGAAGGAGGGCACGGTCGTGCACCCCGACGGGCGTCTGCAGCGACTGCGTCCGGCGATCGGCCGCCAGGGCGAGACGCGACCGGAGTGGGCGGTGATCGCCGAGCTCGCACGACGCTGCGAGTTGGATCTGGGGGCGAGCACCGGAGCGTTGGCCTCGCAGCAGCTGTTCGACGCGGTCCCTTTCTATGCGGGCCTCACGCTGGAGGAGATCGGCGGGCGCGGCGTGCGCTGGCAGGAGCGCGAGGCGGCCGCCGCGTTCCCCGAGCCACCGGCAAGCGCGTCGAGCGAGAGCGCCGGCACAAATGGCAGCTCCGCCCCCACCGGTGCTTACTCGATCTGGGATGCACCGGAGGTCGAGTTCTCGCCGTCGCTGAAGTTCCTCTACCGCCGCGCCGAGCGCGAAGCGGAGCCGACGGTGGCGGCGGCCACGGTAGGTGAGCGCTGAGCATGATGGCGGTCGTCGGCTACTACGAAGCCTGGTGGATCCAGATCATCAAGGGGATCGTGATCTTTGCGGTCGGGTTGCAACTGGTGCCGATCGTGCTGATCGCCGAGCGCAAGCTGCTCGGGCGCTTCCAGGGCCGCTACGGCCCCAACCGCGTAGGCCCCTACGGCGCGCTGCAGCCACTGGCGGACATCCTCAAGCTGCTCACCAAGGAGCAGTCGCGCCCAACGACCTCGGTCGGCTTCCTGTTCGCGGTCGCGCCGATGATCTCGATCCTGACCGCGGTGGCGGCCTTCGCGATCATCCCGTTCGGCGACGTGCAGCACATCTTCGGCACGCCGGTGGGCCTGTACGGGATCGACGTCTCGATCGGGCCGCTGTACCTGTTCGCGTTCGGGGCGATCGCGTTCTACGGGATCATGCTCGGCGGCTGGTCCTCGGGCTCGAAGTACTCGTTCCTCGGAGCGATGCGCGGCGCGGCGCAGCTGATCTCCTACGAGGTCTCCCAGGGGCTCGCGCTCGTCGGTGTGATCTTCACCGCGGGCACACTCTCGTTGACCGGCATCGTCCATGCGCAGGCGGGCATGTGGTACATCGTGCCGCAGTTCTTCGGCTTCCTGGTGTTCCTGGTCGCGGGCTTCGCGGAGACTAACCGCGCGCCATTCGACCTCACGGAGGCCGACGCGGAGCTCGTGGGCGGCTACAACACCGAGTTCGGCGGCGGACGCTTCGCGTCGTACTTCTTCGCGGAGTACCTCAACGTGCTGGTGGTATCGGGGATCGTGACGACGGTCTTCCTCGGTGGCTGGCTGCTGCCGTTCGGAATCCATCCGCCCGGCTGGGTGGACCCGATCGTCGTGCTCTTCAAGATGTCGCTGATCACGTTCCTGTTCATCTGGGTCCGAGCGACGCTCCCGCGCCTGCGCTACGACCAGCTGATGAGCTTCGGTTGGAAGGTGCTGCTGCCACTGGCGACGCTTAACACGCTCGTGACCGCGATCCTCGTGGTGGTGACGCACTGATGGCCTGGGATCCCGGCGAGGACGTGATCGAGGTCGTGCGCGGCCCCAAGCCGGGTGCGGCGCGGGGCACCTACCGCGCCTTCGGCGAGACGCTGCGCGGTCTGAAGACGACGATGGCGCGTGTGGCGGAGGGGCCGCACACGATCCAGTATCCCGAGGAGAAGGTGCCGGTCTACCCGCGCTTCCGCGGCCGCCACAAGCTGCACCGCTTCGAGGACAGTGCTCTGGAGAAGTGCGTTGGCTGCTCGCTCTGCGCGGCGGCGTGCCCGGCGGACTGCATTCGGGTGGTCGCCGCCGAGAACACCCCCGAGAATCGCGTCTCGGCTGGCGAGCGCTACGCGGCGGTGTACGAGATTAACCTCTCGCGCTGCATCTTCTGCGGCTACTGCGAGGTGGCGTGCCCGTTCGACGCAATCACGATGGGCCACGACTACGAGCTCTCGGACTACAACCGCTCGGATCTGATCTTCACGAAGGAGATGCTGCTCGCCGAGCCGCTCGAGCGCACCCCGCTGAGGAACGAGGGGGAGTAGCGAAGTCGATGGTCGCGCGAGTGCACAGGAATGAGGCCCAGCGGTGAGCGCGCTGCTGTTTTTTATCGCCGCCGCGGGCGCAATCTCGGGCGCGGTCGGAGTCGTGGTCCTGCGCGACCCGTTCTACAGCGTGCTGGCGCTGGTCGGGCACCTGCTTTCGCTCTCGCTGCTGTTCCTGCTGCTGCGCGCGGAATTCGTCGCGGCGGTCCAGGTCGTGGTCTACGCGGGCGCGGTGATGGTGCTCTACGTGTTCGTCGTGGCGTACGTCGGCGATAGCGGCAGCTCGCTCAGTGAACGGGTACGCGGTGGCCTCCCCACCCAGAGCGGCGGTTCGCGGCTACGGTTTGGCTCGGCCGTGCTGGGCGGGGCGCTGCTGGTCGAGCTCCTGATCGCGCTACTCGGCTCGGGCCTGAAGGCGATCGGCGAATACGGAGCGGCATACAGCCCGGGTCCGCGGACCTACGGGACGCCGGCGTATATCGGCAATCTGCTGCTTACGCGCTTCCTGCTTGCGTTCGAGGTCGCCTCGTTCCTGCTGCTGATCGCGGCCGTCGGCGCGGTCGTGCTCGCGCGCCGCCGCGGCGGACTGGGCGAGGAGACTGAGCTGCTGGGCCCGCTCGGTCTCGCGCGCCCGCGCGGCACGGGCACGATGGCGGAGGGCGTCACCGGACTCGAATTCGCGCTCAGTCACGACCGCGGCGCCAAGAACGGGGAGCCAGGTGCCCAACCCGAGCCCGCGATCGTCGGCGGCGGCGGCTCGTCGGGTGAGAACCCGGAGCGGGAGGGTGGCTGGTGAGTATCGCGTGGTACCTGGCGGTCTCCGCGATCGTCTTCGCACTCGGCGCGATCGGTGTGATGACGCGGCGCAACCCACTCGTGGTGCTGCTCTGCCTGGAGCTGATGCTCAACGGTGCGAACCTCGCGTTGATCGCGTTCGCGCGCATGTGGGGCAACGGCGACGGGCAGATCCTGGCGCTGATCGTGATGACGGTGGCGGCCTGCGAGGTCTGCATCGGCCTGGGCATGATCGTCGCGATCTACCGCCGCGACCTGCCGCTGGATGTAGATGAGCTGCGGGAGCTCCAAGGATGATCCTGGGTAGGCCCGTTTCATGAGTGCTACTACCTATGGCTGGCTGGTGCTGCTGTTCCCGCTGCTGGGGACGCTGGTGATCGGCTTCGGCTTCCGCGTGTTGCCCGGCCGCAGTGCGGGCTGGATCGCGACGGGCGCGATCGGACTGGCGTTCCTCGCGGCGCTGGGAGCGCTGATCTCAATGCAGGGCGAAGCTTCCTCCCACCGCGAGCTGACGTCCTCGCTGTGGAACTACGCGGTGACGGTGGGCATCAACGCGCATGTATCAATTCTGGTGGATCCGTTGTCGGTCTACATGATTCTGATCGTCAGCGGGATCTCGACGATGATCCACCTCTACTCGGTCTCCTACCTGGAGGAAGACCGTGGCTTCGCGCGCTACTTCGCGTACCTGAACTTCTTCGTGTTCTCGATGCTGCTGCTGGTGCTCGCGGGCAATTTCCTGCTGCTGATCGTGGGCTGGGCGTTCGTGGGCGCGGCCTCCTACCTGCTGATCTCCTTCTGGTACCGCCGCACCACGGCGACACGCGCGGGGATCAAGGCATTCGTGATCAACGTGCTGGGCGACGCGGGTCTGGTGTTGGGGACGTACTTCATCTTCAAGCACACGGGAACGCTCGAATATCTCGGCGTCTTCAAGGCGGCGCCGCACGTGTTCCATTCGGGCGAAGCGGACATCGTCGCGGGCTGCCTGCTGTTGCTCGTGGGCGCCTTCGCGAAGTCGGCGCAGATCCCGCTGCACACGTGGTTGCCGGACGCGATGGAGGGCCCGACGCCGGTCAGCGCGCTGATCCACGCGGCGACGATGGTGACGGCGGGCGTCTACTTGATAGCGCGCATGCACGTGCTCTTCGAACTCGCGCCGGCGGCGCAGGATGTCGGCGCGATCATCGGCGCGGCGACGCTACTGATTGCGGGCACGATCGCGCTCGTGCAGACCGACATCAAGCGCGTGATTGCGTACTCGACGATGTCGCAGATCGGCTACATGATCATGGGAGTCTCGGTCGGCGCGTACGCGGCGGGAATGTTCCACCTGATGACGCACGCGTTCTTCAAGGCGCTGCTGTTCATGGGCGCGGGCTCGATCATCGGCGCAATGGGCGGCGAGCAGTCACTGGAGAAGATGGGCGGCTTCCGCAAGGCGCTGCCGTTCACGTTCGCGTGCTTCGTGATCGGCGGCCTCGCGCTGTCGGGGATCCCGCCGTTCTCGGGCTTCTTCTCCAAGGACGAGATCCTGCTGGTGACGGCCGAGCGCGGCGGCTGGCACTGGGCGCTGTACGTGATCGGCTATATCGGCGCGTTCCTGACCGCGATCTACACGTTCCGGATGATCTTCCGCGCCTTCTACGGCGAGCCCGTGGCGGAGGCGCGCGAGCTCGAAAGCGGCCACCTGCATCATGCCGAGCACCCGACGAACCCGGCCAATGGCGAGCTCGAGGACACCGATGTGGGCTTCCCGGGTCCGCACCACACGGTCGCCGAGCGCGCGCTGCCGATGCGGGTCGCGATGAGCGTACTCGCGGTCGGCGCGGTCGGCGCGGGCCTGGTGCAGATCCCGGGCGTGGATCAGGTGGTCGTCAACTTCCTGCGCCCGTCGTTCGCGGGCTCGCCGCTCTACGAACCGCACACGCGCGACGGACTGCTCGTGTTCGGCCTGATCCTGGGCACGTTGCTGGGGCTCGCGGGGATCGCGGTCGCGTACCGCATCTGGGTCAAGCAGCCGAGCATCGCGATCGCGGCGCGAGCGCGCTTTGGCGCGCTGTATGAGCTGCTCTGGCACAAGTGGTACTTCGACGAGGCGATCGACCTGCTCGTCGTGCTGCCGGCGGCCGCGTTCGGGCGCTGGGCGCGCGACACGTTCGAGCGGATCTTCGTCGACGGCACGCTGATCGGCGGCAGCACGGGCATCGTGCGCGCGGGCTCGGCGGCGGTGCGCGCGGTCCAGAACGGCTTCCTGCGCTACTACGCGGCGCTGCTCGTGCTCGGCGTCGGCGCCCTCGGCCTCTACTTCCTGCTGCAGTCCTGACCTCCAGCGATGCTCGCCACTCCCTAAAGCCAAGCCGATGCCCGCACTTTCAATCCTGATCTGGCTCCCCCTCGCCTGCGGCCTGCTCGGTGCGCTCTCCGCACTGACCTCGCCGCGCGCGCATGCGCGCGCGCACACACACGCGGGGGGGCCCGTTTCGCAGCAACCCTCCCCCGCTCAGCGCCTCCCGGGCGCGCTCGCGCTACTCGGCTCGGTCGCGGCACTGGCTCTTGCGATCGGCTACATCGTCGACTACAAACTCGGCGCGAACGGCCTGCAGCACGTGACTGACGTCGCCTGGATCCCGACGCTCGGCATCCACTACAAGCTGGGGATCAGCGGCCTGAACGTGCTGCTCGTGGGACTCACGACGCTGCTGTTCGCGGCCGCGGTCCTAGCGGCCAACCTCCGCACGTGGGACCGCCCGCGCCTCTTCTACTTCCACTTCATGCTCGCGGAGTCCGCCGTACTGGGGGCCTTCCTGGCGCAGGATCTGGCGCTGTTCGTGGCGTTCTTCGACCTGATGCTGATCCCGTTCTACTTCCTGATCGGCGGCTGGGGCGTCGGCCCGGACCGCGTGAAAGCGACGATCAAGCTCGTGATCTACACGCTCGTCGGCTCACTGCTGATGCTGGCGGCGGCGATCGCGACCGGGGTGCTCGCCTCCCAGGACCACGGCACGGCGCTGAACTTCTCGCTCTCGGCGCTACGCCACCTGCCGCTCAGCACGGGCTCGCAGGAGTGGATCTTCCTGTTCTTCGCGGCGGCGTTCCTCGTGAAGATGCCGGCGTTCCCGCTGCACGGCTGGATGCCGGACGGCTACCGCGCGATGCCGATCGAGGTGCTGATGGTCTTCTCGGGCGTGCTCTCGAAGGTGGGCGCGTACGGCTTCCTGGCGATCGTGCTGCCGCTGTTCCCCAAGGCGGCGGTGCACTTCCAGCTGCTGATGCTGCTCATCGCGCTGGCCTCGATCCTCTACGGCTCGGCGATGGCGTTCACGCAGACCGACGCGCGCCTGATCGCGGGCTTCTCCTCGGTGGCACAACTCGGCTTCATCACGCTGGGGATCTTCGCGCTGAACCCGCAGGGTGCGCAGGGAGCGCTTCTGCAGATGGTCAACCACGGCCTGGTGGTGGCGCCGCTGTTCTTTATCATCGCGCTGCTGGCGCAGCGCGCGGGCGGCTCGCAGGACATCCGCGAGATGGGCGGCATCGCATTCCGCGCGCCGGTGCTGGCCTCGCTCTTCTTGATCGTCGCGCTGGCGACGCTGGCGATGCCGGGCTCCTCTAATTTCGTCGGCGAGTTCCTGATCCTGCTGGGCGTCTTCAAAGCGAAGCTCGTGATTGCGATCATCGCGTTCAGCGGCGTGGTGATGGCAAGCGTCTACGCACTGCGCGTGTTTATCGGGGCGATGCACAACCGCGTCGGCAGCGGCGTGAAATCCCGTGAGCTCACGCGCGCGGACGCGGCGGTCCTAATTCCGCTCGTAGCGGTGATCCTATTTTTCGCGGTCTATCCGCAGCTGGCGCTGCAGCGCAGCGAAGGCTCGGCGAAGGCCGCGGTGGCCTCCGCGCAGGCGCTCGTTAGGCCGGCGGCGGTCGCGAGCGTGGCCGCGCCACAGGGACAAGCGGGCGGAACGCTCGGGCCTCGCCCGAGCGAAACCGGGGAAGCAGGCTCGACTCCGTGAAAGTCGTGTCCTATTTCCCGCATATCGCGACGGCCACACTGAAAGGCCCGCACGTGGATTTCGCGGGCCTCGCACCCCTGATCGCGCTGTTGGGCGGCGCGGTGATCGTGCTGCTCGTGGGCTTGCTGGGACCGCGCCGGATACGCGAGCACGTGGTGCCGGCGCTTAGCCTCGTGGTGCTGGGCGCGGCGGCGGGTCTGACGATCTGGCAGTGGAATACGCAGAAGTCGATCGTCGCGGGCGCGCTGCGGATCGACAACCTCTCGTTGGCGCTCAACTTCATCCTGCTGGCGGGCGGCGCGGCGGCGGTGCTGCTGGCGTGGCGCTCGCGCGCGGCTCACGAAGCGGCGCACGGTGAGTTTCACGCGCTGCTGCTGACCTCGATCGGCGGCATGTTTCTGCTGGCGGCGGCGCAGAACACGGTCGTGTTGTTCATCGGCCTGGAGCTGCTCTCGATCCCACTGTACGTGCTGTGCGCGAGCGAAATGCGCCGCGAGCACTCGCTGGAGTCGGGGCTGAAGTACCTGATCATCGGCTCGGTGGGCTCGGCAACGCTGCTCTATGGAGTGGCGCTGATCTACGGCGCGACGGGCGCGACGGACTTCGGCGCGATCGCGGCGGCGATCGCCAGCAATGGCCTGAGCGACAACGTGCTGCTGTTGACGGGCATCGCGCTGTGCGTCGCGGGCCTCTGCTTCAAGGCGTCGGTGGCTCCCTTCCACCAATGGACGCCGGATGTCTACGAGGGCGCGCCGACGCCGGTGACGGCGTTCATGGCGGTCGCGACGAAGGTCGCGGCGCTGGGCGTGTTCCTGCGCTTTTTCGACGTCGCGCTGGTCGAAGCGCAGCAGAGCTGGGGGCCGGCGCTCGCGACGCTGGCGGCAATCACGATCATTGTTGGCAATGTGGGCGCACTGGGGCAGTCCTCGCTGAAGCGAATGCTGGCGTACTCGGCGGTAGCGCAAGCGGGCTACATGCTCGCGGGCGTCGTCGTCGCGACGACGCTGGGAATTCGCGCGACGGTCTTCTACCTCGCGGTGTACCTGTTCATGAACATGGCCGCATTCGCCGTGATCCTCGCGCGCGAGCGCGAAACCGGCGAGGGCGACAGCGTGCGCTCGCTGGCGGGCCTCGGGCGCGAGCGTCCGTACCTGGCGTGGCCGATGACACTCGCGATGCTCGGCCTCGCTGGAATCCCGGCGACGGCGGGCTTCATGGGCAAGTTCTACCTGATCGATGCGGCGGTCTCGGGCGGCTACACGTGGCTGGGGGTCGTGATTGTGATCGGCTCGATGATCTCGCTCGGCTACTACCTGCCGGTGATCGCCGCGATGTGGATGCGCGAGGTACCCGAGGACCACGCGCGCGCCGTCGGGGCGGAGTCCTTGCCGGCGAACCCGCTGCCCGCGATCGCGGGCGGCTCCCCCGAGTTGGACGTGCAGGCGGATGCGGGCGTCGCGCGCCTCGGCGCCCCGCAACCGGAGGTCGTCCTCGTCGCGGTCCTCGCGGGCGCGGCGACGCTCTTCTTTGGGATCGTCCCGCAGCCGCTGTTCGACTTCGTGCAGCACGCCGGTCGCGGGTTCGGGCTGTTCTGAGTTTGATGGCGGGCCGGCCGCGGGTGCGGGTCTGGGGGAGTCCTGCGGCTTTGCATTTCATCGCCAGGTGTGCTACTAACCTAGTGCACTGGCACATTGGCTTGACAAGTCTTTCATCTTCGTGTTACCCTCAGTAACGTGAATTAGGAGGGCTCACACTCCCGAGTCACATGTGACCGGTCATTTACCGGCGATTGCGAGGAGAGAAGGAGCGATGGTGCCGAAGCTTTGGGTTCTGTTCGCCGCGCTATCCGCCTGCTTCGCTTTGGTCTTCGCGACGAGCACCTCAGCTAGCACGAAGCTAGTCCTCGGTTCTGATTTCAATCTTGGCCAGGTGGGCTTGCCGGATGATCTGCCGGCCACGTCGGCGAGCATCGTGCCTTCGCTATCGCCCGACCGGTACCGCGCGAAGGCAGCCCTGACGTTCACGATCGACTACGCGGGTGGCGAACTCGGCGTGCCCTCACCGGTGCGCAAGGCGGTCCTGGGTCTGCCGGAGGGACTCACGCTCGCGATCCCCGTCCTACGTAGCTGCACTGCCACGATCCTGCTGGCTCACGGAGTTGGCGGCTGTCCGGCGCAATCGGAGATCGGCAGCGGCCACGCGGTGGTGATCGGCAACCTGGGAGCCGAGCCACTCGTCGAGCACGTGACCCTCTGGGCGTTCCTCGGGCCGCCGCACAATCTTCAGCCGACGTTCGAGATTCTGGGCCAGGGATATACGCCGCTCAGCGTGAAGATGGTGCTCCCCGCGACTGCGCTCCCCGCTCGCGCGCCCTACGGGGAAGACCTCGCGATGTCGATCCCGCCCATCCCGACGGTGCCCAACGAGCCGGATGCCTCGGTGGTCAGCTTCTCGCTCACGATTGGCGCCAGCGCGCGACATCGGACGAAGGGATCAGCCACCGTCACCGTGCCCTCACACTGTCCCCGAGGAGGACTGCCGTTCGCCGCGGCGTTCACCTATGCCAACGGCTCCCAGAGCAGAGCCCTCGCCACGATTCCCTGCCCGCTATGAGCGTCCAGCAAAAGAAAGGTGCAGCCGTGTATGACTCTAACGCCCGCTCAATCGGCCGCCGCGTCTTGATTGCGAGCACGCTGTCACTCGGCGCCGCGATGACCCTGGCGCCGCTCGCGGCCGGCGCACGATCGGGGGACGCGAGCGCCGCCGCGCGGGGTGGCGCGTGGCCCACAACCGCAGTGGCGCGCACGGCGCGCTCGATCTCCTTGAACGAGAGCGGGGACTTGCATCTGACGAGCAAACGCGGTTTCACCCTCAACGAGCAGGGCCCGGCGTCGGGGACGGTGACGGGCACGATCTACGTGCGTCTGCAGATCGTCTCGACGAGCCGCGTGACGGCCGAAGTCAGCATCTCGCCACGCGGGGGCTCAATCTCGGGCGAGGCGACGGCGAGCTACCACCGTGGCAGTACCACGGCGAGCTTCTCGGGAACACTGTCGATCAGTCGGGGAACCGGCAGCTACAGCGACGCGCGCGGATCGGGCCTGAGTTTCAGCGGCACGATCCAGAAGTCCAACGACGCGATCGCGGTGCGCGTCAGCGGCAGGGTCTCGGAGTAGCCGTGCCAGGCATGACCGCCATCGCCCAGGAGACCTCTGGTGCTCGAGCTGCGTGATCTCGTCAAGCACTACCCCTCGGTGGGCGGGGAGACCGTGCGGGCGGTGGATGGCGTGTCGTTGCGGGTGGCACCCGGCGAGATGGTCGCGTTGTACGGGCCGAGCGGCTCGGGCAAGACGACGCTGCTGTTGATGGTCGCGACCCTCCTGGAGCCGACGGCCGGCGCAGTGGTGATCGGGGGACGCGACGTCTCTTCGCTCTCCGAGCGCGAAGCCTCGCACTTCAGGCTCTCCGAGCTGGGCTTCATTCGCCAGAACTTCGACCTGCTGCCGGGCGTCAGTGCGATTGACAACGCGGTGCTGAAGCTGCTCAAGACGATGCGCTGGCGCGATGCGCAGCGAGAGATCACACCGCTGCTGGAGCGTCTGGGCCTGGGCGAGCGTTTGCACCACCGCGCGGAGACGCTCTCGATGGGCGAGCGCCAACGCGTGATGATCGCCAGGGCGCTGTCGACGATGCCGCGCCTGCTACTGGCGGACGAGCCAACCGGCAGCCTCGATACGCAGCGCGGGCGGGAAGTACTCGAACTGCTGCGCGGGCTGTGCCGCGAGCGGGGGGTCGCGGTGGTGCTGGTAAGTCACGACCCGATGGCGGCGCTCTACGCGGATCGGGTGTTCGCGCTACGCGACGGCAAGCTCGGCGACTATGAAATCGATCGTGGGCACGTCGCGGCCGGCGGCGTCGCGGCGCCGTGAAACTTGCCAACGCGTTGCGCTTCTATCGCGTGCGCTTGCGCGCGCGGCTGGTACAGGAGTGTCTCGCGATCGTGGGTATCGCCGCGGGAGTCGCACTGCTATTCGCCTCGCAGGTCTCGAGCTCGAGTCTGCAGAGCTCAGTCGCGGAGCTCTGGCGGGGGATTGCGGGCAACGCGACGCTGCAACTCGTCGCGCGGGGTCCGGAGGGCTTTCCGGCCAGCACGCTAACGCGCGTGCGCGAGATTCCGGGCGTGCGCGTGGCGGCGCCGTTGCTGGAAGCGGGCGCGAACGCGATCGGTCCGCGTGGGCGCGAGTCGGTCGAGCTCGTCGGAGCCGACGGGAGTCTCAAGCGGCTGGGCGGCTCGCTCGTGCGTCACACTGATCTCGCGCCGTTTGGCGGGATCGGAGCGGTTGTGTTGCCGGCTCCGGTTTCGAGGACGATCGGCGTGCGGAAGTTCGGTCAGGAAGTCACCTTCCAGCTCGCCGGGCACACGGTGCAGGCGCCGCTCTACGCCCAGCTGCACGCAGGACAGATCGGTTCGCTGATCGCGAGCCCGGTCGCAATCGCACCGCTGTCCTTCGCCCAGGAAATGACCGGCCTCTCGGCACGTGTGAGCCGCATCCTCGTGCAGCCGGCCGCGGGCGCGGAAGCTCGGGTACGAGCCGCGCTCGCGAAGTTGGCCGCGGGCCGCCTGGACGTCGAGTCGGCCAGCTACGACGACAAGCTGTTCGCCAAGGCGGCGGCGGCGAGCAACCAGTCGACGGCGCTATTTTCGGTGATCAGCGCGCTCGTGGGGTTCCTGTTCGCGTTCAACGCGATGCTGCTGACCGTCCCGCAGCGCCGGCGACTGATCGCCGATCTGCGTCGCGACGGCTATGAGCCGCGGACGGTGATCGGGCTGCTGCTGCTCGACGCGCTCGTCCTGGGCGTGCTCGCCAGCGCCGTCGGGCTGGCCCTGGGTGAGGAGCTCTCGATTCACCTCTTTCACTCCAACCCGGCGTTCCTCTCGCTGGCGTTCGCGGTGGGATCCCAGCGCGTGGTGAGCTGGCAGAGCATCGCGATCGCGACCGGCGGTGGCATGCTCGCGGCGACCGTCGCGGTGCTCAGCCCGCTGCGCGACATCCTCTCGCGCGATCCGCTGGCCGCAACGGGCTCGCGTCTGGGCATCGCCACCACCCGCGGCGGCGGGCGGCGAGCGCTTGCGGGGCTGCTGTGCATCGGCGGTGCAACCGCGCTGCTGCGCCTCGCGCCGCAAGCGGCGATTGCCGGGATGATCCTGCTGGTAGCGGCCCTGCTACTGGAGCTGCCGCTCGCACTCGGCGCGACGCTCGCGCTCGTCAAGCGACTCGCGGGCGCGATCACGAGTCCGGTCCCGCATGTGGCGGCGATGGAGCTGAGCGCGGCGCGTGCGCGCGCCGTCGCGATCGCGGCGACGGGCGCGATCGCGGTCTTCGGCAGCGTCGCAATCGAGGGCGCCCACGGCGACCTGCTCGCGGGCCTCGAAAACGCGGCGCGCGACACGAACGCGTTCACCGATATCTGGGTCTCCCCAGCCGGCACCTACGACCTGCTGAATACGGCGCCGTTCGCGCCGCTGGATCGCGCGAAGCTCGCACGTCTCCCGGGCGTGCGCGCGGTCGGCCTCTACCGCAGCGGCCTGCTGGACATCGGCGAGCGCCGCGTGCTGGTGATCGCACCGCCGCGCGCGGCCACGCCGCTGCTGCCGGGCGACCAGCTCGTGCAGGGAGACCTGCGTGAGGCGACGGCCCGCGTCCGCGCGGGCGGCTGGCTGGTCCTCTCGCAGGCGGTCGCCTCCGAACAGCATCTGCACATCGGCGAGGCGTTCACGCTGCCCAGCCCGCAGCCGCGGACGTTCCGCGTCGCGGCGCTATCGACGAACGTCGGCTGGGCACCGGGCGCGATCATCATGAACGCCTCCGATTACGCGCGCGCTTGGGGCAGCGCGAACGCGAGCGCGTACAGCATCCTGCTCGACGCGGGCTTTGCGCCGGCCCGTGCGGTGCCCGAGCTCGAACGTGCGCTGGGGAATGGACGCGACATCGATACAGGGCTGACCGTCCAGACGGCGCAGCAGCGCGCCGCGCGCCAGCGCGCGCTCAGCCGCGAAGCCCTGGCGAGCCTCACCCAGATCGCAACGCTTATCCCGATCGCGGCGGTGCTGGCGATGGCGGCGGCGATGGGAGCGCTGGTCTGGCAGCGTCGCCCACGCCTGGCGAAGCTGAAGCTCGAGGGGTTTCCGCGGGCGGAACTGTGGCGCACGATCCTGCTGGAGAGCCTGCTGCTACTGAGCGTTGGCTGCCTGACGGGGGCGATCTTCGGGATCTACGGTCAACAGCTCGCGGATCGGGTACTCGCGAACGTCGTCAACTTCCCGGTCGTCTACTCGATCACGGCGCTGCCGGCCCTGAGAAGTCTCACCCTGGTGATCGCGACGGCACTGGCGATCCTCGCGATCCCGGGCTACCTCGCGGCGTCGGTCCCGGCGGCGCTCGCGCTCCAGGACTGATCGTTAGCGTGAGCGAAATCGAACAGCGTCCGTACAAGCAGGTGTCGCGTGCGAAGTCACAGGAGCGCACACGCGAGGCCCTGCTGGACGCGGCGATGGAGGAGTTCTTCGGGGATCGCTGGCAGAAGACGTCGCTCGAGACGCTCGCAACGAAGGCGGGGGTCACCAAGCAGACACTGCTACGCCACTTCGGCTCGAAGGACGGCCTGCTGCTGCAAGCAATCGTGCGCAGCGGCTCGCAGATCTTCGACCAGCGCTGGAGCGTGGCGGCGGGAGACATCGCGGGCGCGGTCGAGAACCTGCTCGACCACTATGAAGACTGGGGCCCGCGCGCCCTGCGTATCGGCGCCTGGCTGGAGGGTCCGGTCCTGCTGGCGAAGCTCTCGCAGATGGCGCGTCAGGTCCACTACGACTGGGTCGGATACGTGTTCGGCCCCTGGCTTGAGAGCCTCGAGGAGCCGGAGCGTTCGCGGCGGCGCGCGACGCTGATCGCACTTTGTGATGTGCATACCTGGCAGCTACTCTCACGCGATCTCGGGCTTCCGCGTCCCGAGGTGCACGCGACCCTGAAGGGCGCGATCGAAGCCGTCCTCGCGGGAAAGGGATGAGCCGCGGCGCATGAAGGTACTCGCCTACACCTCACCCGCGCGGGGGCATCTGTACCCAATCGTGCCGCTCCTCTCCGAGCTGGCGGCGCGTGGCCATCGGACCGCGGCGGTTGCGCTGGCCGGCGAGCTGGGACACCTGGAGCAGGCCGGGATCGAGGGCTGGCCGATCGACCCCGCCGTGGAGGGCATCCAGATCGAAGACTGGCGCGCGCGCTCGCTGCCCGGAGCGGGCCTCTCGGTGCTGAAAACCTTCGCGCGGCGCACGCGCGGCGAGGCACCGGATCTCGAGCGTGCGATCGCGCGCACCGAGCCGGATGTGCTGGTGATCGACGTGAACTGCTGGGGCGCGGCGACGATCGCGGAGCGCTCGGGCCTGCCGTGGGCGATGTACTCGCCGTACCTGCTGCCGCTGCGCTCTCGCGACGCGCCCCCGTTCGGGCTAGGGCTGCGTCCTCTGGGCGGCCCGATCGGGAGGCTTCGCGACGGGATTGTCGGCCGGCTCACGGGCGCCGGCTTCGACCGCGCGGTGATGCCCACGATTAATGCCCTGCGCGTCCGACACGAGCTGTCGAAGCTCGGCCACTACAGCGAGGTGCTCGAACGCCCGCCGCTGATGCTGGCGCTAACAGCGGAGGGCTTCGAGTATCCGCGGCGCGACTGGCCGGCGAACGTGCGCCTGGTGGGCCCGATGAACTGGGCGCCCTCCCCCACGGCGCCCGCCCAGGAGTCAACGTGGCTCGCGGAATTGGCGGACCCGCTGGTGCTGGTGACGTGCTCGACCGAGCGCCAGCGCGATAAACGTCTGCTGCACGTCGCGCTGGAAGCGCTGCCGTCCGCGGGGATCTCGGTGCTCGGCACGAGCGCCGCGCACGATCCCGATGTCTTCGCAGTGCCACCGGGAAGCCGAGTGGTGCGCTTCGCATCGCACGAAGCGATCCTCGCGCGCGCGGCGTGCGTGGTCTGTCACGGCGGCATGGGCATCACCCAGAAGGCGCTCGCCGCGCGGGTGCCGGTGGTCGTCGTGCCCTGCGGACGCGACCAGCTCGACACAGCGAGTCGTGTGGAGTTCGCCGAGGCGGGAGTGCGACTCTCGCCGCGGCGGCTGAACCCGGAGCGGCTGCTTGAGGCAGTGCGCACCGCGATGACGCGTCGCGCGGGCGCGCAGCGCGTTAGTCGCGCGTTTGCCGAGGCCGGCGGACAGGTGGCGGCGGCGGATGCGATCGAGGGGCTGGCCTCCGGTTGCCCCTGCCAAACAGCGAGTCCTAAGACAAGTGTATTTGGCGGCACCGTGTGAATGGGCTCTCGCCCGAGTCACCAGCAGGCCCTATACAGAGCCAGTGCCCGCTACGGTCTGTAGCTCAGCCCCCACACTGTCCATCTCACGCAACCTCGCGGCAACCTCTGCTCGAACTCGAGGAACCCTCGCGTACCATTTCTCTTTAGCGTGAGTCTCATCTAGCCAGGCCTCCCCCTGTCTTAGGTATCTCACCGCCTGGTCATCAGGAAACGCCTGTGAGTACCGGATCGCAAAGTCTCCAAACGTGAGAGCGTGAACCGCTTTCCGTTTGTCGGACTGATAACACTTTGTCAGCGTCGCCATCGCTCGATCCAACTGTTCTCTTGACCCAGGCGTCTCGACCCGCTCGATATTCGCCCTAAACAAGATCTGTGCATGCGAATTGCGAATCGTCCAGTTCTTATGCGTCTGCGCCGTCGCCTGCTCTATCGCCTCAAACGCCGCAGCATGCCTTCTAATGTGGCTTAGGTAGTGCGCCTTCTGCTGCAATATGTATGGGGATCCGTCGCGCAGATATTGTTCATCGTATATTTTAATCCCATCCTCCGCCTGCGGGAATGCCCGTGCGAATAGGTTAGCCCTCAGCGCGCGTCTCTTGAACAGCGAGTAGTTCACGACTCGCAGAGCCGACAAGTTCTCGTGAAACCGCGTCAACATTTGACGTAGCTCCGATGGTTTCGCGGCATCGATGATCGTTTCGCCCGCTAACAGAGACCGCGTAGTGTAATAATCCTGTTCAGAATCAAGATAGTCATCCGCCGCCTCCTGCAGCATGTCCCCAATATCGGCAAGACGCTGAGCTACTTCACCGTAGTCAATATGCGGCAAATTTAGATAGCCGATCAGCATGTCAAGCGATACAGGCGTACGACATGAATGAACGTAGGCGACGAGCAAAAGCAACTCAGCTTTCTCGGGATCAGATTGGCTAAGCACTTGTAGCGCGTCTCTTAAACGCTCCGCAAAGCGAGGCATCTTTACATTTGTTTGTAGGAACTCAAAAAGGCTAGGAGCGACACGACCCGTCATAGATGGACGCACCATCGGCCCAGAACGCCTCATATTGACTGGGATTGAGTCCCACACGTTTTGTAGGTCTTGATCCGACAACGAAGTCACTGAATGCACAGCGATTTCTGCCCGTGATAAGTCGACGCGATGAAGGATGATACTCAGATAATAGTCTCGATCGGCGCCAATAAGCGTGACGTTCGGGGCATTTGCAAGCTTGATAAATGCATCAATGTCGGCCGTACAATTATCGATACATACTAGAGCTGAGCGACCAGCCAGCGCTCGCAGCACTAGCTCGATTTGGGCAAGGTTTGGCGCGTCAAGAATGAGCCGCGGACCATCATGCGACATATGCGCAGCGAGCTGCATTAGCAGAGTGCTCTTGCCGCTCGCCGGGATACCAGCGATGATGACGCCGCTATTTGCGCGAGCAAGCTCGTCGAGCTTTGCATAACGAGAGGTTCGACCGAGCTGCCGCGAGTAAATGTCGCTCCACCCTGGCGCGAAGCCCGCATAGAAATCCTCGATAGGACGTAATACCACTTGTGAGTTAGCAGGCACACGGTGTTGCTCTAGCGCAGGCGGAGAGGCATCGGTAGATCCCGTCGCTCGTATGCCATTCCCCTCTGCTGCCCAGCGCGCCGTTGCTTCGGCCACATAGTCCAGCATTTTACTTGTATCACCGGAAATGATCGCAAAACCGATGGCGTGAAAATATGACCTTTCGGCATCATCGGCATCGGGGGACAGCAAGATCCACATAGCTTGTTCCGTATCAGCGAGATCACGGGGAAGGTCGAGGGCCTCCAAAGTGCCAATATCTTCGAGCGAATAACCCCAAAAAAGAGTAGGCGATTGATTTAGCTTTTGCCGCAAAAAACGCCATCTGTCGGGATCAGTTGCAAATGAAGACGCCAGCTCCGCGGTATTGAACCGGTAGGGACGATCCAGATTACGAACTGAGCCGTGCAGTGCTATGTAATCGAGTGCCGTCCGGTCGTGAATCAGGGGACCATTACGATCAAGGTCGTTTACGAATAACCGGTCGTCTCCCTGAAAGATGCAAGAGACCAAATCGTCGATGTTCGTTGTGAATATCGCGGTCAGCGCGAGACCGCTCAGAGACTCGTATCGCGAATCGTAGGAAGCCACTGAGAACCTATCCGTCAGACACTGCCTAAACTCGTCCCGCCGTGTTGCCGAGATTATTGTCGCGAGCTTCGATAGATCGAGGGCCCCTCCTGGATCTACGTCAAACCTGGCGCGTAGTTCAACAGCAAGTTGGCGACCGGTTGGCAGAGCCACGCCAGAACGATCGAGTGCCAGCACGCTGAAACCAGCGCCTGCAAATAGGCTGATGTCTGTTCGCAGGGCATGAAGCAAAGCCTGCTCTCGCTCGATGTCCATGACATAAGCGTACCGCGAATCATGTTCGAAAGGAACGACGATATACCGAGATGTTGGATGGCGTGACTGGCGCCAGCAGGCGTAGTGAGGGCTCGTTGATGCTAACGAAAGGCCCAGCGGCGAGCCAACCTTGACCGTGATCTCGCTCGGATGGGCGGGTCCAGCGCCGTGCCGAGGAGCGATCCAGAAAGCTGGATGTGGAGTAGACGGCGCCTCACCCCGAGTAATAAGCCAGCCAAGCAAACAAACTGGTGGTCCCCGCCATCGTGCGGAACATCCCCGGCAGCGTCTGCGAGTCCTTGATCGGGCCGCCCCACCAACTCCCGAGCCATAACCCGCGGCTCGTAGCCGCGTGCTGTGAAGCCGCGGACGCGTTCATCTCAGCCAGTTCCAGCCAGTGGTTATCGCCAACGGCCTTCCCGTAGGCCATCATCCACTCGAAGAAGATCGAGTCGTAGAGCGGCGCGAAGTTGTACTCGACGCCGTAGATCTCCGTCATCGACTTCGCTTGCGCGGCCGCGTGGGCGCAGTAGCCCTGACTCCCGGTTGCCTCACAAAGCAAGTACTGCGCGTAGATCAGCGGCGCCTCGATGTAGTCGATCACGGTGCTGCCCGGTCCGCCGCTGAGATAGAGACCGTGGAAGCCGATGTCGTGGCTGTTGCCCCAGTCGATGAACGTCCGCGCCTGGTCGAGCTGAAAGTGCTGATTGTCGATGCCATACAGCAGCATCCCCAGCAAGCTGTCCGCCGCCAGCGCCTCACCGGAGTGGTAGGGGTGGTCGGTGTTCCACCACATTCCGCCGCTATCCGCTGTATCCCAACCCTGCGACGCTACGAAGTTGAAGGCGCGCTGGGCGTCGTGCAGGTAGCGGCGCTCGCCGGTCGCGCGATAGGCCTGCACGAACGCGATCCCCAACCAGCCGTTGTCGTCGAACCACGCCTCCGCGCCGCGGTAGCGGTCGTTCGGATACGGCGCGTAGCCGTTCAGGTAGGGGTTCCAGTAGCGCTCCGAGGCGCGCCCGAAGCGATCTACCTGGGCGCGGTGCGCACGCGAGGGTGCCGCCATCTCCAGCGCATCCACCGACTCGAACATCCGCACATCGCCCCAGATCGTCAGCAGAGGGTAGGAACCCGTGCAGCCGAGGTACTCGCAGAACCAGCTGCCGGTACGCCAGCTCACGCTCTGCCGGATACCCATTTCGGCAAACTTCAGGTAGTCCGACGGCTGCGCAGCGCGCGCGAGTGGCTTGGCCGCCGACGCCGACGCCGAGGCCGCCAGGAGTTGCGCGACGGCGACCACGGCCACGCATGCAGCCAGCGCTGATCGGGTGGGGCGAGCTAGGCGCGATGCGCCGCGAGCGGTCATCCAGTCGTATCGACAACTCGCGTCCCCCTCGATAGCGACACGAGCGCAGCCTGGCCACTTCGCCGCCTGCTCAGCTCGCGTCGACCTGACACGGGAGCGCTACGGCAGCTCGACCCCGACGGCCGCCCACGCTGTCGCGGTGGCCTGGGAGAGAGAGGTAGCGCCGAGCTTTGCGTAGATGTGCTGCAGGTGCTTGTCGACGGTGCGCGGCGCGATGCCCATCTGGGTCGCCGTTTCTCCTGGCGAATGGCCAAGGGCGACGAAGCGCAGTGTGTCGGCCTGCCGTGCGGTGAGCCCGAGACCGCGCAGCGCGACGACGCTCAACTGACCCTCTCCCCCTTCCAACAGCAGCACCTCGCGCCGGTCCTCGCGGCGACTCGGCAGTAGTCGCACGAGCACGCCGCCGGCGGCCGTCTGGAGCACGAATGGCTCAGCGGCCCCGCGCGGGTGACCGTGCTCTGAGATCCACGCGCCAACCTCCGCCGGCAGTTGCCGGCGCAGCGCCGAGGGATCTCCGAGCAGGCGCCGAGCGCCGTCGGTCGCGAACTCCACCCGTCCGTGAGCGTCGAGCACCACGATGTGGCGCCCAAGCGCGTCGAGGCCCTCCTCGAGCGCGGCGAGCATCGCCGCACGGGCGCCGCGCAGCTCGGCGTTGCGGTAAGCCTGCATGAGATGAGGGCGGGCGAGCGCGAGCAGCTGGACCTCGCGGTCTGTGAAGTCCTGGTGCTCACGGGTCAACGCGAGACCCACGAGCAGCTCCGGGGGCGACGGCAGAGAGAACGCGACCTGACTCTCGATGCCCATCTGCCGGTAGAACTTCTTATAGAGAGCGGTCGCGTGGAAGGTCTGCTGGTCGATCATGTCGGAGATCCGGTAGGGGCGGCCGTCGCCGGTCTGATGGAAGCGGCTGATCAGTGGGTTTTCGTGCGCGAGCGCCGCGAAGACCGGGATCAGGCTCGCGTCGAACTCGGGGATCATCACCGCGAGGGCTTCGTCGCGGCCGATCTCGTTGTAGGCCACCCTGTCGGATGGCACCACGCGGTTGAGAACCTCGAGTATCCCCGAGCGGAACTGTGGGAGATCCTCGAAGCTGTAGGCCTCGCCGACGAGCTCCAGCAGCAGTTGCGTGTCCGTGAGCGTCTGACCATTCATACGCATGTCAAGTATGTCCGTCGATGCGTAGCGATGCGTAGAAGTGCAGCGACCTAAACCGCACGCAATCCCATATAAACAGCGATCTCTAAGCCAGGACGGGGGCGACTGCACAAGGTCATAGAAGCCGGTGCATGTTTCATTACGAGAACCACACACTATGAAGGGGCCTTCATGACCGCTTGGCACAGTCGTTTGCAATCGTCCCCCGATCTTGGTGTGCCCGCGCGGTCCGCGGTAACAACTCACAGGGTCGTGGCGCCCGGGCGCTTGCTCCTCGCGCTCGCGCTGGCCCTGGCGTGTCTGATGCTCGGGGTGGTGCTCCACCACGGTTTGTCGGGCTCAGGAAGCCGGACGGTCGCGTCCGGCATGGGCTCTCACGCCATCTCGCGAGAGGGGTTATCGAGCTTGCCGGCGGCGGCGCAGGCTCCGATCTCGGCCGCGCTGGGGCGTGACCAGGCCGCGTATCGGATCCAAAGGTTGGTGGCGCACAATCCGGCGCAACGGCTCCTCGCGCGGTTCGGCCGCTCAGGAGTCGCAGTCACGGCGGGCTCCGCGCGGTTCGCGATCGCATTGCAGGCCTTCGGGCGCCCGAGCTCGCTTCGGCCGCTCGCGGCGAGTTCGCCGGTAGCAAGCGCTGATCGGGTCACCTATGCGCGTGGTCCTGTGCGTGAGTGGTGGGCGAACGGACCGCTGGGGCTGGAGCAGGGATTTGATATCGCCCGACGTCCGGCGGGGTCGGGAGCGTTGGCGCTTTCGCTCGCGGTGTCCGGGAGGGTGCGACTCGACCATGGGACGGTGCTGCTGCCAGGAGGTTTGCGCTACGCCGGCCTGCAGGCCACCGACGCTCGTGGTCGCAGTTTGCGCGCTTGGCTGCAGGTGCACGACGGACGCCTCCTCGTACGAGTCGATGATCGTGGCGCGCGCTATCCGGTGCGGATCGACCCGTTCGTGGAGCAGGCGGAGCTGACGCCGAGTGACGGCGTGGGCTGCGATGGAGACTGCGGTGACCGGTTCGGCTACTCGGTCGCGACCTCGGGCAACACGGTTGTCGTCGGTTCGCCCTACCACACAGCGAGCTCGCAGACGCAAAGCGGCGCTGTATATGTGTTTCAGATGCCGGCCGCCGGGTGGGCGAGCGCGACACAGACGGCCGAGCTTACGGACTCAGCCCTCGGCGGCCACGTGGAGCTGGGTTACTCGGTCGCGATCTCAAGTGACGGCGACACGATCGTCGCCGGTGCGCCCGCGGGCAGCGAGATCGCCGGTAACGGCGTAAACAGTCAGGGCACGGTCGATGTGTTCACCACCACCAGCAACTGGACGAGTACCAGCGCACCGGCCGCCCGGCTGACCGTCGCAGGCTCTCCAGCCACCGAGAGTTCCCTCGGCGGCGAGCTCGGCTGGTCGGTCGCGATTTCGGGCACCACGATCGTCGCCGGTGCGCCCTACGACGCTACGTACCCAAGCTATGGCGAGGCGTATGTGTTCGTGATGCCCCCGGGCGGGTGGGTGAGCGGGACGCAGACCGCCGAGCTAAGCGCCAGCGACCCTTCGAATCCAGACGGTGACGAGTATTTCGGTTGGTCGGTCGGGGTCTCGGGCCCCACGATCGTCGTCGGCGCGTATCACCAAAAAGCAGGAGGCGGATATGCCGCCCCGGGAGAGGCATACGTGTTCGTGATGCCGGCCGGTGGGTGGGTGAACGCGACCCAGACCGCCGAGCTGACGGCGAGCGACCCCAATGCTGATGAGGACTTGGGTTGGTCAGTCGGGGTCTCGGGCAACACCGTCGTCGCCGGCGCACCTAACCGCGAGGTGGACTCGAACCTCGGCCAGGGCGTGGCTTATGTGTACACCAAGCCGACGGCCGGCCCGTGGGTGAACGCGACCCCGACCGCGGCGTTGACCCCCTCAGATGGCCAGTCCGGCGACGAACTCGGCTGGTCGGTCGCGATCTCGGGCAACACGATCGTCACCGGCGCGCGGTCTCGCCAAGTCGAAGGACACGATAATCAAGGCGCAGCGTACGTGTGGACCGAACCCTCCGGTGGCTGGGTGACCACGAGCGCCGACACCGCCGAGCTGACCGCCGGCGACGGTTCCAACGGCGACAGCCTGGGTGAATCGGTCGCGGTCGCGGGCACCACCGTCGTCGCCGGTGCACCCCGACATTACGCGAGCTCGGAAACCGCAGACTACGGCGCCGCGTACGTGTTCGGGCCCGGAAGCGAAGGCTCGACAGGCGGGGGCGGGACTACTGGTGGAGGCACCACCGGTGGCGGGACCACAGGCGGCGGCACCACAAGCGGTGGCAGCGGAACCTCGACCGGGTCGACGTCTGCCCCAAGTGCCACCGTCGCCTCGATCTCCGGCGCCAACGGCGAGCTCACCGCGACCGTCTCCTGCCCGGCAGGGGGCGCGGCGTGCGCGTCGCTGAGCCTACAAGCCACGGTCAAGGAGCACCTCAAGCACGGCAAGGTCAAGGCGATTACCGCGGGCGCCAAGAAGAAGAAAGCGGGCATCACGACGAAGCAGGTAGTCGTCGGCGGTGTCAGCTTGACGCTCGCGGCGGGCGCGACGCAGGCGCTCACGCTCAAGCTCAACTCGACCGGACAAGCGCTACTTGCAAAGTTCGGCAAGCTGACAGCGCTCGTGACCGTTACCTCGGCCGGGAAGACGACCGATACGTTCACCGTCACAGTCCAAAAGGCCAAGCCGAAAAAGGAAAAGAAGAAGTAGCCCGTTTTGGGTTAGCCACGCGGTTTGCGTTGGTCGTGAAAACCCCCTGACAGGCCAGTCAATCGGCGCGGCGCCTCATTCGGAGGAGCCCTCCACAGCGCGCGCCGCCGCTTCGGCTTCCTCGAGCTGGCGCTCCACGAGATCCAGCCCGGCGTCCCAGAAGCCGGGATCGGAGAGATCGACGTCGACAATCCGGCCGAGCTCCTCGGGGCTGCGCGAGCCGCCCGCGGCGAGCAGCTCTAGGTAGCGCGGCACAAACTCCGGCCCGCGCTCCTCGTAGCGCTCGTAGACCGCCAATGCCAGCAGCTGTCCGTAGGCGTACGCGTAGACATAGCCGGGAGTGTTGATGAAGTGCGGCACGTAGGACCACCAGCTGCGGTAGCCCTCGGTGATCTCTACCGAGTCGCCCAGCAACTCGGCCTGGCTCTCCGCCCACAGCTCGCCGATGCGCTCCACCGAAAGCTCGCCCTGCTCGCGGCGGCCGGTGTGCACGAGCTCCTCGAAGCGGTTCATGGCGACCTGGCGAAAGACCGTCGCGATCGTGTCCTCGAGGTTCTCTGCCAGCAGCGCCAGGCGCGAGGAGGGCGTTGAGTCCTGCGCGAGCAGGCGTCCGAAGACGACGGTCTCGCCGAACACCGACGCGGTCTCCGCGAGCGTCAGCGGCGTGCCTTGGTGAAACACCCCCTGACGCGCCGCTAGCGCGAAGTGCACACCGTGGCCGAGCTCGTGCGCAAGTGTCAGCACGTCGCGCCGGCGCGAGGTGTAGTTGAGCAGCACGTAGGGGTGTGCCGAGGGGACCGCCGAGGCACAGAACGCGCCGCCGCGCTTGGCCGGACGTACCGGCGCGTCGATCCAGCGCTCGGAGAAGAAGCGCCCCGCGAGCTCGCCGAGCTCCGGTGAGAATCCGCCGTAGCAGTCCAGCACGAGCTCGCGTGCCTGCGCATAGGTGAACGTCACCTCGTCCTGCGTCACCGCCGCCATCCGATCGTAGTCCGCCAGGCGCTCGATCCCTAGCAGTCGCGCCTTCAGCCGATACCAGCGCCGCGCGAGCTCATAGCGGCCGCGCACCGCCTCAATCAGCGCCCGCACCGACTCATCGCTGGCCTCGTTCGCGAGGTTGCGCGCGGCCAACCAATTTGGATAGCGGCGCAGGCGGTCCTCGACGCCCTTGTCGGCTAGCAGCGTGTTCAGCACGAACGCGCGCGTCCGCAGGCCCGGGGCCAGTGCTGCGGTCACCGCCGCGGCGGCTGTGCGCCGTACCTCGCGGTCGGCGAGCGCCAGGCGGCTGAGCGCGACGTCGAGCGCGACCTGTTCGGTGGCGCCGTCATCCCCCGCCGGCAGCTGTACCTCCAGCGCCGATGTCAGCTCCTCGAACAGCCGCGCCCATGCGCTGGCGCCGGTCAGCGACTTCTCCGCGAGGATCTTCTCCTCGGGCTCGGTGAGCAGATGCTCGCGGTAGCGGCGTACGTTGCGCAGATGGTGACGGCAGAAGTCGAGCTCCTCGCCCGCCAGCAGCCCCTCGGCGCGCTCCTCGGGGAGCGCGGCCCACTCCAGCTCGAAGAACAGCAGCGTCGTCTCGAGCGCCGTCTCGCGCTCCTGCACCTTCTGCAGCAGCGCTCCGTTGGCGGGATCGGCGGTGTCGGTCGAGAAGCGCAGACCGGCATATGTGCCGACGCGACCCACAAGTTCGTAGATCGCTTCCAACTCGCGCATCGCCGCGGCCAGACCAGCCCCGTCCAGCTCGTTCAGATGGCCAGCGTGAGACTGCGCGAACGTCTGTGCACGCCGCAGGGCCTCGTCCAACCGCCGCTCGACTCCGGGCTCGCCCTCGCCCTCCAAGAGCGGCTCGAGATCCCACGCGGCCTGCTCCAGGTCGGGATCGGTGGGTTGGGAGGCGACGGTCGCCATGCAGACCCGAGCTTAGCCGGGATCGCCGCACGAGCGCTCGATTGACCGCTACTCGCTGGCGAGCGCCTGCAGCATGTCCAGGCGCGCCGCGCGCCGCGCCGGGGCCTGGGCCGCGATCAGACCCGCTAGCGCGGACACCAGCAGCAGGATCGCGAGCGTCCCGAACGGAATCGAGAGGACGAAACCGGAGCCTGAGAGCACCAGACCCAGGATCACTCCTCCGAGGACGCCGATCACGATCCCGAAAACCCCGCCGATCAGCGCCGTGATGATCGACTCGTAGCGGATCAGCTGGCGTACCTGCCTGCGCGAGGTACCGATCGCGCGCATCATTCCCAGCTCGCGCGTGCGCTCGTAGATTGACAGGATCAGCGTATTGACGATGCCGAACAGCGAGACGATCACCGACAGCGCGAGCAGCACATAGATCAGCGTCAGCAGCGTGTCGATCTGGTTGGCCTGATCCTGCTTGAACTGCGCCGCCGTGCGCGACTTCGTCTGTGGGAAGCGAGCCGCGAGCAGCTTGTCGACGGCCGGCTGCACCTGCGCGTTGCCGACGCCGGGGGCATAGGAGACGAAGTCCAGCGCATCTTCGCGCTGCCCGAAGGCCGCGTGCGCCAGCGTCCGCGTGATCGTGAGGTCGCCCAGCAGACGCGCTTCGTCGGCAGCGATACCGCGCACCGTCAGCAACACATGCCGTTCGGAGGGAGTGAGCACCGAGATGCGCTGGCCGACCTTTAGATGATGGGCACTCGCGTAGCTCTTCGTGACGACCGTGCCGGTCTCGCCGAGACCCAGCAGCGTCGCGGCGGACCCCTGCTTCCATTCGATCCGATAAGCCCGCTCGAATGTGCTTGGATCGATCGCGGTGATCGAGACGTTGGAGCTGCTGCCGCGCAGCCGCCCCACGGTGAAGGCGATCGGGGTAACACTCGCCACTCCGTGCACCTGGCGCAGCGCGGGCGCCACGAGCGCCGGAATGCCCTGTTGGTTGCCGGCCTGCGAGTTCTCGACGATCAGATCGCCGGCGAAGGAGCGACTCACGGCCTTGTCGATCGATGCCTTCGTTCCGTCGGCCAGAACCGCCACGAACGTCACCAGCGCGAGACCCACCGTCAGCGCGGCCGCGGTGACCATCGTGCGACCCGGCTGGCGGATCGCGTTCTCGCGCGCCAGGCGTCCGGTGATCCCGCGCCAGCTCACCACCACTCCAACGAAGCGCGCTAGCGCCGGAATCAGGTGGTGATGAGCCGGGGCGCCCTCGCGCACGAAGCGGATCAGCAGACGCATCACGTAGATCGCTAGCACAACGAACAGCACTCCGAACAGCACTCTCGAACCCGTCGCGAGCGCGAGCGTCGCGCCGACGACGACCAGCGCGAGTGCACGCACCAGCACCCCCAGGCCGGTGAGGCGGGCCGGCTCGATCTCGACCCCCTCGCGCAACGCCGCGATCGGCGGGACGCGAGTGGCACGCAGGGCCGGCATCGTGCCGGCGAGCAGTGTCACGATCGTTCCCACCAAGAGCGACACGACGATCGTGCGCGTCTCGAGCACCGTGCCGCTGTCGGGCAAATCGGCCCCGAAGGCCTTGAACAGCTGATCGAGCGCGGGCGCCAGGGCGATCCCGCCGAGCAGCCCCAGCAGCGACCCGCCCACTCCCAGCAGCACCCCTTCGAAGACGACCGAGCGCAGGATCTGTCGGCGCGAGGCGCCGAGCGTGCGCAGCAAGCCAAACTCGCGCGTGCGCTGGGCGACGGTGATCGAGAAGGTGTTGAAGATGATGAACGCCCCCACGAACAGCGATACGTAGGCGAAGACCAGCAGGAAGGTGCGCAGAAAGCCGAGGTTGCCTTCCAGATCGGAGGTCTGCTTGGCCGCCTGCTGAGCTCCGGTGCGCACCGCCACGGTCTGGGGAAGCACTTCGCGGATCCGGTCGCGCAGCTCACCCGCCGTGATGCCCGGCTTGGCCGCGACGTTTAGCTGGTCGTAGCGGCCCTGCTCGTCGGTGATCCGCTGTGCCTCCGCCGGGATCAAGATCGCGGCGCCCGCTCCTCCGAAGGACTGACTGCCGGCAAACTTCACGATGCCCACGATCGTGTAGCGCTTGGCGGGCGCCGAGGCCGCGATCTTGATCTGATCGCCCACTTTCAGGTTCGCCCGTTCGGCCGTCGCTTCGTCGATCGCGACCTCGCTGGCATTGGTGGCAAAGCGCCCGCTCACAGGAGCGAAGGACTCGAAGTGCTTGGGCAGCTCGGAGGCCACGAAGGCCGGGGCGGCGCCCGTCGTGAGCCGTTTGCCGTTCAGGTTCAGGAATGTGCCCGGCGTGAAGATGCCACCGGCGGCCAGCGCCACCCCGGGAACGGCCCGCACCCGGGCGAGCATCGCGTGGGTGATCGGCGAGACTTCCGAGCTCACGTTGCTCCCGAGCTTCTGTGTCGGCGTGATCACGACGTCGCTGCTCTTGTTTGCCGTCTGGAAGATCCCCGCGAAGGACCGGTTGATGGTGTCCGTCAGGATGTACGTGCCCGCCATCAACGCCACGCCGAGCGCGATCGCGACGGCCGTCAGCAAGACCCGCAGCTTGCGTTGCAGGAAGCCGCGCAGAACCAGCGCGAGCATCAGCCCACGGACTTCATCAAGTCGAGCGCCTCCTCCGTGCTCGCCGCCTCACGGTCGTGCATGATCCGTCCGTCGGCCAGCACCAGCAGGCGGTCCGCGAAGGACGCGGCGTGCGCGTCGTGCGTAACCATCACGACGGTCTGGTCGAACTCGTCGACGGCCTGGCGCAACAGCTCGAGCACGTCGCCGGAGGCTTTGGAGTCGAGGTTGCCGGTCGGCTCGTCGGCGAACACGACCGCTGGGCGCGCGACGAGGGCGCGCGCGACCGCCACGCGCTGCTGCTGTCCGCCCGACATCTCGGCCGGACGGTGACTCAGGCGGTCACGGATGCCGATCGTGTCGATCAGCCGATCCAGCCATTGCTGATCGGGCTTGCGCCCAGCGATGGACAGCGGCAGCAGAATGTTCTCCTCGGCGCTCAGTACCGGCAGCAGGTTGAATGTCTGGAAGATGAAGCCGATGCGATCGCGGCGCAACTGCGTCAAACGCTTATCGTCGAGACCCGTCAGCTCGACGCCGTCGACCGTCACGGTGCCCGAGGTCGGTCGATCGAGACCGGCGAGGTTGTGCATCAGCGTGGACTTGCCCGAGCCCGATGGGCCCATGATCGCCGCGAAGCGACCCTTGGGAAAGCTCACGCTCACCCCATCGAGGGCGTCGATCGCGGCCTCGCCCTCGCCGTAGCGGCGACGCAGATCGCTCGCAGCGACGATCGCCGTGGACCTATCGGTGCCTGCCGGGGCCTGCATCGCGCTTAGTCTAAAGGGCTCCATCGCGGAGCCCGAGTAGCATCGCTCGCCCGGTGCACGAGACGACCCCCAGCGTATTCTTGATTGCGCGTCCCGCGATCGACCTCGGCGGAATGCGCGCCTATCTGCAGGACGTGGGCGGCGAGTCGTGGCTGGCACGTCGTCTCGCCGAGCCGCAGAGCGCAGAAGATCTCAACGCCGCCGAGCTGCTCGTCGAGTTCGCCGGACGCGCCTGCTATCGCAGCTGGGAGCCGGGCTTGAACCCGAACGTCGCGCGCGTGCGAGGCGATCGGCGCGAGTACTTCGCCAACATCCTGCGCAGCGCCCACGGCAGCGTGCTCGAGCACGCCAGCTACTCCTTCGCGCTGCGCAACGTGAGCCGCGCTTTCACCCACGAGCTCGTCAGGCACCGGGCGGGCTCGGCCTTCAGCCAGGAGAGCCTGCGCTACGTGCGGCTCACCGACATCGGCTTCCGCGTGCCACCGGCCCTGGAGCCGCTGCGCGAGCAGGTGCTCGCGATCGTCGAGCAGCTCGAGGAGTTTCAACTCGAGGCCGCCGCAAAGCTGGGCGTCGACGAGCAGGGCGTGCCTTTCCACGTCAAGAAGGAGGTCACCTCCGCGCTGCGCCGCCTCGCCCCGATCGGGCTTTCGACCGACATCGTGTGGAGCGCCAACGTCCGCACCTTGCGCCACGTGATTGAGATGCGCACCGCGCCAGGCGCCGAGGAGGAGCTGCGACTTGTCTTCGACGCACTCGCCGGCATCATGCTCGCGGAGGCGCCCGGGTTGTTCCAGGACTTCACGCGCCGCGAGGACGGGGCGTGGGTGCCCGAGAACCGGAAGGTCTAGCGAGCGCGGCGACGCACTGCGATCACCGGTCAAGCGTCCATCGTGCGCGTGCGCCAAGCTCCGAGCCCGAGGAAGACGACCAGCCAGAGCACGATCACCAGCAGCGCCACACCGCCCGACATTGTGGCCGCATGCCGGCCGCCGCCATCGGCGAGGCTCATGGGGCTGAAGTGCACGAGTGCCTGGCTCAGCACGAATTTGCGCGGGCTCCCGAGCGATTCGATGCCAACGATCACCGGACTGGCGATCAGCTGCCACGCAATCAGCGCGATGATCGCCGCCGGCTTGGAGTTCGTCAACGAGGCGAAGCCGACCGCCACCGCGCAGATCACCCCCGTGCTCAGCAGCAGGAAGCCGAGACTGTTGAGGATCAGCGCGCCATCGGGGGTCGGCAGGTTGCCGGCGAACACGAATGTGCCGAGGAGCACCAGCGCATAGGCCGAGACGATGATCGCCCAGCACAGCGCCAGCGCTGCGGGCAGGCGCGAGGCGAACAGCGCCAGGCGCGAGCGCCCGGTGACGACCAGATCGCGAAAGACGCCGGCCGAGACGTCGTTCGAGCCGGCCTCGACGCCGATCAGGATCGCGACCAACGGACCGAAGAGGAAACCGCCGAGCAAGCGCAGGCCGTCGTGAAAGCTCGCGGTGCCGCCCGCGGGGCTGTACTTGACCGAGTTCGACGCGTGCTGGATCGCGGTGACCGCGTAGAAGACCACGACCGGCGCCCATCCCAGCACCAGCGCCCAGATCAGCGTCCCGCGCTTCTTGCGTAGCTTGAGGAAGTCGGCGCCCGCCATCTGCGCCGCGATCGTCGTGCTCATGCTCGTACCTCCGCGGGATCGGTGGGGGAATCCAATCTGGCCGTGATCTCCAAGAAGCGCGCCTCGAGGCTCTGGCGCACCGGCTCCAGACGCATCACGGCGAGGCCCGCGCCGACCAGCGCCGCGTTCAGCTGCGCGGCCGTCTCGGGACCGCCCGTGAGCACGACGCGCAGGCCCTCGTCGGAGCGGCGCGCGTCCTGCACGAGTGCGCTCGTGCCGATTGCGCTCAATGCGCGATCGGGATCGTCGACACCGACGATCAGCTCGTGACGTACCTCGCCGCCGCTCGCCAAGTCGGCCATCGCGCCCTGCGTGACGACCTTGCCGCGATCGACGATCGCGGCGGCGTCGCACGTCTTTTCGACCTCGTCGAGCAGGTGCGAGGAAATGAAGACCGTGCGGCCCTCCTGCTCGACCATTGCGCGGATCATTTCGCGGAACTCCTGGATGCCTCCCGGATCGAGACCGTTGGTTGGCTCGTCTAGGATCAGCAGCAGCGGATCGGAGAGCAGGCAGCGCGCCACGCCTAGACGCTGGCGCATGCCGAGCGAGTAGCTCTTGACCTTCTGGTCGGCGCGGTCGGCGAGACCGACGCGCGCGAGCGCCGGATCGATCCGCTCGCGCACCTCCGGACCGCGCACCGCGGCGACGACGCGCAGGTTCTCGCGTCCGGTGAGGTAAGGGTGAAAGCGCGGCTCCTCGACGATCGCGCCGACGCGGCTCAATGCCGCGGCGCGCTCGGCCGGCACCGGATGTCCGAGCAGGCGCATGCTGCCCGAGGTCGCCTGCGTCAGGCCGAGCAGCATGCGGATCATCGTCGTCTTGCCGGCGCCGTTGGGGCCGAGGAAGCCGAAGGCGCAGCCACGCGGCACGCGCAGGTCGACACCGTCGAGCGCGGTGCGCGCGCCGAAGCGCTTGGTCAGGCCGGAGGTCTCGATGATCAGCTCCGTCGCGCTGCTCGCGACGGGTACATCCACAGGGTCTGGCATCGATCTGTTCTCCTCGCGTGGTCTTTACGTTGCCCGACGATCTGATGTGCGAGCGGTCCCGGTGACTGTGACGCAGAGCGCGGCGGCGCGCCATTGGGAATGACCCTTAGGGTCCGTCGAGACTCACCAACCGCCGCTGCACCGCCCAGCGACTGAGCTCGTGACGGCTGGAGAGCTGCAGCTTGCGCAACACCGCCGAGACATGCGCCTCGACCGTCTTGACGGATATACCGAGTCGCTGCGCGATCTCCTTGTACATGTAGCCGCGCGCGATGTGTCGCAGCACCTCGCGCTCGCGCGCGGTGAGCTGGTCGAGTTCGACATCCGCCGGCTCGGGGACGCCCCCGGTGAACGCGTCGAGCACGAAGCCCGCCAGGCGCGGTGAGAAGACCGCGTCCCCTTCGGCTACGCGACGCACGGCGTCGGCGAGCTCGGGGCCGGAGATCGTCTTTGTCACATAGCCGCGCGCACCGGCGCGGATCACGGCGATCACGTCCTCAGCTGCATCGGATACCGATAGCGCGAGAAAGCGGACGTCGGGCTGGCTCGGCGCGACGCCACGGATCACCTCGACCCCTCCCCCCTCCGGCATGTGCACGTCGAGCAGAACGACGTCGGGCTTGTGCTCGGCGATCGCCGCGACCGCCTCTGCGACGCCACCGGCCTCACCGACGACCTCGACGAGGCCGTCGAGCTCCGCGCGCACACCGGCGCGAAACAGCCGGTGGTCGTCGACGATCACCACTCGCGCGAGGCTCATGCGCGAGCGCGCTCCATCGTCAATTCGACCTCGGTTCCCTCACCCGGCGCGCTGCGGATCGCGACGCGCCCGCCGTGGCGCTCGACGCGACCGACGATCGAGTCGCGCACACCGCGACGGTCCTCCGGGATCGCGTCCAGCTCGAAGCCGGCACCGCGATCGCGCACGAACACCTCGACCCGCTCGGCGCCAATCTCGGCATAAAGGTCAACGTGGTCGCTGCCGGCGAACTTCGCGGCGTTCGTCATCGCCTCGCGCGCCGCCGGCACCAGCGCCTCCAGTCTCCCCTCCAGCGGCTCGTCCCCCACGACGACCGCCTCGATCGGCACGCCGTGCAGCTCCTCAACCTCCGCCGCCACGCGTTCGAGCGCCGTTCTGACGCTCTCCCCGCCGGGGCCATCGGGGCGCTCGAACAGCCATCTACGCAGCTCTCGCTCCTGGCTACGCGCCAGCGCCGCGACCTCGCGCGGATCGCCTGAGCGCTTCTGGATCAGGGCCAGTGTTTGCAGCACGGAATCGTGCAGGTGCGCCGCCACGTCGGCGCGCTCCTGCTCGCGAATCCTCGCCGCACGCTCAGCGGTGAGATTGCGCGCGAGCCGCACGAACAGGGGGGCCACGAGCAGACCGAGCGCGACGGCAACGATCGCAACGGCCCCGATCGCATCGCCGAGATTGTGCAGCACACCGGAGGCATGCAGCAGCGAGGCCGAGGCAAACGCCACAAGCAGCGCGCCGACCAACAGTCGCCTCACATCGATCCGCCCGCCGCGACTGTGCAGGTACTCACGCCAGGAGAGACGCCGGTCCACCGCGCTGGCACCGGGACGCACGACCGCGGGGCGCCATACCAGCGTGATCCCGCCGAGTCCTAGCACCAGCGGCCATACGAACTGATCGCCGACCCACAGACCGGTGTGGCGCAGCGCGATCAGGACCGCGACGACGACCAGCACGATCAGCACCGCCTCGCGCCACGCGCCACGGGGTCTACTCACACCCTCGCTGCCTGGCGCGAGGGGTGTCAGCGCCCACGCCAGCGCATAGATCACGACGCCGATCCCGCCGACGACGACGACGATCGCCGTCATGAAGCGCACGACCGTGACATCGACATCCATGTACTCGGCGACGCCGGCGCACACGCCGCCGAGCATGCCGCGCTCTGGATAGCGGTAGCGACGCACACGGGCCTTGGGCACTTCAGCGGCCGATCCCATACCAACCATCATCCCAGCGCCCGGCCAGCTCTATAAGGGATTCCCCCACCCGCGCGGCCCCTACCCCGAGGCTCTCGCGCCTGCTGGTCCTGCGCTCGCTAGTCCTCCTGCGCGCGCAATTCCTTCACGCGCTCCTCGAGCTGGCCCATCACCGCGGGATCGCGCAACGTGGTTACGTCTCCCAGCGCGCGGCCCTCGGCGATGTCGCGTAGCAGCCGCCGCATGATCTTGCCCGAGCGCGTCTTGGGCAGATCGTCCGACCAGATGATGCGCTTGGGGCGCGCGAACTTGCCGATCCGCTCGGCGACGGTGGCGCGGATGCCCTCGACGGTCGCCTCGTCGCCCTCGAGCTCCCCCTGAAGCGTCACGAACGCGACGATCGCCTGACCGGAGTCCTCGTCGTGCTGGCCGATCACCGCGGCCTCGGCAACATCGGGGTGAGCAACGATCGCCGACTCGACCTCGGCCGTGGAGAGTCGGTGGCCGGAGACGTTGACGACGTCGTCAATGCGCCCGATCACCCACAGATAGCCGTCGGCGTCCTTGCGCGCGGCATCGCCGACGAGGTAGGTCTCATTGCCGAAGCGCTTGAAATAAGTCTCGATGAAGCGCCCCTCCTCGCGGTAGAGCGTGCGCAGCATCGAGGGCCACGGGCGTGTCAGCACCAGCAAGCCTTGACCCTCTTCGATCGGATAACCACCGGACTCCTCGAAGACCTCAGCCTCGATCCCCGGAAAAGGGCGCGTCGCCGAGCCCGGCTTGGTCGCGGTGATGCCGGGTAGCGGGGTGATCATGATCGCGCCGGTCTCGGTCTGCCACCAGGTGTCGACGATCGGACAGCGTCCGCCGCCGATCACCTTGTGGTACCACAGCCACGCCTTCGGGTTGATCGGCTCGCCAACCGAGCCCAGTAGACGCAGAGAGGAGAGATCGTGTTTCTCGGGCCACTGCGCGCCCCACTTGATGCACGCCCGAATCGCGGTCGGCGCGCAATAGAGGATGCTCACCCCGTAGCGCTCCACGAGCTCCCACCAGATGCCCTTGTGGGGATAGTCGGGGGCACCCTCCCACATCACCGAGGTCGCGCCGTTGAGCAGCGGCCCGTAAACGATGTAGGAGTGGCCGGTGACCCAGCCGACGTCGGCCGCGCACCAGTAGACGTCGGACTCGGGCTTCAGGTCGAACACGTAGCGGTGCGTCGCCGAAACGCCGGTGAGGTAGCCGCCGGTGGTGTGCAGGATGCCCTTCGGCTTAGCGGTCGAGCCAGAGGTGTAGAGGATGTACAGCGGATGCTCCGCATCCAGTGGCTCGGCGGCACACTCCGCGTCGGCCGCCGCGACGATCTCGTCGTAGAAGACGTCGCGATCCTCCTGCATCTGACAGGACACGCCCTTACTGCGCACCACGACGATCCGCTCGAGCGTCCGCAGGTCTCCCATGACCTCGTCGACGCGATCCTTGACGGCGGCGGTCTTGCCCTTGCGCGCGGCGCCATCGACCGTGATCAGCACGCGTGCCTCGGAGAACTCCATCCGCTCGCGCACCGCCTCGGCGGAGAAGCCGCCGAAGACGACGTTGTGCGGCGCCCCGATGCGCGCGCACGCGAGCATCGCGACCACGACCTCGGGGATCATCGGCAGGTAGATCCCGACGACATCCCCGCGCTTGACCCCCAAGTCCTTCAGCGCATTGGCAAAGCGCTGCACCTCTGCGAGCAGCTCCGCATAGGTGATGTCTCGTTGCTGGCCCTCCTCCCCGTGCCAGTGGAAAGCGATGCGCTCGCCGCGACCCTCAAGCACGTGGCGATCAAGACAGTTGTAGGAGGCGTTCAGACGCCCGCCGACGAACCACTTATAGAAGGGCGGATTGGAGTCGTCGAGCACGGTTTCCCAAGGCTCGAACCAGTGCAGCCGCTCCGCTTGAGTGGCCCACCACCCCTGCGGGTCGCGGGCCGCCTCCTCGTAGACCGCTGGATCGCTCAGCAGCGCCTGCTCGCGAAACGCGGCCGGCGGCTCGAAACTCTCGACCTCGAGCAGCTCGGCCAGCTCGTGGTCGAGCTGCTCGGTGTCGTGCGCCTGGGGTTCGCTGGCCATGATCGGACTCTACCGTCCGCTCAGCGGAATCACCGGTAGCACCGTACGACCGAAGGTCGAGTTGGTCACCGCGGCAAATGACGCGTACCAGGCCGCCGCCGCCGTCGCGAGACCGAGGTAGCCGCCCCAATGAGTGACACTCTCATGCGCGCCCACGGCGCCGATCGCTAGCAGGATGAACGTGACCGTCAGCAGCGCAAAGACCAGCAGCACCGCGCCACTGACGCGCAGGGCGGCCACCGTCATGTAGGCGGTGAAGATCGCCCACGCCCACAGATACACGCCGACCGCGTGCCCCGCGTTGCCACTTATGTCCTTTACGTAGAAAACGTTGAGCGCCCAGAAGGAGAGCCAGAAGGCCCCGAAGGAGCAGAACGCGACGGCGCCGAAGGTGTTGCCGGTCCGAAACTCCCACACCCCGGCGATCAGTTGCACGATACCGCCGTAGGCGAGCGCCAAGCCGAGTACCACGGGCAGCCCCTTCGCGTCGACGAGATTCGAATTGAACATCGAGAGCACGAATGTGGTCATCGCGAATCCCGCGAGGCCGAGCGGACCGGGGTCAGCCGGTTTCCATGCGGTCGCCTGTCCCATCTCCTCCCCCGGCAAGTTGCGGCGGGGAACCGATGGCACCGCGTCGGAACGATGAATCGATGCTGCCTCCATGAGAACCCTCCATCCAGCCGCGCCGAGGCGGCCTCTAGGTACTGATGCTGATGTGATGGTTGCGGGCGGGGAACGCTCGTGGCAATTCCCACGTTCCCAGATGAATTATTCCCGCCGGCCGCCGAAATCAATCATCGACGCGAGCCGCGCTTGCGCCTGCGTTTGGTGCCCGCGCTGGCTGTGGAGGCGGGCTGCACCGGCTCGGGCACGGCGTTGCTGGCACCCGCCTTTCCCTTGGCTGGGCGCTTGGGGCGCGAGCCCCCGCGTCGGGCGTCGCGCGCCGCGCGCGTCTCGATCTGCGACGGCCACGGCCGGGCGACGCCGGCGCTCCACGCCGGCGGGTCGCCACCCGGGAAGCGGCCCATCAGCAGAATGCCGATACCCACCATCCAAAAGGCCGTGATCAGGCTCAGCTCCTGCGAGGGAATCAACAGAATCACCGCGCCGACGCCTCCCACAATCCCCATCCACCTGGGTTGCAGTCCGACGCGTACGGTGGAGACCATCAAGGTGATCATGCCGGCCACCAGCGCGATCGCAGCCAGGGGTGTCACATAGCCCAGAATCTCATAGGCGCTGTTCTTGGTCAGCACCTGTTCGACCGCATGAGTGGTGAAGTTGTGACCGGTCACGAAGTTGTGAGCGCCGATCGCCTGCACGATCTCCCCGACCACGGTCAGCACCGGCAGGCCGATACCCCCCACCAGGATCAGGGGGCGCGAGACCGGAGCCGTCTGGGGCCGGCGAAAGCGTGCGGCGTCGAACAGGAAGAGCAGCACGATCAGCAGCGCAGCAATCGCAAACGCACTTAGCAGTGCGCCGGCGATCAAGCCAAACGCATGGTGGTCGTAGAAGCGGATTTCCGCGGCCCGCGGGCTAACCGCCGGGTTGACCTGGCCGCTCACCGCTGGCGCCATACCCTGGATCACGCCGACCGTGGGGACGTTTTTGAGCGTCGCACTCAGCGTGATCGCCCCCAGCAGATAGAGCACCCCCCCGGCGAAGGCGGGCACGCCGAGTCGCCCGCGCCGTTTGGTCTCAAAGGCGACGCGCTCGCGGATCTCACCCTTGGAGGGCTCGACCGGCCCCGGCTGGGGGCTCTCGCCCTGCTTGGGGCTCTCGCTCTCGGGCTTGTCCGGCACGGCCGCGCAGTCTATGGGCTCCTCCCTGCGAGGGTGGCGCAGCCGGCCAACCCAGCCCTGTGGGCCGTGTGCCCCGGCGAGCCGGGCCCCTCGTCGTTTCATCTACGATGGGAGCCATGGAGGGCGGCGGCCTAGGAGATCTGTTCGGCGATCCCGATGAGTTGCAGCGGCGTCTGGCGGACTTCGCCCAGCAGATGCAGGGCCAGCAGCGGCTGGCGTGGGCCGACAACGCGATCAAGCTCGCGGTCGACATGACGGTCGCGGCGGTCAACCGCGTCAACCTGCAGGGCAACGCGGAGGCTCAGGCGGAGCAGATCCGCGCTGTGATCGCGGTCGTCTTCCCCGAGGCGGTCACGCTCGTGCGCGAGGCGCGCGAGGGACTTCAGTAGCTCAGTAGGCTCGTCCGCGCAGATCCCGCGGGCGCCGCACGCGCGGCTCGGGCGGCTCGTCGTCCTCACCGAGCATCACCCCCGCGCGCTCGGCCCGTTGCTCGGCCTCGCGCGAGGCGCGACCGGCGGCGATGACTTCGCCGAAGGAGCGGAAGCGGAAGATGAACACGACCGCGCCCAGTCCGACGAGTGCCGTGAAGACGGCGATCGCGATCTGCTGACCGACCGAGTAAGCCGCGACCACCGCGGTGGGGGCACTGCCCGCGAAGACCTTCACCAACAGCGCCTGCTGCACCCCCGCACCCCCCGGTGTGAAGGGTACGGCGCCGGCGACCTGGTTGACGCCGAACACCAGCAGCACGTTCTCGACCGAGCCGCCCACACGGAAGGCGTCGAGCAGAAACCAGAAGGCGGCGAAGCGACAGAGCCACGCACATGCCTGCCAGGCGGCGACCTCGCGCAGGTAGCGCGGACGGTCGCCGAGGATCGTCACGCCTTGACGGACGCGCGTCCAGAAGGCCTTCAGGCGAACCGACAGCAACGCGAAGACCACCAGCCCGAGGATCGCGAGCGCGGTGATCAGGAACAGGGTGAAGCGGAAATGCTCGGCGAGGTAGGAGATGTCGAAGGAGCTGAGTTTCGAGAAGTCGGGAGGCTTGGGGAAGACCCCCCGGGTGAACGCGAAAATCAGCACCAGCACACCGACGGTGGCATCGAAGATCGACTCCACGAAGAACGCCGCCGCGACGGTCGGATAGGTGGAGCCGGGGATCGAGCTGCGCGCGAGAAAGAGCTTGATGATGTCGCCGCCGCGCGCGGGCACTACGTTGTTGAAGCCGACGGCGGCGAAGTACGCGCCCCAGATCCGCCGCCACTGGAAGCTCACCGCGGGGTAGGCGGCGCGCAGGCTGTGAAAGAAGGCGCGCGAGCGCAGCGTCAAGTTCAGACCGAAGAACAGCAGGCCGAGCAGGAGCGCTCCCCAATGCACGGCGGCCAGATCCGAGAAGAACTGGCCGACCGCTTCCAGGAACGAGCCGAGGCTATGGCCGATCGAAGTCGAGGCTAGCGGCACGCCTCAAGCGTAAGGCGCGCGCCGGTACTCCCGCGCAGCGCCCGCGACATCTCACAACTCGCTGCCGTTGTCGTCCTCGTCGATGTCGTCGTACTCGTCGAGGTCCAACTCCTCCTCGGCGCCGAACTCCTCGTCCTCCTCCCACTCCTCCTCGCCGAGCTCTTGCTCGGGCAGCTCGAGGATCGTGCTCAGTGGCATCTCGCTCTCCTTTCGAGGCTGTTATGGACTTGCGTTTTCGCCCACGCCGGAAACGCGCGCATCATAGTGTTGCGCTCCGCGCCCCGGACTGAGAGAATCGATGCGTGTACGACTACGTGGTCGTCGGCGCGGGATCGGCGGGCTGTGTGCTCGCGGCGAGGCTCACCGAGGATCCCGACGTCGAGGTGCTGCTGCTCGAGGCCGGCCCACCCGACGTCAACCAGAACATCCACGTGCCGCTGGGCTACCTGCAGCTCGCGCGCACCGAGGTCGACTGGGATTACTGCACCGCGCCAGAACCCCACTGCGATGGCCGGCGGATCGCGCTCCCGCGCGGCCGGGTGCTCGGTGGCTCCTCTTCGATCAACGCGATGGTCTACATCCGCGGTAACCCCCTCGACTACGACGACTGGGGCATCGCGGGCTGGAGCTGGGCGGATCTCCTGCCGTATTTCCTGAAGGCCGAGGACAACGAGCGCGGCTCCTCGCGCTGGCACGGTGTGGGTGGTCCGCTGCCTGTCTCCGAACAGCGCTCGGGCAACCTCATCACTCGCGCGTTCGTCGAGGCCGGCGTGCAGGCGGGCCTACCCCGCAACGAGGACTTCAACGGCGCCACGCAGGACGGCGTCGGCATGTATCAGGTCACCCAGCGCGGAGGCCTGCGCGCGAGTGCGGCGGTCGCCTACCTGCACCCGGCGATGGAGCGCCCCAACCTCACGGTCATGCCCAATACGCTCGTCCAGCGTGTGCTGTTCGAGGGCAGCCGCGCGGTGGGCGTGCTTGCAAGCCAGCTCGGGCAGGCGCAGGAGCTGCGCGCGGCGCGCGAGGTAATCCTGTGCGGTGGCGCCTACAACTCCCCGCAGCTGCTGATGCTCTCCGGCGTCGGGCCGGCAGAGCACCTGGCGCTGCGCGAGGTCGAGGTGCTGCTCGATCAGCCGGCCGTGGGCGAGAACCTCACCGATCACGCCGCGAGCTACTGCGTGTGGAGCACACCCGAGCCGCAGAGCCTGCTGCTCGCGCTCGAGCCGGCGGCGCTCGCGGAGTACGAAGCAACGCAGACGGGGCCGTTCGCCTCGAACCTCGCCGAGAGCGGCGGCTTCGCGCGCGTCGGCCCCGACGCACCGGCGCCCGACGTGCAGTTCCACGTCGCGCCGGTCCACATCGTCGAAGAGGGCATGGGCGATCCGCAGGGCCACGGCGTGTGGGTCTCGCCGTGCGTGCTGACGCCGGAGAGCCGCGGCTCGGTGCGCTTGGCATCCAAAGATCCGACCGCCAAGCCGATCGTCCGCAAGCACTTCTACTCGACGGAGGGCGATCTCGCGCGCGCGGTCGCGGCGCTGCGCCTGACGCTGGACATCTGCTCGCAGCCCGCGCTCGCGCCCTACTGCGCCGAACCGTTCACCGTGCCCGCAGACGCATCGGAGCAGGCGCTGCGCGCGCATCTGGCGCGTACGACGTTCGCGGTCTATCACCCCGTCGGAACCTGTGCGATGGGGACGGTGGTGGACGAGGAGCTGCGCGTGATCGGGTTGGAGGGCATCCGCGTGATCGACGCCTCGGTGATGCCGGTGGTACCGCGCGGGAATACCAACGCCCCGGTCATCGCAATCGCGGAGCGCGCGGCGGACCTGCTCAAGGGCGCGACACCGCTCGGCACCGCGAGCGCGGCGAGCGGCGCGGGCGGCGGGACTCACATCTAAGCGAGCCCTATCGGCTCGAGGAAAGGGTGGCAGCTGCGATGGCGAACGTTCTCTGTGTCCTCTACGACGACCCGATCGACGGCTACCCGCGCGGGAGCATCCCGAAGATCGAGCGCTATCCCGACGGCCAGAGCGCACCGACGCCGCAGGCGAGGACTGCGCCGCGCGAGTACGACCTGGAGGGCATGCAGGTGGGCTCGCTCGCCGCGGGGCGCATCGGCTCGGCGGTGCTGCGGCGCCTGGCGCCGTTGACGTCGGCCTGCACTACACCGATCGCCACCGACTGCCGGCGGATGTGGAGCGCGAGTTGGGCGTGACCTTCCACGAGAGCGTCGAGTCGCTGATCGGTGTGTGCGACGTGGTCACGATCAACGCGCCGCTGCACCCGGAGACGGAGGGCCTGTTTGACGCGGAGCTAATCGCAAAGATGAAGCGCGGTGCCTATCTCGTCAACACCGCGCGCGGCAAGATCTGCGATCGCGACGCGGTCGCACAGGCGTGTGAGAGCGGCCAACTCGCGGGCTACGCGGGCGACGTCTGGTTCCCGCAGCCGGCACCGCGCGATCACCCGTGGCGCTCGATGCCCCATCAGGGCATGACGCCGCACACCTCCGGCACGAGCCTCTCCGCGCAGACGCGCTACGCAGCGGGAACGCGCGAGATCCTCGAGTGCTGGCTGCAGGGACGCCCGATCCGCGAGGAATATCTGATCGTCGACGGCGGCCGGCTGGCGGGCGCGGGCGCGCACTCCTACAGCGCCGGCAACGCGACCGGGGGCTCCGAGGAAGCGGCGCAGTTCCGTTGAAGATCCGCGCGGCGGTCCTCGAGGAGTTCGGTGCGCCGCTCGTCGTTCAGGAGGTCGAGCTCTCCGAGCCGCGCGTGGGCGAGGTTCTGATCAGGCTCGCCGCGTGCGGCGTGTGCCACACCGACATGTACACCGCGTCGGGCGTCGACCCGTCGGGCTACGCGCCGACGGTGCTCGGCCACGAGGGCGCGGGTGTCGTCGAGCAGGTCGGTCCCGACGTGCGGTCGCTGGCGCCGGGCGACCACGTGGTGACGCTCTTCTCGCCGCAATGCCGCGAGTGCATCCACTGCCGCAGCCCGGAGACGAACCTCTGCCTCGCGATCCGCGAGCAGCAGAACTTGGGGTATCTGCCGGACGGCAGCACGCGGCTCTCGCGCGGCGGCGAGCCGATCCGGCACTTCATGGGCACCTCGACGTTCGCGGAGTACGCGGTGCTCCCGGAGATCGCGCTGGCGAAGGTCGACCGCGAGGCGCCGCTGGATCGTGCGTGCCTGTTCGCCTGCGGGCTCTCGACGGGCCTCGGTGCGGCGATGTTCACCGCCGAGGTCGAGGAGGGCTCGACGTGCGTTGTGTTCGGCGCCGGCATGGTCGGCCTCGGCGCGGTCGCGGGCTGCCGGCTGCGCGGCGCCGAGCGCGTCATCTGCGTCGACCTCTCCCCCGAGCGCCTGGAGCTCGCGCGCGGCCAGGGCGCGAGCGAGTGCTGGCAGGCCGACGAGCACACCGTCGCGCGGGTGCTGGAGAGCACCGGCGGCTTCGGCGCGGACTACACCTTCGAGGCGACGGGCCTGGTGGCGGTGATGCGCCAGGCGGTCGAAGCCGCGCGCATGGGCTGGGGCCTGTGCACGATCGCGGGCGTCGCGGGCAAGGGTGAGACACTCGACATCGTCCCGCGCCTGCTGATCACCGGGCGGCGCGTGCGCGGCAGCTCGTTCGGCGGCGTCAAGGGCCGCGACCAGGTGCCGGAGCTGGTCGACCTCTACCTGCGCGGCGAGCTCGACGTGGACCCGTTCATCTCGCACCGCATGGGGCTCGCGGACGTCAACCGCGCCTTCGCGCTGATGGAGGCACAGGACGGGATCCGCTCGGTGCTGGAGCTCTGAGCGGCGGCCTAACGAGGCGCCGCCCAGGCCGTGGCTCAGGGCGCGCGCATGCGATTGTTGCGCGCGTTGTGCTGCACGACCAGAGCGGGCGGCTCGGCGGCGGGGTCACGATAGGCCTGGTACTGCGACTTGCCGGGAGGGGTGCTGAGGGTCCATGGATCCTCCGGCGTGCTCGAGCCGTTCACGGAGGCGCTCATATCTGAGCGCCGAAGAGACGAAAGGCGCCGATTGCGTGCAGCTCACTCACCCGCAGCGGCTCCTCGCAGCGCTCGCCGATGGCGGCCTGGAAGTCTTTGAAGGCCTGCAGGTCCGGCAGTGGGTTCTGTCCGTCCTCGGTTTCGGCGAGGTGCACGAAGCTGACACCGTCGTCGAGCTTGAAAGTCGCGTAGCGCAGGCCGTCGGGCGCGGCTGCGTGTAGCTCGTCATAGACGGTGCGCACGAGCGCCTCGTTCTCGGCCGCGCGCTCGACTTTGACGCGGTAGCTGACCATGACCCTGCGCATCTCATACCTCCTGGGGGATTCGATCGTCGCCTGATTGATTGCGCAAGAGTAGCAGCTACTCCTAAAAAAGGATCACTTGCTATGAACGACAGGAGTACGAAATACAATGTGCGTATGGCGACCAGCCGCACTTACGGCGACGCTTGCCGCTTCGCCCACGCCCTGGATCTCATCGGCGAGCGCTGGGCGCTGCTCATCGTGCGGGAGCTACTGCTGGGCCCCAAGCGCTTCACAGACCTGCGCTCGGGTCTCCTCCATGCGAGCCCGAACGTCCTCTCGCAGCGTCTGCGCGAGTTGGAGCGCACCGGCGTCGTCCACCGCCGCCGGCTCGGCCCGCCGGCGGGATCGCGCGTGTACGAGCTGACGGCGTGGGGACGAGAACTGGAGCCGATTGTGACCCAGCTCGGGCGCTGGGGCGACCGCTCGCCGTTCCCCCCGCAGCACGTCGAGATCGGCGCCGACGCGGCGGTGCTCGCGCTGCGGGCGCTGTTCGACCCGCAGGCGGCAGGGGGGGCGAACGCGACCTACGCGCTGCATGTCGGGGAGGACCGCTTCGCGGTCGCGGTCGCCGACGGAGAGCTGATGCTCGCGCGCGGCGAGGCCGCCGAACCCGAGGCGACGATCCAGACCACTCCGGGGGCACTGGCGATGCTGGCGTCCCACCACCTGCCGCTCGCCGAGGCGCTGCGTTCGGGCGAGACGACGATCATCGGGGGCAGACCGGCCGTCGCGCGCCTGCTCGAGTTGTTCGCGCCCGCCGAGCCCGCGCCGGCACCTGTGCTCGACGCGGTGTAGCAGGCCCCCTACGCGGGCTTTGCCTCAGCGAGCGCGCTCAGCACGAGCGCGTCGTGCTCGGCGGGCTTAACCTTGCGCAGCACCTGGGCGACGTTGCCGTCGGGATCGATGATGAACGTCGTGCGCTCGTTGCCGAAGTACGTTTTGCCGTACATCGACTTCTGCGCCCACACGCCATAGGCGTCGGCGACGGCGTGGTCTTCGTCGGCGAGCAGCGGGAAGCCGAAGTGGTGCTTGTCGTCGAATTTCTTGACCTTCGCGACGGGATCGGGAGAGATCCCGAGGACGGTCGCGCCGCTGCGCTCGTAGTCGGCGCGATGGTCGCGCACGCCGCAGGCTTGGATGGTGCAGCCGGAGGTGTCGGCCTTGGGGTAAAAGTAGACCACGACGGGGGCGCCGCGGAAGTCCGAGAGCTTGACCGTTCGGCCGTCCTGATCGGACAGCTCGAAGTCGGGAGCCGCGTCTCCTTGTTCGACCATGCGCAGATCGTAATACGTGCCCCCGAGACGATGCCGCGACGCCACCCGGCCGACAGTGGCCATGCGCGCGGCGGCGCCTCGCGCGCGCGAGAAACCGCGAGGCGCGGCAAATAAGATGGCCGCGGATGAACGCGGCGCGACCCATGCACCAAGCGGTCGGCCCGTGATCGCCGGCGATGGCCAAGCGGCCGACGAGGAGACGATCGGCGTGCTGCTCGTCGAGGACGACGAGGGCGACGCGCGGCTGGTGGAGGACGATCTGGCGGAACGGCTGCCGCGCGCGCGCATCGCTCGCAGCCGCACGTTGCGGGATGCCCTCGCGACGCTGGGACCGGCGATCGACTGCGTGCTGCTGGATCTGGGACTGCCCGACGCGAGGGGGCTGGATGCGGTCGCGAGGCTCCGCGCGCAGGCACCGGGGATCCCGTTGATCGTCTTGACGGGTCTCGCCGACGAGGCGGCGGGCGTCGCGGCGGTAGCGGCGGGCGCGCAGGACTATCTGGTGAAGGGCAACGTGGGCGGCGATCAGCTCGCGCGGTCGATTCGCTATGCGATCGGTCGACGCCAGGCCGAGGAGGCCGAGCGCGAGCTGCTCTTGGCGGAGGCACAGGCGCGTGAGATGACGCGCCTGGAACGAGGCCTCGCGCCGAAGCCGCTAATCGAGAGCGCCTCGGTGTGGGTCGCGTCGCGCTATCGCGCGGGGCGCAGTCGCGCGCTGCTGGGTGGTGACTTCTTCGATCTGGTGCAGAGCACCGAGGACAGCCTGCACGTCCTGGTGGGCGACGTCTGCGGCCACGGACCGGATGAAGCGGCGATCGGCGTGAGCCTGCGCGCCGCGTGGCGCGCGCTGGCGCTGGCGGGGAATAAGTCGGAGGTGGTCCTGCAGACCCTGCAGGAGGTACTCGAGCACGAGCGACACCTGCCGGGTCTGTTCGCGACGCTCTGCACGCTGGAGATCGAGCCGGCGCGGGAGCGGTGTCGATCATCCGCGCCGGGCATCCGTGGCCGGTCCTGATCGACGGAGCCTCGGTCTCGAGGCTCTCCGCGGGCCGTGGCGGTGCGGGCATCGGGATCGGCGACGGCCCGTGGCGGCCCGAGCGCACGCCGCTGCCGCCGGGCTGGACGATCCTGCTCTACACGGATGGGATTATCGAGGGACGGGTCGGCCGCGGCCCGGAGCGGCTCGGCGAAACGGGCCTCCATCGGCTGATCGCGGGGGAGATCGCGCGGGATGCGCACTGGCGCGAGCGGCCTGATGAGCTGCTCGAGCGACTGATCGCGGGCGCGGAGCGCTTGAACGGCGGCCCGCTTAGCGACGACGTGGCGATGCTGCTCCTCGGCGTACGCGCGGGCGCCGTGGAGCGATGAGCGCGGCGAGCCGACCACCGCGGGGTCTCAGGCGGCGGGTCGCGCAGATGAGCGTCGGCGGCTTGCTCGGGGCGACCATCGGACTGTTGCTCGTGCTCGCAGTGATGGGCGTCGGCTTGGCGCTCGTAGCCAATGGACAGCTGACGCGCGATCGGCGCCTGCTGCTCGATCAGGTCGGGCCCGCGCGCCGGACGGCGCTGGCGCTCGAAAACGCGCTCGTCAACGAGGAGACGGGGGTGCGCGGCTACTTGATCACCGCGCAGCCGAGCTTTCTTGAGCCCTACAGAAGCGGTCGAGCCAGCGAGGCACAGGCGTACGCGGAACTCGACGCGCGAGAGCAGGCGATCGGTCGGTCGATCGCAGCCGAAGTGCAGGCGGTCCGCGCGCGGGCGCGGGCGTGGCGAAGCGAATTCGTCGCGCCAGCGCTCTCCCACCGCCGTCTCTCCGCACGCCAGCTCGATTGCGGCGGACCTCAAGGGCAAACGGCTGTTCGACGCCATCCGGGAGTCGATTGCGCGCTTGCAGTCGGCACTCAACCGCCTGGACGTGCAGACGCGCCAGCAACTGGAACACGCGGCCGACACCCTGCAGCTACTGCTGATCCTCGCGGCGGTGCTGATCCTCGGCGGCGTGCTCGGAGCGGGATTTCTGCTGCGCTGGGCGATCACGCGGCCGCTCGAACGCGCTGGGCGCGGAAGCGCGTCGGGTCGCGGGCGGCGAGTTCGGCAAGCCGCTGGCGATCGCGAGCGGCCCGCGGGAGATTGCCGCGGTCGGCGCCGAGATCGACGCGATGCGCGAGCGCATCGTGGACGAGCTGGCGACTGTGGAAGTCGCGCGTGGACAGCTGGAGGAGCAGGCGGGCGAGCTGCAGCGCTCCAATGCGGAGCTCGAGCAGTTCGCGTACGTCGCCTCGCACGACCTGCAGGAGCCGCTGCGCAAGGTCGTGAGCTTCTGCCAGGCGTTGCAGACGCGCTACGGGGGCCAGCTCGACGAGCGTGCCGACCAGTACATCGATTTCGCGGTCGACGGCGCGAAGCGGATGCAGGTGCTGATCAACGACCTGCTGGCGTTCTCGCGCGTCGGGCGCGGCGGTCGCGAGCTCGCGCTGATCGCGCTGCCCGAGGTGCTCGCCGCGGCGCAGTTGGCGCTCGCGGAGACGATCGCAAGCGCCGGGGGTAGCGTGGTCGCCGACGAGCTGCCAACCGTGCGCGGCGACCGCGCGCAGCTGACCTCGCTGTTTCAGAACCTGATCGCCAACGCCGTGAAGTTCCGCGGCGCCGAGCCCCCGGTCGTGCGCATCGCGGTCGTGCGCCGCGACGCGCAGTGGGAGCTGTCCTGCGCGGACAACGGGATCGGCATCGACTCTGAGTACGCCGAACGGATTTTCCTGATCTTCCAGCGGCTGCACGCCCGGGACGCGTACGAGGGCAGCGGGATCGGCCTGGCATTGTGCCGCAAGATCGTCGAGTATCACGGCGGGCGGATCTGGCTCGACACGGACTACGCCGGCGGAACCTGCTTTCGCTTCACCCTACCGATCGTCAAGGAGGCCGCGCAATGAACGCCGAGCTAATCTCGGTCCTGCTCGTCGAGGACGACCCCGGCGACGTCTTGCTGATCCGCGAGGCGTTCTCCGACCAAAAGGTCGGCAACGTGCTGTCCGTGGTCAGCGACGGCGTCGAGGCGATGAGGTTCGTCCGCGGCGAAGGAGAGTACGCGGGCCGCGAACGCCCCGATCTCGTGCTGCTCGACCTCAACCTGCCGCGCAAGAGTGGCGCGGAGGTGCTCGCGGAGATCAAGAGCGACCCCGAGCTGTCGACGATCCCGGTCATCGTGCTGACGACGTCCTCCTCGCAGGAGGACATCGTGCGGCTCCTACCGGATGCACGCCAACGCGTACATCACCAAGCCCGTGGACTTCGAGCGCTTCCGAGAGATCGTGCACCAAATCGACGACTTCTTCATCGGCATCGTCAAACTGCCGCCGCGCCCGCACCAGACATAGCCCAGTCTCCGACTACTTCAGCAGCCGCGAAAGCCGCCGGTCCTTGAGTACGCGTCCCTCGGTCTGACAGGTGGGGCAGTAGGCAATCACGTAGTCCTCGAAGTGCACCGCGCGCAGCGTCGTCGCGCAACGCGGGCAGGGCTCACCCTCGTGGCGGTGCACCCGCAGCGGCATCGGTAGCTTGTCCGGGATCGGCAGCTGGATCGCGGACTCGTAGTGCGCGATCGCGCCGGCGAGCACCGCGATCGTCGCCTCGCGCAGGCGGCGGGGCTCGTCGCCCTCGAGATCGGCGCCGCGCTTGAACGGCGAGAGCCGCGCCTCCCAGAGGATCTCGTCGACCCACGAGCGCCCGATGCCGGCGATCACGTGCTGATCGCGCAGCATCGTGTGCAGCGGCCGCGGCGCGTCGAGCAGCGCGCCGAGGTCGGGAGGATCGGGCCACGCTTCGGGACCGAGCCGCGCGAGCGACTCCTCGCGCTCGAGGTCGGCTGCCGGCAGCAACTTCATCCACGCGGCCTGCTTGGAGCCGAACTCGCGCAGCCGCAGCTCGCGCCCGTCGTCGGTGCGCACCAGCACTCGCGAGGTGCGGTCGCGCGGGGTGGCGCGCTTGTCGAAGAGCTGCAGACGTCCCGCGGACATCAGGTGGATCAGCAGCACCAGCTCACCATCGGCCTCGCGCGCGCGCGACGCGCGCGCGGCGGGGTCCGCATCCGACTTGCTCCCCGCCCCGCCACCGGAGGCCCCGCGAACCTCGACGATCAGGTGCTTCCCGCGCCTGCCGACCCCGGCAATCTCGCGCCCGAGAAGCGCGGAGAGCGGCGGGTCGAAGGTCTTCAGCGCGTTGATGCCGGGTGCGAGCGCGGACTCGACGCGCGCGTCGCGCAGGGCGGCGTCGAGCCGGCGGACGGTGATCTCGACCTCGGGCAGCTCCGGCATCGCCCTCCCACTCTAGGAGGAGGGCGGCGGCCCGGGGAGGCGAGCCGGCCTAGGGGGAGCGGTTGGCGCCGATTGGCGGCCCTTCGTACTTGACCCCCGCGGGGCTCGTCCAGCGCACGCGCCAGCTCGTGCCGGACACGCTGGAGGCGAAGCTCCAGTATCCAAGCGAGTCGGTGCCCGCGGTCTTCAACACGCGGTACTGCTTGGCGCCCGGGGCCTTAACGAGGATCGTCACTTTGGTGGCGCCGCTCGCGGGGCGCACGAGTCCCCACAGGGAGAAGCCGCCGTGCAGCTTGGTGACGACGAGCGGTACGGGCCACGCGGAGTAGAGCGGCTTGGGCTTGCCGCTTATGTACTCGAGACCGGACTGAAAGCCGACGAAGCCGCCGTGGACCCCCGCTCCAGGTGCGCCGCCGACGGCGCCGTCTTTGAGTAGGTACTGCGAGAAGGCCGCGACGCGGGGATCGCGGTAGGCGATGTATTCGGAGATCGCGTCGTATTCGGCCTGCTGAGCAACGGAGACTCCGAGGTAGCGGTTGGGCTTGCTCTGCACTCCGAACTCGGTGAGGTAGATCGGGATACCGCGGTTGATCGCACCGGCGCGCGCGGCGAGGTTGAGCGCGTTTTCTAGACGCGAGAGGGTGCCGATCATGACGTCGTCGCGCACCGGCGAGACGTAGTAGGGACCGGCCTTCGTGGAGTAAGCGTGATGTGAGTATCCCGTCGCTGAGAGCGGCCCGCAGGAGCCGGCTTTGCGGTAGTGGGAGTTCAGACAGAACATGCCCCGCAGGAAGGCCAGCGGCGCGACGTCGTGGAGCACGTTTTCGCGGGCTTCCTTGCGCGTGAGGCTGTCGTAGCCGGCGGGCGCGGTTTCACCGATCAGCACGTTGGGATGCGTGAGACCGGCGGCCCGCAGCCCGGCGTAGCCTTCCTGGTAGAGCCCGCGGTAGATGCGCGGCGAGGTCGCCTGACCGGCGGAGTTGAACTGCGGCAGCAGAAACGCGGCGTCGTTGGGCTCGTTCCAGATCGCGAAGAGGGAGACCTGCGAACCGTAGTGGTGCCCGACGGCGGTCATGAATTCTTTGAAGTCGCGGGCGTTGGGGTTGGTGTCGTAGGGAGCCTTGTGGTTGGAGGTCGCCCAGCGCGGCACCGGCGAGGTGACGGTCAGCAGCACTTTCCAGCCGAGTTCCTTGGCCTTGGTGATGATCCAGTCGTATGGGCCCCACGCGTACGCGGCGGGGTTCGTGGCGTCGAAGTTCGGCTTCGTCGCACTGGTGCTCCCGGGCGCGACGTACTCCCAGGCGAGCTCGACGCGCAGCGCGTGGACGCCGAGATGCTTCAGCTGAGCGAGCGCGTGTTCGCGGGTGTGCACATTCAGCAGGTCGCTGGAGGCCTCGAAGTAGTCCGCCTGGCTATGAGAGGCGAGCGCGGGACTCGCGCTCAGCGCACTGAGGCCGAGCGCCGAGCAGGCGAGTAGTCCACACAGGAGTACGCGGATACGCAGCATTCGAGGGCTCCTTCCGGGGGCTAACAGGGACCAGGGACACACGGACGTGCTCGCAGAGCAGCCCATGCCGCCTATCGAAAAGGCGGGCACGTTGGCGTGCGCCTCGCTTAAGACACCGTAGCGAAGCCGATGTTGCGGCGCGCGGCTCGCGGGAGCCGCCGCGCGGCGCGCGTTGCGCTCGCGCGCCGCGCGGGCTTGGGATAGCGTTGCGGTCGATGAGCGCCCCGACCGCTCCGGACGACATCGTCCGCACACACGCCGACGTGGCCTCCGACGCGCGCCCGCCGTTGCTTGTGCTGGAGCCGCTGCGCGAGTTCCTCGACGCGCGCGAGCTCGGCAGCGGCGAGTTGCGCGCGCAGCCGATCGGCGAGGGGCACTCCAATGTGACGTACCTGATCGTGCGCGCGGACGGCAGCGAGCTGGTGCTGCGCCGCCCGCCGCGCCCGCCGCTGCCGCCGAGCGCGCACGACGTGCTGCGCGAGGCGCGCCTGTTGCGCGCGCTGCGAGACACGCCGGCGCGCGTGCCGGAGGTGCTCGCGGTGGGCGAGGACGAAGCGATCATCGGCAGCCCGTTCTACGTGATGGAGCGGATCGCGGGCGAGGCGATCGTGTTCAGCCTGCCGCAAGCGCTCGACGTTCCCGCCGAGCGGCGGCGGATCGCGGATGAGCTGATCGACGCGCTGGTCGAGATTCACGCGGTCGATTGGCGCGCGGCGGGGCTGGAGGGCTTTGGCAAGCCGACGGGCTACCTGGAGCGCCAGCTGCGGCGCTTCGGAGGCCTGTGGGAGATCAACAAGACACGCGAGATCCCAGGCGTCGAACGCGTCGCTAGCTGGTTGAGCGAGCATCTTCCGGACCCGATCCCCCCGACCGAGGCGACGATCGTGCACGGCGACTACCGCCTGGGCAACACGATGTACACATCGGACGCTCCGGCGCGCCTGGCGGCGGTGCTGGACTGGGAGATGGCGACGATCGGCGACCCGCTGGCGGACCTGGGCTACCTGTGCATGATGTGGAGCGAGGCCGGCGACCCTCCGGGCGGCCTGCGCGACGCGCTGGGCCGCGTGACGCGCGCGGAGGGCTTCCCGACGCGCGCGGAGCTGATCGCGCGCTACGAAGAGCTCTCGGGGCGCTCGATGCGCGAGCTGCGCTGGTATGTGACGCTGGCGGTGTGGAAGTCGGTGGTGTTCATGGAGGGCAACTACAAGCGCGCGCAGGCGGGGATGACGGACGACCCCTATCTGGTGCACTTCGGTGAGGGCGTGCTGCAGCTGGCGGCGCACGCGGAGGAGGTGGCGCTCGGTGAGCGGTTCGAGCCGTGAGGACACGCCGATCCGCGGCCTGCTGGTGGACTGGGGCGGGGTGATGACGACGAACCTGTTTCACTCCTTCAGCGCGTTCTGCGAGGCGGAGGGCCTGGATCCGACGGCGCTCGCGCAGGCGTTTCGCGGCGATCCGGCGGCGCGCGAGCTGTTGATCGGCTTCGAGGAGGGCCGCATCGACGAGACGGCCTTCGAGAGCGAGCTCGGTCGGCTACTGGGGCTGGAGCGCGCGGAAGGCCTGATCGATCGGTTGTTCGCGGGTGCGCAGCCGGAGCCCGCGATGGTCGACGCGGTGCGCGCGGCGCACGCGGCGGACATCGCGACGGGCCTGATCTCGAACTCGTGGGGCACGTCGCGCTACCCGCGCGAGCTGCTGGCGGAGCTGTTCGACGGCGTGGTGATCTCCGGCGAGGTCGGCATCCGCAAGCCGGCGCCGCGCATCTACGAGCTGGGGGCGCAGGCGATCGGCCGCGCGGCGGCGGAATGCGTGTTCGTGGACGATCTCCCCTTCAACCTGCCGCCGGCACAGGAGCTGGGGATGGCGACGGTGCATCACACGGACCCGCGAGCGACGATCGCGGAGTTGGAGCGGCTGTTGGGGGTGCCGCTGGGTGGATGCCGGGCCGCGCCGTCTGTTTGATCGAGAGCCGCTCCGTCGCGACCGGCGGTCTCGTTAGTAGCCCGATGGAGTAGATATCGGCCGCCGGCTTGGATCGCCCGCCGGCTTGGCCGTCCTGGGCGTCGCGGGTCGCGACGCACGAGGTTTAGTCGCGCTTACCGCGCCCGTACAGGAACTTCAGCGCTTTCCCGAGCCCTTTGGTCCCGCGGCGCGTGTAGGGGAAGAAGTGCGGTTCGCGCTTGAGCGCGAGCCGCGGTGTAACGAGCAGGGCCTGCTCGGAGCAGTACTTGCGGATTCCGTGCGCGCCGTGGCGGGAGCCGAGGCCGGAGGCCTTGACGCCACCCATCGGCAGCTCGAGCGCGGCGAAGTTGATGATGGCGTCGTTGACGCACACGGCCCCGGATTCGACGCGCCGCGCGATCTGCTCGCCGCGCGTGGTGTCGCGGCTGAAGACGGAGCCGGCGAGCCCGTACTGCGAGTCGTTGGCCAGGCGCACGGCCTCCTCGGCGTCGGCGACCTTCATGATTGGCAGCGTCGGCCCGAAGGTCTCCTCGCGCATGATCTTCATCGAGTGGTCGACGTCGACGAGCACGGTGGGCTCGAAGTAGAGACCGTCGCCGTCGCCGCGGTGCCCCCCGGTGAGCACGCGCGCGCCCTTGGCCACGGCGTCGCGCACGTGGTCCTCGACGAGGTCGACCTGCGGCGGGAAGGTCATCGCGCCGACCTCAACGGTGCCGGGACCGCCGTCGGGGCTTCCCTGGCGCAGCGCGCGCACCTTGTCGGTGACCTTGGCGACGAACTCGTCGTAGACGGGCGCCTCGACGTAGGCGCGCTCGATCGAGATGCAGGTCTGGCCGGAGTTCTGCATCGAGTAGTAGGTGGCGACGTTCGCGGCGCGCTCGAGGTCGGCGTCGGCGAGCACGATCATCGGATCCTTACCGCCGAGCTCCAGCGACGCGGGGATCAGCCGGCGACCGGCGGCCTCGGCGACCTTGCGCCCGGTGCGCGTGGAGCCGGTGAACATGATCATGTCGACCTCCTCGATCAGCGCCGCGCCGGCCGCGCCGCGACCGGTGGCGACCTGGAAGACGTCCTGCGGGATCCCGCACTCGAGCAGACCCTCGGCGAGCAGCAGCGAGGTCAGCGGCGTGATCTCCGACGGCTTGAGGATCACGCTGTTACCGGCCGCGAGCGCGGGGACGCAGTCGCCGAAAGAGTTGGTCAGCGGGTAGTTCCACGGTCCGATCACGCCGATCAGGCCGAGTGGCTGGTAGCGCACGATCAGCTTGCGGCCCTTGACGAGCATCGAACTGGTGCGCACGCGCTCGTCGGCGAGGTACTCCGGCGCGTTCTTCGCCCAGAAGCCGAACGCGGCGCCACCGTAGGAAATCTCGGCGAGCTGCGCGTCCTCGTAGGTCTTGCCGGTCTCGGAGACGATCGTGCGCACGATGCGATCGGCGTTGTCCATCACCCACTTCTGCATGCGCAGCAGCACGCGCCCGCGACCCTCGAAGCCGTAGGCCTCCCACACGGGCTGCGCCGCGCGCGCGCGCCGCGCGAGGTCGGCGATCGCGGCGGCGTCGAGATCGGGAACCGTCGCGACGATCTCGCCGTTGGCGGGGTTTTCGACGGGGATGCCCTCGCCGAGCGCGCCCGCGCCGTTGGTTGCGGTGTGCCCGCTCGCCGTCTCGTCGGAGGTCCGGGGTGCGTGCTGCTCGACCGTCGCCATCTTCAGTCCCCAATCTCGCTCGCGCGTAGCTCTCGCTTGTAACGACTAAGGCTAGCTCATCCAACCGCCCTCGAACCGGCGATTTCGGCCTTTCGGGGCTGTTCCAGCCGGCGCATGCGCCGGCTGGCAGGAGCGCGCATGCGCGCTCCTGAGCAGGGCCGCATGCGGCCCTGCTGCAAGCAATCAGGAGTAGAGGATCTCGAGTACCGCCGGCGCCCGATACACCTGCGCACGCCTTGGACCACGTTGAAATGGCGCGGGCGGCAGCCGCTCGATATCCATCACGCAAGTATATTGCCAAAAACTTGCGCTAGATCTCTTTAGCACAAATATCTACAGTAAAACTTGTGCTACTCGCAGATAGCGCAAGTCTGCTTGGCTCAGCGGACCACCCCACGCGACGGTAGCGTGGCGCAGCCCGCGGGCTCGCGAGCCGGACGCCCGCGCGACTACTCGGAAAGCTCGATCGAGGCGATCCCGACGGGCTCGACCGGTCGGTCGCCGCCGTCGGTTGCGACGCCCTCGAGGCGGTCGACGACGTCCAGCCCGTCGGTGACCTGCCCGAAGACGGTGTGCTTGCCGTCCAGCCAGGGGCACTTGTCGGCGGTCACGATGAAGAACTGCGAGCCGTTGGTGTTGGGACCGGCGTTGGCCATCGCGAGCGCGCCGCGCACAATCTTGTGCGGGTTGATCTCGTCCTCGAAGGTGTAGCCGGGACCACCGGTGCCGGTGCCCTGCGGGCAGCCGCCCTGGATCATGAAGTCTTTGATGATGCGATGGAACGTGAGCCCGTCGTAGAAGCCGTCGGTGGCGAGCTTGCGGAAGTTCTCGACGGTCTTGGGCGCGTCCTCGTCGAACAGCTCAAAGACGATCGGCCCCTCGGTGGTTTGCATCGTGACAGTTGACATGCGCCTACCCTACCCGCTCGAGCCGCAGCGAGTTCCCGCGCACGCTGCGGTCGCGCAGCTGCTCGATCACGCGGTCGGCCTCGGAGGCGGGCACGGAGAGGAATGAGAAGCGGTCGAGCACGAGCACCTCGCGCACGGCCTCGCCATCGAGGCCGGTCGCGGAGGTGACTGCTCCGACGATGTCCGCGACGCGCACGCCGCCGGCGCGCCCGGCGCCGAGCAGCAGCTTGGTGTAGGTCTCGCTGCCGTCGCGGTCGCGCGTGACGCGCGGCTTGGAGTGCCGGCGCGGACGCTCGCTCACGGGTGTGGGCGCGGCGACGACGCCTTGCTGCCAGGGGGCGATCGAGGTGCCGATGTGGCGCTCGATCGCCTCCAGCTCGCGCTTTTGACGATCCTCGACGAACGTGATCGCGCGGCCGGAGCGCCCGACGCGGCCGGTGCGCCCGATGCGGTGCACGTAGGTGTCCGGCGAGGTGGGGACGTCGTAGTTGATGACGTGCGTGACCGTCGAGATGTCGAGGCCGCGCGCGGCGACATCGGTGGCGACGAGGATCGGCACGCGACCGCCCTTGAAGGCCAGCATCACCCCGTCGCGCGAGCCCTGCGACATGTCGCCGTGCAGCGCGCGCACGTTCATGCCGCGGTCGCGCAGCGTGCGAAACAGCTGGTCGCAGCGGATCTTGGTGCGCACGAACACAATCGTCTGGTTGTCCTCGCCGTCGCGCGTGGTTGGCGATCCCATCTCCGCGCGCAGCACCTCGACGAGCTTCTCGGCCTTGTCCTTGGCATCCACCGGAAGCTGGAACTGCGCGACGGTGTCGATCGTGAGCGTCGCGGCCTTGACCTTGACGACGACGGGGTCGTAGAGGTAGGCGTCGGCGAGCTTGGCGATCGGAGGCGGCATCGTCGCGCTGAACAGCGCCGTCTGACGACCGCTGGGGGTCATCGAGAGAATCCGCTCGACGTCCTCGAGGAAGCCGAGGTCGAGCATCTCATCCGCCTCGTCGAGCACGACGAAGCGACAGTCGTGCAGCACCAGCGAGTGGCGCGAGATCAGGTCGAGCACGCGCCCCACGGTCCCCACGACGACGTGCCCGCCCGCGCGCAGCTGCGCCTGCTGGGTACGGATCGGAGCGCCGCCGAAGACCGCCACGACGTCCACCCCGCGGTGCGTTCCGTAGGCGCGCAGCGCCTGCGTGACCTGGATGCAGAGCTCGCGCGTCGGGGTCAGGACGAGCGCCTGCACCTCGGAGTCCTCGGGGTCGATGTACTCCATGATCGGTAGGCCGAACGCGGCGGTCTTGCCGGTGCCGGTCTGGGCCTGGCCGATCACGTCGCGTCCTTCCAGCAGCGGCGGGATCGCCTCCTCCTGGATCGGGCTGGGCGCCTCGTAGCCCACGTCGCGCAGCGCGCGCAGGGTGTGCTCGGAGAGGCCGAGCTCGGCAAAGGTCTTCGACATCGAGGGAGGAGAGCTTACGTGCTCGGCGTCGATTACCACCTGCCCCCGCCGCGGCGCAAGGAAAAATTGCTCAGAAACCGGGTGCTCGACTCGGGTGATCGGGGCGGCTAAGCGGTGGGATCGAGCAGCAGCTTGCCGGTCGTGCGCCGCCCGCGCAAGTCGACGTGAGCCTGCGCGGCGTCGCGCAGCGCATAAGTGCGACCCACGACCGCGCGCAGCTCCCCGCGCACCGCTCGCGCGAAGAGGTCGGTGAGCGCTTCGGTAAACATTCCGGGACGCTCCAGGCAGTGAAATATGTAGAAACCGACGAGCGCGCGCGAATGGCGCAGCAGCGATCCCGTCGAGATCCGGTTGGGCTCCTGCGAGGCGATGCCGCAGACGACGATCCGCCCAAAGGGCGCGAGCGCGCGGTAGGACGCATCGAAGACCGCGCCCCCGGCCATATCGAAGACCGCGTCCACCTCGCGTCCCCCGTTGGCCTCGACGAGGCGCTCGGTGAGCCCCTCGGGGTCGGGGTCGATCGCGACGTCCGCGCCCAGCTCGATTGCGAGTTGACGCTTCTCCTCGCTCGAAGCGGTCGCGATCACACGCGCGGCACCCAGCGGGCGGCCGAGCTGGACCGCGAGCGAGCCGACGCCGCCGGCCGCCGCGTGGACGACCACGCTCTCGCCCCCCGACACTCCTCCGGCGGTGCGGTAGAGGTGCCACGCGGTCGTCCCCTGCAAAACCAGCGCGAGCGCCGTACCGTCATCGAGTCCATCGGGGATTGCGAACACGTGCTCGACGGGCGCCTTCGCGTACTCCGCATATCCGCCGCTGCCGGTCAACGCAATCACGCGCTCACCGGTGTCCTCGCGCACTCCCGCGACCTCACCGCCGGGCACCAGCGGCAGGGTGGCCTTGCGCACGTAGGAATTGGTACGGGTGTGCGTGTCCGCGAAGTTCAGCCCCGCGCGGCTCACGCGGATCAGCACCTCGCCCGCATCGGGCTCGGGCCGCGGAAGCTCGACCAGCCGCAGCACCTCGGGCCCTCCGAACTCGGTCATCTGGATTGCGCGCATCGCGCAGCGCAGGCTAGCGGTCCGTGGGGTGGTAACGCTCGTTTCGCGACCCCGCCGCGCGCGAGCACGTACGCACGCACGCGCGCGCGGCGGGGCCCCCGTCTTGCGACCCCCGCCGCAGACCGGCGTGCCCCGGAGCCGCAGCCTCGTTTCGCGGCCCGCCGCGCGTGCGCGTGCGCGCGCGGCGGGGGGTCGACCTATATCGTGCGCGCCCATGTCCATCACCGTGGTCGGCTCAATCGCGTACGACACCGTCACGACGCCCTTCGGCGAGCGCGACCGCATGCTCGGCGGCGCCGCGGTGCACTTCGCGCTGGCGGCGTCCTTCTTCGAGGAGGTCCGCGTCGTGGGGCCCGTCGGCGAGGACTTCGGCGAGCCCGAGCTCGATGTGATGCGCCACCGCGGCGTCGACATCAGCGACGTCGAGCGCGTCCCCGGCGGCAAGACATTCTTTTGGCGCGGCAAGTACGGCTGGGATCTGAACTCGCGTGAGACGCTCGACACGCAGCTCGGCGTCTTCGAGGGCTTTCAACCGAAGCTCTCGGAGTCCTCGCGCGCCAGCGACGTGCTGTTCCTGGCGAACATCCAGCCGGATCTGCAACGCGATGTGCGCGCGCAGCTGCCCGACGCGCGCTTCGTGGCGCTGGACTCGATGAACCTTTGGATCGAAGCGGCGCGCGACTCGCTGGTGAAGGCGATCGCGCTGTGCAACTGCCTGATCCTCAACGACTCCGAGCTGCGCCAGCTGACGGGCAAGGCGAGTCTGCTGGCGGCGGCGCGCGAGATCTTCTCGTGGCCCGCCGCCCCGCGCGTGATCGTCGCCAAGCAGGGCGAGTATGGCGCGGCGCTGATCACCCCCGAGAGCTTCTTCTCGCTGCCGGCGTTCCCGCTGGAGACCGTCGTCGACCCGACCGGCGCCGGCGACACCTTCGCGGGGGGATTCGTCGGCTATATCGCGGCGCACATCGAGGAGGAGCTCACCGACGACCTGTTGCGCCAGGCGATGGCGCACGGCACGGCGCTTGCGTCGTTCAACGTCGAGCAGTTCGGCACCGAGCGCGTCGCGCATCTCTCGGGGCCGGAGATCGTCGCGCGCGTGCGCCAGCTGCGCGAGTTCACCCAGTTCTCCGCCGCCTCGCTGCCACTCGGCGACTGACTCGAAGCTCGCTCTCCGGCGTAGTACGATTTACGGGAGAGTGGACGCTTGGACATTCATCTGGCTGATGGTGATCCTGAAGATCCCGATCGTCGCGCTCTTCCTGCTGGTGCGTTGGGCTATCCGTCAGACGCCCGACGCGACAACGCAGGAGGACGGCGGCATTGGCTTCGAGCCGCGTCCACGGCCGCGCCACCCGCACCGCCCCAACTCGCGCCTGCCGCACGCATCGCGGCGCGGACCGCACCGCGGCTCGCCCGCACTGCTCCCCCCGCCACGCGTGCGGGCGCTCCCGGCACGGGGGCGGATCTCCCAGCGCTAAGTACGTTCGGAGCTTCCTGCCAGCGGCACCCGCGCAGCCGGATCGCGTGGCGCGACGGGGGCTGACAGAATCCCGGCCGGGACTGCGCCTGGAGGCCACTGCGAGCCGCTACGGTGTAGCCAAGAGCGGCCGACAGGAGGAATCATGAGCACCGAGACACAGGTGGGCAAAGATGGCCAGCCCGTCGGCCAGCAGGCCCAGAGCAACGGCGCGGGGGCCGGGCAGAGCTTGTCGGTGACCGACAACCGCACGGGTCGCTCCTACGAGCTGCCGATCGCCGACGGCACCGTGCGCGCGATGGACCTGCGGCAGATCAAGACCGACGAGCAGGACTTCGGCCTGATGGCCTACGACCCGGCTTACACGAACACCGCGTCGTGCCGCAGCGCGATCACGTACATCGACGGCGACGCCGGCATCCTCCAGCACCGCGGCTATTCGATCGAGCAGCTCTGCGAGCACTCGAGTTATCTCGAGGTCGCCTACCTGCTGATCAAGGGTGCGCTCCCGACGCAGGCGCAGCTAGACGAGTGGATCCACGAGATCACGATTCACACCTTCGTGCACGAGAACGTCAAGGACTTCATGCAGGGCTTCCGCTACGACGCCAATCCGATGGGCATGCTCGTGGCCTCGGTGGGCGCGCTCTCGACCTTCTACCCCGACGCGAACCAGATCCACGACGAGGACGTGCGCGCGATCCAGATCATCCGCCTGCTCGCGAAGATGCCGACGCTGGCGGCGTTCGCGTTCCGCCACAACATGGGTCAGCCCTATGTCTACCCCGACAACGACCTCGAATACGCGGGCAACTTCCTCGGGATGATGTACAAGATGACCGAGCTCAAGTACCAGCCGGACCCGCGCCTGGCACGCGCGCTCGACGTCCTCTTCATCCTGCACGCCGACCACGAGCAGAACGCCTCGACCAGCGCGGTGCGCTCGGTCGGCTCGACCCAGGTCGACCCCTACTCCGCGGTCGCCGCCGGCGTCGCGGCGCTCTACGGTCCGCTGCACGGCGGCGCCAACGAGGCGGCGCTGCGGATGCTCAAACGGATCGAGAAGGTCGAGAACATCCCCGACTTCCTCGCGGGCGTGAAGATCGGCGACGAGCGCCTGATGGGCTTCGGGCACCGCGTCTACAAGAACTACGACCCGCGCGCGCGCATCATCCGCAAATACCTCGACGACGTCTTCGAGGTGCGCGGCAAGAGCCCGCTGCTCGACGTCGCGACGGAGCTCGAGAAGCGCGCGCTCGACGACGACTACTTCACCTCGCGCAAGCTCTACCCCAACGTCGACTTCTACTCGGGCCTGATTTACGAGGCGCTGGGGCTGCCGGTCGCGATGTTCCCGGTGATGTTCGCCATCGGGCGCACCAGCGGCTGGATCGCGCAGTGGTTAGAGATGGTGCAGGACTCCGAGCAGAAGATCGCGCGTCCGCGTCAGATCTACACCGGTGAGCGCGACCGCGAGTACATCCCGGTCGAGCAGCGCGGCTGATCGACCGCCGCGCGTACCCGGTCGAGTGGCACGGGCCGTACGTCCTCATCAGCGACGCGTCGATCCCTAAGCCGGGCCGCCACTTGCCATCATCGCTGGATGGCGAGCAACTGGACACTGACCATCCGTAACGGCCCGCGGGTGGAGCACGTCCATTTCGACACGCTCGGCGAGACGCTCGACGCGCTCGGGCGGCGTATCGAAGAGCTAGCGCCGAGCGCGCGTCGCCATGCCCTGCAGATCGCCCGCCGGCGTTACGAGCCGGCCCGTCAGGTTGCCGTTCGCGCCGAGGTCACGGGCCCCGGCGGCGTGCTCGCCCGCGCGCGCGGCGGCGTGGACCTGCGCGGCGACGGATCGGCCGAGGCGTACACGGGGCGCTTCAAACGCAGCGTCGTCGAGCTGCGCGCCGGCGAGACGCCCTACGAGGGCTTGCACCGAATGCTCGAGGGCGCGCGCGGCGGCTGACCCGGCAGCGTGGCCTGGCGCGGAGCGCAGCAGCTCTCCGCGGGCGGCGGGAGCGGGACTCACAGCACCAACGTCGCTCCGTGGCGCCGCAGCCACTCGCGATCCTCGCGCCAACGCGGCCAGCGGCGCTCGACCAGCGCCCAGAAGCGCGGCGAGTGGTCGGGCACGTCCAGATGACAGACCTCGTGCCAGACGACGTAGTCGAGCACGCTCTCCGGCGCGAGCAGCAGGCGCCAGTTGAAGCTCATCCGTCCCGTCGCCGAGCACGATGCCCAGCGCGTGCGCTGCGCGCGGATCGAGAGGCCGGTGTACGGGGTTCCGGCGAGCGCCGTCGCGCGATCCAGGCGCGGTGCGATCTCGCGGCGCGCGGCGCGGCGGTAGAAGAGCTCGAGCGCCGGGCGCGGATCGCCCTCGGGCACCAGCAGGCGCTCCCCGCGCAGGTGCGCGCGGCTGCGACCGGGCTGCGCGACGAGCTGCAGGGTGCGATCGAGATAGGGAATCGTGCTGCCGCGCAGCGCGAGCTGCTCGAGCGCCGCGTGTCCTTCGGCCAGCCGACGCTCGATCCACGGGCGCAACTCGCTCACCGCGGCAGCCGCGGCGCGCTCGGGAGCGCGTGCGGGCAGCACGACCTCAACCCCCGTGTGAGCATGGACGTTGACCCGCACGCGACGCGCGCGCGCGGAGCGACGCACCGTGTAGGGGATGTCGCGAGCGATTTCCGGGAGTTCTGCCATCGACTCCCCAGGGTACGCGGCGCCGCGGGTGCATAATCCTGCTCGCATGACGCGGTCGATCGTCAGGCTTCCAAGGGAGGTTCGCGCGCCCTACGAGGTCTATCTCAATGGTGTCGCTCAGCGGCTCGGTGCCGACTACCGCGTCAGCGAAGGCGCACTGGTCTTCGAGCGCGAGCTGCGCAAGGACCGGATCAGCGGCTGGCGCTGGTTGCTGGGCGCGTGGGGCGTGGGCACCTACCGCCAGAACGACTCCGTCGATGTTCGCTACGAGGCTCCCGATGGTTCACCGCGGGTGGCCGAGGGACTGGAGATCGAGCCGGCCTGAGCGCTCTCCCAGGGCCGCGCCAACCGCAGCGCTCCGAGGATCGCGCGCGTTGCGGGCGAGCGGTTGAGCGTGTAGAAATGGATGCCGGGCGCGCCCGCGGCGAGCAGCTCGGCGCACTGCAGCGTGGCGTAGGCGACGCCGAAGTCCAGCACGGCCTCGGGTGCCTGCTCGCGTAGATGCAGCTCGCGGCGCAGGCCCTCGGGGATCGCGGCGCCGCACATCGCGGCCATCCGCTCGATCTGGCCGACGCGGGTGATCGGCATGATCCCGGGGATGATCGGGACGTCGATCCCGATCGAGCGCGCGCGCTCGAGAAAGTCGAAGTAGCACGTGTTGTCGAAGAACAGCTGCGTGATCAGGAAGTCGGCGCCGGCGCGCACCTTCTCGGCCAAATATTCGAGGTCGGCCTCGGGACTGCTGGCGTGGATGTGCGTCTCGGGAAAGCAGGCCGCGCCGATCGCGAACGGGTAGTCGGACTGGATCATCGCGACCAGTTCGCTGGAGTACTCGAGACCGCCCTCGGTCTTGACCCACTCGGCCTGGCCGGCCGGCGGATCGCCGCGCAGCGCGAGCACGTTCTCGATCCCCGCAGCGGCCATCTCATCGAGCGTCGATCGCAGCTGCGCCACCGTCGCGCCGACGCAAGTGAAGTGCGCCATCGCCTCCAGACCGTGATCGCGCTTGATCCGCTTGACGATCTCGATCGTCTTCTCGCGCGTGGAGCCGCCGGCACCGTAGGTGACCGACACGAACGAGGGATCCAGCGCGCTCAGCTCGTCCAGCGCGGCGTAGAGGTTCTGCTCTCCCTGATCGGTCTTGGGGGGAAAGAACTCGAAGGAGAACACCGGGCCGGGGCCGGCGAGCAGCTCGTCGATGCGCATGGGTCGCTTAGTCTGCCACGAGAGGGTGGCGCAGGCGGCCGAGCCGGGCCCCTCGTTACTCGGTCGTCCAGCGCTCGGGCTCGCCGGGGATGCGCCGCGCGCGGCCGGTGACCTCGAGGTGCAGCAGGAAGGCGAGCGTCTCGGTCAGCAGCCACGCGGCGGTCAGCGAGGAGAAGGGGACGTCGTCGTAGATGCGCGGCGCGGCCTCGAAGGCCGTCAGCGGCTCCGGCGCGATCGCGGCCAGCGTCCGCTCGATGCGCTCGGCGACGAGCGTGCGGTTACCTTCGATGTGCGCGTGCACGTCGGTGAACGTGCGGCCGTGCCCGGGTAGGCACAGGCGCGCGTCGAGCTCCTGCACGACGTCGAGCGAGTGCACGAATTCGCCGACGGGGTCCGCGGAGTAGCCGTAGTCGAAGTACAGCGAGATTCGCCCCAACAGGTGGTCGCCGGAGATCAGCAGGCGCCGCTCGCGCTGAAACAGGCAGACGTGCGAGGGCGCGTGACCGGGCGTCTCGTGCACGCTCCACTCGCCGAGGTCGGTCGCGATCGTGACGCCCGGCAGCAGCGCGCGATCGGGCTTAATGATCGCGGCGATCCCCGATTCGTGCGAGCCGCGCTCGGTCGCGTAGCGGCGCAGCGGCTCCTCGGGCACGCCGCTCTGGCGCGCAACCTCCAGGCGCCGCGCGAACGCCGCGTCGGAGTCTTCGGCCCAGCGCGACATGTGCTCGTAGTGGGGGTGCATCCACAGCTCGCACCCGGTGCGCTCGACGATCGTGGCGGCCTGACCGTAGTGGTCGGAGTGCGCGTGCGTGCAGACCAGCAGCCGCACGTTCTCCAGGCGCAGGTTGCACATCGCCAGCGCCCGTTCAAGCTGCGCCAGCGAGCCGGGCGCGTGGATGCCGGTGTCGAACAGCACGATCCCATCACCCGCCGCGACGGCCCACGCGTTGCCGTGGGGCACCCCGGGCCACGGCAGCGGCAGACGCAGGCGAAAGACTCCCGGAAGCACCCGTTCGCCCCGACCGAGCTCGCGCTTGGCCGCTTTGTGATCGCTCGCCGCCGCCACGACCACTCAGCCTATTGAGCGCCGGCTCAGGCTGCCGCGTAAGCGGGACGGCGATTGCGCCAGCGCCGGCGCAGATCCTGCCCACCGAGCGCACCGAGCTTGCGCAGGAAGGCACCGCGATCCACACGCCCCGAGGCCAGCAGCCGTGCGGTAGCGGCGGCAACGCGCGGCGGCGTAAGTAGCTGCGAGGGACGCAGGCGGTGGTTGAGCACCTCGAAGAACAGGCCGGCGTTGCCCTGCTTCTCCAGGGTGCGCAGGATCTCGACGAGCACGGCCGGAACGACACCGGGCTCTTCGAAGTCGTACGCCAGCCAATAGTGCTCGGCGAACTCGCGGTCGCGACGGCGTCCCCAACGCGCGAGCTCGGCGTCGAGCTCCTCCTCGGAGCTGCCGAGCGCGCCAATGATCGAGGCGGCGAGGCTGTCGGCCTGTAGGAAGGCGTCGCCGATCCCGCGACCCGGCGAGGGACTCTTGAAGTGTCCGGCGTCGCCGCTCAGCACCCATCCGGGGCCCGCGGCCTCCCGGAAGAAGCCCTCCCAGCGGACCGCGCCGAGCACTTTCCCGACCTGCCGCGCGTTGGCGAGCCCCTGCGCGATCGGCTCGCAGCTGCGCGCGTGGGCGATGAATGCCGCCGCGGGGTCCGCCGCGAAGGCCTCGCGCTCGGCCATTTCGGGCCAGAGCAGAACCTGGTAGAGGCCGCTGTCGGAGGGGATCCCGAGGATGAAGCGCTCCTCCCAGCGATGCGTGAGGAACGTCGGCTCGGCGCCCATCTCGGCACCCTCGAAGAACGCCCAGTAGAGCAGGCGCTGGTTGGGGGTCACGTTGTAGCGGCGCGCGCCGCACAGCTTCGCGATCGTCGAGTGGCGACCGTCCGCGCCGACGACCAGCCGCGCCCGCAACTCGCGCTCGCCGTCGGCGTCCTTCACGCGCACCCCGGCGACGCGGCCGCGATCCTCCAGGAGTGCGATCGCCTCGGTCGCGGTGCGCAGGTCGGCGCCGCACTCCTGTGCGGCGCCCGCGAGCAGCGGATCGAGTTGGGAGCGCCGAACCGAGGCCATCCCCCCGACGTCTCCGGGGCGCAGCGGCAGCTTCATCGACAGCCGCAGATCCTCGACGCGCGTGTCGGTCCACCCCACGAGCGGCGCGCCCGTCGCGCGCAGCGGCTCAATCAACCCGAGACGGTCCAGGAACGCGAGCGCGTCGGCCTCGAAGAGATGACTGGAGAGCGTGTCACTGGGGAAGCGCGCGCGCTCCACGATCGCGACCCGCGCGCCGGCACGGGCGAGCAGGCCCGCCAGGGGGGCGCCCGCGCAGCGGGCGCCGACGACTACGACGTCGTACCGATCTGCTGCCATCACGCCTTATCCTTTCCCAGCAGTATTGCCTAACGATAGTTAGGTACCGATCGGCAAAACTACCTAGGTGGCGTTAGGTTGTCAAGCAGGCAGGATCCACCGGCCACGCGCCGGCGACTGAGCGCGCAGGAGCGACGGGAGCTGATCGAACAGGCCGCCAGCGAGCTATTCGCCGAGCGTGGCTACAGCGCGACCTCGATCGACGAGATCGCGAGGCGCTCAGGCGTGACGGCCCCGGTGGTGTACGACCATTTCGCCTCCAAGCAGGATCTGCACCGCCGGCTGCTCGAACGCCACTACGCGGAGCTGCGCCTGCTCTGGAGCGAGCAGCTCGGCGGCGAGGATCCGCCGGCCCAGCGCATCGCGCGCGCGATCGACGCGTGGTTCGCGTACGTCGAGTCCCATCCGTACGCCTGGCGCATGCTCTTCCGCGACACCACCGGCGAGCCCGCGGTGCGCGCTGTCCACGAGGAGGTGATCGCGCGGAGTCGCGCCGCCGTCATGCCGCTCTTCCTGCGCGAACGCGGCATCGAGGAGCCGGCAAGCGCGGATGCGGACGCGCTGGACATGGCGTGGGAGGTCATGCGCGCCGTCCTGCAGGGCCTCGCGCTGTGGTGGTACGAGCACCGCCACGTCCCGCGCGCGCAGATCGTCGCCACCGCGATGAACGCGCTGTGGATCGGCTTCGAGCGCGCCCTCGCGGGGGAGACCTGGCAGCCATGAGGGCGCCCCCCTCCTTCGAGCTCCCCGGTGGCCTGCGGCTGCGAGCGCTGGAGGAGACCGACGCGATCGAGCTGCACGCGGTGATCGAAGCCAACCGCGCGCACCTCGCGCGGTGGATGCCGTGGGCCGCACGCCAGACTCCCGCGGACACCGTGAATTTCATCCGCTCCACGCGCGAGCAGCGCGCGCGCGGCGACGGCCTGCAGGCCGCGCTGACGTCGGGAACCGCGATCGTCGGCGTGGCGGGCTTCCACGGGGTCGACTGGCCGAACCGCGCAACGAGCCTCGGCTACTGGCTCGCCGCGGAGGCGCAGGGACGCGGCACGATGACGCATGCGGTCCGGGCGCTGGTCGAGCATGCGATCGGCACGTGGGAGCTCAACCGCGTCGAGATCCGCGCGGACGTGGAGAACCTCCGCAGCCGCGCGATCCCCGAACGACTGGGCTTCGAGCTCGAGGGCACGCTGCGCCAAGCGCAGCTGCTTGGGGAGAGCTACCGCGATCAGGTTCTCTACGCGATGCTCGCGCAGGAGTGGCCCGGCGCGGAGGAGTAATCAACCTCGTCTCGGTCGTGTAGGACTAACCCGACCGCGTCTCGGCAACTGGTGCTATTGATCCGGCGGTGCCCGCTGCGCCCGACCTCTCGATCCACCGTCTGGACCCCGCCGACATCGACTTCGTGGAGCCGCTGTGGAATGCCCTGCGTGAACATCACGCGAGCGTGACCCCCGCCGCGGGCGCGCCGCGCCCGCGCGAGGACTCGTGGGCGCGGCGGCGGGCGCAGTACGAGCGATGGCTGGGTGAGCCCGAGGCGTTCGTGCTGGTCGCCGAGCTCGACGGCGCAGCGGTGGGCTACGCAATGGTGCACCTGCGTGCGGGCTCGCCGACGTGGCCCTCGAGCGAGCGCGCGGGCGAAGTGGAGACACTCTCGGTGCATCCGCAGGAGCGCGGGCGGGGAATCGGGACGCTGCTGCTGCGCGCAGTGGAAGACGAGCTGGTCGGACTCGGCGTCGAGGAGCTATCACTGCACGTGGTGTCGCACAACGACAAGGCGATGGCCTTCTACGAGCGCCACGGCCTGCGCCCATTCGCACAGTGGCTCAGCGTGACTGGGATCGGAAAACGCGAGTAAACGGACCCTCCTAAGCATCGTGGAGCCGCGGGGGTAACATCCCGGCATGGCCGCGGAGGACGAGGAGAACATCGCGAAAGCCGCGTCGAAGGTCCAGGAGGCGGCGGCCAACATTCAGCAGGCGGCGAGTGCGCGTTCGCGGCCGCCCGTGTCGAGCGAAGCGGAGACGATCGCGCGGCGGTACTTCGAGGCGATCAGCACGCACGACCTCGACGCCGCGGTGGCCCTGTGGGCTGTGGGGGGCCGCGAGAACGTGCGCGGCCAGGTCGACGTGACGGCCCCGCAGGGCGTGCGAGCGTTCATCGGGGACATGCTGGCGGCGATGCCGGACCTGCGCTTCGAGCTACTCAGCACGACGACCGAGGGCGAGCGCTGCGGCGTGCAGTGGCGGCTGACGGGAACCTTCACCGGGGATCCGTTCAACGGCGTCGCGCCGACGGGTCACCCGATCGTGCTGGAAGGCTTCGATCTGCTGACGGTGCGCGATGGCCTGGTGCAGGGCAACGACGCGTTCACGGACACGATGAGCTTTCCGCGGCAGATCGGGATGCTGCCGCCGCAGGGCTCCCCGGCGGAGCAGCGGATGATGCAGGCGTTCAACGTCAAGACCCGCATCACGGGCCGCGCGATCGCGGACGCGAAGCTGGTCGCGGAGGGCGTATGGGTGGTCCAGGGACAGCCGGGGCGCTGCAACGTGTATCTGATCGAGGATGGCGACGGGGTCACGGTCTACGACGCGGGTGCGCGCACGATGGTGCGCACGATCGCCTCCGCGGCGGCCAAGCTCGGCGGCATCCGCCGCGTGGTGCTCGGCCACGGCCACACCGACCATCGCGGCGCGGCGCCGGGGCTGGGTGCGCCGGTGCTGTGCCACCCGGACGCGGTCGATGACGCCGAAGGTAGCGGTGGCTTTGCTTACTGGCCGGAGGGCCTGGCGGGGCTGCCGGCGCCGGCGCGCCAGGTCCATCGGATGCTCCATCGTTTCGTGTGGGACGGCGGTCCGGTGAAGATCGCGGACACGGTACGCGAGGGCGACGAGCTCGCGGGCTTCGCCGTCGTGGATATCCCGGGGCACGCGCCGGGCCAGATCGCGCTGTGGCGCGAGCGCGACCGCCTGGCGCTTGTCAGCGACGCTTTCTACACGCTCGACATGTGGGGTCGCGACAGCGCAACGAGACTGCCGGAGGCGACGTACAACTTCGACACCGAGCAGGCCCGCGCGAGTCTGCGCAAGCTGGCCGCGCTCGAGCCGGCGGCGGCGTGGCCGGGCCACGCGAAGCCGGTGACGGGCGACGTGCGGGTGCAGCTCGAGCGCGCGGCCGACACGACCTGACGACGGTCGCATGGCGGTACCGCGGAGCCTGCGCCGCTCGACACGCTGCACCCAGAGCCCCCTACGCTGCGTTACGTGGCGCGACGCAAACCCAAGCAGCGACCAGAGCGGCTGAAGGCCCCGAACAGCGACTACACCGACGCGGAGGGCAACGTGCTGACGCTGCGCGGCGCGCTGACTCCGGCGACGCGCCGACAGTACGCGGAGACGCTCGCGGGCGCGCGCGCGGCGAGCACTCAGGAGGACGTGTGGCAGCGCGCGGTGGAGTTTCTATTCGAGCACCTCGCGGTGCGCTGGGAGATCGCGGGCGCGCCGATCGAGCGCCAGCGCGAGCTGCTCGGGCGCTTCCGTGTCGCCGGCTCGGAGGAGCGCGCGTGGATTCGCGGGGTGCTGCGCGAGCACTGCGCGGAGCACTTCCCGGACGTGCGAGCCCCATAGGGAACGGCGCCCGCGACATGTGAGCCTTCCGCCCGCTACCGTCCGGTGACGATGCGCCGCACGAAGATCGTCGCCACCATCGGCCCCGCCTCGCGCGAGCCGGAGACCTTGGTCCGAATGGTCGAGGCCGGCATGGACGTCGCGCGGCTGAACTACTCGCACGGTACGCTCGACGAGCACGCGGAGACGATCCGCCGTGTGCGCGATGCGGCGGGCCGCGCGGGGCGCCCGGTGGCGATCCTGCAGGATCTCCCCGGTCCGAAGCTGCGTATCGGACCGCTGCTCGACGACGTCGTCGAGCTGCGCCCGGGCGACCGCGTGACGTTCGACTGCAGCGGCGAGGACGGTGCGGGCGACGCGAGCCGGATGACGATTTCGTGGCTGGGACTCGCCGACGCGTTGGAGCCGGAGGCCGTGATCTATCTCGCCGACGGCTCGGTGCGACTGCGGGTCAGAGACGTGCGTGCCGCCGTGCACGAGGTCGAGGCGGAGGTCGAGATCGGTGGCACGGTGGCCTCACGACAGGGCCTGAACATCCCCGGGCCGGTCGACTCGCTGCCGGCGGTGCCGGAGGAGGATCTGGCTTTACTACGCCACGGGGAGTCGATCGGGGTGGACATGGTCGCGCTCTCTTTCGTGCGCCGCCCGGAGGACATCGAATTGGTGCGCGATCACACGCGCTTGCCGCTGATCGCGAAGATGGAGAAGCCCCAGGCGGTGGAGCGCGCGGAGGAGATCCTGCGCGCCGCGGACTGCGTGATGGTCGCGCGCGGGGATCTCGGCATCGAGCTGCCGATCGAGCGAGTCCCGATCGTGCAGAAGGAGCTCCTGAAACTCGCGGGCCGGCTCGCGCGCCCCTCGATCACGGCGACGCAGATGCTGGACTCGATGGTGACCTCCTCGCGTCCGACCCGCGCGGAGGTCGCGGATGTGGCGAACGCGATCCTCGATGGGACCGATGCGGTGATGCTCTCGCAGGAGACCGCCATCGGCGCGTACCCGGTGGGAGCGATCGAAATGATGGCCGCGGTGGCGGTGCAGGCGGAGTCGATTGCGCCATACGAGGACTGGAACGCCTCGCGTGTGCGTCGTACGGAAGCCGATCCGGCCTACACGCTGGCGCATAGTCTGTGCATCGCGGTGCGCGAGCTGAGCCTCGACGCGCTGGTGATCCCGACGCTCTCGGGCCGCTCGGCGCGCTTGGTCTCGGCGCACCGCCCGACGGTGCCGATCTACGCGCTCTCGCCGGGCCGCGAGACGGTGCGGCGCTGCGGGCTGATGTGGGGCGTGCGCGCGGCCTCGATGCCGCGCCACGAGACCACCGAGGCGCTGATCGCGGACGCCGCGCGCCGCGTGGTCGAGCTCGGCTGGTGCGAGCCGGGGCAGCGCGTGGGGATCACCGCGGGACTGCCCAGCGGCAGACCGGGGACGACGAGCCTCGTGCAGATCCAGGTTCTCTAAGACGCGGCGCCGACGCCGCCGCGCGCGTAGAATTCGGCCTCTTCGCGGCCGAGCGCGGTGACGGGCGGGTCGCCGTAGATCCACTCGCGCGCGATCCGGTGCCAGTTGTTGCGCGCGCGCAACTGCGCGAGCACGGCCAGCGTGAGCATCTCCATGCGCCGTCCGAAGAGGTGCTCGGCAGGCATGTCCTGATGGCGCATCGAGCGGAAGTGACGCGAGCGCGGGTCGGAGCTCTCGATCATCACCTGCGTCGCGATCTCCTGGTTCAGTGCGACGACTTCGTCTTTGGTGTACCACCAGATCGCGTCGCCCAAGAACTCCAGCAGCTCGTCGGGATCGACCCGCTCGGGGTCGGGGAGAAAGCCGAATTCGGCCAGCAGGGTGTGAAGCGCCGCCGCGTCCTGCTCGGTCACGGCGCGCTGTGCCGCCAGTTCGAGCTCCACCGGCTCCCTATCCATGCGCTTGAACAGGCCGAAGTCGAGAAACGCGACGCGTCCGTCGGCGAGCAGCATGAAGTTACCGGGATGCGGATCACCGGAGAACTGGCGATGGCGGTAGAGACAGCCCAGGAAGAAGCGGAAGACGATCTCGCCGATGCGGTCGCGCTGCTCCTGCGGGTAGCCCTTGAGCTCCTCGAAACCGACTCCGCGCACGAGCTCACTGACCATCACGCGCTCGCGCGAGAGCGAGCTGACGACCTCGGGCACGAGGATGAACGGGTGGCCCTCGAAGATCCGCGCGAGCGAGCGCTGGTTCTGCGCCTCGAGCTCGTAGTCGAGCTCCTCCCCGATGCGATCGCGGATCTCGCCCGCGATCGCCTTGACGTCCAGCTGCGGCGTCATCCGCTTGAACAGGCGCATGATCATGTCCAGGTTCTGCATGTCCGCGCGTACCGCCGCCGCGACGCCGGGGTACTGGACCTTGACTGCCACCTCGCGGCCGTCCTCGCGCAGCGTCGCACGGTAGACCTGCCCGATCGAGGCGGCCGCGATCGGCTCCTCGTCGAAGCTCTGAAATAGCTCTCCGACCGGCTCTTCGAGATCCTCTTCGATCACCTTGCGCATCTGCTTGAAGGACACCGTGGGAGCGGCGTCGCGCAGCTTGGCGAGCTCCTGCTGGAACTCCTCGCGGTACTCCTCCGGCACGAGCCCGACGTCCATGAAGGACATCACCTGCCCGAGCTTCATGGCGGCGCCCTTCATCGTCCCGAGGACGCTCACGATCTGCTTCGCCGTCTCGACCTGACGGCGTGCCAGCGCCTCCTGCCCGGCCTCCTCGCTGCGGGTCACGTTCGCCGCGCGCGTACCGAACTGCTTCACTGCCTCCCCGGCCGCCAAGCGTCCGACCGTCGCCGTCCGGCGGACTCTCGAGGTCGGGATCTTCTCGCGCGCCACGTATCGAGCTTAAACGCTGCCGCGCGCGCTCACGGCAGGTGCTCGATCTGCGAGCCGGGCACGATGTCGTCGGAGCCATCCGGCCAGCGCACCCAGGCCTTGTGGCCGCCGTCGTAGTCCCCACACAGCAGAATCAGCGTCGCGGGCTCCCCCAGCGCCTTGCACTGCTCGGTTCCCTCGGCGGTGAGTCCTCGCCAGATGCGGATGAAGGGGTTGCCATTCCACTCCTCGGCCACGGTCGTGGGCTCGGCGTGCCCCGGCTCGATCACGGTGTCCGCGGGCAGCTCCATCAGCGTCCCCATGATCGCGTCCTTGAGGTCGGTGTACGTCGTGTGGCCCGGTGCCCGCACCCCGCCGACCGAGCCGCGGAAGAGAGTGTCGCCGGTGAAGACCACACCTTCGCGGCCGGTGAACCCGCCCGGCGCGATGCTCGAGCCTGCGCGTGTCTGCCCCGGTGGGCGGGCCTGCAGATCCCCGACGAGGAACGAGAGCATCCCCGCGGTATGACCCGGAGTCAGCAGTGGACGCACCTCGAGCGTGCCGAAGCGCAGCGTCTCGCCGGCCTCGATCGTGCCCCACTTGGCGTCCTCTCCCGCCAGCTCGAGCTCGCGAGGATGGATCAGCACCTCCAACTTCGGCCAGCGCTTGCGCAGCGCGCTCGTCTCGCTCACGTGATCGAAGTGGTGATGGGTCAGGAGCACGTGGGTGGGCGTCAGCTCCAGCCGTTGCGCGGCGGCAATCAGCGGCTCCACGGGCCCGCCGGCGTCGACGAAGAATGCCGGGCCGCCGAGGCCGTCGGCCACCAAGTAGGTGTTCGATAGGAACTGCGGATGCAGCGATCGCTCGATGATCATGCGGGCCATCCTTGCACGAAGGGGGCTCCTGGGGTAGTGGCGCCTAGCGAGCTAAGCGTGTGCGATCACGAGGACGAGACCGATCACGATGAATACGACGCCCAGAATCCATTCCACGACGAGAGAAGCCCGAGCTGTGTCGGCGATAGATCTGTTTGGTGAAGCCCGGAGCGGTGTCCTGGCGAGCGTCGTGGATCGCCTGCGCGCGCCTGGCGTAGAAGCGGCGGAAGGTGAGGTGCAGAACGCCGACCGCCAGGAATATGAAGCCCCAGAACAGCGATCCATTCCTTGTTGCGAGCACGAGCACGCCGACTACCTACCCGCGCTTGTCCGCTTCAATCGCGCGGGCCTAGAATGCTCGCATGACCCTCCTCCACACCTGCTATCGCATCACCGACATCGATCGCTCGGTCGCCTTCTACAGCGCTCTCGGCTTCCGGGAGGTCGGCCGCATCCCGATCAAAGACGAGGCCGTCAACGTCTTCATGAACCAACCCGGCGACGGCGATATGCCACGCCTGGAGCTGACCTACAACTTCGGCGTGGACTCCTACGAGCTCGGCACCGGCTACGGACACATCGCGATCAGTACCCCCGACCTCGACGGTCTGCTCGCGCAGCTCGCCGAGCAGGACATCGAGCCTGAGAAGCCGCCCTACTCGGTGCGCGAGGGCGGCTCGCGACTGTGCTTCGTCAGAGACCCCGATGGGTACCGGATCGAGATTTTGGAGATGACAGTCTGAGAGTTCGAATCGGGAGCGCGCGAAGAGGTATGCTCACGCGATGTCGCCTCTCACACGGAGGCTCCTCGTGGCGGCTGCCGCAGGCGCGCTGAGCTTCGTACTATCGGCGATGGCGCTGGCAGCACCGGTATCGGTGCACGTGCAACGTGAGCTCGCTATCCGCCAGAACGTACACGTCGATTTCCAGGCGGCGCGACTGCCCGAAGGCGGCTACTACTACGGCGTGATCGTGCTAAAGCCGTACAAGCAGTACACGCGGACCTCGCCGCCGCCGTGTTCGACGTCGAGCAACATGCAACGCACCGACTACGGCTACCCGCAGACGGACGGACAGGTAGCGCTCGCCCTTACCCCCGCGAAATCCTCAGCGGGGCATTGGTGCCCGAGCGGCTCTTATGAAGGCGCGATATATGCGGTCCCTCATGCGCCACCATGCGAAAGCGCCTATCCGTGCGAAAGCGAATCGCGCAAAAAACCATGCGCAGGTGTCGCGCCGGGGTGCGTACACGGCATAGTCGCGCGGCCGGAGCAATATGCATACCCCGACGGCCTCCCGACGCCGCGCGCGGACGGGACAACGATCGTGGCGCGCTTCTCGGTCAAGTTTCCCCGCTAGTGCTCGCGGCGACCGCGACCCGCTGCTCCTCCACCCCGTCCAGCAGCCGCCAGTTGCCCTCCAGCGCGGCCTGCGCCCGCGCGAGCATCCGCTCGCCCACGACCCGCGCCTCCTCGGCATCCGTCGGCATCAGCTCTGCGATCGCCGCTCGCGCTTGGCGCGCGTGCTCGACGTCGAGCTTCGCGTGCAGCCTGAAGTAGCCCGCGCCCTCCGAGTCCGCGGCGAGACCGTAGTGCGTCGCCAGCCCATCGAGCTTTGTGGTCGAGATCGCCGGCTGACTGGCCTCGACGGTGTAGAGCACCGCGAGGCTCTCCAGCAAATCCTCACTCGCGGTCCACGACTGCGCACACGCGCGCGTCTGCGGCAATGGCGCGCGTGCGCCCGGCGCGTCGGCGCCAACGGCCACAGCGAAGTCCTCCCACAGCTGCACGTGCGCCTCCTCCTCCGCCGCGTGGCGCTCGAGCTCGGGCCGGCGATCGGGAGTCGCGTGCGCCGCCGCCAACCGCGAGGCGTCCGCCAGGGCGAGCACCGCGTGGCGGTACTCGCCCGCGTACAGCGCTAACTCTGTGGCCCCCAGCTCCCCCGCGCTCCAGTGCTGGTAGAACGGGTGCTCAAGCACATTGGTGCGCTCGCGCGCCTCGTCGAGTGCAGCGAAGATGTCCATCGTGTTCCCCCTTCAAATCGGCGGTCGTCGTCGTGCCCGCATCGTACGCGTGGCGGCGGTCGCAAGCGACGCGCTACTCTGCGCTCGAGAGCCATGGCGGACACCGGCAAGATCGCCAAGAACCTCGAGCGCTTCGCGCAGGCGGTCGCGGCGCACGATCGCGAGAACCCTACGCACACCGCGCACGGCATCGGCCTCGCGCACTTCGACTTCGAGCGCCTCGGCTTCGAGGAGGGCGAGGAGATCCTGCCTGGCATCACGATTCACGCCGACAGCGGCGTCACGGGCAACTTCCGCGTCCTCTGCGATGGCCAGCACGATGAGGAGCGCGAGGAGTCCGAGCAGGAGGTCATCGAGGCGATCGCCACTCACGCGGTGCCCGCCGCCGCGCCCGAGGCGCCGCGCTTCCGGCCGTTTGGCGAGTAGCGCCCCCGCGAGCACAGGTCGCGATCGTCAGGTCGCGATCGTCAGGTCGCGATCGTCAGGTCGCGACGACCGGCGCAGGCACGCCGGCTCGTTCGACGATCGTCGCGACCAGCCGCTCGATCGTGGGGCACCTCAGCTGGTGACGCGCCGCCGCGCGCAGCACCGCGCCTGGAATCGCATCCAGCTCCGGCGGGCGGCCGGCGGCGATGTCGCGCTGCATCGAGCTCCCGAGCGTCGCGTGCGCGTCGTTCAGTTCGCCGAGCGGGTCGCTCGCGTCGATCTGGGCGCCCTCGGCATGAGCGACCGCGCAGCCCTCCTCGATCGCGCCGAGGAGCGCCGCGCGCAGCTGCGGCGTGTCGCGGATCTCTCCGAGCAGCGCATCGAATGCGCTGGTCGTGCAAGCCAGCGCGTTCAGGCGCACTAGCTTCGACCACAGCACCTGCGGCTCGGACTCCCCGACCCGCACCGGGATCCCCGCCGCCTCCAGCTGCGCCGCCAGCGCCTCCATGCGGGGGCGCACGGCGGCAAAGCGCGAGGCCATGTCGATCCGCAGAAAGGGGCTCGTGTGCACCACCACGCCCGGCGCCGGTCGATCGGCCTCCACGCGAATCGTGCCCGCAACCACCGCCTCCGCGCCGAAGCGCTCGCGCAGGACCGCGACGTGGTCAAGACCATTGAGCAGCGGCAGCACGAGCTTCGGCGTCGCAGCGACGCGCTGGAGCGCCGGCCCGAGACCCGTGGCCTTGGTCGCCACGATCAACGCATCCACCGGCTCGGCGAGCTCCCCCAGCACCCGCGGATGCGCGATGAAATCCCCGAGCCGGACCGAGCTCACCTGCAGGCCGCGCTCGCCGATCAGCTGCGCGGTCGACTCGCGCGCAAGTACGAGGAGCGGCTCTCCTGCGCGCTCGAGCGCTCCGGCGAGGAGGCCCCCCACCCCGCCCGGTCCGAGCACCGCAATCGTCATCGCGGCGTGCTCCGACCGACTGGTAGCGGATCGATGAGCACCCCGGGGTTCATGATCCCCTGCGGATCAACCGCCGCCTTCGCCCCGCGTAGCGCCTGCGCGAATGGCTCCGGGCGCTGGCGGTCATACCAGGGCCGGTGATCGCGCCCGACCGCGTGGTGATGGGTGATCGTGCCTCCCGCTTGCAAGAGCGCCTCGGAGACGGCCTGCTTGACCGCCATCCACTGCTCGACCTCCGCGCCGCGGCACCCGCGCGCGATCACGGTGAAGTAGGGGGCGGGCCCATCGGGGTAGACGTGCGTGAAGCGGCACATCACCCGTCCGCCCGTCGCACCGACCTCACGCAGCGTCTGCTCGGCGGCGTCGCACACGCGCTCGTGCAGGGCCGGAAAACGCTCCCACGTAACCGCGGTCTCGAAGGTCTCGCTGATCACACCCATCGCGACGAAGACATCGCGCAGGTAGGGAATGCGCAGAAAGGCCTCGCGCCACGAGCCCACGGCATCGTTCCCGGGTCCGGCTCCCTCTTCGGCCCCGCCTCCGGCTCCGTCGCCCACCTCGCCGCCGTGCGCGCGGCACAGCTCCAGCGCTCGCCCCAGCGCGCCGTCGACGGGATGGTCGCTGGACTCGAAGCCGAGTACGAGCAACGCGCGCGAGCCGTCGCCCGCAAGCGTCAGCTGCGCCTCCTGCGGATCGATCAGGCGACAGTTGGCGGGATTCAGACCCGACTGCGCGAGCGCGCGCACGCACTCGGCTCCCCGCGCGAAGCTCGCGAAGCGCACACCCGCCGCACGCCGGTGCGCAGGACGCGGCTGCACACGCATCCACGCCTCCGCGATCACGCCCAGCGTGCCCTCCGAACCGGCGAGCATGCGGTCGGGACTCACGCCGGCGCCCGAGCCCGGCAGGCGGCGCGACTCCCACACACCGGCCGGCGTGAGCGCGCGCAGCGACTCGACGAAGTCCTCGATATGAGTCCAGACGGTCGCGAAGTGCCCCGCCGCGCGCGTCGCGATCCAGCCGCCCAGCGTCGAGAGCTCGAATGACTGCGGGAAGTGGCGCAGCGTCAGGCCGTGCTCGCGGAGCTGCTGCTCCAGGCCGGGGCCCGTTGCCCCTGCCTGGATGCGGGCCGCGCGCGAGAGCGGATCGACCTCGAGTACTCGGTCCAGTGCGCGCAGATCGATGCTGACCGCACCGTTGTAAGCCGAGCCGACGTCGGGCTGCACTCCGCCGACGACGCTGGTTCCGCCCCCATAGGGGATTGCCGCGACGCGCTCGGCCGCGCACCACTCCAGCACGCGCTCGATCTCGGACTCTGTGCGCGGCGTGAGGACAAAGTCCGGCGGGTGCGCGAAGTGCCCGCGAAAACCGCGCACCACATCGACATAGGACTTCCCGCACGCGTGCGAGGAGCGCGCGTGCACGTCGTCGGCGCAGATCTCGGCAAGCTCGGCCGGTGGCGCGACGCGCACGGGGGGCAGATGCACCGCCTCGAGCACCACCGGATCCTCGACTTCCACCGCGCCCAATTGCAGATGCTCGGCCAGCCAGGCCGCGGTGGTACGTACCGCGGCTGGAGCCGGCTGCTCGTCCTCGTAGCCCCAGCCCCAGTGCTTACGTCGGCGCTTCTCCACGAGGGCGAGTCTATTGGCGGGTGGCCAAACCACGGGTGAGGCCCCCACGTTACGCCGCACCCTGGGCGCCACCACTAGCCTTCTCGATACAGATGCCCGCTACGCCCGAGCCCACCACCGACCAGCAGCCACCCACGGCCGAGCAGTCCGCCGAGCATGCCGAGATCCTCGCGCGCGGCCCGTGGCCGTTGGCGAGCGTCGCGGCACACTGGAGCGAGCAGCAATTCGAGCCCGCGCCCGCGCAGGCCGCGGCCGCCGACGCCGCGATCGCGTCGCTGCGCGAGCGCGGCTCCCCCAGCCACGACGGAGTCGCTGCGCGACTCGTCGACTACCGCGCGGACGAGGGGGGCATCTCGATCGAGCTGCAGCCGCTGCGCTGGGCACTACGCCTGGTAGCCGGTGACGCTTGCGGCAGCGTCGCCGCGTTGTGCGTCACGCGCGCCGCCGACGGCCGCTGGCTGGCCGGCAGGCGCGCACCGTGGCTGGCCTCGTGGGCTGGGCGCTGGGCACTGGGCGCCGGCGGCGCCGTCGATCTGGGCGAGAACCCCGCTCAGACCCTCGTGCGCGAGCTACAGGAGGAGTGGTCGGTCGCGCCCGAGCGAATCCAGGCGGAGGCCCTCGTACGCCTGCCCCAGCAGCTCATCATGTTTGTGGGTCAGGCGTGGCTACCGGACGGCGCCGAAGTCACCCCGGATCACGAGCACGACGCCTTCGACTGGTGGCCCGCCGCGATCGAGGCGTGGCCGCCCGAGGCCGGGGACGGACTGCGCCGCATGGCGCACTGGCTGTCGGAGTGACCCAGCGGACGCCCGCCGCGCGGCATGAGAATGTCTTCACGCCTCTGAAGTGGGTCTCCTTCACCCACTCCTGCATCTACACGGCGCTCCTCCTCTGCGCCTTCGTCATCGGCAAGCCCCAGCCGGAGACGTTCGTGCTCGGACTCACGCACGGCCTGCTCTGGATCGCGATGTCGCTCGCGTGCATCGTCTGCGTCCGCCTGCGGATCGTCCCCCTGCGACTGGCGGCCGCGGTCGCCGTGCTCGGCGGGATCGGGCCGTTCTTCGGCAGCTACGAGTTCGTTCGCGAGCAGCACCGGCGCGAGCGGACCGTTAAGCCCTGTGAAGGCCAGGTGAAACCACCCGAGCGGGACTCGATCCGCCCACCCGCCGCGCTAGAGTGAGTCCAGATGGTGGCAAGCACGGCGACTGGGCAGACAATCGACGTCGTCACCCCCGCCGCGGGCGAGTCGGTCACCGAGGGCACGATCCTCGAATGGCACGTCAAAGCGGGCGACTTCATCAAGCGCGACGACACGATCGTGGAGATCTCGACCGACAAGGTCGACGTGGAGCTGCCGGCACCCGCGAGCGGCGTCGTCAGCGAGCTGCTTGTGCAAGAGGGCGACACCGTCACTGTGGGGCAGGTAATCGCCCGGATCGCTCTGCAGGACGAGGAGGACGCGAACGGCTCCTCGCCGGCCGCCGCACCGGCGGCTGACGGCGCCGCTGACGCCACTAGCGGAGCCCTCCCGGAGGGCGTGCGCGTCTCGCCGGTCGCTGCCCGCGCCGCGGCGGCGGAGGGCGTGGACCTCGCGAAGGTATCCGGCAGCGGACCGGCGGGACGCATCGTCAAGGCCGATGTGCTCGGCGCCGCCGGCGGCGGCAACGGCGCCGCGGTGCCCGCAAGCGCTTCGCCGCCGAGCGACGGCAAGGACGCGACCGGCGCGGAGCTCATGAAGGGCAGCGCGGCCGCGCTCGCCCGCTACATGGATCAGTCGCGCTCGATCCCCACCGCGACGAGCTTTCGCACGCTCACGGTCACCGCCCTAGACGCGCGCCGGCGCGAGCTGAAGGCTGGTTCTCGCAAGGTTTCCTTCACACACCTGATCGCCTACGCGATTGCGCGCGCGGCGGCCGACATGCCGGTAATGGCCGAGCACTTCGCCGAGATCGACGGGCGTCCCCACCGGATGCGCGACGGACAGGTGAATCTCGGCCTGGCGGTCGACGTCGAGAAGAAGGACGGCACCCGCACGCTGATGGTGCCCGTGATCCGGGGTGCGGCCAACCTGCCCTTCGAGCGCTTCCTCGCCGCGTACGACGCGCTGGTGGAGAAGGCGCGCACGAACACGCTCACCGCCGACGACCTGTCGGGGGCCAACATCACGCTCACCAACCCCGGCGGCCTCGGCACGATCGCCTCGGTTCCACGGCTGATGAACGGCCAGGGGACGATTGTCGCGACCGGCTCGATCGGCTACCCCGTGGGCCTCGGCAACATCGGCGCGATGATCGGCGCGGAGAAGGTCATGACGATGACTTCGACGTACGACCACCGCGTCATCCAGGGCGCCGAGTCGGGCCGCTTCCTCGGACGCGTCGAGGAATACCTACAGGGCGAGCGGGGCTTCTACGACGGCGTGTTCGCCTCGCTGGGGATCGAGCTCGGGCCGGCACCCGCACCCCCCGCACCGGCGGCTGCCGCAGCCGCCGCGGCCAGCGTCAGCACCGATACCGCAGCGCATCGCAGCGCTCCCGACGAAGAGCTGCTGCAAGCCGTCCAAGCGGCGACGGCGCTACTCAAGGCGTTCCGCACACACGGTCATCTGGCCGCGCGCTTGGATCCGCTCGGCGTGGAACCCGAGGGCGACCCCGCGCTGGATCCCGAGCCGCTGGGCCTGACCCCCGAGCTGATGGCGCAGATCCCCGCCAAGATCCTGCGCATGTATGTCCCAGGAGCGACGCTCGCTGATGCGCTTCCGCACCTGCGTGAGACCTACTGCGGCACGATCGCTTACGAGATCGAGCACATCTCCTCGCACCGCCAGCGCGTGTGGCTGCGTGAGAAGATCGAGTCCGGCGCCTTCCGTCTGCCGCTTACCAACGACGAGCAGCAGACGCTGCTCAAGCGCCTCGTCGAGGTCGATGCCCTGGAGCGTTTCATGCACAAGGCCTACCTCGGCCAGCACCAGTTCTCGATCGAGGGCCTCGACGTGACGGTGCCGATGCTCGATGAGCTGATCCAGCTCGCCGCGGCCCACGGTGGCAAGGAGGTCGTGATCGGGATGGCGCATCGCGGGCGCCTGAATGTGCTGGCGCACAACCTCGGCCGCCCCTACGACACGATCTTCGCCGAGTTCGAGGGCGCCTCGACGCTGGAGGCCGTCACCACGATCCCGCAGGGCGGAACCGGCGACGTCAAGTACCACCACGGTACCCATGGCTCCTACGAGCTGCCCAATGGGGAGACGATCCAGGTCAACCTCGAGTCCAACCCGAGCCATCTGGAGTACGTCTCCGCGGTCGTCGAGGGCGCGACGCGTGCCGCGCAGACCACCCGCCAGGGACCGCACGCTCATCAAGACACCGACGCGGCGGTGCCGATCGCGATTCACGGCGACGCCGCCTTCCCCGCCCAGGGGGTCGTGGCCGAGACCTTCAACCTGCAGGCCCTCGACGGCTACAAGGTCGGCGGCACGGTGCACCTGATCACCAACAACCAGGTCGGCTTTACGACCGATCCAGACGATGCGCGCTCGACGCGCTGGGCCTCGGACCTGGCGAAGGGCTTCGACGTGCCGATCATCCATGTCAACGCCGATGACGTACCGGCGTGCATGAGCGCGGTGCGCCTCGCATTCGCGTTCCGCAAGGAATTCGGCCACGACGTGCTGATCGACCTGATCGGCTACCGCCGCTTCGGCCACAACGAGTCCGACGAGCCCGCGTATACGCAGCCGGAGATGTACGCCAAGATCAAGGGCCACAAGCGCGTCTCGGAACTATGGGCGGAGCGCCTGATCGCCGACGGCGTGGTCTCCAAGGAGCAGGTCGACCAGCTCGCGCAGGGCGTGTGGGACAACCTGACCACGCTGCACCAGCGCCTGAAGAGCAGGATCGCGGCGGCCGCCGAGCACGGCGACGGCGGCACCGGCGAATACCAGCTCGATCGCTCGCCGAGCCCCGAAGTCCAGACCGCGGTGCCGGCGGAGCGTTTGCGCGAGCTCGGTCGTGAGCTGCTGCGGACACCGGAAGGCTTCACCGTGCACCCGAAGCTCGTCAAACAGCTCGAGCGCCGACGCGCGGCCCTGGAGGAGCAGGACGGCGCAGAGGAGTCCGCGCGCTTGGATTGGGCCCACGGCGAGGCGCTCGCGTTCGCCTCGCTACTGACCGAGGGCACCCCGATTCGCCTCACCGGCCAGGACACCGAGCGCGGCACGTTCAGCCAGCGCCACATGGTCCTCCACGATGCGAAGACCGGTCAGACGGTCTGCCCAATCCAGAGCCTGCCGGAGGCGCTGGCGCCCTTTGAGCTGCACAACAGCCCGCTGTCGGAGCTGGCCTGCATGGGCTTCGAGTACGGCTACAGCCAGGAGGCACCCGAGACGTTGGTGCTGTGGGAGGCACAGTTCGGCGACTTCGTCAACTCGGCGCAGGTGATCGTCGACCAGTTCATCGTCTCCGGCCTGGCCAAGTGGGGTCAGACTTCGCGCCTGACCCTCCTGTTGCCCCACGGCTATGAGGGCTCGGGCCCCGAGCACTCCTCGGCGCGACTGGAGCGCTTCCTCGCGCAAGCCGCCGAGGGCAACATCCGCGTGGCGAACCTGACGACGCCCGCGCAGTACTTTCATCTGCTGCGCCGCCAGGCGCTGATCGCCAAGCAGCGTCCACTCGTGATCATGACCCCGAAGTCGCTGTTGCGCCTGCCGCAGGCGAGCAGCGAGATCGCGGATCTCGCTGAGGACAGCCGCTTCCACCCCGTGCTCCCCGAGCCGGGAGTGCGCGACGAGCTGGTCACGCGTCTGGTGATGTGCACCGGCAAGATCTATTACGACCTCGTCGGCCATCCCGACCGCAAGGACAACCAGGGAGTCGCGGTCGGACGAGTCGAGTTGCTCTACCCCTTCCCCGAGCAGTCGATCCGCGAGCTAATCGCCCGCTACCCCAACCTGCGCGAGGTCGTCTGGGCTCAGGAAGAGCCTCGCAACATGGGCGCCCGTGCGCACATGTTCCCGCGCCTCATGCAGATCCTGCCCGACGAGATCCACTTCGGCTACATCGGGCGACCGGAGCGCGCGAGTCCCGGCGAGGGCTACCCCGCGGCGCACATCGCCGAACAGAACCGCATCGTGCGTACCGCACTCGACCTGACCCGGGATACCTCGCAGTATCCTCGCAAGACTCCCGGAGAGCGCTGAGCGATGCTCTGGCGACGTTTCATGAACATCTGGCGTCAGCGTCGCCGCAAGCGGCGCATGCGTAGCGGCTGAGCCAGACCGGCGGTTGACGAGCGCGCGCACTGGACTGATAGCGTCGCGCGAGATGCAGCTCGCGAACCTGCACGAGAGTTCCTCCCGCGAGGTCGTCAACGGCCACCTGCGGGGCGTGTGGCGCGATCTGGGACGCGAGGCGGGCACGCGCACGGTCGGGCTGCGCCGTATCGAGATCGCGGCGGGCCACTTCTCGACGCCGGCCCACGAGCACGGCGCCGACGAGGAGATCTTCTTCGTGCTCGACGGCGAGGGCCTGCTGTGGCAGGAGGGCAAGACATATGAGGTGCGCGGCGCGGACTGCATCGTGCACAAGCCGCGCCGCGGCGCGCACACGCTGCGCGCCGACGAGGCGGGCCTCGATGTGCTGGTCTTCGGCCAGCGCCGCGACCCGGCGCTGAGCGCGCTGCCGCGCGCCGGCGTGGCGTGGTCCTTCCCGCGCTGGGTCGAGCTCGCCGGCGGCGACTCGCCCTTCGCGCGCGAGGCCGCCGCCGGCCCTCCGCAGTGTCCGCCACCCGAGCCCGAGCGCCCGCGCCATGTGGTCGCACTCGCAGAGGTACCGGCAGTCCTGGGCGGCCGCGCGCGACGCGTGGGCCAGGCCGCGGGCGCCTCGGCGACGGGGCTGAACCACGTCGTGCTGCCTTCCGGCGGACAGGGCGCCCCGGCGCACTGCCACGCCGTTGAGGAGGAGCTGTTCGTCGTGCTGGCGGGCGGTGGCGTACTGGAGCTATGGGGACGCGGCGCACAGGCGCCCGACGAGCATCCGCTGCGCGCGGGCGACGTCGTCTCGCGCCCCGCGGGCACCGGTGTCGCACACGCGCTGCGCCCCGGCGAGCAGGGGATCACCTACCTCGCCTACGGCACGCGCGAGCCGAGCGACATGTGTTTCTACCCGCAGTCGGGGCGCGTCTCGCTGCGCGGCCTCGGCATCGCCCTGCGCTCGCCCGAGATCGAGCAGCTGCCCGAGCTCTGAGCGGCTGCACCCAGGGCGACTAGCTCCGCCGCGAGAGCGGCTAGCGCGCGCGCCAGACCGGCTCGCGCTTCTCCTTGAACGCGCTCGCACCCTCCTTGGCGTCCTCAGAGGCGAACACGGGCCCGGAAATCGCGCCCTGGCGCTCCCACATCTCGGCGGTCGGCCAGTCGAACTGCTCCTGCAGGATCCGCTTGGACGCAGCGAGCGCGAGCGGCCCGTTCTTGGCGACCGCCGCCGCGAGCTCGAGCGCCACCGTCACCGCCTCACCGGGCTCGGCGAGGCGATTGACGACACCGAACTCGTGGAAGCGCTCGGCGAGCAGCAGCTCGCCGGTGAGCGCGAGCTCCATCACCACGTGGTAGGGCATCCGCCGCGGTAGTCGCAGCAGCGCACCGCCGGCGGCGACCAGCGAGCGCTTGGACTCGGGAATGCCGAGCTTCGCGCCGCGTGCCGCGACGATCAAGTCGCAGGCCAACGCGATCTCCATGCCACCCGCGACCGCGAAGCCCTCGATCGCGGCGATTAGCGGCTTGCGCGCGGCGCGCTGCGCGATGCCCGCGAAGCCGCGGTCTCCGAACCACGGCGATTCGCCGCGCACGAACGCGCCGAGGTCCATGCCCGCGCAGAAGAAGCCGCCCGCGCCGGTAAGGATCCCGACCGCGAGCTCCTCGTCAGCGTCGAGCTCATCCAGGGCGCCGGCTACGCCCGCCGCGAGCGCGCCGTCGACCGCGTTGCGCACCTGGGGACGGTTGAGCGTAATCAGCAGGACGTTGCCGCGGCGCTCGCGGAGCACCGGTGCGGGAGTGCCCTCGTCGGTCGCGGGAGCTGTCGTCGAAGCGGAGGTGTCTTCTGTCATGCGGGCATCTTAGGCGCACCGCGCACGCCGGCTACGCCGCGAACAGCCGCAGCTCGGGCTCGCGTTCGCCGCGCAGAACCTCGAGGTCGACCTCGACGCACTCGATCCCGCGCGCCTGCGCGAGTACGCGCGCCTGCGGCTTGATCCGCTGCGCCGCGAGCACCCCGCGGCAGGCGCCGAGCGCGGGGTCGAGGCGGATGCGTTCCAGATAGCGCGTGAGCTGCTCGACCGCATCGATCGTCGCGATGCGCTTGATCTCAACCGCGATCCACTCGTCCTCGTGGTCCCTACACATGAGATCCACCGGACCGATGTCCGTCGGCCACTCGCGCCGCACCAACCGGAAGCCCTCGCCGCACCAGCCCGGCGAATCGGCGAGCAGCTCCTGCAGCTCGCGCTCCAAGCCCTCCTTCTCCAGCGAGACGAGCGTGTCGAGCTCGTGCTCGATGTCCGCGATGAGCTCGTGCACCGCGATCTCCACGCGATCCTCCTGGCGCTGCTTGCGCACAATCAGGCCGATCAGCTCGCCATCCGCCCCCAGCTGCTCCTGGAGCACCGTGGGCGGCGTCATCCAGTTCAGCGGCTTAACGTTCGGCCCCCCGCCGTCGGCCCACACCATGAAGGTGCCGTCGGCCTTGAGCATCAGTAGCCGCACCGCCTCTGGCAGCACCGTCGTCAGACGGCCAATGTAGGAGACCTCGCAGCGGGCCACGATCAGGCGCATTCCGGGACCGTATCGCCCGCACCGGATCGCATCCGTGGTGGTCGCTCAGTCAGGCGAGTCCGGTGACGGGACGGCCGGCGCCTGCCCCTCGGGCGCCCCGGAGATGGGCTGCGCCTGGGGTAGTTGCCGCTGTGATGAGGAAGCTTGCTGTGTTGGCGGAGCTTGCTGCGGTGGCAAAGCCTGCTGTGGCGGCGAAGCCTGCTGTGATGAGGGAGCCTGCTGCGCTACCGGAACCGTCGCGGGCTGAACGACCACCGCACCAGCCGGCTCCTCCGCGGCTCCTTCCCCGGCTAGGGACTCGCGGAATTCGCGCATCCCCTTGCCGGCGGCTCGCGCCAGCTCAGGCAGGCGCTTGGGGCCGAGCACGATCAACGCCACTGCCGCGAGGAACATCAGGTGTACGGGGTTCTCGATACCCATGACGAACTTCCTTCTAGTTGCAGCTAGATTGACCACCTTCAGGCTAGCGCGCCGCGACACCATGTCAGCCGATCCGCGCCGTACCCTCACATGCGTGGCGCAGGAAACGTCGGCCCGGCAGACCGGGCGCCCCTATCCGCCGGCCGCCGCGCCGGAGGCGTTCTGGCCAGCGCAGGCCACGGTACTAGCGGCGATTGCGCTGCAGCTGCTGCTCCCGGCACGGCTCAGCGCGGGTCCGCGCTGGCTGCTGCCGGGCTTGGAGGGCCTCCTGCTCGTGGGCCTCTCGCTCGCCACACCGCGCCAACTCGAGCACGAGCACACGGTGCGCCGGCGCGCCGCGCTCTCGATCACCGCGATCGTGAGCTTGGCCAACATCTACTCGCTGATCGCGCTGACCCACTTCCTGTTGCACCACAACGTCGAGAAAGGCCGTGAGCTGATCACCTCCGGGGTTCTCATCTGGCTCACGAACTTCCTGATCTTTGCGCTCTGGTACTGGGAGCTCGACCGCGGCGGACCGGGTCGCCGGGCCGCCGGCCACGACGGCGCACCGGACTTTCTCTTCCCCCAGATGGCCGACGATCGCATCGAGCCGCTGCAGTGGCGGCCGAAATTCATCGACTACGTGTACGTGTCGTTGACCAACGCCACCGCGTTCTCTCCGACCGACACGATGCCGCTCACGCCGATGGCCAAGAGCGTGATGGGCATCCAGTCGCTGGCCTCCCTGGTGACGATCGGCTTGATCGTCTCACGCGCGGTGAACATCCTCTGAAAGCGGAGCCCGGCGGCCGGGAGGTGCTTGCCGGGCATTGGCGTCCGCAGAGTGCCCGGCCGGCGTCGACGCTAGGCGGCGGGCAGCACCCGGGGATCGAGCTCGAGCGCGCGCTCCAGCAGCTCGCGCACCTCGGGATCCTCTTCCAGCTCAAGCGCGCGCTCGCAGGCCGCGATGCACTCACTGACGCGGTCGCTGCGCGCCAATGCGTGCGCGTAGCGCGACCAAGCTTGGCTTGACTCGGGGTCGAGCTGGGTGGCCTCCTGGCACGCCGAGCGCTCGCCACCGGGATCGCCGGCGAGCTGGCGCGCGAGCGCCAGATCGAGCAGCCCCTCAACCGAGGGGGTCGTCAGCCGCGCGCGCTCGAGCGCGCGCAGCGCACCCTCGCGATCGCCCATCCGTAGCTGCAACCTTCCCAATCGCTCCCACGCCCCCGCGTCGCCGGGATCGCGCTCGGTCACCCGCTGCGCGGCTTCCGCAGCGAGGTCGACCGCGCCGATGTCCTCGTAGATCCGCGCGGCGAAGCGGTGCGGCGCGGGCCGCGCGCCATCGACGCGGGCCCAGTCGCGAACCGAGCGCGCCGCCGCGTCGAGGTTGCCGGCCTGCCAGAACGCGAGCGTCATCAGTCGCAACACGGCGACGTTGCGCGGTTCGGCGTCGCGCGCGTAGACGAGTCGTTGCGCGGCCAGCTCGTACTCGCCTTCGGCCATCGCGCGCTGCGCGGCGAGCAGGAAGCGCTCGACGCGCTCCGCGGCGGGGTCGGGCTTGGAGAAGTCGACGAAGCGCATGCTCCCCGCGGGCACGGTGCGGATGCCGTGGCTGAACTTGACCCGCGCCCACTGCTGGACGTCCTCGCCATCGAGACTGTCGCCGGTGAAGTAGATACCAGCAACCGTCCCCACGCCCCACTCGGGATAGGAGAGGCAGCGCGCGTAGCGGTGCACCACCGAGTGATCGGGCACCCGCGCCCCGAACGGGTCGTGCTCAGCGCGATCCTTCGCTTCGGCGCGCGCGCGCTGCTCCTCTTCGTAGGCGCGGCGGCCGGCCTCCTCGCGCGCGCGACGCGCGGCGGCGGCGCTGGCGCGCACGGCGTTGCGCGAGACGCTTCCCCCACGCATACCCTCCGCGAGACGCTCGAGCTGGTCGGCGGCCTCGTTGATCGCCTTCAGGTGGCGCTCGTGCTCGAACTGGCGCCCGGGCGGCGCGAGATCGGGATGCCAGCGCTTGGCCATGCGCCGTCGCGCGAGCTGCACCGCTCGCTTGTCGAACGGGGGCTCCAGCTCCAGCAGCAGGATCTGCTGCTCTACATCAAGCACCGTGGGCATATGACCCACAAACGGTAGCGAGTGACGGGTCTCTATCCTGCTGGCGATGTCCTCGCAGTACATCTACTCGATGCACCGCCTCTCCAAGGTGCACCCGCCCGACAAGACGGTGCTCTCGGAGCTGACACTCGCGTTCTACCCGGGCGCGAAGATCGGCGTGCTCGGCTACAACGGCTCGGGCAAGTCGAGCCTGCTGCGGATCATGGCGGGAGTCGACCAGGAGTACCGCGGCGAGGCCGCGCTCGCGCCGGGCGCGACGGTGGGAATGCTTGAGCAGGAGCCCCATCTGGATGAGAGCAAGGACGTGCTCGGCAACGTCCAGGATGGCGTCGCGCAGACAAAGGCGCTGCTGGATCGCTTCAACGAGCTCGCCGCGAACTACACCGAGGAGACCGCGGACGAGTTCGCCAAGGTGCAGGCCAAGATCGAAGCCGCGGACGCGTGGAGCCTCGACACGCAGCTCGAATACGCGATGGATGCGCTGCGACTGCCGCCGCCGGACGCCGACGTCACGACGCTCTCCGGCGGCGAGCGTCGTCGCGTCGCGCTCTGCCGCCTGCTGCTGCGCGCGCCGGACCTGCTGCTGCTGGACGAGCCCACCAACCACCTCGACGCGGAGTCGGTGGCGTGGCTAGAGCAGCATCTCGCCGAGTACAAGGGCACGATCGTCGCGGTCACCCACGACCGCTACTTCCTCGACAACGTCGCCGGCTGGATCCTCGAGCTCGACCGCGGCAAGGGCATCCCCTATGAGGGCAACTACTCGAGCTGGCTCGAGCAGAAGCAAAAGCGCCTGGCCCAAGAAGAGCGCGCGGAGAAGGGTCGCGAGCGCACGATCGCGGCGGAGCTCGAGTGGGTCCGCACCAACCCCAAGGGGCGGCGCACCAAGTCCAAGGCGCGCCTCGCGCGCTACGAGCAGCTGGTCGCGGAGGAGCGCAACGTCAAGCTCGACGACGTCCAGATCCACATCCCGCCGGGTCCGCGCCTGGGCGCGGAGGTACTCACGGCGAGCGACCTGCGCAAGGGCTTCCCCGTCCCGGGACAATGCGGCGAGCGCCTGCTGATTGACGGCCTCTCCTTCGACCTCCCGCGCGCGGGGATCGTCGGCATCATCGGCGCCAACGGCGCCGGCAAGACGACGCTCTTCAAGATGATCACCGGCGAGGAGAGCCCCGACGGCGGCACGCTCAAAGTCGGCGAGAGCGTGCAGCTGGCCTACGTCGACCAGTCGCGTGACGCCCTGGACCCCGCGAAGACAGTCTGGGAGGAGATCTCCGACGGCCTCGACCACCTGAAGGTCGGCGAGCGCGTGGTTAACTCACGCCAGTACGTCGCGGGCTTCAACTTCAAGGGCTCCGACCAGCAGGCGCGCATCGGCAAGCTCTCCGGCGGCGAGCGCAACCGCGTGCATCTCGCGAAGCTGCTGCGCTCGGGTGGCAACGTGCTGCTGCTCGACGAGCCTACGAACGACCTCGACGTCGACACACTGCGCGCGCTGGAGGACGCCGTGCTGGGCTTCCCTGGCTGCGCCCTGATCATCTCCCACGACCGCTGGTTCCTCGATCGCGTCGCGACACATGTGCTTGCCTTCGAGGGCGACTCGCAGGTGGTGTGGTTCGAGGGCAACTTCGAGGCCTACGAGGAGCACCGCCGCGAGCGCCTCGGGGCGGCGGCGGACCGGCCGCACCGGCTCACGTACAAGCGGCTCGTGCGGGGTTGAGAGAGATCTTGGAAGGCCAGAACCGCTCAGCCTCCACATTCGGCAGCGCTGTATACTGTGCTGTATATGGCGGCTACCCGCACGCAGGTGTACTTGACCCAGGAGCAGCGCGACCGCATCGAGGAACTACGCGCCAGTGACGGGCGAACCCTGGCCGAGGTCATCCGCGCCGCGCTCGACGAGTACTTGGCAACTCATGGCCGCGAAGCCGCAGAGGCGCGGCGCGCGAAGCGCCAGCGAGTGCTCGACGAAACGTTCGGCATCGATCCCGACTTCCCGTATCCCAACCGCGACGAGCCTGACCGCTTCGACCGGAACTGGGAGCGGGTCGAGCCGGCGTAGACGCCAGCGAATGAGCAAGATCCTGCTCGATACAGATGTCCTGATCGATCACATCCGCGGCTACCGCGCGCTGGAGATGGATGACACCGCGATATCGGTGATCACCCGAGCCGAGCTGTTTGCGGGCGACGAGCGCCAGGAGGTTGCCCTGGAAGCGCTGCTGGAAGATTGTGAGGAGGTAGCGGTCGATCCGCCAATTGCGCGACTGGCAGGCCGTGTCAAACGCCGAACCGGGCTGAAGATCGCGGACGCCCTCATCGCCGCCACCGCACTCGAGCGCAATCTGCCGCTGATGACTCGCAATCGGCGACACTTCGAGCGCGTTCAGGGTCTGGCCCTGTGTACTCCGCAGACACGAGCCGATGAGCGCTCGACACCGACCGACGGCACCACCGCCAGTTGATATGGGTACCGAGTTCGACCGCGACACCGCGGTGCGCCGCCACCCGCTGCAGAGCCCCGAGGACGTCGCCGGACACGTCGACGGAGCCGGCAACGCAATCGCAACGCAGGAGACCACGGCCCTCTTCGACGCCGACGTCTCCCCCGACTGGCGCGCCGGGCGCGGCCCGCACGGCGGCTACCTCGCGGCGATGCTGCTACGCGCACTGACCGAGACCGTCGCGGACGCGCAGCGCGCGCCGCGCTCGCTGACGATCCACTACGCCCGCGCACCAGAGCCCGGACCGGTCGAGATCCGCACCGCGGTCGAGCGCGCCGGGCGCTCGCTGAGCACGCTCTCGGCGCGCATGGAGCAGGACGGCAAGCTGATGGCACTGGCGCTCGCGGCATTCTCGGTGCCGTGGCACGCGCCCGAGATCTCCGAACTGCCGCTACCCGACGTCGAGCCCGCCGAGCCGCGCCTTGACGGGCCGCGTCCGCCGCACCCGCAGGCGCCGCCGTTCGCGCGGCACATGGAATTCCAGCCGCGGATGGGCACGCGGCCCTTCACGGGTGCGCAGGCGCCGATGGAGGTCGGCGGCTGGCTCGCGCTGGCCGAGCCGCGCCCGCTGGACGCGCTGGCGCTCGCGTTCTTCAGCGACGCGCTCTTCTCTCCTCCCTTCATCCGCCTGACCGAGCCGGCGGTGACGCCGACGATCGACCTCACGATCCACTTCCGCGCGAGCCTCGCAAACGAGCGCGATCCCGACCCCGTCGAGCACTGCTTCGCGCGCTTTCGCTCGACGGTCGTGCACGAAGGCTTCTTCGAGGAGGACGGCGTGATCTGGGCGGCCGACGGAACCGTTCTGCTGCACTCGCGCCAGCTCGCGCTCGTGATGGGGCTCGATAGCTCCGGTCACGTCGTCCGCTGAGGCCGCGCGTCCGCGCCAGCGTGGACCCCGCTCCGCGGCCAGGCGAGGAGGCGGCCGAACGGGGCACATGAGCAGAACGGCGTGGAGTAGCATCACCGGCCATGAGCAACTACACGGCGAAGCAAATCGATGAGATGGAGGCCGCCTTCGGCGGCGGGATGAAGAAGGCACGCGCCGAGCTGGGTGTGGAGTCCTTCGGTATGCAGGTCATAGACCTTCCCCCCAACTACAGCGACTATCCCGAGCACGACCACGAGGCCGATGGCCAGGAGGAGGTCTACTCGGTGATGCGCGGTTCCGGCGAGATCGATGTCGAAGGCGAGTGCATCGCGCTCAACTCCGAGGTTCTCGTGCGGGTGGGACCGGGCATCAAGCGCAAGATCTACGCCGGTCCCGAGGGCCTGCGTCTGTTGGCACTCGGCGGGACTCCGGGCGCGGCCTACGAGGCCGCGGAGTTCACGGAACTCTCCGGCGCGAGCGCTTAGCCGAAACCCCTAGCGCGCAAGCGAAGTCTGCGCATCCAGCGTGCGCGCCGCGGCAGCGATCAGCCGTGCGGTGGCGTGCACGTCGGACAGCGCGACGAGCTCGACGGGCGAGTGCATGTAGCGCATCGGGATCGAGACGAGCGCTGTGGGGACACCGGCGCGGCTGAGGTGCACGGCATCGGCGTCGGTGCCGGTGTTGCGCCCGGCGGCCTCGACGGTGAACGGGATTCCCTCGCGCTCGGCGGTGTCGTGCAGCAGCTCGAACAACCAGGGGTGCAGGGTGGAGCCGCGGCTCAGCACGGGACCGGAGCCGAGCTCGTGCTTGCCGGTCTGCTTGACCTCAATCCCGGGGGCGTCGGTGGCGTGGGTGCCATCGACGACAATCGCGGCGTGAGGCTCGAGCGCGAAGGCGCTAGTGCGCGAGCCGCCGAAGGTCGTCTCCTCCTGAACCGCGGCGACCGCGATGAGATCCCACTGCGCATCGGCAGACTGGGCGACGAGCCGCGCGGCCTCGAGCGCGACGAACGAGCCGAGCCGGTTGTCGAGCGCGCGCGCGGCGATGCGCCCGTTGGGCAGCTCCACGGGGTCCGCGGCGATCACCGCGACGTCCCCGACGCGGACGAGTTCGGCGGCCTGCTCGCCGTGCTGGGCGCCGATGTCGATGTGCAGATCGCGCACCTCGGCGACCTTCTTGCGATCCTCCTCGCGCAGCAGGTGGATCGGCTTGCGCCCGATCACGCCGGGCAGCGCGCCGGCGCGAGTCGCGATGCTGACGCGCTGACCGACGAGCACCTGTGCGTCCCAGCCACCGACTTCCCCGAACCACAGGAAGCCGTCTTCATCGATGTGCGTGACGATCAGGCCGATCTCGTCGATGTGGCCCATTACGAGGAGCCGCCGGGCGTCGCCACCGGCGGCGCCAACGCGCGCGCGGGGCGTGCCGAGCAGGTCGGTGTCGACCTCGGCGCCGAAGGTCTTGGCGGCGGCGCACCAGACGTCGACGGGAGCGGTCTCGTTACCGGAGGGGCCGTGCGCGGCGAGCAGGTCGCGTAGGACGACCGGGAAGGTCTCGTCGTGCTCGCTGGGCGCCGCGTCGCTCACGAGGCGAGCAGCCCTCGCAGGACGTATTGCAGGATGCCACCGTGACGGAAGTACTCGGCCTCGCGCGGGGTGTCGATGCGCACGCGCGCCTGAAACTCAACGGACTCTCCTGCGGTGCGCTGCGCCTTGACCTGTACCTCGCGCGGGGGCCCGTCACCGGCGTTCATCGCGTCGGCGAGGCCGGTGATCGAGAAGGTCTCCTCGCCGCTGAGATCGAGCTCCTCGGCGCTCTGGCCCTCGGCGAACTGCAGCGGCAGAACACCCATGCCGACGAGGTTGGAGCGATGGATGCGCTCGAAGCTCTGCGCGATGACGGCGCGTACGCCGAGCAGCTTCGTGCCCTTGGCGGCCCAATCGCGCGAGGAGCCCGAGCCATACTCGCGGCCGGCGAGGATCACTAGCGGCACGTCGTCCTGCGCGTAGCGCATCGCGGCGTCGTAGATCGGGATCGCGTCATTGGCTGCGTTGCCCGCCGCGGGCGCGTGTGTGTGCGCGGCGGGACCGAAGTAGCGCGTGAGGCCGCCTTCGGGCAGCGGATCGCCGCCGCCGAGCAAATTGCGGATGCGAATGTTGGCGAAGGTGCCCCGCATCATCACCTCGTGGTTGCCGCGGCGCGAACCGTAGGAGTTGAAGTCGCGCGGAGCGACACCCTGTTCTTGCAGGTAGCGACCGGCGGGCCCGTCGCGCTTGATCGCACCGGCGGGCGAGATGTGGTCGGTGGTGACGCTGTCGCCGAGCTTGGCGAGGACACGCGCCTCCTCGATGTCGCGCACGGGCTGCGGCTCCGTCGGCATGTCCTGGAAGTAGGGCGGCAGGCGCACGTAGGTGGAGTCGGGATCCCACGCGAAGCGCTCGCCGGTGGGGACGTCGAGCGAGTTCCAGTGCTCGTCGCCAGCGAAGACCTCGCCGTAGCTCTTGCGGAACATGTCCGACTGGACGGCCTGCTCGATCGTGCGCGCGACCTCGTGCTCATCGGGCCAGATGTCGCGCAGGTAGACGTCGGCGCCGTGCTCGTCCTGGCCGAGCGGCTCGCCCACAATGTCGAGATCCATCGTGCCGGCGAGGGCGTAGGCGACGCACAGCGGCGGCGAGGCGAGATAGTTCATCTTCACATCGGGGTTGATGCGGCCCTCGAAGTTGCGGTTGCCGGAGAGCACCGAGACGACTGCCAGGTCGGCCTCACCGACGACCTTGGAGACCTCCTCGGGCAGCGGCCCGGAGTTACCGATGCAGGTCGTGCAACCGTAGCCGACGAGGTTGAACCCGAGCCGCTCGAGCGGCTCGGTCAGACCGGCCTTGTCGAGATATTCGGTGACGACCTTCGACCCGGGCGCCAGGGAGGTCTTAACCCAGGGCTTTGAGCGCAGCCCTCGCGCGAGCGCGTTGCGCGCCAGGATGCCCGCGCCAATCATGACCGATGGATTCGATGTGTTCGTACAACTCGTGATCGCGGCGATCACGACGTGGCCGTGATCGAGCTCGGTGCGCGTGCCGTCAGCCAGCGTCAACGCGACCGGGGTCGATGAGCCGTGCCCATTGCTCGCAGCGGCGGCGGTCGGAGTAGACGCGGGGGGTTCGGGATGGCGATCGCGCGCGCCGTCCCCATTGGCCGGATCGACGTCGGCGGGAGGATCGCTAGCGGGAAACGACAGCGAGGAGCCCCCGTCCTCCGCGGCGCTCTCCTTGCGCTCCGCCGCGGGTCGCTCGGGCAGATACGACGTCAGAGCTTTCCGGAAGCTCTCGCGAGCGGCACTCAGCGCGACGCGGTCCTGGGGGCGCTTGGGTCCGGCGAGGCTCGGCACGACGCTGGCGAGGTCGAGCTCGAGCTTGTCCGAGAAGGCGAGCTCGGGCGAGCGCTCGTCGTGCCAGAGCCCCTGCTCGCGGGCGTAGGCCTCGACGACCTCGATCTGTGCGGCGGGCCGTCCGGAGAACTCGAGGTAGCGCAGCGTCTCGGCGTCGATTGGAAAGATCGCGCAGGTGGAGCCGAACTCGGGCGACATGTTGCCGATCGTGGCGCGGTCGGCGATCGGCAGGTTGGCCAGGCCGGCGCCGTGGAACTCGACGAACATCCCCACCACGCCGCGCTCGCGCAGCATCTCAGTGACGGTCAGAACGAGGTCGGTCGCGGTCGCACCGGCGGGCAGCTCGCCATGCAGCTCGCAGCCGAGCACCTGGGGAATCAGCATCGACATCGGCTGCCCGAGCATCGCGGCCTCCGCCTCGATCCCGCCGACACCCCAGCCGAGCACGCCGAGGCCATTGACCATCGTGGTGTGCGAGTCGGTGCCGACCAGCGTGTCGGGGTAAAGGCGCGGTAGCCCGGAGCGCGTGGGAGCACCGTCCTCGGCGCTGTCGAAGACGACGCGCGCGAGGTACTCGAGGTTGACCTGATGGACGATGCCGGTGTCCGGGGGCACGACAGCGAAGTGCTTGAACGCCTCCTGCCCCCAGCGCAGGAACGCGTAGCGCTCGCGGTTGCGTTCGAACTCGCGCTCGGCGTTGATCGCGAAGGCCTCGCGGGTGCCGAAGGCGTCGACCTGCACGGAGTGGTCGATGACGAGCTCCGCGGGCGCCAGCGGGTTGATCTTGGCGGGGTCGCCGCCCATGTCGGCCATCGCGTCGCGCATTGCGGCGAGGTCGACGACGGCGGGCACGCCGGTGAAATCCTGCATCAGCACGCGCGCGGGCGTGAACGCGATCTCACGACTGGGTTGCGCGGCGGGATCCCAGTTGGCGAGCGCCTCGATGTCGCCGGCGACGACGGCGCCATCACCCTCGGTGCGCAGAAGATTCTCGAGCAGGATCTTCAGCGAGAACGGCAGCCGCGCGACGTCGAAGCGCCCGGCGAGCGCCTGCAAGCGAAAGATCTCGTACTCACGCCCCCCAACCTCGAGCGTGCCACGTGCGTCAAAGCTGTCGCTGTCCATACCGGCAGTTTATGCCGCGCGCTCGACGTGGCCCTTGCCGGTGCGCTTGCTGCGCAGCAGAGCCTCGTCGCACGCGGCGAGGAGCCCTTCAACGGTCAGCGGCGGGCGCCACTGGGCGGCGCCGATCGAGGCAAACACCCCGGGGACGACGTCGAAGGAGGGAAGCTCCGCGAGCCGCTGCAGGGCGCGGTCGGCGGCAAGCGCGGCGCTGTCGAGATCGGCATTCGGCAGGATCACCACAAACTCGTCGCCGCCGTAGCGGGCCACGCGATCGAAGGCACGGAACTCACCCATGAGCGCGCGCGCGACGCCGCGCAGCAGCGCGTCACCGGCGGGATGGCCGTGGCGGTCGTTGACGAGCTTGAAGTCGTCGAGGTCGAGCAGCAGGCACGAGAGCCGCCCGTTGCTGCGCGTCGCGCGGCCGATCTCTTCGTGCAGGCGGCGGCGCATCGCGCGGTGGTTCATGCAGCCGGTGACGGCGTCGGTGCCGGCCTCGGCGCGGGCGCGCAGCAGGGCCAGTGCAGCGGCGGCTTGGTCGACGAGCGCGGCGGCGCGCTGTGCGGCGGCCTCGTCGGGCTGATCCTGATGGCGGCGCACGATGATGACTACAGCCTCGACCTCCTCGCGTACGGTAAGCGCGAGCAACAGCGCGGCGGCGACCCCACCGGCGGCAGCGATGCGCGGCACGGCGCCGGCGAGTTCACGCGCACCACTGAGCAGGACGCTCTGGCCGGTGCTCGCAACCCACGCCACGCCGGGAGGCCTCTCGGCACGGGGGATCTCGTAGTTGAGACGGCCCTCGCCGCCGAACAGGTAGACGGCAACGGGATCGGCGGTGTCGGCGAGCGGGTCGCGTTCCTGCACGCTTGGATGAGGCGCGAGATGGTGCACGTGCACCTCGTCGGCCCCGAGCAGTGCGAACAGCTCGCCCGCTAGCGCCCGCATCACGGCCTCCGACTCGGTGGCGCTGTCGGCGAGCCGCATCAGGCGACGCAGCCCACCGAGGAATGGATCGCTCTCGGAGTCGCCGAGATTTAGTGTGGGGGTGTCCGTACCCGCGATGTCCATGCGAAAGACTTTAGAGCCCGCGCGGACGAACCGCCAGGAGCTACGCCGCCCGCGGCCAGAACACGAGCGGCGCAGTCCTCTCCGGACTTCCCGTTAGGAGCGGAAGGTGACGGTGGCGTAGGTCTTCGAGGTCGCGTGCCCGGTCTTCGGTACGAAGCCGACGCGCACCTTGAGCGTCAGCCGCCCAAATTTCCGCAGTACTTCGGCACCGGTCTGCGTGAGCGGCACGCTGATCGTTACCTGGCTCGCCTTGCTCACCTTACGAGTAACGAATTTCAGGTCCGACCCACTGCCGCTGACGCGTCCCGCGGCGGGCGTTTTGACCGTGACCAGCGCCTTGACCCCGGAGGTCCGGTGCGAGACGACCACGATCGGGCAGTTGCGCACCGCGAGCTTCGTGTTCTGCCTGATCTGCCGTCCGTTCTGTCCGGTGATCGTCGTCGGCGCGATCAGTTTGCTCTGACTCTTGCACAGGTTGCCGTTCGCGGCCAGCAGCGACTGCGGCCCGATCGGCAGGTTTACAACGGCACTCGAGACCGGCGCGTCGGGCAACGTTTCGAATTTTGAGGTCGTGACCCCATTCGTCGAAACATGGGTGTGGCCGACGAGCACGATCGTGACACCGTCACCCTTGAGGATCAGGTCGAGATCGGGGAACGCCTCTCCCCCATGGGAAACCAGGTATGCAGGGCCGGTGAGCGTGCCCGGCAGGTCCGGGGTTGTGACCGTCGCGCTTCCGACGCGCGCAGTCGTGGCGCATCCACCGGGCGGGGGCCCGGTTTCAAACGTCGCGGCAAGACACGCCTGGCGCAAGGTGCTCGCCCGCGAGGGAAGCTGCTTGGGCAGCTGGAAGATCACCTGGCGGATATTCATCTGTTTCGCGCCCTGCGTGATCTTGACTTCGAGGCTCGCACCGTTGGCCCGCGAGGTTTTCGAGCCGCTGGTCGCGCTGAAGCTCGGTTTGAATGCGAGCTTGTTGCATTCGGCGACCTGGAAGGGCGTCGCGATGCTCTGGGTGGAGCCGGTGTTCGAGCCGGGCGTGATGAAGCCGCTCAGCGTCGATTCGGTCGCCAGCGCACCGCAGTGAGTCGGGTTCGAGAGGAAGCTCTGCCGGTTGACTGACACCGCGATGTTTCGCAGCCGCAGCGGTATCCCCGCGAATACACGTGGCAGAGCGCTCGTAACGACGGCGCGGGAGGTGTAAGGATCGATGTTGATCGAGGCACGAGTGACGACATTACCGAGACTGAACGGTCCCGCGACTGCGGGCACCACGATCGATAGTCCATACGGAGCGCCGTTATAAGGGCCCGTTAGGTAGACCTTGCCTCCTGTGAACAGGTAAGGCGTCGGACCTGATCCGGCGGTCACCGCGGCGGCTCCGATCTGGCTGTTCGTCGAGCAGGTTCCAGCGTTTGCTTCGGCTTCGCCGCAGAGGGTGACCGACGGAATTGCTCCGAGGAGACCCGCCGGCAGGATGGTCTTGACCTGCGAGAGATACTGCTGGCCTTCGGGACGCGCGAGCTTGAAGGTATACGAGCTCAATGCGCCCGCAACCGAGGGCAGATCTTCGGTGCTCTGCGTCAGCGCAAATGGGAGCGGCGAGGCACACACGCCACCCGTGCCGTTGCTGTCGACCGTGAACGGAGCGCTTGTCAGCGCGCTCGTCAGCGGATTCGTCGCGGTGGAAGACCACGGCGTGAGGCTCGCGCTCGCGCTGACCGCCCCGCAACTCAGCGGATTGGCAAGCGGAGCCAGAGCACCGCCCTTGAATGTTAGTTTCAGCGAGCTGAACGGCTCTTGGGGATTTTCTTCGAAGGTCGTCGTGAGTTGACCGGTCGTGGAGTTTGGTTCAATCGTCCCCTTCAGGCGCATGCCCAAGCCGTACTTGCTGGATTCCACAGCCACGTAGATCGTGTACGGGGGACCGCCGATCGCACCGGAGGCAGGCTTGGCGAGGTAGATGCTGCCGGCCAGTTCGCCTTCCTTTTCTTCCGTCGGCGAGCCAGGCGGCAGGACCGCCGGGGTGAGCACCGTCGCCGTTCCAATTTTCGACAGGGCGGGGCATTCAATTTTATTGTTAGTGCCGAGACCGATCTGTTCCGGAGTGCATCCGTCCAGTTCGCTTGCAGCCGACGGATCCAAGGTCATGCCTTCGGGCAGCGTCACCTTCGCGGTCTTCAGGTGCGCGGAGGCCAGGCCCGTCGGTTCCTGCTTCTGGGGAACGTTGACTTCCACGGTGACCCCACTGGGAACGTCTGACTGGGTCTTTTCGGTTTGGAGCGCCAGCGTCGGCGCGAAGGGGACGTTGTTGCAACCGGTGGTTTCCAGCGCAACCGGCGTAAACGGCGGGACCGGTGTAAAGGAGTAGTTCTTGATCTGACCGGCGTAGGATTCGACTTCCAGGTAGTTCGTCGACGGACCGGTGCAGGAGGTGGGAACCGTGAGGAACGTGCTGTTCGGGGCGCTCAAGAACAACAGCGTCGAGGAGATCAGCGGCACCGAGATGTTCGAGATTGTGTAGTACTCGTGCGAATCACCCGTGGGCACCCCGCCTTTGACACTGGATTCGTGATACCAGCTGACGCCGCCCACGATGTTGACGATGCCTGTAGGTGTGAGATATGCGAAGTCCGCCGGCGACCCAAGCGGCGGCACCATGTTGTAGACGTTGACCGTCGCTTCTTCGACTTTTTTGGCGAGGGGGTTATAGAAGACGAGTTTGTCGATCCCCATCTGCGAGGCCGGCGAACATTTTTTTCCTTCCTTTTCTTCCAGCTCTTCATCGGTGCATGTCGGAATGGCATGCGGATTTGTGATGAATCCGGGAGGGGAATCGACCCGAACGCGCTTGAGCGGTCCCAGCGGTTCGCCGCTTTCGTTGGTTTTCAGCGTGAAAGCGGTGATCGAGAACACCGGGTGCGAGCCCGCCTGCGTCGCAGGCACACAACCAGGTTCGGTCTGAGGGTTGTTGTTGCAGGCCCCCGCTTGAAAGCTATTAGGCGCGACGCCGAATTCCGCTTCGGCGGCTTGCGCCGCGGAAGCGATACCGCAGAAAGCAGCGCCCACGAGCAGCGCAAAGAACCAGATCCGCATCGAGCGGACCGCCGACATAGCGGGGAACCTCATTGTGCAACCTCCCTCGTAGCCCAGGGTCGTCCTTGTTCAACCTGGAGAACACACACGATATACCCAGGTTGCGCTGTTCCCAAGCATTCCTAGGTTCTATCCTTCTGGATTCGCCCCGCAGAGTGACTCTCCTGAGGCTCCCCGGCGACGATCGGCGGTCGCTCCAGCTCGCCATTGCGCACCAGCGGCGGCGCCGTGGCCTGCCCACTCCTCCCCCGCGCCTCGCCCCCTCGAGCGCGCCCTAACGCGCGCGCTCGCCGCGCGCGCTCGCGCTCGCGCGGCGGGGTGCTCCGGCGACGATCCTCCGCGGCAGTCGGCCGCCTACCGCCATTCGCCTCGCGGCACCCGAGGCCGGCTCGCTGAGCCAAGGCAAACCGATTGATCCAAAGACGCGTCCGCTGCGCATACCTAAAGACAGCTTCCCCCGCGAGAGAGGCGGATCGTCGGGGATTATCCGGAGTCGGATGCCGCGCAAGCGGCTCGGGCTCTGGGCGGGCGCGGTAGGGATACCGCTCCCGAGTGTGGCGGCCTGGCCGCCATGTCCCTCCCCAGGGATAACGATGGCCCCGGCTCGCCCCGGGGCCATCGTCGTTAAGCGTGGCGGACGCTCTGGTAAGCGTCTACACAGCGCGTTACATGCGTTCAACCGAGCGTACGCGGCGCGGAGCCGGCGAGGCGCCCTACGCGAGCGTCGAGTCGGCGGTCTGCTCGGCGGCGGGCTGGGCGGTCGTTAGCGGTGCCTGCTCCTCGCGCGCGAGGGCCAGCGTCTCCCGCAGTCCGCGCCGAGCGCCAATGTCGGCGAGCGGCTGGATCAGCATCCGCAGGGGCAGCGCGGCGTCGACCCAGCGCGGCGCGGTGACGCGGCGCGAGCGGCGCTCGACACCGCGCTCGATGGCGTCGATCGCGACCTTCAACGGCACGGTTCCGGGCGGGACGGTGCGGCTACTGCCGCGACCGCGCGGGGAGACCTGCTGGGCGGCGCGCGTCTCGAAGCCGCGTTTGACCATGTCGGTGTCGATGAACGCGAAGTACGCGACGCCGACGCGGGCGCCGGTGTGGTGCAGCTCGGTGCGCAGCGTGTCGCCGAGCGCCTCGACGGCGGCCTTGGAGGCGTTGTAGGCGCCGAGCATCGGCGCGTGCACAGCGGCGGCGAGCGAGGCGATCGGCAGCGCGTAGCCGCGCGCGTGGGAGATGTGCGGTCCGGCGGCGCGCAGCGTGTAGTAGACGCCGAGCAGGTTGACGGCGATCGTGCGCTCGAAGATCGCGGGGTCGCCACCGACCAGCGGCAGTGGCGCAGCGACACCGGCGTTGGCGACCACGACGTCGAGCCCGCCGAGGCGCTCGACGGCGCCGGCGACGGCCTCCTCGACCTGCAGACGGTCGGTGACGTCGCACGGAAACCACGGCGCGTCGCCGCATTCGCCCGCGACCTCGGCGAGCAGCTCGGGCTCCAAGCCGGCGAGCGCGAGACGCGCGCCGCGCGCGTGCAACCGGCGCGCGGTCTCTGCGCCGATCCCGCGGGCGGCGCCGGTGACGAAGACGCGGCGGCCTTCGAGGGGGACGGTGCTTTTGCTCATCTCACGCTCCGATGACGGCGCCGCCGCTTGCCTGCGGCGACGCGGGTTGACCGTCCGAGCCTACAGCTCAGTGGACGGTGAGCGTGGCTTTCATGCCTTTGGCCTCGTGGCCGGGCAGTGAGCAGAAGAGCGTGTAGGTGCCGGGATGCAGGTTGAGCGTCAGATCCCCATGGAACCCGGGCGCGCTCGTGGGGAAGGAACCCGCTTCGGTGCCTTCGGTGGGTTCTTCGAGGTGCAGATTGTGTGGATCTTCGCCGCCGTCGACGAACTCGACGATCACCTTGCCGGCGGGCACTTCGGCCCGCGAGAGCGTGAAGCTGTACTCCTTGGCGATCACCTGCACGCGTGCCGGCGCGGGACTGCCGGGCGCTTCGGGGGCGGGTGTTTCGGCGGCCCCGGCCCCGGGCCCCGGGGAGGCAGGCGATCCGCTGGCACCCGGCGTATCGGCGAGCACCGGCGCCGCGGTTGCATCACCGCCGGCACTCGTGGGAGTGGCGGCGCCGGCGCCCGTGGACCCGGGAGCGCCGGCGAGTCCGTGCGCGGCTCGCAACCCGGCCCGGCGCCGGGCACGGCGCTTGGCGGCGTGCCGAGCGGTGTGACAGCGACGGTGGCGGGAGTGACGGTGGCAGAGGCCGGCGCGACGTGCGGAGGGGTGTCGCTCGCGCGCATGCCCGCCCGCGGCACCGGCGACGAGCGAGGGGCCGGCGAGCAGACAGAGGGCGCACAGCGCGCCGCCGAGCAGCGCGAGCGCAAGCGGACGCAAGGCGCTCATGCCTTGATCAGCGTCGGGCGTTCGAAGGCGGCGGCTTCGGGGATCACGATCCCGGCTTCGGTGTGGAACCACTGCTCGAGCAGTGAGCAGTACATCGAGCGGAAGTCCGAGGTGTTGCGCACGTTTTCGTTTTCGTCGAGCGTGCCGAGGCCGGGGAACTCGCCGATCATTTTGCCGGCGGCGCGCGTGCCGATCAGGAAGGCGACGCCCCCGGCGCCGTGGTCGGTGCCGGACCCGTTTTCGCGGGGCCGGCGGCCGAACTCCGACCAGAGCTGGATCAGCACGTTGTCGGCCAGACCGCGTTCTTCGAGGTCGCGCTGAAAGGCGTAGACCGATTCGAGGCTCTGCCCGAGATTGGTGCTCAGCGTGGTGGCCTCGTCGGAATGGGTGTCGAAGGAGCCCACGGCGGTCAGCGAGGCGCATTTGATCGGCAGTCCGGCGGCGAGTTCCCGCAGCGGCTCGCCGCGAGCGCGGCGAGCCGCTGCGGGAACTCGCCGCCGCTGGTGGGATAGGGGACGGGCGAGGTGTAGGTCGGCTTGCCTTCGGGGCCGACGAAGGGCGCCATCTGGTCGAGGACGAGCTTGGTGTCGAGCGAGGCGCCGCGCGCCTGCGCGTAGGCGGGCGAGGGCGCGCCGAGTTCGCCGAGCTGCCCGAACGCGTCGAGCGCGCGCCCGAGGACCGGTTCGCCGAGACCGTAGGCCCACATGTTGTAGTCGGCGGGCGAGGAGACCGCGGCGACGGGCACCTTCGCGGTGGCGAGCGCCGGCGCGAGGCTGTAGTCGAGCGACAGGCCCTGCAAGGGATTGCCGGGTTCGCCGGTGGCGTCGAGGAAGCGCCCGATCCAGCCGGTGCGAGTGTTGGTGTCCAGCTGTCCGACCTCCCAGTAGTGACGGCTGGTGAAGTGACTCTCGTCCTGCGGCGTGTAGCCGATCGCGGGAAAGACGGTGACCTTCTCTTCTTCGTAGAGCTTGACGAGAGGAGCCGCTTCGGGGTGCCACATCAGGCTGGGATCCTCTTTGAAGGTCTGTCCGGAGCCTTCGACGAGGCCGAGCACGGGTCGCAGTTCTTTGTACTTGGCTTCGCTGACGGGGGCGAGCACGGAGAGCGCATCCCAGCCGCCTTCCATGAAGATCGAGACGAGCACGGGCTGCTTGGAGGAGGCCGCCGAGGCGGCCGCGATGCCCTCCTCGAGGTGGCGCGGCGAGAGCATCGAGGCGCCGTAGACCGAGAGCACGGCGCCGGCGGAGCGCAGCAGGAAGGAGCGCCGGTCCAAGCCGGTACCGGCGGGCGTCGGCATCCCGGCCTCGATCGAGGGCAGGCCCCGTCCAGCGACCGCGGCGCCGCGGCGCAGAAGTTGCGCGCGGTTGAAGTCATTGCAGGAACAGCCACTGGGCATGGTCAGCTCACTTCCGGTCGTACGGGATGGTCATCGTCAGCCGGCGCGGGCGGTTGAGCACGTCAGCTCACCTGCATGTCGGGGGCGGTGGCGATCAGCATGCGCAGCGCGTTCTGGCGCAGCGCACGCGACGAGCTCTCTTCCCATTTTTCGAGTTTGCTGGGCAGGCAGGACTGAGCGAATGCGGTGATGCACTGCTGCGATTCGGCACTGAGCAGCGGGTCGCCCCAGTAGGCCAGCGCGTTGGTCAGCGCTTCGGTGGGTTCCTCGGTCTTGCTGTATTCGGGTTCGCCTTTGCTGGGCCACGGGTTCGGATAGGTCTTCTGGGTGACGTAGCTCGCCATTTCCCAGCGCGCCTTGGCGGTCGAGGTGTCCAGCCAGCGCGAGAATTCCCAGCCGGAGACGTTGGGCGGGTAAAAGAGCTGCTGACCGGCGCCAGCGGAGAGCCAGGTCCAGGCGGTGGTGTCGATGTAGCGCCCGACCGCGCGCAGCAGACCGGCGTTGTAGACGACGGGCGGGGTGACGAGCTCGGGCCCTTCGTAGAAGTCGGGGTGCTGGAGGATCGCCTCGACGACGGCGCGGATGCTGTAGCCGCTGGAGATGTAGAGGCCCTGCAGCGAGGCCAGCGTCGCTGCGTCGGGTTCGGTGGGGATAAAGTAGCCCCAGAGCTTGGTGACGAAGAAGGAGGCGTGCAGCGGATGTTCGACGCAGAGGCGCACGGCGTCTTCCCAGTTCCAGTTACCGGTCTTCCCGAACACCGTCTTCTGAGCGGTGTCGTGGCGCGAGAGGTCGAAGTGGAAGTTGTTGAGACCGAGCTCGGAGGACCATTCGGCGGTCCAACCGGTCAGCGTGCGAGCCATTTCGTGGACGTCGTCCTGCGTGTAGGCGCCGCGGTCGGCTCCGAGCGAGAAGAGCTCCATCATCTCGCGCGCGTAATTCTCGTTGGGTTCCCACTTGCTGTTGTAGATGCCGTCGAGGAAGACGAGCATCGCGGGGTTGGCGCTGACGGCGAGGAACAGGTCGCGGAAGCTGCCGAAGACCATCGAGCGGAAGAGGTTGTTCTGGTCGAGCATCAATTGCTGGCTGTTGACCTTTTCGTTGGAGTTGGCGAACCAGTCGTGAAAGATGTAGGTCATGCGCTCGACGAGCGGTTGATCGGTGCGGATCATGCGGTCCAGCCACCAGCAGTGGTCCTGCCCCCAAGCGTCGACGGGGTCGAGCGGTTCGCCTTCTTCGTCGACGGGTGCGGGTCCGCTGAGCACGGCTTCGCCGCTGGGACGCGTGAGTCCGTAGACGACCTGCTGCACGGACTGGGCGGCGAGCACCTGCGCCTGTCCGGGAGCGGGCCCGAAGCCGGCGCGCCAGAGCAGTCGGTGGGCGTCGTCGAGTGTGAGCGCGGCTTCCTGCGCGGGGACGGGCGTGTTGGACGGCGCGGGCGGCGAGGCGGAGGCGAGGGGCAGCGGGGCGACGGCGGTCCCGAGGGCGTGTTTGTGGGGGGCGGGACGACGGTGGACGCGACGATGCTTGCGATGGCGACGCTTGTGGTGCTTGCCGTGTGCCTTGTGCTTGCCGTGCGCCGCGGCCTGCTTACCGCTGCGTCCATCGGCGGGCTTCTCGTGCGGCTTGTGCGCGCGCCTGCCGCTCGCAAGAGCGGCAGGACCACTCGCGCGCTTTGCGCTCGTCCGTGCGTCTGAGGCCCCCTGGCCCATCCCGGCCATATCCGCGTGGCCTCGGCGGCTAGCGCCCAAACTTGCGCGGGGAGGCGCGGACTCGACGCTTGTTCTAGTGACGCGTCGCGACGCTCGGGCGGAAGGCGAGCGACGGTCGCCGCACTCGCGGACTAGGCTCGGGCGGCGATGAAACTGCGGCCGGCGATGAGACTGCGCGAGATGCCGACCCGCCAGCGCACCGCGCTGGCCTCGGTGATCGCGGCGGGAGCGCTCGTCGCGCTGAAGCTGGCAGTTGGCTTGGCGGCGCACAGCCTCGGCCTGATCGCGGAGGCAATCCACTCGGCTACGGATCTGGTGGCGGCGCTGCTGACGTTCTTCGCGGTCGGCGTGGCGGCGCGCCCGGCGGACGCGGAGCACCCGTTCGGGCATGGCAAGGCGGAGCACCTATCGGCGCTGGGCGAGAGTGCGGTGCTGGTGGCGGCGAGCGTGCTGATCGCGGTCGAGTCCGTCGCGCGCCTGGCGAGCGGATCGAGCGGCGTGGAAGCCGACTGGTACGTCCTCGTGGTGGTGGTCCTCGTGATCGCAATCGACGCGGCGCGCGCGCTGACCTCGCGGCGCGTGGCGCGGCGCGAGCACAGCCCGGCGCTGGGGGCCAACGCGCTGCACTTCGCGCTGGACATGGTCGGCTCGAGCGCGGTGCTCGTCGGGCTGATCCTGGTACGGGCGGGCTACCCGGGAGCGGACTCGGTCGCGGCGCTGCTCGTGGCGGCCCTGGTGCTGTTCGCGGCGGGCCGGCTGATGCGGGGCAGCGTGCGCGTACTGATGGACAGCGCGCCGCCCGACGAGGCGCAGGCCGCGGTGCGTGAGGCGATCGAAAACCTGCACGAGACGGTAAGCCTGCGCCGCCTGCGGATGCGCGAGGCGGGCGGGCAACACTTTGCGGATGTGGTGGTCGGGGTCGAGCCCGATGCGGGAGTCGCACGCGGGCACGCGGTCGCGAGCGCGATCGAGGAGGCGATCGAGCGCGAGCTGCCGGGCGCGGACGTCGTGGTGCACGTCGAGCCGGACGCGATGCTGGGGCCGTTGCGCCAGCGCGCGACCGCCGCGGCGCTGTCGGTCGCGGAAGTGCGCGAGGTTCACAACGTGACCGTGCTGCGGGTGGAGCGCGGCACGGAGCTGGCGCTGCATATGAAGGTGCCGAGTGGACTGACGCTGCGCGTGGCGCACGACATCGCGAGCGAGGTCGAGGCGACGATCCGCGCGGCGGTGCCGGAGATCGCGCGCGTGCAGACGCATATCGAGCCGCTGCCGGAGGACGGGCCGACACCGGCGCTGCGAGCCGACGGCGATCTGGAGCGCGAGCGTGCGGCGATCGCGGCGGTCGCGCGCGAGCTGACGGGCAGTGCACCGCGCGAGCTGCGCTTCCGCCGCACCGAGCAGGGCGTATTGGCCTTCCTGACGCTCGGGCTCGCCCCGGAGGTGACGCTCGAGCAGGCGCACGCGCAGGCGAGCGAGATCGAGCAGCGTGTGCGCTCCGAGCACCCGGAGATCGTGGACATCCTCGTCCACACCGAGCCAGCGGCCGATGACCGCGGTGCTTGACTTCGTTGGGCACGGTCTGCGCGACTCGCTGCTGATGGCGTGGGCGGTGTGGTGGGCGCTGGTGCTGGGCTTCGCGATCAGCGCGATCGTGCAGGCGTGGGTGCCGCGGGCGCGAATCGAACGCTCGCTCGCGGGCTCGGGACCGCGTGCGGTCGCAGTCGCGACGGGGCTCGGGGCGGCGTCGTCCTCGTGCTCCTACGCGGCGGTCGCGATCGCGAAATCGCTCTTCCAGAAGGGTGGCTCCGCGACCACCGCGCTGGCCTTTCAGTTCTCCTCGACGAACCTCGTGTGGGAGCTGGGGCTCGTGCTGTGGGTTCTGATCGGCTGGCAGTTCACGCTCGCGGAGTACTTGGGGGGGATCGTGATGGTGGCGCTGATGGCGATCCTGCTGCGGGTGTTCGTCCCGCGGACACTGGAGCGCGATGCGCGCGCGCACGCGCTGCACGCGGACGCGGGCGGCGCAGAGCACTGCCACCACACGGACATGAGCCCCGAGGTGATCGCGACGGCTGGCGGCGGCGGCCACGCGCACGCCGTGGGCGGCGACGAAGCTCCGGAAACTGCGGCCGAGCAGCCGGCCCTGGGAGAGCGTCTGACCTCGCTCGCGGCGTGGTCGGCGGTGGCGCGCAACTTCCGCGCGGACTGGTCGATGGTGTATCGCGGAGATCGCGATCGGGTTTCTGCTGGCGGGCTTCGTGGCGCAGCTTGGCAACGGCTTCTTCGAGGGACTCTTCATCCGCAGCGCCCCGGCGCCGTTGCCGGCCCTGGAGAACGTGCTGGTGGGCCCGCTGATCGCGGTGCTGTCGTTCGTGTGTTCGGTCGGCAACGTGCCGCTAGCGGCGGTGCTGTGGTCGGGTGGCATCGGCTTCGCGGGCGTGATCTCGTTCCTGTTCGCAGACCTGATCGTGCTGCCGATTATCGTGATCTACCGCAAGTACTACGGTCGCCGCTTCGCGGCGCGGATCGTGGCGCTGATGCTGGCGACGATGATCCTCGCGAGCCTCGCGATCAGCGGTCTGTTCGACTTGCTGGGGCTGATCCCAACCGGTCCGCGACCATCGCGCGGGGACATCTTCGGCGCGGTCTCGCTGGACTACAAGTTGGTGTTGAACGTGCTGGGCGCGGGGATCTTCGTGGCGTTGTTCGCACTGAGCGCCTCGGGTCGGCGCTGGCGAGCGCAGCCGGCTGGCTGAGCGCGCGGCGCGCGGCGCCAGGCGCGAGGCGCGCTGCTGTGGCGGGGGCCTTTCGGCGTGAGGCGTGTCAGGCCGCGGCCAGCGCGCTGAATGCGCGCGCGGCCGGTGAGAGCGGCCCGTCGCGCTGCACGAGACCGATGTGGCGCACGATGCGCGGTCGCGCGGCGCGTACGGTCGCGCCGCGGCGAGCGGCCTCCTCGGCGAGGGTCGCCGGCAGCAGCGCGGCACCGGCACCGGCGAGCACGAGCGGCACGATCGCCTCGCGCGTGTCGGTCTCGACCGCAATCCGCGGCGTCACCTCGACGGCGTGCAGAGCCTGCTCGAGCAACATGCGCGTCGAGGTTCCTGGCGGGCTCACGACGAGTGGCACCTCGCGCAGCGCGGCGGGCGCCAGCGCGCCACCGGACCCGCTGCCGGGTGGCAGCACGAACAGGAGCTCCTGCTCGCCGAGAGCGACGGTGCGCAGGCTCTCCTGGGGCAGCGGCAGGTGCGCGATCCCGAGCTCGCACTCGCCGGCGCGTACGAGCGTGCTGAGCGCGGCGGCGCTCTCGGGCTCGCGGACACGCACCACGACACCGGGGTGCTCGCGGCGGAAGCGGCCGATCAGAGCGCTCAGCGGGTCGACGGCGAGCGTCGCGAGGGCCGCGATCTGCAGCGTTCCGGCGGTGAGCTCCGCGACCTCGCCGACGGCGGCGCGTGCGGCGTCCATCATGCGCAGCGCCTGGCGTGCGGGGCCGACGAGGGCCTCTCCGGCGGCCGTCAGACGCAGGCCGCGCCCGACGCGATGAAAGAGCTCGGCTTCGAGCTCGCGCTCGAGTGTGCGCAGGGACTGCGAGAGCGAGGGCTGCGCGACGTGCAGGCGGTGCGCGGCGCGCGTCACGCCGCCATCCTCGACGACCGCCAGGAAGTAGCGCAGGCGTCTGTCATCCATAGGCGAACCCTATCTAAATTCAAAAATATTGGTCTTTGACCTATGGCGCGCGGGACGCTGAAATGAGGGTGTGGACACATACGCCCCGACTCCGATCGCCGTCGCTCGGCGGCGGCTGCTGCGCGAGCCGCGCCGGCCGGCGACGGTTCGCGAGAGCCTGCGCGCCCCGTGGCTGGCGGTCGGCACGGTCTGCATTGGCGCGTTCATGGGTCAGCTCGACGTCAGCATCGTCACGCTCGCGCTGCCGCACATCGGCGTCGGCCTGCACGCGGACCCGGGTGCGGTGCGATGGGTCGCGCTCTCCTACCTGCTGATGCTCACTGGCACGCTCATCGCGGTGGGCTATCTCGCGGACCGCGTGGGGCGCAAGCTGCTCTACACGTACGGGTTCGCGGTCTTCACCGCCGGCTCGGCGCTCTGCGGGCTCGCGCCGAGCCTCGACTGGCTGATCGGCGCGCGTCTGCTGCAGGGCCTGGGCGCGGCGATGCTGTAGGCCAACAGCGTCGCGCTGATCGCTGCGACGCTGCCCCGCCGCGACCTCGCGCGCGGGATCGGCATCCAGGGCGCGGCACAGGCGAGCGGGCTCGCGCTCGGTCCCGTCATCGGCGGACTGCTGCTTGCACTCGGCGGCTGGCGGCTGATCTTCTTAGTGAACCTCCCCGCGGGGCTGCTCGGACTGGCGCTGAGCCGCTACCTGCTGCCGCGCACGCGCTTCGCTCCGGCCCGTACACAGCGGGCCGCGCGCTGGGACCGCTCGACGCTCACCCTCGGCCTCGTGGGTGCCGGCGCGGCGTATCTCGTGATGTTCGGAGCGCTGTACGTCATCCCGTACTACCTCGCCGCGAGTCGCGTCCCGGTCGCGCTCGCCGGCTTGCAGCTCGCGCCGCTCCCCGTCGCACTCGGCATCGCCGCGCCGCTCACCGGACGCCTGGGCCGCCGGATCGAAGCTCGTGTGCTGGCCGGCGGCGGGCTGCTGCTCTGCGCGCTCGGCCTGCTCGAGCTCGCTGCCGTGCGCCACGGCGTCACCGGGCGCACACTCGGACTCGCGCTCGCGGGTGCCGGCCTGGGTGCGTTCATCCCGCTTAACAGCGCCGGCGTGATGAATGCTGCGCCGCGCGAGCGCGCGGGGGTGCTGAGCGGCATCCTCAACACCACGCGCGGGCTCGGCACCGCGCTCGGGGTGGCGGTGGCCGGCCTGATCTACACCGTTGCCGCGGAGCCCACGGGAGTCGTGCACACCCATGCCGATCAGCCGCTCGTGCTCGCGAGCCGCGGGCTGACCGCAACACTGCTCGTGCTCGCCGCGGTCGCGCTCGGCACAGCGATGCTGATGTACGGGCTGCCGTCTCGCCGGCCGCGTCGCCCCTTCTGCGGGTAATTTTCAGCGTGGGGGGATAAGCAAAGAGCATCCCACTTGACTTTCAGATAGCGCCCAAATCTCTCGGGTAATGGACTCTGTACGCACATCCGCCGATCAACACCGCCTGCTTGTCGCGAGAGAGCGGCATGCGCGCAAGCTACGTGCAGAGATGGGCTACGGCGACGAATGAAGGCACCCCGACCCCGGGCTACAAGCACGTGCCGATCACGAAAATTTGTGGCTGGGCGGGGCCCGCGTTCTACCCAACAAGACAGCGTGGCCATCTGCTTTGTAGTAAGTCGAGTCCAGAACCACGGAAATATCGACGTCGGCTTCTTTGAGCGGGCAATCAGCGTAGAGCGGCGATACATCCAACAAGAACGACCTGAGTACCGGGAGTCTTTCTCAATAGCGATACGAACAGCCTGCTGCCGGGTCGACAGGGTCGTGCTCTGGGAGGGTCAGTGACCTCAGGTTCTCCACGGTCTGCGCGCTGGCGTAGATGCCGAGGTTCTTTCCGAGGAAAGAGTTTGCCGTTCCGAGTTAGTTCAGAAGCGACTGCTCCACCTCGCGGTAGATGAGCTTGTTTGTATTCTGCTCGCGTGGATTAGCACCAAGCGGAAGCTCGGGCAGGTCCATCACATTGAGCGTGAGGATGTGCTCTACAGTACTGGGAAAGTTAGGGTCGCTTACCCTGTGGGCCTCAGACCCGAACCGTCTGGGGAACCATCTGGTCCTCCTATGTTGTGGCGATCCCCCGCTGTGGAGGCCGATTGCGATCTCACAAGGAGCCGCGGCGCGGACCCTACGAGTGCCATAAGACGGATGGGTGTTCGCGACCTCCCCGTCCGGTCTAGCGGAACCTCTTCGGCTCCCGCTCGCCCCCCGACCGTGCTCTCAAAATGCTTAGGAAGCCGGTCGATCCTCAGAGCTTGCGTCGTCCGCCAAGCGTTGGCTCAGCGCCTCCAGTTGGGGGCGCAAGACCGGCAGTTCGCGCTCCACCACGTCCCAGACGAGCACAAGATCAACACCGAAGTATTCGTGGATGAGCTTGTCGCGCATGCCGGCGATCTGCCGCCAGGGCACCCCCGGGTCCAGGGCGCGTGTGCTGCCCGAGATGCCCTTGACCGCTTGGCCGACGATCTCGATGTTGCGGATAACGGCGTCCTGGGTCTTGCCGTCTGAGAGGAATGCTTCGCGGCCATCAACGGTGTAGCTCAAGATCGCGTCGATTGCTTCGATGGCGTGCAGCAGATAGGCACGCTCGTCCTTCACAGGGACACCGCCTCCGCGTAGATGCGCTCACGCAGATGCGGGCTCACGCCACCGTCGCTAAGCACATCGACGTGGATGTCGAGCATGTCCTCCAAGTCCTGCCACAGTCCCACGAGGTCGATCAGACTGCGACCCGGTTCCATCTCGACCAAGAGATCCACATCGCTCGACGCACCCGCCTCGCCGCGCACCACCGAGCCGAACACACGCACATTGCGCGCACCATGGCCAGTAGCGCAACCCAGGATCTCCTCCCGTCGGGCACGCAGCCGTCGAAGGTCGATTTGGGCAGGTGCGGAACTCATGCTGGCGATCACGTTACCGTCGCTGGGGGCGTCAATGCGCTCTACGCTCCTAACCTTGCGGAGCCCTTGACGATGAGCTTCCTATGACGCTACCGGCAGAGACCGGCCCTGCACTCGCCCCGGATCGCCTCTCGGTCTGGCCGGTCGAGGGCGGACGCTACGGCCTGGACGCCACCTACCACGGCGCAACCGGCTTCGAGCGTGCTGAGGACCAGCGACAGCGCCTTGAGGTCGCGAACCTCTCCGCGTCGGTTCGGCAGGAGTTGGGCGACGACTGGACGTTGCGACTCGGACCCCTGACCCACGGAGCGGCGTGGGCAGCTATCGAAGCCTTCCTCGGCCCTCCCGACCCTCGCATGACGTAGCCGTCGATAACCAGCCCGAGGCCGCTGTATGGGGATGCGATGGGGATGAACCCGTCGCTCCCAAGCGGATTCCAGCGACCTCCAGCAGGTATGCCTGCAACCTATGTCCGTATCAAAAAGTGCAGCATAAGCAGACAAAAAGCCCCGATTTGTGGGGCATCGCCGCATGCGCCAGGAGAGATTCGAACTCCCGACCTTCGGTTCCGTAGACCGACGCTCTATCCAGCTGAGCTACTGGCGCAGAGCGACGAAGTCTAGTGGGCTCGCATTCGCGCGGCGCTTCGGGTGGCAGCGGGCCACTGCAGCCGTTGCCGTGGCCCGCTGCCCCCCAACGGCTCGCTATCGACATCGAGCGCCCGGATCGCGGCGCAGCCGGCAACCGCCGCGATCTACGCCGCCAGCTCGCCCAGCGTCCCGAGGACGGTCCGCCGATCCCACTAATCAGAACGACCCGAGCGAGACGGCGCCCGCGCGCTATCGCGACAGCGTCAGGTTGCGAACCCGTCGCGGTGGACGCCCCAACTGCGCACCAGAGGCGACCGAGACGAGCGCAACCGGACTGGCCAACATCTTCTGCCCAGACGAATAAGACCTCACCCGCTCGGCGCTGTTAGAGACACAGCTTGACAGCCCCCGATAGGCGCTAGATAGTGTACAAGCCGACAGATGCTAGGTCAGGCTCCTTAGCATGGGAGTTGTGCACCTTTGGTGTCACGGCATGTAGATCGAATGCCGACACCAAAAGCGGCATCGGGGGAGGCGGATGAGGAGAGCGTGGGATATGTCGAGCAGTAGTCAGCGGCGCACCGAACCCGGTGAGCGGGGATCGGTGTCGTCTCAGACAACTAGGACGACACCGTACAGCGCTCTGCCAGTCGCGCCCGGGGCCGCGTTATCGTTTATCGACGAGGGCCGCGATGCCTTCAAGAGCTTTGAGGAGAAGATGCACTGATGAGGAGCCTGACGCCTAGGGACAGCCAGAACCGTCAGATGCGCGGCCGGAGATGGTTCCAGCCGAACATTTCGCGACTGGGCCACCGATACGCAACGCTGATGGGCGCACTCGTGGGAGGATTGATCTTCTTGGCCGCCCCAGCATCTGCCCTTGCGGCGCTGGAAGCGCCGACGACGGAAGCGGCGAACCCGGTCGGGGGCACGTCCGCAACTCTCAACGGTACGCTGAATCCCCATGCGAGTGGCACCGCAGGCTATTACTTCGCCTACGCCGAGGGCGAAAGCTGCGAAGGAGGAACCTCGACGACGCCCCACAAAGAAGCAACGGGCCAAGGTATCAAAGCCTCGACGCCTGTAACTGGCCTGGAGGGAAGCACCAAGTACGCCTTCTGCCTCGTGGCGACTCATCTCGAAGAAGCGGCTTCGGGTCTGCCGCTCACATTTACGACGCTTGCATCGAAGCCCGTGACAGAAGGTGGCGCAGTCACCGGCAACACCCCTTACTCAGGCTCGGTCAACACCCTTGTGAACCCTGAGAATCAGAGCACGTCGTGCGTCTTCGAATACGGCGAGACAACGTCTTACGGAAGTAGCGTGCCGTGCGAACCAAACTCGCTGGAAGGCTCTGAAGCGCAGTCTGTATCGGGGTCATTCACCGGACTGACACCGGCTACCACCTACCACTACCGCGTCCTGGCGACGAACGCGACGGGCGCAACCAAAGGTGTTGATGCAGAATTCAAAACTTCACCCCTGGAAGCGCCGATCGTCGAAAGCCAGAGCACCTCGGGCATCACCCAGAGCAGCGTCGTGCTCGAAGCTCAAGTCAATCCGAATTACCAAGAAGCCACCTATGAATTCGAATACGCGACCAACGAAGCGCTCACAGGCGCCACCAAGGTAGCGGGCGCCGCTCCGATTCCCAATGAACCCGGCGGCCATCTTGCAAGCGTCGCGATCAGCGGTCTCACAACGGGGGTCACCTACTACTACCGTGTCGTGGCGACCAACGGAACGGGCACGACGGACGGGGCGCCTGTCGCGAGCTTCAAAACGCAGGCCGTGCCAGCCGTCACAACCGGCGAAGCGGAGCTGGTAACCCGTACCAGCGCTCAGGTGAGCGGGACCGTCAATCCGGAAGGCGACTCGACGTCAGCGTACGTCGCTTACATCAGCGAAGCGGGCTACATAGAAAACGGTGGAGCCGCCGCCACGAACCCATACTCCGGTGGAAACGTCACACCGATTGTCAGCCTCGGCTCGGAATACACGCCGACCAGCATCGGCACGGTGCAGCTGCACGAACTGAAGCCCGGAACCACATACCACTTCGCGGTGATCGCCAGCAACTCGCTTGGCACCAGGTCGGGGCCGGATGTGACGTTCACGACCTCAGCCGCTACGCCACCGCTCGTGACCACAGGCGAAGCGACTGGAGTCACGCAAACATCAGCGACGCTCACTGGCACGGTCGATACACGTGGCCTGCAGACGACGACGGGCTTCGAATTCGGAGCTACACCCGCACTCGGATCTGTGGAGCTGGCATCGACCGTACCGGGCACGGAATCGGGAACGACGGTCACGATCTCAGCCTCATTTGGAGCCTACCTGCAGCCAGGTACGACCTACTATTACCGCGCCACGGCGGCCAATATGGACGGAACTTCCGAAGGCGCCGCTGTGAAATCGTTTACGACCGCGTCGTTCCCCGCGCTACCGGTTATCACCTCTCCCTTGGTCGCCCTCCCACTAACGCCACCTACCACGACTACGCAGGGCACGGAAACCAAGAAAACGCCACCCCTGACTAATGCCCAAAAGTTGACGAAAGCCCTGAAAGCTTGCGACAAGAAGCCCAAGAGCAAGCGCGCGGCATGTCAGAAGCAGGCTCGTAAGAAGTTCCCGGTCAAGAAGAAGAAAAAGAAGAAGGCCAAGGGATAGGTTCGGCTTAGCTTCGTCGGGATGCCATCGAGCGAGGTGGCGTCCCGGCGAGCACCATTACGTTGCCACGAGATGTCGCGGTGACAGACGAAACTGCCCGAGGGTGCTGATCTGCCAGTCTGACGGGACGGAGAGGGAGGGATTCGAACCCTCGAACGAGGTTTCCCCCGTTACGCGATTTCCAGTCGCGCCCGTTCAACCGCTCCGGCACCTCTCCAGGCTCGCGCTGCGCGGCGTGTGGCATAAGGCTACGACACCTAGAGCCACGATACCGCGCCGCGCGCACGCATACGCGCGGCGGGCCCTCGGCAGCGCGACGGATGACCCAAGCCATTGCTAGGCTCCCCGGAGTCGTCGCCCAGCCCAACCGGAGCTCTTCGAGGGAAAACGCATGCTGCTTGCTACTAGCGCCGCCGTAAGCAAGGACATCGGCCTGATCATCACCTTCCTGGGGATCGGGCTGGTTGTGAACGTGATCCTGGTTTACATCGCAATCCAGGTCCGCGGCGAGCGGCGCCAGAATCAGGAATCCCTCACCTCGCGCCGCGACAAGACCAGCGTCTAGCGTTTAGCTAGGCGGCCGCGCCGCGCACGATCGTGAGCAACGCATCGGCGGTACCGGTCGCGGTGCGCTCACCGGTCCCCAGGCGTCGCAGGCCGAGACCGCACATGACGGCGACGACAGCGCGCGCGTGGCGGGCGGGGTCGGGAACGTTCAGCGCCTCGAGGACCGCGGCGGCGAGATCCTCGTAGGCGGCGAAGCAGCGCGCCGAGGCCTCGTGTAGCTCGGGATCGCGCGAGGCGTGCAGGTGCAGCTCGAGCTCAGCGACTTGCTCGATGCGATCGGTGGAGCCTTCGACGATGCGCTCAACCTCCGCGGCGACCTGCGCGGCGCTGGGTCGCGAGGCGCGCAGCTCAGTGGCGATGGCCTGCAGGCGGGCGACCTCCTCGCCGACATACAGCAGCAGCGCCTCGCGTAGTAGTAGCGTCTGGCTGGGGAAGTGATAGGTCAGCGAGCCCAGCGAGACGGCGGCGGCGGCGGCGATCGCGCGATTGGAGACCTCGCCGATGCCGTGCTCGCCGATCAGACGCAGGGTGGTGCGCAAAATCCGCTCGCGGGTATCCGGCGCTGCTGTGGTGGTGGTGCTCGCCATCCTCACCTTCCGGCCCGCGGCGGGGGCCGGAGGGCTCTAGTGGTTGTGCGAGCCTAGCGAATCTGTCATCGTTCGGTCGAACGACCGATATCCCGAGACCGGCGCCCTAGGCGGTCGTGGCCTGCCCCCGCAGGCCCGGGGATCGGTCGGAATTTTGCGGCAGCGGCCCAACAGCGAGCGCAGGAGCGAACCGACATGCCCGACGCGGCGACAGCGCGAGAGACGAACTTCGAACCCGATTCGGAGCTCGCGTTCGCGGGGCCCATCGAGCATGCGCGCATGCTCGCGGCACGCGAGATTCGGCGAGCGAGCTACTCGAGCTCTCGCTGGCGCGAATCGAGGCGGCGCAACCGGCGCTGAACGCGTTTCGCTGCGTGCGCGCCGAGCGGGCGCGCACGGAGGCCGCAGCGGCGGACCGCCGCCTGGCGGCGGGCGAGCGCGCACCGCTGCTGGGCGTGCCGATCGCGATCAAGGACGACGTGGACCTCGCGGGCGAGGAGAGCCGCTTTGGCTGCCGCGGAGAGTTCGCGCCCAAGCGCGAGGATTGCGAGGCGGTGCGGCGCCTGCGCGCAGCGGGCGCGGTGATCGTGGGCAAGACGCACACGCCGGAGATCGGCCAGTGGCCGCTGACGGAGGGCCCGGAGTTCGGCACGACGCGCAATCCGTGGAGCCTCGACCACACCCCCGGCGGCTCCTCCGGCGGGGCGGCGGCAGCCGTCGCGGCGGGCCTGGTGAGCGCGGCGATGGGCTCCGATGGAGCGGGCTCGGTCCGCATTCCCGCGGCCTGGACGGGCCTCGTCGGGATCAAGCCCCAACGTGGGCGCATCTCGACGTGGCCGGACGCGGAGGCCTTCAACGGCCTGACCGTTCTGGGGCCGCTGACACGTACGGTCGCGGATGCGGCGCTAATGCTTGACGTGCTCAGCGGCGCGCACCCCGGCGACCGCCATCGGCCGCCGCCGCCGAGCGAACCTTACGCGCAGGCGGCGCGCCGCGAGCCGGGACGACTGCGAATCGCGCTTTCCGAGCGCATCCCCTTCAGCGGGGCGCCCGCGAAGCTCGACCCGCGCGTGCGTGCGGCGGTGGCGCGCCTGGGGGAGATCCTGCGCGACCTGGGACACGAGGTGGTGCGCGATGACCCCTACTACGGCCTGATTGGCGGGCCGTTCATGCCGCGCTCGACGGGCGGCGTAAACGACTGGATCGCGCGCGTTCCGGACCCCTCGCTGCTGGATCCGCGCACGCACAGCAATGCGCGCATGGGACGCCTACTGAAACCGCTGCTGGGTCTCGCGCGAGCCCTTGAGGCGCCGCTGCACTGGCAGGTAGGTCGCGTCTTCCGGCGCGTGGACGTCGTGCTGGCGCCGACAACCGCGAAGCCCCCACAGCGTGTCGGCGCGATCGACGGCCTCGCACCGTGGGCGACGGACAAGGTCGTCGTTGGCGCGTGCCCATACGCGTGGCCGTGGAACGTGCTGGGCTGGCCCGGGATCAACGTCCCCGCGGGACTCACGCCGGAGGGCTTGCCGCTTGGCGCGCAGTTGCTCGGCCCCGCGAACAGTGAGTCGCGCCTGATCTCGCTGGCCGCGCAGCTGGAGGCGGTCGAGCGGTGGCAGGAGCGCCGCCCGCCGCAGCTCACTGCTGGCTAGCATCACTGCGCTGGTGCCTGCCTGCCTGACGCGGCTGCCAGCGCGCGCGGCGGCGCAGCCCGGGCGCTGCTGGCCGGAGTAGACGCGCGGCGCGCAAGCGCCTGCTATTTGTGACGCATCGTGTCGGACACCGTGGCCACGCACCGCGCGCAGATGCCCTCCGGCACGGAGCGCTTCTTGGACGCGCGCTCGCTGACCAGCGCGCACAGGCGCCTGGCGGAGCTGCTGCGCCCGGGCATGACGGTGCTGGACGTGGGCTGCGGGACGGGTGCGATTACGGAGGGCATTGCGCAGGCGGTGGCACCGGGTGGCAGCGTGCTCGGCATCGACGTGAGCGAAGCGCTGATCGGACGCGCGCGGCAGCGATGCGAGCGCGCCGAGAACCTCTCGTTCGAGCTCACCGATGTGGCGTCGCTGGTGGGCCGCGCGCGGCGCTTTGACGTCGTGACCGCGGCGCGGCTGCTGCTGTGGCTGGCCGATCCGCGGGCGGCCCTTGCGGCGATGGCGAGCGTCGCACGCCCGGGAGGCCTCGTGGTCGTGCTCGACTACAACCTTCGCAAGACCAGTTGGGAGCCGGCGCCGCCGGAATCGGTGCCGGCGTTCTACGAGGCGTTCTTGCGGTGGCGCGCGCAGGCGGGCATGGACAACGAGATGGCCGATCACTTGGGTGCGTTGTTCGAGGACATCGGCCTGCGCGAGGTCCGCAGTGTGCCGCAGCTCGAGATCGCGCACCGTGGCGAGGAGGACTTCGATGTGCGGATCGCGCTGTGGGGCCAGGTGATCGCGACGCGCGGGCATCAGGTCGTCGCGGACGGCTTTCTCACCGAGGAGCGCCGCGCCGCCGCGGAGGCCGATTTCACCGCGTGGGCGTCCTCCGTGGCGCAGAGCCAGACGATGTGGTTGACGGCCGCCGAGGGCGTCGCGTCCGGCGGCTGAGCCAGCGCGCGCGGCTGTGAGACTCGAGGGCATCCTGACGGGCGACATCGTCGAGGTCGACCATCACGGCCGACGCTTTCACGCACTCGTGACGGGCACGCATCCGGGTGGTCTCACGTTGGTGCCGCTGGACCGCCGCGTCAACTACCACAGCTGTCGCAGCCGCGAGGTCGTCGGCCATTGGGTCAAGCGCGGACGGCCACGGACGACGAGCCAGCCGCTGAAGCCCGCTCCGCGCCAGCTGGAGATCGACCTCGCCGACTCCGACGCGGGCGGATGGAGTCCCGGGCCGCGGACGCGTAGCATGGGCATCGTGTCCGACGAGGAACCGCGGAGCGACTGACGCCGTGCCCGATGACGAGCCGCCGAACGAGCCGGGACATGTGAGCGCGAGCCGGACCGACGCGCATCCGCCGATGCCGCGCGACAAGCGCGGCTGGCAGGTCGCGCCGGCGCCCGACGGGCGCGGCATGCCCGAGCAGACGCCGCAGCGGCCCGCCGGCACACCGCACGCCGCGGCTTCCTGTGGTTCGTGCTGGTCCTGATCGCGCTCAACTGGCTGTCGGTGCTGCTGTTCCCGCCATCCTCCGGGCAGCCGCGGGTGACGGTGCCGTTCAACCCGTTCTTCCTCGACGCAGGTGCAGGGCGGGCGAGGTCAAGTCGATCTCCTCGAAGGGCGACACGATCCAGGGCACGCTCAAGAGCAAGCTGCGCTACCCGGCGAGCGACAAGAACGCGACGCCCACGACGCTGTTCGCGACCGAGGTCCCGAGCTTCTGGAACGGCAGCCAGCTCTCGGCGCTGCTGCAGGAAAAGGACGTCGAAGTCAACGCCAAGTCGACCGCCCAGAGCACTTCGCTGCTGCGCCGAGCTGCTGCTCGGTTTCGGCCCGACGCTGCTGATCGTCGGCCTGTTCGTGCTGCTCGCGCGGCGCGCCGCGAAAGCCGGCGGGGGCGATGGGCGCGCTGGGCAACTTCGGGCGCTCGCAGGCGCGGCGCGTGGACCCGGAGACGATCCGCGTGACCTTCGACGACGTCGCCGGCATCGACGAGGCCAAGGCCGAGCTCTCGGAGATCGTCGACTTCCTGCGCAATCCCGAGCGCTACGGGCGCCTGGGCGGGCGCATGCCCCACGGCGTGCTGCTCTCGGGCGCCCCCGGCACCGGCAAGACGCTGCTCGCGCGCGCCGTCGCCGGGGAGGCGCACGCGGCGTTCTTCTCGATCTCCGCCTCGGAGTTCATCGAGGCGATCGTCGGCGTCGGCGCCTCGCGCGTGCGCGACCTGTTCGCGAAGGCCAAGGAGGCCGCGCCGGCGATCATCTTCATCGACGAGCTCGACGCGATCGGGCGCTCGCGCCAGGGCTCCGTCGCGGTCACCGGCGCCAACGACGAGCGCGAGCAGACGCTCGACCAGATCCTGACCGAGATGGATGGCTTCGAGAGCTCCGAGGCAGTCGTCGTGCTCGCCGCGACCAACCGCCCCGACGTGCTCGACTCGGCGCTGCTGCGACCCGGGACGCTTCGACCGCCGCGTCGCCGTGCAGGCGCCCGACCGCAACGGCCGCCGCGAAATCCTCGAAGTGCACACGCGCTCGATCCCGCTCGCCGCGAGCGTCGATCTCGACGCGCTCGCGGCAAGCACGCCGGGCATGGTCGGCGCCGACCTCGCGAACCTCGCCAACGAGGCCGCGCTGCTCGCCGCGCGCCGCGAGCACGAGCAGGTCGAGATGAGCGACTTCACCGACTCGCTGGAGAAGATCATGCTCGGCTCGCCGCGCGGCATCCTGCTTGTCGCCGGCCGACCGCGAGCGCACCGCCTACCACGAGTCCGGGCACGCGCTCGTGGGCATGCTCACCTCCGGCGCCGACCCGGTGCGCAAGGTCTCGATCATCCCGCGCGGCATGGCGCTCGGCGTGACGCTCTCGACGCCCGACGCCGATCGCGTCTCCTACTCGCTGCGAGGATCTGCAGGCGAAGATCCGCGTGGCGCTCGGCGGGCGCGTCGCCGAGGAGATCGTCTACGGCACGATCACGACGGGTGCCGAGTCCGACATCCAGCAGCTCACGCAGATCGCGCGCCAGATGGTCGGGCGCTGGGGCATGAGCGAAGCCGTCGGTCCGATCGCGGTGCTGCCTGCCGACGGTGAAGGGCCGTTCCTGCCGGGCGCCAGCGAGACCTCGGAGTCCACGCAGCGCCTCGTCGACGAGGAGGTCCGGCGCATCGTCGATACGGCGCACGCAGGAGGTCACGCGCCTGCTCGGCGAGCATCGCGACCAGCTGGAGAGCCTCGCGCAGGCGCTGCTGGCAGCGGAGACGCTCGACGCGCTCGACGCCTACGCGGCCGCCGGCGTGCCGGCGCATCGCGAAGAGCCCGCGGTCGCGTAGCGTCTATACGCCGCGGCCCTCCGCGAAGGGCACCGTGGGCCTCCGCAGCTCCCGCATCCCAGCAAGCCAGGAGCACGCCATACCCACACCCATGGCCGCTGCTCGCAGGGGCTCGCACCCGTCCGTCGGAGCCGGGAAAGAGACAAAGTGAGCCCACTGCCACATCCCTCTTGACAGAATCTTAAAAATAGGATAATTCTATTTACTGGATACCCGGGTGTGGACGAGCCAGGGAAGAAGGACTCACTTGACCGAGTAGCCGCAGCACCGTAAAGCGCTACCGGTCGTGCGAGCCCAAAGGCCATCCGACTCGCGGGAGCACAGCCCCGTCTGGGGCCACGGAAGTCAAAAGGAGATCACAAAATGCCAAAAGCAAAAATGTTCGCTACCGTCCTGCTCGCCGTCTTTGCACTCAGCGTGGCGCTCTCGGCGTCAGCGCAAGCCGAACCTTCATGGTTTGTCGGGGGAGCCAAACTGACATCCAAAGCAGCTCTGGCAACTAAAGCCGTTGTCGACGAACCGGCAGTGCTCAACGTTCCCGGCCTCGGCCTCAAAGCATCGTGCTCGGGACTCAGTGGATCGAAACCAGAAATAACCGGTCCAACCAAAGGCCAAGCGGAAGCACTGTCGTTCGAAAACTGTAGCGAGATATCGCCTTCGACCTGTAAAATTAGTCCATCAACAATCCGGACTGAATCGATTTTCTGGTTAGTGCATATATCGGGGCATTTCTTCTGGTGGAATTGGTTAATACACGCACAAGGGGGAAGAATCCTTGCCACAATCGACTTTGTAGGCAGCTGCCCCTTCGCGGGCGAACAACCGGTCGCGGGGGCTGTCGTACTAAAAGGGCCAACAACCTCCGTCGAAGAGTCATCACAAGCCCTCGAAGGACTCGGCAGCACCGAAAACAATAGCCTGGAACTAGACGGCAACAAAGCCTTCATCGAAGGGGGCAAGGCATTACTCAGCCTGGCTTCAGGATCGAAATGGAGCTTCCACGAATAGCTAACCCAACCGTCGGGGATTCGCACCCGAATCGACATCGTGGGTCGCTCGCGGCGGCCATTTGCGGCGCGAGCGACCCTCCGCAGTCGACTGACCGCAGGTAGCGCACCACGCGGCGCGCGGTCGCGGTCGCGGTCGCGGTCGCGGTCGCGGTCGCGTAGCGCGTCGCGCGCCGTCCCTCAGCCTTTGAACGTGGAGGGCCCGGGATCACCGAAGGGCTCGTCGCGCTCGCGCACGGCCTGCTTGAACCCGGCTTCGGCGGCGCGCTGTTGAAACGCGTACCCCTCCGCGGTGTGGCGCGTGACGCCGTCGAGGAGGGTGCCGAGCACCTGGGTGGTGTGCAGGGCACCGGCCATCAACTCCTGGTTGACGAGCAGCTTCATCATCGTCAACTGGTTGAGGGGCATCCGTGCGATCCGCTCGAGCAGTGCCTCGGTGCGATCGTCGAGCTCGTGCGCCGGCGGTGCCTCGATCGCCAGGCCCCACTCCAGCGCCTCCTGACCGGAGAGCGAGTCGCCGGTGAACAGCAGGCGCTTGGCGCGCTGAGGTCCGAGCCGATGGGTCCACATTGACGTTGTCGGCGAGCCCCACACGCGCGCCGGCGGATAGCCAATCTTTGCGTCCTGCGCAATCACCAGCAGATCGGAGCAGAGCGCCATGTCGGTGCCACCGGCCACGCAGAATCCGTGGACCTTGCAGAGGACCGGCTTGCCGCAGTGGAACAGCGACATGAAGGCGCGAACGTTGCGGCGCATCATCGCGTAGTCGACCATCGGATCCCAGGTACCGGAGGGATCGTGGTTGGCGGCCATGACCAGCGGATCGAGCGGCGAGCCCGGTGGCGGCGAGAGACCCTCCTCGCCCATTCGCCCTTGACCCTCGGCGCTCTCCACGAGGTCGTAGCCACCGCAGAACCCCTTGCCGTTGCCCGCGAGCAAGATGACGTGCACCTCCGGATCCAGGTCGGCGCGCTCGACGCAGGTCTCCAGCTCGCTCACCAGCCGCCGCGTGATGCCGTTGCCGCGCTCCGGCCGATCGAGGGTGATGCGCGCGATCCGCTCGGCTACCTCGTAGGTCATCGTCCGCAGGCCGCCCATCGAGACCAGCCCTGCTCAGACGCTCATGGCGGCGGGCGCACAGCGCGGGGTTCGAGTGCCAGCCCGAACGGGCTCCCCTCGGAGTCGCGGCAGATCGCCCACTGCTCGCCGGGATGCACCACGGTCCCGCCATGTGAGGTCACCCGCTCGAGCGCGGCTACGAGAATCGTCAACGGCTAGGTAGGGCAGCGAGAACGTGTCGCCGGGGCCGCGTCCGCGCGCGTGCACGCCAACGACAGGCGCCTGCCCGTGTGTCTGCCACCCCTCTCCCTCGGCATCCTCGCGAGGCTCGAGCTCGGCCCCCAGCACGCCGGCCCAGAAGCGTCGCGCGCGCTCCGGATCGTCGGCGGGGAACTCGATCAGAGATGGACGCGCGAGGGGCATGGACGGTGCGGCAATCCTATCCCCCGATGCTGGCCGCGGCAGGCAATCGTGGTCGTTCGCAGACTCAGGTGCCCCCACCGCGATCCTCCTGCAGCAACTCTCGCCAGCGCTGCTGATCGACCTGCGCCGGATCGGTGCTGTCCATGAAGTCGATGAGGACGTCCAGGAATCTCTCCGGCTCATCCAGCTGCGGGAAGTGCCCGGAGCTCGCGAAGATCTCGAGGCGGCTGCCCGTCACCTGCTCGTGCGCTCGGCGCCCGTGCGCGACGGGAATGAGGGAGTCGCGCTCGCCCCAGATCAGCAGGAAGGGAATATGACTCGCGAGGTACAGACGGTCGGAGGCATCCACGCGCTGCCCGCCCGGCTCGACGATGCCGCGCAGCGTATGGATAAAGGCTGCGCGAGATTCGCGATCGGCGAGCGTCGCGTGACCGCGGGCGATCTCCTCGATGTCGGTGCCGACACGCAGACCCAGCCGACCGAGCAAGCCGCCCGCGGTGCGACCGACGTCGAGCAGCCGCGTCGTAACCAGCAGCGGAAGCACGTACTCCGACCCCGGCAGCGTCGCCAGACGCAGCAACACGCTCACATCGCGGCCCAAACCACCGCTATCCACGAGCACGAGCCGCTCACAGCGCTCGGGGAATTGGTAGGCGAGCTGCATCGCGATGCCGCCGCCGAGCGAGTGCCCGACGAAGGTCGCGCGATCGTGGCCGAGCGCGACCAGTAGATCCCTCAGGCCACTCGCGTAAGCACCCAGCGAGTAGTCGCCCCTGGGCTTAGCGGACTCGCCATGCCCGAGCAGGTCGGGAGCGATGACGGTGAAACTGCGCGCCAGGTAGGGCATCACTCGCAGCCAGGTCTCCGAGTTGGAGGTGATCCCGTGGACGAGCACGATCACGGGACCGCTGCCCGCCTGGCGATACGCAACTCGATGCCCGTGCAGCGCCAGATATCGAATCTCGAGCTCCTCGACGGTCATCGTGCCCACGGTAGCGGGCGAGCGGTCACTCCGAGCGCGCGGTCCTAGCGTCGCGACTCTGCGGGCTGGATCCACTAGCCTTCCCGTCGTTGCCCTGGAGGGGTGGCAGAGCGGTTGAATGCGGCGGTCTCGAAAATCCACGCCGCCGTCTTTTTGTGACGCTGTATTTTTGGCTTGGTTGAGCCGTTTTCCGCATGGTTGGGCGGGATTCGGCGCGTGGTGAGCTGCCCTCGCGCGCGCCTGTTTGCCGCTAGAAACCGCTAGAAACCGCTCGAACTGCGGTCGAACTGGCGCGAGTTTGGCGCGAGTGGGGCGGCGCTACTTGAAGGTTTCGCCGCCCAAACAGCGTTGGTCGTGCGCGGCGAAAATGGCGAGGCGGCACCCACGCGCCGTGGTCGCGGGGGTTGCTCACGCCGGCGGTGCGCCTGCGGTCTGCCCCGTGCATGAATGCGGACTAGGCGGCCTGGCGCAGTCGGTAGAGGCCCGGCGCGACCCGCTCGAAAACGTCGGTCTGTGTGGCGAGCTTCGCGCCGATTGTCGCCCACGGGGTCTTGCCGTTGCTGCGCGTATAGAAGCCGGTCTCCTCGATCGCGGTCCAGATTTCCCGCGGGCGCATCGGGCGGCGTTCGACTTCCAAGATGAAGATCGCCGCTTCGATCATCGTGTTGAACTCCAGGACTCCGTCATCCTCGTCGCTCGGCTGGTGCGCGGCGTGTGGCGGGGGCGGCGGGGGTGTCGAGAACCGGGGCGGTGGCGGCGGCGCGGGCCGGGCCGGCCGGCCTCCGAAGATCGCCGCGAGGGCCCGCTCTATATCCGCGTCGGCGATCCCGTTTGCTGCCGCGAACTCGCTCGCCTTGCGGTCGAACATCGCGGCCTCCTCGGGGTAGCTGGTGCTTTTCGCCTTGGCGCGCAGCTTGGCGATCTTCATGGCGTCAACCATGCCGGGGTGCCTTTCCTGATCGTGGTGTTCGTGGGGTTCTCATCGCATGTCTCGCCCGAGGTAGGTCTCGGGGCGACGAGACGTCTAGCTCTGCTCGCGGGAAAGGGCAAGTCCCCTTTGCTGGCGGGGAACCGACGGGGACTTGACCTTTCGCAGAGGTCGAGCTAGACGTGTCCGGCGATGAATCCCAATGGCGAAAAGTAGGTCTCGACCGTGCCGCTGAGCGTGAGCTTCAAGCACTTTGGCGACGAGCGTGGCGAGGAAATCGGGGCGGTCGTGATGTTCGACTCCGACAAGATGGAGGCCGACCCCGTTCTCGCAGCCAACACCGAGGAAGGGTCTGGTGGCGCGATGGTCACGTTCGATCCTACGAGCGAAGTTGCGGAAGACGAAGGCTACTGGTACCTCATCCACTCCCCGCCATGGGAAGACGAATACTTTGCACCGGCCAACACCTTTCTTAATGGGGCGCATGGCACTGAAAAAATTGCTACGGACTACATGGTGCCTGATTGCTGAGACGCGACGATCGACTATTCCTCATTCTAGCCCTCCAAACACGCTAGATGAGGGTGCTCGCTCAGCGCGAGCCAGATCGATCACGACGACCGTCAACGAGTCAAGCAGCACAGGCCGCGGAGAGCAACGAGCTCCTACCAGCCGGCCGGTGTCGCGAACAGCTCCAACGCTTGGCGCAACATGCACACTCCAACGACCGAGGTCGGCGAGACCTCAACCTTCGCGACCGCGGAGCCGCGCGGTTCGCCCCGGTGTTCGTTTCGAACGCTAAAGGATGGCACCGTCGAGAGCGTCAGCCGCGTGTGGGCGCCGGCTGAATACTGGGCCATCTGCGCCGTTTGAAAACTAGGCCAGTTGGCGTGGCGGCTGGGGTGTCCGGCTGGGTCGTGACGCTCGTTCGATCTATCGGATCGGATGGGAGGAAGGCGGTGGTCGGCGTGGAGCAGTGGGCTGAGGTCAGACGGATGCGGCGGGTGGAGGGGCTGTCGGCGCGGGAGATCGGGCGCCGGACGGGGTTGGCGCGGGACACGGTCTCGAGGCTGTTGGCGGCGGAGGAGCCGCCGCGCTATTCGCGGGCGCCGGCGGGGTCGATCCTGGATCCGTTCAAGGACTGGATCTGCGAGCAGCTGCAGGCTGACCCGAAGGCCCCGCCGTCGCAACCGCGATGGTCGACCGGCTCATCCACCACGCCGACATCCTCAGCCTCAAGGGCGACAGCTACCGCCTCCGCGGCAAGAACCTCGAGCCCCGGCCAGCACCACCAGCAGACCCCGCCTAACCCGACGCGCCGCCGGCAGTTTCCTCCGCTCGCCTACGGCTCGCTCCAGAAACCACCGGCATACCAACCCTCGAGTGGCCTAGTTTTCAAACGGCACAACTGGCCTACTTTTCAACCGGCCTTGACAGCCGCGCGCATAGCCGATTGGCCCTCCGGGTGTATTGAGCCCCCAGCTCGGACAGAATCGCGTCGGTTCGCCTGACGATCTCTTGCAGCAGCTCGCCCCGAGCTGCGCTCTCCTTGGGCATCCTGACTCATCGCGTGACGCCGGTCATGCGTGCGTCTCAACCAGGGCTGAGCGTCACAGGCGAGAAGCCCTCTCCAACAACTCCCTCGAGCTGCCGACGTCGATGATGTGCCCGCACCTCACCGCCAATGGAGAGGCCGGCCTCAGCCGCGACGTGGCGCTTGAGCTGGACAATTGCACCCACCTCGTAGCTGCCGTCAAGCTCGACTGTCGGGGTGCGCTTGAAGCGCCACTCGGCCAACGTCGCGCCGAGCCCATACGCGATCAAGTAGAAGGAGCGCTTCTCCGCAGCCGTGGCGTTCGACCAACCCGCCTCGACCTCGGCGGGTAGCCCGGGCACACCCGCCTTGAAGCCGAGCTTGATTCCCCGGTCCACCCGACAAGGCCCGGACTCGAGCCGTTCCGGCGCGAGCGCGCGAACGAAAGGCTGATCCGCGGCGTCGGCCTGCGGCGCCACGAGCGACAGCGAGAACAGCGCTTCCTCGATGCTCTCCCCGGTAGCTGGTCGCAGGGTGAGGCGCAGCGTCAGGCGCACAAGCGAGAGCTCCTGCGCGATGCTCTCGAGATAGGCGGCGAGCGGCTGATCCTCGACCGCCTCCGCTGCGACCATCGGCACCACATCAGAGCGACCGAGCGAAAGACGGCTTTGGACCAGCCCACCCCACCCGAGTGTCTCCTGCGCGGTCAGCTCGACGTCCGACCCGTGACTAACAGCCGGCATCGGCACCAGTGCGTCGGCCACCTCCTCACCTCCAATCGCCTATGTACGTGAACGCGCCCCAATCCGCAAAGCGCGGGAAGCTTGCGCGGCACTCGCGTTGCGCCACGCCGAACGCGTCCCGCTTGGCTGCGCCCCCCGCCAGCTCACGATAGAGCGCTACAAAGAACTCCATCGCTGGCTCCGTCGCCACCGGCCAGAGCGTCGCGATCACGGTCCGCGCGCCGGCCATCATGAAAGCCAGCGGTAGTCCTCTGAGGTTGCCCGCCCGATCGGAGCGGCCCACGGCGGTCTCACAGGCGCAAAGCGTCACTAGCTCGACACCGCGCAGATCAGAGCCCAAGACCGTGTGCGCGAACAGTCGGCCGTCGTCAGTCGTGCCACTGGGAGGGTCGAGGAACAGGCAGTGATACGAGGGCACCTGGTCGAGCGCCGAGCCGTGTGCCGCGATATGCACATACCTGTGGAGCTCGAGTGCTTCGATCGCGGCCCGTGGGGTGGACTGGCCGAGAGGGAGCATCTCCGTCTCGATCGGCAGCTCCCGCAGGGCGGCGGCCTGCTCCCACAGGCGTGGTTCGGGCTGGAGGCCGAAAGGCGTCCCGCCGTCCGCTGAGACGACCAGGCCGAGGGACTCCCTTCGATTGGGCGCCGGCGCAGGTGGGACGAGCAGCGCGCCGACTGTCGGGGTCGTCGTGATCGTCCACTCATCGGCAAGCGTTCCTCCGTCGACGGGCAGCAGCTGGAAGGGCATCAACGCCAGCGGTCCGTGCGGGCATAGCAGAAGGTGTTCATAGCCCAGCTCTCTCAGCTCCTGAAGCGCGCCATCTGGAATCGGCAGCATCGACCGCGCCGCCGCCAGCGCCTGCTCACCCTCACGGCTGACACGGCGCTGGCCGGCGAGAGCACGCACGTAGTGGCGGACATGGGCGACCAGTTGCGCCATGCCGTCCAGCGCGACGTGTCGGTTGGCATCCTGAGGATCTCGATAGGTGACGAGCTCCTCCGCGGCGCACGGGGCGGAGAACGGCGCGCGGATGTCTTTTGAGACGAGCGTGGAGAAGCACGTGTAGCGTCCTTCGGTGTCCCGTCCGAGGAACATGTCGACGAGCACGGTGCGCGGGCCTAGCTGCTCGAACAGCCCGTCCACGGTCATCACCGGATCCGCGTGTCGAGGCGTGGCTATCTTCTCAGCGGTCACCTGCCTCAAGAGCATTTCGTCATAGTCCGCCTGCAGATTTCGACGGCTGTGGCTTTGCAGATCGCCAGAGAAACGCTCGCCGGCGACTAGCCACGCGCAGCGCCTCGCTTCTTCGTTGAGGGCCCTCGTCCACACCGGCAGTCGGGGGCAAGGGTCGCTCACTGGCTTCGATTTCACCGATCTGCCTGCGAAAGCCGCGGCCGTCATCACCCTCGTGCCAGGGACCGGCCCGGTCGAGCAGCTCTGTCGTTAGGGCTCCCTTGAAGGCGGCGCTGTGCTCTACCGCGAGGATCACAGTCGAGGTCTGCGCGGTGCGCGCCGGCGCGGACAGCAGTCGGCCAGCCTCGAGCTGCCACTTCCTGCAGGAGTCGCCCAGATTGACCTCGAGCACCGGGGCTGCTTGGGCGCACGTGGCGACCATCACCTCAAGTTCTTTGCGCGCCTCCTCCAGCGAGCCGGGGTCGGCGGCCGATTCGGCTGTGGTCCGCCAGCTCTGCAACCTTTGCAGAGCGCTCGCGAGCGCCCCGTGCGCCAGCGTCGTGATCCGAACCTCCGCGAAAAGGGAGCTCGCGAGCACCTCGAGGCGAAAGGCGACCGCTGGCAGCGCGAGCGGGGATCGACTCGCGTGCGTGGCGTGCACGACACCGCTGCCGAAGCCCAGCGCTTCGCGGTAGATGCGCGTGTTGAGCGTTCCCAGCAGATGCGCCTCGCGGATCGGCCACGCCGACGCGTCATCAGTGGTAATCGGGCTGTGAAGCGCGAGGTGCACACGGGCGGCCAGCCGCTGCTCGTGCGGGAGCGACTCGCTCGCAAGCGCATAACGTGCCGCCTCCTCGGCGTCCAGCGCGCGGCACGGGATCGCGCCCTCGTCGATCATGTGGATCGCAGTGCTGAGCAGCGCCTCGCGGGCCAGCTCGTCCTTGGTCGTGTGGAGTTCGAGCGGCTCCCAAGCCTCACGCAGCAGACGTCCCGCTTCGGCGTAGTGGCCGTGATCGGCGAGGTCGCGTGCTTCGGCGTGCAGGAGCTCGCGCGCGGCCTTCACGCCTGCGCTGTCGCGAACCTCGGTCAGCTCGGCGATGCCCACCGGAGCGTATTCACTGGCGTCGGGATCAAGCTCGTGCACGAGACGGCGTGCCTGTAGCCACTCGTGGAGGTTTTGCGTGCGATCGATCGACGACATCGCCTCGTGGGCGGTGCGTACTGCCTCCATCTGTGCGGTGCTGCTGCTCGCTTGCGCTTGCGCGAGCGCGAGCTTGATGCGGGGCGCCTCGGCCGGGCTCGCCAGGCGAGCCGCCTCCTCCAGTGTCCTCACCGCCCGCCCGATGGCTCGGCCGCCCTCGGCGTCCGGGTCGCCGGCTGCGATGCGATGCCAGAGCTGCCCGACGATCGACAGGACTGCGGGCAACTGTCCGCCGTCGGCGAGCTCGCGGGCACGATCAACCAACTGGTCACTCACGGAGGTGAGCTCGTGTAGCTTTGGCGAGCCGGGCGTCAATCCGACGGCCAACGAGGCCTGAATCCATACCGTCGCCGCCTGGATCCACGAATGGCTGCGCTCACCGTGCGCGCGTGCTGTCGCGGCGAGCAGCAGTCGCGCGAGTGTCATCGCGTCTTGGGGGCGTCCGCCCGCGATCAGCATGACCGCGAGAGCACCCAAGCGCAGGCAGTACTCTGGCGGCACCGTTGCGGCGGTCGCGGCCGCATCGATCTCGACGAGCGCTCCGTCGATGTTGCGCGTGCCGAGCAGCACGTCCTGGTAGATGGCCGCAACCAGCCCCATCGGCGCAAACACGAAACTCGGACTGGCAAGGAGCATGCTCAGCCGGTGCAGCTCCGGCGTCGTGGTGGGCAGTTCGAAGCGCTCGGGGGAGGTCAGCGCCACACCGGCGCCTTCGTGGCTAGGCGCCTGGCCTATCGGTGACCGGCCAGGCCTACCCATAGCATCTGTCTGCCCCATGGCACATATTTAGACAGATCAACGGGTTCGTCATCGGCGATGGGCCAATCCACTGCCCAAACAACGGCGCAAGCTCCCTGCTCAGCGGTCGCCCGCACGATCGCCGCCGGGCGACGCGGCCAACGAACGCGCGCCATTTTCCGCATGCTTAAGCCAGATTCGTCGGCCACGGTCGGCGGCCGAGTAGGGATTCTTAACCGCCAGAACAGCTAGAAACCGCACGATCCGTAGTCTGACCGGCACGAATTTGGCGCGAGCTGGCCGGCACAGGCCCGTGCGTCGCAGGCGCCCGTAGATCCATGGAGGCATTTGAGTAGGTTGTTGCGGTGATGCTTGAAGCGGAAGACTCGTCGCTTCGGGCATAAGCCTCGCTCTGCGCAAGCGCCCGCCGATTGATCGCGGCGCTACCACCCGCCGAGGCAGTCCTATAGACGACCACCCTCTACTCGGGGAGGCGACTCGGGCATCCGCCGGATCGGCCTGCACGAGTGCCGACACACAGCCGTCTCGCACATGCTCGACGCAAACATCTCCATCGACAAGGTCAGCAAGTTCATCGGGCACAGCTCGATCACCGTCACGATCGACCGCTACGGGCACCTACTCCCCCGGCGGCGAGGAAGAGGCTGCCGCGCTCCTCGATGAGTACCACGCCCGCCGCCGCGACGAAGCGGCCCGCAGGCAGCAGCGCCGGCAGCCCGCGATGGTCTAGCGTTAAGCGGCGATCCCACACGGAGGGGTGGCAGAGTGGTTGAATGCGGCGCTCTCGAAATTCGACCGTGCCTAAAATCGCCTCGCGAAGCAGATCGGTAATTTCTCTGGCTCAACAGAGTAGCTTTCCGCACTGTTGAGCCGGATTCAGCGGAATGCTGACGCCCCCCGCGCAACACCCTTACGCCGCTAGAAACCGCACGATCCGCGCTTGGACTGGCGCGAGTTTGGCGCAGTTGGTTGAGGGTTTCGCGCCCTCCAAGTCTCTGGGCCATACAGGCGTTCACATTGGCACGCAGGACACGATACTGACGCGTCCGACTCCGTGAGGGAGCCGAACGCGACGAAGCGGAGGGGGAGAGATTCGAACTCTCGGTACGCCGAATGGCGCACAACAGCTTTCGAGGCTGCCGCATTCAACCGCTCTGCCACCCCTCCAGACTGGATGACGGAGTACTCGATGGTAGATCGTATAGCGCTCTAGCGTAGGTCGACGCTCTATACGACCACTCGGCCTGTCAAGCGGGAGCCTCTGGGCGCGATTCGCCAGGTCAGCGCTAGGCGTTGCTGATGGCTCGCGTTGGCGCACGGAGTCAATTGACTGTTGCGCGGCACATGGATTCTTTGTTATCAATCCTACAAGGATGGTTGATACCAGTGTTGCGGTGTCGGCGGCGCGGCAGTTCGATGGGTCCAGCCCTGCTGCCGCGCTGTGGCGGCTCGTTGGCGCCCTGCCGGCAGGCCAGGCCCATGTCCTTGCGGGCGAGATCAAGCTGCTGGCGGCTGCGGGGTGGTCGGAGCGGCCAGCTGGTCCGCCTCGCTCGCGCCTGGCGGAGGGTGTGCGGGAGAGGCACTCCCGATGGTGCCCCAGCAGCGAGGGCGGGGCGTGTGGGTGCTCTCCGCGCTGGGAGGCATGGGTATGGTCCCGCAGGGACAGGCGCAAGATCCGTAAGACGTTTCCTGAGCGCTGGGAAGCAAAGGCTTGGCGTCACGAGCAGCTCGCGCTGGCGAGCATCGATCGACTGCGAGCCTCGAGTCGTCTCTCGGTTGCTGAGGCCGGCTCGCGGTGGGTCAAGATGGCTCGCGACGGGCGGATACGCAATCGCTCGGGGCGTCGCTATAAGCCGAGCGCGCTACGTACGATCGAGGCAGACCTGCGCCTGCATCTCCTCCCGATGCTGGGTAGACGGAGTATGGGGGGTGTCACGCGTGCGGATCTACAGCGGCTTGTTGGTCGCTGGCTTGCCGCTGGGAGGAGCCCGAGCAAGATCCGGTCGATCATCAACGCCGCACGCGTGCTCTGGCGAGACCTGGATCTCGTCACCGGCCACGACGATGAGCTGCTCATCGATCCGACCTGCGGTCTACGCCTGCCGGCGAGTACGGGGCGACGCGAACGGATCGCGACCCCCGATGAAGCATGGCCATCGGGTTCACTTCCCGAGATGTACCCGACGTGCGCCACATGCTCGACCCCGTCTGGAGTCGTCCGCATCGCCTTGCCCAACGGTCCGCACGGGCGATTGGTGCGCTGTCGGCCATGCCGTCACGGTAGCCACCGGGGCGCGGTGCGTCCCTACCGAGCGTCGTCGATCCGGCGGTGCAGCATCGACGCGAGCGTTAGCATGTCGAGCGCCTCGCTGCGCTCGACCGCCCACCGGATCTTCGGCGCGTGCGCCGTCGGATTGCGGAACGTGGAGAACAGGCCCTTGCAGAGCATCGCGAGGCCGATGTGCTCGCTTCGCTCCCAGTCGCTCTGCAGCGTATTGAACGAGAGCATCGGTGGGCCGTTCGAGAGACCAAAGGCTTGATCGACGATCGCGGCACCATCCCCGCTGAGTCCCGTGCGCACGCGGATCTTCTCCGCGACGCTCTTGGCTGCCTCAAGTACCGCGTGGAAGTAGTTCTGTTGCACCAGCTCGGCGCGGCAGAACACGAGCACGTCCGGATGCACGTCGCGTCGCGCGAGCTCCGCCTTCAGCGCGTCTGCCCGCTGCTGTGCCTCCGAGACGGTCCGTGCGGCCGTCGCCTTGGCGACCTGCCCGTCATCGAGCACTTGGTAACCGTAGAGCAGCAGTCGCGCATTCACGGAGGCACGGTGCGCGTCATGCTCGGCTGGCGAGCCGAACCGGACGGGAGCCATCATCTCGGTCACCAGTCGGATTAGCGGCCGCCCGTCACGCTGCTGGTTTTGCTTCTCGGCGACAGCGTTGAACAGCCGCTTCCACTTCGTGCCAGTCTGCGCGGCGGCGTTCTCCCGGACCTTCAACGTCCCGATCAGGTTCGTGATCTGGGTACCGTTGGCGGTGTCGGCGAGCTCGCGGCAGATCGCCTCGACAGCGGTAGCCGGGAACACTGGTATCTCGCTGGGCACGACCGTTAGGATGCCAGGCGGCTCAGCGGGCTCGGCTGCTGCTTCAGCTCGCCTCGGTAGGAGGCGACATCTTCTCGAGAATCGGCGGCAATCGCGCTCGCGAAGTAGCAGACATGGCCCGCGTCTGCCATGACAGGCGTCAGAATCAAGTCATGCCCGGCGACTCCGATCCAGTTCACCTGGAAGCTTCTGAGCAAGCAACACCGCTGCAGCGGCTGGCGGCCGACTTTCAGCAGCGTCTGCTGGCCGTCAGAGCCTGGCTTACCGAGCACGAGCCGCAGATCACCGCTGCGCTCGGTGCGATCGCGACGTTCGCGCTGATTCAGCCCCAGCTCGAGCGCATGCGCGGCCGCTTCGAGGATACGGAGTGGGAGTATCTGCTCGACCGCGTCGACTTCGCCACTGGCATCGGTCTGCTCGTGCTGCTGGATCGCGAGGGAGCGGATGGCGTCGAGCGGGTGCTTGAGGCCGCGCTCGGCTGCCCCGAGGCACTGCCGCAGCTGCTCGGCGCGCTCGAATGTCTTGAGATGTCCCCAACGCATCGCCGTCAGCTCACCGCGGGCTTGCGTTGCGTCTCAGCCCGCGACTACGAGGTAGCCGTCCCACTCCTCATGATCGCCTTCGAGGGTCTCGTGTCGACCCACGCCAGAGACATCGGCCTGATCGAGCCCCACAAAGGCAAGAAGCATCGCTTCACGGAGGCGGCCGGCCGCACCGGTCCTGTGGGCGGGATCGAGGATCTGCTGATGATTGGACAGCTCGGCTTCGACGACGCCTTCAGCGACTTCCTTCGAATCCACGTCTACGGCGGCGAGGGAGACGCCTTTCGCCACGGGATCGCGACCGACGGCTTTCGCCATCGGGCCTTGATGGTGACCGTCGCGCTACTCGGGTGGCTGAGCGCGGTCGCGCCCACTGCCGACCGTCCGCAGCCACTGCGCACGCTGCTGTTCGATGTCGGCGTGGCTGAGTGGGGACGGCTATCGGTCGGGAGGGATCTTGAACGCAGCTCGCCAAGGGAGCTTGCGTACAGGCATGAAAGTGGCCGAACTCGGCCCCGTTCAGGGCGAGTTGGGCTCGGAGCCCCGTGATACGTCATCCGCAGCCCTCGGCGGCGCGTGGCGCGAGGGGGTTCAGTTTGGCTCTCCAGAGCCAAACTGAAGCGGTCTCGAAACCGCGCGACGGACTGGCGCGAACACTGGCGCACGCGAGCGTGTTCTTGGCTCTAGCAAGCCAAAAATGAGGCACCGCGCCAAAGGTCTCGAAAACCAGCCTGCCCAAAGCCGCGCCTCGGAGTCGGGTTGTGATTTCTTGGCTCTGGCAAGCCGTTTTCCGCATGGTTGAGCCACGTTCGGCGGGACGTGCGGCCCATACTTGCGGCGCTCTTAAGCCGCTAGAAACCGCTAGAGACCGCTAGATCCGCGATTGGACTGGCGCGAGTTTGGCGCGAGCTAGGCCAGGTTGGTTGAGGGTTATTCCGTAGATCCGGTCCGGCCACGCCATTGCCCACAATGTGACTATGGTCGACGAGCCGCAAATCTTCGTGCCTGGTTGGGTCCAGAGCACCTCCGGGCTGCTCGTCCCGGGCAACGTGGCCAGACTGCCTGCGCCGCCGATCTTTCGTGGCCTGCCCAAGGAACTGCACCCCCACGCCAGACCCGTCGCGCTTGCTGGTGCTCCGCCGACCTCCCTCGACTATGTCTCCGTGTACGTCGATGAGGCAGCGATCGGCGCGAAACCAACATCCCTCGCATCCCTGCGAGAGCATCTGTCGAAGCTCCCCTTCGAGCCTGCGATGAACGGTATCGCGCAGGCTGCAGGCAAGGCGTTTGGGCTGCGCGGCAACACCACCGAGCAGCTGAAGCTCGCCCGCGAGATCTATAGCGAGCGGGTCTATCGTCGCATCGAGCGCTTCTTTGCCGAAGACGATCACGCTGAGCTGTTCTCCGAGCAGCAGGTTGCTGTCCTGGCCCGCCTGGTCATCGAAGAGGCTGACGATGGGGTACTCGCGGCGGGCATGTCCGAGGCGCACCGCGGCCTGCTGACCGTCGCGATCATCGCTGCTGGCTCGATCCTCGAGGAGACCGCGAACACGGCCGCCGAGGAGATGCGCGACGCGACCGACTGGCTGGCGTTCTTCCTGCAGAACGGCGCGTACAACAGCAAGCCGGCTCCCCTTGGCGAGTTCGTCCGCGCCAGGCAGCTGTTCGGTGTGATCGCGCGCGAGCCGCAGATGCGCGATGAGCGCTGCCCGCTGGACGAGTGGATGAGCGAGGACTACAAGTTCACGATCGAGGAGCAGTTCGCGCTCGGTTTCGCGCTCGCTGCGATGTCTCACGCTTGGGATACCGACGCGGGCGCCGGCATGCGCTCAGGCATCCGCACCGGGGACTTCGACGACCTGCTCTCGCGCTTGGGCATGGTCGAGCGCCGAGAGGACGCGCTACGGCTCGTCTCCGCGGATCGAGCCGCCTTCGCGGAAGGCTTCGCGGCAGCGGGCACGGATCCGGCCCACATCGCGTGGGAGGCTCGCCCGTTCATGCGCCGGCCGTTCCTGCGGCTCGCGGATGACAGCATTCTGCTGATCTCGCCGCGCGGCATGAAGGCGTGGCTCTCCGATGGCTTCCACTACCGGCTGCTCGACAGTGCCCAACGCCGCTCTGCTGCGGACCGCAAGCTCAGCCGCCGCTATACCGCCTACTCCGGGGAGCTGCTTGAGCAGCACATGTTGCGCCTCGCCCGATCGTCGTACGGCAACCGTCCGCTCGGCGGCGGACGCGTCTACGGCGAGCAGCCGTATGGCAAGGCCGACGCGAAGACCTCGGATGTAGCGATCGACCTCGGGCTCGACCTAGTGCTGATCGAGGTCTCCGCCTCGCGCCTGCGAGCTGACAGGCTGATCTTGGGCACGCCGGAGGAGTTCGCCGAGGATCTCGACCGACTGCTCATCGGGAAGATCAAACAGCTTGACGGTTGCATCACAGCGCTGATTGCCGGCGTGGCCACAATCCCGGCCGTAGCGCCGGAGGTCGATCTGAGCCTCGTGCAGCGGATCTGGCCGGTGGTGTTGAGTGCCGGCACGATTCTCGCAGTCGGAGATGCTCTGGGCCTACATCCGTGAGCGCACCGTGGGGATGCTCGCCCAAGCGAAGGTGCAGCCTGTGACGCTGCTCGACCCGCAGGACTTCGAGCAGCTGATGGGCCTCGTCGAGGCCGGGCGTGACCTGAGCGCGATCCTCGCCGGCAAGACCACCGAGCCCTACCACGACTTGGAGCTCGCCGTGTACCTCAACGACGCCCCTGGCGCGCCACGCGAGCGACCCCGCCCCGCAGCGATCGAGGCGCTCTGGCAAGACACGATCAAAGAAGCGAACGCGATGCTTAACCTCGGCAACGACATCCACGCGGACACGCCAAAGTAGGACGAGCGCAAATTTCAACAGTCTCGCGCGAACGTTAGGAACGGAAGCGGCCTCGACCGTGCCTGACGGTTTGGCACGATGCTCACGCGTCCGACTCCGCGAGGGAGCCGGACGCGACAAAGCGGGGATGGCGGGAAAGTTCTCGAAATCTCCGTGGCCTCTGATCCGAAGGCTCCATGAGGAGCGATTCGGGGGCACCAAGCTACACGGCGTAGCAATGCCTGATGAGCACCGAACCGTTTAGCCAGCCGTGGCGAGCTGAGCGTCCTATGGTTGAGCGATGCCGTTCCGGCCTTACGACGAAGCCGACATCGCTCGACTGGACGAGCTAGCCGGCCTGCTGCGCGATTTCCGAGCTGCCTTCCGAGACATCGTTGACAGCACCGGCTGGATCGCCGCCCCCGGTTCAGCCGCAGAACACGATCAGCGAGTCGTCGCCGAGGACGACCTGTACGTGGCGGGTGCCGAGAAGAAGATCACCAAGCTGCTGTTCTTCTATCTTCTTGCTGCCAGCGAGCAGATAGGCGGCCTCGCCGCGCTCTACGCGGCTCAGGAGGTCGTCATCCCACCGGCCGCGCTCATCAGAAGCGCCATCGAGCACTGCGCACACACCCTCTGGATCGTTCAGCATCCCGACGATCTGATCCAAGACCGCCTCGCTCGCGCGTACATCGAGGAGCTGTTCAGCGCTGAGGCGACGAAACTGAACTCTGGCCTTATGCTCGGCAAGGACGATCCGCGGCATCGTGATGAGGCCGCACGCTACCGAGCACTGAAGAAAGAGATCGAGGCTAGCTTCCCAGGCGAGCTGGTGTACGACAAATCGCAGCCAGTACTGCGGGGTCAGAAGATGCTGCGCCCGGAGGATTGCGTCGTGTGGCTGTTTGAGTTCACCAGTCGCCCGATGCCGGAAGACCTCATCAGGGGTACATACGGCGTCTTCTCCAACTCCACCCACCCGACACTCTACGCGATCTCGCGGCTGTGGGTTCGCACCGAGCACAACGGCCAGATAATGCTGACCTCGGCGCTTAGTATTGACGACCATGCGAACGAACTCCTAGCCGCCCTCGCCGCCTTCTATGAGACGCTTTCCTACGTGATCGACTATCACGGCTGGCCGCGCGCCCGCCACGACCAGCTCACGGTTGACATTGAAGCGGTACTGCCGGGCATGATTGTTCCGCCGCCCCCACCATCTTGACGAAGGTGCGGCTACAGGTTGATCTTTTGCGCAGCAAGCGCAGAATGAGAGAAAGGAGCAGCAATAGGTAGCCATGAATACAAAAACGATGCTCGACGGCCTATACAACGAGGTGCTTGAGCTAAATCACAATCGACAGATATGGCGGTTTCTCAACGAGGAGCTGGGTAAGCGTGACGGAGAAACCGTGCATTATGCGCTAACGCGATGGTACGTCGATGCCCAGGCCGCCGCAGTTCGCCGCATCGCAGGTGTGCGCTCACAAGACAAGCGCTCGATGGTGAAACTGCTGAAAATGATCCAGAAAGACTTGGCTTTTTACGAAGTCCACGGCAACGGCATCAGTGTTGACAAAAACTCGATTGATGCCGACTTGACGCTGCTGAAGGCCGAGACCGCAACCATTACCCGCTGGGCCGACGAGTCGGTAGCCCATATGGGGCGAAAGCTATCCACGAACCCAACCTTCGATCAACTTGATGAAGCAATAGATCTATTGGGGCTGATACTCCAGAAGTACTATCAACTCATAACCGGTGCGTACTTGGCGAGCGTAGAGCCCACGATCCAGCACGATTGGCGAGCGCCGTTCCGAGAGGCGTGGCTATGAGTTTGGCTCATCCACACCCATAGATGTAACGCGCCGGAGCGTCGCACAAGCGGCATTGGCGGTCAGAATGGGATGTCGTCAGCGGCGGCGCTCTCACCCTTGTCCACGGATGAGGATGGCCGAGCCGGGTTCGTATCAGACCCGAACAGAAGTTGGGAGCGCTTGAGCAACTCATCGAACGTGACCACCGTGAGATCACTGAGCCCGTAGCGGAAGTGATTGAACGACTCAAGCTGTCTCGGGCTTAGGCCGTCGACTTTGCCAAGTATGAGTACGCCCTTCGGGTGAATCCTGTTCAAGTCCGGACCGAGCGCGCGACCCAATACTGACTCAAAATCCTCGATGGCAACTGCGATCTGATTGCGTGCCTGGACGATCCCGCCCGTCAGCTCGCCGTGCATGCTAAATGTCTCATTACGGTCATCTTCGCCAGGTCGGCCTCGATAGCGAGCGCCCACGATAGAAGCAGCGGGCGTCTTGATCTCAACCACGGCAAAGCTCTTTGTGCTGTCGTCCGAGAAAAGAAAGTCGGTCGCAACTCCGCCGCGGCCCTGCCTGCCGATTGGACCCTTGCCACCCACATATACATCTCCGCCAACAAAATAAACCGTTGAAGCAAAAATACCTTGCAGCAGCCAAACGTTTGACTCAAAGAATTGTTGCCAATAGGACTCATCCGCGGGATGGGCGCGCAGGGCCGCCTCAAACTTACTAAGGGCCTGGTCCCGTTCGTACTGGATGCGCCCCGCAGCCAAGCGGGCGGCTAGGCCTGGGTCGGCCGAACTCAAGGCATCCCAGAACTCCTCGGACAGACCCTGATCAACCAGCGTTTGGATCACAGCGGCCTTGTTGCGGTCGTTTACTACTACGACCTCGTCCTCCTCGGCGACAACAAAGTTATGATCGCCATAAGCGATCCCTCGACTCTGAACTTGGTAGAGATGGGTTAGCTTCTCGAAGAGTTTTTGTGTCGCGCCGGTGTCCAGCTCAATCCGAACACCGCAATCGGCCGGGACGCTATTGAAGTTGACCTCGTTGCTGTCGGCCCACGCACCATCAGCGCCAATCTTTTGTCGAATAATGTGGCCGCGCACGCCGCCGCCATGCAGCTCCGGTCGAAACACGATCCGGGTACGTGGCGACTCATCGAGAATGATCTCGTCTGATACGGCAAAGCCATGCCCAACGGAATGTGTGTGAATGGAATCCGGCATGACCTCATTATAAACCCGGGACCGCCGCCCGTGAACACAAGGTAAGTACCGCTCGCCCGCGGATGTCGCACAATCGGCGTTGCCCGACTCGTCGCATTTGCGTTCCTTTGGCGGCCCAGGCCCCTACTAGAAGGGCCTGGGCCGGTTCTATGTGGTGGTGTGGGTTGAGGGCTGCTTTCTAGCCCTCGCCGTCTGTGGGTAGGTGCCCGAAGCGCTGCTCGAACTCCTCCGGGGTCAGCCTGCGCTCCCCGAGGTGGTCGAGCAGCCTGCCGGGCTGCGCTCTGAGCCCGTCGGCGAGTCGTAGGATCGTTTTCAGTCGGGGCTCGCGGGTGCCGCGCTCCAAGCGCCCGATCGCGGTGGCGTGGATGCCGGTTCTTTCGGCGAGGGTATCTTGGGAGATGCCACGCTCGGTGCGTAGTGCGCGCAGGCGTTGGAGTGGCACCCGTTTGACGGCCTCGTAATGGCTTTAGTGGCTTGGACGCGAAAGGATGTCCGTCATGCCACGAACGAGAGGGCCGTATCCGCAGGAGTTTCGCCGTGAGGCTGTGCAGCTGGTGCTCGCCGGCCGCAGCGTTAGGGACGTAGCGGAGAGCTTGGGGTGCAGCGAGCAGTCGCTGCATAACTGGGTCAAGCAGCACCAGCTCGATAGCCGAGAACGCGACGACGGGCTGACGAGCGCGGAGCGCGAGGAGCTCCGTGAGCTTCGCAAACGGGTCAAGCGCGTCGAGATGGAGCGCGACATCCTCAAGCGAGCCGCGGTTCTCTTCGCAGCGGAGACCGAGACCCGGTGAGCGTCTACCGGATCATCTCGGCGGAGAGGGCCAGTTTCCCAGTCTCTGTGATGTGCGAGACGCTCGGGGTCTCCAAATCGGGATTCCATGCCTGGGAGCGCCGCGCGCCGTCCGACAGGGCGCTCTCCGATGCGTGGCTGACCTCGAGGATCACCGAGATTCACGAGAACGCACGCGGCGTCTACGGGTCACGGCGGGTGCAGGCCGAGCTACGGCTCGGCCAGGACATCGCCGTCTCGCGCAAACGGATCCGCAGGCTCATGCGCCAGGCCGGGATCTCGGGGCTGGTGAAGGTCAAGAAGGGCCGCACCACGATCCGCGTGCCGGGCGTGCGGGTAGCTGACGACCTCGTCGAACGGAAGTTCAGGCCCGAAGCTCCGAACGTGCTGTGGGTCGCGGACATCACCTCTGCGGACCTGGGAGGGGTGGCTCTACCTCGCCGCCGTTCAAGACGCCTACTCCCGCCGGATCGTTGGGTGGGCGATGACCGAGCACATGCGCACCGAGCTCGTCGCCGACGCGCTGGGAATGGCCGTCGCTCGTCGCCGGCCAGAGCCCGGCCTCATACATCACAGCAATCAAGGATCGCAATACGTCGCTCTGGGCTTCGGCCAGCAAGCCCGTGACGCCGGGATCGCGGTGTCGATGGGCTCCAAGGGCGACGCTTACGACTGTGATGATGCCTGGGCCGTCATGTTGGTCTGACTCGGCTTACGACTGACCTTGTGTCCTTGCTGTTGATCTGTCGACCGGCGTGGCGGTGTTTTGTGTCTCGCTGGCCGGACGGGCAGTGACCTGATAGGAGCCTGGTCTAGAAGTCCCTTCACAGTCCTGTCCTCCCGCCCGACCAGCCGAGAGAGTGACCACTATCGGTTAGGACGGCAGTCAGTGAAAAGGATGACAGAGCAGAACGTGATTGTTGGGGTGGATACGCACAAGCACATCCATGTCGCGGTCGCGCTTTCCAGGGCTGGCGAGCGCCCCGGCGACCTCACCGTCTCGGTGGACCCCGGGGCTATGCGCAGCTCCTCGCGTGGGCCCAAGCATTCGGCGCGGTGTGGTGCTTCGGGGTAGAGGGATGCGGCCCATATGGCCAAGGCCTCGTCGGGTTCCTGCGTCGCCACGATCAGCGCGTCGTGGAGGCCGGGCGCCCTGACCGGCGCGATCGACATGAGCGGGGCAAGAGCGACCCAATCGATGCGGAGAACGCCGCACGCGCTGTCCTTGCCGGCACCGCGACAGGTGTCCCGAAGACCGCGGATGGCACCAACGAGGTGATCCGCGAGATCAAGATCGCCCGCGACACGGCCGTGAAGTCCAGAACCCAAGCGGTAATCACGCTCAAGACGCTGATCGTGACCGCCCCGGATGAGCTCCGCCAGGAGCTACAGCCACTGACGAAGGCAAAGCTCCGCGACCGCTGCGGCGCGCTGCGGCCCGGGAAGGTCGACACACCCCTCGCAGCAGCAAAGCACGCCATCCGCTCCCTCGCTCGCCGCTGGCAACACCTCGAGGCAGAGATCAAGGAGCACGACCAGCTCCTGGATACCCTCACCGCCCAAGCAGCCCCCGCGCTGCGAGAGGCGTTCGGGATCGGAGTCGATGTCGCAGCCGAGATGATCATCCTCGCCGGCGATAACCCCGAGCGCATCAAATCAGAGGCCGCGTTTGCGAAGCTCTGCGGCGCTTGCCCGATCCCGGCTTCGTCTGGCGCTACCCAGCGTCACAGGCTGAACTGGGGAGGCCACCGGCAAGCCAACAGCGCTCTCTACCGCTCCGTGATCGTCAGGATGCGGTATCACCCACCAACCATCGCTTACGTCGCCAAGCGCACCCAGGAAGGCAAGACCAAGCGCGAGATCATCCGCTGCCTCAAGAGATACCTCGCTCGCGAGATCTACCACACCATCACACAATCGCCACTCACGATCACGCCACAACCAGTCACGCAAAAACATGGCCACTGCCGCTCTTGACAACTATAGGAGCATCAACGCGGCCGCCGAGAGCTTCTTCGCGACCCTGAAGAAGGAGCTCGTGCACCGCCAGCCATGGCCGAGCAGACGCGATCTATCCTCGGCCGTCTTCGACTACATCGAGGCGTTCTACAACCGCCAGAGACCACACTCCACCCTCGGATACCTCTCCCCAGAGGAATACGAGAGAAGGACAATCACAACCACGAACAACGACTAGCGACTAAAGCCCACGACAGGCCACAAAACGGGTGCCACTCCAATCCCTACGAGGGCGAAATTGAACCCAAGAGCGAGAAAGGCACACGCCCAACGATCATCACCAAGCCACCGCAGTACCTCCTCGCCAAACACCTAAAAGATACCGGCCGGAAAGGCCGTGATCTCGTCTTCGGACGCACCCCGACGAAGCCGTTCCAAAGCAAGTCGGTTAACAGGCGCGCACTTACGGCATGGGCCACAGCCCGATGGCGAGAAGACCGGCAGAACACCACACCTCCGGCGGAGCGAGTTCGCCCGATTGGGCTGCAGGAGTGCCGGCACACAGCAGTCTCACAAATGCTCGATGCCGGGATCACGATCGACAAAGTCAGCAAGTTCATGGGACACGCCTCGATCACGATCACGATCGACCGCTACGGGCACATACTGCCAGGAGGCGAAGTCGACGCCATCAAGCTCCGGGAACCTGGCGGCTTTGATCCTGTTCTCGCCGCCGTGGCTGTCGGGCGTGGAAACCTCACTGGAGAGCAGTGCTTGCAGGAACTTCTCATAGCTCCAGGATTCCTCCCGCGCCCGTTCGGCCAAACCTGGGAGCGCCCTGGCGGCAGCGGGTGCGTTCAGCGTCCGGAAGAGATGCGCAAGCTCCGATGTCGGGCCGCTCATGCGATCAGAGCGTCATAGACGGACAACGGACGCTGCTCACGTCGACCTGGTGGCGTTGCCGGCGGCGCTTGCGCTGCAGCTCGAGCTGACTCTGATGCGTGGGGTCGATGATTTCCGCGTTCGTTTGCAAGGCGGCGAATTCGCCGTTGACGCGGTGGAATGTAGCGTCTGCCTGATCATCACCACGATCCAGCCTGGGGTTGCTACGGGCTGCGGAAGGCCCGCCAGGACTTGATGGCCGAGATCATTGCAGCCACTAGCCATAGTACCCCGCGCGTCGCGGTGCTGTCGTACCAAGAACTATGCTGATTGCTGCTGAGAGACGAGCGGTCGTCTAAGTCATAAGGCTCCCTAATACCACCACATTGGTTGTGGTGAGCCAAAGCACGCCACGAGTTGCCGTGACCAGAAAGAACAGCAGCGCCAAGACAATAAAACAGAAGGTGACCACTGCATACCCCTCGGCCCTTGAGGTTCTTCTCCTAGTATCACGCATAAAGTCAATTCACCTCCTGATCAAATTTCACCCGACGACCCCCGCTGGTCAAAACCCGCCGCCTGCGACTTCAGCGCGCCCATCATACGCCACAGTAGTTGAGCACCATGGCTCCAGTAACAGCGATCCCGCACCAACCGTAGCCGCTGCAACGGCTCCAGCGATGCCACCCAGCGTCATTCCGACCTCTGCTGCCTTGCACCAAGGTGGGCTGGGCGGATTGTGTCCCGGTTGGCAGTTGCCCTGCTTGTTTCGAGTGCCACCACTGCGACAGCTACCTGTTCCGCCTTAGTTGGCGCTGCCTTTGCCGCCGTGGCTGTTGCTGCACCCGGGGGCTCCTTGCGCTGTGCAGCCGGTCGCGGGGTCGAGAAGGGAGCTGAACGGACCGCGTCCGCCAGCTCCACCTTCGGTTTGGCCTGTGAGTTCGGCGTATTCTTCGGCCCAGCCTATGGAGCCGCCGAGTGGTCCTTCGGGGCCTTCTGCGGCGGGTGTGAGGCAATGCGACGCGTCGGTCTTAGGAAATCGGCGAGACAAAACGCCCTACAATTCAGGGCGCCTCGGTGATCTTGGCCGTGCGGCGCGGTCTGTTCCAGATCATGCGCCTCTCCTCCCTGAGCTGTGCATCGAGTGCGCCCAACGCTCGCGCGCGATCACGAGCCACTTCCAGGAGCCGAGAGCCGTCACCACCGTTGAGCCCATCAAAGAGCGCGACGCATGCTCTTTGTGAGGCAATAGCGTCGGACAGGGCCCGGATATAGTGCTCGTGGCGCTCCCGCACCGCTAACGGCGCACTAACTCCTTCTAGCTTCCGAAGCTCCCCCGTCGCAGGTGCCTCGCGCAAGCGCGGCAGCTCGGAAATGACCGCCACCCGTCGCCCGATGAGTTCTGCCACCTCATTGGTCGTGCCATGCGCCTCCAAAAGCTGTCGGCGATGCTCAATAAGGCGGCTCATCTTGTCTACGAACCGAACGGTGTCCTCACTCAACAAAGCGTCAATTCTTTCACATGGGCCGACGATATCTACCAACGGCATCTGATCCGCGAGGCGGGAGGTCGTAGCGCGCATCTCTTCGACGCATGGCACATACACTCTCTCGTAGGAGGCAGCTCCGTCACGGAGTATCCGGCCGACCCGCCGATGGTACGCCTCGACGCTCCCGGGGACCACCCATAGTCCAGCGAGCCACGTGCCGCATACAGCAAGCGCTCCGAGTACAATCCCGATCGCAAGGTCGCCATTGAGTATCAACAGCGCGCCTAGCGCAGGAATGGCTAGCGCAACGACACTACCAATCGCACCGTGCGTTGCGATCCTGGCGCGCATCATACGCGCCGCGAGTGTCAAGCTACTCGGTCGCATCACGTTTAGCCCATAACTGGGACCGGCTCGGGGGCATCCCAACCGGGCACCGGCGCTTCGGGGTCGTTTGGAATAAAGATTGGCGGCTCGTCCTGCTTATTGCCCGATTCGCCGTTTTCGCATTCTCCTCTTGTCACGAGAAAGTGAGCCGCGGCCTGCTGGTGGCCCCACCCGCCTGCGCAATCCCCCCCTCCAGAGGCTCCTTTTTTTCCTTCTCCACCCGATTGGCTTTCACAGTGAGTGCGGCCATGAGCAGTTTTCCAACACGGACTCGCGTGATCGGTGATTAGCCGACGACCAGCACCTGCCTGGTTTTCGGTTTGCCCGGTGAGTTCGGCGTATTCTTCGGCCCAGTTGGTGGAGCCGCCTAGTGGTCCTTCGGGGCCTTCTGCGGAGGGTGTGGGGCCTTGGGCGGCGTACCATGCGGCTACGGCTGCGTTTTGTGCGGCGAGTTCGGCTGCGGCTCGGGCTGCGGCTTCGGCTGCGGCGAGTTCGGCGGCTATGCGTGCTTCTTCTGTTGCTTGGTGGGCTTCGTGGTCGAGGAATTCGATGACCCAGGCGGGTGCTGCGCTTTCGCCGCTGGGGTCGGAGTTGTTGATGGGGTCGCCGTAGCCGTAGGTGTAGGCGTTTGCGGAGCCACCGGATACTGGGTCGACTTGTAGGAAGCGTCCTAGCTGCGGCACGTATGAGCGGGCGCCCATCGCGATGATACCTGTGGGTAGTTCGGTTGAGCGCTCGTCAGCGCCGAGCCAGCTGTATTTGGCTGGGCTGCTGGTTGTTGGGGTGCCGTACTCGGTCATGGTGGCGGTAGTGAGGAGTTTTGTTTCGGTTTCGCTTAGTGCGGCTGTCGCGATGATATCGCCATGTAGGTTGGGTAGCTGCAGGATCGGTGTTTCGCCGTTGGCTTGGGTTGCGGCGAGGCCGGCTGTGATGCCTTGGATCTCGCGGGTCCAGTGGCCGGAGGTCGGTTCGACGGTCCATGCCGGGGCGCTGCTGCTGCCGGCGTAGTGGTTGAGGGTGTGTTCGTTGATTTTGCCTGTGGCGATGGTTTCGCGGGTTCTGCCGGCGGGGTCGAGGCTGTAGCTGATTGTCTGCCCGTTTTGGGTTTGGCTCTGTAGCTGGCTGTCGGCGTAGTAGCTGCTGGTCAGTTCGAAGCCACCGGCATCTTCAGCGGTTAGCACGGTTGTGTCTCCGAATGTGTCGTAGCCGGTGCCTGGGTCGATGAGACGGTCTGCTTCGCTGTAGGTGTGCGATTCGCTTGTCGTGCTTCCGCCCGAGCATTCGCCTTTGGCGTTTGGTTCGCGGGTGGTGAGACCTTTGCGGTTGGTATCTTCGTCGTAGCCGTAGATACGCGTTTTGCAGCCTTTTCCGGCCGGCGTTTCCTGGGCTTCTATGAGCCTGCCAGCGGGGTCGTAGCTGTCGTTATCGACCGACGTTTCACCGTTGACTGTGTTTGTCTGGGTCAGCATCTGGCCGTGGATCGATGGTGTGACGGTCTCGCTGTCCCAGGTGCATTTTTCGGTGCAGTGAGTCGTCTTGGTGTATACGAGCGAGGTAGCTTCGCCGTTGGAGTTGTCGGTGTATGCCGCGGTCATCCCGTTGGGGTAGCCCTCCGTCAGAACGTTGCCTTCCGGGTCGTAGGTCGCCGTGAATTTCATTTTTTCTGAGGATGAGTCGGCGAGTTCGGTCAGCTCGCCGGTCGTTTTGCTGTAGCCAAATGTTTGAGTGCCCTTACCATCGTTCGTTTTCTTTGTTTGCCCGTCGATGTTGTATTCGAACGTCGATGTGTTTTCGTCCGCATCGGTGTAAGACACCAGCTGGCCAAGCCGGTTATAAGTGCTGGTATTTGTCTTGGTTTTACCTTCGGTCGTCGTGCTTTGCTTTTCTGCGGCCCCAGTATTTTCGTTGTATTCAACCGATACTGTCGGCAGAGTCGTTCCCCCGGTCCACGAGGTCGACGTCGTCTTGACGCGTCCGACTTCTTCGTATGTCGCGGTCTTTGTGCGGGTTGTCGCCCCGACTGTTTCGGTTGTAGTTTCGGGCTCGTCGAGATTGTTGTAGGTGACTGTGGTTACTGGAAGGTGCCCGCCCGTTTCCGGCTGTTTGGTGGGCTGTGTTTGGCAGGGAAGGCTGGCCCATTCGGGGTGCCCGCCGCACGATTTGTATTCGCTGTTAGCTGCTGTGGTGTAGTAGATGGTCTGTGTGTCGTGGGCCGAGCCTTTGGATTCTGAGGGTGTCCACTCCTCGATCCGGTTGTTACCCTTGTCAGCGACGTACACATCGTTTGAGGTGTTGACGGCTATCCCTTCGGGGCTTTTGAGCTGGCCTGGTTCTTTGCCTTCGCTGCCGAACTGAGTTAGGTATGTGCCGCTTGTCGAGAACTCCTCGACCCTGTTGTTAGCGGAGTCAACGACGTAGAGGACTTCCGCGGCCGGTTCCACCGCGATGCCCTTCGGTTTAGAGAACTGGCCGCTTTCTTTGCCTTTGCTGCCGAATTCCGTGATGTATTTGCCGGCCGTCGTGAACTCCACGACCTTGTTATTCGCCGCGTCAGTAACAAAGACCGTTCCGTTGGACACTGCGATCCCGTCGGCTTCTTTGAGCTGGCCTTTGCCTTCACCTTTTTCACCGAACGTCGTCAGCAGTTTGTTAGCGGTCGAGTACTCCTTGACCGTCGAGCCGCCAGTGGTCTCCCAAACATTCCCGTTCGAGTCCGTTGCGACCGCCAGCGGCTTTTCGCCGAGTGGCCGGATAAATTCGCCTTCTGGGGTGTAGGCGCGGATGTTCTCTTCGTATGTTTCTCCCCAGCCGTTCGTCGCGATATCTATTTCGCTGGTTTTCTTGTCTACGGCTATGCCTGTCGCGCCGAACCCGAAGCCTTCTTCGCCTTCGGGATGACCGAAGCTTTTTAGTAGGACGCCTTCTTCGCTGAACTCAGAGACCACTTTCGTTGCGTCATGGTGAGCGACCCATACATTGCCGCTGCTATCGATCGATACGCCTACCGGTTCCGTCGCCGTGGCCGCTTCGAACTTCCGGGTGTATTTAGGCGCAGTAGTCGATTTTTTTGATGCGCCCGCCGGCGTCTTCGTTTCGATGACATTCCCGGTAAGGGGGTCGTATACCGTCGTGTGAATTAGGTTCAGCCCAGCGGGGTCTGTGGTGATCGCGGTCGGCTCGCGCAGTTTCCAACCTAGGTTTTCTTGGCTACCAATACCGGTATAGGATATTGTGGTGGTGCGAACATCCGCTTCTTTGCCTTCATATTCCGCACCGTCAGTCGTCTTGGTCGCCAGGTTGTATGTTTCGCCTTCTGGCGCACCTTCGTTGTAGTAGTAGCGATTGTGGTTGCGCGCGAGGACTTCGCTGCCGGATGCGAGCTTGACGGTGTGTTGCGGCCCGAGCGTTTCCAGGAGCTGCGTACCGGGTTCGCTTGGTTTTTCTTCTTTGCCTTCGCCGTTGTACTTGCTCTCGGTGTCGAGTAGTTTTGATGCTTCTTTTGATTTTGCGCCTTCTGCGAGTGCGGCGGCACGGTTATCTGGGCTCAGGACTCTCGTGATGTCGTTGTAAGTGTTGTATTCGGTAGTCGACACACCACCCGTCGGGGTCGCCGTATTGACGGTGCGGTCGCGTTCGTCGAGGTAGATGATCGTCGCCCGCTTGTATTCCTTTGCCGGCCAGCCCATCGGCTGATCGGCTGGGAACAGCGCGGTAGCTTCGACAGGATCGTCGGTTTGACCCCATTTTTCGACTTCGCTTTTGGTCATCGTGTTCAGTTCCGTACCGGATAGCGGGATGTTGTAGTCGACCGTGCTTACCGCGTTGCTGCCGAGCGCGGGCGGTTCGGGCGTTGGGTTGCTCGTGGAGTACTTTGGTTCGAACTCTTGTACACGGCTGTTACCGGGGTCCACGACATAGACGTAGCCTGATTTGTTTACGGCCATCGCTTCTGGTCCTTCGAGTTGCCCGGCTTCTTTGCCTTTGGAGCCAAAGACCGTGAGGTAGGTTCCTGCGGGGTTGAACGCCTCGACGCGGGCGTGCGTCCAGTCATCCACGTATAGGTCGCCGGAGACCGGTTCGGTCGCGATGCCGTATGGCACTTCGAACTGTCCGGGGCCTGAGCCTTTGGATCCGAACTGCGCGATGTATTCCCCGGAGAGGGTGAAGGCCTCTACGCGGTTGTTGCCCTGGTCAACGACATAGCCCTCGCTACCCGAGAAAGCGATCCCGAACGGCCCTTTAAACTGGCCGGCACCTGAGCCGACCGTCCCAAAGGAGCCAAGCGACGCTCCTGCTTCGCTGAACGCATCGACACGGTTGTTACCGGAGTCGCCGACCCAAACCGTCTCATTCGGGCTTATCGCGACGGCGACCGGCCCCTGCAGCTGCCCGGGCTGGCTGCCCGCTTTGCCGAACACCCTGAGGAATTCGTAGGCGGGGCCAAAGACCTCGACACGGTTGTTGCCCTGGTCAGCGACGAAGATGTCGCCGCTGCTGGCGCTAACGGCGATGCCTCTTGGCCCTGAGAACTGTCCTTGCCCAGATCCGGCGATACCGGCTTTGCAGCCGGTTGTGCAGACCTGGTATTTGCTTTCGCCGTTGCTGACGCCGAACCCGGCGGCGCGCAGGAAGGTGCCTGTTGAGCTGAACTCCTCGATCCGGTTGTTGGCGTAGTCGCTGACCCAGACGTCTCCGCTGGCGTCGATCGCGTCAGCAGAGGGCGATTTGAACTTCCCGCCTGTTTCCCCCGCTTCTCCCCACTTCCTCAGGTATGCAGGCGCGACGCCGCCGACCGCGCTTGTCGCGGCGCTCGTCGCACTCGTAGTCCCGTCGGCATTGGATGCCGTGACCTGGCCCTTCAAGGTGTAGCCGGCGTCCCGTGCTTGCGGCGTGTAGCTCTGGTTCACAGCACCCGCGATCGCCGCACATGTTTCTTTAGATTCGGCGGTGTAGCAGTCCTCCCACGAATAGCTGTATGCCAGGGGGCTATTAGACCACGTGCCGTTGCCGGTGATTTTCAGTGTGCTGCCGATCGTTGGGCTCGTGGTCGAGAGCGTCGGGGCCGCGGTGTTTGACGGGGTCGCCCCGCTGTAGAGTTCGGTGCTCGCTGGGGGCCGCGTGACGGACAGTAGCCGGCCTTGGCTTGGGTCGCTGCTAGTTGTCCCGTAGCGCATCAGCCAGGGCTCTAGTCCGGGCGGGCTAACGGATACCACGTGGCCTTCGCTGTCATAGCCGTAGGTTGTCTTCAGGGCGGGTGAGACTCGTGGATCCCACTCAGCTCGCAGGCGGCCCTGTTTGTCATAGCTGTACCGTGCGACGGCCGTCGTTACCAGCGTTCCTTTTAGAGCGCCTTTGGTTTCCTCCGCCGTGAACGTGATTTCCTTCAGGCGCCCTTTGTATTCGCCCCATTCGCCTGGTGCTTCGCCTGTAGCGGTCGTTTCTTTGGCATATGCAAAGCTCAACGCGCGACAGCCATCGGTGAGTTTTGGTGAGCAGCTCACACCAGCTGGGACTGGTGCTAGCGCTTCGGTAGGCTCGCTGACGCCTTCGACGGACTGGTAGGTATAGAGCACTGTCTGCGAGGAGAGCGGCCCTTCTTGCTTAGTCGCCTTCCACAACACACTTGCCGGTCCGCTCAACGATGTAAAGCGCGTCGTATTACCGTTCGCAGCGTCCTTGAGCACGTATTCAACAAGTTCGCCTTTGGTGTTTTTTCCTTCTGTAAGCGACAAGTTGGTATCGCCAGCCGGCGATTTGAAGCTTGTGCCGCTTTTCGCGAAGTAGCTCGTCGCGCCGTTCGCTGCGGTCAGCGTCACATTCCCGCTCGAGAGCCTCGTGATGCTTTCCTGCCCGCCGACATTCAAGGTCCACTGCGGGCCGAGCGGCCCTTCAGCACCAGCCGTCAGATGACGCGACCGGTAAGAGCGCCCGACCGTCAAGCTAGACCCCGGTGCGCCTATCGAAACATCGGTCGCGTCGAGACTTAGCTCCCCGGTCAACGGATCTACACTCCCAGGACCAAACGAAACTGGCGTCGCGTGATGCACAACAAAACTGAATGTTTCCGTCGCTACGTTATCCGCACCGTCCGTCGCCGTCACGGTCAGCTTGTGTTCCCCAGCACCGAATTCCTTTCCGTTCAGGGTCCATTCCGCTCCCGCGACACACGGCCCTGGAAAGCACGACCCTGCGGGTTTACCGATTTCGCGTCCGTCGACAGCGAGCGCGATCGACGCGATACCCGAGCTTTCCACAGTACCCGAGCCGTCCGTCGCGCTCGCCGTCAACCTATAAGACTGTTCGCCGACCACCCCGTTGCTCGGCAGCCCCGAGAGGGCCAACCCATGCGGTGGCGTCGCGTCGACCTTGACTTCCGTCGTCACTTTGCTCGATAGTCCCATCGAATCATAAGCCGTGAGTTCGATGGACTGTTTACCTTCTTTGAGTTTCTTATTCCACGTTTCTCCACCCCCTTCATCCATCCCGAGATAGGAGAATACTTGTGTGACGCTCGGCGGGCAGATAGCACCATGCCCGCACCCTAGAGATTCGCCGCTCCATTCAGGGGAGGTAGGAGAATAGAACTTCCACTTATAGACACCCACACCCGGATCACTCGCCATAACTTGCATCGCCCCGGAGCCGAAGTTCGGCCCAATCCACCCATTCGTCTCGAGCACGTTCGGTTCGCCGTACTCCGTTTTAGCGTCTTTCGTATCAAGGCTCGCTGTCGGACCATTAGCTTGAGAGAGCGATACCGACGCGCTCGCGAGATCGGCGTAGCCAGACCCAAGCGGTGAGGACGAAATAGTCTCCTGAACAAACTCGGCGGCATTTTCGACGCTTCCGCCCGCCGACGAGCAGCCCGCCACCGCACAAATCGTTTCCGCTTTTTTACTGTAGCTCCCCGGAAGTTTATGAACTTCGGGTTCCCACCCGCCGTGCCCTAGGATGCCTAGCCGATTTTCGATACTCGCGTTCATCGCCGAATTAGTTTCCGAGGCGAACTCGTAGATATGCGCTTCGCCCTGGGCGAAGTACATCAAGGCGCCCCATTCTTCAGCGAGCGTTTCATACGCATTGTCCCGCCACCCATAGCCGGAGCCCGATTCGTAATACGGGACGATGCTCCACCTTGAGCCATTCTGTTCAGTGACCCAGTGCGCATTTTCCGCGACAAGCGTATCAGTTACCGTTGGATCAACCATCACCGGATACTCATATTCACCAGCAGCGTCATCCACGCCAAGCGTCAAAATATCACCAGAGACGCTCATTGACACTGGCACCTGTGTGCCGGCCGCGTCGACCGCCTCTGCGGGCGATATCGCCGCGATAAGCTGCCCTTCATCGGTCACTAGAACCGCTCCCGCGCCATGCTGAGCTACGCTCGCGCCAGAAGGCATACCAATGCGATACTCAAGCTGCCGCGGGCTATCAACACCCCGCAACACCGTATCCGCCTCAAACCCCAAAGTTATCGGCTTAACCACCGTATCCGCATCGCTCTGCGTATTAGCGTAAAACACCGACGCGCCATCTAAGACCCCTTCAGAGCCACCCAACGCCGCCCCCGACCCATCAACCGGAGTCAGCGACACACCACCACCACCAGACAACTGCACGCCAGCAGCCAAACGCTTCGGTATCGACACCCCAACCCCGGCAGCCGGCCTCACCGGTTCAAACCCACCATTCACTTCGCTCAACCCCAAATCAATCGGAGCTCGCTGGCCAGGCGACGTTTCCACCGCGACCGGCAACAACGATTCAACAACACCACGCCGACCCCCACCAAGCGAAGTACTCGCAACATTATCCGCAGGAAACCCAGTAATACTCTGACCTTCAGGCAACACCGGAGGGCCACCCGCAAGATCATCAATCACTCCAGGAAACGAAGCCTGCGCGACCGACATCGCTTCCTCGCCCCCAAGACCCTCATACTTCGTCTGGGAAGCTTCGCGTTCCAACACCGCCACCGGACTACTACGCGACACTTCTTCCGCCACCGCCACACTTTCCCCGCCCGCCAACTGCGCTCCCGGCGCCACCAGCGGACTTTCCATTGGAGAGCCACCCGTCCCGCCGAGCACACCAGCGTTCTGCGCCCACGCCGCCGAGCCACCCCACAACCCCACCATCCATAAACCCAGACAGACAACCAAAAGCCTCACACCAGCCGCTACACGCATACTCTATCTGCCCCCCTAGGCGAGGTTGAAAATACTCCACTCACACACATGAGCGAGCCCACACGACTCTACTTGGCCAAAATCGGAATGTCAAGACGAGCCGGGAAAATGGAACGTGAGATTCACACGAACTCTTATCGCGACAGCTCGTCACGCGCTGAGCCAGCGGACGCAAGTTGCCTATGGGCTGGTTGGCCGGCACTCGGGCAGAAAGGGTTGACCCGAGTGCCGGCCCATCGGCGGGGTGCCGGAGCCCACACCGAAGACTTACAAGACCTCTAAAAGACTGGCTGCCGGCTAGCGCCATTTCGTCTGGTAGATAGTGACGCGGTGATGGGGAGCTCTGGCTGGGCATTCAGGTTGTCCTGCGGTAGAGCGGTGAGCGACTGACGGGGTGAAGAAGACCGACGGCTACCAGGGTGCGGACGTAGATGTAAGCGGTGCTGGTGCTCATTTGGAGCTCTCGCGCGATCTCACTGACACCGCGCTCAGCCCCGCCGGCACGGAACGAGCTGAGTACTAGCAAGCCGCGGATCAGGCCCGCAGAGAGCGTCCCGCCGCGCCTCTCGCTCAGCAACGCACGCCCAGCAGCCGTCGATAACGCCGGCCCCGACAGGTCGAGGTCCACTAGACGGTCCCGTTGACCCTCGCTGGCGAGCGCAGCACGCATCACCGCTCGCAGCTGCCCGTCAGAGAGCTCGATCGAGACGCCGCTACCGCTCACGGCAAACCCCTCGAGACCCGGTTGCGCGGCGCTCCTGCTGAGCGATGCTGGTCGATGATCTCGGCTCCAGGATCCGCAGGCGCATGATGAAGCTGCGCAGCTCCTCCACACGCTGGCTCTGCGCGGCCTCGCTGGGCGCTTCCTCGAGGGCATCCAGCTCGACTTCTAGCTGCCGCTCGAGAGCTCTCAACAAAAGACCGCCGTAGGAGCGCACACGCACCCGCGTCCTGGGTGCGTCTGGCTGCTCCCAGCCGACAATCTCAAGCAGCGCCCAGAGCCCGGCGAGCTGCATCCGCAGCCACTCGCGACGCTCCGGGTCGCGCTCGCGCGATAGCGAGAGCTCCGCAAGCTCCTCACAAACCCCGCCATGCTCCAACCAAAGACCCGAGCGCAGATAACCCGCCATCCTCCCAGGCAGCACCAGCGCACCCCCGTGCTGCCCTCCCGCGCCGCCAGCTAGAGGTCTTGTCTGTCTCATAGGGCGGCCCTCGCGAGCTCGTCCGGGCGGCGATAGCCAAGCCGCGCTGATATTTCATCCGCCGCGCTCAGTAGATGCGCCCCCAACGCGCCCGCTAACCGCTCCGCGCTGATCCTCGAGCGCATCGCCGATAAGCCCAGCGCCGCACGAACATCACCAGCCTCATCACGCACCTCCGCCGCGATCATCACCACCCCCGCCGCCAGCTCCCCATCACACACCGCAAGACCACTCAGCGAGACCTCCTCAAGCTCCTCCCGCAACACACGCTTACTGCCAACCGTCATCGCTGTCCTACGCTCCAACACCACCTCACCAAGCAGCCCACGCCTCACACCCGGCGGGACCATCGCCAGCAAGAGCTTCCCGAGCGCCGTGCAATACACCGGCAGCCGCACCCCGCCCCCCGGCACCCCATCCTCATACAGCGAGCGACCCTCAGCACGCTCGACCACCAAAACCTCCACGCCGTCCAACACCCCAAGCTCAACCGCGAACCCACTCCGGCGCGCTAACGCCCGCATAGACGCACCCGCCTGCGCCACCAAACTCATCCCGCTCATCGCAGAACAACCCAGCCTCGTCACACCCAACCCCAACCCGTACTTACGACCAGCACCCTGCTCCACAAACCCAAGCGCCTGCAACGTAACCAAATAACGATGCGCCGACGAAGGAGTCATCCCCAGCCGCTCAGCGACCTCCGAGACCCCCAACAGCCGACCCCGACCCCCAAAACACCCAAGCATCGCTAAACCACGCTCAAGCGACGCCGAAAACTCCGGCCCCGGCCCAGCCAACCGTCCCCCCTCAAAAAAGCCCATCTCAAACCCACCACGCCCCAAACCCTTAGCAGCCATGCCTACCCGACCTCACTGACCTCGAGACTTCGGCTGCTACACGGCCGTCTGCCGCGGCAGAGCGCGATACCGTCCCTAACTCGCTCCTCAAAGCCGCTAATGCTGCGCCCCAGGCGCCCTTGAGTCTCGATGCCTCGCTCGTAGGCTTTGCGACTATTCCCAGGCGAAGTCCGTTTCGTCGTCCACAGATCTCCCCTCCTGAGCGCCTGGGGTCAAGGAGAGCGAGTTGCGCTTGGCCGTCGCGGGAGGCGGTCAGCGTTAGCTGTCGGGGGTTTGGAGCGGTCGCTGTGTCGATGTGGGTCGGGTGCCCGGGGACCATGTGTCCGCATGTTGGCAGCAATCACGAGGTCTGAATAGTGGCGCTGCGACTATCGGTGACGCGCATATCTCGTTTGGCACGATCGTCTACGATCCGGTCCTAAGCGACGTCGAAGGCGCATGATTTTTAGTGCTGGGATAGCGGTCCAATCGAGTATCTCGACGATGCTCCTGCTAGCGAGCAAGGCGTGGGGTGCCGATGCCTCGCTATCGGATATGTAGAGGCAGCTCATGGCCGTGAAGAGCAGGCGATGCTGATATGCGTTTGGTAGTTTGTCAAGGTGCGTGATGGCCTCCTCAGCGAGGCGCCGCATGCCGGCCGCTAGTTCGACGTGGCCGCCGTATGGTTCAATGAGGCTGAGCTGACCGGTCATGCTCTCGTCGCGGTAGTCGATGAGGCTGTCTAGGAGGGTATGGAACGCGCAGACCACTGGAAAGTAGGCGTCTACGAGGGCGCTGGCTTCCGATTGAGTCAGCCGGGAATCGGTCGCCGCAGCGATAAGCATGAGAATGTCAAGGGACGACCCGCCCGCAGCGGACGCCTCCCACCATTGCAGAAGGCTTTCGTGGGGAATCTGACTGCGGCCCCAGCGCATGAGCGCTGCAGGGGCGGCCTCGCTGTGGTTGAGCCCTTGGTAGTCGGCGATGCGCCGTGCTCCTCGGCGGGCGTGCAGCGCGACCCTCGGGTAGGAGGGCATGCGTGCCAGGGCTTGGTGAGTGGCATCAACGAGATGTTCGATATAACCGTTGTCGCCGCATTCTCGATTTCGAGCGTAGTAGTTATGATGCGATATGCCAAGCTCCAGCGCGACGCAGAGCGCTTCGTGCAGCTGCAGGCTATTCGCTTGCCCGTCGTTGCCTGGGTGCTCTGAGACGTTATCGGCGTAGTCATAGGCTGTCTGGAAGGCAACAAGTGCACGAATCGCGAGGTCTCGATGCGCCGGGGGGACGAACGTCGCAAATGCTCCCGCCCCCTCGATGTCACCCCGCTTCTCGATGTGGGCTTCGAGGGCGCATTCGCGCAGACGAGTGTCGGGAAACGTTCTCGCGTGCCGCTGCCACTGCCTCCGCTCTCGTTGTATGCGAGGAAAGACGGCTACCCAATATTTCCATGCAGCCAACACAAAGTTGCGGGCACTCGGGGAGTTGCCGCGTGGCACTCTATGCGCTTTCGTTGACAATAGACGGCCGGCGACTTCTGCCTACTCTTGAAACCCAACGCGCGGGGGTACTCGCGCGGCGCTAAACCCGGGAACCGCAACCATGATGAGCGCAATTATTGTGATAATCGCGAGCGTGATGAGCATTTGCGGTAGCCCAAGCGAAAAGGGAGCTGGGAATCCAGTTGTGATACGAAGCCATCGACTCGCTATCGCGTGGCCGTAGATCCCAATTGCGAGTCCATCGGCGCAGCCTACCGTGAGTACTATCGAGCTTTCAAGCAGGAGCGAGCGCAAAAGCTGAAGTTCATCGTAGCCCTGGGCCTTGAGGGCAGCAAAGCGCACGCGTCGCTGCCACAGCGCTGCACCAAGCGCTAGAGCAACTGCCAGCGCCGCTGAAACTAGCAGCAGTGTGGCGATCTCCCCGAGACTGCGAAGACCTTGGCTCACGTTTGCCTTGAATTGCGCTTCGCGAGCGTGGCGCGTCTGAATCCACAACCCTGGCCGATTCCCAAGGGCTCGATTTACTAGACGCTTGCCGGCAGGGACGCTCACCCCTGGCCTGAGATTGATCTCAAGTGCGGCGGCTTCCGATGTTTCCCAATAGCGGCTGTAATCGGTAGTCGAGAGGGTAATCGCACCTGCTGGCCATCCGGCGTTGGTCGTGATTGCAGCGACCCCGAACTGCGCATCGCCGCTCGGAGTAGGTAGCGTGAAGCGAGACCCAATGTGAAGGTGATCTTCTGATGCCAGCCCGTTTGAGACAGCGGCCCAGCCGCCTGCTCGAATTCGGCGGCTGGCTTGTGTGAGATTGCCTTCAACAATCTGGCTGGCCTGCAACACCTCGCCGTCGCTTGGTGGGCGCGCGCGAATCCATAGCCGGCGGCTGCCAACGTCAAGCAAGCCTCCCTGGTAGACGCGGACGGACGCGATGCCCGGCATCTGAGCAAGTAGGCGCACCGCATGGTCCGCCTTGAAGCTATCGGTCGTAAAGACGTTATCACCGGTGGTAACCCATATATCGGCTGTCGCTAGGTACTGGACGATAGCCGCGTTTAGTCCCCGGTTGAGGTCGTTGCGGGTTCCTTGGATCGCGATGCTGCCATAAACCGCGAGCGCCGCGACCGCAGCGAGCGCCATTGTCCTCGTAGCGCTGGCGCGTAGTTCGACTACCGCAAGGCCAAGCATGCTCCGCAATCGCTCGCTGAGCGGGGTGATCGCTTTCAGCACTAGAAAGAAAGCAGAGGGTACGAGACAGACCGTAGCGAGCGCGAGTAGGATTCCTCCTACGATCGTAAGGGCGGCCAGTAGCAGAACGAAGATTGTTACTACTCCCAGAAGGCCGATACCTGTCATACCGAGCCAGAATGTGGTACGTGTCGTAATGTTCTGTCCCGGTTCACCGGGTTCATGTAGAGCGCCATCAAGCGCGCGGTCCGCGCGAAGATCGAGGACCGGGAAAAGCGAGGCGATGAGCGCGGCAAGTACGCCGCATCCCACGGCGATCAGGACAATCGTAGGATGCACAGCCTGTTGGGCGCCAACAGGAAACGCGAATGTGATGTAACTCGGTATCTCGTGAAAGAGACTATGCGCGAGAATGTCTCCGACTACAATTCCCGCGGTCGAAGCTAGCAGCCCGAGGGCGAGTGCCTGGGTAACCAACACAAGGATGACCTGCGCTGGGTCAAAGCCACCGAGTCGCAGTTCGGCGATGAACCTTCGCCTCTCGGGAACGCTCAGCAACATTGCGTTGAGCGCTAGCAGGAAGCCGACCATGACGCTGATCGCAGCGAATAGCTTCGTTGACTGGTTCGTAGGGCCTGCTGCAACCGCGAGCAGGCGAAGGTCGTTATTGGCCGGCACGACATCCAGGCGCCCGGCGGCGAGCTGGCGCAACTCAGCTTCGACGCGTTGTTGCTCGCCGGCGGCTGGCTTGATCAGGACGTTCGTGACGCGCCCTGGCCTTCCGGAGAGATGCTGCGCGACTGGTAGAAGCGCAATCGCGATCGGGCTGCCCGCCACCGCACCGACGGTCTGCGATCCGAGCGTCAGTCGCAGCAAGACCTGGTGAGCTTCGCCATTTGAGAGCACCACCACATGCTGGCCGCCGCGTACACCGGCCGCCAGAGCCGGCGCTTCGGCGAGTCCTATCCCGCCAGCCAGGAGAGATGTGCCGGCACCGAGATTCTGCGTCGCCGGTGCTTCAAGCGCCGCGAGACTCGCACTCACACCGATCAGCTGCACGAGTTGACGCCCATGCGGGCCCACAACGACCGCGGAGGAGCGCAACAGTGGAGAGGCGACCTCAACGCCCGGTAGCCGCCCCGCGGCTTCGGCAAGCCGATCGCTGAATCCAGTCGAGGAACGGGCGACGAGTTGTAGCTTGGCCGTACCGATGAGCTCGCGATCCAGTTCGCCCGCCGACCCATTGATTGCAGTGTTTGCGAGCAGAACGCCGAAAGTCAGCGCGACGCCCACGGCGATCCCGAGGCCGGCGAGAAACTCCTGGACGCCGCGATGGCGTAGCCGCCAGACGTAGAAGCCTACGAGGCTACTGATGCGAAGCCCCAAGATTCGTGGTTCGAGGAAGGCCGGCCTCATACGGAGGTCATGCTGAGCTCAAGATCGAGTCCTTCGTGTAGATCTCCATCATGGAGGGTGTAGACGCGGTCAACAAAGATAGCTGCCTGCGGGTCGTGCGTGACAAGTAGCACTGGGATCGCACGCTCGTGGCAGAGCTCGCGCAGCAAAGCGAGGATCTCGCGACTGCGCTTGGAATCCAGGTTGCCAGTTGGCTCGTCGGTGAGGAGCATCCGTGGCTCATTGACGAGTGCACGAGCAATTGCGACGCGCTGTCGCTCGCCCATAGAGAGCCGCTCGCTGCGATGACGCTCCCGGTCGGCAATGCCAACTCGCTCAAGCCACGGGCGAGCACGCTGCTTAGCCTCCATGAGACTGTAGCCGTCGGCCAACAACTTCACGGCCGCGTTCTCCAGGGCGCTTGCACCGGGAATCAGGTGGAAGGATTGGAACACGATCCCGATCTCGCGACGCCGGAAGAGCGAACGCTCGGCACGTCCAAGCCGGGCGATATTCCGCCCATCGAAATACACTTCGCCCTGTCCGGGCTCGATGAGACCCGCCGCGAGGAGCAGAAGCGTCGTCTTGCCAGATCCACTCGGGCCGTAGAGGGCTACGAACTCACCGCCCTCAATTGTGAGCGACACCTCGTTGAGCGCACGGACTGTCTCGCCTGCGGACTGGTAGCTCTTAGTGACTCCGCGCAGCTCAAGCCCGCTCATGATGCCCGGCTGCCCATGCCCTGCCGGTGCTCGGGGAATGGGAGGACGACGCCCTCCGAGTCCATCGAGCGCAACTCACCATCGGAGAGCGAGAACATCCGCCGCGCGCCATGCAGCGGCTCGAGCTCATCGGAGGCAATGAGTAGGGCCACATCGCTGCGACCGCCGAGCGAGCGCAATAGACGGTAGAGGGCATCTGCCTCTCGCAGTGATGAGAGCACAGCAGGCTCGTCGACGAGCAACAGGCGCGGCTCGCGGACCAGCGCGCCGGCAAGCCCAACCCGGATTCGCTCGCTGAGAGTTAGAAGCTCCAATTTCATGTCGGCGCACTCCCCCACACCAATCTCGCTAAGCATCCTTCGTGCCTGTAGTTCCGCCTCGCGCATACTCAGACCGTCGGGCAGCAGCCCGAGCGCGACCTCGCGAACTGCGCTGTTGCTCGACAAGGAGCCGCCTCCTGGTTTGACCAGCGCTATGCCGCCCCGGCGCAGCAAGCGAGCCCGGTGGCGGGCCGAAATCTTGCCCAGCTCATGCCCATCGAAGCTCATCGTGCTGCCCTTCTGCGGAGGCTCGATGCCCGCGAGGACACGTAGCAGCGTCGACTTGCCCGACCGCCGCGGTCCCCATACCCCGATGAAGTCGCCCGCCTCGACCTCGATCGAGACCTCGTTGAGTACGGCGACCGTTCTCCGTCCGTCCGAATAACGCTTGGTGACGTGCGAAGCCGAGAGCAGCGCCATCGTGGGGCTCCTACAGGAATTCGCGAAGGCCCCTGCGTGCCTTCACGATCCCGTTCAGCTCGACGCGCAGGTGCTCTAGCTTGGATCCTCGTACCAGCTGCAGCCGCAGGCCAGGAAGCGTCTCAAGCGGCCCGAGTTCATCCGGGATCTCGTCGATCTCCGCCTTGACGTGGCGTTCTAGAAGGTTGAGGATTCTCAAGGAGAGCCGGAAGGTGCTCCTTGCGCGCAACCGCGACCTTCGTGTAGAACTCGGCTCGTACGATCGCAAGGGGACCAGTCGCGGACATCCAATCCATTACGGCGCCCGGAGCGCTCTCGCATGGGTAGTAGACCCTGCGCGGAACGTCGCGCTCGTCCCCTTCCTTGACCGAGCGCACAAGACCTCGTCTTTCCAGGCCCTTCAGCTTGGGGTAGAGGTCGCGAGCCTCGATCTCCGATCCTGGCCCAAGCAGCTCGTTCATTTCGCCCGCCATCTCGTAACCATGGATCGGTCGATCCAACAGCAATGCCAAGGCGGCGCCGGTCAACGGCGAGCAATTTTGCATCCACTTTGGTTGAAGACCCAACGAACTCCCTTTCAAGATCGCATACCCGAATCATAACTCAAGCCGAGGCGCATTGTGGCCCAGACTGAACGATTCCACGACTCCGCATTCCGTCCTCCGGGACTGCTTCCCGCGCTGCCTGGCTGGCAGCCCCTCCGCTACGTGCTGGATCCTGAGAAGTTCTTCGCAGCGGCGCATCAACGATACGGAGACCTATTCACGCTCCGGATGCTCGGCCAGCAGTGGACCGTGCTAGCGAGCCACAAAGACGTAGCCGAGCTCTTCAGCCAGCCCACGGAGGTGCTTGACGCGGGGCTGGCAAGCCGCCCTTTCCGGCCACTGATCGGCACGAGCAACATGCTCATGCTCGACGGCGACGCCTACCTAGACCGTCGGCGACTCGTACTTCCCGCTTTCCACGCCCAACGCACGCACAGCCAAGACGACACCATTCGCCGTCTCACGAGAGAACACATCGCAACCTGGCCACTGGAAGAACCAACCCAGATCTACCATCGGCTCTCAGCTCTCGTTTTCCGCATTATTCTGCGCTGCGTCTTTGGCATAGAGCAAGAACAACATCCACTCATTGACGCTTTGCTCCGGATGATGCCGTGGATCACAGACACCCGCCGTGTGCTGACGTTCTTTCTCCTCGGCCCAGATCGCCTCACGCGCCTACCGCGCTACCGCACGATGCTCGCTGCACTCGACCACCGCATCTTCGCCGAGATCAAAAGCCGCCGCGCCTGCCTCGACTTGGATCAGCGCCAAGACGTCCTCTCACTGCTGCTGCTGCAAACCCACGACGTCAAAGGCCGCAGGCTGACCGACCATGATCTGCGCGATGAGCTTGTAACACTCCTATTCGCGGGCCACGAGAACACCACTGCCCTTCTCGCATGGGCCACACACGAGCTGGCCCGCGCGCCTACCTACCAAGAAGCGCTACGCGCACATGACGACCGCTTCGCCAACGCAGTACTCGCCGAGACCCTACGACTGCGCCCTCCCGTTCCACTCCTCGCCCGGCAACTTCGCACAACGCTCAAACTAGGCGGACTCGAGTTCCCCGCCGGCAGCAACATCTGCCCCTGCACACTACTTGTACATCGCGATCCAAGCATCTACAGCAATCCCTGGACCTTTGACCCGAAGCGCTTTCTCCAAAGCCAGCCAGCCGCCAGCGAATGGTTTCCCTACGGAGCAGGCACCCGCCGCTGCATCGGCGCAAGCTTCGCACAATTAGAGGCCCGAATCATCCTACAAGAGCTCCTTCACCGCCTGCACATCACCCCCGTCAACCAAAACCCCGAACCCACCAAGGTGCGCGCAATCGTCCTAACACCCGCGCGTGGCACGCTCCTCACACTAACCAACCGCCGTGCGTAGTGAGAAACACAAGCTGCACTTGGCTGTCCGGTCATGTAGATTCAAATGTCCCAAGGGCCAAGCTCTCGATATTCCATGCAAACAGAAGCCAAACCGGCCATGCTCCGTGTAATATTGGTTCTCATATTTTTCGCGCCTATATCATTTTTGCTCGCGGCAAGTAACGCAAAGCAGGCGTCCGCGGAACCAACCGCCCAATTAGCCCGCACGCTGAACGTCACCGACGAAGCGCATCTGCGCGTCACGCATGGCTCTGGCGAACTCCTGCAAGAGGAAGGCCGCGCGACGGGCGCGCTCCCCGGCACCGTCCGTGTGAGCTTCCGGATCGGCGCGACAGTGACCGGCTCATTCACGATCTACCCCAGCAGCGGCGGGTCACTCAGCGGCCAAGGCTCAGCAAGGCTACGCTCGACCGGCACCTACTCCAGCTTCGGCGGGTCGATGACCATTACCCACGGCACCGGCCGCTACGCACACGCATACGGCCACGGCGGGTTCTACGGAACCGTCAACCGCCACAACGACGCGACGGTAGTCCAAACCACCGGCAGCCTCACCTATTGAGCACACTGAGCCAGGCTGAGTTTGACGGGGCTTCGATCCGTGGTTTCGTGCGCTGGGAGGGAGAGCCCCTCCCAGCAACGCAAATGGCGTTATTCGAGGAGCTAGGTCCACGGTGTATCGTCTGGGACTAGTGAAGGATACGACAGAGCAACCCGCCGTTTCATCTGGCGCATCTCGCGCTCGGCCGTTGGTCCTGCAGCTGGGTGCTGCTCTCGCACTGGCATTGATGGTACCTGCCGGTCTCTCGCCGCGACCCGCCGGCGGCGAGTTGACGCGAGCCGACGAAGCGGTGATCAGCGTTTCCGGAGAAACGGTTCCCGTCAAGCTGCCTCGCTCGCGCATGGTCCCAGCGACGTTGCGGCTGGCGTTTACATCCGCGGCATCGAGCACGCCTAGCACGCCCGAACTTACCGCAATCACGCTCGAAGTCTCCCGCAATCTCACATTACAGACAAGAGGCTTGCGGAGTTGCCCCATTTCGCAGCTCTACTCCGAATCTGCCGACGCAGCTCAGATATGCGCCGGGTCGCTGGTCGGCGAGGGCACTGTGATCTCAGAAGTAACTCTTCCGGGGCACGCACCTGTCACGATCGAAGGGCGCCTTTCGGCTTTCTATGACTTCGCGGAAGGGCAGCCCCACATCCTCGCGCAGATCACAAGTACCGGCACTTTGCCGCTCACCTATGTAATCCCGTTCACGATCTACAAGGCTCATGGCGTCTTCGGGACGGTCCTCTCGGTGCAACATATGCGGTTCATCGCGGGCAAGTGCCAGCGGGGGTATCCAAACTGCTTCTCCCAGACGTATACGTATAAAGGTATCTACGGGCACATCTCGAAGTTCGAACTCACTCTGCACCGCCAATTCTTTCATGCGGGCAGGAGGATTAGTGTCGTGAACGCCGATTGTCCCGCTAGCGGTAGCTCATCGAGCGCTGTCTTTCCCCTCGTAAAGGTGAACCTCACCTACCCCGAAGCGAACTCGCTGAGCCAGGTCGCGGCACGTAAATGCGAAGTCTTCAAAGCCCCGCGGGCAACATCGCCAATAGAGGTCCAACGTGTGAGCGAGGCGATGGTTTGCTTGCCAGCTCGAAGCGCCGAGGTTGCACAACTGCCACCGGAGGTCGCGAGAGCGGGCCTGGACCCGAACGTCTAGCCCGTGTCGGCGTCCGCTTATTACGAGTGAGCGCCCCTGCTCCTGGTCGCTTTGTGGCCGGTCGAGGAAGTCGAGCGTGCTCGCGAGGATCTCCATCGCCTTGGGCGAGCGAGGGGGTGATGATCACCGACGCGCCCTTCTCCGCCATCGCCAGTGCGGTGGCGGAACCCATCCCGGATGTGCCGCCGGTGATAAGGGCGGTCTTGCCTTGAAGTGACATGTATCGCGTTCTCCCTTTGAGTGGTTGTCGCGACCCTGGAAATGGATCGTGCGTTCCACTCTAACACAGAATGGATAGGCCAATCCATTCCGTTGGTAGAATCTGCGGTATGACCACGACTAGCCCCTCGCCTCGCCCGTTGACGCGCAAGGGCCAAGAGACCCGTCAGCGCATCGTTGACGCGGCGGCCGGCTTGATCTTCCGGCAAGGCGTCGCCCACACGACGATCGAGGACGTACGCGCGGCCGCGGACGTCTCAAGCTCGCAGCTCTACCACTACTTCGACGACAAGCCGGCCCTGGTCCGGGCCGTGGTCGACCACCAGGCCGACACAATGGTCGGCGGGCAGGAGAACTTCGATTTCAGCACGCTGGATGGCCTCCGAGCCTGGCGCGACTTCGTGATCGCGGCCCAGCGCGAGCACCACTGCAGCGGCGGCTGCCCAATCGGCTCTCTCGGAGGCCAGCTAGCCGAGACCGATCCCGAAGGGAGAGCCCACGTCGCCGAGGGCTTCAAACGATGGGAAGCCGAGATCCAGAGCGGTCTACGAGAGATGCAAGCACGAGGCGAGCTCGCGCCCGACACCGACCCCGACACCCTCGCCCTCGCGCTCCTAGCCGCCCTGCAGGGCGGCCTGCTCCTCACTCAGGTCAAACGCGACACCAAGCCGCTAGAGGCCGCGCTTGACGCAATGATCGAACTCATCGCCCGACTCAGCAGCGGCAGCGCGGTCCGGCAGTCCGCGCGCCGTTAGCGCGCGGCCACACCCGACCGGCTCGCAAACCTCGCCAGCTCGGCCGCGTCGCCTCGATGCCCGGTGGAGGCGGCCAACGCGCCAAACCCTCAACCTGCGTTCGCGGGGAACTGGCGCGAGAACTGGCGCGAGCAGTCACTTTTCGGCTCTGTAGAGCCAAATTGCGCCGATCTCGAAAACCGTTTCAGGCCTGATTGGTCTGACGAGGGTTCGAATCCCTCCCCCTCCGCCAGTTTCACGAAGATCGAACACCCAGCATCAGGAAGCGGCTCGTTTGGGCCGCTTCCTGCTGTAGTGCTGGCCTGGCGAATCAGCTCGACCTGGTTCAAGACCTTGTTCGGGAGGTGTTTGTCGAGCAGGAGGGCGTAGGGCTTGGTCAGCTCGGCACGGCTGACCCGGACGGCTATCTGTTCGTGATCGTCGTCCCACTGCAGCGTAATGTAGAGCTTGTTGAAGAGCGCTTGGTTGTAGCCGCGCTTGATCTGCTCGCTACTGCTCATGTAGACCGCTGCCACGTCCTCCGCCAGCTCTAGGGCCGTACAGAGCATGTCGGCGTCGAGCTGGAGCCGCTGCTCAGTCTCGGCAAGCGATTGCGCGGCTGCCGCTATCTCGGCCTGCATACGGCCGCGCTCGGCTCGGAAGGCGTCTGGCGATACGCCATCGCCCTCTTCGGCGTGCAGCCGCATGAGCCGTATCTGCTGGGCCTGGAGCTTGGCTATCAGCTCGGTCTTGGTCTGCTTGACTTGGACCACGGCCTCCTGGCTGACTTCTACCAGGGCTTCGATTGCCTCGGTGCTCCGCTGCACCTGCTCGGCTGAAAGCTGGACAGGCATGCGCAGCGAGCTCGTCGCCGACGCGTTGCAGATGGCCGTCGCTCGCCGCCGGCCTGAGCCCGGGCTCATACATCATTCCGATCAGGGCTCGCAATACGTCGCTCTTGGCTTCGGCCAGCAGGCGCGAGATGCGGGCATCTCAGTCTCGATGGGATCAAAGGGCGACGCGTTTGATACGCCGTCGCCGAGAGCTTCTTCGCGACCATCGAGAAGGAGCTCGTACACCGCCACTCATGGCCTACCAGGCAAATCTCAGCTCCGCCGTCTTCGAGTACATCGAGGGCTTCTACAACCGCCAGAGAAGACACTCCACGCTCGACTACCTCACACCCGAGGAATACGAGCAAAAGAAAACCACGACCACCAACGACGCCTAGCGACTAAAGCCAAAAACTGTTCGCGGAAACGCGTCCACTCCACTGGCTAGCGAGGGTGCGCATTGGCACTTGTGCGAGCGCCAACCCAGCTGAGCCTCATCTGGTACGGTCCCGAGCAGCTGAATACCCGACGGAAAACCGCCCGACTACTATGCACGCTCGTTGCAGACACACCATCGTGGTAGTAATGACCGCCGTCCTAACCGAGCCATGACTAGCAACCAACGTGGCATCGACACCGGCAAGTTGCTGGTGATCCTGACACTGCTTTTGCTGCTCGTAGCCATCGTGACTCTAGCGGCAACCCAACATTGGTGGCCGTTTGAGGAATCAAGGTCTCATGTGCCCGTCGCGCATCGGGGTAGTTTGCAAGAAGAACACGAAACACAACAGCGCGAAGAACAGGCCCGTAAAGAACAGGAAGAACGCGAACGGAAAGAACACGAACACCAGACGCCGAAAGAAGTATGGGGCGGTACGGTATCGCTTGAAGTGGACCGTCCCTACACGCTAGATCAGAGGCACATTACACCCCTATATTCGTGCACCGGCTGCTTGATGGTTGGTGATTATCCTAACGTCGGACTTTCGCTGCAAGCCGAAAACGGCGTTGCCGAATGGACCATGGGAGGTCGCCCCAACTATCACGGATGCGTAGAACTGCTCGAAACTCACTCGAAGCAAGCTGTGCAGCTTGAAGACTCTCTCCACGAACACGGCCTACCGCCGAACGGATGGCTATGCGCCAAGAGCAAGTCCGAAGAGATCCTGATGGTGCAATACCTTGGGGAAGAACAGAACGGTGACTATTGGGGGTTCAAGGTCGAAGCCTGGAGTAAGCCCTCGTCGTGAGACGCCTCTCGTTCAACACGGTGCACAATGGCACTTGTGCGACGCGCACCGCTTGCTACTTATGTACGATGCGGCAGTCCACAGACTTAACAACTTTCGGCTGAGATCCGATAAGCTGACAGCTCAAGGTGGAGGTAGACCCGCTAGATGCGGTGCTTCTTTCTACCGTGAAGGCTGCTGCTATTCCAGCGAGATCGGCTACGGCAAGGACACTCAGCACCGCGACCTGGAAAGTGGTGACTCGCCCTATGCGACGAAAGCTCCGGTTGCCCATACCGTGAGTCGTTTGGATAGCCAGCTCACCAAGTCCGAGTCGTAGCTCAAGCAGCCGCTTCTTATCGCGGATCGCATAGTAATATCCCTTCTGTGTCCGATTGGCGGCGATGGCAAGCAGTGTGATCGCCAGTCCAAACAGGAATGGAATGGCAATCACCATCCGGGGCACAGCAACGCTTGATGCAAAAAGCCCGAGCGAGGCGGCAAGGATGGCTGCGTTCAGGACGAAGTAATATTGTGAGCGTTTCCAGTTTAGGTCAACCTGAAAACGATACTCATCAATTACTACCCTATATTGTTCCCAGAGCAGTGACTCTGGTTTATCATTCACCGAAGCGCTCGTATAGCTGCTGGAAGGTGGGCGTAAACTCATCCGGTGAGTCAAGCAGCGCTGTCACTATTTCCCGTTTGCCCCAATATTGCAGCTCCGCGATCTGACTTGGTTCGTTTATCTCTGCATGATCGGCAGTCGTCCGAAAGAGCGCGACGAACTTGAGGGAGCCACCATCCTCTTGCATTCGTATCTTCCCGATGTACGCGAGGGGAGCATTGAGACCAAGCTCCTCAAATAGCCGTCGCCGAGCGGCTTGATCGTATGTCTCGTGTGCGTTGAGGTAGCTGGCAACCGACGAACCCCAACGACCCGGATGGCGCTCACGTGTCGCTGCCAACCGCTGTAGCAGCAATTCGCCAGTCGGGTTGAAGACGAATACGTGAGCGGTGCGAAAGTTAGCCCCCTGGGCAAGTGCTTCGCCGCGAGGCACCACGCTAATTGGGCGATCCTCGTCGTCCACCCAGTCGATAGGGCTTGTGGCTGTTGGTGATGGCATAACGTTCAGCGCTCCTTCCTGGTGCGGAGCCCTTCCTGTCCTGGGCCATGCGGCGATGTGCCGAGTGTACCGCCGGCGTCAGATAGGGCCTTCCGCTTGTACCAATTGTAACAAGCTCTACCGTGCGGTATTGGGCGTGGACGCTACCACGGAAGTTGACATGCGCTGGCCTTCAAGCGCGTCATGGAGCGTGGTCAGCGCAGCCTATAGCGCCCTTCGCCATCCGGCGCTAGCTGGCAGACGACTCGCTACGAGGACTCCCGAAGCGTTTGGCGTGCCGCTCCTGGATGCGACGCCAGACCGGAGCAGAGTGCGATCTTCGTCCCTCCCCCTCCGTTTTGGCCGGGTGCATGGCCGTTGTTCGAACTCGTGGCGCTACGCGAGCGGCGTATGCTTTTTCCGTCGCGGTTTGGCGGCCCCGAGCATCGCGGAATCCCGTCGTGGACAGGCGATTGGACTAGATCAGGGCCGGCAATCGGCCGCGCACGAGCGTCTGGATGTCTTCGGGGCTGGCTGGAGTTGAGGTAGCCCCGACACGGATGTAGTAGGTGATCCTCTTGTTGTTGGTTTCGACGCCATAGGGTGGGTTCATCCCAGGGGCTACGGCAAGCAAAATGAGCCGCGCGGCGCCTATTGTGACCTCGCTCAGATGGACCTCGACGCGGGGGCGTATCCAGTCGTTGATCAGGCTTGTGAGGCGATCGATGTCTCTGCGGCTGTTGTCGCCGCCGAGCCCGACGGGCTGACCCTCGTCGGTGACGCCAAAGAGAATTACGCCGCCGTCTCTGTTGGCGAAGGCCGCGATAGTCTTCATCACGACCCTAGGATCTGTCGCGGGGAGCTGCTGCTTGAACTCGGTCGTGAGACCCTCGCCACCGCTGATCAGCACTTCGGCTTGGGTCATAAAGTCATGCTCGATGTCAAATTCTTTGCTGCGCCAGTTGGCATCGAGGGGCCGCCGGTCCAGCAATTCCTCGTCGCGGTGAAGTACTAGCCACGCTCCAGATCCGAGACCATCTGGTGTTGATAGCCGGACGGTCGTAGACCGGGAGGACAGGGTCTTGGTCGGCATGTCGACCCCACCAAGAGTAAGGCGCGAGCCGTGGAGCGCGGTGCCACTGATCGTCGCGAGCACCTCTTTCGGGCGCACGCGGACGTGATCGATTCGTGCTCGCTGATCCTGCTCTCGCACAACGAGCTCGCGCCCAGAGACGAACTCGCGCCCCGAGAAGGCACGGTTCGCTGGCTTAGGAAGCCCGAAGAACGCTGCTACAGCCTGCTCGATGCTGAGGAACGCCGGGGCGTTGGCCGCAATGAGCTCCTCGCTTACTGCATGGGTCGCATCCCGCCGGACGCCGATCGTCCATTCATGGTTTGGCCAGGGTAACGGCTCGAAAAAGCCAACAAAACGGCTTGGGCGGCGCTCTGCGAGCACGTAGTCGTCGAGCGTCAGCTCGACCGATAGCGGGCGCAGCGAGATTCGGGCACGTGTCAGCCAACGCGCGACCGTCTTGCCGGCCGGTGCGGCAGCAATCAACATCGCCTTTGGGTAGCGCCAGCGAACCCTGCGCCAGGTGGGCGGTGGCGCTCCCGTTGTGACCTCCATCGCGGTTAGCCGCCAGCTCGCCTCAGCGCGGTTTGCCACCAAACGCACCCATACGCAGCGCTCTCGCTCGAGGCGTTCTAAAAGCTCTCCGAGTGAGCGGTTGCCCATGAGACAGTCTTAGCGACCAGACCGGTCGAACAGCTTCCCGTTCTACGGCAGGTCCAGCACCAGTAGCAATGCGTCTTCGATGCTGCGGAGCTCGTCGTGCGCCAGGTGTCCGACGTGCTCGCCGAGCGCGCGTGCGTCGACGGCGCCGACCATCTCGCAGAGAACCTGGGTCGGCTGATCAGCGACGATCACCTCCGGGTGGAAGCTGGCTGCGAAGGTTGAGCGCGACGTCGGGCAGATGACAACTGTGGAGAGGGCAAGCAGATCGTCCGCTTGGACGATCACCGCGAACCGGCGACCTTCCTGGACGTGGCCGCGTTTGCCAGGCATCTTGATCCGGTGGACATCACCACGGACCACGCAGCGTCTCCATCAGACCGGCGACATCGCGTGCTTCTCGCACGTAGTTCTCGTTCTGCATGAGGGACCGCGCCTCGGCTGCAAGTCCGCTGCGTCGGCGCTCACGCTCTGCTGTCTCGGTGATTGCTTGTCGCGCGGCCTCGGCGCGGCTCAAGCCTCGCCGCCTGGCGATCTCGTCGAGCGCGTTCAGCCCATCACGTCCGAGCCGCAGAGAAAGGGGATGTGGGGCAGATGCCACATCCCAAAGTGTAGTGCAAAGCGCACTACGATGCACAATGCCTGACTTCAAGTGGTTTTTGCCGTTGGAAAGCTCCGATGAAAGATTCAGCCGAGTAGAGCGCGGTGATGCCTATGGAGAGCTGTTGGCTACGGGTCAAGCGATCGTTCGGGTAGAGAGGATCGACGATGTGAATGCTTGGCGCGCGCTGCCACGTCGATCCTGGTGCTCCTCATTAGCGCGCGCGACACCTACCGCCGTGCCGCGAAGAACTCCCTCAGCAGCCCCCCGCACTCCACCTCCAGCAGTCCCCCCGCGACTTCCGGCCGGTGGTTCAGGCGCTGCTCGCCGAGGACGTCCAGGACGCTGCCCGCCGCTCCGGCCTTGGGGTCGCTCGCGCCGTAGACCACGCGCGGGATTCGCGCCAGCACGATCGCTCCGGCGCACATCGCGCACGGCTCGAGCGTCACGTAAAGCACGGTCTCCAGCACCCGCCAGCCGCCCACCGCGCGCGCGGCCTCGCGCAGCGCGATCAGCTCCGCGTGCGCCGTGGGATCCTGGCGCACTTCGCGTTCGTTGTGGCCCGCTCCGATCACCTCGCCGCCGTGCACCGCGACCGCGCCGATCGGTACGTCGTCGTGTTCTAAAGCATGCCGCGCCTCACGCAGCGCGAGGCGCATGAAGTACTCGTCACGCGGAAAGAAGCGGTCGCCCATAGTCTGCGCCTCGAGTCCCGCGACCCAGCGATGCGCCGTCGGGCAGCCGTGGCGGTCATCATCATTACGAACCCGTGTCCCGCAACCCCCATCTCCGCACTCTCGGCTTCATCTGCGCCGCCCTCACCATCACCCTCGCGATGCCCGCGACCTTGCCTTCACGGCCGGCGCTCGCGGCCACCCGCACGGGTCGTCCTCGCGAGGAGGCCGCAATCCCGATTCACTCGGGCGCTCGGCCCGGCACCGCGGTCTCGAGCGCAACCTCCGCCCCCGCCCCCTACGCGCGCGGCGTGGTCGTCGTCGGCTACGGCAGCTCCAGCTCGCCTGCCGCGCAGGCGGCGATCGTCCACGCCGCCGGCGCCGTCGATCCGATTCCGCTTGCCGCGCACACGCGTCTACTGACGCTCCGGCGCGGAGCCAGCGTCCCCGCCGCGCTCGCACGCTTGCGCCACACGCGTGACGTCGCCTGGGCCGTGCCCGACTACATCGCACACGAGGCCACGACCGCCAACGCCGCCGCCGGCCCCTTTCCCAATGACCCCGGGATCGCGAAAATCCCGGGCGGCTGGCAGCAGCTGCAGTGGAACTTCGTTGGGCAATTCGGCGTCGAGGCTCCGGCGGCGTGGAACAACCTGATCGCCGATCATGCCCCCGGCGGGCGCGGCGTGGTCGTCGCGGTGCTGGACACCGGCGTCGCCTATGCCAACCGCGGGCGCTTTCGCATCTCTCCCGACTTCTACCGCTACCAGTTCGTCAAGGGCTACGACTTCATCGCGCACGACCCCTACCCCAACGACCACAACGGCCACGGCACCGACGTCGCCGGCACGATCGCCGAGGCCACCAACAACGGCAAGGATCTCACCGGCCTGGCGTACGGCGTGCACATCATGCCCGTCCGCGTCCTCGACAGCGAAGGCGACGGCGACGCCTCCGTGATTGCCAAAGGCGTGCGCTTCGCGGTCAATCACGGCGCGCGGGTCATCAATCTCAGTCTCGAATTTCCCACCGGCATCACTGCTTCGGACATCCCGGAGCTGATCTCCGCGCTGCGCTACGCCAACCGCCACCGCGTCGTCGTCGTCGCGGCCGCCGGCAACGAGGCGCACGCCGCCGCCGCCTACCCCGCGCGGGCGCCCAGCGTGATCGCCGTCGGTGCCAGCACCGAACACGGCTGTCTCGCGAGCTACTCCAACTACGGCACCGGCCTCACGCTCGTCGCGCCCGGCGGGGGGCCCGACGCGACCCTGCCCGGCGACCCCAACTGCCACCCCGAAGCGCCCCCCGGACAGGACATCTTCCAGGTCACCTTCACCGGCTCCTCGCCGCGCAAGTTCGGGATCCCGGGCGGTTACGAAGGCACCTCGATGGCCACCCCCCACGTCGCCGCGACCGCCGCGCTCGTCATCGCCAGCGGCGTCCTGGGCCGCCACCCAACACCCAAACAGATCGCGGCGCGCCTGATCGCCACAGCGCGCCCGCTCGGCGGGCCCGGTGACAGCAAGCTGTACGGCGCCGGCCTGCTCGACGCCGCCGCGGCCACGGCGCCCGGCGGCGCGGGTGCAGTGGCTCCGCACAGCGCGCAATAAGATGCCCCGATCGCCAATCCCACCCAGGACATAGCGGTCGTCGGCGCCGGCCCTTACGGACTGTCGGTCGCTGCCCACCTACGCGCCGCGGGCCTGCCGGTCCGCGTCTTCGGACCGGTGATGGGCTTCTGGGAGCGCCACATGCCGCGCGGCATGCTGGTGCGCTCGGCTTGGAGCGCATCGAGCCTCTCCGATGCCCGCAAGGAGCTGACGCTCGACGCCTACGAGGCCGCGCAGCAGCGACCCTTCGCGCGTCCGCTGCCGGGAGAGGAGCTGCCGCGCTACGGCCACTGGTTCCAGGAGCGCGCGGTGCCCGACGTCGATGAGCGCCTCGTCGCGACCGTCGAGCGTGAGGGAAGCGGATTTGCCCTGACCACCGAGGACGGCGAGCGTCACAGCGCAGCCCGCGTGGTCATCGCTACGGGACTCGGTAGCTTCCCGCACCGCCCCGCGCAGTTCGCGGGACTCGGAGACGAGCTCGCGACGCACTCGATGGACGTCGTCGAGCCGACGCGCTTCGCCGGACAGTCGGTTGCGATTGTCGGCTGTGGCCAGAGCGCCGTCGAGACGGCCGCGCTGCTCAGCGAAGCGAACGCCCAAGTCGAGTTGATCGCCAGGGATCCCGGTATCCGCTGGCTCATCCGCGGGGAGCAGCTACGCGGGATCACGCCGCTACTGCAACGCGTACTCTACGCCCCGACCGACGTCGGTCCCGCCGGCGTGAGCCGGCTGGTCGCGATGCCGAACGCCTTCCGGCGCCTGCCGCGCGAGCTGCAGGATCGACTCGCCTATCGCTCGATCCGCCCCGCGGCGACTAGCTGGCTGGTCGACCGCACCGCCGACGTCACGATGACCTTTAGTCGTCGGATCGCGCAGGCGATTCCCGAGGGCGGGCGCGCGCGCCTCACGCTCGACGACGGTTCGCAGCGGCGCGTCGAGCACGTGATTCTCGCCACCGGCTACAAGATCGAGGTCGCCGCGGAAGCCGTCGTTGGGGACTCGCTGCGCACCGGGCTGCGTCTGCACGACGGCTATCCGGTGTTGCGCAGCGGCTTTGAATCGTCGATCCCGGGGTTGCATTTCGTCGGCGCCTACTCGGCCTGGAGCTTCGGCCCGATCATGCGCTTCGTCGCCGGCACGAAGTTCACCGCGCACGAGCTCACCAACCATGTGAGCGACACCTCGAGCGCACGCCGCGGCGCGGCCGCGCGCGTGCGAGCCGCCGTGGCGCAGGTTCCTAACGCGACCACGCGCCGCTGACCGGCGCGGGGCCGAGCCACACGTGAGCATCCTCCGACGCCCCGGCCATCGACTGTGGGTCCACCGGACACAGCGGGTTCGCGAGCGCCGCTCGGTGATTCTCGGCTACCACGGCATCACGCGCGCGCCGCGCAGGCACGACCTGAGCATGCTGCTCGTTAGCCCCTCGCGCTTTCGCGCGCAGATCGAGCTGCTGTTGGCGGCGGGTTTTACTTTCGTGACCGTCGCCGAACTGGCGCGGCTTGCGGCTGGAGGAGAGCCGCCCGCGGGGTACGCCGCAATCTCCTTTGACGACGGTCTGCGCAACAACTACACGATTGCGCTGCCGATTTTGCGCAGCTATGGAATCGTCGCCACCGTCTACGTGACGATCGGGTTCATCGACGGCATCAGCCCCTGGATCGGAGGAGCCAAGAGCGACAATCGCATGCTGAGCGAGGAGGAGATCCGCGCGCTCGCGCATGCGGGCTGGGAGTTGGGCGCCCACACGCTGAGCCACCCGGATCTCGCGACGCTCGACTACGACGCCTGCCGCCGCGAGATCGAGGAGAGTAAGTCCGCGCTCGAACGGATCGCGGGCACCCCCGTCGAGACATTCGCCTATCCCTTCGGGCGCTATGGACCCGCTGCAATCGCCGCGGCTTCCGACAGCGGACTGCTCGCCGCGGTGAGCACCGGGCGGGGCAGCTGGAAAAGCTATGAGCTGCGGCGCACGATGATCGGTGCCATCGACCCGCTGCCGATCGTCGTGCTCAAGCTAGCGGACCGCTACGAGCCGCTGCTACGACTACCCCCGGTCGACCTCGCGCGGCGCTGGAGCAAGACGATTCGCGCGCGGCTGCAGGCACGAGAGCGGGTCTAGCCATCGTGTCCGCCGAGTTGCCGGCATCGGCCGCCGGCGCATATCCCGCGGCGCGACCGGCGGTCCTCCTGACCAACGCCGAGGAGCGCTCGATGCTGGCCGCGTGCCGCAGCCTGGCGCGCGCCGGCTACGACGTCGGCGCCGCTTCCGATACGCGGCTGGCACCGACGCATTGGTCGCGCGCGTGCCGCTGGCGTGTGCGAGTCGTCGATCCGCGACGCGACGCGCCGGGCTTCGTGGCGCAGTTGCGCGCCGCGCTCTCCCACCGTCCCTACGCGACACTGATCGCGGGCAGCGACAGTGCCCTGCTGGCGATCTCGCGCGAACGCGAGCAGCTGGCGGATCTCACGACGCTCGGCCTGCCGGCGCACGCGATCGTCGAGCGCGCTCTCAGCCGCACGCAGCTGGCTGAGGCGGCCCGCGAAGCCGGACTGACCGCGATCGCCTCGATCCGCTGCACCGACATCGGCGAGGCGCTCGCGGCGGCGCGCTCGCTGGGCTTCCCGGTGGTGCTCAAGTCGATCGACGCCGCGCTCGCCAGCGCGGGGATGGTGTCTGGGGCTCCCAAGGGGCGGATTGTGCGCAGCGAATCCGAGCTGCTCCGTGAGGCGGGCGACTTCCACGAGGGCCTGCTGGTGCAGCGGATGGTGCCCGGGGAGCCGATCTCCTTCGCCGGCGTGATCGCCGATGGGCACCTGCGGGCGGTGGCGGTCGCGCGCTACCTGCGCATGTGGCCCGCCACCGGCGGCAGCGTCGTCTTCGCCGAGACCATCGCTGCGGCCCCGGCTTTGGAGGAGCGAGTCGGGGCGCTGCTCGCCGCAATCGGCTGGGAGGGACTCTTCGAGCTCGAGCTGATCCGCACGGGGGCGCGCGGAGCCGAGGACTTCGTGCCGATCGACCTCAACCCGCGACCGTACGGCTCGCTGGCCCTCGCCGCAGCCGCCGGGGCGCCGCTGGCGGCGACCTGGTGCGATTGGCTGCTGCACCGGGAAGCTCGCGACGGCGATCGGCTGGTGCGAGCCCGCGCCGGGGTTCGCTACCGCTGGGAGGATGGCGACCTGCGGCACCTGGCCTGGCAGCTGCGCCACCGCCACCTGCGCGCCGCGCTGCGGCCGCTGCGTCCGCGCCGCGGCGTTGCTCACGCGCACATCCAGCTCGGCGATCCCCTGCCGCTGCTGGCCCGGGTCGCCTACCTCTCCAAACGAGCGCTCGGCACGCGCTAGCTCTCGCGCTACTCGCCGGCGGCGCCGTGGCGCAGCGGCCGCATCGCGGCACGCGCGAGCCGCCCGGGCAGCGATTCGCGCAAGGGAAAGAAGAGCTTGCGGGACTTGAGCGCGAAGCCGACCCGGCGATCCAGGGAGTCGATGCTCTCGCGGGCCAGCTCGAAGTGGTGCCAGCCCCCCCGGCCTCCACAGGTGACCGCAACGGCGTATCCCGCCTGCCGCGCCGCCTCGGGGCACGCCGGCGAGTAGTCGCACTTGGGATAGGCAAAGCTCTCGACGGAGCTTTGCAACAGCTGCTCGAGCGCCTGTTTGGAGCTCACCATCTCGCTGTGCGCCTCCGCGGCGGTGGCGCGGGAGAGGTCGATGTGCTCGTTGGTGTGCGAGCCGATATCGATCAGCGGCGAGGAGGCCAGCTCGTGCAGCTCGCGCGCGTTCATCAGTCGCACCCCCGCCGCCGCGGGCATCGAGAAGTGGCTGGCTCCCAGCAGGCCAGGACAGGCGAAGACGGTCGCGGGGGCGTCGAGCTCGGTGAGCAGCGGCGCGAGCACCTCGAGGTTGTCGACGGTCCCGTCGTCGAAGGTCAAGGCGCACATCCCCCGCCCCGGAGCGCATCCCGGCGCCATCTCCCGCGCAAGCTCGCCGAGCGGCACGAAGCGGTAGCCGCGCCGGCGCAACGTCAGCAGCTGCCCGCGAAATCGTGCCGGATCGACCATCAGATTGTGGGGATCGAGGTCGCGGGGATAGCACCCAAGACCGTGATAGGCGAGTACCAGCGAGGGCGGCAGCATGCGCGCGCCGGATAATGGCAGGCCCTTGTCGACTCCGCCCTCCACGCCGCCCTCCACGCCGACCGCCAACGCTCCCGAGCCGCCGTCGGGTATCGAGGAGCGCGCGATCCTCAACACGCTCTACAACAGCGGCGGCGAGATCGCGGGGCGCTTCGCCTCGCTGCTGCTGTTCGCGGTCGCCGGTCACGCACTCGGCGAGAGCGGCCTGGGGTCGTTCGTGTTCGCGGTGGCCTTCCTCGGGTTCGTGATCGTCCCGGTCGACATCGGCCTGGACCGCTACATGCTGCGCGCGATCGCGCGCAAGCGCGACTCGGCGGATCACCTGTTCTTCAACGTCCTCGCATTGAAGCTCTCGCTAGCGCTGCCACTGTTCGGCGCAGCGGTGCTCGGACTGCACCTCGTCGGCTACGACCACGCGGCCCAGCTGACGACCCTGGCGCTGGTGCCGGGCACGATTTGCGACTCGATCGCGCGCTCGCAGTTCGCGGTCTTCATGGCCAACGAGCGCAGCGGCCCGCCGGCGCTCGCGGACGCCACTCAGCGCATCTGCTCCGCGGCGCTCGGCATCGCGGCCTTGAAGCTCGGCTTCGGCGTCGTCTCGCTCGCGATCACCTACTCGATCGGCTCGCTGATCGGCGTGATCATCGGCTTCGTGCTGCTGCCGCGCACGATCGGCATGCCGGCCCGCAGCGCCAACCGCCGCAGCTGGCGGGCCCTCGCCTCGGGTAGCGTCCCGTTCGCAACGCAGGACATCTTCGCGACCCTGCTCGCGCGGGTCGACACGGTGATCCTCGCGCTGATCGCGACGCAGGCCGCGGTCGGCAGCTACGGCGCCGCCTATCGCCTGTTCGAATCCACCCTGTTCGTCACCTACGCGCTTGTGGGCGCGTTCGCGGCGATGTTCACCTACCTGAGCCCCGACAGCGACCCGCCGCTGCGTTCGGTGTACCAGCGATCGATCAAGCTCTCGCTGGTGCTGCTCGTGCCGATCGCGGCAGCCTTCACGGTACTCGGCGGTCCGATCTGCCGACTGATCTACGGCGACACATTCTCCTCGGCGGCCGTGCCACTCGGGATTCTCGGCCCGGGAGTGGTCCTGATGGGGGTGGTGACTCTCACGACTTCGCTGCTGGTCTCGCGCGAGAACCCGCGACGGATGGTGCCCGTGGCGGCGGCGATGGCGGCGCTCAACATCGCGCTCAACCTGATTCTGATCCCGCTCTACGGTGCCCCCGGCGCGGCGGCGGCGATGCTGGCCACGGAGGTTCTCTACGCGATCTGGATCACGCGGATGGCCGCGCGCGCGGTCCACGGCGTCGCGCTGCTCGCCACGGCGACGGGGGCGTTGGTCGCCGGTGTCGGCATGGCGCTCGTGGCGCTCGCGCTGCACGACAGTCTGCTCCTCGCGCTGGCGTGCGGCGGAGTCGTCTATCTGGTGACGCTGCTCGTCATCGAACGACTGCTGAGCCCGCACGACGTGGAGCTCCTCGCGCGCGTGGTGCGCCGGCGGCTTCCCTCCGGTCAGCCGCAGTAGGGACGGGCGACCATGCGCAGCGCCTCGAAGAGTCTCGCGGCGAGGATCTCGGGTGCGAAGCGCTCGCGAGCGAAGCGCCTGCCGGCAGCGCCGGTCGCGCGGGCGAGCTGCGGGTCGCGCAGGTACCGTGCAATCGCACCCGCCAGTTCGGCCGGATTCGCGGGATCGACGAGCGTGCCGGTCTGTCCGTCGCGCAGGCCCTCGGGCGAGCCGCCGCCGCGAGTGGCCACCACCGGCAGACCGGCCCAGCTCGCCTCGAGCATTGAGCTGCCCAGGCCCTCCCGGCCGAAGTGCCGCTCGGCGCGATAGGTGGCGTTGACGAACACGCTCAGCTCGCGCAGCACCTCGGTGACGTCCTCGACGAAGCCGACCAACTGGAGCCCCTCCCCCATCCCGACCGCGTCCGCGAGCTGGCGCAGCTCGGCGGGGTAATCGGGATAGTCGGGTGAAGCGCTTCCGGCCAGCAGCACGCGGATGCGCGGGAACTCCTCCGCCAACAGCGCCGCGGCCTCGATGATGTGCCGCTGACCCTTGATCGGGATCAGGCTCGCCAGCGTCCCGATCGTGGGCCGCGACTCGTTGGGGTCGATCTCGAGCTCGACCGGAAGCCGCACGGGGGTACCGAGCACGGCGAGCAAGCGTCTGCGGCGCAGCGGTCCGAGCGCCGCGGCGACGGCGTCGCTCACGCTCACTACCCCCTCGACCGCGGCGGCCAGAGGCCGCGTCAGCACGGAATCGAGCGAGAAATCGACCTTGTGCCACACCACCGGCACCCGCGCGACCTTGCAAGCGGGCAGCGCCATCGTTGCGGCCTTCAGCCCCGTAGCCCACACGACATCTGGTTGCACGTCTTTAAGCAGACGTCCCAGCGAGCGCGAGAAGCGCGCCGTCCCGAGTGCCGTGGGGCGCCCGTCATAGCGATCGCCGGCCGCCCAGATCGGTAGGCCCAACGGCTCCAGGCGCTCTCGCAGCGGCCCGTCCTCCACCAGCAAGACGGCGGCGTCCACGTCGTGCGGCCGGTGCGAGAGGAACTCGATCAAGGCAAGCTCGGCGCCGCCCAGCGCACCATAGGAGGAGATCGCGAGAACCTTCACGCGCGCCCATCCCGCTGCCGGGTCCGGCGTCCGAAGAGCGCCCTGCGCAGGCGCGCGCCGAACAACCGCAGGAAGACGCTCGGCAGCGGCAGCGGGTCGTCCGCGGCCCACCACGCCGCCTCCTGCACCCCGCGCAGCGATCGCAGCCACGTCCTCGCCGTCAGTTCCCCGCGACGTAGATAGATGAGCGACGAGCGCAAGTCCAGCGGCTCGGCAACCCAGCGTCGTCCCTGGCGCTGGACACCGCTCGATACCGGCTCGCCGGTGAGGTCGAGATACATCGCGCGCAGCACATCGACTCCCTGCGTGTCGACGAACAGCCTGAACGTCGCGCCGATGCGCGGGTTCGCGTCGAGCAGCTTGTAGCGACCGTCGCGCGGGTCGCGGCAGTAGTCCATGTCGAGCATGCCGCGATAGCCAAGCGCTTGCATGAAGCGAATCGTGGTGTTGGCGATCTCGGGATTGGCTCGACAGACGCCGAGGGTGGTGGCGCCGGTATCGGGAGGGGCCTGCCTGAGCTTCACGCCAGTGAAGGCCACTAGCGGCTTGCTGTGGGCGTCGAAGTAGCCGTTGAACATCCACAACGACTCGGGCTGGCCGGGAATCAGCTCCTGCACCATCGCATTCGAGACCCCCGCGGAGCCCATCAGCCTGTAGGCCTCGAGCAGCTCGCGCGGGTCGCGCGCGAGCATCACACTCGGCGCGGGCTCGCCGCCGGGATTCGGCGGCGCGATGCGCTTGACCATCAGCGGGAGCCCCATTTGCTCGATGCAGCCCTCGAGCTCCTCCGCGGATGTGGGGAACGCCGATCGGGGGCTGGCAACGCCGTGACGGGCACAGAGCGCGAGCAGCTCGCGCTTGCTGCACAGGGCTCCCACTAGCCCGGCTGGCTGCGAGGGAAAGACGAAGCTCCCCCGCAGGGTGTCGGCGTGTTCGTCGACGAACACGGCGCTCGCGTCATCGACCGCGACGAGCACGGCCGGGCCGGCGCGAGCGGCGAACGCGAGCAACACTTCCAAGCGGCGCTCGGCGTCGGCGTCGGCGGGGAGCGTCAGCGCGCGATGGCTGTAGCGCGAGGCGTAGAGCCTCGAGGGCGATCCCTGATGCAGGTGGTACACGGGGATTCCGAGCCGACCGGCGCTGCGCGCGATCCCGATCGCCCCGTGATGCGCGGAGAGCTCGGTGAGACCCATCGCGAGGATTGGGATCTTCGCGGCCCCCCCCGAGACCGATCTCACGGTGAGACCCCGGAAGGGCAGTCGGGGGCATGGGGTCTGTTGACCTCGCGGAGCCCGTCGATCAGCCCACGCACCCCCTGCCACTCGCGGTTGAGGATGCGGTGCACGAAGATCACGCCGATCAGCGCCGCAAATCCCACGCGCCCGCGCAAGGTGCCGCCGAAGTTCTTGCGGTACAGGTAGGTGCGATTGATCACGACGAGCCGATCCTGCACCCGCCGGTCCATCGTGCGCGTACCGAGCGCCAGATGATCGACGACCGCGCTCGGCAGGTAGCGAATGCGACCGCGCCGCGATAGACGGTAGGCGAAGTCGTCGTCCTCGCCCAGCGCGTAGCCGCTGAGCCGCTCATCGAAGCGCACCTCGGCCGCGACCTCGCGGCGAGCCGACATCAGCGCACCCGGCATGTACTGCACGTCGCGGGCCTCGTGCACGTCGACGATCGGACGGCGGAACCCGAAGCTGGTCATCGTGCCCTGGCGGCCGCCGCCCAGCACGAGCCAGCGCAGCCGCGACTCGCCGTCGCTGCCGATGCGTCCGCCGTGCGGTTCCACGACGCGACCGGTCGCGCCCACCACCGCGGGATCCGCGAACGCGCCCACGAGCGCCACGAACAGGCCCGGTCGCAGGATGCAGTCGTCGTCGGTGAACACCACGATCTCGCCCTGCGCGGCATCGATGCCGAGGTTGCGCTGCGTGGGCAGACCGGGCGGGCTCTCGATGTAGTGGATCGGGATCGCGGGATCGCCGCCCGCGTCTCGCGCGGCCTGGACGACGGACTCCGCGGAATGCGCGGGATCGCCGTCGACGACGATGATCTCCCCGTCCGGCGGCAGATCCGCGATCGAGCTAGCGAGAGCTTCGCGCAGGGGATCGGGCCGACCTCTGGTGGCGATGACGTGTGAGACGCGCACGCGGGCGAAGGATAGGCGAGAGGGAGCGCGCCGGCCGCGGCCTCCCGGCGATCGACCCAGCCACCGCCGATGGTCACCTGCCGTCGGCCGCCCTCAGCGTGGGCGGTGTCGGCCATCCGTCCAGCGCGGCTCAAGCTTCTGGACATAGCGGCCTCAGAACCGATCTATACACGGACTGGATGACCGTGGGGCGAGCAACGACTCGCTCCTGAAAAGGCAAACCCGGCGCGAGCCGGGGACGCAAAGCCAGGGATCTCTCCGAGAACGCCCGGCTGCCAAAGGAGTCTCGTTGTACAAGCTACTCGCCCGCGCCGTTCTCGGTGTGCTGCTCGCCGTCGCGCTATCGCTCAGCGGCACTCTCGCGAGCGCGGCTTCCGCGGACACCGCCGGCACCGTCCACTTCCTCCGCTCGGCCGACTCATCTTTCAATCAATTCACCAGCAGCCCGACGGGCGCGACCCAGGAATGGCTCCGCGGACACATGTGGCGGATGATCACGTGGTCGCCGTACTTCGACCAGAAGACCAGCTGGTATCCCAATGCGTGGGTCTACGACGACTCCTACGCGATCTACCGTGGCAGCGCCCTCGCGAGCGCGCACCCCGAATGGATCCTCAAGAATGCCGCCGGCGAACCGCTCTACATTCCCTCGGGCTGCTCGGGGAGCAGCTGCCCGCAGTACGCCGGTGACATCGGCAACCCGGCCTTTCGCGCAGCGTGGATCGCTGAACTGAAGGCGGAGGTCGCGCACGGCTACCGCGGGGTGTTCGTCGATGACGTGAACATGGAAATGCAGGTCAGCAACGGCAACGAAGAAATCGTCGCGCCGATCGACCCCTCGACCGGCAAGCCGATGACCTCCGAAGCCTGGCGCGGCTACATGGCGCACTTCATGCAGGAAGTGCGCGCTCAGCTTCCCAACATCGAAATCGCGCACAACGCGATCTGGTACGCCGACGAACACGCCGGCACGAGCAACGCGAACATCCGCGCCGAGATCGAATCCGCCAACTACATCTTCTTGGAGCGCGGCGCTAACGACGCGGGCCTGACCGGCGGCGAAGGCCAGTGGTCGCTGAAGGCACTGCTGTCGTATGTCGATCAGGTGCACGCACTCGGCAAGGACGTCGTCATGGACGGCACCTCCAGCGAACCGCAGGGCCTGACCTACAACTTGGCGAGCTACTTCCTGATCTCCAACGGCAACGACGCCGTCAGTGGCGATGGCCAGACACCCGAAAACTGGTGGTCGGGCTGGAACGTCAACCTCGGTGAAGCGAGCGGTCCGCGCTACAGCTGGGGACACCTGCTGCGCCGCGACTTCGCGGGCGGCATGGTCCTGGTCAACCCCCCGGGGGAACCGACTGAGACGGTCTCGCTGCCGACGCCGATGCTGAACGCCGAAGGCGTGACCGTCACCTCGGTCACGCTCGCCCCGAGCAGCGGCGCGATCCTCAGAGGCGTTCTGTCGAGCGCGACACCGCCCAGCACGGCGCTGGTGACCGAAGCGCCGCGAGCAGCTCCCGCCTCCTCGGGCGCCAGCGACTCCAGCACTAGCGGTACAGGGACAACTAGCGGCTCCGGCGGGGGCAGCACGAGCACCACGCCGTCGACGGCGGCCAAGCCCCCCACTCCCCCGGCCCCGCACCGGGGCACCTCGAGTGGTGGTCGCACATCCCACGGCAAACAGCTCATCCGCACCAAGAATCCTCACGCGCGCACGGCGCGCGCGAGGCGAGCCGGCACCGCGCGCGTGAGGCGGTCGCGAACGGCGCGTCACCGGCACCCGGCTCATCGAACCCGCTTGGCGACGCGCTGAGAGCGCGCCGGGGGCGGAAGACGAGCGTATATTCAGCACCATGATCGGTATGCGCTCTGCTCGTGGGCGCCGCGCGCGGTGACCCGCGTTCTCATCTGCCACCAACCAATCGACGGTGGCGTGGGGCGCCATATCCGGGATCTGGCAAATGGCCTGACGGAGCGCGGCTGGGAAGTGATCCTGTGCGCTCCCGAGCGGCTTCCCGACCTCGAGCGGCCGACCGATTATGTGCCGCTCGATCTAGGACGCGCGATCTCGCCCCGCGGCGACCTGGGGGCGGTCGCGAAGCTGGCGCGGATCGTGCGTGAGGTAAGGCCGGCGGTGGTTCACGCGCACAGCTCCAAGGCCGGCGCGGTCGCGCGTCTGGCGCGTGTCGGAGCGCCGGGGATTCCTGTGGTCTATACCCCGCACGGGTACGCGTTCGCGGGACACTTCTCACGACGCGGTGAACGCCCCGCGTACCGCGCCGTCGAGCGACTGCTCGCCCCGCTGGGGAGTCGCGTGCTGTGCGTCTGCGAGGCGGAGGCGCGTCTGGCGCGCTCGATCGGGCCGCGCGATCGCGTGCGCGTGGTGCACAACGGGATCGACGTGGCGCCCGCGCGCATGCCCGACGGGCGCATCGCGGAGCTCGCGACGCGCGGGCCGGTGATCGGCGCCCTGACCCTGCTGCGACCGGGCAAGGGGCTGGAGACGTTGATCGACGCGACACCGGCGGTGATCGCGCGTCATCCCAGGGCGCAGGTCGCGATCGTCGGCGACGGACCGGATCTCGGGCGGCTGCAGGCGCGAGCGCGACTGCGCGGGGTCGAGGGGACGGTGCACTTCGTCGGCCACTGCGAGCGTCCGCTGGAGGCGCTCGCCGCGCTGGACGTCTTCGTGCATCCGTCCTGGGCGGAGTCCTTCCCGTATGTGGTACTCGAAGCGATGACGCTGGGCAAACCGATCGTCGCGAGCGACGTCGGCGGAATCGGGGAGGCGATCGAGGACGAGGTCGAGGGCTTGTTGGTGCCACCGGGCGAGCAGCGGCTCCTCGGCGAGGCGCTCTGCGCGGTGCTCGACGATCGCGACCGCGCGGCCCGCATGGGCGAGCGGGCGCTGCTAAGGGTAGGCAGGCAGTTCACGCGGGCGGGGATGATCGACCGCCTGACCCGCGTGTACGATGAGCTTCTGCGCCCGCCGCGCGAGCTGCAATCCGTCGAACCGCACGGCTCCGATTTGGCTACGAAGGCATCGGGGTCGATGAGGGGAAACCCGACGTAATGAGCTTTCAGACACAACCACAACCGAGTCCGGCTGCGAACTTCGGCGACCAGGCGGTGGACGTCCGGCGTTATTTCGATGCGCTGCGCCGCGGCGTCAAGCTGATCGTCGCGATCGCGGTGCTCGTAACGGTGCTCGTCGCGCTCGTCTCGACGATCCTGCCCAAGAGCTACCAGGCGACGGCGCACATCATCTACAGCCCGGCCAATACGCCGCTGCAGCCGACCGAAGCCGCCTCCACCCAGCGCCAGCTAGCGACCTTCCAGTCGCTGGTCACGACAAGCACGGTCGTCGACTCCGCGGCCCGTCGGCTCTCGGAATCGTCCTCGACGCTGAAAGACGCAATCAGCGCCTCGGTCGAAGAAAACTCCAACATCATCACGATCTCGGCGACGGCCCCGCACGCGGACCTGGCGGCGAGAAGAGTCAACACGGTGGCGGGTGTGTTCATCAGCGAACAGAACGCCAGCCAGAACCTTGGCTTGACCAACGCGGAGAACCAGCTGAAGGCGCAGGTCGCGCAATTGCGCGGCACGCCGGGCTCAGAAGCGGAGATTGCCGATCTGCAGAGCCGTATCAGTGCGTTGCAGATCAGCGCCGCGGGCACCGCCTCGGAGTTGCAACTCGCGGGCGCGGCGACCGCGCCAACCTCGCCGGCTTCGCCCCATCCGGCCCGCAACGCGGTGATCGCCTTGTTCGTGGCACTGCTAATCGGCGTCCTCATCGTGCTCGGACGCGACCAGCTGCGACCGCGCTTCGCCACACCGCGAGAGCTAGGACAGGTACTGGGCCTCACGGTGCTCACCGGCGTGCCGTATCGCCCGAGCGTCACCTCTCCGCAGCGGCGTCGCGCCCTTTCGGGGCTCGAGCAGGAGGCCTACGACGTGCTGCAGGCGTCGGTGCGGCTGCTCGGCACGGACTCGGGGGAGCAGCGGGTGCTGCTGGTCACGAGCGCGATTCACGGCGAGGGTAAGACGACGGTGACGGCCAGCCTGGGACGCTCGCTGGCGCGGGCCGGTCAGCGCACCTTGGCGATCACCGGAGACCTGCGCTCGCCGAGCCTGCACGAACAGCTCGGTCTACCCCTGACATCCGGCGTGGCGGAGTGCCTGCGTGCGACCGACGCGGAGGAGCTGCTGGACTTGCTCAAGCGCTCGATCAGGGAGGTTCCGGGAGATTTGAACCTCGACCTGCTCCCAGCTGGAAAGACGCCCGCGGATCCGAGCTCGCTCATGTCGGGGCCGGAGCTCGGCGCGCTCTTTGAGGCGGTGCGCCAGCTGGACTATCACTATGTCCTGGTCGACTCTCCGCCGGCGCTCGGATTGAGCGACACGCAGTTCCTGATTCGCCAGGCGGACGACGTGCTGGTGGTGGCGCGGTTGGATCGGGTGAGTCCCGATCAGGCCGAGGATCTCCAGGATCTGTTGCGACGTCTGCAGATCAAACCGATCGGCCTCGTGGCGGTCGGAGCGCGGGCCGAACTCTCCCCGTATTACACGAGTGAGCGGCCGCCCTCCCCGCGAGACCCTCACCCGCAGCCAACGATCGGCAGCTCCACCCCGCGCTGATCGGCCGGTCAGCCGGCTACCGGCGCACCTAGGAGCGGCGCGTCCGCCGGCGGCGGATTCGCCACGGACGAGCGGGGCGAGGTGGAGCGCTGCAGGCGGCCCTGCCCCACAATCCGGCCTCGCATGGCGCCCGCCCAGATCAGCGCGGCGACGAGCCAAAGGTGGCGCCAATGCAGGGTGTCGACGAAGAAGCTGTTCGCGACAAGGCCGCACCAAGCGGCAAGTAGCGCGGCGGCGCTGATCCCGTAGGTATCGCGCCCGCGCAGCACGCTGACAAAGGCGAAGGCCATCGTGCCGACGACGAGCACGATGATCGCTAGCAGTCCCAGCAGGCCCTGCTCGGAGAGGGAGCGTATGTAGAGGCTGTGACTGGCGACGGGTGAGATCACTTCGAATTGGCCGGGTCCGAGTCCGAACGGATGATCGAGGCCGACGTGCAGACCGCGTTCCTGCGCGGCGAAGCGACTCGTGTCGTAGCTCTGCAGACGGGCGCGCTGCTCGAGAAAGCCGAGCGACCCGGTCACGACGATCGCGCTCGCGATCGCGCCGGCGCCGACGCCGACGACCAGGATCAAGGTGATCGCGCGCCGGTCGGGGCGGCGGAGCGTGACAACGGCGACGAGCACGATCAGACCGATTGCGAGGTTCAACCAAGCGGCGCGCGAGTAGGAGAAGATCACTCCGAGCACCAGCAGGAGGAAGCACACCAGCATGAGCGAGCGGCGCATGCGCAGCAATCGTGGATGCAGGATCTCCTCGGCGAGGATCAGGATGATCGGGACGAGGAAGGGACCAAAGACGTTGGGATCCTTGAACAGTCCCTTGGCCCGCTCGCCGTCCCCGATGAGCAGCGTGTGAAAGGGGAAGTGAACGAACAGGGCGGCGGAGGCCACGACCGCCGAGAACACCGCGGCGAGGAGGTAGGCGCGGACGAGCCGCCGCGCGCGGGTGGGTCGATCGATGTAGGCGCCGAGCCAGAGACTGAACATACATAGGTAGAGCGTGATGAGGAAGAATTTTGCGGCGCTGCTCCAGTCGATCACTTCGGTCGCGGAGACGACGTTCAGCAGCAGGAAGCCCGAGACGACCCACACGGCGAGCCGCGGCAACCGCCGGATGCCGAAGCGTCCGGTCACGGCGGCGATGGCCATGATCAAGCCGAACAGCGCATCCGAGGGGGCGGGCTCGATGAGCACCACGGCGAGCAGCAGGAAACCGATGTACACCGCGAGGTCGTAGCGCGCGAGTACCAGCGCCAAACCCGCGAGCAGCAACACTCCGCCACCGAGCGCGATGCCCAGGGAGATCGGCTGGCGCGCGAGGAGCGCGGCGAGGGCGATCGCGAACAGCGCGAGCAGCGTCCAGACACCGGCGAGCACGGTGGCCTCGGTTGGGGAACTCGACCGCAACGCGGAGGACATCGCCGACCTCATGTGAACCGCGTGGGGCCGCCCGGCATGGCCCACATCGTATCTGTCCCTCGGGAGTCCCCCGCCGATCTGGACGACCTTGCGAGGCGGCGAACCGCGGCGGCGGCGCGTGCGCTCGGGCGGCGGCGCGCGGGTGCGGGGGCGGCGGCGTGTGGGAGCGGTGGAGCCCGTAGTGTTGGGGGGAGCGATGATTGACCTGCACTGCCACGTGCTCCCGGGCATCGATGACGGCCCCGAGACGTTGGAGGGCTCACTCGCCCTCGCACGCGCGGCGGTGGCGGCGGGAACGCAGACACTGGTGGCGACACCGCACGTCAGCGGGCGATACCCGAACGATGCGGCGACGATCGCGCGACTCGTGGTGGCCCTGCGGGAGCAGCTCGCGCTGCGGGATGTGGAACTGGAGCTCGTGCCGGGCGCCGAGATCGCGCTGACGCGGCTCCCGGACATAGACTCCAAGCAGCTTCCGCAACTGGGGCTCGGCGGGGGACCGTGGCTGCTGATCGAGTGTCCCTTCGCTCCCGCGATCGGTGGCTTGGAGGAGATCCTGCTGAGGATGCTGCGCAGCGGCCGGCGCGTTGTGCTGGCACATCCGGAGCGGTGCCCCAGCTTTCAGCGCGACCCGCAGATGCTGGCGAGACTCGTGGCGAGCGGGATCGTCACGTCGATCACCGCGGGGTCGCTGGTGGGGCAGTTCGGCGAGGGGGTGCGAGATTTTGCGCTGGAGTTGGTGCGCTGGGATCTAGTCCACAACGTCACCTCCGACGCGCACGATCACGTGCGGCGCCCTCCGAGCGTGCTCGCCGAGCTGAAAAGTGTGGGACTGGAGTCACTCGCCGGCTGGCTCACCCACGATGTGCCTGCGGCGATCCTGCGAGGCGAGGAGCTCCCGCCCCGTCCACCGCGGGCTATCCCGGAGCGGGAGTCCGAGCGAGCGCGGCGTCTCAGGTCGTTCTGATGATAAGCACCGAACAGGGCGCGTGGTGGGAGACCTTGTTCGGGACGGAGCCTAGGAGGAAGCGCTTGGCACCGGTCATGCCCTTGTTGCCGACGACGATCAGGTCGGCGCCGCGCTCCTCGGCCACGTCGAGGATCGCGTCGGCGGGATCGCCCTGGCGTGGGTAGATGTTCACGTCCACCCCGGCCTCGCGCGCAGGCGTGGCGGCCGCCTCGAGCGCGAGGTCGACGTCCTCGCGGGGGTTGATCGCCCACTGGAGATCATCGGGAGCGTCGCGGCGCTCCTCGCGCAGGCGCTGCGCCGGAACGGGCTCGTAGGCGCTCACGATCTCCAGGCTCGCGCCGACCTTGCGCGCTAGGTCGGTTGCTTGCCGCACGGCCTCGCCGGCGGTCTCCGATCCATCCGTGCCAACCACGATCGCTTTGAACATGACCTGGATCTCTCCTCGCCGCCGATAGACGTTCTCGGGTTTGGTTCGCTTCGCAGCTGCCCTGCGGGCGTGTCGATCATATCCGCGTTTGCGTCGGTCGAGCCGGCGACCCTGTCATCGGGACACAGCTCACGCGAGCTTCGTGATTGCGACGATCATCCCGATCACGACGAACAAGACGATCGCAAGCTGTATCCAGATCCAGTTGGCGGGCATCGCCGTCAGCGTACTTTGCGGGCGTCAGGCGCGCGGGGCGCGCGCCACCACTATCGTGTGGGGATGGCAGGATGCCAAAGCAAGTCCACGGTGGGACGCCTCCGGAGAGTCCTCGCGGTATGCATCGTCGGCTTGCTGGCGTGGAGCTCGCTCGCCGCGGCCGGTGTCTCAGCGAGCGGCGCGCGTGCGGGGAGATCGTCGGTGTCTGCGCGCGGCGGCGTCAACGTTCCCGGTCTCGGGTCGGGCTCGCTCCCGGCTGAAGCGGATCGGTCGGTCGCGATGGCGCACGCACTCCACGCGAAGCTGATCCGTGTCGGCGTGCCGTGGTCGACGCTCGAGCCGCGCGAACCAAACCGCGTCGAGCCGCACGCGCTCGCCTTTCTCGACCGGCTGACGAGCGATGCGGCGGCGGCGGGTCTCGGTGTGGTGATGACCGTCGACAGCACGCCCTGCTGGGCCTCCTCGGCGCCGCGCGCGCTGCTGCGACGATGTGTGCCGACACGCTGGAGCACGGCCAACGCGTGGCCGCCAAGCAATCCGAAGAGCTATGCGACGATCGTGAGCTATCTGGCGACGCGCTATGGCTCGCGGCTGGCCGCGATCGAGGTCTGGAACGAGCCAGACCAGATCAACGAAGCTTATTTCGCGGGCCCGGAAAAACCACAGCGCTATGCGGCGATCTTGCGTGCGGCGTATCCGGCGATCAAGCAGGCTGACCCGCATGTGCTGGTTCTGGGAGGCTCGCTGGTGGGCTCCAACGGCGTCTTTCTGCGCGCGCTCTACGCGGCGGGCATCAAGGGATACTACGACGGCCTGGCGGTGCACTTTTACAACCTGACGCTCGGCTCGCTGCGAGCGATTCACGAAGTGCAGCTCGCCAACGGCGACAGCACGCCGCTGTGGCTCGACGAGTTCGGCTGGAGCAGCTGCTGGCCGCGAGAGAAAATTCAGCAGGAACAGGGATGCGTGACGGCGCAGGTGCAGGCGGCGAACATCACCAATATCTTCCGCTCGCTGGCGTCCACGCCGTACGTCGCGGCCGAGACGCTGTACGAGCTGCGGGGATCCGCGGCGGAAGACTTCGGCGTCCTCAACGAAGAGGGTTTCCGCAAGCCGGCCTTCGCGGCGCTCGCGCGGGTGCTCTCCAATCCCTTCGGGAGCCCGACCGCGATCGCCTTGAGTCTGCGCAGACGCCATGGTGCGGTCATCGCCAGCGGCTCGGCACCGGTCGGCGACTACATGCAGCTCGAAGCCTTTCAGGGGAGCCTGCTGCGCTACCGGGTGCTGTTCACGCTCGACCGTTTCAACCGCTACTCGATCGCGCTGCCGCGGGTGCTTGGAACGAGCGGCCTGACGGTGCGCGTCTTTCAGTATTGGAGCGGAGTAGCCCGCTCCGCGCAGCGCAGCATCTGAGGCGCTCCGCGCGCCCGTCTGAGGCACCCTGTGGCGCCCGGGCGCATCTCCTGCGTCTGCACACACCCACGCCCGTGCCCGCCGCGGGCCCGCGCGTCCGCGCGTCTGCGGGTGCGCGCGCGTCCGCGCGCTCGCGCGCGGCGGGGCCGCTACTCGGCGTTGCGCAGCAACGCGCCGAAGGTCAGCGCGAGGATCTTCAGGTCGAGCCCGAGCGACCAGTGGGCGATGTAGTAGTTGTCCCACTCGACGCGCTCGGCAAGGGAGGTCTGCCCGCGTAGGCCGTGCACCTGGGCCCAGCCGGTGATCCCGGACTTGACGCGGTGACGATCGCCGTAGCGGGTGATGTCCTCGCGGAAGAGCTCGACGAACTCGGGGCGCTCGGGGCGCGGGCCGATCAAGCTCATCTCGCCGCGCAGGACATTGAGCAGCTGCGGCAGCTCGTCGAGCGAGGTGCGACGCAGGAAGCGACCGACGACCGTGCGCCGGTCGGCGCCCTCGACACCGCCGGGCGCGGTGTCGGCGCCGAGCATGAACTCGAACGCCGCGACGCCGTCGCGGTTGAGGCCGAGCTCGGCCGGCTCGCCGCCGGTGTCGGTGTCGATGGGGAACTCGTGACCGTCGCGCGCAAGTGCCGCGGGCCGGTTAATCGCGGGCGCAGGGTCGAGGCGCATGGAGCGGAACTTGTAGAGGTCGAACAGCGTTCCGTCGCGTCCGACGCGGCGCTGGCGGAAGAGCACGGGACCGGACGAGCTGACGCGCACGGCGAGGGCGGTGAGCAGTAGCAGCGGCGATAGCACGAACAGCAACAGGGCGGCGAACGCGCGGTCGAAGGCGTGCTTGAGCGCGAATTGCAGGCCGCGGGGATTGACGCTCGTGAATGACATCAGCGGCAGCCCGCCGATGGTGTCGTAGCCGACGCGATTGTTGATCGTGTCGAACATGCGCGGCACGACGGAGACCTCGACGCCGCGCTCCTGGCAGTGCTGGATCAGGCGACTGACGCGGGCGTCGGCGACGGAGGAGAAGGCGACGATCACGTTGCGCACGTCGGCGCGGGCGAGCACGTCGTCGATGTCCTCGGCGGTGCCGAGCACGGGAACGTCGCGACCTCCGACTTCGGGGAGTGGGCGGGGGTCGTCGTCGAGGAAGCCGACCGGCACGAGGCCGTACTCGGGGTGAGCTTCCAGCCGCCGCGCGACCTGAGCGCCGACGAGACCGGCGCCGACGATCAGCACGGGGCGCCCGATCAGACCGCGGCTGCGTGCGGTGCGCTGCGCGAACGCGAGGGCCATGCGCCCGCAGCCGATGGCGAGCAGCGCGAACAGCCACGCGCGCACCCAGGCGGCCTGGGCGGGAACGCGCCCGTTGACGAAGACGCCGATCATCGCTACGGACATCGCGGCGACGGAGACGGCGCTCACGACGGGCGCGAGTCCGTCGAGGATCAGCGCGCGCAGCCGCGAGCGGTAGAGCCCGCGCAGGTAGAGCAAGAGCATCGTCAACGCGGGGAGCGCCAGCAGTGGCGCCTGCACCGCGGGAGCGTGCAGGGTTCCGTCGAGCCCGCCGAGCGCGAGCACGACGGCGAGGAACAGCAGCGCGCAGTCGACCGCGGGGCGCAGCAGTCCCCAGCCGGGCTCCTCGAGCAGCCACTGCAGCGGCCCGCGGAAGATCGCCGAGCGCGCCGAGCGCGCACCCGGCGCGCGGCGCGCGGCGGGATGACCGGCGAGCGGGAGCGAGGGGGTGGTGGTCTGCTGGGTGAGGCGTGTGCCATTCATGGGAGGTGGGGCGTCCTTGTCCGTTCTCGTGAGCGTCGATGCCGCTGAGGCGGGGTTGCTCTGAGGTCTCCTCTAATGATGCTCGGTCCGTGTCAGTCGCACCGTGGCTACGGCCACGAGCGCGAGCGCACCGCTGGCCAGCAGGAGCGCCAGCAGATCGGCGCTAGAGAACCACGACGTTCCAGCTGCGTTGGTAGTAACAGCGGCGGGAACGCCAAGGTGCGATGAATGGGGATTCGCGCCTGCGGCGCGCGGATAGCCGCCGGGGGCGTTGCCCGCGGTGGTCTTGGAGCCAGCGGAGCGGCTCCTGCCGCCGGCCCGTTCCTGGGTTGCGACCGCGGAGGGCGAGCCCGTCGCGGAACGGCCCGGAGCGCCCGCGGCACTTGCGCGACCTGCGCCGCCGCCACCTGCGCCGCCGCCGCTGGTACCGGCACCGGACCCATTCACCAGCGACGCGCCGAGAATCGTCTGCGCGCCGGCGCCCGGGCCGCCGTAACCGCCAAGCAGCGGCCCCCCAGCAAGCGCAGCTGCCGGCATACCGGCGGCTAGGCCGGAGAGCAGGACCAGTATGGAGACTATGGTGCGCTGGCGTTTCATGCTTCCCAACCTTGGGTTTCCTCGCGGCCTTGAGCGACCGTGCGGTCGCTCTCCGTGCCTGTGCCCTGGCCTCCACTCGCCATTCGTGCGTCGCGACTGGCTCTCAGTCGCCGCGACCTCGGGCCGGCGAATCGAACAGGCTTCCCCTCAAAAGTAGCGGAGCGGGGGTCCGGTGTCGAGGGATTAACCCCCCAATTGACTGCGTATTTTTGCTGCGACTACAAGAGCTGCTCAGCATTGCTAAGGATTGAGCGGTTTAGTTCGCCGACGTCCACCCGTTGCCCGCGCCGCGCGAGCGCGAGCGCCTGTCGAGTCAGCGGATCGCGGGGGTTCAGTTGGGCGGCGCGCGCGAGCAGCACGAGCGCCGCGCGCTGCTCGCCGCGCGTGGAGGCAATCGCTCCGCGCTCGAGCGTCGCGTAGGCGTCGCCGGGAGTGCGTCGCTGAGCGAGCGCGAACTCGTGGTCGGCGCGCGGCAGTTCACCGCGGCGCAGTGCGATGCTGCCGGCGACGACGTACGGTTCGTCGCTGAGTGGGTTCAAGCGGGCGGCGTTGTTCAGGCGCGCGTAGGCGGTGGCGGGGTCGCGCACCCAGATGCGCGCGGCGCTCTGGATCTGCAACTGGCTCAGCCACGGAGCCGTGAGCGAGGCGATGGCGGCCAGCGCGGCGGCGGCGCCCGCCAGTGCGATCCAGGGATGCAGCCGGCGGCGACTGTTTCCATCGCGCGTGCCGCCCGCACGCGGCGGCACTCCCGCTGCCTCGCCCGCGCGCGGCGGCCCGGCCGTGGTGGTGATGGTGGTGCCGCGCGGCACCGGCGCAACCTCGGCGCGCGGCGCCAGAGCGCAGCCGAGCCCGAGCAGCGCGAAGGCGGGGGCGCCGAGCCCGGCAAACTCCCAGAACCAGTCGAAGGAGCCGTGAACCGCCCAGTAGCCGAAGCCGGCGGTGGCCGCCGCGGCAACGCCGCGCGCGAGGCTGTCGGGGGAGCGGGTCGCGGCGTGCCGGCAGGCGAGTAGCGCGGCGGCGAGTCCGAGCGCCGCGAGCAGCGCTCCGAGCAGACCGGTCTCGGTGAGCGTGCGCAGCTCGACGCTGTGCGGGTAGTGCGGGGTCTCGCTGCTGCGCCCGTGGCGCAGGTAGGGCTCGGCGAAGTTGTCGGCGCCGATCCCAAGCAGCGGATGGGCCGTGAATTCGTCGAGCGCGACGCGGTAGAAGTCGTAGCGGCTGCTGCCCAGCCCGCCGATCAGACGGCTCTCGCCGGTGCGGTTGGCGGCGTAGCCGCTGGGGCTCTTGAACGTGTCCCAGGCGTGGCGGGCGCGCGTGAGGGGATTGCCGGCGGCGGCCCAGCCACCGGCGAGCAGCGCGATCAGCGCGAGTACCGCGACGGCGCCCGTCGCGCGGTGTACACGCGTGGCGGCGGCTCGCGAGAGCGGCGCGCGGCGCTGCTCGATCGCGGCGCCGAGCGCCACGAGGAGCGCGACGCCGAGCGCGGCGGCGAACATCGCCGTGGTCGCACCGTGGATCGCGGCGGCGGCGTTGCCGCCTCCTTCGAGGCGTTCGCCGACGCGCAGCACGGCGGGCGCGGCGGCGCCGATGCCGGCGGCGACGGGCACGAGCAGCGCGAATGTGCGCACGCGCCCGGGGAGCAGCGCGAACACGAGCACGAGCATCACCGGCGTGGCGTACAGGGCGCCGCGACTCTGGCTCAGCAGTGCGACCTCCGCGAGCAGCACGGCGCCTCCGGCGAGCGCCCCGCGCAGTCCCCACGGCAGCCGACGGCTGCGCGCGAGCAGCAGCGCGGGCCAGCAGGCCATCAGCCACTGCGCGGCGTCGGCGTTGACGTAGCCGGCCGGGTAGAGGAGTCGACCGCCGGGCAACAGCGTCTGCAGCCGCGTGGCGCTGACCGCAGCGGCGGCGTTGACGTGCAGCGCGGTAAACGCGGCGAGGCCGATCAGCGCGAACGTCCACGCGCACAACAGCAGCGCCGCGGTGGCGCCGCGCTGGGGCCAGCACGCGAACAGTGCGAAGACGAGCAGATAGAGCAGGGTGCGGTTGGCGCCTTCCCAGGCGTCGCCGGGCACGGCGGCCCACAGAATCGAGAGGAAGCTGAGCGCGGTGTAGGCGGCGAGGCACAGCAGCGCGATCCGCACGGGGAGGGGGATCGCGGCGACGCGCGGGCGCACGGCGAGCAGCGCGATCGCGAGCAGCGCGAGCACGATCAAGCCGCCGGGCGCCCAGTGGGTGAGGGGGTAGCCGGCGTCGCTGGTCGCCCAGAGAACCATCAGCGCGAGCGCGGCGAAGGCGGGCACGGTTGTGGGCGCTTCGCGCAGCGCAGCGGCGAGCCGTGTGGGCATCCCGGGAGTGGGCCGACTCTCGCGCGGCCGATCCGTGTTGAGCATTCTCGTGCGAGGCTACCTTGACGCGCGGCGCGCGGGACGCGGCGCAGCACCGATAATCGAGCGATGCCGGACAGCGCCGAGCTCGCGGACTTTTACCAGGAGGGCTATACCCAGGATCCGGCGAGCGCGGAGCGCTCCTCGCGCTGGCGCGCGCTCGGCGCGAAGGGCAAGGCGGATCACGTGATCGCCCTCTGCGCGGCGGCGGGATTGGCGCCGGACGGCACCCTGGAGGTGGGTTGCGGCGACGGCGCGCTGCTCTGCGAGCTGCGCCATCGTGGCTTCGGGGGAGCGCTCACGGGCGTCGAGATTGCGCCGGCGGCGGTTGCGATCGCGCGCTCGCGAGCAGAGATTGAGCGAGTGGAGGTCTACGACGGGCGTCGGCTGCCGGCGCGCGCGGGCGAGTACGAGCTGGGCATCCTCTCGCACGTCCTGGAGCACGTGCACGAGCCGGCGGCGCTGCTCGCGGAGGTCGCGCGCGCGTGCGCGGCGGTCGTCGTGGAGGTGCCGCTGGAGGACAACCTCTCGGCGCGACGTGCCGCCAAGCGCGCGCACGCGGCGGAGGTGGGGCACCTGCATCGCCTGAGCCGCGCGGCGGCGCGGGAGATCGTCAGCGAAGCGGGACTGCGTGTGGCGGGCGAGCTCGAGGATCCGCTCCCGCTGGAGGTCCATCGCTTCCTCGCCTCATCCTCGGGCGCCCCCAGCGTCGCGGGCGGCGCGGCGGCGAGCGCCAAGTGGGCGCTGCGCGCGGGCTCGCACGGGCTCGCAGCGGGCGTCGCACGGCGCCTGTTCACGGTGCACTACGCGTGCCTGTGCCTACCGGCCGCGTAGCCCCGGCGAGCAGCAGCGCGAGTACGCGCCCCATCAGCTCGTCGGGCACGGCGTCGGGGTCGGCCATCTTCTGGTGCGCGATGCCGTCGGCGAGCGCGTCGATCGCGATCGCGAGCTGCTCGGCGGGCAGCTCGAGCTCGAGCTCGAAGTCGCGCGCGCCGTCCGCGATCAGACCGGTCAGCACGGCGCGGGCGCGGGCGAAGCTCGCGGCGACCTGGCGGCGCACCTTGGGGTCGCGCGCGGCGTAGGCCCAGAACTCCATGAACAGCAGCTGCAGCTCGGGCTCGCGCTCGATCATCGCCATCCAGCGATCGGCGCCGCCACGCGCGCGGTCGGCGATCGAGGTGCGCTCGCGCACGGCCTCGGCGATCTCGCGGGTGTGCTCGTCGATCTCGCGATCCATCAGCGCCAGGAAGAGCGCCTGCTTGCCGTCGAAGTTGGAGTACAGCGCGCCCGTCGAGTAACCGGCCTCGGCGGCGATCTCCTCGACCGAGGCGCCGTGAAAGCCGCGCCGCGCGAAGACCTTGCGCGCGGCGTCCAGCAGGCGCTGGCGCGTCAGCGCCTTGCTCTGCTCGCGGGTCAGTCGTGCGGTCGCCACCGCCCCATCGTACTTGACCGAGCGTTTGCTATTGCGATAGCGCTCGCTATCCGATAACGTGCGCTATCCGAACCCGGACGCGCGCACCGCGCGGGAGGAGCAGATGACCATGGCGAGCAGCGCGAGCACCACCGCGGACCCCCAGCCAGCCGGATCCAAGGCGAGCGAACCGGTGGGCTCGTGGCCGACCGCGGAAAGCCTCCCGACGGACGCGATCTCCTACACGGATCTCTACGCGCGCTGGGAGCGCGGCAACTGGAGCGCGATGGAGCTCGACTTCACCGAGGACGCGCGCCAGTGGCGCGAGGAGTTCACGGAGTTCGAGCGCCAGGCGGCGTTGTGGAACTACGCGCTGTTCTTCTGGGGTGAGGACGCGGTCGCGGACAACCTCTCCCCCTACATCGATGCGGCGCCGCACGAGGAGCAGAAATACTTCCTCGCGACGCAGCAGGTCGACGAGGCGCGCCACGCGGTCTTCTTCAAGCGCTTCATGCACGAGGTCTGCGGGATCGGCGACGGCTCGATGGCCAGCGGACTGAACGCGATCAAGCCGCAGCTAACCCCGGGCTTTCGCAAGATCTTCGATCGCCTGGACACGATGGCCGACGAGCTGCGCGCGGACCGCTCGCGCACGCAGCTCGCGGCGGCGGTGACGCTCTACCACATCATCATCGAGGGCGCCCTCGCACAGCCGGGGCAGCATCTGATCTTCAGCTACCTCGAGGAGCGCAATCTGCTGCCGGCGTTTCGCGCGGGCATGGCGAACGTCGCCGCCGACGAGCAGCGCCACATCGGCTTCGGCGTGAAGCTGCTCGCGGACCTCAAGCGCGAAGACCCCGTCGGCGTCCCCAAGGCTGTCGCGGGCCTGCTGCGCGACGTGATGCGCTACACGGCCCAGGTACTCATGCCACCGGGCTGGGACGAGAGCTACCTGACGTGCTTCGGCTACACCTTCGACAAGGTCGGCGGCGAGGGCGCGGCCTCGCTGATGACCAAGCTGCGCTCGGCGGGTCTGGCTCCCGAGACGCTGCCGGGCCCCGCGATCATGCCGCCGGGTCTCAGCCCCGTCGAACTCTCCCAGCGCGGGCGCAAACTCGCGCAGGCCGGCATCATCGGCGTCCGCGAGGGCCCCTCGCTGAAGGATCCGGAGACGCTCGAGCTGCTGTTCGACACGATCCGCCGCCAGGTCAATCCGCACCACGGGCTGCGCCGTCCGACGGTCTTCCAGTGGGAGTTCACCGACCCCGACGTCCCCACCTGGCATCTCACGGTCGAGAACGGCTCGAGCAGCGTCGCGGAGGGTGAGTCCCCGCAGGCCGACGTGCGCCTGGGCATCTCCTACCAGGACTGGGTGGACATCGTCGGCGAACGCCTGAGTCCCGCGCGCGCGGTCGCGACGCGCCGCCTGCGCCCGCGCGGCAACCCGCTCGCGCTGAGGAAGATCGCGAAGGTCTTCCCGCGCGCCTGACTACGGTCCGAATTCTCTTTCCGCTCCAGCCGCCGCGGAGGACCGCTTCCCTGCGGAGGACTGCTTCGACGCCGAGGCGTCGGTCGCGGCAGCGGTCGGCGTGCGGCCGGCGAGTGTCTGCGTTAGCGCGGCCGAAGCCGGCGCCGTGCGTTCGGGGCCGAACTCGCGCTGCGCGGGTTCGATGGCCGCCGCGTGCGCGTGCGTGGCGCTAACCGGATGGCGCGCCCCGCGACCCGCCGAACTAGCAGCGGCGCGCAGCGAGCGCGGGCGCCGCGCGGTGCTCGCGGCTGCCGTAGACGCGCTGTCGCGCACGAACGCGCTGTCGCGCACGGACGCGCTCGCGCGCGCGGCGAGGACGGTAGCGTGCGATCCCCGCCCGTGAGTGGCTCCCGCGGAGCGGCGCGGTAGGCCGACGATCGCGACGCAGCCGACGCTTAGCGCAAGCACACAGCTCACCGCGAGCTTCGCACCGCCCGCGCCCGCGCCGATCCCGAACCCGGTGCCCGCGCCACCGCCCGCAGCCGATCCAACCCCCACCCCCGTGCCGCTCGCTCCGGCACCCGCAGCGGTTCCGGCGCCCGCTCCCGCTCCGGCGCCGCCCCCCGTCCCAGCCCCGGCACCGGCGCCCGCACCAACTCCAAAGCCCCAGGGCAGCGCGAGCGGTGGCAGCACCGCGGCGAGACCACGCAGCGAGAGCACGTAGGCGCGACACGCGGGGCACTCGCGCTGGTGGATGCGCGCGAGCCGGTAGCGCTCGCCATCGGGGTCGAGGAGGCCAAAGGCGAGGCCGCGCATCAGCGACGCTTGCTGCTCGCACCACTCGCCACCGCGGATCGCGCGCAGCAGATCTCCGACCTTGCCCGCGACGCCGGGGCGCCCGGACCCGCGGCCCTCCATCAGCTTGCGCATCGCGGTCTCTCCGATTCCCATCCGCGTGGCCGCCTCGGATCGCGAGAGCCCTTGCAGGTAGCAGAGGCTCGCGGCTTCGCACTCGCGGGAAGTGAGCTGCCCGCGCAGGCCCTCGAAGAGCTGGCGCAGCCGCGCGCGGTCGTCGAGCTCGGCTGCGAGGTCGCGCTCGGGGGCGCTCGCCTGGAGCGACGCGCCGCGCTGGTCCATCGAGCCCCCCGCCGCGCACGCGGGGGCGCGCGTGCGCGAGCGATGCTCGTCGATCGCGCGCCGGTACGTTACGACCGTCAGCCACCCCACGGGGTTCGCGACCTCGCGGCCGGCGAGCAGCGCCGCATAGAGGCCCTGCCAGGCCTGCGCGTAGCACCCTTCCAGATCGCCGACATCCAGGCGCAGTCCCTGTGCACGCAGACGCGAGCGCACGATCGCCAGCACCTCCTCACGCCGCCCTCCGAACTCCTCGCGTAGCAGCCGCTCGGCGCGATAGCGGCGTAAGGGCAGCGGACTCATAGCCCTCAGCTTACGGATGGCGTGCGATTTTAATCGAATCGTGCGATCCAGTCGACATATGTCTGTCGGCGTTTCTTACACGCCGCACGTGAGCTCGCGAGTGGCCCAGAGGCGCGCTCGCGCTCGAACGAGCCGTGACACCGAGGGGCGCCGGTATCTTCACCGAATCGCACCGCCTGTCCCGCCCACGACTCCGCGGCTCCCGCGCCGCGCGGAGATCCTCGAGATTCCGCTCGCGGTCAGCGACTACGAGGAGGTCATGGACTGGATGGATGCGGCGATCGCGGCCGATCAGCGGGGCTACGTGACGGCGGCGGCCGTGAACCTCGTGATGAGCGCTCGCGAGGATCCCGCGACGCGCGCCGCGGTGTTGGCTGCGACGCTCGCGGTCCCCGACGGGCAGCCGCTGGTGTGGGCACTGAAAGCGCTCGGATACGGGCGCGCGACGCGCGTCTACGGCCCGGATCTGATGGCGCACTATTGTGCGCGCGCCGCGCGCGAGGGAATCCCGATGTTCCTCTACGGAGGTCGCACGCCGGCGGCCTTGGCGCTGCTCGAAGAGCGGCTGCGCGCGCGCTTCCCGGGCCTGCGAATCGTGGGCGGCGAATCCCCGCCGTTTCGCGCGCCGAGCGCCGCGGAGGACGCGCGCACGATCGCCGCGATCGACGACTCCGGTGCGCGAGTCGTGTGGGTCGGCACGGGCCAGCCCAAGCAGGAGCTCTGGATGCACCGTATGCGCCCGCGCCTGCGCGCGCCGCTGCTCGTGGGAGTCGGCGCCGCATTCGACTTTCACGCTGGTCTCGTCGCGCAGGCACCGGCGTGGATGGGTCGCAGCGGCCTGGAGTGGACCTACCGCCTCGCCCGCGAGCCGCGCCGGCTGTGGCGGCGCTACGCGCGCTACAACCCCCGCTTCGTCGCCGGTTTCGCGCGGCAGTACTGGCACGAGCGTCGCTAACCTCCCCTCGATGACTCAACCGCAGACAAGCGCCGACGTCGCGGTCATCGGCCTCGGCCGCGTCGGCTTGCCACTCGCGCTCTCATTCGCCGATCGCGGCCTGCGCGTGATCGGGATCGACAACGACCCCGTCCGCCTGGGTGCCGTCCGTGAGGGCGTCATGCCCTTCCAGGAGACCGGCGCGCAGGAGCTGCTGGACCGCGTGCACGGCGCGGGTCGCCTGGAGCTCTACGAGCGCGTCGCCGATGCGGCGCGCGCGCGGCAGATCGTGATCACGCTCGGCACGCCCTCGTTCTCGCACATCGAGATCGACATGCGCGACATCCGCTCGGCGCTTGACGATCTACTGGGCGTGCTGACGCCGGGGCACTCACTGATCCTGCGCTCAACCGTCGCGCCGGGAACAACGGAGTTCGTCGCGGGGTATCTCGCCAAGCACCGCGGCTTTCGGATCGGCGAGGACGTGTTCGTCGCGCACGCGCCGGAGCGCATCGCGGCGGGGCGCTTCCTGGAGGAGATCGACACGCTGCCGTGCATCGTGGGCGGCGTCGGCGCGCGTTCAGGGGAGGTCGCGGGGGAGTTGTTCGGCGTCTTCGACGCGCCGCTCGTGCAGACGACGCCGGTCCAGGCCGAGCTCGCGAAGATCTGGACGAACATCCTGCGCTACGCGAACTTCGCGCTGCCGAACCTGCTGATGATGGACTGCGAGCGCTACGAGGCGAACGTCTTCGAGGTGATCGATCTAATCAACCGCGACTATCCGCGCGGCGGCATCGCGCAGCCGGGCCTGACCGCGGGGACGTGCCTGCGCAAGGACTTCGCGTTCTCCGAGGAGCGCTCCAACGCGCCCGGCATGCTGCTCGGGGTATCGCGCGTGAATGAGTCGGTGCCGCTGTTCCTGGTTGAAGGGATGCGCCGCCGGCTGGGCGCGCTCGCGGACCGCAAGATCGCGGTGCTCGGCCTCGCCTTCAAGGCCGACACCGACGACGAGCGCGACTCGCTCGCGCACAAGCTCGTGCGCCTACTCGAGCGCGAGCTCGCCGACGTCGCGATCCACGATCCGCACGTGAGCACTCCAACCGCGCCGTTCGAGCAGGTCGTCGAGGAGGCCGCGGTGGTCGTCGTCGCGGCCAACCACTCTGAGTTCCGCACTGCGGAGACGCTCACCCGGATCGCCGCGCTGGCCGCGGCGGACTGTCTCGTCGTGGACCCATGGAACTGCTGGGGCGCGGGCCAGGTCTTCGCCTACACCTCCGAGCTGGCCTCGCTGTCGGGAACCAGCGCGTGAGCCGTGTGCTCGTCACCGGCGGCGCCGGCACGATCGGCGCGGCCGTCGTGCGCCGCCTGCTCGCGGACCCGAGCTACGAGGTGCGGGTCTCCGACCAGCGCCCGGCGCCGCAGTGGATGCGCGAGGGCTGTGAGGTGCACACCGGCGACCTGCGCACGCTCGCCGAGGCGCGACGCGCGACGGGTGGCTGTGAGCAGGTGATCCATCTCGCAGCGATCGTCGGTGGGATCGCGAACTTCCATCGCCTCCCGCACACGCTCACCGAGGTCAACAATGCGCTCTACAACGCGGTGATCCGCGCGGCGCTGGAGGAGGACGTGGAGCGCTTCACGTACGTCTCCTCCTCGATGGTCTTCGAGCGCGCCACCGAATACCCGACGACGGAGGCGCATCTCGCGGACTGCCCGACACCGCAGTCCGCCTACGGCTTCTCCAAGCTCACGGGCGAGGTCTACTGCCGCGCGGCCCACGACGAGCACGGCCTGCCGTTCACGATCTGCCGCCCCTTCAACGCCTACGGACCCGGCGAGGTGCCGGACGCGGAACCCGGGATCGCGCACGCCGTGCCGGATCTGATCGCGAAGGTGCTCGCCGGCCAGCGTCCGCTGCAGATCTTCGGCTCGGGCGAGCAGACGCGCACGCTGACCCACATCGATGACATCGCCGACGGCGTCGTCACGGCGATGGGCTCGCCGGCGGCGCTCAACGAGGACTTCAACATCTCCGCGGCGCGCGAGCTGACCGTTGCGGAGATCGCGCGAATCGTCTGGGAGGCTTGCGGCGAGGATCCGGAGGATTTCGCGCTCGAGCATCTCCCGAGCTTCACGGTGGATGTCGTGCGTCGCTGGCCCTCGGTGGAGAAGGCGCGCACGCTGCTCGGCTGGGAATCCAGGATCGAGGTCGAGGATGGAATCGCGGCGACCGTTGAGTGGCTGCGCCGACGGGAGGCTCCGATAGGGTCTCGCGCGTGAGCGTTCCCCTGTTCGACACAGTCGCGCCGCTGGCTCCGCTGCGTACCGAGCTGCGTGCGGCGATCGAGCGCGTGGTGGACTCCGGGCACTACATCCTCGGACCCGAGGTGCAGGCCTTCGAGCGGGAGTTCGCCACCTACTGCGGCGCCGCGGAGGCGGTCGGCGTCGCCAACGGCACCGAGGCGATCACGATCGCGCTGCGAGCGATGGGCGTCGGCCCGGGCGATGAGGTGGTGGTTCCCTCCTTCACCTTCTACGCCTCCGCCGAGGCGATCCCGCCGACGGGCGCCACGCCGATCTTCTGCGACATCGACCCCGAGACGTACTGCGTGACCGCGGAGACGGTGAAGGCCGCGCTCACGCCGCGCACGAAGGCGGTGATCGCGGTGCACCTGTTCGGCAACATCGCCCCGATCGCCGAGATCGAGGCGCTCGGCGTACCGGTCCTCGAGGATGCCGCACAGGCCGCGGGCTCGAGCTCGCAGGCGGGACGCCCGGGCGCGCTCGGGACGGCCGCGACGTTCTCGTTTTTCCCCTCCAAGAACCTGGGCTGCTTCGGCGACGGCGGCGCGATCACGACCTCCGATGCGGAGCTCGCGGAGCGCGTGCGGGTGCTGCGCTTCCATGGCTCTCACGACAAGGTCTCCTACGAGCAGATCGGCTACAACTCGCGCCTGGATGAGCTGCAGGCGGCGATCCTCCGCGTGGAGCTCCCGCAACTCGATGTCTGGGCTCGAGGTCGACGCGAATCCGCCGCTCACTACGAGCGGGCTGGCCTCGGCGAGCTCGTGCAGGTGCCTCTCGCTACCTCCGGCGCGGAGCCCGCGTGGCACCTGTACGTCATCGGCCACGACGAGCCCGAGCGCCTGGAATCGGCGCTGGCGGCGGCCGGTATCGGCCACAAGCCCTACTACCGCACCCCGGTGCATCTGCAGGACTCGATGCGCGCCTGGGGAGCGGGGGCGCAGCTGCCGGGAACCGAACGCGCGGCGCGCACGCACCTCGCGATCCCGATGAGCCCCGTGTTGACGCGCGAGCAGGCCGAGCAGGTCGCAGCGGTCCTGCGCGGCGCGCTCGCTTGAGTCTCGAGCAGATGCCTGAGGAGGTCGCGATCGCCGGCGAGACGATCAGACTCGGCCAACTGCTAAAGCTCGCCGGGGTCATCCAGAGCGGCAGCGAAGCCAAGGCGCTGCTGGCGTCTGAGCCGGTGTCGGTCAACGGCGAGCGCGAGACACGCCGCGGGCGCCAGCTGCATCCTGGCGACACCGTTCGGATCGGCGAGCAGCAGTTGCACGTCACTCGTGCCGGCGTCTAGTCGAGCGCTCGAATCGGGCGATTCAAGCGAGTCGAGCGAGTCGAGCGACGATCGCCATCAAGCGCGCGGCGGCGCCCGCCGCTAGCGCCAGCGCTCGAGGAGATCGTCGTCGGGAACTTCGCGCACGACGCGCGCCGGCACTCCCATCGCGACCGCGCGCGGCGGCACGTCGCGGGTGACGACGGCACCGGCCGCGACGAACGCCTCCTCGCCGATCTCCACGCCCGGCGTCAGCACCACGCTGCCGCCCACGCGGCACGCGCGGCGCAGGGTCGCGCCACGCAGGGGCGTCTCGGGCCCGTGGCGGTTCATCGTGTCATCGTTCGTGGTACTCGCACCGGGCCCCACGAAGACGTCGTCCTCGACGACCGAGAACGCGGTCAGGTACACGCTTGTCTGCACGCGCACGCCGGTTCCGATGCGCACGTCGTTGTCGACGACGCTGCCACGTCCGATCACCGAGCCCGCGCCGATCAACGAGCGCTCGCGTATGTAAGCCTGGTCTCCGACGATCGACCCCGCACCGATCGCGGCGCCCGCGAACACGACCGCGCCGCAGCAGACCTTAACCTCCTCGCCCAACTGCAGGCCACCGGTCTCCCCCTCCGCGGATGAGCCCGGCGCGAGCCGCGGACGCTTGCCCAGCACCGCGTGGTCTTCGATCACACAGCCGGCACCGATCGTGGTGTCCGCGTGCACGACCACGTAGGCCCCGAACGTCACATCGGCGCCGATCTCGACGCCGTCGCCCACCATCAGGCCCGGGCCGCGGGGGTCGGCGTGCAGTTCTCCAGCGGCGCTCATCGCCGCGCAGTCTATGCGAGCCCGCCGCGATCGATCGGCGCCGGTGAGCGCTTTACGTCGCTCCCACCACCGCCGTACACCTCCGCCAGGCCGCTTGCGACGATCTCTGGCGCGCAGATCGCCCGGACCCGCGCTCGCGCCCGCTCGCGCGCACCCGCATCGCCGCGTAACCGCTCGATCGCCGCGGCCAGCGCGTCGACGTCGCCGGGCTCCACCAGTCCCTCCTCTCCGACCAGCTCCGGGAGCGCGCCGACGCGGCTCGCCGCGACCGGCAGGCCGGCGGCCATCGCCTCGGCCGCGGCGAGGCCGAAGGTCTCCGCCGAACGCGAGGGGACCAGCGCGACAGCGGCCTGCGCCCGCAGCTGCGCGAGCCGCGCGTCGTCGACCCGCCCCACGAAGCGCACCCGCGCTCCCCCGGCGCGCGCGCCGAGACTTGCACGCTCGGAACCCTCGCCGGCGATGACCAGTGCGATCCCGATCCGCCGACAGGCGTCGATCGCCACGTCGACGCCCTTCTCCGGACTCAGACGCGAGACCACCAGGGCGTAGGGCTCGCTCGGCCGGTCCGAGTCGCCGGGCATGTCGCTCTCGCTGCCGGGGGTATCTCTCTCGCCGTCCGCCATCCGCACCGGCGGCGCCAGCACGCGCACGCGCTCCCACGGCAGCGGTGCCCCCAACGCGCGCAGGCGCTCGCGCGCGAAGACGCTCGGAACGATCAGCGCATCGGCCTGCTCGACCATGCGACGCTGCCACAGCGCGAGCCCGGCGCCGTAGGCCAGCGCCTGCGCGCGGCTTCCGCGGCAGTTGCGCAGCACGCCGGGCAGCGTGTTGCGCCCGTGACAGCGCGTGCACTCCTCCCCGCGTGTGAAGCAGACGCCGACCGCGCACACCAGCCGATATTGATGCAGGTGCAGCACGACGCGCGCGCCCTCCGCGCGCGCCGCCGCCAGCGCGCGCCAGCCGAGCGTCGGCTGGAGGTTGTGCGCGTGCACGACCCTCGCGCGCGTGCCGCGAACCGCCGCTGCGACCTCCGCGGGATCGAGACCTCCGCGCAGCAGACCCGCCGCCGCGCGCCCGCGCGCAACCGCGAGCGAATCCCGGCTCAGCAGCTCGACCGGCTCCCCGAGGCGCTCGCGTACGAGCCACGCGAAGTCCTCCACCGCGCGCTCCTCGCCGCCGGTGCTGCGGTAGCGATTGTGCAGGAAGAGGATCATCGATTGGCATCCGCGCCGCGCGCCGGCGGGGGAAGACGGTACTCAAACCTAGAATGTTCCCCGCGCCCCCGTCCGCACCTCGCTCGCCAGGACCGCCATCTCTCCCACGCCAGTCGCCATCTCCTCCACGCCAGCCGCCATCCCCGCAGCCTCGATCGTCATCCCCACGCGAGCGCGAGCGCGCTATCTGGAGGTCGCGCTCGCCTCGATCGCGCCCCAGGCCGCGGCGGCGGGCGCGGAGGTGCTCGTGGTCGACGACGCCGGCTCCTCGCCTGCGATCCGCGCGCTCGCGGAGCGTTTCGGAGCCCGCTACGAGCCTCACGCGCGACCGCTCGGCTTGAACGTCGCGCGCAACACCGGCGTCGCGCGCTCACGGGCCGAGCTCGTGGCGTTCGTCGACGACGACGTCGAGGTCTGCCCGGGATGGCTCGATGCGCTGCTGCGCGCCGCCCAGGAGCATCCCCGCCGCGAGGTCTTCACCGGGCCGATCCGGCCGCGCTTGGAAGGCCGGGCGCCACGCTCCTGCGGGCGCGAGGATCCCCCGATCACCGCGCTCGACCTCGGCCCGCGGGACACCGACGCGGTTCGCTACGCGTGGGGCGCCAATATGGCGGTGCGTCGCGCAGCGCTGGAGCGCGTCGGCCCCTTCGATGTCTCGCTGGAGCATGCCGGCGATGAGCAGGAGTGGCAGGATCGCCTGGCCGCGATCTGTGGCGGGGGGCGCGTGCGGTACGTCGCCGCCGCCGCCCTCTATCACCGCCGCGCGGGCGCCGACGCGCAGCTGCGTGCGCTCGCTCGCGCGGCGCCTGTGCGGGGCCGCGCCGCGCGGCGCTTCGACGCCTGGCACGAGGACGGGCGGACTCCGAGCCTCGCCCGCGAGCTGCGCACGCTCGCCGGCTGCGCGGGCCACGTGGTGCGCTATCGCTGCCCCAGCGGGGCAACGATGGTCGCGCACAGCCTCGGTCGTCTCGAGCAGGGGCTACAGGAAAGACGCCGGAGGGATTCGACCGCGCACCGTCGAGGAGGACTTCCTCTCCGGCGAGAGCGGCACCGTCGGCGGCCTCGACGCCATCCGCCGCGAGCTTCCTGGACCGCGTCGTCGACGCCCGCGAGCTGCTCGGCCTGCGGCGTCTGCGCCTGGCGCGCGCCGCGCGCCACTGGCCGCCCCGCCGGCGGGTGCTCGTCCTGAGCATCGCGCGAGCGGAGCACGCCTCGCTGAGCGCCGCGATCCGCGCGGAGCTGGAACGCTCGCGACACGACGTCGAGCTGCGCTGCGCTGCGCCGGGCGCGGCGGGCAAGTTCGAGAACCTCAACCGGCTGCTATCCGCCGGGGAGAACAATGCCGCCGCCGGCTTCCCACTTTCCGCCGAGCAGATCGGCCCCGGGGACAGCGCCGCGCGCGGCGGCCTTGCGGAGTACGACTGGCTGCTGGTGGTCGATGACGATGTGGTGCTGCCGCGCGGCTTCCTCGACCGCCTGCTGTTCCTGGCGGAGCGCTTCGGCTCGACCTCCTCCAGCCCGCTCACCGCGCGCGCTCGCACGCGGCGTGGCGCGTGACCCGGCGCCGCGCGCGAGCGGTGGCGCGCGAGACGCCGTTCGTGGAGATCGGACCGGTGACCGCATTCGCGCGCTCCACTTTCCCCGCGCTGCTGCCCTTCCCGAGCTCGCTGCGCATGGGCTGGGGGCTTGACCTGCACTGGGCCGCGCTCGCGCGCGAGCGCGGCTGGCGCTGCGGCGTGCTCGACGCCGTCGCGATCGCTCACACGGCGGCCCCCGCCGCGGGGGCATACTCGCGCGAGCGCGCGATCGCCGAGGCCCGCGAGTTCCTGGCCGAGCGGCCCCATCTCAGCGCGCGCGAAGCGCAGCTCACCCTCCGGACCCATCGCGGCTGGTGAGAGTCGCCGTCGTAGCCGAGTTCTACCCGCGGCGCGGAGACCCCGTGCTGGGTGTCTGGGCCCATCGGCAGGCCCTGGCCGCGCAGGGCGCCGGGGTCGAGGTGCAGGTGCTTGTCCTGCATCGCCTCGTGCCGCCGCGCGCGGCGCTGGCGGCGGGCCCCGCGGGGGCCGCACGGGCGCTCGGCGGCCTCGCGCGCGAGCCGCGACGCCAGGATCCGCGACGGCCTGCCGGTGACCTACGTGCCTTACCTCTCCCCGCCCCGCGATCGCTCGTACGCCTCGTGGGGCACGTGGGCGGCACCGCCGCTCGCGCTCGCGCTGCGGCGACTGCGCGGCCGCGGGGGAATCGATCTGATCCACGCGCACAACGCCGTTCCCGCCGGCTGACGCGGTACGTCGAGCGGGTCTCGACGTACCACTGGTGGTCTCGGTGCACGGGGGGGACGTTCTCTACACCGCGCACCGCCAGCGCGGCGGCAGCGAGGCCGTCACGCGCGGCCTGGAGGCGGCGCGTCTGGTACTGGCCAACAGCCGCGGCATCGCCGGTCTCGCCCGCACGCACGGCGCCCGCGAGGTGCGAGTCGTGCACCTCGGCGCGGACGCACCGCGCCCGCTACCCGCACGATCGGGACCGGCCTCGCTCGTCACCGTCGGCCATCTGGTGGCGCGCAAGCGCCACGCCGACGTGCTGCGCGCGCTCGCGGTGCTCTCCTCCCGCCATCCGGCACTGCGCTACGTGATCGTCGGCGACGGCCCCGAGCGCGTCGCGCTCGAAGGACTCGCGGCGCGCCTGGAGGTCTCCGAGCGAGTCGAGTTCTGCGGGCAACTGGCGCCCGCCGCGGCGCTCGAGCGCGCGCGGCGCTGCACGTTGTTCGCGATGCCCTCGACCGAGGAGGCCTTCGGCGTGGCCTACATCGAGGCGATGGCCGGCGGCCTACCCGCGATCGGCTGTCGCGGCGAGCCCGGTCCCGAGGAGATCGCGGCCGCCGGCGACGGCTTCCTGCTGGTCCCGCCGGGCGACATCGAGCGCCTCACGCAGCGCATCGACGAGCTGCTCAGCGACCCCCACCGGCTGCGCGAGGCGAGCCGCCGCGCGCGCGAGACGGTTGCCGAGCACTTCACCTGGGAGCGCTGCGGCGTGCAGACCGCGGCCGCCTATGAGCACGCCCTGCAATGAAGCCCGTGCTGTTCGTCACGGGGCACGCGCCCTTCGACCGGGTCGGCGCGTTCGCCCGGCTAAGCGAGCGCGAGGACGTCGAGTTCGCGCTGTTCGGAGGAAGCTCGCAACACGGCTTCGACGCAACGACGACGAGCGACGGCGCGCCGCCCTCCCCCACCGCCGGGCTTCCTTTCGCCCACCGCCACATCGCCCAGCGCGAGATCGCAGCGCTCGCGGCGTCCGGGCGCTACCGAGCGGTGGTCTGCTCGACTGGGGGGCGCATCGCGCTGCCGGCGGCATGGGCCGGCGCGCGACGCGCGCGGACACCGCTGCTCCTCTGGGCCTCGCTCTGGGCGCATCCGCGCAGCGCCGCGCATCTCCTCAGCTACCAGGCTCTGCGACGCCTGTACCGCTCGGCCGACGCGGTCGTCACCTACGGGCCGCACGTCAGCGCCTATGTCCGCGCTCGCGGGGCGCGCAATGTGCACGTCGCGCCGCAGTCGGTCGATAACGCGTTCTGGGCCCACGAGACGACGGCGGCTCCCGCTGTGCGGGGCTGGCCGGTGGGAGCCGCGGTGAAGTTCCTGTTTGCCGGACGCGCGAGGCGGGAAAAGGGTCTCGGGGTGCTTATTGAGGCTTGGAGCGATTCAGGTCTTTCGGCGCCCTCCGCCGCGCTCGTCCTCGTCGGCGCGGGATCCGCCCCCCCTTGGATCCCCGCCGGCGGCGCGGTGCGGCGGAATCTGGTCTGGACGGACCCCGTCGCGCCGCCGCAGCTGCGCGACCTGTACGCCGCCGCCGACGTGATGGTCGTGCCATCGATTCCCACCCGCACCTTCCGCGAGCCGTGGGGGTTGGTGGTCAATGAGGCCATGAACCGGCATCTGCCTGTAATCGCCAGCGACGCGGTGGGCGCTGCCGCCGGAGGTCTGGTGCGCGATGGGCGCAACGGGCTAGTGGTTCCCGCGGGAGACGCTCGGGCGCTCGCACACGCAATGCGGCTCCTGGCCGCCGACGAGCCCCTGCGCAAGCGGCTGGGGGCGACGGGGAGCGCCGATGTGCGGGCCTACAGCCACGACGCGTGGGCCGCGGGCTTCGCGGGCGCGCTGCGCAGCCTCGGTCTTTCCCGGGAGGGGCGCTGGTAGCGTGCGCCACTTGCGCACACCCTGGATCGCCATACCGAGGCCGGCCGCGGCGCTGCTCGCGGCGCTCGCGATCGTGCTGCTCGCGGCTGCAAGCGCGAGCGCACTCGACACGAAGAAGATCTTCGAAGAGTGCGGCAACAGCCAAGTGCCGACCGGCTTCAGCCAACAGGCGTACGACCAGGCGCTCAAACATATGCCAGCGGAACTGGCCGAGTACAGCGAATGCCCGTACTTGATCCACAAGGCGCAGCGTCTCGCCGCAGCCGGGAATGGCGGGGGCGGCAGCGGGGGCATCGGCGGAGGCTCCCCAACGGCGGTGGCACCACCAACGGCGGCCGAACAGCGGACGTTAGAACACCTTACGCACTCCGCTGCCCCACCGGTCAAGGTCGGCGAAGAAGTCATCCATCCGGGGGTCGTGCACGTCGACATCGCCTCTGCCGTGGGCAACCTGCCGACGCCGCTGCTCGCGCTGCTCGCGTTCCTGCTCGCCGGCGCGCTGCTGGCGCTCGGTCGCGTGGCCTTCGCACACGTACGCGCACGGCGCCACGAAGCCTGAGATGTCGACCCTGGTGGCAGAGCCCCGCGAGACCGCCGGATCGCCCGACCCGGCGCCGGCAGAGCCACACACGCTCCCCGTACGGGAGAAGCGAGCACCGCGTGACGGTTTGCCGCGGCTCCTCTCGCAGGCGTGGCCGACGCTGCTTCTCGCTGCCGTCCTCTGTCTGATCACGTTCATCGCCGGGGCCGGTTTGAACCTGGGTCCGATGACGACGGTCGAGATCGGCCTCACGGTGAGCTGCGGCTTTGCGATCGCGGCGGCCGTCATCTTCACACCGATGAGCCGCGCCACGTACGGCCTGTGGCCGGCGGCGCTGCTGCTGGCATTCGCCGCGCTCTCGGCGCTCTCGGTCATCTGGTCGGTGCAGCCCGACGAAAGCTGGCAGGCGGCCTCACGCCTGTTCGCCTACGGCTGCGTGTTTGCGCTCGCCGTGCTGCTCGCGCGGGCGGCGCCGCGGCGCTGGTCGGCGGTGCTCGGCGGCGTGCTGCTGACGAGCGCGGTGGTGTGCGGCTATGCGCTGCTCACGAAGGTCTTCCCTAATCGGCTCGGCACCGAACAGGTCGTCTACTACGCGCGCCTGCGCGAACCCTACGGCTACTGGAACGCGACGGGCCTCGCGGCGGCGTTCGGCGCGATCGCCTGCCTGTGGCTCGGCGCGCGGCGCAGGGGACACGCGCTGTTGAACGCGTTGGCCTATCCGGCGATGGCGATCATGCTGGTCACGCTGATGCTCGCGTACTCGCGGGGGGCGCTCGTCGCGCTGGTCTTGGGGGTGGCGCTGTGGCTGTGCTTGGTGCCGCTGCGCCTGCGCGGCGCCACCGTGTTGATCGTCGGCGGTCTCGGCGCCGCGGTCGTGGTCGGGTGGGACTTCTCGCGGGGGGCCCTCACGACCGATACCGCGACGCTCGCGGCACGGATCGACGCCGGCCACCAGCTGGGTGTGCTGCTCGCCGCGGTGCTGCTCGCATTGACGATCGCGGGCCTCGCGATCGGCTTTCTCACCGGCCGCGATGCGCCTTCGCAGTCGACGCGCAGGCGGGCCGGCATCCTTCTGCTGAGCCTTCCCGCGATCGCGGTGCTCGCCGTGATCGGAACGCTTGCCGTGAGCCACCGCGGACTGTTCGGGAGCATCTCGCACGGGCTCGGGTCGCTGACCAACCCCAACGCCGCGGTGCCCGCGAACGGGCCCGGTCGACTAACCGCCGTCAGCAGCGCCCGCGCACGCTACTGGCACGAGGCGCTGCAAGTATTCAAAGCCCACCCGGTGGTCGGTGTCGGGGCCGAAGGCTACGCGACCGCTCGCCTGCGCTATCGCACACTGCCGCTCAACGTCCAGCAGGCCCACGGTTTCCTCGTGCAGACGCTCGCCGACCTCGGCCTCATCGGAACGGCGCTTGTGCTTGCGCTCCTCGCCTGTTGGGCGGTCGCGGCGGGACGCGCGACCCATCCGCTGAACCGACGCTGGAGCGGCTGGCACTGGCGTCGCTGGCCGCTGCCCGACCGCGACGACGCCCCCGGTGCCTATACCGCGGAGCGTATCGGCCTGCTGACGATGCTCTGTCTGGTCGCGACGTTCGGCATCCACTCATTCGTGGACTGGACGTGGTACGTGCCGGGCCTCGCTTGCACGGCGCTGCTGTGCGCGGGTTGGCTCGCCGGACGCGGACCGCTCGCCGCGCGCGTCGCCATCGCCGGGATACCCGCGGGCCGCGGCGAAACCCCCGAAGCCGACTGGGATGGCACGCCTGCCGGCGCGGACGTGCTGCCGGCCGGCGGGGACGACTCGCAGACCGGCCGGCGGCAAACGACACACACCGATGCCGTCCCCAGCGCCGGACGCGGCCGGCTCGACCCGCGGGCGCTGGGAATCGCGCTCGCGGTCGTGATCGCGGCGTTCCTCGCGGCCTGGGCGCAGTGGCAGCCGCAGCGCTCACAGGATGCTTCCACGCGAGCCCTCGCGCTCATCGAGCGCGATCCTGCGGCCGCGCTGGCGGCGGCGCACAGCGCGGTCAGCCGCGACCCGCTCTCCGCCGAAGCGCTGATCACGCTTGCCGCGGTTCAGCAGGGCGCGGGCCAGAGCGCCGCTGCGGCGGCGACGTGCGCGCGAGCGGTGCATCTGCAGCCCTCCAACTGGGAGACCTGGGAGGCGCTGGGCGAATACGAGCTGCGCAGCGGAGATCCGCGGAGCGCGCTGGCCGCGCTGCGGGCCGCGGTCTACTTGAACCCCGAGGCAGTCGCGCCGCGCGCGAGCATCAACCAGGAACTGCAGACGCTCCAGAACGACTATCTACAGGCGCTGCGCGAGAGTAGTGCCAAGGACAGCACTTAGAAGCGCGCGCGGCGCGCGCTTGCTAACAGTACGCGTCGCGCCCCCGGCGCTCCACCGAGCGTGCGGGTCTCGATCGCTTCGAAGCCGAAGTCCGCGAGCAGCCTGACGAGCGCGCGGCGGGTGTAGAAGCGCAGATGATCGGCGCGCGGATCGAAGTGAGCCTCAAACGCCCTTCCGCTGAGACCGAGCGCGAGGCGCGTGAGACGCTCGTGGGCGGGCGTACTCAGCACCAGCACTCCCCCCGAGCGCAGCACGCGACGCACCTCCGAGAGCCACGCGGCGGTGTCGGCCACGTGCTCGATCACCTCGCCGGCCCAGACTACATCGAAGCTCACGTCCGCCAGCGGCCACGCGCCGGCGGGCTCCACGCGCCGCAGGTCCAGCTCGGGCTGGCGCGAGCGCGCACGGCGCAGGGGCTCCTCGGCGACGTCGATTCCCATGACCCGCACACCGCGCTCGGCGAGTGCCTCCGTGAAGCGCCCCTCGCCGCAGCCGACGTCCAGCACACGCGCTCCCGGCGAGACGTGCGCAAGCAGGAACGCCAGACGCCGCGCGAGGTACGGTGGCTCCAGCCCCTCGGGTATGCCCTCCCAGAGGGCTTGCAGGTATTCGCTCATCGCTCTTTCGGAAAGTACGCTGTCATCTCTAGCGTCGCCGCGCCAAACCGACTAACGTGGCGCTCGTGCACGTCTCGGGGAGTGACGTGAAGGATCGGCGCGGCCTGTGAGGGTCGCGTTCGACAGCCGCCCCGGCGCCAGCTCGCGCGGCGTCGGACACTACGCGCGCTGCCTGTTACAGGCGCTGCGCGACGTCGCGGGCGAGCACGACGAGATCCTCGAGACCCACCGGCCGCGCCGCGCGGAGGTGTTTCACGCGCCGTGGATGGAGGGCGCGATGCTGCACAGCCCGTGCCCGATGGTGGTGACGATCCACGACCTCGGCGTGCTGCGACGCCCCAGCGAGCGTCTGCGCGGCGGCGGCGTGCACCTGCGCCTGCGCCAGCTTGCGCTCCAGCGTGCGACGCACGTGATCGTCCCCAGCGAGCTCCTCGCCCACGAAGCGGTTGCCGAGCTCGGGTTCGAGCGCGAGCGCGTAGTTGTGATCCCAGAGGCGCCGGCCATCCCCGGAGCGCCCGACTCAGCGTCTCACGCCGCCTACCCGGCGGATTCAGCGCCTGCGCACTGGACGTGGCAGGACGCCGGGCGCGAAACCTGGCGGGTCTACGAAAGCGCGCTCGCACGCCCGGAGCGCCCCTGCGTGGGCAGGTTCAGTAGGCGCCTCGTCGCGAGAACACCGCAGGGACCGTCTTCAGCAGGATTGTGAGATCGAGCGCCAGCGACCAGTGCTCGAGGTAGATGAAGTCGAGGTGCACGAGGTCGTCGAAGTCGAGCTCCGAGCGACCCGAGACCTGCCAAAGGCCGGTGATCCCAGGCAGCACCAGATAGCGCTTGCGGTGCCACTGCTCGAGCTGCTCGAAGTCCCGCTCGGGTAGCGGGCGCGGTCCGACCAGCGACATCTCGCCGCGCAGCACGTTGACGAGCTGTGGGAGCTCGTCCAACGAGAAGCGCCGCAGAAGCCTACCCACGGGGGTCGTGCGCGGATCGTCGCGGATCTTGAACAGCGCACCCGACGCCTCGTTGAGCCCTTCCAGGTCCGCCTGGCGATGCTCGGCGTCGAGGTACATCGTGCGGAACTTCAGGCACGCAAAGGGCCGCTCGCCGATCCCCTGGCGGATCGAATGGAACAGCGCCGGCCCGCGCGAGGTGGCGCGCACGGCGACCCAGATCGCAAGCAGCAGCGGACTGAGCGCGAGCAGCAGCAGCGTCGCGCCGATCACGTCGAAGGCGCGCTTGAGCGCGTAGTCGATCCCTTCGAAGACCGGCGGCTTGAGCTCGAACAGCGGCACCGACTCGCCGGGCACGAACTCCGCGCGATGGATCAAGATCTCCATCGTCGAGGGCGCGATCCGCACACGCACGCCGCGGCGGTGGCAGCGATCGACGAGTCCCACGGCCTCGCCCTGTGGGAAGTCGGGGTCGGCGATGATCACCTCGTCGACGCGCTCGGCCTCGAGCACGCGCTCGAGATCCTCCAGCGATCCCAGCGCGCGCAGGCCGTTGGCGGGCAACGCGCGCAGCGAGATGAAGCCAATGACATCGATGCGCGAATGCGGGGCATCGGCGAGCGCGTGCGCGACCTCGCGAATATGGCGGCCCGTGCCGACGAGTACGGCGCGTCGCTGGCGCCCCGCCGCGCGCATCATGGTGCCGGTACCGCGCTCGTACGCGTAGCGCAGCAACGGCACGTACAGCAGCGCGAATCCCAGCGAGCCCCAGAAGATGTAGAAGCTGGAGAACTGCTGGCCGCTGACGACCGCGAACAGCAGCGCGACGAAGCTCACCTGGAAGAGCGAGGCCACGATGCGCGTCAGGCCCGGTCGCTGACCGCGCCGCCCGTAGAGACCCGAGCGCGCGAACAGGAGCGCGGTAACGAGATAGGCGAAGGCGAGGATCTGCTTGGTCTCGTCGTACGCTTGGGCCGTCTCGACGTGGCCCAGGACAAGCGCCTTGAGCACGAGCGCCGTGAAGATCGCGAGCGCGACTCCCGCGAAGTCGAGTGCCAGCAGCGACAGAACCCGGAGGACGCGTCGGGCGGTCTCGATCTGCAGCAGGAAGGAGATCGCCGGGGGGCGCTTGCGGCGCATGTCGTGCTCGCCGCGCTCGCGCTGCAGCGTCGCCGGCGAGAGCGCCGCGGGAGGCGGCGAGGCATCCAAGGGGCTCAGCGATGTCCGTCGCGTGATACGCGCGCCCGGACGCGCCGGCGGCGCGCTCGTCGCCACCGGCCCGGTGCGCTCAGCGTGCTCAGCGTTGGACGTCCGCGGGGAACGTGGTCCCATCTCGCTGTTCACAACGCCTCAGGTTCGCATATGTAGCGGTCGCGTAGTGGGACGCGCCGCCCAGCCGCGACAGCCACCGTACGACGCCGACCCGCTGCGGAGACCTGCGGGAGGACTCAGCCGACGAGCACCTCGACGCCGGAATCCTTGATCGTGCGCTCCAATCCTTCGCGCAGGGAGACCTCCGGCGACCAGCCGAGCAGCTCGCGCGCGAGCGTGATGTCCGGCCGGCGCTGCTTGGGATCGTCGACGGGCAGCGCCTCGAAGACGATCTCCGAATCCGAAGAGGTGATCTGCTTGACCGTCTCGGCGAGCTCGAGCAGCGTGAACTCATCGGGATTGCCGATGTTGACTGGTTCGTGGTAGCCGGACTCCGCGAGCGCGATGATGCCGCGGATCAAATCGCTGACGTAGCAGAACGAGCGCGTCTGGCCGCCGTCACCGAAGACCGTGATCGGCCGGTTGGCGAGCGCCTGGCGCAGGAACGTCGGGATCGCGCGCCCGTCGTGCGGGCGCATGCGACTACCGTAGGTGTTGAAGATCCGCACGATCGCGGTATCGACGCCCTGCTGACGGTGATAGGCCATCGTCAGCGCCTCCGCGTAGCGCTTGGCCTCGTCGTAGACCCCGCGCGGGCCGATCGGATTGACGTGGCCCCAGTAGGACTCGGGCTGGGGATGCACGTGCGGGTCGCCGTAGACCTCACTCGTGGACGCGATCAGAAAGCGCGCGCGCTTGGCCTTGGCGAGACCGAGCGTGTGGTGGGTGCCGTAGGAGCCGACCTTCAGCGTGTGCAGTGGGAGGCGCAGGTAGTCGATCGGCGAGGCCGGCGAGGCGAGGTGGTAGACGAAATCGACGGGCTCATCGATGAAGTAGGGCTCGATGATGTCGACGCCGAGGTACGTGAACCGCTCGGGATCGCGGATGTGCTCGATGTTCGCTAGCGACCCCGTCTCGAAGTTGTCCGCGCAGATCACGCGGTGTCCGCGCGCGAGCAGCTCGTCGCACAGATGCGAGCCCAGGAAACCGGCGCCGCCGGTGACAAGACAGGTGGCCATCGCCGCAGGATACCCTGCACGTATGACCGAGCGCGTGGAGGATCTGCAAGATCGTCTGACGGTGGCCCCGATCGTGGGGCCCGACGACCCTCGCCGCTTCACGGACTCGGGCATCGAGATTGAGCCGCTCTACACGGAGGCGGACCTCCCCGCGGAGCTCGAGCTGGGCGAGCCCGGCGAGTTTCCCTACGCGCGCGGCGTGCACCGCGAGATGTACCGCAAGCAGACGTGGACGATGCGCCAGTACGCGGGCTACGCCTCCGCGAAGGAGTCCAACGAGCGCTACCGCTACCTGCTCTCGAAGGGCACGACGGGCCTGTCGATGGCGTTCGACCTGCCGACGCAGCTGGGGCTGGACTCCGACAACCCGCGCTGCCTGGGCGAGGTGGGGCGCACGGGTGTGGCGATCGACACGATCGACGACATGCGCACGGCCTTCGACGGGATCCCGCTGGACCAGGTCTCGACGTCGATGACGATCAACGCGCCGGCGGCGTGCCTGCTGCTGCTCTACGAGCTCGTCGGCGAGGAGCAGGGCGTGCCGAGCGAGCAGCTGCGCGGGACGACGCAGAACGACGTACTCAAGGAGTACATCGCGCGCGGCAACTACATCTACCCGCCGGAGGCGACGATGCGCCTGACGACGGATCTCTTCCAGTACTGCCACGAGCGCGTGCCGAAATGGAACACGATCTCGATCTCGGGCTACCACTTCCGCGAGAAGGGCTGCTCGGCGGTGCAGGAGGTCGCGTTCACGCTGTCCTCGGGAATCGCCTACGTGCAGGCGGCGATCGAGAAGGGCCTCGACGTCAACGAGTTCGCGCCGCGCCTGGCGTTCTTCTTCAACGGACACAACAACGTCTTCCAGGAGGTCGCGAAGTTCCGCGCCGCGCGGCGCATGTGGGCGCACATCATGCGCGAGCGCTTCGGCGCGACCAACCCGAAGGCGACGATGCTGCGCTTCCACACCCAGACCGGCGGCGTGACGCTGACGGCGCAGCAGCCGGAGAACAACATCGTGCGCGTCGCGCTGCAGGGCTTCGCGGCGGTCTGCGGCGGGACACAGTCGCTGCACACCAACGGCTTCGACGAGGCGCTGGCGCTGCCGACGGAGCGCGCCGCGAAAATCGCGGTGCGCACGCAGCAGATCCTCGCGCATGAGTCCGGCGCGGCGGACACCGTGGACCCGTTCGCGGGCTCCTACTTCGTGGAGTCGCTGACCGACGAGATCGAAGCGCGCGCCAACGAGTTGATCGGCAAGGTCGACGCGCTCGGCGGCTCGGTCAACGCGATCCAGTTCATCACCGGCGAGATCGACGAGTCGGCGTGGGGCTACCAGGAGCGCTACCGCATCGGTCAGGACGTCGTCGTCGGCGTCAACAAGTACGAGGAAGAGGACATCGAGGTTCCCGACCTGCTGCGCGTCGACCCCGAGTCCGAGCGCGAACAGCTCGCGCGCCTGGCCGCCTTCAAGGCTGACCGCGAGCAAGCGCTGGTGGAGCGGCGCCTGGAGGAGTTGCGCGCGGTGGCGCGCGGTGGCGAGAACCTGCTCCCGGCGATCCGCCAGGCGTTGAAGGACCGCTGCTCGCTCGGCGAGGTCTGCGGCGCGATGCAGGACATTTTCGGCAAGTACGCGCCGACGTTCTGAGAGGCACGGGCGCACGTCGCTCGAGGAAGGCCCGCGGCGCGCGCGAGGGGCAAGTTGCGGTGCACCGAGAAACGGCCCCGCCGCGCGCACGTACGCGCGCGTGCGCGCGCGGCGGGGTCTCTCGCCAACAAGTGCAGGCGCCGGCCGCGACCCACGGCGGCGTTCCGCCCGCAGGAGCCAATAGGGTCCAGCCATGCTCGCGCTCCCCGCCATCACGTTTTTCCTCGTCGTCCTGGCCGTGCACATCGCCGCCGCCGTGATCACCTTCGGCGTGACCTTCGCCTATCCGATGATGGCGGTCTACATTCGGCGTGCCGAGCCGCGCTCGGTCCCGGTCTTGCATCGGCTCCAGGCACACCTGGATAGGCGGTGGGTCTCGCCCGGGATGGTCGTCGTCCTGGCCGCGGGCATCTACCTGGCGAGCAAACTGCACTCCTTCAGCGATTTCTACGTGCAGTGGGGCTTTGGCGCGATCATCGTGCTCGGCGGGCTCGCGGGCGCCTACTTCGCGCCGCGCGACACGCGTCTGGCGGAGCTGGCCCAGCGCGACGTCGACGCGGCGGGCGACGGCGAGCCCAAGTTCAGCGCCGAGTACGAGTCTCTCAGCCGCCAGGTGGCAATTGTCGGCACGGCGACCGGCGTGCTGATCGTCCTGACGATCTACTTCATGGCGGCCCAGACAGGCGCGTAGTACATGGCGAGTCGGTGGGCGCCTGATTCGAGTATCGGCAGCACGCACCGCGATACCCTGAAGACCTCATGAGCGCGGGGTACAGAGTTGCCGTCGTAGGCGCCACCGGACAGGTGGGCACGTTGATGCTGAGGCTCCTGCGCGAGCGCGAGTTCCCGGCGCGCGAGATCGTGCCGTTTGCCTCCGAGCGCTCGGTTGGCCGTGAGCTGGAGGGCATCGGGCGCGTTCAACTACTCGCCGAGGACACCATCCGAGGCTTTGACCTCGCCCTCTTCTCCGCGGGCGGCTCAACCTCCGGCGAGTGGGCTCCGCGCTTTGCGGCTGCCGGCGCGGTGGTCGTCGACAACTCCTCGCGCTGGCGCATGCAGGACGACGTGCCACTCGTGGTCAGCGAGGTAAATCCCGAGGCGCTCGCCGGTCAGCGCGGAATCGTCGCGAACCCGAACTGCTCGACGATGCAGATGGTCGTCGCGCTGAAGCCGATTCACGAGGCGGCCGGGATCGAGCGCTTGGTGATCTCGACCTATCAGGCCGTCTCGGGCACCGGCAGGCAGGCCGTGGAGGAGCTGCTCGACCAGTCCCACGCGCTGCTGCACGAGCGGGAGATCGCGCCGCCACAGACGTACGCACATCAGATTGCGTTCAACGCGCTGCCTCACGCGGGCTCATTCGCCGCCGGCGAGGACCACACCGACGAGGAGCGCAAGCTGATGAACGAGACGCGCAAGATCCTCGGCGACGAGTCGATCCGCGTGAGTGCGACGTGCGTGCGCGTTCCGGTCGTGACGGGGCACTCAGAGGCGGTAAACGTGCAGACGCGCGATCCGCTCACGCCGGAGCGAGCTCGCGAGCTGCTGATCGCGGCACCGGGCGTCACTGTGGTGGATGATCCGGGCTCCGCGCTCTATCCGCTGGCGATCGACGCCGCCGGACGCGATGACGTGCTCGTCGGGCGCATCCGCCGCGACCCGGGGCACGAGCGCGCGCTGGATCTGTGGATCGTGGCCGACAATCTGCGCAAGGGTGCGGCGACCAACGCGGTGCAGCTCGCCGAGGCGCTGCACGAGCGCGGCCTGATCGCGCCGGCACGAGCGCCCACGACCGCCTAGCCTCCTCGCGCGCTTGTGCGCATCGCCACACTGAAGGAGTCGTGCGGCGGCGCGCGAAGAAGTGAACGATGCCCTCCTGCGAAGTCCAGCGCACCCTCGTCAAGTCCCCACCGGAGCTGTGGGCCGAGTTGAGCGACCCCGCTTCGCTGGCGAAGCACCTCGGCGAGTTCGGCGAGATCCGCACCGTCCGCATCGAGCCCGAGACCGCCGTGGAGTGGGAGGCCGAGGACGTACGCGGCATCGTCGAGCTGAAAGCCTCGGGCTGGGGCACGAAGGTCACGCTTACAGCGGTGCGCGAGGTCGCCGAGGAGGAGACACCGACGCCATCGGTTGCGGCTGAGCCGCAGTCGCTGGAGCCTTTAGTCGAAGTCGACACGGAGTTGGTGAAGACCGTCGTCGAGTCCGAGCTGGCGCCCCTGGCAGAGCCCGATCCAGAAAGCTCTGCACTCGCGGAACCCGTAGTCCTCGCCGAGCCGGAGCCAGAGCTCCTCGCTGAACCGGAGCCCGAACGACGCCCAGGTCTCTTCGCCCGGCTCTTCCGGCGCCGGCGCAAAGGACTCCCGACTCCCGCGCCAGAAGTCCTCGCCACAGACGAGCCACTCGCGACGGGAGAGTCGGCTGCCATCGAAGAGCCCAACCTGTACGAGTCACCTGCGCCACATGAGCTTGTCGCCACCGGGGAGTTCATCCCCGTGGGGGAGCACGTAGTTATGGAGGAGCCCGCTCCCCGCGAGGCGCCCGAGCCGGCCTCAGCACCCCCGGACAGGCCCGACCTCGCAGCCGAGCTGGCGCAGGTGGAGCAGGCGATGGTCGAGCAGGACACGGCGCTGCTGACGGCGGTTCTGGACCGCCTGGGAGCCGCGCATCACCGCCCGTTCTCGCGCGGTTGAGCACGGCTCGAAGTCCTCAGCCCACCCCGACACGTGAAGTTTTCTTGCCTACGAATCGTCCGGGGAAGCGCCTGAGGATGCGGGCCGCAGATAAGATCACGCGCCCCAGATGATGCGCGCAAAGGCACCGGAGACATACGAGGAAAAGCTGGCCCAGCTGCAGGAGCTGCGCGCAGCGGCCCTGCACTCCGCTCCGGAGGCGGAGGAGAAGCAGCACGCGCGCGGCAAGTACACGGCGCGCGAGCGCGTGGAGAAGCTGCTCGATCCGGGCTCCTTCCAGGAGCTCGACACCTTTGTGCGCCACCGCACCTACGACTTCGACATGCAGAAGAATCGCCCCTGGGGTGATGCCGTCGTCACCGGCCACGGCACGATCGACGGTCGGCGCGTGTGCGTCTTCAGCCAGGACTTCACGGTCTTTGGCGGCTCGCTGGGTGAGGTGATGGGCGAGAAGATGTGCAAGATCATGGACCTCGCCGCCAAGATCGGCTGCCCCGTGATCGGCATCAACGACTCCGGGGGGGCCCGCATCCAGGAGGGCGTGGTCTCGCTGGGCTCCTACGGCGAGGTCTTCCTGCGCAACGTGCGCAGCTCCGGCGTGATCCCGCAGATCAGCTTGATCATGGGCCCCTGCGCCGGCGGCGCGGTCTACTCGCCGGCGATCACCGACTTCATCTTCATGGTCAAGGAGACCTCGCACATGTTCATCACCGGGCCCGACGTCATCAAGACGGTGACGGGTGAGGAGGTCGGTTTCGAGGAGTTGGGCGGGGCGATGTCACACAACACCAAGTCCGGAGTCGCCCAGTTCGCATCTGAGGACGAGGACGCCTGCCTGGAGGACTGCCGCTACCTGCTGAGCTTCCTGCCGTCCAACAACCTCCAAAGCACCCCGCGGGTGGAGCCAACCGACGATCCACAGCGGATGGACGCGGAGCTCGACCACGTGGTGCCCGACAACCCGAACAAGCCCTATGACATGCGCGATGTCGTGCGCCTGATCGTGGACGACGGCGAGTTTTTCGAGGTCCACGAGCACCACGCCAAGAACATCATCTGCGGCTTCGTGCGCATGGACGGCTACACGGTCGGGGTCGTCGGCAACCAGCCCAATCAGCTGGCCGGAGTGTTGAACATCGACGCCTCCGCGAAGGCCGCGCGCTTCGTGCGCACCTGCGACGCCTTCAACATCCCGCTGCTTACGTTCTGCGATGTGCCGGGCTTCCTGCCGGGCACCGCCCAGGAGTGGGGCGGGATCATCCGCCACGGCGCGAAGCTGCTCTACGCCTTTGCCGAGGCGACGGTGCCGAAGGTGACGATCATCACGCGCAAGGCCTACGGCGGCGCGTACGACGTGATGTCCTCCAAGCACCTCGGCGCGGACTTCAACTTCGCGTGGCCGACCTCGGAGGTCGCGGTGATGGGCCCGGAGGGCGCGGTCAACATCATCTACCGGCGCGACATCGCCGGGAGCCCGACGCCGCAGGAGCGCCGCCAGACACTGATGGATGACTACAAGGCGCGCTTCGCCAATCCCTACACGGCGGCCGAGCGCGGCTACATCGACGATGTGGTCGTCCCGCACGAGACTCGTCCGAAGCTGATCGAGGCGCTGCGCACGCTGCAGACCAAGCGGGAGCCGGGCCCCAAGCGCAAGCACGGCAACATCCCGCTTTAGCCGGCGGTCGCCCCCTATGGCCTGCGGCGGCCTCCTACAGCCTCGGATGCCCGCCTTAGAGCCCACTTCCGACGGCGCACTATGACTCCCGCCGCCCTCGCCGTTCCCCGAGCGCAAGCCACAGCGGATAGGTCGCGAACAGCAGCGCCGAGATCGCATGCGTCCCGCGTCCGGCGCGCCGGAAGTCGAAGCGGAAGACGCCGGAATTGAGCATCCAGTCGCGTCCGGTCTCGGCGCGACAGAGCTCCCAGAGACGGCGCGTCCAGGGGCGATCGAAGTAGAGCGAGATACTCGTCGCGAGGAACGCGCCGGCGGTCAGGCGGCTCACCGCGCGGGTCGCGGACGTCTGCTCGGGCATTAGGCGACCGTAGGCGCGCCCAGTCGCGTACAGCCAAGGCGGATCGATCAGAAATGACATCGGGCTCTCCTCGAGGGGGTGGGGTTTCAGCCGGAGGCGATCGCCGGCGCGGGTACGGATTCTTCAAGCAGGTGATAGGCGAGGCGGGTGGCGAGCGCCATGATTGTCAGCTGGGGGTTGACGCCGAGCGAGCTCGGCATCACGCTGCCGTCGGCGACGTGCAGGCCGCGAACGCCGTGCACGCGCAGATCGGAGTCGAGTACGCCGCGCGCGGGGTCGGCGTCGGCGCGAGCGGTGCCGAGCGGATGGAAGGCCAGCAATTTCAGGTCGCGTGCGCGCAGCCGCTCGGGTGCTATGCCGGGGGCAAGCGGCAGGTAGACCTCGCGCGCGCCGGCGGCCTCGAAGAGCTCCTGCAGCCGGCGCAGGCCGACCCGGAACTTGGCGACGTCGCACTCGGCGAGGTCGTAGCGAATCAGTGGCCGCGAGGTGCGCCCGGCACCCAGATGTACGCGTCCGCGCGAGCTGTCGCTGACCATCAGCCCGAACTGGGCGAGGTTTCTGTAGTGGGACATCGCGGTGGCGTGACGTTCGCCGGTAACCGGCAGCGCGAGCGCGACGTAGGCGGGCGGCCCGGCGACGCTCTCGAACAGGATGCCCTGCGCGGCGAACTCGTCTACATAGAAGCTCTGGGGCACGCCGCGGGCCATGTCGACGACCTCGTCCATGAGCGCGAAAGCGGCGGTCGCGGGGTGCAGCACGAGGTTGCGCCCGAGCTGTCCGGAGTCGCGGCCGAGCCCGCTGCGGGCGAGCAGCAGCGGCGTGTGGATCGTGCCGGCGGCGAGCACGACACGCGGCGCGCGGACCTCGAGCGCGCGGTGGCCCGCGAGGCGCGCCTGCGCTCCACGCGCGCGCCCGCCCTCGACGAGGATGCGCCGCACGTCCGCCCCTGTGACGATGCGCGCCCCGGCGGCGCGGGCGCGCGGCAGATAGGTGATGCCGGTGTGCTGCTTGGCGGAGGTGGGACAGCCGAAGACGCAGACGCCCGAGCCGACACAGCCGCGGGCGTTGCGGCGTAGATATCCGTGCGACCACCCGAGTCGCTCGGCGCCGCGCCGGGCGATCGCGGCGTTGGCGCCGGCCAGCTCAGGCGTGACCTCGGCGACGGACAGCGCGTATTCGACGCGCTCAAAGCAGCGTTCGAGCGCTGGGCGATCGAGCTCGAGGCCGTGCTCGCTTTGCCAGCGCTCCAGCAGCGGGTCGGGGGCGCGAAAGCAGGTTCCGGAGTTCACGAGTGTTGTGCCCCCTAGCCCGCGGCCGAGCGGCAGCAGGATCGGGGGAGCACCGAGCGTCGCCGTCTGACCACCATCGCGGTAGAGGCGTCCCAACATCTCCAGGGGTCGCGCGCTGAAACCGTCGGGATCGTGATCGGGGCCCTGCTCGAGCAGCACGACGCGCGCTCCGCCCTCGGCGAGCTCGGCTGCCGCGACGGCGCCGCCGGCGCCGGCGCCGATCACGCAGACGTCGGCGTCGAGCAAGTCGCTCATCGGCACTCCTCCTCGCGATGGGCACGCGCGGCGGCGGGTTTCACGGACGCCCCTCCGCGCGGCGCAGGGCGCGGCCACGCGCGACAACGGCGGCGGCGTCCCAGCCGAGTGCGCGGGCGGTGAGGTCCACTTCGCAGCGCTCGGCGGCGAGCAGGCCGCAGGTGAGGAGCTCGAGTGTGGGGAACCGCTCGATCAGCCGCGCGCCGCGCGGTCGGCGAGCGAGCGCGAGCAGGGCGCGCAGCCCCACCCTCTGAGGTAGGGGGGCTGCGGTGAGGAAGCCGTCGAGCGGCCGGGACACCGGCTGAGCGTACCAGCGCACTGGCCACCCGGCCAAAGCCGGAAACGTGCGTCCCGCTCCGCTCTGCCATTTGCGCTTTTGCGACCCCGCCGCGCGCGGGCGCGCGCGTACACACGCGCGCGGCGGGCCGCTCGACGGACTTGTCCGTCAGACTATGGACGTGGTCAATCGCCGTCGCGACCTGCAGCTCCCAATCGCCGCTCGCCGGACTCGCCGATCGGCAAACACCGCGGCGTCGCCGGTCGAGGCGGCGGCGATCGTGGCGGCGCTGGAGCGGTTCATGCGCGATACGGCCCCGCGTTCGGTCGGGCGGCCAACGCGCCCCGACCCGTGGGCGCGGGCGGCTATCCTCGAGGCGGTTGGGCACGAGGACGACGCGCCTTCGGCATGGGGAGATCCGCTCCCCTGGAGCTGAGCTCTACCGATCCCTGTTTCCCAGTCCTGGATAAATACCCGAAAGCCGCTAGCCTTTAGGGCTATCCTTCTGCTGTCCCTTCTCCGCCAGCAATTGCAGGTGCACTTCGAAAGAGTCCGGGCGCGCCCGGATCAGGAGGTCTAGTCAACGATGGAGTCAGCTTCGCCACCCCAGGCCCCGCGCGGCACGCTGGAGGATCCGGAGGTTCTGCAGAACGTGCCGGGACATGTGATCCCGATTCTGCGGCGGGAGTTCGACGACTTCAAGACCGAGGCGACCAAATTCCTGGCTGGAGATACGCCGGAGGACGAGTTCATCAAGTTTCGCCTCAAGCAGGGCGTGTACGGCCAGCGCCAGCCGGATGTGCAGATGATCCGCGTGAAGCTACCGTTTGGCGGCATCACACCGGAGCAGCTGGAGAAGTTTGCGGACGTGATCGAGCGCTATGTGCCGCTCAACAAGGGCCACATCACCACGCGCCAGAACATCCAGATGCACCACATCCCGCTGCCGGACGCGGAGCGCGCGATACGTGAGCTCGGCGAGGCGGGGCTCTCCAGCCGCGAGGGTTGCGGGAACACGGTGCGCAACGTCACCGGCGATCCATGGGCGGGCGTGGCGGAGGACGAGCTCTTCGACCTGACGCCGTACGCGGGCGCGTACGTGCGCTACTTCGTGCGCCACCCGACGACACAGGCGATGCCGCGCAAGATCAAGACGGCATTCGACGCGAGTGCGCCGGGCCGCGCGATCAGCGAAATCCACGACATCGCCTATCGGGCGCGCACACGCGAGATCGACGGTCGGGGGGAGGTGCGCGGCGTGCAGATGCTGGTCGGCGGGGGCACGTCGATCATGCCGCGCAAGGCACCCGTGCTGTACGAGTTCGTGGAGCTCGACAACGGTGACTACTTGAAGATCGCGGAGGCGGTGTTCCGCATCTTCGATCGCCAGGAGTGGCTGCGCGTCAACCGGGCGCGGGCACGGATCAAGGTGTTCGTGGACAAGTTCGGGATCGACGAGCTGCGCCGCCAGGTCGAGGAGGAGCTAGAAGGCGAGTGGGTCGCCGAACGGGACTTCTCGGTGCAGAACCGGCTGTTCCTCGACGACGAGCGCGAGAGCGCACCGGCACCGCCGGCCGCCTACGGCAGCCCGAACGGCGACCTTTCCGAGTTCGAGCGCTTCCGCGCGGCCAATGTGCGCGCGCAGAAGCAGGAGGGCTTCGTGACGGTGGAGGCGAAGATCACCCGCGGCGACCTCACGCCGGAGCAGTTCCGCGGACTCGCGCAAGTCGTGCGCGACTTCTCGGGCGGCTATGTGCGCACGACGGTGCAGCAGAACGTCGTGCTGCGATGGGTTCGTGAGGAGAGCGTCTACGACGTATGGCGCGCGCTGTCGGCACTCGAGCTGGGCGACGCGGGCTCGCGTGAAATCGACGACGTGGTCTCGTGCCCGGGCACGGACTCGTGCAAGCTCGGGATCACCAGTTCGATGGGGCTCAACCGAGCGGTGCAGGAGCGCATCGAAGCGATGCAGATCACCGATCCGCTAACGCGCGCGATCCACATCAAGATGAGCGGCTGTCCGAACGGATGCGGCCAGCATCACGTGGGTTCGATCGGCTTTTACGGAGCGTCGATCAAAGTCGGCGAGCACACGATCCCCGCGTACATCCCGCACGTCGGCGGCGCGTTCGAAGGCGAGCAGATTGAGTTCGGCCAGCGGCTCAAGCAGCGCCTGCCGGCCAAGCGTGTGCCGGACGCGGTGGAGCGCTGGATCCGCCACTACGAGGCCAATCGCGCCGACGGCGAGGAGTGGGGCGCGTTCGTGGAGCGCGTGGGCACGCCGGAGCTGGAAGCCCTCGTCAAGGATCTCTCGCTGCCGGTCGATTTCGGCCTGGAGACGATGGGCCAATTCATCGACTGGAACCGCGACGTTCCCTTCCAGGTGATCCGGGGAGAGGGCGAGTGCGCGGTCTAGCGGACACCCTGCGCGAGGCGGTGAGCCGCCATGGCGGCGAGCGCGTGGTCTTGCTGTGCTCCTTCCAGAAGGAGGAGTCGGTGATGATCGACGAGCTGCTGCGGATCGAGGGCGGGCGTGACGTGCGAATCGTGACGATTGATACGGGCGTGCTGTTCGAGGAGACTTTGCAGACGTGGCGCGCGTTCGAGGAGCGCTTTGGGATCGCGGTCGAGATCGAGGACGCGAGCGATCGAGACGGCGGTGGCTGGACGGGCCCCGAGCACTGCTGCTCAAATGCGAAGGTTGCGGCGCTGGGACGCGCACTGGAGGACGCGGATGCGTGGATCACCGGCATCCGTCGCGAGCAGGGCCCGACGCGTGAGGACGCGGAACCGGTCGAACGCGACGACGCGCGGAATATCTGGAAGTACAACCCCCTGGTGTCCTGGACGGAGAAGGATCTTTGGCGGCGGATCCACGAGCGCGAGCTGCCATACAACCCGCTGCACGATCGTGGCTACGCATCGATCGGCTGCGCGCCGTGCACGCAGCCGGGCAGTGGCCGCGAGGGCCGCTGGGCGGGCACCGAGAAGACCGAGTGCGGGTTGCACGTAGAGAGCGTCATCTAAGTGAGCGAGGTTGGATGTCCGAGCATGGCGGAACGATCGTGAGCGTTGCGGCGCGCCCGCAGCTGAGCCACTTGCGGGCGCTGGAGAGCGAGGCGATTCATGTGATGCGCGAGGTGGCAGCGGAATTGGAGCGCCCGGTCTTGCTCTTCAGCGGCGGCAAGGACTCGATCGTGCTGCTGCGCCTGGCGGAGAAGGCGTTCCGCCCGGCGCCGTTCCCGTTCCCGTTGATGCATGTGGACACGGGTCACAACTTCCCCGAGGTGATCGAGTTCCGCGACCGGCGCGTGGCCGCACTGAGCGAGCGCCTGATCGTGGCGAGCGTGCAGGAGTCGATCGACAGCGGGCGGGCGGTCGAGGAGACGGGCCCGCGGGCATCGCGCAACCGACTGCAGACGGTGACGCTGCTGGACGCGATCGCCGAGCACGGCTTCGATGCGGCTTTCGGCGGCGCGCGACGCGACGAGGAGCGCGCGCGGGCCAAGGAGCGGGTTTTCTCCTTCCGCGACGACTTCGGCCAGTGGGATCCCAAGAACCAGCGTCCGGAGCTGTGGAACCTCTACAACGGACGCATCCGCAAGGGCGAGCACGTGCGCGTCTTCCCGCTGTCGAACTGGACGGAGCTCGACGTGTGGGAGTACATCGCGCAGGAGCAGCTGGAGGTGCCTTCGATCTACTTCGCGCACGAGCGCGAGGTGTTCAGCCGCGACGGGATGCTGTACGCGTGGCGCGAGGGCACGGAGCTGATCGATGGCGAGCGGGTCATCAGCGAGACCGTGCGCTATCGCACGGTCGGCGACATGAGCTGCACCGGCGGCGTGCGCTCGCAGGCGCTGACGATCGAGGAGGTCGTGGGCGAGATCGCGGCGACGCGTATCACCGAGCGTGGCGAGACGCGGGCGGATGACCGGGTCTCGGAGGCAGCGATGGAGGATCGCAAGAAGGCGGGGTACTTCTAGTGACCCTCGACCTGCTGCGCTTCACGACGGCGGGCTCAGTCGACGACGGCAAGAGCACGCTGATCGGGCGGCTGCTCTACGACTCCAAGCAGGTCTTCGAGGACCAGCTCGAGCATGTCGCGGAGGCGAGCCGCCGCCGCGGCGGCGAAGGGGTACTGGACCTGGCGTTGCTGACGGATGGACTGCGAGCGGAGCGCGAGCAGGGCATCACGATCGACGTGGCCTATCGCTACTTCGCAACGGCGCGTCGGCGGTTCATCATCGCGGACTGCCCCGGGCATCAGCAGTACACGCGCAACATGGTGACGGGCGCCTCGACGGCGGATCTGGCGGTGATTCTGCTGGACGCGCGCAAGGGCGTACTGGAGCAGTCCAAGCGCCACGCTTTCATCAGTGTGCTGCTGGGCATCCCGCAGCTGGTAGTGGCGGTCAACAAGATGGATCTCGTGGAGCATTCGCGCGAGCGCTTCCAGGAGCTGACGCGAGAGTTCGAGGAGTTCGCCGAGAAGCTGAGCACGATGCCGGGGTCCGCGCGGGCGGCGGGCGAGGGCGCGGGTGGCGAGCGACGGCCGAGTCCGACCGTCACCTATATCCCGATCTCGGCGCTCGACGGAGACAACGTCGTGGCGCGCTCGGAGGTCATGGACTGGTACGACGGTCCGGTGCTGCTGGATCTGCTGGAGGAGGTGGAGGTGGCCTACGACCATCCGCACGACCGGCCGGCGCGCTTTCCGGTGCAGTGGGTGATCCGCCCGGCGAAGAGCACGGCGGGCAGCAGTGACTACCGCGGCTACGCGGGGCAGCTGGCGAGCGGCTCGCTGCGTGTCGGCGAGGAGGTCATGGCGCTGCCGAGCGGCCGGCGAACGCGGATCGCGGCAATCGACACTTACGAGGGCGAGCTCGAGGAGGCGCTCGCGCCGATGTCGGTCACGCTGCGCCTGGAGGACGAGCTGGATGTATCGCGTGGCGAGCTGATTTGTCGCCCCGAGCAGCCGCCGACGGTGGCGCGCGAGTTGCACGCCGATGTGTGCTGGCTGAACGAGCGCGCACTGCGCGCGGGCGGCAAGTACGTGATCAAGCACACCACGCGCAGCGCGACGGCGATCATCGACGCGCTCGAGGATCGCATCGATGTGCACACGCTCGAGCGGGCATCGGCACCGGAGGAGCTGGAGCTCAACGACATCGGCAGGGTCCGCCTGCGCACCAGCGCGCCGCTGGCCTTCGATCCGTACGTCGCCAATCGCCGCACGGGCAGTTTCATCTTGATCGACGAGGCGACGAACGAGACGGTCGGCGCCGGTATGGTGGAGCCGACCGGCGACTGAGATCGTCGACGTCTCCGACTTTTCGATCTTTTAACGACGATTTTCCACGCGCGGATTTATGGCGGTTGAGCGGTAAACGCGCCCGAATTGTGCGATCGCACAACGAGCGGGTAGAAAAACTGTCCGCCCGCACATTGACGCGGGCAGCACCGCGTGGGATAGTCCCCAATGTTCCAACTGCCGAACCAGACCGACTCCTGGAACGATGTCGCGGGGGAGAAATGCCGAAGCGCCCGCTCCAACTTCAGAGGCAGACGCTCCGGCACCTAACACACCCAGCGATTGCCGGGTACGAAAGGAGATCGGTCAGCATTCTACAGATGTTTCCGAAAAATGTTTTTAGGCCGCTCAGGCCATTGAGCTCAACTGGTGTGGCAGCCCTCGCGGCCGTCCACCCGGGCAGGCCGGCATCGAGCGCGAAAGCGCGCCAGGGCGATGCCGTAATGCCCGCGTCCGGGGTTTGTGGAGCGCTTATCCCGGGCGCGGGCTGCCTGCCATAGCGCAGGAGGCCGGAGGAGTCAAATGGCCCCTCCGGCCTCCACTGCGTCCCTTTGACCGTCTCGAGCGTCAGAAATCCGGCTCCGCGGACTCGGGCGCGCCCCACAGAGCACGCGCGCGCGGGGACCACTAATCTGCGGCGCGCGATGTTCACGAAGGTTCTGGTGGCAAACCGCGGCGAGATCGCCGTCCGCATCGTGCGCGCCCTGGAGGAGCTGGGGATCGCCTCGGTGGCGGTCTACTCCGAGCACGATCGCGACGCGCTGCACGTTTCACGGGCGGACGAGGCCTACAACCTCGGCGAGGGACCGGCGGCGGAGAACTACCTGAGCGTCGAGAAGATCCTCGACGCGGCGGTCCGCGCGGGCGCAGAGGCGATCCATCCGGGATATGGCTTCCTGGCGGAGAACGCACCGTTCGCGCAGGCGTGCGCCGACGCCGGCGTCGTCTTCATCGGGCCGCCGGCAAGCGCGATCGAGGCGATGGGCTCCAAGACGCGCGCGCGCGAGCTGATGCAGGCGGCGGGCGTGCCGATTGTGCCGGGCACAACCAAGCCGGTCGCCACGCCGCAGGAGGCGCTGCAGGTCGCCAGAGACGAGATCGGCTTCCCCGTCGCGGTCAAGGCCGCGGGCGGTGGCGGCGGCAAGGGCTTCCGCGTGGCATTGACTGAGGATGAGCTCGAGGGCGCTTTCGAGGGCTCCAGCCGCGAAGGGGAGAAGTTTTTCTCAGATCCCACGGTCTATTTGGAGCGCTATTTGCACGACCCGCGCCACGTCGAGGTGCAGATCCTGGCGGACACGCACGGCAACGTGATCCACCTGGGCGAGCGCGACTGCTCGATCCAGCGCCGTCATCAGAAGGTGATCGAGGAGTCCCCGGCGCCGGAGTGGGTCGTCGACCCGACGATGCGCGAGCGCATCGGGCAGATCGGCGTCGAGGCAGCCAAAGCGGTCGACTACGTGGGCGCAGGCACGATCGAGGGCCTCTTCTCGGCGCGCGAGGGCGCCGAGCCGGAGTACTTCTTCCTGGAGATGAACACGCGGGTGCAGGTCGAGCACTGCGTGACGGAGATGACGACGGGCATCGACATCGTCAAGGAGGGCATTCGCGCGGCGGCGGGTGAGGAGCTCTCCTACAAGCAGGAAGACATCGTCCTGCGGGGACACGCGATCGAGTGCCGCATCAACGCGGAGGATGCCTCCAAGAACTTCGCGCCGGCACCCGGCAAGATCGGCGCGTACAGCGAGCCGAGCGGACCGGGCGTGCGCGTCGACTCCGGCGTCGGTGCGGGTGGCGAGGTCTCCCCCATGTACGACCCGATGGTCGCGAAGCTGATCGTGTGGGACGCCGACCGCGCGCAGGCGACGCGGCGCATGCTGCGCGCGCTCGATGAATACGAGATCGAGGGCCTGAAGACGCTGATCCCGTTTCACAAGGCGCTGCTGGCGACCGAGCAGTGGGCGCGCGGGGAGACCTGCCGGGATCTGCTCGAGGACCGCAAGTGGCTGAAGACACTCGCGTTCGAGCCCGCGCTACCCGTCGACCCGGCAGCCGACGAGCAGGAGCGCGTCGAGCAGTCCTACACCGTCGAGGTCTCCGGTCGGCGTTTTGACGTGAAGGTCGCGGGCCCCCCCTTCGCCGGCGGCGCGCCGGCGGGTACCAATGGCGCCGGGGGCGCCACGGCGAGCAAGCCGCGACGCGGCGAGCGCAAGTCGGCCGCGGCGGGCGGTCCGGACACCCTCCCCTCGCCGCTGCAGGGCAACATGTGGAAGGTGCTGGTCAAGCAGGGCGACACTGTGCAGGAGGGCCAGCTGTTGTGCATCATCGAGGCGATGAAGATGGAGAACGAGATCACCGCGCACAAGGCGGGCGTGATCGCGGAGCTGCCGATCGTCGAGGGCGCGCCGATCGCGGCGGGCGCGCCGATCGCGACGATCAAGAGCGCGGATTCATAGCGCAGACGACCGTCGAGACCGACAGTCCGAAACATCTCTAGTCCGAAATGTTTCTGAGGCTGATCCTCGGCTAGCTCGGCCGTACCGGCCGCGAAGAGCAGATTTGCAGGAAGATCGACCCCACCTCCTGTCGGTCGGAAGACTCCGAGGATGGCTCCCGCACGCACGCGGTTGACGTTCGCTCGAGCATCCATGAAAGTGTCGCTCGTTCATTCCGGCGTTAGCCGCGCGTCGCGCTGGCAGACGCAGCCTGCTTAACGACGAAGGCGAAGACCATGCGCATCAAGATCGTGCTTGCAACCGGATTGACGTTCATCGCGATCGCCGTGTTCGTAGCGCTGCTGCACTCGCCGTCCACAGTCGCCTTCACCAACGGGGTCCAGCCGAGCACTCCCCTACTCGCGGCCGACGAAAACGTGGGGGCATGCCAGCGGGGGGAAACATTGCCTGCGGGGACATCCGCGATCCGACTGCAGATCGATGCGACTACTGGGCCGCGGGTAGCAGTCGGGGTAATCGATGACGGACGTCTCATCACGCAAGGAACCGCGGGAACGGCCTGGTACGGATCGGCGGTGACGGTCCCGGTGCGACCGCTTGACCGGACCATCGCGCATGTGACCGTCTGCTTCAAGCTCAGCGCTCTCAGCGGGAGCGTCGCTCTGTTCGGAGAACCGACTAAGCGGACGCTCGCTGCCACCAGCGACGGGCGCCCCCTGCCGGGAAGGTTGAGAATCGCCTATCTGCAGTCTGCCCACCGATCATGGTGGTCGCTCGCGGGCGCGGTGATCGAACACATGGGTCTAGGACGTGCCGCAAGCGGCAGCTGGATCGTGCTTCCAATAGTGCTACTCGCGGCGGGCGCGATCGCGGTTGGCTCGTGGATTCTGACCCAGGAGCTCCGATGAGCGATCGCACGTGGACTGCTGTGGCTCACGATCCGGCGTCGCGACTGATACACGATCCGAGCTCTCTTGCGCCCTCCACGAGAGGAAGGGTCGCAACGAGGATCTCGACGATCTTGCGCAAGATCCCGAGGGCGGCATGGGCCTGCGCTCTGGTCGCGTGTTTGAACGCGGCGTCCTGGTCGCTGATCACGCCGCCATTCCAAGCTCCCGACGAACCCAGCCATTTCGCCTATGTCGAGGAGTTGGCCGAAGCGGGTCGTCTACCGACCTCGAACCTCGAACGTTTCTCTCCGGCCGAGGAAATCGCCCTGCGCGATCTGCAGCAGGGACAGGTCCGCTACAGCCCCGAGAACCATACGATCTTCATAGCGGCACAGCAGAGTCAACTACAGCACGATCTGGCCCTACCGCTGTCGCGGCAAAGCACGAACGCCGGCGTGGCGGCATCCGAGCCGCCGCTCTACTATGCGCTGGAGACGGTCCCGTACTACCTGGGATCCGGAGGTACGCTGCTGGACAGTCTCGAGTTGATGAGATTGTTCTCCGCGCTGCTGGGCGGCCTCACGGTGATCTTTATATTCCTGTTTCTACGCGAAGCGCTTCCCGGCGTGCCGTGGGCGTGGACCGTGGGCGGCCTCGGCGTCGCATTCGCACCGCTGCTTGGGCTGATGACGGGTGCGGTCAACTCCGATGTGCTGTTGTACGCGGTGTCGGCGGCGCTCTTCTACTGCCTGGCGCGAGGCTTCCGCCAAGGTCTGACACCCAAGCTTGGGTTCCTGACAGGCTTGGTGATCGGCGCGGGCTTGCTTACTAAGCTGAATTTCCTCGGCCTTCTCCCTGGAGCGATACTCGGATTGCTCGTGCTCACCGTGCGTGCTCGCCGGACCTCGAGGCGAGCGGCCTACCGCTCGCTTGCGCTCGCGCTCGCAGCTGCCGCGGCGCCGGCGCTCCTGTACGTCGGTATCAATCTCCTGACAGGCCGCAGTGCTTACGGCACCCTGTCAACCGGAGTCTCCTCAACCACGGGGAAAGGCTCACTCCTGAACGAGCTCAGCTATATCTGGCAGTTTTACCTGCCCCGCCTCCCCGGTATGCATAGCTACTTTCCGGGGATCTTGACGACCTTGCAGTTTTGGATCAATGGCTTCGTCGGGCTCTACGGGTGGGTCGATACGGTCTTCCCGGGGTGGGTTTATAAAGTCGCGCTCGTCCCGATCGCCCTGCTCGCGATCCTCTTCGCGAGCGGGCTTGTCGCAAATCGAGCTTCGTTGCGGCTTCGTTTCGTGGAGCTCGGCGTCTACGGGGTCATGCTCGCTGGGCTAGCGACCCTCGTTGGCGCCAGTGACTACCTGGAATTTCCACTCGCCACCGGCAGCTATGCCCAGCCGCGCTACCTGCTCCCCGTGCTGGCCCTCTATGGCGCGGCGCTCGCCGTCGCGGCGAGAGGGGCTGGACGGCGTTGGGGTCCGGTGGTCGGTGCGTCGATCGTGGTTCTGTTCATAGCCCACGATGTCTTCAGTCAACTACTTGAGATCTCACGCTTTTACGGTTGAGCTGGCATCTCCGATTTATAATGTTTCTAGGCCAGCCACCATCGGAGACGGCCAGTTCAGTTCGCGAAACCCATAGTTTGCAGGGGTTCCTCACGCGGGGAAGCGGGTCACTACCTTCCGCACAGCCTCGAGTACGCCTTTGGCTTGACGACACCCAATCGATCGGCGAGAGTGTCGATAGTTGTGTCTGAAGACAGCTTGGACAATTCGCCGACGCGAAGTGGATTGACGATGCCAGATGAGCACAAGTGTCGAAAACCCGATTGTCGTCATAGACCAGAGCGAGCCTCTCTGCCAGGTATCGGTCGTCATCCCCTGCCTCGACGAGGCCGGCAACATCGAGCAGTGCGTTAGCAGCGCACTGGAGGCAATCGCGCTCGCGGGTATCTCTGGCGAGGTGATCGTCGCAGACAACGGCTCAGGAGACGGAAGTGCCGAGCTGGCCGAGGCCGCAGGAGCACACGTGATTCACGAGCCGATACGCGGTTACGGAAGCGCCTATCTCGCGGGCTTCGCAGCAGCGCGCGGCGAATACATCGTGATGGCGGACGCGGATCTCACTTACGACTTCAACGAGATTCCCCGATTTCTCGCGGAGCTCGAGGTCGGCGCCGATCTAGTCATCGGCGATCGCATGCAGAATATCCATCCGGGCGCGATGCCTTGGCATCACCGCTATATCGGCAACCCGCTGCTCTCGCGCTTCCTGAATCTCTTGTTCCACACCGGTGTGAGCGATGCTCACTGCGGCATGCGCGCGTTGCGCCGCGACCGCCTTCCCCTGCTGGATCTTCACGCCACGGGCATGGAGTTCGCCTCCGAGATGGTCGTCCGCGCAGCAAAGGCGAAGCTCGATATCCGGCAGTTCCCGATCGAGTATCACCCGCGTGGCGGCGAGTCCAAGCTCTCTAGCTTCCGCGATGGCTGGCGGCACCTGCGCTTCTTGATCCTGCACTCGCCCCGCCACCTGTTCATCGTTCCCGGTTGCGCGATGACGGCACTGGGAGCGCTGATCAGCCTGATGGTCCTGGCTCACATCGACGTGCTTGGCCGTCGCTGGGAAGTGCACACGTTGATCGGCGGCTCGCTGCTGCTGATCGTCGGCCTACAGGTCGTGAGTCTGGGCCTCTGCGCTCTCGCCTACGCCACCTACCTGATGGGCGAGCACGATCCGTGGTTCGACCGAATGTCGAAGCGCTACCGACTAGAGCATGGCCTGGCGCTTGGCGGCGCGGTCGCGATCGTCGGGCTGGGCATGATCGTGGCGGTGGTGGTCGACTGGATCGAGCGCGGCCTCGGCAGCCTCGCCGACGAGCGACTGGCACTCGTGGCGGCGACTCTGCTGGTGCTGGGCATCCAGATCATCTTCAGCTCGTTCCTACTCAGCATCCTTGGGTTGCGGCGGCGGTAGTGCGCATCGCAGTGGCGCTCGCGGCCAGCCTGCTCGCGATCGCGGTGGCCATGGTGGCAGCACTCGCGCACGCACCGCTGACGGTCGCCAGACAGAACCTACCCCAGACTCACCATCCATTGGGATCGACCGAGCGCGCCGGCAGTGCCTGTCAAGGAGGTGAATCATTGCCGCGCGACACCTCCGCGATCCGCCTCGGCATCACTGCCGCGCTCGGGCCAAGGGTCACGCTGCAGATCCTTTCGGGACCGCGAGTCATCACACGGGGAGCTCATGCGGCCGGCTGGGACGGGGCCTCAGTGACGGTGCCAGTGAAACCGGTGGCCCGAACCTTCACACCAGTGCGTATCTGCTTTCAGCTTCGCCAGCTCAACGGCCCAGTCGAAATGCTGGGCGTTCCCACCGGACACGCTCGGGCGGCGACCTCTGAAGGCAGACCTCTGACCGGTCGCATGCACATTGAATATCTGCGCCCGGGCGGTGCGTCGTGGTGGTCGATGGCGACGGCAACGGCCTGGAGGTTCAGCATCGGCCGGGCCGCCAGCGGCCCCTGGAACGTGTTTGCCGTGCTCGCGCTGGCAGCTCTGCTCGTTGCACTTTCGCTGTGGACGGCCACCCGGGAGCTGTCATGAGTCGCCAGGATCCTCCCGACTCCTCCGCGGCGAGCCGTGTGACTCGCGCAAGCGCCAGCGGACAGCCGCTCGTCGCCGATCGCGAGGTCGGCGACGCCCGCGCCGCACCCAGCGGCCGGTATCACAGCGACGGGACAGCCGGCCGGCGGACGCCCATGCGGCTGCCCATGCTCGGGAGGCTGCGCCGTCTTCCACGCGCGGCCTGGATGTGCGCGCTGATCGCGATCGTCAACGGCGTCTGCTGGTCGATTCTGATACCGCCGTTTCAGATGCCCGACGAGCCGTCACACTTCGCCTACGTTCAGCATCTCGCCGAGACCGGACACCTGCCGAGCTCGGCTGGAGAACTGCTTCCTCCGGCCGAGGCGATCGTCCTGAACGACCTGCTCCAGTCAGAGGTCAGGTTCTCGCAGGAAAACCGCACGATCTCCACGCTCGCGCAGCAGCAGACCCTGGAAGGGGGACTGGCATTCGATCTCTCGCGCAGCGAGCCGGGCGACGCCGGCGTGGCGGCCTCCCAGCCGCCGTTGTATTACGCCCTCGCGACCGTCCCTTACCTACTGGGATCGGATGGAACCGTGCTCGATCGCCTCGCCTTGATGCGGCTGCTCTCGGCGCTGATTGGGGGCGTCACGGCGCTCTTTGCGTTCATGTTCCTGCGCGAGGCGCTGCCGCGGTGGCGTTGGGCGTGGACGGTGGGAGGGCTCGGCGTGGCCCTCGCCCCGCTGCCGGCGATGATGGCCGGGGCGGTGAACCCCGACGTGCTGCTCTTCGCGATCTCCGACGGCACTCTTCTACTGCCTCGCGCGCGCCTTTCGACGTGGATTGACGCGCCCGCTGGCAATCGCCGCGGGTGCGCTGATCACCTGCGGCTGCATGACGAAGATCACGTTTCTCGGGCTGATGCCGGGCGCGCTACTGGGGTTGCTCGTGCTGGCCGTGCGGGAGGCGCGCAGCTCCGGAGCGAGGGCCTACCGGGCCGCCGCTCCCGGGCTCGCGCTCGCGGTGAGCCCGCTGGGCCTCTACGCGCTGCTGGGGTTGCGCTCGGGAGGCCTCTCGGTTGGTCTGATCGGTGGAGCCGTCGGCCGCGGCGTTCACCATCGCTCGCTTACGGGCCTACTCGGCTACACCTGGCAGCTCTACTTGCCGCGCCTGCCGGGCATGCATCCGACGCTGCACGGCGTCCTGGGAGCCTCGCTCTGGTTCGAACAACTGGTCGGCAAATACGGCTGGCTCGACACGTCCTTTCCTCCTTGGGTCGTCAAAGCGGCGCTCTTTCCGGCGGCGTTGATCGCGGTGCTCGCGATCAAGGAGATCGTGTCGTGCCGGAGCGCGCTTGCAAGACGGCGGGCCGAGCTCGCGATCTACGCGATCATGGCTCTGGGAGTCCTCACCGGGGTTGCGGCGGCGCAGTACAAGGAAGGCCTGCCGGGCTCCTACATGCAGCTTCGCTACCTCTTGCCCCTGCTCGCCTTCGCCGGCGTCGCATTGGCGCTCGCGGCGCGCGGCGCCGGCCGCCGCTGGGGGCCCGTCGTGGGTGCCCTGCTCGTGATGCTCGTGCTGGCGCACGACCTCTTCAGCCAGCTCCTGGTCGTCTCGCGCTACTACGGCTGAGGAGACCCGCCCTCGGTTCGTTAGTAGCAGGCCGCCTTAGCTCGCCAGCCGCGCGAGGTTGCGCTCGTGCATCCGCGCCTGCGCGGGCGAGCGCCGGCCAGCCGGCAGCTCGGCCCGAGCGCCCACGCTGCCGAGGGCCAACAGGTACGCGACGTCCTCCTCCAGTAGCGCGAGTGCCCGCGCGCCGTCGATCACGGGCCCATGCCCGGGCACGACGTGGCTTGCGACGGGCATCAGGGCGCGCAGACGCTCGAGCGTCTCCAGGTAGGTGTCGCGCTCGCCGTCGTGGTCGGCGAGCGCGGGGATCTCTACTGGCGAGAGGTAGTCGCCGACCACCAGCGTCGCGGCCCACGGGATCCAGATCGCCATGCCATCGGCGGTGTGACCCGCGGCGGGATGCAGCTCGAGCTCCGACTCACCGATCGCGCAGCGTCCGGGCACAGGCAGCTCCTGGACGGCACCCAGTGAGAGCGGTCGCGGACGCCCGATCAGTAGACCGTCGTCGAACGCGCGCAGCTCGCGCTGCGCCTCGCCCGGCGCGGAGCGCAGCCGCGCGAGGGTCGACTCGGCGCAGCCCAGCGCGAGCTCCGGGAAGGCCAGCCGGCCGAGGAGATGATCCCAGTCGCCGTGGGTCGCCAGCAACCCGTTGGGCGACGCGAACCGCGCCTGTGCGACGAGGGCGGTGAGCGCTTCGAGCTCGTCGGGCAGAATCGGCGAGTCGATCACGAAGGCCTCCTCGCCATTGCGGACCACCACGCAATTGGTCTGCCAGATCGCGCTAGTAGCGACGAGCACGTCGGAGTGCAGGGCGATCGCGCGCACGCCGGCCCAAGAGGCAGCTAGCGACCGAGCAGCGCCGCTAGTGGGATGCGGCTCACGCTATCCCCAGGAGCTTGGCGGCCTCGCGCAGGTTGGGGACTTCGGCGGTCGGCTTCTTCTGCGAGGGATCGAGTGTTGCTTTGGTGCGGTTGACCCAGATCACCGGCACGCGTTGCTTGAGACAGGGCTCGACATCGTGGTAGTGGCTGGAGGCCACGTGCACCCAGCCTTTCTTGCCGCCAACACGCCGGGCGCACTCGGTGAAGTGCGCCGGTTCGGGCTTGTAGGAGCGCACCTGCTGCGCGGTGACGACGAGGTCGAAGTCGGTGGGAATGTGCCGGCGGGTCTGCCCGAGCAGCTTGTCGTCGATGTTGGAGAGCAGCCCGAGTTTGTACTTCTTGGCGAGCTTCTGCAACTGGATGTTGCTCTCCTTGAAGGGCTTCCAGCGTTGAACCGAGTCGGGCAGGAAGCCGGAGCGCGACGTTTCCAGCGGCCACTCCATCCGTTTTGCGATCTCCAGCGCGGTGCGCCTGAGCACCTCCGCGTAGAGCTCGTAGGAGCCGGCCTCGATCTCGCGGGAGACCTCGTGGAAGAGGGCGATCAGCTCGGCTCGATCGAGCGAGATCCCGTCGCGCTCGGCCTCTTTGGCGAACGCCTCGTAGATGCCGGTCTCCCAGTCGATCAGGGTTCCGTATACGTCGAATGTGACGAAGGTGACGTTCTTGGGGATGGGCATCGGGTCGGCATTATGCCCTGCCGGGCGACCGACACGCGCTCTCCCCCCTCCGACGGCCGGGATCGCCGCGCGCCGCACCCTTCTTCGCCAAGAGGGTGGCGCGGTCGGCCTGTGGGCCGACAAGCCGGGCCCCTCGCCTGTCCAGTAGCATCCCGCGCCGCTATGGACCTCTTGGAGTACCAGGGCAAGCAACTCTTCGCCCGCCATGGGCTGAAGGTCTCCGACGGCCACGCCGTCGCGACCGTCGCGGACGCCGTGACCGCGGCGAACGAGGTCGGCTACCCAGTGGTCGTCAAGGCACAGGTGCTGATCGGCGGGCGCGGCAAGGCGGGCGGCGTGAAGCTCGCGGCCGACGAGGCGCAGGCGCGCGAGCACGCCACGAACATTCTCGGCATGGACATCCACGGCCACACCGTGCGCAAGCTGTGGATCGAGCACGCCAGCGACATCGCGACCGAGTACTACGCCTCGGTGCTCCTCGACCGCGCGGCCAAGCAGCCGCTCGTGATGTTCAGCACCGAGGGCGGCGTGGACATCGAAGAGGTCGCGGAGCGGACGCCGGAGAAGCTGGTGCGCCATCACGTCGACTCCCTGCAGGGGCTCTCACGCGAGGAGGCGCTGCAGATCGCCAAGGACGGCAACGCCGATGCGGATGTGATCGAGGGCGTCGCGGATGCCCTGGTGGCGCTATACCAGGTATGGATCGAGGAGGACGCGACGCTCGCGGAGATCAACCCGCTGATCGTGACGCCGGACCGGACGGTCAAGGCGCTCGACGCGAAGGTCTCCCTCGATGGCAACGCGCTCTACCGCCACCCCGAGAACCAGGGTCTCTCCGACGCGGAGAACGAAGATCCGATCGAGCGCCGCGCCAAGGAGCAGGGCGTGCAGTACGTCGCTCTCGACGGCGACATCGGCATCCTCGGCAACGGTGCGGGTCTCGTAATGTCGACCCTCGACGTCGTCGCGCAGGCCGGCGGGCACCCCGCCAACTTCCTCGACGCGGGCGGCGGCTCGGATGCGGCGAAGGTCAAGCAGGCGGTCGAGCTGATCCTCTCCAACCCGTCGGTCAAGGCGGTGCTGTTCAATATCTTCGGCGGGATCACGCGCTGCGACGAGGTCGCCAAAGGCCTAATCGCTGCGTTCGAAGATCTGAAGCCATCGGTGCCGTTTGTCGTGCGCCTGGACGGAACCAACGACGTCGCGGGCCGCGAGCTGCTCGAGCAGGCGGCGCTGCCGAACGTCCACGCGGCGAAGACCATGAACGAGGCCGCCGAGAAGGTCGTCGCACTGGCCAAGGGGTCCGCAGCCTGATGTCCGTGCTGATCGACAAGGACACGCGCCTGGCGGTCGCGGGCATCACCGGCCGCGAGGGCTCCTTCCACACGCTCAACAACCGGCGCTACGGCACGAACGTCGTCAGCGGTGTCACGCCCGGCAAGGGCGGGCAGGACGTCGAGGGCATCCCGGTCTTCGATAGCTGGGCCGACGCGGCGCGCGAGACGCAGCCGAACACGGCGATGATCTTCGTGCCGCCGCGCTTCGCGGCGGACGCGATCCTCGAGGCCGCCGCGGCGGGAGTCGCGCTGGTGATCGCGATCACCGAGGGCATCCCCGCGCACGACGAGCTGCGTGTTTACAACACGCTCAAGCGGGACTTCCCGAACACGCGCCTGATCGGCCCGAACTGCCCAGGGATCCTCTCCCCCGGCAAGGCCAACGTCGGCATCATCCCGGCGTCGTTCTTCAAGGAGGGCAACGTCGGCGTGGTCTCGCGCTCGGGCACGCTGACCTACCAGATCGGCAACGAGATCGCGCAGGCCGGCTTCGGCAACAGCTCGATCGTGGGGATCGGCGGCGATCCGGTGCCGGGCTCGTCCTTCGTGGACATCATCGCGCTGTTCGAGGCGGACCCGCAGACGGAGTTGATCGTGCTCTCCGGTGAGATCGGCGGATCGGCCGAGGAGGAAGCCGCGGACTACATCGCCGAGCACGTCACCAAGCCGGTGCTCGCCTACATCGCGGGCTTCACCGCGCCGGCCGGTAAGCAGATGGGCCACGCGGGCGCGATCGTCTCGGGCAGCTCGGGCACCGCCGCCGCGAAGGCGCAGGCGCTGGAGGCGCGGGGCGTGCGCGTGGGTCGCACTCCCACCGAGGTCGCCGAGCTCGCCGTCGAGATCCTACGCGGCTAGTTCTCACGCGCCGCCGCGCGCAAGCGATTGCCCAGAAGTCGGGTTCCGCCGAATCGGGCCGAGAGTAGGATTGAGTGCCAAGCTCGTCCTGCTCACCTCGATGACCGACACCTTCGCCAGCAAATCCAGCGCTTCGAGTGGCCTCTCGCCGGAGATGGCTCAGCAGTCGGGAGATCTGACCGTCTCGCTCGCCGAGCTCGAGCGCAAGTTGGGGGAGCTGCAGCGCGAGGTGAGCTCGATCGGCCGACGCGGCGCGGCGAGCGAGGCGCCCCCAGCGGGCGCGGCCGCTCCAGTGAGTGCGTCCCCCCCAGCGGGCGCGGCCGCCGCGTCCACCCCAGCGGGCGCGGCCGCCCCAGCGAGCACGGCCGCCCCAGCGAGCACGACTGCCGCAGCGAGCGCCCCGCCTTCGAGCGAGGCCCCCCCCGCGAGCAGCGCGCCCACGAGCACCGCGAAGCCTGCATCGGTGCCCGCGTACCCCCAGCCAAGCGGCCGTCTGGTCGACGAGGCGGTCGAGCCGCCGAGCCCGGCCGAGCCCGCTGAGACACCGGAACGTGTGCGGCCAAGCGACGCGCAGCTGGCGAGCCTCGCGGAGCTGCGGCGCTTCCGCGATCGACTGGAGCGTTTTGGCAGAGAGCTGGCGGCCGAGTACGACGCGCTCCTCGGGCGCGTGATGACGGGCCTCTCTTCCGCGCCTGCCTCCGCATCTGCCTCGCCCGGCTTTGCTACGCCGTCCCCGACCGTATCGGGCCTCGCGATGGCCCCGGCGCCCACGCCGACGCCCCCACCGGCACCGGAGGTCACCGCGGCCGAAGCACGGGAGAACGCGCTGTTCGAGGGGCGGGTCGAGCTCGGGGTGGGTCCGTTCTACGACATCGCGTCGCTGGGCGCCTTCGAGCGCAGCCTCGCGGCGCTGCCGGGCGTGAGCGAGGCGTCGGTTCGGCGGTTCGAGGCCAGCCACGCGGTGGTGGACGTGCATCTCAGCGGCCCCATCGCGCTGGTGCGAGAGCTGCGTCGCGCGGGCGAGAGCGGCTTCAGCGTCCGTGAGGTCGCCAGCGGGCGCCTCCTGCTGACGTTCGACGACTCCTGAGTCGCTGCTGCGGCGCACGGCCGCCAGCTAAGCTTCGCGGGATGGCGGACTCGACAATCTCCTTCGCCCGCGGGGCGCCTTCGCTTGACATCGTCGACGTGGAGGGCCTGCGCGAGGCGTCAGCGCGAGCTTTCGAGCACGATCCGGCCGGAACGACGGCGTATGGAACCGCGGTCGGCTACCCGCGCCTGCGCGCGTGGATCGCCGAGCAACACTCGGTGCCGGTCGAGCAGGTGCTGGTGACCAACGGCTCGATGCAGGCCGACGCGTTCCTCTTCGAGGAGCTGGTCCGCGCGGGAGACGACGTGATCGTGGAGCGCCCGACCTACGATCGCACGCTGCTCTCGCTGCGTGAGCGCGGCGCACAGGTCCATCAGGTGGAGCTGCTGCCCGACGGCATCGACACCGATGCGCTCGCCGAGCTGCTGGCGAGTCCGCGCGCGGACGGGGCGAGCGGCAAGCTGAGCCCGAAGCTGGCGCACATCATCCCGAACTTCCAGAACCCCGCCGGCTACACGCTCTCCCCCGACAAGCGCGCGGCGCTGCTGGCGCTAGCGGCCGAGCACGACTTCCTCATCTTCGAGGACGATCCGTATGTGGCGCTGCGCTTCAATGGGGAGACGCTGCCGACGATGCTCTCGATGGACCCCGAGCGCGTGGTGTACGCGTCGTCGTTCTCGAAGACCGTGTGTCCGGGCATCCGCGTCGGCTATCTGGTGGGACCGCCGCAGTTGATCGCGGCGATCGTGCGCCGTGCGACAAACACGTACATCTCCCCCAACATGGTCGCCCAGTCGATCGTGTACGAGTTCTGCGCGTCCGGCGCGATCGAGCGCTCGATCGAGACGGTCCGCACCGCTCTCGCCAAGCGCGCACGCACACTCGAGACCGCACTGCGCCGCGAGCTGCCGGAGGCCGAGTTCGTGACGCCGGAGGGCGGCTACTTCATGTGGGTCACGCTGCCCGAGGGCACCGACGTGCAGACTCTGCAACAGGCGGCCGCCGAGCGCGCAGTGGCGTTCGTGAAGGGCACCGACTTCCTAATGGAGGGCGGCGAGAACACGCTGCGCCTGGCCTACTCGGGCGTCACGCCCGAGCAGATCGAAGAGGGCGTCGCGCGCCTCGCCGCCGCCCTACGCTCGCTGCAGGGTGCCCCGGCGTAGCCGGCAAAGACCAGACGACGCCGGTCCGCGCTCCAGAGGTCTGACGAGCGAGAGCCAAGCAGATCAAGGACGCAGCGAGCGAAGTGTGCTCTGCACTCGAGCGAGTGAGGACGCGGAGATGCGCCGGCTCTCGCTCGTCAGCGTCAGCGGCCGTAGCGCTGCTGGCCCAATACGAGCTGCTCCGGCAGCGCCGTGCGTGCCGGCGGCGAGGGGTCGGCGACCACGGAAACGGTCTCGGCGACGCTGGGGGTAACCGCGCAGCTGCGCCCGTCCGCAGTCGTGACGACGACCTCGCGAGCGTCGCGCGCGGCGAGCGTCCCGCGCAGGCCGGGCTCGAGTCCGGACTCCTTGAGGTAGCGCAGCAAGTCCTCGGCCTCGTTCTCGAAGCGCAGCACGCGCACCGCGGCGCCGACCTCGACATCCGCGAGCGGCACCCCGGTCTCGCGGGCGCCGGCGACGATCGGGTGGCCGTGGGGACAGGTCTTGGCGTCTCCGATCGCGGCGAGCATGCGTGCTTCGAGTACCGGCGACATCGCGTGCTCCAGGCGCTCGGCCTCCTCGTGGACTTCGTCCCACGGGATCTGCAGGACGTCGGTGAGGAAGCGCTCGATCAGACGGTGGCGGCGCACGATCGTCTCGGCCTCCTGGGCGCCGTCGGCGGTGAACGAGATCGCGCGGTTCTGGGCACGAGTGATGTAGCCGTCGCGTTCCAGGCGCCCGATCATCTCGTGGACGGTGGGAGCGGAGAGCTGCATCGCGCGCGCGACGTTGGCGCCGGTCATCGCGAGACCGGCCTCCTGTAGCCAGAAGAGGATCTGCAGGTACTCCTCCTCACCGAGAGTTGTGGCGCTACCGCTGGCCATATCCTGTCCTGAAGGCTAGAGGACGGCGGCTCATCCGTAGAGCTCGTCGAAGGTGCACTGCCGGGGATCCTTGTCCTCGCGCCAGCGGCGCAGCTTGGCGCCGTGGCGGATACGCCCCGCGGAGACGTGGTCGAAGTCGATCTCGATCACGAGCTCGGGCCGCAGAGCGACCCACTCCAGGTCGCGCCCTGCACTCCAGCGGCTGGGGTCCGCGGAGCCACGCTCGCCGGTCTCGTAGGGCGCCAGGAAGCCCACCAGCCGGCGCTTCTCGGCGGCTGTGAGCCCCGAGCAGTGCCCGACGACCCGTAGCTGCTCCCCGTCGTAGAGCCCGAGAATCAGCGCGCCGACGGTGTCGGCCTCCTTGCCGGGTCGCCAGCCGACGACGACGGCGTCGATCGTGCGGATGCGCTTGACCTTGAACGTCCCGTGCCGCTGCCCCGGCGTGTAGGGGGCGCTGCGCTCCTTGGCCATCGCGCCCTCGGCGTCACGCAGCCACCGCTCGGCCTCCGCGGCGGTGGCGGCGGTCGGCATCAGCTCGACGGGCGCGTGCTCGAACCGCGCCTCGCCCAGGAGTGTCTCTAGCGCGTCGCGGCGCTCGCCGAAGGGGAGCTCGAGCAGGACGTTGTCCTCGCGCGCGAGCAGGTCGAAGGCGACGTATACCGCGGGGGTCTCGGCGGCGAGGCGCTGGATGCGCGAGTCGGCTGGGTGAATCCGCTGCCCGAGCGCGTCGAAGTCCTCACGACCGTCCGCGCCGCGGAGGACGATCTCTCCGTCCAGCACGTAGCGCCCTGCGGGGAACTGCAGCTCGGGGAAGTAGCGGCCGAGGGGCCGGCCGTTGCGCGACTGCAGGAAGAGCTCCTCGCCGTCGACGAAGGCGAGGCAGCGAAAGCCATCGAGCTTGATCTCGTAGAGGTACTCCTCGCCGCTGGGCAGCTCCCTGCGGGCGAGCGCGAGCTGGGGCTTCAGCGGTGGTGTAAGCGGCAAACCCATCTGGCTACTCTCCCGTGCTCGCGGCGGGCTTGGCACGGCTGGGCTGCACACGTCGCGGCTCGCCGCTCTGCTTCTTGAAGTGGGGCGGCCACGGAGCGTCGCCGAGGCCGTCGCGTTCGTCGCGCGCGGCGAGCTCGAGCAGTGCTTCGAGCGAGCCCGCGTGGTCGTCTATCTCGGCGGCGGGGTCGCCACGCTCGCGCAGCCGCGCGGGCACGGTGTCCAGGCGCAGCTCGGCCGGGTCGACGTCGGGAACCTCCTCCCATTCCAGGGCGCAGGAGACCCGCGCGTCGGGGACGGCACGGACGGAGTAAGCGGATGCGACGGTGCGATCGCGGGCGTTCTGGTTGTAATCGATGAAGACGCCCTCGCGCTGCTCCTTCCACCAGCGGGTGGTCGCCCTCCCGGGCATGCGCCGCTCGACCTCCCGCGCGAGCGCGAGCGCGGCGCGCCGCACCTCGTGGAAGCCGAGTGTCGGGTGGATGCGCACGAAGATGTGGATGCCGCGTGAGCCGGAGGTCTTGGGAAAGCCGCGCAGCCCATGCTCCTCGAGCACCTCGCGCACGCCGAGGGCTACCTGGCGGACCTCCTCGAAGGGGATTTCGGGCTCGGGGTCGAGGTCGACGCGCAGCTCGTCGGGATGGTCGAGATCGGCGCGGCGGACGGGCCACGGGTTCCAGTCGATCACGCCGAGGTTCACACCCCAGACGAGGTGCGCAGCATCGTTGACGACGAGCTCGCGCGCGTGGCGGCCGCTGGGGAAGGTAACGGTCGCGGTCTGCAACCACTCCGGTGCCGAGTCGGGGACGCGCTTTTGGAAGAAGGGCTTGCCCTGCACGCCATCGACCCAGCGCTTCATGACGGTGGGTCGCTCAGCGAGGCCGCGCACGACGGCCTCGTGGCAATCGACGTAGTACTCGACGAGGTCGAGCTTCGTCAGGCCCCGCTCGGGGAAGAACAGCTTGCCGGGGCTCGAGACCCGCAGCTCGCGACCGGCGACCTCGACGATTGCGTGCTCCTTCTCGGCGGCCATGCCTGTAAGGATGCCCGACTGTGCTCTCGCGAACCGTCCTCGTCGCTCCGGAGCCCTTTGCGGAGGGGCTCACAGCGCAGCGCGCGGGGGCCGCGATAGCGCGCGGTCTGCGGGCACGCGACGCGACGCTCGCGGTCGACCTGTGTCCGTTTGAGCAGGACGACGCTCACGACCAGGCGGCGATCAGGGAGCGTCTCGATGGGGCCAACTTCGATGTGCGGATGCGCGCCGCACGGGCCCTGGTGGTGGGTGCGCAGCGGCTGAGCGAGGAGACACTGCTGGGCAGCGTCGTCTTCGAGATCGCGACCCGTGCCCGCCAAGCCGGGGTACCGGCCTACGCGGTGACGGGCGAGAACGCGCTGAGTGCATTCGACGCGCGGATACTCGATCTGCAGGTCATCCTGCGCGCACACGACACGCGGGGCCTGCGCCGCGCCGGGGAGCGGCTGGCCGAGTTGGTGTAGGCGGTCTCACAGGAAGCACTGGCCCTCGCCCCGGTAGGTGGGCACCTCCTCGACGACGCGCTCCCCTTCGACTAGGTGCAGGCTGCGAAAGCGCTCGCAGAGCTCGCCGGCCTTGGCGTGACGCAGCCACACGCGATCGCCGACCGCGAGTGTCTCCGCGGGCTCTCCGAGCAGCGGCGTCTGGACCTCGCCGGCGCCCTCCTGGCGGTCCAGGCGCAACCCGGCGGGTAGATAGGGGCGAGGCAGACGCGCTCGATCGGCCGGCCCGGAGGCCAAGTAGCCCCCGCCGAGCGCGGTCGCGACACGGGGGCCGGGGCGGCGCACGACGGGCAGCGCGAACAGCGCCGCCGCGCGGGGCCGGAAGGCGCGGTAGGCGTCAAACAGCGTCGGTCCGTAGAGGCCGGAGCCGGCGGCGATCTCGCTGACGGCGCTCTCGCGCGCGGTCAGATGCAGGCTGCCGGTGCCACCGCCGTTGACGAGCTCCAGCGGCGCGAGCGCCCGGACGGCCGCGACGGCGGCGGCGCGTCGCGTCGCGAGCTCGCGCGCGGAGGTGGCCTGCAGCAGTCGGATCGCGAAGGCACGCGCGCGATTGCCCGGCGGCGCATCGCCAAGGCCCGCGATCTGAGCCTCGTAGGCCATCATTCCGACGAGTCGCAAATGTGGGCGCAGCAGGATCTCGCGCGCGAGCGCGGCGGCCTGCTCGGGGGTATGAACCGGCGAGCGTTTGGCGCCGATGCGAACGCGACCGCCCAACACCCAGAGGCCGGCGTCGAGCTCGAGGCAGACGCGCACCGGAGCGGCCTCGGCGGCGAGCCGCGCACCCTCCACGGCGGCGTCGATCAGGTCGAGCTGCGCGCGACAGTCGACCATCACGGCGACGCGACTCTCGGGACGCTCCGTGGTCAGCCCAACGAGTGCCGCCAGCGCGCGGCGGTCGGCGGTGGGGTAGGCGACGAGGATGTCGCTGGCGCCCCGCTCGGCGAGCCACAGGGCCTCGGGCAGTGTGTAGGCGAGCGTGCCCCGGAAGCCAGGACGCGCGAGGACGCGTTTTGCAGCGCGCGGCAGCGCACGGACTTGCTCGCGAGGCGGATCGGCTTTGGCGCGGCGCGGCGTTCCATGTCGGCCGCGTTGGCCCAGAAGGCGTCGAGGTCGACGACCGCGAAGGGCGGCTCGAGCTCGGCGGTGGCTCGTTCGAGACGCTCGAGCGCGGGGGCGCCACTCATCGCTCCTCCTGGCCGGGCTCGCGCATCGCTGCGCCGTTCGCCGATTCCGGGGCGCCGATCGGCCCCAATACCCGCTCGACGTAGGCGTTGGCGAAGCGCCCGTCCGGATCGAGCCGCCGGCGGATCGCCTGGAAGCGGTCCCAGTCGGGGTATCGGGGTCGCAGCGTGGCGGCGGTCTGGAAGTGGCGCTTGCCCCAGTGCGGGCGGCCGTCGAGCTCGTCCATGATCGCCTCGACGGCGCGGAAGTACGGCTCCCACGGCATCCCGCGGTACATGTGCACAGCGATGAAGCCGCTCTCGCGTCCGGCGGCGGTACTGATTAGGGCGTCGTCGGGAGCGACGGTGCGGACCTCGATCGGGAACGGGACCGCGAAACCGTTGCGATGTCCACCCGCGCGTGCTCGAGCCGCCACGAGCTCGAGTACGCGGCGGACGGCCTCGACGGTGCGCTCGCGCGGCAGCGCGTACTCCATCTCGGTGAAGCGCACCAGGCGCGGGCTGGCGAAGATGCGGTCGGAGCGATCCAAGCGTCGGCTCGAGCCCGCGAGGCGGGTGACGAGGCGGTTAATGCGCGGGATCTGGGCGGGCAGCCGCCGGCCGAGGCGGCAGCAGAGCTCGAAGGTGTAGTTGGTAAGCAGGATGTCGTTGGCGTACGCCGCGGCGCGACTGCGCGGCCGGGCGGGCTCCTCGGTGCGGTTGTTGGTGCGCGTCAGCGCGACGTCGGCGTGGGGGAAGACGTAGAACTCGAAGTGATCGTTGGCGAGCGAGAGCTCGTCGAAGCGCTCGAGCGTCTCTTGCAGCGGCGCCGGCCGGTCGACGCCGCGCAGACGGAAGGCGGGAACGCAGCGCAGCGTGACCTCGGCGAGCACGCCGAGCGCGCCGAGTCCGACGCGCGCTGCGCGGAAGACCTCGGGCTCGCGCTCGGCGGAGCACTCGAGCGTGGAGCCGTCGGCGAGCACGAGTGTGAGGGCGGTGACCTGGGAGGGGATGTTTCCCAGTCGCGCGCCGGTTCCATGGGTAGCGGTGGAAATCGCGCCGGCGATGCTCTGGACGTCGATGTCGCCGAGGTTCTCGAGCGCGAGGCCGTGCTCGGCCAGGCGCGCGCTCAGCTGAGCGATCGTGATGCCGGCTTGCACGCGCACCAACTGCGCGTCGCGGTCGATGTCGATCACGCGCGTCATCCGCTCGAGGCTCAGTAGGCGCCCGTCGGTGAGTACGAGGTCGCTGAAGGAGTGCCCCGATCCGGCGACCCGAACCCGCTCGCCGCGCGCGGCGGCCCGCTCGAGCGCGGCCGCGACGTCGGCGATCCAGGCGGGATGCTCGATCGCGGCGGGGCGGCAGCGCTGATCTCCGGCCCAGTTGCGCCATTGCGCCGCGGGTACCCTCTGACGATCTCGATCGCTAGGCTCGCTCACTGCATGAGCGAGCCTACCCCCCCGGCGTCGGTTGCGCCGCCGTCCGCAGCCACGGACGCCGTCCGGCCGCCTCGCTCAGAGCAAGCTCTGCGCCTGGCCCGCGCGCGCTCGCTGCCGACTCCCGGCGCCAAGCGCGCCACGGTGATCGGCGCGGGCTCCTTCGGCACCGCGCTGGCAGTGATACTGGTGCGGGGCGGGTTGCGCACGACGTTGCAGGCGCGCACGGCCGAGCAGGCCGCGGGCCTCGAGTCCGAGCGCGAGAATCGCAGGTATCTGCCGGGCGTCGAGCTACCGCTGCAGCTGCGGGTCGAGCCCTCCTCGGCGGGCGTGGCACGCGCGGACTACGTCTTTCTGGCGGTGCCTTCGCAGGATCTCGACGAGGTGATCGTCGGCCTGCGCGCGGCGGGCCTCGGACCGCGCACAGCGGTGGTGTCCGTCGCCAAGGGCCTGGTGCCGCCGGATGGAACCCCGCCGACGGCGGTACTCAGCGCGGCCTTCGGCTCGCAGCGCGTGGCGTGCCTGGGCGGACCGGCGCACGCACAAGAGATGGTGCACGCTGGAGCGGGGCTGGTCGCGGCGTCCGCGGGCGAGGAGCTGGCGGCGCAGCTCGCGCAGGTCTTCACCCGTGGAGGCGTCGTGTGCGAGCGCTCCAACGACCCCCTCGGCGTGGAGCTCGCGGGCGCCGCGAAGAACGCGGCGGCACTAGCGGCGGGAGCCACCGAGGGGCAGGGCCTCAATGCGGCCGGGGCGGCGGCGGGGCATCTCTTTGCGGAGGTATGGCGCTATGCCGAGCGTCTGGGCGCCCGCCCGGAGTCGATGATCGGCTTGGCCGGCGCGGGCGACCTGGTCGCGACGGCGCTGGCACCGGAGAGCCGCAACCGGCGAGCGGGCGAGCTGCTCGCGGCGGGCATTCCCGCAAGCGAGATCCCGGCCCGGATCGGCCAAACGGTCGAGGCGCTGCAGTCGGTTCCGCTACTCGCCCGCGCCCTTGAGCGCGCTGGCGCTCAAGCCGGCATCGGCGAGCGCGAGCGTGCACCGATCACGAGCGCGCTCGGACGCCTGATATCGGGGGAGCTGCCGTTGGAGGAGTGGGTCGCTTTGGTGCGCACGACAGTGCCCCCACCCGCCCGCTGGCGGCGCCGCAGAGGAGCTCGCCGGAGCTCACTGTGGCGGCGCATCAGAAACATTTTCTGAAAAGAGTGAATCGATTCGCGGCGCGCCCCTCAGCCCACCGACGCGAGGGACGCGAGTCCAGGCCGGCTCAGCTTTTGTAGACCGCCGTCAACGTCCCAGCGGCCGTGGCTTCGCTGTTCAACCTGGCCAGTAGGCTCGCCGACTGCTGTCCCTTATTGATGTTCAGGCGACTGGGGAGTGCGTAGAGTCGGAAAACAAACCCCTGCGAGCCTTTGCGGGAAGGGCAGATCGGAATGCGTTCGCCCCCCGTTTCATATTCTCCGACGAGCGCGCCGTGAGGAAGCTTGCCGGCTTGCAATTCGTGGAGCGAGGGCTTCAGACCGACGATCAATGCTTGCGAAAGCAGCCGTGCCGTCGTGCCGGTACTGCTGGGCTTGAGGTCGGTGTACCTCGCCATGTACAGAACGAGTTCCTGAGTTTTCCCGGGAACGACCCCCCACCTCACCGGCAGCCAGATCTTGTTCACATTGCATTTGTAGCGTGCGGGTATGACTTTCTTGGCGGTCAAGACGGGGCTCTGGAATGCGATTTCTGGCGTGTTGTTGGCATTGGGTTTCGTGCTACCGCCACAGCCGGGAATGGCAATGGCGAGCAGCAGCACGCACAGCAAGAAGGATTTTCTGTTTTTCACTTTCTCGCTCCCCTGATCAGCTTCAGATAATCGCTTTTATCCACGTCATTGAGCGAGAAACGTATAGTCCACGTGGTACGAAGTCAACGAATTCGCAGCAATGTTTCCGATCGGGAGAGATACTGGTGTGCGCCCTACGCGCCCATCAGCGTGGCGAGCACCGCCTCATACACGCCGGCGCCGTAGGGAGCCTCACAGACGCGCACGTTCGCCTGCCGCGAGACGGCCTCGCGCATCGATGGATCGCGCTCCAGCGCATTGGCCACCAGCCAGAATGCGCCCACCTGCTCGGCGGTCGCGAGATCCTCACGCGAGTCGCCCACCGCAAATGTCTCCGCGCGGGCGTAGCCCCGCGCGCGGCGGTGAAAAGCGACCGCCGCGGCCTTTGAGACGCCGGCAGGCAGCAGGTGGTAACCGCGGACGTGCGCGAGAGCCGCAAGTGCCGGGGAGCGGCGCGTAACGACGCCGTTATCGAGGAGCCGCAGGTTCGCGTGACCGTGGTCGGCGAGCACGCCGTCGGCCTCCGCGGCGTCGACGAGGCCGCGAAACAGGTGCGAGACCTCCCGTTCGCTGTGCCACGGCTCGTGGTGCTCGAGCCGCCCGGCGTAGTGCGCGAGCAGCAGCGCCGGTGCACCCGAGCGCTCGATCTGCGCGGCGATCGTTAGCTCGCCCGGCATCATCTCGCCGGTGAGCCAGTGCTCCTCGCCGTCGAGGACGACGCAGGCTCCGGCCTCGAAGATGTAGGAGCTCTGACCCAAGAGGCGCGCGTCCTCGGCGAGCTGGAGCTGTCGGCGGCCGGACATCAGCAAGACCTCGACGTCGGCCCGCAGGCAGGCCTGGACGGCGCGTACTCCCTCGATCGAGACCCTCCCCTCGCCGTCATGCAGCAGCGACGCGCCGCGCCCCAGCAGCGTGCTGTCGAGGTCGACGTAGAGACAGCGCACGCTCACGGCGCCACGCCCAGGCTCACGAGCGGCGGGCGCTCCACGAGCAGCTCCCCCGCGAGGCCTGTGAGCCGGCCCTCGCGCTGCATGCGCGTGGCGATCGTGGCAAGCACGGTGCGGGCCATCGGCGTGAGCGCCTGCAGCGGCTGGTGGCGGTTGCGGTGGACATCGAGGTCAACCTGCGCAATGCCCCGCAAGCCGATCTCGCGCCACGCGTCGATCAGCATCCCGATCTCGACGCCGTAGCCGGTCGCGAACGGCAGCCGGGTCAGCAGCTCCCGCCGCGCCGCGACCTCCCCCGCGAGCGGCTGGCGAATGTCACTCAGCTCGGGGTAGAACAGCGCCAGCGCCGGCCGCGCCAGCAGGTGGTTCACGCGTCCGCCGCCCTCGGCGAGCGAGATCCCGTCCTGCTCGAACGGCCGTCGGTAGAAGCCCTTGACGAATTGTACCTCCGGCTCGCACAGCAGCGGTCCCAGCAGGCCGGTGCAGAAGTGGGTGGAGAAGTCCTCGGTGTCGGCATCCAGGAAGCAGACGAGCTCGCCGCTCAGGACCGACAGCGCGCGCCACATCGCGTCGCCCTTGCCGAGCACGGGACCGTAGTGGGCCAGCAGCTCGGTCTCCTGATGAACGGTCGCTCCAGCCACACGCGCGACCGCGGCGGTGCCGTCGGCGGAGTCCGCGTCGACGACGACGATCTCATCGATCGCTCCCGCTTCGCGCAGCTCGAGCAGCGCCGTGACAATCGCCCCAACCGTCCCGGCGCATTCGCGGGCGGGCAGGCACACCGACACCGACGCCTCCGCCCCCCCCGCGGCGAGGATCTGCTGGGGCGTGTAGCGCGAATGGTGGAAGGTGCGGGTTTGCGCACGGGACGCCGGGATGGGATCACTCATTGCGTCTCTACTATCACAGAGGCCTGTGGCCAAAGAACGTGTGAGGGATCCCTGGAGCGACCTGCTGGACGAGGGCCGCGCCGACGGTCGGCTGGTGCGCGGCGCTCGCGAGGGTCCGGGCGCGGCGCGCCTGGTGGACCCTCCGGCGGAGCTGCATCCGGAGGTGCTCGCGGCGCTTGCGCATGCCGGCATCGAGCGCCTGTATTCCCATCAGGCAGAGGCCCTACGCGCGGCTTGGAGAGGACCGACGATCGTGACGACGGGCACGGCTTCGGGCAAGTCTCTGTGCTTCAACCTGCCGACGCTCGACGTCCTCTGCCGCGACGCGCATGCACGCGCGGTCTACCTCTACCCGACCAAGGCCCTCGCGCAGGATCAGGCGCGCGCGCTGGCACGCTTCGGCCTGAGCGAGCGCGTGCGCCCGGCGATCTACGACGGCGATACCCCGCGCGAGGCTCGCGCTCAGATCCGCCGGCGCGCGAACGTGGTGCTCACGAACCCGGACATGCTGCACCTGGGCATCCTTCCCAACCACGCCGCGTGGGGCACGCTGTTCGCGAACCTCGCCGTCGTAGTGATCGACGAGGCACACGTCTACCGCGGAGTCTTCGGCTCGCACGTCGCCAACGTCCTGCGTCGCCTGCGACGGATCGCAGCGGCCTATGGGACCGAGCCGCGCTTCCTGCTGGCCTCCGCGACGATCGCAAATCCAGTGGAGCTGGCGGAGCGGCTAACGGGCCTGGAGGATGTCGAGCTGATCGACGACGACGGCTCTCCGACCCCGCAGCGGCAGATCGCGATGTGGAATCCACCGCTGACCGACGTGGCGCTCGGCGCGCGACGCTCGGCGCTCGCGGAGGCGGCGGAGCTCCTCGCGCACCTCGTGCGCGCGGGCGCACGCACGATCTGCTTCATCAAATCGCGCAAGGGTGTGGAGCTGCTGACGCGACTGGTGCAGCAGGACTCGAGCGCAGCGAGGTCGAGCACTCGGGCTCCGTGCACGCTGAGGGCGCGGTCGATCTGGCCGAGCTCGTGGTCCCCTACCGCGGCGGCTACACCTCCCAGCAGCGACGCGAGATCGAGGGCCGTTTGATGCGGGGTGAGCTGCGTGCGGTGGTCACAACGGACGCACTGGAGCTCGGGATCGACATCGGCGAGCTGGACGCCGCGATCGTGGTGACGTTCCCCGGCACGGTGGCCTCGCTGCGCCAGATGTGGGGGCGGGCGGGCCGGCGCGGGCGGGGACTCGCGCTGTACGTGGCCGGCGAGGACGCGCTGGACCAGTTCTTCTGCCGCCACCCGGATGACTTCCTGCAGCGGCCCGTCGAGGCCGCGATCCTCGATCACGAGAGTCCCGAGATCTATCTCGCGCACCTGCTCTGCGCGGCTTTCGAGGGACCGCTCGCGGGCAGCGACGCAGAGCTGCTCGGCCCGCGCTGGGAGGCCGGCGCGGAGTCAGCTCCTGCATCACGGAAGGCTGCGCCGCCGCCAGGGCGCGACGTACGTTCCGCGCGAGCCCGCCGACTACCCGGCCGCGACGGTCTCGCTGCGCTCGGCTTCGATGGACAGCTTTGCGATCATCGACGTCGCCTCAGGCGAGCTGCTCGGCACCACGGAGGCGGCGCGGGCGCACACGACGGTGCATCAGGGCGCGGTCTACGTGCATCTCGGCCGCTCCTACGAGGTGCGCGAACTGGATCTCGAGCAACGCCGCGCCCTGGTGGCGCCCTTCGACGGCGACTGGTACACGCAGCCCAAGCGCGAGACGGACACGACGATCGAGCGCCTGCTGGACCGCCGCGAGCAGCTCGGCGTGCGGCTCTCCTTCGGCGAGGTCAGCGTGACGGAGACGGTGCTGGCCTATCAGCGCCGGCGCTGGAGCGACCACGCGCAGCTGGACCTCGTGACGCTCGATCTGCCGCAGACGAGCTTCTCGACGCAGGCTCTGTGGTTCGAGCTCGACTCGCAGGAGCTCGCGGAGACGGTGCCGCGCGAGGAGCTGCTGGGCGCGCTGCACGCGGCGGAGCACACGCAGATCGCAGTGCTGCCGCTGATCGCGATGTGCGACCGCTGGGACATCGGGGGACTCTCGACGAACCTGCACCCGCAGACGGGTGGCCCGACGATCTTCATCTACGACGGGCACCCCGGCGGCATCGGGATCGCGCGCGCGGCGTTCCTGCGCTTCGAGGAGCTCTGCCGCGACGCACGCCGCCTGATCGCGGAGTGCCCCTGCCGAGAGGGCTGCCCCTCGTGCGTGCAGTCCCCGAAGTGCGGCAACCTCAACGAGCCGCTCTCCAAGCTGGGCGCGCGGCTGCTGCTCGAGCAGATGCTCGGCGACCCCGTCGCAGTCGCTTAGCGGTTCCCGCGCGCGATCTTTCGCAAATCTATGGTTGCGTCGTAGAGCTTTGAATCGACCCCGAGCTCCAGCGCGACCTCGCGCAGCGGGCGCCCCGAATCGGTGGCCTGCTTGACGATCGCGGTCGCCTTGTCGTAGCCGATCGCGCCGTTCAGCGCGGTGGCGACGGCGAGGGTCGCACCAGCGGAGGCCTCGGTGCCGGCCTTGTTGGCTTTGATCCCGTCGACGCACTTCTCAGCGAAGACGGTTGTGGCACTTGTAAGCAGGCGCAGGGATTGCAGCAGGTTGCGCGCGATCAGGGGAATGCGGACGTTGAGCTCGAACTGCCCCTGCATACCGCCGACGGTGATCGCGGTGTCGTTGCCGATGACCTGCGCGCAGACCTGCAGGACGACCTCGGGAATCACCGGATTGACCTTGCCGGGCATGATCGAGGAGCCCTTCTGCAGCTCCGGGAGGAACAGCTCGCCGATGCCCGCGCGTGGACCGGAGCCCATCAGCGCGAGGTCGCCGGCGATCTTCGTGAGCGAGACCGCGAGCACCTTCAGCGCGCCGGAGAGCTCGACGAGCGCGTCGCGATTGGCCTGCGCCTCGAACGGATCCAGCGGGGCGGCAATCTGTTTGAGACCCGATTCCCTCTTCAGGCGCGCGCGGACCTTCTCGGCGAAGCGCGCATGGGTGTTCAGGCCGGTGCCGGTCGCGGTGCCGCCGAGCGGGATCTGCCCGACATGCACGAGCGCAGCGCGGACGCGCTCCTGGGCGAGCGCTAGTTGCGCGGCGTAGCCCCCGAACTCCTGGCCAAGGGTCACAGGAACGGCGTCCATCAGGTGCGTGCGCCCGGCCTTGACGACGTTCTCGAAGCTCTTGGCTTTGCGTGCGAAGGAGCGCTCGAGAACTTTAAGCGCAGGCAGCAGCTGATTCTGGGCGACGTCCAGCGCGGCGAGGTGCACTGCAGAGGGGAAGACGTCGTTGGAGGATTGGCCGAAATTGACGTGGTCGTTGGGGTGCACGCTCTCGCCGGCGAGCGCAGCGATCACCTCGTTGGCGTTCATGTTCGTCGAGGTGCCCGACCCGGTCTGGAACACGTCGATCGGGAACTGCGCGTCGTGCTTGCCGGCGGCGATCGCGGCTGCTGCCTTCTCGATTCGCGCGGCGCGGCGCTTGTCGAGCAGGCCGAGCTCGCCGTTGACCGCAGCGGCGGCGCCCTTGATGCGCGCGAGCCAGTGAATGACCGAGGTCGGGATGGTCTCCCCTGAGATCGGGAAGTTCTCCACTGCCTTGGCGGTCTCCCCGCCCCACAGTTGCTCGCTCATTCGCTCTCCTCGTGCCGTCGGTCGATTTCCACGCCGAACCCTATCCGCAGAAGGCGCTCAGCTCGCGTGCGACCCCCACGGGATCGTCGTAGGCGATCAGGAACCCCGTCCCCGGGAGCACACGCAGCTGAGCGTCCGGCAACAGCTCGAGCGCCTCTTCGGCGCCCACTAGTGGATGCAGGCGATCGCGATCGGCCCACAGCAGCAGCACCGGCATCGTCAATCCCGGGTAGACGCGATCGACCATCTGTGTCTGGGCTCCACGCGGCCAGTTGCGCGCAAACTTCGCCCACGAGCGGGCGAGGCTGGGGTTACCCGGCACATCGGCGAAGGCGTGGCGCACGAGGTCGCGGGCCGCGGGCTCCGCCCGGGCCGAGAGGCGCATGCCGACGGAGGGATTGAAGACCAGCGGCGCCGCGTGAGCCAGCAGGCGATCGACGCCCGGGACGGCGCCCGCGCGCGCCGTGAGACGCCAAGCGGCGCGCAGGCGCGCCTGCTGCTCGGAGCGGTGCAGCCGGTTGGGCATCAGCACGAGCCGCGCGGGGTCTAGGCGCCCAGTTGCGACGGCGTGCAGGAGGATCTCGGCGCCGATGTCGTGGCCGGCGATCAGCGGTCGCGGTCCGAGCACGTCGGCGGCGAAGCCCGACATGACCTCCGCGAACCAGTCGAGTGTGTAGGGGTGGCGCGGCCGGTCCTCGGAGTCGCCGTGCAGCGGTAGATCCGGGAGCACCACCCGATAGCGCTCGCAGAGGTGCTCGACGAGCGGCTCCCACTCCATATGGGAGAGCATCGCCGAGTGCAGCAGCGCCAGCGGCGGCCCGGCGCCGAGCTCACGGTAGGCGACGCGAGCGCCGTCTGGATGGTGATAGAGGCGCAGCCTCACATGGGCATCCTAGGGACGTCCTGGCCACCTGCGGGCTGCAATCGCCGCCTCAGCCGTGAGCCGAGGAGAGCTGACTGGAGGGGCCCTCCTGCGCGACCGGCATGGCGGCATGCGGCGCGCGGTGCGCGCGCCGGCTGAGGTGATCGGCGAGACGCAGCGCGAAGGCCACGATCATAAAGGTGGTATTCGCCTGACTGGATGTCACGAAGGCGGAGCTGCTGGCGACGAACAGATCGTCGAACCCGTGAACGGCGAGGTCGGGGTCGAGCACGCCGTCCTGCGGAGCGAGCGACATGCGCGTCGTGCCGGCTTGATGGTAGCCGCCGAACAGCCGCTCGTGAATGGCCGTGGGGAGATCGCCGTAGAGGTACTCCAACCGCCCGAGCTCGTGCCGGCGCAGATACCGGTCGAAGTGCTCGTGCGCCCTGATCGCGCCTTGGATGTCCTGCTCGCCGAAGTGCAGGCGCGTCCGCAGTCGCGGCACCCCGAGCGCGTCGCGCTCGGAGACTGGAGCGACGTGACTGGCGTAGTGGGGAAGGTGCTCGCCGTGATAGACCAGCGGATAGTCGTTGGACGCGCTCGCAACGAAGAAGCCCGGCACCTTGCGACCGGGTTTGACGAACCGCTGATAGCCGAAGCTAATCGCGAACTTGGCCGCCGGCCCGAGATCGCGGAGCACGTTGGCCACATGCGTGCGGTGAAAGATCGGCTGCGTGGTTTTAATCTGACTCTGGCGGATGCCCTCGGACACGAGGTACCTGCCGATCGGCGAGGCGAGCAGCAGGTAGATCAACGACAGCGTTCCATTGCCGTGGGAGGCATCGGCGATCTCCGGATTGGTGAGCCACATCGCGGTATTCGGCAGATCGTGACGGAGGAGCATCTCCGGAGAGAAGGTGAATCGCCGCCGCACGTACACCCGATCGAGGTCGCGCTCATATCCGTAGATCGTCCGCGCGGCCGGCGTCGTGAAGTGCACGGTCGCGATGCGGCTCTCGACATGCGCCATGTACCAGCGTCCGAGATGACCGGAGTGGTTGCCGATGCCGCTCGCATGCAGGCGATTCGACGCAAACAGCAAACGCGTGGCTTCCAGGCCACCGCACGCCAGGACATAACGGCCGGCCTTTACCGTCACGGGCATGCCGGACAGCGTGCGCCCCACCAGGTGGGCGACGCTCGCGCCGCCCTCGGCGCACACGACCTCGGTGCACGTGAGGTTGGTGACCAGCTCGATGAACGGGGAATCCTGCAGGCGCTTACGGTACATCTGCCCGAAGTTGGTCGGCAGCGACCAACGCTCGAGCGAGGTCGCGCGAATGTCCCCACCCGGCCACCCCGGTATCAGCGAGGCGCCGGCCAGGTTCGCGATCTGCTCGGCATCGAAAACCGCGTTGCCACAGATACACCATTCACAGGTACGCGAGAAGTAACCCATCAGCTCCTCGTAGGTCACCGGCCAGCGCGCCGATCCGGCGATTTGGCGAACCTGGAAGTCGATCGGATCGAACGGCACGCACCGTCCGGCCCAGAGGTTGGAGGCACCGCCGATCTGGCGGCGGGTCGTGAGGGACATGGGGGTGTGCGAGGGATCGTCGCCGACCGTGTTGCCGAGCCGCTGAGCGGCAGCGTTGAACGAGTCGCCGCCGCTCTCCACGAGCACCACGCGAATGCTCGCCCGGGCGAGCTCGAGCGCGAGCACGATGCCAGCCGGGCCGGCGCCCACGATCGCGACGTCGGCCTCCAGCCGGGAGCCAGGCGCAAGCTCTGTCGCACTCACCTGCATGCGGAGGCGCCTTCGCTCAGGAGGCCGGCTCGCGCCACATCGGCCACATCTTGGTGCCCCTGGGCAACTGGAGCTCTTCGATGACGCGAAATCCGTAGCGCTCGTAGAAATCGATGTTGCGCTCCTTGGAGGACTCCAGATAGGCGCCGACGCGATCGCGGTCGCACTGCTCGAGCACGGGCCGGAGCACCGCTGAGCCGTAGCCGCGCCCGCGCGCGTCCGGATCGGTGCCGAGCAGCGAGAGGTACCAGTGGGCGGGCTTGTGCGAGCGCTTGCGCTGCACCCCGGCGAGGCCGAGCGCGAGCAGCGGCAGGCGGATCGCGATGCTCGGGTGCACGAGGCGGCGTACCAGCGCGGCGTTTTGCAGCAGGCTCGCGCCGTGCGCACCCTCGGGTGCGATCCACAGCGCGGCACTTAAGCAGTCGGGTGTGATCCAGACGCCACCGTCGGCGAGCATCTGCCGCAGGCGTACCGCGTACATGCCTTCCAGCATCCGTAGGCGCGGGCCGAGCGGTGGACAGGCCCAGACCGCAACGGGATCGTCGAGGAAGGCCCGCGCGAGCATCCGCGTCAGCACGGGAGCCTCGGCGGCGGCGGCACGCCGGATCACCGGCGTGGCGATGCTCATGCCGCCGACCTCCCCGCACGCGTCCGCGCGGCGGCGGCAGCCCCGGACGGCCGGCGACGGCCGCGGTGCTCGCGCGAGAGCCTGCGCGCGGTGCGCCAGCCAAGGCGCACCATCGCCGAGGAGGCGTGCTCGGCGCCCGCGACCACCTCCTCGAGGGCGGCGGCAAAGCGGCGGATTCTCACTTTCCTCGATCACGAGCGCCGGCAGCGCCTTGATCACATTCATCCGTGGCCCCGCTACCTGGCAGAGCACCCGGTGCTCGTGGAAAAGAGGAACGGTGACCAGTTGGGAGAATACCCCGGGCTGGGCCCGCTCGATCGCGCTCCACACCGACAGCCCACTTCTGCCGGCCGGCGGTCCCAGTTCGATGCCCCACATCAGGCCCTTGCCGCGCACGTCGCGTACCACCTCGTAGCGCTCCACCAGCGGACGGGTCAGCTCGAGCAGCAGGTCGCCCATCCGCGCGGCATGGGCGACCAGGCCCTCGCGGTCCAGCGCGCGCAACGTCGCGAGCGCGGTGGCCGCCGCCAGATCGTTGCCACCGAAGGTGGAACCGTGACGCACGGCCCGCTTCATGCGATCGAAGACACGCTCGAACGCGGAACGCGAGACGAGCACGGCGCCAATTGGTGTGAACCCGCCGGAGAGCGCCTTGGAGAGGCAGATCATGTCTGGTTCCAGGTTCCAGTGCTCGAGCGCGAGAAAGCGCCCCGTGCGCCCGATGCCGGTTTGCACCTCGTCGCACACGAACAGCGTTCCCGCGGCACGACATAGCGCCTGCACGCCCGGCAGGTAGTCGGCATCCGGCAGCGTCACCCCCTTGCCCTGAATCGGCTCGACGACGAAGGCGGCGACGTCCCCGATGCGCAACTCGCGCTCGAGCGCGTCCAGATCGCCGAAGGGAATCGCGTCGCAGCCGGGGAGCAGGGGGCCAAAGCCCTCGCGGAACTCGGGATTTCCGTTAAGCGAGAGCGCCCCGAGCGTAAGCCCGTGGAAGCCGTACTTCGTGTACAGGACACGCGGACGTCCGGTAGCCGCGCGGGCCACCTTGATCGCGCCCTCGACCGCCTCGGCGCCGGTGTTCGCGGGCATCATCGCGCCGACGCTGCCGGGAGCACGGGCGAGCAGCTGCTCAGCGAGCACTCCACTTAGCAGTGTGACGCCGAGCTGCGGGAGGTTGGCGGTGTGCGCCGCCAGCACGTCCTCCATTGCCGCAATTACCTCGGGGTGATTGCGTCCGAGCGCAAACACGCCGTGACCCCCGAACAGATCCAGATAGCGCTGACCCTCCGAATCGATCAGATACGGGCCCTCGCCGTGGACCCAGATTCGATCGAAGCCGACCGCCCGCACGATCCTTCCGAGCTGGGGATTGAGATAACGGTTGTTGAGCTCCATCTCCTCGCCGACGCGACTGGCGAGGATCTCATGCACCGGTGGCGGCGGGCTGGGCATGACGAGAGCCTATGCGACCAAGTCTTGGCTGACAGAGGGTTTCAAGCGGCCGGCTGGCGCCGAGCACTCCTGCTCATCCCACCGATGGGACGCACGCTTGACGAGGACTGGATAATCGCGAACCGAGTCCTCCGAGATGCTCCGCGGAGCTCGACCTACGCGGGCGGGGCGCGATGTTTCCAACAACGCACTCACCTCAGGTTCCCGAGCGGGCGATCTCGGCGCCGACCATCTTTGGGTGAAAGATCCGGTGACGAAACAGCAGGAAGTTCGCCGACGTGATCAACAGCGCGGTGGCGAGGTAGACGACCTCCGTCGGGAGACCCAACACGGGCGGCAGCAGCGCGGTGCTGGCGGCGGTCAATCCATACTGCGCGCCGGCGAGCACCAAGTAGCGGCCCACCTGCCGATGCAGCGGCAGCGCGAACTTGTCGCCGTGACCCCAGACGAAGGCGCGCTGCAGCGTGAAATGCACGAGTAGTCCGAGGCCGAAGCCGATGGGCAGCGCGATCTGGAACGGCACCCCGACAACAAGTGCGAGCACGGTGGTGGTGAATAGGTACACCGCGGAGACCAGGCCCCCGGTGATCGCATAGCGCACCCCCTGTCCGAGCATGCCCGAGTCGGGCGCGAGCAGCCGGCGAATACGCGCTCTCATCGCAGGCCGCGCGAGCGCTCGTGCCGCGAAGGCTCCTCGGCGGTCCTCGCGGAGCCTGCGGCTCTCAGAAACGCGTCGGTCTCGGCCAGCGCAGCGGGCGTGCCGATCTCAAAGAAGCGCCTGCACGCCACGTAGCCGAAGAGCTGCCCACCGGCGGCCAGCAACCGGAGCAGCTCGTGGAGCTCGCGCGTGCCCGCGGAGACCAGATCGAGCGTCTCTTGGGAGAGGCCGCAGAGCCCGTAGTCGATCCAACTCATCTCCGGCTGCGGCACCAGCTTGTCGTAGGCGAGCACCCGCCCGTCGGCGTAGAGCGCGTTGGATGTGTCCCAGCGCCCTTCGTTACGCAGCACGCTCATCATCGCCGGCAGCCCACTCGCGCCCCACGCGGTGGCGGCAGCAGCGTAGTCCACGCGCAGATACGTGTCCCCGTAGAGCACCAGGAACCGCTTATCGAGCAACTGCCGCGCGCGGCGAATCGCGCCGAGCGTGCCCGCCAGCTCGGGGCCGTCAAAGCTGTAGGCGATCCGCAATCCGAATCGCGCGGATCCCACGGTCGCCTCGATCTGCTCGCCGAGATAGCCCACGCAAAGCACGATCTCGCTGGCGCCGTGCGCGGCCAGCAGCCGCAGTTGATGCACCAGGAACGGCTCTCCCGCCACCTCGATCAGGGGCTTGGGAGTCTCACGGACGAGCCCACCGAGCCGAGTGCCGGCACCCCCGGCAAGGATGCAGATCGGCGGAAGTACGCTCACACCGCGGGCTCCTCGTCGTCCCATCCGTAGCTGGACTCGACGATGTACTTGGGTCGCTGCCTGGACTCGTCGTAGATCCGGCCGACGTACTGACCGATCACTCCGAGCGAGAGCAACTGGATGCCGCTGAAGAAGGCGACCGCGATCACGATCGTCGGGACGCCGACGGGGAACGGCGCGCCGAACAGCTTCAGGGCCAGGTAGGCGATCGCGAACAGCAGCGCGACGCCGGAGAGGAAGACACCGACCAGCGAGATCAGCTGCAGCGGATAGCGCGAGAAGCCAATCACTCCATTGAGGCCGATCACCATCGATCCGATGAAGCGGTTGTACTTGCCGGACCCCGCGAGCCGCGGGTCGCGATCGTAGAGGACGCTGGTCTGGCGAAATCCGACGAGGCCGACGAGGCCGCGCAAGAAGCCGTGACTCTCTTTCAACGCGACTACGTTGTCGACGACGCGCCGACTCATCAGACGAAAGTCCCCCGTGTTGGGCGGGATCTCGACCTCCGCGATGCGTGAGATCACGCGATAGCCCAGCGCGGAGACGATGCGCTTGGGCAGCGTCTCCCCAGCGCGGGAGCGGCGCTGGGCATAGACGACGTCGTAGCCCTCGCGCCAGCGCGCGACGAGCTCGGCGATCAACTCCGGGGGATCCTGGAGGTCGCAGTCGATGACCACCACGGCGTCGCCTGTCGCGGCGTCCATCCCGGCGAGGGTCGCCATCGGCTGACCGAAGCGACGTGAGAAGCGCAGCATCTTCACGCGCGGGTCACGGGCGCGGAGCGCGAGAATCAGCTCCTCGGTGCGATCGGTGCAGGGATCGACGCTGAACACGATCTCCCAGTCGAGGTTCAGCTCCGCGAGGACGCCCGCGAGGCGCTCGTAGACGCGATCGATGTTGCTCTCCTCGTTGAAGGTCGGGACCACGACGCTCAGGCTGCGGTGCCGCCCCTCGCCCTGCGCTGCTGCAGCGAGGGCGATGCCGTTTGCCTGCGAGGTCGCGGCGGTTCGCACCCGGGCGGCCGGGCCGCCGGCAGCAGTGGCCGGCATGCCGGCGGCCCCCCTGGTCGAGGCGCTCATGCCGGCAGCCCCCCTGGTCGAGGCGCTGCGCATCTCAGTCGCCTCCCCATTGCAGACCACGGTCGCGGGGCACTATGCGCCGCAGGGTGTAGACGTCGGAGTCCAGATCGGCGCGATGCTCGGCGAGTTGGGACCAGGGATCCCACTGGGCGCTGAGCAGCTTGCCCGTGAGGCCGTCGCTGGCGGCCGAGGCCAGGAACACGGCGAGCTCGGCGCCCCGCCGCAGCGGCACGCCGCCGCCGCGCTGCTGCTCGAGCGCGCGCCTGTAGAAGCTCTCTCCGACCCGCTCGGAGCCGGCGGCGAGCACGTCGTCGAGCAGGCGCGTGTTCAGAGCGCCGGGCGCGATCGAGTTGACGTCGACGCCGTGCTCGCGCAGTTCCTCGGCGAGCGTCTCGGCAAAGCGCACGACGGCGACCTTCGAGGCGGCGTAGGCGCTTAGCCGCGGCAGCGGCCCGCTGGCACCGCCTCCGGAGAGCTGCAGGATCTTTCCGTAGCCGCGCCGCGCGAGGTGGGGCACGACGGCGCGAGCCAACAGCACCGAGCCGAACAGGTTGATTTCCACCGCCTGCACCCAGGCCGACCAGTCGGTGTCGGCGACCGCTCCCATCGGTCCGTAGACGCCCGCGTTGGAGACCAGGATCGTCAGGCTCTCGAGCTGGCTCAGCGTGTGCTCGACGAGCCGCTCGACGTCCTCTGCGGAGGACACGTCGGCGACTTCGGCGAGCACGCGCTGCTCCGGTCGCGATAGCCCGTCGAGCTCCGCGGCGGCGCGATCGAGCGTGGCGTGGTCGCGCCCGCAGATGCAGAGGCCGTCGATGCCGGCCTCGAGGTAGGCGCGCGCGATCTCGAGCCCGAGTCCCTGGCTGCCACCGGTGATCAGCGCGGTCCGACCCGCCAGCGCGCCGCTCACGATCTCACCACGGGCGCGATCGTCGACAGCTCGTCCGGGCTAGCTTCAGTGAATCGACCGACACACACGTGAGCGACGCCGCGATGCGGGGCCAGCACGTCGCGCAGCCAGCCTGCGGGGTCGACGACGATCGGCTGGGCGAGCGCGGCGAGTAGCTCATCTCCCGGCACCTCGCGATAGTCCGGCCACGCGGTGCAGACGACGAGGACATCTGCGTCACGCGCCGCCGCAAGCGGGCTCGGGCACAGCTCGATGTCGGCCGCGAGACTCGCGGGCAGCGCCTCGACCGCCGGATCGTGCGCCCGGATCGATGCGCCGGCGGCAACCAGCCAGCGGCACAGCTCGACCGCGCTCGAGCGTCGCAGCGTGTCGGTGCCGGGCTTGTACGTCAGCCCCCAGATCGCGACCGCACGTCCGAGCAGCGGCGTCTCCTCACAGGGCTCGCCCGCGAGCTGCTCGAGCAGCTTGCGCTGCGTCCAGCGGCGGTGCGCGGTGTTGCCCTCGATCACTCCCGTGGCTACGTGGGCCGGCAATCCGTGACTCTCGGCGAGGTCGCGCAGGAAGCCGAGATCGCGCGCGAGCGTCCCGCCGGCGAACGCGTCGCCGGGTGCCAGATAGGCACGCGGACCGATGCGCCGCTCGCTCTTCAGGCCGCGCGAGACCTCCCCGGCGTCGGCGCCGACCGACTCACAGATCGCGGCGACCTCGTTCATGAACGCGACGGAGGTCGCGAGGAAGCCGTTGAGCGCGTGCTTGGTCATCTCGGCCGACTCGACCCGCATCCACTGCACCTCGCCACCGAAGGGCGCCAACAACTCGGCCAGCTCACGCCGGTCCTGATCGCTGCGCACGCCGGCCACGATGCGCTCGGGCGAGCGGAAGGACTCCAGCGCGCGACCGAGTCGCAGGTTCTCCGGCACGCACGCAAAGCGCAGTGCGCGTCCGGCGCGTAGCGCCGTGCAGCGCGCCTGCAGCCGGGCGATGCTGCCGACCGGCAGCTGGGAGGAGACGACGACCAGCGCGTCGTCGGGGAGCGGGGCCAGCAGCTGCGCGGAGCGCGCCAGCACCCACTCGACGTCGGCGCGGTCCTCCTCGTCGACGGGCGTGTCGAACGCGACCCAGGCGCGAGCGACCTCCGCCAGCGCGAGCGGCGCGGCCGAGAAGCGCAGCCGCTGCGCCGAGTCGGCGATCAGCTCCCGCAGTCCGGGCTCGCCGATCGGGGGCTCGCCGCGACTCAGCGCGGCGACCACGCCCGCGTCGGGGTCGACGCCCACCACATCGTTGCCGGCCTCCGCGAGGCATGCGGCGATTACACAGCCCAGATGCCAGAGGCCGAGGACGCCGATCGAGTTGCCGGGGCTTGTGCGAGTGCTCGACATCGTCTTGCGGCTATCCCGCCGACACGGCGCTCGCAGGCCGGGCGTAGTCCCCAGAACAGGTCGTGTAGGCGGCCTCGACCTGCACCCACGCATCGCGGGCGGCGCTCAGATCGCCGAGTAGCGCTCGTCCATCGTCCGCGCAGACCGCCACGGCGAAGTGCTCCCACTCCGCGGTCCATGAGCCGTCCTCATCCGGGTATTCGATCTCCTCGATCTGCGGTGGCCCGAGCTCGGGCCCCATCCGGTAGATCGTCAGTCGTTGGGCTCCGTAGGAGCGACCCAGCCCGTCCACCTGGATCTTGGCCGTCCGGCAGAAGACCTCGAGCGAGAAGATGTTCTTCCACTCGGTCCAGCTCACGTGCAGGATCGCCCATGGAGCGCTCCGCGTCTGCGGTTCCCCCAGGATCAGTGCCGCGTTGTCCTCGACGGGGGTGTCCCAGAACTGGGTGCGCAGCAGCGCGCAGTGCAGCGGCAGCGCTCCCGCCAGCCAGTTGCTCAGGTCGAGCAGGTGCATCCCCTGGTCGACCAGCTCGCCGCCACCGGAGCGCGCCGGATCACAACGCCACTCGCGGTCATAACCGGGGCGCCCGCCGTGACCGTAGCGCGCCCGGATCTGCATCAGCTCGCCGTACCGGCCGGAATGGACCTCCCCGACGGCGCGTGCGAGACCCGCGTGGAAGCGATGATTGAATCCAACCTTGACCAGCCGACCGCTCGCCCGCTGACATTCGATCAGGCGGTCGATCTCAGCGCTGGAAATGCCCGCGGGCTTCTCCACCAGGACGTGCGCGCCGGAGAGGAGCGCCTCCCGCGCGAGCGCCGCGAGACGGTCGTGCACGGTGGCGATGATGACCACGTCGGCGCCGAGGTCGAGGAGCTCGCCCAGCGATGCGCACGCCTGGCAGCCGTGCTGCGTCGCCAGCCTGCGGGCGGCATCCCGGTCGATGTCATAGCAACCGAGGAGCTCGTCCGTGGGCCCCAGCGCTTGTGCGCGCTTGGCGCCGATCAGGCCGCAGCCGACGATCGCCACGCGCAGCGAGCGGCGCTCCTCGACCTCCGGGTGCGCGAGAACTCCGGATGCCTCACGTGTACTCATCGGCATGAGCCCCCCCGAACTCGAAATCGAAGGCCAGCTCGGCGGCCTGCGCGGCGGCCATCGCCTGCCTGGTCTCCTCGGGCTTGCGCGTGTACACGAGCAGGAAGCCACCGCCGCCGGCGCCGACCAGCTTGCCCCCGATCGCGCCGCTCGCGCGAGCCAGTTGGTAGAGGCGATCGACGTGCTCGTTGGTCATACCCGGCGAGCGGCTGCGCTTGTGTTCCCAGTGCTCGTGCATCAGCTCGGCGTAGCCCTCGAGCTCCCCGTCGCTCAACAGCCGCTGGCTGCGGCGGCCGAGCTCCTTGGTGCGATGCAGGTTCTCGACCATCTCGCGGTCGCCGGCCTTGGAGCGGGAGTCCTGATCGGCCAGCACCTTGGAGGCCGAGCGCGCCTCGCCGGTGTAGAACAGCAGTAGCTGGTCGCGTAGGCGCCGCAGCACGGCGGGCTCGAGCTCGAGCGGCTCGACTTCCACGCCGCCGTCCTGGCGAAATGTGTAGGTGCAGATCCCGCCGTGCGCAGCGACGTAGGGATCCTGCTTGCCGACCGGCTCACCCAGCACGTCCATCTCGATCTCACAGGCTGCCTCCGCGAGCGAGACCGGACTGATCGAGCCGTGCCGGGCGCGCGCCAGGCCCTTCAGGAGACAGACCGTGTAGGCGCCTGAGGAGCCCATGCCGGTGCCCGCCGGCACGTCGGCCACCGAGGCGATCTCGAGCGGCGCGCCGCGCCAGTGGCGCAGCAGACTCTCACGCAGGATCGGGTGGCGGATTTCACTGACGTCGTCGACGACCTCGAGCTCGGAGTACTTCATCCGGTAGTGGCGCTGGAAGACTGTGTGAGTGAGCATGTAGACGTACTTGTCGATTGCGCCCGAGACGAGAAAGCCGCCGTGCTCGCGGTAATAGGAGGGCAGATCGGTGCCCCCACCACCGAGCGATATGCGCAGCGGCGCGCGGCTAAAGATCACGCTCACGCCGCCACCCGCTCCCGCCATGCGTACTCGTTCGCGTCGAACCACGCCAAGGTGCGCGCGACGGCCTGCTCGATCGTGCACTGCGGACGCCAGCCGAGGCCGCGCATCCGGGAGGCGTCGAGGGCGATCAGTGGACTGTCGCCGATCCAACCGCGGCGGCCGCCGAGATACTGAATTCGGGGCACGCAGGCGAGATGCTCGCAGAGCATGCGAATCGAATCGTCGACGTGAATCGTCTGCTCGACGCCCAGGTTGTAGATCTGTGTACCGGGCTCGTCGTGGTGATGGGCGGCGGCGAGCAGTATCGCGCTGAGACAGTCCTGCACATACAGGTAGGACTTCTCCTGGCGACCGTCTCCGAGCACCTGCAGGCGTCCGGGGTCACGCTTGAGCGCGCGATAGAAGTCGAACAGGTGGCCGTGGGTGTAGCGCTCGCCGAGGATCGAGACGAATCGGAAGATGAGACCGGTGAAGCCGTAGCCCGCGGCATAGGCGGCGATCAGCCCCTCGCAGGCGAGCTTGGAGGCTCCGTAGAGCGAGGTCTGTATGGGGAAGGGAGCGTCCTCTGGCGTGGGGAAGACCTGCGGCTCGCCGTACACCGAGCCGGTCGAGGCGAAGGCGATCCGTGTCACTCCATGCGCGCGCATCGCCTCGAGGACGCGCGAGGTTGCGATCGTGTTCTGCTCGAGATCGCGCAGTGGATGCTCGAGCCCATGTCTGACATCGGCGTTGGCCTGGAGATGGAATACCCAGTCGCATCCGGCGAGCGCATCGGCGAGCACCGCGGGGTCGAGCACGTCGCCTTCGACCAGCCGCACCCCACCCCGTTGCAAGGCACCAGCGACGAACTCCCGCTTGCCGGTCCGGAAATCGTCGACGAGTACGACCTCGGCACCGCTGGCAAGCAGACGATCGGCGAGGTTGCTGCCGATGAATCCGGCGCCACCGGTGATGCATGCACGCACCCCGGACAGGTCGCTCACCGAGGCCTCCGACGGGACGGCGCGCGTCGCTGAGAGTGCCCTGCGGAGAACCTCGCGTGAGGGCACCCGGCGGGGTACGGACACGTGGTCAGTAGGAGCACGGCGGTCACCCTCTACAGCGTGAAGCCTGCGGCCACCGCGTCATCGTGGAACATACGGACCGTCTCCAGCGAGTACTGCTCGAGGCTCTTGCCGAGGCAGTCGAGCTTCTTCAGGAGGTCGTGGGTGACGGTGATGATGTGGCAGCCGACCTGATTGGCTTGCAGCAGATTGAGTATCTCGCGCGGAGAGGCCCAGATCAGTTCGGCGCGTGGCGCGTCCCTCATGATCTCGACCGCGCGCGCCATGATCGGCACGGGGTCGACACCCGCGTCGGCGATGCGCCCGGCGAAGACCGAGATGTTCGATGGCGCGCCATCTTTGACGGCGGCTGTGATCAGCTCTACTTGCGCCGTGGTGAACAGCGCGGTGACGTTGACCTTGACCCCCTCCTCGGAGAGCTCACGCACGAGCGGGGCCAACGTCTCACCCGTGGTTGTGGTGATCGGGATCTTGACGTACACGTTCTCACCCCACGCGGCGATCAGCAGCGCCTGGCGTCTGATCTCCGCGGGATCGTCGGCGAACACCTCGAAGGAGATGGGGTGTCGCGTAATCCGCTCGAGCAAGCTTTGGGCAAACTCCGCGTAGCGCGTCAGGCCCGCCTTGTGCATCAGCGTTGGATTCGTGGTGAATCCCTCGATCCGCGGATCCGCGGCGAGCGCCATGATGCCCTCGAGGTCCGCTCCGTCGGCGAATATGCGCGTGGATATTCGATCTAGCATTTGGTCACTCTCACCTGCGAGCAACCGTACCAACGGCCCCCAGTTATCTGTGAATGTTTCCTATATGGGAGAACCTTTTTGTTCGATTTACGGCACCTTTGCGCGATCGCCGCCCGATAATCGTGATCGTTACTGTCTCCGACCCCAGCTCGGCGCCCCGCGAAGACGGCAACCGGCCGGGGCCGCGCGCCAGATCCACGAGTCGCTAGGAGAGCGGATCGTCTGCGGTGAGGATGCTCGCGACCGCGGCTGACAGGCTCACGACTGACAGGTCTGCTTGCGCCTCACCACGCCGCTTGTGGGCGCTCCCCGCGTATTCGACCAGCGCCGTCCGGCATCCGGCGGCGCGACCCGCCACGATGTCGGTATCGGTGTCTCCAATCATCCACGAGGCACCCAAGTCGACACCCAGGACCGCGGCCGCGTCGAGCAGCATGCCCGGCTGCGGCTTGCGGCACCGGCATGCTCCCGCTAGCGGGCTCACGACGCCCTCGGGATGGTGCATACACAGACGGGAGAGCGCGAATGTCACACCGCACTGCTCCAGCAGGTGGACCACTCTCCCGTGTACCGCGCGCAGCTGCTCAACCGAGACGCGTCCCTTCGCCGCCGCCGGCTGATTGGAGACGCAGACCAGCACGAAGCCGGCTCCTGCCAGGCGGGCAGCGGCGGCCGCGGCGCCCTCCAGGAGCTGAACGTCGGCGACTTGCAGCGGTGACTCGGGAGCGCCGGAAACCGGATCGGAGACAAGCTCGTTGAGCACTCCGTCCCGGTCGAGGAAGACGGCGCGCCGCTCGCCGTTCACGCGGGAGCGTTAGCGGCGGCCAGCGACTCCCAGTGGCCCTGTTTGAGCGCCAGCCCGGGATGTGAGACGAGGGCGTGCCAGATGACCGCCTGGAAGGACTCCACCAGCGGCGTCCGCAACCCCGCGGGTGGCTCGATCAGGATCGCAACATCGGCGACTTTCGCAAGCGTGCCTCCCGGCGCACCCACGACTCCGTAGATCGATGCGCCCGTCTCGCGGGCCAGCTCCATCGCGGACACCAGGTTCGTGGACACGCCGAGCTCGCGCGAACCGCCCCCGACGGAGAAGACCAACAGCGCGTCGCGCTCGCTCAGTCGCGAAACCTCCAGCCAGGCGCTGAAAGCGCTCTCCCAGCCGTCATCGTTGGTGCGTGCGGTGAGCTCGGAGACGTTGTCGGTCGGGGCATAGCTCTCCAGGTGACACAGCTTGCGAAAGTCGTTGACCGCGTGCGAGGCGTGGCCCGCTCCGCCCCCGACCCCGAGGATGAAGAGCCGCCCGCCGCCATCCCGCACACGCGCGAGACCGAGCGCCATGGCGTCCAACTGCTCAGCCGCGACGGCCTCCGCCAGTTGCGCCGCGGCCGCGAGGTAGACGACGCTGTGGCCATCCTCGATTACCGAATTCTCCGAAGCGTTCTGCATGGGTTCCCGATCATAGACCGACCGACGATCCAGCCATAGGAAATGCGCGGATTGTTTTTGACTATTGCCGCGCACTCACGCGGATATGGTGCACAGCGATGCGCAGTGAACCATCCCTCCAACGGAGCAGGCTGGCCAGCTTGCGAGACGGGCCGAGGAGTGGCGAGCAGGCAGCCTCGGATCGAACGGCCGGGGCAGCACGAGCGGCCGGCTCGTTCGGAATACCGATCCTGCTGATCGGCGCGCTCACCTGGCCGATGCTGCTCACGAGCGCTGAATTCAACCAGGACTGGGGAAACCATCTCTGGTACATGTGGAATCAGAGCCTGGCGATCCTCGCCGACCACCGGCCGACTTACTTCCTGAATTACTCTCATTCGGTCTTCTACCCCGTGTATGCGTTTTATGCGGGAACGCTCTATGCGATCGTCGGGACGCTTTCACTCGCCTTGGGCAATGCACCGATCGCGGCTTACGTTCTGGCTTACCTGCTGGACTTCCTCGCCGCTTACGGCGGCTGGCTGTGGATGGCTCGGATGGCGGGCCTGCGCGGCTGGCGAGCTCATGCTCCGGGCGTGATCTTCATCACCTCCGCCTACTACCTCACGCTGATCTACGCACGCGGCGACCTTCCGGAATTCACGGGTGTCTCGATGGTCCCCCTCGTGGTGGCCGCGGGCTTGAGCGTCCTGCGAGCAGATCGACTGCGGCTGTGGCCCGCCCTCGCGTTGGCCGGTGGCAGCGTCGTGTTCTTCGGGAGCCACAACCTCACGGTCGTCTGGGCTTCGACGCTGATCGCGCTGATGGGCGCCCTCGTCGCCGTCTGCATTCCGCAGGCGCGAGGGTGGCTGACGCGAGGCGGGGTGCTGCGAGTGGCCAGCCTTGCGATCCCCGGCTGCCTGGTCAATGCGTGGTTCCTGCTGCCGGCCCTCGCCTACCAATCCCATACCAGGATCAGCGATCGCTTCCCGCACTGGCAGCTGCTGCTCAAGGCGAGCATAGCTTTGGTATCGGCTCATAATCTTTTCACTCTTTCGCGGGCGTCGTTTGCGCTTCCCGGCGATGACTTTGCCCTGGCATTGCCGATCCTCGCCTTGGCCTGGTCGGCGATCGGCTGTTTGGTCTTCATCTGGAAAGGAGCGCGGGGAGCTTGGCTGAGGCTGCTCGCGATCTGCTTGGGGCTGACGATGCTGACGGTGCTGTTGATGACTCACGCCGCGCTCGTGCTGGCGCTTCCGCGTCCGTTTGCGATGCTGCAGTACCCGTATCGCCTGGAGAGCTATGTGATCCTGTGCGCGTGTGGCGCCGTGCTGGCGTTGCTCGTGTTGGCCGGCAATGGCGCGCGCGGGTCGCGGATCTGGTCGTGGACGCTCGTGCCGATCCTGCTGACGATGGCGGTTGGCGCGATCCAGCAGACCGGCGCCTATCCGCATCGCGGAGACCGCAACCTGGCCGTCAAGCCGCGCGTGAAGCCCGGACCGAGGGAACTGGGCTTCAACGACTACACCGACGGCAACCTCACGCTCGTCCTAGACCGGCACGGGCGGCCTCCGGAAGTTGACTTCCCCGCTGCGTCGGTGCACGACGACCGTGCCTCCAAAGTCGTGCATCTACAACCGGGCACCGCGGTTTACACGAATATCGCCGGCGGCCCCGAACTCGTCCACGTCACGGGAGCGCGGATCATCGGAATCGACCCCGAACGTAACGACGTCCTCGAAATTGGACCCAGCCGCAGCCGCGGTCAAGCCTCGGCGGGCGGCGCCAGCGCGCCGACCGAGGTGATCGCGCTGAGTGCGGCCGCTGGCGCGCCCGTGGTGCTGGGACGCTTGCTTTCGTTGGCGGCCGCGGTGTTCCTGGTCGTGTTGCTCGCGGTGCTCGCCGTCGGACAGCTCGCTCTCGGGCGAGAGCGCACCTAGCGCGCATCTGGCACAGCACCTCGCGCGCATTGCGGCGCGCTCGCCAGTCGCCACCGCGCGTGCGGCGCTCTCCGGCGATCCCGCACGCCTAGAATGAGGCCGCGATGGATCTAACCCGACACCTACTGATCCCACCGCGCGAAGTCGACCCTCATCAGGCGCTGCCGGCCCTGGAGGAAGAGGTTCTACGACGCTGGCGCGAGCGCGACGTCTTCGCACAGTCGTTGCTGATCCGCGAAGACGCGGAGCCTTGGATCTTCTACGAGGGCCCGCCGACGGCCAACGGCCGCCCCGGCTCTCACCACGTGCTCTCGCGGGTGTTCAAGGACATCTACCCGCGCTACAAGACGATGCGCGGGCATCGCGTGGAGCGCAAGGGGGGTTGGGACTGTCACGGCCTGCCGGTGGAGATCGCAGTCGAACGGCAACTGGGCCTTACCTCGAAGACCGAGATCGAGGACTACGGGATCGAGCGCTTCAACGCGAAGTGCCGGGAGTCGGTGTTCGAGTTTCTCGATGAGTGGAACCGGCTGACGGAGCGAATCGGCTTCTGGATCGATCTCGACGACGCTTATCGCACGCTGGACGAGTCCTACATCGAGTCGGTGTGGTGGGCGCTGGCCGAGATCGACCGGCGGGGCCTGCTCTACGAGGGCCACAAGGTGGTGCCGTACTGTCCGCGCTGCGGCACCGCGCTCTCCTCGCACGAGGTCGCGCTCGGGTACCGCGACGTCGTCGACCCCTCCGCCTACCTGCAGCTGCCGGTGTTTAGCGCCGCTGCCCCGCTGAGCGAAGGCGATGCGCTGCTGGTCTGGACGACGACGCCGTGGACACTGCCCGGCAACGTGGCCCTCGCGGTCGCGCCGGACGCGGAGTACGTGCGTGCGCGCCGCGCTGCCACGCGGGAGCAGGAGGGTGCGCCGCAGCCGGCGGACGACACCGTCTATGTGCTCGCCGCGGCGCTGGTGGATGACGTCTTGGGCGCGGGCGCGGAGATCCTCGACCGCTTCGCGGGCCGCGAGCTCGCGGGTGCGACCTACCGCGGCCCGATCTTCAACACCGGTGCGGCGGGCGGCTTGCCGATCGTCGCCGCCGACTTCGTAACGACCGGCGAAGGCACGGGCATCGTCCACATCGCTCCGGCGTTTGGCGAGGATGATTTCAATGTCGCCGCGGAGATCGGGATCGGCGGTTTCGACCCGACGCGCCCGGGCTCGCTGCTCAATCCGGTCAAGCCCGACGGCACCTACGACGCGCGCGTGCGCAGCCACGACGGACACTCCTACGAGGGGCGCTTCGTCAAGGATCCCGCGCTCACCGCGGAGCTGCTCGACGATCTGAAAAGGCACGGTTTGCTGTTCCGGGCGAGCGCCCACGAGCACTCCTACCCGCACTGCTGGCGCTGCGGGACGCCGCTGATCTATTACGCGAAGGCGTCTTGGTACATTCGCACGACGGCGGTCCGCGAGCGGATGCTGGCAGCAAACGACACCGTCGCCTGGCACCCCGCGCACATCAAGGATGGGCGCTTCGGAGACTGGCTGCAGGGCAACGTCGACTGGGCGCTCTCGCGCGAGCGCTACTGGGGAACGCCGCTCCCGGTCTGGCGTTGTGAGGCCGGCCACATCCATGTGATCGGCTCCTTCGAGGAGCTCAAGCAGCGCTCCGGCCGACCCCTGTCCGACCACCACCGCCCGTACGTCGACGAGGTCGTCTTTCCCTGCCCCGACTGCGAGCAGCCGATGCGCCGCGTGCGCGAGGTAATCGACGTCTGGTTCGACTCGGGCGCCATGCCGTTTGCGCAGCACCACGCCCCCTTTGAGCACGAGGCGCGCTTCCAGGAGCGCTTTCCGGCGAACTTCATCTGCGAGGCGCTCGACCAGACCCGCGGTTGGTTCTACTCGCTGCTGGCGATCTCGACGCTGCTGTTCGACGGGGCGCCGTATGAGAACGTCGTCTGCCTCGGGCTGATCCTCGACGCCCAAGGTCAGAAGATGTCGAAGTCCAAGGGCAATACGGTGGAGCCGTGGCCGGTGCTCGACCAGTACGGCGCCGACGCCTTTCGCTGGTACTTCTTCACCTCCAAGCAACCGTGGGATGGCTATCGCTTCTCGGCCGAGGCGATCGGCGATGGTGTGCGCCTGTTCCTCAAGCAGCTTTGGAGCACGTACTTCTTCTATGTGCTCTATGCCCGGGCCAATCCGCGCACGCTGCGCGAGGCTCCCACCGAGGGCGGCACGAGCGACCTCGACCGCTGGGCCCTTTCGCGAGTCGCGACGACCGCAGAGCTCGTGGGTGCGCGGCTGGACGCGTACGACACGACTACCGCGGGGCGCGCGATCGCAGAGGTCGTGGATGAGCTCTCTAACTGGTACGTCCGCCGCTCGCGCCGGCGATTTTGGGATGGCGACCCACAGGCGTTTCAGACGCTGCACGACTGCCTGTTGACGGTGGTCAAGCTGCTTGCCCCGTTCTGCCCGTTCATCGCCGATGAGATCTATGACAATCTCGACGGAGCGCTGGCCAGTGTGCACTTGTGCGACTTTCCCACCGCCGAGAGCCTGCCTGCGCGCGACGCGCAGCTCGAGGAGGCGATGGCGATCGCACGCGAGACGGTGCGCCTCGGACTCGGCGCGAGGGCGAAAGCGAAGATCAAGGTGCGCCAGCCGCTGCGCGAAGCGATCGTCGTTGCCGCGGGCCGCGAGCGTGAGGCGACCGAGCGCTTCGCGGACATCGTGCGCGAGGAGCTCAACGTGCGCCAAGTGCGCTTCGTCGCCGGCGCCGAGGAGCTCGGCCACTACGAGGTGAAGGCCAACTACCGCCGCCTCGGTCCGATCTTCGGCAAGGAGATGCCGCTCGTCGCGCAGGCGATCGCGGCGCTCGACCCCGCGCAGGTGGCCGCCGCGACCCAAAACGGCGACGGCATCGAGCTCGGCATCTCGGTCGGGGGCCGTGAGCACACGCTTGCCGCGGAGGACGTGATTCTCACGATGCGCCCTCCGGAGGGCTACAGCGTCGAGCGCGACGGCGCCCATGCGGTCGCTCTTGACCTCACGATCGACGAGGAGCTACTGCTCGAGGGACGCGCTCGGGAGATCGTGCACGCCGTGCAGGCCGCCCGCAAGGATGCGGGCCTGTCCATCCAAGACAGAATCGAGCTGCTCCTCGGCGGCGAGAAGCCATTGCTGCAAGCCGCCGCCGAGCACCGCGACTACCTGACCGCGGAGACGCTCGCGGTCGCTTTTCACACTGTCGAAGACGAGGCCCTGGGGCGGTTCGCCCACACCGAGCAGACCGAAATCGACGGCCTGGCGCTCACGATCGCGCTGCGCGGCGTTTAGCCGACAGACGACGGATCGCAAGCCCGGCGAACACCGCCACTAGGAAGACCAGGGCGATCAGCGTAAGCAGTCGACCGAGCACGATCGGCAGGCTGCGTGCCGTGCTCACCGAGATCGTCTCGGTCGTTGCGCCGTGCTGGCGGCTCGCGCCCTGCCCTCCCGCAGCTTGCCGGGCGGCGGCTGATTTCGAGCACGTCGTTGTATTCGCGATCGATCCCCACGATCTTGGCACCGGTGAGGCGCACCAGATGCGGGTTGGCGGCGAGGTTGGAATCGACGAGCTGACCGGGAGCCAGATGGACTCTCAGCGAGACGTGGTCGTCGTGAATCGAGGCGGGGGCGAAGTACACGCTGGCAGGCCGGCCGTTGCGATCTTCGAGCGGTGGCAGGTCGGGATCCAGGTAGTCCGGCCAGATCGTCTTGGTCAGAGGTGGCTTCAGGTAGGAATCGAAAGCGCTCAGGCGCGCGTTACTCGTCGGATAGGTCGGATAGGCGGCTGTCTGCTCGATGGCTCCCAGCACTGAGAATCGCTAGCAGCGGGACGAGCGACCATCGCCATAGCTGCGCGCGGCGACTGGAGCCTCGCGCGAGCACCAGCCCGATGAGCACGGCGGCGCAGATCCCCTCCAGGATGTAGCTCTCCAGGCGATAGCTGTACTGGACACTGGCGTAGATGTGCGGCAGCGAGAGCAGCAGACCGGCGTGCGTCATGAGCAGGCACACGAGAACCGTCAAAGCCGAGACGATCAGCAGCATCCTCCCCCACATGCCCAGCCGGCGTCCTGCCAGCACGAGCACGATGCTCGCGAGAACCCACAGGATCTCCAGCACAGGCAGCGACAGAGCGAACGGAATCGAAGGAGCGGTCGCCGACGCGCGGGAGACGGTGAGTAGGTGCTTCACGGAGACCAACCCGATCGACGAGCGCACCAGTCCTTCGAGGCCCTGGTAGTTACCGCCGATCACGGTTTCTGACTTGTAGGCGACCGCGGGCAGCAGGAACCATGCGTTGATCAGAGCCGCCGGGATCGCGAGGCACGCCACGCGCAGCACGCCGGCGAGCTTCACCTGACGCCGAGCCTGCGGGACGCACGCGAGGATCACGAGGGCGGCCGCCGTCAATGTCGTCACTCCCCACAGCATCGTGATGTTGTGACTGCCGAAGAACACGACCGTGCTGATTACCAGCGCCAGCGCCGGCCACACGCGCAGCCGCTCAGCGCGCAGCACGCTCAGCCCGGAGGCCATCATCAGCGTCATCGCCGAGACGGCCATCACCTCCGGCCAGCCGCCACGTGTGTAGATCGAGGTGATGTAGTAAGCGGAGGTGACGAATATCAGGCCGGGAGCATGCGCCCACCACCGTCCGAGTCCGGCCATCCGCGCCATCCAATACCAGCCACCGTAAGCGGCCGCGAACGCGATCAGATATGTCAGCAGATAGGCCTGCAGGGGAGCGTTGCCGAGGGCGAGCGAGAGCACGCCCGCCAACGAGTCGAGCGTCCCGGCATAAAAGGCGTACTGCGGATAGAAGACCCCATGCGAGTAGTTCAGAAACAAGCTGGGCACGCCATTGGCGCGAATCGTGAGGCTCTGATGCCAGATGAACCAGAGATGGTTGATCCAGTCTTCGTTGAAGACCGCCTCCGAGAAGAGCAGCGGCCAGGACAGGAGGCCGATCAGCAGCAGCGCCGGCGCGGCGACCAGACACGTGGACCGCAGCGAGAGGATGCGCCCACCACCGCGAGCAGTCCGATTGACCGGGACTTCCCCGACATATGATTCACCCTGCATCCGGCGGAACGATACCCGCGCCCTGACGCCCCCCGAGATTCCGCCCACGCGCCGCTGACTAGGGCTTTTCGATCGCCATGTACAGGTGCTAATCGCGAGTTTCGCGTGCGTCGGGATGTTTCCAACCGGACCCCCGGACCCGGTCCCTTTACTTTGTATAGTGTAGGTCGATCGGTTGGAGCAGAGCCAGCGCCAAGCGCGCACACGACAACGAAGGAGATGCTGATGGCGGGCAATTTGAGCGAAGTCACCGACGCCAACTTCCAGGCGGAGGTCGTCGAATCCGATATCCCGGTGTTGGTCGACTTTTGGGCGCCTTGGTGCGGGCCCTGTCGCGTCGTGGGACCGGTACTCGAGGAGATCGCGCAGGAGCGCCCCGATCTGCGCATCGTCAAGCTGAACGTCGATGAGAATCAGCAGACCGCGGCCAGCTTCCAGGTGCTCTCGATTCCTACCATGATCCTCTTCAAGGCGGGACAGCCGGTGAAGACCGTAGTCGGGGCGTACCCCAAGAAGAAGATCGAGTCCGAGCTCGAGCCCGCCCTCGCCTGAGCGCAACCGCTTCGCGGCGCTGCTCTTGTTAGCGCAGGCCGTTCTCGGGCTGCGCGCTTGCTAGTGCAGGCCGTTCTCCGACTGTACCGGAGTCGAGTCGCCCACCCGTAACGCCGCCGCGCGCTCGCGAGGGATACTCGATCGCAGCGGCGGCTGGCGCCCAAAGCGCAGCCGGGGCACGAGCCACATGGCCTCGGCGGCGATGCGCCAGGACATCTTGCTCTGTCCGCGCTGGCGATCGCGGAAGACGATCGGAACCTCAACGACGCGAAAGCCGGCACGTACCGCCCGATAGGTGAGCTCGACCTGGAAGGCGTAGCCTTGGGAGCGCACGCTGTCGAAGTGGATCGCCTGCAGAACATCGCGACGAAAGCACTTGAAGCCGCCGGTGAGATCGCGGACGTGGAGGTCGAGAACCAGCCGGGCGTATGTGGAGCCGCCCTCGCTGATCAGACGTCGCAGCAGACCCCAGTCGCTGACTGCACCGCCCGGTACGTAGCGCGAGCCGAGCGCGAGGTCGGCGCCGTCCTGCACCGCCGCGAGCAAGTTGGCCAGGTCGGCGGGATCGTGGGAGAAATCGGAGTCCATCTCCAGCACGAACGCCGCATCCTCGCGCAGGGCGTGGCGGAAGCCCGCGAGATACGCCGGACCGATCCCTTCCTTGGTGGAGCGGTGCAGCACGTGCAACCAGTGGTGCTCGGCGGCGAGCCGGTCCGCGAGCCGGCCGGTGCCGTCCGGCGAGCCGTCGTCGACGATCAGGATGCGGAAGTCCTCGCACGGCGCGCCGGCGAGAGAGCCGGCGGCAGCGAGGACGATAGCCTCGATGTTCTCGACCTCGTTGTAGGTGGGCAGTATCAGCCAGGCGATGCCGTCCATTGAGTCTCCGTACCCTAGAGCAACGCGATGCCAGACCTATCCAATGCCGCGGTCGCCGATGCCCTCGAGGAACTGGGAGACCTGTACGAGCTCGACGGCGCGATCGTGCATCGCGTGCTGGCATATCGAACCGCCGCAAAGGCGGTCCGCGAGGCCTCTGTGTCGGTGGCGGCCCTGGCACGGGCCGGACGCGCGACCGAGCTCGCGGGCATCGGCAAGACGCTGCAGGAGAAGATCCTCGCGCTGCTGGAGACCGGGACGATCCCCGCGGCGGAGCGGTTGCGGGATAAGTTCCCGGCGAGCTTGATCGAATTGACGCGGCTGCCGGGCATGGGGTCCAAGCGCGCGCGGATGCTGCACGAGCAACTCGGCATCGACTCGCTGCAGGATCTGCGCGAGGCCGCGCTGGGGCAGCGCCTGCAAAACGTGCGGGGTTTCGGCCCGAAGTTCGAGGCGAGCATCCTGGCCGCGCTCGAGGATCTCTCGGCCGACGCGGCGGGTAGTGCAGGGGCGCTCCCGCGCGTGCGGCGGCTGCTACTACCGGGCGCCCTGGAGCTCGGTGAAGCGCTGAGCGCGGGCCTGCTGGCCCACGGTCCGGAGGATGCGCGGCTGCTCGTCGCGGGCTCCGCCCGGCGCGGCGCGGAGAGCGTGAAGGACATCGATCTGGTCGCGACGACCTCGCAGCCGGAGGCGCTGGCGAAATCGCTGGCGAGCCTCGAGCAGCTCGATGTCGTGTCCTCGGCCAGCGCTGCCGGCGCGCGGGGCCGCACGCACTCCGGTGTGGGGGTCGACCTGCGTGTCGCCTCGCCCGAGCGGCTCGGCAACCTGCTCCAGCATTTCACGGGCTCGGGGGCACACAACGCGGCGCTGCGCGCGCATGCGGTTCGCGCGGGCCGACACGTATCCGAGTACGGGATTCTCGAGGACGCGACCGGGAGCACCCGCACCTGCGCAAGCGAGGCGGAGGTCTACGAGCTGCTCGGCTTCCCCTACATCGAGCCCGAGTTGCGCGAGGATCGCGGTGAGCTCGCGCAGGCCTCCCGCGGTCTGCCGGACCTGATCGAGTTGAGCGACATCCGCGGGGATCTGCACTGCCATACGGTCGCCTCCGACGGGCGGGGCACCATCCAGGAGATGGCGCTCGCGGCGCTCGCGTGCGGCTATGAGTACCTGGCGATCACCGATCACTCCGCCTCCCATGGCTTCGGCAACGACGTCTCTCCCTCCGATCTGCGCCGGCAGATCGAGCGAATCGCAGAGGCCGATGCCGCCATCGAGGGCATTCGCGTGCTCGCCGGCAGCGAGGTGAACATCCTGCCGGATGGCACCCTCGACTACGAGGAGGAGCTGCTCGAGCAACTGGACTGGGTGGTCGCGAGCGTGCACACAGCGTTCGGCATGGGAGAGCAGGCGATGACCGCGCGCGTGATCGCCGCGATCGAGCATCCGCTGGTCGATGCGATCGGCCATCCGACCGGCCGTCTCATCGAGCGGCGCAAGCCTTACGCGATCGATCTGGAGGCGGTCTTCGCGGCGGCCGCGCGAACGGGAACGATGCTCGAGATCAACGGCAATCCCGACCGCCGCGATCTCTCCGAGACGCATGCGCGCCGCGCGGTCGAGGTGGGTGCGCGAATCTTGATCGACTCCGACGCCCACCGCACGGAGACCCTGCGAAACATGCGCTGGGGCGTTCTTACCGCTCGCCGCGGCTGGCTGAGGGCGCAGGATGTCTTCAACACGCGCCCGTGGCACGAGCTTGAGCGGCTACGTAAACGCAGCGCCACTCAGCGGACCACCCCGGCGTCATAGAACCGCGGCCGGCGCCCGGGGCAATACAGCGCGAACTTGTGCACAGAGGTGTCGTAGCGGACCAGCCACACGCCGGTGCCGTCGGCCACGCGGGTGCAGGTCGGCGGCGAGTGCGCGGTGACCGGCGCGTGGATCAGCGTGGCGACGCTCGGCGAGCGCGCGTATTCGAGTTTGTAGCCCAGCGCGGTGGTGAGATTCGCGATTCGCGCCAGCGCCAGCAGGCCTTCGAAGGAGAAGCTCGCGGGCCTGCTCTGTTCCAAGCTCCAGGCGAGGGTTCGCACACCGTCTCGGTGCAGGTCTTCGAGCAGCGCCGGCATGTCCCCGTCGCGTTCCGGTCCGGCGGCGAGGAATTTTTCACTCGAATAGATCCTGATCCTGTTCGGCAGCGACTCGTTTTCGTTCACCGATGGCGTGGAGCCGAGCGCCAGCTGCGCCTGTCCGTCCACGCCGATCGTCGTGCTGAGGGTATTGGCGACCGCGCCCACCACTAGCAGGGCGATCGCCAGCCGGTAGGCCCAGCGCGGCAGACTGACGATCCAGCCCGTGCCGATGACCGCCAGATACGCGATCAGCGGAATCCCGTAGCGGATGTCGTGATCCGGCGTGAGGGTTATGAACAGCCAGGCGATGAACGCCCCGACGAAGAACTCGAGCCTCAACACGAGCAGACGCCGCTGCGGATCTTCGGCGAGGTTCGGCGCGTGATCGGCCGGCGACGGCGCGGCACTCGAGCGCTTCGCGCCTCCGACGAGGCAGCGCAGCGCCTCGCGGCGATTGCGAAAGAGATATACGAACATCCAAATCGTGCCGCCGAGGAGCAGCGCGAAGAGGAACACGAGCAGCTGCGAGTTGAGGATATTCCAGAAATACCACGAGAAGTTGGCCCACGAAAGCGTCGGCGGAGCGTTCGTCGGGAGCGTGGCCGGATTCGATCCGGCGTTGCGCGCGAAGGTGGAGAACTGCGAGATGTGATCCAGATACCAAGGAGCCGCAACAGCGAGAGCGACGATCGCGAATGCGGCGAGACCTCGCCGGTTGCGCCATCCTCCCCGCAGCAGTGCCACCGCGACGATCCCCATAACGAAAGATGGGTACTGCGACTTGACGAGCAGGCCGGCGCCAACCGCGAGGCCCGCCAGCACCGAGAACCCGACCTCACTGAAGTCTTCGCACCTCAATAGCAGCCAGATCGTGACAGCGACGACCGCCGCCTCGGGCACGTCGAGCATGATCACGTGCAACTGGGAGATCACCATCTGCGAACCCAGCACGAAGATCACCGCCAGCAGACCGGCTCTGCTTCCGAACAGCAACCGGCCGGTCTGGTAGCAGCCCAACGCCAGCAGCGAGGCGAATACGAGATTCTCGCCGATGACGGGAGCGGCGACGTTGACACCGCCGACGAAGGCCGCGAGTCCCACAACGAGGAGTCCCAGCGGGGGGTACGGAGATTCGTAGTTGAATGGACCCAGCAGGTTCCCAGCGCGGATCATGTCGTGGAATTCGAGCGCGGTCTGCAGATGCGCTCCCGCGTCGAAGATCGGGACGCCGCGATCTTGCGTCAGCCACCAGCAGGTGAGGGCGATGAAGGCCACGGTTACGCCAATCGCAGCCCATGCATCGGCGCTCCAGCGCGAGACGCCGATGCCACCCCTGGCCCGCGCGAGCGTCCCTGAGTGCGGTGGCGGCTGCCACGTCTGGGAGCTCTCGGCGGACGCGTCGTAAGTTGGGGCTCGCAGGCCGTCGCCGACAGACATCCTCGGGAAGCTAGCTCAAGCTGAATCCAAATACGTGTTTCTATCCATTGATTGAGAGGAATTGTCTCCGACTCGTCCGCGGCTCTCGATGCGGGCTTTACGAAGCACTAAGCGCGCGCGCCTAAGGTCGCTCTCGATGAGCTTCGCCACACCGCTCCTGCTGCTGGGCCTCCTCGCGCTGCCAGCCCTCGGGGCGTGGTACGCCGAGCGGCGGCGCGCGGGGCGGCTCGCGGCGGCGGCGTTTGCGGCGCCGCGGATGGGGCCCTCGGTCACCCCTCGCCTGCCGGGATGGCGTCGGCACGCGCCGTTTGCGGCGTTCGCATTCGCACTCGCACTGCTCGTGATCGCGGGCGCACGTCCGCGGGTGACGCTCACGCGAACCGTCGAACACCTGCAGACGATCCTCGCGCTCGACATGAGCGGCTCGATGCAGGCACGCGACGTCACGCCGAGCCGCGCGGCGGCGGCCCAGCACGCGGCCGACATCTTCGTGGGCACAATTCCCGCGGCGGTCGGCGTGGGCGTGATGCAGTTCAACCAGGCGCCCGAGGTGCTGGCCGCACCCACGCGCAACCACCGCGCCGCGATCGACGCGCTCGGTCGCCTGCGAATCGGCGGCGCCACCGCGATCGGCAGCGCGGTAGATACTGCCCTCGCGCTGCTGCGGCCAAGCGCGGACCCCGCCGGTCAGACGGCCGGGACCAAGGCATCGGCCGCGATCGTGCTGCTCTCCGACGGCAAGTCCACCAGCGGTGCCGACCCGCTCGCTGCGGCGCGCGCGGCACGGCGAGCGCACATCCCGATCTTCACGGTCGCGATCGGCACCCCCGGCGGCACGATCTCGGTGCCGCACCGCAACGGCGACGGCGTGGCGACGGTGCCCGTCCCGGTCGAATCGCGCGAGCTCGCAGAGGTTGCGCAGCTCTCCGGTGGGCGCACCTACACGGCCGCCGACGCCGGCCACCTCAGCGCGATCTACAGGCAGCTGAGCGCGCGGCTCAGCCACCGCAGCGAACGCCGCGACCTGACCTCCTACTTCCTCGGCGCGGCCCTCGGCGCGCTGCTGCTCGGCAGTGCCCTGTCGCTCGCATGGTTCGGAAGGCTCATTTGACACACCACCGAAAGAGAGCACTCGTATGACACACCTCGATGAGGGATCCCTCGCACCCCACGACGAGCCCGGCGCCGGCCTGCGCGAGGCGCTGTCAGAGATCAGGCGCGTAATCGTCGGACAAGACGCGATGCTCGAGCGCCTGCTGGTAAGCCTGCTGGCCGGCGGCCACGTGCTGCTGGAGGGTGTCCCGGGCTTGGCCAAGACGCTGACGCTCAAGACGCTCGCACAGGTGCTCGGCGGCTCCTTCGGCCGCGTGCAGTTCACCCCCGATCTGGTTCCCGCCGATCTCATCGGCACGCGCGTCTACCGCCCGGACAGCGGTCGCTTTGACACCGAGCTGGGGCCGGTGATGACGAACTTCCTGCTCGCCGACGAGATCAACCGCGCTCCCGCGAAGGTCCAGTCGGCGCTGCTGGAGGTCATGCAAGAGCAGCAGGTCACGATCGCCGGAACCAGCCATCCCGTGCCGCGCCCATTCCTGGTGATGGCGACGCAGAACCCGATCGAGTCCGAGGGCACCTATGCGCTGCCCGAGGCGCAGCTGGACCGCTTCCTGATGAAGATCCTCGTCGACTACCCCTCACCCGAGGAGGAGGCGGCGGTCGTCGGGCGCAGCCTACTCGAGCCGGCAGCGGTCCGCGAGCGGTTGACGCTCGCCGATCTCGATCGCTACACCGAGGCGGTCAAGGACGTGCTCGTCGACCGCGAGATCATCCGCTACGCGGTCGCGCTCGCCGCCGCGACGCGCGAGCCGGCGGCGTACGGACTGGCGGAGCTGGCGCCGCTGATCGAGTTCGGCGCGAGCCCGCGCGGGCCGATCGGGCTGGTGCAGGCGGCGCGTGTGCTGGCGATCTTCCGCGGCCGCCGCCATGTCGTCGCGGAGGACATCCGCGACCTCGCGCCCGATGTCCTGCGTCATCGCATCGTGCTCTCCTACGACGCGCTCGGCGAGAGCGTCGACGCGGACGAGCTGCTCGCCCGCGTGCTGGAGGCGGTGCCCGCGCCGGCCTCAGACCACATCCGCCGGGAGGAGCGCGCGGCGTGAGCAGCCATCTGCGCATCCCCGCGCACCGGCCCGAGGATGGGCGGGGGCGGCGCGCACCGGCACCGCGATCGCCGCTGCAGGCGCCGGCAGCGCGCCAGGGACCGGGGCCGATGCCGCGCGCGCTCGTCGACGCACTCGAGCTCGCGCTCGTGCGCCGTGCCGCGCGCGAGCTGCCCGGCGACAGCCGCGCCGCGGGGGTCGGCGCGGGGACGGAGCTCGCCCAGTTGCGGCCCTATCGCGCCGGTGACGACGTGCGCCACATCGACCCCGCCGCGACGGCGCGCACCGCGGGCATTCCGCAGGTGCGCCTGCACGTGCCCGAGCGCGCGCTTACGACGTGGCTGGTGATCGACATCTCACCCTCGATGGCCTTCGGCACGGCGCTGCGTTTGAAGGCCGACGTCGCGGAGGGCGCCGCGCTGGTGCTCGGCCGGCTGGCGATCCGCCGCGGCGGCGGCCTCGGCCTCCTGACGTTCGGCGCCGAGGCCCCCCCGCGCCTGCTGCCGCCGCGCTCTTCGCGCCCGGCGCTCGCGGCGCTGCGTCGGGTGCTGAGCGAGGGAGTTCTGCGCGACGGCCACACCAACCCGCAGGCGCTCGCGCGCGCGCTTGCGCAGCTCGGCAAGGTCGCCCGTCAGCCGGGCCTCGTGGTAGTGATCTCGGACTTCCGCGCTCAGCACGCCTGGGTCGCTGCGCTTAGCCACGTGCGCGCGCGTCACGCGGTGCTCGCGCTCGAGGTCGGCGATCCCCGCGAGCGCGAGCTGCCCGCGGTCGGACGCCTCGCGGTCGTCGATCCGGAGACCGGCGCGCGACTGGAGGTCGACACCTCCAGCGCGCGCGTGCGCCGTCGCTTTGCCGAGCTCGAGGCCAAGCGTCGCGCGGAGCTCGCCGGCGAGTTGCGGCGGCTGCGTGTGGCGCACGTCGAGCTCTCGACCGACGCGGATTGGCTGCTAGCGCTCAGCCGGGGGCTGCGGTGAGCTTCGCCGCGCCCGCCTGGCTGGTCGGCCTGCTGTTTCTGCCGGTGCTGGTCTGGGCCTACCTCGCGGCGCGCGCGCACGCGACGCGCTACACCGCGCGGTTCCCCGCGACCTCGACGCTGGCGCTCGTCGCACGCGGGGGCTCGCGGTGGCTCGTGCATCTGCCCGCGGCGCTGCTGCTGCTCGCGTGCGCCGCGCTCGTGCTCGCGCTGGCGCGGCCGCACCGGACCGTGCGCATACCTGTCGGCCGTGCCTCGGTGATGCTCGTCCTTGACCACTCCGGCTCGATGCAGGCCACCGACGTGCAGCCCACCCGGCTCGCGGCCGCGGAGCGCGCGGCACGGGCGTTCGTCGGCGAACTGCCCGCCCAAGTGCGCGTGGGGGTGGTCGCCTTCTCGAGCATCCCGGACGCCGTCCAGGCGCCGAGTAGCGACCGTGCGGCGGTACTGCGCATCGTCGACGCGCAGACCGCGGTCGGTTCGACTGCGACGGGCAACGCGCTGGCGCTCGCGCTCGACCTGCTGCGGAGCAGCGATGACCCGCCGCGAGGCAAGGAAATCCCAGGCGCGATCGTGCTGCTCTCCGACGGCGCCGCGAACGCGGGTCGCGATCCCGTCGCAGTCGCCGCCGAAGCCGGCGCGCGCAAGATACCCGTCGACACCGTCGCCCTCGGCAACGCGGATGCGACGATCCCCAACCCCTCTGGCTTCGGACCCCCCGTCGCGGTGCCGCCCGATCCCGCATTGCTGCAGCGCATCGCGCGCGCCTCGCACGCGCAGTCGTTCACCGCCCAGGACAGCGGGCGGCTGATCTCGATCTATCGCCGCCTGGGCGAGCGACTCGGGAGCGTCGCGCGGGCGCAGGACATCACCGTCACATTCGCGCTCGCAGCGGCGCTGCTGTTGATGTCCGCGGGGGTGCTCGCGCTGCGCCGCGGCGGCCGACTGCCCTGACCCGACTCGCTGTCGAGCGTCGCGGTGCTTGGCTAATTGGAAACGGATTCGTGCGCTCATGACCTGAGCCTCGCCACGGATCATCAGTCCACCACTGCAATAGTAATTCCGTTTGTGATAACGCAACCATTTTTTCGGATGATGGACAGAGCAAAGACTAGTGTCCTGGGCGCTGATAATCAGATCTCGAACAGGAGACAATTTCGATGAAATACAAACACATAAGGCATCTCGGCCCACTGCTCGTCACGGTCTTGGCACTCGGAACAGCGACAGCAGCCCCGGCCCAAGCAGCGACGCCATCCTTTTACAACTGTGTCCAATCGGCTGGTGGTCCCAACGACGCGTGGGAAGTTGGTTGTTAAACCATGGCAAGGGGCGGCGGCTATGAACGCGCATTACTGGCGCCTTCTTCGAAAGTTGGGTTCTCATCGAAAATCGGAGCGACCGAACTGGTGGGCAGTGAAGTCACGATCAAGTGCACGGGAGGCTCGTCGACGGGCGACACCAATGGACCGACGGAAGTCATAAAAGTCGTGGCGAAGCTTACGGGCTGTGAAATAACAGGCGCTTTGGGCTGCAAAATCAAAAGTCCCTCGGCCGGCGCGGGCGAAGTGGTGACGCCCGACCTCAAGGGTAAACTGGGGGCGGTGACAGAAGCCGAATCCAAATCGAAGACCGGCCTGTCGCTCGAACCCGAAAGCAGTGGATCGACGGAATTCTCGACGATCGAAGGGTCGTGCATCGCCAAATCCCACGTGAGCTTCAAGACGACCACGAGCAGGATCATCGGAGAAATCACACCGGTCAACACCTTTGGCACCACCGGCGAACTGATCTTCAAGCGCAGTGGCACGGGACAGGTCATCAAAACGTTCGAAGGGGCCAGCGAAACAAACAACACGCTCGAAGTGTTCGGCTCAAAAGTCGGGCTGGAACAGCTCAGCGACAACCTCCTGTACGCCGAAATGCTCGAAGCCCTCTGGTAGCGAGCCCCGGACAGCGTGCAGACAGCCTGTCGCGGTGCGCGGCGCGGTGGCTAGATCACAGTGACAGCCGCGTCGGCAGCTGTTGCGCGACGAGCCGGTCGACGGCCGCGCGGCCAAAGGGCTCGACGAGCTCGGCCGCGCGGCGCGCGTAGTCGACGCGGGGCGCGGCGAGCGCTGTGTGCAGCGCGCCGGCGAGGTCGTCGCTGACGAGGCGGGGGTCGAGCTCGTGCGCGAGCGCCAGCGCAACATAGGGGCCGGGAGCGGGCGTGGTCACGAGCTGGCAACCCTCAGCGAGCGCCTCGAGCTGGACGAGGCCGTAGTCCTCGCGGCGCGGAGCGCAGAGGAAGACCCGCGCGCGGCGCATCAACGCGCGCAGCTCGGAGCGCGTAATCGCGCCGGCAACGTCGACCTCCTCCTCGCCGAGCTCGAACCCGGCCTCGGCGAGCGCGGCGCGCGCGACGCCGACGACGACGAGGCGCTCGCTCGGCCGGCGTACCCGACGCCACGCTGCCAGGACGCGCTCGAACCCCTTCTTGTGCGGATTGGCGGCGTATGTGATCGCGGCGATGTCGCGCGCGGAGGACGTGGGCCCGTCGAGCTCGATCGGCGCGGGCAGGATGAGCGCGCGGTCGGCGCCGTCCGGAACCGCAGCGCGGGCCTCCTGGAGCGCGCCGGCGCTCCACGGCAGCAGCAGCGGCGCGTGGCGCAGACGGTGGCGCTCGAGCGGGCGCTGCCAGAGGCCGTGGCGGCCGGGACGGTTTGCGGCGGCGGGGGCGTCGAAGCGGATCGCGCCGGGACGCGGCCAGAGCAGGGCGGCGGTGGTCGAGGAATAGATCACGGCGCGCGGGCGCACGTGCTCGAGCATCCGCAGGGCGGCGCGGCGCGCGGCGCGGGCCCAGAGGAGATCGGTGTACATCAGCGTGGGAACCTCGCGAGGATGCTCGGCGCGCGTGAGCGCGACGCGCAGGCCGGCGCGCTGCAGGGAGCCCGCGAGCTCCTCGTCGGCGATCCGCAGGCCCGCGGTGGAGCCGAGCCCGACCAGCAGCACATCGACCTCCGACTCCCGCGCACGTTCGCTCATCGGTCGGCTCCTCAGGTCGCCGCGCCGCCGAAGCGTTCGGGCCGCAGCGCTTTGAAGCCGGGTGCTCGCTGAAGCGCGATCGGCCGCAGCGGCGAGGTGCGCAGCACGTAGAAGCGCACGCCGTCGCGTTCCTCGATCGCGGTGACCGCGGCGTGCTGGCGGCGCCAGGCGAGCGCCCAGATGATCGCAAAGCCGGCGCCGATGCCGGGAATCTGGGGAGCGAGGAAGGCGAGGCCACCGGCGAGCACGGTGAACAGCAGCAGCGGCCACAACCGGTTGAGGAGGATCGCGCCGGGCCGCTGCTCGGGCAGCGTCGAGCTCGCGCGCGCCGCGGCGAGCAGCCGTGCGATCGGAGGATTGGTCTCGGCGCGACGTCCGAGCAACGCGCCGAGCAACGCGGCCAGCACCCACCAGCCCGCCGCAAACAGCGCGAGCCGCGCTTCGGAGTCGTTGGCCGCGGCGAGCACCGTGACGGCGGCCAGCGCGGTCGCGGCGGCGGCGCTGAGCAGGACGGTGGTCTTGAGGAAGTCGGCGAAGCGCACGCGATGGCTGTTTAGAGCAGCGCCTCGAGCAGCTCGCGTACCCCGTCGGGGCCGTCGAGCGCGAGATCGGCCTGTTCGATCAGCTCGCGCGGCGCCTCCTCGGAGCGGACGGCGACGCACAGCGCGTGCGCGATCGACCCGCTCTGCGCGAGCGCGCGCAGGCCGCGGAAGGCATCGAGGTCGGTGGTGTCGTCGCCGACGTACAGCGCGGCGCCGAATGCGGAGCCGTCGGCGCTCAGCAGCGTGGCGACCCCGAGACTCTTGTCGAGGACCACGGGCGGGCGGACCTCGAGCACCTTGCGGCCCCAGTGGACGGCGAGACCTTCCTCCTGCGCGCGCGCGGCGATCTCGCGTACGGCGCTTGCGGCGCCCGCCTCGTCGGGAGCGCCGCGCCAGTGGAAGGCGGCGATCGCGTACTTGTCCTCGCTGCGCACCCGCAGGCGCTGGAGCTCGGCTGTATCGGCGCGCGCGGCGAAGGCACGCACGCGCGCGGCCCACGCCTCGAGCTCGGGGTCGACCTCGGGCCGCGTGGCACCGGCGCGCAGCAACTCGCCGCCGTGGTTGCCGACGTAGGCGATCGAGCCGATCGCGACGACCTGCCGGGCGCTGGCGGCGCGACGGCCGCTGATGCAACCGACCAACCGATAGCGCTTGGCGATCTCGATCAGGAGCGTGCGCGTGGCCTCGGGGACGTGCGCGTCGGTCGCGTGCCGAACGATCGGCGCGAGCGTGCCGTCGATGTCGAGCAGGACCGCGGAATGGGAGGGGTCGGAGCGCAACGGCTCCAGCGCCTCCACGAGTGTGGCGGCGGGGGACACGATCCTTAGTATGACCTCAGTGTCGACAGAGCAGCGCATGCTGGCGAGCCGGCCGCTGAGGTTGATGGCAATCGGCACGGCGGCGGGCCTTTTCAGCGGGATCTTCGGCGTGGGGGGCGGTTCGGTGATCGTGCCGCTACTCGTGCTGTGGCTGGGCTACGGCGAGCGCGAGGCGACGGGCACGTCGCTGGCGGCGATCGTCTGCATTGCGGGCTTCGCGGCGGCGGTGCAAGCGGGGTACGGCAACGTGCGCGTCGTCGACGCGCTGCTCGTCGGGATTCCGGCGGTCGGCGGCGTGCTGCTGGGGGCGTGGTTGCAGCAGCGCCTGCACACGCGCACGATCGCGCTGCTGTTCGCGGCGGTGCTCGTCGCGAGCGCGGTGGAGCTGCTGCTGCGATGATCGGCGCGATCGCGATCGGGCTGGCGGCCGGCGTCGTGGCGGGCCTGCTGGGAGTCGGCGGCGGCGTGCTGTTCGTGCCGGGCCTCGTGATCTTCCTGAGCCTGACCCAGCACCAGGCGGAGGCGACGTCGCTGTTGGCGATCGTCCCGGTCGCGCTCGTGGGAGCGCTGCGCCAGGACCGCTACGGCAACGTACGCAGGCGCGACGGACTGCTGCTGGGTCTCTTCTCAATCGCGGGCGCGGCCGGCGGCGTGGCGCTCGCAAACGCGCTCTCGGGCAAGGCCCTGCAGGTGGGCTTTGCCCTCTTCACGCTGGTCGTGGCGGTGCAGCTGGTACGCAAGACGACGCGGGAGCCGAGCGGGGAAGCTGGAGACAGCGGCAAAGAGGTCTAGACTGAGAGCGATGGGACTCGATAACCCCCTGCACATAGCGTTCCTCGTGGTGATTCTGCTGCTGGTGTTCGGTGCCCGGCGGCTCCCGGAAATCGGTCGCTCGCTGGGCGGCGGAATGCGGGAGTTCAAGGACTCGATCAGCGGCGAGAGCAAACAGCCGACGCTGACCCCAACGGCTCAGCAGCCGCCGGTCACAACGCCCCAGCCGCCCGTAGCGCAGCCCGTGGCGCCACCGCCCCCCCCTCCCCCGGCCGCCGCGACTGCACCGCAGGCGCCGGCCGAGCCGCAGGGCTAGGGCACGCCGAGCCGCGAGGCCCGCGGACGCGCGGTCGACGCCGCGCGCGGAGGTGCCTGTGCGCGATTCTGTCTCCCACTGGGTGAAGCGCAAAACCACAGTGTTTACCGGGCTTTTGAAGCCACTAATTGTTTCTCACCAATCGACGCGATCGATTGCCTTGAGCTTGGTCGGGGCGCTGGTAAATTGCCCCCCGTGTTCCCTCGGACGAGCCTGACAACCAGAACTACTTGCAGGATCTGTGACTCGCCGAAGCTCACACCGGTCCTCTCGCTGGGCGATCAGTACATCGCGGGTGCCTTTGCGGACCCGGATGGCGGACAGCCGGTCGCGCGACGGATCCCGTTGGAACTGGTTCGCTGTGACATGACACGCAACCAGGAGGGTTGCGGCCTGATCCAGTTGCGTCACACGGTGCCGGGCGCGATTCTCTATCAGTCCTACTGGTATCGCAGCGGGGTCAACCAGACGATGACGCGCAACCTGCACGAGATTGCCGCGCAGGCGGAGGAGCTGGTGGAGCTTCACCCCGGCGATCTAGTGATCGACATCGGCTGCAATGACGGCACACTGCTCGACGGTTATCGGACGTCCAACCTTAAGTATCTGGGGTTCGACCCCTCCGACGTAGGCCGCTACGCGGTCGCCAAGGGGTATGACGTGGTGCGTGATTTCTATGCCTACGAGCGCCTGCGTCAGCGCTATGTCGACCAGCAGGCTCGCGTGATCACGAGCATTGCGATGTTCTACGACCTCGAGTACCCGCGTGCTTTCGTGGCGGATGTCGCACAGGCGCTGGCCGACGACGGCGTGTGGGTGATGGAGCTGCATTACCTCCCGACGATGCTGGAGATGAATCAGTTTGATGCGATCGTGCACGAGCACCTGGAGTACTACTCGCTTGCGGTGATCGAGCGACTGCTGGGCGAGGCCGGACTCGGGGTGGTGCGAGCCGAGCTGAACGGGATCAACGGCGGCTCGCTGCGGTTGTTCATTCGCCGCACCGCGCGCTTCGGACCGCGCGAGAGCGATGTCGAGGCGTTGCAGCAGCTGCGTATCCGGGAGTTCGAGATGGCGCTCGACGCGCCCGATCCCTACGAGCACTTCGCGGCGAGCAGCGAGCGGGTGCGCGCGGAACTGGCGGCGATATGTCGTGAGTTGGTGGACGCGGGCAAGACGATTCACATCTATGGCGCGTCGACGAAGGGGAACACCATTCTGCAGTATGCGGGCATCGACCGCACGCTAGTGCCCTATGCGGCGGACCGCAATCCGGACAAGCACGGCTCGGAGACGATCGGCACCAATATCCCGATTATCAGCGAGGAGCGCTCGCGCGAGATGCGTCCCGATTATTACCTGGCGCTGCCGTGGCATTTCATGGACGAGTTTCTCGACCGCGAGCAGGAGTTCCTGGACCGCGGCGGCCAATTCATCGTGCCGATGCCAACTGTGAGGATCGTGCCCGAAACCCCTCCCCCGGATCTGTCCTCCAGGAATGTTCATGTCGCTGCGCATCGGGGTTCTTAGCAGCTGGAATACCCGTTGCGGCATCGCCGAGTACTCGCGTCATCTGGTCGCCGCACTGGGCCGTCAGCGCGATGTCGAGCTGACGGTATTTGGCTCGCGCAACTTTGGCACACGAGCGATCGCACCCTATGAGGAGTGGGCGGTGCCGGTGTTCGACGTGCAGATCTGGCATCCCGAGCACAGCTTTGAGTTGGATGTGGAGGCTCTCTTGGAGCACGACCTCGATGTGCTGCTGATCCAGTTCAGCACGCTCTTCTATGACCACGGCCGCATGGTGGAGCTCCTGCGCCGCTTTCCGGGTGTGACCGCGCTGACCTACCACGACAAGGACGGCGTGACGGCCTTTCCGTGCGAGCTCGTGGACCTGCTCTATGCGCACCGCGAGGATGTGGGAGTGGGTCCGCGTCGGCTGATTCCGCAGGGCATCGACCTGCGAGCGCCCGTAGTGAAGACCTTCGGGCTGGGCAAGTCGCGCTCGGACATCATCGCGACGATCTGCGAGCGCAACGGCTGGGACTTCCAGCACAGCTTCGGCGAAGACCGCTGGGTCGAGCACGACGAGCTGTTTGCGTGGCTGCGCGACTGTGACGCGATCGTGCTCTGGTATGACAAAAAGTTGAGGTCGGGTGGTAGTGCGGCGGCGCCGTTCGCGATCGGCACCCGCCGCCCGGTGTTCGTCAACGACGCCGAGGGATTCAGCGACCTACCGGAGCGCACCGCGAATCTGCACAAGCTTCACACGCCGGAGGAGTTGGAGCGAGCCTTGCGCGAGCTATTCGCCAATCCCTACGCCGAGGAGCGCACGTGGGATCGAGTCGCAGCGACGCTGGTCGCGGACTTTCGCGAGGCCGTCGCGGTTGGGAGCGCCGGGACAGGCTCGCCGGCGACCCGCCGCCGCGAACGGGCCGGCGGCGGACTGCGAGAGCGCACATTTGTGCGACTCGATCACAAGCCGCTGCGGCGGGTGCTGCGGCGCCTGAAGGCCCGCGCCAAAGATGTGCTCGAGCACCGCACGTCGCGGCGCTCGCATCAGTACCAGCTCGGCCGCCAGTCGAGCCGGTAGGCCATCGGCGCTCGGCGTTTGCGCAGCACCGCGGCTGGAACCCCGGCCACGATCGTGTAGGGATCGACGTCGGCGGTCACCACCGAGCCGGCGCCGACGACGGCGCCCTCGCCGATGCGAACGCCGGGAAGCACCATCGCCCGCGTCCCGATCCAGCAGTTTCGCTCGAGGTGAACGGGCGCGAGCGCGGCGCCAAACTCGGGGTCGTCCGGGATGTGGCTGGCCGTGAGCAGGGCCGTCTCGCGGGAGATGCTCACGTCGGAGTCGATCCGGATGCCCGCGCGGGCATCGATGTAGCAACGCTGGCCGATCGTGCTCCGAGAGCCCATCGACAGGCGGCGGCCGGCCCACATCTCGACGCCGAGGGAGATATTGGTGTTCGCGACGTCCTCGAACTCGACGCCCAGCAACGCGTAGGCCCGCATGCGCGGCCCGGCGAGTGGAATCCGGTTCACGATGTGGTTCAGCGGATAATCCGGATCGATGAGGAGCCCGGAGCGGATGAGGCTGGACAAGATCGTCCTCTCCGACACAGCGGGGCACAGTAGCGATCACTCGCGGCCCTGCGCAAGGCTTTGCTCGAATTGTCTCCGATATGCCGCCCCGCTGACCGCCGCCACGTCGGGAACTGTGGGCTGGTTTGTAGAGAAAATGATAATTCAAAAGCTTGCTCTAGCCTAATTATTGATATCTCTGCTACTCTCCCGCGAGTAATCGAACGCTTCTCAAAGGGACGAATGAGAACGCCGATCAAATTCAGCTCGAAGAACCTCGTGCGCGCCGCGCGCGATCCTAATGGCGCTCGGCGTATAGCGCTGCGAACGGCGGCCTTTCTCTTGGCTGGCCGGTTGACGCCGTTTGTCGGAGTCGAGCGCGAAGGTGTGCGTTACATCCTCAGCACGAACGAGACCGACGGTGTCAATTTTTCGACGTTCGTGCGCGGAGTCTTCGATGAGGAGACCGTGGTCCGCATGAGCGCGGCTCTCAAAGAACACGCTGGCATCTCAACGCTGCGTGGTCTGACAGTTCTCGAGGTGGGCGCCAATATCGGTACGGAGACGGTCTCGATGCTCGTTCGTCATGCCGTCGGGAGCATCGTCGCGATCGAGCCGGACTCGGCGAATGTGCAGCTTCTGCGAGCCAACCTGGCAGTCAACGGCATTCAGGATCGTGTGCAGATCCATCAACTCGCGCTGTCAGAGACTGACGGCCCGCTCATCTTGGAGTGCTCTGAGGAGAACCAGGGCGATCATCGAATCCGGCTACAGCCGTCCGGACCTGAACTCCGCAACGAGCTGCAGCGTGTTGCCGTTGAGGTCGTGGGACGTAGCCTCGACTCTTTGGCAGCCGCCGGCGAGATCGATCTCGCCGGCATCGACCTCATGTGGATCGATGCGCAGGGTCATGAGGCGCACATCCTCGCCGGCGCGGCGCAGCTGACGGCGGCAGATATTCCTAGCCGGCGGTGGTACTCGACGCCAAGCACATCGCCGAGCTCGCCGACCGTTACGCGCCCAGCGCACGCGAGGATCCGGTCGCCCCTTACACGGACCTGCTGCTGCTCTCCTCCGGGCTGGCCTAGCGCCGCAGGATCGGGCCGCTGCGGACGGCTTCGAACGCCGACCCGGGAACCCGCTTCAGCTGATCGAGGTCGGTTTCACTCCAGCGCGGGTCGGGCGCCCCGGTGATGTACCAGCTGGAGCCGTTGTCGGCCACGATCAGCCCGTAGCGCTTCAGCGCGCGCAGGATGACGAGCGCCTGCCCATGAAACGGCCCGAGGTCGAAGCGCGCGCTCAGGCGCAGCCGCAACCCCATCGGCGGGAGGCTGGGATCGGTGCTGCTGGAGGCGTAGTGAGTTGCGGGGTGGATGTAGCCGGTCTGCGTGCGGGGCACTGTGACGCGCAGCGCGTGATCGATGCGCCCGGCGTCGACTTCGCCGTAGCGGGCGAGCAGCGGCAGGATCGGCAGACCGGCGGCATCGGCGGAGGTCCAGCCTTCGGGGCGCAGCGCGTCGCTGCGGAGGTTGAAGATCGCGCCGGAGTCGGCCTCCCAGCCACGGCCGGCGCGATGCGCGTCGAAGAGCTCGTAGAGCTTGCAGGCGCCTTCCTGCAGAACGAGCACATGACGGTCGCCTGCTTTGCCGGCACCCTCGATGGGAGCGTTCGGCGGAATCGGATAGGGACCGCGATCGGATTCGGAGCCGTAGGCGGCGAACGCGACCGGCACCTTGGGCTGGCGGGGCCCAACCACGGTGTAGGGAATCCCATACGTGGGGTCGGCGCCGAAATCGGCGTGTAAGTGCAATCCCGCGCCGATGCTCGCGATGTAGGCGGCTGAGTTGGGGGCGACTGGAGCGTGGATGATTTCCCGGTTGATGGGGTTGTTGGCGGGGAAGAGCGGGCAAGAGCGAGACGACACGCGGGAGACATGCTCCCTGGCGGAATGGACTCCTTGAACAGAGCCCAATGTTGCTCGCACGGCGGCCGAGCTGAATTTCGTGGCTAACCCCAGGCCAGAGCCCGTCCCGAGGCAGACGACGACAAGCAGAGAAAGCCGGTGGTACATACCCGCACTCTACACCTAGCGAACCAGTGCAGAGCATCGCATTATAGGTCTAAAAATTAATCTAAATATTAGTATGATGCAAGGTATCAAGCTGCCTTATGAAGCCATCATCGGTATCATCGAATCGAAGGGAGATCGATAGCATGCATAGGTTCAAGGCAACATCAGCGGCGGTAGTTGTATCCATCGTGGTAACTGGAGCGACAGCCGGGTCGGCCGCTGCGAGTTGGTTTGTGGGCGGCACAGAACTAACAAGCCCAGCGGCACTGGCACCTACGGCTAAAGTTGATCAAAACCCAGTCCTATTACAGCCAAGCGTTGGTCTGGCGATCGAATGTAGCGGGGCCACACTCGACTCGACTAAATCGCAGATCAACGCGGGGAACACAGGCCAAGTCGGCTCACTGCAGTTCTTAGGATGCCGAACAGTAAAGCCAGAAAAAGGCTGCTCTCTGGGGAGAGAAACCATAACTAGCGAAGAAATCAGCCTAAGCGCCTCCTTAGACTCAAAAGCCCCTGAAGACAGGATCTCAGTTTCTCCTAAAACAAAAAATGTACTCGCAGAGATACTATTTTCCGAAGGAAACCCCAATTGTCCGTTCAATACTCGATTCCCGTATGCACTAGAAGGGAAGCTTATCTTTGACGCACCAACTGGTCAAACGGAAGAGACCGCACAGGCACTTTTAGGCTTGGGCACCGTCGAAAACAATAGCCTGGAACTTGGATCTGCCGGCAAGACCTACCTCGACGGAAAGATCTTACTGGCTCTGGCAAATGGCTCGAAATGGAGCTTCAGGTAAGCCGGCGCTCAAACCTCTAACGATTTCAAGCAAACTAAGGGGGCGGGGCATTCACCCCCGCCCCCACTTATCCACCGAAAGAGATCATCTATTCTCCCCCACCGCCTGCAGCGCCGGCCGCCCCTCGACCAGCAGCGGCGAGCCGCAGCTCCAGCAGTAGGAGGCCCCGCGGCTGTGCACGGCCCCGCACGCGCGACACGTCCCGTGCACCCCGGCGTGCGCCCCGGCGAGCAGCCGCTCGACCTCGGATAGCTGGGCGTCGACCTGCTGGAGCTCAGCGGCGCGGCGGGCGAGGACGTCGAGGCGATAGTGGTCGCGGATGGCCATCTCGTAGGTGAGACCGCCGAGATCCCAAGTGAGCGAGGCGACGCGCTCGGCGAGCTCGACGCGCAAGCGGCGCAGCTCTGCGAGCGAGCGGCTGGCGGCGGCAGGATGGACGCCGGCGGAGGGATCAGTGGGGGCGCTCACGTTAGTTTCCGGTTTCGAGCGGTTCGTCGCCTTTGATGAGCGAGTTGACTTCTTTGGCGTGCTGCTTGCCGGTGGTTTTGTTCAGCTTCTGCAGCGACTGGGCGCTCGTTTTTTTGTGCACGACGGGGGGCGCTTTGGCAGTGCTGGCTTCTTTGGCGTCTTTTGCTTCTTCTTTGGCTTCCTGTTTGGCGGACTGGTGACTCTTGGAGCCGCTGCCGGAGCCTTCGCCATTGGCAGAGCCGGAGCTGCCGGTGGTGGTGGAGGGAGTCGGTGCAGCGGCGAGCGCGCCGCTGAGCCCCTTGACTTCGATGACTTGCTTGCCGGGGACCGCGCCGCCGTTGCCACCGGTAATCCAGTGCCCGACGAGCAACCCGATCAGCAGCGAGGCGAGCAGCACGCCGACGAGCGCGAGCAGCCCCGAGTAGCGCCGCAGCGAGCCGAGCAGGCCGTCGGGCTCGGGCGGCGAGGCGTAGTAGGCCGCGGCCGGAGGCGGGCCGCCGGGGATCCCGATTCCCTGCGCGGTGGGCTGGTACTCGCCTTGGAGGACATCGAGGAAGGCAAGCCGGACGGGCGAGGCGGGCTGCCCGCAGGCGAGGCAGTAGCGCTGATCGGGCGCGAGCGGAGCGCCGCAGTTCGAGCACGTGGCGCTCGCGGAGGCCGGCGGGGCACTGACGGGGGTCGCCGCGGAGGTGCCGGGCGTACCGTTGGCGGCGGTGGCGTGGGTCGCGCTGCCCGCACTGGATGCGCTGCCGTTGGCGGTTGCGGTGTCGGGTGCGCGCGGCACAACGTCGAGCGGCGGGCGGGCGGTATCGGCGCGTGGATCGGTGGGGCTCATCCGAAGGCCCCGCGGACGTAGTCGCGTGTGCGCGGGGCGCGCGGCTCCTCGAAGATCTGCTGCGCGGGGCCGTACTCGACGAGGTCTCCGAGGTACATGAAGGCAACCTTGTCGGCGACGCGCTGGGCCTGAGCGAGGTTGTGGGTGACGATCACGACGGCGAGCTCCCGGCGCAGCTCGTGGATGAGCTCCTCGATGACGCCGGTGGAGATCGGGTCCAGGGCGGAGCAGGGCTCGTCCATCAGCAGCACCTCGGGGCGCGGCGCGATCGCGCGGGCGATGCACAGGCGCTGCTGCTGGCCGCCGGAGAGGCGCAGCGCGGGCCGGTGCAGATCGTCCTTGACCTCGTCGTAGAGCCCGGCGCGACGCAGGGCGTCAATCACGAGCGGCTCGAGCTCGGGGCGCCGCGGGCGCCGGCGCGACTGCTCGCGCAGCGCGAAGGCGACGTTGTCGAAGATCGACATCGGGAAGGGGTTGGGCTGCTGGAAGACCATCGCGACGCGCGCGCGCAGGGCGGTGTCTTCGAGGTCGTGAATGTCGTGTCCGTCGAGCACGATGCGCCCGCTGCGCGACGCGCTGGGGGTGAGCTCGGTGAGACGGTTCAGCGTGCGCAGCAACGTGGTCTTGCCGCAGCCGGAGGGTCCGATCAGCGCAAGTACCTCTCCCTGATGGATCGAGAGCGAGACCGAGCGCACGGCGGTCTTCTCGCTATAGGCGACCGAGACATCCTCCAGGCGCAGGCGCTCAGGTCCATCGGCCTCCAAAGCACGCCGCACGGCCTCGCGCTGCGCGGGCGGCCGCACCGGCTCGGGTGGGCGGTCGAGCACGATCGTGCGTACCGGCGGAATGGCCGGCGGATCGGCCTCGGCGGCCGACCGCGATGATGTCGGAGGCGACTCCTCCGCGCGCGGAGCGTGGGCGCGCAACTCGTGCACGCGACGCGTCGCGTCCCGCGTGCGCTCCTGCAATGCGTACTCGAGCTCGTTCATAAAGGGATCTCCGATGTCCTCATAACGGTCGTCGGGGCCGATTCCTCACGATACAGATTGACACAGTGCGCGCTCATACGAAACCCCCGGCAGCGACCGACCCGCTGGAGCGGGCCTGTTTGCGGGCGATCCATTCGACGGCGAGGTTGAGTAGCAGCACGAACAGCATCAGCACGACGGCGGCGGCGTAGGCCTTCTGCGGCGCCCCGCCTTCGCCGGCGGGGGAGTTGTCGTAGACGTAGCTGGTGAGACTGGAGCCGGCGCCGCGCAGCACGTTCAGGACGGGAAGGCCGCCCGGGTGGGGGGTGAGGCGCAGTTCGTCTCCGAGTAGCACGAGCACGATCGCGGTGTCGGCGATGATGCGACTGATGCCGAGCGTGACACCGGTGGCGATGTTGGGGCGCACGCTGGGCAGCAGCACGCGACGAATCGTCGCGATGCGAGTCTTGCCGAGCGCGAAAGCGGCCTCGCGCATGTGCGCGGGCACGGCCTGCAGACCGTCGCGTGTGGCGACGAACAGGGGCGGCAGCGCGATCAGCGACATCATCGCGCCGGCCGCAAGGAAGGAGCGGCCGGTGACCCCACCGCCTTCGCTGCCTTCGGAGGCGAAGCGCAGGAAGTGCAGTTGGAAGATCGCAACACCGAACACGGCGATCAAGATGTCGGGGGTGCCGGCGACGATCTCGATGCTCGATTCCACGATCCGCATCAGCAGTTGACGAGTCCGCCCGCCGTGACCGTACTCGACGATCCACAGCGCGGAGCAGATCGCCAGCGGGCCTGCGAGCAAGATCCCGATGACGGTCAGCAGCGCGGTGCCTAGCAGCGGATCGAGGAAACCACCCGACCCCGCCTGGGTCGCGCTCGGCTGCGGATGGCTGAAGAGCAGGCTCGGACGTAGATACTGCACACCGCGGTAGCCCATGTAGAGGACGATCGCGGCGGCGACGACGCACAGCAGCAGGCCGGCGCCCCACGCGGCGAGCCATATCAGGCGGTCGCTCCAGCGCCAGGTGCGCATCGAGGAGCCTCGCCCGCGTCGCGGCGCGGAGATCGAGAACGCAGATCCAGCGCCGCCATGCGTGCTCATCCGCGCACCTGGTACTTGCGCAGGGGAAGCTTCACGAGGTAGCCGGCGAGCGAGAGGATGAAGACGGAGAACAGCAGCAGAAACGCGCAGGCGTACAGCGTGGAGTTCAGCGCCGGGGCGCCGCCGAGCCCTTCGCGAAAGTCGACGATCGTCGAGGCGAGCGTGCGTACCGGCTCGAACAGGAAGGCCACCCCGTCACTCGGTCGCGGGCTGTAGAAGACCGACCCGGAGACCATCGAGATCATGATCGCCTCGCCCAGCGCCCGCGCGGTCGCGAGCACGGTCGCGGCGACGATCGCGGGGCGCACGGCGCGCAGCGTGACGGCGCGGATCGCGCGCACGCGATTGACACCGAGCGCGGCGGCTCCCTCACGCCAGGCAGGGGGTACGGCGGCGAGCGCATCGCAGGTGAGCGCGACCATGATCGGGGCGATCATCAGCGTGAGCAGGACGACGGCGATGATCAGACCGGCGCCCGTGAGCTGGACGGTGTTCTGTAGCGAGGTCCGCTCGGCAGCGGTGATGAGATGGTTGCCGACGAATGGTACGAGCACGAGGATCCCCAGCAGACCCCAGATGACCGATGGCACGGAGGCCAGCAGCCGCACGACGCGGATCATCGTGCGGCGCATGGAGGTGGGGGCGAGCTCGACGATGAAGACCGCGGAGAGCACGGCGAGCGGCAGCGCGAGCAGCACGGCGAGCCCGGTGATCAGCAGCGTGCCGTAGACGATCGGCCACACGCGCACGTGGTAGGCCGAAGGGGGCGGCTTGGTGGAGGTGGCGAGCATGTTTTCGACCTGTCCTTTGAGGCTGCCCCCAGAGCCGAGCCAGCTGAGCCCGTTGTGCGCGAACGTCGGCCACGCGCGCGCGGCGACGAACACGATCATGAACAGCACGACCAGGCCGGTCGACAGCGACACCGCGCCGAGCAGAAGCTCGGCGCGGCGATCGGACCACGGTTTCCTCAACCGCTGCATGATTGGTGACTCGGTTACCCGACGCCTCTGGCCGCGCGCATCCCTAGACGGGGATCCACTGGCTGGAGACGATCTTGTGGGCGGCCTGGCTGGAGTCGATCCACGAGATGAACTTGGCGGCGGCGCCGGTGGCTTTGCCTTTGGTCACCTCGTAGAAGCGCGCGACACCGCTGTACTGCCCGGAGCTCGCGTTGGCGAGGGTGCATCCGACGCCGTTGTAGCCGACGGCGTTCACGCTGCCGTTGTCGGCGCGGTAGTTGGAGAGGAAGCCGATCGCCCCGGGGGTGTTTTCGACCTGCTGCTCGAGCAGTCCCTCGGAGGGCTCTTCGGCCGCGAGTTTCGTGACGCTTTTGTTGGCGAGGAACAGACTCTTGAAGTTCGTCAGTACGCCGGCCGTGGAGGTGCGGCTGATGATGTCGATCGGGCCGGTGGCGGTGGCGCCGGAAACCTGGCTCCATTCGCGGTCCTTGCCGGTGAAGATCGCCTGAACCTGCGCTTCGGTGAGGTTGGCGAGGTGGTTGGACTTGTTGGTCACGACGCAGATCGCGTACTTGGCGATCGGGTAGAAGACGAGCCCAGGCGGATCGGTGGGCAGCGGATCGCGCGAGACGTCGCCGATCGTGACGCGCCCGGCGGCGACGTCGTTGACGCCGATCTGGGCGCCGCCCTGGGAGATCCTGAAACTGACTTTGTTGTGCAGGAGCTTGACGTACTTGTGTGCGAGCAGCTGTACGAGTGGGTAGGACGCGGTGGCTCCGCTGATCGTGATCACGCTCGTAGCCGAGGCGATCGCGGGCACCGCGCTCCCTATCAGGGTCACAGCCGCGAGCGAGGCGATCAATCGGCGAAGAGGGGCCCGACCGAAGCCGGGAGACACTCGCCTTCGGCTCGTATCCCCGTTTCGGCCAACCGGCCTCCGGCCGGCGCCACCCTCTCGATGGCGGATTCGATGCATGTTGGTGTGCCTCCGTTTTCCACGTGTTGACAATTTCTTGACGAGAACCGTACCATATTCTGCATAAACAAGATCGACATTAGATACTTTGTGTTATTTGTGCTAAACAAGATGCCCTCTCCCCTCCCCCCCAACCCCCAGCCAGACTCCCCTCTCCCAGGGTGAGCGCGGTCCTCGCGGCGGGCATGCTTGCCGTGGGGATCGCGCTGGGAGCCCTGATCGGCCCGGGCCCGGCGAGCTCGCTGGCGAGCGGAACCCGAGCAGCGGCCGTGGCGCGGGTGCTGGCTTTGCTGGCGCTCGACGATGGAGCGAGCACCGGCAGCCAGGCACTGCTCGCGGGGAACGCGGGACACGCGCCGCACAAGAGCGAAGCGACCCACACCGGAGCCAGCGCTGGCTCCAGTCACTCTCAGAGCGCCAGCGCGGGGCAGTCGGAAACGAGCTCGACCTCCTCTCACACCAGCCACTCGAGCTCGCTGTCTCCGACGAAGGGAGCTGGAACATCCGCGCCGGCAGGCTCGGGCGAATCCAAGCCGGCGCGTCTGGCACCGGTCGCGCACGTGTGGCTGATCGTGCTGCCCTATGGACAGAGCTTCGCCAGCATCCTGAGCCAATCCACGGCGGCGCCGTACACGACGGGACAGCTCGTGGGGCAGGGAACGCTGCTGGGCACCTACTCCTCGCTGCAGGCGAGCCAGCTCGCGGGCGCGGCGACGCTGCTCTCGGGACAGGTGCAAGCCGCGGTGAGCACGGTCGTGGCCCCGTGCCCGGGCGCGCCGGGCACGAGCGCAACGGGCGCACCGGCGGGCGCGGGCACACCGACTACGAGCACATCCACCGCGGTGACCTCGTGCGCCGCGACGAGCGAACCGGTGGCCGCGCAGACAGCGGACGCCTTCCTGCACGAAGTCGTGCCGCAGATCGAGGCGAGCGCCGGATACCGCGAAGGAGGTCTGATCGCGATCACGTTCGCGGCGGCGGGCGAAGGCGCCGCCGGCTCGAGCGCCCCGTCGGCCTCGGCGCCGCCAATCGCCTACCCGGCGGGCACGCAGGTGAGCACGACGAGCTCGACCGGCGCCCCGGGCGCACTCCTGCTCTCGCCGTTCCTCGCTCATCCGGGCGCTCGGCTAAGCACCGCATTCAACCAGCTGGCACCACGCAAGAGCCTTGAAGAACTGCTGAAAGACCCATCTAAAACCGCCCATCAATGAACGGAGGCCATGTGCACCCAATCGAACGTACCGACCGCTCCCACCACCCGGCCGGCTCGAGCCAAGCAGCGCGACGTGTGTCGCCCACCCTGAGACGGGCGCTGCTCGCGGCGCTCGGCGCGCTGGTGTGCGCGCTTGCGGGACCGGCGTTCGCGCACGCGGAAGCAACGGAGCCGAGCAACCCGAACAACTACGAATGCTCCGGCAGCCTCACCGCAGGTAAGGCGGAAGCGGGCGGCGAAGAAACGCCCGTCGAGTACAAATTCCTGTGCAACGGTCAGATCACGGGCTATCAAGTCCAGACGCAGCTGCCGATCACGGGCATCCAGGGCGCGCCGCTGGTCACCAACTACGCGGGCACGCCGCTGACGGACACGTTCGCCTGCAGCGGCGCGTTCCCGGGCTATGCGGTCAACTGCGTGGGCACGAGCACGACCGAACCGCAGGAGAAGATCGCGGGCCAGTTCGAAATCGGCTGGAAGCTGTGCACCGAACCACGGGTGGATGCGCTGCTGACGGTCACCTACGCGTACATCGAAAAGGGTCTGATCACGCAGGCAATCTCGGGTCCGTTCGACCTCGGGCGCCCGGTGGGCTGTCCGGCGACCCTGCAGTCGGGCAAGACCCGCCTGAAGGCCTACCAGGGCCCCGAACCGAAGCCGCACAAGCGCAAGCAGGCGAAGAAGACCGGGAGCAAATCCGGCAAACGCGACGCAGGCAAAGCAAAGGATCCAGGCAAGAAGAACGCCGGCTAGGAGACGCGAGCGCCCTGCAGCGGCCTACTCAGCACGGCTCAGCCGCAGGGCGCTCGACCCTCCGTCAAAGTAAGTCATCGGTAAGCGACGCCCATTAGCCTCAAGTCGCCCAGAAGTGCCCGACTCCCAAAATGGGACGTCGATTGCGGGCAGCCGCGGCCCACGCGTGCCGGATCGCGACCTCGGCGTCTTGTTCCTGACTTGACGACCACATCTGACCCATACATTGGCGGCTAGCTAACGGGGTCTGCGACGGCGAGGATCTCGGGCTCGACGCGAGAACAAGTCGACCCTTGACACCACAGCTATTAGGACTATTCTGCTGGTTAGCAATCCATCGCTGTGACGACCGCTGTCGGGGGCAATCCTCGACTGTCTTCCCATACCGATGGCACGGCGCCCCTCCGGGGAAAGCTCAACAAAAGGAGATCGGTCATATGTCCAGAGCGACATTGATCATCACAGCATCTGTCGCAGCTCTTGTTTTGAGCGCAATGGCGACAGCATCAGCATCAGCTGAATGGTTCATCAACGGCGCTAAATTGCCGACCGGGTCAAAAGCGGCACTCGCGACTAAAGCCGTTGTCCAGGAACCGGCCATACTCAACGTCCCTGGGCTAGCTCTCAAGGTGTCATGCCCAGCCCTAAGCGCAGTCAAACCAGAACTCATCGGCACGACAAAAGGCCGGGCGAACTCCCTTATCTTTGAAGGGTGCAGCGAGATCGAACCCAAAACTTGCAAAATCAGTCCCGCTACAATCGAGATCGAACCCAAAACTTGCAAAATCAGTCCCGCTACAATCGAGACCGAACCTGTTGCCATATTAACACATGAATCTTTCTCGCTGTTTGGGTGGGAGATTTGGTTAACTCACGCAGAAGAATCTACCCTTGTTGCGACGCTGACATTTACAGGAACTTGTTCTTTCGCAGGTGAACAGCCCGTCAGAGGCACCCTAGCACTAGGGCTACCGGCATTGAAAACCGAAAACCCAGCACAGCTGCTCGAAGGGATCGGTTCAATCGAAAACAACAGCCTGGAAATCGCCAAAAACAAGGCCTTTATCGAAAAGGGCAAAATCTTACTAAAACTCGCCTCCGCCTCGAAATGGAGCTTCCAATAGCCGGAGGAGAGCAATCCAACCACCGACAGCTTCAGGCTGAAGCTCAAGTGACTAGAATGGGTCGCCGGCACAGTTGGAGATGTGCAGGCGGCCCGCCAAAGCCAGGGGGGCGATCCATCTAACGGCCTGCCAAGCCTCGAGATCAAGTCGGGGATGAGCGTCGCCAAAGAAGCTAGGCTGTGGACCATCTTGAGGAGATGGACGATAGCCGGCGCACTCTTACTCCTCGCGTACACAGGGTGCGGGTCCGGCGAACATGGTACCGCGGGGGTCGCGATCACGGACACCGCGGCGAAGACGCCCATTGCCCGGACCCCGCTCGCGACGGACTGCCCGGGTGCGACGCTGCAAGCGCTGGAGCGTGTCGGGCACTACGTCTACGAAGAGTCCGCGAGCGGGCGCATCGTAGCGGAGGCGCTCTACCGTCTGGAAAGCTCGCGGGCGCTGGCGGAAGCGACCGCGCGCGATGACGGCGCGGCGGTTGCCCGGGTACTGCGGAGCCTGCTGCTCAACCAGATCGCCAGCGTGCGGGTGATGCGCGGGGCGCGCACGCTGGCACGGATCGAAAGCGGAGCTGGAATCGCTCCCGCCAGCGGCCGGCTGGTCCTCGACGGAGAGCTGGTCGGGACGTTTACGCTCTCGGTGCAGGGCGCGAACGGCTACGCGCAGACGACCTCGAGCCTGACCTCGACGCAGGTGCTCGTGCGCAGCGAAGGACGAACGTTGAGGAGCACGTTACGGCTGGCGCCGACCGCGCTGAGCGCACTGCGCAAGCACCCCGGCGAAGTGAGCCTCGGGGGGGTGAGCTACCGCGTTGATACCTTCGCCGGGCGCGCATTCCCGGGCCGGCCGATGAGCATCTCGCTGCTCGTGCCCTCGGCGTCGATCTCCGCGAACTGCGCGTCGGCCGCGGCGCACTCGGACCCGGTGCAGGCCCGGGCGGATGCGTGGGGCCTGGTGGCCGAACGGGTCTACGATGGCGAGCGCGAAGGCAGCAAAGCCGAACTGATCCTCAACTATGTGGAGCACTCGCGCGCATTCCGCGACGCGGTGCTGGCGGGCAACGCTCGCGCGACGCGCGCGGCGATCATCGGCTTCTTCCGCAGCCACCTGCATGTGGTTCGAGTACGCGTGATGCGGGCGGGTCGGCTGCTGCTCGACGTCGGCGGCCCCCACGTACTGGGGCCGATCCACGGCGTGATTCGCGACGCCCGCGGCCGCGTGGCGGCGCGCTTTGAGCTGGCGATTCAGGACGACCTCGGCTTCACGCTCCTGGCGCGCGCGTTCACGGGCGCGCAGACATTGATGCGCGAGGGTTCGCGTCAGGTGATGGGAAGCCTGAACCCCGGGCCGGCCTCGATTCCGGATCGCGGCCGGGTCGTCTACCGGGGAGCGACCTACCAGGCCTACTCGTTTGACGCGGAAGCGTTCCCCTCGGGAGCGCTGCGCATCTCGCTGCTCTACCCGGTCTCCTGACGGCTACAGTTCTTTCGCCTTGTAGTAGGGCTCCAGCGCGCCGAAGGGCGGTCCGACTTTGGCGGCGATGTCGTACGGATACACGTATATCCGCACGGGCCCGAGCGCGTAGGCGGCGAGCGGCCGTCCGAGGCCGCGCGGCAGCACGGTGATCGAGGTCGAGGCGAGTTCGTTCGGTTCCACGATCAGGAAGGTGTGCCGTGGCTTGGGCGTATACCAGGAGCCGACCGTGTCGTGGGGAAAGCGGCAGATGAGCTGGCCTTCGGCTTCCGGACACCAGTGGATCGGGCGCACCTGCACTCGTTCGTGCGAGTTCCAGGTGAGGCTCGATGCCCCCCAATAGCCCGTGTAGCCGACCGTCACATGATTGGCTCGCGCCAGCCGCAGGATTGCCGATTCGTCGCCTGCGAGCAGTGTTTTGAGCGGCCCGACGTAGTAGTCGGCGATGCCGATCAGGCTGCCCGCAAAGAAGATCGTGACGCCGAGGGGCACCAGCCAGCGGCCGACGATTCGCTCGCGCGCGTACAGCGGAACGATGGCGGCGATCGAGAGAATCGTCGTCGCATAGAACGACGTGTGGTAGGCGTCTGAGAATTCGCTGAGCGCATACGCGCCGCAGACGCCCGCGGCGGAGGCGACCCAGTAGACGATGTGCAAGCTCCTCGCCAGCTTAGCGGCCGGCTGTGTGACGCCACTTGGACGGAGGGGCAGCACGAGCTTGGCCGCCGCGCGCAGACCGACAAGCGCCAGCGTCGCCAACGCGAGCAGCAGGACCACGTCGCTGGCGACGCCCACCTCGCCGTGCATGAAGCCGGGGGCTTCGGGGCCCAGATAGCCGTTGAAGAGCTGCTTGAGCCCCGCGTAGAGGACGCGCAGGTGCGTCGATAGTTCCGAAAGTTGGGTCGTTTTGAGCTGCTGCACTTCCGTTTCGTATCCGAGCGACTTCATCGTCGTCGAGGTGAGCCAGGCGACGGGCAGCGCCGCGACCGCGGTCGTCAGTGCCGAGAGCCCCACGATCAGCGCGCGTCTGCTGCGGCGCGCGAGGCCCAGCAGGCCCGTCAGGAAGAGCGGCAGGATCGCCGCCGGCACGAGCAGGTTGTCCGACGCGAAGGACGTCCCGAGCAAGAGGGCTAGCAGCAGCGGCACGAGTATCGCGCTCGCCCGCCGGCGCCCCTCGCCCCTCGTCAACCAGATGAGGTACGCCCCGAGCAGCGCGGTGCATGGGTAAGTCATGTTGTGCGCCGCGGGAGCCATGAAGATGGCCCACGCCGTGGGCGGGAGAACGAGCGCGAGGAGTACCGCCAGCGCACCGGCGAGCCTGCTCGCGAGCTGCGCCACCGACCACCCGACCAGCAGCGCCGCCCCGCAGAACAGCGCCGAAGGCGCCACCTGCCATAGCTCGCGGTGCAGCGGCATCCAAGCCGTGAGCAGCCCGAACCAGAGCGGCACGTATGAGCCATACGTGCCCAGGTTCGTGCCGCCGCCGATGCCGGTGCTCACCAGGGATTGCGGCGCGAGGAAGCCGAACGCGTAGTCGCTGACCCAGCCGGTCAACCAGATGTTGTGCGAGAACCGGGCGAGGAACACGACGAGGTAGATCGCTGCCAAGCAGCACGGAATGGCCCAGACGAGCAGCGCCAGCTTGTCGACGCTTGCGAATGAGATCCTGCGGGTCGATGCGCGGCTGCCCCCGTGAGTCGCGCGGTCAATCACCTCGCCAGAATAAGAGCAGTCCTTGCTCTCGCCTAGAAAAATCGGGTCACTGTTTTTGACTAACGTGCCCCGCCGCTGCGGTGACTGGACGCCTAAACGAGGCTCGTGGTCATGCGCTCGACCTCTTCGATCGAGGTGAGACCGGCGCGCACCTTCTCGATGCCATCGTCGTGCAGGCGGCGCATGCCATCGCGGGTCGCGGTGGCGGCGATCTCGTCGACGGAGGCGTGCTGGAGGATCTGGGTGCGGATCTCTTCGGTGATCGACATCACCTCGTAGATGCCGACGCGACCGCGATAGCCGGAGGCCGAGCAGCGCGAGCAGCCGACGGGCTCATAGGGCTGGATCCCGGCGAGCCCGTACTCCTCGAGGACCGATCCCGGGAGGTTGGCGGGACGCTTGCAGTGCGGGCAGAGCATGCGCACGAGCCGCTGGGCGACGATGCAGTCGATCGCGGAGGAGACGAGGAACGGCTCGATCCCCATGTCGGTGAGGCGCCCGAGCGCGCTGGGGGCGTCGCGGGTGTGCAGCGTGGAGAGCACCAGGTGACCCGTGAGCGCCGCCTCGACGGCGATGTGCGCGGTCTCGCGGTCGCGGATCTCGCCGACCATGATCACGTCGGGGTCGGCACGCAGCATCGAGCGCAGACCGGTCTCGAAGGTGACGCCGGCCTTGGTCGCGACCTGCATCTGCTTGACGCCCGCGATCCGCGACTCGACGGGATCCTCGATCGTGAGGATCGAGCGCGCACCGTCGTTGAGGACGTTGACGGCGGCGTAGAGCGTGGTGGACTTGCCCGAGCCGGTCGGCCCGGTGACGAGCACGGCGCCGTGGGGCCGGTGGATCGCGTGGTCAAAGCGCTCCTGCTCCTCGCGGTGCATGCCGAGCGACTCGAGGTTCTGCACGACGACGCCCTTGTCGAGAACGCGCAGCACGGCGCCCTCGCCGTGGACGAGAGGGAGGGTGACGACGCGGATGTCGATGCGCCGGCCCTCGACGTTCAGCGCGAGGCGACCGTCCTGGGGCGCGCGACGCTCGGAGATGTCGAGGTCGGCCATGATCTTGATGCGCGAGACCATCCCGGCGGCCATCCGGCGGCGCACGGTGGCGGCCGGGTAGAGCACGCCGTCGACGCGGAAGAGCACCTGGGTGTCGCCTTCCTCGGGATTGACGTGGATGTCGGAGGCGCCCTGCTGCACGGCCTGCGCGATGATCGAGTGCACGAGCTTGATGACCGGGGCGTCCTGGTCGGCCTGCTCGCTCAGCGCGGTCTCCAGCGACTCGCGCTCGTCGTCCTCGACGATGTCTTCGATCGCGCCCTCCAGGCGCCCGAGGCGCGTGGCGAGCAGGTTGACGTCCTCGGCCGAAGCGGCGGCGACGCGCACGCGGCGGTTGGTGATCATCGCGATGTCGTCGATGCTGAGGATGTTGGTGGGATCGGCCATCGCCAGCAGCAGCGCGCCGTCCTCGGTGAAGCTGACGGGGACCGCCTGGTAGCGCTTGATGGCCTCGGCGCTCAGCAGGTTGACGGCGCCCATGTCGGGCTCGTAGACGGAGAGGTCGACGTAGTCCAGGCCGAACCGTTCGGCGACGACACGCGCGAGCTGGTCCTGGCGCAGGACGCCCTGCTCGACGAGCACCTGCCCGGTGGGCTTGCGCTGCGAGCGCGCGGCGGAGACGGCCTGCTCGACGGCCTGGCGGTCGGCGAAGCCGAGATCGACGACGACCTCTCCGATCCGCCGCCCGGAGCGCCCGCTGCGCGTGGCGGTGCTCAATCCGTTGGCGGACGAGCGCTCGAGGATCGCTGTTCCCGCGCCTCCCTCGGGAGGGTCGAGTGTCGCCGTCGGGCCATTCGGGTCGTGCGTGGCGGTGATGGTGGGCGGATCGAGCAGGGCCGTGACGCCTGGCGAGGGCGCGCTCGCGCCACCGTTGGGCTGGGAGCGGATCGGCCCGGTGACGGCCGACTCGAGTGCCGCGAGCTCCGACCCTCCCGTCGGCGCGGGGGGAGCAGGCTCCGGGCCGCGAGGCGCGCCGGCAGCCTGGGGGGCGTCCCCAGAGCCCGCCTCGCGCGCGGACGCATCGGGGACGGGCGCGGCGGCCTCCGGCGCGGCGGTGGCAGTCGACGGGGCCGCGATGGGCCCTGACGCAGCAGTCACCTCGACTGCCGGTGCGGCGCCGCCGGCGCCGGGCGCGGCGGCCTGGGTCGCCGGGCTGGCAGCGGCGGGCGCGGGCTCGTGGGCCGCCGGGGTGGCAGAGGGGGGCGCGTCATTCTGGACGGGGATAGCGACTGGAGGCGTGGCATTCTGGACCGGGGCGGCGCCCTGAGCCGCGGGCGCTGCGGTCTCGGCCGCCGGCACGGGCACGGAGCCGTCGCCCGGCGCCGGCAAGGCGGGGGACTCGGGTGAGGGAGTGGCGGCGTCCGGTGGCGAGGTCGACTCATCGCCGGCCGCCGCGCGGCGGCGTCGAAACCAACTCATCGGGTGTTTATCGGCACCGCACGACCGACGCTTGATCTTTGCGAGGAGTGGGATTCAGCCCGGAAGACCGTGCTCGAAGGCGCTCTTGAGGTGGGCGTCGAGAGCGTTGCAGCGGTAGAGGGCGATGGCCTCGGCGGAAGCGAGGCGCTGGCCGGAGGCGCTCTCGGGACCGTGGTGGGTGAGGATGCAGTGCTCGAGCGCGAGGCGTCGCTCGCGCGGTAGCGAGGCGGGGTAGCGCGCGGCGAGCAGGCGCAGGGTGAGCTCGACGTGGCCGAGCAGGCGACCCTCTTCGCTGCGGGCGATCTCGGCGCCGTAGGTGAACTCGCGGGTGCGCCCGAGGTCGTGCAGGAGCGCGGCAGCGAGCAGCAGGTCGCGGTCGAGGCGGGGGTGCAGGGTGCAGACCTCCAGCGCGAGGCTGGCGACGGCGACGGTGTGCTCGAGCAGCCCGCCGAGGTAGGCGTGGTGTCCGGCGGCGCTCGCGCGCACGGGCCCAGCGGTGGGAATCGAGCAGGGAGCGCGGCGGATCTCGGCGCGCAGCTCGCGGTCGCCGAGCACGCGCTCGAGCAGAGCGCGCAGGCCGGGTTCGTAGAGCTCGCGCGCGAGGTGTTCGAGGAAGCCGTCGAGCTCGTCGAGGTCGCGGCGGGAGGTGGGCAGGAAGTCGGCGGGGTCGGCGTCGGCGCGCTCGATCGCGCGCAGCTCGACCTGCAGCTGGTCACGAAAGCGCGCGACGCGGCCCTGCACGCGCACGAGCTGGCCCCGCTCGAAGCGACCGGCGAGTAGATCGGCGTCGCGGAAGGCGCGCGCGAGGATCGATCCACTGCTGTCGCGCAGCTCGACCGTCAGGTAGGGGGTTCCGGTACGCGACACCTGGCGCTCCTTGCGGGAGCAGGCGAAGACGGCGTCGAGCTCTTGGCCCTCGCGCAGCGTGGCGACGGTCTGACCGTCGCTCTGCGGGTCGTTGGGAATAGTCGACTTGTCCTCGTTGGAGTCAGTTGTCTGGGCGGCCATGCTCGCATGATGTACGGTGGAGCGGATGCAGCCGCTCATCTGGGACCGTCGCCCGGCGGGCCTGCGGGCCCCGGCGATGGTGTGCGCGTTCGAGGGCTGGAACGACGCGGGCGACGCGGCCTCCACGGCGGTGGCGTTCATGAGCACGGCGCTGAAGGCGGAGCGCTTTGCGCACATCGACACGGAGGAGTTTTACGACTTCCAAGCCAACCGGCCGCGCATCCGGCTCTCGGGGCAGGGAGGTGGCCGCCGTGAGATCGAGTGGCCCTCGGTGGAGATGTACGAGGCGCAGGTGCCTGGCGGCCAGCGCGACCTGGTCCTGGTGCAGGGCGTCGAGCCTTCGCTGCGCTGGCGCGCGTTCAGCGCGCTGATCGTGGAGCTGGCGGAAGCGCTGGGTGTGCAGATGGTGATCACGCTGGGCGCGCTGCTGGCGGATGTGCCGCATACGCGTCCGGTGGCGATGACGGGCTTCGCCTCGGATCCGGTGCTGATGGAGCGCATGGGCGCACACCGGCCGAGCGACTACGAGGGCCCGACCGGCATCGTGGGTGTGCTGCACAGCGCGTGCACGGACGCGGGTCTGCCTTCGATGAGCCTGTGGGCGAGCATTCCGCACTATGTCGCAGCGGCGCCGAGTCCGAAGGCGGCGCTGGCGCTGGTGCGTCGCTTGGAGGGCGTGCTGGGGATTTCGCTCGACACGGCGGAGCTCGAGGAGGCGACGGTCGGCTACGAGCGGCAGGTGGGGCTCGCCGTCTCCAGCAACCCGGAGGTGCAGGCGTTCGTGGATCGCCTGGAGCAAGACGAGGTGGAGGACGAAGAGGCCGATGAGGACGGGAGCGTCGATCTGCCGCTGCTGCTGGAGGATCTACCGTCGGGCGACCTGCTGGCAAGCGAGTTTCAGCGGTTTTTGCGCCAGCAGGGCGATGAGGAGCCGCCGCAGGGCACTGGCTCTTGAGCGGCTTCGGGTAGCGGCCGGCTTTAAATAAATAGGTCAGCGGGGCGACATTCGTGTCGCCCCGCTGACTGAGGGAGGAGAGGGTTCTTCTTCCACCGGCGAGATATGGGCCGGTAGACCCTCCCGCCGGGGGCGTGTCCTCTCCGGACCCGCGGCGGGGGAAGTTGTGCTCGATTTCAGACCAGGCTGAGAACGCGCTCCTGGACGCGGTTGGCGAGGTCGGCGCCGTCTTCGAGCCGAGCGCGTACGGCCCCCTCGATTTGGCTCTGGGTCTTCTCGAGCTGCGCCTGGGTCTGCTCGACCTGCGTCGTGAGGCTCTTGGCGACGCCCTCACGGCGGCGGTCGAGCTCGCGACGGCGCTCGCGCAGTTCGCGCTCCACGCGGGTGCGGGTCTTGCGGACCTCGCGCTCGAGACGGTTGCGGGCGGTGCTGCCACGGCGCTCGAATTTGCGCAGCTGCGTCTGGGCCTTGGCGGGCGAGGAGTAGCTGGAGATGACCTCATTGACGCTCGCGACGACGCGGTCGCGGGCGGTTAGGGCAACGCCCACGGGGATCAGCACAGCGCGTTCGGCGTAGTCGCCGGCGAGCGCCGTGGTACCGCGGGAACCGTTGCGGCTGGCGCTCGCTGCGGTACGCCCTGCGCTGGTCGTTTTACTGCTAGCACTAGTTTTCGTGCTCGCAGTTTTGCTCGCGCGAGCTTTCGTAGCTTTGGCCGCGGCGCGCGCGGGTTTCGCGGCAGTCGCTTTGCGGGTGGTGGCGGATTTGTCGGCCATCTGGGGTGGGTCTCCTCTGCTTGGTGTCGCCTGCGAAAAAATAGGGCGGTAGGGGTACGTTTGTTCTAGTCGTCCGGCGCGTTGCGCGTTGATCCGAACACATGTTTGTACACGAGGCGGCCCCGCTTGTTACACCCAAAGGCTAACAGGTTCGCTGGCGGCCGTGAAAGCTAGGACTTCAGCGAGCGAGCTTGTGACATGAGGAACATGCGTTCGCCTCACTCTCAGGCGACGCGGGCGAGCCACAGCTCGGGCGCGGCGAGCTCCGCGGGGGTCGGCAGCTCGGCGGGTGAGCGCCACACGCGGGCGAGCAGGCGCCGCCCTCCGCCGACCTCCTCGCGCTCCCCGGCGGCGACGATCGCGTCGCAGAAGCGCCGGCCCTCCTCGTACTGGCGCAGCTTGAGCTCGAGGCCGAGCAGGCGCTCGAGCACCCGCCACGGCAGGCCGCGGCCCTCACGGCGACGGTTCATCGCAGCGCGCAGCCGTGGCAGCGCGGGCAGCACGTCGGCGCCGACGGCGTCCATGACGTGCTCGGCGTGACCCTCGACGAGCGACATCGTGGCCTGCATGCGCGCGACGAGCTGCCAGCGCTGCTCGCCGAGCGTGAGGCGCAGAATCTCCCCTCGGCGCAGGCGCTCGGCGAGCGTGCGCAGGTTGCGCGGATCGGGGGGGCGCAGGAGCGTGCCGAGCGAGACGGTGACCTGCAGCCCGGCGATTAGCTCCTGCAGTAGCCCCGCGAGGTGCTCGCGCAGCCAGGGGGCGCCGGAGAACTGGATGGCGTGGGTGAGCTCGTGGATCGCGACCCAGGAGACGAGCTGCTCGCGGTCGACCTGCATGTTGCGCGAGGCCTGTTCGAGGTTGGGAGCGACGAGCAGCAGGCGTGGCGTGACGGAGGGGTCGAGCAGCGCGAGGTCGTACTGGCCGAGGACACGCTGGGAGAGCATGCCCGCCATCGCTCCGACCTGCGCGCCGAGCAGCAGGCCGCCGGCGGCGCTGAGAGCGTCGTAGAGCGGGGTGAGATCCTGCGCGCCGGCTTTGCGCGGGCGCAGCTTGCGCGCGGTGGCGCCGGCACCGGCGCTCTGCTGGGCAAGCGGCTCGAGGATCGGGCGCATGCCCTTGAGGTTGGCGGCGATCCAGGTGGGGCGGTCGACGGCCTCCAGCGGCGGCAGCGCGCTCGGCAGGTCGAGACCGGCGTACTCGCTGACGCGTTCGGCGAAGCGCTCGGCGAGCGGCTGCACGGACTCACCGCTGAGCGTCCCATCGGGGGGCGAGCCAGCGAGCATCTCGCCGATGCGCTGCGCGGTGCTCCAGTCGATGGCGTCCATGCACAGAGGGTAGCCTTGGATCGTGCGCGCGCAACTGGATGGACTTTCCACCGGCGCCCGCAGCGACGCGCGGGCGGGTTCTGACTCGCCATCGCGCCCGGCGTTCGAGCGGGCGGAGGTGCGCGACGTGCTGGCGTGGCTGACGCTACTGACCGAACCGCAGGATGCGGCGGCCGCCGTGCGCGCACTCGGCCGCCCCCCGGTGGAGCTGCGCCAGGTGGATCTCGCGCAGGTGGTGCAGGTCGCGCGGCGTCAAAAGCTCGACGTGGTCGCGGCGCTGAGCGTCGCGAGCGAGTCGCCGCAGCTGGCACCGCAGGCGCGAGAGCGGATCGAGCGTTTCCAAGAGTTGTACGAGTGGGCCTCGGGAGCGCTGAGCTCCGAGCCGCTGGAGGTCTTCGTCGTGCGCCTGATCGAGCGCCTGGGCCTGCGACGGCGCCGGCTCTTCGCGGCGGACGCGCGGGATCCCGCCCCCGACGCCGCAGAGACGCAGGTGCACCCGGAGGACGAGCCGCTGCGCGAAATGCTCGGACTGCTGCGCGAGGAGGTGCTCGGCGATGTGACGCGGATCGCGGGACGCCTCGGGGAGCTGCGGCTGGACACCGACCTGGACGTCTCGCACGGGATCGTGCGCTACCTGGAGCTGATCAAGCTGGCGGCGCTGGTGGAGCGCCCGCGAGGCCAGAGCGCGGCGGCGGCGCTCGCGGACATCAACGCGCGGCTACTGGCGGCGACGACCCCGCTGCAGCGGGAGATCTATGAGAGCTCGCTGCTCGATGAGCTGCTGAGCGAGACCGATGGGGATGGCGCCGGCGAGCGCTCGCGGCTCGGCCAGCGGGCGATCGGTGCACCGGGCCTGGGGCTGGGGCCGCGCGGGGAGCCCTCCCTGGAGGCGTTCCTGCCGCGCCGCGGCGAGGGCCTGGCGCTGTCGGCCTCCGACGTGGTGAACTACCGCGGCTGCCCCCTGCGCTACAAGTTCGCGCGGGTGCTGCGCATCCCGACCGAGCAGACACTTAACCAGCGCTTCGGGATCGTCGTGCATCAGGTGCTCGAGCGCTACCACTCGGCGGAGGAGCAGACGCTGGGCCTGCTGATGGAGCTGCTGGAGGCCGCGTGGCGACGCTCGGGGATCGGCGAAGGCGAGCAGGAGCGGCGACTGCGGGTGATGGCGCGCGCGGCGCTGGTGCGCTACCACGAGCGTCTGCGCGAGGAGGCCGCTCGCCCGCTGTGGTTCGAGCGCTCGTTCGCGTTCGACCTGGGCGCGCACCATGTGCGCGGCCGCGTGGATCGCGTGGATGAGCTGCCGGACGGTAGCTACGAGTTGATCGACTACAAGACCGGGCACGCGAAAACGGCGGCGGAGCTGCGCGACGACATCCAGCTCTCGTTGTACGCGATCGCGGCGCGCGAGGCGTGGCAGCTGGAGAGCTCGCGGCAGGCTTACTACTACCTGCTCGACGATCGCAAGGTGCCGGTGCCGCGCACTGAGGGCGGCGAGGAGTGGGTGCGCGAGGCGGTACTGCGGGTCGGAGAGGGGATCCTGGCGCAGGACTTCGCGCCGACGCCCTCGCCGGCGGCGTGCGCGCTCTGCGACTACCGCATCGTGTGCCCGGTGGCGGAGCGCTGAGCGGCTTCTGCGAGAATGACGGCGTGCCGACGCGCGAGCAGATCCTCAAGGCCCTGGAGGCGGTGATCGACCCGGAGCTGCACCGCTCGATCGTGGAGCTCGAGATGGTGCGCTCGGTGGAGATCGGGGCCAACGGCGTGGTCGACGTGACGGTCTCGCTGACGACCGCGGGGTGCCCGATTCGCGGCCATTTCCAGACGTCGGTCGCGCAGGCCGTGGGCGGCCTCGGGGGCGTGGAGCACGTGAACGTGTTCTTCGACGTGCTCAGCGACGCCGAGAAAGCGGCGCTGCAGCAGAAGCTGGGCCGCGGTTCGCTGCCGGAGGGCGCGCTGGCGCAGGTCTCCAACGTGATCTGCGTGGGCTCGGGCAAGGGCGGTGTCGGCAAGTCGACGCTGACGGCGAACCTCGCGGCGGCGCTGAGCGCGGAGGGCAAGCGCGTTGGGATCCTCGACGCGGACGTGTGGGGCTACTCGATCCCGCGCATGTACGGCTTGGGGGCGACGCGCCCGCCGGTCTCCGCGCAACGCAAGATCGTGCCGCTGGAGGCACACGGCGTGAAGGTGATGTCGATCGGGTTCTTCGTCGAGGAGGACGCGGCGGTGGTGTGGCGCGGGCCGATGCTGCACAAGGCGCTGACGCAGTTCCTGCAAGACGTGGAATGGGGCGCGCTGGACTACCTGCTGATCGACCTGCCGCCGGGCACAGGCGACGTCTCGATGACCCTCGCCCAGCTGCTGCCGCAGGCGCAGTTCGCGATCGTGACGACACCGCAAGCGACGGCGCAGAAAGTGGCGCGCCGCGCGGCGCAGATGGCGCACAAGGTGTCGCTGGAGATCGTCGGCGTGATCGAGAACATGTCGGGCTTCACCGCCCCGACCGGCGAGCGCTACGCGCTGTTCGGCGAGGGCGGCGGGCAGGAGCTGGCGGACGAGCTAGACGTGCCGCTGCTGGGCAAGGTGCCGCTGACGATGCCATTGCGCGAGCACGCCGACGCGGGCGTGCCGCTCGTGCTGGAAGACCCGGACGATCCCGCGGCGCAGGCGATCCGCCAGGCCGCGCGCGGCCTGATCGCAATGGCGCCGCTGGAGCTGGCGGTCCTGCCGCTCGTGCCCGCCGCACCGCCGCTCGCGACGCCGGTGGGAGCTGCGGGAGGCTCGCCCGCCGACGCGGGAGATGGGTCGTCGGGTTCGCGCAAGCCTGCGGGCATGTCGCTGCCGATGGCCTGAGCGAATAGCACCCGCAACACGCGCCGCGCGCCGCCCTGTCCTGAGAGAGCGGAGCCGAGCCGGCAGAAAGCTGTGAGTGTTTCCAGGATCGGCGCCGCGGGGCAAGCGGGCGTCGGTGCCTAAATCCGTGCAATTGCAGGCAAGACTCGGACCGGCCCTCGTCGGTGAGCGCGGCTCGGTCGGAGCCGTTCGGTGGGCGCCTTGACGGTGGTCGGGGGCGGGGAGAGCATGTGACGCATTCCACTGTCTGAGCAGAGCCCAGGTTCGCGCTGGAGCGTGCGGAGCGTGCAAATCGCACTGGCCGCGGGCCTGGCATCGATCGCGGTCGCGATCGCGCTGTCGCTCTCGCATTCGCCTCTTGTAGCCGTCGGCTCGAACTCGATCCAGCCCCAGGCGGAAGCGGGGGTCATCGACTCCTGCCAGAGCGGCGAAACGCTGCCGAGTGGAACCACCGCGGCGCGCCTGTGGATGAGAGCGGATATCGGTCCCAGCGTGCGCGTGGTGGCGCTCTCCGGCTCGCGCGTCGTCACCCAGGGAAGCCGTGAAGCGGGCTGGACCGGCGAGGTCGTCACCGTCCCGCTCTCGCGTGTGCAGCGGACGGTGGCAAACGCGAGGGTCTGCTTCTCACTGGGCGCGACCGCCGAAACGATCGTTCTGGAGGGCGGCCCTTCGAATCGCGGCGCGGGAATCGCGATGCGCATCGAATATCTGCGGCCCGGGCCGAGCTCGTGGTGGTCACTGGCGCACTCGGTGGCGCGACGGCTGGGCATCGCGCGGGCGCCCGCCGGGGGGTGGGTGTTCCTGATCCCGCTCGTCGCGATGGCGCTGGCCGCCGCGCTCGTCGCGCGCACGATCCTCGCGCAGCTCGGCCGCGGACGGCGAGCCTTCCCGGGCCCGATGTGGGTGTGTGCGGCGGTCGCGTGCCTGAGCGCGGCGAGCTGGTCGATCATCACACCCCCCTTCGAGGTCACCGACGAGCCCTCACACTTCGCCTACACCCAAATCCTCGCCGAAACCGGCAGCCTCCCCAACGACACCACGGCCTTCTCGCCGGAGGAGTCGACGGTGGTCGGCGATCTCAACCCGGAGATCCGTTACGACCCTGCGGTGGGGACGATTTCGACGGCTGCGCAGCAGCAGCGCCTGCAACACGACCTCCAGCAGCCACTCTCACGCGTCGGACAAGGCGCAGCCGTCGCGGGCTCCCAACCACCCCTCTACTACGCACTAGAGGCCATCCCCTACAAGCTCGCCGCCAGCGGCACACTCCTAGACCAGCTCGAGCTGATGCGCCTCCTCAGCGCCCTGATGGCCGGCCTCACCGCGATCTTCACCTACCTATTCCTCCGCGAAGCGCTCCCCCGAACACCCTGGGCGTGGACCGTCGGCGCGCTCTGCACCGCCCTCGCACCCCTCCTCGGATTCATCTCCGGCGCCATCAACCCCGACGCGCTCCTGGCCACCGTCAGCGCCGCGCTCTTCTACACCCTCGCCCGCGCCTTCCGACACGGCCTCACCCCAACCACCGCAGCCGCCATCGGCGCGACCACCGCCATCGGGTTCCTCACCAAGCTCAACTTCATCGGCCTCACCCCCGGCATCCTCATCGCCCTCCTACTCCTCACCCACCGCGCCGCAAAAACATCCAAACGCAACGCCTACCGCTCCCTCGCACTCGCCACCACCATCGCACTCGCCCCCGTCGGCATCTACGCAATCGCCAACCTCCTCTCCAACCACCCCGGACTCGGACTCGCCTCCAACGGCATCGCCGACACCAACAAACACACCGGCACAACCCTCGACGAGATCAACTACATCTGGCAGCTCTATCTCCCCAGGCTGCCGGGCACCGCCGTCGACTTCCCCGGGATCTCACCGCCCCGAGAGCTCTGGTTCGACCGGTTGGTCGGCCTCTACGGATGGCTAGACACGTACTTCGCGACGTGGGTCGACAAGGCGGCGCTGATCGCGGCGGTGGCGATCCTCGCGCTCTGCGCGCGCGAGCTCGTGCGCGCTCGCGTGGCGGTGCGCGCCCGCGCGGGGGAGCTGCTCGTCTATGCCCTCCTCGGCGGGGGGCTGCTGGCCCTCGTCGGGTCCGACTCATACCTCCGCTTTCCGACTCGCGCGGGTGAATACGTCGAGCCGCGCTACATGCTGCCGCTGGCGGCGCTATTCGCGGCCCTGCTGGCGCTGGCCGCGCGCGGCGCCGGACGGCGCCTCGGGCCAGCCGCGGGCACGCTGATCGTCCTGCTGATCCTCGCTCACAACATCTTCAGCCAGCTGCTAGTCGTGGGGCGCTACTACGCATGAGCAGTGAGTCTCAGACCGCGGGCGAGCGTGCTTGGGGTGTGCCAGTCGCACTGGCCGTAGGCCTCGCGCTGCTGGCCGCAACGATCGCGGTGACGTTGTCGCGCTCACCGCTAGTGCTGACCGGCACCAACAGGATCCCGCCGAGCATCATCGTCGCAAAGACAACGGGCGGCGCAAGCGCCTGCCAAAATCGCGAAACGATCCCGCAGGGCACCACGGCGGTGCGGCTCTGGCTGACGGGCAACGTCAAACCGAGCGTGCGCATCTCGCTGGTGGAAGACTCGCGAACTGTCGCCTCGGGCCAACAGCAGAGCGGCTGGCTCGGCAAAGTCGTAACGGTCCCGGTCGGAAGCGTGTCGCACACGATCGACGATGCGCAGCTCTGCTTCGCGATCGGCCGCACCGCGGAAGCGGTGGATCTGCTCGGCGGACCGGTGCAGCACCCGCGCAGAGGCGAATCGCCGGGCAAGATTCGGGTCGAATACCTGCGGCCGGGTCCGAGCTCGTGGTGGTCGCTGGCGCACTCGGTGGCGCGACACCTGGGTCTCGGCCGTGCGCCGGCGGGCTCGTGGGTGTTCCTCTTGCCGCTGAGCGCGATGGCGCTGGCGGCGCTGCTGGTGTCGCTGGCGATCCTCAAAGAGCTGGGGCGTCGACTGCGCCCGAGCGTCGGCCCGATGTGGGTGTGTGCGGCGGTCGCGTGCCTGAGCGCGGCGAGCTGGTCGATCATCACACCCCCCTTCGAGGTCACCGACGAGCCCTCACACTTCGCCTACACCCAAATCCTCGCCGAAACCGGCAGCCTCCCGAAATCGCATTCGGCGGTCTTCTCCGTGGAGCAGCTGACCGCGATGCGCGATCTCGACCAGCGCGGCGTCCACTTCAATCCTGCGGTGGGGACGATTTCGACGGCTGCGCAGCAGCAGCGCCTGCAACACGACCTCCAGCAGCCACTCTCACGCGTCGGACAAGGCGCAGCCGTCGCGGGCTCCCAACCACCCCTCTACTACGCACTAGAGGCCATCCCCTACAAGCTCGCCGCCAGCGGCACACTCCTAGACCAGCTCGAGCTGATGCGCCTCCTCAGCGCCCTGATGGCCGGCCTCACCGCGATCTTCACCTACCTATTCCTCCGCGAAGCGCTCCCCCGAACACCCTGGGCGTGGACCGTCGGCGCGCTCTGCACCGCCCTCGCACCCCTCCTCGGATTCATCTCCGGCGCCATCAACCCCGACGCGCTCCTGGCCACCGTCAGCGCCGCGCTCTTCTACACCCTCGCCCGCGCCTTCCGACACGGCCTCACCCCAACCACCGCAGCCGCCATCGGCGCGACCACCGCCATCGGGTTCCTCACCAAGCTCAACTTCATCGGCCTCACCCCCGGCATCCTCATCGCCCTCCTACTCCTCACCCACCGCGCCGCAAAAACATCCAAACGCAACGCCTACCGCTCCCTCGCACTCGCCACCACCATCGCACTCGCCCCCGTCGGCATCTACGCAATCGCCAACCTCCTCTCCAACCACCCCGGACTCGGACTCGCCTCCAACGGCATCGCCGACACCAACAAACACACCGGCACAACCCTCGACGAGATCAACTACATCTGGCAAACCTACCTCCCGCGGCTACCGGGCACGAAGGTGTACTTCCCCGGTGTCTCGACGACCCGCCAGCTGTGGTTCGACCGGTTGGTCGGCCTCTACGGATGGCTAGACACGCACTTCCCGGACTGGGTCTACAACGCCGCGCTCGTGCCCACGGCCCTGCTCGCGGGGCTCTGCCTGCGCGAGCTGGTGCGCGTGCGCACCGCCCTACGCCCGCGCCTGGCGGAGCTGGTCTCCTATGCGGCCCTGGCCGTGGGTCTGCTGGTGCTCATCGCGGCGAGCTCCTACCTGGAATTTCCGGGGACCGTCGGGGGGTATGCGGAGCCCCGCTACATGCTGCCGCTCGCGGCGCTGTTCGCGGCCGTGCTGGCGCTGGCCGCGCGCGGCGCGGGGCGGCGCTTCGGGCCAGCCGTCGGCACGCTGATCGTCGTGCTGTTCCTGGGGTACGACATCTTCAGTCAGCTGCAAGTCGTCGCGCGCTTCTATGGCTCATAGAGCCCTTCGCGAACCCCGGCTATAGGCGCCTGCGGCGCGCGCCCCGCGAGGCGCCCCCGCGAGGAGCGCCGCGCGCTGTCGGCGGCTCACTTGCTGTTAGCGAAGTACTCCGCGTTGATCTGCGAGTACTTGCTCCACTCCTCGGGCAGCTGGTCCTCGGCGAAGCAGGCGTCCACGGGGCAGGCCTCGACGCAGGCATCGCAGTCGATGCACTCCTCGGGATCGATGTAGAGCATCTCGGCGGCGTCGTAGCCGGGCTCGTCGGGCGTCGGGTGGATGCAGTCCACGGGGCAGACCTCGACGCAGGAGTTGTCCTTGGTGCCGATGCACGGCTCGGCGATCACGTAGGCCATTCGCTTCCTTCTGGTTCGTTTGCGGGTCTTGAAGATGAGGGAGGGCGCACCATTGTACGAAGTCGCACGCCGCTGCCGAATCGACCATGTTATTCGTGTGCCGGTCGAGCGCGCCAGCCGACTCCGCTAGCTTGTCAGCCGATGCTACTGCTGACCGGCGCCACCGGCCAGGTGGGCTCCGCGCTCCTGGACCGCCTGCTCGCGGAGGGGACGCCGGTGCGCTGCCTGGTGCGCGACTCGCGGCGGCTGGGAGCGCGGCGCGTGCGCGTGCAGATCGCGCTGGGCGACCTCGCGGACCCGCCGTCGTTTCGCAATGCGATGCGGGGGGTGGACACGGTGGTGCACCTGGCGGCTTCGATCCGCGACCAGCGCCGGGGGTCGATCGAGGAGCTCAACGGGATCGCGACGTGGCGCATGGTGCAGGCCGCCGAGCGCGCGGGCGTGGAGCGCTTCCTGTTCTGCTCGGCGCTCGGCGCCTCCACCCACCACCGTGTGCGCTTCTTTCGCGCGAAGGCGCTCGCGGAGCGCGCGGTGCGCGAGTCCGAGCTGCGCACGAGCGTGCTTTCGCCCTCGATTGTGTACGCGCCGGGGGACCAGTGGCTGACGCTGCTCGAACGCCTGGCGCTGCTGCCGGTGATGCCGGTCTCCGGGCGCGGTCGCGCGCTGTACGAGCCGATCTGGGTGCAGGACGCGGCGGACTGCGTGCTCGGCGCCCTGCGGCGGCTGCGCGAGGAACCTCACAGACCGCCCGGCCCCGGGGGGCCCTCGCCGGCGCCCGCGGGGGGATCCTTCGAGCTCGCGGGCCCGCAGACGCTCAGCCACACGGACATCGTGCGACTGGTGCTGCGCTCGCTGAACCGCCGCCGCCTGCTCGTGCATGTGCCGGTGCCGATCGTCTCGCGCACACTGCGACTGCTGGAGAGCGCGGCGGGCGCGCGCGCGTTTGCTACTTGGGATGAGGCGGAGCTGATGGAGGTCTCGATGACCTCCGCGCGCGGCACCACCGACGCGGAGCGCCTCGGCGTCGCGCCGCGTGCGATGGCGGAGATCCTCGCGCCAGTCGATCGCTAGGTGCAGGCGAAGACGCGGCCGCTCGTTAGGCGGCGGCGAGCTCGGGGCGGCGCGCGGCCCACGGCCGGGCAACTTCGAGCTGCGCGGCGAGCGCGATCAGCGTGTCCTCGCGGGCGGGGCGTCCGGCGAGCTGCACGGCGAGCGGCAGACCGTCCTCGCCGTGGAACAGCGGCACCGAAATACCGGGTTGGCCGCTGGCGTTGAACACGGGTGTGAAGGGCGTGAAGAGACCGGAGCGCGTGAAGGTCTCCATCGGGTTGGGCACGCTGGGGTCGAGCGTGCCGAGCGGTAGCGGACGCTCGGCGAGCGCGGGTGTGAGCAGCGCGTCGTAGGGCTCCATGAACTGGACCAGCTGGCGCGTGAAGGCCTCCAGGCGCACGGTCGCGCCGAAGCCTTCCACGGCGTTCAGTTTCTTAACCAGCGAGAAGATCGCCCAGCTCATCGGCTCCATGTCGGCGGCCGTGGGCTCGCGGCCAGCGACGATCCCCGAGAAGGCGATCGAGAGGCCGATGTGGGTGCAGAAGACCGCGCCGAAGAGCTCGGTGAGGCCCTCGACCTGCCACGGCGGATCGACCTCGACGACGTCGTGCCCGAGCTCGCGCAGGAGCCCCGCGGCCTGCTCGACCGCGCTCACGCAGAGCGGGTCGAGGATGGCGTCGGCGATCGGCGGCAGGGTAGTCACGGCGATCCGCAGGCGGCCGGGTGGGCGCGTCGTGGCGTCGGCAAACGGCCGCGCGGGAGGCGGCGCCCAGGTGGCGTCGCCGGCCTCGTAGCCGGCGAGCACGTCGAGGATCGCGGCCGTGTCTCCCACCGTGCGGGTCAGCACGCCGTCGATGCCGAGCAGCGACTCGCCCAGTTCGGGCGCCGCGGAGATCCGGCCGCGCTGAGGCTTGAGGCCGACCAGGCCGCAGCAGGCGGCGGGGATCCGGATCGAGCCGCCGCCGTCGTTGCCGTGCGCGACGGGCACCATGCCGGAGGTGACCGCGGCGGCGGCCCCGCCGGAGGAGCCTCCGGGGGTGCGCGCCAGATCCCAGGGGTTGCGCGTGGGGCCGAACAGGCGTGCCTCGGTGGTCGGCAGGATGCCGTACTCGGGCAGCGTCGTCGAGCCGACGACGACGAATCCGGCCTGCTTGAGTCGGCGTGTGACGTTGTGGTCGTAGTCGGCGATGAAGTTCTCCATCAACGAGCAGCCATAGGTCAGTCGCAGGCCGCTCACGGGTCGGTTGTTCTTGATCGCGATCGGGACGCCCGCGAATGGGCGCTCGTCGCCGGGGCGGATCTCCGCGGCGGTGGCGAGCGCGCGCTCGGCGTCGACCTGCACGAACGCGTTCAGCCGCGGGTTGAGCTCCTCGATGCGATCGAGCGAGACTTGCACGAGCTCGCGCGCGGAGAGCTCTCCGGAGCGCACCAGCGTGGCCAACTCGCTCGCGGAACGGAACATCAGATCGTGGTCGGACACCGCCGCCTCCTCCTGGGTCGAGACCCGCCATCATATGCGTGCGCCCGCGAGGCGCCCAGACGGGCGGCCCTTTCAAAACTTCAAGCCCAGAAAGCGAGTGCCATGAGCGTGGTTGAACAGCAGGAGGAGGTCCGCTCGGGCCTGGAAGGCGTCGTCGCCTTCGCGACCGAGATCGCGGAGCCCGACCGAGCCGGGGGCGCGCTGCGCTATCGCGGTGTGGATATCGAGGATCTCGTGGGGACGGTCCCCTACGAGCAGGTCTGGGGGCTGCTCGTCGACGGGCACTTCAAGCCCGGCCTGCCCCCCGCCGAACCGCACTCGCTGACGGTGCGCTCGGGCGACCCGCGTGTGGATGTGCAGGCGGCGCTGGCGATGCTGGCGCCGGAGTGGGGCTTCAACCAGCTGATCGACATCTCCGACGAGCAGGCCCGCGACAGCCTCGCGCGCGCTTCGGTGATGGCGCTCTCGTTCGTCGCGCAGTCCGCGCGCGGCGTCGGGCGCCCGCCGGTGCCACAGACCGAGATCGAGCGCGGCGTCTCGATTCCCGAGCGCTTCTTGATCCGTTGGCGCGGCGAGGCGAATCCCGACCACGTCAAGGCGATCGACGCCTACTGGATCTCGGCGGCCGAGCACGGCGTCAACGCCTCGACCTTCACCGCGCGCGTCGTGGCCTCGACTGGGGCGGACGTCGCCGCGGCGCTGTCGGCCGCGGTCGGCGCGCTGTCGGGACCGCTGCACGGTGGGGCTCCTTCGCGTGTGCTGAAGATGCTCGACGAAGTGCAGCAGACTGGTAATGCGGAGGTCTGGGTCAAGGACGCGATGGACCGCGGCGAGCGGCTGATGGGCTTCGGGCACCGCATCTACCGCGCCGAAGATCCCCGCGCGCGGGTGCTGCGGCGTACATGTCGGGAACTGGGCTCGCCGCGCTTTGAGGTCGCGGAGGCGCTCGAGCAGGCGGCGCTCGCGGAGCTGCACGCGCGCAAGCCCGACCGCGTGCTCGCGACGAACGTCGAGTTCTGGTCGGCCGTGGTGCTCGACCTGGCGGAAGTGCCGGCGGAGCTGTTCACGCCGATGTTTGCGTGCGCGCGCGTGGCGGGCTGGTCGGCGCACATCCTCGAGCAGAAGCGCGAAGCGAAGCTGATCCGCCCGACCGCGAAGTACGTGGGCGAGCCCTCGCGGCCGATCACGGCAGTCGACTAGTCAGAAACATTGCAACAGAGGCACTGGAGCGTGTGCCAGGATTCTGAACTTAAGGTGTTCAGGCACCTCCTCAAAGGTGACGGGTCAGGCTAGCGGGGCCGGCTCGTTCCCAGGCGAGGGACCGGCGCACCCGCCCCCCCAGGGCTAGTACACAGTGAGGCCCGGCGCAATGCCGGGCCTCATGTGTTAGGCGATCTGTCGGGCGCGGTGGCGCCTGTTACATCATCCCGCTCATGTCGGGCATCCCGCCGCCGCCGCCACCGGCGGCTTCCTTCTCGGGCACCTCGGCGACGATCGCCTCGGTGGTGAGGATGTTCTTGGCGATCGACGCGGCGTTCTGCAGCGCCGAGCGCGTGACCATCGCGGGATCGATGACGCCGGCGGCGACGAGATCGACGATCTCGTTCGTGGCGGCGTTGAGGCCCTGCCCTTTCTTGGCCTTGCGCACGTCGTTGACGACGACCGAGCCCTCCAGGCCCGCGTTCGCCGCGATCTGACGCAGCGGCTCCTCCAGCGCGCGCAGCACGATGCGTGCACCGGTGCGCTCGTCATCGGAACCGTCGACGGAGGCGCCGTCGCCGTCGAGGCTGACAGCCGAGGAGGCCTGCAGCAACGCGACGCCGCCACCGGGAACGATGCCCTCCTCGAGGGCGGCCCGGGTGGCTTGCAGCGCGTCCTCGACGCGGTGCTTCTTCTCCTTCATCTCCGTCTCGGTGGCCGCGCCGACCTTCACGACGGCGACGCCGCCGGAGAGCTTGGCCAGGCGCTCCTGGAGCTTCTCGCGATCGAAGTCCGAGTCGGTGTTCTCGATCTCGGCTTTGATCTGGTTGATGCGGCCCTTGATCGCGGCGGCCTCACCGGCACCGTCGACGATCGTGGTGTTGTCCTTGCCTACGACCACGCGACGCGCGCGGCCGAGCTGGGAGACCTGGGTGTTCTCGAGCTTCAGCCCGAGCTCCTCGGTGATCACCTCGGCGTTCGTGAGGATCGCGATGTCCTCCAGCATCCGCTTGCGGCGGTCGCCGAAGCCGGGGGCCTTGACGGCCACGCCGGTGAACGTCCCGCGCAGCTTGTTGACGACAAGCGTCGCCAGCGACTCGCCCTCGACGTCCTCGGCGATGATCAGCAGCGGCTTGCCGCTCTGGATCACGGCCTCGAGCACCGGCAGCACGTCTCTGACGGAGCCGATCTTCTGGTTGGCGATCAGGATGTAGGGATCCTCCAGGGTCGCCTCCATGCGGTCCTGGTCGGTGACCATGTAGGGCGAGATGTAGCCCTTGTCGAACTGCATGCCCTCGGTGAACTCGAGGTCCATGCCGAACGTCTGGCCCTCCTCGACGTTGACGACGCCGTCCTTGCCGACCTTCTCGATCGCGTCGGCGATCACGTCGCCGATCTCCTCGTCGCCGGCGGAGATCGTCGCGACGCGCGCGATCTGCTCCTTACCGGAGACCTCCTTGGACTGCGAGGCGATGTTCTTGACGACCTGATCGACGGCCTTCTCGATCCCGCGCTTGAGCGCCAGCGGGTTCGCGCCGGCCGCGACGTTCTTCAGGCCCTGGCGCACGATCGCCTGCGCTAGCACGGTCGCGGTCGTCGTGCCGTCGCCGGCGACGTCGTTGGTCGCCGTGGCAACCTCACGCACCAGCTGTGCGCCCTGGTTCTCGAAGACGTCCTCGACCTCGATCTCACGGGCGATCGTCACACCGTCGTTGGTGATCGTGGGGGCGCCGAACTTCTTGTCCAGCACCACGTAGCGGCCCTTCGGGCCGAGCGTGACCTTGACCGCGTTAGCGACCGCGTCCACGCCTGCCTCGAGCGCCTTGCGCGCCTCGGCGTCGTACTTGAGCTCCTTGTGTGCCATTTCTCTTCAAATCTCCTTACGCGACCTTGGCGAGGACATCGGACTCGCGCAGCACGAGCAGATCCTCACCGTCGACCTTGATCTCGGTCCCGCCGTACTTGCTGTAGAGAACCTCGTCGCCCTCCTTGACATCCAGCGGGATCCGCTTGCCGCGCATCGTCGAGCCGGCCGTCGCCGATGCGGCGAGAACCTTGCCCTTCTGCGGCTTCTCCTTGGCTGTATCGGGCAGGACGAGGCCGCTGGCCGTGGTCTCCTCCTCCTCGATCGCCCGCACGATCAGGCGATCGCCCAGGGGCTTGAGCTTCATCTTGCAAACCTCCGTCTATGAGAGAGTGCACTTGCGGCGGGCGCCCTTCGATGCCTTGGGAGAACGGACTCCGCACCCAGCCTTCGATTGGCACTCTAGCAGACCCAGTGTGCCAGCGACTAGTTCTGCGCGCCGCCGAAGCCCTTCATCGCCTCGGTCATCCCGGCGGGCTTGTCGACGATCTGCGAGAAGCGCACGACCGTGACGGTGTCCTCCGGGCGAGACGGTGCGCCCGTAGATCTGTTCGAGGAAGTGGATCAGCTCCTCGTGGCGGCGGAACTCGGGGTTGTCGTGCTTGATGTCGCGCGGCGAGAGTTCCGCCAGCGCGTGACCTCGACCTGGTCGATGACCGCCTCGAAGATCCGCTCGCGCGGAGAGTACTGGTAGCCGATCGTGACGAGCACGAGCTGGTTCTTGCGGTACTTGTCGGACTTGTCGCCGAGCCGGATCGTGGCCGTCTTGCGCCCGCGCTTGAGCTCGTCGGCGAAGATCGTCGAGTAGAAGTTGAGCACCTGCACGGCGTGGCAGGCTATCGGTCGTTCGTCAGCCTGGGCAAGATCTAGGCCAGCGCCGCGCCGACCGACCATCTCGCGCTCGCCCGCGTAGGTGAGCGCCGTCTGGGCGTCCTCGAGCGTCGATCCAGCGCGCCTCCTCGACCTCGTCGTCGTGGTCGGCGGTGATCGCCCGAGAGGTAGCGGAACAGGTAGAAGATGACCGACTTCGGGATCGTGCGCCCGCCGCGGCTGTACCAGTAGCGCACCTCGCCGAGCTCCCGCACGAGCTCGACCGCGATGCCCGTCTCCTCGCGCACCTCGCGCGTCGCCGCCTGCAGCTCGGTCTCGCCCGGGTCGAGGTGCCCCTTGGGCAGCGCCCAGCACGCGCGAGCCGTCGGCGCGCGCGGCGCGTGGGCACGATCACGACGCACCTGCTCGCCGCGCACGACCACGCCGCCGGCGGAATCTGCGCGCGCGGCGTCTTGCCGGCTTCTTTCTTGCGCTCTTAGAAGACATATGAGCGCAGCGCCTCGGGGTCGTGCACGACCAGACGCCCCCGGCCCTGGGAGATCACCCCGGCGCGCTCGAGCACGGCGAGGAAGCGGCTGGCGGACTCGCGCGAGGAGCCGGCCAGCTGGGCGAGGTCGGCCTGCGTGGCGGTGATCGGGACGTCGCCGCCGGCCGCGCGCCCCTGCCCGGCGAGCTGCTTGGGCGACCAGCTCGCTGAGCACCACCGCGACGCGGCTCTGCACGCGTCTGGAAGGACTGGCGCGCGAGGCGCTCGTTGGTCTCGCGCAGCCGCCGGCCCGAGCGCGATCACCAGGCGCGTGGCGATCTCGGGATGTTCGACCATCAGCCGGCGCATGTCGGGCCCGAGCACGGCCACCGACGCTCGTCGCGCTCGATCGCCTCGACGGTGGCGGAGCGCCGCTCGTCCTCGAACAGCGCGAGCTCACCGAAGATGTCGCCCGGGCCGAACGTCGCGAGCGTGATCGATGCGCCCGTCGCCATGCTCCGCGCACGGCGCGTGCGTGGCCGGTGTGGACGATGTAGCAGGTATCGCTCGCGTCCCCCTCGCGGAACACGACCTGGCCGGCCTCGAAGCTGCGCGGGCACCGCGAGCTCGGCGATCCGCTCGAGATCCTCGACCTCGAGCGTAGAGAAGACCGGCACGCGCGCCAGCAGCTCCACCATTTCCGCTGAGCTCAGAGCCGACATCTCGCAGGGGATATCACGACGCCTCGCACCTGGCCTCCGCGAGCGCTATCGGTCGATATGTTCCATGCACGTGGCACGGTCGAGGGAGATCCTCTCGCGTCGCGTGGAGCGTCGCTGTGCTCCGCTGCCTCGCTGTGCTCGGGGCGCGCCGCGGCGCGGGGCGGCGGCAAAGCCCACCGCCGCCGAGCGCAAGTCTGCACTCGCGCACTGTGGGCCACGGTCGATCTCTGCAACACCCTCCGACCAGCCGAACACGGTCGGCGATGCGCGGCTCGATGCCCGGCGATGGGCACGCGCACGACGCGATGTATATGCGATTCCTCCTGCAGTACCTCGATACGAGCACCAAGAAATGGGTCGATCTGGCTCCAGCGCGGACTCGGGCTTCGTGCCGGTCGGCTCTGCGAAGCGCTCGCGCGCCAGGCGGGGCGCAGCTTCGAACTCGAAGCCGTACCGGCGACGACCTTCACGCTGCGCGGACATCGTCGAGTTCCAGTGGCGCCGCGGCCGAGCGCACGACGCGTAGCGTGATCGCTGCCCACGACGGCCGGTCACACGAGCCTCGCCGGCGCCGAACCGGCGGGCTTCAGCGCCGCTACGCTGCGCGCTGACCGTAGCGAACAGGCGGGGGTCGTTGGTGATGATCCCGTCGACCCCGAGCGCGGCCAGCTCGGCCGATCAGCGCGGCATCGTCGACGGTCCACACGTATAGCTCGCCGCCGCCGTCCGCGACGGCGCGGACGAGCGCGGGCGTGACCAGGCGCCAGTGGGCCATGATCGCGTCGAAGCGCCCGCCGCGCAGCGCGGCGCGGACGCGGCGCGGCAGCAGCGCGCGGTAGCCGCGAGCATCACCAGCGCGGGGACCGCGGTGAGCAGGTCGGTCGTGTAGTCGCGGCGCAGCGCGCGGCACCGACCAGCCGACACGCAGTGCCGGCTCGAGCGCGCGCATCGCGTCGAGCTCCTGCAGTACATGCCGCTCACGAGCGCGCGCTCGACAGCCCGCCTCGCGCAGCGCCGCCACCACGCGCGCGCCGTAGCCGGGGATCTTCACGTCGACGTCGAGCTCGACGCCGGCGAACTCCTCGCCCGCGAGATGCTCGAGTCCCTGCGCGAGCGTCAGCGGCGCGCCCTCGCGCAGCGCCTTGTAGTCGTGGGCCAGCAGCAGCTCGTCCGCTGCCGTCGGTGCGCTCGGAGAGAATGTCGAACTCGATCATGTCCACGCCCGCGCGCGAGCGCCGCGCTGAAGCTCGCGAGCGTGTTGCCGGGCGCGAGTAGCGCGGCGCCCTTGTGACCCACACGTAGCGGCGCGTGCGCTGGGAGCCTGCCATCGGCGCCACGATGCCAGACCGCGCTGCGGATGGAAGTGGCCCGCGGCCGTGGCCGCGAGCGCGCGCCAGCTTGCGGCGGCCCGCGGGCCGAGCTCCGCCGGCGCCCGCTTCGATCGTCGCACCGCGAGCTTGGCCCCGACGTAGGGGGCGAGCACGATGAACGCGAGGTGATCCATCCAGCGGGGGCAGGTACGACAGACGGTCGCGCGCAGACGCAACTGGAGATGATCGCCCAGATCGCGCCGGTGATCGCTTCGGAGGCGATCTCCGGGGCGCGGCCGGTTCGGGGCGCCGTTTCGGCCAGCACCTTTGTGAAGCCCCCGATCGTGCACGTCGACGCTGTCGGCGATCGCCGGGCCCGACCTCGAACAGATCGACGAACGCCATCCTATCAGCTCCGGGCGGCGCCGCGAAGTGCTCGACGCAGGCGCTTACCCGCGATAGGCCGCCTCCGCCCAGTACGGGGCCGCGCGCTGAGCGACCTTCTCACGCGCCTTCGTTTCGGCCTGAAGGCTTCGAGAACCGCGAGGAAGCACTCGCTGCTTGTAGGGGAACTGCTTGTGGAAGGACTCGGTGGACATGCCGGCGAACTGCGCGATCTGCGGGTCGGTCATTCCTTGTACCCCTCGTGCGCGTCAGCTGCACGACGGACCGAGCACGCGCGCGCGCTTCTCGTCGCTCGCGAGGAACGTGCCGGCTTGGCGCGGCGTGTGCGGCCGCGGCGCCGGCGCGCTCCGCTCCGCGCCGCCGGCGAGCGATAGGCGCAGATCCAGTCGAGCAGTTCGTCGGTCGAGCGTGAGCAGCTCCGCTCGCGTCCGGTCGCGCAGGCGCACGAACAGGACATGGCGCATGCCGCCGACGATCGCCTTGCGGCCAGCGGCGGCAGCGGCACGCCGTCGGGCGCGGCCCGGAAGCCTCGCGAGCACAGCGCTCGTTGACGGTCGACCGCGCGGCTAGCATGTGCTCCCGTGTCTGGTCGACGCCGAGCCCGAGCCGTCGATCAGCACCAGATGCGGGCCCTTCGGTGATCTCGATCGCGTCCTCGAGGATCGCCTTGAACGCGCGGTGCACGCGGTTGGCCCAACCGCGCTCGCTCCTCCCACGCCGCGAGCTCCGCTTCCTGGCGCGCGCGACCGCGATGTCGTAGGTCGCGAGAAAGCACTCTTCCTTGTTTGCGAACTGCTCGTAGAACGCGCGTCGCGAGACCCCGGCCAGCGCGATCAGCTGCGCGACGGTGGTGGCCTTGTAGCCCTGCTCGAGATCGCCTCGATCATCGCTCCGAACAGCCGAGCCCGCTGATTGCGGGCCACTGTCCTCACGTCCCATCCCATGCGGCCCGTGCGGCAGCCGCCGGTACATCGCGGTCAGCCCCTCTCAGATCCGCTGATCCCCACGGTTGGGACACACTAGTGGATTCTCCACGGATTGCAAGTTAAATTTGTGGGATACACCCGAAGTTTCTGATCATCCCTGCAAATTCGGCAATTCAGGCAAAACGCCTAGCTAGCGGAATTCCTCCGAAATGCCGTGAGAGTTCCCACGTTTGCCAAACCGGTTGCGCATGCAAGTAGTCGGAATCTGCCCGATCGCCGCGATCGTCCTCTCAGACCATCCGGGACGCGCCACTTAGGCGCTCAGCGTGAGCCGTCGCGGCCCGGCGCGGAAGCCCAGCTGCGCGAGCGCGGCCTCCCAGCGCGTGCCGAGCACGGGCTCGCCGTCGACTCGCTCGAGCGCGATCCGGCCGCCACGCGCCCGGCGCGAACCTGCTCGGCGAGCGCGCCGAGGCCGCGACGGCAAGCTGCGATCCTCGGCGCCGGCAAGCAGCACCCGCAGCGCGCGTCCACCGCGCTCGACGTAGAGCGCCGGGCTCGGCGCCGACCAGCACGACGAGCGCCCCGGCACACGCGCTGGGTTGTGGCGAGCGGGCTGGCCGGTCTCGCGCGCCGCGGCCACGGCAGCGCGGCGCCGTAGGGCTGAGCGGGGTCGGTCGCGGCCAAGACCAGTGTCCGCGGGGAATCGGAGCCGGCCGTGGACTCGGGGCGCTCGGCGCGCAGCCGCTCGACGGCGCCGGGCAGCGCGAACTGCGCGCCGCCGAGACCCTCGACGAAATACCCGCGGCGCGCGGCTCCGAGTGTCTCCAGCTGGCACAGCTCGGGGTAGAGCGCGGCGAAGCCGCCGGGAACCCTTCGGCGAGGACCAGCTCGCGCGTGAGGATCCCGTGGCGCTCGAGCAGCAGCTCGGCGAGCGCGCGAGCGCGCGCGGCGGGGCCCTCGGCGAGCGAGCCGGCGAACAGCGGCGCGGTCAACGACCAGCGGCCCGGGGATGGGCGAGCGCGCGCCCGGCGCGCCGCCGGGCGGAGAAGCGGCCGGCCGGCGCGCGGCGGGGCGCCCGGCAACCGGGCGGCCCGCCGCCGGTGGCCGCTCGCGGCGCGCGTGCCGGGCGTGAGCGCGAGCCGCGGCGCGCGCAGCGGCGCGAAAGCGTCATTGGTGGCCTCCCCCGCCCAGACGAGATCCCACAGCGTCTCCTGGATTATCTCCGCGGGCTGCGCGACGTCGGCGAGCAAATCGGTGAAGAAGCACGAGCCTTGCGCGAGTCGCGCGCGCACGCGCTCGCGCGCGGCGGGCTCGCGATCGTCACCTACACGCTCGCCCTGCGCCACGCCGGGCGCGTCGTCGCGAGTCGCACCGCCGTCGCGCGCTCGCCGCGGCGCGGCGGCGGCCCGAGCAGAGCGACGTCCTCGCGGAAGTAGAGCGCGACGCGCCCGTCGTTGCGCCCGAGTGCGCCGGCGCCGATCCAGACGAGCTCGCCGCTCGCGCAGAGCTCGTCCATCCAGGCCGGCGAGTAGGCGCCGACGCGACGCGGCAGCACCTCGCGCTCCCACGTGCGGGGCGTGAGCGCGAGCCCCTGCAGCGGCACGAGCAGCTCGCGCAGGCGATCGATCCCGGCGCCGTCGGAGCGCACGCGCCGCCCCAGCGGTCGATGCCGTGCCAGGTGGGCAGGAAGGCGGCGTAGGCGCGCTGGTCGGCGGGCTCGATTTCCTTGCGCAGGGCGGCCAGCGAGGCGCGCCGCAGGCGCCGCAGTACCTCGACATCGCACCACTCGCGGCCCTCGCCGCCGGGGCGTAGCTCACCGCGCACGAGCTCACCGGCGCGCTCGAGCTCGCGCAGCGCGACCTCGAGGACGCCGCCAGCCAACCCGTAGCGTGCTGCGAGCTGCACCGTCGGAAAAGGACCGTGCGTGGCGGCGTAGCGGCGCAGCAGCTTCAGCAGCGCGTCGGGGACGTCGGCGAGGAACGCCTCGGGCAGCCCGCCGGGCGGCACGACGCCGAGCGCGTCGCGGTAGAGGCCGGCGTCGGCGGCATCGATGAAGCGCTCCTCCCCGCCGACCCGCACGCGCACGGCGCGGCGCTCGCGCTCGAGCGCGTCGAGCAGCGCGCCGGCGTCGACTCCCGCGTGCGCGCGCGCGGCGGCCTCCGCAACGGTCAGATCGCCGACCAGACGCAGCGTGTCGTGCAGCTCGTCGCGCGTGGCCGCGAGCGTATGCTCGGAGCGGCGCTGGAGGTCTTCCTCGAGCCGCTCGAGCGCTCCGGGGTCGATCAGCTCGCGCAGCTCCTCCTGGCCGAGCAGCTCGCGCAGCAGGTCGCGGTCGAGCGAGAGCGCAGCGGCGCGGCGCTCAGCGTTGGGGGCGTCGCCCTCGTACATGTAGGTGGCGACGTAGTCGAACAGCAGCGAGGAAGCAAACGGCGAGGCGGTGGGAGTCTCGACCTCGACGAGGCTCAGCTCGCGACGTGTGAAGCTTTGCGAGTAGTTCGCGAAGACCCGATAAATCGAGGACGTCGCGCAGGCACTCGCGGTAGGCCTCGAGCACGATCGGGAAGTCGCTGTAGCGGCGGGTGACCTCGAGCAGCGTCTGTGCCTTCAGACGCTGCTGCCACAGGGGGGTGCGCTTGCCGGGGTAGGCGCGGGGGATCAGCAGTGCGCGCGCGGCGGCCTCGCGGAAGCGCCCGCCGTAGAGCGCGGAGGAAGCGAGCTCCCCGACTACGAGATCCTCGAGCTCGTCGGGCTCGATCATGATCAGCTCGGCGCTCGGCGGTTGGTCGGCGTCGGGCAGGTGGATCGCGATGCCGTCGTCGGACCAGATCGCGTCGGCCTCCAGACCGAGCTCGGAGCGGATGCGCGCGGCCAGCGCGAGCCCCCAGGCGGCGTGCACGCGCCCGCCGTGGGGGAGAGGATGCACAGGCGCCAGTCGCCGATCTCGTCGCGGAAGCGCTCGACGACGACGGTCTGGTCGCTGGGCAGCACGCGCGTGGCGGCCTGCTGCTCGTGCAGGTAGTCGAGCAGGTTGGTTGCGGCGCGCGGGTCTAGGTCGTACTCGCGCTCGAGCAGCTCGGGCGACTGGCCGACGGCCCAGCGCGAGAACTTGCCGATCGCTTCGCCGAGCTGCTTGGGGCGCCCGAGCCCGTCGCCCTTCCAGAAGGGCACCGCCCCCGGCACACCAGGGGCGGGGGTCACGATCACGCGGTCGCGACCGATCTCCTCGATCCGCCAGGAGGAGGCGCCGAGCAGGAAGACCTGCCCGGGCCGCGCCTCGTAGACCATCTCCTCGTCGAGCTCGCCGACGCGCCGCCCGTCGGGGAGCGTGACGCGGTAGAGACCGCGGTCGGGGATCGTGCCGGCGTTGACGATCGCGAGCTGGCGCGCGCCTTTGCGCGCGCGGATCGTGCCGGCGAGGCGATCCCAGACGATCCGTGGGCGTAGATCCCCAAAATCGGAGGAGGGATAGCGGCCGTCAAGCATGTCGAGCACGTTCTCGAGCTGGCGGCGGGAGAGCTCGGCGTAGGTGTAAGTGCGCGTGACGAGCGCGTGCAGCTCATCGACGGAGATGCCGCCGTCCACCGCGAGGCCACCGCCTGTCGTCCCGCCGTCCGTCCCAGCGCCATTCGCGCGCGCGCCCGCGGCGGGGGCCTCCTCGGCGGCGGCGATCGCGACGATCTGCTGGGCGAGCACGTCGAGCGGGTTGCGCGGCACGACGGTGGACTCGATCGCGCCTTCGCGCATGCCCTTGGCGACGACGGCGCACTCGAGCAGGTCGCCGCGGAACTTCGGAAAGATCCGCCCCTTGGAGACGTCGCCGACACCGTGGCCGGCGCGCCCGATGCGCTGCAGGCCGGCGGCGACGGACTTGGGCGACTCGACCTGCAACACGAGGTCGACGGCGCCCATGTCGATCCCGAGTTCGAGGCTCGAGGTCGCGACGATGCAAGGGATCTCCCCGGCCTTCAGCAGCTCCTCGACGACGAGGCGCTCCTCGCGCGCGAGCGAGCCGTGGTGCGCGCGGGCGATCTCGGCCGGCTTGCCTTCCTCGCCGGCGAGCTCATTCAATCTCAAGGCGAGACGCTCCGCGGAGCGGCGGTTGTTGACGAACACGATCGTCGAGCGGTGCGCGCGGACCAGGCGCAGGAGCTCGGGGTAGATCGCAGGCCAGATTGAGCCGCGCAGGGCCTCGCCGCCGGGAACACTCTGCAGGGCACTGGCGGGCTCCAGCGGGTCCGAGCCGGCGACCGCGGAGCCGGCCACATCCACTCTCCCCTCGCCCGTCGCCCCGGCGCCGGGTTCGCTCATCGACTCGACCGGCACGTGGATTTTCAGGTCCAGCGGCTTGCGCACCCCGGCGTCGATGATCTGGCACTTGCGCTGGGGACCGACGAGGAAGCGGGCGACCTCCTCGAGCGGGCGCTGCGTGGCGGAGAGCCCGATGCGCTGCAGTGGCTGCGCGGTGAGCGCGTCGAGGCGCTCGAGCGTCAGCGCGAGGTGGGCGCCGCGCTTGGTCGCGGCGACGGCGTGGATCTCGTCGAGGATGATCCACTGCGCCCCGCGCAGGATCTCGCGCGCCTGGGAGGTGAGCATCAGGTAGAGCGACTCGGGCGTGGTGATCAGGATGTCGGGCGGCTCGCGCAGCATTTGCGCGCGCTCGCGCTGGGGCGTGTCGCCGGTGCGGATCGCGACGCGCAGGTCGGCACCGATGCCGCGCAATGGCGCGCGCAGGTTGCGCTCGATGTCGTAGGAGAGTGCCTTCAGCGGCGAGACGTAGACGAGCCGCGTGCGCGCGGCGGCGCCCCGCGGCGGCGTGCCCTCGCCACCGGCCGTGGCGAGCTCGCCGCCTCCCGCAGCGTCCGCGCCAGCCCCGCTTTGCTCGGCCCCCAGCCGGTCGAGCGCCCACAGAAACGCGGCGAGTGTCTTGCCGGAGCCGGTGGGCGCGGAGAGCAGCACGTGGCCGCCGCCGGCGATCGCTGGCCAGGCCTGCTCCTGCGCGGGAGTGGGTGCGGCGAAGGCGGCTTCGAACCAGGCGCGTGTGGCGGCGCTGAAGCCGGCGGCGGGCGAGAGAGACATTCCCGCGAGGCTAGCGCGTGCCGGCGACAGGCAAAGGGCTTTCCCAGGGTTCGAAAGGGTCCGTTTTTCGGGTACCCTCGACCGATGGGGAGCTCCAAGCTCGACCTCGATCCGGGCGTCGTCGATTCTTGCCGTCAAGCGGCGGCGCGCATCGCTAGCCAGGTCGCGGAGGAGGTCGGCGGCCGCACGACGGTGTCGGTCGAGCGTACGGTCGCGCGCCTGCTCGGCGTCGACGGGGTGAACGCGCTGGAGGCGCCGCTCCCGAACGTGCTGGTGGACCATGTGCGCGAGCGCGAACAGCTCGGCTTCGGGATCGCGTACTGGCTGGGCAACGCGATGCTGCACGCCGAGCGCTCCGCCCAGCAGATCGCGCAGGAAGTGGACGCGGGCGAGCTCGACCTCTGCGCGCTGCCGCGCTCGCCGGAGGGCGCGATCCGCGAGCGCATCTCCACGGAGTGCGCGCGGCGCTTGGAGCAGATCGGCCGGCGCATGGATGAGCGCCGGGCGCTGCGCGAGCGCCTCGGCGAGAGCCCGCCGCCGCTGCGCTACGTGCTGACGGCGACGGGCAACGTCTATGAGGACGTGGTGCATGGCCTGGCGGTCGCGGAGGCGGGCGGGGACATCGTGGCGGTGATCCGCTCGACGGCGCAGAGCCTGCTGGACTACGTGCCCTATGGGCCGACGACGGAGGGCTACGGCGGCACGTTCGCGACGCAGGAGAACTTCCGCATCATGCGCGCGGCCTTGGACGAGTGGTCGGAGCGCAACGGCCGCTACGTGCGCCTGTCGAGCTTCTGCTCGGGGCTGTGCATGTCGGAGATCGCGACGATGGGCGCAATCGAGGGTCTGGACAACATGGTCAACGACGCGCTCTACGGGATCCTCTACCGCGACATCAACATCCTGCGCGGCCTGATCGACCAGCGCGTGTCGCGCACGATCAACGGCTACTTCGGCGTGACGATCAACACGGGTGAGGACAACTATCTGCGCACGGCGGACGCCCTGGAGGCGGCGCCGTCGGTGACGGCCTCACAGTTCATCAACCACCAACTGGCGCGCGACTCGGGCGTACCGGACGAGCAGATCGCGCTCGGCGACGCGTTCGAGATCGACACGCCGGTCACGAACGGGCTGCTGTTCGAGTGGGCGCAGGCACAGCTCACGCGCGAGCTGTTCCCGAGCTGCCCGGTGAAGTACATGCCCCCGACGCGCCACATGGACGGCAACCTGTTCCGCACGCACGCGACGGACACACTGTTCAACCTGGTGACGGTGGCGACGAATCAGGGAATTCAGACGATCGGCGTGCCGACGGAGGGGATCTTCACCCCGCATATCCATGACCGCGTGCTGGGCCTGCAGAACGTCAACTATGTCTTCAACGCGGCGCGCGACCTGGGCGATGAGATCGAGTTCAAGCGCGACGGGATCATCCAGACGCGCGCGCGGGAGGTGCTGGCGGAGGCGCACACGATCCTCGAGCACATCGCTGACGTGGGCCTGATCGCGGCGATCGATGAGGGCGTCTTTGGCGACGTGAGCCGCCGTGTGAGCGAGGGCCGCGGCATCGACGGGATCGTGGAAACCGAGGAGGAGTACTTCAACCCGGCGACCGAGTTGATGCGGGGTGCGCTCAGCGTTGCCTGACGGGGTGGGTAGGAGAGAGGTCGACCTGGAGCGGGTCAAGCCTTACGCGGACCAGCTCGGCGACGGGATCGTGCAGCTGAGCTTCACGCTGCCGGTCCCGCACGGTCTGGCGGCGCGCCGAGCGGCGCTGGAGCTCGGCGCGAAGCTGGGCCTGGAGCAGCCGGAGGTGGTGCACTACGAGCGTCTGACGGACGGCTACACGTACTTCGTGATGTACGGGCACTGCACGCACACTGTCGACTATGCGGCGCTGCAGGGCGAGGGGTTTGAGATCGAGTACATGAGCGAGGAGCAGATCGAGGACTACGCGCGCGAGCATGTGGGGCGACCGATCGTGGTGGTCGGTGCGAGCACGGGCACGGACACGCACAGCGTGGGCATCGACGCGATGCTGAACCTCAAGGGCTTTCATGGCCACAAGGGCCTGGAGGGCTATGGCTCTTTCGAGGCGCACAACCTCGGCAGCCAGGTGCCCAATGGCGCGCTGGTGGCGAAGGCGATCGAGCTGAACGCGGACGCGATCCTGGTCTCGCAGACGGTGACGCAGCAGAACCTGCATGTGCACAACCTCACGGAACTGGTTGAGATCGTCGAGGCGGAGGGCCGCCGGCGCGAGACGATCCTCGCGTGCGGCGGCCCGCGTGTCTCCAACGAGCTGGCCAAGGAGCTGGGGTTCGACGCGGGCTTCTCGAAAGGCACCTACCCGCACCATCTGGCGACGTTCCTCGTGCGCGAGCTGGCCGCTAGGCTGAGCGACCGATGACCGAGGAGGAGGCAGGGGAGGCGGACGAGCGCCGCGCGAAGGTGGACCGGCTGCGCGAGCGCGGCGTGGAGCCCTTTCCGCACATCTCCACGCGTGTGCCGCGCACGTGGGTCGCGGACATCGAGGCGGCGCACGATCCGGCGCAGCTGGCGCAGGGCGAGCACGAGGGTCTGAGCTACCGCATCGCGGGGCGTTTGATCGCGCGCCGCGGACATGCGAAGACGACGTTCTTCGACGTGCGCGACCAGTCGGGCTCGATGCAGGTGGTGGCGCGCGTGGAGGCGATGGGCGAGGAGGCCTACGACGCGATGCTCGACCTCGACATCGGCGACATCGTGACGGTCGAGGGCGTCGTGTACATCACCCAGCGCGGGCAGCTGACGCTCGCGGTGAGCGCGTGCACGATGCTCGCCAAGGCGCTGCGGCCGCCGCCGGATCGCTACCACGGCATGGGCGACCAGGGCAGCCGCTACCGCTACCGGGAACTGGATCTGCTCGCGAACGAGCGCACGCGCGAAATGTTCTTCAAGCGCACGAAGATGATCGAGGCGATCCATGACTTCCTGCGCTCGCGCGGCTTCACGCAGGTGGAGACGCCGATGCTGCAGACGCTCGCGGGCGGCGCGGCGTCGCGCCCGTTCGTGACGCACCACAACGCGCTGAACGTGGACGTCTATCTGCGGATCTCGGTCGAGCTCTATCTGAACCGCTGCATCGTGGGAGGCCTGGAGAACATCTACGACCTCGGGCGGGCGTTCCGCAACGAGGGCCTCTCCCAGCGCCACAGTCCGGAGTTCACGATCCTCGAGTGGATGATGAGCTACGCGGACTACTGGGACGTGGCGAAGATGACCGAAGATCTCGCGGAGAGCGTGGCGCTGCAGACGCTCGGCACGACGAAGGTCGAGCAGTTCGACGGCCAGGTGATCGACTTCGCGACACCGTGGCGGCGAGTCACGCTGCGCGAGGCGATCCAGGACGCGATCGGCATCGATTTCCTCGAGGCGACTGAGGCCCAGCTACGCGATGCGCTCGACGGAACCGCGGAGCCCGACGCGACGTGGGCGAAGCTTGTCGACGCGATCTACGTCAAGCACGTCGAACCGACGCTGCAGCAGCCGACGCACGTGTTCGACTTCCCGGTCGACCTGTTCCCGATCTGCAAGCGCCACTCTGAGGATCCGCGCCTCTCCGAGCACTTCGACTCGGTGATCCGCGGCATGGAGATCCTCTCGGGCGACACCGAGCTCAACGACCCGCTCGACCAGCACCAGCGCTTCGTGACCCAGCGCCAGCAGCAGGCTGGTGGTGACGACGATCAGCCGCAGCCCAACGACGAGGAGTACGTGCGGGCGCTGGAATACGGCATGGCGCCCACGGCGGGCGGTGGCCTTGGCGTCGACCGCCTGCTGATGGCGCTCACCGGGGTGGAGGCGATGCGCGAGGTCGTGCCGTTTCCTACGCTGCGCGCGCTCTAAAGCCAGCGGCTTTGCGTCGCGCACCGTCCTTCAGGCCATCCTTCACGCAGTAAAAGTGCTGGGAGGGCCAGCAGACGCTCGCGCGTCCGTGACCCTCCCAGCGGCGCGTCAGTGTTCGTTGACTGCCGTGGCGGTCGCGATGTCGATGGTGTTCACGAGATCAGCGATGTTTTCGCCGGCTTTGTCGGGCAGGCCGAGCATCGAGCCGATGGCCGGGTCGACCAGGAAGCTGACCGGTTCGTCACAGCCGTTCGGTTCGGGTGCCGCCCAGGTCTTGTCGACCAGGATGTTTTCGTTGAGCTGCGCGATGAGTCCTTCGTCTTTCAGTTCTGCCGCTCCCGAGCTGCCGCTGATCGGCGTAAACGGCGGCGGCGGAACGGATTCGCCCGTCGTCAGATTCCAGTACAGCGGAGCCGAGTTCGAGCCCACGTAGCAGGAACTGCCGAGGAACGGGTTTTCAAGGTGGATCTTCACCGGGAGCTTCAATGCGAGGCCTTCTTCAGCGGACACATTGAATTCGCTAATTTCGATTTCGCTCGCGGGCTTCGCGAGTTCGAGCGTGGCGTTCACGCCGTCAAGCGGGTTTTCCAGCGCAAGTTCACAGGCAATCCGGGTAAAGAATTCTTTGATTACCTTGCAGTTGATGAGGTTCGTAAGACCACCGGGAACCGGCTGAGCCACTTTCGAGAGGGTCACACCGTTCGTTGCTGCAAAGAATTTAGAGATCCGTTTTTTTTCTCTGTTTGTTGCAGAGTATCCACCCTGCAGTGTCACCGGATTCACGATCGGCGTGTTCCTTTTGCCGAGCAGAATGTAGCCGCCATGGGTTACCGAGTCGAGGCACTTGAAGACTTCGGGATTGGTCGACGGACAGTAGTTGAATTTTGCGAATTCCCCGGAGTGCGCCGAGGCACTGCTTGAAACGCCCAGCACGGCGAGCGCCGCTAGGGCGACTGCCAGGCAGCTGCGCCTGGCGATTGCCTGTCGTATTGACATGCCTGTTTCCTTTCTTTTCAATAAATTCTCTGATTGCCGGCATGAAGGGGACGTCCGCTCCTTGGACGCCCCCTTCAACTGCCACATCTAGCTTATTTCGTGCTTTAGATGGCGTGCCGGAAGGGTTTTACCCTTCGAGGTGTTGTTCTCTGTGTGTTTGGAAGCCTTCGGTGGGGAATTCGCCGTTCCATTCGACGTTTGTGGCGCCGTCTTTGAGGCTGGTTCCTGTTGCGGTGAATGTTGTTTTGTTGAATGTTGCTTTTTCGGTGCTGTTTTCGATGATGCCGCCGGCGGTGCCTTTGACGAGTACTTCTCCGGCGATCGCGCAGGTAGCGCCGCCGTATTCGATGCCGACTTTGACGCCTTCGATCACGAGATAGTCGCTTGCGCCTACCGTGGTGAGATGGGTGGCCCATGGTAGGTTTTCGGCTTCGATCGCTTCGACGGTGCAGACGGTGTTAGTGCTGCATTCGAACAATGGCAGTTCGGTGATTTCGCCTTTGCCTTTGCCCGCGCTGTTAGAGATTTTCATGTTGTAGAGGAAGTGCGTGCACGTCGTCGTCGCACCGGGGATCGTCATGTCGCTGCTGATCGCGGCACCGACGACCGTTTCGCTGGTCGTTAGTTCGGTGCCGTTGAACTTCCAGTCCGGGGCTGCGCTAGCCGTCGCGGTCGCGCCTAGAACGAGCGCCACTACGCAGGCCAGCAGAAAGATGCTCCTATTTGGCTTCATCTTTGTTGTTCTCCTGTTCGTAGTGTTCGCTTAGTGTTCGTTGACCGCTGTGGCGGTAGCGATATCGATCGTGTTCTTCAGGATCGCGGTGTTCACGCCTTCTTTAGCCGGGAGCCCGAGGATGCTGTTGATCACAGGATCAACGAGGAACGAGAGTATCCCGCCGCAGCCGGTCGCTTCGGGTGCGGACCAGTTGTTTTCGACGAGGATGTTTTCGTTGAGCTGCGCGATCAGACCTTCGTCTTTGAGTTCTGCGGTACCGGAGCTACCGTGGATCGGTTTGTTCGGCGCGAGGGGTGCTGTTTCGCCGGTCGTCAACGGCCAGATGATCGGTTTGCTCGAGGATCCGACGTAGCAGTTGCTACCGAGGAACGGGTTTTCTAGGCGGATCTTGACGGGAAGCTTCAGCGCGAGGCCTTCTTCGGCGGACACGTTGAATTCGCTGATTTCGATTTCGCTCGCGGGCTTCGCGAGTTCGAGGATCGCGTTCACACCCGTGATTTTATTTTCGAAGAACCATTTCGAAAGGAGTTTCACCAGCGGCGGCGAGGATTCAGGCGGCACGATCCCAAGCAGACCACCAGGCACCGGCTGACCAACTTTCGTCAACGTTTCGCCGTTAGCTGCCGCGATGAATTTCGAGATCCGTTTTTTTTCGCGGTTCGTCGCCGTATACGCACCCTGCAGAACCACCGGGTTCACGATCGGCGTCGTCTTTTTACCCAAAATGATTTCCCCACCATACGTCGTGGAGAACAAGCACTTAAACGCTTCGGGGTTCGTCGACGGACACTGGTTGAATTTCGCGAATTCACCCGAGTGCGCCGACGCGCTACCAGCAGCACCAAACACCGCCAGCAGCCCGAGAGCCGCAACCAGCGACCCCCGCCTGACTACCTGCAACCTAATACGCATACGCCACATCCCTTTCTTAGCATAACAATTACCAATCAGCAGATCTCAAAACAACGCCCCGCCAACCAGCCCCCAGGACAACCCGGCCCTACCGTTTGCTCTTACCTTTGCCCTTCGCCTTGGCCTTAGTCTTGGCTTTGCTGGCCTTGTGTTTCTTCGGACAACCAGTAATCGCAATAGTCGTATCTTGTTTTACGACCGCCCCATTTTGACCCGTGAATTCAGTAGGAGCCTTCAACGCACCACCCGTACACAAGTTCCCATTCGCCGCAAGCGCCGAATACGGACCCTCAGGAAGCGTAAGTTCAAACGTGCTCACCGGAGCATCGGGCACCTGCTTAAACGTGCTGCTCGTCACACCAGCTTTACTGATGAACGTCGTCCCCACAAGGTTGATACGGACGTTATCGCCCTGCAGCACCGCGATCAGCGACGGGAAAGCTTCCCCACCATGCGAAACGAAATAAGCCGGGCCCACAAGCGGCACCGGGAGCTCGGGGGTGAGCGCCTTAGCACTACCCACGATCGACGCCGCCGGACAATTCGCCGGGTTCGCTTCAAAGACAACCGCCCGACACGCCTTCTGCAGCGTCGTGAGCCTCGACGGCAAACGCTTCGGCAATTCAATTTTGACTTTCCCGATATTCGCTTGCGACGTCGCCTGGTTAGCACCAAGCGGCCCCGTCGGATAGACGATCTTCGCTTTCAGGCTCGCACCATGCAGCCTCGAGGTTTTCCCACTGCTAGACAGCGTAAAGTTAGGTTTGAATTTCAATGCCTGGCAAGAGCCGACCTGGAAGCGACTCGACAACGGCGCGGTAGCGCCCTGGATACTTGTTGCGGTTCCTGAGAAGCTCATCGCTTCGCAATTCGTCGGGTTGAACATGAACCCTGGCCGGTCAACAACAGCATCGATCGACCGCAAATCCGCAGGAACACCCTTAATGATCTGCGGCAACGGATTCGTCGTGATCGTGATCGCCGCCGTACTCGGATCCACATCAATCCGCGCCCTGACGATTTCCGTCCCCAAATCAAACGGGCCCGCGATAATCGGCACCACAATCGACAACCCAAACGGCGAACCCTTATACGGCCCCGTCAAATAAATCGCCGCCGGCGGCTGCCCCGCCTGCGGAATAAACAACGGATACGGCCCCGGGCCAGCACCCACAATCGTATGCCCAATCTGCGAAGCCGACGAACAAGTCCCCAACGCCGCCTGCGGTTCCCCACACAACGGAACATTACTAATCATCCCCGACAAACCCTCAGGCGCCTTGAACTGCAAGCTCGAGATACGCTGCTGATCATCAGCCCTCTGCAACAACACCGAGAACCCCGTAAACCCACCAGCCTGATCAGTCGTCGCACCAGCCGTCATCGCCGGCGAGAAACCCATCGGCGTACCACACGACACACCTTCCGGACGCGACGCGATCACAAACCGCCCATTCACCAACGTATTTTCGATCGACGGCGCCGCCCACGGCTCAAAAACGCTGCTCGTCGTATATTCCCCGCAGTTGGGTGGGGTAACCAACGCAGCCTGCGCGCCGCCGCTGAACGCAAGCTTGAACTCTGATACCGGGAAGTCGGGAGTGTTTTGAAATGTTGTTGTTAGCCGGCCGGTCGCTTCATCCAAATGAACTTTCCCGGTGACCTTGATGTTTACTCCGTCGCCTGAGGCTGCTACTAGCAGTTCTAGGTTGGGTGGGTTGGAGGGCAGGATGTATACGTCGCCTACGAGCTTGTCTGGTAGTAGCGGCGTGCTGATTTCGTCCGTCCCGACTTTTGATGATGCTGGGCAGGACGGCGGACCATCAAATTCTTCACCTTCGCCACCGAGATTCTCCTCGGAAGGCTGGCACGCTGTCAACCCAGTCGCTTGCCCTGGGTTGATCGACATTCCTTCTGGTAGCACAACCGTGGTATCACGCAAGCCTGATGTCGCGAGCCCTTCGGGGTTCACATCTTGTGGGATATGAAGGTCGGCCGTTAACCCTGCGGGGTGGTCAGCGGTACTGGTATCGGGCGAGATCGCGATCGATGGTTCGAAATGCACCAGTCGTTCACAGCCACCGATAACGGCGGGGCTGCCGTTCGCTTGCCTCGTGAGAAATGAGCCGGTCGCGTGCGCGTTTTCTTCTTGCCATGAACCTAGTAGTTCGATCGTGAACGGTAAGTTCTCCCCGCATGATGTCGGCAAGCTCAAGAACGCCGCGGTGCCCGTGGTAGAGCCGCAGCCGACTGCACCCAGGAATTCTTTGCCGTCAGGTACACAGCCAACGCCGCCGGCTGCCGCCCGTGCGTAGTCGTGGGACGCTTCTCCTGGGACACCCCAAAACATTGCGCTATTACCTAGGATTTTGTGCTGGGTGACGTTTTCTACGTGCACCGTGATCCCGTTATTACCGCCGCTGCGCACTCGTGCGTCGAAGTAAACATCGACGCCCTCGAGTGTGACACCGAACTGTGCTGCGACGCCCGCGGGCGGCACGATGTCGTAGATCGGGGCGGTTACCTGGCCTTCGCCTAGCGCGATTCGCGCGGTATCTTCACCGACCATTGTCTCGATCGGGCAGCCGCCGTAGATCCCTTCGGTGCCTTCCTCGAAGCGTTGGCGTGTGCACTGGGGCACACTGTTGGGGTTACCGACGAACCCTGGGGGCAGCTTGACGTCGATATTACGCGCTTCCTGAACCGGGAATTCGGCGTTTTCCTTGAGGAGGTTATTGAGGGCGAACACGACCGTCACCTCGTAGGGGTGCGAGCCGGCCTGCGTATCCGCTGTCCCGTCGGCGTTATCGATCCAGCCCGCGACATTCGCCAGACCAAACCCGGCCGGCCCCGGCGCTACGATCGCAGGGATCGTCGCGTCCACGACACCCGGGGCGCCACCGCCGAGCACTTCGACGTGATCTTCGCTACTTGACGCACCGAGCGGCACATCGACAGGGATCCCCACTTCGGCCGGGCGGCTCGGGGAGATCGGTGAGAGCGCGTCCGGTGCGATTTCGCATGTCGCGGTGCTCGTCCCTTCGCCTTTGCATTCCGCGCCCAGGCCCGCGCCGACCTTCCAGCCGGCTGGTAGATGATCGATGACGCTCACCGGCGTAGCGTTTGGTTCCGCGCCAGCGCTATACACATACACATGCAACCCCACCGTGCTACCGGGCTGCAGATTCGTCGGTGAGAAATAACCAAAAGCCTCCCAGCCCGCGCCATCCGCAGAAGCCGACGCTGACCCCACACCAACACCAAACCCCGCCCCTATCACCGCAGCAAGCACCGCTGCCACGGTCAGTCCTCTAGCTCTCACCGCGCGCGCGCTCATCGCTGCACCCCGCCCGACCCGTGCCTCACGAACAGCGCCCTCTTCGCTTTCGCGCGCTTCCGACGCTTGCTTTTGCTGGCGTGCTTGCCTTTCGTGTGATGCGCGCCCTTCTTCTTACCCACGGGCGGCTTCCCTGGTTTCTTTGGTTTTGGCGGCGGCGCTACCGGCGGGGGGAAGTTGCCGAGCCCAGCAAACGTTACGCTCGCGGGCGTCGCGAAGACCGGCACGGCCGCCGGGATACCCTGGCAGCCCGTGCCCGTGCACGCCGGCGGGACAGGCGGCTGCAAACCATCAACACGCGCATCAAACAAATTAAAAGCTTCGTTACCATCCTCAGGCGTCAGTTTCGCGCGTGTAATCACAAACGCGTCGCGTCCCGCCGCGCTAGCACCCACAAGCCACGAGGCCGACGAGCTCGTACCACCCGACAAAACCGACAAGCAGCCCCCTTCCAGCACACAGCCACCCGCACCCTGCCGCTCCCACTCATACACATCCTGAATACCATTCGTATCCCCACCCACCAACGATTCAGCACTATCAAAAAACACCTCAGACCCATCACCAGAAATCCACGTCGGCATATACGTCAAACCCCAACTCGGCGGCAAAAACGCACCCACCTCGCCCTCGCCCGCTTCCGTCTCGCTATTCACCGGAGACGGCTGATGCGACGGGCTGCACGACACACACACCAGCCGCGCATCTTCAACGCCATACAGGTAAACCTCCTCCAGCTTATTGCCTTCCACTTCCGGGGTGAACCCATCCACGCCCTGGTTATTCGACTCGAACACCAGGCTCCGGCCATCCGGCGTCACCTCAGCAGTCCGATGCCCCAAACCCGGCTGCCAATCACCAAACACACCTTCATGCCTGAGTGGATGGATCGTTTCCGTGTTGTCCTTTTCTGAGAGTACCGCGATGAACCTGGGGGCTTCACCGTCGTGCAGCACGTAGAGGTTGTTTTCCCCCGTGGTGGCTTGGATGCCCTCGTTGTTCTTGTTGTTCGCTAGCACGCCTTGCGCGACGAAGTAGACGTAGGATCCGTCTTCGCTGACACCCGCGACGCCCTGCACACCGGCCGACTGGCCTTCGGTTGAATCGACCGTGAGATCGGTCAGGCGGCCGGTCGCGACTTCATACTCATACAAATCCGGTGCGGCCGCCGACGCCGTCGAGTTCCCCGTCAGCCGGCTTTCATCGGTAAAGAACACCCGTTCCCCGTTCGGTGTCGCGTACCAGAACCGCCCGCCGCCACTCGGACCGGAACCATGCGACGTATCGACCTGCACCGTCGACGCAGTCAACGAAAACGGTTCGCTCCTCACAAACAGCCGCGTCAACCCCCCCGGATCTTCCCCACTCACCACAATATTCAAATCAGTCCAAAACACCCGCGAACCATCCACCGACACCACACCCTGAAAATCAGGCGGATCTTTCAAGCTACCAGTATTGGGAGGAGGCGCCCCGAACGTCGCGTTCGGCTCCGACATACCGTCCGGTAGCACGTTGATCAGCGCGACTTGGCCTCCCTCAGACGCATAGAGATTATTCACTTCCGGCGCATCCACCGCGCCCGCCGCCAACACACCATGCACCTCGAACAGCGACTCACCCAAACCAGACGCCCGACCCGCAAAAACGACCTGATCTGGGCCGACCGTGATGTCGTGATACGGCACGTGGTACGTCATGAATTCGCTTGGCGGCTCTGCCGGTGTCTGTGTGAACAGCGGCGTATATAGGCCGCCGCTTCCTTCCTGCGTCGCGTGCGAGTAGAGCACCGCATAGCCTCCGCCCGGCGCTTCCGGGGAGAGCGCCGGCCCCAACACGCCTGCGTTCAGGAAGCCGACCGAGAGATCGCTCGAGAACGCCTGGTAGAAAGCATCCTCACGCCCATACGGCTGCAACCCCACCTGCGACCAGCCACCAGCAGGCCCACGACGCGCCACATACTCATTACCCTGACCCAACCCATCCTGACCCGTCCCACCAACCGTCGTAGCCGCAACATACGCAACCGCTTCCCCACCAGGCGCAACCTGAAAAGGAAACCGCGTATACGTACCCCCCAGACCAACGTTGAAGATCCCCTCGGACATCGCGAAGGGGACATAGACGTCGGCTTCGTGGTTCGCCGCTGGCGTGACCATTTCATACACCCGGCCGTCGGGCAGCGCCTGCCCGTACGCGCGACCATGCCCTGAGAGCACCCCGCAAGCCAGCGTGAAGACGACCAGCACGCCCAGTAGACGCCGCCGGGCAGGACCGCCGACGCGACACACACCCATCTAGGTATCCCCCTCCGTCCGCCACACGCGGCGGCCTCGCAAATCCCGATCGTCCATATCTCAACGAGAGATCTATCCGATCCGCCGCGCACCGTCAACCACCCCACCCCACCACAGGCCCGCTCCACACCCGCTTTCACGACCACAGGCACCAGCGTAACCCCACAGATACTGAACATAGAGCCTTTGAGCGATACCACCGGGACGTAAGAAACACCGCCACCCAGTAAGAGACAGCGCCACAGCCAAACGAGCGCTACCAAACCCCACGCAGCCCGCGAGACTCTCCGTTTCTAACCACACCCCAAGCGCATACGTCTCCCACTTCCACCACAGAAAAACAGGCCAATCCCCTTTATACAGCAGGAACAGCCGATCGCTCGATCGATAGCCCGAGACGTCCAGGGCAGCCGGGGTTGACGTCCTAGAAGACAGAGGTATTCTGATCATCGGCAGTAGCGGCGTTGCTCTAGCGAGACCAGCATCGACCTCCACCAAAAGGCGGAGCTCGACCACCGACCACAACCAAACGATCAGTACTGCGGCGCTACCTGCCTAGCCTCAACACACGCCAGTAAATAGTCCAGCCGGGCTCGCAAACCAAGATGGTCGCACACAACACACTCGAAAGGGGATCAACCAAATATGACCAAAACAAAGTCGATCGCAGCACTATTCATCGCTGCAATCCTCCTCAGCGCCCTCGCAGCAACATCCGCATCGGCCGACTCCTGGTTCGTCAACGGAGCCAAACTAACCGGAAGCGAAGAACTCACCAACACAGCCAAAATCGACGAAAAAGCAACACTAAACGTACCCGGGCTCAGCCTGAAGGTCACCTGCGCAGGCCTCAGCGGTGTTGGACCAAAAATCGTTGCTGGTGAAAACGCAGAAGCTGAACACCTAAAATTTGAAGCATGCAGCGAGGTTGAACCCAGCACCTGCAAAGTAAAGGAATCAAAAGTAGAAACCGAACCGATTCTCGCCTTACAAGCCTTAGCATTATTCGTAGGAAGCAAAACACAATCCGTCATCTCCATCTTACACCCCAAAAAAGCTGGTGGGAACTTCGCCATTCTCGAACTGGAAGGAACATGCGCCATCGCGGGAGAAAACCCCGTCAAAGGCTTAGTCAAGATCGCAGACCCCACCGGGACCACAGAACTCGCCGCGCAGCTCCAAGAAGGACTCGGCTCCTCAGAAGGCAACAACAGCCTCGAAGTCGACAAACAAAAAGGATTCATCGAAAAAGGCAAGATATTACTAACACTCAAATCAGGCAACAAATGGAGCTTCCACTCCTAAACCCACCAACGCACAAGTAACACTCAACTACCCATAAACAAACAAGACACGTGGTCGCCCCCGCACCCTTAACCGTGGGGGCGACCACCACAATCCCCAACCAAAAGAAGTCCCCAGACGACCCACAACCCAGACAACAAAAGAGAATAAACATGGCCAAAACCAAAGCACTAACAATTTTCACCACACTCGCCACACTTATCCTCGCCATCACCACAACCACACCAGCATCAGCCGACTCATGGTTCGTCAACGGAGCCAAACTAACCGGAAGCGAAGAACTCATCAACACCGCCAAAATCGACGAAAAATTAACATTTAACGTCCCCGGGCTGAGCCTTGAGATCACATGCGCCGGTATCAGCGCGATAGGGGCGAAAATCGTTGCCGGAGAAAACAAAGAATCCGAACACCTAAAATTCGAAGGATGCAGCGAGATCCAGCCAAGCACCTGCAAAGTAAAGGGATCAAAAGTAGAAACCGAAGCAACAATCGGCTTACAATCCTTAGCATTATTCGTAGGAAGCAAAACAGAGTCGGTCGTCACCGTTTTACACCCCAAAAAAGCCGGCGGGAACTTCGCCATTCTTGAACTCGAAGGCACATGCGCCATTGCCGGAGAAAATCCCATCAAAGGCTTAGTCAAGATCGCAGACCCCACCGGAATCACAGAACTAGCAGCGCAACTCGAGGAAGGACTCGGCTCCTCCGAAGGCAACAACAGCCTCGAAGTCGACAAACAAAAGGCCTTCATCGAAAAAGGCAGAATATTACTAACACTCAAATCAGGCAACAAATGGAGCTTCCACTCATAAACCTCGATCGCGAGTGGATCGACATCCTGCCAAGCCTTGCAGGGGCGGCTTGGCAGGATACATCTAGCAACCGGCGCCAGAGATAACGTGGGCGCCATTTCGCGGCTCGACTGCCTCGGCGCCTAGACGATATCCTCCAGCCGCGCGACGATCTCCTCGGCGTACCGGACATAGTGCCCGTAGTCGAAGATCGCGTCGAGGTCGAGCGCGGCGGCGCCCGGGTCGGCTTCGAGCAGCTCGCGCAGGGGGGTACCGGTGTCCCACGCCTGCTGCGCCGCGCGCTGCACAGCGAAGTATGCGTCATTGCGGCTCATTCCCCCGTCCACCAGCGCCAGCAGCACCCGCTGGGAGAACAACGCTCCGTGCGTCAGCTCCAGGTTCGCCCGCATCCGCTCCGCGTCGACCGTCATCCGCTGCACGAGATCGGTCGCGCGCTGCTGAAGGTAGTCGATCAGGATCGTCGAGTCCGGCAGGATCACCCGCTCCACCGAGGAGTGCGAGATGTCGCGCTCATGCCACAGCGCGACATCCTCCAACGCCGCCTGCGCGTTGCCGCGCAGCACCCGCGCAAGGCCCGCGATCTGCTCGCTCTTGATCGGGTTGCGCTTGTGCGGCATCGCGCTCGAGCCCTTCTGGCCGGAGCGAAAAGGCTCCTGCACCTCGCGCACCTCCGTGCGCTGCAGATGACGCACCTCCGTCGCCAGCCGCTCCAGCCCCGCTCCCGCGAGCGCGATCGCGCTCAGCAGCTCCGCGTGGCGGTCGCGCGCGACGACCTGCGTGGAGACCGCCTCGCGCTCCAGATCCAGACGCCCGAGCACGCGCCGCTCGAACTCGGGGCTCGTCGCAGCATAGGTTCCGACCGCGCCTGGAGATCGCACCGACTGCGACCTGCGCGAACGCGCGCTCCAGGCGCTGCGCGTTGCGGTGCGCCTCAAACGCGAAACCCGCGAGCTTCACCCCGAACGTTGTCGGCTCCGCGTGCACGCCATGCGTTCGCCCGATGCACAGCGTGTCCACGTGCTCGCGCGCACGCGCCGCCAGCGCCGCGACGAGCCTCTGCGCATTAGGCACTATCACCGCGCCCGCCTTACGCAACTGCAACGCGAGCGCCGTGTCCAGCACGTCCGAGGAGGTCAGCCCATAGTGGACCCAGCGGCCCGCGTCGCCCGCGGAGGCCGCGAGCACGTCGACGAACGCCGCGACATCGTGATCGGTGCTGCGCTCCCGCTCGTTGACTGCCGCAACCGTGAAGCTCGCAGCGCGAATCGCGTCGAGCTCCGCCGGCGTCGGCCCCCGCCCCTCCCCGAGCAGCCGCGGCAGCTCCTCGCACGCCGCGACCTCCACGCGCCGCCAGGACTCCATGCGCGCCTCATCCGTCCAGACCGCGCCGAGCTCCGGGCGTGTGTAGCGCTCGATCATGCTCCGCGCGCTCGCTCAGGCCGCGAGGATCTGCGCTGCGAGGATCGCCGCGTTGCGCGCGTTGTCGAGTCCCACGCACGCCACCGGCACCCCCGGCGGCATCTGCACGATCGAGAGGATCGCGTCCAGGCCGCCCGCCGCCGTCAGCCGCCCGGAGAGCGGGACACCGATCACCGGCAGGTCGGTGTGCGCGGCGACCGCGCCCGGCAGCGCCGCGGAGATGCCCGCGCCGGCGATGATCACGCGCAGGCCGCGCATCTGCGCGTTCTTGGCGTATTCGGAGACCACGTCGGGTTCGCGGTGCGCGGACATCACGCGCAGCTCGTGCATGATCTCCCGCGCCTGCAGCTCCGCCGCGGCCTTCTGCATCGCTTCCATGTCGCTCTCGGAGCCCATCACGATCCCCACGCGCGGAGCGTCCACGTCGAGCTGCTCCAGCTGCGTCTGCACCTCGCTCTCCGTCAGCGGCGTCGCGATCGGGGAAACGTCACCCATGCTCAGCCTCCAAGTCGCGGCCGTTGGGGCTCGGTGGCTCGCCGTAGCCCCACCACTTGCGCAGCCAGCTCTCGATCGGCCGCTCGTCCGCACGCGGCTCCTGCTCGATGCCGGCGGCGATGTCGCTGCGTAGTTGCATGCCTTTGAAGGTGATCATCCGCGCAGCAGCATACGCTGACTCGCGCGCTTCGTCCGGGCTCGCGCCGAGCGCGGTCACATTCAGCACCCTTCCGCCGGCCGTCACGAGCTCGCCGTCGAGGAGCGCGGTACCCGCGTGCGTGACCTCGACGTCCTCCGGCACGCGCTCCAGCCCCTCGATCCGATCGCCGCTTGAGGAGGAGGCGGGATAGCCCGCGCTCGCCAGCACCACCGTCACCGCCCAGCGCTCCGACCATTCCGGCTCGCGTTCGGGATCGAAGCTCAACAGCCCGTCGGGGCGCATCGCGCGCAGCAGCAGATCGAGCAGGTCGGTCTGCAGGCGCGGGAGCATCGTCTGCGTCTCGGGGTCGCCGAAGCGCGCGTTGAGCTCCAGCACACGCGGGCCCTCCGCGGTGAGCATCACGCCGGCGTAGAGCACCCCGCGGTAGGGAGTTCCGCGGCTCTGCATGAGCGTCACCAGCGGCTGGTGCACGAGCTGGCCGATGCGCCACTCGTCCTCGACCTCCAGGCCCGGCACCGGCGAGCACGCGCCCATCCCGCCCGTGTTCGGGCCCGCGTCGCCGTCGAGCGCGCGCTTGTAGTCGCGCGCGGGATCCAGCGGCAGCGCGAAGCGCCCATCGCAGAGCGCGAGCACCGAGACCTCGCGCCCGACGAGCCGCTCTTCGACGACCGCGCTGGCGCTCTCGAGGTCGTCCGCGCGATCGCTCGCAGGTCCGGTCCCGTTTGCCGGCGCTGGAGCGGCTCCGAAGCGGCCCTCGAGGAAGATCTCCCGCAGCGCCTCCTGCGCCTGCGCGGGCGAGTCGGCCACCGTGACCCCCTTGCCGGCGGCGAGCCCGTCGGCCTTCACCACCACGCCCGGATTCGCCAGCTCGGCCACCGCGGCCAGCCCCTCCTCCAGGGTGCGCGCGTGGCGCCAGCGCGCCGTCGGCACCCCCGCCTCCTCCATCGCCTGCTTGGCGAACGCCTTGGAGCCCTCCAGCCGCGCCGCGGCGGCCGTCGGGCCGAAGACGAGGCGCCCGCGGCGGTCGAGCTCGTCGACGAGGCCCGCGACCAGCGGCGCCTCGGGCCCGACGATCGTGAAGTGGATCCCCTCGCGCTCCACCGCCGCCACGATCCCCGCGACATCGTCGGCCGCGACATCCAGCAGGCGCGCGTCCTGCGCGATGCCCGCGTTGCCCGGCGCGCAGAGCAGCTCCAGTTCCTCGGGGGATTGCTTGAGCGCGCGCACGATCGCGTGCTCGCGCCCGCCGCCGCCGACGACGAGCACCTTCATCGCAGCGAGGCGATGAACTCGTCGGCGGGGATCGCCGCGAGCGTCTCGTAGCGCACGGTCCCACGCGAGCCGAGCTCCAGCGAGACGCGCGCCATCGTCTGCTCGTCGGGGGCCTGCACGATGCTGAGGAAGTCAAAGCGTCCGAGCGTCGCCCACTGCGCGGTGACCTTCGCGCCGAGCTGCTCCACCTCGCGGTTGACCTCTTCGATCCGCTGCGGGTTGTTCTTCACGGTCTGCACGCCCTCCGGCGTCAGGTTCGCGAGCATGATGTAGGTCGGCATGAGGGGGTCGCCTCCTCCGGGGTCGTGGTGGGGCTGGAAACAGTTCGCACAGTCGTTTTACCGGATCGCGACCGCGGGTAGGAGATCGGTGTGCGCTGTGGCGCGCAGCCGGGGGACAGGCAGCAGCAGAGGAGACCCTGGGAGGAGGTCCAAACCGGGCGGCGGCGCGCCGCGGGAGGCGCGCCCCGGTCGGTCCTAGCCACCGACTGGCGTCGCGGCGGGAGCGGATGGCTCACCCGCCGACTCGAGCGTCAGGGCGCCCTCGGACGCGTCGACGCGGACCGTGTCGCCGGTGCGCAGCCGGCCCTCCAGCAGCGCCAGCGCGAGGCGGTCGGTGAGCTGCTTTTGGATCACGCGCCGCAGCGGGCGCGCGCCGTACGCCGGGTCGTAGCCCATGTTTCCGAGCAGCTCGCGGGCAGCCGCTGTGAGCGTCACCTCCACGCCGCGCTCGCGCACGCGCTCGAGCACTTTTGCGACCTGCAGCTCGACGATCTCCCCGAGCTGCTCGCGGTCAAGCGGCGCGAAGCGCACGACGTCGTCGAGGCGGTTGATGAACTCCGGTTTGAAGTGCGCGAGCAGATCCTCGCGCAACTGGATGTCGCTGTCGCCCTGCACGGGAATGTTCGAGGTCATGATCAGCACGGTGTTCTTGAAGTCCACGGTGCGCCCCTGCCCGTCGGTCAGGCGCCCATCGTCCATCACCTGCAGCAGCACGTTGAAGACGTCGGGGTGCGCCTTCTCGATCTCGTCGAGCAGCACCACGCTGTAGGGGCGCCGGCGCACCGCCTCGGTGAGCTGCCCCCCCTCCTCGTAGCCGACGTAGCCGGGGGGCGCCCCGACGAGGCGCGAGACGGTGTGCTTCTCCATGTACTCCGACATGTCGATGCGGATCATCGCGTCCTGGGAGTCGAACATGAACTCGGCGAGCGCGCGCGCGAGCTCGGTCTTGCCGACACCGGTGGGGCCGAGGAACAGGAACGTGCCGATCGGCCGGTCGGGATCCTGCAGGCCCGCGCGCGAGCGCCGCAGCGCGCTCGCGACAGCCTCGATCGCCTCGTCCTGGCCCACGACGCGCTCGTGCAGGCGCTCCTCCATGTGGACCAGCTTCTGCACTTCGCCCTCCAGCAGGCGGCTGACGGGGATGCCGGTCCAGCGCGCGACGACGTCGGCGACGTCGTCCGCCTCGACCTCCTCTTTGAGGAACACGGGCTTGACGGGGGTCGCACCGTCAGCGCTTACGTCATCGGCCGAACCATCGGGGCCGCCCTCCAGGGCGGCCAATCTTTTTTCCAGCTCCGGAATCTCGCCGTAGCGCAGTTCCGCGGCGCGTTGCAGGTCCGCCGCGCGCTCGGCCCGTTCGACCTCCGTGCGCGCCTCCTCCAGGCGCGCCTTGAGGTCGCTGACGCCCTGGATCGCCTGCTTCTCGCTCTGCCATTGCGCCTTCATCGCCTCCGAGCGCTCTTTGAGGTCGGCGAGCTCGCGCTCGATCGCCTCGCGGCGCTCAGCGGAGGACGCATCGGTCTCTTCCGCCAGCGAGGTGAGCTCGATCTCGAGCTGCATCACGCGGCGGTCGACCTCGTCGATCTCCGTCGGCAGCGAGTCGATCTCGATGCGCAGCCCCGAGGCGGCCTCGTCGACCAGGTCGATCGCCTTGTCCGGGAGGAAACGATCGGCGATGTAGCGGTCGGAGAGCGTCGCCGCGGCGATCAGCGCGCTGTCCTGGATGCGCACTTTGTGGTGCACCTCGTAGCGCTCCTTCAGGCCGCGCAGGATCGCGATCGTGTCCTGCACGCTCGGCTCCCCCACCATCACGGGCTGAAAGCGGCGCTCCAGGGCAGCGTCCTTCTCGATGTGCTTGCGGTACTCCTCGAGCGTCGTCGCGCCGACCGCCCGCAGCTCGCCGCGCGCGAGCATCGGCTTGAGCAGGTTCGCGGCGTCCACCGCGCCTTCCGCGGCGCCCGCGCCGACGATCGTGTGCAGCTCGTCGAGGAACAGGATCACCGCGCCGCGCGCCTGCGAGACCTCCTTGAGCACCGCCTTCAGGCGGTCCTCGAACTCGCCGCGGTACTTCGCGCCGGCGACCAGCGAGCCGATGTCCAGCGCGATCACGCGGCGATCGCGTAGAGACTCCGGCACATCGCCGCTGACGATCCTTTGCGCGAGGCCCTCGACGATCGCGGTCTTGCCGACGCCGGGCTCGCCGATCAGCACGGGGTTGTTCTTCGTGCGCCGCGAGAGCACCTGGATCACGCGGCGGATCTCCTCGTCGCGTCCGATCACCGGGTCGAGCTTGCCCTGCTCCGCCAGCTGGGTGAAGTCGCGGCCGAAGCGCTCCAGGGCCTGGTACTTGTCCTCCGGGCTCTGGTCGGTCACGCGGTGCGGGCCGCGCACCTCGGCGAGCGCCTGCAGGACGCGCTCGTGGCTGGCGCCTACCGCTCGCAATGCTTGGCCCGCGCGGCCCTTGTCGTCCGTGAGGGCGAGCAGCAGGTGCTCGGTGGAGACGTACTGGTCGGAGAGCTCGCTGGCCTCCTTCTGGGCTGCTTGCAGCACGGTCGTGAGCTCGGCCGCGGGCTGGCCGCTTTCGCTCGAGGAGCCCTCGCTCAGGCGCGGCAGCTCGTCCAGCGCACGGGTGGTCTCAGCGCGCAGCGCGGGAAGCGAGGTGCCGAGCTTCGCGAGAACCGGCAGCACGACACCGCCGGCGCCGTCGATGGCCCCGTCGGCTGGCGGGGCGCCGCCCGGGGCAGCACTCGACTCGACGCCGCTCTCGAGCAGCACGGCGAGCAGGTGCGCCGGCGCGACCTGGGGGTTGCGGCGCGCCTCGGCGACGCGCACCGCCGCCTGGAGCGCCTCTTGGGATTTGATCGTGAATCTATCTGCTTGCATCAAAAATCTAAGTCGCAGCGTAGCAGATTTGCTTCTGCCATCGCGGTCCTGGGGACTGCCGGCTTTGCAGCAAGCGTGCGGGCCGTAGATCTCGCTAATCGTCGGAGCTGCCTTGCAGACAGCTCCGACAACTGCTAAGCGGGCTGCCTTAGCGGAAGCTGAATTTCGATCCCGATACCAGGCTGAGTAATGCCTTGCCGCCTTCAAGGTAGGCTTTGTTTTTATCGAGTTCCAGGCTGTTGTTTCCTTCACTCGAGCCGAGTCCTTCGATCGCCTGTGCGACCTCTTCTGTCTGACCCGTGCCCATCTTCAGCTTGACCGCACCAGTGAACGGCTCTTCGCCGGCAAAGGAGCAGCTGCCTACGAACCTGATCGTAACGAACAGATTTCCCGTTTCCGGCTTGAAAGCAGCGAAGTCCGCCGTGCCCGTACCGGTCGCGAGTAATGCCGTGAGAGGTTCGGTCACTATGTTCGCCGGTTCGACTCTGCAAGTCGATGGTTCGATCTCGCTGCAACCTTCGAAGGCTAGCGCAAATGCATCGATTTTATCGAGGCCAACCAGCTTTAGTGATCCTCCGGATAGTGGCGCGCATGACATCTTCATGCCGACCCCGGTCCAGTGCAAAATCCATCGCGAGTCCACAACTGCTTTCGAGTTCAGCGTGGCCGTTTCTCCGGACGCGAGTGCTTTAGAATTAATGAATATCTTCGCTGCCGGCGCCGATGCTGCCGCGGTCGCGCTGAATGCCACAACAACGGCCATCGCCACAAGTATTGACTTGGTTCGGGACATAGCCCTTTCGATCTCCTTTCGTCCTCTAGAATCACTACTAGACGATATATATAGTCCCCACGCAAGGCCATTTCCAATCATCGGGAACCACCGAGATAAGCGGACGCCCCAACCCGGGTTGTTTCTCACTACTAACTGGGTCCGTCTTGCTCTCATATGCCCGCGATTTGCAGGCACTTTTAGTTCGTCTCTCGTTCCGTGAACGCACCGCCCAGCCTCGCCCGGCGACTTCCTTGGCACTACTTTCGCGAGATCGGGTAGAAACAAGTGTCAGGGGTCCGCAGAAAAGGCCACAGCCGGGGCGCCCGCAAATTCGCAGCGAGACGCACCCCAGATAAAACCAAAGAAAGGGTTATCCACAGATGCTAAGGAAGCGAGCAACGAAACTACGACGCGCTTCGCTGGCCGTGGCCCTAGGAGCGTCGCTGGCGCTCGGGCTTTCGACCAGTGCGTTGGCCCACGAAGGCGAATTCGCAAAATTCAACTACTGCCCGTCGACCACCCCCGGGGTCTTCAAGTGCCTCTACTCGGTGACCTACGGTGGGTCGGTGGTGTTGGGCAACAAGACGACACCGATCGTAAATCCCGTCACGCTGCAGGGCGGATACTCCGCAACCAATCGTGAAAAACATCGCATTTCGACGTTCTTCGGGGCGACGAATGGCGAAACGCTTTCAAAGACGCCCCAGCCGGTCCCCGGCGGTCTAGCTGGCCTGGTCAAGTGTCCTGAAATCGAAAACGCGATTGAGCGCGCGGCCTGCGAACTGGCGTTCGAAAACGGCCTGACAGGGGTCAACGCCACCCTCGAATTGGCGCGGCCGGCAAGCGAAATCGAAATCAGCGAATTCAACGTCTCGGCCGAAGAAGGCCTGGGGTTGAAGCTTCCCGTCAAGTTTCATCTCGAAAACCCCCTCCTGGGAAGCTCTTGCTACGTCGGATCGAGCAGCTCGCCGATAATCTGGAACCTCACGACAGGCACAACGAGCCCGCCGGAACCCAACACGCCGATCACCGGCACCGCAGGCACGGCGTCGCTCGAAGACGAAGGCCTCATCGCCAAGCTCACTGAAGCCTCCCTGGTCGACAATGCCTGGTCGGCACCGGGAGCATCCGGGTGCGGCGGCGCACTCGCCTTTGCGCTCGATCCCGTTATCGATACACAGCTCGGCGTGCCCGCTGCCGCCGGGGAGAACACCGCGATCCTCGACAACGACATCGCCATCGCCACGGCCGAAGCCGTCAACAGCCACTAGCCAAGCCCGGAAGAAGCACAAAATACCGTCCCGGCCGAGTCCCCGTACTGTCCGTTTCGAGGGCTCGGTCGGGTGGCTGGCCAGGGCTCGGTCGGATGGCCCCTTGATCCTACGGAGCAGCCCCCCGGGTCAAGGGGCGTAGGCAGCGATGAGCAGAGCGCCGTGCCGCGCCGTTCGGAGTGCTTGTTCTCTGAAGAGAGTCGGGTTGAAGTTGGGTGCCGGACTCAGTGTGGCGGGAAGAGCGAATAGGGCAAAGACGTAGGTTTCTCCGCCATGGTGCGGGGGACAAAGGTCATAGCTCGCGTGGCCGGCGCTGTTTTGCCCGACTATCGTTCCGGGAGGAAGCTGGCCTGCCTGGATTTCGTGGAAGCTCGGGTTTACGTGGGCGATCGCCCAGTCGAAGTAGAGTTTGTTGTTAACGGGCGTGAGGTTGAGGAGGAACAGCGCGATTTCCTTGGTGTTCGCGGGCACGCTTCCCCAGCGCAGCACCGGCCAGCGGTTGGCGCCATTGCAGGTGTATTCGCTGGGGATGGTCGCTGGAGAGCCCGCAGTCGCCTTGATTGCGGGGCTACTGAGCGAGAGATCGTTGATCGTCGCTTTTGCGCGCTGCGTGGGCAGCGCCTTGGGCGCTGGCTTGGCTGAGCCAAGCGACGAGAGGACGCTGCCCCGGCGCTTGCTGTGCCCACCAGCGGCTCGTGCCGATGCTTTCTTCGCCGGGACCGACGATGTCGGGGTAGTATCTGTCGAGGGAGTCGTGGCCACCGTATCGGCAGCAGCAGGCGACGAGACCGACGCGGCAGCGGATGTCGTCGCCGCGCTCTGGGTCGTTTCGGAGCTTCCGCAGCCGGCGACCGCCAGCGTGAGCGGCAGGGCCGTCACGATGAGCAAACGCCGAATTCGCCCGTTCATCGCGAGCCTCGAGCGGCGCTCGAGGCTCGACCGGTGGAGATCGCTGTCGCTTCGATAGTGGTGTGTGTTCGGCACGCCTGCCCTCCAGGTATGTCTCGATTTTGTGCGCCGGATCCTCGAAATATGCGCACCGATCTTCTGGCCGCTACCACAGAGAGGGCACCCGTACTGGGCGCCCTCTCTGTGTATGGCGGTTGCTCTAGGTTTGCCGGTTGGGTTTTTATCCTTCGAGGTGTTGTTCTCTGTGTGTTTGGAAGCCTTCGGTGGGGAATTCGCCGTTCCATTCGACGTTTGTGGCGCCGTCTTTGAGGCTGGTTCCTGTTGCGGTGAATGTTGTTTTGTTGAATGTTGCTTTTTCGGTGCTGTTTTCGATGATGCCGCCGGCGGTGCCTTTGACGAGTACTTCTCCGGCGATCGCGCAGGTAGCGCCGCCGTATTCGATGCCGACTTTGACGCCTTCGATCACGAGATAGTCGCTTGCGCCTACCGTGGTGAGATGGGTGGCCCATGGTAGGTTTTCGGCTTCGATCGCTTCGACGGTGCAGACGGTGTTAGTGCTGCATTCGAACAATGGCAGTTCGGTGATTTCGCCTTTGCCTTTGCCCGCGCTGTTAGAGATTTTCATGTTGTAGAGGAAGTGCGTGCACGTCGTCGTCGCACCGGGGATCGTCATGTCGCTGCTGATCGCGGCACCGACGACCGTTTCGCTGGTCGTTAGTTCGGTGCCGTTGAACTTCCAGTCCGGGGCTGCGCTAGCCGTCGCGGTCGCGCCTAGAACGAGCGCCACTACGCAGGCCAGCAGAAAGATGCTCCTATTTGGCTTCATCTTTGTTGTTCTCCTGTTCGTAGTGTTCGCTTAGTGTTCGTTGACCGCTGTGGCGGTAGCGATATCGATCGTGTTCTTCAGGATCGCGGTATTCACGCCTTCTTTAGCCGGGAGCCCGAGGATGCTGTTGATCACAGGATCAACGAGGAACGAGAGTATCCCGCCGCAGCCGGTCGCTTCGGGTGCGGACCAGTTGTTTTCGACGAGGATGTTTTCGTTGAGCTGCGCGATCAGACCTTCGTCTTTGAGTTCTGCGGTACCGGAGCTACCGTGGATCGGTTTGTTCGGCGCGAGGGGTGCTGTTTCGCCGGTCGTCAACGGCCAGATGATCGGTTTGCTCGAGGATCCGACGTAGCAGTTGCTACCGAGGAACGGGTTTTCTAGGCGGATCTTGACGGGGAGCTTCAGCGCGAGGCCTTCTTCGGCGGACACGTTGAATTCGCTGATTTCGATTTCGCTCGCGGGCTTCGCGAGTTCGAGGATCGCGTTCACACCCGTGATTTTATTTTCGAAGAACCATTTCGAAAGGAGTTTCACCAGCGGCGGCGAGGATTCAGGCGGCACGATCCCAAGCAGACCACCAGGCACCGGCTGACCAACTTTCGTCAACGTTTCGCCGTTAGCTGCCGCGATGAATTTCGAGATCCGTTTTTTTTCGCGGTTCGTCGCCGTATACGCACCCTGCAGAACCACCGGGTTCACGATCGGCGTCGTCTTTTTACCCAAAATGATTTCCCCACCATACGTCGTGGAGAACAAGCACTTAAACGCTTCGGGGTTCGTCGACGGACACTGGTTGAATTTCGCGAATTCACCCGAGTGCGCCGAAGCGCTGCCAGCAGCACCAAACACCGCGAGCAGCCCGAGAGCCGCAACCAGCGACCCCCGCCTGACTACCTGCAACCTAATACGCATACGCCACATCCCTTTCTTAGTATATAACCATTACCAATCAGCAGATCTCGAAACCGACCTCGCCAACCAGCCCCCAGAACAACCCGGCCCTACCGTCAGCTCTTGCTCTTGCCGTTGGCCTTGGCCTTGCTCTTGGTCTTTGCCTTGCCCCTGGCCTTTGCCTTCTTGGTCTTGCTGGCCTTGTGCTTCTTCGGGCAACCAGTAATCGAAATAGCCGTATCCTGCTTTACGACCGCGCCATTCTGTCCGACGAATTCGGTAGGAGCCTTCAACGCGCTACCTGTGCACAGGTTTCCGTTCGCCGCGAGCGCCGAATACGGACCCTCAGGAAGCGTCAATTCGAACGTGCTCACCGGAGCGTCGGGCACCTGCTTGAACGTGCTGCTCGTCACACCCGCCTTGCTGATGAACGTAGTCCCCACCAGGTCAATGCGAACATTGTCGCCCTGCAGCACCGCGATCAGCGACGGGAAAGCTTCCCCACCATGCGAGACGAAGTACGCCGGCCCAACAAGCGGCACCGGGAGCTCGGGGGTCAGCGCCTTGGCGCTACCCACAATCGACGCCGCCGGACAATTCGCCGGATCAGCTTCAAAGACCGCCGCCCGACACGCCTTCTGCAGCGTCGTGAGCCTCGACGGCAAACGCTTGGGCAATTCGATTTTGACTTTCCCGATATTCGCCTGCGACGTCGCCTGGTTAGCACCCAACGGCCCCGTCGGATACGTAATCTTCGCGTGAAGACTCGCACCACGCAACCTCGAGGTCTTCCCATTACTAGAAAGCTTGAAGTCAGGCTGGAACTTCAACGCCTGACACGAACCGACCTGAAAACGACTAGAGATCGGCGCGCTAGCGCCCTGGATGCTCCTCGCGGTTCCCGAGAAGCTCATCGCTTCGCAATTCGTCGGGTTGAACATGAACCCAGGCCGGTCAACGACCGCATCGATCGACCGCAAATCAGCAGGAACACCCTTGACGATCTGCGGCAACGGATCGGTCGTGATCGTGATTTGCGCCGTACTCGGATCCACATCGATCCGCGCCCTAACGATTTCCGTCCCCAGGTTGAACGGGCCCGCGATGATCGGCACCACGATCGACAAGCCAAACGGAGCGCCCTTATACGGCCCCGTCAAATAGATCGCGGCCGGCGGCTGCCCAGCCTGCGGAATGAACAAGGGATACGGGCCAGGGCCAGCACCGACGATCGTATGCCCAATCTGCGACGCCGACGAACAAGTCCCCAGCTCGGCCTGCGGTTCCCCGCACAACGGAACATTGCTGATCATCCCCGACAAACCCTCAGGCGCCTTGAACTGCAGGCTCGAGACACGCTGCTGATCATCCGCCCGCTGCAACAACACTGAGAAGCCCGTGAACCCACCAGCCTGGTCAGTCGTCGCACCAGCCGTCATCGACGGGGAGAAACCCATCGGCGTACCACACGACACACCTTCCGGACGCGACGCAATCACAAACCTACCATTCACCAAAGTATTTTCGATCGACGGCGCCGCCCACGGCTCAAAAACGCTGCTAGTTGTGTATTCCCCACAATTCGGCGGGGTCACCAAAGCAGCCTGCGCACCACCACTGAACGCAAGCTTGAACTCCGACACCGGGAAATCCGGGGTATTTTCAAACGTCGTCGTCAACCGCCCAGTCGCTTCATCCAAATGAACCTTCCCAACCACCTTGATATTCACACCATCACCCGACGCCGCTACCAACAATTCCAAATTCGGCGGGTCAGACGGCAGCACATAAACATCACCAACAAGCTTATCCGGCAACAACGGCGTACTAATTTCATCCGTCCCAACTTTCGAAGACAACGGACACGACGGCGCAACATCAAACCCTTCACCTTCACCATCTTCGCCAGGCAGCGGCAAACTATCGAAACCCGTTTCACCAGGATTCTTAGCCAAACCAGGCTGACACGCCGTCAAACCAGTCGCCTGCCCCGGATTAATCGCCATACCTTCAGGCAACACCACCGTCGTATCGCGCAAACCCGACGTCGCCAATCCTTCCGGATTCACACCCTGCGGAACATGCAAATCAGCCGTCAACCCTGCTGGGCTATCAGCAACACCCGTATCCGGCGAAATCGTAATCCCCGGTTCAAAGTGCACCAAACGTTCACAACCACTTATGACCACCGGAGCCCCAGAACCCTTCTTCGCATCAAATCCGCCGGACGCACGCGCGCCTTCATCCTGCCACGTACTTGAGATTTCCGCCGTGAACGGCAACCGCTCACCGCAAGACGTCGGCAAACTCAAAAACGCCGCAGAGCCGCTCGTGGAACCGCAGCCCGCCGAACTCAAGAATTCTTTTCCATCAGGCACACAACCAAGCTCCGGATATTCGCCCGACGCCGTTCTCGCAAAATCATGGGACGCTTCACCGGGCACTCCCCAAAAGGTCGAGCTATTGCTCAATATTTTGCGCTGTGCAGCATTATCGACATGCACCGTAATCCCGTCATTACCACCGCTACGCACACGCGCATCCAGATAGACTCGGACGTTTTGGAGCGTAAATGCGAATTGCGCGGCGACGCCCTTCGGGGGCACCAAATTATAGATTGGGACAGTCAATTGACCTTCCCCTGCTTCGCCGATCCGTGCCGTGTCTTCCCCAACCATCGTCTCCACGGGACAACCAGCCCCAATTTGGAAAACACCTTCTTCAAAAGCTTCATGACTGCACTGCGGTATCGCGTCGGGATTCCCGACAAAGCCGGGCGGCAGCTTCACATCGATATTGCGAACTTCACCACCGGCCGGCAGTTCCGTGCCTTCGCTGTTCAGGAAGTCGTTGAATGCAAACGCGACCGTGACCTCGTATGGATGAGAACCAGCCTGTTCATCAGCCGTCCCTTCAGTGTTGCTGATCCAACCATCCGCATTTGCGATACCCAACCCAGCGTTGGTTTCGCCAAACGTCACAGGAACCGTGGTACTAGAAGCGGCCGGTGAACCACCACCGCTCATTTGAACATGATCAATTGGCTTCGGGACATTAGATGCGTCCGCCGATACTGTCACTGGAATGGATAGGAGAACTGGACGGCCCTGTGAGGATCCAACGGGCAGAGCGTCCGGTCCAATTTCACAAGTGACAATTTTTGTGCCACCACCCGTGCATCCTGGAGGCGGGCTGGCGGCTACCAGCCCTTCTGGGAGTTCATCCTTTACTACAACTGGACTTTCATTCGGTTCCGCCCCTGCGTCGTAGACGTAGAGGATCAATGTGCCTTTTCCGCCAGGAGGCAGATTCGTGGGGCTAAAGTAGCCAAAGGCCCGAAAGCCGGGGGCATTGGAAGCGGCAGCAGAGGCACCACCTGCACACGCCAAGAGACACAGGCACAGCGACATGCTTAGCGCCAACAGAACTCGGATCCGTCGAGCAAGCCAGATCATCGGCTAATCCTCCCCACCATACGTACGGTCCTCAGGGCCTTTCCGGTCTTTGCAGATTTCTTTCTATGCTTACCCTTCGCCTTTGGTTTTTTCTTGGACTTCTTCTTGTGGTTGGGCTTAGCCTTCTTCTTCGCTGGCTTTACCACAGGACTAGCCGGCGGCGGAAAGTTGCCCACGCCAGCAAACGTCGCACTGGCCGGAGTCGCAAAGATAGGCGGAGCTGCGGGTACGCCTTGACAGCCCGTACCTGTGCATGCGGCGGGCGTCGGTGGGCTCAACCCGTCTACCCGTGCATCGAACAAATTGTAGACGTCGTTGCCGTCTTCTGGTGTGAGCCTCGCTCGCGAGATGATGAAGACGTTCGAGCCATTTTCACTAGTACCCACCAACCAGGAAGCCGAGCGAGTGATGCCAGCAGACAGTAGATAAACGCATCCACCACTGCTACCCGCGCAACTCCCAGAATTGTCCCGCTCCCACTCATACACGTCGGGCGTGCCATTTGTGTCGGCTGGGGACAGCGACTGCGCATCGTCGAAGAACACGCGCGTGCCGTCCGTGGAGATCCACTGAGGCTGATAGGTAGTGCTCCAGCTTGGCGGCAGAAACGCGCCGATGCCTTTTTTAGCCGCTAGATTTGAGGCCGGAGCTTGGGTGCTCGAGCCGCAAGATGCGCATATCAATTCGCCACTTTCTGCATAATAGACATACACCTCCTGCAGCTTTGTGCCTTCGACTTCCGGCGTGTAGCCATTGACGTCTTGATTGTTGGACTCGAAGACGAGGCTCTGACCATCTGGTGTCACCTCGGCGGTCCGGTGCCCGAGACCGGGTTGCCAATCGCCGAAGTGTCCACTGAAGCCGCCTGGGAAGATCGTGCCAGTGTTGTCTTCGGGAGATAGGGTCGCGATGAAGGTGGGAATGGGAGCGCGACCTGGCTGGATGACGTATAGGTTCTCCTGCCCTGTTTCAGCTTGCCTACCCTCGCTATTCTTGTCGCCGTTGCCCAGCAATCCCTGGGCAACAAAATAGACGGAGCCGCCATCTTCGCTGGCTCCGAGCACGCCCTGGACATTTGCCGATTCTCCAGAGTGTGTGTCCACGCTCAAGTCGGTCAGATCTCCGCTTTCCACTTCATACTCGTATAGATCGGGCTCTTCTGGCGCAGCCGTCGATTCGGGGGTCAGCTTGCTTTCGTCGGTGAAGAAGACCTTGGAGCCGTCCTTGCTGGCCGTCCAGAAGCGTCCGCCACCGCTGCTGCCCGGACCGTGGGATGCGTCGATCTGCACGGTACGCGCGTTGCTCGAAGTGGCGTCTAAACGAACAAATAGCCTCGGAACTCCAGCTGGATCTTCGGGAGTCACCGCGGTGTTCAGATCGGTCCAGAAGATTCGCGATCCGTCGGTCGAGATGACCCGTTCGAAGTCGGGCAGGTCTTCTTCGTTGTCGGATCCCAGTCGGGGTGCGCCATAGGTGGCATTGGGATCGCTCATTCCACTTGGCAAGACGTTCACGAGGCTCAGAGCTCCGCCTGCTGAAAGATAGAGATTGTTGACTTCGGGGGGGTTGATCGCGTTGGGTGTTAGAGCGCCGTGAGCCTCGAACAGAAGCTCGCCGAGGTCTTCCGAGGCGCCCGCATATTGCAGAGCGACACCTCCCACTTGGGCAAATGCCACCGGTACATTGTACGTCCTGAATTCGCTTGGTTCCTCAAGCGGCGGCATTGACACAAACGGGCTATAGTGACCAGCGGCGCGACCAAAGAGGTCGGCATAGCCTCCGCCGAGGGTTTCTTCGCTCGGAGCAATTTTTTCGTCCGGAGCCACCTGATGAGTAAGAGGGGTTTTCGCTTCTCCGTATCCCGCGTTCAAGAAGCCTGCTGAGAGATCGGGCGAGAATGCCTCGTAAAACACGCTTTTGGGGCCTGGTGGTTGCAGATTCGTCTGCGACCAACCCCCTTGCGGGCCACGCGCTGCCATGTACTCGTTGCCAAGGCCTGCTCCATCGTCGCCGATGCCGCCCGTCGATGCGTCCCCCACATAGGCGACTGCTTCACCGTCCGGAGCCACCTGAAAAGGCAGCTTGGTGTGCGTACCGCCTAGCCCCGCATTCACGACTCCTTCTGGGAGTACCAGTGGCACATACACGTCCGCTTCGAGGTTGTCGGTCGGCGTGACCATTTCGTACACGCGTCCGTCAGGCAGCGTGGCCGCCGTAGAGACTCCGCAGCACCAGGCCAAAGTCGAGGCCACGAGTATCAACGCGAGAAGTGGCACCCTAGTCACCCGATCGAAGCTCTGACGATCTGACGCCACCTTCCTCTTTGCTTTCACGACTGCCTCCCTCCACCGCCAGGGCCCCTTGAAGTCGAGCGAGCCTTCTCACTCGACTGCGCTGCTATCTGACGATCTAGCTTGAATGATCTAGCTGGCTCGTCGGGGCCGCCTCCCGTGAGGCGGCCCCGACGCTCTACACTTCGTTTAAACAGTTGTTGACTAGTGGAAACTAAACTTTGATCCTGTTGCTACGAGGCTCAGTAAGGCCTTTCCACCTTCAATGAAGGCCTTGTTTTTATCGAGTTCCAGGCTGTTGTTACCTTCGCTCGAGCCAATCCCTTCGATTGCCTGCGCGAGCTCTTCCGTCTGGCCTGTCGCCGCTTTTACCTTGACCTTGCCATTAACGGGCTGTTCTCCGGCAAAGGCACAAGTGCCGACGAATTTCACTGTGGCAAATAGGTTTGCTGTTTGCGGTGTGAAAGTAGCAAAGTCCACGGTTCCCGTACCAGTCGTGAGTAATGCCGTTACGGGTTCTGTCGGAACGGTTGCCGGTTCGACCTTGCAGGATGCTGGCGCGACCTCGCTACAACCTTCAAAGGTAAGCGTCGATGCTTCACCTTTCTCAGTGCCTACCAACTTCGCTCCCGCACCGCTCAGGCCGGGGCACGAGATCTTCAGGCTTAGACCCGGAACGTTGAGGACTGCCTTTTCGTCGACGACCGCTTTGGAAGTCAGCGCAGCTGATTCTCCAGCTTTGAGTGCTTTGGTATTTATGAATATACCCGTTGCTGCCGACGCGGATCCTGCCACCATCGCGCTAAGCGCAACAATAGCGGTCATCGCCGCAACAATTAGTCTGACTTTGGACATTGGTGTTTCGATCTCCTTTCGCTTCTTGGCTAAAACGTCGAGTGGGACGTTTGCTACAGGGAAGCGACCATTGCCGGCTGATGCCGGACCCGTAGTCAATATCTAAGAATCTTGGCTATTTAGATACCCCTACCTATCCCACTCTGCCCCTGCCAGCCTCTCATCGAGTGACCAAGTCGCTGTTTGGGCTGCCCTTAGAACTACCTCATCTGCCGGGAGGGATCAACCGGCTTGGCGGTGCAAGTGCAGTGTCGGGTCGTTGTAGAAGGGGTCGCGAACCCGGGAAAGCCCTGCTAGATAGGGGGTATTCGGCCGGGCGGGACTCGCGCGCTTAATCAGGAAACACCTGTCCCGTGGAGGGTCAGATCGGGCCTTGAGGCGACCGGATTGGCTTTGCGCGACTGAAGATCGTCGAGCGACGGCTAGCCAGGCAGCCAAATCTTGGGGTTCGGAAGCAGCGCGAACGAGCCGGCCTGCCGCCCGCCGCACTCGCTACAGTCACGCCCACATGCCGACTCTCGCGGAACTCCCCCTGATCGCCAGCGGCAAGGTGCGCCAGCTCCACACTGCGGGCCCCGACCGCCTGTTGATGGTCGCAAGCGACCGCATCTCGACCTACGACGCCGTCCACCCGACGCCGATCCCCGACAAGGGCAAGGTGCTTACCGGGCTCTCCGTCTTCTGGTTTCAGCGCACCGGCGAGATCGTCGCCAACCACCTGCTCTCTGCGACCGAGGGCGTTCCCGCCGAGGTCGCCGGCCGCGCGCTGCTCGTGCGCAAGCTCGAGATGCTGCCCGTGGAGTGCGTCGTGCGCGGCTACATCACCGGCTCCGGCTGGAAGGACTACCTGGCCAGCGGCGCAGTCTCGGGGATTGAGCTGCCCGCCGGCCTGCGCGAGTCCGAGCAGCTGCCCGAGCCGATCTTCACCCCCAGCACGAAGGCCGACGTCGGCCACGACGAGGCCATCGCGTTCGAGCGCGCGGCCGAGCTCGTCGGCGACCGGGGGCTGATGGAGCGCGTGCGGGAGGTCTCGATCGAGCTGTACTCCTTCGCGGCCGAGCACGCGCGCGAGTGCGGCGTGATCCTGGCCGACACGAAGTTCGAGTTCGGGCTCGACGAGCGCGGCGAGCTGGTCGTCGGCGACGAGGTGCTCACGCCCGACTCCTCGCGCTACTGGCCCCTCGATGAGTTCGAGGTCGGCCACGGCCAGCCGAGCTTCGACAAGCAGTACGTGCGCGACTGGGCCGCGGGCAGCGGCTGGGACAAGCGCCCCCCGGCGCCCGCGATTCCGGAGGACGTGGTCGAAGGCACCCGCGCGCGCTACGTCGAGGCCTACGAGCGGATCACCGGCGAGCCGTTTCAGGCATGGCTCGACCGGACCGCGCCTAGCGCTTGATGCGCGCCCGTGTGCTGATCCGCCCGAAGGGCGGCATCCTCGACCCGCAGGGCGAGGCGGTCGAGCACGCGCTGCCCGCGCTGGGATTCGCGGGCGTCGCGAACGTGCGCATCGGGCGCCTGGTAGAACTCGACCTCGACGATGCCAGCCAGCTGGAGGCCATGTGCGAGAAGCTGCTCGCCAATCCGCTGGTCGAGGACTACGAGATCGTCCTCGAGTGACTCGCTCACGCTCCACGCCGGCGCCGACGCGCTGATGGCTCGATGAAGTTCGGCGTGCTGCGCTTCCCGGGCTCGTGCGACGAGGTCGACGCGCTCCAGGCCGCGCGACGCGTGGGCGACGCCGAGCTGCTGTGGCACGGCGAGCGCGACCTCAAGGGCGCCGATGCGATCGTCGTGCCCGGCGGCTTCTCCTACGGCGACTACCTGCGCGCCGGGGCGATCGCGCGCTTCGCGCCCGCGATGGAGGCAGTGATCGAGTTCGCCGGCGACGGCGGGCTCGTGCTCGGGATCTGCAACGGCTTCCAGGTGCTGTGCGAGGCGCGACTGCTGCCGGGGGCGCTGCTGGGGAACGTCAACCGGCGTTTCACCTTCCGGCAGGTTGAGCTCGAGGTGGCGGATACCGACACCGCATTCACGCGCGCCTGCTTCACGCCCTCGCAGCAGTCGACCCCGCGGCTGAGCATCCCGGCGAAGCACTCCTGGGGCCGCTATTACGCCGACGAGCAGACGCTCGACGAGCTGGAGTCCTCGGGCCAGGTGCTCTTGCGCTACTCGCCGGGGCACAACTTCAACGGCTCCGCGCGCGACATCGCGGGCGTGCGCAACGCCGCCGGCAACGTCTTCGGGCTGATGCCCCACCCCGAGCACGCGGTCGACCCGCTGACGGGCTCCACGGACGGCCTGCGCATCTTCGAGTCGATGCGCCTCGCCGTCGAGGGCGCGCATGCCTGACGGCACCGCGACGATGCCGACCGTCGAGGACGCGCTGGCGTTGGGTCTGACGCATGCGGAGTACGAGCTGATCTGTGCCCAGCAGGGCGGGCCCCCCAATCAGGTCGAGCTCGCGATGTACTCGCTGCTGTGGAGCGAGCACTGCGCCTACAAGCACTCCAAGGCGCTGCTGCGCACGCTGCCCACCGAGGGTCCGCACGTCGTGATGGGGCCCGGCGAGAACGCCGGGGCGGTGGACGTCGGCAATGGGTTGGTGTGCGCGTTCAAGGTTGAGTCCCACAACCACCCCAGCGCGGTCGAGCCTTTCCAGGGCGCCGCGACGGGCGTCGGGGGCATCCTGCGCGACATCTTCGCGATCGGCGCCCGCCCGATCGCGGTGCTGGACTCGCTGCGCTTTGGCGAGCCCGACGGCGCGCGTGCGCGCTACCTGCTCGACGGGGCGGTGTCGGGGATCGGTCACTACGGCAACTCGATCGGCGTGCCGACCGTCGGCGGCGAGGTCTACTTTGAGGGGCCCTACGAGCAGAACTGCCTCGTCAACGCGATGGCGCTCGGGCTCTGCAAGCGCGAGCAGCTCGTGCGCAGCGCGGCCGCCGGGGTGGGGAACGTGCTCGTGCTGTTCGGCGCCGCCACCGGCCGCGACGGGATCGGCGGCGCATCGGTCCTCGCCTCCGCCGAGCTCGCCGACGGCGGCGCAGACAAGCGCCCAACCGTGCAGGTCGGCGATCCCTTCGAGGAGAAGAAGCTGCTGGAGTGCTCGCTGGAGCTGCTCGAGCGCGGTCTCGTCGTCGCCCTGCAGGATCTCGGCGCCGCCGGCCTGACCTCCTCGGCCGCCGAGATGGCCTCCAAGGGCGAGGTGGGCATCGACATCGACATCGCGCAGGTTCCCCTGCGCGAGCCGGGACTCGAGCCGTTTGAGATCATGGTCAGCGAGTCCCAGGAGCGGATGCTCTGCGTGGTGACCCCGCAGGACGTCGCGGCGGTGCTCGCGCTGTGCGAGAAGTGGGAGGTGCGCGGGACCGCGATCGGGACCGTGACCGCGACGCCGCGGATGCGCATCTTCGACGGGGAGCTGCTCGTTGGGGACATGCCGGTGCGGGCACTCGTCGACGACTGCCCGCTCTATGAGCTCGCACCGGCCAAGCCGACAGAGCCCATCTACGCGCCGCCGCGCGCGACGCTCTCCGCGCAGGCCTCGCCGCGCGAGGCGCTGCTGACGCTGCTCGCGAGCCCGAACATCGCCTCGCGCCGGCCCCTGTTCGAGCAGTACGACGCGATCGTGCAGTCGCGGACCGTGCGCCGCCCCGAGCAGGCCGACGCGGCGGTGCTCGCGCTGCCCGACGGCAGCGCGCTCGCGGTGAGCATCGACTGCAACGGGCGCCGCGTCGCCGCCGACCCCTACTGCGGCACGATCGAGGCGGTGCTGGAGTGCGCCGCGAACCTCGCGTGCGTCGGCGCGCAGCCGCTCGGGACGACGAACAACCTCAACTTCGGCAACCCCGAGAAGCCGCACATCGCGTGGCAGCTCACCGAATCCGTGCGCGGCCTCGGCGAGGCCTGCCGCGCCCTGCAGGCGCCGATCGTCGGCGGGAACGTCAGCCTCTACAACGAGGGTGCGAGCGCCGGGCCGATCTACCCGACGCCGGTGATCGGGATGGTCGGGCGCCTCCCCGACGCCGCGCGCGCCGGGCGCCTGGGCTTCGCACGGACAGGCGACGCGATCGCGCTCGTCGGCTGGGATGAGAGCGCCGCGCCCTCACTGGCCGCGAGCGAGCTGGCGAAGCTGCACGGCGAGCCGCTGCCCGACGAGCTCTCCGCGATCGACCTCGAGGCGGTCATCGCCACGCAGGCGGCCGTCCGCGAGGCGGTGCGTGAGGGATCGCTCGCGAGCGCCCACGACATCGCGGAGGGTGGTCTCGCGGTGGCATTGGCGGAGTGCTGCCTGGCCGGGGGGCTCGGGGCGAGCGTCACGGTGCCCGCGCCGGTCGCTGCGGGAGAGCCGTTGGCAAGCCTCTTCGGCGAGGGGCCCGGCGGCTTCGTGGTGAGCGGCCCCAAGAGCGCCCTCGAGGAACTCGGCCGGCAGACGCCGGTGAGGATCCTCGGCAGCGTCGGCGGAGAGTCGCTACGGATCGACCCCGGCCTCGAGCTGACGCTCGCCGAGCTGCGCGAGGCTCACCGCGCCCTGGAGGCGCTCTTCCCATGAGAGCCCCTGCTAGCGTGGGTTCGTGATGCGTGACGGACCACGCGACGAGTGCGGGGTATTCGGGCTGTACGCGCCAGGACACGACGTCTCGCGTCTGTCCTACTTCGCGCTGTTCGCGCTCCAGCACCGCGGCCAAGAGTCGGCGGGGATCGCCTCCGCCGACCACGACGGGCAGATCGTCACGCGCCGCGAGCTCGGCCTCGTCAGCCAGGTCTTCAGCGAGAACGACCTGCGCACGCTCGGCGGGGATCTCGCGATCGGGCACGTGCGCTACTCGACGACGGGCTCCAACGCCTGGGAGAACTCCCAGCCGGTGCAACGCTCGGAGGGCACCCGCGGCTCGCACCGCGAGCTCGCGCTCGCGCACAACGGCAACCTGATCAACGTGCTCGAGCTGCACAACGAACTGCTCGCGCGCGGCGTCACGTTCAGCTCGACCTCGGACTCGGAGATCATCGCGGCGCTGATCGCCACACACCCCGCGGAGCGGATCGAGGACGCGATCGCCGAGGTGCTCCCGCGCCTGCGCGGCGCCTTCTCGATCGTCGCGATGACCAAGGACCGCGTGCTCGCCTTCCGCGACCCCCACGGCCTGCGCCCGCTCTCCCTCGGGGCGCTGCCGCCACTGGGCGGCGAGGACGGCAACGACCAGGTGCGCTACTGCGTGGCAAGCGAGTCCTGCGCGTTCGACATCATCGGTGCCGAGTACCTGCGCGAAGTGGAGCCCGGCGAGCTCGTCACGCTCGGCGCGGACGGCGTGCACAGCCGCCAGGTGCTGCCCGGGCAGCGGCGCGCGTTCTGCGTGTTCGAGTACATCTACTTCGCGCGGCCCGACTCGCGGATGAACGATCAGGTGCTCCAGGTCGCCCGGGGGCGGATGGGCGAGAGTCTGTGGCGCGAGGCGCCCGTCGAGGCGGATCTCGTGATCGCGGTGCCCGACTCCGGCAACGCCGCCGCGCGCGGGCTCGCGCGCGCAAGCGGCATCCCGCAGGACGACGGCTTCGTCAAGAACCGCTACGTCGCGCGCACGTTCATCCAGCCCGGGCAGGAGCTGCGTAAGCACGGGCTGCGCCTGAAGTTCAACCCGCTGCCCGAGGTGATCGCCGGCAAGCGCCTGGTCGTCGTCGACGACTCGATCGTGCGCGGCAACACCACCCGGCAGATCGTGCAGATGCTGCGCGACGGCGGCGCCCGCGAGGTCCACATGCGCATCTCCGCACCGCCGATCAAGCATCCCTGCCACTACGGCATCGACATGTCCACGCGCGAGGAGATGATCGCCCACGAGCGCACGACCGCGGAGGTCGCCGCGGAGCTCGGCTGCGACTCGCTGCACTACCTCTCGCTGGAGGGCGTCTACGAGGCGATCCGCGGCACGCGCGCGACCCACTGCGACGCGTGCTTCAGCGGCCAGTACCCGCTCGACGGCACCGGTGAGGCCAACGGGAAGTACGCGCTGGAGGAGCCCGCGCCTGCGGCTCCCACCGGACCGGCGCTGCCGCTCGTGCGCGCCTGAGCGCAGTCCCAGGCCCACCCCGGTGGTGGACGACCCGGCGTCGCAGCGATGTCCGGACTATGGTCTCGACCTGCCGATGACCGCTTCACTCGAGGAGCCCCTGCCGATAGCCGTACTGGCGTCCGGGGGCGGCACGAACCTGCAGGCGCTGCTCGACGCGGTGCACGAGCGCGAGGCCCGGATCGTCGGGGTCGCGTCCAACGTCGCCGGCGCTCCCGCGCTCGCCCGCGCCGAGGCGCGCGCGGTGCCGACGGCGGTGTTCGCGCGCTTGGAGTACCCCGATCGCGCGGCGCGCGACGCCGCGATGGCCGACTGGCTGAGAGAGCGTGGCGCGCGGCTGATCGTGCTCGCCGGCTACATGGAGCTGATCGGAGAGCCCTTCCTCGATCGCTTCGCGGGAGCCGTAATCAACGTGCACCCTTCGCTGCTACCGGCGTTTCCGGGACTGCACGCCGTCGAGCAGGCCCTGAACTACGGTGTCAAGGTCTTCGGCGTAACCGTTCACTTCGTCGATGCCGGGGTGGACAGCGGCCCGGTGATCCTGCAGGGCTCCGTCGCGCTGTCCGACGCCCGCGAGGCCGGTGAGGTATTGGCGGCATTGCGGCCTCTGGAGCACACGCTGCTGCCCGAGGCCGTGCGACTCTTCGCCGCCGGGCGCTTGAGCCTCGACCCCGCCAATCGGCGCCGGGTGCTGGTCGCAGGCGGTGAGCCGGCGTCGGCGACCGGGGATCTCCGCGTCGGGTCGGACCCGGCGGATACTCTCTAGCCGTGGCTTCGGAAACGACCCCCGCCGCCAGCATCGAGCGCACCGCGCCGGGAGCCGTGCGGGTGCGCCGCGCGCTGCTGTCGGTCTCCGAGAAGGCCGGGATCGTCGACTTCGCCCGCGCTCTGGCCGAGCTCGGCATCGAGCTCGTCTCGACCGGCGGCACCGCACGCGAGCTCGCCGCAGCCGGGCTGCCGGTGCGCGCCGTCGAGGACTTCACCGGCTTCCCCGAGATGATGGACGGGCGCGTCAAGACCTTGCACCCCCGCCTCTACGCAGGGCTGCTCGCGTTGCGCGATAACGAGGAGCATCTGCGCGCGGCGGCCGAGCACGAGATCGAGCCGGTCGACCTCGTCTGCGTGAACCTCTACCCCTTCGAGCGCACGATTGCCCGCGGCGACGCCACGCCGGCCGAGGCGATCGAGAACATCGACATCGGCGGCCCCACGATGATCCGCGCGGCCGCGAAGAACAGCGCCTTCGCCGCCGTCGTCGTCGACCCCGCCGACTACGAGCCAGTGCTTGCCGAGCTGCGCGAGTCCGACGGCCGGCTCTCGCTGTCGACCCGGGAGCGACTCGCCGCCGCCGCCTTCGCCTGCACCGCACGCTACGACGCAGCGATCGCCGCGTGGTTCGCGAGACATGCCGGCGGCGGCGGGGCGGAGGCGGATGCGAGCGGGGTCGAGCGCGAGACCTCAGAGGCCTTCCCTGAGAAGCGAACCGATGTCTACGTCAAGCAGCGCGAGCTGCGCTACGGCGAGAACCCGCACCAGCGCGGCGCCTATTACGCGCAGGCCGACGCCGCCACGCACCTGCTTGCGGGTGTGCACCAGCTGCACGGCAAGGAGCTCTCGTTCAACAACCTGCTCGATTCTCAGCTCGGCGCGCGAGCTCGCCGAGGAGTTCTTCGAGCCCGCTTGCGCGATCGTCAAGCACAACAACCCCTGCGGCTGTGCACTCGGCGCGAGTGCGCAGATCGCCTACGAGCGCGCCTTCGCCTGCGATCCCCAGAGCGCCTACGGCGGTGTGATCGCGCTCAACCGCCCGGTCGACCGCGCCTGCGCCGAGGCGCTCAGCGGACAGTTCATCGAGGTTCTGCTGGCTCCCGGCTTCGACCCCGACGCGCTCGAGGTGCTCCAGGCCAAGAAGAACGTGCGCCTGTTGGAGTTAGCCGATGGCGCGCACGCCGACGCCGCCAGTCCCTCCGCCGAGCACGCTCCGCCATCGTCCCTCGAAGCCAAGCCGGTGATCGGTGGGCTGCTCGTGCAGGACCGCGACGCGGTCAGCGAGACGCGCGAGCAGATGCGCGTCCTGAGCGCCACGGCTCCCAGCGAGCCGCAATGGGAGGACATGCTGTTCGCGTGGCGCGTCTGCCGCCACGTGCGTTCCAACGCGATCGTGATCGCCGCCGGTAATGCCACGATCGGCATCGGCGCCGGGCAGATGAGCCGCGTCGACGCCGTGCGCATCGCCGTCGAGAAGGCCCGCGAGTTCCAGCCCGAACTGCTTGTCGGCTCCGCGCTGGCCTCCGACGCTTACTTCCCCTTCCCCGACGGGCCCCAGCTCGCGATCGACGCTGGGGTCGGCGCAATCGTGCAACCGGCCGGCTCCGTGCGCGACGAGCTGGTCGTCGCAGCTGTCGACGCCGCGGGCATCGCGATGGTCGCGACCGGCGTGCGGCACTTCCGGCACTGAGCCACACCGCCTGCGAGCGTACCGCGCTTGGGTCAGAACCCGCCCAGCTTCTTCAGCGCCTCCCACGATCCTTTAGCCGTGGCGATGTCATCCTCGGAGACCAGGAGGTAACGCCAGGTCACCTTTACCTCATCGCTGGCGGAGACGTGATTCGCCCAACGCATCGCGGCCTCGCGCTTTCCGAGCACATCCTCGGCTTCCATTTCCTTGTCCATCTTGGCCTCGACTATCCAGTGCGTGCCGTTGGTCTCGATGACGATGAGATCAGGGTTGTACTGCTGCCCGCCGGAGTTCCACAGAATCGGGAGCTCCTTGACGTGGAGGCGCACCCAGCAGGGAGATCGTCTTCTCGCCATCGACTATGTTTGCCACGGTGCGCTCTGGCGAAACATCGAACCACTCCACAGGGAAGAGCGAGCGCGCCCAACCGTCGTATGCCTTGGCTTTGGAGAAGGGGCCAAGGCGATCTTTGCTGACGTCCTTGTCTGTTGCACGACCTGGGTTGAACTCTTCGAGCTTGATGAGGTGGCCAATAGAGGGCTTCGCCATGTAGCGCCGTTGCTCGTCAGCCACGAGTCGCATCAGCCGCGCGCCGGCTCTCCCAAGATTGGCCGATAACACCTCCTCTGTCTTCTCGCCTAGGCCTTCGAAGAAGGCATCCAAGAGCGGCTGTAGCGCTGCGCGCTCCTCCCGGCGAGCAGGAACGGCCGGCGAGGCGAGAACGAGATCGGTTAGGTTTTCGCGCAGCTCGTCGAGCGAGAACAAGCTGGGGATGGAGCGGATGTGATCGGCGGCCTCCGAGCGCACTAGCTCGGTGTGCTTGATCCCATCAGCCCCCACCACCACGCGGGCACTCACGAGCGTGCGGTTCAACTCGCCGTCAGGGTTTGCCGCCAACGTCGAGCCGAGCTTGCGGAAGCTGTCGGTCTCGGTGATGTCGGCCAGGGAGAAGTTGCTCTCCACCGTCGTCATGCGCAGAAGCGGAACTAAGATGACCGGGGCATCTTTGCGACGCTCGATCGCACGACTCATCTTGAGCGCCGCGTGGCCGACCTGAGCGCTGCGCTCTGCAACTGACGTGACTACCGGAGCCGCCTGCTCATCAGGCACCTGCGCCGGTTGCTCTCCCTCGCCTCCCACAACTGGCGGCGCAGAGCTCTCTACGCTCTCGGTCACCACCACTGTCTGTCCCTGCGCATTGACCCTGAGAGCCGCACGCGTTCGGTAGTCGACGAACGCCTCGTTGAGAACGCCCGCTTTTTTGAGCAGCTTCTCGTAGCGCTCGTGAGCTACGACCTCCAAGGTGTCGAGGATCTCCATGCCGGTATAGCTTCCAAACGGAAGCCTCATCCCCCGCCCGAGCGTCTGCTCCGTCAGGATCTCGGAGACGCTTGAGCGCATAGAGACGATGACATAGACGTTGCGAACATCCCAGCCCTCCTTGAGCATCCCCACGGAGATGATGATCCGCACCGGAGATGCGGTGTCCTCCACCTTGGACAGCTCGGCGAGGGCAACGTCCGGTGCCTTGGAGTGCACCACCAAGACGGCATCGGCGTAAGCGCCAGCAAAGAATTCTGATGACCTGAGGATCTTTCCGTACTCGTTCGCATCCTCGATGCTCGTGGCAACCACCAGCATGACCGGATTGACCGGCGCGATGCCGTGCGCTTGGGTATAAGCGTCGAGCGCGCCCTTCTTTGCTTGTAGGAGAGTCACCCCGTCAGTGAGCTTGGTGTTAGGGTCGGTCCGGTCATCGCGGCGCCCCACGATGACCGGCGTCTTGACCAGCTTGTCAGCAATCGCCCCTGCGAGCGGATACCGAAAGATGATCTGCTCCGTCGGCGTCTTCTTGGCAGGCGTCGCCGTCAGGCCGACGAGCAGCCATGGGTCAAGATCGCGCACCGCTTTCGAGAACGCCGTTCCGTAGTAGCAGTGGTGCTCATCGGCAAAGACGACGAGGCGCTCCGTCGCTTTTAGGTGGGAGTAGAACTTCGCACCCAGCCCCTCCTGGAACTCATGCGTTTTGCGACCCGCCTTCGTGTCTGGTTTGAGGAGCGACTGGACAGTGAAGAGGTAGACCTTGACTCGGGAGTCGTCGTCCATTGCGGAGCGCATCGCTGAGGTTGCGAAGTTCTCCGCCGTAATCACGACGGGGCGGAAGCTCATCGGGCTAAGCAGGCTCTTTGGGTGACCGGGCGTGAAGTTCTCGCGGGTCTTCTCGAGGATGGTGCGACCTGGCGTGATGACCACGAAGTCGCGCACGTCATGGGTGGCCGCTAGCAGCTCCATAGCCCCAGTGAGGATGTACGTCTTCCCGACCCCCGTGGCTGAGTCGATAACGCCCTCGAAGGGCGCCGATTTTTGCTCCACGTCGTAGTGTTGCGAGACCTCGGCAGAGAGCGTTCGGAGCGCTTCCCGGTTCGGCTCACGCAGATCCAATCGGGAGGCAATCTCGAAGATGACATCTTCGAAAATCTGAAGTTCGGGCACTCCTAAACCTTTACAACAGCCGACGGACGGCTCCCGTTTTGGGGGGAGTCAGCTCCGGGGCGATCCGCAGCTCCCGGAGCGAGGCTGAGCTGGCGTGCTGAGCGGTACTCCTCGAGGAGCGCCGAGGGAATCTTGCGCAGCGTCGAACCTGGACGCAGATCGCGCAGAACAGGACGCGCGTCGGTGTCTATGCCGGTGCCGCAGATGACGACCTTCTCGCCTTCCGGAAGGGCACTCACAAGGATGCGCACGACCGACTCGTTGACGACGCCATCCACCACCGCGAGGCGCGTGCGGCCCTTGCGTCCAGCGAACGGCGCGTCCTCCTCGTAGGCGAAGCCAAGCTGAGCAGCCGTGGCCTCGGCCAGCGTGCCGTTCGTCATCCAGTTGGCGAGGAAGACCATGCCGCCGTCGGCGTCGAACATCGACGGCGCCACCTCAAGCACTCGAAAGCCACCGCCACTGGACCAGCCGATGTCTTCGCTGATCCCGCCGGGGTCACCCCCCGTCACAACCTTGCTGAGTCGTGGGGTCGTGTAGGTAGCGATGGTCTGGGCCTCGCGCTCGATGCCGACCCAGCGGCGTCCCATCTTGTGCGCTACTGCCACCGTAGTGCCCGACCCCACAAACGGGTCAAGCACGATGTCGCCGGGGTTGCTCGCAATGTGGATGACTCGCTCAAGGAGTTGCTCTGGCTTGGGCGTGGCAAACTCGGGACTGTCGGGGAAGAGATCGTGGATATGGCGCTTGGCCTCGTCGTTTGTTGAGCACTCCTCTGCGGACCACCAGGTCTGCGGGACAAGGCCCTCGTCCTCGAACTCGTACTGCTTGATCCTCGGCTTCCCCTTGCCGCTGTCAGGGAAATAGACCCGACCCGCTCCCAAGAGTCGGTTGTACTCAGGCTCGGTAGCCCCCCAGCAGCGGTTCTTGAAGGGTGGCGTGTAGGTGATGCCAGCCGGCGTCGTGATCGGGTACATCTGGTTCTTGCGATGACCCTTGGCTGTGAACGGGATCGAAGCCCACGGGCCCTTCGGATCGTCGTCGGGGTTCGAGAAGCCGCCGGCGCCGCGCGTGAGCTTGTTGCGGTGCTTCTTCCACTCCTGCGGCCCGGAAGGGGCATATACGAGGATGTAATCCTGGGCTGGACTGAACGCGGGCCGGTTCTCCCTGGTCGTCCGCTTCTGCCAGACGATGGTGGTCACAAACGCTGCCGGGGTGAAGACGTCATCGAGCACGGAGCGTGCGCGGTGCACCTCAGAATCATCGAGGTGCACCCATACCGATCCCGCAGGGGCGAGCAGGAGCTTGATCTGCTCCAGCCTGTCACGGAGCATCGTCAGCCAGACCGAGTGTTCGAGGGCATCGTCGTACTGCAAAAAACTCTGCTGCGTATTGAATGGCGGATCGAGATACGCGAGCTTGACGCGTCCGAGATAGTGCGCGGCAAACTCAGGCAGCCCGGAGAGACTCTTCAGAGCATTGAGTGCGTCGCCACGAATGAGCAGATTATCTGCCGCTCGGGCGCTGCTGACCTCCTCGACCGTGGCGACATCGTGAAGCAGACGTACCTCCGCCACCCGGTAGTCCGCTGGCGATAGCCACTCGTAGGAGCCGTCGTTGTGCGCCAGCAGGCGTAAGTGCTTGTTGGTCCAGGTCAGCTCAAGCCGACCCTCGTAGTCGCTCACGATGGGATGCTTACCGAGATGCAGGATGGGGATGGCACTTGCTCATCGTATGCCAGGTTGAAGACGCCCAGTGGCGCCGCTCGCCAGCGCGGCGTGCACCTCCCAGCCATCAAGTAGGTCCGCCCCGCCGCACGGCGCCATCGGCGGGGGCGCGACGCTGCGCACCGTGACGATCCCGAGACTATCTCGATATATCGTGCTATGCTCGTGATGTTCAACGATAGGAGCTAGATATATGCATCGCCATTCAACACACACACCACACGCAGAACACGGACCCTGCCGCCATCGCCACCACGGCTTCGGCGGACACGGCCCGCGCGGCGAGGACTTCGGCGGCTTCCCCTTTGGCGGAGGCGGCCCCGGCTTTGGTCCTGGCGGCGGTCCGCGCTGGCGCGGCGGACGCAAGGCCCGGCGCGGGGATATCCGCACCGCCGCCCTGCTATTGCTTGCCGAGGAGCCGCGCAACGGCTACCAGATCATGCAGGAGGTCCAGGAGCGCAGCGAGGGTGCCTGGCGACCCAGCCCCGGCTCGGTATACCCGGCGCTCGCACAGCTCGAAGACGAGGGCTTGATCCGCTCCGAGGAGATCGACGGGCGCAAGGCCTACCGGCTGACCGTCGACGGTCTCGCCCACGTCGAGCAGCGCGATCCGGAGCGGCCCGCGCCGTGGGAGCAGATGAGCGGCGATACGCCGCCCAAGGCGGTCGAGCTCGGCAAGATCATGCGCGAGGTCGCCTTCGCGTTCATGCAGGTCATGCGCACCGGCAACGAAGCGCAACAGGAGCAGGCCCGCAAGGTGCTCGCCGACGTCCGCCGCGACCTCTACCGGATCCTCGGTGAGGGCGGCGAGCCCGAGAGCAGCTAGGGCTCGCGCTACGGTGTCTGCCGTGACTATCGAGTCCGCCGTATCGGTCAAAGATCTCGCCAAGCGCTACGGCGAGATCGAGGCCGTGCGGGGCATCGACTTCGAGGTCGCACGCTCGGAGGTCTTCGGGTTCCTCGGACCCAACGGCGCCGGCAAGTCGACCACGATCAGCATGCTGTGCACCCTGGTCAAACCGACCGGCGGCTCCGCGCTGGTCGCCGGTCACGATGTGGTCTCCGAACGCGATGCTGTGCGCCGCAACATCGGGCTCGTCTTCCAGGACACCACGCTCGATGGCTACCTCACGGCCGAGCAGAACCTGCGCCTGCACGCGGAGCTCTACGGCGTCCCGCGCGAGGTCGTCGCGCCGCGGATGCAGCAGGTGATGGAGATGGTGGGCTTGTGGGAGCGCCGCGCGAGCCTCGTCGGGACGTTCTCCGGCGGGATGAAGCGCCGTCTGGAGATCGCGCGCGGGCTGCTGCACTCACCGCGCGTGCTGTTCCTCGACGAGCCCACCGTCGGCCTGGACCCGCAGACGCGCAGCTCAATCTGGGGCTACATCGCCGAGCTCAAGGAGCGCGAGGACATCACGATCTTCCTCACCACCCACTACATGGATGAGGCGGAGTACTGCGATCGCATCGCGATCATGGACCAGGGGCGCATCATCGTCCTGGACAGCCCCGCCGCGCTGAAGGCCAGCGTCGGTACCGACCGCGTTCAGATCCAGACCCCCGACAACGACGCCGCGATTACCGCACTGCGCGAGCGCTTCGAGCTCGAGGCCACCGTCGCCGAGGGCGCCGTCACGTTCGGCGTCCCCGAGGGCGAGCAGTTCGTCCCGCGCCTGTTCGCCGAGCTCGGACTGCCAATTCAGGCCGTCTCTGTCTCGCGACCATCGCTGGACGACGTATTCATGTCGTACACCGGCACGACGATCCGCGACGCCGAGGCGACATCCACCGACCACATGCGCAACGTCGCGCGGATGATGACCCGCTGATGGGCGCTGTGACACTCACCACACTGCAAGCCGCCGACACCGTCGGGAGGAGGTACCGCTGATGGCCACCGAGACCGCCCCAGCCCCTGCGCCCGCCGCCCCCGCGGGTGGGTCGCACCAGATCGCCCAGGTCCGCGTGCCGACGCGCAGCTGGACCGGCGAGCTGCGCGCGATCCGCGTCGTCTGGCGCCGCGAGCTGATCCGCTTTAGCCGCGACCGCCTGCGGATCGTCACCTCGCTGGTGCAGCCCTTCCTGTTCCTGTTCGTGCTCGGGACCGGCCTCTCCTCGCTCGTCTCCGCCAACACCCACGGCATCAACTTCAAAACCTTCATCTACCCCGGCGTGCTCTGTATGGCGGTGATGTTCACCGCGATGTTCTCCGCCGCCTCGATCGTCTGGGACCGCGAGTTCGGCTTCCTGCGCGAGATGATGGTGGCACCCGTGCGCCGCAGCTCGATCGTGCTCGGCAAGTGCTTCGGCGGCGCCACCGTCGCCGCCTTCCAGGGCGTGATCGTGATCGCGATCGCCGGACTGGTCGAAGTCCCCTACAACGTCGGCCTGATCCTCGAGATCTTCGCGCTACAGCTGCTGCTCGCCTTCTCGATCACCGCCTTCGGCATGATGGCCGCCGCGCGCATCACCCAGATGCAGTCGTTTATGGCGCTCATGCAGATGGCGATCATGCCGATGTTCTTCATCTCCGGCGCGATGTTCTCCGTCGCCAACCTGCCGCAGTGGCTGGCGATCCTCAACCGCATCGACCCGCTCACCTACGCGGTCGATCCCATGCGCCGCGCGATCTTCTCTCATATCGATGTCAGCGAAGCCACCCGCAAGGCACTCGACCCCGGCGTCACCTGGTGGGGGTGGCACGTGCCGACGCTGGTCGAGGCCGGGGTGATCGCCGCGCTCGGGCTCGTGATGCTGGCGATCGCGATCGCGGAGTTTAGCCGGGCGGAGTAAGGCCCAGAGGCCGCCTGGTTAGGCCCCTCGCGACCGCGCACGGGCTTGGCAAACGGGATGTCCGCGACATGGGAGCTCGCAGGCGCTGCGCTACGCGCCCGCTCACGATGACCCGCGAGGTCGGGGGCGCCTTCAGCGCGAGCTCGCCCCCACCTGACCGGGCGCCGACCTTAGCTCCCTACCGGGATTACCGGAAACTCCATTTCGACCCCGACACCAGTTTCACTAACCCTCGACCTTTTTCTACAAAGACTTTATTTTTATCCAATTCCATACTATTATTTCCTTCAGCCGAACCAAGTCCTTCGACTGCCTGCGATACTTCTTCAATCTGGCCCGTTGGGAGACTTCCCTTTACCACACCTTTCACAGGCTGTTCTCCCGCAAAAACGCACGTGCCTTCAAAAGCTAGTATGGCAAAATTGCCGTTAGTTTTTTTGGGTTCTAATATGAATCTTGCTTCAGAGGTTTTTGTTACAGCAATAAATGTGGTTTGGACCGATTCTGTCTCAATAGTTCGGGTCGTTAGTTTGCAGTTCGCAGGTGATACCTCACTGCATCCTTCGAATATGCGAGCTTCCGCTTCGCCTTTATTTTCACCAACCAAGGTCGACGCTATGGCATTGGATCCACTGCACGAGATTCTCAGATTAAAGCCGGGCACATTGAAGATAACCGATTCATCTACCACCGCTTTCGAGGCGACTGCTGCTTTGGAGCCAGTCGAGAGCTTCACCCCACCCACAAACAAGGAGGCGGCTGACGCTGGCAGTGACTCTAGGCCTCCGATCGCAAGCAAAACAATAAACACCGCCGATATCAACTTTCCTTTGGACGCTTCCACTTGATCTCCTTTCAACGTCAGAGTAGATGCAAAGACTTACCCTGCTTTGAGATGTATAGCTTTACTATATGCGTTATATATTAGAATGATCCTATTATTGCACACTATGGACTATGATGTCAACGTGCTTGCAATAGAAACAACAGCACCTACATATGATGGGCCGGATCCGCATCGCTGCGCGCCTCACCGGCCGCCGACGCTAGCTTGTACCCATGCGCATCCGCGTCGTGCGACCGGACCATCCCGAGGTCTCGGAGGTCATCGCCTCCGATCACTGCATCCTGCGCTTTCGCAAGCGCCGGCGGATCCGCGCCGCCGGCTTAGAGGCCGTCAGCGACGCGCTCCACCAGGCCTTCGAAGACGCCGACCTGACCCGCTGGGCGCCGACCTGGGTCGACACCGACAGGCAGACGCAGATGTGGGCACTCCTCGACGATCTCGCCTTTCCATTGACACCCGCGGGGCCGCCCGGCAGCTGGCTCGCGACCACGTGCCTCGTGCGCGAGCGCGGGTAGTCGCGCTCGCTCCGCTGGCGGGCGAGCGGGACACACGTTTCCCTCGGTAGGCTCTGACCGCAGTGGCCGACCCCGACGACGTGCACAGCGCCTACCGCCAGGCCGGCGTCGACTACGCCGTGCTCGATGCCGGCAAGCGCGATGCGCTGGACGAAGCGCTCGCAACCTCACACTGGCTCGCGAGCGCCGGGGGCCGCGCGCTGGACGCTTCACGCGGCGAGCCGGCCTTCGTGCTGCGCTTCGCGGGCAGCACGCTCGCCTTCGTGCTCGAGACGCTCGGCACCAAGTCGATGCTCGCCCGCGAATACGACGGGCTGGCCGGCACGAGCCACTTTGCCGAGATCGCCTACGACACGGTCGCCGCGGTGCTCAACGATCTCATCTGCGTGGGCGCGCTGCCACTCGTCGTCAACGCCTACTTCGCCACCGGCTCGAGCGCGTGGTACGCCGACGCCGAGCGCGCCGGCGCACTGCTGACAGGCTGGCGCCGGGCCTGCGACGACGCGCAGTGCGCGTGGGGTGGTGGCGAGTCGCCCGCGCTCACCGGCCTGCTCGGCAGCGAGGACATCGAGCTCGCCGGCAGCGCCCTTGGCTTCGTACCCCCTCACCGCGAGCCTCTGCTCGGCGAAGAGCTCGCGCCCGGCGACGAGATCGTGCTGGTCCCCTCCAACGGCCTGCATGCCAACGGTGCCTCGCTCGCGCGGCGGATCGCCGAGCGGCTCCCGCAGGGTCTGCTCACCCCCCTCTCCCCCGAGACCGGGGCCGAGCACTTCGGCGCGGCACTCCTGCGTCCGAGCTTCCTCTACGTCGAGCTCGTCCGGCGCCTACTCGACGACCCGCAGGTGGACCTGACGTACCTCAGCCACATCACCGGCCACGGCCTGCTCAAGCTGATGCGCCCGCGGCGCGAGCTCACCTACCGGATCCACGCGCTTCCGCCCGTGCCGCCCGTGCTGCGCTTCCTCGCCGAGCACGCCGGCCTTGACCCCGCCGCCGCTTACAGCACGCTCAACATGGGCGCCGGCTTCGCCGTTTACTGTCGCGCTGGCCAGGGCGTCCACGTCGTGCGGGCCGCCCGCGAGCTGGGCCTCGATGCGCTGGTTGCGGGGGTGGTGCAGGAGGGGCCGCGCCAGGTGATCATCGAGCCCGTCGAGGTCACGTTCTCGAGCGATCAGCTCGCGCTCGGGCCTGAGGCCTCGCGCTGAGTCCCACCCCGCGCGGGGTCACTTCACCCGCTAGGGGCCAGTTGCTGCGTCGCGAGCCGACGCTTCCTAGCCGTAGTAGCGGGCAATCACCTGCAGCTGGCTGAAGAGGTCGTGGCCGAAGAACAGGACCACGATCGCGGCACCGACCACGGGAGCCCACCGCCGCCCGGCGCCGCGCACCGCCAGGGCGACCACCGCACCCAGCAGCGGGACGAGTGGCAGCAGGTAGCGCGGCTCGCCAAACGCGTCTTTGTGCTCGAGTGCGTCGGAGATGTACGAGGAGGCCCCGATCATCACCAGGACTCCCGCGACCATCGCCCCGTAAACAGCGAGCTCCGGAAGGCGCGCTCGGAGCGTCGCACGCCGCACGAACAGCTCCCGGCCACACAGCAGCGCCACCGCCGCTGCCGGCACCAGCGCGATATTCGCGACCCACCCCGGGAACATCGTGTCCATCCAACCGTAGAAGCCGACGGACCGATCGAACCAGATGTCCTTGTAGGTCGCTAGGCCGGCGAAGTAGTGCGGCATGCCCGGCAGGCGCGGCAGGTACATCTGCCAGATGTAGCTGAGCTCGTCAGAGATCGATCCCTCGAGCTGGCCGGCGCTGCCCGAGACGATCCCAAAGACCGGGTGGCCCCCGAGGAGATTGCGCAGGGCATAGAACAGCACGGGCAAGACTCCGATCAGCGCAGCGATTGCAGGCGCGAGCAACGCGGCGGCGCCCCTGGATTTCACGCCGCGCACCGCAAAGACGAGCAAGCCCACAAATACCCCGCACGCGAAGCCGACGAAATTGAGCTTGGTCAGGAAACCGACCGCGATCAAGATGCCAAGCGCGACGGCAAGACGCGGGGTGAGCCCGCGGCGGAACCCGCGAGCCAGGCAGAGGAAGATCGCAGCCGCGACCGTGTAGAGCATCGCTTCCGGATTGACGCTCCCGGATATGAATGACAGCAGCGGCTGCAACGCGACGCACAGGCCGCCGACCGTCGCAGCCCACGGTGAGCCCGGCATCAGCTCGCGCAGGAAGAGAAAGGTGAGCAGCGCCGTCGCCGCTCCGAAGATGGCCCCCAGCAACCGCATGAGCTGCAGCTGAACCAGGATGTTGCCGTGCCCCACGGCGTAGGGGATCGTCTGAAGGGCATAGAACAGCGGCGGCTCAGAGGTCGCTATCCCAGCTTCGCCGGAGCCCTGCAGCGAGGCCCCTGCTTGAACATCTTCCATGAGCGTCTGCTGCTGGGCGACTGAGGAGATCGCGGGCCTCTGGGGTGAGAACACCACCTGCGCGTAGTCCAGGCCCTGCAGCACAAGCGTCTCCGCGGGTGAGTACGTGCCGATTTCGTGTCCATTTTCCGGCAGACTTCCATTTTCGGCGAGCTGCTCGACGTAGGCGAAGTGATCGACCTCGTCACGGCCCTGGAAGGGCGGCATGATGAGCGCCCAAGCGGACGCGCTCAGAAACGCGATCAGCGCGCACGTCCACGCAGCGGACAGACGACGACGCGGCCGCCGCGTGCCCGGCGCATTCCCCGCGGACTCCCGCAGAGCAAGCCAGACGGCTAGGAGGCCGGCGCCAGTCATGAGCGCGGCGATCAGCAGCACCACCCAGGTTCCGCTGAGAGCGTGACCGAGGCCCATATGCCGCGCGACCGTTAGGGCGCGCGACCACCACGAGCCGCTGCCAGCCGCCAGGTATTCGACGCTCAGCCTACCTCCCAGCGATACTCCGCCGACCGTTACGGCCGTTTCCTGCCGTCGCAGCGAAGGCCTCCCTGCGATCAGAATCGGCTCGCTGTTGGGCGCGATGTCGAAGCAGAGCTTCACGCGCGCGGTCGAACGGTCTCGCGGCGCGACCGGCACCGTCACCGAATTGCCCGTCCAGCCGGGTCCGTGCTCGCCTTCGGTGAGCACCTGTGAGCCTGAGATCGCTTGTACGTGCACCCGCCCCCCGATGCCCGCGGCCCCAAGCGAGAGGCGGATCGCTGACACACCGGCGGGCAGGGCTTCGCCCTTCTGGCAGGCAGCCAAGTCGCGGGCCGTGAGCGACAGCACTGTGTTCGCCCGGGGAGCGGCTCGCACCACCCGCGGAGGAGCCTGTGTGAGAACCAGCGCGCCTACGGCGAGCATCAGCGCGATGCTCGCCCCGAGCGCCATCCCGACACGCCTCGCAGTGCTCATGCTCTTGCCGACGACGGGAAGCTCGCCTCAGCGAAGCCTCGGCGGCTCGACGCGGCGCTGCAGCGCAACGGTGGCTCGGTCGCCGTCGAGGCACACCATCGCGACGGTTCCATCGGAATCCTCGCGCACTGTTCCCACGATCTGGGCAGCCCGCGCCTGCGGCTGCCACCGTATGAGCTCGAGGATCTCAGCCGCGGCCGCGTCCTCGACGAACATGCAGATGCAGCCCTCCCCAGCCACGTGAAGCGGATCGACGCCGAGGCGCCTGGCCACGATCCCGGTCTCGCGCTGCACGGGCAGCCGGTGCTCGTCCACCTCGATCGAGAGGCCGGCGGCACACGCGACTTCGGCGAGAGCCGCGCCGAGTCCCCCACGTGACAGCGTGCACATGTGGTGCACTTGCTGCTCATAGTCCTCGAGCACGTTCCAAATCAGCCCGTCGAGCGGAGCGCAATCGCTGAGCACTCCGCATTCGAGCGACTCGCGCCGGGAAAGCACGTGGATACCGTGGTTGCCGAGCCAGCCCGTCGCGATGATCGCATCCCCCGGGCGCACGCAATCGCTTCCAAGCTCAGTGGGCCGTGAGAGCTCGCCCACACCGGCGGCGGCGATCATGAGCCTGTCCACCTCCCCGCGGTACAACACGCGCGTGTCGCCGGCGAGCACCTCGACGTCGACCTCCGCAGCGACCTCGCACACAGAGTCGAGCACGTGCGTGAGATCGGCGACCGGGAGGCCCTGCTCGATCGCCAGGGAGAGCGTGAGGCAACGCGGCACCGACCCGCGGACCGCGAGGTCGTTGACGATCCCGCAGACCGCGAGCCTGCCGATGTCGCCGCCGTCGAAGAGGATCGGGTCGACCATGAACGTATCGGCCGCCACCGCGATCCGCGCGGCGTCGAGCTCGACGGTGGCCCCGCCATCCCGTGCATCGACGCGCGTCGAGCGCAAGCGCGAGGCAATCAGCTCCGCGGCCAGCACCTGGTTCATACCGCCGCCGGGGGCGCGATCGAGTTGAATCGTCTCGCCGGTCATCGCCGGAGGCCTACCACGAGGCCCCGACCGCACTGCCGGCATATCGACACAAACATCGTCATATCGGACTGATTCTGCTCTTCCTGTTTTATGGGACAGTCGTCTGCCTCGCGTCGGGATCATGAGTCCTTCTCGCCGCGATTCAACCCCCCAGCCTTCCCCTTCTTGCTCACGCGCCGCTACAGCCCCTAAAGACGGACTCTCCCGGCCTCAGAACGGTGGCCAGAAAGCGTCCAGTAGGCCCATTTTGTTTTTCACTCGGGGCCAGTAGCGCGACGCGGACCGCCGCCGCGTCCTCAACACGAGCACTCGCCCGAAAGCAGCGGAGCCATGCCCCTCTACCGGTAGACCTTTGCTCCGCGAGGACGTGCGCGCCGATCGCGAGCCGCAAGGGCGGAGAGCACAATGCAAGGACCGGGCGCCCACAGTCCCGCTCCGCGGGCGCCCCTTCCCGCACCGCTAGCTCAGTGGAAGCTCCATTTCGAGCCCGATACCAGCGTGACTAATGCCTTGCCCCTTTCGATAAACATCTTATTGCTATCGAATTCCAGACTATTGTTTTCGCTTGACCCAAGCCCTTCGACAGCCTGCGCCAGCTCTTCCGTTTGACCTGTGGCGAGTTTACCTATGACGGCACCTTTTATCGGCTGTTCGCCAGCAAATGAGCAACTGCCCCTAAATAGGACCGTCGCAAAGGTTTTCCCTGTTTTCGGTACTAACAAGAACCTATCAGTTGGAGAAATCGAAGTACTGAGGGTGGTTGATAGAGGTTCCGTGATGATGTTGGAGGGTTCTACTTTACAGGTACTGGGTTCAATCTCACTACAGGCTTCGAATGTTCGGCCTTGAGATTCTCCTTTATTTTCACCGACGAGGGTCGCGGCTATTGCGGTGGAGCCTGCGCACGACACCTTGAGTCCGAGTCCAGGCACGTTAAAAACGGCCTTTTCATCAACCACCGTTTTAGAAGCCACGGCCACTTTCGAGCCTGTCGACAGCTTGACTCCTCCGATGAACCACGATGCTGCCGACGCCTGCGCCGCGCCCACAGCGCCCAGCGTCAGACCGATCACAAGCACAACGAGCGCTCTCTTCATTCGATACATCGCCATCTGATCTCCTCTCTTCGCTCAGCAGACAGCCAAGCGCGGATGACGAGAGCACGAGCGGTCTGGCCGGCTACGGCAAGACGACCCGGCTCCCAAATGATCCTCAGCGTCAGGCCCCCCTGGCCACACAGCAGGCACGATTCCAGCGATGAAGCTCCAAGAACCTTCAGGCAGCCGCTCACCGATGTCAAGCGCCGGCCTCTCGCTCCGTCGCCATACCCGCACTTCGGCTCCACGACTGCGCTCCCCTCCGCCCAGCCCCCTCCTATACGATCCGCCCGCGATGTCTCGCACCCTCATAGCCGAGCTGCCCGCCAAGGTCGGCGAGACCGTGCTCCTGCGCGGCTGGGTCAACGCCGTGCGCGATCAGAAGCGCATGCAGTTCGTGATCCTGCGCGACGAAACCGGCCTCGCGCAGGTGATCCTCGAGAAGTCCGACCCGCCCAGCGAGCTCAACGAGCGCATCTCCGAGCTGACCGACGAGTCCGCGGTGACATTCACCGGCGAGGTCGTCGCCGACGAGCGCGTGCGCCTCGGCGGGGTCGAGATCCGCCTGCGCGACCTCCAGGTCGAGTCCCTGGCGGAGCCCGAACTGCCGGTTACGCCGGAGTCCGCGCTCGACAAGCGCATCGACTGGCGCTACCTCGACCTGCGCCGTCCCGACCGGCGCCTGATCTTCGAGGTCCAGACCACCGTCGAGCACGCGATGCGCGAGTTCTGGCGCCGCGAGGGCTTCTTCGAGCTGCACACGCCGAAGCTGATGGGCTCCGCGAGCGAGTCCGGGGCGGAGCTCTTCAAGGTGGACTACTTCGAGCGCACCGCCTACCTCGCGCAGTCGCCGCAGTTCTACAAGCAGATGGCGATGTCAGCGGGCTTCGGCAAGGTCTTTGAGATCGGCCCCGTGTTTCGCGCCAACCCGTCATTCACCTCGCGCCACGACACCGAGTTCACGAGCGTCGACGTCGAGATCTCCTGGATCGACTCCCACGAGGACGTGATGGCCTTCGAGGAGGCGTGGCTCGAGCACGTCTTCGCGGTCGTCGCGGCCGAGCACGGCGACGCGATCCGCGAGACCTTCGGCGTGGAGGTCGTGGTGCCCTCGCTGCCGTTCCCGCGGCTGAGCATGCAGGACGCCAAGGCGCTGCTGCGTGAGCGCGGGCACGAGCACGTCCCCGGCCCCGGCGACGACCTCGACCCGCCCAGTGAGCGCGCGCTCTGCGCGATCGTCGCCGAGCAACACGGCCACGAGTTCGTGTTCGTCACCGACTACCCGACCGCGGTGCGGCCCTTCTACCACATGCGATACCCCGACGATCCGGGCCTCACCAAAAGCTTCGACTTGCTCTGGCGCGGCATCGAGATTACGACCGGCGCGCAGCGCGAGCATCGCCTGCCGACGCTGCTGGCGCAGGCCGCCGACAAGCGCGTGGAGACCGAGCCGATCCAGTACTACCTGGACTTTTTTCGCTACGGCGCCCCACCGCATGGCGGTTTCGGCTTCGGCCTCACGCGCCTACTGATGCAGATGCTCGGCCAGGACAACGTGCGCGAGGTCAGCTTCCTCTACCGCGGGCCCAACCGTCTGGAGCCTTAGGAAAGGATGCGTACCATTAGGGCAAGCGACAGGATGAGTTGTGGACCGTCCCGCGCGGCCGGCGTGCTCGCGGCCACCGCGATGCTCGCGCTCGGCCTCGGCGCGTGCGGCACGGCGGTTTCCACCGGCAACTACAAGGGCGAAAGCAAGGCGGTCGTGCAGCGCATCTCGGACTTCCAGACCGACGTCACGGCCTCCGAAGAGAAGAAGCTGTGCGCCAACGATCTCGCGCACGCCGTGCAGGCGCGGCTGCAGGCGGCGGGGAGCACCTGCGTGCAGGCGCTGAAGAACCAGCTCGGGGCGATCCAGAACTTCGAACTGACGGTGAAGTCGATCGCGGTCCACGGCACGAACGCGACGGCGCGCGTGTCGAGCACGTGGTCGGGCAAGCAGCGCACGAGCACGATGCTGCTCGTCAAGGAAGGCGGCGCCTGGAAGATCGCCGCGCTGTAGTAGCGGTCGGGCCCGCCCCCAGCCCCGCTCCCGCGGCGATCCTGCAGCCACATCGCACCAAATGCCGCGGACCCCGCCGCGTGCGCGCGGGCGCCCGGCGGTTCGCACGCGCGGGCCGCGATCGCATGGAGTGGAGCGGAGCGTGCGACCGCGGCCCGTGGGCATCCCCCTTCCCTCAAGCGGCAAGCAGTAGCTGCTCCTCTTCGCCCATGCAGTGCGCGCAGGCCTGCAGATCACAGAGCTCGACGTCCAGCGGCGCGTGGTTGGAGGGGCGATAGCCGCGGCGGTAGGTGTGGTTGACCTCGCACTCGCCGATGTACGGCGCGAGCTCCTCGCTGGCGAGGACGAGGTCGATGCGCAGGCCATAGTCGCGCGCGTAGTGACCCTCGCGCTGATCCCAGCAGGTATAGCCGGCCTCGGCGGGATGCAGCCGGCGGTAGACGTCGACCAGTTCGCCCTCGTCGAGGATCGCGCGCAGGTCGGCGCGCTCGGCGGCGCCGGTCTGGTAGGAGCCTTCGAACCACGCCGGCTCGTAGATGTCCTGGTCGGAGGGCGCGACATTGAAGTCGCCGGCGATCAGCAGCGGATGCGAGTGCTCCTCGCACGCCTGCCGCGCGACGGCCTCCAGGAACGCAAGCTTGCCGCTGTCGTCGCGCCCGTCGCGGTCGGCGCCGGCGGGCACGTAGACCGAGCCGATCGTGATCCCCTCGGTAGTGACCTCCAGCCAGCGCCCCTCGGCGATGCCGCGCGAGTGGTCCAGCTCGCTGCTGCGCTCGGTGACGCGGTGGTCGCCGCGCACCAGGATCGCGACCCCGCCGGCCTTGCCGGGGCCGGCGCTGTGACGCGACTGATAGCCCATCTCCAGCAGCCGTTCGTGCGGAAACCGGCCGGCCGGGCAGCGCGTCTCCTGCAGGCAGACGACGTCGGGCCGCTCGCACGTGAGCAGCTCCACCAGGCGCGGCCAGCGCGCCCGTACCCCGTTGACGTTCCAGCTCACCACTCGCATTCCCTCGATCATCGTTTCGCTCCCCCGCTCCCTGTCCCGATCTGTGACTACGAAAAAACGTCTGCTTACAAAACTGTTCCTTACACAACCGCACCATAGGGAGCGCGGCGCACGAGGACCAGGTCCGCCGCGGCCGATTTTGCAGCGCGCCTTTAGACGTTTTGGAGCGTTGTCATTTCTCATCACCAATGACAAAGTTGCTGGGCTTTGCTTGACAGCTGGCGCCGGCGCCAGCGTGCCGTCCGCAGCCGTCTCTACCTTCAGCGGCATGTTCGTCAGCGCCCTGACCGACGGCATGGAGCTAGATCAAGTGCTGCTCGTGCGCCAGCTCGAGCGCCGCGCGCGTCGCGACGGCGGCGAGTACCTGCGCCTGCAGCTGGGCGATCGCACCGGCGCGGTCGTCGCGATGGTCTGGGACTCGCTGAGCGAGATCGAGGCGGTGGCACGCCCGGGAGAGCCGGTGCACGTGCGCGGCCGCTACGCGCTGCACCCGCGCTTTGGGCCGCAGATCAACCTGCGCGAGCTGCTTGCGCCGCAGGCCGGCAGCTTCTCCCCCGACGATCTGCTCGACGGCCCGCAGCGCGAGGCGGGGCAGATGGAGAGCGACCTACGCGAGCTGATCGCCACCGTGCAGGAGCCCCACCTGCGCGTGCTGCTCGAGCGCGTGCTGGGCGAGCGCTCGCGGCTGTGGGCGAGCTTCCGCGTGGCGCCGGCGGCGAAGTATTACCACCAGGCCTACCGCCACGGACTGCTCGAGCACTGCCTCAGCGTCGCGCAGGCGGTCAGCGCGATCTCGGCGACCTTCCCCGGGATCGACCGCGACGTGGCGGTCACCGGGGCGCTGCTGCACGACATCGGCAAGCTCGAGGCCTACACGGAGGATCCGGCCAGCATCGACCTGACCGACCTCGGCCGCCTGCACGGCGAGATCGCGCTGGGCTACTACCGCGTGCGCCGCACGATCGAGGAGATCGAGGGCTTCCCGGAGCGCCTGCAGTGGGCGGTCTCGCACATCATCCTCTCCCATCACGGCTCCCTCGAGCACGGCAGTCCCGTGCTCCCGTGCACGCGCGAGGCGACGCTGGTGCACATGATCGACAACCTCGGCGGGCGCCTGGGCAGCTTCGACCGACTCGAGAAGGAGCTCGCACCGGGACGGAGCTGGTCGACGCTCGACCGCGCGCTGGGTGCGGCGGCGTTCTTCCCGCAGCAGCACGAGCAGCTCGCGGAGGCGCTCGAAGCGGCTTGAGCGCCGCGGCCGCGGCGCTCGGCGTCGGGTCATCGTCCCGAGGATCGCGACGCGATCCTCGCAAATAGCGGCGCGCGAGCGGCCCCGCGATCGCTGTCTCGCCGCGTGGTTCTATCTTTGGGGAACCCGATGGCCAAGGACACCGAGAAGCTGATCCGCCAGCTGTCGCTGATCTCCTATCTGATGGCCGAGCGCCGGCCGGTGACGGCACTGGAGATTCGGCGCGACGTGGAGGGCTACAGCGCGATGAACGAGGACGCCTTCGCGCGCCGCTTCTACGCGGACCGCGCGGAGCTCGAATCGCTGGGCATCCAGCTCACCGTGGACCGCCCGGCGGACGCGGCGGCCGAGCAGGAGAGCTACTCGCTGCGCTCGGAGAGCTTTCACCTGCCGGCGATCGCCTTCAGCGACCAGGAGCTCGCGGCGCTGCAGACGGCGCTGCTGCTGCTCGACGGCAAGTTCGCCTACGCGGAGCCGCTGCGCCTGGCGCTGCAGCAGATCACCTGGGGCCGGCCGAGCCCGCTGCGCGCGCCCGAGCAGCGCTCGGTGGCGCTCGCGATCACGGCCTCGGCCGGCGGGCACGAGCTCTCGGCGCGCCTGGCGAAGGTCGAGACGGCGATCTTCCGCCAAAAGACGATCACGTTCGACTACTACACGATGGAGCGCGACGAGGTCGGCGCAAGGCGCGTGGACCCCTACCACCTGCTATTCCAAGGCGGCGAGTTCTACCTGCTGGGCCTCGCGCACGAGCGCAAGGCGATCCGCGTCTTCCGCCTCTCGCGGATCCGCGGGAAAGTGGCCTACGCGACCAAGGCCGAGCACGACTTCAAACGTCCCACGGACTTCGACCCGCGCGCGTACGCGAACCGCGCGGAGTGGCAGCTCGGGGAGGGCGGCGGCGTGGCAGAGATCCTGCTCTCCGAGCGCATCGCGTGGCAGATCGAGCGCCACTTCGGCCGCTACGGCGAGATCCGCGCGGCCGGCCGCGAGAGCGAGCCGGGCGACCGCGTCTTCGAGACTCCCTACGCGAACGCGCGCATGATCGTCTCCTGGGTGCTCGGGCTGGGGGAGCACGCACGGATCTTGGGACCGTCGGAGCTCGCCGAGGAGCTCGCGCGACGCTTGGCGCTGATCGAGGAGCGCCACACCGAGAGTCCCTTGATCGACGCGGGCGAGGATCGCGAGTCAGAGCACTCGGCCGCTGCGCGCGAGCTCGCGCAGGCACGGGCGAGCAAGCCCAGCCGCCGGCGCGCGCGCACACACGACGAGGAGGGCGAGGAGGAGCAGGGTGGGGAGCCACGGCGGGTCGAGGCCGCGATCCGCCCGGAGCGCTTCGCGCGCCTGGTGACGCTCGCCAGCATCCTGATCCAGGCCGGCCGCTCGGGCGGCGGCGGGCAGGCCGGGGCGCCGGAGCGACCCGGCGGGCGCGGGCGCGTCTCGATGGCCGACGTGCAGGAGCGCCTGCAGCTCAGCGAGGAGGAGCTGCGCGAGGACATCGATGTGCTGAACGTCGTGAACTTCGGCGGCGGCTCCTACGTGCTCTACGCGGAGATCCTCGAGGAGGAGGGCGAGATCGAGGTCGACCCGGAGCCCTACAGCGACAACTTCGACCGTCCGGCGCGACTGCTGCCGGTGGAGGCGAAGGCGCTGATCGCGGCGATCGACTTGATCGGTGAGCACATTCCGGAGGGCTCGCTGACCTCGGCGCGCGAGAAGATCGTCGCGGCGCTCGGCAACGATCCGATGGAGCAGGGGCTGCAGGTCGCGCACGGCCGCAGCGACGACCCGGATGTGGCGCGCGAGGTCTCACAGGCGATCACCGAGCGGCGACTGATCGAGCTCGACTACTACAAGGAGAACGAGGACGAGTTCTCGCTGCGACGCGTGGAGCCCTACGCGCTGGTCAACGGACGCGAAGGCTGGTACGTGGCGTCCTTCGATCCCGAGAAGGCCGAGATGCGCCACTTCCGACTCGATCGCATCCGCCGCGCGGAGGTGACCGAGGAGTCCTTCGAGCCCCGCGCGGAGGTCGACCCGGCGGCGGAAGTGGACGGCTGGATGCGCACCGGCGAGGTCAGCTCCTCGCGCACGGCGCGCGTCTGGATCTCGCCGGAGCGGGCGCGCTGGGCGCGCGAGAGCCGGCGCGTGCTGCGCGAGAGCGCGGACGGCTCGGTGGTCGTGGAGCTGAGCTTTGCCGGCGTGCAGTGGCTCGTGCGCGAGGTGCTCAAGGAAGCGGGCGACGCCGCGGTGCTCGAGCCGCAGGACGCGCGCGAAGCCGTGCTGGCGGCCACCGCGCGCTTGCACGGGGTGCCCGCCGGGGTCGGTTGAGTCGTTGAGCCGCCGCGAGCAGATCCGGATGAGCGCAGCGGAGGTGCACCAGTTCCTCGCCCAGGAGCGCACGGTCGTGTGCGCGACGATCGGCCCGCGCGGCTGGCCGCACCTGATGCCGCTGTGGTACGTGCTGCGCGCGCCAGGCGCGGTGCCGTTGAGCGGCGCAGGAGCCGAGGCCGGCGGGGCAGAAGCCACTGCCGGTGGTACAGAAGCCGAGGCCGATGAGGCGGCGCCGGGGCCGCAACTCTGGTCGTGGACCTATGCGACCTCGCAGAAGGTGCGCAACCTCGAGCGCGACGCGCGCGCGACGCTGCAGGTCGAGGCCGGCGAGCTCTACCAGGAGCTGCGCGGGGTGATGCTCGAATGCGAAGTGCGCATCCACCGCGACCTGGAGAGCGTGAGCTCGCTGGGCCGGGAGATCCTCGCGCGCAACGCGGTGGCGCGAGGGGAGCCGCCGGTGGAGCTGCCGGCGGAGGCTGCGGCGGTCGTGGAGCAGCAGGCGGCCAAGCGGGTGGGACTGCAGTTCGTCGAGCTGCGGCGCTCAACTTGGGATCACCGCAAGCTCGCCGGCGTGTACTGACGCGAGGCGATAACACCGGCCGACGGCGGCGTCGGTAGGCTCATGCCCCGATGGAGCCGCTGAAGGGACTGATCCTCTCGGGGGGCAAGGGCACGCGCCTGCGCCCGATTACGCACACGAGCGCCAAGCAGCTGGTCCCGGTCGCAAACAAGCCGGTGCTGTTCTACGGCATCGAAGCGATGGCGCAGGCGGGGATCGAGGAGATCGGGATCATCATCGCGCCGGAGACCGGGCCGGAGATCGAAGCGGCGGCGGGCGACGGCTCGCGCTTCGGGGTGCGGATCTCATACGTGCTGCAGGACGAGCCGCTGGGTCTGGCCCACGCGGTGCTGACCGCCGAGGAGTTCCTCGGCGGGAGCGCCTTCGTGATGTACCTCGGCGACAACCTGCTGCAGGGCGGGATCGCGGACCTAGTAGCTGCCTTTCGCGAGCACGAGCCCGATGCGCTGATCCTGCTGACGCCGGTCGCGGACCCCGAGAACTACGGCGTCGCGGAGCTCTCACCGGAGCACGAGTCGACCTCGCCAGGTCGTGTGGTGCGGCTCGTGGAGAAGCCGGCGCAGCCGGCGACCGACCTGGCACTCGTGGGTGTCTACATGTTCACCGCACGAATCCACGACGCGGCGCGCGCGATCGAGCCCTCGGCGCGCGGGGAGCTGGAGATCACCGACGCGATCCAGCACCTCGTCGACGGCGGCCTGCGCGTGGAGCCGCACATTGTGCGCGGCTGGTGGAAGGACACGGGCCGCCTAGAGGACATGCTGGAGGCCAACCGCTTGATCCTCGACAATCTCGTGGGACGCGTGGAGGGCGAGCTGATCGACTCGCAGGTCGACGGGCGCGTGGTGCTCGAGCGGGGCGCGCGCCTGGAGCGCACGACGGTCCGCGGTCCGGCGGTGATCGGCGCGGGGGCACGCCTGACCGACTGTTACGTCGGCCCGTACACCGCGATCGGCGAGAACTGCGAGATCGCGAACTCGGAGGTCGAGCACTCGATCCTGCTGGCGGGCTCCTCGGTGTGCGACCTGGACGGGCGCATGGAGTCCTCGCTGCTGGGCCGCAATGTCAGAGTTCGCCGCGGCGACCGCCAGCCCAAGGCCTATCGCTTCATGGTCGGCGACAACTCGGACATCTCGATCCTGTGAAGCTGCTCGTCACGGGTGCCGCCGGGATGCTCGGGCGGGATGTGTGCAGCGCCGCGGAGCGCGCCGGGCACGAGGCGACCGCGATCGACCTGCCGGAGCTCGACATCACCGACCCAAGCGCGGTGCGCACGTTCTTCGAGGAGCGCCGGCCTACGGCCGTCTTGAACTGCGCGGCGTGGACCGACGTCGACGGAGCGGAGACCCACAGCGAGCAGGCCCACGCGGTCAACGCCGACGGCGCCGGCAATCTCGCGCGCGCCGCGGCGGCGATCGGGGTGCCGCTGCTGCACGTCTCGACGGACTACGTCTTTGACGGACGCGCGCCGCTCGACGCGGACGGGCGCGCGCGCGCCTACCGAGAGTCGGACCCGACGGGCCCGCGCTCGGTCTACGGCCACAGCAAGCTCGCGGGCGAGCGGCAGGTGCTCGCGGCCTCACCGCGCCACGCGGTGGTGCGCACGGCGTGGCTCTACGGGCTGCATGGGCGCAACTTCGTGGACACCATGCTGCGACTCGCGGACGAGCGCGCGGCGGTGCAGGTCGTCGATGACCAGACCGGCTCTCCGACCTGGTCGGGGCATCTGGCCCCGGCGTTGGTGGGGCTGCTCGAGCGCGAGGTCGCCGGCTTGGTCCATCTGACGGGGGGCGGTGCCATCTCGTGGAACGGGTTCGCGCAGGAGATCTTTCGCCAGGCCGAGCGCGACTGCCGGGTCGAGCCGGCCACCAGCGCGCAGATGGCGCGCCCGGCGGAGCGCCCGGCGTGGTCGGTGCTGGCCTCCGAGCGCGAGGATGTGCTGCCGATGCCCGATTGGCGCGATGGCCTCGCGGGCTACCTGGCCGCGCGAGCTGGGATGATGCGCGCATGAGGCTCCTGGTCTGCGGCGGCGCGGGTTTCATCGGCTCGCACTTCACGCGGGTGCGCATGCGCGAGCACGGCGACGAGGTGACCGTGCTCGACAAGCTCACCTACGCGGGTCGCAAGGAGAACCTCGAAGACCTCGCGCAGGAGAGCGGCTTCCGCTTCGTGCACGGCGGGATCGAGGATCCCGAGGCCGTCGCCCGGGCCCTGGACGGTGCTGGAGAGCAGTCCTCGACCCCGGAGGCGATCGTCAATTTCGCGGCCGAGACACACGTGGACCGCTCGATCGCGGAGCCCGACGCGTTTGTGCGCACCCACGCCCTGGGAACCCACGTGCTGCTGGAGGCGGCGCGCGAGCGCGGCCTGCGCTACGTGCAGGTCTCGACCGACGAGGTATACGGGTCGATCGAGGTGGGAACTTTCACCGAGTCCTCGCCGCTGCGTCCCTCCTCGCCGTACTCGGCGACGAAGACGGGGGCGGATCTGCTCGTGCAGAGCTACTTCCACACTTACGGCCTGCAGGCATCGATCTGCCGCGGGTCGAACAACTACGGCCCCTACCAGTATCCCGAGAAGCTGATCCCGCTGATGGTGCTCAACGCGCTGCACGGCGACGCGCTGCCGGTGTACGGGGATGGCAGGCAGGTGCGCAACTGGATCCACGCGACCGACTTCGCGCGCGCGATCGGCTGTGTGCTCGAGCGCGGCAAGCCCGGCGAGGTCTACAACGCGGGCGGCCCCGACGAGCTACCGAACATCGATGTCGTCAAGCGCGTCCTCGAGCTGAGCGGAGCGGATGAGTCCCTGATCGAGTACGTGGAGGACCGGCCGGGCCACGACCGCCGCTACTCGCTCTCCTCCGCGAAGGTGCGCGCGCTGGGTTGGGAGCCGCGAGTGCGCTTCGCGGAGGGCCTCGAGCAGACGGTCAGCTGGTATCGCGAGAACACCTGGTGGTGGGAGCCGATCCGCTCTGGCGACTACCGCGCGTACTACGAACGCCAGTACGGGCGCGCACTCAGTTAAGCGCGGTGGCCGGCCCCCCACGGGAACCGGCCACCGATAAAGCGCTTTGGCTTGAGAGCTAAAAAAAAGAGCTACTCGCGCTCGTCATCGCGACGGTAACCGAGTCGCGCGGATATTCGATCGGCGGTCGAAACGAGGTGCGGACCGAGGTGATCGACGAGCTCCTCGAGGGAGATCATCGAGCTGTGCGCAGCCATGTTGACGGCGGCGACTACCTCGCGTGACTCCGAGCGCACCGGCGCGGAGATCGAATGCAAGCCTGAGGCCAGCTCTTGGTCGTTGACCGCAAAGCTCTCCTCGCGAACGTGCTCGAGCTCGTCGCGCAGGCCTTTCTTGCTGGTGATCGTGTTCGGCCCGCGCTTGGAGAGCTTCATCTCCGAGAGCAGGTTGCGCTGCTCGTGCTCGGGCAGATAGGCCAGCAGCAGCTTGCCCATTGCGGTGCAGTACGCCGGCAGGCGCGATCCGGGCGCGAGCCCGAAGTCGATCTTGCTCTGTCCGCGGCGGAAGCTGCGGGCGCGATCCACATAGAGAATCTCCGGACCGTCGAGCACGGCCAGATTGACGGTGTAGGAGGTGCGCTGGCGCAGCTCCTCCAGATAGGGCCGCGAGTGCTCGCGCAGCCCGGTCGAGTTCAGCGCGGACATCCCGAGATCGGTCACCCGCAGACCGAGCCGGTACTTGCGCGAGGCGCCCTGCTCGAGATAGCCGAGTGCGACGAGCGTGATGACATAGCGATGAGTCGTGCTGCGGCTCATACCGAGATCGTCAGCGATGTCGGCGATACCGAGGATTGGGCGCTCCGGAGTGAAGCACCCGAGAATCGCAAGGCCCCGCTCAAGGGACTGCGAGTAACGCGGTTCGCGCAGACTGGGCACGGAGCGAATCCATTCCCCGTCTGCGTTTAGTCTGTCAGTATGCGTGCTTGTTCTTGGCATTTTACCGTGGACCCCTGTCCTTAGTCCCGAGTAGTCTTACCCCCACGGGGTTACATGTCTGAACACCGATCATACTTCGAAGTTCGGATGTTCTCAATCATAAACACGGGTCTGGCCAATGTACTCGTGTGGTTTTCGCCGGGCTCGCAGGCCATTTCGACACTCGCGCCGCTGTCGGCGAGACCAGTGAGCGACCCCCATGCGATCCCCGCCCCATCGCTGCTGCCGCCACTGCCGCGGCGCCATGAGACCTCCCGCGCACTCCCGCCCACGGCGAGCAGTTCGTCGCACACATCGGCCTTTTCGGACATGCGCGAGTCCTCGCACACGCAAGAATTCACGATCGCCTGACCCCCCGCGCGAGACGCGCTGAGTCCGGCCTGGCTGCTCGCGCATTCGATCGCCTGCGGCGGAGCGGACAGCGACGCACGGCAAACCGCTATCCGAGCAGGGCTTTTAGGAAACGTTTGGCGAGTTGTAGATCCCCGGTGACCTGCAGGGCGGCGTAGTTGCGTCGCGGACCAAGCGCTTCGACCCAGTCGAAGGGTTCACCGGACATGCGGGTGCCCGGTCTGAGACCGGGCGCGATCGGCTCCAGCCGGCCGCGGTCGATCGCAAAGACATACCGTTCGCGTCCGCGGCGACCATCGACCACCAATTCGAGTGGGCCGCCCGAGAGCTGCTCTTCGGCCAGTAGTTCGGGCAGCATCCGGAAGATCTCGCCGATCGCGATGTGCTCGCGCGGCTGCGGCCGAGTCCAGAGGTTGCGGATGCCCCAGCGCGCGAGTTGGAGCACCACCGGCAGGAGCTCGCGGCCGGCCGGAGTGAGCTGGTATTCGACCCGCGGTGGGAGCTCGCGGAAGCGCTGGCGTGAGACGAGCCCGAGATCGACCATTTGCTGCAGATGACGATTGAGAACACCGGCGCTGATTCCGGGCAGACGCGAGCGCAGTTCGGCCAGCCGCGGCGGCCCGTCGGCCAGCGCGCTGAGGATTAGCAGCGTCCACTGATCGCCGACCGCGAGCAGAGCGCGGGCGAGCGGCGTCCACTGATGGTGTTCGCGCGGTAGCAGCGGCGCGCGGGCGCTTCCGAATTCACCCTCGTGCACGAACGTGGCGTGGGTGAAGCGCTCGATCCAGGGCGGGTACCGGTCGATGTCCTCGCGAGCGGGGGATCGCGACTGATCATCCCCATCTCCGTCGGGGCGAGGCACAGCACAAGCGTAGAGCAAAAGTCAATCTAATGGAAGCGTCAGAAACAACGCGAGCTTGGACACATGCGTGCCAAAGCGCATTCGCAACATGCTGGTTTGCGGGCGTGACAGGTGCGGCGGCCGTGTCGCAGCAGGTTGACGTGCAGCTCGAGCTCCTCGCCGGGAGGGGTGAGCGCGAGCATCTGGTCGTGCAGCTCCTCGAAGGAGGCGCCGGGTCGCAGCAGCTCCAGACGCATCCCGACCCGCGAGACGTGCGTGTCGACCGGCACGTCGTGAAGGCCGTACGCGAACAGCAGCACGCAGGCCGCCGTCTTGCGCCCGACGCCGGGGAGGCTCGTGAGGTAGTCGCGTGCCTGCGCCAGCGGAACGCGCGCCAGCCAGTCGAGTGAGAGCGCGGTGTCCTCGTCGATCGCGCGCAGGATGCGCTGGATACGCTCGGACTTGACCTTCGAGATGCCACCCGGGCGGATCGCCTCCTCGACCTCAGCCAGGGGCGCGTCGCGGACGGCCTCCCATGTGGGCATCCGTGCGCGCAGCCGCAGGTAGGCGACGTCGCGATTGCGATCGTTGGTGCTTTGGGAGAGCACCGTCAGCACGAGCTCGGCGAGCGGGTCGCCGTGGGGCGCCATCCGCGGGATTCCGTAGACGGCACGCAGGCGGTCGCGGACCGCGCGCACACGGCGGCGGGTCGGCGCGGTCCACACGGCGGCGGGCATCGTCGTCACGGTATGGCATACGCCGGCCCCGGTATATGCTCGGCGCGGTGCCGGAGATCAGCGAGCACAACGCTCGGATTGGCGAGCTGCCGGTCTACTGGCGCAGCGCGTCCGCGCCCGGCGACGGACGCGGCGAGGGCGAGCCCAGCGATAAGGCGCGGCCCCCGGTGCTCTATCTGCATGGGGTACCGACGAACTCCGACGAGTGGCCGGCGTTCCTCGCGCGCAGCGGCGGCCTCGCCCCGGACCTGCCGGGCTTCGGGCGCTCGGGCAAGCCGGGGCACTTCGACTACTCGATCGCGGGCTACGCGGGCTTTCTCGAGCGGTTCCTGGATCTGGTCGAGGTCGAGCGCGTGCGGCTGGTGGTGCACGACTGGGGCGCGGTGGGCCTGGCGTTCGCGCAGCGCCACCCGGAGCGAATCGCGCGGCTGGTGGTGATGAACGCGGTGCCGTTGCTGCCGGGCTATCGCTGGCACCGAGTGGCGCGCGTGTGGCGGACGCCGCTGCTGGGCGAGCTCGCGATGGGCTCGACGATCCGCTGGACGCTGCGGCGCGCCTCGCGCGAGGCCAATGTGGCGGAGGGGCCACTGCCGGAGGCGTGGCTGGACATGGTGCTCGACCACTTCGACCAGGGCACCCAGCGCGCGATCCTGCGGCTCTACCGCAGCGCGCCGAGCGCGGAGCTCGCGCGCGCGGGCGGCGCGCTGGGGGATATCGGCGCGCCGGCGCTGGTGGTGTGGGGGATGCGGGATCCCTACATTCCGGCGAACTTCGCGCAGGAGTACGCGCAGGCGCTGGGCGGCGCGGAGCTGCTCGAGCTCCCGGACGCGGGGCACTGGTGGTGGCTGGACCGTCCGGACGCGATCGAGCGCGTGATCGGCTTCCTCGAGCGCTCGTGAGCAAGCGCCTGCGCGCGCCGTGGGCGCTGGCGCTCGCGGTGTCGGTTCCGCTGGCCGGCGCGTACCTGCTCTGGCGACCGCCGAGCGGCGACCTCGCGGCGGCGACCTATCGTGCGAACCTCTTCTCGCGGGTCGGTTTCACGCTGTGGGACAACGGCTGGTACGGCGGGCACTACCTGCCGGGTTACTCGCTGCTCTCGCCGGCGCTTGGGGCGCTGCTGGGCGAGCAGCTGCTGCTGGCGCTCAGCGTGATCGCGACTGCGGGTCTCTTCGGCCTGCTGGTGGAGCGCGCGTTCGACGCTGGTGGAGCGCGCGTCGCGGCGGCGCTGTTCGCGCTGGGGATCTGCGTGGAGCTGCTCTCGGGCCGCGTCGCGTACGACCTGGGGCTGGCGATCGGGCTCCTCGCGCTGGCGGCGCTGGCGCACGGGCGCGTGGTCGCGGCAGCGGTCCTGGCGGCTTTGACGAGCGTGGCGAGCCCGGTGGCCGGCGCATTCCTGGCGCTCGCGGGTCTGGCGGTAGTGCTCGCCGCAAGGCCCCGCCGCGCGCGCACACACGCGCACACGCGCACACACACGCGCGGCGGGGTCGCCGCCGTAACAGCACAAGCACGCAGCGGGGTCGCCGCCGTAACAGCGCAAGCACGCAGCGGGGTCGCCGTCGTGACGGCGCAAGCACGCGGCGGAGCGGCGATCACAGCGGCGGCACTGGCCCCGGTCGCGCTCCTTACGTTGGCGTTCCCGGAAGGCGGTTACGAGCCCTTTGCGCCCTCGGTGTTCTGGCCGGGCCTCGCGGGCGTGCTGGCGATCGCGCTGGTGCTGCCGCGGCTGGACGGTGAGCTGCGGCCGCTAACGGTGACGACGCTGCACTGGGGCGCGTGGCTCTACGCGGCGGCGCTCGTGGGCTCCTACGTGCTGCACACCCCGGTGGGCAGCAACGCGGCACGTCTGGGCGAGCTGGTCGCGACGCCGCTGGTGGCGGGCGCGCTGTGGGGGCGCCACCGGCTGGCGCTGGCGCTGCTGGCGCCGGTGCTGCTCTACTGGCAGCTGGAGACCCCGCTGAACGACTATGCGGCACTGGCGGGCGATCCGTCGGTGAACGCGTCCTACTACGCGCCGCTACTCGCGGAGCTGAACAGGCTCGCCGGCGGGATGCCGCTGCGAGTCGAGGTGCCGCAGACGGGCGCGCACTGGGAGTCGGTGTACGTTCCGCGGCAACGCACGATTCTGCTCGCGCGCGGCTGGGAGCGACAGCTCGACGCGCGCTACGCCTCGCTCTTCTACCGAGCGCGGCTCTCGCCGGCGGCGTACCGCGCGTGGCTCTCAGAAAACGCGGTCTCCTACGTGGCGCTGCCGGACGTGCGCCTGGACTACTCGGCTACGGCGGAGGGAGCGCTGATCGAGCGGGGCCTTCCGTACCTGCGCGAAGTGTGGCGCGCGGGGCACTGGCGGCTGTTCGCGGTGCGCGGGGCGAGCGCGCTCGCGCAGAGCCCGGCGGTGGTGAGCGCGATCGGGCCGGAGTCCTTCACGCTGCGGGCGCCGGTGCGGGGCCGCTTTGAGGTCCGGGTGCGCTTCACGCCGTACTGGGCGCTGCTCAGCGGAGCGGGCTGCGTAAGCGAGGCGCCGGGTGGCTGGACGCTCGTGCAGGCGCGGCGCGCGGGCACGATCGGAGTGGGTATCGATTTTTCGCCGGCGCGCATATTCGACCGCGGACCGCGCTGTCGCGCGTGAGCGCGGTGCCTGCGGCGAGCCGCGGGGGCATGGTTTAGGCTACCCATTCATGGTTGCTCGGCTCCGCCTCCTGCAGGCACGGATACTGCCTCAGGGATGGCTGGATGTAGCGAGACAGCTAGCGCTTTTCGGCGCGGCGTATCTCGCCTATGGGCTCGCGCGGGGGCTAGTGGCGGGAACGGCGACGGAGGCCTTCACGCATGCCCGCGAGGTGATTGGAGTCGAGCGCACGCTGCACATGTTCGTGGAGCCTTCGATCCAGGCGTGGGCGTCGGGCAGCCGGCTGCTGATGGACATCTTGAGCTGGCTGTATCTGAATGTGCAGACGACGGTGACGGTCGGAGCGCTGGTCTATCTATACCTGCGCCACAACCGCTCGTTCTACTTCGTGCGCAACGTGTTGATGATCGCAATGGCGATCGCACTGGTCGCCTACGCGGTGTTCCCGACGGCGCCGCCGCGGTTCATGCCGGAGTGGGGCTTCGTGGACTCGGTCTCGGACTTCACCGGCGTGCACGTCTCGCATGCGAGCGCGACGATGAACGCGCTGTTCAACCCCTATGCGGCGGTTCCCTCGATGCACGTGGCGTTCGCGCTCAGCATCGGCTGGCCGCTCGCGCGCTTGGTGCGCCCGCGGGCGCTGCGGGTGCTGTGGTTCGTGTACCCGTTCCTCGTCGCGTTCGTGATCGTGGCGACCGCGAACCACTTCATCCTGGACGCGCTGCTCGGAGCGCTGACGGCGGGCGCCTCGGCCTACGGGGCGCGCTGGCTGGCGCGGGCGCGCCCGACGGCGTGGCGCTTCTCGCCGGCCCCGGCCAGCGCGAGCGGGTAGCGCAGGACGACATGCCTCCGCGACACACTCCTCCGACACGGCCGGCCCGGCGTGGCCAGCGCCGCGGCACGCTCGGCGCGCGCGGGCGCGACGGTCGCGCGTCGCTGCGGGCGGCGCAGCGACGCGAGCAGGTGCGCAACCGGCTGATCGAGTCGCGCCTGACGCCGAACGCGATTTCGCTGACGGGCCTCGCGCTGAACCTGGTAGCGGCGGTGCTCGTCTGGGAAAGGCTGTTCGTGCTCGGCGGCGTGGCGTTCGTGGTGGGCTCGGTGATGGACACGCTGGATGGGCGCTACTCGCGGATGTCGGGCAAGGGCACGCCGTTCGGCGCGTTCTTGGACTCGACGCTGGACCGCATCGAGGAGGGGATCGTGCTGACGGCGGTCGCGGCGTACTTCGCGCTGACCGGCAACCGCGCGGGCGCGGCGGCGGTCGTGGTCGCGGTGCTGGCGTCGCTGATGGTCTCCTATACGCGAGCGCGGGCGGAGGCGCTGGGCGTGGAGTGCAAGGTCGGGATCGCGACGCGTCCGGTGCGGGTCGTGATCCTCTCGATCGGGCTGCTGTTCGCTGAACTGCAGGGCTTCGAACTGCTCGAACCGGCGGTGTACGTGCTGGCGGGGCTCAGCGTGATCACGGTGGGGCAGCGGATCTGGCACGTGCACGGCGAGCTTTCGCGGTCGGTGTGACCGCAGCGGGCGGGCGGGGTAGTCTCCCGGGATGACATCGATCGAGAAGAACAACGGCAACGGCAAAGCGACCGCGCGCCTCACAAAATCCGCCTCGGCGGCAATCCGAGCAGGCTCCGCCAACGGCGCGGGCGCGAGCAACGGCGCAGCGCGCTATCAGCGGGACAAGGTGCGCGTGGCGATCATCGGCGTAGGCAACTGCGCCTCGGCGTTCGTGCAGGGCGTGCACTACTACGCCGATGCGGACCCGCAGGCGCGGGTTCCGGGCCTGATGCATGTGGACCTGGGCGGCTACCACGTGCGCGACATCGAGTTCACGGCGGCGTTCGACATCGACCGCACGAAGGTCGGCAAGGATCTCGGCACGGCGATCTGGGCGGGGCAGAACAACACGATCAAGTTCGCGAAGGTTCCGCGCAAGCTCGATGTTCCGGTCTACCGCGGCATGACGCACGATGGCCTGGGCAAATACCTGAAGGAGAAGATCGTCAAGGCGCCGGGCGAGACGGCGGACATCGTCAGGATCCTCAAGGAGACGCACACCGACGTGGTGGTCTCCTACCTGCCGGTCGGCTCCGAGCAGGCCACGAAGTGGTACGTCGAGCAGGTGCTGGAGGCGGGCTGCGGCTTCGTGAACTGCATCCCGGTGTTCATCGCGCGTGAGGACTACTGGGACAAGCGCTTCAAAGCGGCCCAACTGCCGATCGTCGGCGACGACATCAAGTCGCAGGTGGGCGCGACGATCGTGCACCGCACGCTGGCGCGCCTGTTCGCGGAGCGCGGCGTGGAGATCGAGCGCACCTCGCAGCTGAACGTGGGCGGCAACATGGACTTCTACAACATGCTCGAGCGCGAGCGCCTGGAGTCCAAGAAGATCTCGAAGACCAACGCGGTGACTTCGATCATGGACCACGAGCTGCCGGCGAGCGACGTGCACGTGGGCCCCTCGGACTACGTGCCGTGGCTGACGGACCGCAAGTGGGCGCACATCCGGGTGGAGGGCCAGGCATTCGGCGATGTGCCGCTGAACGTGGAGCTGAAGCTCGAGGTGTGGGATTCGCCGAACTCGGCGGGCATCGTGATCGACGCGGCGCGCTGCTGCAAGCTGGCGCTCAACCACGGCCTCGGCGGCCAGCTGGACGGCCCGTCGTCGTACCTGATGAAGTCGCCGCACAACCAGCGCCCGGACAACGAGGCGCGGGTGGAGACGGAGCGGTTCATCGCGAAGTACGGCACCCCACCGGCCGCGGCCGCGCCGGCGAAAAAGCAGACGAGCCCACGAAGGAAGCCCGCCACGCGCGCGCGCTAGCGGCGGCCGATGGCGGCCAGATTCTCGATCGCCCACGTCACGCCCTATCCGTGGGAGGCGGAGGAGGACGAGGTCAATAGCTATGTGCACAGCGCCGCGCGGGAGCTCTCGCGGCGCGGGCACAGCGTGCTGATCCTGGCGCCGTCGCGCTCGCAGGAGCAGGTGCGCGCCTCGCGGCGGGCGCTGCGGGCGGCGCGCGAGCGCCCGCAGACTCTGCTGGAGGGCACCGACGCGGGCACACCGAGGGTGATCGCGGTCGGCGAGGTGCTCGACGTGCAGGTACCCGCCGGCCCGGCCCAGGGGGGGACGCGGGGGCGCACCCCGCGCGCGCTGCCGATCGACGTGGCGCGCACGATCGAGGAGCTGCTGAGCGGGCTGGATCTGGACTTCGTGCACGTGCACGAGCCGTTCGCGCCGAGCACGGCGAACGCGGCGCTGCGGCACTCGCGGACGCTGAACGTGGGGAGCTTCCACGCGCCGACCGAGCGGGTTCTCTCGACGGTGCTCGGCAGGCGCTTCGTGGCGACGTTCTTCGGGCGTCTGGATGTGCGCACGGCAAGCCACGCGGCGACGGCGGAGCTGATGCAGCGGCACTTTCCCGCGGAGTACCGGCTGCTCGCGCCGGCGGGCGCGGGTCGCGACTGGGCGGAGGTCGCGGACGAGCTCGAGCGGATCTACGCGGAGCTGGCGGCGCGCCGGCGCGACCCGCGCGGGAACGCGAGCCTCAGCCGGCGGCTGGCGGGCAACCGGCTGATCGACGTGGACATGCACATGCATACCGATCACTCACCGGACTGCGCGACGCCGGTGGAGGTGCTGCTGGCGACGGCACGCGAGCAGGAGCTGGGGGCGATCGTGGTGACCGACCACAACGAGATCTCGGGGGCGCTGGTGGCGCGCGAGCAGGCGCAGGCGGCCAACGTGAAGGTCATCGTCGGGGAGGAGGTCAAGACGGCCTCGCAGGGCGAGGTGATCGGGCTGTTCCTCCAGGAGCGCATCCCGCGCGGCCTCTCGATGGCGGAGACGGTGGCGGAGATCAAGCGCCAGGGGGGGCTGGTGTACGTGCCGCACCCCTTCGATCGGATGCACGCGGTGCCGGACTACGAGCACCTGCTGCCGATTTTGGAGGAGGTGGACGCGATCGAGGTCTTCAACCCGCGGGTGGCGATTGGGGCCTTCAACGAGGAGGCGGCGCGCTTCGCGGCGAAGTACCGGATCGCGGCAGGCGCGGGCTCGGATGCGCACGTCGCGCAGGGCCTGGGCTCGGTGCGGGTGCGGATGCGAGACTTCGAGGGACCGCAGGAGTTCCTGCAGTCGCTGCGCGAGGCGGAGATCCTGACGCGCCCGACGAGCCTGCTCTACGTGCAGGCGCTGAAGTTCCTGCAGACCCGCGCGACGCCCCCCGCGGCACGGCGTGCGAGCCGGGCGCGAAGGGTGCGGCGCGCGACGGATGGGCGCAACTAGTGGTGCAGCGCCAAGGACAAGTCGGCGAGTCGTCAAAACCTACGGCGTCCATGCCTGCGACCGACGATGAGATCCGCGAGAAGTACCTGGAGCGAGCGATCCGCGAGCTCAACACGCTGACGCGCGAGCTGCAGGCGTGCCCGCACTGCCCGCGCGGCAACCTGATGCCGGTGCTCGGTTCGGGCCACCCGCAGGCGGACATCATGTTGCTCAAGCACGCGCCGCTGCCCTCGGAGGTCGAGGAGGGAGTGGCGTTCTACGGGCGGGCGGGGGGTGCGCTGATGAAGTCGCTCAAGCGCTTGCAGATCGACCCGCTGGCGGTGTACGGGACGCTCTGCGTGAAGTGCCCGCTGAGCGACGCGTCGCTGGCGGAGGAGGCCTGCATCGCGCGCGTGGCGGAAGAGATCGCAATCGTCTCGCCGAAGATCATCGTCGCGATGGGCGCGGAGGCATTGGAGGCGCTCAACGAGCTCGAAGTTCCGCTGGGGCGCGTACTGGAGGCGCGGATCGGCGAGGTGCAGGAGCTGACGCCGACGATCGACGCGCTGTACGTGCCGAACATCGACGAGTCGCTCGACGAGCGCGACGCCAAGCGCGAGTTCTGGGAGGCGTTTAGGGCACTCGGCGAGTGGTGGGCGGCGCAGCCGCCTTATTGAGCGAGAGCACCGGCGTAAGCCACCCCGGTCCCGTCGACTTGTGGCCGGCCGGCCCGCGGATCACTCCGTCACCGTCGCGGCAGCACGGCGAAGGCGATCACGGCGTAGTGCAGCGAGGCGGCGGCGATGACGAGCGCGTGGAAGACCTCGTGATAGCCGAAGACGCCCGGTACGGGGTTGGGCCGCCCGCTGGCGTAGATGACGGCCCCAATCGTGTAGAGCAGCCCGCCGAGGGCGAGGCCGGCGACGGCGAGCCAGCCGATCGCACCGGGCAGTTCGCCGAAGACGGCGAGCGAGACCAGGCCGAGCGCGACATACACGCCGGCGAGCAGCCACTTGGGGGCGTCGATCCAGACGAGCTTGAACAGAACGCCGATGCCGACGCCGGCCCAGACGACGATCAGCACGGTGCGCCCGAGCGCTCCGGGGAGTGCGAGCAGCGCAACGGGGGTGTAGGTGCCGGCGATCAGCACGAAGATCATCGAGTGGTCGAGCCGTCGCATCCAGCGGCGCGCCTGTGGACGCCAGGTGACGCGGTGGTAGAGGGCGCTCGTGCCGAGTAGCGCGGAGACGGCGACGGCGTAGACGGTGGCGGCCAGACGTGCGCGACCGCCGCTCGCGGCGAGGATCAGCGCGACGCCGCAGGCGAGCGAGACGAAGAAGGCGTACTGGTGGGAGACCCCACGCAGGCGCGGCTTGACGGCCTGAGATAGCTCTCGCACGCCCCAAACGATAGTCGCGTGCGCTCAGTCAGCGAGGAGCACGATCTTGCCCAGCTTGCCGCCGGCGGCGAAGCGCTCGTAAGCCTCGGCGGCGTCATCGAGAGGTAGCGCGGCGGCAACGGGAACCCGCAGGCGACCATCGTCGAACAACGCCAGCACCTCGTGCTCGAGCGCGCGTGCGGTGAGCGCTTTCTCCTCGAGCGGCCGGGCGCGCAGCGTGGAGCCGTGGATGCGGGCGCGCTTGCCCATCAACGCGAGCAGGTTGAGCTCGGCCTTGACGCCGGCGGCGACGCCGATCACGACGATCCGCCCCCCGCTCGCGAGCGCGCCGAGATTGGCGGGCAGGTTGGGGGCGCCGACGAGCTCGAGGACGACGTCGAAGGGACCGTGGGCGCCGAAGTCCTCGGGTGCGATGGCGTCGGCTCCAAGCGCGCCTACCTCGGCGCGCAGCTCCTCGCTGCGTACGGTCGCGGTGACGCGCGCACCGGTGGCGCGGGCGAGCTGGATCGCGGCGGTACCGACGCCGCCGGCGCCGCCGTGCACGAGCAGGTGCTCGCCGGGGCGCAGCTCGGCCTGCGTGAAGAGGGCATCGTGGGCGGTCGTGAAGACCTCGGGCAGGCCGCCGGCGGCGGCCCAGTCGAGCGCCTCGGGAACCGGCATCAGCAGGCGCTCGTGGACGATCGCGAGCTCGGCCTGCGCGCCGCCACCGACGATCGCCATGACGCGCTCGCCGCCCGCGAAGCGCAGCGTGCCGGGCCCGAGCGCGGCGATCTCGCCGGCGAGCTCCATGCCGGGGATGTCCTGTGGCGAGCCGGGTGGCGCGGGGTAGAGCCCGCGGCGCTGCATGATGTCGCCGCCATTGAGCCCAGCTGCGCGCACACGCACTAACACCTCCCCGGTCCCCGGCACGGGGTCGGGATGCTCCTCGAGCACTATCTGCTGGTCGCGGATCGTGACGGCGCGCATCGCGGCTGAAGCCTAGCCGGGGTCGGCCTCGCCCGAGGTAGCGCCGCTCTCGCCCGAGGTGCCACCGCCCGCCGCGTCCGCGGCGCTGCTCGCCTCGCCGGTCGCGACGGGGGCACCGGTGCGCTCAAGTAGCGCGACGCTCTCGACGTGGTGAGTCTGCGGAAACATGTCGACGGGTCGCACGCGGCGCAGCGTCCAGCCGGCCTCGACAAGCTGAGCGGCGTTGGGCGCGAGCGTGGTGGGGTTGCACGAGATGTAGACGATCCGCCGGGGGGAGGCCTCGATGATGCGGCGGACGACTTTTTGGGAAAGCCCGGCGCGCGGGGGATCGACGACGAGCACGTCGGGGCGTCCGGCGCGAGCGACGAGCTCGGGCAGCGCGAGGCGGGTGTCGCCGGCGAAGAAGTGCGCGGAGCGGATCTGGTTGCGCCGCGCCGCGGCGATGGCGTCGGCGACGGCCTGCTCGACGAGCTCGATTCCCCATAGCTCGCCGGCGCGGGGAGCGAGCGTGAGCGCGATCGCGCCGGTGCCGCAGTAGAGGTCGTAGACGCGCTCCCAGCCCTCTAGCGCGGCGTACTCGACGGCGATCCCGTAGAGCACCTCGGCCATCTCGGTGTTGGTCTGAAAGAAGGCTTCGGGGGAGATGCGCAGGTCGAGCTCGCCGAGGCGCTCGGGCAGTTCGGACTCGCCCCAGATGAGCTCGGTCTCGCCGCCGGCGGTGGTCTCGGCGAGCGCGCCGGAGCGCGTCCAGAGGACACCGGAGAGGCTCTCTCCCAGCTCGGCGGCCAACGCCGCGGCAAGCGCGGGGATCTCCTCGAGCTCGCCGTCGGTGGTGACGAGACGGACTTGCAGCGAGGGACCGGTGCGGCGTCCTTCGCGTACGACCAGGTTGCGCAGTAGGGCACGGCCGTCGGGGCCGGGGTCGGTATTGCGCACGCCGCGCTCCCACGCGCGCAGGCCCTGCTCGCGACACCAGCGCAGCGCGATGCGCCGCGCGCGATTGCCGAGCTCGGAGGCGAGCAGGCAGTCCTCGATCGGGATCACGCGGTTCCAGCCGGCGGGGGCGTGAAAGCCGCACTGCAGCTCACCGTCCTCGCCGTTGCCGAAGGAGTACTCGAGCTTGTTGCGGTAGCGCCAGGTTTCCAGCGCGGGCACGATCGGTTCGAGTTCGAAGCCGTCGAGGCCGCCGATGCGCCGCAGCGCGTCGTCGACCTGGTCGTGCTTGATCTGCAGCTGACGCTCGTAGGGGAGCACCTGCCAGGGGACGCCGGGGTGGTCGGCCTGCGGCGGGATCCGCTCGGGCCCGGGCTCGAGCACCTCGAGCGTGCGGGCGTGGGCGTAGTTGCGCTTGCGCTTGTAGACGAGCGCGCGGACGCGGTCGCCGGGGATCGCGCCGGCGACGAAGACGACGTAGCCACTGTCGCCGAGGCGCGCGACGCCCTCGCCGCCGTGGGCGAGCGAGTCGACGGTCAGCTCGAGCTCGTCGCCGCGCTCGGGGCGGTCGCTCATTCGACGAGTAGCTCCAGCAGGGCCTTCTGCGCGTGGCGACGGTTCTCGGCTAGCTCCCAGATGCGCTGGCGGGGACCGTAGAGCACCTCGGCGGTGATCTCCTCGCCGGGGTGGGCGGGGAGGCAGTGCAGAGCGATGGCATCGGAAGCGGCGTGGTCGAGCAGGGCGTCGTCGAGGCGGTATGGGGCGAGGGCGGTGCGGCGCGCGGCGGCGGTGTCGGCGTCGTCGTTCATGGAGACCCAGACGTCGGTGTAGAGGACGTGGGCGCCAGCGGCGGCCTCGCGGGGATCCTCGTGCAGCGTGATCCGCGCGCGCTCGGCGGCCGTGAGCTCGAGCTCGGGGTGCTCATCGATCGTGAGGGTGTAGCCGGGAGGCGAGGCGACGGCGACGTGGGCGCCGGCGCGAGCACCGAGTACGGCGAGCGAGCGAGCGACGTTGTTGCCGTCGCCGACGTAAGCGAGGCGCAGGCCGCCGAGCGCACCGAAGGACTCTTCGACGGTCATCAGATCGGCGAGCGCCTGGCAGGGGTGGTGCAGCGTGGTGAGCATGTTGAAGATGGGGATCGAGGAGTGCTGGGCGAGCTCGGCGAGCATCGCGTCGGGCCCGGTGCGGATGCCGAGGGCGGCGACGTGGCGGGAGAAGACATAAGCGGTGTCGCGCAGAGACTCTCCGCGGGTGAGCTGCATGTCCTCGGGACGCAGCAGCAGGGGGTGCCCGCAAAGCTCGTGGATGCCGGCCTCGAAGGACAGCCGGGTGCGCGTGGAGGGGCGCTCGAAGATCAGCGCGACGCTGCGCCCGACCAGTGCGTCGCTGGAGAGCGGGGCGTCCTTCAGCTCGGCTGCACGCGCGAGCAGCGCGTGCAGCTCGGGGCCGCTGAGCTCGGTTCCGGTGAGGTAGTGGCGCGTCATCGACGGGCCAGTCTAGGCTAGGCTGGCCCCATGGAGAGAACTTGGCGCAGAAGCATCCCGCCGGTGCTCGCGGCTTGCACGACGCTAGTGCTCCTCGCGGGCTGCGGTTCGAGCGGATCCACCAACTCCAGCGGGTCGGCCGCGGCGAGGACGAACACCGCGGCGAGCGGCGGTCTGAAATACGACACGACGCCGAAGTACGCGTCCCCGTCGTCCTCGGCGCCGGTGCAGAGCGGCGTGGTGGCGGTTGCGTACCGCAACATCGCGATCGACCCGGACACGATCCGCGTCAAGGTGGGCAGCACGATCAAGTGGACGAACTACGACCCGGTCGAACACAACGTGACGAGCAAGAGCGGGCCGATCCATTTCGCGTCGAAGGACTTCGGCGAAGGCAAGGTCGTGGAATTCAAGATGACCAAGCCGGGCGTCATCCACTACCTGTGCACGATCCACCCGGCGACGATGAACGGGACGATCGAAGTCGTCGAATAGTGCCGCCGTGCGCGGGGAACCGCGCCGACGCAGGGAGCGGAACTGGCAGTGAGGCCCGGCGCAACAGAGCGGCGCAAAGACCCCGCCGCGCGCGCACGTACGCGCGCGCACACGCGCGGCGGGGCCCTCAACCGAAGAACTCGGCGCGCCCCTCCTCCGCAGTCGAGGCGGTGGCGTAGAGACGCCGCGGGATGCGCCCCGCGGTGCGCGCGAGCCGGCCGGCCTCGACCGCGGCACGCATCGCACGAGCCATGCGCACGGGCTCCTCGGCGCGAGCGATCGCGGAGGCGGCCATCACGGCATCGCAGCCGAGCTCCATCGCGAGCGCGGCGTCCGAGGCGGTGCCGATGCCGGCGTCGAGGACTACGGGAACGTCGACGGCTTCGCGCAGGAGCGCGATGTTGTAGGGGTTACGGATGCCCATGCCGCTGCCGATCGGCGAGCCGAGCGGCATCACAGCGGCGCAGCCGACATCGCGCAGGCGTCGCGCGAGCACGGGGTCGTCGGTGGTGTAGGGCAGCACGACGAAACCGTCGCCGACGAGTTCCTCGGCGGCGCGCAGCAGCTCGGGAGCGTCGGGCAGCAGGGTGTCCTCGTCGCCGATTACCTCGAGCTTGATCCAGTCGGTCGCGAAGGCGTCGCGGGCGAGCTTGGCGGTGAGCACGGCGTCGCGCGCGGTGTGGCAGCCAGCGGTGTTCGGCAGCAGCTGGACGCCGGCCTCGGCGAGCACGTCGAGCAGCGAACCGCGCGCCGCTGGGTCGACGCGCCGCAGCGCGACGGTCACCAATTCGCTGCCGCTGGCGGCGATCGCGGCGGCCATCAGCTCGAGCGAGGGAAAGCCGCCGGTGCCGAGCAGCAGACGCGAGCGCAGCGCGCGGCCCGCGATGAGGAGCTCATCGGCGTGGGCCGGCGTGTGGTGTGTGGCGCTGAGAGCCATGTGAGAGCTCTTCACGATATCCGGCGGTGGGCGGAGCTCAGCCTCCCTGCTTCGCGCGGAGCTCAGCCTCCCTGCTTCGCGCGGAGCTCAGCCTCCCGGCATCGCGCGAAGCTCAGCCTCCCTGCATCGCGGTGAGAACCTCAACGCGGGCGTCCTCGGAAAGCGTGAAGGACGCCCAGGTGGAGCGGGGCACGACCTCACCGTCGACCGCGACGGCGACGCCGGGGGCGTCGGGGGCGAGTTGCAGGCGTGCGAGCACCGCGAGGACGGTCTCGCCGGCGCGTAGCTCGGAGCGCTGCCCGTTGAGCACGATCACGAGTGGACCCCGGCGGGAGTGGCGAGCGCGTCCACGAGCAGCTCCGCGGTTAGCGGGGTCAGCAGAACGCCGTTGCGGTGGTGGCCGGTAGCCCACAGGAGACCCTCGAGGGCACCGCGACCGATGACGGGGGTGTTGTCGGGGGTCGAGGGCCGAAAACCGACGCCGAGCTCCTCGATCTGGAGCTCGAGAACGCCGGGGAGGAGCTGCTGGGCATCGCGCAGCAGCTGATAAACCCCACCAGCGGTCGGCTGGCGCTCGAAACCGCGCTCCTCGACGGTCGCGCCAAGCACGTAGCGGCCGTCGCCGCGGGGCACGAGGTAGCCACCCGCGAAGCGGAGCACTCGCTGCAATAGACCGGGACCGGCGGGATCGCGCAGCCGCAGGATCTGGCCCTTGAGGGGTCGCACGGGTACGCGGGCGTAGTCGGGCAGGCCGTCGATCTCGGCGCTCCAGGCACCGGCGGCGAGCACGAGCTGCGCGGCGCGCACGCGCGATCCGTCGGCGAGCGTGACACCGCTGACGCGCGCGGGTGCACCCTCGGTCTCGACGCGAGCGACGGGCGCGTGCTCGTGCAGGCGTACCCCAGCGAGCTCGCAAGCGGCCCGCAGCGCCGCGAGCACGCGGCGCGGCTGCACGCTGTGGTCGTCGGGGGCCTCGAGTGCGAGGCGGACCGTCGGGGCGAGCGCGGGCTCGAGCTCGCGCGCGGCGCTCGGCAGCAGACGCGTGACGCGCAGCCCGAGCTCTTCGCGAAAGGCGATCTGGCGCTCGAGCTCACGGGCCTCATCGGCGTCGCGCGCGACCACCAGGGTGCCGCTCGCGCGCAGACCGACGTCAAGACCGGTGGCCAGCTCGAGCTCGGCCGCGAAGTCGGGCCAGAGCGCTGCGGAGCGCACGCCGAGGAATCGAGGTTGCGGCGTCCGGCCTCGCCGAACTCGACCTCGGAGACCGGCGCGAGCATCCCCGCGGCGACGCCGGAGGCGCACTCCTCGCCGACGGCGCCGCGCTCGAACAGGGCGACTGACAGACCGCGCAGTCGTGCGCGCCAGGCGACTGCGAGACCGATGACGCCGCCGCCGACGACGATGAGGTCGGGGTCTGCCACGGAAGCGTTGGCGGGCATGAATTCGATGCTAGCCCTCCCTCGCGGCGGCGGGATGCCTGAGCCGCGCGGCGGACGTGATGCCTGAGTCGCTCAGCCGCGGCCGCCTGCGAGACTCGAGCCGATGCCATCCCATTCCGATCTCAGCGCGGAGCGCCGCGCGCGTCTGTCGGCCGCGCGCCTGTACCTGGTGTGCGACTCGGCCCCGGGTGGGCGTGACCTGGCGGACGTGTTGAGCGCGGCGATCGCCGGCGGCGTGGAGATGGTGCAGCTGCGCGAGAAGCGCCTCGGCGAGGAGGAACTCGTCGCGGTTGCGCGTGAGGCCGGTGCGCTGTGCCGGCGGCTGGGCGCGCTGTTCATCGTCAACGACCGTCCCGCGGTCGCGTTGGCGGCGGGCGCGGATGGCGTGCACGTCGGACAGGCGGACATGCAGCTCGCGCAGGTGCGCGCGCTGGTGGGGGCGGACATGCTGATCGGGCTCTCGACCCATGCGCCGGCCGAGGTCGACGCGGCGGCGGGCGCGGACTACATCGGTGTGGGGCCCGTCTATTCGACCCCGACGAAGCCGGACCGCCCGGCGGTGGGCCTGCAGCTGGTGCGCTACGCGGCGACTCGCGCGGGGGTGCCCTTCTATGCCATCGGTGGTATCGACGCAGCGAACTCGGCGGCGGTGATCGCAGCGGGCGCGCGGAGGATCGCGGTCGTGCGTGCGATCGCCGAGGCCGCGGACCCCGAGCGCGCGGCGCGCAGCTTGCGCGAGGCCCTCGAGGGCGACTGAGCGGCAGGCGACTGGCCGACGGCGGAGCTGCGAGCGACCCGGTGGGCGCAGCGGAAGCGACCGAGGACGTAGCCGGAGGTGGTCAGCGGATCGCGCTCTCCAGCGCGGCGCGCACGTCGAGCACGGGCACGCCGGGTACCGCGGCTTCGATCAGCTCGCGTAGGTGCGAGGAGGCGAAGCTGTGCGAGCGCGGGGCGACGGGATTGATGGTGAGGGCGTGCAGCTGGACGGACGCGAGCACGCGGATCGCGAGACCCTGACGCCGATACCAGTCGGGCCCGTGGTTGGAGAGGAAGACCTTCGTGCTGTCGGCGACCACGAGGGTGAGCGGGCGTCCGCGCGCCGCGGCCAGCAGTACGTGGAGGAACGGCTCGCACAGCGCACCCTTGACGACGAGATGGCTCGCGGCGGGATTGCCGCGTAGGAGCGAGGCGACGTCCTCGACGGAGCTCGTCAGCGCGAACCGCGGATGCAACTCGACGGACTCGCGGCCCTCGGCGTCGAGGAGCAGATTCGCGGCTTGCGCCGCGGCGCGCGTGCGCACGGGCCCGTCCTCGAGCTCGGGGAGGCGCACCAGCTCGACGGCGTGGCGTGTCTGCTCGACGACATCCTCGATCTGTTCGCCGAGCACCGCGCCGGTCGATATGACGAGACCGTCGCAGACCGCTGGCGAGGAGGCGGCGCGTCGATCGATCGCACCATCGACCAGCACGGGCTCGGCGCCGGCGGCGAGCATCGCGTCCGCCACCGCGCGCACATCCTGCGCGGCGCTCGGTCCGGCGATCTCGACGGCGCCGGCGGCGAGCAGGCGCGCGATCAGCACGCGTCCCAGTGGGGTGCGCACTCCGGTGTCTTGGAGCAGCTCGATGGGCAGCCCGCTGGCGCGCAGCAGTGCATCGGTGCTCGCCACGAGGCTTCCCGCGGCGAGCCGCACGGCCGGCTTCTCGATGCGAGCGTCGATCGCGTCGCGTGCCTCGCCGTCGCGTCCCACGGAGGTCACCGCGACCGTCGCGCCGCGCTCCTCGAGCTCGCGGAGGATCGCTCCCAGCGTTTCGGTCTTGCCGGTGTTCTTCGCCAGACCCACGACTGCCAGGCGGCGCGCCGGCGCGATCAGGTCCGATAGCGACACGCGCTCAGCGTAGCCGGCGGCGCAACCGGACCGGCGCGGGTGGGGCCTGCGAGAATTGACGCGATGCCGACCCGCTCCGATCCGGTGCTGGAGCCCCTCGCCGAGCACGAGCGTCCGGTGCCGCTGATCGTCGCGATCGTCCTGGCGGGCGTTCTCGCGAGCGGCATCCTGGTGAGCGTCGCGGGCGTCCACGACTTGCGCCGCCACGGCGGCTCGGTCCCGGGCGGATTGTTTCTGGTGATCGTTCTCGGCGCGCTCGCGTGGGGGATGTACCGGCGCCGCTACTGGGCGGTGCTCGGCTTCGAGGCGCTGTTGGCCTTCCAGGTCATCGTCACCTCGCTCGCGCTGGTCGTGGCCTCGACGATCCTCGCGGCCGTGCTCTGCACCGTCAGCATCGGGCTCGGCGGCTGGCTCTTCTGGAAGCTCGTGCGAGTGATGGGCCGGATTCAGGCCGGCGAACACCGGCCCGAGGTGGGATCGGTGACCGAGCACGAGGGGCCGCTGCGATAGGCTCGCGCCCGATGGCTGATTCCTCGTACGACTGCATCGTGATCGGTGCGGGGCCCGGCGGCTACGTGGCGGCGATCCGTGCCGCCCAGCTGGGCATGAAGACGGTGGTGATCGAGAAGGACAAGCTGGGAGGGCGCTGCCTGAACTACGCGTGCATCCCGGCCAAGGCGGTGCTGCGCTCGGCGGATCTTATGAGCGAGATCAGCGACGCCGGCGAGTATGGCTTGAAGGTGGGCTCGGTGGCGGTCGACTACGACGCTGTGCAGGCGCGGCGCGCGAAGGTCGTGGAGACGCTCACCGGCGGCGTCGGCGGTCTCTTCAAGAAAAATGGGATCGACGTGATCGCGGGCGCGGCGACGTTGGCGCCGGCGGCGAAGGGCAGCAACAACGGCGGCGACGGTAGCCACGCGGCGGGCGCGCGCGTGCGGGTCGGCGAGGATGAGCTCGAGGCGGCGACCGTGGTCCTCGCGACGGGCTCCGTGGGGCGCTCGATCCCGGGTGTGGAGCTCGGTGGTCGCGTGCTCGGCACCGAGCAGGCGTGGGCGCTGGCGGAGCTGCCGGCGCGCCTCGCGGTCGTCGGTTGCGGCGCGTCGGGCGCCGAGATTGCGTCGGGTTTCGCGCGCCTGGGCAGCGAGGTGCTGCTGTTCGAGGTCTTCGACCGCGCGCTGCCGGCGGAGGATGCCGACATCTCGCGTCTGGTGGAGCGTGGCCTCAAGCGCCAGGGCATCAAGGTCTTCACGAGCACGCCGATCGAGGGTGTGCAGGCGGGCGATTCGGAGGTGAGCTTCGCCTACGGAGGGGAGTCGGCGACGGTCGACTACCTCGTGATCGCGGCGGGGCGCGGCGCGGACGTGGAGACGCTCGGCCTGGCCGACGCCGGCGTGGAGACCGATGAGCGCGGCCTCGTGCGGGTCGACGGCGCGCTGCGTACGACCACTGCGGGCGTCTACGCGATCGGCGATCTCGTCCCGGGGCCGGCGCTCGCACATAAGGCGTCCGACGAGGGCATCATCGCGGTGGAGGACGCGGCGGGACTGCCGACGCATCCGCTCTCCTACCTCGACATCCCGCGCGCGACGTTCTGCACGCCGAACGTGGGCTCATTTGGGTTGACCGAGGAGCAAGCGCGCGAGCAGGGCCACGACGTCGTCGTCGGCAAGGTTCCCTACGGCGCGGTGGGCGGCGGCATCGTCTACGGCGACCGCAGTGGCCTGGTCAAGCTCGTCGGCGAGTCCAAGTACGGGGAGTTGCTCGGCGGGCACATCGTGGGCAGTCGCGCGACGGAGCTGATCCAGGAGCTCGTCAACGTGCGTGCGCTGGAGGGCGGCTTCGCGGAGGTGGCGCGCATCGTGCACGGCCACCCGACGCTCTCGGAGGCCGTAATGGAGGCCGGACGCGCCGCGGACGGCTGGCTGATTCACGGCTGAGCGGCGCGATTCGTAGCTGGACGGCCTCGCGCACGCGGGTGCTCGCGGCCCGCGGCGAGAGCGAGGACTAGGCTCTCTGCAAGCGATGGAGCGCGCCTTTTACTTCGATCTCGCGAGCCCGGTCGCGTACATCGCGGCGGAGCGGATCCTGCAGGTGCTGCGCGGCCCGTTCGAGTGGCAGCCGGTACAGGCCTGCGAGCTACCCGGCGCGGAGAACTTCGCGGCGTTTCGCTGCGCGAGCGAGGTCGAGGTGTTCCGCGCGGAGATCGAGCGCCAGACGCGCGCGCGGGGCCTGCAGCCGCTGCGCTGGCCGGATCCCTTCCCGTTCGACAGCGCGCTCGCGATGCGCGCGGCGACCTACGCGAAGGGCATCGGCCGTGTGGTGCCGTTCGCCCAGGCGGCCTTCCGCCAGGCGTTCGCCGGGGGGCACTCGCTCGAGCGAACCGACCACGTGCTGATCGCGGCGGCGGCGTGTGAGATGCATCCGCAAGCGGTCCTGCGAGGAGCGCAGCTGCGTTCGGTGCGCGCGCAGCTCGCGGCGAGCACGACGGCCGCGGCTCGCGCGGGCGTGAGCGACGTGCCGGCGGTGCGCGTCGGGGAGCGCGTGTTCTGTGGCGCGCGCGCGCTGGAGGAGGCCGCGGAGCACCTCGCGGGCATCGAGTCGACGGCGGCGCGATGAGGGCCAACCGTGCATATCGGCTGATCGTCAAGCGCCGCGGCTGGGCGCCGGCGCTGCTCGCGGATCCCTCGCGCGTGGATCACATCGAGGTCGTCGACATCGACGACGGCGAGGTCGTGCTCCTCTGGGACTGCCCGCCGGTGGAGGCGGGCAGACGCGCGCGGGCGCTGCGCGCGGACCTGGCGCAGCTGGAGGCCGAGGAGTTCATCGCGCGCTGGGCTACCGTGGAGCACTGATGCCCGACTCGTCAGAGCCCGACCGCGTGCCGACCACCATGCCGGAGCCCGAGGTCGCGCGCGAGTGGCTCGAGACGATGACGCTGATCCGCCGCTTTGAGGAGCGCGCGGGCGCGATGTACGCGCGGGCGAAAGTCGGCGGCTTCCTGCATCTCGCGATCGGCGAGGAGGCGACGATCGTGGGCAGCGCGCGGGCGCTGCGGGCGAGCGACTACCTGATCTCGACGTACCGCTCGCACGGCAACGCACTCGTGCGCGGGACGCCGCCGGAGAACGTGATGGCGGAGCTGTTCGGGCGCGTCGACGGCTGCTCGGGGGGCCGCGGCGGCTCGATGCACATGTTCGACTTCGAGCGCCGCTTCATGGGCGGCTATGGGATCGTCGGCGGCAACCTGCCGATCGCGGCGGGGATCGCGCTGGCGAGCGACTATCGGGGCGAGGAGGACGTGACGCTCTGCATGTTCGGCGACGGCGCCTCCAACCAGGGCACGTTCGGCGAGACGCTGAACCTGGCGGCGCTGTGGCGGCTGCCGGTGGTGTTCATGGTGACCAACAACCAGTTCGGGATGGGCACGGCGCTCCGGCGCCACTCGGCCGTGACGGACCTGCGGCGCAAGGGCGAGAGCCTCGGTGTGCCGGGCGTGCGCTGCGACGGGATGGATGTGCTCGACACGCACGCGGTCGTCGCGGAGGCGCTAGCGCGGGTGCGCGAGGAGCGCCGACCGGTGCTGGTGGAGGCGGTGACGTATCGCTTCCGCGGGCACTCGATGGCGGACCCCGAGGAGTACCGCTCCAAGGAGGAGGTCGCGCAGTGGCGCGAGCGCGACCCGATCCCCGCGTTCGGGGAGCTGCTGCAGCGCGAGGGCATCGTCGATGCACAGGAGCACGCGGCGATCGATGACCGCGCACGCGCAGCGATCGACGCGGCGGTGGCGTTTGCGGAGGACTCGCCGTTCCCGAGCGCGGAGTCGCTGTACGACGACGTGTACGTGCTTGGCGATCAGGTTCAGGGCTGGTACTCGGTGCGGACCTCCGAGCCGCGCGAGGACACGCCCTCCGCGGAGCAGACGGGCGCGGATGAGGTCTCGCGGCAGATCACGACCGCGCTGCAGACGGGCGAGGAAGCCTGATGGCGGAGCTGCGCTACCGCGAGGCTCTGAACGCGGCTTTGCGCGAGGAGCTGACGCGCGACGAGCGGGTGTTCTTGATGGGCGAGGACATCGGCGTCTTCGGCGGTGCGTTCAAGGTCACGGCGGGCCTACTGGCGGAGTTCGGCGAGCGACGCGTGCGCGATACGCCGATCTCGGAGAACACGATTGTGGGGATGGGCGTCGGCGCCGCGATGGTTGGGCTGCGCCCGGTGGTGGAGCTGATGACGATCAACTTCGCGCTGCTCGCGTTCGATCAGATCGTCAACCACGCGGCGCACATCCACTACATGTTCGGTGGCCAGGCGCGCGTGCCGCTCGTGGTGCGCATGCCGCAGGGCGCGGGCCACCAGTTGGGGCCGACGCACTCGCACTGCCTGGAGGCGCTGTTTATGCACGTGCCGGGCCTGCTCGTCGCGACCCCCTCGACCCCGGCGGACGCGAAGGGCCTGCTGAAGGCGGCGATCCGCGACGACAATCCGGTGATCTTCATCGAGCACGAGTCGCTCTACGGTCAGCGGGGCGAGGTTCCGGACGACGAGGATCACGTGCTGGGCTTCGGGCGCGCGGCGGTGCGCCGCGCGGGCGCGGACGTGACGATCGTCGGCATCTCGCGCATGGCGACCACCGCCGAGCGCGCCGCGCAGCGCCTGGAGGAAGAGCACGGTGTGCACGCCGAGGTGATCGACCCGCGCACGTTGCGCCCGCTCGACCTCGACACGATCCTGCGCTCGGTCGCGAAGACCAACCGCTGCGTGGTCGTCGAGGAGGGCTGGCCGCACGGCGGCGTCGGCGCGAACCTGAGCGCGCTGATCTCCGAGCAGGCCTTCGACGACCTCGATGCGCCGGTGCGCCGCGTGACCGGCGCGGATGTGCCGATGCCGTACTCCAAGCCACTCGAGGACATCGCTTATCCGCACGAGCCGCAGATCGTGAGCGCCGCACTCGAGGTTCTTGGCTTGGCGCCCGCGGGCACCGGTGCGACAGCCCAGCGGGGCGCGTGATGGCTGAGATCGTGATGCCGCGTCTGTCGGACACGATGGAGGAGGGCACGATCCTGCGCTGGTGCAAGAGCGACGGCGAGCGCGTCGCGCGCGGCGAGGAGCTTGTCGAGATCGAGACCGACAAGGCCGCGATGGTCTATGAGTCCGACGAGGAGGGCACGCTACGAATCGTCGCCGGCGAGGGCGAGACGCTCGCGGTGGGCGCGACGATCGCGTACGTGGGCGAGACCGACACCGCGGCGCCTGCGACGCCCGCGGCAGCGACACCTGCGAACGCGGGCCCCTCGACCGCAACGCCCCCGGCAGCGACACCGACCGCGGCATCCACGACTGAGACATCCTCTCCGCCCTCCACCCAGCGCGATACCGCAGAGGACGGCGATACCGCAGAAGGCGGCGAGCGGGTAAAGGCGTCGCCGGTTGCCAGACGCGTGGCACAGGAGCGCGGGATCGATCTGCACGAAGTGGCGGGCAGCGGACCCGGGGGGCGGATCGTGAAAGCCGATGTCGAGGCCACAACCACCCCGAGCGCGGCTACGCAGACGTCGCCCGAGCCCGTCGCGCCGCGGTCCGGCGCATCGCCGCCGAGTACATCGCAGCCTGCCGCACCACCGCCTGCCGCACCGTCATCCGCACAGCTTGCCGAGCGCGTGGCGACCGCGAAGGGCGAGACGACGATCGTGGAGCTGACGCGCACGCAGCAGACGATCGCGCGACGGATGGCGGAGTCGAAGGCGACGATCCCGGACTTCGCGCTGCAGATGGAGATCGACATGGAGGCCTGTGTGGCGCTGCGCGCGGAGCTCAAGCGCCTCTCGCCGGAGGAGGCCCCGACTTATAACGACATGATCGTCAAGGCCTGCGCGCTGGCGCTGCGCGAGCACCCCCGCGCGAATGGCGGCTACCGCGACGGCAAGCTCCAGCTGCACTCACGCGTGAACGTCGGGATCGCGGTCGCGGCCGACGATGCGCTTGTGGTCCCGACGGTCTTCGACTCCGATCTCAAGTCACTCGGCGAGATCGCCCGCGAGACCCGCGCGCTATCCGAGCGTGTGCGCGCCGGCACGATCACGCCACCCGAGCTCGGCGGCGGCACGTTCACGGTCTCCAACCTCGGCATGTACGGAGTACGAAGCTTCACGGCGATCATCAACCCGCCGCAGGCCGCAATCCTCTCGGTTGGCTCGCTGGCCCCGAGACCGGTCGTGCTCGCCGATGCCGCCCCCGCGAGGGCGGACAGCATTCATCAAGATGAGGCCGCCAAGCTCCTCGTGCGCCACACGCTGGCCGTGACGCTGGCCTGCGATCACCGCATCCTCTACGGCGCCGACGCTGCGCGCTTTCTCGCACGCATCCGCGCGCTGCTCGAGGAGCCAGCCGCGCTTACGCTTTAGCGCAGCGGATCGGTCCAGCGTAAACCCGAGAAGCGTGCGAAATCGTTGTCGCACGAGCAGAGCGTCGCGCCGTGCTCGATCGCGAGCGCGGCGAGGTGCGCGTCGCTCGTCAGATTGCCGGCGGACCCGAGCGGCGTGAGCAGATCGCGCAATACCGCGGTGTGCCGAGTGGTGGGATGGACGACGGTGACGGCGGGCTGGGCGAGCCATCCGTCAACCACGTCGAGAGCCTGCTCCACGCCCAACGGATCTCCGAAGATCCGTGGGTTGGTGACGAGTCGGACGAACCCGACTAGTACCAACCAGGCGAACGCCACGGTCTCTGGACCGGAGAGCGTCGCCTCGACCCACTTCAGGGCTGGTTTATGCAGTAGGGCGGTCTCATCTGCTGCGTAGACGAGCAGATTGACGTCGAGCAGCTTCACTTGCCCAGTTCGAGCTTGCGCTGAATCTCGGCGTCTTCCATTTCATCGGCGAGCGCGAGCGCCTTGTCGAGATTGACCCCGGGGCGAGCGCCCAATGGCGCCGTTGGCATCCGGTAGCGCCGGGCTGCGGGAGCCGGACCACCGAGACCGGACCGAACGGCATCGTTGAGGGCGACCTTGAACGAGACGCCACGCTCGCGCATGACTCCGCGCAGCTTCGCCTCGACATCCGGATCGAGGGTCACCGTCGTTCTCATGGCCACATTTTAGCATCATTGCATCATCAATATTGCTGTCAAGATGTCTCTAGGATTTGACGCGGACTCGTCTAGGCTGAGCTGTAGATGACCATCGCGGAGCGTCATGCGGAGGAGCTCTGGGTCTGCCACCTGGGCGTCGTCGCCTACCGCGATGCGCTCGCACTGCAGGAGACCATCCGCGCGCGTCGCCAGGCGGGCGCACTCCCCGACACCGTGCTCCTCCTGGAACACCCTCCCGTCTACACCCGCGGGCGCCGCTCTCGCCCCGAGGAGCTCGCGCTCGGCGAGGATTTCTACCGCGCGCGCGGCATCGAGATCGTCCCCACCGACCGCGGCGGGCGCGTCACCTACCACGGCCCCGGACAGCTTGTGGGGTACCCGATCGTGGGCGCACCCGACGTGGTCGCGCACCTGCGCAAACTCGAGGACGCGATCGTCGCGGCGCTCGCCGCGGAAGGCATCGCCGCGCGCTCGCGACCTGCGGACGGCCCCGACTACACCGGCGTGTGGGTCGAGGATCGCAAGCTCGCCTCGCTCGGTGTGCACGTCTCGCGGGGGATTTCCACGCACGGCTTCGCGGTCAACGTGGATAACGATCTGGAGCCCTTCTCGTGGGTCGTGGCGTGCGGACTCCCCGACGTAGCGATGACCTCCATCGCGCGCGAGCTCCATCCGGGCCACCCCGCCGGGGTGGCGTGCTTTCGCCGCCGCGTGGCGCTGCATCTCTGCCAGACCTTCGGTCGCCGCCAGCGACTTGTCTCCCCGCAGCGGCTCGGGATCCAGGCGCCACTCCCGGGGAGTCCCTCGATTGGACTGGTGGCGGCATGAGCGATCTCGCCCCCACCTCCACCCGCTCCCGCGCGAATCCCGGTGGCATGGATGTCCTGCGGGTTCTCGGCCCCGCGGTGCGCCCGCTGCGCGAGCGCAAGCCGCCGTGGCTGAAGGTGCCGGCGCCCGGCGGCGCGCGCTACCGCGCGCTGACGGCGTTGATCAAGGAGGAGAACCTGCACACCGTCTGCCAAGAGGCGGCCTGCCCGAACGTCGGCGAGTGCTGGGAGCGGGGCACCGCGACGTTCATGATCCTCGGCGACACCTGCACGCGGCGCTGCGGGTTTTGCAACGTCAAGACCGGCAAGCCCACCTGGAATGACCCGCTGGAGGCCGCGCGCGTGGCGCGCTCGATCGCGCGGATGGGACTGCGCCATGCGGTCGTCACCTCGGTCGACCGTGACGACCTGCCCGACAAGGGCGCCTCGGCGTTCGTCGGCGTCATCCGCCAGGTCCGCCGCCAGGCGCCGGCCTGCCAGATCGAGGTTCTCACTCCCGACTTCCAGGGTCACGAGATGCCCCTCGCGAAGGTAATCGCCGAGCGCCCCGACGTCTTCAACCACAACGTCGAGGTCGTTCCGCGTCTGTACCCGCTCGCGCGGCGCGGCTCGAGCTTCGAGCGCTCCTGTCGCGTCCTCGGCCTCGCCAAGGAGCTCGGCGGCGCCGAGGTGACGACCAAGTCGGGGCTGATGGTCGGCCTCGGCGAGACCCACGACGAGCTGGTCGAGACCTTCGCCGCGCTCCGCGCTCGCGGAGTCCAGGTGCTGACCGTCGGGCAGTACCTGCGCCCCTCCGAGCGCCACCTGCCGGTCGTGCGCTACTGGCATCCCGACGAGTTCCTCGCGCTCGAGCACGCGGCGTACGCGCTCGGCTTCGAGCACGTCGCCGCCGGGCCGCTTGTCCGCTCCTCCTACCACGCCGACCAGCACGTCCCGCAGACGTTGGAGGGAGTTGGGCCGCTCGCGCGCGGATAGGCTGCTGCGATCCTCGCGCGCCTGCTCATCCTGCTCGTCGCCGCACTGTTCATCGTCGGCCTCGCCTTCCTGACGATCAGCACGATCGCCGCACAGGGGTTTACGCTGGGCACCGCGATCTCCGCGTTCGTCGTCGTTCTGATGGCCGTCGGGATCCTCGGCGCCCTGCTGAATCCTCCACGTCGATGAGCCGCTCGCCCTTTCTGCCCCCCAGCCGCCGCCGCTCACGCGAGGCCGCCCGCCGCCGACGCCGGCGGCAACGTCGACGTGTCCTCGTCGGCATCGCCTGCATCGCACTCGTCGCGGCCCTCGCCTACGTCGTGCTGGCCCACGGCGCGACCTCGCGAGAACACAAAGGCACCGCTTCCCTGCGCGCCCGACACACACTCACCGCGGGCACCCGGGACGCGGGCACCGGCGCACCCAGTCAGGTGCGGCTCCCCTCCGGTCAACCGCACCTCTCCCCCGCGGGCTTCGTGCTGGGCCAGCGGCCACTGTCGCTGGACCTCGCGGATCCCGCCGCGGACCCGCTGCACCTTGGCTTCCCCGAACTACCGCACGCGGGCATCGTGATCGACCTCGACAGTGGTCGCGTGCTGTGGCAGCACAATCCCCTCGCGCGCCTGCGGGTGGCGAGCCTCACGAAGATGATGACCGCGCTGCTGACCGTCAAGGCCACCACACCCGCCGCGCGCGTGCTGATCACCAAGCAGGCGGAGGAGACCAGCGGCTCGAAGGTCGGCGTGCTCCCGCTGGGGCGCCGCGTGCCGCTGGAACCGCTGCTCTATGGGCTGCTGCTGCCCTCCGGCAACGACGCCGCGGTGGCGCTCGCGCAGCACGTCGCCGGTACCGTGCACCGCTTCGTCGGCGAGATGAACGAAGAAGCCGCACATCTCGGGCTCGGCTGCACGCACTACTCCTCGCCGTCGGGCTACTACAACACCCATAACTACTCCTGCGCCGCCGATCTCGCCGAGCTCGCGAGTGTCGACCTGCGCCAGCCGCGCATCGCGCGGGTCACACGGACGCGCTCCGCGGTCCTGCCGTTCCCGATCAAGGGCGGGCACCTGTACCTCTACAACAACAACCCGATGCTGATCTACGGCTACCCGGGCACGACCGGGATGAAGACCGGCGAAACGATCGAAGCCGGCCGCTGCCTCGTCGCGACCGCCGAGCGCCACGGTGTGCGCCTCGCGGTCGTGCTGCTGCACTCCCCCGACCCCGGAACCCAGGCGCGCGACCTGCTCGATGACGCCTTCCGCAACGTCTACCACCAGCGCCCCGTGCCCGAACCCCCGATGCCGCCCGGCGCGTAGTACCGTATGCGTAGCGATTGACTGGTCAGTCAACCAAGGTGCAAGGAGGAGCGCGTGGATCTCGACGACACACCCGAGCAGGCCGCCTACCGCGAACAGGTCCGCGCGTGGCTCGAGCAGAACAAGGCCCAGGCGCCGGTCCTGCAGGGACCGGATGCACTCGAGGACGAGGCTGAGATCGTCGCCGCGCGCCGCGCCTGGCAGGGCCGCCTCGCGGAGGCCGGCCTCGCCGGCGTGACATGGCCGAAGGAGTACGGCGGCCAGGGGCTCGGCCCGCTGGAGCAGGTGATCTGCAACCAGGAGATCGCGCGCGCCAAAGTTCCCGGGATCCTCGACGCGATCGGCGTCGGCATGCTCGGTCCGACGATCATCGCGCACGGCAGCGACGAGCACAAGGGCCGCTACCTCGGGCCGATGCTGCACGGCGACGAGGTCTGGTGCCAGCTCTTCTCCGAGCCCGCCGCCGGCTCGGACCTCGCGGCGGTGCAGACACGCGCGCGTCAGCAGGAGGACGGCAGCTGGCGGTTGACCGGTCAGAAGGTCTGGACGACCAACGCGCAGTTCGCCTCCTACGGTTTGATCCTCGCGCGCACCGACGTCGATGTCCCCAAGCACAAGGGCATGACGATGTTCGTGCTGCCGATGGACGCCGAGGGCGTCACCGTGCGCGGCCTGCGCCAGATCTCCGGCGAGGCCGAGTTCAACGAGGTCTTCCTCGACGACGTCGCGCTCGACGCCGACGCGGTCGTCGGCGGAGTCGGGAACGGTTGGGGCACGGCGCTCACGACGCTGATGTTCGAGCGTGTCACGATCGGCCTCGGCAGCGAGGGACTCGGCTACAACTCCGCGCGCTTCGCGAAGGCGATCGCCTCCGACGAGCACGCGCGCCGCGACCCCGAGGTGCGCCGCCAGCTCGGCGAGATCGCCTCGGAACTGCTCGCCGTGCGCTTCACCGGCTACCGCACGCTGAGCGCCCTGCAGCGCGGCCAGGTTCCGGGCCCGGAGGCCGGTCTTGCGAAGGTCACGATCGTCAACGGCGCAATCAAGTCCGGCGATCTGATCGCCGACGTCCTCGGCCCGGACGCGCTGGACGAGGGCAGCGAGTGGGCCTACATGATCTCCTTCCTGCCCGGCCTGAAGTCCGCGGGGGGCACGGAAGAGATCCTGCGCAACACGATCGGCGAGCGCGTCCTCGGGCTGCCCCCCGAGCCGCGCCTGGACAAGGGCATCCCATTCTCGGAGCTGCGAGCCAAGGAGGCAGCGAGCGCATGAATCTCGATCTCTCAGACGAGCAGGTTCTCCTGCGCGAGGCCGCCCGCGGCACACTCTCCCGCTTCAAGAACCTCGAGGCCGCGCGCGAGGCGCTCGACAGCGGGGATTCGCCGCCCGACCTCTGGCCGACGGCCGTCGACGCCGGCTGGCCGGGACTGCTCGTCGGCGAGGGCCACGGCGGCGCCGGCCTGGACGCGTTCGACGCGATGCTCGTGCTCAGCGAGTGCGGGCGCGTGCTCGCCGCGATCCCGCTGCTCGGCCACCTGCCCGCGAGCGCGATTCTCGACGCCTCCCCCGCCGGTGCCGAGCTGCTGCCGCCGCTGGCCAGCGGCGATCAGCGGGCGGCGTACCTGGCGGCGCGCCCGCCGGACGACATGCACGGGGAGTGGAGCGTGGACCCCGTCGGCGGCATGGAGCGCGCACCCGTCCCCACCGCGACACGCGGCGATGACGGCAGCACGCGCGTTACCGGTCAGCTCGCGTTCGTGCCCGACGCGCCCGGCGCCGACGTCCTCGTGGGCGTCGCACTACTGGGCGGCAAGCCCGTCGGCTTCGCTGTCCAGGCATCGGCCGCGGGGGTCAACGTGGACGCCGTGCGCCGCTACGACGCAACCCGCGCGCTCGGGCACGTCGCGTTGCAGGACGCGCCGGCCACGATCCTCGACGCCTCCCCCGAGGCACTCGCGGGAGCGTGGCACCTCGCGCAGGCGCTGATCGCCGCCGAGTCGCTCGGCGCCGTGGAGACCGCGCTGGAGACCTCCGTCGCATACGCCAAGGAGCGCTTCACCTTCGGCCGCGCGATCGGCTCCTACCAGGCCGTCAAGCACTCCCTCACGGAGGTTCTGCGACAGCTGGAGAATGGACGCTCGCTGCTCTACTACGCGGGCTGGTCGCGTAGCGGCGCCCCCGCCGAGTTCCCGCTCGCCGCCGGCGCTGCGCGCTCGGTCGCGGGGCGCGCGCTGGATACCGCCGCGCGCACGATGATCTCCGTGCACGGCGGCATCGGCGCGACCTGGGAGCACGACGCGCCGCTGTACTTCCGTCGCGCGCAGCTCTCGCGGCGCCTGCTCGGCGGCACCGCCCTGGCTAGCGACCAGGTCGCCTGCGAGCTGATCGCACAGGGATAGCGCGCCGCGCAGCTCTGCGCTTGGTGCTCAGCGTCGGTGCTTGGTGCGGCGCGCGCGGGCGACTGTTGCGGTGCTCAGCGTTTCGAGCACCGGTGCGCCGTAGGCGGCGTGCACCGCGTCGAGCAGTGGCGCCTCGATGCCGCAGTTGATGCAGAAGCCGTGCTGCGACCACCCGATCGCGCGCGCCACGACCTCGTCGGCGTAGGCGACTCCGGTGGCGTCGTGCCCGTAGTAGTCGTATGCCGCCCACCACGCCGAATCGTCGAGCGCGGTGCCGGCACCGTCGGATGAGAGCAGCCACGCGGCGGCCATCACGGAGTCGAAGTCGTCGTAGATCGACGGGTGATGGGCGGTTTGGTGGTCGTAGCTCGTCGGGCGTTTGCCGTAGCGGTAGGCGTCCTTGACGAGCCCCCAGGTCGTCACCGGGCCATTGGTGACGTTGAACTGCATCGGACCCCCGCAGCAGTGCGCGAAGTTCAGCCCGCGATAGGTGCTGGGGGCGGTGGAGAACGCCGTCTCCTGCATGTGAATCGAGGCGAGCAGCAGCCAGTTGACACCGAACACGTGCTGCGCTTCGGCGTAGATCGGGTAGAAGCCCGCCTCCCACGCCGCCGGGATGTGGACCGCGGTCGCACCCGACGGACTCGCGGCCCGGCCGCCGTCGGGTGAATCCGCGGTCCCGGCGACGACGCCGCTCGATACCGCGACCGCCAGCGCGCGGCGTCCTCCAGTGATGCCGCCCTGCAGGGCATCGCGACGAACGCCCGCCGCCGCGTACGGCCCGGCCGCCGGCGCACCGCGCCCGGCGCGTGTCGCCCGCGCGGAGGCGCTCGCACTCGCGCGCGGCGTGCGCGCCGCCGCGGTCACCACCGGGGGCGCCGCCGCGGGGACACCGTGAGATGACCCCAGTGCGCCGCTGAGCGCAGCCGCGAGCACGCCGACGCCAAGCGCCAGCAGTGCGAGCGCGATCAGCCAGGCGCCCCGTTCGGAGGGCGCGGTCGGTGCGTGGTTCTCCTCCGCCAAGTCCATCTTGACGGTAGCGGCGCGAGCTAAAGCGCGCGTCAGCGCGGGCGAGCGGGTATACCTTGGACGATGCCCGAGGGTCGCCGTGAGCCGTCCTTCGCGCCGCCCTCCGAGCGCCCCTCCGAGGACAGGCGTATCGATCCGCGCGAGCGCATCGGGCCACAGGAGCGCATCGGTCCGCTGCTCGCCGAGCGCCACCGCAAAGTCGACGGGCGGTCGCTGATCCTCTACCGGGAAGCGGTCACAGATGGGTGAGCTGCGGTTCAACGAGCTGCGCGCGGAGCACGTCGACTACACGATCGACCGCCAGGCGCGCACGTTCCTGCCGCCCGCCGATCACTGCCCGCTGTGCCCCACGCGACCGGGAGGAATCGAAACCGAGATTCCCTTCACGTCCTTCGAGATTGCGGTCTTCGAGAATCGCTTCCCCGCGTTCGAGGCGCCGCGGGGTGCCGCGGAGGTCGTCGTCTACACCGACCGCCACGATGGCTCGTTCGCGACGCTCGCGCCCGCGCGCGCGCAAGCGCTGATGTGGGTATGGCGCGAGCGCTACACCGAGCTCGCCGCGCGTCCGGACGTGGACTACGTGCTGATCTTCGAAAACCGCGGCGTCGAGGTCGGCGTCACGTTGCATCACCCCCACGGCCAGATCTACGGCTACCCGTTCCTCCCGCCGGTGCCGGCCGCCGAGGCGCAGGCCGACGAACGCTTGGGCGGATGCGCGCCGTGCGAGCTGCTGCGCCGCGAGCTCGACGACGGGCGGCGACTGGTCTACGAGAACGACAGCGTCGCGGTCTACATCCCGTACGCCGCGCGCTGGCCCTACGAGGCGCACGTCGTGCTCCGCGAGCACCGCGCGAGCCTCGCGCAGTGCTCGCCCGCGGAGCTCTCTGGCCTCGCGGAGGCCCTGCAGGCGCTGACGCGCGGCTATGACGGCCTGTTCGAGCGGCCGTTTCCGTACGTGATGGCTGTCCACCAGGCCCCCACCGGGGGCGGCCTGAGCGGAGTGGGTCATGTGCACGTCGAGTTCTACCCGCCGCTGCGCACCGCCGAGAAGCTCAAGTACCTCGCGGGCTCCGAGCAGGGCGGCGGGACGTTCATCGTCGACGCGCTTCCCGAGGAGTCCGCACGGGCGCTGCGCGAGGCGATCGCCCGTGCCGCGTGAGGCGCGGGCGTCGCCGGCATCGCGCGAAGCGCTCGCGTTCGCGCCCGGGCGCGTGAACCTGATCGGCGAGCACACCGACTACAACGGGGGGCTGGCGCTACCGTTTGCTATCTCGCAGGGAATCACCGTGCGAGGTCGAACCCGCGCAGACCGCGGTAGGCGCAGCGATGGCGAGCGCGAGCACGCCGTCATTCGTGCCCGCGCGCTCGACCTGGACGAAGATGACGAGTTCGCCCTCGGAGACCAGGAGCGGTCGCAGGGCTGGCGGGCGTTGCTGCGGGGGATGGTGAGCGAGCTGCGCGGCGCCGGGATCGTGATCCCGCAAGCCGAGCTCGAGATTGGGGAGACCTTCCCCGCGGCGCGGGTCTCTCCTCCTCGGCCGCCCTGGAGGTATCGCTGGGACTCGCGCTGCTCGAGCTCGCGAATGTCGCCGAGCCGGATCGGCGCGAGCTGGCAGCCCTATGCTCACGAGTGGAGAGTGCGTGGACGGGTGCCCACACGGGCCTGCTCGATCAACTCGCCTCGCTGTTTGGGGAGCCGGACACCGCGCTGTTCATCGACTTCGCGAGCCTCGAGATTCGCCCGGTGCCGCTGATCCTCGGGGCCGGCTGGCGGCTGGTCACGCTCGATTCCGGCGAGTCGCGTGAGCTAGCGGAGTCGGGTTACAACGAACGCCGCACCGAGTGCGCGCGGGCCTGCGAGCTGCTGGGGATCGACTCGCTGCGCGACCTCGACCCGGCGGTGAGCTGCGCACCGGACATGAGCCCCGCGCGGAACGCGATCGCTGCCCTGCCGGACACCCTCGCGCGGCGCGCGCGACACGTGCTGGGTGAAAACGCGCGCGTAGCGGCGACCGTCGCAGCGCTGGGCGCCGGCGACCTGCCGCGCGTGGGCGAGCTGCTCGACGAGTCGCACGCGAGCCTGCGCGAGCAATACGAGTGCTCGACACCGGCAGTTGAGGCGACCGTCGCAACTCTCAAGCGCGCTGGCGCCACGGGCGCGCGAATGGTCGGGGGCGGTTTCGGTGGCCGCGTGCTCGCGCTGCTGCCACCCGGCGCACAGGCGCCCGCCGAGTCGCACCAGGTGCGCCCATCGCGCGGCGCGTGTGTGCTCGCCTAAGCGCATCCAGATTCGGGGTCATTCGATCACTTGACATCGGCCCGATAATTCGATACTCCTAGCGAACGGTTGCATGGACGGGCCGAGATATCTCGCGCCGTGACCGAAGGAGACGACTGTCAGACCGACGCAGTCTAAGCAGCACTCACCAACCAAAGCCGCAATACTGGGCGGCGAAGAAGCCTCCCGCATCGCGTCCGCCAAGTACGAAGGCTGCAGCGAGATCTCACCCTCGACCTGCAAACTGGCATCGACGACGATTACCACCGGGGGGCGCTGAATCTGACTTTAACATTAGCGCACCGCGAAGACAAGGAGTTACTCAAACTAAGCTCCGGCTCGAAATGGGGCTTCCACTAAATAGGGAAGCCTGACCACTGCTACTAGCAGCGGCGATAGACCGTTCGAGGCGAAACCGCGGCACTCGCGCCGACGGCTGCGCTCGACTCGTCGTTTACACTAAATGCGCCAAGCGTTTCCCTCAGGATTTCATGCTCGACATATAAGACGGGCAAAACGGAATTAGTGGGCGGGGAAGAAATAACAAATATAGAATCGGACAAATACGAAGGATGTAGCGAGATATCTCCCAGCACCTGCTCGCTGCAGACGCCCCCCGTCATCGGGCCGGCACCCTCCAGAAATGAGTGGTACTTAATACCGGGTGCGGAGCGAAACGAATGGCGATTAAGGTTAGTGACGAGGAGCGGCACCAGACTGGCCACGATTACTCTTACCGGCAGCTGCGCTCTTGCCGGTGAACATCAACTCACTGGCTCCTTTGTGCTTGCGGCACCGACCTTGGGTAGCGAAGAAGCGGCTCAGCTGGTCGAAGGGCTGGGTACAACCGAAAACAACAGCTTGGAAATCGCCGGCGCGAAGGCATACATCGAAGGCGACAAGCAGTTACTCAGACTCGCGTCGGGATCGAAATGGAGCTTTCATGCATAGCTCGATGAGCGAACCGCTGGGATCGCGGCCGCGTCATCGATAGCGATATCGGCTACTTGCCGGACAGGCCTCCACGGCGCCAACACGCCGCCGTGGAGGCCACAACTCTCCTGCGGCGAGCTCGGCTAGGCCGCGACGAGCGCGCCCCGCTTCTCGCCTAGCGCCGCGATCAGCTCGTCAAACGCCGCCGCGAATTTCTGGACACCCTCGCGCTCGAGCGTGTCGGTGAGATCCTCGTAATCCACTCCCGCGCGCGCGAGCTCATCGAGCAGCTTGCGTGCGGCGTCGAGCCCCTGCTCCAAACGTGGCTCGGGGCGCCCGTGATCCTGGTAGGCCTGGATCGTCTCCTCGGGCATCGTGTTGACGGTGTCCGAACCGATTAGCTCGTCGACGTAGAGCGTGTCGGGATAGTCGGGGTTCTTGGTCGACGTCGAGGCCCACAGTACGCGCTGGGGAGTCGCGCCCTTGGCGAGCAGGTACTCCCAGCGGGGGCCTTGGAAGACCTGCTTGTAGTGCTGGTAGGCGAGCTTCGCGTTGGCCACGGCGAGCTTGCCCTTCAAGTGATCGTGCCCGCCGAGCTCGTCCAGGCGACGGTCGGCCTCGGTGTCGATCCGCGAGATGAAGAAGCTCGCTACCGAGGCCACCTCGCGCGGCTTCCCGCCGGCGGCGACCAGGCGCTCGAGCCCGCGCACGTAGGACTCCGCGACCTCGGCGTAGCGACGCAGCGAGAAGATCAGCGTCACATTGATTGAGCGGCCCTTCGCGATCACATCCTCAATCGCCGCGAGCCCGGGCTTGGTCGCGGGGATCTTGACCATCAGGTTCGCGCGGTCCACCGTCTCGTGCAGGCGCATCGCTTCGCGGAAGGTCGCCAGCGTGTCGTACGCGAGGCCCGGATCGACCTCCAGCGAGACGTAGCCGTCCCGTCCCGAGCCACCATCCCAGACCGGTCGAAAGAGGTCGCAGGCGTCCTTGATGTCGCGCTCGGCCAACCGCCAGAAGGCCTCGGGTGCCTGCAGACCATGGGCCGCGAGCTCGCGCAGCTGCTCGTCGTAGGCGTCCCCTTCGCTCATCGCCTTCTGGAAGATGCTCGGATTCGACGTCGCCCCGACCACGGCGTCCTCGTCGAGCAGTTGCTGCAGGTGACCACCGCGGATCGAGTTGCGCGAGAGAAAGTCCACCCACACGCTCTGTCCGAGCGCTGAGAGCCGGTGCAGTGGCGAGAGATTGTGCGACGGCATCCTGATCTCCTTGAGGTCGCTGGCTTGGAGCGCCCCGGGCGGGACCGCCCCTTACCCAGAGCCTACCCCGAATGCGTCCGTCTACACGAGCGCGCGAGCGCGCGCGGCGATGTTCTCGGCGGTGAAGCCCAGCTCCTCCAGGACGCGCGTGCCGGGCGCGGAGGCGCCGAAGCGGTCCAGCCCGAGCACGTCGCCGTGGCTGCCGACCCACTTCCACCAGCTCATCGTCGCGCCCGGCTCGACCGCGAGGCGCGCGCTGACGGCGGGCGGCAGAACGCTGTCGCGGTACTCCGGCGACTGCGCTTCGAAGAGCTCCATGCACGGCATCGATACGACACGCACGCTCGTGTCCGCGGCCGCGAGCGTGCGCGCGGCCTCGAGCGTCGGTGCGACCTCGGTGCCGGTCGCGATCAGGATCAGCTGCGGGCTCGCGGCCGCAGCGCCAGAGCCGTCCGCCGCGGCGCCACTCGCCGCGGAATCCCACAGCACGTAGCCGCCACGCTCGAGCTCGGCCGCCGGCGCGAGTTGCCCCTCGCCGCGATCGAGCACCGGAACCCCCTGGCGCGAGAGCAGCAACGCCACCGGGCCGTCCGCGCGCTCCAGCGCCACGCGCCACGCCTGCACGGTCTCGTTCGCATCGGCCGGGCGGATCACCCACAGGTGGGGGATCGCGCGCAGCGACGCGTAGTGCTCAATCGGCTGGTGCGTGGGGCCGTCCTCGCCGAGCCCGACGGAGTCGTGCGTCCAGACCCACACCACCGGCAGGCTCATCAACGCTGAGAGTCGCACCGCGGCGCGCATGTAATCGGAGAAGATCAGGAACGTCGAGCCGTACGGCTTGACGATGCCGCCGTGCGCGGCGGCGCCGTTGACGATCGCGCCCATCGCGTGCTCGCGGATGCCGAAGGGGATGTTGCGCCCGGCGTGCACGCGCGAGAACACTCCCGCGCCCTCGAACACGGTCTTCGTCGACTCGACGAGGTCGGCGGCGCCGCCGACCATCGTCGGCGCGTACTGCGCGAACGCGGCCATCGTCTTCTGCCCCGCGGCGCGCGTCGCGAGCTTCTCGCCGGGCTGGAAGATCGGCAGCGCCTCGCGCCAGCCGTCGACCAGTTCTCCGGCCCAAGCGCGGTCCCAATCTTCGGCGAGCTCGCCGAAGCGCTCGCGCCAGGCGTCCAAGCGCAGCCGCCACGCGCGCTCGGCGTCGGTGCCGGACTCGACGAGGCTCATGTGCTCGTAGACGCGCTCGTCCACCCAGAACTTGCGCTCGGGGTCGAAGCCCATCGCGTGCTTGGCCGCGCGCACCTCCTCTTCGCCCAGCGGCGCGCCGTGCGCGGCGGCGGTGTCGACCGCGTTCGGCGCCGGATAGGCGATGTGCGAGCGGATCGCGATGAACGACGGGCGCTCGGTTTCCTCGCGCGCAGCGCTCAGCGCCGCCGTCAGCGCATCGGTGTCCTCGGAGTCCTCGACGCGCTGCACGTGCCAGCCGTCGGCCTCCAGGCGCGCGACGTGGTTCTCGCCGTCGAAGGAGATCGCGGTGGTGCCGTCAATCGTGATGCGATTGTCGTCGTAGCAGACGACGAGCTTGCCCAGCGCGAAGTTCCCGGCGACCGACGCGGCTTCCTGGCTGACGCCCTCCATCAGGTCGCCGTCGGAGCAGATCGCGTAGACGTGGTGGTCAACGACCTCCTGCCCGGGGCGGTTGTAGCGCTCGGCGAGGAAGCGCTCGGCCATCGCCATGCCGACCGCGTTGGCGAACCCCTGCCCCAACGGGCCGGTCGTGATCTCCACGCTCGGGGTATGCCCGCGCTCGGGATGCCCCGGCGTACGCGAGCCCCACTGGCGGAACTGCTGAAGATCCTCGAGCGAGAGCTCGTAGCCGGTGAGGTGCGCCAGCGAGTACTGCAACACACACGCGTGGCCCGCGCTGAGCACGAAGCGGTCGCGGTCGGGCCACTCGGTGTCGCGCGGATTGACGCGCAGGAACCGCTTGAACAGGGTGTAGCCCAGGGGCGCGAGCGCCATCGCGGTACCGGGGTGGCCCGCATTGGCCTGCTGCACCGCATCCATCGCGAGTCCGCGGATCGTGTCGATCGCGAGCGCTCGCAGCTGCGCATCGCTGTCCTGCTCCGGCGTCGCCGCTGCGGTCGCCAGCCGGGAACCGCTCGGTTGGTGCTCGACGGCCATCTGCTGCGATCCTAGCGCCACCGCGGCCTCCGTTGGGATTCGCGCGGCAACTCCCTTTGATTCGCGCGGCGACTCCTTCTAGTGGCACACCCCTCTCAGCGTGGCGGCCGCCGGCTGGCGGCGGGCAACGTCCGAATTGGATGCGCGCGACTTTGGGCGCACCAGCATCTGACCGGGCGCACGCGCACCAGCCAGTGCAGGTCGTGCCGGCAGTGCGAGCGGCGATAGGGCCACCGGGCGTGCAAAGCCCGGAGCATGCGCCGCTCCTCGCAGACGAACACTCTCATGATGATCTGACCTCCCTACCCCTGCCGTTGGCCCGATGGGCCAATTGGCTACTTCCCCGTGGTCCGCAACGTCCCAGCTAATAGTACGCCGCCTACAGAACTCTCCCCGCCGTAAAGCGTACGCGGAGTCCACCATCCGCCTCCTCCCCTGACATCCCGCCGAATTTTTTTTGACCCATTCCCAGGCTCCCATTGCCTTGTGCTCTTCAAACGGATCCCGCCTCGATATGTGGCGGACTACCCTTGAAGATCTAGCTGTAAGCACATATAAATCATGTTTTACTCATCCTGTCAACATCAAGCGAGAAAGTAGCGCCTCTCGGCCACGACGATCAGGCGCATTGGCATGCCCAACGAGGTCAACTAAGGTAGCCCCAATGCCAGAGGGAGAGCGGGAGAAAGGCAGTACTCGCAAACGCGGGCGCGCGCGCCCAGCGGACGTCGATGGCTCGGAGCCCCCCGGCGGCACCCGCTCCAAGCCGGCCGCGGCGTCGCGTAACGGGAGCGCGGGACGCGGCAACGAAGACGGCCCGAAGGGGCTTCCGCGCGGTCCCCAGGCGTTGCCGCGCGCCCAGGTCGCGGCCCACCAGCGCGAACGGCTGCTCGAGGCGATGGTGCAGGCGGTCAACGAGCGCGGTGTCGTGGCGACCACGATCTCCGATCTCGTCGCGCGCGCGGGCATCTCGCGCCGCACCTTCTACGAGCACTTCGACAACAAGGAGGACTGCCTGCTGGCGACCTACGACGCGGTCGTCGAGAGCGAGGTGCAGCGGCTGCTCGGCGTGTACGCCTCGACGGAGGGATGGCTCGAGCAGCTCGAGGCGATGATCCGCGCGCTGTTCGCCGCGATCGCCGAACGGCCCGACGCGGCGCGGCTGATCTGCGTCGAGATGGGCGCCTCGGGCGCGGTGGGCGTCGAGCGCTGGGCCGACGGGGCGGCACGTTTCGAGCGCTTTATCAGCCGCGGATTCGAGCAGTCGCCGGGGGCCGGCACGATTCCCGACCCGGTGGCGCGCGCGATCGTCGGCGCGCTGCGCAAGATCATCTACTCGCGCGTGCGCGCGGAGCGCTCGAGCAAGTCGCTGAAGCTCGAGCTGATGCGCGTGGTCCCCGACTTGATGGCGTGGATCGCGAGCTTCTACCCCTCGCCGCCCAGCGTTCCGCGGCGGCCACCGGTGCGCAAACCGCGCCGGCTGGAGGGCGGCCGCGCGCCGGGCAGCTTTCATCCCCCCACCCCCTGGCGCACGCGGGGCTTGCCGCGCGGCGAGCACAACCTCCCGCGCGGCTTCGTGATCTTCAACCAGCGCGAGCGGATCTTCGACGCGATCGCGCGGCTCACCGCCAGCGGCGGCTACCAGGCGCTCAGTCTCGAGGACATCGCTGCCGCGGCGGCCGTCTCGCTGCAGACGTTCTACAGCCACTTCGAAAACAAGGAGGACGCGTTCCTCGCGACCTACGAGGTGGGGCACTCGAGGGCCAAAGCCGCGGTGGACCGCGCGCTGGCGACGCAGAGCGACTGGATTCTGGCGGTCCGCGCGGGATCGCTCGCGCTGCTGGAGTTCCTCGCCTCCGAGCCCGCCCTCGCGCACCTCGCGTGCGTGGACATCCTGATCGCCTACCCGCACGTCGCGGGCCGCGTCGACGAGGCCAACGCGTCCTACGCGCAACTGCTCGATCTCGACATCGGCGAAGGCGCGCCCACGCGCCAGTCGACACCGGTCATCACCGAGGTGATCGTCGGAGGCGTCTTCGAGCTGCTCCACGACTACATCCTCCGCGGCCACACGCGCCGCCTGCCCGAGCTCGCGGACCACGTCAGCTACATCGTCCTCACGCCGTTCATCGGCCGCGAGGCCGCCGGGCGCGCGATCGCCAAGCCTGAGCGCTAAGCCGCGACGCGCAGGTGTCGATAGGGGGTGCCGCGCAGCTCGCGCACGAGCGCGTCGAGCACCGCCTCCTCGTCCTCCTCGCGCCCGTCGGTGACGGCACCGATCACCGCCCGCTTGCGCTCGAGCAGCGTCGCGATCGTCTCGTCGATCGTGTCCGCGGCGAGCAGATAGGAGATGTTGACGGCATCCTGCTGGCCGATGCGGTGACAGCGATCCTCGGCCTGGTCGTGCTTGGCCGGCGTCCAATCGAGCTCGAGGAACGCGACGTTGGAGGAGCGCGTCAACGTCAGACCCTGCCCGGCGACCTCGATCGAGCAGATGATCAGCTGGTTCTCATCGCGGTCGGGTGCTTGGAAGGCCTGCAGCGAGGCGTCGCGCTCGGCGTGGCTGTCTTCGCCGAGAATATGCAGCGCGTCGGGAAAGCGCTCCAGCACGGCGCGCTGGATCTCGCGGTGGCGCGCGAACACGACCAGGCGCTCGCCGGAGCTGCGGAAGTCGTGGATCCACGCGAGCGCCGCGTGCAGCTTCCCCCGCGCGGCGAGCAGCTTGAGCGCGTTCAAGCGCACCAGACGCTCAGCGCGTAGCGCCGCGGCGACTTTCGCGTCGAGCTCGCTCAGGTCCAGCGGCTGGCTCTGCAGCCACGCGACGACGTCGCGCTCGGCGAGGCGGTACTCGGGCTCGTTGTCGAGCTCCACCGGCACCACCGCGCGGGTCTTGGCGGGCAGCTGCGGCAGGACGTCGGCCTTCAGACGCCGCGCGAAGCAGCGCGCGCGCAGATGCCAGTGCAGCCGCAGGTGCGCGTCGGGACCGCGAAAGCGCCGACCGAACTGCGCACCGGAGCCGAAGTCGCCGAGTCGACCGATGATCCGCAGCTGCGCGATCAGCTCGGGCGGGCGGTTCATCACCGGCGTCCCGGTGAGCGCGAACACGAGCCCGTCGCGTGGCACGGCACCGGCGAGCCGCTGGGCGGCCTGCGTGCGCTTCGCGGCGGCGTTCTTGCAGTAGTGGGACTCGTCGAGCACGAGCGCGCGCGGCGCCAGCGCGCGCAGCTCGTCCAGACGCGCGGAGAGGATGTCGTAGTTGACGACCGTGACGTCGGCGGGTGGGAGCTGCTCGATCGCTCCCGTCCCCGCGAGGGCGCGAGCGCTGCGACCGGGCAGCCAGTGCTCGAGCTCGCGCAGCCAGTTGAGCTTGAGGCTCGCGGGACAGACCACGACCGCCGGATAGGCGCCATCGGCCTCCAGCGCGGCGAGCGCCTCGATCGTCTTGCCCAGACCCTGCTCGTCGGCGAGGAAGGCGCGGCGCTGGCTGAGCAGATAGCTGACCCCGGCGCGCTGAAACGGCTTGAGCTCGCCGCCGAGACCCGGCACCTCCAGCGGCGCATCGGTCGCGGCGGAGAGCTCGACGAGGCCGGCGGCGCGCGCGTGCTGCTCGCGGACGTCCTGCAACAGCGCCAGCGCGTCCGGAGCGACCCAGGTTCCGTGCGCGGCGAGAAAATCGTCGAGCTCGGGGACGCAGAACGGATCGGCGCGGATCGCGGGCAGCCGCGCGTGCTCCTGTCGCGCGCCGCGGCGGGGCTTGTTGGGCAGCACGCCGCGCAGCGCCGCGAACGCGTCCAGCTGCGCGGGCTCGTGGCCGGGCGCGAGCACGAAGGTCGGGTCGTCGTGAACCGGCGAGAGCTCGAGCACCGCGGGCGGCGCTGGCAGTCCGTCGCGCAGCGCGGCCACACAGCGCTTGGCCGCGGGGCTCAGCCAGCCTCGCAGCTGACCGTCCATCAACTGCCAGAGCTCGAGCGTCAGCGGGACGGTGACCCCGCCGGGCGCATTCGCGGCGTACTCGCGCAGCTCCGCGGGCAGCCGCGCGGTATCTCCGAGCAACAGGAAGACGGGCTCCTCGCGCGGCCCGGCGACCTCGATCGTGCCGCGCCACTCGGTGGCGCGCCGCAGCCACTCCGTGACTCGCGGTTCCACGCTCGCGGGCTCCAGGTGGTCGATCAGCTCGCCGATCTGCGCGGCGTCGGGCTCGACCGCCGCCAGCGCGAAGGTCTCTTCGGGGCCCCCCGCCGCGCGCAGGCCCGCGCGCCCCGCGAGCACGCGCGCGAGCGGCGCGTGCGCGGCGGCCAGCAGAATCCAATGCGCCCCGCGGCGGTCACGGCGCAGCTCGACGTCGTGGTCGCTGCCGTGAGCACCCGCCGGCGAGAGCGTGTCGTGGCGCGGCTGCAGATCCTCGCCGCCGGCCTGCTCGCGCAGCGAGCGCAGCCCGCGGCGCGCGATCTCCGTCAATCGCAGCCGCTGGCCCTGCGCCTCGAGCGCTGCCACCAGCTGCGCGGCGCGCTCGTCGAGCGGGATCAGCGCGCGGCCGATCGCGGGGAGGCTGTAGCCATCGGGGTGCTCGAGCAGCGCCGCCACGAGCTCGGGAGCGGCATCGGTGGCGAAGCTCAGCCACCACTCGCCGTCGGGGCGCGCGAGGTCGAGCAGGCACTCGTCTGCGCGCCGCCGTGCGCGCCGCCGCGCCAGCGTGCGCGTGAGCTGATCGCTGACATCGAGCTCGCCGGGGAGGCTCGCAAGCAGGCGGGCCAGCGCCTCGGCGCCCTCGGGATCGAGGGGCAGGCACCACGCGCGGCTGACGGGATCCCAGCGCCGTCCCGGGATCGCGCGCAGCAACTGGCGCAGGCGCTCGTCGTAGGGGAAGCGCAGCACGGCCTCCCCGGAGGCGATCGAGGCGTGAAAGGACATGCGCCCACGATAGGCGTCGACGGGGATGAAACGCGATGCCACCCCGCCGCGCGCCCGCACGGGCACACGCGCGCGCGGCGGGGTCGCCGCAGCGACACTCCACCTCGCCCTCCTCCGCGCACTCCTTCTCGCGCTCCTCCTCGCGCTCCTCCTCGATCCGTCCGTCGCGTAGCGGAGGATGCCGGACTCTTTGCCGCTACTCGCACCGACATCACCGCAGAGCACCGTATCCGGCCCGACGTCGCTGCGCGGATGGCAGCGCGCGGCGCTCGCGCGACTCGCGGACTGGCGAGAGGGACCGTTCCTGGTCTCGGCGGCGCCGGGAGCCGGCAAGACGCGTCCCGCGCTGGAGCTCGCCAAGGAGCTGCTGGCGCGCGGCGAGATCGCGCGGGTGGCGGTGCTCTGCCCGACGACACCGCTGACCCGCCAGTGGGCCGCGGCGGCGGCGGCGCTCGGCGTGCAGCTCGAGCCCGACGCGGTGGGCGCGCGCCCACCGCGCGACTTCCACGGGGTGGCGGTGACGTACGCGCGCATCGCCAGCGACCCGCGCGCGTGGGCGGCGGAGGCCTCGCGGGACATGCTGGTGGTGGTCGACGAGGCGCACCATCTCGGGGAGGAGCTCGCGTGGGGAGAGTCCTTTCAGCGCGCCTTCGCGGCGGCGCCGCGCTGGCTGCTGCTATCGGGAACTCCGTTTCGCTCGGACGCGACACCGATCCCGGGCGTGCGCTACGACTCGGAGGGGTTGGCGGTGCCGGACGTCTCCTACACCTACGCGGAGGCGGTGGCGGACGGGATCTGCCGCCCGGTGGCGTTCGTGACCTTCGACGGAACCCTCTCGTGGCGCAGCGGCGATGATGTGATCGAGTCGTCCTTCGAGACGGTGCTCACCGCGCGGGAGGCGGCGCGGCGCTACCGCACGGCGATCTCGACGGAGCTACCGGACGGGCTGCCGCGGATCCTGCGCGAGGCGGACGCGAAGCTGAGCGCGCTGCGGGCGGAGGGCCAGCGCGACGCGGGCGGCCTGGTCGTCGCGGCGGACGGGACGCACGCGCGACGGATCGCGAAGCTGCTCGGAGAGGCGACGGGCAAAGCGCCGGTGGTGGTGCTGCACACGGAGGCGCGCGCGGCGCGCAAGCTGGCGGACTTTCGGGGCTCGCGCGAGCCGTGGATCGTGGCGGTGAACATGGTCTCGGAGGGGGTGGACATCCCGCGCCTGCGCGTCGGGGTGTACGCGACGGCGGCGAAGACGCCGCTGATCTTCCGCCAGATTGTGGGGCGCTTCGTGCGCACGCTGCCCGGCCGAGCACCGGAGCCGAGCTGGGTGTACCTGCCGGCGGACCCGCTGCTGCGCCGACACGCGGGCGAGGTCGAGAGCGAGCTGCGCCACGCGCTGCGCGAGCGTGAGCCGAGCGAGGAACTGGAGGAGCCGCCCGAGCGCCGTGCGAGCGAGCCTTCGCCGGCGCTGGAGTTCGTCCCGCTGAGCGCGGAGTTCGCGCCGCAGATGACGCTGTTCGGTCCTGCGCCGAAGGCGGTGGCCGCGCAGGACCAGACGCCGGCCACTGCACAGGTCCGATCGCCAACGGGCGAGCCGCCGCCGCGGGCGGCGTTCGAGCGCCGCCAGAGCTTGCGTGAGGAGCGCAGCCGCTTGGTCGCCGACCTGCAGCGCCGAGGTGGGGGCAGTCACCGCGAGATCAACGCGTGGCTGAACCGCGCGGTCGGCGTGCAGCGTGTGGAGAGCGCGAGCATCGAGCAGCTGGAGCGCTCGGTCAAGGCACTGGTCAAGGAGCTCACGCGGCGCAGCCGGGCATAGATGGGGCGCATCCGCGCGGGTGAGCGTGGGCACGACGCGTGCGGGGGCGGGCCGTCCGTGCCCCGCCGCGCAAGCATTGTGTGAGACTGCGCGGCGATGACGGCGAGGCAGCCGAGAGTCGCGGTGGTGGGGCACGTGGAGTGGGTGCAGTTTGCGCGTGTGCGGCATGTCCCGCGCGCGGGTGAGGTGCTGCACGCGCGCGAGCCCTTCGAGGAGCCGGCGGGTGGCGGCGCGGTGGCGGCGGCGCAGCTCGCGCGTCTGGCTGGAACGGCGTCGCTGTTCACGGCGCTGGGCGAGGACGAGCAGGGCCGCCGATCGATGACCCGCCTGTGGGAGCTGGGTATCCAGGTGCGGGCGGCCTCGCGCACCGAGCCGACCAGACGCGCGGTGACGCTCGTGGATGACGCGGGCGAGCGCACGATCACGACCTTCGGCGCACGCCTGGAGCCGCGCGGCGAGGACGCGCAGCTACCGTGGAGCGCACTCGGTGAGATGGACGCGGTCTACTTCACGGCCGGCGACCGCGGCGCGTTGCGAGCGGCGCGAGCGGCGCGCGTCGTCGTGGCCAGCCCACGGGCGGTTGACGCGCTGGGTTATGGGGTGCCGCTGGATGCGCTGGTGCTGAGCGCGGACGACGCGATCGAGCGCGAGGAGGCGAGCGACGTGCAGCGGGAGGCGGAGCTGATCGTCTGGACGGACGGCGCGCGGGGCGGTTCTTATCGGCATCGCTCGGGCGAGCGGGGCACGTGGGCGGCGAGTCGACCCCGGGGGGCGATCGTGGACGCGTATGGCTGCGGGGACTCGTTTGCGGCGGGCCTGACCTACGGCCTGGGCGCGGGCATGTCGGTGCCGGCGGCGCTGGAGCTGGCGGCGCGCTGCGGCGCGATGTGCCTCACGGGTCGCGGCCCGTACGGGCGGCAACTGCGACTAGTCGACGATTGATCGCAGCGCGCGCGCGAGCAGCGCGCATCAGTCAGGGCGCCTTCGCTACGTATTTGTGCCCGGTCTTGACCTCGACGTGACGGTGATTGACGAGGTTCGTGACCTTGACCTTGTCGCGCGTCACGCGGATCAGGGTGCCGTCGCAGAGATCCTCGGTCAGCCATTCGGTGCCCTGCACGGCGCCGGCGGCGTAGTTGCCCTTGGTGGAGAATTTGCCGTGCGCGTTGGCCCAGAGCTTGCGTACGACGTGGCTACCCGACGTCGCCACTCGCGCGCCGGCGCGGTTAGCGCGCGCAATGTGGCTGCGCTCGCGCGCGGTGGGGCAGACGGCGAAGTTCCCGCCGGTGAGTTCGGCTACGACGACGCCGTTGCGTCCTTGCCGGAGGATGAACTCGCCGTCGAAGAATTCGCCGGTCTGTGTGCCACCGCTGGGGAGCGCGGTGGTGACGCTGACGGCGCCGTGCGTGGCTTCGATGGTGGTTCCAAATGGGATCTGCTCGAGACTGGACAGCGCGACGAACGATTTGGCTCCGGGTAGCCGCACGAGCACGGCACCGGAGATCGGCGCGACGTTGCCGCTGCGGGCGAGCACGGGCGGCGGGATGACGGGCGCGGCGGGGGCGATCGGCGCGACGAAGATCGAGGCTTTGGCTTCGCCTTTGGGCTGGACCGGGGCGGCACCGGCGCGCGCGAGCTCGGCGATGGCGTGATCTTCCTGCGAGGCGACGTACACGTTCGCGCCGTCGGGGCTGACGGTGAGGCGGCGCGCGTATTTGAGACCGACGAGCCCGTTCGCGGATGGCGGTTCGCAGCCGGCGGGTTCCCTGGTGACACATGGATCTTCGGCGGGCTGCGTGAGCGAGCCTTCGGCGCCGCGGTCGAACACGGCGACGGCGTTTTCGCCGGCGCTGGCGGTGTAGACGTTCTGGCCGTCGGGACTGATCGCGACACCGACGGTTCCGACGAGCGCTTTGGCCTGTTCGCAGCCGGGCAGCGCTTCGGCGCTGACGCACTCGTGAGGCGCGGGGAGCTGTTTGAGCGCCCCGGATTCATCGCGTCCCAACTCGATCAGGGCTTTGGTTTTGGTGGAGGTGGCGTAGACGTTCTTGCCGTCGGGACTGACGACGAGGTCTTCGGAGCCCTTGAGGTGTTCGGCGGCCGCGCAGCCGGCGACTTTTTCGCTGATGCAGGCCGCTGTGCCGGGCAGCTCTTTGAGCGCCCCTTCGGCACCGCGTTCGAGGGCGGCGACGTCGCCTTCGAGTTCTCGGGCGCCGGCCGCGACGTAGAGGTCTTTGCCGTCGGGACTGACGGCGATGCCGATGGCTTCCTTGAGGCCGATCACACCGGTGGTCGTCCCGCATTCGCTGGCCGCGGTTTCGCTGATGCAGTCGTTCGGCGAGGCGAGCTGGGTGAGCTGGCCGCTCCTGGCTTCGCGCTTGAACTCGGCGACGGCGTCGTCGGCGAATCCGGTCACGTAGACGTTCGCTCCGTCGGGACTGACGGCGATCCCGTAGGGGAGATTCAGGCCCTTGGCGCCGGCGGTCGCACATTCGGTGGAGGTCGCTTCGTGCGCGATGCAGCCAATTTTGGTGAGCAGCCCAGTTTCGGCGTTGCGACTGAACTCGACGACGTTGTCGGGGGTCTGCGTGACCACGTAGACGTTGGCGCCATCGGGGCTGATGGCGAGCGCGGCGGGATGTTCGATGGCGCTGACGGCCATTTCGGCGTTCTGCGCGGCGCACGCGGGTTCGGTTTTCGCCAGGGAGCTGAAGCAGCCGATCACGCTCAGGGCGCCGCTTGCGGGGTTGCGCGAGTACTCGATCAGATCGCCGTTGACGGCAACGGAGTACGCGCTGGCGCCGTCGGGGCTGACCTGCAGCTCGTAGGCGAAGCTCAGGCCGTAGGGCACCTTGGTGCCGCATTGCGCATTTTCTTCGGCGACCTCGCCGATGCAGTTCGACGGCGAGGCCAGCTGCGAGAGCGAACCCGGCGCGGCGGCGACGGCGTGCACGGGGAACACGAGTAAGGCGAGGAGCAGTGCGAGCAAAAGCCAACGCAACCGCAGGCCGCGACCGTCCAAATCGATGCTCGTCACTGAACTCAACTGTGAATACCCCGTCCCAGGGCCGCTCCGCCGACGCACGCACTTTACCGATGCACCGGCATACTCGCCGATAACTCCGCTCGCGCGAGCGCGCGGCGGAAATCGGGGGCGGCGGGTGCCACCACCTTCGGCTAGCATCGGCGCGCCAAGGGACGGCTGCGCGTGCTGAGAGCGAGACGATCAAATGGGTAGGACGCGCACCGAGCGGCGAAAGGCTGTGGCGTTGCTTGCGGTGGCGTTGCTCGCGGTGGGCGTGAGTCTCCTCGGAGCGGCCACTCACCTGCTCAGGCGCAGCGAACTGCAAACCATCAACGCGCGCTTCTCGGTCCGTGGACCTGAGCATCCTCCGGCGGACATCGTGTTCGTGGCGATCGACCCGGCCGCGGAACAGGAACTACGCGAACACGGTGACGACGCGAGATCGCCGCTGCCGCGTCGCTTGGATGCCGGGGTGCTCGACCAACTGCGGCGGGGTGGCGCGAAGGTGATTGCGATGGACATGGAATTCATCCAGCAAACCGATCCACGCGACGACAATGACCTGATCGAAGCCGTCGGTCGAGCGCACGGCAAAGTGGTGCTCGCCACGGTGAATGCCAACCCTAACGGCGAAACGCCGATCTTCGGTGGGGGGTCGATCTTGCGCGAACTCGGAGCGCGCGCGGCGGCGGTGAGACTGACGCTCGACTCCGATGGCACGATCAGGCGCTTGGAACGCTCCTATAACGGGTTGGGCAGCTTTCCGGTGGTGGCGGCGGAACTTATGAGTGGACACGGGATCGCCCGGTCCACGTTCGAAAACGGGTCGCTGCCGATCGATTTTCTCGGGCCGCCGGAAACCTTCAAATGGATTTCGTACACGAAGGTGCTGCGCGGCGAATTTCCGGCGGGAATGTTTGCCGGCAAGCTGGTGATCGTCGGGGCGGCCTCGCCGATCTTGCAGGATCTGCACGCGACCTCGACCACAGGAAGTGTGGACATGCCGGGCCCGGAAATCTGGGCAAACGCTGCGGCGACCCTGCTGCGCGGAGTACCCCTGCGCAACGCTCCCGGCTGGTTGGACGTGCTGCTGATCGCCTTGCTGGGCGCGGTGGTTCCGCTGGGCAGTCTGCGGTTGCGCCCGCGACGCTCGCTGCTGTCGGCGCTCGCGCTCGCGGTCGTATTCACGATCGCGGTGCAGGTCGCTTTCGACAGGGGCCTGATCGTGAGCTTCGTCTACCCGTTGCTGGCACTCGCGCTGGGGACGCTGGGCACGCTCGCGGTGCTCTACATACTCACCGCGCTCGAGCGCGAGCGCGTGCGCACGCTCTTCGCGCGTTTCGTCCCCGCGGACGTCGTCGATCAGGTGCTGGCGCGTACCGACGAGAACCTCCGGCTGGGCGCGGTGGAGCGCGACTGCACGGTCCTGTTCTCCGACCTGCGCGGCTTCACGAGCTTCTCCGAGAAACAGCCCGCGGAGCGCGTGATCGAGGTCGTCAACTGTTACCTCAACGAGATGACCGAGGCGATCATGAGCGCCGGCGGCACGCTAATCGCGTACATGGGCGACGGCATCATGGCGGTGTTCGGCGCGCCGCTGGAGCAGCCCGACCACGCCGACCGCGCGCTGAGGGCGGCGCGCGAGATGATCGGACCGCGCCTGCAGCGCTTCAACGCGTGGCTGGCCGAGCAGGGCCACGACCACACGTTCGCGATGGGCGTCGGCGTCAACAGCGGCAGCGTGATGGCCGGCAATATCGGCTCCGAGCAGCGCGTGGAGTACACCGCGCTCGGCGACACCACCAACACCGCCTCGCGCCTGGAGGGCATGACGAAGGGCAGCGGGCACATGCTGTTCGTCGCGCACTCCACCCGCGAACGCATGCAGAACCCACCCGAGCACCTCGTGCTGGTGGGCGAACTCGAGATCCGCGGACGCGTCGCAAAGCTGCCCGTGTGGACACTTAGCGACGCCGGATAGTCGCCACGACGCGGGCCTCGGTCAGCGACGCCCGATGGTCGCCACGACGCGGGCCTCGGTCAGCGACGCCCGATGGTCGCCACGACGCGGGCCTCGGTCAGCGACGCCCGATGGTCGCCACGACGCGGGCCTCGGTCAGCGCGAGGCGCGCGGCGGCGTGGCCCGGTACGCCGTGCACGGCGCCCCCCGGGAAGGCGGCGGCGCTGCCGAGGTAGAGGCCGCGCAGCGGCGTGCGGTAGGGCGTGAGCGAGGGGACGGGCCGGAAGATCACCTGCGGGAGTGTGTAGCTGCCGCCGCCGACGTCTCCGCCGACGAGGTTCGCGTTGCGGCGCTGCAGGTCGGCGGGGCCGAGCACGTGACGCGCGAGGATCCGCTCGCGAAAGCCGGGCGCGAAGCGCTCCACCTGGGCCTCCATGCGCTCCACGTGACGCTCGCGTTCGCGCTCCCAGTCGACGGTGTGCGGGCCGTGGGCGTAGGCCCACGCGGTGTGTTGTCCGGCGGGCGCGCGCGTGGGATCGGCGAGCGACTGCTGACCGAGCAGCATGAAGGGGCGCTCGGGCAAGCCGCCGGCCGCGACCGCGGCGGTCGCCTGCAGCACCTCCGCGGCGGAGCCACACACGTGCACGGTACCCGCCTCGCGCGCCTCCGGCGCGCTCCAGGGGATCGCGCGGTCCAGCGCCCAGTCGACCTTGAGCGTCGCCGGGCCGTAGCGGTAGCGGCGCAGCGCGCGCGCGTAGCGCGCCGGCAGCGCCTCGCCGGCAAGCGCGGCGAGCGCGCCGGGCATCACGTCGGCGATCACCAGCGCAGCGGTGAGCCGCTCGCCGTCCGCGAGCCGCACGCCGACGACGCGGCCGCGCTCGGCGACCACGCGCGTGACGGTCGCACCGGTGCGAACCTCGCCGCCGAGCTCGCGCAGATAGGACACCAGCGCGTCGGCGAGCCTGCCGGCGCCGCCCTCGGGGCTCGGCCAGCCGGCGCCGTGACCGAGCAGGTTCATGTAGGCCGCGGCGATCGCGCTGCCGCGGCCGGTGGGTGGCACGTCGGAGTGCATCGCCGAGCCGTAGAGCCACGCGCGCGAGCCCTCGCCGGCGAACAGTTTGCTCGCGAGCGCTTGCGCCGAGCTCGCGAGCAGCCGCGTGAAGCCGAGCGTGCCCCGGGGTCCGATCCCGGCGGCCAGCCGCAGCGAGCCCGCGACCGGCGGGAAGCCGCCGAGCATCGTGGCGCGCAGCGCGTCGAAGTGGCGCAGGAAGGGCGTCGCGAAGGCGCGCCAGCGCTCGCCGTCCCTGGGGTGGACGCACTCGAGGCTCGCGGCGGTGCGGTCGAGATCGCGGTACAGCGCGACCGCGCTCCGGTCGGGGAGCGGATGCGCGAGGCACGCCGCGGGGTGGACCCAGCGCAGACCGTGGCGCTCCAGCGGCATCCGCGCGAACACCGGCGAGGCGACGGCGGCGGGGTAGACCGCGGAGTAGGTGTCGTGGTGGAACCCCGGGAGCGTGAGCTCTTCGGTGGCAACCGCGCCGCCCGCGCGCGTAGCGGCCTCCAGCACCAGCACGCGCTGTCCCGCTTGCGCGAGCGTGATCGCGGCCGCGAGCCCGTTGGGGCCGGATCCGACGACCAGCGCGTCGTGGCTCATGGGCGCCAGCATAGGCCTCCGTGCAAGCGCCGGCAGCGTTCGCACCCAGCCCTGGTCACCGCGCACAGCGGGCGGCCGTGGCACATAATGTCGCGATGCGCCACCGGAGCTCAATCACCTCGCTCTCCTGGATTCCCTCCGAGGCCGTCGAAGGCTCCACGCGCCTGGCCTTCGAGGCGGGTCTCGCGCACTACGACGAACCGCCGCCGGAGGTGCTCGAGGACGTGCAGAAGCTCTGCGCGGAAGACCGCTTCCGCTTCGCGAACATCCTCGACGCGTGGATCGAGGTCGACGACGCGGGGAAGATCGTCGACTGCGGCTACGAGGGCGGCGGCCTGATGGGCAGCACCTCGGTGAAGGTCGGTCCGCTGACGCGCACGTTCGAGGCGGTCGGGCTGCCCGACATCGCCCGTCCGCCGGAGCGCGGCGCGGGTTGGGTCAAGTTCACGCAGACGGCCGGCGGGCGCACCGGGGTGCCGGCACCGCGCCGCGTGCGCCGCCGTCCGTTCGTGCAGTGGCAGGCGCCGCTGGTGTGGACGACGCTGTCGCTCACGATTCACGCCGACGGCAAGGTCAAGGGTGCGCTGACCGGTGCGAGCCGCTTCCCGCGGCACTGGATCTACGACGCGGCGGGCGCGCTCTCACACAAGTCGGGCCTGGCGGACTTCAAGGATTGGTACCGCTACTCCTTTGGCCGCCACACGCCGTGGGGCGACACCGACTCGCAGGCGCTCGTGACCGCCGTCGAGACCGCGCTGGAGCGCCGGCTCTCCGCGCAGGTGATGCGGGGTGGCGCGAAGCCGTCGATCCGCAAGGTCAAGGCGGGAGCGAAGCTGGTCGAGCAGGGCGAAGCGGGGACCGAGGTCTTCCTGCTGCTCGACGGCGTGCTGCGCGTCGAGCACGACGGGGAGCGACTGGCGGAGTACGGGCCGGGTGCGCTGCTCGGCGAGCGCGCCCATCTGGAGGACGGCGGTCGGACTTCGACGCTGATCGCGGTCACCCCGTGCCGCGTCGCCGCGGTGCAGGCGGCGCAGCTGGACCGCGGCGAGCTGCGCGAGCTCTCCCACGGCCACCGCCGCGAGCATCAGAGCCGGAGCTAGCTGGTTGCGGGTCCATCTCTGCGGCGTGCGGGGATCGACCCCGGCGCCGGGCCTCGAGTTCGTGCGCTACGGCGGCCACACCTCGTGCGTGGCCTTGACGCATGACGGCGCGCAGCGACCCGCGCTGATCCTCGACGCCGGCGCGGGACTGCAAGCCGCCTCGCGCGTGCTCGCGGGAGCGCCGTTCGATGGCACGATCCTGCTGACGCACCTGCACTGGGATCACATCCTCGGACTGCCGTTCTTCGCGGCCGGCGACCGCGAGGACGCGCGCGTCTCGGTGCTGCTGCCCGAGCAGCCGAGCGGGGAGCACGCGGCGGCGGTGCTCGCGCAGGTGATGTCGCCGCCGTATTTTCCGATCGAGCCGACCGAGCTGCGCGGCGAGTGGACGTTTGGGACGGTTGCGCCCGGCGAGCGGGTGATCGAGGGTTTCTCGGTGCTCGCGCGCGAGATCCCGCACAAGGGGGGTCGCACGTTCGGGTACCGCGTCAGCGACGGGCACGCGACGCTGGCCTACCTGCCCGACCACTGCCCGACCGTGTTCGGCGCGGGCGAGGACGGGTTCGGCGAGTATCACCCCGCCGCGCTCGAGCTGGCGCGCGATGCCGACGTGCTGATCCACGACGCGCAGCTGTTTCCCGAGGAGCTCGCCGCGGAAGCGAGCTTCGGGCACGCCGTCGGCGACTACGCGGTGGCGCTCGCGCGGCGCGCCGGCGCGCGAGCGGTTGTCCTCTTTCACCATCGCCCCGACCGCACCGACGAGGCGCTCGACGGCCTGACGCGGCGCTTGGGCGGCGGCGAGCGCCCCGCGGTGAGCGTCGCCGCGGAGGGCACCGCGCTCACCCTGCCCTAGCGGCCTCACCGTGCCCTTCTAGCGCAGTTCCTCGGCATCTAGCGGTCATCGCGTCCGTGCGGCCGCGAGCACCCATGCGGCCGCGAGCACCCTCGCATGTGGTGGCGCACCTTATTTGTCGAGCCGGTAGGCGACCAGCGCGGGGCTCTGCCCGGAGGCTACCGGCACCCCGGCCGGGGCAATCACGGTGTCGCCACTGACGCTCACGCCGCTGTTGGTGCCGGCCGGCAGCTGCTCTTCCCAGACGAGTTCGCCGTTGCTCGCCTTGAGCGCAAACGCCTTGCCTTCGAAGGTCGTCGCGAACACGACATTGTTGACCGCGGTCGCGGCGCCGAAGAGCGCGGAGGGGAAGAACTTGTAATCCCACTCGATCGCGCCGGTGGCGACGTTGAGCGCAACCAGCTCACCGCGCAGGGGACCGGATTCCTGAGGTTCGCTCTGATTGGAGAACGTAACGGAGTGGTCGACGACGGGCACGAACACGGTCGATCCGTTGGTCGCCATCGGCGCGATCACGCCGCCGAGCAGGCCGGGATAGACGGTCTCGGGCAGGTGCAGCTTCGAGTATTCGTGTTTCATCGCGTACACGGAGTCCTGGGTGTGACCGTTGTGGATGCCGACCGCGCGTTTCCACAGGAGCTTGCCGGTGGCCGCGTCGAGCGCGACCACGAAGCCCGACTTGCCGGCCCCGATCACCACTTGACGCCCGCCGACGTTCGCGAGGATCGGCGGGTCTTGCAGATCCCAGTCATAGAGGTCGTGGGGGGTCAACTGGTAGTACCACTCCAGCTTGCCGGTGCGGGCGTTGAGCTTGACGATCGAGTCGGTGTAGAGATCCGGTCCCGGCCGACTCGCTCCCCAGGGGAACTTGCTCGTGCCGGGAAACGGCGCGGGGTTGGCGGTGCCGATGTACATCGATCCGTGTTCGTCAAATGCCGGCGAGTACCAAACCCCTCCCCCGGAGTTGATCGCGGTGTTTTCGGGTGACCACAGGTCTTCGGGCGCGGTATCGAAATGCCACAGCTTGCGGCCGGTCTTCGCTTCCAGCGCCCACAGGATCCCGACGCCGCCGCCGCCGTAGAACTTGCTGTTGTTCCCGGGCACCGTCGATATGTAGACGATGCCGTCGTGATAGCCGGGCGCCATGTCGATGCCCTCGTGTTCGTTGCGCACGAGCGCCACCGACCACAGCTCTTTGCCGGTCCGCTCGTCGAGCGCGAACGCGGAGGTCGCGGTCGCGGCGTAGACGCGTCCTCCCTGCACGACCAGTCCGTTGGGCCCTTGATCGGGAGATTCGAGCGCCTTCCTCCACAGAACCTTGCCGCTCTTCAGGTCGATCGCCTGCACATTGGAGGCGAGATCCTCGGAGTAGATCACTCCGCCGCTGATGATCGGCGAGGAGGAGTAGCTGCCGTACTGGCTTTTCGCGGTCAGCGGCAGCGACCACGCCACCTTAAGCTTGGCGACCGTGGCGGCGTCGATCGGGCCGCCCGTGTAGCGGCTGTTCGACGGGTCGCCGTTGGGATAGCCGGAGCCGGTGAGCGTCGGAGTGTCACCAGAGGAGGACGAGCTCAGCGAGACCACGACGACGACCGCGACTACAACGAGCACGAGCGCGCCCACGGCGATCCAACCCGCGGTGGGAACCCGCTTGAAGAAGCCCGGGTCTCCGGATCCTCGGCCGGAGCGCCCCGCGCGCCGTTCGTGTGATTGGCGGGTCTGGGCTTCGCGAGCCTGAGCACGGCGAGCCTGACGTGAGGGCGATGGCATCTACAGAACCTCCGTTGTCGCGGCGGGACAGATATCTGCTGGGCTTCCGAGCTCGTTCTCCTCGAGGAAGAACGGCTGCAGCACACGATTGGCGAGCAGCCCGAGGCAGCCGAGATTGGCGAAACCGGGGCCCTGGCTCAGCGCGGAGAGGCCCGGGATGTGCAGTCGCGGGCGCATGCCCTCCAGCTCGAGGAACCGTCCGATCGGCACCTCGACCTCCGGCGATCGATCCCAGAGCGCGCCGACGCGGCGTTCGATCTCGCCGCGCACCGCCGTCGGGAAGAGCGCGCGAAGCTGCTCGAGCAGATCGAAGCCGGTGCAGTTGACGACGTAGTCGTGGCGGACCCCCACGTGGCCCTCCGGCGCGAGGTACTCGAGCGATACGCCGCCGTCGGAGCCCGCCGCGGCGACGTGCGCGACGCGCCCCAGAACGAAGCGGCAGCTCTCGTCGTAGGCGAGATTGGCCAGCGTGCGCGGGTCGAAGACCCCGCGATCGCAGTGTTTGACGAAGTCGCGACGCAGCTGCAAGCTCAGCGAGCTCCAATCGACGTCGTCGGGATTGGAGAACACGCGGTTCTCCAGGAAGCTCTCGCCGCGGCTCAGCGGCAGTCCGGTCGTGTAGATCGTGAGTTTGGCCTTGGGCCGGAAGGCGCGCAGGAACGCGACGCAGCTGAGCGCGCTCTCGCCGCCGCCGATGATCGCGATCTCCGAGCTCGCGGCAGACGGGATGCGCGCGAACTCATTGCGGCGGCTGTCGCAGTGGAAGATCCGCGGCGCGATCTCGGGGTCGTGGGACAGCGTGCGGTGCACGCCGGGGCCGGTGAGCGTGAGCGCGTCGCAGCTGTAGCGCTGCTGTCCGGTGGAGCCCGCGACGTCGACCATCCACCGTCCCATCTGCGGGTGCAGCGAGACCTGCGTGACCCGCGCGCGTACATGGCAGACCCCTTCGGTGGCACGCGAGAGAACCCAGCTGAGATATCTGCCGTAGTCGCGGTGCTGCACGGCGGGCGAGCCGGCGTTCACCCAGCGCGCGTAGCCGCGTTCGCCGATCAGGTACTGCTGCCAGGAGAAGGCCAGCATCGCGCGATCGATCGCGTCGCCGGCGTCGCCGAATATCTGAAAGCTCTGGTAGGGAAAGCCGACGTCCTTGATCGGGGGGATCGCGAGCGGCTCCTCGCCCGAGGTCATCCCGTTGCGCCCCGACCACGACGCGGCCGGTTCGACGGCCTCGAGGATCGTCAGTGTCACGGGGCCGAGGCCCAGACTGTTGAGCACGTGGACCTTGGTCGCAATCGCTGCGGCCTTGGCCCCGGCGCCGACGACGATCAGATCGGTCTCGACGGTCCCGGAGTCCGCTTGCGTCACGCCGTCGCTCGCGGGCAGCATCCCCAACTCCATCCCGCTCATCCCACGGGCAAGCCGCTCGGCTCGCACGTCGCAGGGAGGGGCCGCGGCCCGGCGGCCTTCGCGGGAGAGCGGCGGACGGCGATCGCGAGCGCGCGGCGATCGGGGACGAAGGCGATCGAGCTCCTGGCCACGCGCTCGGAGCGGCACGCGACGGGACGCAGCTCGACCTCGCGCAGCACGGTCTGCAGCACCCGCTTCATCTCCAGCAGCGCAAAGCTCGCGGCCAGGCAGCGGCGCACGCCCCCGCCGAAGGGGATCCACGTGTACGTGCCCGCCGGGCGCTCGAGAAAGCGCTCCGGCAGAAAGCGCTCGGGCTGGGGGTAGATCTCGCTACGACGGTGCACCAGGTAGACGCAGGGCGCGACGGTGGCGCCCGCGGGGACGGTGTAGCCGCCGAGCGACATCGGCTCCAGCAGACGTCGCACGACGATCGGCACCGGCGGACAGAGGCGCAGGGTCTCCTTCAACACCGCGTCCATGTAGAGCTCCTCGTCGCCCGCGCGGACCTCGGCGCGCAGCCGCGCGAGCATCTCCGGGTGGCGCAGGAGCCGCTCGAATACCCACGCGAGCGAGGTCGAGGTCGGTCCGTCGACGAGCAGCGTGATCAGTTCGTCGCGCAGTTCCTGCTCGCTGAGGGGTGAGCCGTCCTCGCGATGCGCCCGCTCGAGCATCGCGACGATGTCTCCGTCTCGGCCCCCGCCATCCCGAGCTCCGCCGCGGCGACGGTGGACCTCCTCGAGCACGGCCTCCTCGACGGCGCCCATCAGCGCACGAAAGGCGGGGTTGCGCACCATCGAGCGCGGACCGACGGCGGCCAGCAGGGTTAGCCGCAGCGGGTTGTTCATCCATTCGGTGAGCGCCCGCAGCTGCTGCTGCAGGCGCCGGAGATGATCGGTGTCGAGCTCCCCGAAGACCGCGCGCATGATCACCGCGAGCGTGATCTCCTGCATGCGCGGCCACAGCGCGAACGGCTCGCCGAGCGGCCAGCGCTCGATCTCTTCACGCGTGACCGCGGTGGTGCTCTCCGCGTAGCGCTCCATCAGCTTGCCGTGGAACGACGGCAGCATCCGCCGACGATGCGCCATGTGCTCGGGCTCTTCCAGCAGCATCACCGAGCGCGAGCCGAGGATCGGCCCGAGAAGGCTGTTCGCTTCGCCGACACCCAACGTCGCACCGTCCGCGGTGAAGACCCGTTTGACATCCTCCGGGTCGCAGAGGAACACCCAGGTGCCGGCGTGACGGATGCGCATGGTGAAAATGTCACCGTAACGCTCGTGACAGCGTCTCATGAAGGGCAGTGGACGCTCCGCCCAGCCGACGGCCTGCAGTGCGCTTGGCATCCGCGGGCCGGGAGGGAGTCTTGCGCGCAATCCAGCCACGCGCAACGCGGGCTGTTTGCCCCTCATGTTTCTCTCCCGAAGGTTCTCGAAAATGTTTCTCTCTTCACTACCACGGGCACCCTTTCTGTTCACTACCCGACTTGTGTTTCCGTCTTGCCGATTCGGCTTGGCAGAGCCACTTCGAGGCATTGCGACGCCTTCCAGACGGCCGATCGAGCGCTTCTAAATGTCCGATGCAGGCATGGTAGCTGGTATGTTCCACCGGACAGATTCGGCTGCACGGAACCACCTCTGAGGGAGTGGTGTCGTGGCAGGCCGGGCGTTCGGCTTGGCAGGGCACCAGTACCTTAATCGGTTAAAGGGGCGGCCTTAAACGCCGTTGATCCGGGTTCGAGCCCCGGCTGGTGCATTGGCTAATCGAGGTTTCCCACCGATCGCCTTTGCCACGCCATGACTGCCAATCTCTTTGACTACTTCGAAGATATTCCGACCCGGGATGGCGAGAGCGCACCGTGGGCGGCACGGGCGCCGCGACGTCCCCACAAGCGCTTCGATTTGAAACTCGTACCGCGGCTGCCCGCGTGGCAGGAGGATGCGGACTCGCTGGCAGCGCTCGATCAGATCGAGCGCGAGCCGTGGGTGCAGCGGGTGCTGCGCAGTCGCGACGGGGTCACGGTGCGTCTCACCGATACGTGGATCGAGACGACCGGCGCCGCGCTGGAGGCCGGCGGCAGCGCCGAGGCGACGCTCGCGGATCTCGCCCAGGGACAGCGCTTCTCGGTCCAGTTCTGGGATGCGAATGCGACGAAGGCGCTGCATGTGGGGCACCTGCGCAACCTGGCGATCGGGAACGCGCTCGCCGCGGCGCTCGCGCAGGCGGGCGCGCGGGTCGAGCGACGCAGCTTGATCTCCGATGCGGGGCGCAGCATGGGCGAGGCGATGGCGGGCGTGATGAACAGCGGCCGTCACGCGCACGCGTGGCTGGATGGCGACGAAAAGAGCGACCACTTCGTGGGCGTCTGCTACGCGGACTACGTCGCGACGGGCGCCTCGTTTGGCGGCGCCGAGGTCGACTATCCCGAGGATTCGCTGACCCGCGAGCTGACGCTCCGGGGGGACGCCGCGGACGAGCTGCTCAAACGCGTGCTCAGCGGCGAACGCGATGCGCTCGAGCTCTGGTACAAGACGCGCGCCTGGGTGATCTCCGGACAGCGCAAGACACTCGCGCGCCTGGGCATCGCCTTCGATCGGGTCTTCTTCGAGTCGGATTTCCTCGAGGAGGCCGCCGAGTTGACGCGGTCGGGCCTGCGCGACGGCAGGTTGCGCCGGCGCGAGGACGGCGTGGTCATCTATGCGACGGGCCTGAAGGACTTCGAGGAGTTCCCCCTCGTGCGCGCCGATGGGCTGCCGACTCAGCACATGCGCGCACTGGCCTACTGGATGGCGGCGCCGGACCTCGAGCAGATGACCTCGATGCAGGTGTGCGGCACGGAGTGGGTCTCGCACGTGACCAGCAGACGCAAGCTGATGGACGAGCTGCTGCCGGCGGCAAATGGAAGCCCGGCCGTGCAGCACCCCACGCACGACATCTTCAACGGCATGGTCGCCCGGCAGAAGCGCGCGATGGCCTCCAGCGAGGGGGGACTGCTGATCGATGAGCTGACCGAGTGGCTCGACGCGCAGATCGACTCCGATGCGGGGCGCCGCGACGTGCGCCGGCACCATCCCTTCCCCGAACGGATGGCCGCGCAGGTGGCACTCGGCTACTTCCTGCCCTACCCGGTCGCACCGCGCATCGAGTTCGACACGACGAAGCTGCTCGACGACGGGGAGAGCCTCGGCTGGGATCTGGCGCGGGCGCGCGCACGCAGCCCGCGCCCCGCCGGGGCCAACGGCGGTCGGCCCGCGGACGACCCGGAATATCGCTTCGCGGTCGTGCAGTCGGAGCTCTACCGGCGCTACCTGCGGCTCACGGTGCAGCGACTCGACGTGCGCCCACTGGCGCACTACCTCAAGCACCTCGCGCGCTGGGATCTCGAGGGCGAGCGCGGGGAGCACGTGGAGCGCATCGTGCAGACGCTGCTGGAACGCAGCGCCCGCGGCCTGGGACTGGAGGCCGCGCGATGAACACGCTGCTGGTCGACAACTACGACTCCTACACCTACAACGTCTTCCATCTGCTCGCGGCCGTCTCCGGCGAGGAGCCAATCGTGGTCCACAACGACATGGTCTCCTGGCGCGCGCTCTCGCGCTGGGACTTCGACGCCGTCGTCCTCTCGCCCGGCCCGGGGCGCCCGGAACGCTGGCACGACTTCGGCGTCTGCTCGGACATCCTGCGCAGCTGCGAGATCCCCGTGCTCGGCGTCTGCCTCGGCCACCAGGGCCTCGGCCACGTGCTCAACGGGATGGTCGCAACGGCTCCGATCGCGATGCACGGGCGTCGCAGCAGCATCCAACACGTCGGCAGCGGCCTCTTCGCCGGCATCCCGCAGGACTTCTCGGTGGTGCGCTACCACTCGCTCGCGGTCACCGGCCCGCTGGGGCCCGAAGGGCGCGTGACCGCGTGGACGGGCGACGGCGTGGTGATGGGGATCGAACATCGCCGCCGCCCGATGTGGGGCGTGCAGTTTCACCCGGAGTCGATCGCGACCGAGCACGGGCTGGCGCTGGTCGAGAACTTCTACACGCTTGCGCGCCACCACCGGCCGGCGCGCTCGCCGCGCATGCGCCAGCCGGTAGCGCCGGCCCGCCGCGCGCGCACGCGCGATACGGGCACGGCGTCAAAGGTTGGCCTGCGGGTACGCACGATCGCCGGCGAACCGTCAACGGAGCTGCTGTTTGAGCGGCTCTTCGGCGAAGCCGAGTACGCGTTCTGGCTGGACAGCGCCGATGCGCCGACCCGCTTGGCGCAGTGCTCCTATCTCGGCACGAGTGCGGGCGAGGGGCGTTGCGTGCTGGAGTACGACGTCGGCGAGGGAACGGTGAGGACGCACCGTGCGGGGACGGTCAAGGTCGAGCACGGATCGATCTTCGATGTGCTCGACCGCGAGGTCTCCAACCATCGCGTCGAGTCGCCGGCGCGGCTGACCCGAGGACTGCTGGGAGGCTTCGTCGGCTACCTGGGCTACGAGTGCAAGGCCGACTGCGGGTCTCCGGGCGGGCACGACTCCGATCTCCCGGATGCGCTGCTGATGCTCGCCAACCGCGTCGTCGCGGTCGACCACACTCGCCACGAGACCCATCTGCTGGCCCTCGGGAGCTGCGAGGAGCGCGACGCCGAGCTCTGGCTCGAGGAGGCCGAGCGGGCCGTGCGCGAGCTGCTCGACGCGGCGGGCGAACAATCGCCGTCGGACCCACAGTCGGCAGATATGCAGTCGGCAGATGCGCGGCCGGCAAATGCGCAGCCGCCAGACGCGCAGTCGCCGGCAACCGACCCACCCTCGGCGCCCGACACAGACAACCCCCCGGAGCATCCGGTGCGGTTCCGTTGCGGGCGAGGACGCGAGCAGTATCTCGCGGACATCGCGCGCTGCCAGACGGAACTCGCGGCGGGCGAGTCCTACGAGATTTGCCTGACCGATCAGATCTCGACGACGGCGAAACCGGAGCCGTTCGCGCTGTATCGGCTGCTGCGACGCAAGAACCCGGCGCCGTTCGCGGCGTACCTCAAGTTCGGCGAGGTGGCGGTCGTCAGCTCCTCGCCGGAGCGCTTCCTCTCAGTGGATCGCGAGCGCCGCGTGGAGGCGCGCCCGATCAAGGGGACCGCGCCGCGCTCGGCCGATCGGGTCCGCGACGCGGCGCTGCGCGCGGAGCTGGTAGAGGACGAGAAGACCTACGCGGAGCACCTCATGATTGTGGATCTGCTGCGCAACGACCTCGGCCGGGTGTGCGAGGTCGACAGCGTGCGGGTTCCGGAGCTGATGGTCGTCGAGCCGTACGCGACGGTGCACCAGCTCGTCTCGACGATCACGGGGCAGCTGGAGCGCGAGCGCACGCCGGTGGACTGCGTGCGCGCGTGCTTCCCGGGCGGGTCGATGACGGGAGCGCCGAAGCTGCGCACGATGGACATCATCGATGACATCGAGCGGGTCGCGCGGGGCGTCTACTCGGGCGCGCTCGGCTACTTCGGGTTCGACGGCAGCGTGGATCTCAGCATCGTGATCCGCACGATCGTTCTGCGACCGGGCGCGACGACGATCGGGGCGGGTGGCGCAATCGTGATGCAATCGGACCCGCAGGAGGAGTTTGAGGAGATCCTGCTCAAGGCGCGCGCGCCGATGGCGGCGATCGCGCAGGCGGTCACCGGCAGTGACTCGCCCGCGGCGTGGACCGTCGAGCTCGAGCCGGCGATCGGAATGGCGGAGGCGGCGTGAGCGATGGACGACGCGAGCACGGCTGAACCACAGGCGACAGCGGCGGCGGCAAGCCCGCACGTGCGTGCGGCGGCCACGCGCGATGCGCCCGCAATCGCGGCGGCGGTGCACGAGCTGCTGCTGGAGCTCGGCGGCCGGGCCGCTCCGGTATCCGCCATCGAGGCGGCGGCGCGCGCGCTGCTCGGGGACCGCGAGGCGGGAGCACTCCTCGTCGCGCACGAAGGCGAGGAGCTGGTGGGCGTCCTTGGAGCGAGCTGGCAGAGCGCGCTGCACATCCCGGGCCGCTACGGCCTGATCCAGGAGCTGTGGGTGCATCCATCCCGGCGCGGGCGCGCGATCGGCGGCGAGCTGTTGGATGCCATCTTCGCGCTCGCGCGCGAGCTGCGGATCGCGCGCGTGGAGGTCGGACTCCCGCGGGACGGGTTCGTGGGCCTCGGCGCGACGGAGGCTTTCTATCGCGGCCACGGCTTTGAGCTGCTCGGCGCGCGGATGCGAGCGCTGCTGTGAGCGCCGCTTCGCAGCTGGTGATGATCGACCAGCGCCACGATCGCGGCGGGGCGGTTCCGTGGATCCTCGACGAAGGCGGGCGCCGAATCCCCGGCTACGACGACGGTCGGCGCCTCGCGGAGGTGCGGGCGGGGTTGGTGCGCCATCGCGGTGTGATGGCCGACACCGCGGACGCGAGCGCGCAGGAGATCGAGCTGACGCTCCGCGGCCTGCACGACGCGAACTACCTGCGGGCACTCGCACGCGTGCGCAGTCCCGAGCCGGTGCTGATGCGAGAGCTGGCGCAACCGGGTCTCGAGCCCGACACCCCGGTCTGCGCGGAGGCGGTGGCAACCGCGCGCGAGGGAGTCGGCACAGCGATCACGGCGGCGCGTCGCGTCGCGACTGGGGCGCGCTTCAGCTATGCGCTGTGTCGACCGCCCGGCCACCACGCCGGACCGGGGTGGCTCGGCGGCTACTGCTACCTCAACAACGCGGTCGCGGCGACGCAGACGCTCCACGCGGAGGGCGTGGGGCGGGTAGCGATCCTGGACATCGATCTGCACTATCCCAACGGCACCTCGGCGCTGGTGGAGCACATGCAGCAAACGACCCTGTGCTCGCTCCACGGGCAAACCGGTGCGAACCTGCCGTGGCGGCGGGTGCGGGCGCGGACGGCGCGCGAGCAGGTAGTGACGTTCCGGAGCAGCCCGCAGCCGGATACCTACATCGCGACGCTCGCGTCCTCGACGCGGGCGCTCTCGCGATCGGCGGAGGCGATCGTGCTGTCACTCGGATACGACACCGTGGCGGGCGACCCGCACGGTTCGTGGAACTTCGACGCTCCGGTCTTCGAGCGGATGGGAGAGCTACTCGCGGCTACGGGGCTCCCGGTGTGCGTCGTCCAGGAGGGCGGCTATGCGCTCGAGTCGCTCGCGCGGTGCAGCCACGCGTTCGTCACGGGTCTGCTGGGCGGGGGCACAGGATGAGCGGCCTGGAGCCGTTCCGCAGCCGTCTTGACGAGCTCGACGAGCAGATCGCGCGGCTGCTGGGCGAGCGGTTTGCCATCTGTCGGGAGATCGCGCTCTACAAGCGCGCGCACGACATCCCAATGATGCAGCCGCAGCGCGTCGTCGAGGTTCGCGAGCGCTACCTCGCACGCGGCGCCGAGGTCGAGCTGCCAGCCGACTTCACCGCCGAGCTCTTCGAGCTGCTGATCGGCGCGACCTGCAAGATGGAGGACGAGCTCATCGATGCGCGCTCGCGGGCGCACGAGGGCGGTGCGGGATGACGCGCCCGACATTCATCACGCTCGGCCCGCGCGGCACGTGTCACGAGAATGCGCTGCTGCACTACCTGGAGTTTCAGGGGATCGCGGCCTTCGAGATCGTGCTCGTCGAAGACCTGCTCGGGGCGATCGAGCGCGTGCGCAGCACACCGGAGACGTTCCTCGTGCAGTGCAGCGCGCACACGCAGGTCCACCTCGTCACGGAGCGTTTCTACCAGGAGGTATTCGTGGTCGACACGTTCATCTACCCCACGAAGGAGCTCGCGCTGCTGGTGCGCACCGATGTCAACGAGCCCGGCAGCCTCGGGATCGTCGCGGCGACGAAGGGGTATACGGACCTCTCGCGGTGGGAGACGATCGTCGACGAGCCCTCCAAGCCGGTCGTGGCGCGACACCTGCTGGCGCGACAGTACGACGCGGGACTCACGCACCTGCACTACGCGCGCGAACATCCCGCGGAGCTGCGGGTCGAGGAGTGCTACGGCGCGGTCGACACGACGTGGGTCGTGTACGGGCCACGCAAGCGCTTTCGCGGGGCCGTCATCGGTCAGCGTGTCCCGTGGCTGTTCCGGGGTGAAGCGGAGCCCGAGAGATCCCGCATGCGGCCGCGGCCGCGGCCGTTGCGGAGCGCGCGCCGGTAACTCGCCGGCGGTCCCGCCGCGCGCGGGCGCGCGGACGCGCGGACGCGCGGCGGGCCCCTCGCTGAGACGCTGTGAACCACCGGTCGCGGCAAGACGGGTCTCGCCGAGCCGACGGTCGCAACTCAGGGCACGAGCACAATCTTGCGGTGCGAGCCCGCGGCGAGGCGCTCCCAGGCCTCGCCGACCTGCTCGAGCGCCAGCGGATCGGTCTCGACGCGAATCTCACCGCGCGCGGCGCTCTCGGCGAGCCGCCGGTAGGCCTCGCGCTTGACCTCGGGTGGAGCGGCGAAGTTGGTGTGCCCCATCAGCACCAGCATCTTGCCGCGGATCGCGGCCGATGGCAGGGTGGCCTCCGCGCCAGCACCGGCGCCGATCTGCACGAGCCGTGCGCCGAAGCTGGCGGCGTGGATGGCGGCGACGAGCGGCGCGCCGAACAGTGGGTCCACGACGACGTCGATGCGGCCCTCGGCGGCGTCGGCGAAGGCGGCGGGGAGATCGTCGGGCTCGTCCAGGCGCACGGCGGCGTCCGCGCCGATCGCCAGACAGCGATCGAGCCCCTCCTGCGAGCGCGCGGCCGCTACGACGCGGGCGGCTCCGAGCAACTTGGCGGCCTGCACGGCGATCTGCCCGAGAACGCCGCTGGCGGCCAGCACGAGCACGTGCTCGCCGGGCTGCAACTTGGCGCGCCAGGTCAGCGCGAGCCACGCGGCGAGCCCGGAGATGCCGAGCGCGACCGCGACGCCGTCGGCGACCTCGTCGGGAACCGGGTAGGCCGAGCGCGGATCGATCAGGGTGCGCTGCGCCATCGACCCGAACGGAGCGAGGGGCGCATCGAAGTAGACGCGCGTACCGTCGAGCATTCCGACGCCCTCGCGCCCGGCGACTGAGGGCAGGGGCGGCTTGCCGGCGTAGAAGCGCCCGGCGCAGATCGCGACATCGACGGGGTTCACGCCGGCGGCGAGCACGTCGAGAACTGCTCCCTCGACGCCGGCGCCCTGCTCGAGACCTGCAGTCGGCTCCGGAAATTCGCCGGGGCGCGGGACTCCGTACTCCTGCAGGACGGCGGCTCTCATGCGCGCTCCACTGTAGTGGTGGAGAGACGCTTCGAGGGATCGGCGTACGCTGCACTGATGCTCCCGTCCGCGCAGCGAGCCTGAGATGTGCCGGCTGTTTGGCATGAGCGCGGGCGAGCAACGGGCCCGCGCGACGTTCTGGCTGCTCGATGCTCCGGACAGCCTCGCGGCGCAGAGCCATCGCGAGCCGGACGGCACGGGCCTGGGCTGGTTCGACGAGCGCGGTGCGGTGCAGTTGCGCAAGCAGCCGATCGCGGCCTACGGCGACGCGGACTTCGGGCGCGAGGCGCGCGAGATCTCCTCAAGTACGTTCGTGGCTCACGTGCGCTTCGCCTCGACGGGATCGCTGACGCTGCCCAACACGCATCCATTCGAGCAGGAGGGGCGGCTCTTCGCGCACAACGGTGTAATCGAGGATCTCGATGCGCTCGACGCGCAACTGGGCAGCGCACGCGCACTCGTGCAGGGAGACACGGATTCGGAGCGGCTCTTTGCGTTGATCACGCGGGAGATTGAGAGCCATGGGGGCGACGTGGAGTCGGGCATCGCGTCGGCGTGCGCGTGGGTGGCGGCGAACCTCCCGCTGCTCGCGATCAACCTGATCCTCACTACGGCGCAGGATCTGTGGGCGCTGCGCTACCCGGAGACGCACGAGCTGCACATCCTCGAGCGCGAGCCGGGGTCAGCGCTGGAGCACGCGAGCAGCCTCGGCAGTCGTGTCCGCTCCGAGCACGGCGTGAACCAGCGGCTGGTGGTGGTGGCGAGCGAGCCGATGGACGCCGATCCGCAATGGCGAGCGCTCGCGCCGGGTGAGCTGGTGCACGTCGACCGTGCGCTGCGCGTCAGCTCGCGTCGGATTCTTGAGGGACCGCCGGCGCGAGCATTGACGCTCGCGGACCTCGGTGCACGGGCGCGCGCCTCTCAGGCGCAGGGACCGGGGCGCGCCGCAGGAGCGTGAGCTCGCACCCACGAACTCACAGTGCACCGGGACGGTGAGCCCATCAGCGCGACCGGGACGCTGAGCTCATCAGCGCAACCGGCACGGCGAGTTCGGCGGAGCGTCGCAGGGTGGCGATCCGCCGACCGGGTTGGACGGCGGGCCGGATCGACCCGGCATTTGCGCCGAGCGCGCGCACGGTGCGGTCGAGATCCTCGACGCTCAACGCGAGCCCCCACAGACGCGCCGGCCGCTCGGAGCCGCCGTGGCGCTCGAGGACCGCATCGGGTACCTGGACGACCTCGAGGATCTCGGCGCCGAGCCGGAAGAAGGCCTGACGCGGCGCGCCGGCGGGGGTGGGCTGCTCGCGAACCCGGCGCAGATCCAGGCCGGCGGCCTGGAGCGCTGCGACGGTGCGGTCGAGCGCGGGCGACATGACAACGATGTGGTCGATCGCGAGCACACCGTTGGGATGCGCGGACGCGGGCGCGGGCGGCGGCGAGTCGGAGCGGGCCGTCGGCAGCCCGTCGAGCTCGGTGTGAGCGATGGTGCGCAGCGACCAGCCGATCAGCCCGCGCCCGGACTCGGTGCCGGCGAGTCGCAGGCGCACACGGCCGAGCTGGCAGCAACCGTCGTTGACGGCGAATCCCAGCGCGGCCCAGCGCTCGGGCTCGTCGGCGAGTACCAGCTCGTCGATCGTGGCCGCGGCCGACTCCAAGGGCTCGTGCGGGTCGGGCGACATGGCCGCAGCATGGCATCTGGCGAGCGGATCGCGAACGCATACAAGGCGTTGTGTCCGGCGCGTGCGATCATCGAGCAGGCCGATGACAGCGGACGCGTCCTCTTATGAAGTGCTCTCAAGCGCGCCGACTTATGAGAGCGAGCGACTGGCAGTGCGCGTCGACACGCTCTCGATGCCGGACGGCTCGCGCGCGCGTCGCGAAGTCGTGGTGGTCGATGATGCGGTGGCGGTGATCGCGATGGACGAGCGGCAGCGGGTTTGCCTGCTGGCGCAGTATCGGCATCCCGTTGGCGAGCGTGTGCTCGAGCTTCCGGCGGGCAAGCTGGACGTACAGGGCGAGTCGCCGCTGGAGGCAGCCAAGCGAGAGCTCGCAGAGGAGGCCGAACTTGGCTCGGAGGAGTGGACGGAGCTGACGTGCTTTCTCAACTCCGCCGGCTGGACGACCGAGCGGACTCATGTCTTCCTTGCCGAGTGCGCATCCCCAGCCACCGCCGGCGAGTTCGTTGCGAGCGGCGAGGAGGCGGATCTGCAGGTGTCAATGGTTGGGCTCGGGGAGTGCTTGGAGATGATCGACGCTCGAGAGATCGTCGACGCCAAGACGATCGTTGGCCTGCTGCTGGCGGCTCGCAGGCTCGGCGCGGTCAGCTCTCGGTCTTGAATAGATCCTCCAGACGCTCGAGCGCGTCGGGGGTGCCCATCGCGATGACGACGTCTCCGGGAAGCAGCTGGATGTCGGCGGGCGGCTGGGGCTGGAAGGCGGCGTCGCGACGTAGGCCGACGATCATCGCGCCGCCGCGGATGTCGCCGATGCTTTGGCGCGCTCCGTCACAGCCGTCGCGGACAACGATCTCCTCCATGCGGTACTCGGCGTCGACGTCGACGACCCCGCTCAGCTGCGGGTGCAGCGCGAGCCTGGCCATCTCGGTGCCGCTGGCCTTGTAGGGGGAGATCACGCGATCGGCGCCGGCGCGCTTGAGCTTCTTCTCGGAGTCCTCGGCGGCGGCGCGCGCGACGATCGCGATGTCGCTGCGCAGCTCGCGCGCGGTGAGCGTGATGAAGATGTTCTCGGCGTCGGAGTCCGCGCAGGCGACGATCGAGCGAGCGCGGGCGATCCCGGCGCGGGCGAGCACGGCATCGTCGGCGGCGTCGCCCTCGATGTAGCGCTCGCCCAGATCCTGCGCATGCGCGCGGTTTCCGGAGCCGGCGTCGATCACGACGAACTGAGCGCGCGCGGCGCGCAGGTCGCGCGCGACCTGGCGTCCGACGCGGCCGAAACCGCAGATGATGTGGTGGCCGGAGAGCGAGTCGATCATCTTTTGCATCCGCCGCGCGGCCAGCAGGTCGCCGAGGTGCCCGGCGACGAAGAACTCGGTCATCGTGGCGAGCGCGTAGAAGAGCGTACCGACGCCGAGCACGATCAGCGCGACCTGGATGATTTGCCCCGCGGTGGTGCGCGGCTGGGGAAAGCCACCGACGGTGGCGACCGTGTCGAGTGCCCAGCGAAAGGCGTACCAGGGACCGACGTTCTCGGTGAGCGCCAGCCCGAGGGCGCCGAGCGCGAGGAGGGCGATGAGCACCGCGCCGAGCACAGCCAGGCGCCGGGCGAAATTGCTTAGCTGAGCGTTGGCAGGCAAACAGGAAGCCCTCTGGGTGGGAGAGGCTAGCGCGCGGGCTACGCACGGGTAACGATCGACGGCCGCTGCAGTCGTCAAGATCCAGGGCGAGCGGATGATGGACAGCGCGCACGCAGCCCACGGCATCGTCATACGCCCGGCGCGAAACGATGACTTCGCCGGCGTTTGTGACCTCGTGAATCACTACGTGGAGCACACGAGCTTCAACTTCAGAACCGAGCCACAGACGCCCGCGGAATGGATCGCGGATTGGGCAGTTACACAAACGCGCTATCCGTGGCTCGTCGCGAGCATCGGCGGTGTCCTCCTCGGCATCGCGTATGCCGGCCCGTGGAAGCACCGGGCCGCCTATGACTGGTGCGCGGAGGTGACGGTGTACGTCGCGTATGACGCTCAGCGCAAAGGCATCGGTCGCGCGCTCTATAGGCGCCTGCTGGGCGTTCTAGATGGACAGGGCTACTGCACCCAGGTGGCGGTGATTGCGCTCCCCAATCCTCCAAGCGTCGCGCTCCATGAGGCTTGCGGCTTTAACCATGCGGGCACACTCTCCGGCGTGGGCTACAAGCAGGGAGCGTGGCTGGACGTGGGCTTCTGGCAGCGCGGCGAGCCGCAACGCAAGGCGGCTCCCGGGCCGATTGCCGCCGCGCCGGCGGGCTAAGGCGCAGTGGTGCTGCGTCGCGCGGCGACGAGCACGGCGACCGTGCTCGCCCGGATTGGCCGCCCCAGGCGCTCGTGGAGAACGCGATTCTCGTTTAGGAGGGCGTCGCGCTGATCGGGTGAGAGTCGCGCCCAGAATGACATCGTGGCGAGCAGGGCGCCGAGCTCACCGGCGCTGTGTTCGACCAGGGTTGGCACGGTAGCGAGCTGGAGATCTTCGAAGAGCTCGGCTACGTAGTCGCGCCCGATATCGTAGCTCCCCAGCCAGCCCCAGGCGTCCGCGATGTTCCGACGGCGCTCCCGCACACCGGCAATCGTGGAATCGAGGTCGCGGTAGGTGGGCCAGGTCGCGGCAATCTCGGGCGCGTGCCGGCGCAGAGCCGCCAGCAGAGCCTCTTGATCGTCGACGCTACGCGGCCCCTGCAGGCCGAAATACTGGATCAGGGCCAGTGTGCCGCTGGGAGCAAGCACTTCGGCGATCTTCCGCCAGCCTAAGTCGGGATCGACCCAGTGGATCGCGGACGCCGAGAACACCGCCGCATAGTTCTCGCGGGCCAGCTGCGCATCCTCGAGCCGCGCGTGGATGAGCTGCACGTCACCCGCCTCTTTCAGGTTCTCTTCGGCGACACGGATCAGTTGATCCCCCGGCTCGAGCGCGGTCACGCGTAGCCCTCGCGCGAGCAGGCTGCGCGTCAGCTGACCGGTCCCGCACCCGATCTCGAGTACCCGGTCGCCGTCCCCGATGCCCGCCACTTCGCACGCCCGGTCGACGAGCGCCTTGGGGTAGGCCGGGCGATTGCGGTCGTACTCGATCGCGACCCCGTTGAAGACCTTGCCGTAGCTCCGCGCGAGCGTCCCGTCGCTCATCTCCGAAAACGTACATCCCCTGGGTGGGAGACGGGTCGCGACTGGCTGCCGAATGGCTGCTCTCCCCTCGCGCGCCGCTGCCATCGTGCAAACAGGCTTGGACGCCGGAGCGACGGGGGGTTGCGCTCCGGCGCCGGCGCCTGTCTCATTCGGTGCCGGCTCTCCGTTGGGAGATCGCGGCTGGGCGCGATGCCCTAGGGCTCCGCTCCCACACAGGCATCATGCTCGCTTGGATGCCGCTCTTCTACGGCGATGTGCCTGATTTCGGGGTGCGAGAGTACGCAGGTTGAAGCACGGCGCCCGCGGAAATCTGGCTAGCCGGAATCCGACTCGTCAAGTGGAACGATCGGGCTCGCGGGGGAACCAGTGCGTCGAGCTGCAGCGCGACCTCGAGCTCGACGGGACAGGGATGCAGCGGCCGTCCGAGACGTTCCTCCGCAATCCGCAGCCGTTTTTCGAGGGTGCTGCGCGCGATCTTTAGCATTGCAGCCGCCGAGGAAGCGTTGCGCTCCGCTGCGAGGTACCCACGTACGGTGTCCGCGAGCACCGAGGTGGTGCCCCTGTCCTCGGCAAGGGGCACGACGTAGATCTCAACGAGCTCCCTTGCCAGCGTCGGATCTTTGAGCGCTGCAGCGAGCAGCGCGACATCCGCGTAGCAAGTCAGCGGGGCCGCTCTTCGCATCGCGACCAGCAGCGCGGCCTGTGCTTGGCGGTGCGTGGCACGCCAACCCTCTAGGCCGCGAGCGGGCTCACCGATCGCGAGCGTGACTCCCAGGGAGCGCTGGCCCTTGAGAGCGCGGCCCTTGGGCGGCGACGTGGGAGCGGGCTCGACGTCACCCATACGGGTGCTGGATTGCTGCTCGTGACTCGCGGGCGTGCTCCCGTAAGAGCGCAGCGCGCGTCGCACATCGCTCATGCGCAGCGTACGCTGCCCACCCAGCCACGCCCATACGGTGCCCTGGCCTTGTTCGACGCACAGCAGCTGCCGATCGAGCATCCCCGCCAGATCCCCCAGCAACGCGGGTGCGCCGACGCCTCTGGCGATCACCCCCAGATGCTCGGCGCGCAGCTCGTAGACCTGCTCGACTGCGCGCTCCCCGGCGGCATCCTCACCCGTGCCCTGCGGCAGATCCGTAGCGTCCTCCTCGGCGAGCAGGACGCGCACGCCTTCCGCGAGGCGCTGCTCGCGCGAGCGCCCAACCCGCTCGCGCTCGCGACCGTACTCGCGCGCGACCACCGCAGTCATCCGTTCCAGCAGCATGCTTTGCGCGCGCGACATCTCCCGCAGTGCACCCCCTGGCGGACCGGCCCGGTCGGCCTCCTCCATCACGTAGTCCCACAGCAGCGCGTGACCGACGATGTAGCGCTGCAGCACCGCATCGAGGCTCACACCGCTGCGCGCCGCGAGCTTGGCCTGCGCGACGGCCTCGCGTGGCACCGGCACGGTGCCACGGCCCGCGCCGACACCGCCTTCGATACCGGACAGCCCATAGTCGACCGCAGCGCCTACCGCCGCGCGCAAACCCGCTACGTACTCCTCATTGCCGTTGCCCACCGGATCGCGCACGGCCTCGCGCACCCGCCTGAAGATGCCCTCTTCGATCTCCGACCGGCGCTCGCGCAGCCGTCGCGCGACGATCCGCACACCGTCAACCAACGTCGATCCAATCCCGCGCGGCCCACACCCCGAAAGGAAGGGTACGCCACACACGGCCGCTACGCGGCACCCTCAACGGCCGCGCGGCGTTTTAGGGCGCACGCCCGCACTGGCCTGTACACGACGCGTCGTCAAGGTCGCTGAGCACCCGTCCCGCCGAGGTCGTCGGATCGCCCCGCTTCCAAGCGCGGCCACTGGGCGATAGGGCGTCCGTTAATGCGGAACGCGTGCCGCTCGCCGGTGATCTCCGACCTCCGTGGCCACCCCACGGGGGAGTCCTCCCAGGCCTCCTGCCGGCCACACACCGTGAGATCGGGCAACCCGTAGCTGTTATCCATCGCCTCAACACCGCGCCCGTTGGTCCAATAGGTCTCGAACACCCGATCGCCGTCGCGCAAATAGCACACCAAATAGAATTTGTTGACCGGGCCCCGCCCAGCCAGCAATGCCTCAACTGAGTCTTGCGCTGAGTACCACGGCACCTCCCAGCCCATGAAATCGCGGTAGCGCACGCTCTCCGCGAAGGAACCCTGACAGAGCGTGGCGTAGGTGACGTCGAGCGAATGCAGAAAAGACAGCTCGCGGACCTGCCCGTTGAAGAACGTGCATCCCTCGCACTGCTCAGCGGCGGGACGGCCCGGGTACCACATGTGAAAGTAGGCAATCAGCTGGCGGCGCCCCTCAAACACGTCCAGCAATCCCACCTGGCCGTCCGGACCAATGAGTGGAAGAGATGAGTCCACCTCTACCATCGGTAGCCGGCGACGTGCCGCGGCAAGCGCATCGCCCGCACGCATGTGCTCCTTCTCTCGAACCCGCAGAGCATCAAGCTCCGTCTGAAACGTGGCCCGATCAGTCGTGCTAGGACTCGCTGGTATATCGAGCTCACCGCTCCCGACGCTTCTCGACTCGTCGTCATGTCAACCGCTCTCCTTGTCTGTCTCCTATCGCATCGAGCTCATCGGAGCACCGCGTAGGTGGTCATACCATCGCCTCCATCTGTCCTGGGTCTCTACCCGATCATGGCCTACCCGAACAGGCCAGCGAACACGTCGATGATCACTGCTGTGAGCTCCGTCGGCAAACGTGCCATTTGGGAAGTGGCGATAGGCGCCGGTGTCTAGACTTTGCCTTGGTGTCGATAGACCCTGACATCAGCTTTCCCGGCGAGTCCAGCGAGTATCGCCGCGAGCGCAACCGGCTGCTCGAGGCCGAGAGCGATCTGCGGCGATCCCTAGAGCGCGTGGCCGCACAGCAACGGGCCCTGCCGCCGGGCGGGACCGTGCCCCAGGACTACCGCTTCGAGCAGGCGGTCGGCGGCGGCGGTGAGGTCAGGTGTCCGAGCTCTTCGGGCCTGAGAAGAACACCCTGGTCATCTACAATTTCATGTTCCGCGCTGGCCGAGGACATGAGACCCGGTCCCACCCGCGGCCAGACGGCTCGACTACCACTCCAGGAGACCCCGTGCCCGTCGTGCACCTCGATCCTCGACTCGCTCGACGGGGCCGCACCTCACCTCACTCAGCGCATTAACCTCGCAGTGGTCGCTGCGCACCGCAGCATTCGACACGGCCTGCCGCGCGTCAGCCCGTCGATAACGCAGAACATTGGCCCGATTGGCAGCTCGACGCGCGCGGCGAGCCACGGCCGTAGCTGCTCCCAGCCCCAGGCGTCCATGCCGATCTCCCGGCGCCGACCACCCTTGCCGTTCCGTACGAGCACAGAGCCGCGTTGTGGGTCGAGGTCGCGTTCGCTCAGCGTGAGCGCCTCTTGATGCGCAATCCAGCGCGCCAGAGCAAGATGATCAGGACACGCACGCGAGCGCCGTGGCGGTCGGTGCCAGCCTCGCGCATTACCGCGATGATCTCCTGCACCGTGGGTGGGTCGGCCGGGTAGCGCAACCCCTTGTTGCGCGGCGTTCGTCGCTCTACCAGCCATGGGCGGGGAGACGACCGCCCTCCCTGGAGCCGGGCGCCTGGCGAGCGCCGAGACGAACACCGACACGCCGGCGCTCGTCCAGAGCGAGTAACCGCCGAACCTGGACCCCGGCGCTCGCTTATGGTCGAAAGCGGCGATGGGAGACCGCCCCGATGAGCGTCGTCGCGCTCGTCGATTGCCCCGGGGCCTGGGCTCGACCGCGTCGAGGTAAGGCGTGGCCTGTTGAACCAGCGGGAGTAAGAGACGAAGGGCGCGATTCAGCAGCCGCCACGAGATGGCATCTCGCTTGAATAGGCCACCCTTCCCCCGTGCCGAGGGCTAGGTATGTGGACGGCTTGACGTAGAGCCCTGGCAGCTGAGACTTAGATGAGCAAAAAACCCCTATACAGCCACGCACATGCGAGGAGATAGAACGGAGGTTGATCGATGCATGAGCATAGATCGTTACCACGAGCACGTGAAGATGGTCTCCTCGTAGAGGAGGTCGGCGAGGAGCTCCTCCTCTACGACCGGGAGAGCCATACCGCGCATTGCCTGAGCCCGATCGCAGCCTGCGTCTGGCGTCACTGCAACGGTAAGCGTGACGTGACCGAACTTGCCACACTCGCCGGAGAAACCGAGAACGTGGTCGTCGCACTCAATGAGCTACTCGAGAAGAACCTGCTTGACGCCGAGCCCCAGCTCACGCAGGGTTCCGTCCCCGGTATTTCTCGCCGGGAGGCGCTCGTCCGGGGTGTGCGGATCGGTGCTGTGGTCGCCGCCGCGCCGCTGATCGTCTCTGCGACCGCGGCGACGCCCGCGATGGCCAGCTCAGGCGTCGTGATTTGGGCATTCTCGCCTCCAGGAGGACTCAAATGGGCGAGCAAAGAAAAAACGTGCAAGGAAATCGAAATTAAACAACTTGCAGGCGACCCTACGAAGCTGATTAGTCAGAAAACAACGGATGAAACAGATTTCGAAGTAAAGGATCCAAACAAATGCTTCGGAAATAGCTTTGTGAAACCTTGCAAGATCCAAGTCTGCCGCAAAACCAATACCGTCACAGGCTTGAAGTTTTGGGAATTCGAATACGAAGACGAAACTACTAAAACCAAATCAAATGAACCGAAAGCCGTGGATCTCGAAGGCAATTAAGGGCAGTGGTGTAAAGGCGCACGCGATCCTGCTTACGGCGATGAGCTTTGCTGGGAAGACGATGCTTGTCGCCGCACTCGTGCAGGCGGGCGCTGAATACTGGTCTGACGAGTACGCCGTGCTCGATACGGACGGTCTCGTTCACCCCTGCTCCAAGCCACTGTCGGGACGCATCAACGACACCCGAGACGGAGGGGCGGCCGGTCAGAGCCTCGGTGGCCGAGCCGGCGATCGACCTCTACCCGTCGGCGTGATCGCGTTCACGGGCTACCGCCCCTGGAGTGGCCTTTGTACTGCGCTCGTGCTCCGCCGGAAAGGGCGCCGTCAAACTGCTCGAGCACTCCATTGCCGCACGCTCGCGTCCGGAGCAGGCACTCACAGCCGTGCGGCGTGCCGCGACCGACGCCGTGGTGCTCGAGGGGGCGACGCAGACGAAGCAGCCAGCGCGCTGTTGTCACCATACCTAGCAAGCTGACAGGCACGTAAGCTGGTCCACGCGCCCGACCCCAGCAACCACCATGACCAGCCAACGAAATTCCGACATCCTCCTTGACATGCACGTCCATCTCAGATGAGCGAAAGATCCATAGGCAGCCGTGCATACCCAGGAAATGGGGACGGAGGTGGCTCTGCGGTGAGCGCGGCACGTTTTGAGCGTTATTCTCGGCTAGCTCGCAACTTCGCGCTCACAGCCGACATAGATTCGCTCACGGCAAAGGTCGCGGGTGCGTTCGGCCGTGAGGGAATCGAGGTGCTTGTGCTCAAGGGTCCGGTGCTCGCCAGGTGGCTGTATCCGGGTGAGGTGCGTCCCTACGTTGACTCTGATCTTATGGTGGCGCCCGAGAACCGGCCGCGCGCGGTCGGGGTGCTTGAGCGGCTGGGGTTTGTGGAGGATTCGCCGTGGATGCCATCGCTGCTATGCATGGCTGCATGGGGCACAGCGTTTACCCGCAGCGACGGCACGGTGGACCTTCACTGCCGGCTACCGGGGCTCGATGGCGACCCGGATGCAATCTGGGAGTGCCTTGCGGCGGGCGCTGGCCGGCAGGTGATCGGTGGGGCCGAGTTGCATGTGCTCGATCGCGATGCTGTGCTGCTACATGTGGTTCTGCACGCCGCGCATCACGCAAACGAGGTGGGTAAACCGCTTGAGGATCTGCGACGCGCGCTGGCTCGCGGGGAGGAGTCGGAGTGGTCGAGTGCGCTGGCGCTCGCACGCGCGTATCGGGGTGTCCCGGCGTTCGTAGCGGGCTTGCGCCTTTTGCCCGAGGGTAGGGATCTGGCGAGCAGGCTCGACCTTGGCGAGGCGCGATCGCTTCAGTACGAGCTCCGGCGTGGCCAGGACAACATGATCGCTGAGGAGCTCTACGCCTTGCTCTTCGCTGAGGCGAAGATCGGGCGGAAGCTGGCGATCGCTGCGCGCGATGTCTTTCCAGAACCTGGATACATGCGGTGGTGGTCAACGCTAGCCCGTCGCGGTAAGTTCGAGCTGGCTGGCGCGTACCTCTGGCGCACAATCTGGCTGGTCGGCCAAGCCCCTGGCGCGATCCACAGATTGTGGCGCATCCGGCGAGCGAAGAACCAGGCGTAAAACTACGGTCGTGGACGAGCGCGGCGATGTCGACAGCGGGTGCTAGTCGGAAACGTCCGAGCCGAGTCAGCCGGTGTCCACATGTCGCTGCGCGCAGCGCGTGTGCCGAGATGCACCGCGGTGACAACAGCGCGTTGGCCGCTTCCTCGGCATCTCCCCGATCGTCCTCAAGAACGACGGCGTCGTGGCGCACGGCTGCGAGTACCTGCTCAAAGCCACGGATAGAGGCCGATCGCCGACTCGGCCATCGAGGCTCTCTACCGGCCGCTCCTCCGTTACGCGGGTGGAGTTGATCCGCACGGACAATGGCTTGGGGTAGGGGTGAAAGAGGCCGTCGGCATCAAGCACGGCGTACCTATCGGACCAGTATTCTGACGCCCGCCTGCACGAGCGCAGCCACGAATGTGGTCTTTCCCGCGAAGCTCCTTCCCGGGACGACGATTGCGCTCTCCCCCACCCCGACAACTCCGGCATGGACGAAAACATGGTCGGGAGCATTCAGTGCAATGGGCGGATTCAACCGGGCTTGCAACGCTCGGTTGAAGGGGGTTGCGATGGGGAAGCGGAGATTGGGTGGGGCTGGTGGAGTGGCGATGCGTCCAGCAGGTCGTCCGCTGGTGGCTCGCAGGGAGCACCGGCAGCGGTTCTGGGCGACGATTGCTCGTGGTGTCTCGAGCGAGAATGCGGCGCTTGGCGCTGGGTGTCGGTTCCCGTGGGCGTCGGGTGGTTCAGTGATGGTGGCGGGATGTCATCAATTACTCAGGCGCCCCAGAGAACCTCGCGGCCGTCGCGGCCACCCTCAACAGCAGACCACGCTAGACACTCCGATGGAGAACACCACCAGCAGAGGCACTCAACGAGCATCTACGATCCGTTCAACAACACCGCGTTGCGAGCACCGCTTAAATCCGCCATGTACATACGGAGCTCAGCGTCGAGGATGCCAAGCGCGAGCCGCAAGTCAACCGCGCCCGCGATTGGCTGTTCGTCGCACACGACGCTCAGATGCGCGCCATCCGTGTCCTTGACGAGCGCGAAGCGGCCACGCTCGGGGGATGCCTCACAGGGCGCGCACCGGGAGGCAGGAAATCGCGAACGGCCGCGAAGTGCTGAGGATCGGCTGTGACCGCTACGCTCACGCCGAACGCCTCGACCGTCACCAACTCTGTCGCGCTGTCGTCTACCACAAATGGGACAGTAGCTGGTGTACATTTACATGATGGACGATGCACTAGTAGTCGCCCGGCTCTGTCTCGCCGCGGTGTTCTTTATCGCGGGGGTAGCGAAGCTCGCCGATCGTTCAGGCACACGGCAGGCACTGGCCGATTTCGGCGTGCCCCGCGTCATTGCCGGTCCACTGGTGCGCCTCCTGCCCGTCGCCGAGCTCACGGCGGCGACGGCGCTGGTGTTTCCGACTACGGCGCGCGAGGGAGCTGCAGGCAGCCTAGTGCTCCTAGCATTGTTCGTCGTCGAGCTGACACGAGTGCTCTGGCGCGGCGAGGCTCCGGACTGCCATTGCTTCGGCCAACTACACTCCAAGCCGGCGAGTTGGGTGACGGTAGACCGCAATCTCGCGCTGGCACTATTGGCCGGATATGTAGCGCTCGCGGGCCCCGGCCCTTCGCTTACCGCGTGGCTCGCCAGTACCCACACGACCGAACTCTGGCTGATCGCGACCGCCGCACTGGCAGCTCTCGCGATATCGACATCTGTGCTTCTTTGGCGCGAGAACCACCGGCTACGCTCGACCGACGGCCGCGTATCTGCAGCCCCCCGGCAGATCGGAGCGCTAGCACCGCCCTTCAGATTGCCTTCCACCGCAGGAGCTGTCGTCGGCCTTCAGGATCTCCTAGCTGATAACCGGGCCTGCGTACTGACATTCGTGCACCCCGGGTGCGGACCCTGTGCGGCGCTTCTGCCCGAACTTGCACGCTGGCAATACCCGATAATCGAACGGGTAGCCCTAGCGTTGGTAACCTCCGTGGAGGCCACAGAAGCCGAGCAGCTCGCACATGAGCACGCCCTCACCGACGTGCTCATCGACAAGCAATCAACCATCATGCGCGCATACGGAGTCACGGCAACTCCGTCTGCCATCCTTGTCGCCTCGGATGGGACGGTGCGTAGTGCGCCCGTTGCCGGCCACGTCGCGATCGAGTCTCTCATACGCCTCGCTCTCCAGCACGAGACGCGACCGGCAGATGCTCCGGGACCAGGCAGGCTTTGTGAGCACGGACCACTTCCACACGGACTTGCGAGGTAGGGCCAAGTCAGCCAGGTATGAGCGATGTCGCGGCGCGAGAACGTATAGCCGGCGGGCTTGACGCACCGCGTCAAATTGGTGGCGGCGGGGACAGCAGCGCGCCAGCGGCTTGCTGGGCATCTCCCCGGTCGCCCTCAAGCACTGTCGCGTTGGTAGCGGCGCGCCGCACGGCTGCGAGTACTTGCTCTGGACGTGAGCGTGCGGCGATGGAATGCTCGAGCAGTTTGACGGCGCCCTCTCCGGCGGTGCAGGGGCGTAGTCCCCAGGTGGCGTCGGGGCGGTAGCTCGTGAACGCAATCAGCGCGACGGGTAGAGGTCGGTCGCCGGCTTTGCCGCCGAGGCTCTCGACCGGCCGCTCCTCCGTGGCGCGGGTGTCATCGATGCGTACTGACAATGGCTTGGGGTAAGGGTGAACATGGCCCTCGGCGTCGAGCACTGCGTACTCGTCAGACCAGTATTCGGCGCCGGCTTGCACGAGCGCAGCCACTAGTGTCGTCTTTCCCGCGAAGCTTCTACCCGGAAGGAGGATCGCGCGGTCGTCTACGCCGACAACACCTGCGTGGATGAAAACATAGTCGGGTGCGTTCAGTGCGATGTACATGCGCAGCTCGGCATCCAAGATGCCGAGCGCGAGTCGCAATTCGAGCGGGCCTGCGATCGATTTGCCGTCGCACTCGATCCGCAAGAGAGCGTCGTCGTCGTCCTTGACGAGCGCGAACCGGCCATGCTCGGGCGGATGCTTCAATGGGCGGGCGTAGGGAGGTAGGAAATCGTGCACGGCAGGGAAGTGCTGGGCATCGGCGGTGACCGCCACGGGCACACCGAACGCCTCGACTGCCACCGACTCTGGAGCACTGGCATTCACCACACACAGGACAGTAGCTGGTGTACATTTAGAGAATGAATGACGCGCTGGTGGTAGCTCGACCCGCTCTCGCTGCGGCGTTCTTCATTGCGGGCGCTGCGAAGCTCGCCGACCGCACAGGCACAAGGCAGGCATTGGTTGATTTCGACGTGCCGACCCGCCTAGCCGGACCGCTGATGCTTCTCCTGCCCACTGGCGAGCTCATGGCGGCGATGGCTCTATTGTTTCCAACAACGGCACGCTGGGGCGCCGCAGGCAGCCTAGTACTCCTCGCGTTGTTCGTCGCGGGGCTCACACGAGTACTGCGCCACGGCGAGGCGCCGGCCTGCCATTGCTTCGGGCAACTGCACTCCAAGCCAGCAAGCTGGATTACGGTAGCCCGCAATCTCGTGCTGGCACTCCCAGCCGCGTACGTTGCGCTCGCGGGCCCCGGCCCTTCGCTTACCTCGTGGGTCTCCAGCACCCGCGCGAGCGACCTCTGGCTGATCGCAATTGGCTCACTCGCTGCCGTTGCAGCGGCGACATCCGTGCTTCTTCGAATCGCTCTTGCGTCTCGCGCTCTCAGACAAGGCACCGCCAGCGCCCGTCCGAGGTTCACCACAACACGCCCGCTCTCGAGCAGTCAGGTCTGTTGTGGCCTGACGGCCTGCAGGCGCTCCCCGGCGGCGCGCAGCTAACCAGTCTCGTGTCTCGCGAGTCCGATCCGTTCCTTGCGCTTGCCCTCATCAGCTTCAGTGCGCCGCACATATTTGCGCAGCGTCTCAGAATCGATGCCCAGGTCACGCGCGACATGCGCGATCGGGTAGCCAGACTCAAACACCAGCCGCGTGCCGCGCTCCAGCAACTCCTCGGGAGACTTCCTCGCTCTTGCAATGACGGAAGGCTCTCCTTCCCCGCGGACGAAACCACGGATCAGAGCATCCGTCAAAACCAGCCTGACTCATGTCGCTCGTTGCTCGACTGCGTGGCTAAGGTCGCTGCTCGGGTTCGGCTCGGCGGTGCATGACGTAAAGTAGGACACAATCCGCCCCAACTCAGCTGCCGTGGTGGGCCTTACTTCCGCGCTTGGTTGACCGAAATTGCTCCGGCTGCGACTGCTAGAGGGACTGACGCTGCGGGAGATCGGCGAACAGGCAGGCGTGGCAAAGTCCACCGTCGCGCAACTCCTCGCTCACTATTTTCGCCGTCGAAGGCGTGCCGCCGGCAGCGAAGGCGCGACGGGCGGCGCTGGGATGACCAAGAGCGACAGCATCGTGTTTAGACAGCGCCTCCGCGAGCTACGCGCGGAGGCGGCGTCTCGCAGGGCACCTCGCGCTCGCGACGGGTATCCACCCAACAGCGATCGGGCGCATCGAGCGTGGCGGGCGAGAACCACGACTCGGAACGGTCCTGCGCCTAGCACGCGGCCTTGGCCTGCCGGCAAGCTCGCCGCTCGACCGTTGGTGAAACACCATGCGAAATGTGCATCGTGAGCGTCGCCGCCGATCACCGACTCGCCGAGGGCTGGGCTCGCGTCGCGGTACCGCGCGGTCTAGCCATCTGGAATACGCCGGTAAGAAACAAGGCGCCCTCTCCGTATCTGCCGCGAGATCGTTATCGCGCGCTTGAGTGGGCGATTTTCTCCACGTTGAGGGAGCGAAGTATATAGATGACTTGACTCAGGAACGTTGGCGGTTGAAACTAGATGGGCAAAACAAATCGCTATATGATACGAGCATATAAAGAGACGGAACGAGGGTCGATCGATGCGCGAATACGGCTCGCTACCACGAGCACGCCGAGACGGTCTCCTCATAGAGGAGCTCGGCGAGGAGATTCTCCTCTACGATCAGAACAGCCATACCGCTCACTGCTTGAGTCCTATTGCAGCCTGTGTCTGGCGGCAGTGCGACGGTGAGCGCGACGTGACTGAACTTGTCGAGCTCGCTGGGGCCAGCGAGAGCTTAGTCGCCGACGCGCTACATGAGCTGCGCGAGAAGGATCTGCTTGCCGCCGAGCCGGCACTCATGCAGACCACCATCCCTGGTATCTCTCGCCGGGAAGCAATCGGCCGGGCCGCGCGTTACGGCGCCGCCGCTGCCACGACGTCGCTGATCGTCTCCGCCACCGCCGCCACGCCAGCGATGGCTAGCTCGGGGCCAATTGTATGTAAGGGTGCGCCGGGCAAAACTTGCTGCGTATGTGAAAGCGGCGGAAAAGAAAGATGCTACACCCTAACAACAACAAAACCAGAAGAATGCAAAAAAAAGTGTGAAGAACAGAAAGAAACGCTCATTGCAGGGGGCAGCCCGTTCGAATGCCCATAGTCGCCTTTGCGCTGCGTACCTGCACCGCCGGAGAGGGTGCCATCAAACTGCTAGAGCACTCCATTGCTGCACGCTCACGTCCGGAGCAGGTACTCGCAGCCGGCGCCACATCGCGACCGACGCCGTGGTTCTCGAGGCCGAACGAGCTGCTGTCGACGCGGCGAGCACATTGACGAGGCACGCATCTCGGCACACACGCTGCGTGCAGCATGTGTGCGGAAACCGGCCGACTGGCCTCTGGACGTTTCCGACCAGCACCGCTGCGATCGCTGTGCCCAATCCACGGCTCTAATGCTACTCCTGGCCCTTCGCTCGCCGGACGCGCCACAATCTGTGGAGCGCGCCTGGACTTGGCCGACCAGCCAGATTGTTCGCCAGAGGTAGGCAAGCTGCTAGCCCGCGCTTGCCGCGCCGGGCTAGCGCCGACCACCACCGCATGTAGCCGGATCCTGGAAAGACGTTGCTCGCGGCGATCGCTAGCTTCCGCTTGATCTCCGCGTCAGCGAAGAGCGATGCATAGAGCTCCTCAGCCATCATCAATGTTGTCCTGGCCGCGCGGCGGAGCTCGTACTGAAGCGATCGCACCTCACCGAAATCGAGCCGGCGCGCCAGATCTCTACCCTTCGGCAAAAGGCGCAAGCCCGCTACGAACGCCGGGACACCCCGATACGCGCATGCGAGCTCGGGAGTGTCCGATTAACGGTGGAAGTGGCTTGGTGGGTTAGTTGATTCTTCCTTGGAACGCTATCGCGAACGCGTTTAGTGCAGGCTTCCATCTCATAGCCCAGCGTGCCCTGCCGCGTCCTGTTGGGTCGAGGGCTCTGGTGACGAGGTAGAGGCACTTCAGCGCGTCCGTGTCGTTGGGGAAGTGCCCCTGGCCCTGACAGCTCGGCGGTAGCGAGCGTTGATGGACTCGATCGCGTTGGTGCTGCAGATCACGCGCCGGATCTCTACGTCGTAGTCCAGGAACGGTATGAACTCCTCCCAGGCGTTCTCCCACAGCTTGCTGATCGCCGGGTACTGCGGATTCAATTGGTCGTCGCAACGGTTTTTATTGAAGGGTGTGCGCCAGTCGAGTGTCTTGCGTGGCCTGCTGTCGAGCGTGGCGGCGACGGCTTCGAGTTCCTCGGGGGGGCTGGCGAGGTTGGTCCTCTTGGGAAATATTGGCGGAGAAGACCGTCGGTGTTCTCGTTCGTCCCTCGTTGCCACGGGCTTTGAGGATCACAGAAATAAATGTGAAGTCCGATAGCGATCTTTAGCTGTGCGTGTTGTGACATCTCGGTTCCCTGATCCCAGGTGAGCGATCGGCGTAGCTGCTTGGGCAGTGTCGTGAGCTGCTTTGTGATCGCGTCGCGGACTGCTTCGGCGCCGCGACCGGCGAGCGGCGGACCGTGCTTGGTTCTTGGGCCGCCATGGCCGGGCATGGGCAGTAGGTGAAGCAGCATCGTGAACCGCGTGGTGCGCTCCACTAGCGTCCCGATGGCGGTGCGGTCCGCCGCGCCGAGGATGAGGTCTCCCTCCCAGTGGCCAGGAACCGCGCGATCATCGGCCTCAGGGGGACGCTCGCTGATCCTGATTTGCTCGGTAACGAAGCTCTTGCCGCGCCCACGGACGCGTGCTCTTGGAGTCTGCCGTGCGCGTGCCAAGGCTGGTAGCGGCCATCAGGCTTGCCGTTACGAGCGATCTCCCGGTAGACAGTCTGGTAGCTCTTGCCGATCCTGGCGGCGATCGACTTCACCGGCTCCCCGGCCGCGAGTCCGTCCGCGATCTCGATCCGGTCGTCTTGAGTCAGGTAACGGCTGTTGATCGGCTTATCAATGAAGGTCACCGAGCCAGCATCGATGAACCACACCGACCCGCAGCTGAGCGAGACACCCACCCGCCGCGAGGCGGCCGTCCCACTCGCACCCTCACGGATCAGCTCGAAATAGCGACGCTTCGTGTCCGACGATGCTTTATTCCACGCTCTATGCGGCATTGCGATTCCTTCCGGTCAGGATTCGCAACGATGCCTAGAAACCGCCCTTCTCCAGCGGCCGGTTCAGCCACTCCGTCATCTCACCGGTGACCTTCTCGGTAATCCGGCTGACCGTGTCCTTGCTGATCCTCCCGCCATACACCTCCTGGAAATGGGCCGCGATCTCCCCGGTCGTCAACCCACGTGCCGTCAGCGACAGCACGATCTCATCGACGCCCTGCCAGCCGCCGCTGGCACTTCCTTGACGATCTGCGGCTCGAACGTCGACTCGGTATCCCTCGGGATCTCTATCTCGACCGGGCCGATCTCCGTCAGCACCGTCTTAGCGCGTGTTCCGTTGCGGCTGTTGCCGCTGTTGTGTCCCGCCGGGTCATGCTTCCTCATATCCAAGGTGCTCGCTCATCTCGGCGTCCAGCGCAGTCTCGAGCACGTTCTTGGTCAACTGGCCCAACAGCCCGCCAGGGCCAACCAGCTCGATGCCCTGCTCCTTCGCCTGTTCCAGCAGCTGCTCAGCAAGCTCCTTCTGGTCGATCGAATCTACGCTCATGGGCTCGATCATCTCGGCCGCATCGGTCGACTCCGCTAGCTCCGTCATGGTCATCCCCTTCGGTCAGACCAAGCACATGCATCGGTTAATCAGACAGTCCCCGCGGTGGGGCGCCCTCGCGGCAGCCCCGCGGCTGCGGGTCGGGCAGGTCGCGAGCTGGCGGATCGAGCGTTTTGAAGGCCGGGTAGCAGCCGGCGAACGTGCAGAGCGCACTCTCGAGGTCCGTCGCTATCACCTGGAGCATCATCTCCTCCCCGCCTTCGGCGATCGGCTATTCCGCGAGATCACGACAAACGACGTCTGCGCGCTGCTTGACTCGCTACGCGAGCAGGGACGATCCCAACACACCACAGCTGGGGCGATCGCGATCCTCGTATGCATGAGCATCAAAGGGGTCTTTATCCTACCCAAAGCTGTTACAAGCAGATTGAGCGTTTCTTAAACTGCGCCATTTTCGAGCCGCCGTTGACGCATGCAGCTTCGCATTCTTGCGGCGTTTTGACGGAAAGTTGAGAAAAACAGAAATTCGCGTTTATACAAAGGCAGCATATATCGCTTTCTGAAGCAGTTTCACTACTGCAAAAAAAGGTACCCGAACTGGCCATAGCTGGCGTGCTGGCGATGGCAGAGACTACGAGCGACCCGGCGGTCGCGGCGACACCATAACGCGCAGCCCGGCCGAGTGCGTCCCTGCGAGAGATGCGGACGTCGCCCTGCTCGAGTTGCTGTTCGCCGTCGAGCAGATCCTTTGCCTCCAACTCCTGAAGCACGTTAGCAACCAGGTCGTCACTTACTCCGACTAGCTGGGCGAGTGCATCGACATCGCACCGACCGTTGCAGTGACGCCAGACTGCAGCCGCAATCGGGCTCAAGCAATGAGCGATATGACTGCTTTGATCGTAAAGGATCAGCTCCGCGTCAACTGCTTCTTCCAGTAGTCCCTCTTGCCGGGCTCTCGGTAACGCCCTGTCCATTCGCACTGCTCACCCTCCTTTTGACTGGTATGTATACATAGCCAAGCGTGATCGCCCTAGTGCTGAGCCCGGACGGCCTACGACTAGAGGCGCCCCTCGAGGGCGCCACGGCGCTGGCAGCGGGGATCCTCGACGTTGCGGACCCTCTCGTCCTGCTACTCGGCCTGGACGAACTCATCGAGACCACATAGAAAACGCGTGCCGACGCTATCCCCTCCCGCCGCACACGGATAGAGCACGACGGGGCACCATGGCGAGGACCATCATTTTTCACATTTTTTGGTTGAAGCATTGCATTTCCATTTAGGGGTCCACGTCCATTTGGGGACTTGTCCGCATATCGTGTCACAATCATTGACGGTACCATTTCCACATGACACTGGTTCTTTCGCGATTCCTTCACACTGGCAACACCCTTGTTCTTCTGAGCTGGCCATCGCTGGTGTCGCGGCGGTCACGGAGACGACTAGCGGCACGGCAGCAGCTGCGGCACTGTAACGCGCGACTCGGACGATCGCCTCCCGGCGAGATTCACCGAGGATGGTGCTCTGCGTAAGCGCGGGCTCAGCGTCGAGTAGATCCTTCTCGCGCAGCTCGTGGAGCGCGTCAGCGACCAGAGGCTCACTTGCACCGGCTAGCTTGGCAAGCTCGGCTAGGTCGCGCTCACCGTCGCAACGCCGCCAGACACTGGCCGCGATCGGGCTCAAACAATGAGCGGTGTGACTGTTTTGATCGTAGAGCAGAAGCTCCTCGCCGACTGTCTCTTCGAGAAGCCCGTCTTGACGTGCCCGGGGTGCGTGTTCGTACATCGATGAACCCTCCATCCCATCGCCTCAGTGCGCATTACTCCATCTGGATTCCTTCTCTCATCTAGCCTAAACGGTCAAAGTTTTACATCAAGGTTTCCACACGCCTCGTCCTCGACAGCAAGTAAATCTAGCCTATTCAAGCGTGATCGCCATCGCACGACTGCTGCTGAGATTGCGTGTTTGTTTCTTATCCGAGTCTCACCACGTGGTGGTATGCCAAGCTGCACCGTCCTCGACGCGGCTCAGCCTAAGTCGGTGAGCTTGCGCGAGGCCTACCATCCGTCCGCATCTCGCATTGAGCCGCCCTGGGTTCGCGGAGGCGATGATCTGGCCTGGGTTTAGCGGAGTTGCGTTCTGGAATCCTCCGGGCGGTCAGCGAGGAGGAAGCCGTGCCCGGTAGGTATCCGGTAGAGATGCGTAGGCAGGTCGTGGAGCTCGCTTGTGCGGGCACGCGGGTTGCTCAGCTCGCTGAGACGTTCGGCATGACGCAGGCGAGCATCTATAGCTGGCTCAAGCAGGATCGCACCGACCGTGGCGAGGCTCCGGGGTTGAGTACGGAGGGGTAGATGGAGCTGGCTGCTGCGAGGCGGCGTATCCGCCAGTTGGAGACTGAACTAGCGGTCTCGCGGAAGGTCAACGAGGTTTTCCTCGAGCAGAATCTTCCCCCAAAAGCCTCTTCCCGGTGATCGCCTCCCTGGCCGGGCAGGGGTTCGATGTGCAGCACGCGTGTCTGATGCTCGGCGTGTCCGTCTCGGGCTACTACGACTGGAAGGTCCGCCCACCGTCTCAGAGAACGCTCAGACATACCTGGCTCGCCGGCGAGATCGCCCAGGTACATAAAGACTCCGCGGGCACCTACGGCAAGCTTCGCATCACCGCAGAGCTTCGCTACGGCCGCGGGATCCATGTCGGCAAGGAACAGGTGGGGCTGGTCATGAAACGCCTCGGGATCTACGGGCTCCCGAAACGCCGGCTCCCGCGAGGCGCCAAAGTCGGGAAGGCCAGCTCCCTCGATCTGGTCCGCAGACGCTTCACCGTGTCGGCGCCGGTGGGAGACTGACCCGTCTTCGCCGGTTGAGATTTGATCCCTCTCGGGTGGTGGCGGAGGTGTCCGGGGTGCTGGTGAGCCTGGCTCGATCGTGTTGTCGAGACTGGGAGAAGGAGCGTGCTGGACGTGGGGCAGTGGGCCGAGCTGCGCAGGGAGCACTTCGTTCGCGGGGTCTCGATCAAGGAGTTGATGCGTCGCACGGGTTTGGCGCGCAACACGATCCGCTCGGCGCTGCGATCGGAGGCGCCGCCGGGGTTTCGTTGTCCTGAGCGGCCGTCGAAGCTCGACCCGTTCAAGGAAGAGATCCACGAGCTTTTGCGCGGCGACCCAGCGCTGCCGGGGGTTCGTGTTCGTGAGTTGATTGAGCCGCTCGGGTTCGATGGCGGTAAGTCGATCGTTGATGACTATCTGCGGGAGGTGCGCCCGCTGTTCAAGCGCACCCGCACGCATCAGCGGGCGGTCTATCGGCCGGGGGAGATCTGCCAGTGGGATCTGTGGGAGACCTCCAGGCCGGTGCCGGTCGGTCACGGCCAGGCCCGCGGGGCGTGGGTCGTGGTGTGCTGTCTCGGCTATTCCCGTGCTGGCGCCGGCGCGTTGATCTTCTCCAAGGAAGCGCCGGATGTGCTGTGGGGTATGGGCCGCTGCCTGTGGCAGGTGGGTGGGCTGCCGCGGCTGATGGTGTGGGACCGGGAGGGTGTCTGCATGCTGGCCGTGGACGCCCGACCGATGCTTATGCCGGGTTCTGTGGGCAGTTGCTTCTCGACTGGTATTTCTGCGCGCCAGCGGACCCGCAGGCGAAGGGCGCGGTCGAGCGTCTGCAGGGGTATATGGAGAGCAACTTCGAGCCCGGCCGGCACTTCGCGAACCACCTCGACTTCCAGCTGCAGCTCGACGCGTGGTTTCAGAAAGCGAACGCGCGCACGCACAAGACGCTGCGCGCCAGGCCGATCGATCGGCTCACCGAGGAGCTCCAGGCGATGCGTGAGCTTCCCGGGGAGGAGCCCGACGTCGACCGGCGGTGGGTGACGAGGGTGCCCGCCGATCCGCACGTTCGTCTCGACACCAACGACTATTCGCTGGACCCCCTCCTCGTCGGACGGCGAGTGGAAATCAGGGTCTCCCAGCGACAGGTCACAGCGGTAGCGCTCGATACCGGGGAGCTCGCGTGCTCGCACGAGCGCAGCTTCGCTAAGAACCGCACGATCACCGCGCTAGAGCACGCCGGGCACTCCGACACGACGACACCGAGAGCGAGCCGCTCGTCGAGCAGCGCCCGCTCGCCGTCTATGACCGGTTGATCGCGTGAGCGCCACGGCCGAGCTCGCGCATCTGTTCCGCGCGATGAAGGCCCCCGCGGCCGCACGCTCGATGGCGAAGCTATGCGAGCGTGCGCGCTCTGAGGAATGGAGTTACGAGAGGACCACCGAAGCGCTGCTATCCACCGAGATCGCCTCCAGGGACGCCTCCGGCGGTGAGCTACGGATCAAAGCCGCACGGTTCCCCGCCCGCAAGACGCTCGAGGAGTTCGACTTCACCTTCCAGCGCTCGATCAAAAAGCAAGTCATCGAGCATCTCGGGCAGCTCGACTTCCTGCACGCCAAGGAAAACGTCATCCTCCTCGGACCACCAGGCACCGGCAAGACGCACCTCACGATCGCACTCGCGATCCGCGCATGCCTCGCCGGGCAGCGTGTGCTGTTCCGCACCGCCACCGAGTGGGTCGCGCTCCTCGCCGACGCACAACGCCAAGGCCGCCTCGAGGACGAGCAGCGTCGCCTCGAGCGCTACCCACTGCTGGTCTGCGACAAGATTGGATACATCCCGTTCGACCCCCAGGCAGCGAACCTGATGTTCATGCTCGTCAGCCGCCGCTACGAACGCGCGAGCCTGATCATCACCAGCAACAAGCCGTTCTCCGCGTGGGGCGAGATCTTCGGCGACGACGCCGTCGCCGTCGCGATGATCGACCGGCTCGTCCACTACGCCTAGATCCTCTCCCTCAAGGGCGACAGCTACCGCCTCAAGGACCACGACCTCGGACGCCGCCCCGCCGAGCAACCCACCGACTGACCCCCACCCGAGGTCGCGCCGAGAGGTCAATTCTCAACCGGCGCGACAGGGTCAATTCTCAGCCGGCCTTGACACACCGCGGATGGCCCTGATCGCTTGTGGATGACCGATATCACCGAGCACTCGACCAGAGAGGGCAAGGTCTACTGCTGCGCGGTCATCGACGCGTTCTCAAGGATGGTCGTTGGCTGGTCGATCGACAGCCGCCAGACGGGCTTGCTCGTTACGAACGCGCTCGGGATGGCACTCAGGGAGCGCTCACCAACAGGGCGGGATCATCCACTCCGATCAGGGGACGCAGTTCGGGTCGTGGGTCTTCAGCCAGAAGGTCCAACAAGCAGGTCTCGCGCCCTCCGTCGGTGCTGTGGGCACCCCGTTCGATAACGCGATGGTCGAGGCGTTCTGGGCCCGCATGCAGGTCGAGCTACTCAACCGCCGAAAGTGGAAGACGCCCTCGAACTCGCCACAGCGATCCACGACTACATCGAGACCTGGCACAACACCCGCAGACGCCACAGCGCACTGAACATGCTCACACCCATCGAATACGAGAACCAACACCAACAACAACAGATCGCCGCCTAATTCCAGACCCTCGCCTCCGAGGGGAGTGTCCGGTGATTTGTGTAGGCATTGAGTTGAAAGGAGACTCATGTCTACAGCGACGTAGGTGCAGACGCAGGACGAGGGCAGCGATGCTGGTATCCCTCCCGGTGTGGGGGATTTGCCGGATCGGGTCAAGAAGCTGTTGCCGGATGAGGTACTCGACGAGCTGCTCGCCGGCGCCCAAGGCGAGGAGGAGATCGTCGGGTCCGGTGGGCTGCTCTCGCAGCTGACGAAGCGGCTGGTGGAGCGCGCGATGGAGGTCGAGCTGACCGACCATCTCGGCTATGAGCCACATCTGGAGCTCCCCGGTGGGGCGGGGAACGCGAGGAACGGCAGCACCCCCAAGACGTTGATCACCGAGCAGGGGGCAGTGCGGATCGACGCGCCGCGGGACCGGGCGGGCACGTTTGAGCCGCAGATCGTCAGAAAGCGCCAGCGGCGCTTTGAGGGGTTCGACGAGAAGATCCTCGCGCTCTATTCCCGTGGCCTGTCGACGCGGGATATCGAAGCTCACCTGGGCGAGATCTACGGCGTGAAGGTCGGCCGGGATCTGATCAGCAAAGTCACCGACGCGGTCATGGACGACGCGAGGGCATGGCAGAGCAGGCCTTTGGATGACGTCTACCCGGTCGTGTTCCTCGACGCGCTCGTGCTGAAGATCCGCGACGGCGGGTCGGTGCAGCGCCGGGCTTGCTATCTCGCATTGGCGATCAACATGGACGGGGAGCGCGAAGTGCTCGGCATGTGGTTCCAGGCCAACGAGGGCGCGAAGTTCTGGATGCAAGTCCTCACCGACCTAAAGCAGCGCGGCGTGCAAGACATCCTGATCGCCTGCGTCGACGGGCTGAAGGGGTTCCCCGAGGCAATCGAAGCAACGTTCCCGGCTACGACCATCCAGACGTGCATCGTGCACCTGATCCGCCATAGCCTGAAATACGTGCCCCGCAAGCATTACGAGCAGGTCGCCAAGGATCTGCGGCCGATCTACACCGCGATCGACGCCGATGCGGCGCTGCTGGAGCTCGAGGCGTTCGAGGAGAAGTGGGGTCAGCAGCTACCGGTGATCGGCCAAGCCTGGCGCTCAGCCTGGGAGCACGTCACCCCGTTCATGGCGTTCGAGCCGGAAGTCCGCAGGGTGATCTACACCACAAACGCAATCGAGGCACTCAACCGCCAGCTACGAAAGGCCATCAAGACGAAGGGCCACTTCCCGACCGAGGACGCGGCCCGAAAGCTGATTTACCTCGCGATCGGAAACGCGGTGCCGCAATGGACCAGAACCCGCGGCTGGACAAAGGCAATGCTCGCGTTCAAGATCCACTTCGGAGACCGACTACCAAACTGACCACACCAACCCCGCCTACACAGTTAAACGGACACCCTCCCTCCGAGAAACCCAGGGCAAATCACGATGTTTGTAGGTTCCCTATCTTCTTTTGATGGGTGTGGTTGGCTCTGTTTTCACAGCGTAGAGTTCCTCGATCTCCAGGGGTGGCCGGTCGCCGCAGGATTCGTGGATGCGCTCGTTGTTGAACCAGGCGACGTACTCGAGGACGGCGAACTCGAGCTGTGAGCGTGATGTCTAGCTGCGGTCTGCGATGAGCTCAGTCTTAAAGCTGTCGACGAAGCTCTCAGCAACGGCGGTGATGCTCCTATAGTTGTCAAGAGCGGCAGTGGCCATGTTTTTGCGTGACTGGTTGTGGCGTGATCGTGAGTGGCGATTGTGTGATGGTGTGGTAGATCTCGCGAGCGAGGTATCTCTTGAGGCAGCGGATGATCTCACGCTTGGTCTTGCCTTCCTGGGTGCGCTTGGCGACGTAAGCGATGGTTGGTGGGTGAAACCGCATCCTGACGATCACGGAGCGGTAGAGAGCGCTGTTGGCTTGCCGGTGGCCTCCCCAGTTCAGCCTGTGACGCTGGGTAGCGCCAGACGAAGCCGGGATCGGGCAAGCGCCGCAGAGCTTCGCAAACGCGGCCTCTGATTTGATGCGCTCGGGGTTATCGCCGGCGAGGATGATCATCTCGGCTGCGACATCGACTCCGATCCCGAACGCCTCTCGCAGCGCGGGGGCTGCTTGGGCGGTGAGGGTATCCAGGAGCTGGTCGTGCTCCTTGATCTCTGCCTCGCGAGGTGTTGCCAGCGGCGAGCGAGGGAGCGGATGGCGTGCTTTGCTGCTGCGAGGGGTGTGTCGACCTTCCCGGGCCGCAGCGCGCCGCAGCGGTCGCGGAGCTTTTCCTTCGTCAGTGGCTGTAGCTCCTGGCGGAGCTCATCCGGGGCGGTCACGATCAGCGTCTTGAGCGTGATTACCGCTTGGGTTCTGGACTTCACGGCCGTGTCGCGGGCGATCTTGATCTCGCGGATCACCTCGTTGGTGCCATCCGCGGTCTTCGGGACACCTGTCGCGGTGCCGGCAAGGACAGCGCGTGCGGCGTTCTCCGCATCGATTGGGTCGCTCTTGCCCCGCTCATGTCGATCGCGCCGGTCAGGGCGCCCGGCCTCCACGACGCGCTGATCGTGGCGACGCAGGAACCCGACGAGGCCTTGGCCATATGAGCCGCATCCCTCTACCCCGAAGCACCACACCGCGCCGAATGCTTGGGCCCACGCGAGGAGCTGCGCATAGCCCCGGGGTCCACCGAGACGGTGAGGTCGCCGAGGCGCTCGCCAGCCCTGGAAAGCGCGACCGCGACATGGATGTGCTTGTGCGTATCCCCCCAACAATCACGTTCTGCTCTGTCATCCTTTTCACTGACTGCCGTCCTAACCGATAGTGGTCACTTCCAGGTTCGCGATCAGTGATGAGTTGTGGGCGGAGGTTGGCCGTTGATCCCTGTTCGGGTGCGTCGGCGGCGTAACCCCGGGCGCAGGGCGATCGATGATCGGCTGGTGCTCAACGGGATCTTGCATGTCTGCACGCTGGGATCGCGTGGGAGGATCTTCCGTGCGAGTACGGATACGACTCCGGGGTGACGTGCTGGCGGCGACTGCGGACCTGGCAGAAGGAGGTGTGTGGGACGCGCTTCACCAGAAGCTGCTGGTCAAGCTGAACGCTGCGGGGAAGATCGACTGGTCCCGTGCGGCGGTTGACGCGAGTCATATTCGTGCTCTTTGGGGGGCTCCTGATCGGGCCATCCCCGGTCGATCGTGCCCGCACGGGCTCAAAGCATCATCTGCTGGTGGACGCGAACGGGATCCCCTTGGCGGTCGCTCTGACCGGCGGCAACCGCAACGACGTCACACAGCTACTTGCCCCGATCCAAGCGCTGCACCAGCGCCCGGTCGCTGGGAAGGTCGGCCGCCCCAGGCGCAAGCCGGACCGTGTTCTTGCCGACCGCGGCTATGACCACGACAACCACCGCCGGCTACTGCGAGCGCTTGGAATCACGCCGGTCATCGCGCGCCGCGGGGAGACGCACGGGCCAGGGCTCGGCCGCCACCGCTGGGTCGTCTAGCGCGGCTTCGCGCACACCTACACAACTTCCGGCTCCGAACCCGCGACGAGCGCGACCCCGACATCCACACCGCGTTCCTTACACTCGCCTGCTCAATCCTCTGCTGGCGACGCCTCCAACCACTTTGAAAGACCTTCTTATACCGTCTCGCGCTGCGGAGCGAGCCGCGACAGGTGCCGGCTCAAGGTTAACCACAATATCTTTCTTCGGGCGGCAACGGCGCGGCGTAATAACCGCAGGAACCGCGCTTTGCGGTGCGCCGGAAAGAGGCGCTTCGCGTTGCCGTGTGCAGCGGCTGGGGAGAGCGCGCCGTAGACTCTTATCTAGCTCGCGCATGCCACCGGCACAGAATGAGCATTGGGGTGTGAGGACGGCTAGATCGTCGCCGGCTTTCGCGGTGCCGTCCCGATAGGAAACAAATCGCTCGTTCTGCGGTGGGGGGAACACCCTGAAACGAGGGAGCTTTTGCTCAACGATGCAGTGTGTTGATGACGTGAGCTTGACGTGGATGCTGATCCGATTAGATTTGTTTGCCAGTGCATACACCAGCAACGCCTATTGATGGATCGAGGTGTTAACACATGAGCAAAGACGAGTTGTTACCGCGAGCGAGAGAAGGCGGCTTGCTCGAAGAGAAGGTGGGTGAGGAGCTGCTCCTGTACGATAGGGAGTCTCATGTCGCGCATTGTCTGAGCCGACTCGCTGCCACTGTGTGGCAGCATTGCGATGGTGCACGTGACGTGGGCGAACTTGCTGAGCTCGTCCTTGCAAGCAAGACGGAGGTCGTCGACGTGCTTCGCGAGCTGTGGGGTAGAGGTCTGCTTGAGGGCGAGCCTTCGGTACTGATGCAGAGCACCGTATCCGGTGTCTCTCGCCGCGAAGCGATCAGCCGGATTGGGCGTGTAGGTGCAGCCGCCGCAAGCGTGCCGCTGATCGTCTCGGCTACGGCGGCGACGCCCGCAATGGCCGCCTCCGGGGCTCACGTTTGCGGTACGAAAGAAGAACCCAACACTTCATGCTGTCTGTGTGAAAGCGGGCTCTGTCTTACTGACTCACCGGAATGGACACCTGCGAGGTGCAAAGAAGAATGCGAACATTTCACGAGTACCAAAGTGGCGGACTTCAAAAATAAACGGGCATGTACATAAGTTGGACGACTTGACGCAGAGAACTGGCACTTGAGACTAGATGAGCGAAAACCCACGTCTAGCCATACACCCGTAAGGAGATGGGACGGAGGGCTGATCGATGCACGAACACGGATCGGTACCGCGAGCACGTCAAGACGGTCTGCTTGAAGAGACGGTCGGCGAGGAGCTTCTCCTCTACGACCGAGACAGCCACACCGCTCATTGCTTGAGCCCAGTCGCAGCTTGCATCTGGCGGCGTTGCGACGGCGGGCACGACGTCAGCGAACTCGTCGAACTCTCCGGGGCAAGCGAGGAGTTGGTCGCCGACGCACTGCGTGAGCTGCGCGAGAAGGATCTGCTTGCCGCCGAGCCCGGACTCATGGAGAGCACCGCCTCCGGTATCTCTCGCCGGGAAGCAATCGGCCGTGTCGCTCGTTACGGCGCCGCCGCCGCCGTACCGCTGATCGTCTCCGCGACCGCCGCCACGCCAGCGATGGCCAGCTCGGGAGAAATGGAATGCGTAGCGAAACCCGGCACAAAAAAATCGTGCTGTAAGTGCCTGGACGGCACCTGTAGCAATGGCGTAGGGAAAGAAACACTTAAAGCTTGCGAAGAACACTGTGAGAAAGGACACATCCGCCTCGAAACGTGGGCAGAAGAAGGGGAATGCAAATAAGGCGGCTGGACTGTGCGGCGCTCCGCGATCAATCGACCCCACTGAATACCCAGCTTGCCGGCTCGCTGCCGGGCAGACTGTCTTGCGGACTTGCTTTTCACGCCAGTTTGATGTGCATCACATATGGCCAGTGTATGCCTGCGGGAGTACGGAACCGCGATATGCTCCCAGACCGTTAGGTCACTATGTCCCGCCTTCGTCCCTCCTCCAGCGAGATTGCCTCGACCGCTGCTGATGTTGGCGGGAGCTTGACGGGCGCTGGGCTCGGCGCGCTCTTTGGCCTCGACGGACAGTAGCCGGAGCCGTTCTTGGCCCATCCGTGGCGCTCGTCTTCAAGCAAGCGGCAGGAGCTACGGATGGATTCGAGGTCGTCAGACCAAACGTGTGAGCGAAGCAATCCGTGTTGCGGCGGCTGACCTTGAGCAATACCGCGCAGAAGGTCATCCAAGCACCGGAGCCAATGGGCGATGTCGCCGCTGTTCGCGAAGCGGCTGGCGTCAAGCCCCCGGCGGATACCTTGACCAGCGCCTCGACTTCATCTCGCCAGTGCTCCTAAGATATTGAAAAGGAGGCTCCAGACCTACCGTCCGGGACGCCCTCAAGATGGAGGGATCCCTTAGCAAACGAGTAATACCCGTGGCATGTCATCGAAGCAGCAATTCCTCATTAATTCAACATCGTCAATTTCGTACGAAGGGACCACATCCCGTCCATATCGGCTATGACCAACTAGGATGCGAAAAACTCATGAAGGGTCTGGGCTCTGGCAAGAGATGGTTTTGTTCCTGCTGGGAATAGTCGTCTTGGCGGGTGCGGTCGGCTGGTTCGGTCACGCGGCCGTGAACACCTCCGAGGAGGTCAAGTGGACAGATGTACTGAGTTCGTTCAGTTCTCTCTTCCTCCTGACGACCGTAGTAGTTGCGTTGTTCCAGCTCTAGTCAACACGAAAGGCCGGTCAGGCCCACTGAGCAATGGCGATCCGGACCGCGTGGGACCAGGAACTGGTCCCGTAAGACAACGCGGCTGAGTATGGGAAAACGCCGGAAGCCCCATCACCGATATCCCTACCAGTCGATGAACCCACCAAGAAGGCCGTCCCACACGCTGATACGAATCAATGCTAGTCTGGTCGTTCGCCGCTATCGCAGCGCCATTCGAATCGCCGCCGACGAGGCGCCCACCCAAAGGAGCAAATCCTGGTTTTTATGCTCATTTGAACAAGCGAGCTATGAAATCCAGTACCAGAGTCTCAAGCTCGCGGCGGGTGGCCTCGCCGGCAATGCCTAGACTCATCTCACCAGCCTCACGGAGCACCCATCTCGGCAACGAAGCGGCGCGCTCTTTCAGTGGGGGGCGCATCGAAAATTTAGTCCCCTGAACTGTCTCCTTCAGTCGCTCGGCGATGCAGTTCAACTGTGGTTCGATCTCCGCAGACATCGACGCGGGGTATGCGGCCGTTAGTTGTACTTTCCCTTCTCGCGCGATGGGCTGACACACGATGAGGGGCGTCCCGTAGAAAGCCATCTCGGCGAAGGGCACCCCGGTGTCGGCGTAGAGCGATTCGACGAGGTTCTCGGGTATCGGATGCCCATCGCCAACTACGGATCGGCTGATAGTCAAGTTCGCGTCTAGCCGTTGGGTGACTAGCAGAGCGGTGGTCTGGAGCGGCGAGGCGGCAAGTCCGCTGCTTTGCGCGCGGGTCCGAGCCAAAGACGTCTCAATGTGAGTGGAATCGAAAAGGAAGAAGGCATCCTTCCTCTCCAATGCGAAGACGGTGACGTACTCTGAATGCTCGTGAAGGGCGGCACGGATTTGGCGGTAAAGCTCACTGATTATCAGGCGGTCCCTGGGCGAGTGGTCTTGGAGCGATGTAAGTCTGCCTTCCCCATGTGCGTCGAGCCATTTATAGCCACTTGCATACAAGGCTTGGATAGCTTCCCCGAGAGGGTCGCTCATCCCTGCAAGAGTTCCCGGTATGGAGAGCCTTGTCCGCGAATACTTGCCTCCATCCTTAAGTGCGGAGATCGACCGTGACAAGTTTCTCGCCACGGTCAAACGGGAGGAGCGCCACGCAAAGCGCTCGGCCGGGGGGATCTTCGCTGATCTTGAGTTCGTACACGGTCTGCGCGATCCGGAACGTGCCCTTGTCCTTATCAACCAGCTCAAAGTCTCGTTGGAGAGCTTGCGCGCACTTCGCAGCTATCCGCGCTACCAGCTCTGGTATTGAATCCCGGAGTTCCGCCTCTGTCAGTCGACAGAGAGTAACGACGTCAGGGGCGATGAGCAGCCGGTCTAGCTTGAGCTGGATCTCGGCGTCGGGTGCGCAGTCAGCACCACTTGGTTCGTGGCTGCTGTTCATAACGATAAACTCGCATTGTAGCTACTTAAGACACCTGGCTGAGCAGACTCGCTACCGCTTCGTCTAGCGAGTGAGCATCCTACCGACGCCGCCTGGACTTTCGTAGCCACCCCCGGGTGGGCAACCGACGTATCGGAGATCTGGCGGAGCATAAGGCGCGAGCTCACGAAGAGGACGGATCCCGAAATGGAAACCCGCCCTCCTTTGATGTGACTAATAGCCGGGTAACTGCCGCGGCTATCTTCTATTCCGCGTATGATCCAAGTAGTGTCAACCTGTGGCTACTGTTGTTCTTGAGCCAGGGACGACCGAACACATTCGGTTCGCTGTACGCGCGGTTGTTGCCGCACGACTCGCCGTGGATAGTGCCAGCGACGTCTGCGCCTACGCAGATGTTGCCACTTCCTTCGGTGACTTCGGCGTCCACGACGCCAAGGAACGATTCTGCGGCCACTTCGCAGGTGGCTCCCGCTGGGAGCGACCGGTTGCAGAACGAGTTCAGAGCCAAGGCGCGCGCGGGTGCGAGCGTCGCCACGGCCGTAAGTGATGCCATGACAGCCAAAATGGCAAACCTTCCGACACGACGAGAAATAGATATTGACAGCATCGTTTCTCCTTTATCCGAAAGTGATTAGACTGCTTGATTCCTGTATCGCAGGGGTGGACTGTGTTTTCAGGCATCGAGCTTGAACGTTCGCGTCGTGCGATCTTCCGCACTGGAGACTCGCTTGTCTGACGGGGAGCAATCGCTCAGTTCGCTCTGTGCGAGTGACTCGCCGCTCAACGTTGCGCTCGTGCTCGCCGACTGTTGATGTTGCAGCTTCCATGAGTGATGATCGCGGCCTGGGTTCGGCTTTACAATCCGGCGTATTACCCAATCGCGCCACCCAACTTCAAAGAGGAAGGCACTGCTCGGGCGTGAGGTCGAGCTCGGCGCTTTTGTTTCTCTCCTGGGTGCATTGGATGCTGGTGGGAGCGCGATGGTCGCGGTCTCGGGCGAGCCTGGTATCGGCAAGACCGCACTGATGGGCGAGATGCTCGAGCGCGGCCGAAGTCGTGGCTACCAGACGTTGAGTGCTCGAGCCTCGGAGTTCGAGCGGGATCTGCCGTTCGCTGCGTTCGCTGACGCGCTGGAGGATGTTGTGGGCTTGCTGGCAGCAGAGCGGCGCGAGCTGATGGATGAAGAGCAGTGGGCGCTTCTAGCTGGGGTCTTTCCGTCGCTGGCGTCCGGTCTCGGGGCGTCGCGTAGAGTCGATCCTGATGAGCGCCATCTAGCGCTGCGGGCGCTTCATGGGTTGTTGGAGGTGTTGGCGCACGAGCGCCCTCTTCTGCTTGTTCTTGATGATCTGCAGTGGGCCGATCCTGCCTCGATTGATCTGGTGTGCCGTCTTCTGCACCGCGGACTCAGCGGCCGTGCTCTGGTGTTGCTTGCCTCACGTCCCGGCCAGAGCGAACCACGGCTGAGCGCTGCAGTCGGAGACGCCGAGCGCCACGGGCTGGCCATGCGATTCGAGCTCGGTCCGCTCGGCGCTGCTGACGCGAAGGAGCTTCTCGGCAACCAGATAGACCCCGCGCTTGCAGAGTCCCTCTACGTGGAGAGCGGAGGCAATCCGTTCTATCTCGAGCAGCTAGCCGCCGCCAGTAGGAGCCTTGAGGCCGTGCTCACGGAGGAGTCGACTTCGGCTTCGTCCTGGATACCTCCACGTGTGAGCGCAGCAATTAGGAGCGAGCTTGATGACCTTTTACCCTTGACGAGGAGCTTGCTACAGGGCGCGGCCGTGGCTGGCGACCCGTTCGAACCCGAGCTAGCCGCCGAAACGGCTGGGCTCGCGGGAGATGAAGCGCTTGGCTATCTCGATGAGCTTTTGCAGCATGACGTGATCCGTGCCACTGACTCACCGCGACGATTTTGCTTTCGTCATCCGATCGTGCGCCGGGCCGTCTATGAGGCCGCTGGCGCGGGCTGGTGTCTTCAGGCTCATGGCCGTGCAGCCGCCATCCTTGAGACACGGGGCGCTCCTGCGGCAGCTCGAGCTCATCACATAGAGCGCTCTGCTCGAATCGGGGATGCCGCGAGTGCCGCCATCCTGGTGCAAGCTGGGCAAGAGCTGATATTGCGCTCTCCGGCGAGCGCGGCGCACTGGTTCGAGGCTGGGTTGCGCCTGACCCCTGAGCGCGGGGAGAACCTCGAGCTTCGCTTGGGCTTGATCGCTCAGCACGCAATAGCTCTTGGGCTCGGCGGTCAGATGGACGCGGGCCGTGATGAGGCGCGGCGGTTCCTGATGCTCGCGTCTCCCGAGCCCAGCCGATTTCGTCAAATCGTGACGACTGTGTGCGTCAGCTTCGATGTCTTGCTCGGCGAGCACGCTAACGCGCGTAGGCTGCTGTTCGACGAGCTCGCAAAGCTTTCTGACCAGCTAGGTCAACAAGCGGCCGAACTCAAGTACGAACTCGCAATCACATACTTCTTTGACGCAGACTGGACGGCCCTGCAGTACTGGTCGAGAGAGGCGCTTGCTGCAGACTGCCAACGCATAGTGAGGGTCGGATCGCTCGCAGCCCTCGCCCTGGCCGAGTTCAGCCTCGGGAACCTCGACCGTGCGCAGCACTCGGTCTCTGAGGCGGCGCGAATATTTGATAGCCTCACCGATGAAGAGGTAGCGGTTCAATGGGGCGCTGCAGTCTTCCTAGCTCAAGCAGAGATACACACTGAGCACCTCGCTGATGCGGTTCACCACACCGAGCGCTCGATAGCCATTTCACACGCCACCGGCCAGCGCCCCATGACGGTAGGCATGCTCGCTAATCAAGCACATGCACTGACAACGATGGGCCGCGTGCCTGAGCTTACCATCGTAGTCGAGGCGGCGACCGAGACAGCGCTGCTCTCCACGAGCGACGCGCTTCTGGGCATGGCGACGGGAGTACGTGTGCTCGCGAGCGTCCTGACGGGCGACTTTCACTCCGCTTTGCGCCTTTCTGAGCGTAGCGCCAGCGCCATACTCAGACCAACGAACATGCTGTCATGGGCAGTGCGCCTCGGGCTAGCCGAGGCGCTCCTAGAGATGGGCGAGCCGGCGCTCTGCCGCAAGCAACTCACAGATCCTAAAGGCAAGCCAAAGCTCCCACCTCTCCCACTTCTTGAGGGACTCGCTTACGAGCTCCTCATCGCCGCCGAGATTGCGCTCGGCGACCTCACACATGCCGAAGAGCTCGCGAGCCACTCCCTCAAATCCGCGAAGCGGCTCGGCACCAATCTGCCGCTCGCCCTCGCCCATCGCGCCCGCGCCCGCGTATCCCTCGAGCGAGGCAGGACACAATCGGCCACCAATGCGGCCCTACAGTCATGTGCGGCCGCCGAACGGGCTGGCGCCCAGGTCGAGGCCGCACGCAGCCAAACGCTCGCAGGCAGGGCGATCGCCGCCAGCGGCAACCGCGCAGCAGCCATCGCGACCCTTCAGACAGCCCACGCGAAGCTACTCGAATGCGGTGCCCTGCACGACAGCGACAAGACAGCAAAGGAGCTACGCAAGCTCGGCCGAGCTGCGCCACGCAGCAGCAAGCGGCACAGACAACCAAGCATCCTCGGGCTGACCGAGCGCGAGCGCGAAGTTATGGAGCAGGTCGCAGCCGGCAAGACAAACCGAGAAATCGCCGAGAGACTCTTCCTCAGCGCGCGCACAATAGACAGGCACCTTGCGCGCATCTTCGAAAAGCTCAACGTACATTCACGCGCCGCCGCCTCAAGCAGCTTCGCGCGCGCAACCAACCAACCCCCACCCTAAGCCGCAAAGCCACAACCCCCAGACTCCGGACTCGGGTAAGATCTTGGCGTACGTGTGAACCGCTGCGCCATCAGGTCGGTCGAGGAGCTGCCGGTCATCACGGTCAAGGTCACTGAGCACCGCGCGCAACGCCTGTGGTGCCCCGGCTGCGACTAGCACACGCGAGGGCATTATCCGCGGAGATCACCCAGAGTGCGGTCGGGCTACGCTTTCAGGCGGCCCCTCCCAACGCTCTCGATGCGCAGCCGCATCTCCCGTCGTGATGTGGTCGAGCTGGCAGAGCAGTAGCCACGACCTTCGACGCATATGGATACGACTCGGAGGCTCCAGCTACCGCGGAACGGTAATGTTCTTGATCTGCGGGAACGCCGATGGCAGTACCTGCTGGCCGGAATATTCGATTGATCCGAGCCCATGGATCGTTATGAACCAGACAAGAAGACCGTCACACCGACAGCGGCAGTGACGCCGAAAACACGATCCACCACACCTCTGCGCTGATCGTGGCCGGCGGCACGGCGCAAGATAACCCAAGCATGATCGACGTCCCGCATCGTCTTCAACGCCCCAAAGAGCAGAACGAACAACGACGCGAAGGCGACCAGCAGCCCGAGACTCACGCTGCCCGTCAAGTAACCGACCTGCGCGCACGCCCAAAGGCAGACTAGAGGGATCGGCCCCCAACAAAGCAAACCGAGAAGCACGATCGCCACGAAGATCGCACCGGCAAGCCAGCCGTCGATACGCTGACGTCCCGGACCATCATGTCGGGGCAGCCTCCGGTAATGCACCGGGTGCCGTACCCGGCCGCCTACCCATGAAAAGACCGCCATTGTCACCCGGGTCACTACGCATCTGACTGCACCGCCCCATAAATCTAGCCCATGTCTCCCCGATGTGCCGGGACGCGGGGCCGCAATCTGGCCTCCGTTACTCCTGAGGCCGGTCGCTCTAGTTCAACAAGCAGAGCGCCAAAGGTGCCAGGACGGGCGATGCGGGAGGAACACGCGCGTAACGCCTGAACCAAGGGGGCACGAGGCCGCATTCCAGCCGGGGTTGCGGTACGGAGAGAGGCGGACTCGACCGCCGACACCTCGATTTGTCCGCGCCGGCGGTCTGTCCGTTCAGGATCGTGGCGCAGAGCGGGGCGCAGCCGGGCTCGGCGAGCAGCTCGGGGTGCTGGAGGCGTACGATGTCTCGCCTTGAGATTGAGTTCGCTCGGCACTCTGCGGGCGGTATTGTCGGCGCCTCAGAGCAGCGCGCGGGGTCACGAGCAGCGCGACTAGCACGAGGATGATCGCGACTTGGCGGGCGAGCAGCCAGCGCTCGAAGAGCCCCTCACGCTCGACGGTTGATAGAACGACTACAGCGCGCGACGGAGAACGCGCGTCTTGATCCAGCGTCTCGCCTTGCCGATTTGCTCTCCGCCGTGAAATGGCCGCTGCAGATCCTCTGCGCTAAATGGGCCACCCTGTACGCCGTGGTTGGCGTACTCCCAGACGGCGAGCGAGAATACCGCGCTGGTGGCACTCATGTAGAGCATCACCGGCAACACCAACGCCGCGCCAATCATCAACAAGATTGCGCCTGAGACTGGGTCGGAGCTGAATGCGGCGATCCCCGCGATACATACGAGCATTCCCGGGATCAACGCGAAGCCGGCCGCGCCACCGATCGCGATCGACCCCGTCAAGCTCTCCGGCCACTGCCGCCGAACGACCGATGAGGACCGCTTGACCGCAGCCAGCGGACCGATATCTTCGAGCGCCAACGCCGGGACGACGAAGAACGTCGCCACAGACCAAGCGAGGTTCAGCATCAGCGCCAGCAGACGCTCAATCCACGCGAAATGCCCGATTCGCTGCACCAACTGCATCACTACGCCCACGGTCGCCGCGAGTAACGACCACGCGAGGATCGTCCCGAACCGCTGACGCGCGAGAAGCAGGCCGTCACGCATGCTTGCCTGCTGACCTTTCCAGCGTTGCGAGACGACACGCATGAGCGCCACGTTGAAAAACGTCGAAGACACGGTGACTGGATAAAGGGCCGCCGCAAAGCACGCCACGAGCACCGTCTCGTGCCCGTGGCGTCCACTCGCCGCTGCCATAAGCGCGAGCAACACGCCAACACAGATCACGTTCACGAACAGAGCCGCAGCGGGCAACAGCAACAGGCGGCGGTCATCGCGCAGCAGCGCAAACGCCTCGCTGGCCAGTCGCGTGCCGCGCGCCATGCGTCCCTCGCTCGGTCTCTGGCCGAGATCCTCGGGTGCCGGCGGTCCACTGTAGTTGGAGGCCAGCCCCAGGCCGCCTCGATGCCGCGATGACGAATCGTTCATTACTTTAAAGCTCCTGTTGGGTTCAGCGCGCGCGAATGATATCTCAGGCCAAATGGACCCCGCCACCCAGCGAAACGCCGTCGCGAGATCTACTCGGCAGGTGACGCCTGCCTCGCGCGGCAGGCGAGCGCTGCACCGGCCTCTCCGCGTGCGCGCTGCGGACGAGCCAGCTCAGGTGAAGCAGACGCTGGCCGCGACCGGTGTCATCCTTGATCGAGAGGTCGTCCCTCGCTCGCGCCGGTGTTCGGATTGCGCCGTACCACGTACCGCGCGAGCGCCCACGCGATGGCGAGGGTCGCGAGCGCGAGGTAGGGGAAGATGCTGTACGGCGTGGGCTGACCGGGATGGAACAGCTCGACGAATGCGGACCGTCAGTGCCAGTACGCCCAGCGCTGGTGCTCCGAGGTAGCGGACGATCGAGAACGAGTCGCGGTGACGTCGCCATATGAAGACGGGTAGGGACACCGCCGTGAGCACGTACACGAATAGTCCTTGCAAACGACCCGGCCCACTGCGGTAGAACACGTTGCTCATGCCAGACCGGATGGACGAGCGAGCCTATGAAGTGCCTGGCGAGCGAGCCGTGACGGATCAACAATCACAGATGACGCCTTCCCTCGATGGTGAACCCCGAGAAAGGTTCGTTTTACTGCGCCGATCCACGCGGCAGGCGTGCCGTGTGGCGGCCTAGCGAATCGCGCGCAGCATCTTCGCCAAGTATCATCGTTTGGCCGTGTTTGTGAGGGGGTCAGGAGAAGCATCGGCGGCGTGCAAGCGTCGTTCGCCGGTGGGCATCTGCGCAATGCTCGTCGCGATCTGTGCCCTTATTGGTCTAGTGGCGCTGCCCGCTGGAGCTAGTGCCGCCACCGGCAAGCCGAAGATTGGCTCGGTGTTGGCAAACCCTGACCAGGAAGACGCGAAGCTCAGCGCCACGATTCGACCCGACGGCATCTCACGTGCTGAGCCGGACTCAGAAGTTCGGCTCGTTCCAAGTCTCATTGGAGGCACCGCAGGCTGGAGCGTGGAGTTCAGGACCACACACACCAGTGGTGGAGGACTTCCGGAGTCAACGCGTGGGCTGATCTATGGAGAGGGGTGCAGCGACAGCTCGACGGTGACCGAACTTGACCTGCTCACGTCTAGCTCAGTGGCAGCGGTCTCGGTCCTTGGTGGGCCGCCAATCCGGACCCGCACGTACCCGACGTTCATCGACGGACTGCGTGCCGTCGTAGTCGAACTCAAGCGACGTAAGGGTCAGGCGATGTGTCCCAAGGTCACTCCGCTCAACGCGCGGCTACGCCCGCTGAGTTTGCAGGGCAAGCGCAGCAGTCCGCTGCGATCTCACTGCCCGGAAGGGCCCTATGGCTCGGAAAGCTTGATTCAGGGCGAAGGACTTGCCCAATCTCACCACCGTCTCCCGCCTCCTGCGTTCCGCCCCCGCACCCCCCAGCGGGGGCCTGTCATCTAACCGCGTCCAATCCCGGTCATGGAATTACCGAACAAGGAGGCGCCATCGCCACTCGCATCAAGCCAGTCATCGGATTGCCTGGACCCGCGTTCCTTTCGTGCGCTGACTACGAATACTTCTACGAAGAAGAAGACGAGCTCCGGTCGGCGGTCCTTCTGAATGCGACGCACCCCGGAGCCGAACCCCCGCGCCTGCCAGGAATGAGGGCGCTAACTGGACACCCCGGGATCTTCACAACGCTAGGCGGTGAAGGTGTGCGCGTGGCACGGCGGATTCTAGGCGCGTGGCTCGTAGTCGAAGAAAGCGACCAGATCGGGCTCGCGGTCCCCCTCCTGCTTCTTGACTCACTGAGCGCCGAAATCAACCTGAAGTATCCGACTACGACGTAAGCCCCAGGGCGAGCGCTTTCGCGACGATGCGGGCGCCTCGCCACACCTCGGTCCGGCTTGCGCTCCGGACGAGCTCGCTCTCGGGCGCGACGAGGCCCGCGACAACCTCACGCCGGAGAATCTTCTTCGCCGACCCCTCGCCCGAGTCCGGCCAGCGTCGCCGAAACCCAGGACAGATCACCAGCGCCACGAAACCGGGCCAGATCGACCGTACCCCCCAAGATCAGCGCGCCCATGTCTCGAACTCCCGCCATCTGCCTGGGCCAAGCGGTGGCCTCGATCAGGCGCGCAGCGCCCCGGAAACGCTAGGATCGGGGGTCGCGGCGAGATAGCTCAGTCCGGTAGAGCACTCGACTGAAAATCGAGGTGTCGGCGGTTCGAGTCCGCCTCTCGCCATCCGCTCGATCGGCCCGTTTGCGTGGCTTCAGAGCTCGCCCGCGGAGAATGACCTTGCGGCCGAGTTCATCGAGCGCGACAGGGTGGGTGGTGTAGGCCATGACCATCCCTACCCGCAGCATCAGCTACCTAGCGACGCCCGATGCGCGCGAAGAGCTCGACGATCTACCGACCTTCATCGTCACGGTTGAGCTAGAGGGAGGCGGCAAGCCTCGGCGCCGCGTGGGGACTATCTGCCGTGCCCGCGACCGCGACTCGGCGGGGAGGATCGCTCTCGACGTAAACGAAGATGAGCTTCACGCCTACCTCGTCAGCGTCCGCAGGATCGCGGAGCTTCAGATCGTTCGCCCGCTCTCCTGGTGCCCGAGCGGCGGCCTAGCCACCGAGGACTAGCCCGGGCAACGGCTCGGGGATCCAGCGCAGGCGAGCGCCCCGCTGGGTCGCGCAGCTCGTAGCTTGAAGCGCACACGGCCACCGTCGGAAACGCTGCGATGAGCGTCTCTTCGAGGTTCATTTATGGCTAGAGCCCCATTCTGGGGTCGATCAGCTGAGCCTCCGTGTAGCGGCCTTGGTAGAACAGTCGTCGTGCGGCGTGGCGCCGGTCGGTCCGGTTCTCGCGGGCTGCTAGAACGCCGCGGCTCACGGGATGCCCGAGCCAGTGGGAGAGGATCGAGACGCTGTGGCGCTGAAAACACCTGCTGCCGTTCTTCGGCCTGCGCCGCGTTCAGGAAGCACAAGATCCAAGAGGCCCACGAGTTGAAAGACGCGCTCGAAGCAACCGCAAGGTCAAGCCGCTCGGCCCGGCTTCTATTCAAGGACTGATCACCCTGCTCGCAGAGATCCTCCAAGAGGCGGCCGAAGAAAAACTGATCCCGACGAATCCCGCGCGCGGGAAGCGACTGAAGCTGCATGTGCCGAAGCCAAAGCGCACCTTCCTAGAGATGGACGAGCTGACCGTGATCGAAGACGCCGCCGCTGAGCAAGACCCCGACCTGGAGCGCTTTGCACTAGCCGCTCGGGCGGCGCCTGCCGGATCGACCGCAGGCGCGGTCGCGCTTCGACTCTCCGAAGGAAAGCGTCAAAAACTGATCGCCTCCGAACTCGGGCTGTGCCCAGGAACGATCCACTTCCACGTCCGCAACCTCGGCGCGCTGCGCGTCGGCGTGTATGTCGGCCGCAAGGCGCTCGTCTGCACGCTCGGCCGGTCAGGCGTGCGGAACAGCGAGTGTTCCGGCATCCAGATCGGGCACCTGCGCCTCAGCGACCTCTACAACGCCCGCGTCGACATACCCGACTCCAAGACCGAAACCGGCATCAGGAATGTCGAGATCAGCCCCTACCTCGCCGAAGTGCTCCTCGAGCGCCTGCGCAAAGCCGGCTTCGATACCGGGCCTACGGCGCCGCTGTTCCCCAACGAACGCGGCAAGCGCATGAGCCGCAAGCGCGTCGCGGTCATCGTCAAGGAGGCAGCGGTGCTTGCCACGGAGAAGATGCGCGAGCGGGGTCTGCCGCCGCTGGCGCATATCACGCCGCACAGTCTCCGCCGGACGTACATCACGATCGCGTTGCTCGCGAACAACTACGACATCAAGTGGGTCATGGATCAGGTCGGGCACGCCGACTCGAAGATGACGATGGATGTCTACAACCAGCTACAGCAGCGAGCCAAGCGCGAACACGGCGCATCCTTCGACCGGTCATCCGCGAGGCCAGGGTCACGCTGTACGGCGACGACGCGCCCGTCGAGCCCGACGCCACGCCGGTCCAGAATGGGGCAAAACAGGGGGTTTGGGCCGGGGATTGGGCCGGGACGGCGAAATCGGCCCCGAAAACGCCCTCACAACGCCGCCGGGACTGCGGTCAAAAATCGCTGATTAGCAGGAAGAAAGCCCGTCGCGGGAGCTGCCAACTTGAAGGCGGGGGATCTACGTTTTCAGTCGTGTGCTCTACCAACTGAGCTATCTCGCCGCGACCGATCTCCGATCGGCATCGATGCTACCGGCTAAAGCGCGCCTGGGGCTGGAGCTGCGTCCACGCCTCGAGCCCTCCTACGCCCCCTCGGCCCCCCGAAACTCCTCAATCAGCGCGGCGTAAGTCCGCCGCAACCCCTCCGCGATCGGAACCTCCGCCCGCCACCCGAGCTCGCGTGCGGCGCGGGAGGCGTCGAGACAGCTGTGCTGCAGCTCCCCCGCGCGTAGGTCCGCGAGCTGCGGCTCGATCTCGACCCCGGCCGCGGCCTGGAGCCCGTCCCAGACGGCGCGCACGTCGGTCTCGACCCCGGTGGCGACGTTGTAGGTGCCGCGGTGCCCGGAGGCGGCGAGCAGCGCGCGGACGACGTCCTCGACGTAGACGTAGTCCCGGGTGGGCGCGCCGTGACCGTAGAGCTTCGGCGCTTTGCCGACGTAGAGATGGTGGCTGAAGATCGCCACCACGCCGGCCTCGCCATGGGGGCTCTGGCGCGGGCCGTAGACGTTTCCGAGACGGCAAACGGCATGGGGGATCTCGCCGGCGAGCGACCAGGTGTTGACGTAGGCCTCGGCAGCCCACTTGCTGGCGCCATACGGCGAGAGCGGCGCCGGGATGCGCTCCTCGGAGGTCGGCATCGGAGCCTCGTCGCCGTAGAGCGCGCCACCGGTCGAGGTGAACACGACCGGCGTCTTCAGATGCGCCGCTGCGTCGAGCACGTTGAGCGTGCCCTGCACGTTGACGGCGCAGTCGCGCGAGGGATCCTCGACGGACGCGACGACGCTGGCCTGCGCGGCGAGATGAAAGATCGCCGCGGGACGCGCGCGCTCGATCGCATCATGCAGAGCCTCGCGATCGACGATGTCGATCTCCTGCAGCACCGCTGGGGGGGGCACATTGCGGGCGTTGCCGGAGGAGAGGTCATCGACGACGGTCACCTCGCGACCGTCCGCGAGCAGGGCTTCGACGAGATGCGAGCCGATGAACCCGGCTCCGCCGGTGACCAGTGCACGTTGCGCCATCGCCGGGAAATCTATCGCGGCTCGCGCCGCTCAGCGGGCGCTGGTCAGCCGAGTGCGTGCTGGCGCGCGGCGAGGAGCTCTTCGACGGCGGGTACAGCGAGGTCGATGCGCTCGAGCACGCGTACGCCGGAGTAGGTCTGCTGGAGGTCGCCCGGAGCGGTACCGGCGCTGGCACCGCCGAGCAAGATCGGAATCCGTGGGTGACTCTCGCGAAGCTCTTCGACGAGCCGGTCGAGGACTGGCGCCGCGGCGGCGCTCGCCCCGATCACGACGAGGTCGGGGGCGTGACTGTCGATCGCGCTACCCAGGCGTGCGGAGGAGAGCTCGGTGTCGAGCGTGGTCTGGTAGCCGGCGGCCGCCAGCTGGTCGTGAACCATCTGCAGCCCCAGCGTGTGTCCGCCCGTCTCCGAGCCGGCGCTTTCGACGCCGACGAGCAGTACCCGCTCGCGACTGGGATCAGCGCCGCCGAGCATGTAGCGGTAGAGCGTCGCGAGGATCCGCCGCGTGATGCCGGTCGCGAGCTGCTCGGTCTCGATGTCGATCTCGCCGGCCTGCCACAGGTCGCCGATGCGGCGCAGCGCGGGCGCGATCACCTCACTGTGAAGCGTCGCGGCTGGGATCTGGTCCTCAATCGCCTGTGCGACAACCCCCTCGGCGGTCTCGGCGTCCCCGCGCTCGAGCGCTTTCGAGTAGGTCTCCAGGACGTCCTCGAGGAGATCGGCGGGATTAGCCTTGAGCGCGGCCCGCGCATCGGGACCACTACTCGAGAGAACCTCCCAAAAGGTGTCGAGCAACACGGGGTCGAAGTGACGGGCGCGCTGCTCGCGCATCATCTCGATGGCGCGCTCGATCGTGAAGGCGGGGCGATAGACGCGATCGCTGGTCAGCGCGTCGAAGACGTCGGTGATCGCGACGATCCGCCCCTCGATCGGGATCTGCTCACCGACGAGGCCACGCGGATAACCGCTGCCATCCCACTTCTCGTGGTGGCTGAGCGCGATCGTGGCAGCCATATCGAGGATCGATGAGGACGAGCCGCGCAGCAGGCGATAGCCCTCCTCGGCGTGAGTCTCGACGATCGCGCGCTCCTCGCGGGTGAGCGAGCCGGGCTTCAGCAGGATCGCATCGGGGATCGCGACCTTCCCAACGTCGTGCAGCGGCGCCGCGTAGCTCATCAGCTCGCAGAGCTCGGCCTCCAGGCCCACCTGCTCGGCAAGCAGCGTCGAGAAGCGTCCGATGCGCTCGATGTGCGCACCGGTGTCCTCGTCCCTGAACTCGACCGCCATCGAGAGGCGTCGGACGGTCTCGGCCTGCGCGATCTCGAGCTCGGTCAGCGCGCGTCGCAACTCGCCGGAGCGATCGTCGATCTGGCTCTGCAACGCACGCCGATGCCCCTCGCCGGCGCGCCAGCCGATCAGGACGCCGCCCGCGGCGAGCACCAAGACGCATGCAGCTGCAAGCACATCGCTGTCCGCCGCGACGGCACCAACCGCAGCAAGGAGCAGGACGGCGCCGAGCGGCGTCCATGCAAGCCACCGTCGCGAGCGGCCGCGGGTTGGATCTTCGTCTGCGGTGGGCAGCCTCCCCACAGGTTCGAGCTTACTCCACCATTCGGGTTTTCCCACTTGATTGGACTCCTTACCGACCTGATCGGCGCGGACCGCGCCTGCCTTGAGCGGAGCTCCCCGCGTATGGCCACCGCCAGCCGGCGATCGCCCGTCCGCGTTCGCAGGTATCGTGACCGCTCTCGTGCGTCTTCGCCTTCCGACCCTGGCCGGTGCGCTATCGGTGCTTGCGCTCGCCACCGCAGCGGGCTGCGGTGGCTCCTCGAGCAGCGATAGCGGTCTCGCCTCCAAGAGCGCGTCGCAGATCGTGTCCGCCGCGCAGACCGCGGCGGACAGCGCGCACTCGGTGCACGTGTCGGGCTCGATCGTGAACGGGAGCACCCCGATCGCGCTCAACATGGAACTCGTGAACGGCACCGGCGGTCGCGGGCGGCTCTCGGAGAACGGCGTGAGCTTTGAACTGGTCGAGATTGGCGGGTACGTTTACATCAAAGGCAGCCAGGCCTTCTACAGCCACGTCGCGGGGCCCGCTGCGGCGCAGCTTCTGCAGGGCAAGTGGCTGAAGGCTTCCGCGGGCGGCGGGGCTTTCGCCTCGCTCACGTCCTTGACGAATCTACGCAAGCTGCTGGGCTCGACGCTGGCCAGCCACGGCGCTCTGACTAAGGGCGCGACGAGCACGGTGGAAGGCCAACAGGCCATCGCGATCAAGGACGCCACGCGCGGCGGCACCCTCTACGTGGCGACGAGCGGCACGCCCTACCCGTTGCAGATCTCAAAGGGTGGCAGCGGTGGCGGCAAGATCACATTCAGCCACTGGAACGAGCCGGTGACTCTGAAGGCGCCGGCCAACGCGGTCAACCTCTCGCAGCTCGAGGGCGGCCGCTAGCGCGGCGCGAAGTAGAAGTCGCAGTAACGACTCACGCGTGCGCTGAGGAGTGGGAGACATAGGGATGGCCGTGCAACGGTCGTATCTAGTTGTAGATACATGCTCATTAGACCTGTATCGCTAGGCCACGCTTTTCGTCGCAAGCGACCGCAAACCGCACGTTATGGTTCACCAGGTGCGACTTGTGCCACCCTCGCAGGGCCTTGCACCCAGACCATTTCGACGGATGTCCCGAGCGGACCGCCAAATCACGCTGAGCCACACAGCGAAGACACTGGCAATTACCGCAGGGCCCCTGTTGTTGATCGGCCTGCTCACCTGGCCGATGCTGTTCACAAGCGAGGGCTATACCGGGGAATGGATTAACCACCTTTGGCTCATCTGGGACGAGAGCCTCTCGCTCCAGGCTAATCACTACCCAAGCTTCTTCCTCGTCACCTACCACCACTCGGTCTTCTATCCGGAGTTCGCTTTCTACGGCGGCACGCTCAATACGATGGTCGGAGGGCTGTCACTCCTGCTGGGCGACTCGCCAATCGTCGCTTATGTCGCCACCTACGTGCTCGGTTTCGTGGCCTCCTATGGCGGCTGGTACTGGTTGGCGCGCATGGCGGGAGTGGAGCGCTGGTGGTCCCATGCACCGGGCGTGATCTTCATCACCTCCGCGTACTACCTAACCTTGATCTACGAACGAGGTGACCTGCCGGAGTTCATAGCCGTCTCGATGATTCCATTGATGCTGGCATCTGCGGTGAGCATCCTTCGCAACGAACGCCTTGCCATCAAGACGGCACTCGCGCTAGTTGTGAGCACTGTCGTTTTTGCGGGTAGTCATCCCATTACGCTAATCTGGGGCACAAGCGTCATCGCGCCCGCGTGTCTGCTGGTCCTCGTATTCATTCCCGAGGCGCGCAAGTTGGTCACGAGACGCGGCGTGATCCGCATAGCGGCTCTAGTTATTCCATCGCTGTTGATAAGCGCCTGGTCGCTACTGCCGGCCATCGCCTACGAGTCTCACACGCGCATCTCCGTCATCTATCCGCTCTGGCGACTTACGCTCCGCGAAGCGGAGTTTTTGGTCGCGCCCAGCCGGATATTCACGCTTTCGCGCAGCCTGGTAAAAAAATCGGTCATCGAACTCGCGCTAGAGCTGCCGGTTTTGGCGATGGCATGGTCCCTCCTCAGCGTACTTGTCTTCTCGCGCGCGGGACTACGCGGGCCTTGGGGCCGGCTGCTTTTGATTTGCGCCGGCATGGGAGCGCTGATAACGGTGATCATGACCCATGTCGGACTCATTCTGGCACTGCCCCGCATGTGGGTCATGGTCGAGTTTTCCTACCGTCTCGAGAGCTACGTGATCCTTGCGACGAGCGGCACGGTGCTCGTGGGACTGGTCCTCGCGCAACGCTCACACACCCGTTCGCGCTACTGGGCTTGGGCACTGATACCAGTGCTGGCTGTCGGGATCGTCGGCGCCATCCAACAGACTAGTGCGTATCCCGCGTATGGCAACCGCAAGCAGGCGATCACGCAGCACCTGAAGCCCGGCCCCCGCGAACAGGGCCTGCTCGACTACCAGGATGCGGCCCTCGATCAGGCGGCAGAGGAATTTCCCGGCGGCAAGCTGCCTGAAGTCGATTTCCCACTGAACTCGGTACATCACGACTACGTCTCCACGGTCGTGCATCTGCGCCCGGGTCAGCGGGTCTACTCGAATGTCGGTGGCGGCCCGGAACTCGTTCATGTCAGTGGCGCAACGATCGTGGGACTCGCCGAGGACGGCAATGATCTCCTACAAATCGGGCCCAGTATCGGCAGGCCGAAGGCGGCCAGTGCCGGCAAGAAAGGCCCGCGATGGACCGAGGTGATCTCGCTGAGCACGGCGAGCGGACCGCCGATCGTGATTGGGCGCATCCTCTCGCTGGGCGCGCTGCTCTTCCTGGCTGGCGGTCTCGCACTACTGCTCGCGCGGCGAATCCGAGCTTCGCGTTAGCCGTGGTGGATCCTCGCGCTACAGCGCCAGCGCGACGTACTTCGTCTCGAGGTACTCGCCGATCCCCTCGAAGCCGCCCTCGCGTCCAAACCCGGACTCCTTGACCCCGCCGAACGGCGCCGCGGCGTTGGATACGAGACCCTGGTTAAGGCCAATCATCCCTGTCTCGAGACCCTCCGCGACGCGGAAAGCGCGGGCGAGGTCGCGGGTGTAGAGATATGCGACCAGGCCGTACTCGGTGCGGTTCGCCGCGTCGAGAGCGTCGCGCTCGGAAGCGAAGGTGGCGACCGGGGCGACGGGCCCGAAGATCTCCTCCTCGAGCATGCGCGCGTCGGCCGGGACGGCCTGCAGCACGGTTGGTTGAAAGAAATACCCGGGACCGTCCAGGGCCTCTCCGCCTGTCAGCACGCGCGCGCCGCGCTCGCGCGCGTCGGCAACGAGCTCGCTGACCTTCTCGCGCTGGCGCTCGTCAATCAACGGACCGACGTCGTTGCCGGGCTCGGTGCCCCGACCGACCTTCAGCACCGACATGCGTGCGGCGAGCCGCTTGGCGAACTCGTCGGCGATCGGCTCGGCGACGTGAAAGCGGTTGGCCGCGGTGCAGGCCTCGCCGACGTTGCGCATCTTGGCGGTGAGCGCGCCCTCAACGGCGGCGTCGAGATCGGCGTCCTCGAAGACGATGAAGGGAGCGTTGCCGCCGAGCTCCATCGAGACGCGCAGCACGCGCTCGGCCGACTGCGCGATCAGCTCGCGGCCGACCTCCGTGGAACCAGTGAAGGAGAGCTTGCGCGTGCGCCGATCGCGCAGCAGCGGCTCGATGACCGCGCCGGAGTGGCGCGCGGTAATCGTGTTGAGCACCCCGCCCGGCAGGCCGGCATGCTCGAGGATCGCGGTGAGGGCGAGCATCGAGAGCGGCGTCTGCTGGGCGGGCTTGACGACGACCGTGCAGCCGGCGGCGAGCGCGGGGGCAAGCTTGCGCGTGCCCATCGCCATCGGAAAGTTCCACGGGGTCACGAAGACGCAGGGCCCGACCGGCTGGCGCATCGTCAGGATGCGACCTTTGCCGGTGGTGTTGGTCATGTAGCGGCCGTGAATGCGAACGGCCTCCTCGGAGAACCAGCGAAAGAACTCGGCGGCGTAGGCGATCTCGGCCTTGGACTCCGCGAGCGCCTTGCCCATCTCGAGCGTCATTAGCAGCGCGAGCTCATCGCTGCGCGCGGTCAGCTCCTCGTAGGCGCGGCGCAGAATCTCCCCGCGCTCGCGCGGCGGGTGCGCGGCCCACTCGGCCTGCCGCTCGGCGGCGGCGCCCAGCGCATCGAGCGCATCCTGCGCCTGCGCATCGGCGACCTCGCAGAGCGACTCGCCGGTGGAGGGATCCTCGACGGCGAGGGTTCCACCGCCGGATGCCGGCCGCCACTCACCGGCGACATAGAGCTGGGTGGGGACTTGGTCGAGCACGGCCTGCTCGTCGTTGGTGAGGGTCATATGCGCGACTCCCTCCGCGGGTGGGGTTGAGGGGATGGGTTGTTGCGTTCCAAACTCATGCCGGAGCCGTCTTCGGTCGATCCAGACCTCATGCGTCTTGCCCTCCGCAGACTTGCGTCCATGCGCGGCGTCTGCGCGCGCGGCCCGATCTCAGCTCTGACTGACATGAGCCCAAGCTACCACCGGTCGATTCGCCACCCGGCCGCGCCAGCCGCCCGGTGCGCTCCGCGCTCCCCGCGCGCCGCAACGGCAGTCGCGGGTCTCGCCGCGGTCGCTCTCGCGCTCTGCGCGTCCCGCGCCGCGGCAAGCCCGACGCTCGTGATCACAGGCGCGGGCTTCGGGCACGGCGTGGGCATGAGCCAGGAGGGAGCGCTGGGATACGCGCAGCACGGATACGGCTACGCCGCGATCCTCGCGCACTACTACACGGGCACCGCACTGGGCAGCGTGCCGGCGAACACGACGGTGCGGATGCTGATCGGCGGCAAGGTCCGCAAGCTGGCGCTCGAAACCTACGTCGAGGGCGTGGTCGGGGCGGAGATGCCGGCAAACTGGCCACTGGCCGCACTCGAGGCGCAAGCGGTCGCGAGCCGTACCTACGCGATCACCGATCACGCGGGCGGCACGCGTTTTGACGTCTTCGCGGACACACGCTCACAGCTCTACCTGGGACGCAAGGCGCAGACCGCGCAGACCGAGGCCGCGGTGGCGGCAACCGCCGGACAGGTCGTCACGTACGCCGGCCAACCCGCGATCACGTACTTCTTTGCGAGCTCCGGCGGCATGACCGAGAGCGTCCAGAACGGGTTCCCGGGGGCAGCGCCGGAGCCGTGGCTGCAAGGCGTCGCGGACCCGTTCGACCAGGGTCCGCAGCACACCTGGAGCGTAAGCATGAGCTTCGCGGCGGCGGCGGCGCGACTGCGCGGCCTGGTGCGAGGCTCCTTCCGCGGGATCGAGGTTCTGCACCGCGGCTACTCGCCGCGGATCGTCTCCGCCTACGTCCTGGGCTCGGCGGGACGCACGCCGATCAGCGGTCCCGAACTAGAGAGCCGGCTGGGCCTATACGACAGTTGGGCGTACTTCAGCGTGCGCACAGCCCACGGCGTGCAAGCCGAGCCGGACCTCAGTGGTTACGCCGCGCCGGCACCCGTCTCCGGATCGACCCCAGCGCCACCCACCGCGAGCACCCCGACATCGGCAAGCGCCTCCTCCCCGCCGAGCGCGACAGACTCTCAGGAAGTCGGCGTGCAAGGCGGAGCCGGGGGTCCGGCGGGACCGGTCGGCGGTACGCAGGCCGGCTGAAGACCACCCCACCAGACCCTCCCGCTGGAGTCCAATTGCCGGGATACGAGGACTTGGGCGCATTGCGCCTTGCGTCTCTTGCCCCTGCGAGCATCACAAAAATCGCGCAATTTGCGAACAACGCGTGATCCGAAGCGCTATTCGCATCGAATCTGGGGGAAACGGCTTAAACCATTTCGATGCGCCGTAAAGCTCTACATCCCGACCCAAAGCTCCTGCTCCGTAGCATCGGCGCAGCGACTACGTGCCTGACGCTGCTTCTCGGTAGCGCCACCACGGCCGCTGCCAGCCCCGGGGTACTCGGCACGGTTGCACAGAATGCCGGGGGCACAGTCGAGCACGTCACACAAGCCGCCACCGGCGTGGCCACGCCCGCGCCCGCCCCCGCAGAGACCGCCGGCGCACCCGCACCTGCGCCGACACCCGCGACGCCGCCCATTGCTGCACGTGGACAGGCGGTCTCGCCGTCCGCGCCTACGGCTTCCACACCTCCAGCCAGCGCGGTGACCGGCGCCACGCCCCCCATCGTGGCGCCCGTGGTGAGCCGCATCGAGTCGACCGTCGCGGTACCGGCCGCAAGCACGCCATCCGCCAACCCTTCGGCCCACACGCTCGCCACCTCGCTCGCCAGAAACGCGCCGCGCGTCGCAGCAGTGATTGCCGGGGCTGCCCACCCCGCGCTGGGCACCGTGGAGCAAGCTACCGCGCCCGTTGCCGGTGCACCGGCTCGAGCAGACGCGGGCGCGCTTAAACAGGTCACGAGCCCCGCGACGCACGCGCTGCTCGGCCTTAGCTCGGGCGCTTTGCGCGCTGTCGCCCACACCGGGAGTGAGGCCAGCAAAACACTCGGGGACGTCGTCGCGAGCGTACCCGCATCCCCGAGCTCCTCCGTCCCGGCGAGTCGCCCGGTCTCACTGCCGAGTCCGCCGGTCATCGGTCAGCTCTCCCCCTCGGGAAGCCCGAAACTTCCAGTTCCTCCGTCCGGTCCGAGCTCGCCGGCGGGCCCTTCGGGCCCTTCGGGGCCTTCGGCTCCAATGACTCACAAGCCCTCCGACTCGGGCCCCGCGCCCATCCAAACCGGCTCCGCGACGCCCAGTCACCCAGCCTCGGCTGCCGCGCTCCCCAGTGGCGGGACGACAGGATGGAACGCCGCGGCCGGCTTTACCCCCAGCCCGACATCCTCTAGCTCCGTCGGTGTCGGACGGCCGTCGAGTGATAGGCAGCAGCGCCACACCGTCCCCGGCGCCCCGACAGCACCGATCGTCGGCCTCACCGGCCTCGCTGCAGGGGGCAGCACCGTGGTCCTGCCGGTCCTAGCCTCCACGCCACGCGCTGAGGACAGCGATCGAACCTCCGCGCCGGGCACCGCCGATCCCGCACCGGCTCCACTTCCGGCTCCCGCGCCCACGCCCACCGGCAGCTCCTCCAGTGCCGCCGGCTCAGCTTCGAGCTTCGGCTCAATCTTCCTCCTGACCCTCGCGGGCCTCCTGACATGGGGGACACCGCAGGCGTTGCGCCGACTGCGACTTGCGAGCGAGTCGCGGCGCCCGGCGCCTTTCGCCTTGATCCCCGATCGGCCCGGCTAGCTCCTGCCGGACGCGATAGCGGCGCGCATCTCGTGATCGCGCGTCATCGGTAAATCAAGTCGATTCAGCTCGAAAGGAGCTATCCACATGAGACGCCATTGCATGGCTATGGCTGTGAGCGTTTGCGCGCTCGCAATCGCCCCGAGCGCTGCGCTCGCGGGCAACGACAACAACGGCGGTGGAGGTGGAGGTTTGCTGGGCGGTCTGGTCAAGCAGTCCCAGAGCGCGAGCAACCAGAACACCACCGAACAGTCCGCCTCCAGCGAAGCGAGCTCGAAGCAGACGAACATCAATGCCCCGATCGCGATCCTCAGCTCGGGATCCAACGACGGGAACGTCAACCAGTCCAACGACGCAAAGACGAGCTCCACTGCCGGTAACGGCAACGGCACTCAGCAGGGCAACACCCAGACCCAGAACGGGTCCGCCACCAGCGGCTCCGGGGATCCGCACGGTCAGGGTCAGGGTGGTTCGGTGAACCAGAGCCAGTCGGCTGGCAACGAAAACCAGACCAGCCAGTCCGCCGAAAGCTCTGCGAGCAACGAACAGAGCAACATCAACGCCCCGATCGCGATCCTCAGCTCGGGATCCAACGACGGGAACGTCAACCAGTCCAACACTGGGACAACCAAGTCCTCCGCCGGCAACGGCAACGCGACTGGACAGGGCAACACCCAGACCCAGAACGGATCCGCCACCGGCGGCTCCGGCAGCGGCTCGGGCGAGCATCACGGCTGGGGGCCCAGCGGGTCGGGGTCATGCGGCTGTGGCAACCCCCAAGGGGACGGCCAGAAAAGCCCCGGGAGTCCGAATGGCCCCGGTGGCCAGCCGGGCGGTTCCTCGGTGAGCCAGAGCCAGTCGGCCGGCAACGAAAACCAGACCAGCCAGTCGGCCTCCAGCTCGGCCAGCAATCAGCAGAGCAATGAAAACGCACCCGTCACTTGGGGCGGCTCGTCCTACAACCGTCGCGATCGCAGCTGCGGCTGCCAGAGCAACGATGGCTCGAGCGGCAACGGTGGCAATGTCAACCAGTCCAACACGGGGACCACGAAGTCCTCGGCGGGTAACGGCAACGCGACCCAGCAGGGCAACACCCAGACCCAGAACGGATCCGCCACCGGCGGCTCCGGCCACGGTGATCGTCATCGTGGGCAGGACGGCTCATCGGTCAAGCAGAGCCAGTCGGCCGGCAACGAAAACCAGACCAGCCAGTCGGCCTCCAGCTCGGCCAGCAATGAACAGAGCAACGTAAACGAGCCCACCACGTGGGGCGGCTCCTCACGCGGCGATCGCGGCCAGGACGATCACGGCTGCGGCTGCCCGAGTGGCAGTGGCTCGAGCAGCAACGGTGGCAGCGTCGACCAGTCCAACAACGCGACCACCACGTCCTCCGCTGGCAACGGCAACGCGACCCAGCAGGGCAACACCCAGACCCAGAACGGATCGGCCTCCTAGCCGGCCCGCTCGCCGCTAGTCGCAAGAGGGCGCCCCGGGCTCGCACGGGGCGCCCTCACGCGGCGCCGCACCGCCCACTCCCGAGTCGAAGGAGCGATGTCGAACAGATCTCCAACGCACACGACATATGAGCTGGCGACCCACGCAATCGCGAGGTCTTAGGCTGGGAGCATCTCTGCCCCGCTGTTGATCGCCGATGTGCCATGGCTGCTATACCGCGCGTTCTTCTCGCTGCCCGATTCGATCCTCGACGGCGAGGGGCGACCGGTGAACGCACTACTGGGAGCGGTCAACGCGCTGCTCGCGGCAATCGAGGCGCGTCCCTCGCGTGCGGTGGCTGCGTGCTTCGGAGCGGAGCAGGCGGCGTACCGCATCGAGGCCTACCCGCCCTACCACGCGCACCGCGACCCGATGCCGGACGCGCTGGCGCAACAGTGGGAGCGCGCTCCGGCGCTGCTCGGGAGCCTCGGCTGGACGGTGAGCGCGAGCGCGGAGCTCGAGGCGGACGACGTCATGTTTTCCTACGCGGAGCTCGAGAGCGCAAGTGGCGGGCGTTCGCTGTTGCTCACCGGCGACCGCGATCTCTTCCAGGTGGTCGGGAAGGCAGTCGCGATCCTCGAGCTGCGCAAGGACGGCGATCCGGCGGAGATTGGGCCGGAGCAGGTGCGCGAGCGCTACGGCGTCGGCCCGGAGCTGGTGCGCGACTTCATCGCGCTGCGTGGCGACCCCTCCGACGGCCTGCCGGGCGCTCCGGGGATCGGCGCGAAGACGGCGCGCGATTTGCTCGTGCGCCATGGCTCGTTGGAGGGTGCGTTGGCGGCCGTCCAGCGTTCGGTCACCGCGGAGCGACCGCGAGTGTCGGCGGCGCTGCGCGAGCACGCCGAGCAGTTGCGCACATTCAAGGAGATCGCGACTCTGCGACACGTCGACGTGGAGCGGCCACCCGACAACCCCACCGACTTCGCCGCCGGCGCGCGCGCCGCGCGCGAGCTGGGCATGAATGGGCTGGCCAAGCGGCTGGAGGGGATGGGCCCTACGGGGTGAACTTGATCGTGATGACGTCGCCGTCGCGCATCATGTAGTCACGTCCCTCCAGACGCAGCGTCCCGCGATCGCGCGCAGCGCTGTAGCCGCCGGCGTCGATGAGCTGCTGCCAGCCGATCACTTCGGCGCGCACGAAGCCCTTCTGGATGTCGGAGTGGATCTCCCCGCCGGCATCCCAGGCCGTCAGTCCTTCGCGCAAATGCCAGGACTGCGCGGGCTTGGCCTCGCCGGCGGTGAAGAACGCGATCAGATGCAACAGCTCGAAGGCGCCGCGCACGATGCGGGCTAGACCGGACTCGCTGACGCCGAGCTCGGCACGCATCGCCGTGGCGTCCTCGTCGTCGAGCTCGGCGAGCTCGGACTCGATGCGCGCGGAGACCGCGACGGCGCCGGCGCCCTGCGCGGCGGCGTGGGCGGCGATCGCCGCGGGAACCTCCTCGGCGCCCTCATCGACGTTGGCGACGAACAGCACGGGCTTCGCTGTGAGCGAGCCGAGGTCGCGGGCGGCATTGGGCGCGTCGTCCGGCAGCGGCACGCCGCGCACGGGCCTGCCGGCCTGCAGCGCGGCGATGACCTCCCCCAGCCAAGCCTCTTCGGCGATCGCCACGCGGTCGCCGCCGCGTGCGGTGCGCACGACGCGCTCCAGGCGCCGTTCGGCCTGCTCGAGGTCGGCGAGCGCGAGCTCGGCCTCGATCGTCTCGATGTCGCGCTGCGGGTGCACGTCCCCCTCCGGGTGGATCACGCCGGCGTCGCTGTGCGCGCGCACGACATGCACGATCGCGTCGGTCTCGCGGATGTTCGCCAGGAAACGGTTGCCGAGGCCCTCCCCTTTGTGCGCGCCGGCGACGAGGCCGGCGATGTCGTGGAAGTCGATCGTGTCGTACACGAGCTCCGAGGCGCCGACCGTCGCGGCGAGCGCGTCGAGACGCCCGTCGCGCACGGGGACGACGGCGACGTTGGGCTCAATCGTGGTGAAGGGGTAGTTAGCGGCCTCCGCCCCCGCCTTGGTGAGAGCGTTGAAGAGCGAGGACTTGCCGGCGTTGGGCAGCCCGACGATGCCGATGCGAGTGCTCATGAGCCCGCGACGATAGCGCCGCCGCGCGCGGGCGTACGCGCGCACACCCGCACCCGCACCCCCACCCGCATACGCATACGCGCGGCGGGGTCCGCATGCGAGCAACTCATGACGCGGCTCATGACGCGGCCCCCGCGATCACGGTCCCCAGTAGCGCGCCCGCCAGCACGTCAGAGGGGTAATGGACCCCTAGATACACGCGCGAAAGCGCGAGCACCACCGCGAGCCCGTAGAGGGGCGCGGCGGACAACCCCATCTGCGAGTAGAGCCGCGCGCCCGCGAACGAGGTCGCGGTGTGCGCGCTGGGGAAGCTGAGCTGCGTCGGCGTCTCGGTCAGCGGGGGCAGATCGGGGAGCTGGGGGCGCGGCCGACGAACGACCAGCTTCAGCGCCGTGTTCGCGACGTACGTGCCGCCGACGATCGCAACCCCGCGCCACCATCCCGCGCGTCGTTCGGGACCATCGAGCAGCGCACCCGCGACGCCGAGTGCAATCCAGATCGCGCCGTGCTCGCCCAACCGCGAGAGCCCCGCTGTCGCGCGCTCGGCGCGAGGAGAGTGTCCGCGGGTGCGCGCCAAGCGCAGGATCCGCTCGTCGAGCGTCAACCGAAGCCGACGCGCCCGTCGTCTTCCTCCGAGCGCACGTAGACGACCTGCGCGAGATCGAGCCGCACGGGCCCGTCCTCGGTCTGCAGCTCGTGCCAGCCGGCGGTGCCGAGCGATTTGTATAGCGCCTCGAGCTGTTCGTCGCTGACGCGCAGAGCAAGCACCTGGCCGCCCTGGAAGCCGACGCTGACGCGGCGCGGGGCGGCCATCAGTGTGCCCCCGAGGCGGGTTCGACGATCTCGGTGAGCACGCGTCCGGTGCCCTTGGGCTCGAGGAACGCAACTCGCGTGCCGCCGACGCCGTTGCGCGGCTGCTTGTCGATCAGCGGCAGGCCCGACTCGGCGATCGCGCTGAGCGCGGCGTCGATGTCGGACACCTGGTAGGCCACGTGGTGCAGGCCCGGGCCGCGCTTGGCGAGGAACTTGCCCACCGGAGTGTCCGGCCCGAGCGGCGCGAGCAGCTCGATGTGGTTCTCGCCGAGATTGAGCAGCACCGCCTCTACCCCCTGCTCCTGCAGGATCTCGCGGTGGGCGACGTCAAGGCTGAAACCGTCGCGCCAGAGCTCCAGCGCGGAATCGATCTCCTCGACGGCGATCCCGACGTGGTCGATGCGGTCAAACACTCCGGGGAGTCTATTAGAGGGTGGTGCTGTCGCTCTTTCTGGATCCAGAGTGTCGCTAACTGACGCGAGCCCGCCCCCTGTGATCTCTATCCCCAACTCCACAGCATCTTCGAGATATCCGCCTGATATTTCGATATCACGAACGTGCTACATCCAAAAACAAGACGTAAGCCCCCCGCAACAACACATCGCTAACAATCAGACGGCGCGTCGAGCGGGCTGGCCGCGACCACGCGCAGGCCGATACCGGGGGCGCGCTCCAGGCGCGGCGTACCGGCCATCACGCGGTCGATCGCGTCGCGGTCGAGCACCTCGTGCTCGAGCAGCTCCCGCGCGAGCGCGTCGAGCTGCGCGCGGTGCGCGACGATCAGCTTCAGCGCGGCGCGGCGCGCCTCTTCGATCAGATCCTGGCGCTCCTCGTCGCGGATGCGCAGCGTCGTCTCCGAGAGCCGCACGTTGCCTTCGGGGGAGCGTCCCACGTGGGCGTTGCCCATCGCGAAGTCCTGGATCATCGAGTGCGAGATGTCCGCGACGCGTTTGAGATCGTCCGAGGCGCCGGTCGTGATCGCACCGAACACAACCTGCTCGGCGACGCGCCCGCCGAGCAGCACGGTCATGTAGTCGAGCAGCTCCTCGCGCGTCTTCAGGTAGCGGTCCTCGGCGGGCAGGTTAAGCGTGTAGCCAAGCGCGCGCCCGCGCGGGACGATCGAGATGCGATGCACGCGATCGACCGACGGCAGCAGCTCGCCGCAGAGCGCGTGGCCGGCCTCGTGGAAAGCGACGACGCGCTTCTCGTGTTCGTTCAGCACCCGGTGCGACTGCGCGCCCGCGACGACGCGCTCCAGCGCGCCGTCGAAGTCCTTCATCGCGATGCTCGTGGCGTGGCGGCGCGCGGCGAAGATCGCGGCCTCATTGCAGATGTTGGCGAGGTCGGCACCGGTCAGGCCACTGGTCTGCTGGGCGATCAGGTTCAGGTCGACGTCCTGCACGGGCTTGTTGCGGGTGTGCACCGCAAGAATCCCCTCGCGGCCCTTGACGTCGGGCGGCGCGACGAACACCTGGCGGTCGAAGCGCCCGGGGCGCAGCAGCGCGGGGTCGAGCTTCTCGAGCAGGTTCGACGCGGCGATCACGACGAGGCGCCCGCGCGAGGCGAAGCCGTCCATCTCGACCAGCAGCTGGTTGAGCGTCTGGTCCTTCTCGCCGGAGATGTCCATGCCGCGGCGTCCGCCGACGGCGTCGAGCTCGTCGATGAAGATGATCGCGGGCTCGTTCTCGCGCGCGACCGCGAACAGCTTGCGGATGCGCGCGGCGCCGAGACCGGCGAACATCTCGACGAACGCCGCCGCGGACTGCGCGAAGAACTGCGCGCCGGACTCGTGCGCGACGGCCTTCGCGAGCAGCGTCTTGCCGGTACCGGGCGGGCCGTGCAGCAGGATGCCCTTGGGCACCTGGGCGCCGAGCTTGCGGAACTGCTCGGGATCGCGCAGGAACTCGACTATCTCCTGCAGCTCGGCCTTCGCCTCGTCGACCCCGGCGATGTCCTGCCAGGCAACCGACTGGTCCGATGCGGGCTTGATCTGCTGCGGTTTGACCCGCGGCATGACCTTCAGCGTGCGCCACAGAATCGTGATGATCGCCGCGAAGAACAGAATCGCGATCACCGGCTCCCAGTTGAGCGCGGCGTTCTGAATTTCTTGCACGATCGATGCCTCGATCATGGGCGCACCGCTACCGATGTCGCCGTCCCTGGCTCCATGCTCACATTATGGCCTCTTGGCAGCTCGAGTTCGCTCACCCAAGAACAGAACGCGCCAGATCCCTGAAGAATTCCGCGGCGAACTCCAGGTCGCGGACATCGATCCGCTCATCGGGGGCGTGGATCAGCGGCGAAGTTTCAAACAGCGTCTGGTGGCGCTGGGGAAAGAAGCCATAGGCGACGCACTCGGGGAAAGCCGCGCGGAAGTGGCGCGAGTCGGTGAAGCCCGGGAGGATCACCGGCACGACCTCGGCGCCCGGGTCGCGCTCGGCGATCCAGCCGGCGATGGTCTCCATCAGCACGGACTCCGCGGGGGAGCGGTTGCCGACCACGCGCTCGGTGAACTCAATGTCGAAGTCCGGGGCGCCGTCGGGCTCGCCGAGCACTTCGGCGATGCCGCGGCGGACATCCTCCTCGCCCAACCCCGGCGGCACGCGGCAGTCGACTTTCAGCTCGGCGCGGCTGGGGATCACGTTGATCTTCTCCGAGGCGCGGATGCGCGTCGGCGTGAAGGTCACGCCGAGCATCGGCTCGAACATCGTCGCCAGGCGCGGATCGGCGGCAGTCATGTTGGCCACCGCGCCGCTCGGATCCTCGGGATCCTCGCCAATCCCGCGCAGGAAGGCCGCGGGCTCGGCGGTCAGCGAGTAGGCCGGCTGGCACGCGCCGAGGCGCTGCAGCAGCGGCCCCATCTTCAACAGAGCGTTTTCGCCGATCCTCGGCATCGAGGCGTGGCCGGCGACCCCCGCGGTGGACACAGTGAAGCGGAAAACGCCCTTCTCGGCGCAACAGACCCCATAGCGGCGCCGGCCGCGATACTCGAACACGGCGCCGCCGCCCTCGTTGACGAGCAGGTCACAGCGAACCTTCTCGGGGTGATTGCGGGTGATCCATTCGGCCCCGAGTTCGCCACCGGTCTCCTCGTCGACGACCACCACGATCAGCAGCTCGCCGCGCGCCGGGCGCCAACCCGAGCGCGCCAGCGAGACCGCGGCGGCGATCTCTGCGGCGACCTGGGACTTCATATCGAGCGCCCCGCGCCCCCATACGCAGCCGTCCTCGACGTCTCCCGACCAGGGATCGTGGCTCCACTCGGAAGGCTCGGCGAGCACGGTGTCGACGTGGCCGAGGTAACACAGCGTGGGGTGGGCGGGATCGTCGCTCGCGCCGCGCAGCCGCGCTACGAGGTTCGGGCGGCCCGGCTCGGCGCCGAGCAGCTCGCACTGAAAGCCGGCCTCGGCGAGCAACGCCTGCAGATGCTCCTGCGCTGCGCGCTCGTTGCCAGGCGGGTTGACGGTGTCGAAGGCGATCAGCTCCCGCAGCAGCTCCCGGGCCTCGGTGGCGAGCGTCGAGACCTCGCCGGTGCTGCGTCTCGCCTCGCTCATCGATAGCTCACCCGGTGATCGTACGCCGATCGTCGGGGATCTTGGGCACGGCCGCCAGTAGCTCGCGGGTGTAGGGATGAGCCGGCGCTCGGTAAAGCTGCTCGACGGCGCCGCTCTCGACGATCTTGCCGTGATGCATGACGGCGACGCGCTCGCACATGTAGCGCACGACCGCGAGGTCGTGCGAGATGAACAGCAGCGTCAGGCCGAACTCGCGCTGCAGCTCGCGCAACAGATTGAGGATTTGAGCCTGGATCGAGACGTCCAGCGCCGAGACGGGCTCATCGGCGATCAGCAGCTTGGGGCTCAGCGCCAGCGCCCGCGCGACGCCGACCCGCTGGCGCTGACCGCCGGAGAACTCATGCGGGTAGCGGTTGTAGTGCTCAGGGTTCAGGCCGACGGTGTCCATCAGCTCCTGCACGCGGCGACGGCGCGCCGCGCGGTCGGGCTGCAGGCCGTGGATCGCGAGCGGCTCGGCGACGATTGAACCGACGGTGCGGCGCGGGTTCAGCGAGGAGTAGGGATCCTGGAAGACCATCGCCAGTTCGCGCCGCAGCGTGCGCAGGGCACCGCCGCCGAGGCGCGCGATGTCGCGGCCCGCGAAGCGGATCTCGCCGGCGGTGGGCTCGAGCAGACGCACGATCAGCCGCGCGGTGGTGCTCTTACCGCAGCCAGTCTCGCCGACGAGGCCGTGCGTCTGACCCGCGGTCAGCGTGAGATCGATGCCGTCGACGGCCTTGACGGCGCCGGCCCGCCGCTGCACGATCACCCCACGAGTTAGCGGAAAGTGCTTGACGAGTCCGCGCACTTCGAGCAGCGGCTCAGCCATGTGTCTCATCACCCCGCAGGCCGGCGGTGGCGCTCTGTGGCTCGATCGCGTAGTCCGCGAGCCCAGCGGCGGCGCGCGCCTGCTCGGCGCGCTCGCCAGTGCGCAGATGCGACCACAGCGCCGCGCGCGTCTCGGGCTCGAGCAGGCAGGCAGCGAGATGCGCGGGGTCGCCGGCCCGCAGCCGCGATGTGGGATCGTCCGACACGGGCACGAGCGCGGGGTCGATGCGCGCGTGGTCGGGCAGGGCGTAGGGGCAGCGTGGATGGAAATGGCAGCCCGACGGCGGGCTGATGAGACTCGGGGGGCGCCCGGCGATCGGCTCGAGCTCGCCCACGACACCCTCCACGCGCGGAATCGAGCGCAGCAGGCCCCACGTGTAGGGGTGGCTGGGAGCGCTCAGAACCTGCTCGGCGGAGCCTTGCTCGACGATCCGCCCGGCGTACATGACGGCGATCTCGTCGGCCACCTCGGCGACGACGCCGAGGTCGTGGGTGACCAGCACGATCGCCATCCCGAGCTCGCGCTGCAGCCGCGCGAGTAGCGCGAGGATCTGCGCCTGGACGGTGACATCGAGCGCAGTGGTGGGCTCATCGGCAATCAGCAGCTTCGGCTCGTTGGCGAGCGCCATCGCGATCATCACACGCTGGCGCTGGCCGCCGGAGAGCTCGTGCGGATACGCGCGCAGGCGCTCGCGCGGATCGGGGATGCCGACGAGGTCGAGCAGCTCGGCGGCGCGCGCGCGGGCGGCCACCTTGGTGACGTCGCGATGCGCGCGGATCGCCTCGACGAGCTGCCAGCCGATGCGATGCAAGGGATGCAGCGAGGACAGCGGGTCTTGAAAGATCATCGCGAGCTCGTTGCCGCGCAGCGCGCGCATCCCCTCCGAGCCGAGCGCCAGCAGCTCGCGCCCGTCGAAGTCGATCCGCCCCGAGAGCCGGGCGCTTTTCGGGTGCAGGCCCATCAGCGTGAGTGCGGAGACGGTCTTGCCCGAACCGGACTCCCCGACGATCCCCAGCGTGCGCCCGGCCCGCAGCTCGTAGCTGATCCCGTCGACGGCGCGCACCACGCCGTCCTCGGTGGGAAATTGCACACGCAGATCCTCGACGCGCAGCAGCGGGCCGGTCATTTGAAGCGCACCCGGGGATCGAGGAACGCGTAGGAGATGTCGACGAGCAGGTTCGCGATGACGATGAACAGCGCGGCGAGCAGCACCGTGCCCTGCACGATCGGGAAGTCGGCGTGGGTGATCGCGTCGTAGTTCAGGCGCCCGACGCCGGGGATGTCGAAGACCACTTCGATCAGCAGTGCGCCGCCGAGCAGCGTGCCGATGTCGAGCCCGAGCACGGTCACGATCGGGGTGATCGCGCTGCGCACGCCGTGGCGCAGGACGACGCGTCGCTCAGAGAGTCCCTTGGCGCGCGCGGTGCGGATGTAGTCCTCGCCGAGCACCTCCAGCAGGCTGCCGCGCAGCAGCCGCGCGTAGACCGCCGCGAAGCTCGCCGCGAGCACGAGCCACGGCAGGATCAGCGCGGTGAACCATTTGACCGGTTCGGAGCTAAACGCGACGTAGCTGTCGGCGCCGGGGAAGACCGCGAGCTTGCCGATATCGGAGGCGAACAGGAACAGCGCCAGCAGCCCCAGCCAGTATTCGGGCGCCGAGATGAACACCAGCGCGGTTCCCATCGCGGTGCGGTCGAGCAGCGTGCGCCGACGCACGGCGGAGACGATTCCGACGGAGAGTCCGACGAGCAGCCAGATCACGATCGCGCCCGCCGCGAGCGAGACCGTCGCGGGCAGTCGTTCGGCGATCAGACTCTTGACGGAGGCGTGGCTGTAGAAGCTGTAGCCGAGGTCGAAGTGCAGAACGACGCCCTTCATGTAGTCGTAGAACTGCGTGTAGATCGGTTTGTCGAGACCCAGCTCGTGGTGGATGTGAGCGATCGCCTGCGGTGTCGCGGTGCGCCCCGCACGCAGCTTGGCGGGGTCGCCGGAGGGCAGCAGGTCGAACAGCACGAAGGTCAGCGCCGAGACGATGAACAGCAGCGCGACGCCCCACAGAAGGCGGCGGACGATGTAGCGGGTCATCGCGCTCGCTCACCCCGCGACACGCGTGGCGCGATCGCGACGCGCAACGCTCGATGTCCTGCTCGCCCCCGCGGTGCTCATCGGCGTCTCACTTCAGCGAGGTGAAGTCGTAGTCCCAGGCCCCGCTGTTCCAGAGCTGGTTGACGCCGGCCACACCCCTGCCCTCAATGTTCGCCTGGTTGACGTAGACCTCCGGCGCGGCGACGGCCTCCTCGACGAGTAACTCGTCGATCTTGGCCCACGCTTCGGCACGCGCGGGTTCACCGACGACGAGTTCGGCCTTCTGCATCGCGGCGTTGATCTCGGGATCGTTGACCTCACTCCAGTTGGAGTTGCCCTGCGCTTCGATCGCGGGGCCGTAGAAGGGCACGTAGAGGACCGTCTGGGGATCGGCGAAGTCGCGCACCCAGCCGCCGTTGGGGCAGACGTCGATCTTCTGCGCGGGCACGGTGCAGTACTTGTCGTACATGACCGACTGGTCGACGAGGCTGAGGTGGGTCTTGAAGCCCAGGTTCTGCAGCGTCTGGTTGACGATCTGCGCCATCCCTTCCTGCGGTTCACCGGTTGACCCGACAACCTCGAGCGTCTTGCCGCCGGTGTACCTGCCGCTGGGGTAGCCCGCGAGCTTCATGTACTTCGCGGCGAGCGCCATGTCGCCTTCGGGGTGTTCGTTGTAGTCGACCTTCGGTCCCGCCGCTCCGCCGGCCTGTTCGTAGCCGGCGACACCGGGATAGAGGAAGTGGGTCATCGGCTCGGCGACGAGCGGGCCGCCGCGGACCTTGACGATCGCCTCGCGGTCCAAGGCCGCCCACACGGCCTTGCGCAGGTCGATGTTCGTGAACGGCCCGTGAGCGTTGTTCAGCGAGGCGTAGTAATCGCCGGAGCCTGGCGTGAAGGTGATCTGCTGGGGGTAGCGCTCGTAGGCTTCCTTGACGATCGACTGTGCCGGTGAGTCGTTCTGCACGACGTTCTGACCCTTGAGAACCTGCTGGCCGATCACGGTCGGTTCGCCGCCGATGTTGATGTCGATCTGATCCAGGTAGGCGGGCCGGTAGTCGGTGTGGGGATTCCAGGTGGGGTTGCGCACGAGCGTCGCGGACTTGCCGGGCTGGTAGCCGATCCCGAGGAACTTGCCCTGATTGTTGGCCTTCAGCATGTAGGGACCGGTGGCGATGAGGTATTCGGTGCCGTACGTCGTCGGGCTGTGGGCGTCGAGCGGCTTGGCGAATTCCGGGGGCACCGGCGCGGAGAGCGGCAGGCTGAGTGCGCCGTAGAGCAGCGCGGCGGTCGGCTTGGTGAGGTGGAAGACGATCGTGTAGCGACTCGGTGTTTGGATGCCGGCGATCGGACCGCCATTTGCCTTTTCGGCGCCGACGACGTCGTTGAAGTAAGAGTGAAAATAGGGGTTGGCGACGTTGGGATTGGCACCGCGCTCGATCGCGTAGGCGACGTCGCCGGAGTTCACTTCACGGTTGACCGGCGGACTGAAATAGATGTGCGGCCTGATCGTCACGGTCACCGTCTTGCCGCCGTCGGAGATGACCGGCGCGGCAGCCGCCACGTCGGGGGTCAGCTTGTTCGCGGTGTTCGGCGGATAGGAGTAGAGGGGACGCTCGATCGCGTAGAGGACGGTGTAGTCCTGCCCGCCGTAGGCCTCCCCGGGATCGAAGTGTTCGAAGTCCTCGTGCTCGTAGACGGTCAGCGTGCCGCCGCGATGCTTGCCGGTGAGCTGCTGGCCGATCGGCGACTCGCCGGCCTTCAGCGGGATCGTCGACGTGCTGGAGCCGCCCGATCCGCAGGCGGCGAGCGTGAGTGCGAGCAGGCCCGCGCTCGCCAGCGCCACCGGCGGCGCGGCGCGCCGGCTGTGGTGGTGGTTGAACATCCTCTGCCTCCTCATGTGATTGGGGTCGTTCGCGGGTTGAGCGCGTCCTGGAGTCCGTCGCCGAGCAGGTTGAAGGCGAGCACGGTGAGCAGCAGCGCAAGACCGGGGAAGGCCATGTACCACCAGGCGGTGTTGAAGATCGGGGTCGCATCGGCCAGCATCTGTCCCCAGCTCGCGGTGGGCGCGCGCACACCGACGCCGAGGTAGGAGAGCGCGGCCTCCAGCAAAATGTTCTGTGGGATCAGCAGGCTCGAATAGACGATCAGCGGCGCCAGCAGGTTGGGCAGGATCTCGGTGAAGAGGATGCGGGCATTAGAGGCGCCGAGCGAGCGCGCGGCCTGCACGAACTCTTGCTCGCGCAGCGAGAGCACCTGGCCGCGGACGATGCGGGCGATGTAAGTCCAGTTGACGAGCGCGACGATCGCGATGATCGTTGGGGTACCGGGTCCGATCGCGCCTTTGACGCAGCCGCGCACGCCGCAGGCGGCGCCGAGGCCGAGGCCGAGCAGCAGCACGGGGAAGGAGAGCACGACGTCGATCGTGCGCGAGAGCAACGTGTCCAGCCAGCCGCGGTAGAAGCCGGCGAGCAGCCCGATGACGGTGCCGATGAGCACCGCGATCGCGGTGCCGAGAATGCCGACCTCGAGCGAGACGCGCGCACCGTAGACCACGCGCGCGAAGACGTCGCGCCCGAGCTGGTCGACGCCGAAGGGGTGCGCGGCGCTGGGACCGAGGGGGCTGCCAAAGGCGTCTGTGGCGTTTGGGTTCTGGACATACGGTCCGGGAACGCCGGCTAACTTGACGATCAGCGGCGCGGCGATCGCGGCGATCAGCAGCAGCACGATGAAGGCAAGCGAGACCAGCGCGAAGCGGTCGCTGCGAAAGCGACGCCAGAAGAGCTGCCGAGGCGAGCGCGCGGCGTAGCTGACCCCGCCGGTCTCTCCCAGATCGGGCAGGTCGGTGCGGCCCTCGCGTCCGATCAGGATGTCGGCGGCGCCGGTGGTCATCTCAGCGGTCGCTCGCGCGCCGGGGGCGACGCTCGGTCAGCGCGGGCGCACTCTGAGGAGCGGCCGCCCGCCCGCGCGCAGGCCAATGTGTTCGTAATGTGTGCCACCAGAGCTTGAAGTTCGACACTCTCTAGTCGGCAACCTCCCGCCTGGTTCTTTAGATGGACACCTTGTTCGAACCCGACGCGCCCGGCGAACCCCCGCCTAGCAAGCGCGGACGCGCCGGCGGATCCGCCAATCGATCGGACCGCGCTGCCACGCCGGGCACGCACGAGGATGACGACCGGCGGCCCCTGGCGGCCCGGCTGCGCCCGCGGGAGCTCGAGGAGTTCGTCGGGCAGACGCACCTACTGGGCGACGCCTCGGGCCTGCGCACCGCGATCGAGCGCGGCGACCCGCACTCGATGATCCTCTACGGGCCGCCGGGATCGGGCAAGACGACGCTGGCGCGGATGGTCGCCGAACGCTCCCGTGCGGTCTTCGAGGAGCTCAGCGCCGTGCAGGCGGGCCGCGCGGAGGTGCGCGCGGTGCTCGAGCGCGCAGCGCACCGGCATGCGACCAGTGGCACGCAAACGGTCTTTTTCCTGGACGAGATCCACCGCTTCAACAAGGCCCAGCAGGACGCGCTGCTGCCCGCGGTCGAGGAAGGCCTGGTGACGCTGATCGGCGCGACGACGGAGAACCCGGCCTTCGAGGTCAACGGGGCGCTCCTCTCGCGAATGCGCGTATATGCGCTGAGCGCGCTCTCCGCGGAGGAGGTGCGGATGGTGCTGGACCGCGCGCTGACCTCGCCCGAGCTCGACGCCGCCGCCGACGTGGTCGAGCCGGCAGTGCTGGATTTTCTGGCGGCGCGCACCGAAGGCGATGCGCGCGCGGCGCTGAACGCGCTGGAGCTCGCGCTCTCCACCGCGGCGGAGCTGGGTGAGCGGAGGGTGGGCATCGAGCGCGCCGAGGACGCCCTGCAGCGTCGCGCGGTCCTCTATGACCGCGGCGGGGATCGCCACTACGACTACATCTCCGCCTGGATCAAGGCGACGCGCGGCTCGGACCCCGATGCGTCGCTGTATTACCTGGCGGTGATGCTCGAGGGCGGCGAGGATCCGCGCTTCATCGTGCGGCGCATGGTGATCCTGGCGTCGGAGGACATCGGCAACGCGGACCCCGCGGCGCTGAGCGTGGCGGTCGCGGCGGCGCAGGCCGTCGAGCACGTGGGCCTGCCCGAGGCGCGCTACGCGCTCGCGCAAACCGCGATCTATCTCTCACTGGCGCCGAAGTCCAACGCGGCCGGTCGCGCGCTCGGGGCGGCCAGCGCCCACGTGCGCGACCACGGGGCGGCACCGGTCCCCGGCTGGCTGCGCTCCGGACCCCGCCCGGGCCAAGATGAAAGCCCACCCGCCCGCTATGACTATCCGCACGAGCGTCCCGGCGGCGTCTCCTCCCAAGAGCTGCTGCCGGAGGCGGTCGCGGGCGCCCGCTTCTACGAGCCCGGCGACGCCGAGGCCGCGCTCGCGCAACGACTGACGCAGATTCGCGAGGCGCGCGACCGCGGCGATAAGGGCTCACAACAGGATCACGCCACGCGCGAGCGCGATAATCGCTAGCGCATGAGCACCTCCCCGCCCACCGCCGCGACGCCCGCGACAGAGCTCCAGGCCCGTAACCCAGCGACGGGCGCGCTCCTCGGCAAGGTCGGCGCGACCGCACCGGGGGACGTCGAGCGGGTCGTGGCGGAGGCCCGCAAGGTACAACCACTCTGGGCGCTGCTGCGCGTGCAGGACCGCGCGCGCTACATGCGACGCGTGGCGCAGGCGGTGATCGACGAGTTCGACGAGCTACTCGAGACGATCGCCCGCGAGCAGGGACGCCCGCGCGCGGAGGTCGCGAGCATGGAGCTGCTGCCGGCGATCGACGCGCTGAAGTGGATCGCGGACGAGGGGGCTCGCATACTGGGCTCGCACGGCGTCGGCATTCATCGCTCGATGGCACTCTCCAAGCGCGCCCGCGTCGCCTACGAGCCCTACGGGGTGATCGGGGTGATCGGCGCGGGCAGCGCGCCCTTCGCGCAGCCTCTCGGACAGATCGCGGGCGCGCTGCTGGCAGGCAACGCCGTGACATTCAAGCCGGCGCGACGGGCGTCCCTGGCGGGCGAGCGGATCATGCGGGTGCTCGCCCGCGCGGGACTGCCGGAGGGCCTCGTGAGAGTCGTAAACGGTGGGACGCAGGTCGGGGTCGCGCTGGCGCGCGCGTCGGTCGACAAGGTGCTGTTCACGGGCTCGCCGGGCGTCGGGCGAGCGGTAGCGCGGGCGTGCGTGTCGCAGGACAAGGAGGTCACCGTGGAGCTGGGCGGCAAGGACGCGATGCTCGTGCTTGCCGACGCGCACGTCGCTCGCGCCGTTGGGGGAGCGCTGTGGGCGGGCTGCGCGGGGGCCGGTCAGGCGCGCGGATCGGTCGAGCGCATCTATGTCGAGCAGCCGCTCTACGAGCGCTTCCTGACGCGACTGGTTAACGGCGCGCGCGCGCTGCGCGTGGGTGACCCGGAGCGCGCGGGGGTGCAGATGGGGCCGCTCTCCTCGCCGCGACGCTTGGCACATGTGCGCGAGCTGGTGGACGACGCGGTGGCGCAGGGCGCGCGCCTGCACTGCGGTGGCCCGCTGGAGCGCGCGCCGGAGGGATGCGCGCAGAACGCGCCGTTCTATGCGCCGGCGGTGCTCAGCGGGGTCACGCACGCGATGCGCGTGATGCGCGAGCCGCTGGACGGACCCGTGCTGGCGGTCATGAGCGTGGCGAGCACCGACCGCGCGATCGAGCTCGCCAACGACTGCGACTACGGCCTGGGAGCATCGGTGTGGACCGCCGATCGCCACCGCGGGCTGCGCATCGCACGGGAGCTGCACGTGGGCATGGTGTGGCTCAACGACCATCTCCCCACGCCGGCCCTCTCGCGCGGTCCGTGGGGCGCCGCGACGGGCGGGGGCTTGGGCCGCACACTCGGCGAGACGGGCCTGCGTGCCTGCGCGCAGGAGAAGCTGATCACGTGGGATCCCTCAGGCGCGCGCGGCCTCTGGTGGCCTCCCTACGACGAGCTGCTGGTGCAGGCTGCGCATACCGTGGCGCGACTGCGCTCGGCGCGCGACTCCGACCGGGAGCGCGCTTGGCGCCACGGCGTGGGCTCGCTGGCGCGCGTCGGCGTGCGCGCGCTGCGCCGGCCCTGAATCCGCGCGCATCAGCGCGGCGGGGCATGGAGGCCCCGCCCCCGCGGGCAACCGGCTCCAAACATGCTCGCGCGGACGATCGCCAACGACCCCCTAACCTATTAGGCATGCCAGCCCAAGCCTATGCCGGCAAGGAGTGCGTATGTCAGCTGCGCAGGCGGATCTGCGACCAGTCGTGCGTGCGCGGAATGCTGGAGACCCCGTTCTACATCGCGTGCCTGAAGCTCACCGGCCGGCGCTGCGTGGTCGTGGGCGGCGGCGAGATCGGGCTCGAGAAGGTCGAGGGGCTGCTGGCCTGCGACGGCGATGTGACGCTGATCGCGCCCGAGGTGATACCCGCGCTGCGCGAGCTCGCGCAGGAGGGATCGATCCGCTGGGAGCGGCGCGCGTACGCCGGGCCGGAGGATCTGGAGGGCGTCTTCATGGCGATCGCGGCGACCAGCGACACCGACGTCAACATCGCGGTCTACGACGACGCCGAGCGCCGCGCGATGCTCGTCAACGTGGTCGACGTGCCGCCCCTGTGCAACTTCATCCTGCCGGCGATCGTGCGCACCGGCCCGCTGGCGATCGCGATCTCCACCGCGGGCGCCTCCCCCGCACTGGCTAAGCGCATCAAGCGCCAGGTCGCCGATGAGTTCGGCGAGCCCTACGCGCGCCTCGCGGTGCTGCTCAACGAGGTTCGCGGGTGGGCCAAGGCCACGCTGCCGACCTACCAGGATCGCAAGGAGTTCTTCGAGGGCATTGTCAACGGCGACCCCGACCCGATCGAGCTGTTGCGGCGCGGGGATACCCCCGATGGGGGCACCCCCCACGTCGGGGGGCAGGCAGGCGAGCGCGCGGTGCGCGCGTTGATCGAAGCCGCGCAGCAGAAGCACGCCTCGCTCGCGAGCGCCTGAGCGTGCCGGCGCTCGAGCTGGCGGGCCTGACGCGCCATTACGGCGAACGCACGGCCCTCGGCGACGTGACGCTGACGCTCGGGGCGGGCCAGACGCTGCTGGTGTTGGGCCCCAATGGGGCCGGCAAGACGACGCTGCTGCGGATCCTGGCGACGCTGCTGCGCCCGCACGCGGGGATCGTGCGCGTGCTCGGCAGCGATCTGTCGAGCACGGCGTGGGCGGTGCGCGGGCGGATCGGCCTGCTGGGCCACGAGCCGCTGCTCTACCGCGAGCTGACCGCGCGCGAGAACCTGCGCTTCCACGCGCGTCTACACGGCGTTAGCGCCACACGCGTCGAGGAGCTGCTGGAGGCGGTCGGCATGGCGCGCCGCGCGCAGGAGCCGCTGCGCGCGCTCTCGCGCGGGCTGGTGCAGCGTGTCGCAATCGCGCGCGCCGTGCTGCACGACCCCGACCTGCTGCTACTCGACGAGCCGCGCGCCAACCTCGACCCGGCCGCGAGCGAGCTAGCGGAGGGACTGATCGGGCGCGGCGCCAATCTCACGCGGGCCGGCGGCGCCCGCACGCGCGTCCTGTGTAGCCACGATCCGCTCGCGGACCTCGCGCAGGCCGACCTCGTGCTCGGCCTGCGCGACGGCCGGCAGGCGCTGCTGGCACGTGCGGCGGAGCTCGACGAGGCGTCAGTCGCGGAGCTCTACCGGTGAGCGCCGCCACCCCCGAGACGCGCACGGGTGCGGCTGGTGCGGCGCCCGAACCGGGGACGCAACCGGCGGGGTCCGTGAGGAGGACGGCGCCGGTTGCCGGCGATCGAGACCGGCACAGGGCGCCTGGCTTTGCTCGCACCGTGTCCGCGCTGCTGCGCAAGGAGCTCCTGGTGGAGCTCCGCACGCTCGAGTCGGTGCCGGGGATGTCGCTGTTCGCGGTGACCGTCTTCGTGGTGTTCCACTTCGCGCTGAACAAGAACGCGGTCAGCGGCGACGAGGCCGCCGGAATCCTGTGGGTGACACTGCTGCTGGCCGCGGTCCTGGGGATCAACCGACTGTTCGTCGCCGATGCCGAGGAGGGCGGCTTCGACGGGTTCCTGCTGGCGCCCGTCGACCGCAGCGCGCTGCTCGTCGCCAAGGCGCTCGCGCTGCTGATCTACCTGGTCGTACTCGAGCTGGTCGCGGTGCCCGCATTCGGGCTGCTGCTGCTCGAACCCTCGCTGGGACACGCGCTCCCGGATCTGCCGGGGGTGCTGCTGTTGGGCGATCTCGGAGTGGCCGCGATCGGAACGCTGGTCGCCGCGCTCGCCGTGCGCACGCGCGCACGCGACCTGCTGGGACCGCTGCTCGCGCTGCCGCTGCTGGTACCGGTCGTGATCGGCGCCGCGCGCGCGAGCGCGCCGCTGCTAACGCTCGGCCACACGCAGGGGCCGCCACTGCGCTGGCTCGCGACGCTGGCGGTCTATGATCTGATCTTCGGCCTGATCGCGTACGCGGTCTTTGACTTTCTGCTCGAGGATTGATGTTCGCGGCCACAAACAGACACCGCTCCTCCGACTAGGGAGGCTGGAAGCCATCACCCCCCCACGCCAGACGATGTACGGAAAGAGCCTGCGCACGCTCAGCTTCGCAACCGTCGCGACCATGACGCTGGCGCTGGCGCTGGTCTTCTTCTACGCCCCGCTGGAAGCCGAACAGGGCTTCCTACAGAAGATCTTCTACGTTCACGTGCCGCTCGCGATCGTCGCGCTGAGCGGCTTCGTCCTCGGCGGCCTGATGGCGATCCAATATCTGCGCACCCGCGATCCGCGCTGGGATCTGCGCTCCTACGTGACGATCCACATGAGCCTGATCTTCGCGGTCGGAACGCTGATCAGCGGGTCGATCTGGGCGAAGGGCTCCTGGGGTCACTGGTGGGTGTGGAGCGAGCCGACGCTGGTGTCGTTCCTGATCGTCTTCCTGCTCTACGCGACCTACCAGCCGCTGCGCTTCGCGATCGAGGATCCCGAGCGCCAGGCGCGCTACGCGGCGGTGTTCGCGATCACCGCGGGGGCCTTCGTGCCGATGAACTTCATCGCGGTCCGCCTCTCGACCGCCTACCTGCATCCGCGCGTGCTCGGCAGCACCTCCAACCTGCCGCCGCAGATGGCACTCACGTTCCTCGTCTCGCTGGTGGGCATCGCGCTGTTGTTCGCGACCCTGTGCAGCTATGAGCTGATGGCCAAGCGCACGCGCGGACAGCTGCGCGCGCTGCGCCGGCGACTGGTCGAGGAGCATCCCCTGGATGTGCCCCGCCGCGCGCGCAGCGCCGCGCCGGCGCACTACGAGGCGTCCGCGTGATCGGCGGGGCCGTGATCCTGGGCGAGCTGCCCGCCCTGCCGCTGCACGAGGCCGGTAAGTACGTCGCGGGCGCCTACGTCGTGCTGTTCGTACTGGTGCTGGTCTACGTGGCGATCATGGGTGTCCGCTTGAGCCGCGTCCAGCGTGACCTCGGCGAGCTGCTGCGCGCGAGCGGCGCGCCGAGACGCGGCGGCGTACGCCGGGGAGCGAGCTCGCGCGCGCCAGCCGGGTCGCACCGCGACGGGGGAGCCACGAGATGAGCGAGCTGCTCGCGCTCGGCATCTCCCACAAGACCGCGCCGGTCGCGCTGCGCGAGCGCCTGGCCTTCGGCGAGCCCGGCGCGATCGCGCTGGCGCAGCGGCTGACGGACACCACCGAGATACACGAGGCGGTCGTCATCTCGACGTGCAACCGCACCGAGGTCTATCTGGTCGTGGGTGACCCGGTGCGCGCGGAGGCCGACGCGCTCGGCATGCTCGCGCGCGACGCCGAGATCCGCCCGACGGAGCTGGCGGAGGTGATCTACTCGCCGCGCAACTGCGACGCGGCGCGCCAGCTCTATCGCGTGACGGCGGGCCTGGAGTCGATGATTGTCGGCGAGGCCGAGATCCAGGGCCAGGTCAAGCGCGCCTTCGAGGCGGCGCTGCGCGTAGGGTGCACCGGCGCCCTCAGTAACCGCCTCTTCGGCGCCGCGCTGACGACCGGCAAGCGGGTGCGCTCGGAGACCGGCATCGGCTCCAGTCGCGTCAGCGTGCCGTCGGTCGCGGTCGGTCTCGCGCGCGACGTCCTCGGCGACCTGCGCGAGCGCCACGTCGTGATCCTCGGAGCGGGTGAAACCAGCGAGCTGACCGCGCAGGCGCTCGCCGACCAGGGCGCCGGCACGATCTTCGTGGCCAACCGCCACGCCGACCGCGCGCTCAGCCTCGCGCGGCGCTTCGGTGGCTCGGTCATCGGCCTGGACGGCCTGCCGGAGCAGCTCGTGCAGGCCGACATCGTGGTCTCCTCCACTTCCTCGCCGCATCCGATCGTGGGGCACGAGGAGCTCGAGTTGGTGCTCGCCCAGCGCGCCGGCCGACCGCTGCTGCTGATCGACATCGCGGTTCCGCGTGACATCGAGCCGCGCTGCGGGGATCTCGAGGGAGTGACCCTCTACGACATCGACGACCTCCAGGAGGTCGTCGCGCGCAACCTCGATACGCGCGTCGGGGAGATCCCGAACGCCGAGCAGATCGTCGAGGAGGAGATTCGGCGCTTCGCGCGCTGGCTCGGTCAGCTCGAGGTGCTGCCGACGGTGAGTGCGCTGCGCGAACACGGCAGCGCGATCGTCGAGCAGGTTCTCGCAGAGAACGCGGGACGTTGGGAGGCGGCCTCCGAGCGCGACCTCGTCCGCATCGAGGCGATCGCGCGGGCGGTCGCCAACCGCCTGCTGCACGAGCCGACGATCCGCCTGCGCAGCCTCTCGGAGGCACGCAGTCATTCGAGCCTGCAGGTCGTGCGCGAGCTGTTCGGCCTGCGCGAGGAGTCCACCGAGAGCGACGGCGCCGAGGACCGCGAGATGGAGCTCGCCGAGGTCCACGATCTCGAACGCTCACGGATCGACCGGCGTCGGCACAACAGCTGATGGCGCCGCTTCAGAGCTGATGCGGCTCGGGACGCGCGGCAGCGCGCTCGCGCTCGCCCAGGCGCGGCTCGTCGCGGAGCTGCTCGGCGGTGCGGAGCTCGTCACGATCGCGGTGAGCGGCGACCGCGAGGCCGTCGTCGTGCACGGCGCTACGCGAGCCGCTTCTCAAGACACCGACAAGGCGCGCTGGGTCGACGCGATCGAGGACGCACTGCTCCGCGGGGAGATCGATCTCGCGGTGCACTCCGCGAAGGACGTCCCCGGGGAGCTCGCGGAGGGCCTGCAGCTGCTGGGCGCCCCGCCGCGCGCGCCCGCGGAGGACGTCCTCTGCGGAGCCGGCAACCTCGACGAGCTCGCGCCGGGGGCGCGAGTCGGAACGAGCAGCTTGCGCCGTGCGGCGCAGCTGCGTGCGGCGCGCGCGGACCTCGCGATCGAGACCGTGCGCGGCAATGTCGACACGCGCCTGCGCAAGCTCGCCGATGGCGAGCACGACGCGATCGTGCTCGCGCGGGCCGGCCTGCAGCGACTCGGGCGCGAGGCCGAGATCGGCGCCGTGCTCGACCCCGCGCGCTTCGTTCCCGCTCCCGGCCAGGGGACACTCGCGCTGCAGGGGCGTGCCGGAGACGCCGCGATGGAGGCGGCGGTCCAAGCGATCGCCGACGAGCGCACCTTCGCCTGCCTGCGCGCCGAGCGCGCGCTGGCACGGGCGCTCGGCGCTAGCTGTCAGACGCCGCTCGGCGCGCACGCGCGCGACGCCGGCTGCGGCTGCCTGGAGCTGCGCGCCTGGGTCGGCCTCCCCGATGGCTCGGCCTGGGTCGCCGACGGGGTACTCGGCGGTTTCTATGACCCCGAGGAGCTCGGGCGGCGCGTCGCCGAGCGCATGCTCAGCGCCGGGGCGGGGGAGCTGCTTAGAGGTAGCGAGAGCGCCGCTTCCCAAAGCGCGCCCTAAATCGTGTGCTAACTTGTGGCCATGCGTTTGCACATAAGCATCGAGGACGACCTCGTGGAGCAGCTCGACCGTCGCGTGGGGCGGCGGCAGCGCAGCACATTCATCGCCGAGACCGTGCGTCGGGCCCTCGATGACGAGCGTCGCTGGGATGACATCGAGGCCGGCCTCGGCGCGCTGTCGGGACGCGAGCACGAGTGGGATGAAGATCCTGCCGCTTGGGTCCACGCGCAGCGCTTCGCCGATTCCAGCCGTGTCGGCTGACGCTTGCGCCTGCTGCTTGACACGACAATCCTGATCGACGCGCTGCGCGGCCGACCGACAGCTGAGCGCGTGCGTGGCCTGCGTGACACAGCACAGGTGCCATGGGTGTGCGCGGTCAACGTCGAGGAGGTCATGCGTGGCGCGTTCGCAGAGGAGGAGCCCATGACCCTGCGCTTTCTCTACGGCCTCCAACTGGCTCCGCTAGGTCGCCCGGAGGGCGAGCGCGCCGGGCGCTGGCGGCGCGAATATGCGCAGCGGGGCGTCACGCTCAGCCAGTCCGATTGCCTGATCGCCGCCGCCGCCGTGGGCGTCGGCGCACGCGTGGCCACCGGCAATCCCAAGCATTTCCCGATGCCCGAGGTAGAGGTCGAGTATTGGCCGGTGGGGACATGAACACCGATCCGAGTGAGTCCACGAGCGGCCGCGTCTACCTCGTCGGCGCCGGACCGGGAGATCCCGGCCTGCTCACCGCGCGCGCGCTCGAGCTGATCGCGCAGGCCGACGTGATCCTCTACGACCGGCTGATCCCGCCGGAGGCCCTAGAGGGTGCGCGCGCCGACGCCGAGCTGCTGTTCGTCGGCAAGGAGGGCGGCGAGGAATCGGTGCCGCAGGAGCAGACCGAAGCGCTGATGATGAGTCGCGCGCGGGAAGGTCGCACGGTCCTGCGATTGAAGGGCGGCGATCCCTTTGTCTTCGGGCGAGGAGGCGAGGAGGCACTTGCTTTGCGCGGGGCCGGCATCCCCTTTGAGGTCGTACCGGGCATCACCGCCGGAGTCGCGGCGGCCGCATACGCTGGCATTCCGGTGACCCACCGCGGGCTTGCGACCGGCGTGGCTTTGATCACCGGTCACACTCGCGCGGATGTCCCGGATGGCGTCGAGAGCGAGCTCGACTGGGAGGCCCTCGCGGCCTTTCCGGGAACGTTGGTCTTTTACATGGGCGTGCGCCAGCTTGCGCATATCGCGGCGTCGCTGATCGACGCCGGGCGTGCGCCCTCCGAGCCGGTGGCGATCATCGAACGCGGCACTCTTCCCGATCAGCGCGCGGTCTCCGGAACGCTCGCGACGATCGCCGAGCGAGCGTCGCAGGCCGGCGTGCGCCCGCCATCGATCACCGTGGTGGGGCCCGTCGCCGAGCTTGCGGGAGCCCTCGAGTGGCAGCCTCCGCGGCCCTTGCGGGGACGCACCGTCGCGGTCACTCGCGCGCGCGCCCAGGCCAGCGGGCTCGCGCGCAGCTTGCGCGAGCTCGGAGCGACCGTCGTGCAGGCGCCGGTGATTTGCACGCGCCCGCTGCCGGAGGCCTCGCCGCTCGACCTCTCCGATTACGACCTCGTGTGTCTGACGAGCCCCAACGGCGTGCGCGCGCTGTTCGAGCGCCTCGCACACGCGGCCCATCCGCCCCGCGATGCCCGCGCGCTGGCCGGCGCGCACGTTGCCGCGATCGGGCCGGGCACCGCGCGCGCGCTGGGCGAACACGGGATCGCCGCCGACGTCGCGCCCGAGCGCTTCGTCGCGGAGTCGCTCGTGGAGGCGCTCGCCGAGCTGCCCATCCGGCGCGCGCTCGTGGCGCGAGCACGCGAGGCGCGCGACGTGCTCCCCGCCGCGCTGCGCGCACGCGGAGCGCAGGTCGACGTGCTCGCACTCTACGAGACGATCGCCCAGCCGCTTCCGCCGCATGCGCTGACGCAGGCACGCGCGGCCGACTACATCACGTTCACCTCCTCCTCGACCGTGCGTTTCTTTCTGCAGGCCGCCGGCGGGACTGCCGAGCTCTCGTCGGATACGCGGATCGTCTCGATCGGACCAGTCACCAGCGAGACGCTGCGCGAGCACAAGCTCGCACCGCACATCGAGGCGCAGCGGCACGACATCGAGGGTGTTGTGCAGGCGGTACTCGAGGACGCCGGCGCGCGGGGCGGCTAACCACTAGACAGCTCAAAACGGCGCGGTTTCGGGAGAACTCGAGCGGACGCCGTCTCAGGAGAACTCGAGCGGACGCCGTCTCAGGAGAACTCGAACGCTGTTCGTCCGCCGGCTCGCACGAGCTCTTGCAGCCGCTCCCGACCATTGCCGATGACGGGACCGCCATGGGCGAGCAGGAGATGCTCGAAGTCGAGCTCGTCCAAGAGACGCGCGCAGGCCACAAGCAGACCCTGCTTGGTCTGCTCCGGCTCATCCATCAGTCCATCGGGCACGAAACCCAGCGGCCCGTCCTCGCCCTGCGGGCCGCCGCGCACTACTCCGTCGGCGAGCGCCAGCGCGCGCTGCGCGGGCAGATATAGGGCGCTGTCGTCGGGGCAGATCGCGCCGACCGCGTGCGCGACGGCACCGCCGGGCAGCCGCTCGCCGATGTCAAAGCCCTTGACGACCTCGCCGTGCGTGAACTCGTGTAGACCCGTCCGATTGCAATGCACGGTGCACGCGAAGCGTTCGACGAAGCGCGCGCTCTCGCGGTAGTGATGGCGATTGGAGAGCAGGATCGCCCGCGGGGGCGAGGGACGCGCCGCGAACCACTCCAGACCGACGTCCGGCGGTACTAGTGGATCGATCAGCACCGCGGTCTCCTCCAGCCAATAGGAGGAGACCGCGGTGTGGATGTGAGGATGCTCGGCGGACCAGTGCCAGACCCCTGGTAGGACTTCGTGCATCGGAGCGGGGCGCTCAGCCGAGCAGTTTCGCGCCTTCTTTGAAGAGCACGCGAGCGCGATCGATCGCGGTCAAGGCCTTCTTTGCCTCGGCCTTGGCGGCCGTGGGGCTCACCTTCTTCTCGCCGATCGCTGTCGAGAGGCGCTTGTAGGCCACGACGATCGCCTGCAGTCCTTTGTCGAACTTCGCCTGGCCCAACTTCACCCGCGGACTGGAGGCCTTCTGGCTTGCGATCTTGGTCTTCAGCGCGCCGATCACCGCGATCGACTTTTTCAGCGCGGCCTGCACCCCGCTGGGGTTGCCGCTTTGCTTGTATTCGCCGAGCGCCGTCGAGAGATGACCGTCGGCGATCAGGAGCTTGGCGTTGTAGCTCTTGATTACCGCCTTGATGCTCGCGTCACTCGCGGACGCGCCACTGACGGGTCCGGCGAGCACGCCGACCAGCACCGCGGCGCACAGCGCCACCCTCCCTGTCCCTGCCGTTCTGATGAAACGCATCGATCCGCCTCCGTGTCGCGGGTAGGTTCCTCGCGGGGAACACGCCTGTCTGTGTGCGTCTGGTGCCTCTAGCTATCCCGATCGCGCGGCTGTCAAACGCCGACGAGCCGCAGCGCCGTGGACCCAGTAGCGCCGAAGCTGATAGCACTCGTGTCGTGGCCCGCCAACCGCTCGTGACCTTCCTCTCCGACTACGGTCTCGAGGACGAGTTCGTGGGGGTCTGTCACGGCGTGATCGCCCGCCGCTGCCCCGCGGCGCGCGTTATCGACATCACTCACGCGATTCCCCGGCACGACATTCGCGCCGGTGCCTTGACGCTTGCGGGCGCCCTCCCCTATATGCCGGCCGGCGTGCATCTCGCCGTCGTTGACCCCGAGGTCGGTGCCGTCGGCGACCACGCGCGGCGGGCGGTGGCCGTGCGCCCCGCTGCCGTGGAGCACCTGCTCGTCGGACCCGACAACGGGCTGCTCGCGCTCGCACTGGAGCGGCTCGGGGGAGCGCTCGAGGCCGTCGAGATCGGCCACTCCGCGGAGCGCCTGGAGCCGGTCTCGGCGACCTTCCACGGCCGCGACATCTTCGCCCCCGTCGCCGCCGCGCTCGCCGCCGGGGAGCCGCTCGCGGGCCTCGGCGAGCCGCTCGCGGTCGAGAGCCTGCAGGTTTTGAGGATGCCCGTCGCGACAGTCGGCGAGCGCGAACTGCGCGTGCACGCGCTGCACTTCGATCACTTCGGCAACGTCACCCTAGACGCCGATCACGAGCAGCTCGGACAGGCGGGATTGCGACTCGGCGCCGAGCTCGTCCTCGAACGCGGCGACCGGATACACCGCGGGCGCTATGCGACGACGTTTGCCGACGTCGCTGCAGGCGAGCTCCTGCTCTACGAGGACGCGCGCGGGATGGCGGCGCTCGCCGTCAACCGCGGCTCCGCCCGCGAGGCAGTGGGGATCGCGCGCGATGACGAGCTGCGGGTGCACCCGGCGTGAGACGCCCGCTCGGGTGCCCGCGACTGCACCTGCGGCTCACCGGCTCGACCAACGATCGCGCCCGCGAGCTCGCGCTCGCGGGGGCGCCGCACGGAGCGCTCGTCACCGCGGAGGCACAGAGCGCGGGTCGCGGGCGCCAGGGCCGCAGCTGGAGCGCTCCACCGGGCAGCTCGCTGTTGATGTCGCTCGTGCTGCGTCCCACGGCGCAGGTAAACGCGATCCTCCCGCTCGCCGCCGCGGTGGCGGTCTGCGACGTCGCCGGTCCCGCGACGCTCGTTAAGTGGCCCAACGACGTCGTCCTCACGCGTCCCCCGGGGCTCGCGAAGCTCGCTGGCATCCTCGTCGAGGGACGCCCCCAGCAGGGCTGGGCGGTGCTCGGCATCGGCCTCAACGTCGCCGTGAAGCTGAACGATCTGCCCCCCGCGCTGCGCGGGGGCGCCGCCACACTTGACCGCCCGCGCGCGGAGATCGAGCCGCTGCTGAGCGAGTTGCTCGCGGCGCTCGATCGTCGCCTCGAGGACGCTCCTGCGCGAACGCTCGATGCGTGGCGCGCGCGCGACGCGCTGCGCGGACGCGAGATCGCCTGGTCGGAGGGCCGCGGACGCGCGGAGGGTATTGACGACGCCGGGCGCCTGCTCGTGCGACTGCTCGACGGTACCCGCACCGCGCTCGCCGCCGGCGAGGTTCATCTTCAGGAGGTCGCTTGAGCCGCGCTCGGGCCGCTAGGAGAGCTCGCCGGCCGTCTCGGGCGCGGACTTCTTCTTCGCAGCGGTCTTGGCCGCGGCCGTCTTTGCGGGGGCCGACTTCTTCGCGGACGCTTTTGCGCCGGCGGCCTTCGTCCCGGATACCTCCGTCCCGGCGCCCTCCGTCCCGGCGCCCTTCGTCCTGGGTGCCTTCGTCCCGGCGGCTTTCCGGGCCGGTTTGCGCGTCGCGGGCTTCGCAGCCGACGAGCTTCTCGAGGACTTCGGCGTGGCGGACTCGCCCGCGATGATGCCCGGCGGCGGAGCGTCCTGCGGCGGGACATCCGGTGGCGGGGAGGCGCTCGCGGCGGATGCCCGCAGGGCGCCTCGCGCCTTGGCGGCGCGCTCGGCGGCGGCCTGCACGGCCTGCGCGGCATTCGACTCCTCCGCGGCCGGGCGGACGCTTCGTCTCTTGTCCGAGCGCTCGATAACCGGCTGCGGGGCAGACGTCGACTCCCGCACCTCCGTACCCGCATCCGCGTGCGGCTGCTCGGCGACCCGCTCGTTCGATGCCCGGTGGAGAGTCGGCGCGGGCCGACCCACCCCCGCACCGGCCTTGGGCCCCTTGCGCCGGCGCTTGTTGGCACGCGCGCGGCGTTTGGGGAAGTTGCGCAGCAGCTCCCGTGCCAGCGCCGGCGGCTTGCGCGCCATGCGCGTACGGGCACCGCGCAGCGCCTCTTCGGCCTCGGGCGTGTGCGCGAGGGCGGCCGCCAGCAAAGCGGCCGCGAGACGGCGGTCCTGCTTGCGCGAGGCGTGGATTAGCCGCCGCGCGTTGCGCGCGTGCGCGCCCCCCGAGGAGTTCACGAGCAGGCCCAACAGGCGCTTGGTCTCCGGCCAGCGCTGCACCGCGTACTCCTCGTGCAGCTCGCGCGTGTACTCCGCCAGACGCCAGATCCACGCACTGGCTTGGTCGCGGCGACCGATGCGCCGCTCGACAAGCGCGCGCAGCATGATCTTCGAGGCCTCGCGGCGCTCCTCGCGCGACCAGCCGCCGATCACGTCGATCGCGGTGTCAAACGCCTCCGCGTCGCGGCCCGCGGCGATGTCCGCGAGCGCTCGCAGGCGCAGCTGCGCGCTGGGGTTGCGCTGCACCGCGGTGATCAGATAGCGGCTCTTGAGCTCGCCGGTGCGGTCGAAGTGCAGCATCGCTCGCGCGCGGCGCCAGCCGTTGGGGGTGACGCGCGCGCCGGCCAGCGCGGCCCACACGTGCCGCTCGCCGTAGTCGAGATTCTCGACCGCGATCCGCCACAGCTCGCGCTCGAAGACCGCGAAGCGCCGCTCCTCGTCCGCGCAAACCGGCAGCACGCGGCGCTCGACGCGCATCCGGCGCCCGCGCCCGCGGCGCACCGGGCCGACGACGATCGCGCCGCCGCGATACACGTCGCGATCGAGCAGCGAGTGCAGCGTCACGACGGGATCGTCGTGCTTGGTCGCGGGGTGCACGAAGTCCACGACCAGTCCCGCCTCCTTGCCCGGATGGCGGCGCGTGACGCGCCCGACGCGCTGCTGATAGATGCGCTTGGAGGCCGTCGGTGCGAGGTGCACGCAGACCGTCGCGCGCGGGCTGTTCCAGCCCTCGGCGAGCAGCTGCGCGTTGATCAGCACATCGATCTCGCCGCGCTCGTAGCGCGCGAGCACACTCGCGAGCTCGCGCTTGGGGGTCTCCCCGGAGACCGCCTGCGCCTTGAGCCCTTCCGCGCGGAACGCTTCCGCGAGGTTGTACGCGTGACGCACGCCGGCCGCGTAGACGACGCCCGGCACGCCGTTGAAGCGCGTCTTGTAGAGGTTGGCCATCGCCAAGTTGAACGGCTGCTGGTCGAGCAGCTCGGCGAGCTGCTCTTGGTCGAACTCCGTGTCGACTTCGCCGCGGCGCAGCGGCACGTTGGCGATCGTGCGCACGCCCACCCCGGGAGAGATGCGCACACAGCGCAGCGGCGCGATCACACCGCGACGCGCCGCCTGCGCGAGATCGAAGCGCGAAGTCTGCGTCGGGAAGAGGTCGGTCACGTGACGCGCGATCAGCGCACCCGTCGCGGTCATGCCGATGAAGATCGGGCCCGTCCACTGGCGGATCGCCCCGCTGGTCTTCTCGCCCAGCGCGGTATGCGCCTCGTCGCAGATCACGATTGTGTACGCGCTCGAGATCCGCCCCGCGTTGCGCACGAACCACTGGTAGGTCTCGACCGTCACCGGCCCCTTCGTCGAGTCCTCTCCGACGTACAGCGGTCGGCTGATGCGTTTCGTGTAGCCGCGCTGGCGCAGCTCACCGATGAACTGGTCGACGAGGTTGCGCCGGTGCGTCAGGATCAGGACGCCGCCCGTCTGCGAGGCCTCCACGAAGCCGAGTGCCGCGACCGTCTTGCCGGCGCCGGTTGCGTGCTCGAACCAGAAGCGCTTGGCCGCGTTGGGATCCTCGGGCTGATCGGGAAGCGCCTCCTCGTCGTCCTCATCGTCGACCCAATCCTGCGGCTCGTCCTCGGTCTCGGCCTCGGTTTCGTCGTCCTCATCCTCGCTCGGAAGCGGCTCGAGCTCGTCCTCGATGTCTCCGAGATCCTCCGCCTCGTCATCCTCATCGCCCGCCGCGGCCGGTGCGACCCCGAGCCCGTCCTCCGCATCCTCGTCCTCCTCGGCGTCCAGGTCGTCGAGCTCGCCCGCGCCGTTCATGGCGTCCGCTTCCTCCTCGGCTTCTTCGTCGCGTCGCGCGCGCTCCGCGGCGCGCTCGGCGGCGACTCCGTTGGCGGGCACACGCGGCGGTGCTGGCGCGGCGTCTCCGTCGGGGCCGAGGATCGACGCGGACGCCAGCAGTTCCGGAGAGGCCATCGCAGCGGCAGCGCGACCGTTCGCGCTCCCGTTTCCGTTTCCGGCGCTCCGTTCGGCCTCGGCCAGCAGAGCGGTGAGCGTGCCCGAGAGCGCATCGACCTGATGCGCGGAGAGCAGCGTGCCGTCGCGCAGACGTGGCTCCTCCTCGGAGAGGACGCGTTCGAGTCCGAGCAGCAGCGAAAACTCGCGCCGCCACGCGGTGCTCGGGTGCTTGGCCTGCTCGTCGAGCTCCCTCAGCGCCGCGTCGAGCGCGCGCCGGCGCGCGCAGCCGGGTGCGAGCACGACCGCGGCGTCCTCCCCATCGTGCAGGAAGCGCTCGCGGACGAGCTTCTCCGCACGCGCAATATCCGCGGAGCTTGGAATCGGCGCGGCCGCGAGGGCCACTTGGGTGGACTCGGCCATAGAAGGCTGGACTTCGAGATGGAGCCGCCGCTGAAGAGAATTCGGCGTGGCTCGGGGCGCCGGCTCCATACCGGCAAAGACCCCCGGGGCACATCAAGGCAACCCGGCCCCGATGTGCCTTCAGGATATAGCACAGCGGGGCGGCGTTGAAGGGCTCTCGCATCTGGCACCCTTCAGTACGTGATCGGCAGGCGTTTCCCGACCCGCGACGTCTCCCCGAACACGAGGGGCCTCCTGACCGCCGTCGGCGCCCTCGCGCTGGTGGCGTTGCTCGCGGTCGGGCTGATCCAGCTCGCGACGCGCTCACCGGCCTCGGACACACCGAAGGTGCGGCTCACCGCCGCGCAGATGCAAGCCCAGCTCGCGGGCTCCCCGCTCCCGCTCGCGGCGCTGCACGCGCAGGCCAGCGAGCTGCTCGGTGGCGGTCGCGGCGCGTTGCGCGCGCGCCTGGCGGCGCTGCGAGGATGGCCGATCGTGATCAACAAGTGGGCCTCCTGGTGCGAGCCCTGCAAAGAAGAGTTCGGCGCCTTCCAGCGAGCCTCGCTGGACCTCGGCCGCCGCGTCGCCTTCATCGGCATCGACTCCGGCGACAGCTCGCGCTCCGAACCGCAGCGTTTCCTGCGCTCCTTCCCGCTCAGCTATCCGAGCTACTACGACGCCAGTGGCCAGCTGGGGGCCGAAGCGACCGACTCCGCGAACACACCGGTCACCGTCTTCTACAACCGTCGCGGCGGCGAGTACATCCATCAGGGCGCCTATCCGAGCGCCGCGAAGCTGCAGCGCGACGTCGAGCGCTACGCCCTGGAGGCCTGAGTCGTGCCCGCGCTGCGCATCGACCCGCTCAGCGGGCACAAGACGATCGTCGCCGGTGAGCGCTCGCGACGGCCGGGGGGCGAGCCGCGCTGTGAGCCCGCGCAGCCGATCGACATCGAGCGCGACCCGTTCGCGGAAGGCCACGAGGACCGCACGCCGCCCGAGCTCTACGCGGTGCGCCCCGGCGGCGGTGCGCCCGACTCACCGGGCTGGACGGTGCGCGTGGTGCCCAACCTGTACCCCGCGCTGCGCCCCCGTGACCCCGATGCCGGCCCACACGCCGGCGGAACGCCGGCAATCCCCACCCAAACCGGCCCGGTCTCGCCCTCGGAACTGTTCCTCGCAGCGCCCGCCACCGGTGCGCACGAGGTGATCGTCAACGGCCCGCAGTCGGTGCTCTCGCTCGCGGACCTCCCCCGCGCGCAGGTCATCGCCGCGGTCGACGCCTGGCGCGAGCGGATGCGCGCGCATGCCGCGAGCGCCTGCGTGCAGCTGATCGTCAACGAGCGCCGCGAGGCCGGCGCCTCGCTGCCGCACACCCACGCGCAGCTCTACGCGCTGGACTTCGTGCCCGCCGATATCGCCCGCGAGCGCGAGCGCGCCGGCGCGCACGCGACGCGCACGATGGGTCACGACCTGCTCGAGGATCTCGTCGCCGAGGAGGTCCGCCGTCGCGAGCGGATCGTCGCGATCGACGACGACGCCGTGCTGCTCGCGCCTTACGCCTCGCGCGTGCCCTTCCAGCTGATGCTCGCCCCGCGCAAGCCGCGCGCGCGCTTCGAGGACGACGGGCCCACCGGCGCCGCGCTGCTGCACGAGGGGCTGCAGCGCCTCGCGCGCCACCTCGGCACGAGCCCGCCGCTGAACCTGTGGGTGCGCACCGCGCCGCGCGGGGCCGAGCGCTTCTGCTGGCGGATCGACGTGATGCCGCGGCTCACACACCTCGCCGGACTGGAGCTCTCGACGGGGGTCAATCTGAACATCGTCGCGCCAGAGGATGCCGCGGCGGCGCTGCGCGGAGCCTGAGCCGGCGCGTTAGGCTGCGCGGCGGTGCCCCCCGTCGAGCTCTACGTCCCACGCTTCGCCGCCGAACCGCCCCAGGAGGGTCTGCCCTATGGCCGTTGGGCCGAGCGCCTCGGCCAAGAGCTGCTGGCCGCCTGCCTCGCGCTAGCCGACACACAGGAGGATCTGGGGGAGCCGCAGGAGATCGTCTGGTATCCCGATCGCAGCTGGCACGGCCACACCTACGTGCCCGCGACCGCCAGCACCTCCGCGGGCTACGAGCTGTTCGGCTACGTCCGCTTCGTCTCCCCCGGCGAGGACGGCGCAGAACCGGGCGAGCTCACCGCGCACGTCGATTTCACCGACCAGACCGCCGCAGAAAACCCCGGGTGGACACTCGACCTCTGCGACGAAGTCGTCGGTCGCTGGCGCGGCGAGGAGGGCCAAGTTGCGGCGATGACGCTCGTCTGGGGCCGCCCGCTTGTGAGCGGCGGTGCCGCGGTCACCGCCGAGCTCTCCGAGCTCGTCGTCGATCGCTGCCAGCTGATCGAGAATCGCTTCACGCTGCTCGCCCCCGACGATTACCGCGAGCACCTGCTGGAGATCAAGCTCTGGAGCCCGCGCGGCAAGCAGCTCGCCAGCGAGTCGCTATACGAGGGCGAGGACGACGAGCAGGACGACGCGATCGAGCCCGGCTCCTAACAAGCGGTCGGGCGCGAAGTAGTCGAGCGCGGACGTTCCAGACTTCAGATCCGCCGGCCGGTTGCCGAATAGCGACTCATGCTGCGAAGGCGGATGCATCTCAGCCTGACCGGCCAAGTAGCGCTGCTGAGCCTAATCCCGATGGTCGCCCTCGGGTTCGTCCTGGCGCGCGTGCTGCAGTCGCAGATCGTGACCCGCTCGCTCGCCGACGCCGGCGAGTCCGCGCAACTGGTGGCCCGGCTAGGAATCCAGCCCCGGCTCACACCGCGCGAGCTGCGCGATGGCCTGAGCGCACAAGACATCCGTGCGCTCGACGAGCAGCTGCGCGCGCGCTCGGTGAAAAGCGACCTTGCGCGAATCAAGATCTGGAACAACCGCGGACGGATCGTCTACTCCGACGATCACGCGCTGATTGGCCGCAGCCCCGGCGAGAGCGACGATCTCGGCGACGCCCTGCGCGGCGAGCCCGACCCGGCCGAGGTCGTCACGCCGAGCCCCCACACCGAGACCGCCAGCGAGGTCGGCCTCGGGCGGCTCGTCGAGGTGTACGTGCCGCTGCGCTTCCTCGCCTCCGGGCCGCCGGCGGGCGTGTTCGAGATCTACTTGAACTACCGGCCGATCGCGACGGCGATCAGCCGGGACGAGAACACGATCGCGCTGCTCGTGTTCCTCGGTCTCGCGCTGCTGTGGGCCATCCTCTTCCGGATCGTCGCCTCGGCCTCCCGCCGGCTCAGCCGGCAGGCCCGCGAGAACAGCCACCTCGCACGCTACGACCAGCTCACCGGCCTGCCCAACCGCACGCTCTTCCGTGAGCGCGTCGCGCAGGCGCTCGACGAGAGCGACGCACCCGCTCGCGCGGTCGCCGTGCTGCTACTCGACATCGACGCCTTCAAGCAGGTCAACGACACACTCGGGCACCGCACCGGCGATGAGGTGCTGCGCGAGGTCGCGCGACGCCTACAGACGCAACTGGGATCCGCGGCCCTGCTGGCACGACTGGGTAACGACGAGTACGCGATTCTGCAGCCCCTCGCGGCCGGTGGCGCCGACGCGCTGAGCGTGGCCGCCGCCGCGCAGGCCGCGATGGAGGCGCCAATCACACTCGAGGAAGTCGCGCTGAACGTCGAGGTGAGCATCGGCATCGCCCTCGCGCCCGACCACGCCCACGACGCCGACACGCTGCTGCAGCGCGCCGACATGGCGCTCGACCACGCGCGCGCGCGGCGCGGGCGGGTGGAGGTCTACTCGCCCGAGTACGACCAGTCCGGCGCGGCGCGCCTCGCGCTGCTCGGCGAGGTGCGCCCCGCGCTCGAACGCGGAGAGTTCGTACTTTTCTACCAGCCCCAGCTCAACCTGGCGAGCGGGCGCGTGAACAGCGTCGAGGCGCTGCTGCGCTGGCGCCACCCCGAGCGCGGCATGGTCGCGCCGCTGGAGTTCATCTCGCTGATCGAGCAGACCGCGCTCGTCGGGCCCGTGACGCTGCACGTCATCGAGCTCGCGCTGCGCCAGCTCGCCGCGTGGCGCGCAGAAGGCCTCGAGCTGGGCATCTCGGTCAACCTCTCCGCGCGCAACCTGCACGAACCCGAGCTCGCGCAGCAGATCGAGACGCTCCTGCGCAGCCACGCCGTTCCCGCCGCCGCGCTGACCGTCGAGGTGACCGAGAGCGCCGCGATGGCCGACCCGGACACCGCGGTCGGCGTACTGGACGCCCTGCGCGCGCTGGGCGTCGGCGTCTCAATCGACGATTTCGGCAGCGGCCACGCCTCGATCGCCTACCTCGCGCGGCTGCCCGCTACCGAGCTCAAGATCGACCGCTCGTTCGTCTCGCGCATGTGCGAAAGCTCGCGCGAGGAAGCGATCGTGCGCACCACGATCGACCTCGCGCGTCACCTAGAGCTGAGCGTCGTCGCCGAGGGCATCGAGACCGCCGCAGTCTGCGAGCGCCTCGCCGCGATGGGCTGCGATACCGGGCAGGGCTATCTGATCTCGCGGCCCGCACCCGCGGAGGAGCTCACGCCGTGGTTGCACGATCGCGTCGCCGGAGCCCCCCACTACGACCGCTCGCGCGCGGTACGCACGCCGCGCTCCTCCGTCGCCGCGACGTAGTCGATCACCGGCTGCGGGTAGTCCAGCCGGCGCCGCTCGGCCGCCGGCAGACGCCACGGCTCGTGGGCCGCACGGCCCGCGACCATCGCCAGCTCCGGTACATAACGGCGCACGTACTCGCCGGCGGGGTCGAAACGCCGCGCCTGACGCAACGGGTTCAGAACGCGGTTCGGGCGCGTGTCGTTGCCGGTACCCGCGACCCACTGCCAGTTGCCGCTGTTGCACGCCAGATCGCCATCGACCAGTAGCCGCGCGAAGTGCTCCGCGCCGAGTCGCCAGTCGAGCCGCATCGTCTTCACGAGGAACGACGCCGTGATCAGGCGCGCGCGATTGTGCATGAAGCCCTCGCGCTCCAGCTGGCGCATCCCCGCGTCGACGATCGGGTAGCCCGTCAGTCCACGCCGCCACGCGTCCGCCAGGCGCTCGCTGCGTCTCCAACGCCCGCCGCGCGGGCGATAGTCCGCGTAGGGAAAGTCCGCTCGCGCCGCGAGCACCTGGTGGTAGAAGTCGCGCCAGCAGAGCTGGCGCGCAAACGCCTCCCCTCCCGCTCGGCCCTCGCTGCGCGCGAGCACCGCGCTCGCCGAGAGACAGCCGAAGTGCAGGTAGGGACTCAGGTGCGCCGTCGCATCGCCCGCGAGATCGTCGTGGCGAACCTCGTACTCGGCCGGCCCCGTGCGCAACCAGCGCTGCAGACGTTCGCGGCCCGCGCTCTCGCCTCCCCGCATCAGCTCCGGCGAGCGCCGCGCGCGCGTCAGCTCCTCCAGCGACGGAAGCGCCGCGCGCGCTGTGCCGCGAGCTGTGCCTGCATTCCGTGGCATCGGCACGCGCCGCGGGGCCGGCAGCGGCGAGCGCCGCGGGGTCTCGCACCACACGCGCCAGTAGGGCGTAAAGACGCGATAGTGATCGCCCGCCGCCGGCACGAGCTCGCCCGGGGCCACCACGGTGACACCCTCGAAAACCCGCAGGGCGAGCCGCTCACGCTCGCACGCCTCCGCGAGGCGCCGCTCACGGCTCTGCGCGTAGGCGCTCACGTCGGCGCTCATGTAGATCGCCTGCGCACCGCACTCGCGTGCGAGGGCGAGCGTCTGCGCCACAACCTCGCCGCGGCGCACCACGAGCCGCGCGCCGCGCTCGCGCAGTGAGCTGTCGAGGTCGTGCAGGCTGTCCAGCAGGAACGCGATGCGGTTCGCCGCCGCGCCCGCGCCCGCGAGCAGGGTGTCGTCGAGCACGAACGCCGGCACCACCCGCTCCGCCTCGCGGACCGCCGCGGCGAGCGCCGGCTGATCGCGCACGCGCAGGTCGCGCGTGAATAGGACCAGTGCGACCCTCACTTGGGTCGGTGCCACGACCCTCATCGGGTCGGTGCGATCCTCACGGGACGAGCGCAGTCTTCACGGCCTACCGCGCTTCCTCTTCGAGCGCGCGCCGTAGGGTCTCGTCGAAGGATGCCGGGGCGATCCCGAAGGGCCGCGCCCCGGAGGGGTCGGTGACGATCGTCGCCGTCCTCAGGCCTTCGACGAGCGGCCGCGCGACGTTCGTGTCAACCGGCGTCACCAGACCAAGCCACAGCGCCGAGAGCCACGGCGTGATGAACGGCATCGGCAGCTTCGGCCGCGGGCGGATGCCCATCACGACCGCCATCCGGTCGAGCATCGCGCCGTAGGAGAGCACGTCGGGGCCGCCGATCTGAACCTCGCGCCCTTCGGACTCCGGCACCTCCGGCGCACGCCGCAGATACTCCACCACGTCCTCCACCCCGATCGGCTGCGTCGCGGTCTTCAGCCACGCCGGCGCGATCATCACGGGTAGGCGTTTGACGAGATAGCGCAGCGTGCGGTAGGACTCGCTCTCGGCGCCAACCACCATCGCGGCGCGAAAGTACGTCAGCGGCGGGCCCTCTGCGGCGAGGATCCGCGCGGTCTCGTGGCGACTGCGCAGGTGCTTGGAGACGCCCTCCTCGCCGAGGCCGCCGAGGTAGACGATGCGCCGCACACCCTCGCGCTTGGCCATCCGCGCGAAGTTCTGCGCGCCTTCGCGCTCGCGCTCGGCGAAGCCCTCGCCGCCAGCCATCGCGTGGATCAGGAAATACGCCACGTCGATATCGCTGCCCGCGCCTTGCAAGCTCCCTGCATCGGTCACGTCGCCCCGACGGATTTCGCAGCCCTCAGCTTGCAGCTCGGTCGCTCGCGCGGGGTCGCGCACCAGACAGCGCACCTCCGTGCGCGAGCGCGCCAAGGCCACGGCGAGCCGACCGCCGATGAAGCCCGTGGCCCCGGTGACAAGCGCGTGTGACGCGATCGGCCCAAGGTTACACTCGCCGGAATTCGTCCACCACACGCACAGTCGCCCACGGCGGCGGGGAGAAGCGATGACAGAGCGCAAACCCGTGAAGACCGAGCACCATCTCGCCAAGGCCCTGCATCCCAACCTCTCCGTGCTCAGAGAGGCGATGGGCGAGGTCGACGGCTTCAACGCGAAGTTCGCCGTCCTGATCACAAGGCTCGTCGGCACGATGTGGTGCGCCTACGTGTTCGCCGCGATCGCCCTCGTCGGCCTCGGTCCCGCGCTGAAGCCCGGCGGCGAGGGCATCGTCGCGTGGATCGCCCAGACCTTCCTGCAGCTCGTGCTGCTCTCGGTGATCATGGTCGGACAGAACGTCCAGAGCCTCGCCGCCGACGCGCGCTCGGCGAACACGTTCAAAGACGCCGAGACGATTCTCGATCGCCTCAATCTCGATACCCAGGGCGGCCTACAGGTGATCCTCGAACGCCTGAATGAGATCGCACCTGCTGTGAGCGCCGCGACGACGGACGCCGCGAGGAGGACCGGCAAGCCGGACCGGTGACGCTCAAGCCCCGATCAGCTCGGCCGCAGGGGGCGACACGGGGCCGTCCGCTTCGAGCTCGTCGGCGACCCGCCGCGCGGTCTCCTCGGCCCTCCTGGTCGTACTGAACAGCCCGAGCACCAACACCGCGGCGCCGGCGCCCGTCACAATCCACCAGGCGGCGTGGCTGGCTTGCACGAAACCCGGTCCGATCACGCCGACGCCGGCCGCGGCGACCGCGCCGACCACCGCGACACCAAGCGTCTGGCCGACCTGGCGCGAGGTCGAAGCCACCGCCGCGGCCACCCCCGCCTGCGCGGCAGGCATGCCGAGCACGGCGGTGTTCGTGATCGGCGGATTGACCATGCCGAAGCCGATCCCAAAGATGAAGTACGCGGGCAGCAGCGAGGGGATCGCGGTGTGTGGTCCGAGATCGGTGAGCAGGCCACCGCCGATCATGATCCCGAGGCCGCCGACGAGCAACCCGACACGCGGCCCGCGGAGCCCGACCAGACGACCGGAGAGCGGCGAGAAGAGCAGCGTCATCGCGGCGATCGGCAGCGTATAGAGGCCCGCGGTGAGCGCCGAGAGGTGCCGGACCTCCTGCAGGTAGAGCGTGTTGAGGAACAGGAAGCCGCCGAGTGCCGCAAACGAGCAGACCGCGATCGCGCTCGCACCCGAGAAGGGGACGCTACGGAAGAAGCGCAGTTCCAGCAGCGGTTCGCGCCTGCGACGCTCGTAGGCCAGCAGACCGACGAGCGCGACCGCTGCGAGCGCAAAGACGGCAAGACTCCGCATTGAGAGCCAGCCCGCCGCGGGCGCCTCGATGATCCCGTACGTCAGCGACGCCAGCAGCACGATCACCAGCAGCTCGCCGACCGGATCGACACGCCGCGGACGCGGAGCGCGCGACTCCGGCACGAACAGGATCGTCAGCACCACCGCGGCGATACCGACGGGGATGTTGATCCAGAAGATCGAGCGCCAGCCCGCCGACTGCACCAGCGCGCCCCCGACCACCGGGCCGAGCGCGAGACTAATGCCGACGGTCGCGCCCCAGAAACCGATCGCCTGCGCGCGCTCGCGCGCGTCGGTGAAGACGTTGCGGATGATCGACATCGCGACCGGGTTGAGCATCGATCCGCCGATCGCCTGCAGCATCCGGAAGAAGATCAGCCAGCCGATGCTCGGCGCCGCACTGCACAGCAGCGAGCCCAGCGTGAACAGCACCAGACCGGTCTGGAAGACACGGCGCCGGCCCAGCCGGTCGCCCATCGAGCCCGACAGCATCAGCAGGCTCGCCAGCACCAGGGTGTATGCATCGACCGTCCACTGCAGGCCCGTGACGCCCGTGTGCAGCTCGCGCCCGATCGAGGGCAGCGCGACGTTGACGATCGTGTTGTCCAGGCCCACGATCAGCAGGCTCATGCAGCAGATCGCGAGGATCAGGCGACGGCGCTTGAGCGTCACGCCCAAAGAGCGTCCTTGCCCTCCAGGTCCACCTGCGGCTTGCCCATGCGCTTGCTCGGCCAGTCCAGCGGCAGTGGCTTCGCCCTTGAGCCCTTCCCGAGAGCCCCCGCCAATTGCTCGGACGCGACCTGGCCCCCGCTCTTGTCCTCCCTCGCGCCATGACGGCGCAGTTGCTCGAGGACCGACGCATCGAGATCACGGGTCGTACGCGGCATGATGAGTGATGCTAGTAACTACAACATCTGATGCAGGCCTTTCCGCGGGCCGCTTCCTACATCAGCCCCTTCAGGAGCCAGCGCAAAGCGCGCGTCCGTCGCGGCCAGCGCGCCGCCGCGGGCGGCGCATCGGACACCGCGGCGACCGCGCAGTCGAGCGAGTCCTCGATGAGCGCGTTGTGCAGGGGCTCAAACAGCAATGGCCACTGCCAAAGCATCCGGCCCTCAGTCCGCCCGCTGAGGGTGTGCCGGAGAAGCGCGCGCCCCTCGCGCGCTTCGAGCTCGTAGCGATGCTCGCCGACGAGACCCGGCGGAGCGGTGAAACGAAATCGCACGCAGCGCCCCGGCAGATGCTCGATGACTCGGTAGCGGACCGGGCCGTGGCCGCCCTCGCTGCCCTCGCGCAAACCGCCCTCAAAGCGCATCGGCGGCCAGCGCTCGCGCGGCCAGAGTCGATCCTCCGGTCCCGCCAGACCATCGATCAGCGATTCGGCCGTCGAGCCGTCATCCGGTAGCGCTCGCTCGTGCACGTTTCTGATCCTCATGTCACCGCGCTCGTTTCTTGCCGCGAGCTCGGCGATGGAGAAACGCGAAGCAGGGTGCATTTCGCCATATTAGCATGCAAGTTCTAGAACTGGGTTAGTACTATTGAAAGCCATGGGTCGACCCGCCCGATACTCAGCGGAGGCGATCCTCGAAGCCGCGGCACAGTTGGCCGCGATCCACGGGCCCGCCGGTTCGACGGTCGGTGCGATCGCCGATTCCCTCGGCGCCCCCACGGGCTCGATCTACCATCGCTTCAGCTCCAAGGACGTGCTGCTCGCCGAGCTCTGGCTCCAAACGGTCGAAGCCTTCCAGGACGGCTTCCAAGCCGCGCTGTCGGATCCAGAGCCTCGCGAGGCCGGTCTGCAGGCGGCTCTGCACACCCCCCGCTGGGTGCGCGCTCACCCCGTCCCGGCCCGCCTGCTGCTGCTCCACAGTCGCGAGGACTTCCTACCTGACGGCTGGCCCCCCGAGGTCGCCGTACGAGCGACAGAGTTGACGACGCGAGGCGAGACCTCGCTGCGCTCGTTCGCGCGTCGCGGCCTCGGTTCCGCAAACGCCGCGGCGATGCGCCGCGCTCGCTACGCGGTCGTCGGCTTGCCGTATGCCGCGGTGCGTCCTCACGTCCGGGCCGCCGAGTCGCCGCCGGCGGACGTCGACGAGCTCATCACCGCCGCCTATCGCGCGGTCATATCCACAAGCCCGTAATGATGAAGTCCCGCCTGGAGTCGAACCTGGATCGACCGCTTAGGAGGCCGAGTCCCCTGAGGACGGAAAGACTGGATCTATAGGCAGTTACTGGCGATTCTGGCATTTGCCCTGGTCTGGATCGGGCCGGATTGGGCGTAATCCGGCAGGGTTTGGGCAGCAGGATCGGGGCTGCTGGCCATTGACTGAGGCGTCGGGGTCGCGGGTAGCCTGCGAGGCCATGACGACCTGGAATCAGCCGCCCCGTTGGCACCGGCCGCAAGGAGCCTATGCCGCCCAGCCAACCCACGGATGCCTCGGGTGGGGTGCGTGATGCCACGTATCAGCGCGTTCTACGGGATCGTGATTTGGATGTACCACGACGAGGCGCACCACGGCGGGCGTCCGCACTTCCACGCCAGCTACGGCGGGGACGAGGCCACGGTCGACATCGAGAACCTGGCGACTCTTGCAGGGGGACTGCCTCCCCGTGCGCGGCGGCTCGTGGTCGAGTGGGCGAAAGCGCACCAGTCCGAGCTACGCGAGAACTGGGTCCGCGCGCGAAACCACCAACCGCTCACCCCTATTGAGCCGCTGGGCTAAACGCCCTACCATTGCGACCATGCGCAGCACGCCCCTTCTCACTGAAGCCCAGCCGCTAGACGGATACACCGTGCACGTCCGATTCGAGGACGGCACCACGGCCGACGTAGACCTCTCCTACCTGCTCGACTACGGCGGCGTGTTCGAGCCACTGCGCGACCCGGCCTACTTCGGGCGACTCCGCGCGGATGCCGAGGCCGGCACGATCGTTTGGCCTAACGACGCCGACATCGCGCCCGAGACGCTGTACGCACACGCGCAGCAGCGCGCCACGGCCACGGCGTAACACGCGGCCGATTGTCCCGGAGGCTGCGGCTGCCACGGCGAGCCATGCCGCCCGCGACGCCGTCTGCTGCACACTCGCGGCGACCGTCCAGACGGCAGGCGATCGGCTATGGGGCACCGATCGACGCGACGGGTGATCTCCCCATGCCCCCGCCAGGAGTCGAACCTGGATCCACCGCTTAGGAGGCGGTTGTCTTATCCATTGGACTACGAGGGCGCGGCCCTGCGGGCCCACCGGAGAAGGCTACAGGCGCCCGCCGCGCGCACGGGACGTCACGGCGCGCCGACGGCGAGGTCCGCGACCTCAGCCCGCCGCGGCCTCCCCGTGCCCCTCACCCGCCAACCGCTCGAGCTCGTCCCCGGTGAGCCGGTGTGTGATCCACTCCCCCATCGTCCGCGCCCCGAGCCCGCGATAGAAGCCGAGCGCGGGCTCGTTCCAGTCGAGCGCGGCCCATTCCAAGCGCTCCCCGCCGCGCGCGCGCATACGCGCGGCGAGGGCCGCGAGCAGCATGCGCCCGACACCTCCGCGGCGGTGCGCGGGGCGCACGAAGAGATCCTCCAGCCAAACACCGGTGCTCGCGAGGAAGGTGGAGAAGGTCGGGAAGAACATCGCGTACCCGATCGTCGCGCCGGAGCCGGACTGCTCGGCGATCAGCGCCTCGACGGCGGGGCGCGCGCCGAACAGCGCGGCGTGCAGCTGCTCCTCGGTGGCGCGTAACTCGTGCGTGAGGTGCTCGTAGTCGGCGAGTTCGGCGAACATCTCCAACAGCGCCGGCACGTCGGCGGCGCGCGCGTCGCGGATCACGGCGGGCCCGATCGCGGGATCGGGAGCCCGGCCCGACCCAGCGCCGCGATCGGTCACCGATCGGGCCGCTCGGGATAGATGTCGTCGATCGTGCTCAGCGCCAGATACCGCGCGTCGTCGCCGAGCGCGGCCTGGATCGCTTCTCCCCCGCCCGCGAGGCGATCGAGCACACTGACGACGCCCGCAACGATCAGGCCCTCGCTGCGCACGCGCGTGAGCGCCTCGATCGTCGAGCCGCCGGTGGTGACGACGTCCTCGACGAGCAGGATGCGCTCGCCGGGCGCCGGCTCGGGGCCCTCGATCCAGCGCTGCAGACCGTGCTCCTTGCGCTCTTTGCGCACGATGAACGCGCGCTCGGGAAAGCCCGCGGCCAGCGCGGCGCACGCGACCGGGATCGCGCTCACCGGCACCCCTCCGACAGCGCTCGCCTCGCAGGCGCGCGCGGCGTCGGCGAGCAGGGCACCCAGCGCCGCGAATGTGCCGGCCAGGAGAATCGCGCGCTTGGCGTCGACGTAGTAGGAGGCGGTGCGCCCGCTGGTGAGCGTGACCTCGCCGATCACGAGCGCGTGCTTGCGCAGATCTTCGCGCAACCGCGCGCGCGCGGCGTCGAGATCGCTGCGGGGTTCGTCGCTGCGGGGTTCGGTCAAGCTGTCCACGGCGGGATCTAATCTAGCGAGGTGCTGCTCCCGCTCGCGACGCTGCTGCGCCTGGCTTCGCGGATCGCGTGCCTGGTCGTGGTCGTGTCCTTCGCGATCTTCGCGCTCGAACAGACCAGCGAAGCGTCCAGCCACCAGCAGAACGAGGTCACCGGGACCGCCTCCGGAACCGCCGCGCCGCATACCCAAAAACACTCACAGGAGGGCACCGTGCACCGCGTGATCGACGAAGTCGCGAACGCCCTGATCTCGCCCTTCTCGGGGATCACCGCGGGCTCGACCAGTCAGTGGGCGATCCGCGGCGTGGGCACGGTGCTGGCGCTGCTCGTCTATGGGATCGGCGTGGGCTATCTCGCGCGGACCCTGCGGATTCGCGTCTAGGCGCTCACCGGCGAATTCATCGGGGACCGTTCCGTGATGTCCCCCACGTTGGGGGACGGGCGAGCGGCTCAGTAGTAGACGTCGACGGGCATCCCAACCTGCACCCACGCGTAGATCGCGGGGGCATCCGGGATTGGAACGCGCAGGCAGCCGTGGCTCGCCGCGTACGTGGGCACTTCGTGGTACCCATGGATGGCGTAGCCGCGAATGAAGTAGTTGGAGTCGACCATTCCCTCCGAGTTTTCGCCCGGCGTCTTGAGGTAGACGCGGAAACGGCCGAGCACGGTCGGGGTCGAGGGCTTGCCGGAGCTGATCGTGTAGATGCGCCGCACGCGGCCACCGGCATCGATCTCGGCGAGCACCTGCTCGGCGAGATTGGCCTCGACATGACTGCCGTCGCCGGGGTAGCGCACGTGGAAGCGTCCGGCGCCGCGTGCGAGCAGGTGAAAGACCTGCGCGTCAGTCGAGGGCACGCGGGCCAGACCGGTGAGCTTGCGATACGCGATCACGGCCTGGCCGGTGCTTTCGTCGAACACGCCGTTGACGTGCACCGCGAAGCGCAGCGCGCTCAGTTTGGTTTGCAGCAACCACACTCCGGGCCCGCGTGCGCCTTCGCGCATGTCCGGCGCGATGAAACGCACACCGGCGGCCCGCGCGGTGAACGCCGACATCTGCGCCGAGGCGACGTGCGTCGCGCTCACGCTCACCACCCCGGGCCGGCGGCTCGTGTAGCCCAGGCGAAACTTGCCGGTCCCATCGCCCACGGGCAGCACCGCGACCGTCTTCCTCGCGACCCCGCGACCGTCGCGAGCGAAGCGCACCACCACGTCCTGTCCGGCCACGTAGGGCTTGAGGACACCGTTGACGACTAGCCGCTCGCCGTCGAGCGCGAAGGCCGCGGGACGGCCGTGCGCGGCGTGTGTCGCGATCGTCATCTGCCCGGCGATCGGGGGAGTGGCGGGAGCTGGTGGGGGTGTGGGGGGCGAGATCATGAGCGCGATGCTATGCGGTGGAGATGACGACCGCCGGAGCGGTCTGGGCGGGCGGCGGCGTGATCACACCGATGCGCCGGAGCGTGAGTACCAGCAAGGCGATCAGGCCGAGGGCGCTCACCATCAGCACCGGTATCTGCCACCCCCAGCTCTCGAGTGCCCCGAAGGCCAGCGAGTTGTTCAGCGAGTGCGCGGCGATGCACGGGTACAGCGAGCCGGTGCGCCGGTAGAGCAGGCACAACCCGAACCCGAGCGCTCCCAGCGGCACGAGGTCGACCGCGGGAGCGGAGCCCGCGTGGATGCCGCCGAAGACGAGCCCCGTGAGAATCGCCGCGGGCCACGGCCCGCGCCAGTTGCACAGCGCGGTGTAGATGAAGCCGCGGAACAGGAACTCCTCGCAGAACGGCGCGATCACGCATGTCAGCGCCGCGCTGAGCAGCAGCAGGGCCGTACCTTCGCCGGCACCGAGCTGTTCGAGCAGTTTCTCTTTCGTGTGCACTTCGAGGAGTTCGGCCCAGATCTCGCTGAAGATCAGGAACCCGATCAGCAGCGCCAGGATCAGCAGCGCCGTCGAGCGCCACCGCAGGCGAGGGGGACGCAGCCCGAACTGCCAAGCACTCACAGCACGGCCGCCGACATGCGCGAAGAGCACCGCCGCTCCGACGAACGCGGCGTCCTGCACCACGGTGTCCACGAGCTCGAGCCACCCCGGCAGGCGCGCGGCGGTGATGCTGACGCCAAAGAGCGCCGCCGGAAGGTCGACGACGAGTCCCGCGATGGCGGCGAGCAGCAGGCCGCCGACGAGCGCCGCCGGCGCGGTCCACCACGGCCAGTCGTTCGCTGCGCCACGCACCGGCTCCGGCGGGGGCGTCGGCACGAGCGGCGCGAGAGCTGTCTGGGAGGACTCCACTGCTCACGAGCTTAGGTCAGCAACTCGGCCAGTGACGCGATCACCGGAACCTCCGGCGGCGCCTGTGCCCCTCCCTCGCCGGCGCGGCGCAGCAGCACCGGCGCGACGCCCGCGGCGCGCGCACCGAGTACGTCATGCGCGAGGGAGTCCCCGACGTGCACCGCTTGCCCCGGCTCGACGCCGGCGAGCGCGAGCGCGGCCTCGAAGATCGCCGCCGCGGGCTTCGGCGCTCGGACCGCCGCCGAGGTGAGCACTCCGTCGAGCGACCCGGCGAGCCGCGCGTGGGCGAGCACCGCGGATAGCGAGACGTCCCAGTTGCTCACAACCACGAGCGCCAAGCCGCGGTCGCGCAGCGCCGCGAGCGTCGGGAGCGCATCGGGGTAAGCGCTGAAGCGCAGCGAGCCCAGCATCGCGGCGGTGAGCTGCGCGATCGACAGCGCCTCCCCGACCGCCGCTGGAAGCGCGTCGCGGAGCACCTCCGCGCAGCGCCGACGCAGGTCTTCGAGGCTGGCGTCATCGCGGCCCTCCAGGTGGTGCGCGCGGTAGTAGCCGATCTCCGCCGCAAAGGCGCGCTCGGCGTCGGCTTCGGTGAGCGCCAGCCCGTGCTCGAGTTGCAGCTTCCCGACGAGTGCCGGCCACGGAGGCGCGAGCGCGAGCAGCGTCCCCAGACCGTCCAGCAGGACCGCGCGCACCCGCGGAGCCAGGATCGGCGCGCTCACCGCGCGTCAGGCCACCCAATGCCACGTCGCGAACTGGCCGGCGAAGAACATGAGCGCGAGCGCGGAGATGCCCAGCAAGGGAAGCCTCGCTCGCGGCCGGCGCTCGAGCAGCGCCCCCAGCCACATGAACAGCGGAAACAGCACCAGCAGGAAGCGCGGCAGCGACATCAGCGGCTGCGCCGCGACCGGATAGGAGAGCGGCAGCGCGAGCGCCGCGAGCACGTACGCGCCGTAGGCGAGCGGCAACCGGCGCAGCACGCCGACGATCGCCGGGATCGCGGCGAGTAGAAAACCGAACAGCACGATGTTGTGCTCGGCGCTGACGAACGGGTCGCCGCCGGAGAGCGTGAAGTAGATGTGACGGCGCTGCATCGAGAGCAGCTGCCGCATGCCCTCGAAGGCCGCGCGCGCGGCGTCCCACACGGCGACGTACGGGCCCGCGAACTGCCGGTTCCAGACTTCTTGGGCGTGGAAGGGCTCGAGCGCGCTACCACCGGACAGCGCGAGATAGACGGCGTACGCGAGCACCCCCAGCGGCAGCGCCAGCAGCCACAGCGCCTCGCCGCAGACCTTGTAGCGGATCCCCGCGATCCGCCGCCGCCCCGGCGGGAAATCGGGGGGGCGATCCTCGCGTGGCCCGTAGAGGTACAGGATCGCGACGGGCAGCGCCAGGACCAGGCCGGCGCTGCGCGTCGCACCCGCGCACGCCCCCAGCACCCCCACCCATGCCCAGCGGCCCTGGCGCGCGCACCAGAAGACCCCGACCGAGAGCGCCAGGTACAGCGACTCGGAGTACACCGCGGAGAAGTAGAAGGCCATCGGCGCGAGTGCGGTCGCGAGCACCGCTAGTCGCGCAACCTCCCCGCCGCGCGCGCGTGGGTGCGCGTGCGCGCGCGCGGCGGGGTCGATCACGTAGTCGTCTTTCCCTCCGTCGAGGACGCCATCGCCTTGCCTACCACCGCTGCCCTCGCCTGCGCTGGCGGCGCGCGGGCGGCCCCCGCCGCTGAGCAGACGCCCCGCTTCGAGGGTCGTGAGGCGGTGGATGCCGTAGAGCGCCAGCGCGAATGCCACCAGCGAGATCAGCACCCCGGCCAGCACCGGCGGCACGCCGAGCTCGGAGACCCCCCGGATACCGAGGGGATAGAGCGGAAAGAACGCCGAGCGCGAGGGCGCGAGGCCGGGAAGGTAGCCGTAGTGCGCGATCACGAGATACCAGGCGGCGTCCCAGCGGGCGGCGGGGGCGGCGAGCAGGTCGCCGAGCCAGCCGAAGCCGCTCGTCACGTGGGGCGGGTCGAACGCGGCGCGTTTAACAACCACCCCGAACACCGAGACCGCCCCGATGCCCGCGATCCAGACGAGCAGCCGCGAGACCCATAGCGCGCGCCACGTGTCGCGCACCGCAACCGCCTGCGCGGGGTCCAGCGACCGTAGACGGGCGAGAGGGCGCGGGCGGCCCAGCGTTGGCGTCAGGTCGGCCGCGGGCACGAAGTGGCAGGAAATCACACTTGCAGGCGATATTCTGCATCTGGGTCTCCCGGCGTCCGTCTTCAGCAGGCGGCCCGATGCCGCGACGCGGGGGACCGGAGCTCTCTGGTCGATGTCTCGACAAGCACGACAGCGGCGCCGGCGCCGCAACCACGGTGGGCTCTCCCGCGCGGTATTCATCGGCCTCGGCGCGTTCGCGGCCACGGCCCTGCTCGCCGTCGGCGGAGCGGTGGCCTACGTGCTGTCGGTAGCGCAGTCGGCTCCTACGGTGGGCTCGTTGCACGCAATCGTGGCCGGCGCTTCCTCGCAGGTCTTCGCTGCCAACGGCACGCGCCTGGGTTTCATCCAGTCCGACGAGCTGCGCTCGCCGATCGGCTGGAGCGAAATCCCCGCGAACCTCAAGAACGCGACGGTCGCGATCGAGGACCAGCGCTTCTACAAAGACAACGGCGTGGATCCCACCGGGATCTTCCGTGCGGCCGTCAAGGACATCACGCGCGGCGAGGCACTACAGGGCGGCTCGACGATCACGATGCAGCTGATGCGCAACATCTATCTGGGCGGCGACCAGCACACGCTGCGCCAAAAGATCACCGAGGCGAAGCTGGCGCTCGAATACGAGGAACACCACAGCAAGCCCTCGATCCTCACGAGCTACCTCAACAGCGTCCCCTACGGCACGCTCGGCGGGCAGACCGCGATTGGCGTGCAGGCGGCGTCGCGGATCTTCTTCGACAAGCCGGCCTCGCAGCTCGACCTCGAGCAGGCCGCGCTGCTCGCGGGGCTGCCGCAGGCACCATCCGAATACAACCCCTTCCTCGATCCGCGGGCGGCGCGCGAAAGGCGCAACGAGGTGCTCGCGAAGATGGCCGAACTGCACTACGTGAGCACCGCGCGGGCCGCGGCCGCCGAGCACGCGCCGCTGGAGCTAAAACGCGGCTACTTCTACTCCGAAAAACGCGAAGGCTTCTTCTTCGAATACGTGCGCCAGCAGCTGATCGACCGCTACGGCAAACACACCGTCGAACAGGGCGGCCTGAAGGTCTACACGACGCTCGACCTGCACATGCAGGAACTCGCGCACAACGCGATCGCGGAAGTGCTCGACGAGCCCGAAGACCCGGCCTCGGCGATCGTCACGATCAACCCGCACAACGGCTACATCGAGGCGATGGCGGAGTCAGAGAGCTACGAGCAGTCCCAGTACAACCTCGCGGCCGAAGGTCACCGCCAGCCGGGGTCGACCTTCAAGGCGATCGACCTCGCGGATGCGCTCTCGCGGGGCGTGGACCCGAACAGCACCTATTACTTCTCGCACACGCTGCCCAAAGGCTGGCTGGCCGCCGAACCGAATTACGAAGTGCACACGTTCGAGGGCACCTCGCTGAACAAGTCGATCAACCTCGTGCAGGCGACGCTGGCCTCCGACAACACGGTCTACGCGCAGCTCGCCGCCGACCTCGGGGAGTCGACGATCACCGAAATGGCCTACAAGATGGGCGTCAAAACCCACCTGAACAGCTATCCGGCCGAGGCGATCGGGGGCCTCACCCTCGGCGTCACTCCGCTAGAGATGTCGGTCGTCTACGCGACGCTCGCCGATGGCGGTTGGCGCAACAGCCCGATCGCGATCACGAAGGTCGTCTTCCCCAATGGCCACGTCGATACGAGTTGGGGCGAGCCGCACCGCGTGAAGGTGCTCAGCAACGGGGTCACCGCGGAGGAGACGAGCATCTTGCATCAGAACGTGCTCGGCGGCACAGCGGTGCGCTCGGCAATCGATTGCCCGACGGCCGCGAAGACGGGCACCACCAGCGAACTCGTCGACGCGTGGCTCGACGGCTACACCCCCGAATACTCGACGGTGGTCTGGATGGGCTACCCCAACAAACGCGTCTCGATGACCGATGTCCACGGCGAAGCGCAGCAGGGTGGCGCGCTGCCGGCTGTGATCTGGCACGACTACATGTCGGGCGTGGTTGGCACGCACTGCGTCGAATTCCCGCAACCCCCCGAACCGATCTCCTACAAGCCGTTCTTCGGGAAATTCGCGACGACCGGGCAAGCGGCGGCGCCAGCGCTCGAAGGCGTAGTCGAAACGCCAACCGCGGCGGGCCAGACGGGTAAGTCAAACCACGGCAAAGGCGCCCCGCGCGTGGGCGGCGCCGCTCCGACGCCCGCAACCGAACCGACCGGCGCGGGCAACGGCGCGGCCCCGGAACACGGGGGTGGCACTGGTAACGGTCCGCCAGCCGAACCCACGCAAACGCCGAACAAAGCCGCCTCCGAACCGGGCGCGGGCGCGGGCGGTGGTGGTGGTGCCAGGACGGGCGGCACGGCCCCACCGGGCTGACGCTGGTAGTTTGAGGATTGGAAAATCCGACGCTTTGGGGTGCGGCCGTTTGGCGCGTGGCCCGGATGGGACTTACAGGTGGCAAAGGAAGACAAGGTCGAATTCGAGGGCGAGGTGATCGAGGCGCTTCCGAACGCGATGTTCCGCGTGAAGCTCGACAACGATCACGTGGTGCTCGGGCACGTGGCGGGCAAGATGCGCCGTTTCAGGATCCGCATCCTCCCGGGTGACCGCGTGCGTTGTGAGCTCTCCCCCTACGACCTGGACCGCGCGCGGATCGTCTACCGGCATCGCTGAGCGCGCGCTGATCGACGCGATCGCGCGAGAGCTGAACCTCGCGTACCACGGCAACTCCTCTAGCGGGGAGCGGGTGGTGCGCGGTATCGGCGACGACGCGGCGGTAGTGCGCGCGCGAGCGGTGTGCGCGACCTCGGTCGATGCGATGGTCGAGGGTGTCCACTTTCGCTTGGGCGAGCACTGGGCAACACCCGCTCAGGCGGGTGCGCGGGCACTGGGAGGTGCGCTTTCGGATCTCGCCGCGATGGGCGCCGACCCCGGGGAGGCGTATTTGGTGCTCGGGCTCCCGGCGGGCTTCACCGAAGCGCGGGCGCTCGAGCTCGTGCGCGGCGCCCAAGAGCTGGCGCGCGCCACGGGGGTCGCGATCCTTGGAGGAGACGTCGTCAGCGCACCGGCGCTAACGATCGCGGTCACCGCGGTCGGCTGGGCCGAGGACCAGCGCGCGCTGGTCGGCCGCGATGGCGCGCGGGTCGGAGACGTGGTCGGTGTGACGGGCGCTCTCGGCGGGGCGGGCGCGGGCTTGGCGGTGCTCGAGGGTCGGGCTTCGCGTGCAGCGCACACGCAGACGGCGATCGACCGTGTCCTGCGTCCGATCCCGCGACTGGTGGAGGGCCGTGCGCTGGCACGAGCGGGTGCGCGCGCGATGATCGACCTCTCGGACGGCCTGGCGACCGACGCGGGGCACCTGGGACGAGCAAGCGGGGTGCGGCTGGAGATCGACCTCGGCGCGCTGCCGCTCGAGCGGGGCGTCGCGGAGATCGCGACCGAGCTCGAGGAGCCACCGTGGCGCCTGGCGGCGGGGAGCGGCGAGGACTACGAGCTGTGCGTGTGCGTGGCGCCCACCCACTGCGAAGACGTGGAGCGCGCGCTGCACGCGGCTGGCGGTGTCGGGATCACGTGGATCGGAAGGGCGACGCAGGCCACGCCGCACCTCGCACCCGGCGTGGTGCTACTCGAGAGCGGCACGGAGCGCGAGTTGGAGGGCTTTGAGCACCGCTGGTGAGGCGCGAACCGCTGCCGCTGAGGCGGGTGCCTGTTGCCGGCGGGGGCCGGCCCGCATCGCGCGAGGGCCGGCCCGCATCCGGAGGCCCGCCGCCCGCGCGCTACGCGCGCGCGGCGGTCCCGACGGGCATGGCAGAGGTCAGCCGCGCGTAGACGAGGATGCGTTTGGCGGCGCTGAATAGCGGCGTGCAGGCGGAGAGCACGAGGCGGCTATAGCCGAGCTGGGCGGTGGCGGCGGAGACGTCGGTGGGTTCGACGATGCGGTGCCCGCTGACGGTGTAGAGAAAGTGGGCGTAGGGCATATCGAGAACAATGTGATCGCCGGGGCGCAGTTCGTCGATGTGGCGGAAGGGCGCGAGCCACGTGGTGCGATGTCCGGCGATCGCGGTCGTGCCGCCGGCGCCGGGGAAACGGGTGTCGGCGTAGACCCCGGGGCCCTTCTCGAGTTCGGTGGTGCCGGTGCCTTGCACGACGACGAAGTCGGCGCCGATCCGCGGGATGTGGATACTGCCGACGGGGCTGCCGGGCGCGGCGCGGCGTTGCAGGCGCCGCGCGAGGAACGCGATGCGATGCTCGTCGGAGAGCCGCGCGAGCCGCAGCTCTTCGGCGGTGCTGGGCTGCGCGCGTTCGACGGCGCGTAGCGCACCGCGGAGATGATCTTGCTCGAATTTGGCGTAGAGCGCGGAGATCGGCTCCTGCCAGAGCAGCGTGACACCGGCATCGACCAGCGCGAGCGTGCCGAGGGCGATCAGCAGCAGCGAGAGACCGCGCAGCGCACGCCGGCGAAGCGGGGAGGGGCTCGAGCGGCGCGGCGCGCGCCCGGAGGGGGGTCGGGTGGTGTAGAGGATGTCGGACACAATCGGCCCTCGGCGGCCTCCCGGGGCGCCTTCAGCGTCGCAGAGCGGACTCGGTACCGCCGAGCGACCCGGGACCAGCGTAGAAGGATTTGGAGCCCACCCACCCCCCGCGGATCGTGAGGGTCTCGTGCTCGGGGAGCTCCTCCCCAGGATCCGGGGGACCGGCGAGGAGCTCGCGTGGAGGGGCGACGGCGAGCCGTAGCGCGGCGAGGAGCGCGCCGAATGCGAGGCTCCAGAGCAGGGCACCGAGGAGCCCGACGCGGCCGCCGGCGAGCAGCAGCACGGCGGTGTGCGCGACGTCTGCGGGGCCAAGTCCGAGCCGAACTGCGTAGAAGGCGATCAGCAGCCCGAGCGGCGCGGCGCCGAGCGCGACGAGCACGAGTGGGGCGAGCGGAGATCTGCCGACCGGCCGTTCGGGATCGGCGAGCCCGAGCCAGAGATGCAGGGCGGGCACGAGCAGCAGCGCGGTGTAGGGATCGAGGGCCCACACGACAACGGTGAGGGCGCCGAGCAGGAGGACCAGCGCGAGACCGGCGGCGTCGGTGTCCGGACGCGCGGGAAGCCCCAGACGGCGCATCAGCGCGGGCCAGGTGAGCAGCGCGAGGGCGAACACGAGCGCGACGGCGAGGACGGCCTCCAGCGCGGAGCCGGCGAGCGGCGCGGCGGCGGGAGCGACGGGTGGATAGGGGGCGGGGAACACGCCGAGCAGTCCGAGCAGCATCGCGAAGAGGGCACAGGCGAGGAACGGCAGCGCGCAGGCGGCAACCCACGCCATCGAGCGCGCTAGTGGCCGCTCGGAGGGGATGCGGCGTCGACGGCGCAGGCGAGCGAGCCCGTCGCCCGCGGTGAGCAGTGGTGGCAGCAGCAGCGCGACAATGAGCAGACGCACGGCCCATTCGGGCAGCAGCTTGCGCTGGATGGGGAGCGTGGTTTCGACGCTGCTGATTTCGGGTCCGGCGTCGAGCGCGTACACGGCGGCGAGCACGGCGCGCCCGAGTCCTTCCAGACGTGCGTCGCTCAGCGACGTGCTCGGCGGGGGGGCAGTTCACTGCCGGCCTGGAGTAGCACTGCGGGTAGCCCGCTCGCGTCGAGCGGTCCCTGTTCGCCGGCGGTGAGGGGGAAGCTGAGCTGCGCGAGCGTGTCGAGCAGTGTGGGAGCGCGAGCGGCGATGCCGGCCTGCTGGCTGAGCGCCTGGGAGAGAGTTCGCTGGAGCAGCTGCGGCGCCGAGCCGGGCGCGGCGGAGAAGGGCGCGATCAGCGGAGCGCGGGTGCCGGCGAGATCGCCGAGCACGATCGCGGCGTCGATGGGACCGCCGATCCACTGCGTGGCGTGGGCGGCGAAGTCGCGGGCGCCGGCGTTGCCACCGGAGCCGCCGCTGGTGGAGACGAGCAGGATACTGCGGTGGGTCTGGCTGGCGGCGAAAACCCGTGCGAGCCCGAGCAGGAGGGCTGTCGCGGAGAGCTCGTCGGAATCCGATCCCGGCCGCCCGGCGGCGGCGTCGCGGTGGGCGAGGATCACGAGCGGCGGCTCGCTGGTACTGCCGGGCCGCTGCGCGAGAACGGTCGTGAGGGTGCGGCGGCCTTCGATCGTCTGGGCGGTGCCGGTGTGGGTGCTGACCGTAAAGCCGCCTCCCGCGGTGCCACCGAGGGCGTGCAGCTGACCGGCAACGTAGGCGGCCAGTTCGCGGTCTGCGGGGCTGCCGGGGCGCGGATCGGGAAAGCGTGCGGAGAGGCTTTGCAGTTCGGCGACGACGTGCGGGCCGTCGAAGGCGTCGGGCGCGAGGTTCGAGCCGAGCGGCGCGGGGCGGTCGACCAGCGAGAACCCGGCGATCGCGAGGGCAAGGAGCAGCGGCAGAAAGGCTGCGCGATAGATACGTCCGTTAAGCACGCTCGCAAGAGACCATAATCGCTACGGCACATGGTTCAACGCGCCTCGCGCATACTGCTGGTGGACGACGAGCGGGCGATCCTGACGCTGCTCTCCTACCCGCTGCGCAAGGATGGCTACGAGGTGGTGCAGGCCGCCGATGGCGGCGAAGCGCTGAGCCGCTTTGCGGAGAGCCGCTTCGACCTGGTGGTACTGGACGTGATGATGCCGAAGCTCGACGGCCTGGACGTGTGCAGGCGACTGCGCGCGCAGAGCTCGGTGCCGATCATCATGCTGACGGCGAAGGCGGAGGAGATCGACAAGGTTCTGGGCCTGGAGCTCGGGGCGGACGACTACATCACCAAGCCGTTCTCGATGCGCGAGTTCCGCAGCCGCGTAAAAGCGGCGCTGCGGCGCGCGGGGATGGGCGCGCCAGCGCCGGACGCGGCGCACCCGGAGCAGGCGGAGGAGCCGCCGCTGCGGAGCGGCGAGCTCGCGATCGACTTCGCGAAGCGCTCGGTGCGGGTGCGCGGTGAGCACGTGCAGACGACGTTCGTGGAGTTCGAGATCTTGAGCGCGCTGGCGTTGAGTCCGGGACGGGTGTTCACGCGGGACGTGCTGCTGGCGCGCATTTGGGGGGACTCGGCGTATCGCGATCCGCGCACGATCGACGTGCACATCCGCCACCTGCGGGAGAAGGTGGAGCGCGATGCGAAGGAACCGGAGTACCTGTTCACGGTGCGCGGCGTGGGCTACCGTTTTCGCGACGACGAGCGATGACGCGCGCCCCGCGGGGCCTGCGGTCGATCAAGTACCGCCTGGCGCTGCTGTTCTTCGCAATCACGTTCGTGGCGCTGACGGTGGTGTACGTGTACGTGACACCCACGCTGGGGACGGGCCTGCGGGCGCAGAAGCTGCGGACGCTGCAGATCGCGGGACAGGCGTATTCGCGCCGCCTGCAGGGCGCGCTGGTGGGCGACGAGAGCCGCCACGAACTGGCGCGTGCGGTGCACGACGCGGCGCAGGTCTCCAATGACCGGGTGACGCTGATCGGCGTCAGCGGCGTGGTGGGGGCGCGCAAGACGTTCTATATCGACGACTCCGCGGCGGAGTCGACGGGCGAGCGCGTGGGCAGCCTGAGCTTTCCGATCGCGGCGCGGGTGGTGCGTGAGCGCAAGCTGCTGACGGCGACGGAGTCGAGCGCGAACGGACCGGTGGGCGAGGCGGCCAAGCCGCTGTTCGACCACGGCCAGGTGGTGGGGGTGGCGGTCTTCTCGGGGACGCTCAGCGACGTCGAGCGCAGCGTGGCGGCGATCCGCGAACGCATGCTGATCGCGGGAGCGCTGGCGCTGGCGCTGTCGCTGCTGGGCGGCTACTTGCTAGCGCGGGCGATCAGCCTGCGCGTGGGTCGTCTGGAGGAGGCGGCGTGGCGGGTCGCCGAGGGTGACTTCGGCGCGCGCTTCGCGGTGGACTCGCAGGACGAGCTGGGCCAGCTGGCGCGCGCATTGGACTCGATGCAGCGCCAGCTTGCGGAGCTCGACAGCGCCCGCGAACGGTTCATCGCGACGGCCTCACACGAGCTGCGCACGCCGATCTTCTCGATCGGGGGCTTTCTGGAGCTGATCCAGGACGAGGAGCTCGACGAGCAGGAGCGCCGCCAGTTCCTGGGGCAGGTGCGCACGCAGGTGGAGCGCCTGGGCCAGCTGGCGACGGGCCTACTGGACCTCTCGCGCCTGGAGGCGGGGGCGCTGGAGCTGCGCTCGGAGGAGGTGGACTTGGCCGAGATCGTGCAGCTGGTGAGCGCGGAGTTCATTCCGGCGCTGGCGCAGCACGACTCGGAGCTGCGCCGCCGCGTGGCGCCGGCGCCGGTGGTGGCGTGCGACCCGGAACGGGTGGCGCAGATCCTGCGGATCCTGATCGACAACGCGATCGCGCACACGCCGCGGGGAACGGGCATCGTGATCTCGATCGCGGCGGCCGAACGGGAGACGCGGCTGGCGGTGCGGGATTTTGGCCCGGGCATCGCGGCGGACGAGCGGGAACGGATATTCGAGCCCTTCTACACCTCCGACGAGGGCCAGGGCTCGGGGCTCGGCCTGGCAATCGCACACGAGCTCGCGGAGCGAATGGGAGGCGCGCTGACAGTCGACTCAACGCCGGGGCGGACGGTGTTTACGCTGACGCTGCCGCGGTAGCGGAGCGCTATCGCAGAGGCCCCGCCGCGCGCGGGCGCGCGGGCGCGCGCGGGCGCACACGCGCGCGGCGGGGTGCGCCGCGGAGCACACGCACCCTGCCGACGGTTCCCTCAGGTATCGTGCGCGCGTGCTCCAGCCCGTCGCCGTCGGAACAAAGACGCTCGCCGACTACACGCATATCTGCGGACGCGAGTTGATCGAGGAGATCAAGGAGCTCGCGGAGCCGCTGAAGGGCAGCCGCGTGGCGCACATTTCGGCGACCGCTTTCGGCGGGGGCGTATGGGAGATCCTCTACACGCTGGTACCGCTGATGCGCGACGTGGGCCTGGAGTGCGAGTGGCAGGTGATCTACGGACGCGAGGAATTCTTCAACGCGACGAAGCTGATGCACAACGCGCTGCAGGGCGCGCCGCAGGATCTCGACGAGGAGCAGTGGGAGACCTGGCGGCGCTACAACGAGATGAACGCGCGCGAGCTCTCGGGCGATTGGGACGTGTGCCTGATCCACGACCCGCAGCCAGCGGCGTTGCACAAGCTGGTGCCGGAGAAGGCGAAGGGCTGGGTGTGGCGCTGCCACATCGATCTCTCGACGCCGAACCCGGAGACGATCGCGCGGCTGATGCCGTACATCGAGGACTATCCGCAGTCGCTGTTCCACATGGCCGACTATGTTCCACCGGGCATGAACGGCAAAGTGAACATCGTGCCGCCGGCGATCGACCCGCTGACGCCGAAGAACATGGCGCTCTCGCCGGAAGACGGGGCGTACGTGTGCGGGCAGTTCGGAATCGATCTGGATCGCCCGCTGATGTGCCAGGTCTCGCGCTTCGATCCGTGGAAGGATCCGCTGGGCGTGATCGACGCGTATCGGATCGTGAAGGAGCGCCTGCCGCAGGTGCAGCTCGCACTGGTGGGCTCGATGGCGAGCGACGACCCCGAGGGATGGGACTTCTTCAACGCGACGATCGCGCACGCGGACGGGGATCCGGACGTGCACATCCTCAACAACTTCAACAACGTGGGGGCGATCGAGGTCAACGCGTTCCAATCGCACGCGGACGTGCTGATCCAGAAGTCGACACGCGAGGGCTTTGGCCTGACGGTCTCGGAGGCGATCTGGAAGGCGCGACCGTTCATCGGGGGCAACGTCGGCGGGATCCCGCTGCAGGTCGAGGACGGCGTTACGGGCTTCCTGGTGGACAGCGCGGAGCAGTGCGCGGAGCGGACGCTCGAGATCCTCGAGGATCCGGGTCTGGGCAAGGCCCTGGGTCGCCGAGGCAAGGAGCATGTGCGCGCGCACTTCCTGACACCGCGCTACCTGCGCGACTACCTGAAGATCTTCAACGAGCTGCGCCAGTCATGACCGAGGCGCCGGCGCAGCGGGCTCCGCTGGTGCTGGTGTCCAACCGGGGTCCGGTGACGTTCGGGCCGGGCGGCGAGGTGCAGCGCGGCTCGGGCGGTCTGGTGACGGCGCTTACAGGGCTGGCGTCGCATCGCGAGGCGGTATGGATCGCCTCGGCGATGAGCGAGCAGGACGCGGAGGTCTCACGCGAACACGGCGGGCGGGCGTTCCCGGTGCGCTCGCCGGCGGGCGGCGAGTACGAGGTGCGCCTGGTGGCGAGCGACCCGGAGGCGTACGACCGCTTCTACAACGTGTTCGCGAACCCGATGCTGTGGTTCATCCAGCACTACCTGTGGGATCTCTCCAACGCCCCGGACATCCGCCGCCATGAGATCGAGGCGTTCGAGTTTGGCTACAACGTCGTCAACGAGGATCTGGCGCGGGCGGTGGTGGAGGAGCTGCAGGACACCGAGGAGCCGGTGGTGATGGTGCACGATTATCACCTGTACACGCTGCCGGATCTGGTGCGCCGGGCGCGACCCGACGTCTTTCTCCACCACTTCATCCACATTCCGTGGACGCAGTCCGACGCGTGGCGGGTGCTGCCGTCCCGAATTCGCGAGGAGATCTTCACGGGCCTGCTGGCGAACGACATCGTGGGCTTCCACACGCGCTCCTACCGGCGCAACTTCCTGCAGTGCTGCCGCGACCTGATGGACCTGGAGGTGGACTTCGAGCGGGGGGTCGTGTACTTCGGCGAGCGCGAGGTGTGGGTGCGGGCGTATCCGCTGCCGATCGACCACCGCGCGACGCGACGGATCGCCCAGGGAGAGCGGGTGCGGGAGTTAGAGCGCGAGCTGCTGGCGCGCCGGCGGGACTTCCTGATCCTGCGGGTGGACCGCGCGGACCTCTCCAAGAACGTCCTGCGCGGCTTCTCGGCCTTCGACCTGTTCCTGGAGCAGCACCCGGAGTTCTCGGAGCGGATCACGTTCATGGCGCAGCTGATGCCCTCGCGAACGGACGTGCCGCAGTACGCGGAGTACTTGGAGCGCATCGAGGCGCTGGTGGCAGTCGTCAACCACCGCCACGGGACGCCGGACTGGATGCCGATCCAGCTGAAGCTGCGCGACGACCTCGAGGAGGCGATGGCGGCCTACCGGCACTACGACGTGCTGCTGGTTAACGCGATGTTCGACGGCATGAACCTGGTCGCGAAGGAGGGGCCGCTGGTCAATGAGCGCGAGGGGGTCTCGATCCTCTCGGAGAACACGGGCGCGCACGAGGAGCTCGGGGAGTTCGCGCTGTCGGTGAACCCGTTCGACATCCAGGAGCTGGCGGACTCGATCTACGCGGCGCTGACGATGGCGCCGGTGGAGCGGCGGCGGCGCGCGAGCGGCCTCGTCGAGATTGTGACCTCGCGCGACCCGGGAGATTGGATCGACGAGCAGTTGGCGGACATCCGGGCGAAGGGACGCTCGCGTTAGGCAGACAATAAGCCTAGAGCGGTGAGCAGGCCCGCATGCGGGCCTGCCGGGATGGCCGCATGCGGCCATCCCACCGGACGGTGCATGCACCGTCCGGCCAACCGGCGCATGCGCCGGTTGGAACACAGCATCCTTGCGTTGACGCCAGACCCGCTACTCTTTGCCGCCGGACATGACGTTGCCCGCACCGACATACGATCTCGTGCTTCTGCTCGACACCGAGGTGGAGGCGGATGTGCGCGCGAAGATCGTCGCGGACGCGAGCGCGGCGATCGGCGCGCAGGGAGAGCTGCTGCGCCACGACGTGTGGGGCGACCGGGCGTTGACGTACCCAATCGATCACAAGACGACCGCGGAATATCACCTGCTGCAGTTTCATGCGAGCACGCCGGAGCTGCTGCGAGGTCTAGATCGCTCGCTGCGCATCGCGGATGGCGTGGTGCGCTTTCGGATCGTCAAGCTGAAGCCGGGCACCCCGGCGGCGCCGGACATGTCGGCGGCGGCTTCGACGAGCAGGGCCGCCGAGCTCGACGCAGAGGTCGAGACGGTCGGCGAGTCCGCTTGAGCGCACCGACGGGGCCCTTCGAGGTTCGCGCGAGCGTAATAGACTCGGAGTCGTGAGTACGGTGGACCGAAGCGGTGGAGCGGCGAGCAGGACGGACGTGCTGCGGGCGTCCCCGCCGATGTTCGAGTCGCGGCTGCTGGACTTCTTCTCGCGCGTGCATCCACTGGTGCCGCTGTTGGTGTTCGTGCCGGTGATCGTGGTGATGGCGGTGTGGGGTCTGGCGCAGGTGAGCGTCGCCGCGATGATCGGCCTCGCCGTCGGGGGGTACGCGCTGTGGACGCTCTTCGAGTACTGGCTGCACCGCCTGGTCTTCCACTTCGAGCCGCAGGCGGGGATCGGGGCGCGCTTGCACTGGATCATCCACGGGATCCACCACGAGCACCCCAACGACCCGCTGCGTCTGGTGATGCCACCGGCGGTAAGCGTTCCGTTGGGAGCGGTGGTGTTCGGAGTGCTCTACCTGATCTTCGGAGAGCGTTACGCGCCGGGTCTCGCGGTGGGCTTCTTCACGGGCTATCTGGTGTACGACATGATCCACTACTACCTGCACCACTTCACTCCGCAGAGTCGCTTGGGACGGATGCTGCGCGAGCGGCATATGCGCCATCACTTCCAGGACGACGCGCGCGGGTTCGGGATCAGCGCGCCGTATTGGGATGAGATCTTCCGCACCTCACCGCGCACGGGTCGCACGTCGGGCGCGGATGGACGGGCTGACGCGAGCCACAGCGGCGGCTGAGCTCGAGCACAGCAGCTCCGCTGACGCAGGCGACGCGTATCGCGGAACCTCGCAAGGAGCGGGATCGGGGGGCGCGGGTGAAAGTCGCGCCCGGAGCCGGGGCTAGACTCGGGCTCCACCCAAAAGCGATGACGAGAGTCCCGCCGTGGGACACGCGACGTGCTAGACAGCGGAAAGGAATTAGCGAGAGACATGGCCGCCACCAACATCAACCGGGTCGTGATGACCGGCAATCTGACGAAGGATCCCGAGCTGCGTTCGCTCCCGAGCGGCACCTCGGTGTGCGAGCTGCGGATCGCGTGCAACACGCGCCGCAAGGACTCGGCCTCGGGCGAATGGACGGATAAGCCCAACTACTTCTCGGTGAAGGTCTGGGGCGCGCAGGGCGAGAATGCGGCGCGCTATCTCTCCAAGGGACGCCCCGTGGCGATCGACGGACGCCTGGAGTGGCGCGAGTGGGAGACCCAGGAGGGCGCAAAGCGCCAGGAGATCGATATCATTGCCGACTCGGTGCAGTTCCTGGGCTCGCGTGAGGATACCTCCGGTGGAGGCGGCTTCGCGAGCAACGGGGCCTCTCAGGGAGGCGATGTCCCGGTCGACGAGCGGGATTTCCAGCCCGCACCGGTCGGCGCCGGCAGTGGCGACGACGACATTCCGTTCTAATCACAGTGAGGTAACAGCAGTGGCAAAGGCACGTCGCAGCAAGCCGACCCGACGGCGAGAGAAGCGCACCGGGACCAGCGGCGGCCGGCGCAAGCCCTGCCAGCACTGCCGCGACAAGATCGAGCAGGTCGATTACAAGGACGTGGCGTCGCTGCGCAAGTTCATCTCCGAGAAGGGCAAGATCCGCTCGCGGCGGATCACGGGCGCGTGCCGTCGCCACCAGGGCCAGATCGCGCTCGCAGTTAAGCGGGCGCGCGAGCTGGCGCTGCTGCCGTACGTGAATGAGGGCGGCCGCGATGACAGCCCGCGTCGCGAGCGCGGCGATCGCGACCGGGGTCGGTAGATCGGTCATGCCCGAGGCGATCCTCCTCCAGGATGTCGAGACGCTCGGCGAGCAGGGCAAGGTCGTCGAGGTCTCGAAGGGCTATCTGCGCAACTACTTGATCCCGCGTCGGCTCGCGCAGCCGGCGACGCGTGGCGCGGTGGAGGCGGTGCGCCGCCAGCAGGAGGCGGCGGAGCGCGCGGAGCGCGAATACGTGGAGCGGGCGCAGGAGAACGCGGGCCTGCTGAACAAGACGGTGCTGACGATCCCGCAGCAGGCGGGCGCGGACGGACGGCTCTTCGGGTCGGTGACCGCCCAGGATGTCGCGGACGCGATCCGCGAGGCGCGGGGCCTGCGCCTGGACAAAGCGAACGTGCACCTGCCGGAAGCGATCAAGAACGTCGGCACCTACATGGTCGTCGTCGATGTCGTCGCGGACGTGACGGCGACGGTCAAGACGATGGTGGTCGCCAAGAAGTAGGTGGAGGGGACTGTAGTCGCGCCGCCCGAGGGGCCTGCCCTCCCCCGCCCATGGATGGTGGCCGCCAAGAAGTAGGTCGGTGGGTGGGCGCGTGGCGCGGGCTCGGTGAGACGGGCCTCGGCGCCGGGCCCCGGACAGAAGAGAGGCAGTGCAATGAATGATGAGCTACCCGCGATCTCGCTGCGGGGCGTCGTCAAGCGCTTCCCCCATTCGGGACAGGCGGGGAGATCACGGCGGTGGACGGCCTGGACTTGGAGGTCAAGCCAGGTGTGTGCTTCGGCCTGCTCGGCCCGAACGGGGCGGGCAAGTCGACGACGATGCGGATGCTCACGGCGCAGGCGCTGGCCGATGAAGGCGAGATCGCAGTCCTGGGTTACACCCTGCCGGACGAATCCAAGCGAGCGCGAATGGCGATGGGCGTGGTACCGCAGCTGGATAACCTCGACGTGGAGCTGACGTGCCGTCAGGTGCTGGCGGTGTTCGCGCGGCTGTATCGCGTCCCTCGCGCGGCGCGCGCGGCGGCGGTCGAGCGGGCTCTGGAGCTCGCGAACCTGGGGGGCCGCGCGGACACGCGCGTGGTCGAGCTCTCGGGCGGCATGCGCCGGCGCCTGCTGGTCGCGCGCGGTTTGATTCACCAGCCGCGCCTGGTGCTGCTGGACGAGCCGACGGTGGGCCTGGATCCGCAGGTTCGCCAGGAGCTGTGGTCGCTGATCGACCGCCTGCGCTCGGAGGGCGTGACGGTGTTGATGTCGACGCACTACATCGAGGAGGCGGAGCGGCTGGCGGACATGGTCGCGGTGATGTCGAAAGGGCGGATCGTCGCGGAAGGCACGCCGGCAGAGTTGGTGCGGGCACACGCGGGCGAGCGGGTGCTCGAGGTCTACGGACCGCCGGCGAAGCTCGCGGAGGTGGACGCACTCGCGCGCAGCCGCGGCTGGGTCAGTCGTCGCAGCGGTCCGGCCATTGCGATCTTGCGTGCGGACCAATTGGAAATCGGTCCGCACAACGGCGAGGTACCGGAGGGCGTGCTGCGCCCGGCGAACCTGGAGGACGCATTCGTGGTGCTGACGGGGCAGGAGATCGAATGAGCACCGGCGCAGATGCCCCAGGAGCGCGCGTTGCGGCGCCTGGAACCGGCGGCCCTCGTCGGCGTGATGAGCCGCGACGTGACGCTGTTCGGTCGCTACTGGAAGGCGACGACGTTCTCCTCGGTGGTGCAGCCGACGATCTACCTGCTGGCGTTCGGTCTGGGGATCGGCTCGCTGGTCTCGAAGGTGGGGCACGTGGACTACGTGCAGTACGTGGGCACCGGCGTGGTCGCGACGGCGGTGCTGTTCTCCTCGGCGTTCCCGGGCATGTTCAACACGTTCGTGCGCTGGAAGTTCCAGCGCACCTACGACGCGATGCTGGCGGCGCCGGTGGACGTTGAGGAGTTGATCACGGCTGAGGTGCTGTGGATCTCGCTGCGGGCGGGCGTGTACGGAGTGGCACCGATCTTGGTGGCGATGGCGTTCGGCCTGGATCCGTCGTGGGGAATGCTGCTGGTGCCGGCGATCGGCTGTCTGACGGGCTTGGGCTTCGCGTCCTTTGGTGTGGCGATCGCGGCGGTGGCGCAGACGATCGACAACTTCAACTACGTGACGAGCGCGGTGCTGACGCCGCTGTTCCTGGTGGCGGGAACCTTTTTCCCGGTGTCCACGCTGCCCCCGGGCGTGCGGACGGTGGCGCAGTTCAACCCCCTCTTCCACTGCGTGCAGCTGGTGCGTGATGCGGTCTTTGATCGACTGGCACCCGTCGACCTTTACCACGCGGGCTTTCTGCTGGTGTTCGCGCTGGTGATGTGGCGCCTGGCCATCTCACAGCTCGGCCGGCGGCTGATCGACTGAGCCCCGGAGACCACTTCGGGTACATCTGCGCCGGCTGCGAACATACGTTCGTGCACCTGATTTCCTCCGACTTAGCGGCTTGGGCCTGCGACCCCGGTCAGCCCCCGATCTAGACTCGCGAGGCGATGAGCGCGGTCTCCCTCCCCAACGGTCAGCGAACACCGGGCAATGGATCCTCGCCGGCGTCGGGCGGTGCGATCGCCCCGCCGCACAACCTCGAGGCGGAGCAGTCGGTGCTCGGCGCGATCCTGCTCTCGGATCGCGCGCTGTATGCGCTGGTGATCGAGGAGGGGCTACGCCCGGAGGATTTCTACCGCGAGCGCCACGGCCTGATCTACGCGGCGATGCTGGCGCTGTACAACGAGAGCGAACCGGTGGACGTGCTGACGGTGACCGACCGCCTGCGTCAGTTGGGCAAGCTCGAGGACGCGGGCGGCCCGGCGACGATCGACGAGCTCACCGGCGTGGTGCCGGCCGCGGGGCACGCGCGGCGCTACGCGCAGATCGTGCGCGAGAACGCACTGCTGCGGCGTCTGCTGGCGAGCACCTATGAGATCCAGGCGAGTGTGCTCGGCCACGACGCCCCACCGCGCGAGCTGGTGGAGCAAGCGGAGAAGGCGATGCTGGAGGTCGCGCGCGACGATCGCCAGCAGGACTTCCGGGCAATCGAGGACGTGCTGCACGAGGAGCTCGACAAGCTGCACCGGCTCTCGATCGAAGGGACGGCACTGACGGGGACGCCGTCGGGCTTCAAAGACCTGGACGAGATCACGGGCGGCTTTCAGCCGGGCAACCTGATCATCATCGCGGCGCGCCCCGCGATGGGCAAGAGCGCACTGGTGTGCAACATCGCGGAGAACGCGGCGGTCGAGCACAATCGGCCGGTGGCGCTGTTCTCGCTGGAGATGGCGGAGGCGGAGCTGGCGCAGCGCTTCGTGGCCTCGCAGGCGCGTATCAAGGGCGAGGAGCTGCGCAAGGGTCGCGTGGCGGAGCAGCGCTGGCCGAAGATTCTCTCGGCGAGCCAACGGCTGGCGGCGGCGCCGCTGTGGGTGGATGACTCGAGCGACGTGGGCATGCTCGAGATCCGCGCGAAGGCGCGGCGCCTGCACAGCCAGTGCGAGGGGGGCCTGGGCCTGATCATAATCGACTACCTGCAGCTGATGCGGACCGACAGCCGCTACGACAGCCGCGTGACCGCGGTGGGCGAGCTGAGCCGCGGCTTGAAGATCCTCGCGCGCGAGCTGAGGGTGCCGGTGATCGCGCTCTCGCAGCTGAGCCGCGCGGTGGAGACGCGCCCGGACAAGAAGCCGCAGCTTTCGGACTTGAGGGAGAGCGGAAATCTCGAGCAGGACTCGGATCTCGTGATGTTCATCTATCGGGATGAGTACTATGACGAGGATTCCGAGCGCCCGGGCGAGGCGGATCTGCTGATCGCCAAGCATCGCAACGGGGCGGTGGGGAAAGTCACACTGACCTTCCAGAAGGAATATCCGAAGTTCATGAACTACGCGGGCGAGCGGTACGCGCAGTGAAGAGTAAGCTGTTCTCCTGCGCTCGACGTCTCTCCAATACCTACCGCGGCTGAGACTTCACAGGGGGAGTCGTTGTGAACCGGTCGCGGCGGAGCGGCGGGAGCGTCACCAATCAACCGGGATGGAGGCGACCCCGTGATTCTCGCAAGCAGCAGTTATCCGTTCCTCGAAGTGTTCTGGACGATGCTGATCTTCTTCGTGTTCGTGATCTGGCTGTGGATCCTGATCGGCGTGTTCGCCGACATCTTCCGCCGGCACGACACCTCGGGATGGGCGAAGGTGCTCTGGATCATCTTTATCATCGTGCTGCCATATCTAGGTGTGTTCGTGTATTTGATCGCCGAGCACCGCGGCATGGCGGAACGAACGATCAAGCGCCAGGAAGCGACACAGCAGCAGTTCGACCACTACGTTCAGTCGGCAGCCGGGAAGGGCGACCCGGCGGAGCAGATCGCCAAGGCTAAGCAGCTGCTCGACAGCGGCGCGATCGACCAGGCGGAGTTCGAGGCACTCAAGCGCAAGGCGCTGGCCTAGCGGCCTGAGTATCGCCTGTGCGGCGGCGCGCGCGGCAGTCGCCGAGCGAGTCGCCGCACGCGGTGCCGGGGGCTGTGGCCCCCCGGGTCCGGGGGCTGTGGCCCCCCGGGTCCGGGGGCTGTGGCCCCCCGGGTCCGGTGGCGCTCACCGTAAACTCCATGCGGATATGCCGGGCATAGTGATAGTCGGGGCCCAGTGGGGCGATGAGGGCAAGGGCAAGATCGTCGACCTCCTCGCTGAACACAGCGACGCGGTGGTGCGCTTTCAAGGCGGCAACAACGCGGGGCACACGATCGTGCGGGGTGGCGAGGAGTGGAAGCTGCACCTGATCCCCTCGGGCATCCTCTATCCGGGCAAGCGCTGCGTGATCGGCAACGGCGTGGTGATCGACCCGAAGGTGCTGATCGAGGAGCTCGACGGCCTGCGGGCGCGGCGCATCGACGTGAGCGGCCTGCGGATCTCGGCGAACGCGCATCTGATCATGCCCTACCACCTGCTGCTGGACTCGGCGGGCGAGGCGAAGCTGGGGCGCCTGCAGATCGGGACGACACGGCGGGGCATCGGTCCCTGCTACGCGGACAAGGCGGCGCGCCTGGGGATCCGCGTGCAGGATCTGCTCGACGAGAAGATCCTCAAGAAGAAGATCGTGGCGGCGATGGAGCCCAAGCGCCTGTCGCTGCGCCCCTACGAGCGCGACCCGACGCTCGACCTGCGCACGATGACCGAGGAGTACCTGACCTACGGCCACCGTCTGGAGCCGCACATCGCGGACACCGCGAAGCTGATGTGGGAGCTGCTGGACGACGGGCGGCGCGTGATCTTCGAGGGCGCGCAGGCGACGATGCTCGACATCGACCACGGGACGTATCCGTTCGTGACCTCGTCGAACCCGGTGGCGGGCGCGGCGTGCATCGGTGCGGGCGTCGGCCCGAAGGACATCGACGAGGTCTGGGGGATCGCGAAGGCGTACACGACGCGCGTCGGCGCGGGGCCGTTCCCGACGGAGCTGAGCGACGAGATGGGCGACCGGCTGCGGATCCGAGGCGGCGAGTTCGGGACGACGACGGGGCGCCCGCGACGCACCGGCTGGCTGGATCTGGTCGCGTTGCGCTACGCGGCGCGCCTGAACTCGCTCTCGGCGCTGGCGATCACCAAGCTCGACGTGCTCTCGGGCCTGGAGCGCATCAAGGTCGGTACCAGCTATCGCGGCGCGGAGGGCGCGGAGTTCGACAGCTTCCCCTATCACCAGACGGTGCTGCACCACACGACGGGCCAGTACACCGAGCTGGAGGGCTGGAGCGAGGACATTGGGGAGTGCCGCAGCTTCGCGGACCTCCCGCGCGCGGCGCGCGAGTACCTCGACTTCATCTCGGCGCACAGCGGCGCTCCGGTGGCGCTGGTGGGAGTCGGCCCGGGCCGCGATCAGGTGCTCTGGACGGACGCGGGGCGCGAGACGATCGCCTCGCGCGACGGCAGCTCACCGGGCTGAGCGGAGCGCTCGAGCAGCCGCACGACGGCGTGGACGACCTGCGGGTCGAACTGGGTGCCGGCATTGGCGGAGAGCTCGGCGAGCGCCTCTCGGAGCGGCATCGCGCGGCGGTAGGAACGATTGGTGGTCATCGCGTTGAAGGCGTCGCACGTGGATACGATGCGGGCCTCAAGCGGAATCGCCGTGCCGCGCAGCCCGTCGGGGTAGCCGCCGCCATCCCAGCGCTCGTGCGAGGAGCGCACGATCTCGACCGACCTCGCGCATGAAGCCGCCGACTCGTTCAAGCATCTTCTGGCCCTCGATCGTGTGGGTCTTGATGATGTCCCACTCGCGCTCGTCCAGCTTGCCGGGCTTGTTGATGATCTCCTTGGGAACCGCGATCTTGCCGACGTCGTGCAGCAGCGCGCCGAACTCGACGTTGCGCCGCCGCGGGGCGTCGAGCTGCAGCTCGTCGGCGACGTCGAGTGCGAGGCGAACGACCCCCTTGCAGTGCTCGCCGGTGTAGGCGTCATCGGCCTCGACGACATCGCCGAGCACGAGGGCGGTCCCGCGATAGGCATCACCTAGCTCGATCAGTTGCTCCAGCCGCGCGCGGCGCTCCTTGGAGAAGAGACGCAGGATCGCGAATAGCGGAGCGATCAGCAGGACCGCCCAGTGGTGGTGCGTGGCGGCGAGCGCGACGGCGAGACCGAGCGGGGCGAGCGCGAGATCGATCAGGTAGACCTCGCGCACCTCGCCGGCGAGCTCGCGGGTCGTGATCCCGCCGCACAGTCGCTCTCTGATCGCACTGGCGGCGAAGTCGCCGGCGAACTGCGCGAGCAGGGCGAGCAGCAGCACGAGGACGGCGGCGTCGGGGGCGGGTTCGCCTGCGAGCCTCAGCACGAGCGCGGGTCCGAGCGCGAACCAGCTGTTGGCGGGTGCCGTAAGCAGCCGACTTGGCGAGATGCGTTGGGAGAGCACGGCGGGGAGCATTCCGAGGGCCAGAGCCAGCGCGACCAGCGGCGGCGCAAGCGTGACGGGCACGGCGAAGAGCAGCGGGACGAAGATGGCCTGAGTGGGAACGGTGAAGCCGGAGCCGACGTCGATCCGAATGTGTCCCGCGGCGGCGAGCCCGAGGACGTAGAGGGCGGCGATCGGCAGCGAGAGCGGCCGGGCCGTCGAGCCGGCGAGGACGAGGGCGAGGGCGGCGCACACGAAGCCACCACCGACGAGCAGTTCGCCGCGGCGCTCGGCCAGGCCCAGTTGCTGGCCCTGTCGTAGGAAGGAAGTCCGTGCGCGCTCGGACTCGATAATCGCGTAAGCCGACACTGCTGTTACTCCCGTCTATGCCACGGTCGCTGCCCCTGACCTCCGTATCGCCACGGGCCGGAGGCGCCTTGAGTGCTCAACGAGCCCCACGAGCGGATGACGTGAGCATGATTTGATTAGCCGGAATTTCAGGACAAGGGCCGCCTTAAATCCGATAGCTGGAATACACGCGGGAAGCGTGTTCATACATGCGTCCAAGTAGTTGGAGTAGACGCCGTGGCGGCGCGCGAACTGACGAGGAGACCGGCGACAAGTAAGCAACTGAAAAGGGCAAACTCGCCGCGAGGCGGGGACGCAAAGCCAGAGGTCTCCCCTGGGAGATGGCTCAGCTGCCGGTAGATCTACGGAGGCTTTTGTGTTCGCGCACCCTTTCAGGCTCATGCATCTCAACCGGTTCGGCCGGCGACGGTTCTCTCACAGCGGCGGGGCGATCCTGCTACTGGCGACACTCGCGCTGATCTACGCGCCGGGGGCCCAAGCGAGCACCAGCGGGTGCCCGGGCTCGACGACGAGCACGCCGTTTGCTCAGTGGGGCGACTCGAACTCCTACGCGCTTGTTTCGCAGGGAGATTTCGAGGGCTCGCTCTCACAGTGGACACTCAGCGGCGGCGCGAGCGCGGTGGCGGGGAGCGAGCCATATGGAGTCACGGGAACGGTGGGCAAGTACTCGCTGGCGCTGCCGGCGGGCAGCTCCGCGCAATCGCCGTACACGTGCGTGACGGCCAGCGATCCGACGTTCCGCTTCTTGGCGCGCAACGCTAACCCGCTCGCAACACTCGCGGTGTCGGTCGTCTACAAGACCCCCCTGGGCACCCTCGCGTTGCCGCTGGGCGCGGTCGCGTTGAGTGGCACGTGGCGGCCGACGCAGCCGATGCTGACGGCCTCGGTGGTGGCGGGGTTGCTTTCCGGCGGCACCGCGGAGCTCGCGCTGCGCTTCACGGCACTCACGGGGCCCTCGCAGATCGACGACGTCTTCATCGATCCGCGCATGCGCTGAGCGATGGCGGTGGGTTCGGGCTCGGGGTCGGGCGCTCCCAGCCGCGACCGGCAGCCGCATCCGGAGTCGGGGCTGGGAAGCACAACTCATTGGAGTCGGGGCTGGGAAGCACAACTCATTGGAGTCGGGGCTGGGAAGCACAACTCATTGGAGTCGGGGCTGGGAAGCACAACTCATTGGAGTCGGGGCTGGGAAGCACAACTCATTAGTTGACGGTGTGCTAGCGAACTAGTACTCTGCGGGGATGGTCGAGGACCGCCCTGCGAGGTCGGAGCCGCGTCCCGCGTTGGCGGGCATCGCGGGACGCGCGATCATTCCGACCAAGAATTTTGTCGAGGAAGTGGGAGACCTGGTGCTCCTGACCGGCCGCACGATCGCCTCGGCGCTGCGTCCTCCGCGCCCCTATGGGGGCGAGTTCGTCTCGCAGTTCCTTTTCGCGCTGCGGCTCTGCTGGTTCCCGCTGCTGATCTCGACTTTCTGCATCAGCTACGCGGCACCGGGTCTGCAGGGGGCTAACTTCCTCTCGCTGTTCGGTGCGCTGGATCGCCTCGGCGGGATCTTCGTGCTCGCCGCGATCCGCGAAATTGGACCCAACGTGACCGCGATCGTGCTCGCCGGCGTCGCGGGTACCGGAATCACGGCCGATCTTGGGGCGCGCAAGATCCGCGAGGAGCTCGACGCGCTGCAGGTGCTCGGCGTGGACCCCGTCAAGAACCTCGTCGTCCCGCGCTTCCTCGCGCTGATGCTCGTCACCGGCCTCTTCGATGTCTACGCGGTGTTGTTCGGCCTCTTCGGGGGAATCCTCGCCGAGCTCGTCTACGGGCAGCCGCTGGGGCCGTTCTGGAACAACCTGTTCGCCAACGCCTCGACGACCGACCTGTGGGGCTCTTCACTGAAGACGGTGCTGTTCGGGGCGATCATCGCGATCGTCTGCTGCTACAAGGGCATGACCGCCTCCGGCGGCGCCGAGGGCGTCGGCCGCGCCGTCAACCAAGCCGTCGTCGTCTCCTTCCTCGCGATCGGCATGTTCAACGAGGTCTTCACCCAGACCCTGCTCGCGACGCACCCGCAGATCCTGGTGATCAAATGAGTGCTCCGACGCCCGCGGCGCGCTCCAGGCGGCGTGTTGGCGAGGGCACCCTCACCGTTGGGTCGCAGCGATGAACGAATTTCTCGCGGTCCCGCGCGAGCTCTTCGCATCCGTCGGCGAGATCGGCGGCTTTGGCGCGCGCGTGATACGCGACGTGTGGGGCCTACGTGTCTTCCGTTTCTTCGGCGAGGGCCTGCGGCAGTCGGGGATCTTGATCATCTCCTCGACGCTGATCATCTGGTCGCTGATGTTCATCCTCGGCCTGCAGTGTGGGATCGAGGGTGCCTACTTCCTCCGGGCGCAGGGTGCGCCGGCGTATTCGGGTGTGTTTACGGCGTGGTGTGATTTGCGGGAGATCATCCCGTACGCGTTTGGGTACATGATGGCCGCGAAGGTCGGGACCGGGATCGTCGCTGAGCTCGGCGCGATGCGCATCAGCGACGAGATCGACGCGCTGGAGGTCATGGGTATCGACTCCGTCACGTTCCTCTGCGCCACCCGCCTCTTGGCTGCGTGGCTAGTGCTGCCCTTCATGTACCTCGCGGGGATCGGCGGCGCGTTCCTCGCGTCCTACATCGCCGTCGTCCAGCAAGTCGGGGTCGTCTCCTCCGGCGGGTACTTCCTCATCTTCTGGCAATTCCAAAACCCACCCGACTTCATCTTCAGCCTCACCAAGGCCATGTTCATGGCGACCGCGATCGTGCTCGTCGGCTGCTACTACGGGTACAACGCCAGCGGCGGACCCGTCGGCGTCGGCACCGCCACCGCCAAGTCCATGGTCCTCAACCTCATCCTCGTACACCTCATCGGCATGCTCGGCACCCAAGTCTTCTGGGGAGCCAACCCACGAGCCCCAATCGGAGGATAGGCGGCGGCGGCGCGGCCGCCGCGCCAGACGGGTGTTTCCTATTTGGAGACATACGCGCAGTCGCGCGCATTGCCGCATTTACAGGGGATTTAGGCGCAGCTGCGCAAGCGAGCCGCCGGTCTCGCTCGAACTCGCGATCCGGACTCTTGACGGGCTTGGCCGAATCGGAGTTCTACTCCTGTCGCTCAGACAGATATCGCGTGCTGCAGTGAGCCGTCACCAGGGAGAGCACATGAGAAAGGGAAGAAGCACGCATGTGCTGTATCGGAGAACGGTGCTGTGCGCTGTCTATCAGCCGACATCGCCGTGTAAATATTCGTACTCGGTGACGATTGGGGGCTGAGAATATGGGGCCAAGAAAGAACATCTTGTTGCTCGTCGCGATTGCGGCGTTTACGCTTGGCGCGGCGGCAACAGCGAGCGCCAGCCCGGCGTGGAAGTTCAGCGGAAGTGAACTGAGTGGTTCGGAAACGCTCGTGGGAGCTGCGACCAGCAGCAGCATGACCATCCCTGGCGTCACCACGGAATGCAAACACTTCCTTTACAACATGGCTATCTCCGACAGCGGTGGAAAAGGCAAAGGTGAAGTCACCGAACTCCCGCTGTTCGAATGCTCGACTAAAACAGCGGGCTGCACAGTCGCGAGTATCGAAGCCAAGAAACTTCCATGGCCAACGCACCTGGCATCGGCGTGGGGCAACAACTACCTGATCATCGAAAATATCGATGTCGAAGTCCTCTATGGCGGCTCGTTGTGCGCCTACGCGGGCATTCCGATCACCGTTAGCGGCAGCGCTGGTGGGAATCGTCGAAAACAGCACCGAAAGCGCGACCTTCGACAACGAAACGATAATCGCGTCCGGCACAGGACTGTGGGTCGGGTTCTCGTGGGTCGAATGGAATGGCGTGTTCCCCTCGGAAGCATTCGGCTCGCACCGGGAACAGTCGCTCAGCGTTTCCTAGCTCTCTCGCAGCTGCGAGCGGAGTGGCGTACCGCTAGAGGCCGGTGGTCGCCTTCGGGCGTTAGCCGGCCTCGCCTGGGCTTGGTGCGTGACGGATCGCTATCGCCCTCAGCCCGTCGGCAGCTTCAGGCGATGCGAGCGAGCGATCTGCTCGGCCATCCGCCCGTCGACTCCAGCTTCCTGAGCAATCGCCTGCCAACCGCGGACGACGTCGCTGACTTCGGCGAGGATGTCCTTGGCCCGTCCGCGCGGTAGGCCGGCGACGGCGGCGACGGCGCGCAGGTCGGCGACGCTGAACCCGTCGCGCTTGCCGTTGAGCGACATCTGGTGGGAGTCCAGCCAGAGGTTGCCGGGCTTCCATGCCCAGACCACGTCGTAGGCGGGGGCCAGCGACCAGGCTCCCTCGCGGTCCATCAGGAAGGCGACGTTCTTGACGTGGTCGTCCTGATTGCGCGCGACGACGTTGAAGACCATCCGCCGGAACTGCTGCTCGGCGACGGGCTTGCCGAGGCCCAGCCGACGGATCAGCAGCAGGAGCTGCTCGTAGCTGTAGGTGCCGGGCTCGTTGTAGCTGACGTGCTCAAGCGCGGCGACCGTCTGCATGTGCAGCTTGCCGCCGCCGTCGGGCCGGTCGAAGCGACGGGTCATGAAATGCTGCCGGCCGTTCTCTTCCAGGAGCCGGCACTCGGTCATGTCGATGCCGGCGGCGCGCGCCATCCTCGAGTACGCGTACTCGACCGCGCCCCAGCCCTGGGGGTCGGCGAGGCCGTGGTCGCCGGCGTGCCTGACCCCGTCGAACTTCAACAGCCAATGCCGAAAGCCCTCGCCGACCTCGATCTGGCCCGAGCGGACCTGACCGGTGACGTCGTTGTATGCGATGAACGCCTTCGGTCGCGCCCCGCCGGCGGAGCTGCCGACAGCGAGAATCGCCTTCATGGCCTCCTCATCGGGGTTCTCGCTGAGCTCGGCCACGAACTCCTCGCGCTGGGCGAGCACCTCGCTGGCCAGCCGCACGAGCGCCGCGACCTGGAGGTCCGCGGCGTCGCTCACAGCACTGGGCTCGTGGGCGGGCTGGAACTCCATTGCGCCGACGCCGCGCGTTCCTACATAGCAGAGCCGCTGAACGACGCCGAAGCTGGACGGCTCGCGCCCCTGCGAGGCCAGCCAGGCATTGACGAGCGCCGTGCCCCAGCGGTCGGGGAGGGAGTCGGCGAGCAGGCCGGGGAGGCCGCTGAACGCGTCCTGCGGGAGGCCCGGAAAGCTGTAGGGCTGCGCGCGCAGCGGCATGCGCAGCGGCGCGATTTCGATTCCACTGCGAGCGAACGCGGGGTCGTATTGAAAAGTGGCGTAGCGCGCACCCTCCTCGATGGAGACCGCGGCGATCCGCGATCCCCAGAGAGTCACAGCAGCGGTGCTCATTCGGGCGCACCCGGCTCGTCGCCCCACCTCCACGGCCGCGGCTGCGCATCGGCGGCGGGGTCACGGCGGGCTCGTGCGCGCCTGCGCGGCTTGCGCTGCTCGCGCTGCTCGCGCTCGAGTTTGGCGATCGGGAGCTCGACCGACTCCGGCACCGCGGTATCGAGCCCTGCGAGCAATTCCAGAGCGCGCAGTAGCTTGACCATCGAGGTCATCTGAACCGACTCTCCGCGCTCCGCGCGCTGCACGGTCGCCTGGCCGACCCCCGCCGCGGCGGCGAGCTCGGCCTGCGTCCAATTGCGCTCGAGCCGGTGGCGCGCCAGTCGGCGGCCGAGCGTGACGAGGACGGCGGCATCAGTTAGCAGGTCGTCGATACGCATCTAATCTGATTCCTTAGCAGGACTATAGGTCTTAGTACATCGTATCCGATGTACAGAGCATTAGGTTGTAGACTACATCAAGATTGATGCTTTATCGAGAATAAGCTCGATAGTGCATCTAAAGTGATGTAGACGAGCTCCGCCCGTGAGATGGGCGCGCACCCAACTTCGCGGCGCGCGGCCAACCTGCCGGAACTCTGATTCCCACGTCGCGCCTAGTGTTCCGACTGAGGGTATAGATACGCTTGATTCGGACGCAGCAGATGCTGATTCGGACGCAGCAGATGCTCGGAGGGACCGACTGCTTACTCGAGGGGACCGCACGGTGACAGGGGAATGACGCGATGCCGGATCTGAGGATTGGCTCACGAGGCACGCTAACGATCGGCACACGCGGCAAGGATGGTCCCGGCGAGGTTCAGGTCGACGAGGGAGAGACATTCATCGCTTACTCCGCAGAGCCGCTTCCCAGGGGCACGGTCGTTGTGATCTACGACACCCACGGCGGGTCAGCCCGCAAGATGTGGGCGGAAAACGGCGACCAGCCCGCCGCCAAGTCGGTTGGTGAAGCCGGGAGTCCGCGGCTCTAGACGGTCTGGAGAGGGCCGGACGCTGCCCAAACCCAGTGGTCGCGCGGGCGCAAACGTAACTTGATGTAGAGCGTGGGCCGCTCTGCTTCATCAGCTTCAGATGGCAGGCAGATACTGCCTATAGTGCAGGCATGACAAGAATCCAGTACACGATACGCCGCGTGTCGCCTGCCCTCGATGCCGAGCTTCGCCGCGAGGCGAGCGAGACCGGCCAGACCCTTAACGCTGTGGTCGTGCAGACGCTCGAGAACGCGAAGCTGCCCCCCACAGCCAGCGAGCACGACGACCTCGACTGGTTCATCGGGCGCATGCCGGCTGATGCTGGCGACGAAGCTGGCGCGCAAGCATGGCTCGATGCACTTCCGGTCGAGCCCGCCGCGTGAAGCTCGCACTCGATACGAACGCCTACAAGGCCCTCGGCGAGGGCAACCAGCAATTAGCCGAGGACGCACGCACAGCCGAGGCCGTCGGTCTACCGATGATCGTGCTCGGAGAGCTTTGGTTCGGCTTCATGAACGGAACCAAACTGCGACAGAACGCCGCCACGCTCGAACGCTTCCTTGCCACACCCCGCGTTCATGTGCTCGAACTCGACCGGCAGACAACTCGCGTCTTCGGCGAGATCGCAACCCTACTCCGGCAAGCAGGCATTGCGATACAGCAAAACGACATCTGGATCGCAGCGCTGTGCAAACAACACGGATTCGCTCTCGCAACCCGCGACCGTGGCTTCCAGCACGTGCTCGGACTAGAGGTCATCGAGTTCACCGATGCACGGGCCAGAGACTCGAGTAGTCGATGACTTCAGGAACCTTCGTGAACCCAAGATGCAGGCATTTCAAAAATGGGCCGTGCAGGAATCGAACCTGCAACCTTGGGCTTAAGAGGCCCCTGCTCTGCCGGTTGAGCTAACGGCCCGCGAGGACGCCCTCAGGGGCGTGGTCGTCCATGGGGGGCCGTATTCTAGCCGAGGATCAGAACACGACGGTGCGCGCGCCATCGACGATCACGCGATCGTCCAGATGCAGGGAGACGGCGCGCGCGAGGACGACGCGCTCGATGTCGCGCCCGACTCGCTCCAGCTCGGCGACACCCAGGCGGTGATCGACGCGCTCGACGCCCTGTTCAATGATCGGGCCGCCGTCCAGCTCGGCGGTCACGTAGTGAGCGGTCGCACCGATCAGCTTGACTCCATGCTCGCGCGCCTGGCGGTAGGGCTGGGCACCCGGAAAGGCGGGGAGGAAGGAATGATGGATGTTGATCACCGGCGCCCCCAGCCGTTGGAGGAACTCCGCGCTCAGGATCTGCATGTAGCGCGCGAGGACGACCACCTCGACGTCGTCGCCCAGCAGCTCCAGCATCCGCTTCTCGGCCTCCGCCTTGTGTCCGTCGGCGATGGGCACGTGGTGGAAGGGAATCCCGGCCGCACGCACCTCGGGCCCCAAATCGGCGTGGTTGGAGAGCACCGCGAGGATCTCCGCCTCGAGCTCGCCGCGGCGCCAGCGCCAGAGCAGGTCGACGAGGCAGTGATCGTGCCGCGAGACTAGGATCGCAAGGCGCCGGCGCTGGCCCCAGAAGCGCAGCTCCCAGTCCATCTGGAACACCTCGGCGACATCGCGGGCGAAGGCCTCGCGCAGGCGCTCGCGCGCGGCGGGGGACTCATGGAGGCCGTCGAGGAAGATCTCCATACGCAGGAAGAACCGGCCTCCGCTGGGGTCCGAGGAGTACTGGTGGGAGGAGACGATGTTGGCGCCCTGCTCGAACAGAAAGCTCGACACCGCCGCCACGATCCCCGGGCGATCGGGACAGCCGATCAGCAGACGCGCGGTGTAGCTCGGAGCCGCTTGCCGCGGTGCGCCGGGCATCCCCGCGACCTATTTTTTGGTCGACGAGGTGCGCGCCGGGGTGGTGGTCGCGGGCACCGATGTCAGTGTCCCGCCCCCCGAAGATTTGAGGACCGTCTTTTTTCCGGCCACCGTTGTCGTGTATGTGCCACTCGGAACCGCGCTGCTGGCGGCACTCAGACTCTCGCTGGGGTTCTTCTTGATCGCTTCCAGGTAGGCCTTGATCCGCTTGCGTTCGCTGGCCGGGGCGAGACTGAGCGTCTTTTCGGAGGCCAGATCGCCCTGGCCCACGTTGTGGGCTTTGTATGAGTACTCCGCAAGCGCCGCGTACAGCGCCGCGCTCGGCGGCTTGGTGGGGATCACGATCTGGAGCGCCGCGACCTCTTCGGCGGGCTTGTTGAGCCCTTCTTCCCCGTAGACCGCCAGCATTCGCTGCGCGAGGGTCGGGTTCGGGTTGTGGGGCTCGAGCGTCAGGTAGGTGTTCCACGAGTGCGAGATTTGCGCGAGGTACTGCTTGCCCTTGCTCGTGAACTGCCCGGTCGTCGGATCCGAATACGCTTCTTCGCTGGCCTGGTGCAACTGCGCTTCGACGAGGTTGGCCCAAGCCTTCGCGTTGCTCGGTTCGTGTTTGACGCGCTTCTGTGCCGAGGCGACGCGCGCGGCGAAGCTCGCGCTGTTCGAGCCGTTGTTTTCGGTGAGCGCGTTGAACAAGCCGCCTCCTCCGCCGCCAACGCCGACGCCGAAGCCGACGAAGCCCAGCAAGAAGATCAGCGCGAGGCCCAGGTAGATGACCTGCACGGTGCGTCGCCGGCCGCGGCCTCTGAGATCGAAGAGCATCAGTCGGTCAGCTTTCTGTCTATGTGGTCGATTATCGCGCTCACGCTGGGATCGGGGTTATCGCTCGCAGCCGCCGCTGGGCTCTGGGGACCGTCCGGGAGTGGTGACTGGGGAACCGCTCCCCCGCCCGAGGACGGCGGATCCCACGGGGGATCACCCGCCGCTGCCTCCCTCTCCCGCGCAGCGTCTCGTCGCGCTACGAACGATGCCACCAGGATACTCGCCTCGTAGAGCACGTAGAGCGGAATCGTCTCGAGCAGCAGCGTGATCGCATCGCCCGGGAGGAACGCCGCGACGGCCGCACAGGCGACGAGCGCGAAGCGTCGGCCGCGGCGCAGCTGGCGCGGGGTCACGAGTCCCGCACGGGTGGCTCCGACGACGACGACGGGAACCTGGAAGACGAGGCCCATCGCCAGGATCACGGTTGCCGCGAACTGGTAGTACTGGTTGGCCTGCACCAACACGTTGAACTCGCTGCTGTTGAAGTTCTGCAGGAAGCGCACCGCGGCCGGCATCACCACGAGGTAGCCGAACAGCGCACCCGCCGCGAACAGGAACGGGATCGCGACCAGCAGCGGGCGCACCGCGCGTCTCTCACTCGGATTGAGTGCCGGCAACACGAAGCCGTAGAGCTCGTAGAGGATCACCGGCAGCGAGAAGATCAGCGCGAAAATGAAGACGACCGTGACCGTCGTCGTGAAGGGCTCGCCGACTCCGAGCGTCACCGGCTTGTTGCCCTGCGGGACTCGCGGGATCCTCGCCACGTCAGCCCGCAGCTGCGGGATCTTCGCCGCGAGTTGCGCACGGGTAGCCGCGGGCAACCCGCTGGCCGAAGAGCTGAGGATGCGTGCGAGTGCTTCGGTGCTCTTCGCGACTTTGATCACACCCTGCTGCGCTAGCGCGGTCTGGCCCAGCGGGCCTTCGCCCTTCGCGACCTGCTTCTGAGTCTGGACGTCGAGCGGCCGGTTGATCAGCTGCAGCAGCGCGTGGTTCTGCCAGAAGCACAGCCCGAAGGCGACGGCGAGCGTGATCGCTCCGACGATCAGGCGTGTGCGCAGCTCATCGAGATGCTCGACCAGGCTCAAGCGGTCCTCATGACCGATCGTGCGGATCGCGGTGGCCATATGCGGTTTGACGCTATCACCGGCGGGAAATCCGCACGACCGCGGTGGATATCCGGCCAGCCGAGTGCACAAACCTCGGTATTTCTCCTCGCGCGCTAAAGACGGCCTGGGGGTGCGTCGATGACTCGGGCGAGGAATCCAATGCACTCCGACGAGAGCCATCACCGAGCCCGCCACCACGTCCGTCTCCCGAGCGGCAAGCAGATCGAGGTCGTCTATCTCGACAACCCGCTACCGCCCTCGCTCGACCATGTCGATAATCGCCGGTCAGCCGAGACGAGCGCGGAGCCGCTGCATGTCTGCTTCTACTGCGCCAGCGAGTTCGTGCACCCGATCGACTGGGCCGAGGCCGGCGAGAGCCAATGGCGGATTCTGCTGCGCTGCCCCGAGTGCGAGGCCACTCGCGAGGGAGTCTTTGAGCAGGGCGCCGTCGAATGCCTGGATGACGAGCTCGATCGTGCGACGGGCGCGCTGCTGAGCGATCTGCAGCGCATCACGCACGCGAACATGGCCGAGGAGATCGATCTGTTCGTGCGCGCGCTCGACGTCGACCTGATCATCCCCTCCGACTTCTAGTCAGCGGCTCGCGGCCCAGCGACCGCCCTAGCGGTAGCGCTCGACGACGGCGTCCGCCACTAAGTCCAGTAACGTCGCCCGGCCGTCGGGGAGTAGGCCCGGCAGTGCGGCCTTAGCTTCGGCGACGAGCGCCAGCGCCCGCTCGCGCGCCTCGTGCAGCGCGCCCGTCGCGGCGATCCGATCGCACAGCTCGGCGGCCTGCTCGGGGCCTCGCAGCGACGCCAGGTCGACCGCGGCGAGTCGCGCATCGTGTGACCTGGCGAGGATCAACGGGAGCGTCACCGTTCCATCAAGGAGGTCGGTGCCCCGCGCCTTGCCGGTGCGCTCCACCGGACCGGAGACGTCGAGCACGTCGTCCAAGAGCTGAAACGCCAGTCCGATGCGACGCGCGAAGGCTCCGAGTCCCTCGGCGAGCAGGCTTCCCGCGGAGCCCCCGTCGGCGTCCGCGGAGCTCGCGATGAGCGCCCCCAAGCGACACGCGGCCTCGAAGAGCGCCGCGGTCTTCAACTCGCAGCGGCGCAGATAGCGCTCAACGGCGACATGCGGCGCGTAGGCGTCCTCGCGCTGCAACAGCTCCCCCTCGGCCAGCGCCGAACTGGCGTCGGATAGGGCGCGCAGCTGCACGAGGTCTTCGTTGCGCGCGAGCTCCGCAAAGGCGCGCGAGAACAGCAGATCGCCGGTTGCGATCGCCGCATGCCGGCCAGCTCCCGCGACGACCGTCGGGTGGCCACGTCGCAGCTGCGCTCCGTCGATCACGTCATCGTGCACCAGCGTCGCGGAGTGCACCAGCTCGACCGCGACCGCCGCGCGCACCAGACACTGCTCACCCGCTTTGACGACGCTCGCGGTCTCCGTCGCACCGCCATCAGCTGCCGGGCCTCCGGCCGCTTCCCAGGCGAGCACCACCAGCAGCGGTCGCAGGCGCTTGCCCCCCGCCGCGACCGTCGCGGTGGCATGCGCGGCGAGCGGAACCCCGGCCTGCGCGGTGACGAGCTCCAGGTGCCGCTCAATCTCCTGCATACGTCCGCGCAGCGGTGGGCCGCCGCGGCGCATGATCGTCGCGACCGCGTCCTCGTCTTGCGCCACCGACCTTCGCGCCATGCTGCCCACCGCACTCATCATGGGCCATCCGAGGAGACGGTGCCAGCGTGGATCGCGACGATGCCGCCCGCGGTGAGCACGCAGCGGACGTCCGCGATCCCCGCGCGGCCCATCTCGGCCGCGAGTATCTCCGGGCCCGGCCAGCGCTTTACTGAGTTCGGCAGGTAGCTGTACGCGGCGGCGATTCCCACCTCGCGCTCGTCGGTCGCGCGCGCAAGGCCAAGCCGCGAGCGGAGCCCCGCCGCGGCGGCGACGGCCGCCCCGAGCAGCGGCACGACGCGGTCGAACCAGAGGCGGTAGAAGAATGACAGCGGCGGACGCGTCGGCGTGGTGAACTCCAGCACGATCACCCGACCCCCCGGTCGCACGACCCGCGCCATCTCCGCGAGACCGCGGCCGAGTTCGGAGAAGTTCCGCGCCCCGAAGCCGACTGTCGCGGCATCGAAGGAATCGTCGGGATAGGTCAGCGCGAGCGCGTCGCCCCACTCGAACCGCATCGGGGCCATGCCGGAGTCGCTCTCGCCGTCCACGCGAGCGGCCTTGACTCGCGCTCGCGCGAGCATCCCCTCCGAGAAATCGCTCCCGACGACCTCGCCGGCGGGCCCCACACGCCGCGCCAGCTCGAGCGCGAGGTCGCCGGTGCCGGTCGCGACGTCGAGCACGCGGTCGCCCGGACCGACGCGCGCGATGTCTACCGCGCGCTCGCGCCAGCGGTGGTGCAGACCGGCGGTCATCGCGCTGTTGAGCGCGTCGTAGACCCAGGCGATGCCGTCGAACATGCTCCGCACCTGCGCCGCCTCCAGTTCTCCGGCGCCGGCACCTTGCTGAGGAGCCATCGCGCCCTTTACTTCAGCTGCGAGAGGAAGTCGACGACCGCTTCGAACTTCTTCGGCGGCAGGTGCCTGAACGACGGCATCGGCGCCGTCGGGTTGACGAGCGTGCGCGCGATGCCCTGACGCGGGATGCGCGAGCCCACGTGCGTCAGTTCGGGCCCCGGTCCGTTGTTGCCGTTCTCGCCGAGCTTGTGGCACGCCAGGCAGCCCGACTGGGCGACCACCTTGCGACCGGCTTCGAACTTCGCCAGCGCCTGTCCGCCCGCTTGGAGCACGATCTTCGGCGTCGGCATTTCGACCGCGTAGGGCGAGCCCGTGCTTGCTCCCTCCCAGGTCAGGAAGAACATCGCGCCGATCACGAACAGCGCGGTGATCGTCGCGATCGGACGCCGCTCGGGGCGCCGCTCGGGCCCACGATCGTAGAAGGGCAGCAGGAACAGCAGGATCATGCCCAGCGTCGGCACGCCGATCGTCGCGAGCGGCACGAGGCTCGGCGGCTTGATCACGCGCAGCACCTCGAACAGGAAGAAGAAGTACCACTCCGGGCGCGGCACGTAGCCGGCCGTCGTCGGATTCGCCTTGGAACCCAGCTCCGCTCCCAAGACCAGCGACATCGTGATGATGCACGCCATCACGACGCACGCCATGATCGAGTCCTTCGCAACCGCGTAGGGGAAGAACGGTTTCCCTTTCGACTTCAGGATCGCGTACTCGCGGAGGTACTCCTCCTTCTGGCGCTGGTTCATGCGGGGTTCACGCCTCCGATTTGCGCAGCTCGGGGTCTTTCTCGGCTTTGCTCCACGGCGGAGCGGTGGTGCCGAGCTTGGCCACCAGGTAGAGGTGCGCACCGATCAACGCCGCGATTAGCCCCGGCACGAGCAGCATGTGGATTGCGTAGAAGCGCGAGAGCGTCGTCGCCCCGAATTCCGGTCCGCCGCGCAGGAAATCACTCAGATAGGGCCCCAGCAGGGGGCCGGTGCCGTTGATGTTGACGCCCACGATCGTCGCCCAGTAGGCGCGCTGGTCGAACGGCAGCAGATAGCCCGTGAACGACATCACCATCGTGAGAATCAGCAGCACCACGCCGATCACCCAGTTGAGCTCCCGTGGGTACTTGTAGGCACCGAAGAAGAACGTGCGGCCCATATGCAGGAAGACCAGCACGACCATCACGCTCGAGCCCCACTTGTGCATGCCGCGCACGAACTGTCCGAGGAAGACGTCGTTGGTGACGTAGCGCACCGATTCGTAGGCCCCGCCGGAGGGATCGGGCCGGTAGTACATCGCCAGGAACACACCGGTGACGGCCTGGTTGAGGAACGCGAACATCGTCGCCGACCCCAGCGTGTAGAACCAGTTGGTGCCCTTGGGCACCTTGCGGAACATCATCCAGCGCGCCGCGCCGCTCAGCGAAGTGCGCTCATCGACCCAGTCGACGACCGCGATCCCGCCGTTTGCGGCGTGTTCGTGCGGGCGCACGGTGCCGTTGCCCTCACCCGGACGCGGCGGCGGCGTCTGCAGTGGGGCGGGAACGGGGGGCGCGGGGAGCTTTGGCAACTTGGGCATCGTGCGCTACCTGCGAATCGAGGGCCGAGAGGGATACATATACTGGCCGATCCCATCAAGCGGCTCGCCGGGGTCGCGCGGGGAGAAGCGGCGCAGCTCGCTGTTGACGCTGAAACGCGAGCCGATCTGGACGTTCCCGTCCACCACTCGCGTGTAGAAGCGATCCAGCGGGCGCACTGGCGGTCCGCCGACGGGCCGCCCGAGGAGGTCGTAGACGCCGCCGTGGCAGGGGCAGATAAAGCGCTCCGCGGCGTCCACCCAGCGCACCGGGCAGCCGAGGTGCGCGCAGCGCGAGGTGATTGCGATGTAGGACATCGTGCGGTCGTAGGGATCGGTGTCGATCGCGGGGTTTTTGCGGCGCACGTACACCAGCGTCTTGCCGGCCTCGCCGATGCCCGGGGTCAGCGTGATCACGACCGGGATGTAGTTGTTGTCCGGGAAGAGATCCGTCGGACCCGCCGTTTCCCACCGGTGGGGGGTGCTTTTGAAGATCGGGCCGATCGCGAAGCCCAGCGCGGGCAGCGCGAATGACATGGCCGCGACCGCGCCCGCGGTATGCGCCGTACCGGTCATGAAGCGTCGCCGCGTGACCGTCTCGCCCTCGAATGCGCCGGGGATCCGGCGATCGAGCGTGTACTTGGAGGCGTGTTTGTCGTGCTTGCTGGCCAAGGGCCGCAAACAATAACGCCTGCGGCTCGGCTCAGGTCGGGCTCCAGCGCCGCGAACATCAGCCGCGGCCCGACTCAGGGGGGCTTGGGCGTGTAGAAGCTCGCTGCGGCCTAGCTCCGTTCGGGCCCCGCAGCCGCGAGCATCGCCTCCAGCGCGGCCACCTCACCCGCGCGGGCGAGCGCCTTGGCCTGCCGGTGGCGTTCGCTCGAGCCCCAGCCGACCGCGCGCGCGCCGGCGGACCAGATGGCGCGCGCGAGGTCATCCCGGCGCGCCCCATGCGCGAGCGCCGTGAGCGTGATCACGTCCGCGAGCTCCGCGACCGCCGGCAGATCACCGAGCGCCACCAGCCGCGCCAGGCCGAGCGCGTAGAGCTGGTCGCCCGCCAGCAGCCCGAGATCCGCCTCCGGCGGGTGCAGCAGGCGCGGCGCCCCGTAGTGCAGCAGGTAGCCCTCGTAGATCGCCTCCACCAGTAGCTCGTACTCCGCGGCGCGTCCCACCGCACGCGGCCCGCTCGCGGCAAGCTGCGCCGGGCTCGCGGGGTGCGCCGGGCTCGCGCCATTGGTAGTAGGCAGAGCGCCCGTGGCGTCCGTGATGGGGGTTTTCGTGACGCCGGAGTCCGCGAGTAGGCTCGCGAGCAGGCCCCCCTGCTCGCTCAAGAGCCTCCCCAGCTGCTGCAGCCCGTCGCTCACGGTAGCTCTCTGAACGCCGCCTCGGCCGCGGCGAGCGTCCGTTCGATGTGCTCGGGAGTGTGAGCCAGCGATGGAAACCACGCCTCGAACTGGGAGGGCGGGGGGTAGACGCCGCGCGAGAGCAGTCCGCGACACCACGCGGCGTGCGCCTCCAGATCGCACGCCTCGACGTCCGCGAGACTCTGCGGCGGGCGCTCGCCGAAGAAGACCGTGAAGAGGCCGGGCATGCTCACAACTTGGACGGAGCGCTCGCCCGCGGCCTCGCGCAGGCCCCGCGCGAGCTGCTCGGTGATTCCCGCCAAGCGCATGTAGGCCGCTTCGTCGAGCAACTGCAACGACGCGAGCCCCGCGGCCACCGCAAGCGGGTTGCCCGAGAGCGTACCCGCCTGGTAGACCTCGCCCACCGGCGCGAGCAGCTCGAGCAGCTCTTTGCGGCCGCCCACCGCCGCCGCCGGCAGACCGCCGCCGATGATCTTGCCCATCACGACCAGGTCGCCATGTACCTCGGTCAGCTCCTGCGCGCCGCCGCGCGCCACGCGAAAGCCGCTGATCACCTCGTCGAGCACCAGCAGCGCGCCGCTCTCGTCGGCCTGCTCGCGCAGCAGCTCCATGAAACCCGGCCGCGGCGGCACCAGCCCCATGTTCGCCGGCAGCGGCTCGGCGATGATCGCCGCCGGCGCCTGGCGACGGACGGCCTCAACCAGCGCCTCCGAGTCGTTCCAAGGGACCACCACGGTGTCCTTGGCCACCGCGGCACTGACTCCGGGGCTCGTGGGGATTCCCTGCGTCGCCAGACCGGAGCCCGCCTGGGCGAGCAGACCGTCGACGTGGCCGTGGTAGGCGCCCGCGAACTTGACGATCCGCTCGCGTCCGGTCGCCGCGCGCGCGATCCGCAGCGCCGTCATCGTCGCCTCGGTGCCCGAGGAGGTCATTCGCAGCATGTCCACCGCGTGCATCCGGCGCGCCACCTCCTCCGCCAGCTCGATCTCGGCGACCGTCGGCGCCCCGAAGCTCGTTCCGCGCTCCGCCGCTGCGTGGACCGCCGCGAGCACCTCGGGGTGCGCGTGTCCGTGGATCAGCGGTCCCCACGAGCACACGTAGTCGACGTAGCGGTTGCCATCCACATCGAGCAGCTCCGCGCCCGCGCCGCGCTCGATGAAGATCGGGTCGCGGCCGATCGCGCGCATCGCGCGCACCGGCGAGTTGACGCCGCCCGCGAGCAGCTTCGACGCGCGCCTGTAGTACTCGGCCGAGCGAGTGTCGGTGAGCGAGGCCATCAGCGGGCCCGGCTCAGGCGTGCTGGGCTTCCCACCGCTTGTAGTCGTCGGTGAAGTACAGGAGCCGGATCTTCTTGAACTCGGTCGAGGAGTACAGCGTCGCCCGCTCGTGGATGCCGGTCTGCTCGGCGATCGCGTCGAGGATCGCGTCGCACTCGTCCTTGGAGCGGCCGTGCGCCATCGTGAAGACCGAGTAGGGCCAGTCCTCGTAAGTCGGGCGCTGATAGCAGTGCGAGATGCCGCGGAAGGCCGCCATCCGCGGGCCGAGCTCGCCGATCCGCTCGGAGGGCACCTTCCAAACACCCATGCCGTTCGCCGAGAACCCCGCCCGGCGGTGAAACAGGATTGCCGCCACGCGCCGCAACAGACCGCGCTCCTGCATCCCACGCAGGTGCTCCAGGAGAGCCTCGACCTCCATGCCGAGCCGCTGCGCGGCGGGGACATAGGGTTCGGAGATGACCGGTAGATCGCCCTGCGTCGCACGGATCACCGCGATGTCGAGCTCGTCGTAGGCTACGGACTCCAGCAGCGCCTCCTGTTGCTCGGCGCCCTCGCTCGCGAGCGCTTTCGTGTCGCCCTCCATCTCGAGGTCCATCCGGATCTTGAAGAGCTTGAGCGTCGGCAGCTGGCGGATCGACTCCGCTCCGATCAGCTCGCCCAACAGGTCGAGCGTGCCCTCCAGGCCGAGTGGCGAGTCGGGCTCGGTGGCGAGCGTGAACCACATGTTGAAGTCGTGGTTGCGCAGGTAGTTGTGCGAGACGCCCGGGTGCGCGTTGACGATCTTCGCGGCCCGCCACGGGTGCTCGGGATCGACCTTCGCGGCCACCAGCATCGAGGAGTAGCCGAGCGCGCGCGTGTCGAAGATCGGGGTGACCTGGCGAATGATGCGCTGCTCGAGCAGCTCACCCACGCGCCGCAGCACCTGCTCCTCGGAAATCTCCGCCGCACGCGCCACCGCCGCGTAGGGACGGGGATCGATCGGGAAGCTGCCCTGCATCAGGTTGAGCAGGCGACGGTCGAGCTCGTCGAGCGCCACCGCCGCGCCGTCGCGGCGGCTGCGGGTCTTCGGCGTCGCCGCGCTCGCGCGATCCACCCCGGAGACGGTCGGCGCGCCGGCGAGCGCCTCTGCGGCGCTCGCGATCTCTGCGGTGGTCAGTTCTGCTCTTTCAGCCATCGGGCCGCATCCTTTGCGTGGTAGGTGATGATGACGTCCGCGCCCGCGCGGCGCAACGAGGTCAGGATCTCGAGCACCGTCGCGCGCTCGTCCAGATAGCCCGCCGCCGCCGCCGCCTTGACCATCGCGTACTCGCCGCTCACGTTGTACGCCGCCACCGGCAGCTCCGTCGCCTGGCGGATCGCACGGATCAGATCGCCGTACGCGAGCGCCGGCTTGACCATCACCATATCCGCACCCTCCCCCACGTCGAGCAGCGTCTCGTGCAGCGCCTCGCGGCCGTTGGCCGGATCCAGCTGATAGGCGCGCCGGTCGCCGAACGCCGGGGTCGAGCCCGCGGCCTCACGGAAGGGACCGTAGAACGCCGAGGCGAACTTCGCGGAGTACGCGAGGATCGGCGTGTCCGCGAAGCCCGCGTCGTCGAGCTCCGCTCTGATCACGCCGACGCGCCCGTCCATCATGTCCGAGGGCGCCACGATGTCCGCGCCGGCGCGCGCGTGACTGACCGCGGTGCGCGCAAGCAGCTCCAGCGAGGCGTCGTTGTCGACGCCGGGCGAGTCCCCGTCGAGGCGCAGCACGCCGCAGTGCCCGTGGTCGGTGTACTCGCAGAGACACACGTCGGTAATCACGAGCAGCTCCGGCAACTGCGCCTTGAGCGCCCGCACGCACTGCTGCACCACGCCGTCCTCCTGCCACGCCGCGGAGCCTTCGGCGTCCTTCTCGCCGGGGATGCCGAACAGCAGCACCGCCGCGATCCCGAGCCCCATCGCCGCGCGCGCCTCTGCCACCGCCTCGGCGAGCGCGAGTCGCTGCACTCCCGGCATCGTCGCGATCGACTCGCGGGGGCCCGAGGCGGTCTCCTCCTTGACGAACAGCGGCAGCACCAGCTGGCCGGCTCGCAGCTCGGTCTCGCGCACGAGCCCGCGCAGCGCAGCCGATGCGCGCATTCTGCGCAGGCGCGTCTCGGGAAAAGCCATCGTCTTGCGAGGATAGACCTCCCGCAGCGGCGCCTACTCCACGCGCCGCAAACCCAAGCGCGCCAGCGCGGCGAACAGGAGCGTGAGCGCGAGCAGGTGCACGAGCGAGATCGCCAGTCCCGGCGAGGACCGGTTGACGGCCGCATCGAGCGCCTGCAGCGCGGCCTTATAGGGGAAGACCAGCGAGATCGCGCGGATCGCGTCGTAGAGGCCGCCGGCGACCGCGCCGGCGGGGACCAGCGCAAGGAACGCCAGCGGCAGCGACAGTAGGAAGGCGAGCAGCGACGCCGCACGGACCTCGCGTGCGAGCGCGCCGATCGCGATCCCGAGGGCACCGAATGCCAGCGCCCCCGCAGCGAGCGCGAGCAGCCACAGAGCGGCCCGGCTCCATTCCAGCCCCACGAATGCTCCGATCCCCGCGAGCATCACGAACGCGAGCAGCAGCGAGCAGGCGGCGGCGAGCAGCAGCTTCTCCGCGAGCAGCAGCTCGCGCGAGACCAGTGCCCTCCCCGCCCCGCGCCGGCCTCGGGTGCGCCCCGACCCCTTCGCTGCCCCGAGACCCTGACGCACCAGTCGCGAGAGCGTGTGCTCTTCGCGCTCCAGGGCGATCCCGCCTGCGGCCAGCAGCACGCAGACGAACATCAGCGAGATGCTGACCGCGACGACGACCGCGTAGGCGTCCAGTGGCGTGCGCCGGCCGCGGAGCAGCGTGCTGCGCACCGCGATCGGTCGGCTCACGGTTTGCAGGACACGGCCGCTGATGCCGAGGTTCTGTGCCGCGAATTCCGCGAATTCGGCGACCTGAGAGAGCGCGGTGCGCTGCGCGCCGGGAGGCTCGTGGCGCAGGACGCCGTGCAGGATGCCAGGGATCCGGCGCAGGCCCGGCAGGTTCTGCGGGGCACCCGGCACGCCGAGACTTCCGCCTTTGACGAGATCCCCGATCACACTCGCCGCGAGGCCGCGGATCTGATCGGAGAGTTCAAGGTTCGCCTGCGCGAGGGCCGCTTCGATCGTCGAGTGCACGAAGCTCTGCTCGAGCGCTTCGCCGTTGTAGATCACTTCGATCTGCCCCTGGCTCGTCACCGAGGAGAGCCGCGTCGCGATGTTCGCGGGGATCACGATCGCGGCCAGCACGCGTCCCGACTCGACATGCGCGACGGCCTGCGCGCGCGTGGCCACCGGCACCACCTGCACCTGGCTAAAGAGGCCGCTGTAGTAGTGCCCGACGTCCACGCGCCGGCCGCCCAGTTCGACACTCGCCCCCGGCGGTGAGAGGTTCAGGACCGCGACCTTCGGCTTGGACGGCGCCCGCGAAATCGCCAAGCCGATCAGCAGCGCGACCGCGATCGGATAGACGACCAGCACGCCGACGAGCAGGCGCGAACGCGCCAGGATCCGCAGATCCTTTGCGAGCATCCACCGCACAGGCGCTCAGTGCCCTCGCTTACGCAGGAACTCGACGAAGGCCCCTTCGAAGTCCGGTCCACCGCGATGCCCGGAGACCTCGCGCGCGTCGGCGCGCACGGCGGTGCAGTCGACTTGCGCGCTGACCGCCGCATCGGCCGCGGCGGCGTGCGCAAGCGCGGCCGGAGGGCCCGTGAAGAGCAGCTCGCCGTCGGCGAGCACGAGCACGCGATCCGCGTAGCGCTCGGCCTCGCTCACGTTGTGCGTGGAGAACAGCACACAGCGTCCGCGGTCGGAGAGCTCGAGGATGAAGCTCCACAGGCGCTCGCGCTGGCGCGGGTCCAGCGAGGAGGACGGCTCGTCGAGCACGAGCACGGCAGGATCTGAAAGCAGACCCAGCGCGATATTCACACGCTGGCGATTGCCACCCGAAAGGCGGTCCACGCGCTCGCCGGCGCGCTCTCTTAGGCCCGTCTGCTCGAGCATCGCGCCTACCGCGCCGCGTGGATCGGAGACTCGCTCCAAGCGCGCGAAGAGCTCGAGATTCTCCGCGACGGTCAACCGCGAGTAGAGCGCCGATTGCTGAGGTACCCAGCCGATCCCCGCCGCAGTGTCGGCAGCCAGCGTCAGCGTCCCGGCACTCGCCGGCTGGACTCCCGCGAGGATCGAGAGCAGCGTGGTCTTTCCCGCCCCATTCGGTCCGATGACCGCGACGAGCTCGCCCGCGCGAGTCTCGACGTCGACTCCCCGCAGGGCCTCGCGCGTGCCGTAGCGCTTGGCGATGCCGCGCGCCGCAAGCAGCGCCTCCCCGCCGGGCGCGCTCACAACAGACCGCCCTGGGAGCGATCCCAGGGCTCGAAACTCAGGTGACGGCTCAGGTAGACGAATGTCTCGCGCAGGATCGAGAGGATCGGTAGCGCGATCAGCGCGCCGACGATCCCGTAGACCTGCAGACCGAACAGCAGCGCGAAGATCACCAGCAGCGGGTTGATCCGCAGCGTGTGGCCGAAGATCTGCGGCGCAACCACGTGGCCCTCCAGCTGCTGTAGCCCGACGAACAGCAGCGCCACCCAGATCGCGCTGACCGGGTTGCCCAGCAGCGCCACCAGCACCGGTGGGGCCGCTCCAAGCAGCGGGCCGATATAGGGAATCAGCTCCATCACGCCGTAGAACATCGCGAACGCCACCGCGTACTTGCCGCCGTCGGGAAAGATCCCGAGCTGTCCGAAGATGTACAGCGCGAGACCGGTCGAAGCGCCCATCACGAAGCTGAAGAGCAACTGGCCGCCCACGTATCGGGAAACCGCGTGCTGGATCAGCGTCGGGTAGTCGTCGGCCGGGGTGCCGTCGCCGTCGGGCATCGCCCGACGCACGAGCCGCCCGATCGACTTACCGTAGACCAGCATGTAAACCGAGAGCACGAAGATCAGCACCAAATCGAAGATCGCGCTGGCCGTTTCCGAGAGCAGGCCCCCGCCGAAGGATGCCAGCGAGCCCGCGCTCTTGGCGACTTTGTCCTGGATCGTCTGCAGCGCGGTCTTGCCCTGCTTGATGAATTGCACATGGATCCCGCGCCCGTGCAGCCAGCGTTCGAGGCTAGCCAGCGATTCGTTGGCTTCCTTGACAAGCGCCGGCAGGTTGTGCGTGAAGGACTGCACCTGGTGGGAGATCGGATTGGCCAGCAGGAAGCCGATCCCGACCAGGGTGAGGAAGAATGCGAGGTACACCGTCAGCACCGCCAGGCCGCGCGGCAGACGCCCGCGCTGCACGAACGCGACAGCTGGGTTGAGAATCAGCGCGATGACCGCAGCCACGATGAAGATCACCAGCACTTTCCCCGCGGCCCGCGCCAGCGCCCACAGCGCGAGCAGTACGATCGGCAGTATCACGAGCTGCACCCAGCGCGGCACAATTACTCGCGGCGGCTCCGCACCCGCCCGCCGGGGCTCGTCGGTCAGCTCGCGCTCCTGCTCGGCCGGAGGTGCCGCCTCGGGCGCCTGCTGCTCCTCGACGCTCACGTGCCACCCGTCATGGGCAGAGTATGGCTGAGGCACAGGCGGGCCAGCAGGCGAGCGCGAGCACGGCCACCGGAACCTCCGGGAAGAACGCCGGAGACGGTCGACCCGAGGCTGCGGCTTCGATCCTGTTCGTCGGAGACCTGGTGGGGAGCATCGGACGCCGCACGCTGCTCGAGTGTCTGCCCATTCTGCGCGAGCGCTACGCGCCGACATTCGTCGTTGTCAACGGCGAGAACGTCGCGGGGGGCCTGGGAATCACGCCGAAGTCCGCCGACCAGCTGCTCGCGGCGGGAGTCGACGCGATCACGCTCGGCAACCACGCCTACCACCGACGCGAGATCTATCCCTACCTCGACAATCAACCGCGGATCGTGCGCCCCGCTAACTACTTGCGCGGCCAGCCCGGGCGCGGCGTCTGTGTCGTGACTTCGGCAAGCGGCCTGCGCCTCGGAGTCGTCAATCTCAGCGGCAGCCTCTACCTGCGGACCGGCCGCTCGGCGTTCATCGAGATCGAGGGTGCGCTGCAGGAGCTCGGCGACGTCGACCACATCCTCGTGGACATGCACGCCGAGGCGACCAGCGAGAAGGTCGGCTTGGGATGGCACCTGGATGGGCGGGTCAGCGCGGTCGTCGGCACCCACACGCACATCCCCACCGCCGACGCGCGCGTCCTGCCGGGCGGCACCGCGTACATCACCGACGTCGGGATGACCGGCCCGCGGGGCGGCGTGATCGGCGTCAAGCGCGAGCTGGCGGTGCAGGCGATGCTCACGCAGATGCCGATCCGCTTCGAGACCTCCGAGGAGGATCCCTGGCTTAACAGCGTTCTGATCCGCTGCTCTAGGCCACTGCGAGCGGATTCGATCGAGCAGATTCTGATGCCGCGCCCGCAGCCGCCGGCGACGGCTTAGCCGCGCCCTCCCGCGCCAGCAGCGCGACCATCACGAGCGGGAAGAACCACGGGATGTAGAGGTAGAACCAATGTTCGATCCCGAGCTGCAGCGCGATCAGGATCGCTCCGGCGGCGGCCGCCAGGCTCGCGACGCCGGGCCGGCGGGGCACAACGGCCAGCAGCAGTGCGAGCAGCACCGCGCCGGCCTCCACCGCGCTCCGCAGGCCGCTCAGTCCTCCGTACAGGCCCCATATCGAGAACGGCGACCCGCGATTCTCCTGGTAGACGATCGTGCGCTCGTAGATCTCGTGCAGCGTGTCGTGCGCCAGTGCGGGAACGAACGCGAGCAGCGCCGTCAGCGCGAAGCCCCCCAGAAACAGCGCGAACGCGAGCGGACGGCGGCGATAGGGCAGCCGGCTCAGATCGTACGTCGCGAACAGCGGCACGAGCGCCAGCGGCGCGAACTTCGTGAGACCGGCGAGCGCGGCGAAGGCACCGCGTGCCGGCGGGGAGCTCGCACAGAGCAACACCGCCAGCAACAGCACCGCAACGAGCATGTCGTTGCTATCGCTCTCCAGCGCGTAGAGGGTGAAGGGATAGGAGACCCACGCGTACGCCAGCGCGACCCCGAGCGTCGGCCCGCGGATGCGCAAGCCCAATAGGAAGATCAGGCCGAGCGCGAGCAGATCGAAGACGACCGCTGCCGCGTGCGCCGCCGGCAGGTCGTCCCAGGTGCCGCTCCAGCCGAAGAGCTGCTCGAAGGGCACGTAAAGCTCGTAGTTGACGGGTCCGTAGGTGTCGCCGTGTTCGTTGTCGGTCGGATAGCCGCCGTACAGCGGCCTGTCGTCGGCGATCCGCTGCGCGCCGATCACGCCGGCGTAGCCGACGTCGATCACGTTGCCGTCGGTCACGTTCAGCGCGATGCGAAAGCCGAGCAGGAAGACGACGCCGACCGCCAGCCAGGGTGCGGGGATCCAGGAGCGTGGGACACGCACGGTGCCCTTGCCCCAGAGGGTCAGCGCGAGCATCCTGACCAGCAGATATACGAGCGGCGGATAGGTGAGCGGGACCGACGCGTAGATGTTCCCGTGGTTGAAGAACGCCAGTGAGACCGAGAACGAGAGCAGCGCCAGCAAGTCGAGGTGCGCCAGTGCAAACGGCCGGCGCCAGTCGATGAACGGAACCAGGAACAGGACGCAGAGCGGCAGCCAGATATAGAGCGCATTCACGTGCCGCCCGAACGCGCCGGGATAACCGCGTGCCATCGTCCACGCGACCTGGAAGCCCGTCCAGTGTTCGAGCACGCGACCGTTCGCGTCGGCGATGATGACCTGCCCGATTTCCTTCGCCGAGCGCGAGAAGTAGCTGACCTGCCAGCGGCCGGGGCCTTTCAGGTAGGCGCCGCCGTAGGAGCCGCGGTATTCCGCGCGCACGCGCCGCAGCTTCGGCAGCCGGTTCGCGATTTCAAGAACCTGATCGGCCGACAGGCGACGGCCGGCGGGCGGGATCGCAGAGGGCGCAACCGGAACGGGGGCTTCGGGGTTGCTGGCCGTCGCGCTGCTCGCTGTGCGCGTGGCATCCGCTTTGATCGTTGCGCCGAAAGTGGGTGCGGTGAGCAGGAGCAGACACCAACTGCCCAGCGCGGCGGCGAGGAGGGAACGGCGCATCGCACCGAGGGTACCCGCGCTCAGGCCGGCGCGAGCCCGAAGTGCGCGCGGATCAGCGGCGCGATGTCGCGCAGCGACCACTGCGTCGGGCGCCCGTCCACGGGCGCGCCCTCGTCGCCCAGCCCGCACGTGACCAACGCACCAAGCGAGTCTTCGGCGCGCAGCGAGCCGTGGCTACCGCCACCGACGTGCGCCTGGCCGCCCAGATCGAGGAACTCGTAGCCCGCAGCGGCCGACAGCAGCACCTCGCCGGAGGTCGGGCAGAGCAGCGCTGACCACACGCGCGCAAGCGCATCCGGGTAATCGGGCGCCTCCAGGAGACCGTCGCGCACGGTACCCGCGAGCACCGCGAGCTCGCCCTGCAAATGCCACGACCCGCCGCGCGCATCCTGAATCGGCCCCCCGGGAGCGAAGCGCAGCTCCCCCACGGAGGGCCGTGCGATCACGCCCTCGAGCGCGACCCCGCGCGCGTCGCATTCGAGCCACATCGCAAGCTCCACGCCGTCGAGCGCCAACGCCCGGCGCACCACGTCCGAGCGCAGCTCGCCCAAACGCCGCTCGCCCAGCAAGTAGACCATCGCGGCGCGCTGAGAGGGACAGACCGCGATCCGCGCATCGTTCGATCCGCCGCGGCGCACGCTCGCGCCTGCGCGGCCCCCGGGACTCAGCACCTCGAGCTCCGCGAGCGGACCCTGCAGATCGACTGTGTCGGACACCAGCGCCTGCGCGTGATCGGCCATCACGACCACCGCGTGATCGGCGAGAAACTTCTCGACGCCGCCCGCTGCATCCATCACGCGCGCGAGTTGTCGATCGGCGAGCGCGAGCGACTGGACCTGCCCGTCGGGGCCGTGCTTGTGGGAGTGCCAGTCGTTGTCGGGCAGCGAGAGCAGCATGAAGTCGAAGAGGTCGTGCTCGACCATGTACGCGCCAACGCAGCCGGAATGCTGATCGCGCACGCCCGGCATCCCCAGGGTCGAGTGGCAGCCGGTGCGCTGGCTGGCGAAGATGTCCGCGTAGAAGAGCTCCCGCGGCCCCATCACGGGATGGCGCGCGAGCGTACTGGAGGCCAGGCGCGTGAGCGCGCTGTCGCGACGGGGCTCGTGGCGATGGCGCCCGCGGTAGATCAGGTAGGTGGTGCCGGCGGTGCGCACGCCGGCGTCGTCGAGGGACTCGAAGACCGTCAGCGGCTCGGCTGCGAGATGCGCGCGATTCATGTTGTAGACCGTGTCCGTTAGCTGCCGCGCGATGCCGACGCGCTGTGAGGCGCGGAAGCTCGAGCCGTACTCCACGTAGCGCGACTCCTCGCGGCTGTACCAGCTCATCGCCGGTATGTGGTGGCGCTCCTGGCCGGCGCCGGTCGTGATCGACGCCGCGCAGACCGGCGTCACCGAGGGAAACGCCGCGACGCAGTCGGAGACGTAGCGGCCGCGGCGCATCAGCTCGCCGAGCACCGGCGCCGCCCCCTCCGCGACAGCCCGCTCCAGCGGCGCGGGCGCCATCGCGTCGATGACGCAGAGCACCAGCTTCGGCGGCGCCACGACTCTCAGCGTCCCAAGATTCGCAGCCCCGCGTACTTCTCGCCCGCGCGGCGACGCTCGCCGAGCACGAGCCACCCGAAGGGAACCAGCGCGAGGTAGCCCAGCGGGTGCAGCAGCGCGACCAGCGCCGCCAGCAGCAGCGCCGTGGAGTCGACGTACAGCGTGACTGCCTCACGCGCGCCGCGATCGGGCAGGCGCCCCCGCACGCGAGCCAGCAGCGGGCGAATCGCCGCCTGCGCCAGCGCGGCGGCGGCCGCGCCCCCGATCAGCCCGGCCCAGCTCGCGTCGCCGTGCGCACCGAGCGTGCCCGCGAACAGCACCGCGCCGATTCCCAGGCCGAGCCCCGCCAGCGCGGCGCCCAGCGGGCCACTCTCCAGCCGCGCGACGCCGAGCACCAGTTGCAGCGCCCACGCAGCCACGAACGCCACCGCGAGCGCGAGCAGCCACCAGTCACTCTGCAGGAACGCGTAGCCGCTGTGCGCGAAGCTCACGCCGAGATCGCCGGCCGAGCCGAGCGCCCCGGCGAGCAGTGCCGGCAGGAACGGTCGCAGGCCCGCGGCGAGCGCGAGACCGAGGCCGAGGCCGATGTAGAAGACGAGGCCGCTCATAGGGGTGCGCGCTTGCACCGCCGCGCGTCGCGTGCGCTACGGTGCGAGGCGCCATGACGATAGACGACGGGAGCCCCAGGGCGCGCCCGGCAGCGCACGAGCTCGCCCGCTACGAGCGGCTGTTCGCGGCTCGCACCAGCGGGATGCGCTCCTCGGCGATGCGCGAGATGATGGCGCTGACCGAACGCCCCGATGTGATCTCGCTCGCCGGCGGCCTGCCCGACACATCCACCTTCCCGCCCGAGGTCTACGCGAAGCTGATGGCGCGCGTCGCCGCGGAGTCGACCGCGCGCGCGCTGCAGTACGGCCCAACCGAGGGGATGGCCGTCACGATGGACTGCATCGTCGAGGTAATGGCCGAGGAGGGCACCCCGGTAGACCCCGAAGACATGATCGTCACGACCGGCGGGCAGCAGGTGATTGACCTCGTCTGTAAGGCGCTGATCGACCCCGGTGACGTGATCGTCGCGGAGGCCCCGACCTACCCCGGTGCGGTGCCGACTTTCGGCGCCTACCAGGCCGACGTCGTACAGATCGAGATGGACGGCGACGGCATGCCGATCGACGAGCTCGAGCGCGTGCTCGACCGCCTGCAGGCCGAGGGGCGGCGGCCGAAGTTCATCTACACGATCCCCAACTTCCAGAACCCCGGCGGCGTCACGATGTCGCTCGCGCGGCGGCGGCGCCTCGTGCAAGTCGCGCGCGAGCGCGAGCTGCTGATCCTCGAGGACAACCCCTACGGGCTGCTGCGCTACGAGGGCGAGCCGCTGCCGACGCTGTACTCGCTCGACGCCGCCAACGCCGGTCGCGACGGCGCCTCGGACTTCGTCATCTACCTGGGAACGTTTTCGAAGATTCTCGCCCCCGGGCTGCGTCTCGGCTGGGCCGTGGCGCCGCGGCCGGTGCTCGAAAAGCTCAATCTCGGCAAACAGGGAGCCGACCTTTGCAGCTCTCCCACGACGCAGCTGTTCGTCGCTGCCTACTTTGCCGCGCAGGACTGGCGCGAGTATCTCGGGCGTCTGAAGACCCTCTACCTGCGCCGGCGCGACACGATGCTCGAGGCGCTGCAGGAGCACTTCGGCGGGCGCGCCCGCTGGACCCGGCCGCAGGGGGGGCTGTTCATCTGGGCGACGCTCGATGGCGGCGTCGACACGACCGACCTGCTGGCCAACAGCGAGGGTGTCGCCTTCGTACCGGGGCGCTCGGCGTACATGGATGGCAGCAGCGGGGTCTCCTCGATGCGACTGAACTTCGCGGGTGTGCCCGAAGCGGAGATCCGCGAGGGCATCAGGCGCATCGGTCGGGCGCTCGACGGGCAGGTCGGCCTGTTCGGGGCCTTGAGCGGATCCCTAGCCGCAACTGCCCCTCGCGCGGCCGCGAGCGAGGCTCCCGCGCAGGCGGTCAGCGACTCGGACTCCGAGGCCACCGCAGAGCGGGCGGGCGGCGATGGCGCAAGCGGCGGCGACCCGCGGCTAGCGGATGTCGTCGAGCTCCCGCGCGTGCGCGGGCGGCGGCCCGACCGCAGGTCGGCCGGCGAGCAGCGAGATCGATGAGCACCGGCGCGCACGCCAAGCGCGTCGCGGTGCTTAGGGGTGGCAGCTCGTTGGAGCGCAGCGTGTCGCTGCGCTCGGGCGCCCACGCCCAGGACGCGCTGCAGCGGCTGGGGCATGAGACGATCGTGATCGATGCCGGTCCGCAGCTCGTTGAGCAGCTGCGAGAGAGCAGGCCCGACGCGGCGTTCATCGCCCTGCACGGACGCGATGGCGAGGACGGGGCCATCCAGGAGCTGCTGGAAGCGATCGGCATCCCCTACACCGGCTCGGGGCCGGCAGCGTGCGTGCACTGCACCGAGAAGGCACTCGCGAAGCACCTGATGCGCACCGCCGGAATCCCGACGCCGGACTTTCGCTCTCTGCACTCGGCCTCGATCAAAGAGCTAGGCGCGGGTGCAGTGCGTCCCGACATCGAAGCCGCGCTCGGATTTCCGCTCGTCGTCAAGCCCAACCGTGGGGGCTCCGCGCTGGGGGTCAAGTTCGCGCACTCCAGCGCCGAGCTGCCGGGCGCGATCGTCGGAGCGCTCTCCTACGACGGCAAGGCGCTGATCGAGCGCTATGTAAAGGGCCGCGATCTAGCGGTCTCGGTGCTCGACGGAGCGGGTTCCGGCGAGACGCCGCTCGCGCTGCCGGTCGTCGAGGCGATCCCGCGGGAGGAGAACTTTTACAGCTACGAGTCGCGCTATGAGATCGGAATGACCACGTTCGTGTGCCCCGCGGATCTGCCCAGCGAGAGCACCGCCCGCGCGCAGACGCTGGCGCTGGAGGTCTACGAGCTGCTCGGCTGCCACGGTGTCGCACGCGTCGACCTGATGCTCGATGAGGCCAGCGGCGAGCTCACGGTGCTCGAGACCAACGTCGTCCCCGGTCTCACTGAAACGAGCCTGCTCCCCCAGGCCGCCGACGCCGCCGGGATCGGCTTCGACGCACTAGTCGCGAGGATCCTCGCCAGCGCTTGGACAAGATAAGCCGGCACGACGCAGCGTCGCGCCGCCCAGCGGGTGTCCTGCTAAGAGTCCCCCGCCGCGAAGTCCTCTGGCGATACCTGGTCGAGGAACTCCTTGAACTGCTCGACGACGTCCTCGGACTCCTCCTCGTTCTGCTCGAATTCGATCGCCGACTCCGCGATTACCTCCTCGGCGGCGAAGATCGGCGCGCCGGAGCGCACGGCAAGCGCGATCGCATCGCTGGGGCGTGAGTCGATCTCCGAGCTCGCGCCCGTTGACGCTGAGGGTGATCGAGGCGAAGAATGTGTTCTCGCGCAGCTCGGTGACCGCGACCTGAGTGCAGCGGACGTCGAGCTCGCCGAGCATGTCGCAGAGCAGGTCGTGCGTCATCGGGCGCGGAGTGCTCGCGCCCTGAAGCTTCATTAGGATCGACGCGGCCTCGGGGTGCCCGATCCAGATCGGCAGAAACTTGCTGCCCTCGACCGTCTTCAACAGCACGATCGGCTGCTTGCCGACCATGTCGAAGCTGACGCCGTAGATGACCATCTCCTGCACGGAAAGTCCTCCGCTGTGGGGAATCCAGAGTATAGGTACCCGCTGAGGCCGCGTTCAGCCTGCGGCGGGCGGGGCGAGCGACCGAGTCCTTAGCCGGCGCGGAAGCTCCAGAGCTTGTTGCCAAGGAAGTTGAGCGGAGTGGAAGCCGCCACGGCGAGTGCCTCGGCCGGCACCTTGGCCATGCCGGCGGTCTCGACGAACAGCGTCAGCAGCAGAAAGCTGAAGACCGCCGCGACGACGCTGACCACGAAGAAGCGGATCGCCTGGAAGCGCACGCTGCCCGCGCGTGCATCGAATGTCCAGTGGCGATTCAGCGCGAAGTTGTTCATGACCGCGACCAGCCACGCCAGCACGAAGGCGGTGCGGTAGTCGATCGACAGCACGTGCACGCACAGCGCGTACACGCCGACGTTGACGACGAACCCGGTGCCGCCGACGAGCGCGAAGCGCACGAGTTGCAGCCAATTGGCCGGCTTGCGCATTCCATGCAGGACGCGTACGTGCGGTTTGGCCTTGACGACCCCGGGTGGACGGTGAATCCCGACGGCGCTAGCTTTATCTTGCACCCGCCCAGGGTAGCCGAGCGCTCGCGCGAACGGCGCGGTCACGCCACGCGGTCACGCACGGCACCCGGAGCGCCAGGGTTCGCACGCCCGCTAGCCTTTGCGGGAGTGGCTACGCAGCGGACAGAGGGCGCGGGCGGCAGGCGTCTGGGGTTCTCCCGATATTCGCTGGCAGGCGCCGTGCTGGCGGCGGCGCTGGTTGTGCTCGGCGTGGTGCTCGTGCTGGTGCTGGGTGGCAATCGACACGCGGCGGCTGGGTCACGGAACCAAGCGGCGCTCACGCACACCGCGGCAACCGGCGGCTCCCATGCAAGCTCGACGCAGAGCGCTGGGCGAACCGCTCCGGGGGCGGCGGTGCACACGCAGAACCCCGGCCGCGCCCTACCCGGCTCAGCGGCCCATGTCGGTGCCGCTGGTTCCCCCGGCGCCGCAGCCCTCGCGGGGGGGGGCGAGGGAGCGCTTGCGGTAGCCGAGACGCGCGACCCCGAAGAAGCAAAGAGCTTCCCGGCACCCGCCACGGTGCACCACTCACTGGCGAGCAAGCCGAGCAAGGCCGCCGAAGAAGTCGTGGCGCCGGGCGCGCCGTCGAACTCCGAAGTACGCGCGGAGCTACAGCAGATGCACGCCGTCGAACGCGCCGCGCGCAAGCAGGAAGCGGCGACGACGTCGATCGTCCCCGGGGGCGATTCGATCGGCGGCAACGGCCAGCTCGCGATCCCCCAGGGGGTTCCGGAAGTCGTGCAGCGCGTGATCGCGGGCGCGAACGCGATCACCGACTTCCCCTATGTGTTCGGCGGGGGCCATGCCTCGTTCGTGTCCAACTCCTACGACTGCTCCGGCTCGGTCAGCTATGCGCTGGCGGCCGGCGGCCTGCTGAGCGCGCCGGAGACCTCGGGCACGCTCGAGAGCTGGGGCGCGCCGGGGCCGGGCAAGTGGATCACGGTTTACGCGAACGCGGGCCACGTCTACATGTACGTGAATATCGGTGGCCGCTGGATGCGCTACGACACGGTGGGGCGCAGCGGCGAGTTCGCCTCGCGCTGGCAGCCCGATATCCGCTCCAACGCGGGCTTCGTCGCGCGCCACTGGCCGGGGCTCTAGCCGACCGCAACGCGGGAAATCGGAGGAGCCGGACGGGCTGGGCTAGCGCCTCGCGCCTTCGCGAGGCCTCAGCGGTGCAGATTGACGGTGCTGAAGACGGTCGTGAAGACCGGGCTCTTGGAAGCATTGCGCACGCGCAGGCGCAGCATCAGCGTGACCTTCTTGGCGCGACGCAGGCGCTTGGCGATGCGCTTTGAGAACTTGATCCGCACCGAGCTGTGACCGCCCTTCGTCGTGACGAGCAGCGCCTGGCCGATCACCAGCGACTTGGGGGTTCCGGCCGGCAGTTCGCTCGCCACGTGGCCGGCGATGCCGAGGCTTCGCGCGGTCGTGGCGGCGAGCAGCACTTCGAAGCGGCCGGCGACCTGCTCGTTGACCTTGTAGTTGACGACCAGCCCGGCGCGCGAGACCTGCTTGAGCGAGCTCGCGACGGCCGCGGCGCTCGCGACGGGGCCGGGGAGCGTCGCGGTGGTGGTTCCGGAGGAGCCCGACCCAGTCGTCGCGCCCTGCGGCGCGACACCCGGGGTGGCGCCGGCGCCCGGCGCCGGAGGCGCGGGAGGAGCCGGCGGGGCCGGAGCTGGGGGCGGGGGCCCCGAAACCGTGACTTGATGAGTCACGCTCGCCGTGTTGCCACCCGTGTCGGTCACGGTTAGCGTGACTTCATAGGTGCCACCGTACTGGTAGGAGTGGAACGTGCTCGAGGCGCAGGGGGCCTTCCACGGCACTTCGCAAAGCGTCGTCGGGGGGTTGCCGGGGGGAGAGCCGGGGGCGTAGCCGGTGACTTCGGGGGATCCGTCGCCGAAGTTCCACTTGTAGAAGGCGTAAGTCGGTTCGGGTTCAGCAGTGGGCGAGTATTCGGTGCCCCAGTCCAAGGAGATGTTTGACTCCATGCCGTCGAAGGCGACGAGTTCGCCCGCGGCGATCGGATTGGGCGAGGTGAACTGCGGAGCCAGGCTGAGGCCACCGGTGCAGGGAATCTCGGGGTAGGGAAGCTCCAGGGCCGCGAGGCTGAAGGCGTCGTTGAGGTAGTAGTGCCCGCCCTCGATCGACTGGTTATAGAGCGTGCCGGCACCAGTCACTTCGCTGGCCGTGACACTGCCTCCCTGGCCGCCGAAGGCGAAGTAGTTGCGACACTCATCGATGATCTCTTTGCCGCTGGGATCCTGCCAGGCATTTAGCAGCGGATCGGTGACGATGCTCTGCTGCTGCACAGCGATCTGGCCGATGATGAGGTCCGCGAGACCGGTGTCGGCGTAGCCGTCCGGACCGACAGTCGTGCTCTGGTTGGGCTCCTCCTCGTGGGGGCCTTCGAGGAGTTCCTGCCTTTCCTGAGCTTCCTTTTCCTTGAGCGTCTTTTCAGTTTTTTCTTCTTCTTCTTTCTGCTTTTTGGTCTTTTCCTGCTTTTCCTCGTGTTCCTCGATCGCCGGTTTACTCGCCGGGTTGTAGCCGCCGTCCTGACAATCGTAGGCGGGGGTCTGATCTTCGGGGGGAAGATGCCCGTCGGCAAGTCCGCCGGCGGTCCACGGGATCACGGCGTAGAGGATCGTGCTCCCGTCACCGCTTTCGGAATCGGTGGGGTTGATGTCCGAGTGATAGCTGCAGAAGCTGTTTTCATAGCTTTTGATCGAGTTGCTGTAGTCCGAGCAGTGGCCTTCCGTGCCGCCTTTGTCGAGGCACACTGTCACACCCGGAGGTGTCAGCAGATAGAAGATCGTGCCCATCCCCGTCTGCAGTTCGTGGTGGGCGATGAAGAATTTCAACTGCGCCTGAACCTGGGCGTCGGTGAGACACGTAATCGCGGCCTGCTTGAGGTTTGGGCGAGTGAGACCTTCTAGCGGGTGCGGATCTTTGCAGCCTTCTGCTGGATAGGGATTCGTATCGGCGTAGGCGCCCATGAAGGTCGTGGCGTAGGACGCGTGCTGATCGGCCTTGTCCGTGTACTGACCGTCGACGGCGAAGACGTTGTCGAGATCACCGCTCGCGGCGCCCATTCGCTGGAAGAAGATGTCGATCGCTTCCTGCCAGTCTCCGTGATAGTTGTCGGTCGGATCCCAGTAGATCGCGTACGTGTGGCTTGATGGCAAGATCGGATTGCCTTTGGGGTTCGCGAACTGGAACACACCGAGATTTTCGAAGGGTTCGCCGAAGGGGGTAATACCGCGACTGGCGTGAATCAGATCGACGCTGCGCGGCAGTGTGCCGACTTTTACCGTGCCTCCTTCGGCTTCGACCACGAGCGCGCCGGCGGGCGCGATCGTCGGGCCGAGCGCGAGCGCCGCCCACGCGAGCAGGCTCAGCAGCGCCAGGGCAAGCCCGCGGACCGGCGTCGACATCGAACGGAGGCGAGGACGGAGCGTCACGAGGCCATCATCGGCAGCGACCCGCGGTTGCCTTAGCCCTGTTGGACGAGCGGCAATCCGCCCGCCGCGCGCGGCTCAGCGCCAGCCCTCGGGTAAAACGCCCGCGCTAGCGCGCAAAAAGCGCGGCCTGGCCCTGCCCGACGCCCACACAGAGCGTGGCGAGGCCGAGCCGCGCCTCGCGACGGCGCAGCTCGTGCGCGAGGCTCACCACCAGGCGCGCGCCGCTCATTCCCAGCGGGTGGCCGATCGCGATCGCGCCGCCGTTGACGTTGACGCGCGCGGGATCGAGGCCGAGCTCGCGTATCACGGCGAGACTCTGCGACGCGAACGCCTCGTTGAGCTCCACGAGGTCGAGCTCCTCAACGGCGGTACCGGTGCGGGCGAGCAGCTTGCGCACCGCCGGGATCGGCCCGACACCCATGACCCGCGGATCGACGCCCGCGGCGGCCGAACCGACAAAGCGCGCCAGCGGCTCGATCCCGAGTCGCTCGGCTGCCGCGGACGATGCGATCACCAGCGCGGCGGCGCCATCGTTGACGCCACTGGCATTGCCGGCGGTCACTGTGCCCCCCTCGCGGAACACCGTGCGGAGCTTCGCGAGCGCCTCCGGCGTGGACTGCGGGCGGGGATGCTCGTCTCGCGCGAGCTCGCCGACCGGAACGAGCTCTTCGTCAAAGCGCCCCGCGGCATCGGCGGCGGCCCAGCGGCGCTGGCTCTCCAACGCGAACGCGTCTTGGTCGGCGCGGCTGACGCCCCAGCGCTCGGCGACGTTCTCACCGGTCTCCCCCATGCTCTCCAACGGGAAGAGCTCGGCCATCCGCGGATTGGGGAAGCGCCAGCCGATCGTGGTGTCGTAGAGCGTGCGGTCGCCTCGCGCGAAGGGCTTGGCGTCCTTTGCGAGCACCAGCGGCGCGCGACTCATCGATTCCACGCCGCCCGCCAGCGTGAGCTCGAGCTCGCCCGCGCGAATCGCCTGGCAAGCGCAGACGACCGCCGATAGCCCCGAGGCGCACAGGCGGTTCACGGTTACGCCTGGAATCTCCTGTGGCAGGCCGGCGAGCAGCAGCGCCATACGAGCCACATTGCGGTTGTCCTCGCCGGCCTGGTTGGCGCAACCGAGGTAGACCTCCTCGATCTCGGCGGGGTCGAGGGCGGGCAGCCGCTCGACGACGGCGCGCAGCGCGATCGCGGCGAGATCGTCGGGGCGTATGTCAGAGAGCGCACCGCCATAGCGCCCCACGGGGGTGCGCACCGCAGCGAGGATCACCGGCTCGGAGGGCGAGTTCATGCTCGTCAGGGCTTTCTGTTGGATTCCACGAATCGGAGGCCGCCAGGCTATCGAGTACGGCGCGGGACGCGGGGGGCCCTTCGAGCTCGCCTCGCTCGCCGAGCGCTCCGGAGCGAGGCGCATGGCGTCCGCGATCGCACGCGGGGCGCCCGTGAGGATCCAGTCGGCGACGAGCTCGCCGAGGACCGGCGAGAGCTGGATACCTGAGCCGCCGGCGGCGCCGGCGAGAATCACGCTCGGACGACCCGGCGCGGGCCCAACCTGCGCCAGGCCGTCGGGGCTAACGGGGTAGAGGCCCGCCCAGCCGTGTGCGAGGCGCGCCCCCGAGAGCGTCGGCAGGCGCAGCGCGAGCAGTTCCGCCACGGCTTCCAGGAAGTCGGGATCGACGCCGCGCGCGAAGTCGTCGGGGTCGCAGTCCGCGCCGAGCGCCTCCTCGGTATGAATGCCGGCGATCAACTGCCCGGGGCGCTCGTGGCGAAAGTACAGGCCCGCGCTGCCGGTGCCGGGCGTGTAGTCCGTGACCGAAGGCATCGTGTAGGAGAGCTCGTGCGGCAGTAGCACCGCGACGGCTTGATGGCGCTGGGGCGAGAGTGCCATCGGCACATTCAGCAGTCGGGCGACCCGCGCCGCCCACGGTCCGGCCGCGTTGACGACGTACTCACACGAGAACTCTCCGCCGCTGGTCCGCAAACACCAGCGCTCGCCCGCGGCGACCCTCGCTTCGAGCAGCGCGTGGCCGCTGTGGATCTGTGCGCCACCCGCGGTCGCAAGCTCGGCCAACAGCCCGCAGTAGAGGTAGCCGTCGAGGAACCCGTCGCTGGGACCGAAGAGCCCCCCAGCGAGGTCCGCGACCGCGAGGTCGGGAACGACCCGCGCGAGCGTCGCACGATCGAGCACCCGCGCGTCGCGCACACCGAGCGCGTGCTGGATGCGCACGCTCTCCTCGAAGGCGGCGAGCTCGGCGGGCGTGCGCGCGAGTCGCAGGTATCCGTTGCGCACGATCCGCAGGCCGTGCTCGCGCTCGAGCTCGTCAAAGAGCGCCATCGAGCGCACACGCAACTCGATGTCCAATGGCGTCACGTACTGGGTCTCGACGATCCCCACCGACAGCCCCGAGGAGCCGGATGCAACGTGATGGGCCTCCAGCACCGTCACCTTCCCCGCGCCGCGCCGGGTGAGCGCAAGCGCGCTCGCAAGTCCCGTGGCGCCGGCGCCGATCACACATACCGAGGGGCCGGGCATCGTCAATGCAAGGCTCGCGCGAATGCCGCGAGCGCGCGATCGATCTCGGCATCACCCATCGGCGTGGAGAGACACATCAGCCCGCCCAGCGCGATCAGAACCCCCGTGCTGTAGAGCCGCCACCACAACTCGACGGGATCCTCCACGTGGACCTTGAGTAGCGAGCCGCGGCCGGTCACGGTGTAGCCGAGCTCCTCGAGACCGGCGCGTAGGCGCGCGCCGAGCTCGTTGATGCGGGCGATCGCCGCCCCGTCGAGCGCCTCGAGTGCCGCCAGCCCGGCGTGCAGCGAAACGGGGTTGGCCGAGAACGTGCCGCCGTGGGCGACGGCGTCGGCGCGACGCGGGTCGAAGACCTCCATCTGCGCCGCGCGCCCGCCGATCGCGCCGATCGGCAGGCCGCCGCCGATCAGCTTGCCGAGCACCACGAGATCCCCCTCGATCCCGTAGAGCGCTTGCAGCCCCCCGGAGGCAAGCCGGAAGGTGATGACCTCGTCGAGGATCAACACGATGCCGCGGCGCTCGGTCTGCTCGCGCACGAGGGCCGCAAACGCCGGCGTCGCCGGCCGCAGGCCGGCACGGTTGGGCATTAGGTCGAGCAGCACGCACGCGAGGCGCTCGCCGTGCTCCTCCAGCGCCGCGAGCAGCGCGCGCTCGTCACCGACCGGAACCGTCAGCACATCGCGCTGCGCACCGGCCGGCACGCCGCGGGCACCGCGTGCCACAACGGCGTCCCAGCTGCCGTGGTAGCAGTCCTCGAAGCGCAGCATCCCGTCCCGGCCGGTGGCCGCGCGCGCGGCGCGCACCGCCATCATTACCGCTTCGCTGCCCGAGCCGGCAAAGCGCCAGCGCTCCGCCCAGGACACGCGCTCGGCCAGCCGCTCGGCCAGCTCCACCTCTGCGGCGGTCGGAAGCCCAAACGCAGAACCCTCCGCGAGTGCCCGCCCGGCAGCTTGCACGATCGGCGCAAAGGCATGCCCGTGGACGAGCGAGGCGTAGTTGCACTGCAAGTCGAGCAGCTCATGCCCGTCGACGTCCCACACACGCCAACCCTGGCCGCGCAGCGCATACGGGGGATGCGGCGGCACGAATACCGTGGTCCGCGAGTTGGCTCCCGGCAGACATCGCAGGGCGCGCTCATAGAGCGCGCGTCCATCCCGGTCATCCGAGGTGTCGCGATTGGTCGAAGGCTCGTCCATGTCCAGGTAGCCGGCTCGACGCCGGTCGGCAGTAAAGGTAACGTGGACTGCTGTGCGCGTCCTGCAGCATGTGCGAGCACGGGTCGGTGCGAGCCCGCTCGCGCTGGCGGTGATCGCTGCACTGGCGATCTCCTTCTCGGCGATCCTGGTGAAGGCCTCAGGTGCGACGCCGGCGACGGCGGCGATCTTCCGCTGCCTCTACGCCCTGCCGGTCCTCGCCGCGATCGCCTGGCGGGAGCGCGCGCGGCGGCCGATCGGAGAGCGCGGGGAGCGGGTCACGAGCGACAGGCGGATAAGCCAGCGCGAGCGCGGCGAGCGGCGGCCCATGCTGGCTGGCGCCGCGGGCGTGTTCCTTGCGCTCGACCTGATCTTCTGGCATCACTCGATCGAGGATCTCGGGGCCGGGCTTGCGACCGTGCTTGGCAACTTGCAGATCGTCTTTCTGCCGCTGATCGCGTGGGTGGTGCTCTCCGAGCGTCCCGGCCGGAGAGTCCTCATCACGCTGCCGCTGGCGCTGGCGGGAGTACTGCTGATCTCGGGGATTCTCGAGCAGAGCGCCTACGGCAGTAATCCTTCAGTCGGAGGCCTGTTTGGCCTGTTGACCGGCGCGACTTACTCGATCTGTCTGCTGCTGCTGCGAGCCGGCAGTCGCGGGCCGCGCAACACCGCCGAGCCGTTGTTCCTCGCGACGCTCACCGCCACGGTGAGCGCGATCGTCATCGGGCTGGCGGTGGGGGAAGCGCAGCTCGTGCCGAGCTGGCCCTCGGCGGGTTGGCTCGTGTTGCTCGCACTGGGCTCGCAGGTGCTGGGTTGGCTGCTGATCACGCGGGCACTGCCGCTCCTGCCGGCGGCGGTGACCTCGATCGTGCTGAGCATCCAGCCACTCGGCTCGATGTGCCTGGCGGTGCTTATCTTCGGTGAGCGGCCGAGCGCGCTGCAGTTGCTCGGGCTGCTGCTGATCCTCTCGGGCCTGCTGGGCATCGCCCTGCCTGGGCCCCCGCCCCGCGCCGCGCCGGAGACGCGATCTGAGATGATCGCGGCGTGAACGCCGCCGAGCTTCCCTGGCCGGCATTCAGCGAGCGCCTGCGAGATGGCGCCCCGCTGCTGCTCACGGTCGGCGCCTTCGAGCAGCACGGCCCGCACCTGCCACTGGCGACCGACTCGATCATCGTCGAGCGGATCGGCCGCGCGGTCGGCGAGCGGACCGGCGCGCTGGTGCTGCCGACTCTCCCCTTCGGCGCGCCTTCGCGCCCGCGCACCGGCGGCGGCGACGGGTTCCCGGTGCCCACGCTGACGCTGGGCGCGCTGCTGGCAAGTGTGAGCGCGCTCGCACAGGGCGCCGTGCGCGCGGGCGCGCGCACACTGGTCGTGATCTCCTGGCACATGGAGAACGCGGCGGTCTTGTGGGACGCGCTGCGAGAGCCCCTGGAGCAGGCGGCGCAGGCCCGCGCGTTGCTCTTCGAAGCGCCTTGGGATTACCTCGGCGAGGAGCTCACTACCGAGCTCTTCCCGGAGGGATCGGCGCTGTGGCCGGAGGATCACGCTGGACGGCTCGAGACCGCGGTGATGCGCCATCTGGCGCCTGCGCTGGTCGGCGCGCCGCCAGCGCCGGTCGCGTTCAGGCCGCGCCGGGGCTATGACGTGCTGCCGACGCCATCCGACGCGGTGCCCGCGACCGGCGTCGTGCTCGATGCGCGGATGGTCGATGCGCGTCTCGGCGAGCGGTGCTTCGAGGCGATGGTGGCGGGCATCGCCGCCGCGATCGCCCACGAGCTGTGAGTCACTCTGGCGGCGCGCCCACGGCGCCGGCGGCAGGCACTGTGGGCCCCTCGATTTCCTCGGGCTCTTCATACCAGCGCACGCGCTCGCCAACCCGGCTGCGCGCGCGCCAGCGCAACGACTTGGGGGCCACCGCGAGCGCCTGCTCGAGGGCGTTCAGCCGCGCGGCGATTAGCTCGCGGTCCCGATCCGCCAGCGGCGTCTCTGGCAGAGCTTGCCGGCATGTATCGAGGTTGGCGCCGAGCGTGCGCCACCAGCCCCAGTCGCGCGCGCAGAGCTCCGCGATGTAATCCACGTCGATGACGCCTGGGTGCGTCTGCTCAGAGCTGGCGCCGACCTCGTGGTTCCACAGCAGGCAGTAGAAGTCAAGGCGATCCTTGGCGGTGAGCCGCACGATCTGACCCTTGCTGAGCAAGAGGTCGGTCGGCGTGAGCGTCAGTGGGTCGCACGCCAGCCGCTGGCGCAGCGGAACGGTGTGGCACATCTCGAGGTCGCCCACGAAGACGTCGACCTTCAGCGCGGCATCCGCGGCACTCACGAACACCAACCGCCGGTGGCCGTGTAGCGCATTGAAGCGCTCGGAGAGCGCGACAAGGCCACTGTCGAGCAGAACCTCACCGGCGCGGCGTCCCTCGCCCTCGAGGACCGCGAGGTCCAGATCGTTCGCGGCGCGCAGCAGCGCGAAAGGCGTCTGGGGGTCGGCGCGCAGCGCGATCGCAACGCCGCCGAGCACGCGCAGCTGTATTCCCCGCTCGGCGCCCAGGGCGACCAGCTCGCGGGCGCGAGCGCCTGCCGAGCCTGCGGGTGACGCATCGATGGAGGACATCTAGCCGGTCGTGAACTGGAATGAGGGACGCTCGACATCGAGCGTCACGATCGCTCCTTTGAGCGTACCGGTCGAGTATTCGCTGCCCGGGTTCATGGCGAGCGTGGCGCCCAGTCGCGTGGCGGCGCGCGACTCGTGGATGTGTCCGTGGAGGCTCAGGAACGGCTGGTACTCCTCGAGCGCTTCGCGCACGGCGGTGGAGCCGGCGTCGAAGTACTGGACCTCACCGCCTACGCGTACCACCGTGGGCGGGTCGCTGCTCGTGTCGAGCTCCGGGCAGCGATCCAACCCGGTGCCGATCGGCGGCACGTGTAGATTGAAGATCGTCCGCCGTGGATCGCGAGCCTGGCTCGCGAGCGCCTGGATACGGCTCAGCAGCTCCTCCTCGGAGAGCTCGCGCGGAGTTCTCCAGGGCGTGTGATTGCTGTAGCCGAGGCTGAGGATCGAGATCCCCTCGCCGAGCTCCTTGACCTCGCCCTCGCAGAAGACCAGCGGTGAGTCGCCACCTCGCCGCAGCGGTTCGAGTACCTCCTCGGGGTCGTCGTTACCGCCGGTCACGTAGCACCGCGTACCGCTCTCCGCCAGGCGCTCCTCCGCGAGTCGTGCCCATGCCTCGATGCGGCGGCGAGCCTGTGCCGTGAGCTCGACGTGCAGCTCCTGCGGATCGGCCGCCAGCTGCTGCGCGCGCTCGCGCGAGACGCGCACGGCGTAGTTGCCTTCGTCGGCGACCCGCCGGATGACAGCCTCGACCTCGGCGCCATCTTGCAGCAGCGATGCGTCGGGGGCCAGGCCGCGCCGCACGCCGCACCCGGGAGCGTCCTCCACGAGCGGCACGAGCGCCTTGCCCATGACGTCGCCGCCGAGCACGAGCAGGTCGACCTCGTAGACGCGCGCGGCCGCCAGGAACTTGCGAAAACACGCCTCCGAAGCGTGCAGGTCGGTGGCGAAGAACAGGCGCCGTGTGTCCGCACCGCGCCCCCTGCGCCAGTTCCTCATGCGCTCACTCTACGGGCAGCTCCTTCATGACCGTGCTGAGATTGATGCCCTGGTCTTTGCGGACCCACCACGAGATGCCGTAGATGATCGCGGCGACGAATGGCGCAACGAGCATCGCTATCGCCTCGCTGCGGTTATGGGCCCAGCTGGTGCCAGAGGCCGGGTCGGTGAGCAGCACGTAGGTCATGATCCCCAACCCGATCACGCCCACAACGCCGGCGATCGAAAGCAGGGGAACGCCGGCCACGCGCACATCGCCCGGCGAGCCCTCGAACAGATCACGGCGTTTGTATGGGAAGACGATCGCCGCGATGCAGGCGACGATGAACGTGATCGTGAATCCGAGCAGCGCGGTGATGACCGAGAAGAACGAGGTGAACGAGTAAAGCGCGAGCAGCCCGATCGCGATGATTGTCGTCACGATCGTCGCGTTTACCGGATTCCCACGGTCATCGACCCGCCCCAACCACTCGGGCATGATGCCGTCGAACGACCACGCGAGCATGCTGCGCGTGACGAGGATCGTCAATGCCGGCACGTACTGCCACAGCCACGCACCGAACCCGATCGCGAGGACGATCCCGACAGCGGGTCCGGTCCAAGCTCCGAGCAACTCGATGAAGTAGGGGATCGATTCGAACCCGTACTTGGTCGCTTCGGTGTTGCCGAGCGCGGAGAGGAAGTCGGTCCCAAACGCCGAGAGCGCGAGCTGCAGAATGACAATGATCACGAAGAACGTGATCACGAACGGCACGATGATGCCAATCACGTGGGAGCGCAGACCGGTGCGGTGCTCGCCGGCCCAGAAGGCGGACATCAGCAGGAATGAGGAGACGTAGTAGGGCCAAGTCGCGGAGAGCAGCGACTGGTGAAAACTGAACGCCCCGTGTGGCCCGCCGGTCGCGAGGATCAGCGAATAGGAATGCGGGGTGTGGGGGGAGAAGGCGCGCACGTAGTGATCCCAGGCGCCGATGAAGGCGCCGTGGGACATGACAGCCAGCGCAATCGCCGTGGCGAGCAACGTCACGCCGCAGAAGTAGAAAACCCAGCGCTGAAAACGGAAGTAGCGACGCAGGCCGCGGCGGCTGGTGAGCAGCACCGGGTAGACGAGCAGTGCCAGCAACACGAGCCCGGAGATCATGCGGCCCCAGTGCGTGTTGAACCAGTTGCCCCACGTCTGCAGGTGATAGTCGCCGGTCCAGTAGCCGAGCTCGCGAAAGACGGTCGCCAACGAGAGCGAGCCGATGTAGGAGCCGGCGGTTCCAATGTAGAAGGCCAGCCAGAACATGAAGCTGGCGTTGGCAGCAAAGCCGACGAGCGGAGAGAAGGTGCGGCTGATGAAGACGTAGTCGCCGCCCGAGCGCGGCATGCTCGCCGCGAACAGCGCGTAGACGACGTTCAGGCCGATGCAACATACGAATGCGATCGTGGTCGCAAGCAGCACGTTAGCCCCGGGATAGAAGGGCAGCCCGTACAACAGGATCCACCCGATCACCGGGCCAAGCGTCGTGCCCAGGACGTTGAAGAGCGCACCGTCGCTTGGCCTGCCCTCCCGCACGAGACCGGACGCCTGGCGGTGATGAATCGCCTCCGTAGTAGCCATCTCCCTACCACCCTCCCCACTCGATTGGCAGGCATGGGCCCCGCGCCCCTGCAAGTTGCGACGGGCCCCCTCAACCCTCACAATTCCTCTGCGAGTCTAGGTCTTCGAGCTGGCGGACGTCAACCCCTGCAAGCGCAATCGGCTGAACGATTCGAAGTTCGGGCGAATTGCTCCCGACTAGCGGAATACGGAAGCCAGCGTCTCCCTGTCGAAAGCGGGCTGCGAGTCGAGCACCCGCCTGCCGATGACGGAAAGGATCGCGTGCGCGGCGTAGCGAGCGGTGCGCCCGCCGCCCACGTCGTATTGGGGGATCATCTCGCAGACGTCGAAGGCCCCCAGCAGCTCGTGCTCGGCCACGACGCCGAGCGCCTCCAGTACCTCACCGGCGGTGAGACCGTCGAGCACGATGCTGTGCGTCCCGGGCGCAAAGGCACCGTCGGTGGCGTCGATGTCGAAGGTTACGTAGAGGTGATCCACGCCCTGCGAGGCGATCTCCAGCGCCTCGCGAATCGTCTGCTGAACTCCCCGCCGGCGGATTGAGGAGACCGTGTAAGCCGCAAAGCCGCGGTCGCGACAGAGCTCCAGCTGCTCGGGCTCGAGGATGTTGGTTCCGTTCAGGCCCCACCAGACCATGTTGCCGACGGCCTCGTGCTCGCTGATGCGCCGCGCGAACGTGCCGTGGTTGTAGCGCCCCATGTCACGGAACTCATCCCAGAGATCGAAATGACCGTCAAGGTTCAGAAACCCGACCTTGGCACCGGGCTGGCGCGTCCGCAGGCCACGCACGAAGCCGAGGAAAGAGGGGTAGGGAACGAAGTGATCGCCGCCCAACACGACGGGCATCGCGCCGCGCTGCACGATCTCCGCAACCGGGGCGGCGATCGCCTCGATCTGAGCCTGCACGTCACCCTGGTGCAAATGCACGTCGCCGACATCGAATAGACGCGGACGCTCGGGCACAGTCCACACTTCGCCGCTGGTGACATCCACATAGCCGGTGGGCTCGGGCTGCAGACCGTAGTAGCCGGCGAGATACAGCGATGCCTCACGGATCGCACGCGGTGCATAACGCTGGCCGTTGCGGCCGAGGGTCCACGAGTCGAGGGGCACTCCGAGCACGGCGACCGAGCCAGCGGCGAGGTCGTGCGGCTCACAGTGCGGGGCGCGATAGAAAGTGGTTGGTCCGGCGTACCAGTGCACGGTGTCGCGTTGGGGTGACATGGCGCTATCTGCCGATCAGGTCGGTGGGCACGTCGTTGAGAACCTCGGGGTCGCCCGCGGTGACGAGCACATTGTTGCCGAACATCATCGTCGCGCCGTCGGCGTAGGAGAGACCGGGCTCCATCGTGATCACCATCCCGGGCTCGAGCACGTGCTCGTCACCGCGCATCAGGCTCAGGCCGCCGATCCAGATCGGCGGATAGGCGATCTCCATGCTGAAGCCGAAGCGGCCCCAGGTGTTGCCCTCGTAGCCACTCTGCAGCACGGCGACGAGCTCAACTATCTCGCGCACGCTGACCCCCGGCCGCAGCGCGTCGGTGGCTCGATCGAGCCCCTCCTTGACAACGGCGTACAGCTCGCGCAGCTTCGCCGAGGGCTCGCCGAGGGCGACGGTACGCGAGATGTTGCAGTGGTAGCGACGCGCGACGCCGCTGACCTCCATGTAGACGGTGTCCCCCGCTGTGAGCACCTTGCCGATCGGCGTCCCGTGCAAGGTGCCGCGCGCGTCGACGAGGAACGGGTAGGCCGGGAACTCGCCGCCCGCCGCGGCGACGGCGTACTGGATCGCGGCCATCACGTCGCGGTCGCTGACACCCGCGCGGATCGTCTCGATGCCGGCGCGCACGCCGACGTCGGCGATGTGCGCGGCGCGGCGCAGGTACTCGATCTCGGCGGGGCTCTTCACGAGGCGCAGATCGTCCAGCGCCGCCGTGACGTCGAGGAGCTCGGACGGCGCCAGCGCCTCGCGCAGCTCGAAGGCGTAGCGGGGACGCAGGTGATAGCTCATCAGGTTCACCCCGACGCGCTGCGCTCCGAGCAGCCCGCGCTCGCGCAAGACCTCGAGCGTCCGCGCGGTTTGATCTTCGTGCGTCCACACCACCCGTACGTCGGACACCCAGCAGGTTTCCTCGCAAAGCGCCAGCTCGGCCTTGTTGCAGATCAATGTGAGTGGCTCCGCGGCGGCGGGAACGATCAGCGACTGGTGATAGAAGACGCTCGTGGGGTCGTAGCCGGAGAGCCAGTTGTAGTGCTCGGGCTGGTTGAGCACGAGCAGATCGACATCGTTCTCGTGCATCCAGCGCCGCGTCTTGGCGAGACGTCCGCGGTACTCCTCCAGCGACACCGCCATGCGCGGAGCGGTGCGCATCAGCCGACCACCGTGCGGCTCTGCTCGCGCATGAACTGCGGCAGGTAGTAAGGACCGAGGCCGCCCTTGCCGGTTGTGCCGCTGGACTTCCAGCCGCAGAAGGATTGTGTGCGCGGCCACGCGCCGGTCGTGGCGCCGGCGCGGCGATTGACATAGAGCACCCCGGCCTGCACCTCGTCGAGGAACAGCTCCACCTCGCGCTCGTCCGCGCTGAAGATTCCAGCGGCGAGCCCGTAATCGGTCGCGTTGGCCTCGGCGAGCGCCTGCTCGAAGGTCGCCACCCGCGTGACGGTGAGAAACGGCAAGAACAGCTCGTGGCGGGTCAGCGGATGTCCCAGAGGCAGCTCACACACAACGGTCGGCTCCACGAACCAACCGCCTGCGCGTGGCAGACCGCCACCGACCACGACGCTCCCGGCGGCACGGGCCTCTTGCACGCTGTCTACGAAGCGCCGATGGGCGCGCGCGTTGACGACCGGACCGAGGAACGTCTCGCGTTCTGCCGGATCGCCAACCGGAAGTGACGCGATGAACGAGCTCAGCCGCTCGATCAGGGCGTCGTGGACGGTGTCGAGAACGATCGCGCGCGAGCAGGCGCTGCACTTTTGCCCGGAGAGTCCGAAGGCGGCGCGGGCAAGACCCTCGGCGGCTCGCTCGAGATCGGCGCTGGCACCCACGATCGTGGGGTTCTTGCCCCCCATCTCGGTGAGTGCGGGGCGCGCGTAGGGCCCGTCCGTGAGACGGTGCGCGATTTGCCGCCCGACCTCGGCGGAGCCCGTGAAGGCAATCCCGTCGACCGTCGATTCGACCAGGGCACGTCCTGTCTGCGGCCCACCGTGGATCAGGTTAAAGACGCCGGCGGGCAGCTCGCCGGCCGACATCGCCTCGCCCAGCAGGGCGCCCGTCCAAGGTGTCTCCTCGGAGGGCTTAACGACAACGGTGTTGCCGGCGATCAGCGCGGCCGCGGTCATACCCACGGTGAGCGCGAGCGGGAAGTTGAAAGGGGCAATCACGCCAAATACGCCATAGGGCCTGAGCGTCTCGGTGCCGCGCTCTTCGGCTGTGAAGCTGGCGAGTGGCTGCACGAATCCCTCGTGCCGCTCCATCTCCTCCGAATAGGTCTCGATCAGCTCGACCGCCTCCTGCACCTCGACGATCGCCTCGATCCGGCTCTTGCCCGTCTCGAGGCTCATGACCGCGGCGATCTCCAGATGACGATCGGCGAGCGCGCGAGCTACCGCTGCGAGCCGGTCCAGACGCTCACGGTAGGGGGTGCGCCGCCACTCCCGCCGCGCGCGCGCGGCGGCGGCTACTGCCAGTGCCGTCGTCTGCGGTGGCGCTTCGTGGGCGCGGCTGGCGAGGCAATCGATCCGCGCCGGGTCGACGCGCTTGAAAACCGGGCCCTCGACGTGGGTGCGACCATCGATCAGGTGCGGCCATGGCGGAGGCTCGGCGGCGCGCGCGGCGTGTAGGCATCGCTCGAACTCCACGTGGGCCGCAGAGTCGATGCCACCACTCGTATAGGTCAGCCGACCGGCCATCTCGATCCCCGCGATTACGCTATCGCACCGGCGCTCGCGCTGCGCTGTAGTTCATATATACGAACTAGCTCATTTGGAGTCCGACTCTTGGCCAAAATGTCAAGTTTTGCGATGGCCGACCGACAGACGCTTCGTGTCGCCGATTGCAACCGACGATCACGTACTGCGGGCGCGTCGAACGGCGGCGTGCACGCGCGCGATCTTGGGTCTGACCGGCTTCGCGATCGCGATTACCCAGCCGGACCTGCTGGCACACCCGGACCTGGCGATGGTGGGCTTCGCCACGATCACACTAAGCGCGACGGTTCAGCTCGCGGCACCCGCGATGTCGTGGTTGAAGGTCGAGGAGTCGCTTGCCGGTATCGCCGCGGTTCTGATCGTCGGGCTGGGCGATCAGCGCGTGACGGTGCTGAGCGTGCTGTGGCTGGCGGCCGTGGCCAGCGGCGTCATGGCTCGCGGCGGTCGCGTGCATTGGATCGGGCGCACGGTCGTGCTCGGCGCACTTGCGCTGCCGGTCGTTCGTCAAGGCCACCTCAGTGCCGACCAGGCAGCATTGACGGTCGCGGCGATCGGCCTGCTGCTCACCAGCGGGCGCCTGACACGCGAGCTGAACTATCTGCTCAGCCGGGCGCGCTGGGATGCCGACCACGATGACTTGACGGGCCTGCTCTCGCGCGCGGCGTTCCGGGCGGCACTAGAGGAGGCGACCGGCAGCGCGCGACCGTCGACTCCGGTCTCGCTGCTGCTGCTCGACCTCGACGGCTTCGGGATGGTCAACAAGACCGTGGGCCACGCCGCGGGCGACGCGCTTTTGGCCGCCTTTGGCGAGCGCCTGCGCGAAACGGTCGACTCCTCGAGCCTGGTGGGGCGGCTCGGCGGTGACGAGTTCGCGGTGATCCTCCCGGGCGCGGAGGCACTGCCGCTCGCCGAGCAGCTACTCGCAGCACTGCCGCGGGACGGTGAGGACTTCCGGGGCATCTCGGCGAGTGTCGGGGTCGCACAGGGACCGCGCGACGGCGACGATGCGGAGGCGCTGCTGCGGGCCGGTGACATCGCGCTGCGGGTCGCCAAGCGCAGTGGTGCCGGCGGCCAGATCTCCACCTACGTCGGGCAGTCACTCAGTGGGCACGGTGAGCGCAGCGCGCGGGGCGCATTGGCGCGCCTGATCGAGGGGGAGGAACTGACGATGGCGGTTCAGCCGATCGTCGATCTGCGCACGGGCTCGGTCCACGCCTACGAGGCGCTGGCGCGTTTGGGGCACGGGAACACGGGAGGACCACTGCAGTGGTTCTCCCTAGCTGACGAGTTCGGGCAGCGCGATGCGCTCGAGCGCGCCTGCCTGCGCGCAGCGCTGAAGCTGTTCGCGGCGCGGCCGGCCGGCATGCGCCTCTCGGTCAATCTCTCGGCGCCGGTGCTGCTGGACCGGCGAACACTGCGCATCTTGGATCAGCCGGGCGACCTCTCGGGATTGATCATCGAGGTCACCGAGGAGGCTCTCGTGCAGAGCGACACCCAGCTCAGCGTCGCCATGGCTCCGCTGCGCGCCCGCGGCGCGCGCCTGGCCGTCGACGATGTCGGCGCGGGCTACTCGGGCCTGCGTCAGCTCACCACGGTGCATCCCAGCTACCTGAAGCTGGATCGATCGCTCGTGAGCGGGATCGATCATGACAGCGAGCGCGCCGCCTTGGTAAGCGCGCTGGTCGGATATTCCGACCGCGTCGGCAGTCTGCTGGTGGCGGAGGGCATTGAGAACGAAGCGGAGCTGCGGACGCTGCGTGGGCTCGGGGCGCCGCTGGCGCAGGGCTTCTACCTGGGCCGTCCGGCGCCGCCGTGGCCGAGCATGACCGACGGCGTGCTTGCCCATACGGTGAGTGCGAGCCCTCCCGTGCACACGGCGCTCACGCCGGCGTAGTCCAGGACGTCCGATCGAGGGCGGGCGGTGAGCGAAAGCTCGGGGCGTGCTCGAGCATCCAGGTGGCGACATCGCAACAGGGAGCCACCCAAAGCTCGCCGCGCGCGGCGCCCTGGCGCAGACGCGTGAGCACGTCGGCGACGACGTCGCGCTCGAGCTCGATCATCCAGGTGTGCAGCACGAGCGTCGTGTGCGTCTTGCCGGCGAGCGCCGTCTCGATGCTCGCCAGCAGCGCGGCGCGGATCGCCTCGGGGCCGCCCGGCTCATCGCTGTCGCTGAGATGGGCGCGTAGCGCTGCGAATGCGGGCAGCACGTGGAACACGTCGACGGCGGGCCACGCGAACGGCAGCACCGCGATCCCGTCGATGCCCGACGCGCTGCCGGCGGGCGAGCAGTAGCTCAGGCCGCGGCTTGCGAGCAGTTCGAGACTCCGCGCATTGAGCCGCCCTCCCGGCGGGCGCAGACCCAGTGTGGGCACTCCGATCGTGCGCAGCGCGGCCAGACCGCGGTCGAGGTTGGCGACCTCCGCCGCGGCGGACAGAGCGGACCAGTCCTCGTGACACCACGCGTGGTAGGCGAGCTCATGGCCGGCCTCGCGAACAGCGCGCAGCGCGTCGGGATAGACCTCGGCGTTGATGCCCTCGACGAAGAACGTCGCCCGCAGGCCGGCATCGGCGAGCAGCGCGAGCACGATCGGCAGCGCGGTCGTGACCGAGTAGTGACCGCCAAGCGAGGCGCTCGCGTCGCGTAGCCCGAGCTCGAGCTCGGCGGCCTCGCCGAGGTTGTCGAAGGTGATCGAGACGGCGCCACGAGCAGCGGCGGGCCACGGTGGCGACATCGCTAGCCGATCGGTGCGGGATCGTCGAGCAGCGCGTCGCTCCAGCGCGAGGGGTCGCGGCGGGCCTGCTGCTTGGCCCACTCGAAGTGGTGCCGCGCGGACTCCAGCAGCAGGGGCATCGTGGCGACTCCCGCCAGGGAGTACTTGAGATGCTGCTTGCGGGTCTCGAGCAGCAGACTGCCGAGACCCCCCGCCAGCCATAGCCACAGAATCGCGTTGTAGGCGGGGAGCTGCGCCGGGGTGAGACCCTCCGCTTCGTCGAGCCAGGGCACGACTCCCCAGCGCCGCGACCACGGCCAATCGACGAAGTGCACGCCCATCCCGGCGACCGCGAGGCCGGCGTTGAAAGCCAACAGCGGCCCGTCGCGATCATCCCCCAGGATTGCGCGCGCGAAGCCGACCGGCAGCACGACTCCCCACAGCGCGTTGCTGGCGCGACGGCCGATCCATGGCTCGAGGAAGACCCCCACGCCGGCCCAGCGCTCGAAGCCGTTGTGCCCGGCGGCCCCCAGCGTCGCGAGGGCGTTCAGCGGCTTGAAGGGGCGACGGCTCACGAGCACTCGACGGTCGGCATGACCTCGAAGCTACCGCACGACCGTGGTGAGCGCCAGTCGAGGTCGAGTGGCGCCTGCGCGTGGGAATAACACTATTTATGGGACATTTGGCGATTGTGGTAGATTAATGATGTGAGCCACAATGAGCGTCTGGTTGTCGTAGGCGACCGGGGTCGTGTCGTGCTTCCCTCTGGGGTGCGCTCGGAGCTGGGTCTCAAGCCAGGAAGCCGTCTGCTCTTGAGCACTGAGAAGGACGGATCGCTGAGGCTACGTCCCTTCCGCTCGGTGGCGGACCAGAACCGCGGGATGCTTGCCGGATCGGCGCTCGCGGGGAAGTCGATGGTCGACGGACTGCTCGCGGAACGCCGCCGGGAAGCCGAGTTGGAGGACTACAAGTAGGTGCCCTCGACGGTCCTTGATGCGTCGGCTTTGCTTGCCTACCTTCACGACGAGCCAGGTGCTGAGACCGTTGCAGACGCGATCGCTGGGGGAACTGCGATCTCGGCCGTAAATCTCGCCGAGGTCTTAGGTCGCGCTACCGACCGCGATAATGACCCAGCCCGACTCGCTGATCAGATGGCCGACCGCGGCCTGCTCGGCGGTGCCATCTCGGTGGAGTCATTCACCGACGAGGATGCAATCGAGGTCGCGTGCCTCCGTCCGAAGACTCGTGCTCAAGGTCTCTCCCTCGGAGATCGAGCGTGTGTCGCGCTAGCACGGCGACTTTGTCTACCAGCGCTTACCGCCGACACTGCGTGGTCTGGGCTCGATCTCGAAGTGACGCTCCAGCAGATCCGTTGAAGGCCTATGGAGTGGTTTCGGGGCCTGTCGCGGGCTTTAGCGGCATTATCGAACGCGTCGGCGGCGAGCTCGGCGCGCCGAGCGCAAGGCGGTGTAAACCAGACTCCACCTCCCGGCAAGGGATTTTCCCGAAATGGGCGATCCTGGACTCGAACCAGGGACCTCTTCCTTATCAGAGAAGCGCTCTAACCGACTGAGCTAATCGCCCGCAGGCGCCGATTCTATCGTCCGCCGATCCAAGCGTGCGAGCCCTCCGAGCGCGGAGCGGAGGCGCATCAAGCGGGCACTCGACCACGGAGGCGCTTGGCGAGCGCAAGCGCCTCCTCGCGCGAGTCAAAGGCCAGCTGCACGCGGTAGCTGCCCCCGGCAGCCGCGCGCGTCTCCACCTCGACGCCCAGCGCCTTTTCGAGAGCCGCCTCGATCTCCTGTGCCACCGCTTCTTGGTCGGGGTGCGCACGCCGGGAGCTAGCAGGCCGCTCGTCGATGCGCCCGTGCCCGCTTGAGGTCTCTTCGTTACTGCGCCGTGCCCGCTCTTCGACTGTGCGCACCGACCACCCCTCGGCCGCTGCCGCGCGCGACAGCTGGCGCCGGGTGGTGTGATCTTTTGCAAGCAGCAGCGCGCGGCCGTGACCCTCGCTGAGCGTGCCCTGCTCCAGCAGCTCCAGCGTCTCGTCTGGCAGATCCAGCAGCCGCATCAGGTTGGAGACCGCGACCCGACCGCGACCAACGCGTCGGCCCACGTCCTCACGAGTGAGACCTAGCTCCTCGACTAGCGCCGCGCACGCGCGGGCCTCCTCCACCGGGTTGAGATCCTCCCGCGCCATATTCTCGATCAGCGCAACCTCAAGTGCCTCCGCATCGTCGCGAGGTCGTACGAGCGCCGGAATCTGCTTCAGCCCAGCGATCTGCGCCGCGCGCCAGCGACGCTCGCCCGCGATCAGCTCGTACGTGCCATCCGGCTTGGGCCGCACAAGCACCGGCTGCAACACTCCCCGGTCCCCCAGCGACCCGGCGAGCGTAACCAACGAAGCCTCGTCGAAATTCCGCCGCGGCTGCTTTGGGTTGGGGAAAATCGACTCCAGCGGCAACTCACGCAACTCCTCGCGCTCCCCGGACGGCGGTGAGACCGAGAGGATCGCGTCCAGACCACGTCCCATTCCACGCTTGGGGCTAGCCACGAGCTGCGACCTCCTTTGCCAACTCGAAATACGCCTCTGCGCCGGCGCTGTGCGGGTCGTGGTGGGTTACCGGCAGTCCGTAGCTCGGAGCCTCCCCGACCCGAACATTGCGGGGTATCACCGTCTGGAATACGAGCTCGCGAAAGTGCTCGCGCACCTCGCGCTCGACGTCCCGCCCCAGGCGAGTGCGGTTGTCGTGCATCGTCAGCAGCATGCCCGCGACCGTCAGCCGTGGATTCAGCTCGCGGCGCACCAGCTCCAACGTCTCCAGGAGACCGGCCAGGCCCTCCAAGGCGAAGTACTCGGTCTGCACCGGCACGATCACCCGGTCCGCCGCCACCAGTGCGCAGACCGCGAGCGGACCCAGAGATGGCGGGCAATCCAGCAGGAGATACTCGAAACGATCCCTGATCGGCTCCAGGCTCTCCCGTAGCTGACCCTCGAAACCCTCCAATCGCGGCAGCTCGACGTTGGCGCCGGCCAACCCCGGGCTTGCCGGCAGTAGCGTCAGCCCCTCGATCACCGTGCTCACGAGCGCCTCCTCCACAGGGTTCTCGCCCGCCAGCACCTCGTAGAGCCCCGGCGTATGGCTGCGCGGTTGGCCGAGCCCGACAGTCGCGTTCGCCTGCGGGTCGACGTCGACCAACAGCGTCTCGTAGCCCGCCTCCGCGATACACGCCCCGACGTTGACCGCGGTCGTCGTCTTGCCGACGCCGCCCTTCTGGTTGGCAATCGCGTAAACCGTGCCCATGTAGAGGGGGAAGCTAGCAACCGAGCGGTCGCTTGCGCGCGACGCCCGCGCGACGCGGGAAGCGAGGCGGCGTCGGCGTCACCTTCGTGTAGAGGTGGAGGTGATGATCGCGCGCCTCCGCATAGGGCTCCACGCGGCGGATCTCCAGTTGCTGCAGGCCGAGCTCGGCCGCCGCACGCGTCGCACCGCGCTCCTCGTCGGGGTCGCGGCGGCCGCGCCAGTCGACCAGCGTCCCGCCTGGGCAAAGAAGCGGAGCCGCGTACTCGAGCACCACTGGCTGCGCTGCCAGCGCGCGGGCGATGACGACGTCATGCGTCTCGAAGCCCTCTCGCCACTCCTCGGCTCGCGAGCAAACCACTCTCGCATTCTCGATCCCTGCGGCAACAAGCACCCGTTCGAGGAAACGGCACTTGCGACGCTGACTCTCGATCAGCGAGACCTTTACCGCGGGCAGCGCCACGGCCAACGGGAGGCCAGGGAAGCCGGCGCCCGAGCCCAGGTCAGCGATCCGGGTGGCCTGCCGAATAACATCCAGCTCGAGGGCTATCAGAGAGTCGGCGAGATGAACGTCCGCGGCGCGCAGCGGGTCGCGGACCGCGGTCGGCGCGTCGGGCTCGCCCACAAGCATCTGCAGGATTGTCCTGACCTGCGATCGCTGCCCGACGGTCAGCGGGAAGGCTTCAATCAGCCCCCGGATCGGCCCCTCATCATTGTTCATAGCGCCGGAAGAAGTCGGCGTACTTCTCCCGCATCTGGCGTATGCGATCGGAAACGTGAGCGTCGATCTCGTCCGTCAATACCGCCTCGACCAGCGGCAGTACATCCTCTGCCAGCGCCGCTCCGCGGGCCATCCATTGGTAGTAGTTGCGACCATCGTGACCGTAGGGCCCATAGAGACGGGCTCGTGGAAAGCGCCGCTGAAGCCAATGGAAGAGGGCCTCATGGCGCACATGCATCCGCAGCGTGATCTGAGGATTTTTCCCGTCGCCCCCAAAATGACCCTCGCCGATCAAGATGCCGACGATGAGACCCCGATCGATGTCTGTCAGCTCCACCCGCGGTCGGTCGGTCATCGGCCGTATTGTTTCACCGTCATGTAAAACGTGAAACGCTCGCTGGATTCGGTTGCGGCCGAGATCGGCGCGCCTTCAGGCCGCCGACGGCGAGACCACCAAATAGCGCTCGGGCTCCTCGCCCTCACTGTGGGTCTCCACGTCCCCGCGCTCACATAGATATTCGTGCACCACCCGCCGCTCTGAGGCTGGCATCGGAGCCAGCTCCACCGGCTCGCCCGAGCGCAGCGCCTCTTCGGCCGCCTCCTCGGCGTCCTCACGCAGGGCGTGGGCGCGACGCTCACGGTAGCCGTCGGCATCGACCACTACGCGCGCCGTCGACTGTCCTCCTGGGAAAACGATCCTCTGGGCGAGGTGCTGGACAGCATCGATCGTCTGTCCGCGGCGGCCGATCAGCAGCCCGACGTCTTCCCCTTCGATACTCCCACGCAGGACGTCCTGCGCCTCCTCCACGAACACCTCGCCCTCGAGGCCCAGGCCATCGACTATCTCTCTGAGCAGCTCCGCCAGCAGCTCCGCGGGATCCTCGTCGTCATCGATGACGGGCGGCTCGCTCATCGCCGGCGACCCGAGCGTTTCTTCTTCTTACGCGGAGGAGGAGGAGGGATGGCCCCAGACGTAGCTGCGCCAGCCAGCGCCGGCTCTGCCTTTGGGCTGCCCCGACCCAGCGAGCCACCGTTTGGGGAGGATCCGCCATCGGCCGCGATCACGCCGCTGCCGGCAAGCGCGGCAGGCGGAGCGCCCATGCTGCGTCTGACGAAGTAGCCCTGCACCACCGTCCAGAGGTTCGTGGTGATCCAATAGACCAGTAGTCCCGCGGGGTAGCGGAACAGGATGACCACGAAGAACAGCGGCAGCGCGATCATCATCCAACGCTGGCTCGGCTCTGCGCTCGCGCTCATCAGCAACGTCGAGCCCAGCTGAGAGGCGATGTAAAGCGCGATCAACACCACCAACACGACGCCCGTCGCCTTCGCCGTGATATCGGGGATGAACAGGAACTTGGCCGAATTATGCGGGAAGAATTCGCCGCACGTCGCTTTTTCGATCGCCTTCGTCGTCACGATGCCGTGCGCCTTCAGCGCCGGCCCGCAGATGTGCTTCTTGAGGTCGGTTCGCAGCATGTAGAAAAGCGAGATGAACACCGGCAACTGCAGCACCAGCGGGAGGCACGAGGCGAAGGGATTAACGCCCTTCTCCCGGTAGAGCTTCATCATCTCCTCGTTCTGGCGCTGTTTGTCGTCCTTGTACTTCTCTTTCATCGCCTTCAACTCCGGTGCGACGAGCTGCATCTTGCGCATCGAGCGAAACTGGCTGAAGGTCAGCGGCACCATCACCGCGCGCACGACCACCGTCAGCAGCACGATCGCGAGGCCCCAACTTGCTACCCCGTGGTCATGGATGAAGACCAGGATCGCTTCGAACAAGCTGATCAGCGGGGAGAACGCTTCCTGGATGATGTTCGCGAGAATCAGCATTGCTTAAGGGGCTCTCCACCACGTCGTCCACTCTGGTCCTCTCAGCGCCGGCCATCTGCCGTGTGGCCCGCCGGGCCAACTCTAAAAAGTCGCTGGGCCTCCACGGGGTCATAGCCGCCGCGGCTCAGCGGATTGCACCTCAGCAGCCGCCAGCCGGCAAGCACCAGCCCCCTAAGTATGCCGTACTCCCAGATCGCCTGTGTCGCGTAACGCGAGCATGTCGGCTCATACCTACAGCGCCGCGGGAGGGCTGGCGAGAGCACCCGCTGGTAGGCCACAATCGGGGCTGTTAGCACCGTGCGAGCGACGCGGGCAGCCCCGTTCATTGTGACGGCGCGCTCCTCACCGCCACGTCGGGCTCCGCGGCCGGCCGCAGGCCGGCGCGGTCGACGAGCTCGCTGAGCGCGGCGTCGACCCCCGAGAGACCCTCGCGCTCGGCCAACTCGCGGGCCTCCGGGCGGGCCACTACGACGACGTCCTGACCCGCGTGCAGCTCCCCCTCGACCCGCGCGAATGCCTCACGCAAAAGACGCTTGACCCGATTGCGCTCAACGGCCCCGCCAACCTTTCGCGAGACCGACAGTCCCAGCCGGGGACGCTCCGCGCCCGCATTGGGAAAGCTGTAAAGAACCAGATGACGGTTGGCCGACGAGCGACCGTGACGATAGACGCGCTCGAACTCCGCACTGCGCGAGAGACGCTGGCGTCCCTGACCACCGCGGCGAGCGGGGCGCTGCTTCATCTCGCCGTCACGTCGAGAGGCGCTTGCGCCCCTTGTCACGGCGGCGCTTGAGGATGAGTCGACCACTGCGGGTGGCCATCCTGGCACGAAACCCGTGCGTGCGGGCGCGCTTGCGCTTCTTGGGCTGGTAGGTGCGCTTCATCTATCGCTCTCTGGGAAATCGACAGACCCGCCGGTGGGCCTAGTCGAGCAGCCGGGAATCACCCCCGGCTTGCCCGTCAGTATAGCTCTCCCGTCTCCGCGGGAATTTTCTCGCCAATTGCGAAACGGGCCGGCGGCAGCCGGTGAGCTTTGGGTATATTCGCCGGGCCGGGCCCTCCGCGGGCCCTCCCATCTAGCGGTCCCCCCAACCTGCCTTCCCGAAGGAGCTGCTGAACGCTGCCGTGAGCGTCGAGCTGGATCAAATCTGGACACGCGTGCGGAGCGAGCTCGCAAGGGCCGTGGATGACCCGACCTATCGCATCTGGCTCGAGCCCCTGACACTTCGCGAGCTGGCAGCCGGACAGGCCACCATCGCCGCCTCCCCGCAATCGTGCGCGTGGATCCGAGAGCGCTTCGGTCGTCTACTGCAGACCTGCATCGCCACGGTCCTCGGCGAGGAAATCTCCATCACCGTCGTCGAACAGCAGGACGGACCGCAGGCTGACCCTTCGCTGGGTTCCCCATCCGCCGCAGCGCAAGCGCCCTCCCCGGGGGCTCCATTGGGAAACCCACGCTACACCTTCGACCAATTCGTCATCGGCGATGCCAATCGCCTTGCCCATGCCGCCGCTCTGACCGTGGCCGAGCTCCCCGGACAGGCCTATAACCCCCTCTTCATCTGCGGTCCGCCGGGGGTCGGCAAGACCCACCTTATGCACGCCATTGCAGGGCTCCTCACCGATCACAACCCCGAGCTGGTGTTGCGCTGCGCCACCGGCGAGTCCTTTACCAACGACTTCCGCCTGGCCCTCGGGGGCGGCCAGATGGACGGCTTCAAGGATCACTTTCGGCGAGCCGACGTGCTCTTGATCGACGACGTCCAATTCCTCGAGCGCAAGGCCAAGACCGAGGAGGAGTTCTTCCATACCTTCAATGCCCTCCACGAAGCCGGCGCTCAGATCGTCCTCACCTCCGACCGTCCCCCGCGAGACCTCCAAGCCCTCGAAGATCGCCTGCGCGAGCGCTTTGAGGCTGGGCTCGTGGCTGACATCCAGGCCCCCGACTACAACACTCGCTTGGCGATCCTGCGCAAGCGCGCCCTGCAGGACGGGATCGAGCTCGACGACGAGCAGGTTCTCCAGACGCTGGCACGCCGCGTCGTGGTCAACGTACGTGCGCTGGAGGGGGCTCTCATCCGGACCGTCGCCTACAGCTCGCTGACCGGCAGACCGCTCTCCAACCAGCTCGCCGAAGAGGTTCTCGCGGGCCTCTATCCGCAAGCCGAGAGGGGAACCTACTCGGTGGTCGAGATCCAAGAGCTTGCTTGCGAGCACTTCGGGCTCACAAGCGACGAGCTACTCTCCAGCTCACGGATTGCACGGATTGCTTGGCCGCGACAGGTGGCTATGTACCTCGCACGAGAGCTAACCGACGAGTCGCTACCTGTCATTGGTCGACACTTCGGCGGGCGCGACCACACAACCGTGCTGCATGCTTGGAGGCGTACCGCAGCGCGAGTGGCAGCGGACGGCGCGGCGCGGGAAGCTGTGGATAACCTGCGTCGTTCCCTCGAACGCTGCGCCTCTTGACCGGTCCGCTTGAGAGACTTCACAACCCCCACACAGGCATCAGCTCGACATAGCCCGCCAATGCACGCAAACCACACTCCCACAGCCCCTACTAAGACAACTCTTTCAGTAGAGAGATTGCTGGTATGAAGCTTTCGATCTCCACTGCGGAGCTGCTCGCACAGTTGCAAACGGTTACCCGTGTCGCCTCCACGCGCAGTGCCGTCCAGGCGTTGTCTGGCGTGATGATCTCAGCGACCGATGCCAGCGCGGAGCTCCTGGCAACCGATATGGAGGTCGGCCTGCGCGTCCAGCTGCAAGCAGACGTTTCCCGCGCCGGACAAGTGGTGCTGCCCGGCAGATTGTTGCTGGATGTCTCTCGCGCACTCCCGGCCGAGACCGTCACCCTGGAGCTCCGCACCGCGGAGCAGGATGTTGAGCTCATCTCCGGGGGTGCCGTCTTTCATCTCCGTACGCTGCGCACCGAGGACTTTCCCTCGTTGCCCGATCCCTCTGCGGAGTCTCGCTTGGCTTTGCCGGCGGCCGCCTTTGTCGAGACCGTCGAACGCGTAGCTCGCTCAGCCTCCAAAGACGAGACGAGGCCAGTCCTGACCGGCATTCTGATCTCTGCTGCTGCCAGTGAGTTGCGGATGGTCGCCACCGACTCCTACCGCCTGAGTGTCAAGCGAACCACCCTGCAGGAGCCCCTCGCCGGCGAGCTGGAGGCTAACGTGCCCGCTCGCGCGCTGCAGGAGCTGGCACGTATCGCCCAGCAATCCCAGAGCACGGAGTTGGCGGCGAGCGTTGGCCAGAATCAAATCGTCTTCGAGTTGGATGGCGTGGTTCTCTCGTCTCGCTTGATCGACGGCCAGTTCCCGAACTACCGCCAGCTGATACCGGAGGCCGTCGAGCACGAGCTGCGCCTTTCCACGACGGAGCTCGCCGACGTGGTCCGCCGGATTAGCTTGCTCGCACAAAAGAACACGCCGTTGAAGCTGGCTTTTGGCGAGGGGGAGCTGACGATCTCGGCACAGACCCCCGATATCGGGGAGGCCAGCGAGACGATCCCGGTTCCGTTTCACGGAGAGGCATTCGAGATCGGCTTCAACCCCGAGTTCCTGCGCGACGGGCTCGAGAGCATCGACACCGATGAGTTGTTGATGAAGCTCATCAGTCCCTTGCGGCCCGGACTACTCGAGTCCCCCAAGCTGGCGAGTTCGTATACCTCGTCATGCCCATCAGGCTCAACGCCTAGGGGCGAGCATGCGCGTCGTGAGCGTCACGCTCCGCGACTTCCGCAGCTACGCGCGCGCCGAGGCGCATCTTGGGGGCGGTCTGACGGTTGTCCACGGTCCCAACGGCGCCGGCAAGTCGAACCTACTCGAGGCGATCTTCTTCGGTTGCACGGGTTACGCCCTGCGGACGCGCAACGATCGCGAGCTGCTGCGCTTCGGCACGGAGACCGCGCGCGTGACGCTCGCGCTGCTCGATGGGTCCGACCGCCATGAGTTGAGTGTCGGCTATGGAGCTCCCGCCGGCGCTGAGAAGCCGCTCAAGCGCATGCGCGTCGATGGCGCGCTCGTGGAGCGCTTGGTGGATGTCGAGACGCGGCCACTGCTCGGGGTCTTCCTGCCGGACCGCTTGGAGCTCGTAAAGGGCCCCCCCGCTCCCCGCCGAGCTCACCTGGACCGCTTGATCGCGGCTATCTGGCCCTTGCGCGCGGCTACCCGCCGCGCCTACGCTCGCGCGCTCGCTCAGCGCAACGCGTTGCTTGCCGGTATCCGCAGCGGCCGCGCGTCGCGTGCGACGCTCGAGAGCTGGGACCGCGAGCTGGCTCGTCACGCAATCGCGCTCCGCGACGACCGCGCCGCCGCCGCCGAGCTGCTGCGCGAGCCTTTTGCGCAGCGCGGCGCGCTGCTGGGCCTGAGTGGTGCGATCGAGCTGCGCTATCGCCCCCGCTCGCGCGCCGTCGACGTCGAGCAGTTCTTGCTCGAGCTGCGCGAGCGGTTGGACTCCGAGCTCGAGCGCGGCTTCGGCGCGCACGGACCCCATCGAGACGAGCTCCTCTTCCTGCGTGAGGGTCGCGAGCTGCGCACTTACGGCTCCCAGGGGGAACAGCGCATCGCCCTGCTCGCCCTGTTGCTGGCCGAGCGAGCGGTGCTCGCACAGCACCGCGGCCGCACGCCTCTACTACTGCTCGACGATGTGATGAGTGAGCTCGACGCACAGCGCCGCGAGCTGCTCATTCGCGAGCTGGCCAGCGGTGGGCAGAGCGTGATTGCGACGACCGACCTCGCTCATGTACCGGGAGCCTCCGGCGCCGAGGTCACGCGTCTGCGCGTGTCCACCGGTGCGATCCTCCAGGAGGCCCTGGCGGCATGAACCGCGCGGCCCCGCGCCCTCTTTCAGTAGCCCTGGAGGGACTCGCCTCGACACTTTCACCGGCGAGTACGCTGGCACGCGTGCAGGTAGTCTGGCCCGCCGCCGCGGGGCCCGCGATCGCGGCTGCCGCGAACCCGACCGCAGAGCGCGATGGCGTGCTCACGGTGACGTGCTCAGCGGCTGTTTGGGCGCAAGAGCTCGAACTGATCGCGCCGATGCTCTTGGGGCGGCTGAACGAGTCGCTCGGCGAAGATTTGCTGCACAAGTTGCGCTGCCGTACTGGTTGACCGGTTTACCGCTTGTTTGCAGGGGTTTGAGCGTCGAGTAGGGCCGCTCTCGGGGGGTCTCTGTGCTATTGTTCTACGGACACGGCATGTGCCCCGGTCCACGGCTTTTAGCCCCTGGATTCCGGGGCTTTCTCACGTCATAGCGGAGGGTCATTGGCCACAGGTAGCGACAGCAAAGACGCGCGCGACGAAGTCGATGCCCGCGCCTCCAACCCCACGGTGAGCGCTGGCGCCAGCTACGACGCCCAGGACATCACGGTGCTCGAGGGTCTCGAGGCAGTGCGCAAGCGGCCGGGCATGTACATCGGCTCGACCGGGGTCATGGGTCTGCATCACCTGGTCTACGAGGTTGTGGACAATTCCGTCGACGAGGCTCTCGCGGGCCACTGCACGGAGGTCTCGGTCACGATCCATCCCGACAACTCCGTCACGGTCATCGACAATGGCCGCGGCATCCCGGTAGCGATGCACGAGAAAGAGGGCCGCCCCGCGGTCGAGGTCGTGCTCACCGTCTTGCACTCCGGCGGCAAGTTCGGAGACGGCGGCGGCTACAAGGTCTCCGGCGGTCTGCACGGGGTCGGCGTCTCGGTGGTCAACGCTCTCTCCGAGCAGCTAGAGGTCCAGATCCGTCGCGATAGCCACCTGTGGTCGCAGAAATACTCACGCGGCGCTCCACTCGAAGAGCTGCGCAAGGGGGAGGCGCTGCCCAAGGGGTCGGCGACGGGCACCACGGTGACATTCCTCCCGGACGCCGACATTTTCGAGTCGCTCGACTTCGATTTCCACACACTCGAGGAGCGCCTGCGCGAGACAGCCTTTCTGACCCGCGGCCTGAAGATCTCGATCCTCGACGAGCGCGGGGAGGGTCACGCGGCCGAGTTTCGCTACGAGGGCGGGATCGAGGACTTCGTCGCCTACCTCAACGAGAACAAGGACACGGTCCATCGCAAGGTCGTGTTCTTCGAGGGTGAAAGCGAGGAAGGGGCGGCGGAGGTCGCGATGCAGTGGAACTCCTCCTACCAGGAGTCCGTGCACTCCTTTGCCAACAACATCAATACGCGCGAGGGTGGCAGTCACATGTCGGGCTTCCGCTCGGCGCTGACACGCACGCTCAACAAGTACGCGCGCGATCACAGCCTGCTCAAGGAGAAAGAGGACAACCTCACCGGCGAGGACGTGCGCGAGGGACTGACAGCGGTGGTCTCGGTCAAGTTGCGCGATCCGCAGTTCGAGGGCCAGACTAAGACCAAGCTCGGCAATCCCGGCATGGCCGGCTTCGTCGAGTCGGTCGTCAACAGCGGCCTCGCCGAGTTCCTCGAGGAGAACCCGAGCGAGGCGCGCGCGGTGATCATGAAGTCCGTGCAGGCCCAGCGCGCTCGCGAGGCGGCGCGTAAGGCGCGCGACCTTACCCGCCGCAAGTCGGCGCTGGAGAACTCGACGCTGCCGGGCAAGCTCGCGGACTGCTCGGTCAAGGATCCCTCACTCGCCGAGCTGTTCGTGGTCGAGGGTGACTCCGCTGGAGGCTCGGCCAAGCAGGGACGCGACCGCAACACGCAGGCGGTACTGCCGCTGCGTGGCAAGATCCTCAACGTCGAGAAGAGCCGCATCGACAAGGTGCTGCAAAACACCGAGATTCAGGCGCTGATCACTGCGATCGGTACCGGTGTGCGCGACGAGTTTAACCTCGAGAACGCGCGCTACCACAAGCTGATCATCATGACCGACGCCGACGTCGACGGCGCCCACATTCGCACGCTGGTGCTCACGCTGCTGTTCCGCGAGATGCAAGAGCTAATCGAGGCCGGTTACGTGTACATCGCCAAGCCCCCCCTCTACAAGCTCAAGCAAGGCTCGCGCGAGCGCTACATCGAGAAGGACTCCGAGCTCGAAGACATCCTGCTGACCGACAAGCTGGAGAAGCTCCAAGTCTTCGACCGTCACGGCAAGCAGTTCAAGCTGACCGAGAACCGCTGGCAGAGCTTCACGCGTCGTCTGAAGCAGTACGAGGGCTGGTCCTCGGCGCTGCGCGCCGCGCACGGGCATGACGTCGTCGAGTTCCTGGAGGAGTCGGCGCTGCTCGACGAACAGGCGCGCACCGCCGAGGATGCGATTGCCGTGCTCGCCCGCGCCGGTCTGGATGGCGACACGCACGATGTCGAGTTGCTGCTCGAGGAGGATCCGTTGGAGCTGCGCGTGCGAGCGGTCGAGACGCGCACCGGCTTTGCGCGCACGCATCGCATCGCACGAAGCCTGTTCGACTCCCAGGAGTACCGCCAGCTGGCCTCCGTGCACGGCCAGCTGCTCGAGCTCGCCGGCACGTCGCCCTTCGAGGTCCGTCTCGGCGAGCACCGCGAGCTCGCCGCCTCCTTCGAGGCGCTGCGCGCGGCGGTGATGACGGTCGCCGAAAAGGGCATCAAACTGCAGCGTTTCAAGGGTCTCGGCGAGATGAACGCCGACCAGCTCGGCGAAACGACGATGGCTCCCGCTACGCGCACGCTCGCGCAGGTGACGCTCGAGGATGCGGCCGGCGCGGATCGCATCTTCTCGATGCTGATGGGAGACCAGGTCGAGCCGCGGCGCGCGTTCATCGAGGACAACGCCAGAGCAGTAGTCAACTTGGATGTGTAGGGAGGTAGTCGATGGCCAGCGCTGACGTAATCGGTGGCGGCAACATCGAGCCGCGCGCGCTCGAGGAGGAGATGCGCACCGCGTATCTCGACTATGCAATGTCCGTGATCGTCGGACGCGCGCTGCCCGACGTGCGCGACGGTCTAAAGCCGGTGCACCGCCGCGTGCTCTACGCGATGAACGAGCTCGGCCTCGGGCCGACCCGCTCGTACTCCAAGTGCGCCAAGATCGTCGGCGAGGTGATGGGCAACTATCACCCGCACGGCGACTCCGCGATCTACGACACGCTCGTGCGTATGGCGCAGGAGTTCTCGATGCGCAACGAGCTCGTCGACGGGCAAGGGAACTTTGGCTCGATCGATGATGACCCCGCCGCTGCGATGCGCTACACGGAGGCCCGGCTGGCCCGCATCGCGACCGAGATGCTGCGCGATCTCGACATGGACACCGTCGATTTCACGCCCAACTACGACGGCTCGCGTCGCGAACCATTGGTACTGCCGGCGCGCTTCCCCAACCTGCTCGTCAACGGCTCTTCGGGCATCGCGGTCGGGATGGCAACCAACATCCCGCCGCACAACCTGCGCGAGGTGATCGCCGCGACGGTCGCCTACATCGATGACCCCGACATCGAGCTCGACGGCCTGATGGAGCACATCAAGGGTCCGGACTTCCCCACCGGGGGGATCATCCTCGGCCGTCAGGGCATCCGCGACGCCTACGAGACCGGTCGCGGACGCGTGCGCGTGCAGGCCCGTGCGCACATCGAGCCGCTCAAGCAGGGCAAGGAGGCGATCGTCGTCACCGAGCTGCCCTTCATGGTCAAGAAGCTCGGCGATAACGGGCTCGTGCAAAAGATCGTCGACCTCGTGCACGACAAGAAGATCACCGAGGTCTCCGACATCCGCGACGAGACCGACAAGCGCGGCATGCGCCTGGTGATCGAGCTCAAGCGCGACGCGATCCCGAAGGTCGCGCTCAACAAGCTCTACAAGCACACGCCGATGCAGACCACCTTCGGCGTGAACATGGTGGCGCTCGTCGACAACGTCCCCCGCACGCTGAACCTGCGCGCGGTGATCCACAACTACGTGGCCCACCAGCGCGAAGTGATCGTGCGCCGCACCAAGCACGAGCTTTCCGAGAAGGAGGCCCGTGCCCACATCCTCGAAGGCCTGCTGATCGCGCTCGAGCACCTCGACGCGATCATCGAACTGATCCGCGCCTCGCGCGACCGCGACTCCGCGCGCGAGCAATTGGTGGAGCGCTTCGAGCTCAGCCACATCCAGGCCACCGCGATCCTCGATCTGCGTCTCTCCCAACTGACGGCGCTGGAGGCCGACGGGATCAAACAGGAGCACGCCGACGTCACCGAGCGCATCGCCGAGCTACGCGCGATCCTCGGCGATGAGAGCCGCGTGCTGGCCGTGATCAAGGAGGAGCTGCTGGAGATCTCCGAGCGCTTCAGCGACGAGCGGCGCACCGCGATCACGCACTCTGAGGACGAGATCGACATCGAGGATCTGATCGCCGACCAGCAGATGGTGATCACGATCACGCACACCGGCTACATCAAGTCGCTGCCGCTGGCCACCTACCGCCAGCAGCATCGCGGCGGGCGCGGAATCACCGGAATGGACATGAAGGATGGCGACTTCATCGAGCACCTGTTCATCTGCTCGACGCACGACTACCTGCTGTTCATCACCAACCGCGGCAAGATCTACCGCTCCAAGGTCTACGAGCTGCCGGAGGCCCAGCGCACCGCCAAGGGGCGCGCGCTCGTGAACATCTTGCCGCTGCGTGAGGGCGAGCGCGTGCAGTCGGTGCTCTCCACGCGCGACTTCTCCGAGGGTAAGTACCTGATCTTCGCGACCCGCAAGGGGATGGTCAAGAAGACCGAGTTTCTCGCTTACAACACGCCGATCAAGGCCGACGGGATCATCGCCATCAAGATCAACGACGACGACGAGCTCGTAGCCGTGCGGCGCACCAGCGGAGACGACGACATCCTGGTGGTCTCCCACGACGGCAACGCGGTGCGCTTCCACGAGTCCGACGTGCGCGCGATGGGTCGCGACACCGCCGGCGTGCGCGGCATGAACGTCTCGCAGAAGAACAATTCGGTGCTCGCGATGGACGTCGCACGCGATGACCAGGATCTGCTCGTGGTGACCGAGAACGGCTACGGGAAGCGCACGAATGTCTCCGAGTACCGCAAGACCAAGCGCGGTGCGATGGGGGTCAAGACGATCACGCTCACCGACCGCAAGGGTGGCCTCGCCGGCGCGCTCGTCGTGCGCGAGCACGAGGAGCTCGTGTTCATCTCCAGTGGTGGCATGGTGCAGCGCACCTCGGTCAAGGGCATCAACCGCTATGGCCGCGCCTCGCAGGGAGTGCGGCTGATGAACCTTAAGGACGAGGACGTAGTCAGCGCGGTCGCGTTGATCGTGGAGGGCGCCGACGCGGATGACACCGATGCGCCCCCCGGCCAGCTGCCGGAGAGCTCCGCCAACGGGAGCGCCCCCAATGGGGCCGCCCCCGATGCCGCCGATGACGCGCCGGCTGAGTAGCGGATCGATCCTCACGTATCCCTTGCCGAACGTCGCCTCCGTCCGCTACTCTGGCCAGACCAGAGAAAGGAGGTGGTCCTAACGTTGAGTGACAGTTCTTGCGGGATCCTGGAGGTGACCGGCCGCTAGGTCGGATGCCCAGTATCTGGGGGTCAGGTACCCCCTTCGGGCACAGGCAGGCTGGACCGCTTAGCGGAATCCAACCCGGGACACCCCGAGACCGCCGCCGGGCCCGATCCCTCCGGCAGAGCAGGCCGTCTCGGTATTCCAGTCAAGCAGTGGTGTGGGGGGGCGTCGCGGGGATGCGGCGGCCCCCCACACGTTGGTGGGCCCCGGCGCTCGCTCTTTCTCTCTGCGTGTATGCGCGCAGATCAGGCAGCCTGGGGCAGGTACTGGCGCCAGGAGGCGGGAATCGTCGGACTGGCGACATGAATGAAGACCTCGGCTCGAGGTACGCGGGGGGCACGCCGCGGATGCATGCCCGCCTGCCGGGGAAGCCGGTCCCCCTTGCGCCGGTTGCACGGGGCACAAGAGGCAACGATGTTGTCCCAGCTGGACGGCCCCCCCTTCGATCGCGGTATCACGTGATCGACGGTCAGATTCGAGCGTGACCCGCAGTATTGACAGGTCCAGCCGTCGCGGGCGAATACCGCCCGGCGGGTGATCTTGCGCTGATGGGCGTCGCGCGGTACCCGCACGTAGGTCACCAGCCTGATCACAGTCGGTCGCGCAAACGTGGTGCTCTCCGAGTGCAACTCCCAGCGTCCCCGCTCCAGCAGCTCCGCCTTCTCCTTGAGCAGCAGCACGACCGCGCGCCGCACAGTACAGACGTTGATCGGCTCGAACGTCGCGTTTAGAACAAGCACCCGGCCACTGTCAGGCCCGCGTCGCCGGTGCTCGGCTGGCGACACGGACCGCTCTGAAGCTGGTGGAACGGTGGCATCCATCTCCGTGCGCCGCAGTGTAGCGGCGAAATCAGCGGCGAACCACTACTTCGGCGCCCGAGGAGTTCTCAGCGGCCCACAGGATAGGAGCCAAGTAGGCGTGCCTGTTCGCATACGGTTCGCAGTCCTGCCAGCGCCTGCGTCACCGCGGGTTCGCCGGCGCTGCCCTGGAGATCGACGAAGAACATGTACTGCCCCAGCTCCCCCCGCCGCGGTCGAGACTCGATCTTCGTCAGGTTGATCGAGCGGCGCGCGAACTCGTCGAGACAGCGCACTAGCCAGCCCGGGCTCGCGGCTCCGGACCCCCAGAACACCACCGATGTCTTCCACCCGCCGTCGCTGCCGCTGCGCAGCGGCGGACGGTCGCGCGGTCCCGGTTGCCCCGGCGGGTTCTCCTGCGTGCGCGAGAGCCACACGAAGCGCGTGACGTTGTCGTCGCGATCCTGAACGCCCTCGCGGAGCACGACTCCGCCGTAGATCTCTGCGGCCAGCCGTGTGCCAAGCGCCGCCTGGCCGGGCACGTCTGCGGTGCTCACAAGCCGCACGGCCTCGGCCGTCGAGCTTGCCGGCTGGACACGGGCGTGCGCGAGCTCGCTGCGCAAAAAACGCGTGCACTGGCCGGGTACCTGGGGGTGGGTGATCACGGTGTCGAGCGCGGCGAGCTCGACCGGCGCGCCGGCGATCAGCGAATGCTTGACGGTCAGCGGTGCCTCGCCGACGATCTCCAAGTCGCCGTGCTCGTCGGCGAGCAGGTCGAGCGTGATCGTGATCGAGCCATCGAGCGAGTTCTCGATCGGCACGACCGCCCAGGCGACGGTTCCGCTGCGCACGGCCAGCACCGTGTCGTAGATCGTGGCGAGCGCGACCGGCTCGAAGGAGTCCGCGCGCGCGCTCGCGTACAGCGCCTCCTCGCTGAAGGTGCCGGCCGGCCCGAGATAGCCGACCTTCGGCAGCTCCAAGGTGGCGGGTTCGACCGCCACTCGCTCGCCGTCCTCGGCCGGCATCGCTCAGGCCGACGATCCCGCGGCGCGCTCGGCGCTCGGCGAGAGCGCGAGGCGCACCGCCTCGGCCTCCTCGGGGGAGAGCTCGAGCTCGCTGCGCCCGTCCTGCAGTTGCTTGGCGTACACCCGCGCCTGGTCGCGGTGGTGGATGCAGGAGAGCACGATCCCCGAGTGCGTGCCGTCGAGCAGGGCGATCGACATCGACTGCTGTCCGGAAAGCTCGTTGTAGGCGTCGTAGCGCACCAGCGAGCGGTGCGCAATTGTGCCTCGCAGCTCGAGCTCGGCCTGCGCCAGCCGTGCATCGAGGCGCTCGGCCACTTCGCCGACGTACTCGCGCAGCTCCTCGAAGGAGCCCTCCAGGGCAGCGGCGTGCGTGACCAGATCGCGCTCCTCGGCGCCGAGCACGACCCGCTGACTCGCGCGCAGGCGGCGCACCGCAATCAGGAGCATCGTGCATCCGATCAGCGCGATCAGGGCTACGGCGGCGGCAGCGATCGCGATGATCCCCTGGGTGTCGGTCAGGGATGTGGCGGGCACGAAAGACAAGCTATCGCGTGGGCAGGAGCGATCAGACGATTGGTCGGTCCGCGTGGTGGGCGGGTGGGGATTTATTTCCCAAAGACGGCGAGATAAGTGCCCTTGTTGTTTTCGGCGTTCGTCTCGCCGGGAACGGGCTGCACATAGACCGTGATGCGCGCCGCGGCTTCCTGCGGAACTCCTTCCACGGGAATGTCGACGCTGGCGGTCGCGCCCGGTTCGGTCTTGTCGATCACGTGGGAGGCCTTGTACTCCTTGCCACCCGCGGCCACCGAGACTTCGACCTTAACGCCGGTCTCGGGATTGCTCCCGGAGTCTTCGACTTTCACCGTGAACGTCGGATTGGTCCCACCGCTGACGTGATTCAGCGCGGGGGAGGGTTCAAGCGGGGTCGAACCAACGCTCACGCCGAGGAGCGCGGACCCGTGCGTTCCCGGCGCCACCTGACCGCTCGAGGAAGAGGCCGAGGTCTGGCCGGTGAGACGCGCGAGCACGGTGGCAGGTTCGAGCCATCCAAGGTTTGGGAGGAATTGCGTGCCGGAGGTGCTCTCGCTATGGATGCCGTCGTCCGCGAGGGCCTGCTGAATCAGCGGCGCGACCCGCTGAGACCAGATCACGTCGGAGGTCAGGAACAGCTCCATGGCGCCGGCAATGTAGACGCTGGCCTGTTTGCGCTGGCCACCAAGGGCGGTGCGCACGAGGTTCGCGATCTTCGCAAGACCTTCCGAGCGCAAGTTGAAAGCGAGCAGCAGATTGCGCTGGGCGTCCTGCACTTCCCCGGGGACGCTGAGGCCCTGTGCATGTGACGCCTGTGTCTGTGCCTGCAGGCGCAGCTGGTTGACCTCCTCCTCGACGTCAAGCGGAGATTTCCCGGAGGCGCCGGCCAAGGTTTCGAACAGCGGCCGCGAGATCTGCTGGTCAGATTCCTGCACGAGCTGGCTCGCGTTGCTGTTGTATTCCTTCAGCGCCGATTCCTTGCCGCTCTTCAGGCAGCCGTTGACGACCAGCGCGATCACGATCAGCAGCACGACGCCCACACCGGCGGCAATGCGCCGCCGCACCATCAGCGAATGGCGATCTTGATCGGGGCCCGTCCGCCCTGTGCGCTGCGGGCGACGCGGACGAGGCTGCGCACGCACACGCGATGTGGTCGCGGCCGCCGGCCGGGGCGCTCCTCCCTCGTCATCGTCGAAGAACGACAAAAGCCACGTGCTCCTCTCTCACTCGTGCTCGCTTCCTCTCTGCAACTTCTCGATCATCGTGGCTTTTCCTGCCCTCTGCCGGCAGGGAGCAGGAGCGGCTACGGCGAAACGCAGAGCTTGGTGGATCATCGCAACACCCTAGTGGCGCCGGCGCGGGCCGACCGGGAGCTCGCGCTCGGGCGCTATCGCCTGCGCGAGCGGCTGGGATCGGGAGGCTTCGGGGTCGTGTGGCGAGCCCACGACGAGTTGCTGCACCGGGAGGTGGCGGTCAAGCAGATCTCGCTGCCCACGGAGGAGGATCGCGAACGCGCGACTCGCGAGGCGCTGGCATGTGCACGCCTGGCGCACCCGGCGATCGTGGCGCTGTACGAGGCGTGCGCGGACGAGCGCGACTTCTTTCTGATCTCCGAGCTCGTCCACGGCGAGACCCTGGCCACGGCCATCGCGCGCGACGCACTCGCCGACGAGGAGCTGCTGGAGATCGGCATCGTGCTCTGTGATGCCCTGGCTCACGCTCACGCACGCGGGGTGATCCACCGCGATGTCAAGCCGCACAACGTGCTGCTCCCCGACAGCGCAGAGCGCTCCGGTGAAGGAGCCTCCGCGACGATCGCCAAGCTGACGGACTTCGGTGGCGCGCACCTGGCCGGGGAGGACGCGCTGACTCGTACCGGCGACGTGCTCGGCACGCTCGCCTACATGGCGCCCGAGCAGATCGAGGGTCGCGAGGTGGGCGTCGAGGCCGATCTCTACTCGCTGGCGCTCGTCGTCTACGAGATGCTCAGCGGTGTCAATCCCGTGCGCGGGCCGACTCCCGCGGCGACGGCGCGGCGCATCGGCTGTCCGGTGGAGCCGCTCGAGCACTGGCGCGGGGATCTACCGCGGTGGCTGACCCGCGCACTCGATGTGGCGCTGGAACCCGATCCGCCCGAGCGCGGGACGCTGGCGGAGCTGCGCGCTGCTTTTGTGAGCGCGCTCGAGCGCGGCCTCGTTGGTGACCGGCCGGCGATCCGCGGTGGGCTCCAGACGCGCGTCTGGAGCGAGCAGCGCCATCCGCCCGCGCGGGCGACAGGTGCACCCGATGCTGCCGCGGTCCGGGCCGCCGAGCCCAGCGAGCGCCTGGCGGACAACACGGGGTGGCTGACGTTCGAGCGTTTCCTTTGGCTGGTGGGAACGCTGGCGCTCTGCTGTTGGCTGCTGGCGGGGGGTCGCTCGGGGGTGGCGTTGCTCGCGATCTGCGCGGTGGTGCCGATCCTGCTGATCGCGCGCCGGCCCGGCCCCCGCTGGCTGGTGGCGAGCGCCGCGCCGCTGCTCGGCCTGTTGGGTCTCGCGGGGGCATTCCCAGCGCTCGCCGGACAGGCTGCCGGCTGGCGCACGCGGGCGGCGCTGGGAGCCCTCGGATACTGGTGGCTGGCGCTCGCGGAGTCGCTTGTCGACGGGCCCGGCCGCCGTTTGTGGCTGGGCGCACCGGGAGCAAGTGCGCGCCTGCTCTGGGAAAGCTCGCCCATGAGTGCCGCGACGCACGCGCTCGCGCCACTGTTCACGCTTGGGCTGCTGGCGGGCGCTCTGCTGTGGGCCGCCGCCGCCGCTCTGCTGCCCGTGCTGGTGCGCGGGCGCAGCGCTATGCAGGACGCGCTTGCGGCCACCTTCTGGGCGGTAGCGCTCGCTGGGGTCACGCCGCTGGCCCTCACCGGCCTCGCGGCCGACGCCGGCGCTCGCGAAACGAGCCCGCGCGGTGTCGTCCTGGGGGCCGCGTGCGGCGCGGTGCTCGCGGTCGGGGCCTGCGCGCTGCGGGGTCGTGAGGATCTTGATGTCGGTGAGTACGGGAATGAGCGGGTGGACGGGCGGGTGGGATAACCCGATCACTTAGCATGGCTCCACGGTGCCGCGCGATCCCGCGCGGACCTGCCACCGATGAACCCTCTGCGAACTCTCGAGACCACGCTCGCCTCGCTGGTCGAGGGCGCTTTCGGGCGCGTCTTCCGCTCGGAAGTGCGCCCGATGGAGATCGCCCGCAAGCTGGCCCGCGAGATGGACGAGCACCGCACGACCTCGGTTTCGCGGGTGTACGCGCCCAACGAGTACGCCGTGTGGCTCTCGTCCGAGGATCGCGCGCGCTATGAGGGCGTCGAGGAGGATTTGATCGACGAGCTCTGCGCTTACCTGTTGGAGCACGCGCGCTCCGAGCAGCTGACGCTCCTCTCCCAGCCGGCGATCTCCTTCCACACCGACGAGGAGCTCTCGCTCGGCGAGTTTGGCATCCAGGCACGGCTCGTGCGCCTCGAGGAGGAGCACGAGCAGGAGGAGCCCGACGGCTGGGGTGTCGCATCCGGCGGTGCCAGCCGGCCCGCGCCGACGCGCTCGCCGCCCCCGACAGGTGCCCGCGCGGATCCCGACGAGCATGGGCAGACAATGATCTACAGCACCTCGCGCCGTCTGCGCGAGCCGCTCGCTGAGCGTACGGGCAGTGCCCGCAGGCTGCCGCCACGGGCGCTGCTGCTGGTCGCGGGCCGCCGGCTGCTGGTCGCCCCGCGCGGCGCGGTCATCGGGCGTAGCCGCGACTGCGACATCGTGCTCGAAGATGCCGGCGTCTCCCGCCGGCACGCGCAACTGAGCCCGAGCTCGGCGGGTTGGACGATCGAAGATCTCGGCTCGACCAATGGCGTGCGGCTCAACGGCGAGGAGCTCCGCGGTGCGCGCGCGCTGCATCCAGGAGACCGCATCGAGATCGGCTCGACGAAGATCGTCTTCGAACTGCGATGAACGCTCTGGCCCCCGTCTCGGTTGCGCTCAAGTTCGGCTTTCTCGCCGTGCTCTACCTGTTCCTGCTGTGGGTCTCGCGCAGCGCGCTTCGCGATCTCCGCGGCCGCGAAGACTCCGGCTGGCGCGCCGCGACGCCCGGCGGGGGGAGCGCGGCACCGGACGCGACCGGCCTGCACTCGGCCTCGACGGTGGGACGCGTCGACCTGACCCGGCGCGCCCCGCGGCTCGTTGTCGAGCGCGCACCGGGCCACGATGCGGGAATGATCTACGACCTTGACGGCAACCTCGTACTCGGGCGGGGCGATCGCGCGGAGATCCGTCTAGAGGATCCCTTTGCGTCGTCCAGTCACGCGCGTATTTATGAGCAGGCGGGGTCGCTCGTGCTCGAGGATCTCGGTTCGACTAACGGCACCTATCTCAACGAGGAGCTGCTCGACACGCCCCGTCCGCTGCACCCGGGCGATCATGTGCGCATCGGCGACAGCGAGTTCGTCTTCGAGGTAGACCGCTGATGCTGCGCGTCGCGGAGCACTACACCGGAACCGACACCGGATTGCAGCGCCGCGCGAACGAGGACTCGCTGTTGGCGCGCTCGCCGCTGTTTGTCGTCGCGGATGGCATGGGCGGCGCGCAGGCGGGCGAGGTCGCCTCGCGGATCGCGGTCGAATCTTTCTACGGCGGTCTCGGAGACTCCTCGGACCCGGAGGAGCGCCTCGCGGCGAATGCCCTGGCGGCGAATGCGCGCATCCACGAGCTCTCCCAGCGCAACGCCGAGCATGCCGGCATGGGCACGACGCTGACGGCGATCTACGTGGGCGAGGAGGAGGTTGCCATCGCGCACGTCGGGGACAGCCGCGCCTATTGCCTGCGCGAGGGGGAACTGCTGCGTCTCACCGACGACCACTCGCTCGTCGACGAGCTGATCCGCGAGGGTCGCCTGACGCCCGAGGAAGCCGAAGAGCATCCACAGCGCTCGATCATCACTCGCGCGCTGGGGCCCGAGGAGATCGTGGAGGTCGACACGCGCTCGTTTCGCGCGCGTCCCGGCGACGTCTACCTGCTCTGCAGCGATGGTCTGACCTCGATGGTCCCCGAGGGGCGTCTGGCGGAGATCCTGGGTGCCCATGGCCGCCTCCGCGACGCCGGCGAGGCGCTGATCGCGGAGGCCAATCGCGCGGGTGGCCGCGACAACATCACGGTGATCCTGCTGCGTCTGGAGGACGTCGAAGTAGGCGCGATCGACCGCGCCGACGGAGACCGGCACGCGACCGTCACGGGACTGCCGGCCAGCGCGGCCCTGCCGGTCGGTGAGCCCAACGGGGGTGAGGATGCCGCGATCGCGCTGGCCCGCCGGCCGCCTGTCGAGCGGCCCTCCGCGGTCGTTCCGCGACGCCCCCGCCGTCCTTCCCCGCGGGGCCACGCGCCCAAGCGCCGACGGCTGCGGCGAATGGGGCCGGCGCTGGGCCTGCTGGCGGTCCTGGTGGTGCTGCTGGCCGGCGCCTATATCGCCTCGCAATCGGTGTATTTCATCGCGACCAACAACCGCGGCCTCGTGACGATGTTTCAGGGCTTCCCCTACGAGCTCCCCGGTCCAATCAAGCTCTACAGCAGCTATTACGTCTCCGGGGTTGGCGCCTCAACACTCAGTGCTCACCAGCGCGCCAAAGCGGTCAATCACGCGCTGCTCACAGAAGCAAAGGCGGGATCCCTGATGCGGACCATCGAACTCGAACAGCTCAGCGAATGACCGCCCGCGCGACCGAGAGGACCGCGAGAATCGCGCCCCCACCGACAAGGCGGGCGGCCCGATGAACAGACCGATCGTGCGCCTGTACGGATTGGTGGTGGTGTTGTTCGCGCTGCTCGTGGGCTTCACCTCGCGCTGGACGATCTTCCAGGCCGCCGCGCTGCGCGCCAACCACCTCAACCGGCGCGCGGAACTCAAGCAAGAGCATGTCGCGCGCGGGCGCATCGTGGCCGCCGATGGCACGGTGCTGGCGCACAGTGTGCTGAACCCGGAAGGGGACTACGAACGTCGCTACCCGACCGGCGAGGAGTTCGCCAACGCGATCGGCTACTCCTACCTGGATCTCAGCAAAACCGGCCTGGAGCGTTATCGCAACGCTCCGCTGGAAGGGCTCCCGCCGAGCGGCCTGCAGGCGATTCTCGATCAGCTCCAGGGCGCCAGCGACCGCGGCGACGAAGTCGTGACGACGCTCGACCCGCGCGCGCAGCGAACGGCGCTCACGGCGCTCGGCGCACACGAAGGTGCGGTGGTCGCGCTCGACCCCCGCAGCGGCGCGGTGCGAGTGATGGCCTCCTCGCCGAGCTTCGACCCCAACGCGATGCGCGCACCGGCCTCCGCGGCGAAGGTCACCGGGGCCGCCGGCTCCCCGCTCGTCAACCGCGCGACCGAGTACGGCTACGCGCCGGGCTCGACCTTCAAGGTCGTGACGGCGGCGGCGGCGCTCGAAGCGGGGGGATTCACTCCCTCCTCGACGCTGAGCGGCCGCGACGGCATCCTCGTCTCTGGGGTTCCGCTACACAACGACGAGCACGAAAGCTTCGGCCAGCTGACGCTCACCGCGGCGCTCGCGAAATCGGTCAACACGGTCTGGGCACAGGTCGCCGAACGGGTCGGCAAGCCGACGCTCGCGCACTACATGAACCGCTTCGGCTTCGACGCCGTGCCACCACTGGACTACCCCTCTGGTGAGATGACGCCCAGTGGGGAGTACGACGAACATGGCCGGCTGTTAAGGCCGACGAGTGCGCAGGTCGACGTGGGCCGGATGGGCATCGGCCAGGACAAACTGCGGGTCACGCCGCTACAGATGGCGCAGGTCGCCGCGGCGGTGGCGAACCGCGGGCGGCTGATGGTCCCGCACCTGACCAAACGGGTTGTGAGCCCCGAAGGCCAAACCGTGGAAACCATCGCACCCAAGGTGCAGTCGGTCGTGATGAAGCCCGCGACGGCCGCTGCGATCACCACGATGATGGAGGCGGTCGTCAACGAAGGGACCGGCACCCCCGCGCAGATCCCCGGCGTGCAGGTCGCCGGCAAGACGGGTACCGCCGAAACGGAGATTGGCACGGCGCTCAACAACGTGTGGTTCATCGCCTTCGCACCGGCTGCCAATCCGACGGTCGCGATCGCGGTGACGCTCAAGGGCGTGCCGGGGTACGGTGCGGCGTTCGCGGCGCCGGTCGCCAGGCAGGTCATGGAAGTGTTGTTGCATGACTGAGCCGAGGCAAGCGACACACGGCGAGCACGACCGGTACCCGGCTGAGAGAGGAGGCGAGACGCGATGATCGCTGCTGGCACAGTCATCGATGGACGCTACGAGGCGCTCTCGCGGATCGGCACCGGCGGGATGGCCGACGTCTATCTAGCGCGCGACCAGTTGCTGGGCCGCCAGGTGGCGGTCAAGCTGCTGCACCACCGCTTCGCTGAGGATCAGGAGTTCGTCGAGCGCTTCCGTCGCGAGGCCTCCAGCGCGGCGAGCCTCTCGCACCCGAACGTCGTCGCGATCTTCGACCGCGGCGAGTGGGACGGCACTTACTACATCGCGATGGAGTACCTGCCGGGACGCTCGCTGAAGACGGTGGTGCGCGAGCAGGGCCCGCTGGACCCGGTAAGTGCGATCGACATCGTCGCGCAGATTCTGCACGCCGCGCGCTTCGCCCACGGTCGCGGCGTGATCCACCGCGATTTGAAGCCCCACAACGTGATCCTCGACGAGGAGGGTCGCGCGAAGGTGACCGACTTTGGCATCGCGCGCGCCGGCGCCTCGGACATGACGTTGACCGGCTCGATCATGGGCACCGCGCAATACCTCTCACCCGAGCAAGCGCAGGGTCAGGCTGTGAGCGCGGCCTCGGATCTCTACGCGGTTGGGATCGTCCTCTACGAGCTGCTCACCGGCGCGGTGCCCTTCGACGGGGAGACGGCGGTGACGATCGCCCTCAAGCAGGTCTCGGCAACGCCGCCACCGCCGAGCGCGCTGAACGCGGCGGTTCCGCCGGAGCTCGACGCGGTGGTGCTGCGAGCGCTCGCCAAGAACCCCGCCGAGCGCTTCGCCGATGCGAACGAGTTTCTCGCGGCGCTCGAGTACGTGCGCCAACTGCTCTGCGGGGAGGCCGGCCAAGGCACTGCTATCGGCAACGGTCCGGTGCCGGCGACGGCGTTGTTGCTGCCGCTCGCGGGCGAGCCCGTGGATGAGCTGCAGGACGCGGCCGCGCGCCGGCGCCGCTGGTGGTGGGTCGCGGGTGCGACTGTGCTCGCGCTGGCGGTCGCGGCGGTGCTGTTGCTGCTGCTATTGCCCGCCAAGCACGAAGTCACGGTGCCGAACGTGACGGGCCAGACCGAAGCTGCCGCGAGTGCGCGGCTGGCAGCGGGGGGGCTGACGGCGGTGTCCTCCGCGATGGCCAGCACTGCGTTCCCCGCGGGCATCGTGTTCGGCGAGACGCCGCCCCACGGAAGCGTCGTGAGTAAGGGCTCGCGTGTCACGCTGCTGGTCTCCAGCGGCCCGGGCAGCGCGCCGGTGCCGGAAGTAAAGGGACTAGCGAGTGCGCAGGCCGTGCAGAAGCTGACGAAGGCGGGCTTCAAGCCGCGCACCCAGACCCAGTCGAGCGCAACGGTCCCGGTCGGCAAGGTTATCTCGACCGAACCCTCCGCCCACACCGAGACTCAGGCGGGGAGCCCCGTGACGGTGTTCGTCTCCAGCGGCCCCGCACAGGTGAGCGTTCCCGATGTGACCGGTCAAAGCGAAGCCGAAGCGAAGGCGTCGCTGCGCGCGGCGGGCCTGGAACCGGGAGCGGTCACCAAGCGAGAATCGGCGGGTAGCGAAGCGGGTGTCGTGCTCTCGCAATCGCCGGCGGCGGGCAGCTCGCTCGCCACGGGACAGTCGGTGAGCTTGGTGGTCGTGAAGGCGCCCCGCGAAACGACGGTGCCGCGCGTGGTGGGCAGAAGGAAGAACTGGCCGAGGGGGAGCTCGTCGGCGCGGGATTCAAGTCGAAGACGGCGCAGCGCACAGTCGTCAACGAAGAAGAAGCGGGGATCGTGCTGCAGCAGACGCCGGCGGGAGGCCTCAAGGCCAAGCGCGGCGCGACGATCACGATCACGATCGGACGGCTCGGAGCGCAGACGACACCGAGCACGACCACGACCACGCCACCCCCGAGCACGACACCGGGGACGACGACCCCGGCGCCCGCTCCGACCGGCCCCGGCCAGTGAGCCGTATGAGTGTCTCGCAATCGCTCACGGTCGCGGTGCTCGCGGGAGGACGCTCCTCCGAGCACGACGTCTCGCTCCTCTCAGCGGAGGCGGTGCGCGCGGGCCTGCGGCTGGCGGGACACGAGCCGCGCTGGGTGGAGATCGGCCGGGACGGTGCATGGCGGCACGAGGGTGAGCGGTTGAGCTTCAGTCCCGGTGAGGGGCTGCTGGGAGTGGATGTCGTCTTCCCGGTGCTGCACGGACCCTACGGGGAGGACGGCACGGTGCAGGGGGCCCTGGAGACGCTCGACGTGGCGTATGTCGGCGCCGGGGTGGCGGCCTCGGCGCTGTGCATGGACAAGGTGCTCTTCAAGGAGCTGATGACCGCGGTGGGTGTCCCACAGGTCGACTACGTCGGCGTGCGCAGGGAGCGCTGGGAGCGGACGCCCGCGGAGGTACTGGCCGAGCTGGCGGAACTCGGTCTGCCGGTGTTCGTCAAGCCGGCTCACCTCGGCTCCTCGGTGGGGATTGGCAAGGTGCTCGAGCCCGAGGAGCTCGGCGGTGCGCTGGAGCGGGCGTTCCGACACGATCCGCTGGTGATCGTAGAGGCGTTCTCGCGCGGGGTCGAGGTCGAGTGCGCGGTGCTGGGCCTCTCCCACGAGGAGCGCACGTCCGCTGCGGGCGCCGCCAACGGGGCGCGCCCCGCAGCGCCTGCGGCGCTGGCCTCCGAGCCGGGCGAGATCGTCTTCGCGGGAGACTGGTACGACTACGAGGCGAAGTACTCGGCGGGCGGGATGGAGCTGATGATGCCGGCGCGAATCTCGACGACGGCCAGCGAGCGAGTTCGGGAGCTGGCGCTCGAGACCTTCGCGTACGCGGGGTGCGAGGGCCTGGCGCGCGTGGACTTCTTCGTGGAGGACGGGTTGGTGCTGGTGAACGAGCTGAACACGATGCCGGGCTTTACGCCGACGAGCGTCTACGCACGCTTGATCGAGGCCGCGGGCATTCCCTACCCGGAGCTCGTGGATCGCCTCTGTCGCCTCGCATTGGAGCGCCACGAGGGCAGGCGCGCGCACAGCTATTGAGCGCGGAATGCCTAGCGCGCGAGTGGCGCGAGCAGGAGCTCGAGGAGTACTCGCGGGTCGCGGCGCAGACGCGCGGTAGCGTTGTCGGCGACCTGCTTAGAAAAGTCGAGCTCGGCGGGGTCGCTCAGCTTGCGCAGGCGCCCCGTCGCAATCAGCTGCTCGTCGACCGCGCCGAGGCGGCCCTCGAACGTGCTGTAGACCGGCGTGCCCAGCGCCACGGCCTCGCGGTTCATGGTCCCCCCGGCGGAGATCACGAGGTCGGCGTAGGCGATCAGCGATTGAGCGTCGATCGCGTGCTCGGGCACGATAAAGCCGGGGGTTGCGCGCAGCTCCTCGCGCTGCCGGGGCGTGCGCGGAAGCAGCACCGGCTGGACGCCGTCGGCGCTCGCGGCGGCGCGCAGCCGCTGCAGGACGTCCACGAAGAGCTCATTGCCGAAGCGGTGATAGAGCGCGACCTCGGGCGGGGTGCGCACGACGACGATCGGCCTCGCGGCGTCGAGCCCGAGCTCGGCGAGGACGGCGGCATCGGGGTCGAAATCGGCGAGGTAGTACTCCTCCTTGAGCCCCGCGTAGGGGCGCAGCTTGCCCTGCGCGCCATAGCGCTCCAGGCGCTCGGCGGGGATCGCATCGGGTACGACGACGGCGCGCGCGAGGCGGCAGTTGAGGTGGTGCTGGACGGCGGCCCACTCGTAGTCGAACATCGTCGCGCTGGGAATGCGCAGTGCGGCGGCCGCGAGAGAGACATCGTTGGAGCCATGGCCGAGCGCGATGTCGAAGGGACGCGCGGGCCGGATTCCCGAGCGCCGCGCGTCGGCGAGCGCCCAGCGCAGGAGCGCCGCCGAGCGCTGCGCGAGCCCGGCGGCCTTCGCGGCGAGTTGCTCACCGCGATGCCGGCCAATGGCGGTGTGGGGGATCTGAAAGCGGTGCAGCAGCTCCAGGGTCTGCGCGAAGTCGCGGGCGGTGACGCGCACCTCGTGACCGTCCTCGCGCAGCAGCTCGATGACGGGGCGCATGACGAGCACGTGGGGGCTGTTGGTGAGGTCAATCCAGACGCGCACCGCGCGGACGATATCTTTGGGCGATGCTGATCCTGGCCTCGGTCACCGAATCGGTGGTCACGTTCACGTGGCACTTCGTCCGCGACGCGGGTCTGCCGGCGGTGTTCGTGCTGATGGCGGTCGGCTCGATGTGCATCCCGATCCCCTCGGAGGTCGTGATGCTGTTCGCGGGCTTCGCGGTCGCTGACCCGGGCGGTTCGGGCGCACACCACCACTTCTCCCTGACGGGAGTCGTGCTGGCGGGCCTGCTGGGAACGCTGGTCGGCTCGTGGGTGGCTTACGGGATCGGCCGCGGCGGCCGTCTGGAGTTGCTGGAACGCCACGGCCACCTGCTGCACATGGGGCCCGCTCAGATCGAGCGCGCGGAACGCTGGTTTCAGCGCTACGGCGATCCGGCGGTCCTGTTCGGGCGGATGGTGCCGCTCGTGCGCGCATTCGTCTCGCTGCCGGCGGGCGTGGCGCGTATGCCGCTGCTGCGCTTCACGGTGCTCACGCTGATCGGCTCGATCCCCTGGGTACTCGCGCTGGCACTCGCGGGGCACGCGCTCGGCGGCAACTGGACCAGCGTGCGCAAGGGCTTCGAGTACGTCGACTATGTGATTCTGGCGCTGGCGCTGGCGGGCGTGGCCTACTGGATCGTGCGCCGTCGCGGCCGCGGCGGCGGCGGGCCGCAGGAGCTCGAGGAGAGCCCGGCGGCGGCGCCCGCCGAGCAGGGCTGATCGCGCCGGACTGCCGCGCGATGCGCCAGCGGAGGCTCACCTCGTGCGATGCGCTGCTCCTCGGCGCGGTGCAGGGCCCGAGCGAGCTGTTACCGGTCTCCTCCTCGGCTCACATCGCGTTACTGGCGGACCTGCTGAGCGGACCCGCGACGGCAGGCGAGACCGAGCTGCGCGACGCGCTCGAGGTGGCGCTGCACGCGGGTACCGCGGCGGCGCTGCTGATCGCCGGTCGCGGTGAGCTGCTACGCGCGCTGCGCGAACTGAGCGCCTCGCAGTTGGCAGTAGCGACGCTAGCGCTCGCGCCGCCGGCGCTTGTGGGATACCTGTTGGAGCGCGGTCCGAGTGCGCGACGGAGCGGGCCGCGGGTGCTAGTGACGGGTCTGGTTGCCGGTGCGGCGGCGATGATGCTCGCAGATACGAGGCCGCAGACGCGCACGCTCGCGCAGGTGGTGCCGCGCGACGGCTTGCTACTGGGCGCGGCCCAGGCGGCGGCGCTGTTCCCGGGGGTCTCGCGCAACGGCGCGACGCTGACGGCGGCACGCGCACGGAGGTTCAAGCGCGACGACGCGCAGGCGCTCTCCTGGCGGGTTGGCCTGCCCGTGATTCTCGGCGCTAGCGTCCTAAAGGCGCGTCGCTTGGCGACGCAGGGCGTGTCCGCGGAGGCGCAGCAGGTGCTGGCCGCCGGCGCCGGCGCGGCCTTCCTGTCGACGCTGGCCGGCGCCCCGCTGATCGCGCCGGCGCGGCGAGGACGCAGGTTGGCCCCGTTCGCCCTCTACCGGATCGGCGTGGCGGTGCTGGCAATGCGCGGACCGCGCCTTCGCAACCGCCTGCGCGACGCGCACAATAGGAGCAGATGAACGGCACGCTCCTCGGCACCGCGCTCGGCGGGCGCTATCGCCTGGACGCCCAGATCGGGCGTGGCGGGATGTCGACGGTTTACCGCGCTTTCGACACCGTGCTCGAGCGGCCGGTGGCGATTAAGCTGATGCATCGCGAGATCGCCTCGGACTCCGATCAGCTGGAGCGCTTTCGGCGCGAGGCGCGCGCGGTGGCGCAGCTCAGCCATCCGCACATCGTGACCGTGATTGACGCCGGCGAGGAGACGCACCCGGATGGGGGCAGCACGCCGTACATCGTCTTCGAGTACGTCGACGGAGAGACGCTGAAGGCACTGATGCGGCGTACGGGGCCGCTGGAGATTACTGAGGCGATCGCCTACGCGATTGAGATTGCCCGGGCGCTCGAGGCGGCGCACGAGCATTTCATCGTGCACCGCGACGTCAAGCCCCAGAACGTGCTGCTCGGTGTCGACGGGGAGGCCAAGATCACGGACTTCGGGATCGCGCGCATGCTCACCGAGGAGGGGCTCACGCTGGACGGCCGCGTGCTGGGTACGACCGACTACGTGTCCCCCGAGCAGGCGCTCGGTCAGCCGGTGACGGGGCAGTCGGATATCTACTCGCTCGGTGTGGTGCTCTACGAGATGCTGACCGGCGCGGTGCCCTTCACGGGCGATACGCCGGTGGCGGTCGCGATGCGCCACGTCCGCGAGGAGGTGCCCGACGTCCAGCTCGCCCGGCCCGAGGTCTCGGCGGCGACGGCGGCCGTCGTCGACCGTGCGACGGCCAAGGAGCTCGCGCGCCGCTACCCCGACATCGCCGCGCTGCTAACGGATCTGGAGGAGGCACTCGCGCTGGAGGCTTCGCGCGCGGGGCAGGCGACCGGCGAGGTGACGACCGTGCTGCGCACCCTCCCCGGCGCGAGCCGCCGCCGGTTGCCGTGGCGGATGCGACACCCGGCGCGCTGGCTGGTCTCGCTCGTGCTGGTCGGCGGGCTCGTCGCGCTGGGTCTGGTGCTGCTGGCCGGGCACACCCGGCGTGGCACCGGCGTGGCCTCGGACGTCGGCGCCAAACCGGGTCTCTCCCCGGTCTCGCTGGCTTCGGTCGCGGCTCACGACTACAACCCGTTCGGCACCGAACCGGAACACCCGAAACAGGTGGCAAATGTGCTCGACGGCGATCCGAACACGGTCTGGAGCACCGAGCACTACCTGAACGACACGCTCGGCAGCAAGGCGGGGACGGGCTTCTACATCGACGCGGCTCCGGGTCTGCGCGCACGGGCGCTAGAGGTGCAGACGCCGACGCCGGGTTTCTCGGCGGCGGTCTATGGCGCCAGCCACTTCGACGGCGCGCTGCCGTTCGGCTCGGCGCAGAGCCTCTCTGAACGGGGCTGGACGCAGCTGGCGCCGGCGCAGACGATCAACGGACGCAGCACGCTGCACCTGAATGGGGGTGGAGCCCGCTATCGCTACTACTTGTTCTGGATCACGAGCCTGCCTCCGGGGAGCGAAGCCGCGGCGGTCTCGGAGATCACGCTCTTCAAATAGGGTCTTGGGCCTACAATTCCCCGTAATGCGCCGACGGATCCGCTCGGTGGCCCTCGTACCCTTCCACCGGCACGTGCTGCCCCAGATCACGGTGGACGGAGCGTTGGTCGCGCTCGCGTACTACCTCGCCTTCCAGCTGCGCTTCGACCAGGGTCTGACGCACCGCTACGCGCTGCTGCTGGGACGCACGATCTGGTGGGTGACGGCGGGTGGGATGCTGGTGCTGGTGCTCGCGCGTGTGTACCTGCGCAGCTGGAGCTACGCGGGCCAGCGCGACTACTGGGCGATCTTGCGGGGGGTCGTGGCGATCACGCTGCTGACGGTGATGGGCGTGGCGGTTCTGCGGCCGGTGCAGATCCCGCACGCGGCGGGTGTGCGGGGCGCCGATGCGACGCTCGCGCTCGCGCTCCCGAACGGCGTGATCGCGATGTTCTTCATGCTGCTGCTGCTGGCGCTCGTCGGGGTGCGGGTGATCGCGCGCGCGATCAACGAACGCCGGCTGCCGGGGGTCTTCCGTGGGGTGCGCGAGGGCGAGCGCGGCGTTCTGATCGTGGGCGCGGGGGACGGCGGGCGCCTGGTGGTACGCGAGATCGTTCGCAACCGCGAGCTTGGCCTGGTGCCGGTGGGCTTCCTCGACGACGATCCGCGCAAGCGCGCGCTGCGCATCGACGGCGTGAAGGTGCTGGGCGGCACGGGCCGCGACCTGCCGCGGATCCTCGAGGACTCCGAGCCCGACGAAGTGATCATCGCGATTCCTTCGGCGCCCGGCTCGACTCGCGCGCGCGTGGTGCGCGAGTGCCGTGTGCGCGCGATCCCGGTGCGCACGCTGCCGACGGTGTTCGAGCTACTCAAGAGTCAGGACTCGCCGGGCATGATCGCCAGGCAGGTGCGCGAGGTGCGCGTCGAGGACGTGCTTGGCCGCGAGCCGGTGCTGATGGAGCTCGACGAGGTCGGCGCCTACCTGGCGCAGGAGACGGTGCTGGTGACGGGCGCGGGCGGCTCGATCGGCGCGGAGCTGTGCCGCCAGATCGCACACGTGGGGCCGCGCCGGATCGTGCTGCTCGACCACGCCGAGGACAACCTCTTCGCGATCCAGCGTGAGCTGGAGGACGAGCGCCACGTGCCGCCGGCGGTGCTGGCGGCGGTGCTGGCGGACTGCAAGGAGGGCGAGCGCATGCGCGAGGTGCTCGCGGAGCACCGCCCGACGATCGTCTTCCACGCGGCGGCCTACAAGCACGTGGGCCTGATGGAGTCCAACCCGGTCGAGGCGGTGCACAACAACGCGATCGCGACGCGCTCGACGGCGCTGCTGGCGGGCGAGCTGGGCGTCAAGCGCTTCGTGCTGGTCTCGACCGACAAGGCGGTCGCGCCGGCGACGGTAATGGGAGCGTCGAAGGCGCTCGCGGAGTTCGCGCTGGAGGGCGCCGCGGCGCGCTTTCCCGAGACGGTCTACAAGGCGGTGCGCTTCGGCAACGTGCTGGGCTCGTCGGGCAGCGTGGTGCCGATCTTCCGCCGGCAGATCGCGCGCGGCGGGCCGCTGACGGTGACGGACAAGCGGATGACGCGCTACTTCATGACGATTCCGGAGGCCGTCCAGCTGATCATCCGCGCGGGCTCGCTGCCGACGCCGGGCGGCTTGCCACGAACCGCGGAGGTGCTGGTCCTTGACATGGGCGACCCGGTGCGCATCGTCGATTCTCGCGCGGGCGATGATCGAGCTCTCGGGCCTCGACCCCGATCGCGACATCGAGATTGAGGAGGTAGGCGCGCGCGCCGGCGAGAAGTTGCACGAGGAGCTCTTCAACAGCTACGAGCGCCCGCGCGCGACGGGGGCCGAGAAGATCATGCTGGCCGAGCGCGAGCCGCTGGCCCCGGAGGTCGTCGCGGGGATGTTCGACGAGATCAAACTGCTCGTGCTGGAGGGCGACGCGGCGGGCCTCGCGGCGAAGGTCGCCGGGCTGAGCTCGACGGTACGGCGCGATCTCGCTGCGCTGCCCGCGGCGAACGGAGTCGCCCGGCAGCCGACTACCGCGCCCGAAGCGCCTGTCTCGCTCGTACACTCTGCCGACGCATGACCGCTCCGCTGCTCGCGCTCTCGCTCTCGAACACCCTGCTCAAGGTGGGCGCCCTCGCGGCCTTTGCGGCGCTCGCGGGAATCGCGGTCCTCTCGCTGTTGGTCTTCTCGCAGGCGCGCGAGCTCAAACGCCTGCGCGAGTGGGCCGGCCGCGCGCCGGAGCGAGCGGCGGAACTCGAGCAGCGGGTGAGCGCGGAGGCGGCGGCGCGCGCTCAGCGCGTCGCGCAACCCCGCGTCGGCGGTGTGATCGCGGCGCCAGTTCCCCGCGCGACACCCATGGTCGCGCGCGCGACGCCGCCTACTACGGGCCAAGCCCCGGCTGTTGGCGTGGCTGGCGGTGTCCCCTCGGGAGCTCCGGCGGGGCAGTCCGCTGTACCGGGCTCAGCCGGCGGGGCTTCGGCCGCTCCAGCGGGTGCGCCCGGCGCGGTCCCGGTTGCCCAGTCGAGTCAGGATCAGCCGAGCTCAGGTCAGCCGAGCCCAGGGCAGCCGAATGCGGCTCAGCCATCGACGAGCGAGCCGCCCTCGCGGTCTCCCGCACCGGTGCCCGGTCAGCCGGCGTTCGTGCCGACGGGCCAGCTGCCGGCAGCCCCGGCGGCGGGTGTGGGCGCCGCAGCGGAGTCGGCGACGGACGTGCCGGCGGCAAAAAGCGAGAGCTCGGCGAAGGCGCACCCAGAGGCGGCCCTAGCGCCGGCCGCGCCCGCGGTGGCGGCGGCTTCGGGGGGACGGGTTGCGCCGGGCGCGAGCGAGCTCGCGGAGAGCGAGCGGCCGCGGGAGACCTCAGGCGCGCCGACGCCGATGCCGACCTCCGCACCGGCGGCGACATCCGCGCCTACAGCGATGTCCGCACCGACGCCTGCGACGGCAGCTGCGCGCGCGGCGGCGCCGGGTGGGCGTGCGCCGGCTCCGCCGGCTCCCGCTGCGGGACGCGCGGCGAAGCCCGCGGCGCCTCCGCGTTCGGGCGTCGCGCCGGGAGCGCGTGGCATATCCGGACAGGGGGGCGGCGGCGGGAGTGCGCCGCGGGCCGCGGCGGGCCGCGGCGGTCGTGTGCAGGGGCCGCCGTTCCTCCAGGAGGAGCGCTCTCCGGGTCGCACGACGGCGCTGATCGTGGGCGGCGTGGTCATCGGTGTGGCGGTGTTGGTGGGTGTGCTGCTCTCGCTCGGCGGGGGAGGCTCGAACCCGAGTAGGACGACGGGTAGCGGCGCGTCGCACTCGGCATCTTCCGGTGCTCGCGCGCGCGGCGCGCACCACGCTCACGCGCATGCGGCGAGCCCGGCGGAAACTCACGTGGTCGTCCTGAACGGCACCGAAACGACGGGGCTGGCGCACCGGATCTCGGCGAACCTGCAGCAAAGTGGCTATACGCAGTCGGCGGCGCTCAACGCGCGCCCCGCGGGTCGCTCGACGTCGGTCGTCGAGTACGCGGGCGGCCACAGCAGCGAAGCGCGGCCCGTGGCGCAGACGCTTGGGATCGCGCAGGTACAGCCGCTCGAAAGCGCGGTCGCGCCGCTGGTGAGTGGAGCGACGGTGGTGGTGATCGCGGGAGCCGACCAGGCGGCGCTGGGCGGCGAAGGGGCTGGGACATCGGGAGCGTCCGAAACGGCTGGAGCGACCGGCGGCGGCGAAACGACCGGCGGCGTGGCTCAGTGAGGGTTCTTTGACGGCCGCCGAGACTCCTACGGCGAGCTTCCTGGCCATTCCGGAGCGCACGCGCAAGCCACGCGTGCGAGGCTTGACGCACGTGCTCGACAGCGGGCTGTCGCTGGCGGAGGTCGATGGCCTGATGGAGGTCGCGGGGGACAGCGTGGATATCGTCAAGCTCGGCTGGGGCACGGCGCTGGTGAGTGCCAACCTGCGCCCGAAGTTGGCGCGCTATGCGGAGTATGGGGTTCCGGTGGTGCTCGGCGGCACGCTCACCGAGCTCGCGATCCGTCAGGGTCGCGTGGAGGGTCTGGTGGCGTGGCTGCGCGAGCTGGGCTTGCGCCATGTGGAGATATCGGACGGCACGATCACGATCGAGCCGGAGGTCAAGCGCGCGCTGATCCGCCGCTTGGCGGATGAGTTCACGGTGTTCTCGGAGGTCGGCAGCAAGGACATTGAGTTCGTGATGGCGCCGTATGTGTGGGTGGAGCAGATTGAAGGCGACCTGGAGGCGGGCGCCTGGAAGGTGATCGCGGAGGCGCGCGAGTCGGGGACGGCCGGCATCTACCGTGCCGACGGCGAGGTGCGCACGGGCCTGATCGAGGAGATCGCGCACGCGGTGGACACCGACCGGCTGATCTTTGACGCACCGCGTAAGGAGCAGCAGGTGTGGCAGCTCAAACGCTTCGGGACGGAGTGCAGCCTCGGCAACATCGCACCGGAGGATGTGCTCTCGCTGGAGACTCTGCGCCTGGGGCTGCGCTCGGACACGGTCGAGCGCTTCGCACTGGGCGGCGGGGATTGAAAGGGGTCGACTCCGGCTCCGCCTCCGTCGCGGCGGGTTCGGCGGGTGGTGCGCCGAGCGCGGTGCGAGATCCGAGCGTGGAGCGGTTGGCTCGGGCGGTGTTCGCGATGCTGGTCGTGGGCTGCTTCGTGGCGTTCGCGGTGACGCAGCGACTGAAGCACACGCCGACGGCGGTGCAGAATTTTGAGCGCACGACGGCCTTCTACCCGACGCGCAGGCCGGCCGCGGGCTGCCACGGTCGGGTGCCGAAAAGCCTGATCCTGGCGAGTAAGCGAGTCGAGTACGTGTCGTTCAAGCTCGCGAGCGCGGAAGCGGTGACGGTCTCCGTCATCAACGCGGCGGGCGGCGAAGAGGCGACGCTCGTGCGAGATCTGCCGGTGGAACGCTACAAACAGGTCTCGCTGTGCTGGAACGGGCAGCGCGGGCCGCGCCAGCGCGGCGGCTTGGCGCCGCCCGGCGAATATCGCCTGCGGGTCAGCCTGCGCGGCCGGGCGCTGCCGGTGTACTCCCCGGAAGGCTTCGAGCTGCGCGTGGTGCGGCGATGAACTTGCTGGTGCTGGCGACGGCGCACGGGCTCGGGGAGGCCGCGGAGAAGCTCGGCGTGATCGCGGTGGCGCTGCTCGCCGCGGTGGTCGTCCTGAGCGGCGAGGCGCCGCGACTGGCGGTTGGCGGCGGCTCCTCGGGGGGGAGTGAGGCGCGCCGACCGACTGACCGACCGCTAGTGAGCCAGCGCCAGCGCTCGTTGGCGCTGTTGGTGGTGCTGGTACTAACGCCGGTGTTGCTGGCGATCGACGTGTGGCGCACAACGCAGCTCGAGCATCTGCGAGCCCATCCAGCGGAGGCGGCGGGGGCGGTCGTGCTGGGGCTGGCGGTGGTCGCGGCGCTGGCGCTGCTCATCCACAGGCGCCCGCAGGCATTTCCGATACTGGCGGTGGCGGCGCTGCCGTTCCGGTTGCCGATCTCGACGGGCGGGAGCACCTCGAACCTGCTGGTCCCGCTGTACCTGGTGGTGGGCGCGGGGTCGCTGGCGTATCTCGTGCCGCGCCTGCTCGGTGGCGGTCACGCGGAGGTCGATGGGGCCGAGCGCGATTCACGCGCTGAGAACGCCGGCCCAGCCGATGGGCGCGCAGCCGGTGACGAGGGGGCCGCGGCCGGCGTGCTCGAGGCCGATACCGCGGCTGGCGCGCGTGCGTGGTGGACGTGGATGACGGCGCCGCGAGGGCTGGAATGGCTGTTGATGGCCTCGGTGGTGCTTTACGCGCTGCAGGCGAGCTACGCGGCGGACTTCTCGAAGGCGCTGGAGAACATGGTCTTCTTCTACGTGCCCTTCGCGCTGCTGTTCGCGCTGCTGCGCGAAGTGCGCTGGACGCGGCAGCTGTTGCTGGCGTGTCTGGGGACGGCGGTGGCGCTCGCGGTGCTGTTCGCGGGGATCGGCTTCGTGGAGTACTACCGCAAGCACCTGTTCTTGAACCCGAAGGTGGTGGCGGCGAACGAGTACAGCAACTTCTTCCGCGTGAACTCGCTGTTCTTCGATCCGAACATCTACGGGCGCTTCCTGGCGCTGGTGATGATCGCGGTGACGGCGGGCGTGCTGTGGAGCGTGCGTCGCCGTGAGGTGCTGCTGGGTGGCGCGGTGCTGCTGTGGCTGCTGGCGGGCCTCGTGACGAGCTTCTCGCAATCGAGCATCGCGGCGTTGCTGCTGGGCCTGGCGATACTCGCGGCGTGGCGCTGGGATGTGCGGGGGACGCTCTACGTCGCGGGTGCGCTGGTGGCGATCGCGCTGGTCGTGGTGGCGATCGCTCCTCCCAGCCTGCATCTGGGGTTGAGCGGCAAGGGCGGCTCGGCGAGCAACGCGACGAGCGGTCGCACGAAGCTCATTGAGGGTGGTCTGCGGCTGTTCGCGGACCGGCCGCTGCAGGGCTTCGGGCCGGGCTCGTTCGCGCAGGAGTACCGCGAACACGAACACGTCGACGGCACCAATGCGACGTCGGCGTCGCACACGATCCCGATCACGGTCGCGGCGGAGCAGGGCATCGTGGGCCTGGCGCTGTACGCGGCGCTGCTGGTATCGGGATTCGCGGTGCTGTTCCGGGGCGCGGGACGCTCGCCGCCGCGATCGAAGCCGGGGGACACTCGCCTTTGGCTCGCACCCCCGTTTCGGCCAGCCCTCGCGGCGTGCTTCGCGGCGCTGGTGCTGCACACGTTCACGTACGCGGACTTCCTCGAGGATCCGCTGACGTGGACGCTGCTGGGGGTGGGGGTGGCGCTCGCGGCGGCGACGCGGGCGGTCGGGGCGCCATCGGCCGGCGCGTCTGGCTATAGCCCCGAGACCCCGTCGCGCGCCCGCGTCGCGTAGGCGCGCGACCGTCTAGCGTCCAGGCGTGCGCGACTACCTGAAGCGGCTGCTGACGACCGGCGCGGCCTACCAGGCGGCGGACATCGTGGCGAAGGGCTTGGCGGTGATCCTGCTGCCGCTGTACACGGCCCATGTGCCGCCGAAGGGCTACGGCGCCTACCAGTCGCTGCTGACCGCGGTGATCCTGTCGAGCATCTTCCTGCGCCTCGGGCTGGGGGAGGCGTTCGTGCGCTTCTACTTCACCGACCGTGACCAGCAGCGCCGCGCGCGGATCGCGCGCACGGTCACGGCGACGGTCGCGTGGACGACAACGGTCGCGGCGCTGGTCGCGGTGGCCTTCTCGGCCGATCTTTGCCAGTTGATCCTGGGCTTCCGCGATCCCGACCTGATGGACTGCGCGATCCTCGGCATGTGGGCCTTCACGAATCTCGAAATGGCCTACGCGCAGCTGCGGGTGGACGAACGCGCGCGCGCGTACCTGTACGCCTCGATGGCGAACGTGGCGATGACCGTGACGTTCACGGTGCTGCTGGTCGTGTTCGCCGACCAGCAGGCGCGGGGCCTGCTGCTTGGCAACTTCGGGGCCTCGGCGGTCGTCGTGCTCGGCCTGTGGTGGGTGCTGGCCAGCGCGCGCCGCTTCTCGTTGCGCCTGCGCTTTCACGACCTGCGGGCGATGCTGAGCTTCGGCGTGCCGACGGTGCCGGCGGACGCGAGCGTGTATGCGCTGCAGGTGGTGGACCGGCTGTACATCTTTCGCGTCTACTCGGAGAGTGCGGCGGGCCTTTACTCGATCGCGCTGCAGCTGGCGACGGTGGTGTTCCTGGCGGTGCGCGGCTTCCAGTACGCGTGGCCGCCGCTGGCGTACTCGATCGAGAGCGACCGGGAGGCCTCGCGGCTGTACTCGCTGGTGACGACGTACTACGCGCTGGCGACGGGGATCGTGGTGTGCGGAGTGACGCTGCTGGGGCGCTGGCTGGTGCGCCTGCTGACACCCGCGGGGTATTTCGGCGCGTACAAGGCGCTGCCGTGGCTGGCGCTGGGGTGGGCGCTGTACGGGCTCTACCCGGTGCTGATGGTGCTGGCGGGTCGCGCGGGCAACACGACGCGCAACTTCCCGGCGGCGGCGGCGGGCCTGGCGGTAAACGTGGCGTTGCTGCTGTGGCTGGTGCCGGCGGACGGCGCGAACCTGGGCATCGCGGGCGCGGGTCTCGCGCTGTGCGGCGCCTACGTGACGATGCTCGTGGTGCTCTACGCACTGACGCGCTCGCTCTTCCGGGTGGCGTTCGATTGGCCGCGTCTGGCGCTGCTGGTCGCGATCCTCGCGAGCGTCGCGGTCTCGGGCGAGCTGCTGCTGCCGAGCAGCGGCCTCGGCGGCTTCGTGCTGCGTGCGCTGTGGCTGGCCCTGGCGCCGGCGCTGCTGTTTGCGACGCGCTTCTTCAGGCCGCGGGAGCTCAGCGCGGCCCGCGGCTTGGTACGTGCGGCTCGCGAGCGGATCCAGCAGTCCGCGAAAGCGGAGCGAACATAGACTTGACAAATGCCTCCCGGCATGCTTATAGTAGTCCTATCTTGCTCACCTAAAAGGGTGAACGAGCCGTTTAGAACATAGGGTCTGGTTGGGTCTGCCCACCTGTGGTCGACCTGTTTTTCAGCACTGGCAGGGGTTCCTTGGGAGAGGGACCGGGTCTTTCACGATGAGGGAGCTGGTTTTCGCGTGAGTTCGAGTGGAACAGACGTGACGGGAGTTCATGGGGGCCGCCGGTCGGGCCTACCTAGATGCGTCAGCACTCTGACGCATCTCTCTCTCTCTCTCTCTCTCTTCGCTTCAGCCTCTAGCTGCTGAGGCTCCCGGCCCGGCGCGTTTGCGCCGCGCTCGTCTCGCCCCCATAGGGGGCGCGGCCCTTTCGTGTAATCGAGGGGTCGCCCCCTCTGTCTTGGAGGAGGCGATCAGATGAATGCCGCCCGCGGCTTGCTCTCGACGGTGCTGGTCCTGCTGTGCGCGCTGGGGGGCATCTTCGCGTTCGGTGACGTCGCCGAGGCGGCGGTGACTCACCGGTATCTCTCCTCGCCGATTACCGAAGTTCCTGCGAAAGGGCCGCCGCCGGCCGAAGAAACCGTTCTGTACCCCGGCCCGCTCGGCGGCGTTAGCAACATGGCGATCGATTCCGGCGATCTGTACCTCGTGCGCAGCGGTGACCTACTGGATAAGTTCAATGCCGCGACGGGCGCCTTCATCGCACAGTTCCCGCAACCTGCGAGCCCCTATTACGACTTTCATCAGGGCCTCGCAGTCGGGCACGGCGCTGGCGAAACCGAGGTGTACGTGGCGGGCGACGAAAACGGTCCCGAAATACAAGGACGCATAGCCGTGTACGACGCGGCGGGCCACCTCCAAGGCTTCTGGAATGGCGCAGACACACCCGCCGGGCACTTCGGCTGCTTTGAATGCGGCGGCGATGGCGGGGTGGCGGCAGACGACTCGGGGAATCTCCTGACCAAAGGCCTCGTGTATGTCGTGGATCCGCTGAACGACGTGGTGGATGTCTTTGAACCCGAGGCAGGCGGCGGCGAGAAATACCTGGCACAGATCACCGGGCCCGAACCGGGAGTCCCCTTCGGGAGCCTGGGCCGCGGTAGCGATGCCAGCGTGGCCGTGGACCAGCTGAACGGGAATGTGCTGGTTACGGACGGCGCCGCCGTCGATATCTTCGAACCGACGGCGTTGGGGAAATATGCGCTAGTAAGCCGGTTGACGGGCACACCGGCTGGACCGTTGGAACGGATCAGCGGTGTGACCGCGGATGGCGCCAGCGGCGACGTCTACGTCTGGGAAGCCGAACGCCAGGTCGTCGACCAGTTCAGCGCTGCGGGCGCCTACCTCGGTCACCTGACCGGCACGGCCAACACCCCCGCCGGCGCCTTCGGCTCCCCGAACGCGGTCGCTGTCGATCCGGCGAGCGGCGACGTGTACGTCGGGGACACCCAGACCAACCCCAAAGGAGAAGGAGTCTCGTCCGTCCACATCTTCGGCCCGAGCGTTGTGGTCCCGGATGTCGCGACCGAACCGGCGTCGAGCGTACAGCCGAGGAGTGCGAGGCTCAACGGCACGGTCGATCCCGACGAAGCCGGGCCCGCGACGTGCCGCTTCGAATGGGGCACGAGCACCTCCTTCGGTCACGTCGCGCCCTGCGAACCGGAAATGGTCGCCAACGGAAACGCACCGGTGGCGGTGCACGCGACGCTGAGCGGGCTGGAACCGGACACCGTCTACCACTACCGGCTCGTCGCGAGCAACGCCAACGGAACCAATCCCGGCGAAGCGTTTCAGGATCGGACGTTCGCTACACCCGGTCCCGGCATCCATCACCAATCCGCGTCTGCGGTTACGTCGACCTCGGCGACGCTTCAGGCCGAGATCGACCCCGACGAAGCCGCGACGACCTACTACTTCCAGTACGGCACTAGCGCCGGCTACGGCGGGGCTGTGCCGTCGCCCCCTGGCCTCGCTCTCGGCTCCGGCAAGGGCGATGTCGCCGTGAGCGTGCACCTCCAGGGGCTGGCGTCGGGCACCACTTATCACTATCGCGTCGTCGCGGTCAGTGAATCCGGCGGCCGGCCGGTCACGGCTGAAGGACCGGACGAGACGCTCACGACGCAGCCCGCCGGCGGCGGCGCGCTCGCGCTTCCCGACGGTCGCCAGTGGGAAATGGTCTCGCCCCCGAACAAGCTGGGCTCCGCGATTCTCGGCGGCAACGGCGAAGGCGATGACATTCAAGCCGCCGCGGACGGTAGTGGCATCACCTACGGCGCGACGTCGCCGTTCGTCGCCGATCCGGCCGGTGCCCGCTCGCCGGAAGTAGAACAGATGCTCTCCACCCGCAATGCCCCAGGCAACTGGAGCACCGCGGATCTCGTGACGCCTCACAACGAAGGATCCGTACCGCTTCAGCTCGGCAACCTCGACGAATACAAACTCTTCTCAACCGATCTGTCACTGGGTGCCGTGGAACCACTGGGTGCCACCCCGCTGCCGCCGCTCGCACCCGGTGAAGAAGCAACCGCTTACCTGCGGACTGCGAGTGGCGGGTACCAGGCGGTTGCGACGTCGGCCGATCTCCAGACGCCGGGCGAAAAATTGAGGAGCAAAGAACGTGGCGCCGAAGTCTTCTTCGTGGGCGCCTCGCAAAATCTCAGCCACGTACTGCTTCAGTCATTCAAAGCCCTGGCACCCGGCGCCCCCGCCGGCAACGGGCTTTACGAGCAGAGCGAAGGGCAGCGGCCGCAGCTTGTGAGTGTGCTGCCCAACCGTCAACCCGCGACAACGGCTTTGCTTGGTGAGGACGGCAGCTATAGCTCTGGCAACACCCGGATGGCTGTCTCTGGTGATGGCACACGGGTGGTCTGGGAAGACGGGCACGAGCGTCACTACCTTCGCGACATGGTCAGGGGCGAAACCGTCGCCATCGACGAAGCGCAGGGCGCTCCGGAACCTGAAAACACGACATCCGCATACCAGACCGCCAATGCAGACGACTCGCGTATCTTCTTCACCAGTCCTGAGCGTTTGACGGCCGACTCGACAGCAGCGGCAGGCGCCCTGGGCGATCTCTATGCGTTCGAAGTCACTAGTGGCACAAGCCAGCCGTTGACGGGCAGGTTGACCGACCTGACGGTTGCGCCCAATGTCGAAGAGACCGCGGGCGTGCGGGGGGTAATCGGGGCGAGCGAAGACGGCTCCGATGTGTATTACGTCGCGGCAGGCGTGCTCGGCGACGGTGCCGAACACGGCGCTGACAACGGTGGCGACAACCTCTATGTCGAGCACTACGACGAGGCTGGCAAGCGGTGGACGCCACCACACTTCATCGCAGCTCTCACGGAAGGCGACGAACTGACCTGGGGCGGAAGAGGGGGAGGAGATCTTTCATACCTAACCTCACGAGTGTCTCCAAACGGTCAATACCTCGCCTTTATGTCCGAACGCGGTCTGACCGGATATGAAAACCGCGACGCTAGCAGCAGCGTGCCGGACGAGGAGGTCTTCCTCTATGACGCGAGCACGGAACGCCTGGTCTGCGCGTCGTGCAACCCGACCGGTGCCCGGCCGCTCGGCGTGTTTCGCGGCGGGATCTATCAGGAACGCCTGTGGGATTTCGGTGGGCTCTGGGGCGGGCGCTGGGTGGCGGGCGACATCCCGGGCTGGACGGCATCGACCGGCGGTAGCTCCTTCTCTCAGACGCGGTATCTGTCTAACAGCGGTCGACTGTTCTTCAACAGCTCGGACGCGCTGGTGCCGGCGGACGTGAACGGCGAGGAGGACGTCTACGAGTATGAGTCCGCCAGCGCAGCCGGCTGCGGGCAAGCCTCGCTGACCCCGAGTATCGCCGCGACCGAAGGAGGTTGTGTCGGATTGATATCGGCGGGTACCTCCTCCGAAGAATCGGCGTTCATGGACGCAAGCGAATCGGGTGAAGATGTCTTCTTTCTTACGGAGTCGCGTCTCTCCCCGCAAGATTACGACAACAGCCTGGATCTCTATGACGCACATGAATGCACGGCGGCGGCGCCGTGCGCTCCGGCGGTGCCGTTGACGCCGCCGCCATGCACGACAGGCGATGCCTGCAAGCCGGGACCGACGCCGCAGCCGGCGCTTTACGGCGCGCCCTCCAGCGAGACGTTCTCGGGGGCCGGGAACGTCGCCGCGGCGGCGCCTCCTCAGCCGAAGGCGACTCCACGATCAGTGCGAAATGCGCAGTTGCTCGCAAAGACATTGAAGGCGTGCGGCAAGAAGCCCAAGCGCAGGCGCGCAGCGTGTAAGCGACTCGCGCGCAAGCGCTACGGCGCCAAACAGTCGCAAGCCAAGCGCTCACTGAGCGGACACCAGGGCTAGGGGAGGAGAGAAAGATGATCAAGAGCAAGCTCAATATCCTCCGGCTGTCGCTTGTCCTCGCGTTGGGCGTGGGTTTCATGGCGCTCGTGGGACTCACGCCGACGGCCTCTGCAGAAATCCAATGCGGCTCCTGTGCGCCGTGGTGGCTGCTCAACGTGCAGTCGTTCCCGGCTACCCTCCAGCCGGGCGGGGAAGGAACGCTGGGGGTGCTAGCCGAGGATCCGGGCTCGGCGAAAGTGAACAGCTCGGCGCCGGTCGTGCTCGCCGACAGGCTGCCAGCGGGCCTGACCGCGCAGAGCGTGGAACTCGCCGGCGAGCTCAGTCCCCACGGCTTGGGTGAATTCGTCAGCGAACTGTTCTGCGAACTGCGACCGAGTGAAGTGGTCTGCACGCTCCCCGGCGCGGTGGCCGAAGCATTCGCCGAAGACGCATATGGCTTCATCGAAGCGCGGATCAAGGTCAAGGTGGCCGAAACAGCGAAATCGGGCGAAATCAGCACCGCGACGGTTGCGGGCGGCGGCGCCGCGGGCGCGTCGAGTCGAAAGCCGCTCGCGGTGAGTGGCACGCCGTCAAGCTTCGGGATCGCCGGCTATGAACTGCGACCGGAAAACGCCGACGGCTCCCCAGACACGCAGGCCGGATCTCACCCGTTTCAGCTGACGACGGCGATTGACCTGAACCAGACGTTTGACCCGGGCAAGCCTCCGGCTGCGCTGAAGGATCTCCACTTCAACCTCCCGCCTGGGCTGATCGGCAACCCGACGCCCTTCGCGCAATGCTCCCTCGCAAAGTTCCTCACGAACGTTGGAGGAGGCGAGAACCTTTGCCCGGCCGACACAGCGATCGGCGCGGCGTCGGTGACGGTCTTCGTTGCGGGAGAAGGTTTCAGCTCACTCGGGATGGAGACCCTGCCGGTGCCGCTATTTGCGCTGACGCCATCGGTGGGTGAGCCGGCGCGCTTCGGCTTCGACTACCTCAATGTGCCGGTATATCTCGACACCTCGATTCGCACCGGCGGCGACTACGGAGTTACAGTGAGTGTCAACAACATCAGCGAGCTCGCGACGTTCGTCTCGAGCCGGGTGACGTTCTGGGGCGTGCCGGGTGATCCGCGCCACGATCCGACCCGGGGCTGGAACTGCCTGAAAAGCGAATCGAATGCGTCGCTTGCGCCGTGCGCGGCGACCGAACAGCGCACGCCGCCGCCGTTGCTGACGCTGCCCACGGAATGCACGGGCCCGGTGCACACGACGGTGGAAGCCGATTCGTGGCAGGAAGAGGGCCTGTTTACGGCCCCATTCGAATACACGTTCAAAGATTCCATCGATCAGCCGATCGGGATGGACGGCTGCAACCAGGTGCCGTTCACGCCGAGCATCAAGGTCACGCCCGATGGGCAGGCTGGGAGCACGCCGACGGGCCTGACTGTCGACGAGCACGTCCCGCAGGAAACCAGCCTGAACCCCACGGGGCTTGCCGAGGCAGACGTCAAGGGCCTGTCGGTGACGCTGCCCGCCGGCGTGGCGCTCAATCCGGCCGCAGCGGATGGGCTGCAGGCGTGCTCGATGGAACTGATCGCCCTGCAGAGCGCCGAACCGCCCGGCTGTCCGGAAGCGGCGAAGGTCGCGACCGCGGTCATCAAGACGCCGCTGTTGGCGCACCCGCTTGAAGGCGCTGCGTACCTGGCGACTCAGGACTCGAACCCGTTTGGGTCACTGGTCGGTCTGTACCTGTACGTCGAAGATCCAGTATCGGGTGTGCGGGCGAAGGCCGCCGGCGAAGTGCTCGAGAATCCGGTCACCGGCCAGCTGACCGCGCATTTCGAAGGCGACCCGGTGTTTGAGAATGACCCGCGGTACGCCGGCAATCTGGCCGCGCAGTTCCTGCCGCAGACGCCGTTTGAAGACGTCGAACTGCATTTCTTCGGCGGCGACCGCGCACCCCTGGTGACCCCGACCGAATGCGGCGCGTACACCACCACCGGAACCTTCACGCCGTGGTCGGAAACCGCGACGGTGCAGTCCTCCTCGACGTTCGACATCACAAGTGGCCCGAACGGCAAGCCATGCCAGACCCCCGCGCCGTTCGCGCCGACTCTGACGACCGGTACGACGAGCATCCAGGCCGGTGGATTCAGCCCGTTTGTGATGACGATGTCCCGCGAAGATGGCGAACAGAATCTGCAGGGCATCTCGCTTAAAATGCCGCTCGGGGTCTCGGGCACGCTCTCCTCGGTGAAGCTCTGCGGCGAAGAACAGGCGAACGCTGGTACCTGCGGCCCCGAAACGGAAATCGGGGAAACGATCGTCAGCGTCGGCGTCGGCGGCGACCCGTACACCGTCAAGGGCGGCAAGGTGTACATAACCGGCCCCTACAAGGGCGCCCCGTTCGGGCTGTCGATCGTCAACCCCGCGAAGGCCGGGCCGTTCGACCTCGGAAAAGTCATTGTCCGCGCCAAGCTCGAAGTCAACCAGGAAACCGCGGCGATCACGGTGACGACCGACGACGCAGGGCCGTACAAGATCCCAACGATCATCGACGGGATCCCCCTGCAGATCCGCCACGTGCTCGTGAACATCGACCGGCCGGGCTTCACGTTCAACGCGACCAACTGCAACCCCCTGCAGATCACCGGCGAACTCCTCAGCACCCAGGGCGCAAACGCCACGCTGCACGTTCCCTATCAGGCGACCAACTGCGCGGTGCTCGCGTTCAAGCCGCACCTGGCGGCCAAGACGTCCGGGAAAGCAACCCGAGCCAACGGGACGAGCTTCAGCGTCAAGCTCGGCTACGAAGCCGGCCCGTACGACGCGAACATCGCGAGGGTCAAAGTCGAACTGCCCAAGGCGCTGCCCTCCAGGCTGACGACCCTGCAAAAGGCCTGCACCGCCCAGGTGTTCGACGCGAACCCCGCCCAGTGCCCCGCGGCATCGGTCATCGGACACGCCACCGCGACCACGCCGGTTCTGCCCGTGCCCCTCAGCGGCCCGGCGTACTTCGTCTCGAACGGCAACGAATCGTTCCCGAACCTGATCATCGTCCTCCAGGGCTACGGCGTGACCGTGCACCTCGTCGGCGACACCTTCATCAGCAAGACCGGGATCACCAGCTCGACCTTCAAGACCGTCCCCGACGTGCCGGTCGGCAGCTTCGAACTGAACCTGCCCGCCGGTCCCTACTCCGCGCTCACCGCCAACGGCAACCTCTGCCGCAAAAAGCTCCTCATGCCCACTGAATTCGTCGGGCAGAACGGCGCAACGATCAAGACCAGCACCACGGTCGCCGTCGGCGGCTGCCCCAAGGCCGGCAAGGCCAAGCACAAGAGCGCACGCGCCAAGAAGAAGCGAGGGACCGGGAAGCGCAAGGGCACGAATGCGGGCAAGCCCAAGCATGCCGGAGGTGCTGGCCATGGAGGGCGTGGGGGGCGCAAAGGGTAGACGCGATGGCCGCCCGCGCGCTCACCGACACACAGTCGCCGCAACGCCGGCGGCCCGCGGCTGGCCGGCGGCGATCCGCGGCAGGCGGGCGCGGGCCCGCGGGCGACACGCCGGGGCCACAAGCGTCCGCGCCTGTGCCGGGTCGCGAGCGTCTCGGTGAGATCCAGCGAGCACGAATCCTCGCCGCGATGAGCGAGCTCGTGCGCGAGCGCGGCGCGAGCGCCGTCACTATCGCGCACGTCGTCGAGCGCTCCGGGGTCTCGCGCAGAACCTTCTACGAACTTTTCGAGGATCGCGAAGACTGCTTCCTGGCTGCCTTCGAGCGAGCGCTCACGGTGGCAGCTCAAACCATGCTGCCCGCAGACCAAGCCGGCACAACCTGGCGGGCTGACATCAGAGCGGCCCTCCACGCGCTGCTGACCTTCCTCGAAATGGAGCCCATCCAAGGCTACCTGTGCATTGTTGGCTCGCTGAGCGCGGGACCACGATCGCTGGAGCGCCGCGCGGCGGTGACTCAAACGCTCGTGGACGCCCTCCATAAAGGATGCGGCGAAAGCACCAGCCGGCGTCGCCCGGACCGGCTCACCGCCGAGGGACTCGTCGGAGCCGTCCTGACGATCCTCGCCGCTCGCTTGCAAGCCGAGGACCAGCCACCCCTGCAACCGCTCCTGAACCCGCTCATGGCGATGATCGTGCTGCCCTACCTCGGCACCGCCGCCGCGGAGCGAGAGCTCAAGCGCGCGAGTCCCCGCAAACGCACGTCGCGGCCTGCTCACCAGGACCACCTGCGCGGCCTGGACATGCGCCTCACCTACCGCACCATCAGAGTCCTCTTCGCGATCGCAGAGCAGACCGCGCCGGCTTCGGCGGACGAGCGGCTCAACGGTCGGGGGCCCAGCAACCGCCAGGTGGCGGCCGCCGCCGGCGTCGCCGACCAAGGCCAGATCTCAAAGCTGCTCGCGCGCCTGCACAGCCTGGGTCTGGTCGAGAACACCGGCGGTGACCACACCAAAGGTGAGCCCAACGCCTGGCATTTGACTGCCAGAGGCCGCGACGTCATCGGAACTCTGAGCACCGCCTGATCTGCGACGCAAGTCAGTCGGGCGCTCCGGCGCGGTTGTATGCCGCGGCGGCCTCCCGCAGGCCCTGGCCCCGATCCGGTCTGAGCGTCGCGGTGACGTGGCGCCAGTAGCGCGCGGGCGAGTGCGCGGGCAGCGCGAGCGCGAGCAGCGCGCGCACGGCGTAGGCCCAGGCGGTGAGCCAGCGCACCGCACGCGCGGCGGCGGCGGAGTGGTGCTTGCGCATGTAGCGGTCGCGGCCGCGCGCCATTTCGACGATGCGCCGTTCGGGGACGGTGTCGGTCGAGAGCTGCTCGTGGTGGACGGCGAGGGCACCGGGTACCCACAGGCTGCGCCAGCCGGCGTCGCGCAGGCGTCGCGCGAAGTCGACCTCGTCGGAGTAGACGAAGAAGTCGGGGTCGAGGTAGTCGACCTGCGCGGCGGCCGCGCGCCGGACGAGCAGGGCGGCGGACTGGCACCAGTCGACCTCGCGGGTGCGCGCGCCGCGGCTCTGCACGACGAGCCAGCGGTGCAGGAACAGCGCGCCGGCGAGCGCGGTGAGCGGGGTGGGGAAGCGCCAGGCGGAGGCCTGGGGCACGCCGTCGGGGTGACCGTCGGAGCTCACGCCGGGGCGGCGCAGCGCGGCGCCGGCACAGGCGGCGTCGGGGTGGGTCTGCAGCGCTTGGTGCAACGCGAGCACACAGCCGGGCTGCAGCTCGGAGTCCTCGTTGAGCAGCAGCGCGTAGCGCCCGCGCGCGCGGCGCAGCAGCTCGGAGTCGTTCAGTCCCTTGCCGCGCCGCTCCTCGTGCGCGAGCAGCTCGTCGACGGTGGGATGCGCGCGTGCAGCTTGCGCGGAGCCGTCGCGGGAGCCGTTGTCGAGCACGAGCACCTCGCTGGCGAAAGGCAGCGTGGCGCGCTCGCGCGCGATCGCGTCGAGACCCCGCAGCAGCAGCTCGCGCTGGGAGGTGTTGACGACGCAGAAGCTCAGCTCGATGTGGTCGCTCACGCGCCTATTGTCTCGGGCGATGCGCGTGCATGTCATCGACCCCTCGGCCTACACGCCACCGTACGATCACGCGCTCTGCCGCGCGCTCGGTCGGGATGGGGCGCAGGTGGAGCTGTACACGAGTCGTTTCGCCTACGACGCCGTTGCTCCCGCCGAGGGCTACGTGCGTCGCGAGCTGTTCTACGACCTGGCCCACCGGGGCGCGGCGGCCGGCCCGCGCTCTCGTGTGCGCCTGGCATTGAAGGCGGCGGAGCACGTGCCGGACATGCTGCGCTACCGGCGCGCCGCGCGCGCGGCGGACGTGGCGCATTTCCAGTGGCTGACGGTGCAGCAGCTCGATGTTCACCTGCTCCCGCGCCGGCGCTCCACAGCGGCCGGCACGCGACCGAAGCTGGTGCTGACCGCGCACGACGTGCTGCCGCGCGAGCCGCGGCCGGGCCAGCTGGCGGCGCAGCGGCGACTGTACGAGCGGATGGACGCGGTGGTCGTGCACTCCGAGCACGGCCGCCGGCGGCTGACCGACGAGCTGGGGTTGGCGCGCGAGCACGTACACGTGATCCCGCACGGGGTGCTGCGGCCTTGGGAGGGGCTCGGCGGCGACGCCCGCGCCGGCGGCGTAGGGCCGCAAGGTCGAGCGGCTCTGCCGCCGGAGTTTCGCGAGGTGGAGGGACCAGTTGTGCTGTTCCTCGGTCTGCTGCGTCCGTACAAGGGGCTCGACGTCCTGCTGGACGCGTGGCGGGCGACTGCCGCTCAGGAGCGCCGGGCCGGCATGCGGAGCGCGGAGTTGTGGATCGTCGGAATGCCCCGCATGGGCCTGGATCCGCTGCACAGTGCGGCGCGGGACGCCGAACGCGCGGGCGCGGGCCGTGTGCGGCTCTTGCCGAGGTTCGTCTCGGGCGTGGAGACCGGCGCGTTCATGCGTCGCGCGAGTCTGGCGGTGCTCCCGTACCGCGAAATTGACCAGTCCGGAGTTCTCTTCACGGCGCTCGGTGCCGGCAAGCCGCTTCTGCTCAGCGACGCGGGCGGCTTTCCCGAGGTGGCAGCGACGGGTACGGCGCGGACTGTTCCCGCCGGGGATCCGGAGGCACTAGCGGTGGCGCTGTGCGAGTTGCTCGGCGATGAGGATGCTTTGGAGGAGATGGCGGCGCGAGCCCGGGACGCGGTCGCGGGCCCGTATTCGTGGGAGGCAATCGCCGCGGCGCACCTGGAGCTCTACAAGCGCCTGCTTGCGTGAGCCGCCCACAGAGCCCGGTTCAGCGGAGCGTTCGCGCGCCGCTGCGGACAGGAGGTCGCTGCGGGTCGCGATTCGTGGTCTTGACAACTGCCTCGCTCTGTGGTTATAGTCGTCTTACCTTGTTCCTGCAACAGCGGGGCTAGGCGACTTACACATATTGGACTGGTTGGGGCTTGGCCTACTTGTGGTCGACCCTTTCAGCACTGACGGGTTCGCTTTGGGAGAGGGACCGGGTCTTTGAACGAGGGAGTTGGTTTTCGCGTGGTTTCGAGAGGGACATACGTGCCAGGTGTCTTTGCGTCTGGCGACGGAACACTCACTAGATGCGTCAGCTTCTCGCTGACACATCTCTCTCTCTCTCTCTCTCTCTTGCCTCTGGCGTCTAGCCACTGAGGCTCCTCGTCTGGCGCTAGCGCGCCGCCGCACATCATCTTCCGCACGGGAGTCGGCGGCGCACGCCCGCATAGGGCGGTACAGGCAGATCAATCGCTCCGCGTCGAGGGGCGCGTCGCTGTGCAACAGGTGGAGGGTCGTCCCCTCCGATCTCAACGAGGGGATGTTTCGATGAAAGCTCGTAGGCTGATTCTGGCGACACTCTGTGCGATTGCGGGGCTCCTGGCGCTCTCGAGCACTCCGTCACTCGCAGTCCTTACCCATCCGTATGTCTCCCAGTTGACGGGCTTCGGCAACCCAACCGCAGTGACCGTCGGCCCCGCTGGGGATCTGTACGTGGCCGACAGCGGCAGCCATGCGGTCGACAGGTTCAGCTCGTCGGCGACGCCGCTGAGCTTCTCCGCCTCAGAGTCCTACGTGGAAGGCTCCCGGCTGACGGGGACGCCAAGCGGTCCCTTCGAACTGCCCCAAGGTGTAGCAGTGAACAACGCGACCGGCGAGATCTACGTGTCTGACGGCGCCAAGCATGTGGTGGATGTGTTCAAGGCCTCCGGCGAATACCTCCGCCAGCTGACGGGCACCCCCCCGAGTGCCCCGGTGAACGGCAGCTTCCAAGATCCGTACGGTTTGGCGGTCGACCAGTCGACGGGCGAGCTGTACATCACCGATCCGCATAGCGGCGTGGTCGACGTGTTCAACTCGACCGACGAATATGTCACTCAATTCGGCAGCGGTCTGCTCGGTGGCAGCTACGGAGAAAGCGTGGCGGTCAACGATCTGACCGGGGATGTGTACGTCGGGGACTCCGCAACCGACGTCGTGTATCCCTTCAATTCCCTGAATAGCTTCACTCCGCCGGAATGGCGCGGAACAGAGACTCCTGCGGGCTCGTTCGGGGGTGGCTATGTCTATGTCGGTATCGACCAGACAAGCGGACACGTCTATGTCGCCACGACGCAGAGCGTGGTGGATGAGTTCGCCTCCTCGGCCTCCGAAGAATACCTAGACCAGGTGACGGGCACTCCGGCCGGCCCGTTCGGGCGCCCCCAGGCTGTAGCCGTCGACCCGTCCAGCGGCGCTCTCTACATCGCAGACGGAGGCGCGGACGTCGTGGACGTCTTCGGTCCGTCGGCGGTGCTGGCTGATGTGATCACCGGGGCCGCCACCGGGATCACGACGACGAGCGCGAGTTTCGAAGGCAGCGTCAACCCCGAGGAAGTGCCGGTGAGCGGCTGTAAGTTCGAATACCGCATCGAGGGCGAAACCTCGTTCGCGCATTCGGTCGCCTGCGCGCAGACACCGCCTCTCACCGGCAAAGCACCAATCGCGGTCTCCGCAAACGCGACGGGTCTGCAGCCCAATGCCGACTACGAATACAAACTAGCGGCTACCAATGCCAATGGGACCGAGTATGGCTCGCTGCAGTCATTCACGACGCCGGGGCCGCCCGCGGTCCAAGGCGAGTCTTCCTCTGAAGTAAGCCGCAGCCATGCAGCTCTCTCAGCGCAGGTGGATCCGCACGGTCTGGCTACGCGCTACCGCTTCGAATACGGACCCAGCGCAGCCTACGGCACGAGCGTTCCTATCCCCGACGGTGAACTCCCCGCAGGCTTCGGGCCGCAGCCCATCAGCGCAGAGGCGACAGGTCTGACACTGAGCACGACCTATCACTACCGGGTCGTGGCGAGTAACGCCGGTGGGACCGTGGACGGGCCCGATGAGACCTTCGAGACGCTTCCGGCTGTGCTGGCCGACAGCGAGTCTGCGTCCAACGTCGCCAGCACGAGTGCAACGCTCGAAGCCGAGATTAATCCGCTCGGCACCGACACGACGGCTTACTTTCAGTACGGCACTGTGGACTGTGCCATCAGTCCAGCTTCGTGTACCGACGTGCCGCTCCCCCCGGGTGTCGACCTCGGCGGGGCTGAAGGTGACCAGACCGTAAGCGCTCACTTGCAGGGTCTTACGCCGGGTGTTGTATATCACTACCGAGTTCTGGCGACGAACGCGCTGGGCAACGGTGAAGGTCCGGACCAGACGTTCTCGACACAGGCTGTTAACGGCGAGTCGGTGCTGCCGGACGGGCGTGAGTGGGAAATGGTTACACCGCCCTACAAGCAGGGCTCGGGGCTGATCGCCGACGGCAACGAACAGGGCGCAGACAATCAGGCCGCCGCAGGCGGGAGCGCGATCACCTACGGTGCTACCTCGCCGTTCGTCACCAACCCGGCGGGCAGCCGCTCCCTGGAAGTGACACAGGTCTTCTCCGATCGCAGCGCGCCGGGTGATTGGGCGACGAATGACATCTCGACGGCGCATGACGAAGGCGCGACATCGGTCGCGATCGGCCACTCGGCCGAATACAAGCTGTTCTCATCCAACCTGTCACTTGGGCTGGTCGAACCGGAGGGGCACACCCCGCTGCCGCCGTCGCCGACCGGCTCGGAAAAGACGGCATATCTACGTACGGCGAGTGGCGGATACCAGGCCCTGGTCACGTCGGTAAACGTAGCGCCAGGCGTGAAATTCGGCGGCAATGGTGAAGGTGCCGGTGCGACCGAATTTATCACTGCGAACCCAGACTTCAGTGATGTTGTTCTCGGTTCGTCAGTTGGCCTGACGTCGACGCCGGGGGATGAAGGCGGGTTGTATGAGTGGTCTGAAGGGCACCTCCGGCTGGCCAGTGTGCTGCCCAATGGCAAGCCGACCTTGGCTGCGCTTGGGGAAGGAGACTACCTCGTGAGGAACGCGATCTCCCAGGATGGCTCGCGCTTGGTGTGGCACGGCGGGTTCTTCTCGAACGGATCTCTCTATTTGCGTGACATGGCGCGAGGCGAAACCGTCCAAGTTGATGCTGCGCAGGGGACGCCGGAACCGGAAAGCTCGAGTTCGCATTACAAGACGGCCAATGCAAATGACTCAAGAGTGTTCTTCACTAGCCCCGAGCGCTTAACGACGGACTCGGCCGCGCTGGGGGAAGATCTCTACGAGTTCGAAGTGACGAGTGGTACGAGCGAACCGCTGTCAGGCAAGCTGTCCGATCTAACGGTCGACGGGAGGTCGGGTGAAAGCGCCGCTGTGCAGAGTGTGATTGGGGCAAGCGAAGATGGCTCGTACGTCTACTTCGTTGCCGGTGGCATTCTCGGTAACGGCGCTGAACAGGGCGCCGAACAGGGTGGGGACAATCTCTATTTTGCGCACTACGAAGCCGGCGCAAAAAGGTGGGGTACGCCGGCATTCATCGCGTCGCTCTCGAGCGAAGATAGCCCGAGTTGGAAACCTGCATTTGGAGTCAACTTTACGAACGTGACCTCGCGAGTCGCCCCAAACGGCCACTACCTGGCGTTCATGTCAGAGCGGAGCCTGACGGGCTATGACAATCGCGACGCGAACAGCGGTGCCCGCGACGAGGAGGTCTTCCTCTACGACGCGACCGCCAACCATCTGGCGTGTGCGTCGTGCAATCCGACTGGCGCGCGGCCACTGGGCCTGTTCGAGGGCGAAAAATACGAGGAAAATATTGTGGACTACGCCAAGAACTGGGGAGGTCGTTGGCTGGCGGCGAACATTCCCGGATGGGATTCGGCGGACCTTTCTCATGCTTTGTATCAACCACGGTACCTATCCGATAGCGGCCGCCTGTTCTTCAACAGTTCGGATGCGCTCGTGCCGGGCGATGTCAACGGCAAAGAGGACGTCTACGAGTACGAGCCGAGCGGTGTAGGAAGCTGCCAAGGCGCAAATCACGGACAGAACGCCGGCGATGTGTTCAACGAAAGCGCCGGTGGCTGCGTCGCTTTGATCTCCTCGGGAACCTCGCGCGAAGAATCGGCGTTTCTGGATGCGAGCGAAACAGGTGGGGACGTCTTCTTCCTGACGCTCTCGCAGTTGGCGCCACAGGACACCGACACGAGCCTCGATGTGTACGACGCGCATGAATGCACCGCGTCATCGCCCTGTGCAGCGCCGGTGCCGCTGGTACCTCCGCCGTGCACGACCGGTGACGCGTGTAAGGCGGCGCCAACACCGCAGCCCGGGGCGTTCGGTGCCCCAGCGAGCGCGACGTTCTCCGGGGCGGGCAACATCGTTCCTTCGTCGGGGCCTCCAACGGTCGCCACCAAGCGCTCTGCGGGACGGGCGCAGAAACTGGCAAAGGCATTGAAGGCCTGCGGAAAGAAACCGAAGCGCAAGCGGGCGAGCTGCAAGGCGCAGGCGAGGAAGCGCTATCGAGCCACCAGTTCGAGTGCGCACCGCACAGCAGAGAACTCACGTACGCGCAACAGCGCGTCCACCGGGACCGGGCGCTAGGGAGATGACGATGACCAAAGGCAACCTCATGAATTTGAAGCGCATGCTCGGCGTCCTTGCGGCGGCGGTCTTACTGGCGCTGCTGGCCGGCGGTTCTGCCGCGGTGGCCCAAGCGCCGTGTGCGACTTGCGCCGCGTGGTGGCACATCGACTCTAGCTCGGCACCGTCGAGCCTGGCGCCAGGCGGGGAAGGCAAGCTCGTGTTGATCGCCGAGAACCTCGGTGACGCGGCAGTAAATGCTCCGGTGGTCGTGACCGACCGACTGCCGGCGGGCCTCACGGCGCAGGGCGTCGAACTCTACACCCAGCGGGTGTTCATCGGTGGGGGACGCGAATTCGGGGAACGCTATTGCACGGTTACGGGAACAGAAGTTACGTGCGCCATGCCGCAGGCAGCGGCTGAAGAAAACGTTCCTGCCTACGGGTTCCTGGAACTTCGTATTCCGGTCAAGATTGCCGCAAACGTGGTGTCTGGCATCGAAAACAGGGCGAGTGTGAGCGGCGGCGGCGGGCCGAGTGCAGCGGTCGCCCAGCCGGTCTCGATCACAAACGCCCCGGTTCAGTTTGGCATGGAACGCTATGAGCTGCGAGCCGAAAACGCCGGCGGCTCACCCGATACCCAGGCGGGCTCGCACCCGTTCCAGCTAACGACCGACATCGCGCTAAACCAGACCGCGAATTCCGCGGTGCCGCCGGCGGCCGTGAAAGACCTGCGGTTCAACCTTCCCCCGGGCCTGATCGGCAACCCGACGCCGTTCCCGCAGTGTCCTCTGGTGCAGTTCCAGGCAAACGCACAGGAAGGGCAGGATTACTGTCCGAACGACACCGTCGTCGGTGTTGCTTCGATCACGGTCAACGCGGGCGGCGCCGGGCTGTATACGAAGGTGGTGCCGTTGTTTTCGCTCGTGCCGTCGGTCGGCGAACCGGCACGGTTCGGGTTCTACGACCTCAACGTCGCGGTGTTCCTGAACACCTCGGTCCGCACCGGCAGCGACTACGGCGTGACGGTAACTGTGCCGAACATCACCGAGCTTGCGAACTTCGTCTCCAGCCGGGTGACGTTCTGGGGCGTGCCAGGCGACACGCGCCATGACGGCTCACGGGGCTGGAGTTGCCTGGAGCCTGGCTTCAACGGTGGGCAGTGCATCGCGGCTGGGCAGGAATCTCCCCCGCCACTATTGACGATGCCGACCTCGTGTACGGGTCCGGTGCACACGAACGTCGAAACGGACTCCTGGGAGCAGCCCGGAGTCTTCCTGTCTCCCTTCGAATACACCTTCGTGGACAACCTGGGACGCCCGGCGGGAATGGATGGCTGTAACCGCGAGCCGTTCACGCCGAGCGTGCGGGTCACGCCTGACGGACAGGCGGGCAGCACGCCGACGGGACTGACGGTCGACGAGCACGTGCCGCAGGAAAGCAACCTGAACGGCACCGGCCTCTCCGAGTCTGGAGTCAAGGGACTGTCGGTGACGCTGCCCGAAGGCGTGGGGCTGAATCCGGCGGCGGCCGACGGCCTGCAGTCGTGCTCCCAGGAAGCGATCGGCCTGCAGAGTGATGCGGCGGCGTCGTGCCCGGAAGCGTCGAAGGTCGCGACCGTGAAGATCAAGACGCCGCTATTGGCGAACCCTCTGGAAGGGGCCGCGTATCTGGCCGCCCAGGACGCCAATCCGTTCGGCTCGCTCGTCGCGCTCTACGTCTACGCCGAAGACGCGGTCTCGGGCGTCCGTGCGAAGGCGGCGGGCGAAGTGTTCGAGAACCCCGTCACGGGGCAGCTGACGGCGCACTTCGAAGGCGACCCAGTGTTCGAGCACGACCCGCGCTATGCGGATGACCCCGAAGCCGACTTCCTGCCGGAGTTGCCCTACGAAGACATCGAACTGCATTTCTTCGGCGGCGACAGGGCACCCTTGACGACGCCGGCGCTGTGTGGCGGGTACAAGACGACCGGCACGTTCGCGCCGTGGTCGGGCGAAGCCACGACGGAATCCACTTCCGAATTCCAGGTCGTCTCGGGCCCGAATGGCTCGCCGTGTCGCAATCCGCTGCCGTTTGCGCCGTCGTTGACGGCGGGGACAACGAGCATCCAGGCGGGCGGGTTCAGTCCCTTCACGATGACGATGTCGCGCGGGGACGGCAGCCAGAACCTGAACTCGATTCAGCTGAAGATGCCGCCGGGTCTGCTGGGGACGCTCGCGACGGTGAAGCTGTGCGGCGAACCGCAGGCCGACGCGGGGACATGTGGTCCGGAAAGCTTGATCGGGCACACGATCGTCAGCGTCGGCGTCGGCGGCGACCCCTACACCGTGACGGGCGGGGAAGTCTTCATCACGGGGCCGTACAAGGGCGCACCGTACGGTCTGTCGATCGTCAACCCCGCGAAGGCGGGCCCGTTCGACCTCGGGAAAGTGATCGTGCGGGCGAAGATCGAAATCGACCCCGCGACGGCCGCGCTGACGATCACCACCGACGAAACCGGCCCCTACAAGATCCCGACGATCATCGACGGGATACCGCTGCAGATCCAGCATGTGAACGTCAGCATCGATCGGCCCGGGTTCACGTTCAATCCCACCAACTGCAGTCCGCTGGCGATCACGGGCAGCCTGACGAGCAGCGAAGGCGCCAGCTCTGCGCTGGCGGTGCCCTTCCAGGCGACCAACTGTGCGGTGCTGGCATTCAAGCCGAAGCTGACCGCGAGCACCAGTGGGAAGACCTCTAGGGCGAACGGTGCGAGTCTGACTGTCAAACTTGGCTACCCCGCCGGTCCCTACGACGCGAACATCGCGAAGGTCAAAGTCGAACTCCCCAAGCGCTTGCCGTCGAGGCTCACAACGCTGCAGAAGGCGTGCACCGCGGAAGTCTTCGAAGCGAATCCCGCGAACTGTCCGGCGGCATCGGTCATCGGCCACGCGACCGCCACGACCCCGGTACTGCCGGTCCCGCTGACGGGCCCCGCGATCTTCGTCTCGCACGGCAACGAAGCGTTCCCGAGCTTGGTCATCGTGCTGCAGGGCTACGGCGCGACGGTGCACCTCGTCGGCTCGACGTTCATCAGCAAGCAGGGGATCACCAGCAGCACCTTCAAGACCGTGCCCGACGTCCCCGTCGGCACATTCGAATTGACGCTCCCGGAGGGTCCGTACTCGGCGCTCGCCGCGAACGGGAATCTCTGCAAGAGCAAGCTCGCGATGCCCACCGAATTCGTCGGGCAAAACGGCGCGTTGATCAAGACCAGCACCAAGATCGCTGTCAGCGGTTGCGCCAAGGCAAAGAAGGCTACGCACAAGAAGACGAAGGCCAAGGTGAAGAAGCGGCACAAGAGCGCCAAGGGCAGACACGCAATGCGCCAGCAGAAGGGGTGAGGGCCAAGTGAGCTCACCGGTCATGTCCCCTCCCCCGCTAGAGCGTGATGCAGAGCACGGCTTCGAGGAGGCTTCTCTTGGCCGTGCGGGCGTTGGCGAGATCCAACGTGCGCGGATCATCGCCGCGCTGAGCGAGCTGGTTTGCGAGCGGGGCTCGAGCGGAGTAACAGTTGCCCACGTCGTTGCACGCTCGGGGGTCTCACGGCGCACGTTCTATGAGCTGTTCGATGACCGCGAGGACTGCTTCCTCGCGGCATTCGACCGCGCGACCGCGCGGGCCGGCGAGTCGGTACTGCCGGCGTATCGAATCGGCGGATCGTGGCGTGAGCGGGTCGCGGCAGGACTGGAGGCGGCGCTGCGCTTCCTCGATGAGGAGCCCGCGGCGGGTTACCTCTGCGTAGTCGGCGCGCTCGGGGCGGGGCCGCGCGCACTCGAGCGCCGTGCACGCTTGGTGGAGGTGCTTGTGACGGTGGTGCACGACGGTCGTCGCGAGACGCAGGCCGCGCGTCGCCCGGACCGGCTGGTGGCGGAAGGCGTCGTCGGTGCGGTACTCGCGATCATTCATTCGCGCTTGCAGGAGCGCAGCAGCAAGCCTTTGCTCGGACTCTCGAGTGCGCTGATGGCGGTGATCGTGCTGCCCTATCTCGGAGCGGGCGCCGCCGAGCGCGAGCTGGAGCGCCCGGTGCCGCGAACGCGCCGAGCTGCGGCGCCCACAGGCCGCAACCCCCTGCGGGAGCTCGACATGCGCTTGACGTATCGCACCGTACGCGTGCTCTTGGCGATCGCCGCGAACCCAGCCTCCAGCAATAGACTGATCGCGACCGTCGCTGGCATCACCGACCAAGGACAGATCTCCAAGCTCCTCTCGCGCCTGCAGTCCTTGGGGCTGATCGCGAATGCCGGTGGGGACCACAGCAAAGGCGAACCAAACGCCTGGCGCTTGACCCCCACCGGCGAAGAGGTCACGCAGACCCTGCAGACCCAAACCCCCTAACCCCGCAGTCGAGCCTGCGCGGCGCGCGCGGTACGGCGTATCTCCTTCGGCGAGAATGCGCGCTTACGATGCGCAGCGCTCTCGAGATTCTCTTCTGGCTTGCCGCCGGTCTGATCGTGTGGACGCAGCTCGGCTACGCGCTGGCGTTGGCCCTGGCGGCTCGCGTAATGTCGTCCGGTCCGCCGGCAGCCGACACGCAGTTTCTCCCGTCGGTCTCGCTGATCGTCGCGGCCCACGATGAGCAAGCCTCGATCGCCGCGAAGGTCGCGAACGCGCTCGCGCTGGACTATCCCCGGGAAAGGCTCGAGGTGATCGTCGCGTGCGACGGCTGCGCCGATGAGACGGCTCGGCTGGCACGCGCTGCGGGTGCGGATCTCGTGCTGGAGCTGCCGCGCGGCGGCAAGATCCGCGCGCAGGATGCGGCGGTGGAGCGGGCGAGCGGCGAGCTCGTGGCGTTCTCCGATGCAAACTCGTCGTGGGAGTCCGCGGCGCTACGCGCGCTCGTCGCGGTCTTCGCAGGGGAGGGCGCGGCGGGTCTCGAACACGGACCCCGCCGCGCGCATACGCACACGCGCGCGGGCGCGCGGCGGGGCCGAAAAACATCGGCTCCTGTCGGCTACGCATGCGGCCAGGTGCGCTTCCTGCAGGAAGCGACCGGCGCGAGCGCGACCAATCAGGAGGGTCTGTACTGGCGCTATGAGATGGCGGTGCGCGCGTGGGAGTCGCGGCTCTCTTCGATCACGGCCGGCAACGGCGCGATCTACGCGACCCGCCGCGAGGCCTACCTGGTGGTCGACCCGATCATGGGCCACGACCTGTCGTTCCCCTTCAACATGGTCAAGCGCGGCTGGCGTGCGGTGTACGTGCCGGAGGCCCGCGCAATGGAGCCGATGGTGCCCTCGATCGAGGGCGAGCTGGCGCGCAAGCGGCGCATGATGAGCCACACATGGCCGATCGTGCTGCGCGGCGGCCTGCTCTCCCCGCGCGGCTACTCGCCGGGCTACGCACTGATGATCCTCTCGCACCGCGTGCTGCGCTACGCGACGCCGTTCCTGCACGCGCTGGCGTTCGCAACGAACGTCGCGCTCGTAGTGGTGGACGGGCAGCGCTCGGTGCTGTACCTGGCGACGCTTGCGCTGCAGGTCGCGCTGTTCGCTGCGGCGGGCCTCGGAGGCTCGATCCGCCTGCGTCCGCTGCTGGTGGCGCGCTACTACGTCCTGACGACCGCCGCGCTGGCGCTCGGCCTGTGGGACTGGCTGCGGCACGGCACGAGCGCCAGTTGGGAGGCGGCAGAAGGGACGCGCCCGGCGGGGCCGTCACCGCCGAATGTCGCGGCCGGCAGGCCCTGAGTGGTAGACTTCTACCATGGTTGCAACCATCGATAGTGCCGGGAGGATCGTGGTTCCCAAGCGGCTGCGCGAAGAGCTCGGCTTCAAGGCCGGTCAGCGGCTCGAGTTGCGAGCGGTCGACGGGAGACTCGAGGTGGAGCATCCGACGACACCGATCCACTTGGAGGAGCGCGATGGACAACTGGTCGCCGTCGCGGATCGTCCGATGCCGGAGTTGACGCAGGAGCTCGTGCGGGAGACGCTGGAACAGATCCGTCGGTGAGCTCCAGCGGCAGCTCGCTCACGCCCGACAGCAGTGTCGTGATCGCCGGCTTCGCGAGTTGGCACGAGCGCCACGAGGCGGCGCGCGGAGTGCTGCGCGGCGTCGCGGATCTCGTGGCGCATGCGGAGCTCGAGTCCTACTCGGTATTGACTCGGATCCCAGAGCCGTTCCAGATCGCCGCGGCCGATATGGCTGACTATCTGGGCAGGCGCTACCCCGGCAAGCGGATGATCCTGCCCGAGTCCGAGCGTCGCGGGCTGGTCGCGCGCTGCGCACGGCTGTCGATTGCGGGGGGCGCGGTGTACGACGCGATGGTGGCGGCTACCGCCGCCCATCACGGGTACCGCCTGCTCAGCTGCGACCGTCGCGCGGCATCGACCTACGACCGTCTTGGAGTCGAGGTTGAATACCTCTGAGGCGTCATGGCGTTGTTGATGGCCAAATGATCCGTCGTGCGATCGACGTCGCGGTTTCGGCGGCACTGCTGGCAGTGGTATCGCCGCTGCTCGCGGTCACGATGGCCGCGATCAGGGTGGAGTCGCGCGGCGCGCCGCTCTACCGCCAGCGGCGCGTGGGGCGCGACGGCGTGCCGTTCGACATGCTGAAGTTGCGCACGATGGTCGACGGGGCGGAGCACATTGGGGCGGGTCTGGCGGTCAACGAGAACGACTCGCGCATCACGCGCATCGGCGCGTTCCTGCGGCGGACCTCACTGGACGAGCTGCCGAACCTCGTGAATGTGCTGCGCGGCGAGATGTCGCTGATCGGTCCGCGCCCGACGGTACCGGTGCAAGTAGCGCAGTACACCGAGCGCCAGCGCGGACGCCTGGCGATCCGGCCGGGGATCACGGGCTGGGCGCAGGTCAACGGCCGCGCGTCGCTGCCGTGGAGCGAGCGGATCGAGCTCGACCTGTACTACATCGAGCACCGCTCGCTGGCGCTCGACCTGCGGATCCTCGCGCGCACGCCGTCGCTGGTGTTCGGCGGGAGTGGCCTCTACAAGGGCCAAACGGGCGGCTGGGAGCAGCCGTGACGCCGGCGATTCTCCTGACGGGCGTGGGCAAGCGCTACGACATCGTGGCGTGCTTCGCCGCGCTGACGAAGACGATCGCGGCGGACCCCAACCCGCTGGCGCCGGCGCAGTACGCCGCGCAGGTACGCGCGGCGGTACCGGCGATCTCCGACCCCGACTACGTGCCCGCGCTTGCGCAGCTGTGCGCGCGCCACGGCGTGGGTGCGGTGATCCCGCTGACCGACCTCGACATCGAGGTGCTCGCGCACGCGCGCACCCGCGGCGAGCTGCCCGCGCTCGTGCCCTCGCCCGAGGTCGCGCGCGCGACGTACGACAAGTACGAGACGCACCTGCTGCTGGGGCGTCTGGGCCTGCCCTCGCCGCCGACCGTGCTGCCCGAGCAGGAGCCCGAGTCCTATCCGGTGATGGTCAAGCCGCGCCGGGGCTCCGGGGCACGCTCGATCCACCTGGCGCGCGATGCCGCGGAGAAGGACTTCTTCGTCCGCTACGTCTCCGAGCCGCGCACAGGCTACGAGAGCGAGCCGGTGATGGTGCAGCGCGCGATGCGCGGCCCGGAGCTCTCGATCGACTGTCTGGGGAACCTGGAAGGCCGCTGCGTGAACGCGATCCCGCGGACGATGCTGGAGTCGCGCGGCGGCGAGTCGATCAAGGGTGCCGTGGTGCGCGACGAGGAGCTCATCGAGCTCGGGCGGCGCACAATGGAGGCGCTGGAGGTACGCGGGCCGGCGACGATTCAGGTCTTCCGCGACCCGCAGGTGGGCCTGGGCATCACCGACGTCAACACGCGCTTCGGCGGCGCGTTCCCGGCGCCCGCCTACGCGGCGCTGCCCGGTCGCAGCTACCCCGAGCTGATCGTGCGGATGGCCGCGGGGGAGCGCCTCGCAGCGCACGTCGGGGAGTTCCGCGAGGGGCGGACGTTCACGCGCTACTACTGGCAGCTGGAGCTCGACGAGCGGCTGCGCCCGACCGGTCGCGAGATTGTCGGCGACGGTCCACCCACCCCCCGACTGGACGCTACGGGGTAGAATCGATGTGCAGTGCACGCCTTGCTGGTCGACTCCCCGGCTGCTCCCGCTTCCGAGCAGCCGTCCGCGGCTGATCGTCAAGCCGGCGGATCTGTGGGCCCACCCGACGGGGGCTCCGCCGACCGGCCCGGGGCGGAGCGGACTTGCACCAACTGCGAGGCACCGCTGCGGAACGGTCAGGAGTGGTGCCTGCAATGCGGCGCAGGCCAGCCGGGGAGCCTTGGCAGCGAGCGCCCGAACTGGCGACCGCTGGGAACGCTGGCTTTGGTGGCGGTGCTGCTGACCGGCGCGGCGGCGGCCGCGGGCACGGCCGCGCTGAGCAAGCACAAGACGCCGGCGCCGCGGACGCTGACGGTGGCGCAAGCGCCGATCCCGACGACGCCGACGACGAGCACCCCGACCGCGAGCACACCGGTAGCGCCGGGCACGGCGAGCACGCCGAAGATCCCGGTGCCGAAAGCGCCAAAAGGCGGAACGGGCGCCAACAATCCGCTGTTCCCCTCCACCGGCAAACCACCGCAAATTCCCTCGTCGACGTCGACTCCGAAATCGTCGGGCACGGGTACCTCGACCGGCGCCGGCGAATCGACGCAAAACTCGACGACGGGCGCATCCGAAAAATCCTCGACGACGGAATCGAAGCCGAACGGCGAAACCAAAGCCGAACAGCCAAGTGCGATTCTGCTCGACACGAACGCGGCGAGCACCTACAACCCCTACGGCTATCCCGAAACGGGTTTTGGCGACCCCGCGCTGGCGATCGACGGCGAAGTGAGCACCGCGTGGACGGGCCAGGTGCAGGCGCACTCGGCCCCGAACATGGCGGAGGGACTCCTGATCGACCTCAACAGCGCGACGAAGGTGGGTGCGGTCAAGCTGATCACGCAGACCCTCGGGATGAAGGTGCAGATCTACGGCGCCCGGGGCCACCACCCGCCGGCGACGATCACCGAACCGGGGTGGACGCTGCTCAGCAGCGCCTCACACGTCCTGAAAAAGAAAAGCACGCACCTGAAACTGCGCGACGGCGCCAAGGGGTTCCGCTTCGTGTTGGTGTGGGTCGTAAAGGCGCCGGCATCCGCGATCGGCACGCCGCAGGCGCCGGGGCACGTAGACCTCAACGAGGTCGAACTGTTCCCGCCCGTTTCCTAGGGGGCTTGGCGCGCTGAGGCTTGGTCGCGGGCTTGCCCCGCTTGCCGCTCCAGGCCGCGTCGAGGAACCGCGCGATCTCACCCGTGAGGCGCTCGGGGCGCAGCCGCAGCTCGACGAGCGAGTCGGCTTCCAGTAGCTGGCTGTTAGGAAGCTCTTCCGCGAGCATGCCCGCATCTGAGAACGGATGCACCGGATCGCGGCGGTGACCGATCACGAGCGCCGGCACCGCAAACGTGCGCCGCTCGGTGCGGTGCGGAGCGATGCGCCCGAAGTAGAGGCCCTGCAGGACCGCCGCACCCGGTCCGGGTTCCTGGCGGACAGTGTCGAGCGCGACGTTGCCGTAGTGCGGTAGCACGCCCCGCGGGATCGCACGCGCCAGACGCGAGACCTGCTTCATGACGGGCTCGCCGAATGTCAGCGCGACGAGGATCGGCGTGAACGCGAGCGCGCTCGCGAGCAACGCGTTGTCGAGGACGGGCATCTCGATCACCATGCCACGCAGTCGCTCCGGTGCCGCGGAGGCGATCTCGAGGGCTGTGTTAGCGCCCAGCGAGGTGCCCATCACGACGGCCTGCTCAAACTCCAGGTGGTCCATCAGCGCGATGACCTGCTCGGCGAAGAAACGCATCGAGTAGCGCCACATGTCGCGCGGGCGGTCGGATTCGCCGTGACCGAGGAGGTCGACGGTGACCACGCGGTTACCAAGCGCCGCGAGATCCTGCGCGAGCGGCCGGTGCATCTCCTGGGAGAGCAGCAGGCCGTGGACGAGGATCACGGGGCGGCTCGCTGCGACGGCCGAGCGCGCGGTGCGCCCGCGGCGGCCGCTGGGCGTCACGGCGGCGGGGCCGCCTCCATACTCGGTATAGGCGATCCGCTGGCCCTCGTGGATGAAGTGGGACATGTATCCAGGGTACTCCGCGCGGTCCGGAGGCCGACCCGCGTGTCACACACGCCCGGGCGATTTACCGTGGATCGCCCGGGCTCGTGTGCCCTCGTATCCCCTGAGATTTCCTGCTGTCCCAGGTGCAGCAGGTCATCTGCCTATAGAACCCGGTGCGCTCGCAAAAGGTGCGCCAGCGCGCTAGCGTGCTCTCGGCAGCCGCTGCTCGAGTGCGGACGACGATCTAGAGGGGAGCACAGCATGGCCAAGCAGCCTCGAATCCTGGCCGGCCAGGCCGCCGCGATCACCGGCGCCGCACGCGGCATCGGGCGCGTGACCGCGGAAGCGTTTCTGCGCCAAGGCATGAAGGTCGCGATCGGCGACGTCGATCTCGCGGCCGCCGAACAGACCGCCGCTGAGCTCGGTCCACGCACCGTCGCGCTCGCGCTCGACGTTACCGAGCGCGATTCCTTTGCGCAGTTCCTCGCCGCCGCCGAGCGCGAGCTGGGGCCGCTGGATGTGCTGGTCAACAACGCCGGGATCATGCCAATTGGGCCGCTGCTCGACGAGGATGACGCGACGACGCGACGGATTCTCGACATCAACGTGCTCGGCGTCATCAACGGCCTCAAGGCCGCGCTGCCCGGGATGACCGCGCGGGGGCGCGGGCACGTGCTCAACATCGCCTCGCAGGCCGGCAAGTACGGTCTGCCCGGCGGTGCCACCTACTGCGCGAGCAAGGCCGCCGTCATCAACCTCAGCCGCGCCGTGCGCAAGGAATTGCGCGGCAGCGGCGTCGAGATCTCAGTGATCAGCCCCGTCGCGGTCAACACCGAGCTCGGGCTCGGCCTCGCCGAACCGCGCCAGCGACAATTCCGCAAGATCGAGCCCATCGATGTCGCCGAGGCGATCGTGCAGACGCTGCGCGAGCCGCAGTTCGACGTGCACGTCCCCGGGAACCTCAAGCTCAGCGAGCGCCTCTCCGCGCTCGCGCCGCTGCGGGTGCAGGAGTCGTTCTCGCGCATCAGCGGCGCCGACGCCGTGCTCTCCCAAGTCAACACCGGCGCGCGCGCCGACTACGAGCTGCGCGCCGCGCGCTCCGAGCCCGGTCTGCCGCCCGCGCCGCAGCCGCGCCAGATCGCCGAGCGGGCCGGGTAGGTTCCATGCTGCCCGGGTCGCCGCGCGTGTGTGCGCCTGCGCGCGCGAGGGGGCGCTTGAGTGGAGAGGGACGGCCCGGCTCCCGCTACGCGTCCGCAAGCCACTCCGCGATCAGGCGTCCGATCTCGGGCCCCTGGTCCTCCTGCAGGAAGTGCCCCGCGTCATCGATCGTGCGCGGCGCTTCGCGGCCGATCGACCCCGCGAAGCTCTCGCCCACCGAGAGCGGCAGCACCGGATCCGAGTCCCCCCACAGCATCAGCGTCGGGCGGCGATCCTCGCGCAGCGCGTGCAGCACGCGCCGGCCCTCCGCCGCGCCGGGAGCGTCGGGCTCCTGGGGGATCAGCAGCGGAAACGCCCGCGCCCCCGCCTTCGACGCCGCGTTCGGGAACGGCACTTCATAGCCCTCGATCACCGCATCGCCGGGATCCTTCTTGCAGCCGCCGCGCACCAAGAAGCCAACCGGCAGATCCTCGGTGGCGCTGACGAAGTCGCGGAACGCGAGCCACGCGTCGCTCATCTGTTGGCTGCCCGTGAAGAGGCCCGTGTCGAGGATCACGAGCCGCTCGATGCGCTCGGCGTGCTCGACCGCGAGGCGCAACCCGATCGGGCCGCCCCAGTCGTGCACCACAATCGTCGCGCCCCGCAGGTCGAGATCCTCAAGCAGCGTCGCCGCGAGCGCGACGTGGCGCTCGTAGGAGTACCAGTCCAGATCCACCGGCTTGTCCGAGCGGCCGAAGCCCGCGAGGTCCGGGGCGATGCAGCGAAAGCCCGCGTCGCGCACCGGCGGCAAAACCTTGCGCCACAGGAACGACCACGTCGGCTCCCCGTGCACGAACAGAACCGGCGCGCCGGCGCCCTCGTCGAGGTGCGCGAGACGCAATCCCTCGACCTCGCGATAGTGCGCCTCGAACGGAAAGTCCGGCAGGCCCGCGAAGCACTCCTCCGGTGTGCGGATCGCGTCGCTCACAGTTGTCGATCCTACGGGGATGTCTTCGCTCGCGTTCGCCGCCCCGCCGCGCGCGCTCGCGCGCGTACGCGCGCCCGCGGCGGGGCCCGTTTCGGGATTGCCACGCGCCCCCCTCATGCGTTAGGCTCGGCGCGATGCACGCGGCCCTGCTACAGACGGTTCCGATCCTCGCTGCGGCGAAGAGCAAAGTGCCGTTCTACATCGTCGGCGGCCTGCTGATCTGCTGGGCGCTTGTGCTCTCGATGGGCATCGGAATGCGCCGGCCCGAGTTCCCCGGCACGGTTGCCGCCGAGCGCGCCGTCATCGGCATCACCGCCGTGCTCGTGGTCGCGACGATGGCAATGGCCGTCGTCACCTCCGGCGGCCCCGGCTAGCCCCGCTGCGACACATCCTCGGTGGGTGAGGCGATCTCCACCCTGCGCACTGCTCGAATAGATGACTAACAAACCGGCTGAGGGGGAAAGCTAGGAAAGGGATCGTCGCCCTGCGCTGGTCCGTTATTGAGCGAAGGAGGAGGATGTTCATGTCTGAGAGCGATCTAGCCACCGAGGCGCTGGAGCGGCTGGAGCACGCCGACCCCACGTCCGGTGAGCGTCACGCCGGCTTCGATCGACGCGCGTTTCTGCGTCGGACGGCGCTCACCGGCGTAGCCGCCGGTGGGGTGAGCACGCTGCTCGAGGCCTGCGGTGGCGGTGGCACGAGCTCCTCCAGCGCCTCCTCCGGCGGCACCTCCAGTGAAGTGTTCGGCTCGCACAAGAGCTACAAATTCGTTGTCGTCAACCATGTGACGACCAACTCCTTCTTCGTGCCCACCCAGTACGGCATCGCCGACGCCTGCAAGCTGCTCGGTTGCTCGTATGAGTGGACGGGCTCGGAAAGCAGCAACGTCAATCAGATGATCAACTCGATCAACACCGCCGTGACCAGCGGCGCCGACGGGATCGCGGTCGCGCTGATCGACCTGCACGCCTTTAACGCTCCCGTTGAAGCGGCGCTGAAGGCCGGCATCCCGGTGGTGGCCTACAACGCGGATGCGCCTTCCAACAAGCGCCTCTCCTACATCGGCCAGGATTCTCAAACTGGCCGGCGAAAAGATGGGCGAACGGATCGTCGCCGACGTCGGCTCGGGCGACGTCGCGCTGTTCATCGCTACGCCCGGATCGGCCAATCTGCAGCCGCGCATCGAAGGCGCGGTCAAGGCGATCAAGGCGTCGGGTAAGCCGATCACCACGCACGAAGTCGCCACCGGCGCGGCCGAACCGGGCGAGCTCTCGGCGATCGAAGCGTATTGGCTCGGGCACAAGGAAACCAAGGGCATGTACGCCGTCGACGGCGGCGACACCGCGCAGCTGGCGAAAGTGATGCAGAAGTTCAACCTCGCCGGGAAAGTCAAGGCCGGCGGTTTCGACCTCGCCGAAATCACCCAGAAACTGCTCCAGGAAGGCAACATCGAATTCACGATCGACCAGCAGCCCTACCTGCAGGGCTTCCTGCCGGTCCTGCAGTTGTTTCTCTGGCTGGTTTCCGGATCGCTGACCGGACCCGCCGAAGTCGATACCGGCCTGAAGTTCCTCGACAAAGAAACCGTCGCGCCGTACGTCGAATCGAAGTCCCGCTACGAGGGCACCTCCTCGACGGCGAAGGTGATCCCGCTGAAGGCCGGCGCGGCCGCGTAGGCGATGGCCGGCGTCGCGGGAGGGCCGGTCTCGCAGGAGCCGGCCGCGGAGATGAACGAGGGCCCGGCGAAGACACGCCGGGCCTCCGCGTCCTCCGGCGCGACGTTGCGCGAGCGTGTCCTCGGTCTGCGCGAGGGCTCGATCATCGTCGTGACAATCGTCGCCGCGGTGTACTTCTCGCTGAACACCAGCAGCTTCCTCACCAGCGGAAACTTCAAGACCCTGCTGCCGTATTTCGCCCCCTTCGCGATCCTCGCGGCCGGCGAGGTGTTCGTGATGATCCTCGGCGAGATCGATCTATCGATCGGCGCGATGTACCTGTTCTCGCCGTTCGTGTTCTACAAGTTCACGACCGCGGGCATCCCGCTCGTGCCGAGCGTGCTGCTGGCGCTGCTGTGCTGCATGGTGGTCGGCGCGCTCAACGGCTTCTTCGTCGCGGTCGTCGGGATTAACTCGTTCGTGACCACCCTCGGGATGCTGTTCGCGTTCGAGGGTCTCGCGCTGATCATCTCGCACGGCGAGCCCGTCGCGATCGAAGCGGCACAGCTGCACCAAACCCACGTCGCGGTTCACCACATCGTCAACGGCCACAACATCGTGCTCACCGAAACCGTCAACCACCTCGGAACCTTCGCAAAAATCTTCGGCGGCGGCACCTACTCCGAGCTGATCTGGGCGCTGGCGATCGTCGCGATTCTGCAGGTCGCGTTGACGTTCACCCGCTGGGGTCTCTACACGGTGGCGATCGGTTCTAACAAGCTCGGCGCCGCCGAGGCCGGGGTGGCGGTGAAGAGCGTGATCATTCGCAACTTCGTGCTCTGCGCCTTGACGGCGGGCCTCGTCGGGATCCTCGAGGCGGTGCGCGCCGGCTCGGTTCAGCCCGACCCGGCAGGCGCGAATGAAATCCTGTTCTTCGCGATCGCCGCCGCGGTGATCGGCGGCACGCTGCTGGCCGGCGGCTCGGGCACGGTCGTGGGTGCGTTGATCGGCGCGCTGTTCCTCGGCATCCTCAAAGACGGGCTCGTGCTGCAGGGCACGAGCGCCAACTACCTGCTGTTCTATCTCGGGCTCGCGATCGTCGTCGCGTCGACGGTGAGCGTGTTCGTCACGCGCGCGCGCAGGGGGCGTGGCAGTGGCTGACCAGAGCGTCTCCGCCGAGCGCGTCGTCGGACCGGTATCCGCCCCGGACGACGTGCTGCGCGTCGAGCACATCGCCAAGCGCTTCGGTCCGGTGACGGCGCTGCGCGACGTTAACTTGCACTTGCGCAAGGGCGAGGTGCTCGGCTTGCTTGGCGACAACGGCGCCGGCAAGTCCACGCTGATCAAGATCCTGTGCGGCTTTCAAAAGCAGGACTCCGGCGAGATGTTCCTGCACGGTGAGCCCTATCGGCCCAAAAGCGTCGACGACGCGCGCTCCAAGGGCATCGAGACCGTCTACCAGGATCTCGCCCTGATCGACGAACTCTCCGTCTACCACAACCTCTTCCTGCGCCGCGAGCGCGTGCACCGTCCGCTGCCGCTGCTCGCCAACCGTCAGATGAAGCGCGAGGCGCGCACGGCGCTCGATGAGATCGGCATCAACATCCCGCGCATCGACGTCGCCGTCGCGCGACTCTCGGGTGGCCAGCGCCAGGCGATCGCGGTCGCGCGCACCGTGAACTCAGACGCCGACATCATTCTGCTCGACGAGCCGCTCGCCGCGATGGGCGCGAAGGAGGGCGCGATGATCCTCGACCTCGTCGCGCGCCTGAAGGCCGAGGGGCGCGTCTCGATCGTCATGATCCTGCACAACTACGTCCACGTGCTCGAGGCCTGCGACCGCGTCAGCATGATCCAGGACGGCGTGATCGCACTCGACAAGCCGACCGCCGAGACCTCGGTGGAGGAGCTCACCGAGATCGTCGTCGAGGAGTACCGCCGCGCGCGGCAGGAGACGCAGGCTTCCTGAGCACGCAGCTCGCTGGGTACGATCGGCCGATGTTGTTGGCGCGACTCCGCCTCGGCGTGATGCTGGGTTGCTGGATTCTCTGTACGAGTCCGGTGGCACTCGCGAGCTGGTCGACGCCAGAGCTCCTCGAGGGCTGCGCTAGGGCGAGCTCCTCGGCGGCGCCGCTGGTCGTCTTCCCGAGCTCCCAGCCGCAGGCTCGCAGCGGTCCCGGGGCGCTGCTGTGGACGGGCCCGAGCGGCTGCGGCGCGCGGCTCGCGGGTGCGACGCGCGCGGGCGGATCGACCGAAGCGCTTGCCGCGGAGCTCGGGCCGAGCGGGCTGCCGGGCCCCGGCCACGCGCTGAGCGCCGACGCGGGTGAGCCCGCCGAAATCGCCGCGGCCGCGGGCACCGCGCTCGGGCAGGTGGTCGCACTCGGTGACGGCGTGCTGGCCGAGGGCAGCTCGCCCGGCGAGTTTGCGGCGCCGCTCGCGCTCGGCGGCCCGCCGCGGCCCGTGGCGCTCACCAGCAGCTACCTCGGTGACGCCGCGGTCCTCTCGACGCTGCGCGAGCAACGCTCGCGGTGGGCGCTCGCGGTGCGCGTGCAGCGCCACTACAGTTCCACACCCGCCGCCGCGCGGTTGCTCGCGGTAGGCGCCAGCCGCCCGGGCGCGCTCGCGGTCGCGATGGACTACCGCAGCGACCTACTCGCCGTCTGGGCTGGCGGGAACACGATCTTCGCACGCGAGCTCGCCGCCGGCGGCCAGCTCGGGCCGGTCGAGCGGGTAGGTTCTGGCGAAGGTGTAGCGGAACTGCGAGCGCTAATCAGCGACGACGGCCGCGCGATCGTCGCGTGGCGCGAGCAGGCGCCCGCGCGTGGCGCCCAGGCATTGACGCAGGATGGGCGCAGCACGACGCGCATCGAGTCCAACATCTCCGGGCCCGGGGTGGTCTTCGGGCGCGCCGTGCCGATCGAAAGCTTCGCCGACCTGCCCGGACTCACGCTACCGCCGGGCTCGCTGCGCCTGGCGCGGCTCTCCAGCGAGGCGGTGATGATCGCGTGGACCGGAATCGACGCGGGACGCTACGTCGTGCGCGCCTCGCCGGTCTCGCTGCGGCGCGGCGTTTGGGCGCCGGTCACGATCTCGCCGCGCGGCCGACAGGCGCTGCTCGCCGATCTCGTCCCCGGGCCGCGCGCGGAGGTGCTCGCGCTGTGGTCGAGCGCGCCGCGCCTGCGCGACGGCGCGCTCGACCCGCGCCGCCGCGCGATCTTCGCAGCGTGGGGTCACTACGGCGGCCACGGCGAAGCACGCTTCGCGGCCCCCGAAGCGGTCGCCGCGGCCGGCCCCAACGGGACGCCGGCGGCGGCGTTCGAACCGCAGAGCGACACCGCGCTGGCCGCCTGGTCGACCGGCACGCACGTGCCGCGGATCGCCTACGCGCAGCGCGCCCCCGGCCCGCCCCCGGGCGCGACGGCAGCGGTGCCTGCCGCCCACGCGGCGACGCGTCATTCCGCTCGCGACGTCGTGCTGCCGGCGCTCGGCCTACTGCTGCTCGCCGCCGCAGCAGCCTGGCAGCAACGAACCGCTCGTCGCCCCCGCAGGCGCCTCAGGCGAGCATAGAGAGCAGCGCCATGCGGATTGGGACGCCGTTGGCGGCCTGCCGGAAATAGGCGGCCTGCGGGAGGGAGTCCACCTCGGTCGCGATCTCGTGAATCCGCGGCAGCGGGTCGAGCAGCAGCTCGACGCCGGAGCCCGCGATGTCGGCGGCGGTGAGGCAGTAGCGCTCGCGGTAGGTCGCCGCGGTGTCGGGGTCCGCGAGGCGCTCTGTCTGGAAGCGGTTCACGTAGAGCACCTCGCGGTCGAGCAGGCGCTCGAGGGCAGTGCTCTGCTCGACCGCGAGGCCCCGCGCGCGCAACTCGCTGAGCTCCCGCTCGTCGAGCCACAGCTCTTCGGGGCCGACCAGCAGCACGTCGTTACCGGGGTAGCGGCTGAGGCCGCGGCAGAGCGAGTGGATCGAGCGCGAGTGTCGCGGGTCGAAGCCCATCCCGACGCGCAGCGAGTCCAGGCGGCCGAGCTCGTGGCGGATCGTGTACATGTCGATCAGCGCCTGCGTCGGGTGCTCGTTGGCCCCGTCGCCGCCGTTGATCAGCGGCACCGGGCTGACCTCCGCGGCGCGCTGCGCGACGCCCGCTTCCTCGTGGCGCAGGACGATCAGATCCGCGTAGGCGCCGACCACGCGGATCGTGTCCTCGATCGACTCGCCCTTGGATAATGAGGAGGACTCCACGCCGCGGTGCTCGATCACCGCTGCCCCCAGGCGCGCGGCGGCGGCGTGGAAGCTAAGGATCGTGCGCGAGCTCGGCTCGAAGAACAGCAGCGCGATCACGCGGCCCGCGAGACTCGAAAGGCGGGTGGGAATCCGCAGCGCGGCCGCCATGTCGTCGGCGTTCTGGAAGATTTCTCGCGCGAGCGCGTCGTCGACCTGGTCGATCGAGATCAGGTGACGGGGCACGCGGCAAATATAGCCCGCGTTCGTCGCGGGGCAGCGGCTCGCCGGCCGGTCTCCCCGCGCGCGACGCGCGACGCGCACCTAAACGAGTGCCGGCGTACCCGCCTCGAGCTGGAGCAGCAGGCGCTTGCGATCCAGGCCGCCGCCGTAGCCGGTGAGCGAGCCACTTGCGCCGATCACGCGGTGGCAGGGGATGACGATCGCGATCGGATTGCGGTTGTTCGCGCCGCCCACCGCCCGCGCGGCGTCGGGCGCTCCGACGGCCCGCGCGATCTCGCCGTAGGAGGCGGTCGCGCCATAGGGAATCTCGCGCAGCGCGCGCCACACCTGCAGCTGGAAGGGCGTCCCGCTGGGCGCGAGTCTCAGGTCGAAGTCCTCGAGCTCGCCCGCGAAGTACGCGTCGAGCTGGCGGCGCGGCTCGAGGAACGGCGCCTCGTTGTGCGTCCAGTCGACCTGCCGCGGGGTGGTGCGCCCTGGGAAGTGCAAACGCGTGAGCGCGCCCGTCGGGTCGGCCGTCACGAGCAACTCGCCGACGGGGCTCGCAATGTAGGTGAAGCGCGTGGTTGCGGCGACGGCCGCCGCGCTCGGATTGTGGGTGTCGCTGGAAATCTTGTTGGGAGGAGTGGTGTTGATGGGCTGCGCGGGGCGGCTTGGCGAGATGCGACTTTGAGTAATCATGACAGGCACTGTGCCACGCCTGGGAGGGCGAGTCCAGCGGATTTCGGACACGGACTCTGCCACCGCTGTGGCTGTCTGAAAACCGCTAGTCGGGGCCTCATACTGGGGGCATGGCAACTGCGCTGGATCGCTCGCTCCGAGGGGGCCACGAGGAGTTCGACGTGCGCTACCGGATCCTCGGCAGCCGCGATCGCCGCTTCGACGGCTGCTTCTTTGTGGCGGTGACCTCGACGGGTATCTACTGCCGGCCGAGCTGTCCGGCGATCGTGCCCAAACGCGAGAACGTGCGCTTCTATCCGAGCGCCGCCGCTGCGCAGAGCGCGGGCTTCCGCGCGTGTTTGCGCTGTCACCCGCATGCGGTCCCGGGGTCGCCGGAGTGGAACCGTCGCGGTGATGTCGCCGCGCGCGCGATGGTATTGATCGCGGATGGCGTCGTCGATCGCGAGGGCGTCGCGGGCCTCGCGCGGCGCGTGGCTTACAGCGAGCGCCACCTCACGCGACTGCTCACCGCGGAGCTTGGCGCGGGTCCGCTCGCACTCGCGCGCGCGCAGCGCGCGCAGAGTGCGCGGATGCTGATCCAGACCAGCGGCCTGCGTCTAATCGACGTCGCCTACGCCGCGGGCTTCTCCAGCGTGCGCCAATTCAACGACACGATCCGCGCGGCCTACGGGCGCACGCCGACGGAGCTGCGCCGCACCGTCGCGCGGGAGGGGCGTCGTGGCTCGCTCGCGCCCGTCGCCGACGGCCCCGGTGTGCTGACCGTGCGCCTCGCTTTCCGCGAGCCGCTGCCCTGGGAGCGTCTGCTGCGCTTCTTCGCTGACCGCGCGGTCGTGGGCGTCGAGGAGGTGCGCGACGGTTGCTACCGGCGCACGTTGCGCCTCCCGCACGGCCACGGAGTCGTCGCGCTGAGGGTGCCCCCGGCAAAGGCGCGCGAGCCGCGCCACGTGGAGTGCGAGTTGCGCCTCGCCGACCTGCGCGACCTGACCGCCGCGGTTCAGCGCTGCCGGCGGCTGCTCGATCTCGATGCCGACCCCGCGGCGCCCACCGAGCAGCTCGTGCGCGATCCGCTGCTGGCGCCCCTTGTCCGCGCTGCGCCGGGGCTGCGAGTCCCGGGGACCGTCGAGGGTTCCGAGCTGGCGATTCGCGCGATTCTCGGCCAGCAGGTCTCGGTCGCCGCCGCGCGCACCGCCGCGGGCCGCCTGACCCAGCTGCTCGGCGAGCCGCTGTCCGAGCCGCAGGGGGCGCTCACGCATCTCTTCCCCTCGCCCGTCGCGATCGTCGCGGCGGACCCCGCGCTGCTGCCGGGTCCGCGAAGCCGTCGCGCGACGTTGCGCGCACTCGCCGGCATGCTCGCGGAGGGCGAGCTCGCGATCGACCCCGGCAGCGACCGCGCGGAGGTCGCTGCGGCGCTGCTGGAGATCCCCGGGATCGGGCCGTGGACGGAGCAGTACATCGCGATGCGCGGCCTCTGCGACCCCGACGCGTTCCTGCCGAGCGACCTCGGGGTGCGGCGCGCGCTGGAAGCGCTCGGCGTGTCGTGGCGCGGTCCGCGCGAGGCCGCGCTGTTGGCGGAGGCCTGGCGGCCGTGGCGCGCGTACGCGCTGCAGCATCTGTGGGGCGCGCTCGCGGCCCCCGAGCCGGTCGTCGGCGCGCCCGTCGCGTGGTCCTCAGCCGGCGCGCTTGCCGAGCCTGCGTCGGACGGCGTATCGTCCGCCAGATGACGCGCCGCGAAGCCATCGTCGGGGGATACCGCCTCGCGCTTGCGGGCCTCGCGCTGGCGGCGATCGTCTACGAGCTCGTCAGCGGCCTGGGCGAACCGCACTGGAGCACGACAGACGACTTCAGCTACTTCACCCAGCTCAGCAATCTCTACGCGATCGCGGTCTTCCTCGCCGGCGGGCTCGCGGCGGTCGGGCTCTTGCCCGTCGTGCGGGACTCGAGCAGATTCGCCTCGCTGCGCGGCGCGGCGGTGCTCTACATGCTGACGACGGGCATCGTCTACGCGGTGCTGCTCTCGGGCCACCACAACTCGATCCCGTGGGTCAACACGGTCCTGCACCGCGTGATGCCGATCGCGGTGGCGCTCGACTGGCTGATCGACCCGCCGCACACGCCGCTGGAGCCGCGCCGCGTGGTACTCGCGTGGATGGCGTTCCCGCTGCTCTACATCGCCTACACGCTGGTACGAGGCCCGATCGTGCACTGGTATCCGTACTTCTTCGTCAATCCCGGGCATTCCGGGGGCTACCTGCTGGTGGCGGCTAGTGCGATCGTGATTGGGCTCGGGCAGATCGCGATGGGACTCGCGATCGTCTATGTGGGGCGGGTGCGCGCCGCGCGGCTGTACCCCGCGATCGCGCCCCACTCGGCCTAACGCGACGGGGTCGCAGGACGTCGGCGGAGCTATGCGGCGACGGCGATTTGTGTCTCGCTGGACTTGGCGTCTGGGCTGCGTGTGTCGGCGCGCTCGCGCAGCACCACCTGTGCGCCGCGGGAGGGACTGATCGTGATGCTGCGCCGCCGCGCGACCTCGGCCTTCGCCCCGACGGGCTCGAGCTGGAAGCGCTCGAACACCGCGCTCAGCACGACCTTCATCTCCATCAGCGCAAAGCTCGCGCCGATACAGCGCCGCCGCCCGCCACCGAAGGGCAACCACGTGTAGGTGCCGGGCGGCCGACCGCCCGCGCTCTCCAGGAAGCGCTCGGGGCGGAAGGCGTAGGGCTGGGGGTAGGTGGCGGGGTCGTGGTGCACGAGGTGGGCGTTGACGACGAGCACGACACCGGGCTCGTAGCGCACGCCGCCGACTTCGATGGCCTGCTTGACGAGGCGCGGCTCGGCGTTGGGGAGCACGGGACGTCGGCGCATGGTCTCGTGGATCGTCGCGGTGAGGTACGCGTCGTCCTCGCCGGCGTCGAGCTCGGCGGTGAGGCGCGCGCATACTGCGGGCTCGCGGGAGAGGTGCATGAACGCCCAAGCGAGCTGTGAGGCGGTCGTCTCGTGGCCGGCGACGAGCGCGGTCACGAGCTCGTCGCGCAGCTCGACGGGGCTCATCGGCGAGCCGTCTTCATGGGTGGCCGCGAGCAGCAGCGCGAGCACGTCGGCGCCCTCGGCGCCGCTGCCGTCCGCGCGGCGGCGCTCGTCGATCAGCTCGTAGATCAGCGCGTCGGCTTGCGCGAGCAGCGCCTGCAGGCGGGCGAAGGGACCGCGGCGGCGCATCAGCGGCTCCAGCCAGGGTGGCGGTGGGGGCAGCAGCGAGAGGGGGCTCTCGGTGAACCGCAGGACAGCCGTCAGCAGCTCGCGCAGCTCGTCCAGCCGCGCCCCGCGCTCGAGACCGAAGACGGCGCGCAGGACGATCTCCAGCGTCAGCTGCTGCAGGCGGCTGTGCAGCTCGATCGGCTCCCCGCGGGGCCAGTCGGCGAGCTCGCGCTCGGTCAGTTCGCGCATCAGTCCTTGCAGCGCGTGCATGCGCTCGCCGTGGAAGGCGGGCAGCAGCAGCTTGCGTTGCTCCATGTGCGGCGCCTCGTCGAGCAGGATCACCGAGTTGCGCCCGATCAGCGGTTCGAGGATGCGGGCGCCCTCGCCGGGGTGCAGCACGTCGGGCGGTGCCATCAGCACTTCCTTGATCTCCTCGGGATCGGAGAGGATCACAAAGGGTGGCTGGCCGAGGAAGTGGACGGTGTAGCGCTTGCCGTAGCGCGCGCGATTGCGGTCGAGTACGGCGGTCGGACGGGTCCAGGTACCGAGCGCCTGCAGCGCCGGGGGCATGCGCGGACCGGGGGGAAGCGGGGTCTTCGTGGGACGGCTCATGCGACTGCTCCTCACGCTAGACTGTCGATACGTATGAGTATATCTACTCGCTGGTATCTGTCAAGCGCCGCTCGGGGTGACGCGCGGCGGCGTGCGCGCGGCAGTGAGACCGCGGGGTCGCGCTGATGCCACGCGGCGAGTTCGATCGCAGTGCTCGCCGCGCGCGCACGCGGACGCGACTGCTGGAGGCGGCGGCGCAGGTATACGCGCGGCGCGGCTTCGCGGGGGCGACACTCGAAGAGGTCGCCTCCGAGGCGGGCTTTACGAAGGGTGCGGTGTATGCGCACTTCGGTAGCAAGGAGAATTTGCTGCTGGCGCTCGTCGAGGAGTACCTCGCGGGACAGGTCACCGAACAGATCGGCCTCTTCGATCGCGACCGCGCGACGTGGGAGCGCCCGCTGGCGGGCAGCGATCGCTGGATGGAGAGCGTGCGGGAGAACCCGGACCGCTTCCGGTTGTTCGTCGAGCTGTGGGCCTACGCGCAGCGCGACGAGTCTCTACGCAAGCGCCTGGCAAGCGGCCTGGCGCTGCTTCGCGCGACGTTCGCGCGCTTCGCCGCGGAGAGCTCCGCGGATGCGGGCTTCGACGTGCCGAGCGGCGTGCCGGAGCAGTTCGCGAACGTCATGCTGGGCCTCGGCATGGGTCTCTCGATGCTCGCGCTCTGCGAGCCGCAGGCCGTCGCGGGGGAGCTGCTGGGAACGACGCTTTCGGTGCTGATCCGCGCGACGGAGTCAAGCACGGATGCGCAGCAGGCGTTCGCGGCGCTCGCCGCGGGCGAAGCGCCGCGTGCCGTCAGCGAGGAGCCGGCTTAGGCGTGGGTGATTGGGAGCGGGGCGAGGCGCGGCTTAGGAGAACGGCTGGGAGATCCCGATTACCCGACCCGCGGCGTCGAGCGCCTGGAGCTTGAAGCTCTTGTAGGTCTGCGGCACCGCGATCGCGGTCTCAAAGCCGGACTTGGCGCGGGTGGCGACGGCGGCCAGGTGGCCGGCGCTGGGACCGGCGAGAACGCGCCAGGAGACGACACGGGTGGCACCGTTCCAGCTTGCGTACACCGTGGTGTCGGCCCCGGTCTGCCGCGCGGCGCCGACGGGCGAAGTGAGCGGCAGGCCGACCCACTGCCCGACGGTCGCGCGATAGCTGAGGTCGGGCCCGGGGAAGCTGCCTTCGAGCAGCAGCCTGCCGGTGCGGCTGAACTCGGAGAAGGCGGGTTCCGATCCCCAACCGACGAACACGTTGCCGTTTGGCAGCGGCTGCGTGTCGCCCATGTATTCGGTTTCGAATTTGCCGTCGCCGGGGTACTGGGCGGCGAGCTTGGCGGTGCGGGCGCTCTGGTCGATGCTCAGCACGAGGCCGCGCGAGGGTCCGGTGGCGGGCACGGAGGTGCCACCGCCGGTGAGCTGGCAGCAGTGGTCGTCGAAGACGGTGATCGTCGAGGGGGACTGCATGCGCACGTCGTGCTGCCACTGGAAGGCGGCGCCGGGGCCGAACTTGAAGCTCGAGCGCCGGCCGCCGAGCGTCCATTGGATGCGGCCGGTGGCGATGTTGACGAGGTAGGCGGCCCAGGTGCTGCGCATCGAGACGAGGAACTCGTTGTTGCCGACGAGCTGCAGCGAGTTGACGTGGTAGGCGTCCCAGGGGAAGCCGTTGGTGGGCAGCGAGGCGTAGGAGTCCTGCAGCGGGATGTGGTCGAGCGCGTCCCAGGTGCGCAGCAGCTTGCCGGTCTTGAGGTTGTACTCCTGGATCGCGGAGTCGATCAGCGCGCCGTTGTAGGCGCCGCCGAACTTGGAGAGGTTCTTGGGGATGTTCTTGTTGGCGGTGACCCAGGCGTCATCGCCTGAGATCGCGAGCTCGTGCAGCGTGAGCACCCAGCCGTCGGCGCCTTTCAGTCGCGCGACGGTCTGGTAGTGCTGGTTGACGACGATGTATTCGCCCTTCTCGGTGGCGCCGGTGTTCGTGACGACTCCCCGCCACCAGGCGAGCGCGGGCTTGCCTTCGTAGGTCTGCTGACTGAGGTTGGCCGCGGCGACGCTCTTGGGCACGGGTTGGAACCAGACGGGCTGCAGCGTGTCGTCGAGGATCAGCGGCCCGCTCTGACCGATGATCGGCGGTTCGTTGAGATCGAAGAAGCTCGTGATAAAGATGTAGCCGGGCGCCAGCTGGTTGGTGCTCGCGGGGCGGTTGACGGCGAGCTTGGGCGGGTGCAGTGAGGGCTCGGTGACGAAGCTGTAGGAGCCGTCGAGCTTGTAGGCGCCGATCGGAGCGCCGTGCGAGCCGGCGAGCGCGATGTCGAGGGCGAGGAAGCCGGCGAGGACGACGCCGATCGCGAGCGCGAAGCGCCGCGCCGCGGGGACGAGCTCGCCGCTGGGTTTGGGCAGCGAAGTGAACGTGACCAGCGCGGCGGCGGCGGCGAGGCCGGCGCCGATCAGGTAGGCGAGCCGGAAGCCGTCGGTGAGGGCCTGGGGAACCTGCTGGCCGGTGCCGATCAGGTGGCTCGAGCGCTGCGTGGCGAGCGTGACGAGGATCGCGAGGCCCAGTCCGCCGCCGATCTGACGCGAGGTGTTGACGAGGCCGGAGGCGAGCCCGGCCTGTCCCTCCTTGGCGCCCTGTGTGGCGGCGATCGTGGAGGGCACGATCGACAGCGCGATCCCGGCCGCGGTGAGCAGGCCGGGGACCATGATGTAGACGATCGGGCTGCCGCTGGAGCCGACTTTCGCGAGCAGCAGCATGCCGCCGGTCAGCAGCAGCAGGCCGCCGCCGAGCACGGGCCGCACGCCGAAGTGGCTAACGAGTTTGCCGGCGCGCGAGGCGACGAGCATGATCATCAGCGTCATCGGCAGGAAGATCAGGCCGGTGTGCAGCGGCGAGAGCCCGAGCACCTGTTGCAGGTAGAGCGAGCTGACGAACCACATCGGGAACAGCGAGGCGCTGAACAGCAGCACGATGTTGTTGGCGATCTGTAGCGGCTTGGTGAGCTCCTTGAAGGGGATCAGCGGTTCGGTGGCGACGCGCGTCTCGATCACGCCGAAGACGACGAGCAGCGCGATACCGCCGATGATCGGCCCGAGCGCGGCCAGCGTGTCCCAGCCGGCGAGGCCGGCTTCGACGACGCCGAAGACGAGCACCATCTGCCCGACCGTGAGCGTCACGGCGCCGGCGACGTCGAAGCTTCGGCCGGGTGCGCGGCGGCGCTCGCTGACGACGGCCCAGGCGACGAGCGCGGCGGCGATCCCGATGGGGGGGTTGATCAGCAGCACCCAGCGCCAGCTGAGCTCCTGGGTGATGATGCCGCCGAACAGCATCCCGGCGGCGCCGCCGAGGCCGTTCATCGCGGCCCAGGCGCCGATCGCGCGATTGAGCTGCGGCCCGGGGCTGAAGGAGGAGGTGATGATCGCCAGCGAGCACGCGGCCATCAGCGCGCCACCGAGGCCCTGTGCGGCGCGTGCGACGACGAGCATCGTGCGATCCGGGGCGAGGCCGCCGGCGAGCGAGGCGAGCCCGAACAGGAGCAGCGCGAGGACGAACATCCGGCGCTGGCCGAAATGATCGGCGGCTCGGCCGCCGAACATCAGGAAGCCGGCGAAGGTGATCGCGTAGGCGTCGACGATCCACTGCAGTTCCGGCGCGGAGAAGCCGAGGTCGAGCTGGATCGAGGGCAGCGCGACGTTGACGATGCTGAGGTCGAGGATGACCATGAACTGCGCCACACAGCAGACTGCCAGCAGCCACCCCATGCGGGTGCCGCGCGGGCGCTGCACCGCAGGCGTCTCGATCGCGCCCGGGCTTGCCGGTGTCTCGACGCTCATGGGCGTCTATCCAACCGCGATTTGCGGGAAGAACGCCTGGTAGGGTGAGCGCCCGAGCCATCGAGCGACGATTGGAGCCCTGCCCATGAAACGAACGCCACTGACCGCCATGCTAACGCTCCTGGCCGTCCTAGCGACCACAATCGCAGTGGCGGGGTGCGGCAGTAAAGGGAGCTCCTCGACGTCGACGACGAGCGCGCCGGCGAGCAGCACGCCGACGACGGGCACGCCGACAACGACCCACAAGCACTCCTCCAAGCCGGCTTACTGATTCGGGCCGTCAACGGCTCTGGAGTGAAGTGGCGTAGCTGACGACCTGCGCTGGCCGCGAGGTGCCGAGCACGTGGCCGGCTGAGTCGAGCGCCTGCGCGGCCGCGTATTCGTACTTGACGGGCAGTGTCGTCGAGCTCTCGAAGCCGCTCGCGGGGATCGTGGCCTGCGCGGTCAGCGATCCGGGACGTTTGCCGGCGAGCACGCGCCAGGAGGCGACGGCGGTGGCCCCGTTCCAGCTCGCGTGCACGATGGTCTCTTCGCCGGTGTTGTTGAGGCTGGCGAGGACCGCGGGCGGACTCGCGGGCTGTGCGCTCCACGGGAAGCGGAAGGCGCGGTAGAAGATCAGGTCGAAGGGCTGATGGGCGTCGAAGAGCAGCGCGCCGTCTTTGGCGTACTCGCTGATCGCGGGCACGCCTCCGTAGCCGACGACGGTGTTCCCATTGGCCAGCGTCTGCATGTTGCCCTGGCTGGCGGCGAGCAGCGGCGGGTCGTGGTGCGTGTAGACCGTGGCGAGGCGCGCTTGGTGGGTCTTGAAATCGAGTGCGATGCGCACGGCACGCGACTGGCGGTGGATCGGAGGATTGGCGCCGTCGTCGAAGAAAGTGATTTCCCCGTTCGGCAGCACGCGGCCGTCGTGCTGCCAAGCGGTCTTGGTGCCGGGCCCCATCTTGAAGGAGCTATCGGTGCCGCCGAGCCGCCAGAGGATCGTGCCGGTGGCGCCGTCGAGCTGGTAACCGGCCCAGGTGCTGCGCGCGGAGATGAAGATGTCGCCGTCGGGCTGGGGGTCGATCGAGTTGAGGTGGAACCAGTCCCAGGGGGTGGTGCCGGTCGGTGTTTCGACTTCGGACTCCGAGACGGCGACGTGGTCGAGGCTATGCCATTCCCAGCGCACGAGGCCGGTCTTGATGTCGATCTCCTGGATCGCGGTGTCGGTGATCGTCCCGTTGCGCGCGCCGTGCACCGAAGTTAGGTCGCAGCGGATCGGGTTGAAGGCGGTGATGTAGGCGATGTCGTGGGGGGCGATCTGGAACTCGTGCAGGTCGGCGTGCAGGCCGTTGCCGCCGGAAACGCGCGCGATGGTCTGGTAGTGCGAGTTCATCACGATGTCTTCGCCCTGGCCAAAGCCCAGCGAGAGCACCCGCCCGCGCCACCAGGTGAGGACGCGCTGACCCTCGTCGGCCTGCTCGTTGAGATCCTCCGCCGTTTCGCCGGCGGGCAGCCGCTCGAACCAGACGAGCCGGCCCTGCGGCGTGTAGATCAGCGGGCCGTACTGGCCGGGACCGGGTCCGTTGGTGGTGAAGATGTCGCCGGCGGCGGGGTCGCGGTCGGGGACGGTGACGCTCAGGATCGGCGGCTGCGCGCCGGGCAGCGTGTAGAAGCTCTGGTAGTCGGCTGCTGCGGCCGAGGGATTGGGGAACTCGGAGGTGTGCGCGGTCGAGTAGGGAGTGTCGACGCGGAAGCGGTACGCGACTTGCCTGCCGCTGCTGCCCGCGCCGATGACCGCGTGCACGGTCACTTCCTCGCCGGTCTCAAACGGCGTGTTGGGTGCGAAGCTCGCGCCGTCGCCCTGTGAGTAGGCGCGCAGGAGCCCCGAGTGCGCGCCGCTGCGCTGACCGATGACGGAGACCGCGCGAATCTGCGCGGCGGGCACGCCCAGGAAGCTGATCTGGGTGTGGGGGTTGGCGGTGTCGGTTTCCGGCTCGGGCGAGACGTCGACATCGGTGCCCGGTAGCGCGGCGCTGTGCGCGAGAGTGGCGGGGAGGCAGGATGGCGAGACCCCGCTGGAGGCGCTGGAGCCCGCCAGCCCCAGGCTGGGAGAGTCGAGCGCGAGCGCCAGCACGCTCCAGACGAGCGCGAGTGCGGCGACCCCCAGGATCGTGATGAGTACGTTGCGGTGCATGCGACTGCGCAACCCGCGCGCGCGCCGGCCTGCGCGCGCGAGAGTCGAGTCCGGAAGGGTGCCACATCCAGGCGGGCGCAACGTAAGAGTTGCCTCAACGCGCCTCGCTGGGGCGCGGGCGCTTAGGAATGGAGCTAGGGGGACTCGAACCCCCGACCTCCTGGGTGCGATCCAGGCGCTCTCCCAACTGAGCTATAGCCCCGCATACCGGTCGGCGAACGGTCTGCGAAGTGTAGTGGCAGTAGGCGAGCGTCGCGCGCCGCGCGCGACGCGCCCGCGAGTCAGAGAAGTCGTTGCGCCGGGGAGGTATGGTTTGGAGACGCCATGGGATTGCTGGACGACGCCATCCGCGAGCATCTCGAGCTTAAGCGTCTGCGGGGTGCGGATCCGAGCGAGGTTGCCCGTGACGAGCGCGCCGCGTTGGGCTCTCCGGACGGCGACAATGCCGAGGAGCCCGGCTTTGCCGAGTTCGAGGACGAGCCGGAGGGCTTCGACGATGACGAGCCGCTGGGCGTCGACGGGGCCGGTCAGGCCGAGAGGGGGGTCGATCGGTCCACGCGAGCGGATGCGCCGCACTCGAGCGAAGAGACGATGGAGGTCGACATGCGCACGATCATCGATGCGGATATCGGGCCCGACGAGGCGGAGCTCGAACTGAACGGCGAGGCGATGGCCGCGAACGCGGCAACCCCCGGCGGGGGTGCCAGTCGCACGGGCAGCACGTGGGGGGTCGATCCGGACTCCGCGGGCGTCGAGGTACGGGAGCGGCGCCGGTGGTCCACCAGTCGGCCGGTGCGCGCGCTCCGCCTCGGCGGGAATCCTTCCGTGGAAGGATCCTTGCCCTAGACTCGGTTGGTCCAAGGGGCCATAGCTCAGCTGGGAGAGCGCCTGCTTTGCAAGCAGGAGGTCACCGGTTCGATCCCGGTTGGCTCCACCATCTTGTTCTGACTCCAACCCACGACCTCGCAAGGGGTCGTGGGCCCGGCGCCCACGAGGACTCCTTGTGGGCGCTGTTCGTATTGGCCTGGATGGCTGCGTGGCTGTCGAGCCCCAGGCGTGCCCGGTGGCAACGGCTCTACATCACCCCGCGCCCACCGATCCCTATAACCGTGAGACAGCATGACCAGCGCCACCAGGGCAACGGCGATATGCCAACCCACACGAGCACAACTGACTGGCGGCATAGAACCGTAACCAACGCAGAGCAGACCGAATCCAAGAGACCGACCGACCTCGCCAGGGAGCCCACGTGCGTCTTCCGCAGGCAGAGATCCTGCGAACAATCTGGGCTACCCAGAGCCCAACCCTACCGCACCTTCGATAGCCACGCAGCCGCTTGCGCAGCAAGCCCAGCGCCATCGACGGCAGTGGGTGTCAACGTGCGGGCGTGGGGTATCGGCTGATCTGAGGCGCGGGCAAGTCGAAGGCCTCAGCACATCGTCCAATGGCACTTGTGCGACAACCTACCGAGAACATGCGGCCCCTTTGTTAGCATTTGCCCATGACGCCAGTTGGGTCTATGGTCGAAAAAATCCAGTGGGCTCGTCTCGACAAGATAGTGATTGTGTTCACCATCGTGCTTGGTGTGCATGAGTGCGTGACGTGGCTCTTGCCGCCACTCCTAGCACTTCTCGAAGGCCCGAGCAGAGGACACAGGCCCTCCTACAAGAAGCAGCCCCGATCATAGGTTGGATCATGATGCCAGGGCTAGCCACGCTTGTCATTTGGCTATTCATCAGGCTTGTTGTGCCCTTCTTGCTACTCGTTATCTCTGTGGCGTGGAATGTGTACGAACACGGCGTCGACTATGTGCGTCATGGGCTAGTGTCAGTCTGGGATGGCCTCGGGTCTGTGGCTGCCGAACTCGCTGAACCAGTCGGCTGGAGTTGGCTTGGATTTGAGGGATTTTGTCTAGTTCTACTTTCTGTCATAAGCCTCTGCACCGTCCTGATCTGGGTTGTATTTGTCCCAGGCGAGCGAGTCACCAAATGAAGAGCCTGGCTGCCATCCCCAGCAACGCGTCTAGAAGGTCAGTAACGCTCGCTATTCTGACGACGCATGGGCTGTACCGAGCATGTCGTCGTCCGAGCTACGCGGAAAGGCACCTTGCAACACGGTAAGCAGCTTCTTCAACCTTGCCTCCGACCGCGGGTTCCGCCGCGTATCAGCGAGCTGTCGATCCGCAAGGCTCTCAGGTCGGCCCGTTCGCATCCGGTCAGCATGAGGCTACAGTCGGTGCTGGGCGTCACAATCACCTGGCATGACCACGATGAACCGAACCGATCGCGCCCGTGCCGCAGCAGAAGACCTCGCGCTCAGCCGCGCGCGAGACGCCCCTATCGAGATCGTGGAGTACAACCCGGCATGGCCTGACCTCTTTGCGACCGAGCGCGCGCGAACGGAGCCGCTGCTCGGTGGCGCCGAGATTCACCACTTCGGCTCGACCGCCGTGCCGGGGCTTGCCGCCAAGCCGGTGATCGACATGATCGCGCTCGTCAGAGACCTCGATGCACATATCGCGGCGCTGACCACGAGCGGGGGCTACCAGTTCCCGCGGGCGTTCAATGCCACGCTGGCCCACCGGCGCTTTCTCTGCTACCCGAGCGCTTCCATGCGCACCCATCACCTGCACCTCGTAGATCAGCCAGCGGAGCTTGAGTGTCGCCTGAGCTTCCGTGACCGCCTGCGCACGGACCCTGCGCTCGCCGGGGAATACGCGACACTCAAGCGGGCGCTCGCCAGCCGTCACCGTGAGGACCGCGAGGCGTACACGGAGGCCAAGGCCATTTTTATCCGGGCCAGTCTCGCGCGGCTCTGAGCCAGACGGACCACCGCAAGCCTCAACGCCAAGCGTGCCCGTGCTTCCTATCCCGCTTCGCTAGCGACATCCGCCCGCCGGGCAGCCGCGCGCAGCGGTTCGCATTGACTTCGGTTGGCTCCATGTAACCCGACTCAATGCGCACCGCGGCGGAAGCCGGTTAAGTAATATTAGGTCATGGAGCGATCCGCGCATCGCCTGAACGTCACTCTTGACCAAGAGCACGCGGCCCGACTTGCCCGGTTGGCGGAGCGCACTCATGTGCAGGAGGGCACCCTTGCTCGCTCCATGCTCTCGATGGCGATCGAGGACGCCGACCCCGACGCGCGCAGCGTCGTCGCCGTACTCGACGGTATCCCCGGTGCTTACGAACGCGCTCAGCTTGGCCTCGAGCGAGCGCGATCCGGCGAGACGACCCCACTCGACGAGCTGTAGGCCGTTGGCCGAAGTCAGGCTGAGCGCAATCGCGGTGGAGGATCTCGCCCGTATGATCATCACCCACAGCCTTCCATCCGATACCAAGGATCGCGTCAAGCGCTCCCTGCGCGTCCTTGAGCAGTTCCCCACCATCGGCCGGCAACTCGACGGACGCTGGCACCCATCGCGCTTCATCCTGGACCCTGGAGGTGGATGCTGATCATCTACAGCTTCGAAGAGTCGAGCAACCGGGTCCTCGTTCTCACCATCCAAGACGCCCGATCCTCAGCAGCGGCCACGGCAGGCTGAACGAAAGCGCCGCCTGGCATCGCCCCTCCAAGTAACGGCCCTTTTGGGCGCCATTCTGGGGTTCGGAGCTTCGCTGGCGAGGTTCTTCTTTATGACGGGATTGTGTCAACGGGATCGCTGCGGGCCTCGTTGCGTGATGTGGACGACGGAGGTGGTGAGAAGCGTCCGATTTTTTGAAATACCAGATGACCTATCTCGATAAGGAGAGTAACGAGAAACCCGAGCAGCAATCCATCGATAGGTTCCGTGTGAAAGTTGGCGGGTTCGGCTGGCTTCCGTGTCCGGCCGTTCGAGAGTCGCAAACGCCTCGCAGTTGTGCCCGTCTTCACTTTCTTCGACGCATCCCCACGAAGGTTCTTCGAGCTCCGAAGGGAGAGGTATTGAGTTGGAAGGGTTGAGACGTATGTCGCTCTGCGCGTCGTACGTGCCGACCAACTCATCGACCGCCTTGCCTAGCTCTTCACGGCGCACCTCAAAGCGCTAGTACCGCTCGCCCTGCAGCGGATTGTTGCGTTGCCATTCGGCTGATCAGGATCATTGGCGGCGCGTCGGCTGGAGAATTATGGAGTCTGCTCGTTAGGCGCGCGAGAGGTCAGCGAAGGATGAGCCAAGATCAGTCCTTTGCGGTGGGGTCCGCCCCCTCGGAGATGATGGTCGAAACCAGGAAGGGAGCGAGAGATGTCCGACGACCCCGAACTCGACGCGCTGAAGCTCCGCTTCGAGGATCTGCGACGGGAGAACGAGCGTCTGCGCGACGCGCGCAGCGCGATCACGGCTCAGCTGGGGCCGTTGCCGATCTCGGCTGCGATCGTCGCGGGACTTGTCAGCGGCTTCGCGCTGGGCGGGAAAACCCACCTCCACGAGCGCGAGTTGCATTGGGCGCTCTGGCTGTTCGGCGCGATGGTACTAGTGAGCATGCTCGCGAGCACGTTCCGGCCATACCGGAAGCTGAGGGACGGGGTCATCAAGAACAGCGAGACCCCGGACACCGATGACCCGGAAAAGGCGGAGGATGCGAAGCAGTGGTACGAACGGATGATCAAGCTTGAAAATAGCCTCCGCGGCACCTCGGTCAGATCGGGGTTTTGGGCGTGGCTCGGTGCGCTCGTCCCCGTTCCCATCCCGTTCCGTGCCAAGAGCCTGCAGTCGGCCTGCGATCAGGAGTGGAAAGGGTTGTTTTTGACGAAGAGCCTCTTCGTTGCCGTGATCGTCCTGCTGATCCTTGCGGGTTTCCACTAGCCGCCGGTCAGGGGAGCGCCTCGGCTCTCTGTCAAGATGCTGCGCATGCAACAGCGTCTGAGCCTGATAACCCTCGGCGTGAGCGACCTCGCCCGCTCCCGCGCCTTCTACGAGCGACTCGGCTGGCAGACCGGCGCCGAGCCGGATGCCGACGTCGTGTTCTTCCAAGTCGGGGGTTTCGTCGTCGGGTTGTGGGACCGCGGCCGGCTGGCTGAGGACAGCGGAGTCCAGGATCCAGGCGGTTGGGGTGGGGTGACGCTCGCGTACTGCGCCGAGTCGCCGAGTGCGGTGGACGCGGTGCTGGCCGAAGCGCGTGCTGCCGGCGCGACCATCACCCGCTCGGCCGCTGAGACCTTCTGGGGCGGCTATTCGGGGATGTTCGTCGATCCCGACGGTCATCCATGGGAGGTCGCGCATAACCCCCACTGGACCCTGCACCACGACGGCTCCGTGACGCTCCCCGCCTGAAAGAACCGGTGCGACGTTGATGACCGATGTTCCCGCGATCGAGGTGCGCGGACTCGTGAAGCGCTTCGGCGACGTGCGCGCCCTGGACGGCGTCGATCTGAGTGCCCGACAGGGTCAGGTACTGGGCCTGCTCGGGCCGAACGGAGCGGGCAAGACCACCTTGGTGCGGGTGCTGGCGACACTGCTCAAGCCCGACGCCGGCACCGCGCACGTCCTCGGCCTGGACGTGCAGCACGAAGCCGCGACGCTGCGCGAGCGGATCGGTCTCGCGGGCCAATACGCGGCGGTCGACGAAAACCTCACCGGCCTGGAGAACCTGACGATGGTCGGTCGGCTGTACGGCGCCAGCCGCAGCTCGGCGAAGGCCCGCGGGCGGGAGCTGCTCGAGCGGTTCGATCTCGTCGACGCAGCCGGGCGGCCGACCAAGACTTACTCGGGCGGGATGCGCCGCCGGCTCGATCTCGCCGCCGCGCTTGTGGCCAAGCCGCCGGTGCTATTCCTGGACGAGCCAACCACAGGCCTCGACCCCCGCAGCCGCCTCAGCCTGTGGGCCGTGATCGAAGATCTGGTCGCCGACGGCACCACGGTCCTCCTCACCACCCAGTACCTGGACGAGGCCGATCGTCTGGCCGACACGATCGCGGTCATCGATCACGGTCGCCTGATCGCCGAGGGCACCTCCGACCAGCTCAAGGATCGCCTCGGAGGTGAGCGTCTGGAGATCCGGCTGGATGACCCCGGCGATCTTGACGCCGCGGTGCGGGTGCTCGCGCCGATGTCCGATGAGCCGCCCACCACCGAGTCCGGCCTCGTAAGAGTCGGTGTGCGCGAGCGGCGCGGGGCGATCGTCGAGGCAGTCCAGCGGCTCAGCGAGGCAGGGGTCGGCGTGGACGATCTCACGTTGCGCAGGCCGACACTCGACGACGTGTTCCTCTCGCTGACCGGGCACGCCGCCGAAGCGGCCGTTGAGGAGCAGGAGCGCGCCGCGTGAGACGCCTGGTGTCGGACACCCTGATCATCGCCGAGCGGAACTTAATCCGCCTCCCCCGTGCACCGGAACTGTTGATCGGCTTCACGCTGCAGCCGATCATGTTCGTACTGCTCTTTCGCTACGTGTTCGGGGGCGCGATCAGCACCCCGGGCTACAGCTACGTCGACTTCCTGATTCCGGGGATCATCGTCCAGAACACCGCCTTCGGCGGCTTCGCCACTGCGCTGGGGCTCAACGAGGACGTGCGCAAGGGGTTGATCGACCGCTTCCGCTCGTTGCCGATGTCGCGCGCCGCGGTGCTCGGCGGGCGCACGCTCGCAGACATCGCCACCAACACCCTCTCGATCACGATTCTGCTCCTCACCGGCGTGATTATCGGCTTCACCTTCCACACGAGCTTCGCCGAGGCCGCCGCCGGCTTTGCGCTGCTGCTGCTTTTCGGCTACGCCTTTTCCTGGTTTCTTGCCTTCCTCGGCCTGCTGGTGACCTCGCCGGAATCGGTCAACTCGGTCGGCTTCATCGCGGTTTTCCCGCTGACATTCATCTCCTCGGCGTTCGTGCCGGTGGCCTCGATGCCCGCGGGGCTGCGGGCCTTCGCGGAAGTGAACCCGTTCACGGTCATCGTGGATGCCATCCGCCATCTCTGGCTCGGCGCGCCCGCCGGCAACAGCGTGTGGGGCGCGGTTGTGTGGTCGCTGGCAATCGTCGCTGTGTTCGCTCCGCTGGCGGTCGCGCGCTACCGGCGGGCAGCCGGACAGTAAGCGCGCGTTTAGATCCAGGCTCCGCCTGCTGCAGCGGGACGAGGCACCGGGTGAGCCCGTCGACGTATTCGGCGATGCCCGTCCGGAGTGCTCAAGCTGCCTGAATCCTTTTGGGGCGAAGCCCACTCTTATCCACATACGCTGACACGCACTATCGACCGGGAGGGCCATGTAGCCATGTCAATCGCGATCTATCTCCTTGCAGCGGCAGTCGCCGTCTGCGCTTGCCTCTTCTTCCTCGCAAGGATTCGCTCTCGTGGCTGACTGGCCCACCGAGCAGGTCGTCAGCGCCGCTCAGCAGGGCGATCCCCGCGCGATCACGATGCTCGTCTCTGGGTCGCACACGCATGTGCGACGTTTCGCTCGCACGCTCTGCTCGACTCCAGAGGACGCGGAGGACGCGACGCAGGAGGCACTGATCGTCCTGTATCGAAAGATCGGGACACTGCGCGCGACCGCGGCGCTGGCATCGTGGATGTTCCAGATCGTGCGCAACGAGTGCATCCGTCGATCGCGGATCGCGCTGCGCCGGCCAAGCTCTGGTGTCGAGGTTGCGCCGTCCGCCGAAGACGCCGTGCTGGCGCGCCTGGAGATCGAGCGGATCGTCGATGCGATCGCGCGGCTGCCTTCCGATCAGCGGGCGGCGCTCGTGCTGCGCGACATCCAGGGCCTGTCGGGAGCGGCGACGGCTCAGGCGCTAGGTCTCAGTCGCGCCGCGATGAAGTCGCGCCTGCATCGCGGACGCGAAACGCTGCGCGCGGGACTCCGCATGCGGGGCGACATGGTCGGCTCCGGAGATTCCGAGTATGTCTGACCGCCACGCGGGTGCTCTCGCCAGCAACTCCCTGGCTCGTCATCTCGCGCGTGGTGCGATTGGCTTTGGGCTGATCGGCGCGGCGCTTGCGCTTACTCCGAGTGCCGGTCCAGCGATCCTCTTGCTCATGCTCCCCGGCATGGCCGCGCTTCGCGGCTGTCCGACATGCTGGGCCATCGGTTTGATCCAGACTCTCTCTGCGGGACGGGTGCGAGGCGCCTGTACCGAGAGCGGCTGCGCGCTGCGCACCTCGCCACGTAGTCGTGTCCCCGGCTAACGTAGGGCCGGTCCAAGTCTCTTGCGGGCGAGCTCACACACACAAAATAGGGAGGGAGAGCGGCATGCCACGAGTGCTAGTGCGTCCAGATAAGACCGGCGTTGCGGAGACAGCGGCGTCGATGCTCGCGGATGACATGGTCGAGGCGATCGAGCTGCGGGGTCGCGCGGTGTGGGTGGCCGCGGGGGGTAGCACGCCGGTTGCCGCGTACGGCATCCTGGCCGATCGATACGCCACGAGCGTGCGGTGGGCCGAGGTGACGATCGCGATGGGGGACGAGCGTTGCGTGCCGCTTGAAGATCCGGACTCAAATTGGGGTCAGCTGGCTAAGACGCTGCTCGATCGCTTGATGGAAGGCGCGCCGAACCTCCTGGTTCCGCGGACCGAGCTCAGCGCGGAGGCTGCGGCGAGCGACTATCAGTCGCGCCTTGCGAGCTGTGCCCACTTACCCTCGGGGTCGCCGCGGCTTGACCACGTCTGGATCGGGCTTGGTGAGGATGGCCACACGCTTTCACTGTTTCCCGGGCGTCTCGCCGAGCTGCACGCGAGCGAGCTCGTGGTGGCGGTGCACGATTCACCGAAGCCGCCGCCCGATCGCATCAGCCTGACCCTCGAGGCGCTCAAAGGCGCGGTTCACTGCCTGGTCCTAGCCACCGGCGCCGGCAAGCGTGAGATCGTCAAGCGGGCACTGGCCGAAGATGCCTCGCTACCGGTCGTAGCGGCGATGCAGGCCGTCGAGGGCGCGGGCGGAGCGGTGACGTGGGTGCTCGACGAGGCGGCGGCACAATAGGGCCCCGCCGACCGAGGACGTCGCCGCGGCGGTCAGACCTCGAGCAACAGCGTGACCGGCCCGTCGTTGACCAGCTCGACCGCCATGTGCGCAGCGAATATTCCGCGCCGTGCGCCGGTCCGCTCGCAGAAGCGTTCGTAAAGCGGCTCGGCGTGCTCGGGGCGCGCTGCGGCGGCGAAGCTCGGCCGGTTGCCGCGACGGGTGTCGCCGTAGAGTGTGAACTGACTGACGCAGAGGATCTCGCGCTCGCCGAGGGCTTCGTTCATACGTCCCTGTGCGTCCTCGAAGATGCGCAGCGCGCGGACCTTCTCCGCCAAACGCTCCGCCACGGTGTAGTCGTCCTCGTGAGCGATGCCGAGCAGCACGAGCAGGCCCGGCCCAATTTTCGCAACGAGCCGATTATCCACACGCACGGCGGCATGGCTGACTCTCTGTATGAGTGCGCGCATCGTCTGTCCTCCCAAGGAGTTGTAACGGCTTTTCTTGACAACTGACCGCTCGCGGAGGAGGATGAGCGCTCCGGGAGCGCGACCGAGAGGGGCAGACGGAAGATGACCGGGGTGCTCTACGCGACGGCACAGTTCTGCGTGCGGCGCCGGTTCGTCGTCCTCGGTGTGTGGCTCGTGGCGACGATCGCGCTGGTCGCGATCTCGCGCGGACTGGGCGAAAATACCAGTGAAAACCTGTCGCTGCCGGGGACCGACAGTCAGCGCGCGACGGACACGCTCGCCAAGTCGTTCCCCGATCAGTCAAACGGCACGAGTCCGATCGTGCTGCACGCGGCGAGTGGGAAGCTGACCGACTCCAAGTACGCGAGCGCAGTCGACCAGGCTGCGGCCGACGTGGCAAAGGCTCCGCACGTAGCCGCGGTCGTCAACCCGCTCACGCCGCAGGGCGCCGCGGCGCTCAGCAAGGACAAGTCCACGGGCTATCTGTCGGTGACGTTGGCCGTCAGCCCGGGCGAACTCTCCGAGGGCGAAGCGCAGCAGATCATCGATGCGGCGGACCCCGCGAAGGCCGCGGGCCTGCAGGTCGAGACCGGCGGGCAGCTGGGTCAGAAGGTCTCCAAGGCCGCCACGGAGTCCAGCGAGCTGATCGGGATCGTCGCCGCGATGGTGATCCTCTCGCTGACCTTCGGCACGATTGTCGCGATGCTGTTGCCGATCGTCAACGCGATCATCGCGCTGCTGGCAACGCTCGCGATCGTGCGGCTGCTCGGCCACGTCACGACCGTTCCGACGGTAGCGCCGACGCTGGCGACGATGATCGGCCTGGGTGTCGGGATCGACTACGCGCTGTTCATCGTCACGCGCCACTTTCGCGGCATGAAGGAGGGCCTCGCGCTTGAGGAGTCGATCGCGCGCGCCGTTGCGACCTCGGGTGGGGCGGTGTTCTTCGCCGGCGGGACCGTGACGATCGCGCTGGTCTCGCTGGCGGTCGCGGGCATCCCGTTGGTGACGACGATGGGCCTGATGGCGGGCATTGCGGTCGTTGTTGCGGTGCTCGCGGCGCTGACGCTGATGCCGGCGGCGCTCGCGATCGCGGGTCCGCGCATCAACTCGCTGCGTGTGCGCGCCGTACATCCCGAGTCCGCCAAGGATGGACTGTGGGCGAAATGGGCGAATGACATCGCCAAGCGCCCGCTGCTCGCGGGCCTCCTGGCGCTAGCGATCCTGCTGCCGCTGACGATCCCGCTGCTGTCACTGACGTTGGGACAGCAGGACGTCGCCGCGCTCTCGACCTCGACAACGGCGCGCCGCGCCTACGACCTGATCTCTGAGAACTTCGGGCCGGGCGTCAATGGACCGCTGCTGGTAGTGGTCTCACTGGGCTCGCCGGCGAAAAGCGCGAGCGATCCGCGCCTGCAGAAGCTCCAGCACGAAGTCTCCACGACGAAGGGCGTGGCGGCGATCGCGCCGCTACAGATCGACAAGGCGGGCACGATCGCGTACTTCAATGCGATCGCCACCACGGGGCCGGCGGAGAAAGCGACCGCGGACCTCGTCGAACGATTGCGCTCGGACGCGATCCCGGCAGCGGAGCAGGGCACGAACATGCGCGCGGACATCGGCGGCAGCACCGCCGGCAACGTCGACCTGGCGGGGCAGATCTCGAGCAAGCTGCCGCTGCAGATCCTCGTCGTGATCGCGCTCAGCTTCGTGCTGCTGATCCTGGCGTTCCGTACCGTCGTGATCCCGCCGCAGGCGGCCGTCATGAATCTACTCTCGATCGGCGCCTCCTACGGCGTGCTGACGGCGGTCTTCCAGTACGGCTGGCTGAGCGGCGTGATCGGCCTGAGCGGGCCGGTGCCGATCGTCTCCTACGTGCCGCTGTTCATGTTCGCGATCCTGTTCGGCCTCTCGATGGACTACGAGGTGTTCCTGGTCAGCCAGATCGAGGAGCACGTGCACGCCGGGGAGGACAACCGCAGCTCGGTCGTCTCGGGTTTGGTGACGAGTGCGCGCGTGATCACCGCGGCGGCACTGATCATGTTCTTTGTGTTCGGCAGCTTCGTGCTCAACGGCGACCCGACGATCAAGCAGTTCGGCGTCGGGCTCGCGGTCGCGGTCGCACTCGACGCGACGATCGTGCGCTGCCTGCTGGTGCCGGCGCTGATGCTGTTGATGGGGAAGGTCAACTGGTACATGCCGGGTTGGCTGGAGCGGATCGTCCCGCACCTGAGCATCGAGGGTGCCGAGTTCTTCCAGGTTGATGACGATCCCCTGGTTGGCTCCGCGGAGCCGCTGCCGGAGGCGGCGGCCAGCAGAGCCGGGCCCTGAGTTTCCGCGCATCGTTGCTCTCGCGGTGTGGCGCAATTCATCCGGCCCGGGTGATGCGCGGCCATCCACAGGGGTGACAGATGTATGGGATGAGCACTCGCGATAAGGCGCCGCAGAGCGCGGCAGCGCCCTCGCCCTTCCCGCCGATTGCGGACTACGCCTTCCTCTCGGACTGCCACACCGGCGCGTTGGTCGCGCCGGATGGCGCGATCGACTGGCTGTGCGTCCCGCGCTTCGATGCACCGAGCGTGTTTGGAACGCTGCTCGACCGCCAGGCGGGCGCGTTTCGCTTCGGGCCGTTCGGGATTAACGTGCCGACCGCGCGGGTCTATGAGCCGGGCACCAACACATTGCTGACGACTTGGACGACCCCCACCGGTTGGGTGATCGTGCGCGATGCGCTCACGATCGGCCCGCGACGCGGCGAGGATCTGGTGACGCCGCACACGCGGCCTCCGACCGACGAGGACGCCGAGCACCTGCTGGTGCGTGTCGCGATGTGCCTGGAGGGGGAGGTCGAGGTTGAGCTGACGTGCGAACCGGTCTTTGACTACGGCAGCGTGCCGGCGCAGTGGGCGGTCGCGGATGACGGACACCGGGCCGACGCGAGCGGCGCGGGCCAGACGATCCGCCTGCAGACCGACATGGCGGTGGGCGTCGAGGGCGATTGGGTCAGGGCCCGCCACGTTCTGTGCCAGGGGGAGCAGGTCTACTGCGCGCTCTCCTGGGCCGAGCAGCTCGCGGCGCCGCTGGATCTCGACGACGCCAACGCGCGGTTGGCGAGCACGGCGCGCTACTGGCGCGACTGGCTGGGCCGCGCGCGCTTGCCGGACCACCGCTGGCGCGAGCCGATCCAGCGCTCGGCACTGGCGATCAAGGGTCTGACGTACATGCCCACCGGCGCGACCGTCGCTGCGTTGACGACCTCGCTGCCCGAGACGCCGGGGGGCGAGCGCAACTGGGACTACCGGTACACGTGGCTGCGCGATTCGACGTTCACGCTGCAGGCACTGCACTACCTCAACCTGGACTGGGAGGCGGAGGAGTTCATGCAGTTCGTCGCCGACTTGGAGCCCAACGCGGATGGAGCGCTGCAGATCATGTATGGCATCGACGGCCGGCGCGACCTGAGCGAGTCCACGCGCGAGAACCTCTCGGGCTATGCGGGCGCGCGACCGGTGCGGGTCGGCAACGGCGCCTTCGACCAGCGCCAGAACGATGTCTTCGGCGCGGCGCTGGACTCCATCCTCCTGCACACGCGGCGCTCGGAACGCCTGCCGCGGCGCCTGTGGCCGATCGTGCAGGCGCAGGCGAAGTGCGCGGAAGGCGTGTGGCGCGAGCCCGACCAGGGCATCTGGGAGGCACGCGGCAAGCCGCAGCACTACGTCTCCTCGAAGCTGATGTGCTGGGTCGCGATGGACCGCGCGGCGAAGCTCGCCGCGATGCGCGGCGACGGCGAGCTCGAGCACGCCTGGCAGGCGAGCGCCGAGCAGATCAAGACGGACATCCTCGAGCGCGGGCTCACCAAGGGCGGGGTGCTGCGCCAGCACTACGAGACCGACGCGCTGGACGCCTCGACGCTGCTGGCGGCACTGTTCGGCTTCCTCTCCTCCGACGACGAGCGCCTGCGCGCGAGCGTGCTGGCGATCGCCGAGGAATTGACCGAGGACGGCTTCGTCCTGCGCTATCGCACGGAGGAGACCGACGACGGCCTCTCGGGCAAGGAGGGCAGCTTCCTGATCTGCTCGTTCTGGCTCGTATCGGCGCTGGCGATCGTCGGCGAGGAGCAGCGTGCGCGCGACCTGATGGAAAGGCTGCTGCGGGTCGCCTCGCCGCTGGGGCTCTACGCGGAGGAGTTCGATACGAGCACCGGGCGGCACCTAGGGAACTTCCCGCAGGCCTTCTCGCACCTCGCGCTGATCGAGGCGGCGTCGCGCATCATCCTCGTCGAGCGTCTCGCGGAGCTCTCCTAGTGGCTGCGCGCGGCGCCAGCGGGAGGAGTCCTGAGTGTGGCGGCTGAGACCGGCGGGGCGCGTCGCCGTGTCGTGATCGTCGGGGGCGGGTTCGGTGGACTGACGGCCGCGCATGAGCTGCGGCACGCCGACGTGGAGGTCACGGTGGTCGACCGGATGCACCACCATCTCTTCCAGCCGCTGCTCTACCAGGTGGCGAGCGGTAGCCTCTCCGCGGGGGAGTGTGCGACTTCGATTCGGGCGGATCTCAAGGGCAACTCCAACACGGCGGTGTTGATGGCGCAGGCGACCGGCCTCGACGTCGAGCGCCGGCAGTTGATCCTCGAGCGGGGCGAGCGGCTGAACTACGACAGCCTGATCGTGGCGTGCGGGGCGCAGACCTCCTATTTCGGCAACGAGCAATGGCGGGAGGTCTCGTGCGGCCTAAAGACCCTCGCCGACGCGGTGGACCTCCGCAATCGCATCTACGGTGCCTTCGAGGAGGCTGAGCGCGCCGATGATGCGACCGCGCGGGAGGAGTGGATGACGTTCGTCGTCATCGGCGGCGGACCGACCGGCGTGGAGCTCGCCGGGGAGCTCGCGATCGTCGCTCGGCACGGAATGGAGCGCGAGTTCGCACGGATCCGGCCCGGTGCCACGCGCGTGATCCTGCTCGACGCCGGCGAGCGCGTGGCGGCGGCGTTCAGCGAGAAGCTCTCGCGCAAGGTCGCGCAGGAGCTGTCCGCGCTGGGCGTTGCGGTTCGCGAGCGCGCCCGTGTCACCTCGATCGACACCCGGGGAGTGGATATCCAGGTGAAGGGAGCGCAGGAGCGGATCGCCGCGAGGACGGTGATCTGGGCTGCCGGTGTGCAGGCCGCGGGCTTCGCCGCGACGCTTGCGAGCGCGACCGGTGCGAGCTGCGACCGCGCGGGGCGCGTGCAGGTCGAAGCCGATCTGACAGTGCCCGGCCATCCCGAGATTTCGGCGATCGGCGACGCGACGACGTTGAGCGCGGGCCCCGGCGAGCGGCCGCTTCCGGGGCTGGCGACGGTCGCGATCCAGCAGGCGCGCCACGTAGCTCGCGGGATTCACGGGGGAGCCTCCGGCGCTGGGGCGCCGTTTCGCTACTTCGACAAGGGTGCGCTGGCCGTCGTCGGGAGAGGTAAGGCGGTGTGTGAAATCCGGGGGCTGCAGCTCTCGGGGCGGCTGGCGTTCATGACCTATCTGACGGTGCACATATACTACCTCGCCGGTGGCGGTCCGGGCCACCGCCTAAAGGTGTTGATCGACTGGCTCAGCGCGCGTATCGGGGATCCCCAGAACCAGGTGATCGAGGGCGAACTGGCGAGCGTGGAGCGTCCGTAGCCAGTGCCTCTACGCGGGGGCACTCAACAGCTCGGGCCCCTCGATCCCAGTTCCAGCGCGGTTGACCGCGGGATTCGCGGGCCGCGCCGTCAGGCGCGAGGGGGGTAGCGGATGACAGAGCTCGAGCACATCGGCGGCGCCAAGTGCGGGGTCAAGCCAGGCGCGCTGCGCGTCGCGGTCGGCGAGGATCACAGGCATGCGGTCGTGAATCGTGGCGGCGACGGGGTTGCCGGCGACCCCGCACGTCAGCAGCGTGACACTCTCGATGTGCTCGCCGGCGATGCGCGCAGGCGTCCATAGCGCGGCGAACGTGAACAGCTCGCCGCCGTCGACCTGGAAGTAGAACGGCTGGCGCGGCTCGCTGCGGCGCTCGGGTTTAAGCCACTCGAAGTACCCGTCGGCGACCATCAGGGCGCGCCGTGTGCTGTGCGGGATCAGTGCGCGGTAGGCGGCGCGGCTGGTGACGGTCTCCGAGCGCGCATTGATCATCTTCGCGGCGCTCTTGAGGTCGGTGGCCCAGTGCGGCACGAGGCCCCAGCGCAGCAGGCGCGCTTCGGGAGTGCCCTTGGGAGCGACCACCGCGAGCACCTGCTCGGTGGGGGCGATGTTGTAGCGCTCGGTGCCTTCGATCTCGTGTACGGGGATCCCGAGGCGATCGTCGATCTCCTGCGGTCGCTTGGTGTTGGTGTAGCGGCCGCACATGGCGTGAGCGTACCCGGCGAGCGGTCGCACTAACTACCTAAGCAGAGCCAGCGCGAGTCTCGCGCCCGCGCGGGGTCAATTACGTGGCGCGCGTTCGCAAACGGTGATCAGCTCGTGCTCGAGGTAGCTGGCGCGGTGCGCTCCAGCGTCTCCCAGCCCCAATCCGCGTCGGCCTCCTCGGCGGCGGGACCGCCGCGGATCCCGAACAAACGCTTGCCGAGCAGCAGGTAGACGACTACAGCGAGGTTGATCAGAAAGGCGAGCACCTTGAAGGGCGTTGCGCGGTTGATGATCTCGTAGATCTCGAGCGGCAGCAGCGAGGTGGTGACAAGGAAGGTCAGGTACTCGGCCCAGCGCTGCTGGTACCACAGGCCGACGGCCTCCACGCCCTCGATCAGACCGTAAGCCAGCAGCACGGCCCCAAGCAGGTGAAGGTGTGAGGAGGAGGTCGTGAACGCGCTGTCGAGCTCGTGCAGCAGGCCGTGGGTCGCACGAGCCTGTTCGGAGGCGACGCCGCCCTGCAGGTCGGCGACAACCTTGTAAAAGGTCGCTCGCAGCGTTGCGCGGTCGGCGGAGAACACCAGCACCAGCAGTCCCAGCGCGATGAGGGCGAGGAAGTGAAGCGCTCGATCGATCGCGATTAGACGCAGCACGATCTTGTCGCGCAGTGGCGTGCCTCGGAGCGGCAGCTCGATCTCGCCGCGCTCCGCGGGAAAGCGGCGGGTGGGGTGTGCGGGTCGTGGCAGCGCCGACCAGCTGTCACAACGCAAGCAGCGGTACCAGCGTGTGCCGTGGGCGTCTTCTCGCGAGAAGATCGCGTCCTGTGGCCGCAGCTCGGAGGCGTCGATGCCGACGAGCTCGTGGCCGCGCACACCACAGGTCAAGAGCTCCCAGTTCAGCTGTCGACGTCGCTGAGTCTGGACCTCTGCGGAGAGCTTGCTCGAGTCGATCATGCGCGATGAGACCAAATGGTGTGCGTGCTAGCTATTGACGAGCGCGAGCGCGAACCCGTCGTGCCCCTTGGCGCCGACGGTCTGGATCGCGGTTGCGTCGAGGCGGGGCTCGGCGGCGAGCAGCTCGTAGAAGCGCCGCACGCCCAGGATCACGCCATCGGCGGAGCGTGAGTCATCCTCGTCGGCAACGATGGCCCCGTCGCGCACGACGTTGTCGCCGACGATCAGCGTCCCGGGATGGGAGAGCTTCAGCGACCACTCGAGGTATCCGGGGTAGTTCTGCTTGTCGGCGTCGATGAAGATCAGGTCGAAGCTGGCACCCTCACTGGCGAGCACGGGCAGCGTCTCCAATGCGGGGCCGACATGCATCTGCACCGTCTCGCCGTGACCGGCGGCGGCGATGTTCGCGCGAGCGACCTCGGCGTAGTGGGGGTTGGCCTCGAGCGTGACCAGGCGTCCATCGGGTGGCAGCCCGCGGGCGAGCCAAATTGTGCTGTATCCGCCGAGCGTTCCGAGCTCGAGGATGTGCCGCGCGCCGTGGATGCGGACGAGCAGTTCGAGCATCCGACCCTGGTTGGCTGTGACCGCGATCGGCGGCAGGCCAGCGGCGTCGCTGGCGGCTAGCGCGGCGTCGAGTACGGGATCCTCAACGAGTAGTCGATCGCAGATGTAGCGGTCGACGGCGCTCCACAGCTCTTGGCTCATAGTGGAGGAAGAGTAGGCATCGGCTCGGCGCGAGGCTCAGTCCAGCCCCAGCAGCTGCGGGACGTCGCGGAGGGAATGCACGATCTCGGCCCCGACCTGGCGCAGGGCGTGCTCGTCGCTGTCGGCCGCAAAGCCCAGCACGCGCATCCGCGCGGCGACCGCGGCGGTAACCCCCGAAGGGGTGTCCTCGATCACGACACAGCTGTCGGGTGGCGCGCCCATGCTCTGCGCGGCGTGCAGGAACAGATCCGGGTGGGGCTTTCCGCGGGGCACGGCATGCGCCGAGAACAGCGCATCGGCGGAGAAAAGCGAATCCAGGCCGGTCAGGGCGAGTGAGAGGCGGGTCTTCTCGAGCTTGCCCTGCGAGGCGACGCACACCGCTACGCCGGCCGCGAGAATTCGCCGCGCGGTCTCCGCTGCGCCCGGCACCGGCTGTAGCTCGCGACGGAAGACCGCCGCGCGTTCGCGCTCATACGCTGCGATCCAGCCCGGCGCGAGCTGCCGTCCGAGCCGCTCCTGCGCGCGGGAGAGAACCTCGCTCAGTAGCAGCCCCTGGTAGTCGCGGCGCGCTTGCGGCAGCGTTGTGGGGAGCCCCTCGGCGGTTAGCTTCTGCGCGAGTACGTCATTGGAGATCGACTCGCTGTCGACGAGCACGCCGTCGCAGTCGAAGATCACCAGTTGCAAATCGCGCGTCGGTCGCTGTGCGTCAGCGGCCACGTGCTCAGTCAATGCGCCAGGTGGGGGTCTCAAAGAACGGTCAATAGATCGAGAACTCCGTCGAGAACGCCTATCGAGCCACGGTTCTCAAGGTCGTCATTCAGCGCAGCCGCCGCTGAATGCTCTGTGTGGACTCGTCGCATCTCCTCCTCGACCCGGTGGGTTTTGGCTTTTTCCACGCACCTTGACTGGTTCGACGCCAATGTCCGCGCCCAACTCAGGTGCGGCATCGTCTGTTCGCTTTGTGGAAATCTCATCGACTGTCCGCCATCGAGGGCAGAAAGCGCCGCGAAAAGCGTAGGCGAGTCGAGCAAGACGAACCGGCGGAACGCATCCACCTTAGGCGGCGTAAACGGCACGCCTGCATCTTATATCGGACTAGCCCGGTGTGTCGCACACGCGGCATTGAGAGAACTAAGCGCTCTGAGTCTTGCGTAGCCGACGCTCAGGTTACGCCGCGCGAATATCCGCTTAGGGGCAGGCGGGCTCGTACTTAGCGTAGGCGTGAATCCAACACGATGAGCCAGACGCCCGCGGTAGCTGCCAATACAGGTGCGCGACTTCCAAAAGATGTGGGTTGAAGCCGACGATCTTGAACTGAGCTTGTGGTCTATATGTAAAACTGTGCTGTGCGGTGTTGCCTCTAATTACGAATCCATATTCGACCTCCCTGCTCACCTCGATCTGAACGGCGACCTTTGCTTCATAGATCGCGTTTGGTGCCAGCGAAATATCGTGGTTCGTAAAAAACGGTGGTCCCGTTTCGGCATCTTCGACCATCTCACCATGTGGCGTGTGATGAAATGCGAATCGCGAGCCAGATGTAGTATCTCGTAGCAGGACGCCAAATTCTTCGAGTCCTTCGGTGCCCTGCGTGTATACCCTCGCTTCTGATCCCATCGGCCTGGGCTGTGATGCCGTGACCACGGCTTCAATATCTGTGATCGTGATCGGCGCACTTGAGGTGTTGGCTAGAGTAAGCCGGAACTTGCTAAGTGTTACATCGATACCGCCTCGGGCATGCAGTTTCTTGCCATGCTTCGGATTCCGTTGGGACCGCAATGTAATGGTTGAAAAGCACGGCGAAGTTTTGAGGGGCTTCGGGCGTCCAAGCCACGCGGAGGGGCTGACCATGCTGGCCGCGTCCAATCTGGCTGGGGACTTCAGGTGATGCGCCAGCATCGCTGAATACTCCTCCCGAATGCGCGGCGATCGCCGCCGCAAGCAGCGTGGCGATTACGGCGGCCCACAAAGGGTGATGACTGACCACATTCCACCAGCGGGAAAGACGTCCCTTCGATGCCTTGTCAGCCACGGAGGAAGGCTATCACCTGCCACGTCGCACAATCGGCGATGCCGGACGCTGGCGACATGCGCTAACCAATTTCATGCGGTTCGGGCGGGATCGCTGCCGAGATCCCGCGTGTGAGTTGGGCGAGAAACGGAGGTATGAGCAGGCGATCAAAACGGCGTCCTTATCGAGTCTCTGACTGGTCCGTGAGATCCGTTGACACAGAAAACGCTAGGGCGGCACTAATCCCGTATACCAAGGTCACAAGCAAAACCCAACCACCCCGGCCGGGCTAAATGTGAATGCGAGTTCGCATTTCGAGGCAATAATCGGACCGATACAAAAACCACATCGGACACATTGCGTAAGGGCGCCGGCCATAATTCGCACTATCGAATCCGATACGTGAAAGGCTGGATGGGCAACAATCAGCACACTCGCGGCGACGACCGCAACCGCAAGGATGATGGCACTTGGGGCAACTTGCTAGCCGGCGCTAACGAGTCGGTCGCATGGCCGCTCGGTGTCGCACAAGTGCCGTTGCGCTTCCTGCTACAGCAGTTTGCGTAGCTCGTCGCGGCTGATGTCGGCGTCCTTGAGTAGACGCGAGAGTGTCCCGATCGACATGACGCGTCGTGCTACGGGCACGGTCAGCGTCCGGCGTGTAGCTGGATGGACGTAGATGTGGTGGCTGCCGCGGCTCCCAGCCCTTGCGCTCGAGTACGCGGATGAGTTCTTTGGCGGTCAGCCGGGGGAGCTTGTCGCTCACGCAGCGGGAGCCAGTTTGCGGTGCTCGATCTTAGGGAGCGACCAGCCGCGCTCTTGGCGAGACTCCAGGTAGAGCGCCATCGCCTCTTGGATCATGGCGGTGGCCTCATCAAGGGTCTCGCCCTCGCTGACGCAGCCGGGGAGATCAGGGACGTAGGCGCTGAAGCCGCCCTCGTCCTGGGGCTCAAAGACAACGTCGAACTCGTGCTGGCCTGGGTTGAATGCTGCCATAGATGCTTTCCTTCTCATTCGTATTTTACCCCAGGTCACCTGCTGGCCGCAAGGACGCGCCGAGCCGACGGCTGCAGTCTCAGCAGGGAAGTGCTGCTAGCTGCTTTCTAGCCCTCGCCGTCGGTAGGAAGGTCGCCGAAGTGCTGCTCGAACTCTTCCGGGTCAGCCTGCGCTCGCAAAGGTAGTTGAGCAGCCTGCCGGGCTGGGTTCTGAGCCCGTCAGCGAGTCGGAGGATCGTCTTGAGTCGGGGCTCGCGTGTGCCGCGCTCCAGGCGCCCGAGGCGTGTCATCGCGGGCCACGGGGGTTAGGGTACGCGCTGCGAGGTTGCGATTGTCGAAAGCGTCCGAGAAAGAACTTGACGAGGCTTACCAGCGCGGACGGGAGCAGGAGCGCAAGGAAGCCAAGTTCGGCCCGCTGCTGGCGGACTTACCGGCGTTCGCGCCGTGGACTAGTGGTGTGCGCTTTCAACACACGCGCAGTTGGTTCGATGGGTTCGTGGACTTCGAGCGGGGCGTGACTGAGAACCTGCGCGCTGTGGAGCGCGAACGCTGGGGGCTGGAACGGACGCGCGCCGAGTTGATCGGTGAGATCGAGGAGAGTACGCCGGACGCGCGGGGACGGTTCGAGCTCGCACTGGCAAGCCGGTTGCGCTCATCAGGGCCGCTACGAATCGTGTCTGCGTGGTTGCCCGAGCCCGCACGCGACCTGCAGACTGAGCTCGAGGAGTGCGAGCGCGAGCTTGTCCTTGCAGAGAGAGCGCAGCGGTTCATTCGTGATCGACTGCACGAGGCGCGCGAGGTGGTGGATCGGGAGCTGGAGTTCGGGCGCGGGTATGCCTGCACAGTGGAAGCCATCCGCTGTGCGCCGACACGGCCGTGCGGGGTGCACGAGCTTGCGAACGTCGAGTTATTCGTGCGTGGTGACCGTCGCCGCGCACATTGGGGAGCGGGCGGCCAGATTGGTGCGGGCGGCGAGGACTACGGGTTCAAGTGGCGGCTGGAGAACCCCTTGCGTCGCTGGCTTACCACTCGCTGGCGTGTGTCGTGGCTCTGCATCGCTGACAGGGCCAACGAGACTCCGACCTACGAGGTCTACGCGATCGAGTTTCCCGGTCGGGATCTCAGCGAGGAGAGCGGTCGTGTGTGGCTCATGGGGAGGATCGAAAGCCGCGACACGATCCGCGCGCTCCTGCCCGAACTGGAGCAACGCGCTCAGCGCGAGCGCAACTCGCTCGTCGTAGTCGCCCAGCGGATCCGCGATGCGGCGCGCGCTGAGCAGCAGCGCGTGGACTCGAACTCGTCCGACGGGACGATCTAGCTACCTGTCGCTCGCCGGTGCGGGCTGCGGATCCCCTTCGCCGCCCATCTCAGAGCCCATGCCAGGCAACCCGGACAGGATGCGCGGGTGCGACGGTGCCAGCGTCTACGATCGTGGGACGAAAGTAGGCTCGGGTGAGCATCACGACCAACGGACGCTTCGACATCCCCCTGTATACGACCGCCGAGGCGGCTCGTTTCCTCGGCGTGCCCACCTCCACGTTCGCTACGTGGGCGAAAGGCTACATACGTCGTCCATCGGGACATCCGATAGTGATCGGCGAGCCGATCGTGACCAGCATGCACGCAGAGCGTGGCTACCCGACGGTGCCCTTCGTGGGTCTCGCGGAGGCGATGATCATCGCCGCGTTCCGCCGAGCAGGAGTCAGTTTGCAGCATATCCGTCGAGCAGTCGGAATCATCCAGCAGGAGATTGGCCTCGATCACGCACTTGCCTCTGAGCGTCTATATGCCGATGGCGCGGTCATCCTCTTTGACTACGCCGAGAACGAAGACGACCGCGAATTGGGTGGCCTGACCGAGGTCGTCTCGCGCCAGCGGGTGTTCGCCCCTGTCATCGAGGACTATCTCAAGCGGATCGAGTACGGGAGAGATGGCTGGGCCATGCGTCTGGTTTCCCCGGCCACCGACCAGCCCGTTGTCGTCGTCGATCCCGAGCGGTCGTTCGGCCAGCCCATCTTCATTCACGGCGCGGTCAGGGTCGAGGATGTGCTCGACCGATGGCGTGCGGGAGAACCGCTGAGCGAGGTGGCCGAGGACTTCGGTGTTCCTCCTAAGGACGTCGAGGACATCCTACGTGTCGCGCTCCCGGCGGCCGCCTGAATTCTTCGTCGATCGCAGCCTTGGCCGTCATCGCGTCCCGGGAGCTCTGCGCCTGGCCGGCTGGACGTTGCGCACCCATCACGAGGTCTACGGTGAACGCGACGAGCAAGTACCGGATGTCGAGTGGCTCGAGCTGTGCGGACGACGCGGGCTGCCCGTACTCAGCAAGGACAAGCGGCTTCGCTACCGGCCAGCTGAGATCGAGGCGATCCGTCGTTTCGGCGTGCGTGCGTTCCTGCTCACCGGCGGCAGTCTGCTCGCGGCCGAGCAGGCTGAGCGCTTCGATCGGAACCATGAGGACATCGAGAGGGAGTGCAGTACGGCTGGGCCGGTCATATACGCCGTGCAGGCACTCAGGATCGTGAAAATCTTCCCGTCCTAGATCGGAATGCGCCGTGCGGGACTCGAACCCGCCCCACCGGATTAAAAGTCCGGCGCTCTGCCCGATGAGCTAACGGCGCGCGAGGGCAGCAGTCTGGCACATGTCCGCGCGCACGTCGAGGGCCGGCCGCCAATGGCGAGTCGGCCCTCGACGCGGTTGCTCCGCGCCGGTCCTGCGAGCGCTATCTGAAAGAGAGCGTGGCGGACGTCGAGGAGCTCGTGCCGGCGGCGGTTTTGAAGGTGACCTCGAGCTTGACTTTCAGCCGTCCGTGGCGACGGTGCAGAGAGGCGGCGCTGGCCTTGGAGAGCCTTACCTTCAAGGTCACGCGTGTGGCGCGCGCGACCGTGCGCGTGCTGGAGAGGACGCCGCGGCCACGCAGCGTCAGACGCCCGGCGGCGGGTGCTTGAAGCGCGATCGTGGCAACGGTGCCCTTGGTTCGGGAGCTCAGGATCGAGATCTTGCGCGGCTTGGCGCTCTTGGCTGCGCTTGCCGGGATGGAGACGGCCTCTTGGGCACTGGGTAGGCTGACGACGAGCGTGAGCGTGCCGGCGCTGCCGCCGGACCCCTGGCCGCCGGGGCCGCCGGTACCCGGGTGCCGGGGCCACCCTGGCCGGAGCCGCTGCCCCCTTTGCCTTCGCCGGAGCCGCCACTGGCTTCTTCCGAGCCGGAGCCGCCCTTGCTTTCTTCGCCGGTCCCGCTACCTTCGCCGGAGCCCTTGCCCGCTTCTTCGCCGTCGACGGCGCCGAGTAGACCGAGCGCGAGGCCTTTGACGGCGGGCGCGACGGCGAGCAGCTTGCCGCCGGTCACGGGTGCGGTGAGCACGGTCGCGGTCGCGGGCAGCTGAGCGGCAGTCTGGCCGAGTTAGCTGCTCACGACTTCGGGTGTCGTGCTCAGTTCGTGAGCGACGTTTTCGACGGTCGTGGCAGCGAAGCTGCCGCTGAGGGGGGAGCCGCCGAGCATGCCCTGGACGCTTCCGGAGCCGAGCTCTTCGATGAGTCTGTCGGCGAGGTCGGCGAGTCCGCTGAGCTGCGCGGGTTCCTTCGCGGAGGCGAGCAGCGCGCCGACGAGCTGGTCGAGGTCGAGCGTTTCGAGTGCTTTGGAGAGCTCCTGCTTCTGGCCGACGCCGAGCGCGGAGCCGAGCAGTGAGGTGAGCAGGTCGTTGAGCTTGGCTTCGACGTCGGGAAGTAGCTTGGCGGTGTCGGCGAGTTCGCCGATTGTGGCGGCGGGCCCGAGCTGTTCGACGCCGCGGCTCAGAGCATCTTCGAGGCCAGCGAGGCCAAGTTCTTCGGTGCTGGGCCGACCGACGTGCAGGGAGGCAAGGACGCTGATGTCTTCGAGGCCGGCGAGGTAGTGCGTGAGCTGCGCGGCGCTCAGATCGTTGAGGGGCAGTGCGGCAAGTAGCACGTCTGGAGCTGGCCCGCGGAGAGCAATTCCCCGGGTGCGGTCTGGGGCCGCGGGGCGGGCTTGGAGAGTGTGGAGGAAGGATCGCCTCCACCTGCCCCGGCGCTCGCAAGCGCGGAGGCGGTGGGCATTGTCGCGAGCAGCGCGATCGAGGCTGCGGAAAGTGCCGCCGCGCCGCGCCGGCGCAGGCTGATGCGACGCCCACAACAGGACTGCGCGGCCCAGACAAGGCTTGATGGCATGCGGATCTTTCCCCTTTGTTAGAACGAACCCTGCTCAGGTATCCGTTCTGTCTACCATCGAAGTTCCTTTCAGTCGAATAAGATCAAACAGATCCCGCCATTGACACTGGAGGTTTCGCGGCTCGCTCGGGTGGTTGACGCGGAATAAATTCGGCGACGTTTGGCGACGCGGTATGGCGCGGAGTAGGGCGCGACGGTGGAAGCGGAGCGCTCAGCGCTCGGGCGACTGCGCGGTGGCGACGCGCAGCATCTCCTCGATGCGGGTGAGCTTCACGCGGGGGCGCCCGGCGGGTTCGCCGCGCTCGCGCTCGTGGCGATCGATCTCCGACCAGGCGTCGTAGGTGATGAGCGCGGGCTGGCGCGCGCGCAGCGTGGCGTCGAGCTCGGCGGGATCGGGTGCGGGCGGCTCGTTCAGACGCCCGGCGGCGAGATCCTCGAAGATCGCGTCGACGGTCTCCTGCGCGTCCTTCTTGTTGGTTCCGATGACGCCGGTTGGCCCGCGCTTGATCCAACCGACGGTGTACTCGCCGCGCAGCGGCCCGTGTCCGTCGAGGACGCGCCCGCGCTCGTTGCGAATCACCGCGCGCGACTCGTCGAAGGGCACGCCGGGGAGCGCGAGGCCGCGATAGCCGATCGCGCGCAGTACGAGCCCGGTGGGGATCATCTCGAGCTCACCGGTGGCTCGCGCGCGCAGCTGCCCGTCGGCGTCGGCAACGAGCTCGTTGCGCGCGAGCGTGACGGCCTCGACGCGACCGTCCGCGCCGGCGTGGATCTCGACAGGCGAGAGCAGGAAGCGCAGCACGATCCGCCGCCGTCCGTCGGTGGGGGTGCGCTGAGCGTAGTCGCGCAGAACCTCGACGTTCTGCTTGGCGGTCGCGCTGGCGAGGGGCTCGGGGATGGCCAGGGCGCGTTCGAGCTCCTCGATGTCGACGATCGGGTCGGCGTCGGCGAGCTCGCCGAGCTCGCGCAGCTCGGGATTGGTGAACGCGCCCTGTGCGGGCCCGCGGCGACCAACGACGAGCACCTCGCGGATCGCGCTGCGATCGAGCGCGTCGAGGGCGTGATCGGCGGTGTCGGTGCCGGCGAGCTCGTCGTGGGAGAGCGTCAGCATCCGCGCGACGTCGAGTGCGACGTTGCCGTTTCCGATTACGAGGGCACGCTCGCAGCTGAGGTCGAAGTCGAGGTCGGGGTGGTCGGGGTGGCCGTTGTACCAGCCGACGAACTCGGTTGCGGGCCAACTGCCGGGTAGATCTTCGCCGGGGATCCCGAGCGGCCGGTCGGTGGGGGCACCGGTGGCGTAGACGAGCGCGTGGTAGTGCTCGAGCAGCTCCTCGCGGCTGACGTGGCGGCCAAGCTCGACGTTTCCGAAGTAGCGAAAGCGGGGGTGGCCGGCGGTCTTCTCGTAGATCCGGGTGACGGACTTGATCTTGGGGTGGTCGGGCGCGACGCCCGAGCGCACGAGCCCCCACGGGGTGGGCAGGCGCTCAAGCATGTCGACCTCGATGCGACCCGCGGAGTCCTTGAGGAGATGTCCGGCGGCATAGAAGCCGGCGGGTCCGGCGCCGATCACGGCGATGCGAACCGGCGGCGCGCCGCTCGTGACTGCGGCTGGCGCCTCGCTGGGGTCGTCGCTTTGGAGGATTTGGAGGGGCGTGGGCGGCGTGGTCATGGGAGCGATGGGCCGGCTCGCCGGCCCCGCGCCCGGGATCCCGACCCGGGCGGGTACGTCGTGAAAGCGTCGCAGTGGGCGCGGCCCGACTCGAACGGGCGACCCCCTCGGTGTAAACGAGGTGCTCTAGCCAACTGAGCTACGCGCCCGCGGGACCGGGATCCTAAGGCTAGCGATCCGCGCAGGGAGTTTCAGCTGTGCTCCAAATAGAGGGTCGCGACTGCGAAGCTGTGAAGATGACGATTCCCCGGGGTAGGACGACGCGCGTGGCGCTCGGCGTGGGGGGCACGATTGTGGTGGTGCTGGTCGTTGCGCAATTCGCGCTGCCCGCGATCGCGGCGCGGGTCGCGCGCGATCAGCTCGAGAAATACGGGACGGTGCGCAGCGTCAGCGTGCGGGCGTTCCCGGCGATCGAGCTGCTTTGGGGTCACGCGCAGTCGGCGAGTGTGCAAGCGGGGCACCTGCGGTTGAGTACTTCGCAGTTCGATGGGTTGGTGCCGAGGATGCGCGGGATCGAGCACTTCGACATGACTGCCGAAAGTCTCCAGATGGGCCCTCTGAGGATGCGCGACGTGAGGACGCAGAAGCGCGGCGAGGAGATCTACACGCGGGGCACGATCACGCAGGCGGATCTGCAGAGTGCGCTGCCCGCGGGTGTCCACGTGCGCATCGTCGAAGGCGCGGGCGGCATCGAGATGCGCATCAGCGGCAGCCTCTTCGGCGTCGGCGCCTCGGTGCTCGCGCTCATAAGCGCACAGGACGGCAAGCTCGTGGCTCAGCCCCAGGGCTTCCCGTTCGCGGGCTTCACGCGGATCACGCTGTTCTCGGACACGCGCCTGTTTGTGCAGAGCTTCGGATTGAGCAGCGAATCGGCGGCGAGGAGCGAACCGAGCTACGCGCTGACGCTGCGCGCGAAGCTGCGCTGAGACGCGCGCTCGCGCACGAGTACGGGCAGTCCCTCGCGCGGGCTGATCGTCGGCATCTGGCGGATCGAGAGCTCGAAGTCGGCGGGTAGCTCGAGCGCGAAGCGGCTCAGGATCAGCGTCGCGATCGTACGGACCTCGAGCTGGCCAAAGCGCATCCCGATGCACGTGCGCGAACCGCCACCGAACGGGATGTAGGCACCCTTCGGGATCGCCGCGCGCGCATCGGGGGAGAAGCGCTCGGGACGGAAGCGGTCGGGTTCGGGAAAGACATCGGGGAGATGGTGTGAGGCCCACGAGGAGTAGTTCACGTAGGCGCCGCCGGGCACCGCGTGCCCTTCGAACTCGAAGGGATCCACCGAGTGCCGCGGGCCGACCCAAGCGGGAGGGTACTTGCGCAGTGTCTCCTCTAGGACGAGCTCGAGTTTGGGCAGCCCCCCGCCCATCATCTGCTCCGCGCTTGGTGTCGCGCCGTGCAGCACCTCGTCCTGCTCTGCGACCAGCTGCGCTGCAATCTCGGGATGGCGGCCGAGCTCATAGAACATGAATGAGATCGTCGAGGTCGTGGTGTCGTGGCCGGCGAACAGCAACGTCATCACCTCATCGCGCACGTGGCGGTCGCTCAGTGAGGAGCCGTCCTCATCGTGCGCGTCGAGCAGCAGGCTGAGAACGTCCTCACCGCGCTCGCCGGTGGTGCGCCGGCGAGCGATCTCGCCGTAGATGACGCGGTCCAGACGCTGGGCCGCGCCCTGCAGGCGCGCCCAGGGTGTCAGCGGGCCGCGCAGAAAACGCGAGGTGTATTCGCTCGCGTAGAAGGAGAGCGCGCGCTCGAAGAGGCCCGCGGCGTCGGTCCCTCGCGCGGGCTCGCGGTCGGGGTCGAGGCCGAACAGCGCGCGCATCGCGATCCGCATCGCGAGGCCGCGCGTCCAGTGGTACAGATCCACCGATCCGTTCGACGTCGCAGAGCCGCCGCCGTCTGCGCCCGGTGCGAGCTGGCCGAGGGCGCGCGCGGTCTCCTCGATCATCACGTCGATCGACGCCGCGATCCGCTCGCGGTGGAACGCCGGCAACATGATCTGGCGCGAGCGCCGGTGGAACTCGCCGTCGATCGTCAGCAGCCCGTCGCCGAGCAGCCCGATCAGGTCGCGGAAGTGCGATTCGCGCCAGATGAAGTTCGAGGCATGCGAGACCGTCATGTAGTGGTTCGCGGCGGGACCGAGCATGAAGACGATGTTCCCGTGCAGCACTCGCACCGTGAAGACCGGCCCGTAGCGCTCGTAGCACTCCAGCAGCAGCTCCAGCGGTTCGTTTGCGAAGCGCCGCGTGCGCGCCATGCTGAAGCTCGTCTCGCCCGGCGGGTAGGCAACCCGGTTCGTGCGTTCGGCGCGCACGTCGTGCACCATCACCGCAAACGGATTGAAGGGGCGCAGTGGCTGCGGACCGATCAGGGGCACCGGGGTAGCCTATCCAAAAACTGGCTGCCTGGCCAGGACGGATCTAGTGCGCGCAGCGCGGGATGGAGTCTCGCTTACCGCGAGGGAAGCCCCGGCTTGGCATACTGTCCCCTCGCGCGCGGAATCGCGGGGGCGTTGTCCCCGCGCTCCTCCACGCGGGGGCGTAGCTCAGTTGGTTAGAGCGCCGGCCTGTCACGCCGGAGGCCGCGGGTTCGAGTCCCGTCGCTCCCGTACTTTACCCCCCATGTCTTCTGGGGCTTGCCCTGCGCGGTTCTCGAAGAAGGCGAGGAATGAGGGCTTTGGTTGGACGGCGACTACGCGGCGTTCGTCCAGCCAGACGCCTTGGAAGATCAGGCTCAGGAACTCTCGCTTGGCGTCTGGGTCTGTCTCGGTGGTCCAGAACACCTTGAAGTCTTCGAGTACCTTGCGGGCTTGGTCGAAGTCGGGGATTGGCTCTGGCGCTCACACACGCGGGGCCTTCTCGGGGTCGGGTATCGCGATTCCATCCTCGCCCTTGATCAGTCCCCAGCCGAGCGAGCCGGTGAGTAGGCCTTGGCGAGCATTCTCGCGCAGCCCCATCTTTGTCCAGAACGAGAGTGACACGGAGTAGTACTCATCGAAAATCTCATGTACCGACTCGGAGAGAAACGCGGCGGGATCGTCCACGTCCGAACCGAGTGGTTGGGTGACGGAGATAACGTCGATGCCAAGCTCGGAGCGCAGCAGCTTCTTGTAGCGCTTGGCCTCAACGGTGTTACGTGCAAACCTCGATGTGTGGAAGATCAAGACGCACTCAAACCTGTGCGCCATCGCGTCCTCGATTAGCCGTTGAAACCCGGCGCGCTTGTCGGCTTCCCGGCCCGTCTCGAAGTCGAGGTACTCGTCGATCAGCTCGAGGCCGTGATCCTCCGCATCCCGCGCGATGGCTTGCCGCTGACCACATCGCGCAAACATCCCGCGATGCTGGACTGGAACAGCTCGTCAGCGAAGGCGAAGCCACTGAGCCCCACCCAAACCCCCCAACGATCCCAGACCCAGCCAGCCAGAGCTCATCCCCGCCCAGCACAGGGCCCCCCGCGCCCTACAGATCCTGGAGTCATCCACGCTGACCATGTCCCTCGCGCCTTTCCCCGCTCCTGATTCACATCAGCGGACCCAAGACCGGAAAAGTGCATGTCAGCTACCTCGGGCGCCACCAGCACAAAACGATCGCACGCGGCGCAGAGCTAGCCACCCTCGACAATGGCCATTTAACTATCACCTTCAAGTTGACCACTCCCGCAGCAGCACTTGCCGTGATCCAAGTCAGAGCACAACTTAACCATATGCCGCCGGTCAATAGCAAACTACACCGCGCACACATCTAGCTTGCCAGAGCCTATATGGAGCGTTTTCGGATCGAAGCTGGAGCCCTACTTCAGTCTTGTCTGTCAGTCGCGACGCGAGCTGGTTCAGGAGATTCCGTCGACTTCGAGCCGAGGTACGCGCGCATCCAGAGCCACAGTGCGCCAACCTGGCAACCGCCCAAAAAGCCCACCCCAAGCCATCCCTCGCTGCGTCCTGGGGTAGCCCACGAGGGAACATGAGCGCTGGCGGAATCAGATCATAGATCCTGCAACCGGCTCCGACCGTCAGACCACAAGCCAACTTGGCCTTGAAGCCGACACGCGCCCTTTTGCCGTTACCACTCTCATCGCATGGAAGCATCAGAGATGCATGACGATGCCAACCACCAGCCATGCGGATGCGATGGTGATCATCAGCCATGTCAGCCATCGCGTCGAGAGCTCTTGCGGCATGAACCACGGTCGCACAACCCACCTCACTTGCCAACGTCCAGCGGCAAGTGCCACAAGAAGGCCGCTCGGTATCAGGACGTCGCCCCAGTCCGGCCACACAAACAAGCCGAGGCCGACAGGGATCACAGCCACTACCGCGATGCTGCTTCTCGCGGTAGTAGCCGAGGACGGTTCTCCCCCAAGGAGGCGCCGTGTTGGCAGCCAACTCTTGACTCTTAGACCAATCTTCTGTCTACCCATTCATCGTTAGAATAGCCTAAAAGCTAGGCACTGGGTCTTGGTCGATCGGGGTCGGGATGACGGTCTCTGACTTGCCGACGCCGCCAGCTATGCCCCAACCAACAATCGGACCGGCTTGGGCGGACCAAATGGATTCACCACAACTATCGTGGCCGACCTCGATGCAAGCCTGTGCGCCAACTATGAGTGCAGCTGCGCCGCATACCTGTGTGAATGGGCCTGTAAGTTGCGACGTGCTATTCGCATTTGATACGCCGACGACCGGTCCGGCATCTAGCTCTCCACTACTGCCACCCACCTCGACGCCACTTGTTGCCGTCGTGTCAACATTGCCTGTTCCGGGGTTCAGCCAGCCCATTCCCCCACCAGTGATAATAAACGGTCCAAATGGTGACACCGATCCGCTGCCGCCTACACCGATAAGGACGAGTCCGCTTGGATCAGTAAAGCTGAGCGGCCGATCATGCGTGTAAGTGTACGGAGCACGTGTAAATTCAAATAATGGATCTACGCTAATGAACTGCGCGGTTTTTGGGTCATAGGCGCGCGCGCGCAGGTAGATTAATCCAGTGTCGTTGTTCGTGTACTGTCCATCGAATCCAAGCGGAGTCATGACCGAGCCGGTGATCCCAGTAGTGTTCCCGTAGGCGTCGTACGTCATCGCAGCTTCGCTTTTGCCAGTCGAGCCAGTGAGCAGGCGCGTTGAGCCTTGTTGGTCGTGATGGAGGTAGAGCACGGTGCCAGTACTGTTGTTGATCTGCTCGATCGGGAGATTTTCTGGTCCGTAGATGTAGCTGTTGATTCCGTCGCTGAGGAGGACGGGTATTTTTCCTGCTGCGTCCCAAGCGAGATAGCTGGTGGTACCAGAGATCGTCTGTGATACGCGCAGGCCGTTCCCGTTGTAGCCGTAAGTATCTTCGATCTTTTCGGTTGTACCTTCTTTGGGTCGTTCGACCGTGGTAAGGTTACCGGCTTGGTCGTAGCCGTAGGTGGTGGCTGGGCCTGTGGTCGGTGTCGTTTTTGTGCGCTCACCGACTTCATTGTATGTGTATTTCAGGCTTAGTCCGGTTTCAAGCTCGTCTGTTTTGTTGTAAGTGTAAGTGCTTGTGCCGAGTTTGGTCGGCTCGTTATCCGCGTCGTATTCGTAGCTCGTCGTGCCGCCTTTTGTGAGGCGGCTGTTAGCGTCGTATTCGTAGGCTGGTTTTTCTTCGCCCGGGAGCCCTTTTGACGTGGCACCTTTTACTTGCCCGTCGTTTTCGCGTGTGTAGACTAGCGAGGCGAGGGTTTCTGTGCCTTTCATCATCTTGATTTCGCCGATCTGGTCTACTTCGCTGTAGACGTATTTGTCTTCGTTTTCGGTGCCTGTCGGGAAGACTGTGGCTGTTAGGTTCGAGTCGGGGTCGTAGGCGAATTTCGTTGTGTGTGCAAGCCAGTCGGTCACCTTTTCGAGGCGCCCGTCTTTGTCGTAGGTGCGAGTGATGGCTTTGCCGTTGGGGTAGGTGAGCTTGATGAGCTCGTTTCCTAGGTCGTATTCGCGTTTGATGACTTCTTTGTGTCCATTTTCGATTTCTGTCGGTCGATCGAGCTGGTCATAGGTGTACTTGGTGGTGCCGCTGCCGTCTTTGATCGTTGTGATCTCGCCATCTTTGTTGTATTCGTATTCAATCGCGTGCGTTTTACCGTCCGAGTAGCTGATTTCTTTGAGACGGTTTGCGGGATCGTACGAGTAAGTTGTGACACGTTTAGCGGCGTCTGTCACCTTCGTGAGGTTACCCGCTGGATCGTATTCCTTGATCGTTTTATCGGAGAGCGGGTCGAGAACTTCGGTGATCTCCTCCAGCAAGTTACGTGTGTATTTCGTGATGTTTTTCTTTCCGCTGGTCTGACTTGTGATCTGTCCGGCGCTGTCATATCCGGTTTCGATGGTCGCTTTATTCGGAGCTTCTACCTTTGTCAGCTCGTTATCAGCATCGTAAGTGTATTTCGTAATATTGCTGTCGGGATCCATGAGGGTTTCGAGGTTGCGATTACCGTCGTATTTGTATTTTGTTTTATGTCCCAACGGATCGGTGATTGCTAGCGGGCGACCTAGATAGTCGCGTTCGGTTTTCGTCGTGTATTTCGAGGCTTCTGCGCCTTTCGCGTTTCCTCGTGGGCTTACTGTCGCGATCTCTTGGGAGTCTTCGTTGAATTCCCAGGTACGCTTGTCGCTTTCGGGGTCGGTTTCGCTCTTACGGTCGCCGTAGCTGTCGTATTCGTACGTCCAAGTATGTTCCAGCGGATTCGTGGTGCTTTCAAGGTCACCATAGGCATCGTATTTGTATTTAGTAACTTGGGTTTTGCTGCCCGGCGCTTCCCGAGAAACGGATTCAGCGTTGCCGTGGGCGTCGCGTTTTATCGTGGTCGTCTCCCCGTCCGGCGTAGTCACGGTTTCCACGTCGTGTTTGCCGTCGTACGACCATTTGGTTTCGTCGCCGTCGGCATCCTTTTCGCTGGTACGATCACCGGCCGCGTTGTATCCGTATTCGGTCTTATGTTTGTCGGGATCGACTGTCGCGATAAGCTCGCCGGCGCTGTTGTATTCGTTTGACGCTTCTGTGGCGACTGCTGTCCCGTAGGCGTGTATGACGTTTGTGGGTAGGCCGGCTTCGTCGAAGCGCTCGCGGGTAATACTGCCGTTAGGTTCGGTGATAGTCGTTTCTTTACCTTCGGCGATCGGCGCGTATTCCCATTTGCGTGTCCGGCCTAGTGGATCTTTTTGCGATGCGACTTCACCGAGTCCGTCGTATTCGGTAGTGACGGAATTGCCTCGCCCATCGGTCTCTGACGTCATCTCGTGTTCGGCGTTGTATTTGAATTTCCAACGTACGCTGGCTTCACCCGGTTGAGTGACGCTTGCGAGATTGCCGGATTCATAGGTGTATTTAACAGTGTGGCCCATTGGGTCTTTCGCGCTTTCAACCGCGCCGGCAGCGTTATAGGCGAAGCTGAGTTTACGTCCGGCGGAATCGGATACCGATTCAAGATATTTAGCCCCGTAGTGCATAGTCAGCATGTTGCCGTTACGGTCGCTCTCGCTAGTAAGCTGACCAAGGCGATTGAAATGCAGGGAGGTCTGATTTGGCAGCGTATAGGTATATTCTTCGCTGCTCTCGGCAAGCGTAGATTGCACCAGCTTGCCGATAGGTTCCCACGGTTTACCCCCAAAGCGTTTAAACCTGACGGTGCTGCCGTTGTCTTGCGTTACCGTCGCGTAGTCGAACAAGCCTCGTTGTTCTTCGATGACGTGAGCGGTATAGGGGCCGGTCCACCCGTAGCCAAAGATCCCATGTTCGGGCTCTTTAGCAGCCCACTGGGAATTGTAGGTCCGCGTCAAATTCAGCCCAAGACCGCGACCACCAACACTGAGATCCGTCTGGGACTCGACCTGATTGCCGGTCGCGCAGTCCACGGGGTGACCTAGAAGGCATCTGTGTTCTCCCGGTTTCCCAGGGTTATTTTCGCCCCAAAGTTCGTATTCCTTTTCGCGTTCTTCTTCCGCGGTTGGTTTCTGATAAATCAGGACAGAGCCGACGGAGATCGACGCTGACTCGGTCACACTCTGAGAGAACGTCTTTTCTTCATTATTATTCTCACCGGTCGCAGTCGCCAGTGCCGACAGGAAAATCGGTTCTTTGTTACATTTGTAGTATTTACTTTCTGGTTTGTTATAGTCGTGAAGCGTCGATGATGTAAGCGCGTCACCTTCAAATTTTTCAGCGGTCTGCTCCTTGTAGTCTTCGGCAATTGCGCCGCACGCGCCGAGTTTTACGAAGACGGCGTACTCAGGTAAGTATGCACCTCCGGTTTCCGCGCTTGCGCTTACAGCTGCCGTGACGCCAAGGAATTCTACGCTAGATATTTCGCCGGTTTTTTCAGGCGGCAACCATTCGTATTCCGCATATACTTCATTACCCCACGGTTCTGCTTCGGTACCGGAATATTTGCCGCTAGTGCTTATCGAGATAGGACCACCAGCCGGGAAGCTTTTTGTAACCGGCGAGCCATGCGTAGCTGATACCCATTCGCCGGGCGCTTCGGCAAGATTTGCCTCAAGAATTTCTGGATCGACTAAGATCGGGTAGGCAAGGTCGGGAGACCGGTGGGGAATCGTCACGATCAATTCGTTGCCTACGACGGTCATTTTTACTGGCACGTCTCTGCCCTGGGCATCCGTCGCGCGCGGCGCGGGAACTTCGATCAGAGGCGCGCCGGCCCGCGTTATAACTGCCCCCGCGCCAAGCTCACGCATTGCAGTGCCGGCCGGCAATGCGACTCGATAGCGCAGCATCTGGGGGCTTGAAGTCGAGCGAATGACCGCAGACAGATCGACGCCGTGCATGGTGGGCGTATCCACGGCGTCGACGTCGCGAGCGACGTCAGCAAAGAAGACGCTCTGGCCTCCCGCCTCAGTACCAGCCACATCCGCACCCTCCAGCGTGACGCCTAGACCATCAGAAGCCACCGATACGCCTTCCTCGGACTTCCGCGCGATTGACACAGGCACTACGGGCGTCTTAGGCGCAAACGCACTTTTAGTCGCCGTCAGGCGAAGATCGACGGGGGCATCACCGCCCCCCGCACCAGCGGCCCGGAGCGGCACAGTTGAGGTCGCGACCTCTAGTCCACGAGAGGTCCGTACCAACGCGCTGAAATTGTTGCGATAGCGGACAATATGCCCACTGCGCGCGACAACTTCAGCCGGACTGACACCGGCGCTTTTGAGGAGAGACGCATAGTCACGCATCAACAACTGACGTGCTGCAGGTGCGCCCATACCGCGAAATGCCGTTCGCGAAGCAACCCGCTGTGCCCGAGCCACACGGCTCTGAAGCCACCGCTCGCGAGCGGTGGCGTGAGCGTCCGTCGTTCGACGAGCTAACGCGGCACGCTCCAGGTTGAGATGCTCCACACGCATAGCCCGGGTGTTAGCGTCCAGCGGTGTGCGGCCATCGGCCAAGCCAGCTACAGGCATACCAAGACCTAGCAGTAAGAACAACGATGCGCCAAGCACATACCACAATAATCTAGCTCTCACCTTGGGTACCAACCGATCAGACCTCATGCAACCTCCGTATCCAAATGAACTGGGAGTTGAGACCCCCCTTATAAAATGCGCTCCGGCTGATACTTCAAACGGCCTTCGTGCCGGTGAAGTTTGATAGGTGGACAGAAGGTCGGGGCGGACGGAACAGCTATCGTCCCGTCCGCCCCGACCTTACGCCCCTACGTGTGCGTAACTGGGAGTTGCTGCGCGCCATCTGGCGTAGTGCTGTGTTGGGGTTACGCGATCCCCATCGATGGTGAGGAACCCTTTGGACTCCAATTCTGCCACTGCCGTGCGAGAAACTGCGGCAAAAGACTCTGTGGTGAGACCATCTGGCAGCTGCGACATTGACATACCATGCTCGCATCTATATAGACGGAGTGCGATCAATCGCTTTAACTCGGGCCGTATGATCTGACGCATTTGGCGGCGATCGGCTGCGGCGGGCGGCTCGCCCGTCAAGCTGAACTGAAGATGTAGACATTGCCTCACTCGCTCAGCAGACAGGTTGTGAGTGGCGCTGATCTCCCTGAGTGACCCGCCATCGACAATTCGCATGCGCAGCATCTCAAGGTCGGAGGGGGTGGGCGCTGAGATCCGCGGTCCGTCAGGCCGCAGAAAGATGTGGTGCTCATACATTCGGCAGACGGTTTCGTAGAGGATGCTGCCGGTGATTCCGGGCAACATGAGTAGCTCGCGAGCTGGCCGGCGCAGCTCGTCGGTGTCCTGGGCTCCGGTGGCTTCCCAGGCGCTCTGTGTCGTCGGCGCGAGGTCGAGCTCGGAGATCAGCATGGATGGCCGCCGCGGCGGCGGATGATCTGCCCGGCCCAGCTTTGCTGGGGAGGCTGGTGGCGAGCCGGGACGCAGATGGAGCGACGCCCGGCTCGCCACCAAGCCCCCTGCCTGTGGGGCAGCGAAGGGCGCACCGCGCTCTCATGGCTCCCTTTGCCCAGGGTGCAAGGAGCCACCCGTTCCGCCAGGGTTAGAAGGGTCTGCCGTTCGGCCGTTTGTCTAAACGACTCGTATAAGACGCAGCGTGCCATTGCGGAGCCGATCCTGACGACCGCCGCGCGCGCTGTGAAGGCCGGATTAGGCATAAGCTGATTCCAGGCATTTGACACCTACAGACGCCACAGCAGGGATGTGGCTGAAGCTGCTGAGAAGTTCACGGGCTCTGAATATGGCCATCGTCGGCGCGCCGAGTTGTCCCATTGCGTCGATGATGCCCTTGCGGGCGGGCCGCGCGTAAGGCAGGGATGCAGCAGGAGAGGATAGGTACTGGCCCGCCATCCCGGCGAGGATCATGGCGTGACTGAGACCACCCGGAAGTGTCTGCACCCGACGAGACGCTTCTAGTGCGATATGGCGCATCCGCTTGGCGGTGGCTTGGGCGGAGCGGTAGTGTCCGACGAGGCTGTGCTGGCCGCTCGCGAGATCCTCGGGCCGGTCGATGAGGCTGTCGAGCAGCGTGTGCAGCGCCCCGATCCAGGGGAAGTAGGCGCTCTCGATTCGCGCTGCCTCGCTCGGCTGCAGGTTGCGGTTGGCGGCGGCGGCGATGAGTGCGAAGACGGCCATTGACGAGCCGCAGGCCGCGCCGGTCTCCCACCAGCGCAGATCTATGTCGTGGGGAGTTTCTCGGGCCGCCCACGCTGCGAACTCCACGGGCCGGTCAATGAGCACCTGATAGCGGATGATCCGCTCAACGTTGCGCTGGATCAGCTCGCGTGCGATGTCATAAGACGGCAGGCTGGCGAGGGCGGTACGGCAGGCATCGATGAGGCCGCGCAGGTAGTGGTTATCGTCACGGGTCGGATTGTGCGCGTAGTAGTCGCGGTGTGGCGCCTCGGGCTCGCGCAGGGCGAGTTGTAGGGCGAGGTGGAGCTGCCGCGCATTGGCGATGGGGTCGCTATGGGGCTGCTCCATGAGGGTGTCGGCGTAGTCGTAGATCGCCTGGAGCGCGAGCGACGCTCGGACGACGCTCGCCCGGCGGTTCGGCGGGGCGAGTACAGCGAATGCCGCCGCGCCCTCGAGGTTCCCGCGCTTGGATCGCTGGACTTCGAGCGCGATCTTGCGCAGAGCTGGGTCAGGGATCTGCGACGCGCGGCGCTGCCAGCTCCCAAGCTCGTGACGGACCAGCGGATAGACCTGGAGCCAGTAGCGCTCGGCAGCCAGGGCGAATCCTTGCGCGAGGCTTGCAGGATCGGGAGTCGAGGCCCGCACGCAGATAGCTTTGCGCGGGGGAGTCGCTCACCGGAGAGCTTCAATCGTTGAAGCTCGTCGCGGCCGGCACCGACGCCGCCCGATACCCCGGCAGCGCCATCACCGCTAGCGCGATCCCGGCGACGAGGAGGAGTGCGACGAGGATCTGGACTGCCTCAATGGAGAATGGCGCGGGAAACCCGGTCGCGATGCGTAGCCAGCGGTTTGCGAGGGCGTGTCCGTAGATCCCGAGCAGCGCGCCGTCAGTCGCGCCGATGGCGAGCACGATCGCGCTCTCAAGCAGAAGAGAGCGCCAGAGCTGCCAGCGGTCAAAGCCCTGGGTTTTCAATGACGCGAGCCGGCCGCGGCGCTCCCATACCGCTGTGCTGAGCGCTGCCGCCAGCGAAAGTGCTGCCATCAGCAGCAGGAGCGTGGAGATATCGGCGAGGCTGCGCAGGCCCTCGCGGAGATTGTGCTCGAACTGACCCACCCGTTCGGCAGTGGTCTGCACGCGCAGCCCAGGCCGCGCGCCGAGGGCTCGTTCGACGGCACGCTTGCCCGCCAGCGGGGTCACGCCGTGCGCCAAACTGACCTCCAGCGCCGTCGGATTATCGGTCTGCCAATAGCGTCGGTAGTCGGTGGTATTGAGGGTGATCGCTCCCGGTGGCCATCCAACATTGGTCGTGATCGCGGCGACTCGCAGCGGTGCGAGCCCGGCCGGGGTCGGCAGCGTAAATGTGTCTCCAATTGCAAGGTGACGTTCGCTCGCAAACCCATTGGAGACGGCGGCCCAACCGCTTTGGCGGAGATGTTCAGTGGCTTGGTGGAGGCTGCCTTTTAGGAGCTGGCTGGCCTGGAGCATCGATGGATCGCCCGAGGGTCGGGCACGAATCCACAACCGACGCTTGCCGACATCGAGCAAGCCTCCCTGATAGGCCCGCACCGACCTCACGCCCGGCGCGTCCGCGACCACCGAGGCGACGTGGTCTGCCTCGAAGCTGGTAGTCGTCAGATCATTGGTTCCAGTCGTAATCCAGAGGTCGGCGGTATCGAAGAATTCGGTGGTCGCGGTATCCAAGCCGCTGATCAGGTCGGCGCGGGCACCTTGAATCGCGACGCTGCCGTAGATCGCCAGCGCCGCGACGCCGGCCAGCACGACCGATCGTGTGACCGTGGCCTCCAGTTCGATGACGGCTATCGAGAGCATGGAGCCGGCAATGCGCTTGCTGATCGGTTTCACCAGCCGCGTGACCGTGAGGAAGGCGAGAGGTATGAGGGCCAGCGCTGCTACGGCCAGCGCGATGCCGCCGAAGATCGTCAGGCTCGGGTCGGCGACGATGCCGAGCGTGGTGGCAAGAATGATCGCGGCGCCGAAGATGCCGAGCTGACGGGCTGTGCTGGTACGGATGCTCTGCCCAGGGTCGCCCGGCGTGTGGAACAGGTCGTCGATCGGCTGTTCGGCGCGGAGGTCGAGGACCGGTGAGAGGGACGCCGCCAGCGCTGCCGCCACCCCGCAGCCGATCGCGATCAACACCGCTGCAAGATGGACAGTTTGATGTTCGCTGATGGGAAAGGCGACCTCCAAGTACACGGGAGACTGCGCAAAGAATGTGCGCGCGAGCAGCTCGCCGAGCGCGACGCCTGCGAGCGAGGCTCCAAACCCGAGTATCAGCGCCTCAAAGATGAGCATGACGGTCATCTGTTTAGAATCGAAGCCCTGGGAGATCATTTCGCTGATGAGTCGGCGGCGCTCGGGAACTGTCAACAGGACCGCGTTCAACGCGAGCAGGAAGCCGACCATGAGGCTGATCCCGGCGAACAGTCGGGTGGATTGACTCGTCGGTCCGGCGGTTTCGTTGAGCAACCGCAGTTCGTTATCGGCCGGCTCGACGTCTACCCGTCCGGCGGCGAGGCGCCGCAGCTCGGCCGCGACGCGACTCTCGGCACCGGGGCGCGCACGGATCAAGACCTGTGTGACGCGGCCGGCCTCGCCCGCGAGTGCCTGCGCCTGGGGAAGCAACGCCACGGCCAGGCCGCTTTCCGCCAGCGCGCCGATCGCGCCGCTGTTCAATACCGCGCGCACGGTCACCCGGCTGGCTTTGCCAGCGGCGAGGAGCGTCACGCTGCTCCCGGTTTTTGCGCCGACCGTCTGCCCAACGTGCGCGGGTAGCCCTATGCCGCCGGTGAGGACAGCATTACCGGCCCCAAAATCCTGGGTGGCTGCGCCGCCGAATCCGATGAGCCCTGCCGTGACACCGACGAGCTGAATCGACTGCCGCCCGCGGGGACCGACGATCACCGCGTTGACGCGCAGCAGGTAGGCGGCGTCCCGTACGCTGTTGAGCGTCCCCGCCTTCTCGGCGAGCTGTTCGCTGAAGCCTTCGGTAGAGCGCGCTGCGAGCTGCAGTTGGGCCGAGCCGTTGACGGCATGGAGCACTTCGCGGGCGGAGCCGGTCGCGCTCGTATTGGCCACCAACACGCCGAAGACGAGGGCGACGCCGACGGCGATGCCGCTGCCGGCCAATAGCTCCTGCATGCCGTGGTCGCGAAGACGGATGCGGTACAGACGCACGAGCGAGCTGGCGCGCACCCCCTTCAGCTTCGGATCGAACCTGCGGGTCATTTCGTAGCGACCTCGAGATCAGCATCGAGACCGCTAGCAAGGTGGCCGTCACGAAGCGTGTGAACGCGATCGACAAACCCGATCGCCTGGGGGTCGTGCGTTACGAGTACCGCAGGGATGCTGCGTTCATGGCAGATGTCCCGCAGCAGTTCGAGCGTCTCCCGGCCGCGCTTGGAGTCCAGGCTGCCGGTCGGCTCGTCGGTCAGCAGCAGGCCGGGCTCGTTGACCAAGGCTCGCGCGATCGCGACGCGCTGACGCTCACCCATCGACAGTTCCGCCGGCTTATGGTTCAGCCGCTCGTCAAGGCCAACCCGATCAAGCCAAGGACGCGCGACGCGATGCGCTTTGTTCATGCTCCAGCCATCGGAGAGCAGCTTTAGCGCCGCGTTATCCAGGGCCGTACCGCCGGGCATCAGATGGAAGGACTGGAAGACGAAGCCGACCTCGCGTCGGCGGTACAGCGCGCGATCATTCCGCGACAGCCTTGAGATATCGCGACCGTTGAAGGACACCGTGCCGGCGTCGGGGGTCATCAGCCCGGCCGCGAGCAGCAGCAGCGTCGTCTTGCCTGAGCCGCTTGGCCCGTACAAGGCGACGAACTCGCCCGGGCCGACCGTGAGTGAGACGCCGTCAACCGCTCGCACCGGCTCGGCTCCTGCGCGGTAGTGCTTGACCACCTCGCGCAGCTCCAGGCCGCTCACGAGGCCGAGGGCTCAGCGCCGGCACGCCGGAACGGCAGAACCTTCCTCCGCGAATCCGTCGAGCGCACATGCCCATTGTCGATCGTGAAGATCCTTGGGGCGCCCTGGATCGCAACGGCCTCAGTCGAGGCTATGACGACTGCGTGCTCCTGGTCGCGGCCGAGCGTGCGCAGCAGCCCGTACAACGCGCGTGATTCGGTCGGGCTTGCCAACAACGCCGGCTCGTCTACAAGCAGCAGGCGCGGCTCGCGGATCAGCGCCCTCGCCAGCTCGACCCGGATACGCTCACCGAGATTCAGCTCATCGGTCGTGCGATCCTCAACCTCTGCGGCTTCGACCCGCTTGAGCGTCCGCCGTGCGACACCTTCCGCGTTGCTCAGGCTCACGCCACAGCTAGTCAGCGGAATTGCGACGTGCTCGACTACCGGGCGGCTTCTCGTCGGGCGCCAATCCAGGCGGGCGAGCGCGATCCCGCCCTGCCTCCGCTGATGCGCCCGCTTGTCCTGCGGCATTCGGGCAATGTCCTCGCCGTCGAAGATGATCCTGCCGGCGTCCGGTTGCACGACACCGGCCGCGAGCTCCAGCACCGTGGACTTGCCCGAGCGTCGGCTGCCCCACAAGCCGACGTATTCGCCCGGGTCGATATCGAAAGAGACATCGTCCAGTACCGCGATCTGGCGCGCACCGTCCGGCAAGCTCTTTGAGACGTTCTGGAAAGAGAGCAGGGACATTCCCAACCGACGGTACTTCAGCGCGAGCCGGCGAGGAACTCTTCGATGTCCAGGCGCGCTTCGACGATCGACTCCCGTTCCGCGCCGAGCTGTCGGGCTACGGACGCCCGCGTATGTTCAAGCCAGCGACCCTGCCACGTCTCCGCCGCAGGCTCAAGTTCCGCGATCATCTCGACCAGGCCGACGACATCCTGTTCGTACTGCTTGAGCATCTCCAGCAGGCGCGGGGCGTCCTCGGGCTGGGAGAAGATCAGCCTGGCGTGGATGTCCGGGCGCATGAGCGTCAACGACGCCGGGGCCTGCATCCACTCCTCGCGCGCCTGAGCAGCCGCCGGCGTCGGGTAGTAGACCAGCCGATCTTTCTTGGATCGATTGCTACCAGGCCGCGTGTTGGCTGGCACATCTTCGGAGCGCACGTACCCGTCTCGCTCCAACGATTTCAGGATCGGGTAGAGGTGTTTGGCGTAGATGCGCCAGCTCGGCCCGACCCGCCAGGCCAACCGCGCGGCGATCTCATAGCCATGCCCAGGGCCTTCGAGTACCACAGCAAGCACCACCGCCGGCAACGGCGAGCGCCCACCCAACGCTGGTTTCTTCTTCTCAGCAGACGCCACGCGGCTCGATCTTCTGAACTAGACGACTCTCGAAGACAAAAGCCTACAGATGCGTCCTCTCGATTGGCAGCCATGTTTCCGACTCCTTGACAGGGTCATTCGCCAATGGATCGGCGCTGTCGGTAGGAAACAGCCATAGCCCCCGGAACATGAGGGCGGCTAGCCTGTTCCGGCATGTGGGCATATCTCAGGAATGACGACGACAAAACGAGACTTGGCCCTTCGATCGCACGCTACCGCTTGGCCGTGGGGCACGTCGGCCGTACTGCGCTAACTGTCACCCTCGGATTGAGTCTCATCGGAGCAAGCGCCGAGCAGGTCGCGGCCATGCCGACGGCTGGAGCGGCCCGCACTCTCAACGTCACCGACGAAGCTCACCTGCGCTTGAGCGGCACGGCGGGTTCGCTGCTCCTCGAGGAAGGCCCCGCTACCGGCGCGCTACCTGGCACGGTCAAGGTGCGGTTCACCGTCGGTGCGACCATCTCGGGCTCCTTCACGATCTACCCACCCGGCGGCGGCTCGATCACCGGCCAAGGCTCGGCGCGATTGCACTCAACCGGCCCCTACGCGAGCTTCGGCGGCTCGATGACAGTCAGCCACGGCGCCGGCCGCTACGCCCACGCGCACGGCCACGGCGGGTTCTACGGCACCGTCAACCGACACACAGACGCACTGGTCATCCAGACTACCGGCCGACTCTCCTATTGAGATTCAACTGGGTCAAGCGGTACCAGCTCGACAATCGAGAACGCCAGGATGGGCTCACGAGCGCGGAGCGCGAGGAGCTCCGTGAGCTTCGCAAACGGGTCAAGCGCGTCGAAATGGAGCGCGACATCCTCAAGCGAGCCGCGGTTCTCTTCGCAGCGGAGACCGAGACCCGGTGAGTGCCTATCGGATCATCTCGGCGGAGAGGGCCGGTTTCCCAGTCTCGGTGATGTGCGAGGTGCTCGGTGTGTCCAGGCCGGGGTTCCACCAGTGGGAGCGCCGGGCACCGTCTGATCGCGTGCTGAGCGACGCGTGGTTGACCTCGAGGATCACCGAGATCCATGAGCGGGCTCGTGGCGTCTATGGCTCGCGGCGCGTGCAGGTCGAGCTCAGGCTCGGCCAGGGCATCGGAGTCTCGCGCCGACGCGTGCAACGGCTGATGAGGGCGGCCGGGATCTCCGGCGTGGTGAAGGTCAAGAAAGGTCGCACTACGATCCGGGTGCCCGGTGTCCGCGTTGGCGATGATTTCGTCGAACGCCAGTTCAGGCCGGGCGGGCCGAACGTGCTGTGGGTCGCCGACATCACCTACCTGCACACCTGGGAGGGCTGGCTCTACCTCGCCGCCGTCCAAGATGGTTCTCCCGGATGATCGTCGGCTGGGCGATGACCGAGCACATGCGCAGCGAGCTCGTCGCCGACGCGTTGCAGATGGCCGTCGCTCGCCGCCGGCCTGAGCCCGGGCTCATACATCATTCCGATCAGGGGCTCGCAATACGTCGCTCTTGGCTTCGGCCAGCAGGCGCGGGATGCGGGCATCTCAGTCTCGATGGGATCAAAGGGCGACGCGTTTGATAACGCCGTCGCCGAGAGCTTCTTCGCGACCATCAAGAAGGAGCTCGTACACCGCCACTCATGGCCTACCAGGCAAATCTCAGCTCCGCCGTCTTCGAGTACATCGAGGGCTTCTACAACCGCCAGAGAAGACACTCCACGCTCGACTACCTCACACCCGAGGAATACGAGCAAAAGAAAACCACGACCACCAACGACGCCTGGTCGCGCTCGCTTTCCGCTGGCCCGCGCTGGCTGTGGTCGAGACGACAAGCAACCCGCTGTTGCCCAGCGAAGTCCACTGCTGGAGCGGTGACTACGGCCCAGCGAGCAAGCCATTCCTCCAGATCTTCGACCTCGCCCGCAACGAAGCGTTCCGACCAGCACCGCCCATCGTTCGCGTGCAGGCAAGCCAGCCCCTCACAAACTGCGGGCCGCCGCCACGCTGATACACGGGTTCGAGTCTGTCTCTCCCGTGAAAAGCCCTGCAAATAGCGATTTGGAGGGTTCGCTCCCGCGTTTGCTGCGTCAGGCGACCCACTGGTGCCCAACGATGCCCTTCGATGCTCGTGCGGCCAGGTGCGAGGGTGCTGCCAAGAGTCGGGGTCGCGCCGCCGGGTGAGAGCCCGCACGCCCCACCTGGCCTTTACGATTGCTGTGCTAAAGTAAAGGAAATGCCAAGGGTTTCCTCCAAGAATCAGGTGACGATCCCGGTCGAGGCGATGCGAGCGGCCGGTCTACGTGCTGGCGACGAGATCACCGTGCGCCCGGTCCGTGAGGGCGAGATCATCATTGCAACCAGAGGTTCCCGAGTCCGCCGCCATGCCGGTATCGCGACCAATATCTACGAGGATCGAGAACTCGACCGCCTACGTGACGAGTGGAAGCGCTGATCCTCGACGCAAGTGTCCTGATTGGTCTATTGGACACCGCAGACGCACATCACGACCGCTCAATCGACGACGTCGAGGCGGCGGATCGCACGGGACGGCGTCTGCTCCTACCCGCGAGCGCCTACAGCGAGACGTTAGTCGCGTTTGCGCGAGCCGGGCGCCTGTCCGAGGCACGTAATGCGGTCGCTGATATGGGCATTGCGGTGATCCCTCTCACCGAAAGCATCGCTGAGCGGGCAGCTGAGCTCCGTGCCAGCCACGAGCGTCTGCGCCTACCGGACGCAATCGTTCTTGCCACCGCACAAGAGGAGAGGGGCGAGCTACTGAGTTACGATCGCCGTCTCTCGCAGCTCGCCGATAAACACGCCGACCGCGCGTCGTGACCGACGTGGATGACGCCACGGAGGCGAACTTGAAGGATGTCTTACGATGACCATCGTCATCACCGCGTTTGAGCGCTCGCCCGATGGCGGGAAGGGCCTGGCGCGCGATACGCGAGTTCGCTGGGCGCTTGCGGAGGTGGGTCAGCCCTACGAGGTTCGCCTGCTCTCGTTCCGCGCGAAGAAGGAACCCGCGCATCTGCGCCTTCATCCTTTCGGCCTGATCCGGCCTATGAGGAAGGCGATCTTGTCCTGTTCGAGTCGGGCGCGATCGTCTTCCACATCGCCGAGCACCATGCGGGGCTGTTCCCGGACGATGCCAATGCGCGGGCGCGGGCAATCACCTGGATGTTCGCCGCGCTCAACACCGTGGAGCCGCCGATCCTCGAACTCGTGACCGCCAGGTTCGCGGAGGGTGAGGAACCATGGGCCGAAGAGCGCCTGCCTCTGGTCAAAGACCGCATTCGCGATCGACTGGCCCAACTTTCTGCTCGCTTGGGCAATGCCGACTGGCTCGACGGGGACTTCAGCGCGGGCGACCTCATGATGGTGTCGGTGCTGCTCAGGCTTAGGCCCTCGGGTCTCCTGGGCGAGTTTCCGACACTGCCTGCCTATGTTGCCCGCGGCGAAGCGCGGCCTGCATACGAACGGGCTTTCGCCGCCCAATGGGCGATCAACGCCGGTCATTCCCAAGCTGGGTGACAAAGTTCTGCATTGCGTCGCCGCTCGGGCTTCCGGTTACGGACCGGCCCCTGCGGGGCGCTGGGCGCTGATACCCCGCGCGACGCGGAACTCCGCGGCGACCTCGCGTGTCGCCGCCTCAGCTCCGAGCGGAAATACGTGAAGCGCATCTACGCGCGAGATACAGGCAAGGCCGGCCGCCAGTTCGCGCGCTAGGTCGATGCCGCCGCCGCGACTGATCTGCGCCAGAGCCCGCTGAGGAATCGCGACCCCCGGTAGTGCGCAGGCGCGCTCTGCCATGCGCGCGCTGCGGAGCAGCGCGACGCTTGCGTAGAACCGCACGTCCGCGAGGATGTCCTCGGCGGCTGAGAGGAACACTTCGATGCGCTCGAGGTCGAAGATCATCTGCGACTGCAGGAAGGTTGCTCCAGCGTCGATCTTGCGCCGCAGGAGCCGCAACTCCCGGTCGATGTCCTCGGCAAAGGGATTGACGACCGCCCCGACCGCCAGTGGGTGTGGGGCGCTCCATGGCGACGCGTTCGCAATGAGCTGCGTGGCGGTCATGTCGGCCACATGCTCGATGCCGGGCACCGGATCGCCCTGAATGCAGAGGACCGCCTCAGCGCCAAGCGCCGCCGCGCCCACGACCTGGGACTGCAGGGCAAGCCGGTTGCGATCGCGGCAGGAAACGTGGACGATTGTCTCCACGCCCTGCTCCCGCGCGAGCGCCACCGCAGCCAGCGGCGACATCCGGGGTTGGCCGGCGTGATTGTCGGTCAGCCCGACGACGTCGACGGTGTCGGCCAGAACAGCGATCCGGTCGCTGACGCGCGCGCCGTCGGCCTGGGCCGGCAGCGAGATCTCCGCGGATGTCACGGCAGTCAGCGACACGACCGCCGAAGTCTAGCCCGTCGATCCCTCAGCCGACCCATGCCTCGTTCGAGGATCAGGAAGCGGGACACCTGTTTCGTCGGCCGGACGGGTGTCGAGCCGGCCGCCTGGGCTCGATCTGCAAAGATCGGCCAATGCGCGTGGCGAACGTCCTCAGCGTAGATTGTGCTTATGAGGAGGCCGATCCCGACGGCTTCCGCTCGGGTCTAGCGGACATCAGCCAGGCGCTGGGGGGCGAGGCCCTTGCGGTGAAGGTCTACGAGCTTCCGGCGGCGGCGAGCGTATGCCCGTACCACTACGAGTACGAGGAGGAGTGGCTCCTGGTACTCGACGGCACCGTGGTCGTACGTACGCCCGCGGGCGAGAAGGAGCTCGCTCGGGGTGGAGTGGCGTGCTTCTCGCCGGGCCCTGGCGGCGCGCACAAGGTGACCAATCGTGGCGATGCGGTCGCCCGGGTAGTGATGTTCTCGAGTGCGCGCGAGCCGGCGGTGGCCGTCTACCCCGACAGCGACAAGATCGGGGTCTGGCCCGGTAGCCCCGATGACAAGGTGATGCTCAGGCGTGCCGACGGAAACGTCGACTACTGGGAGGGCGAGACCTCGCCGACAGCGACGGGTTCTCACTAGAGCTCAATCGAGATCCCGCCTGAGACGACGCAGGCGATCTCGCGGTTCACCGCAGGCTGGCGCCGCGACGAGGACGACGCTCGCCCCGATGGCCGGTGTCCGCGCGCCGGTGTCCGTGCGCGATGACGATCCGCATGGCGCGCATTCGCAGGATCCGCCCGCATTCGGTGTACTCCAGCTGTACCGCGGTCAGGTGGCCTGCGGCGTACTGCAGCGCAGCGACTCGCAGCCGCCGATCCAGACGACGGCCGTACTCGCACTCCGTCGCGGCGCGCCGCGCTTCGTGGTGCAGTCGAGCCGCCGGGGAGCTCGCGGCCTTTGACGCACGGGTTCCGTCTCCGCCTGGGTGATGATGGATGCCGACGCGCGGGCTCGGTTGGCGCGAGGCGGCGATCGCAACCGAATGGCCCGCCTGGCCCGCGAGGAGCAACCCGGACGTCAACGTCGCGGTGCCGAGGACGGCCGCGAGCATCCCGGCGATCTCGTTCGCGGATAGCTTGCCGGCGAGCGGTCGGTGGGCCGTGAACCCGGCCACGCGTCTTGAGACGAGCAGGAATGGGGCGGCGAGCGCGTGCAGCGGCGACCCTTCGACCAGGCCGCGACGGGCGCGATGAATCAGCGTCTTGATCGCCGAGACCGTGGTCTGCTCGCGGCTGGCGAGCTCGCGGTAGCTGCGACCTTCGAGGGCATGGCCGACCAGCGCGTCGCGCTGACGCTCCGGCAGGGCTCCGATCGCTTCCATCAGCCAGTCGAGCCGCTCGCGCTGCTCGATGGCCTCCGGTGGCGTCGGTCCGCCCGCGACGGAGTGGTCCGCCTCCAACGACACCGGAGGCTGCTGCTGCGGGGCGCGCGCGACGTTGATCGCCGCGTTGTGCACGATCGTGAACAGCCACGCTCTCGTGTTCTGCGGTCTGGCGCCCGCCGCGAGATGGCGGTAGGCGTTCAGGAACGCGTCCTGGAGCACATCCTCGGCCAGTTCCGCGCGGGCGCCGAGCTGGCGGCGCGCGTAGCGCAGCAGCTCGGGACGGTGCGCGTCCACGAGCGCACGAAACGCCTCGCGCTCGTCGGCGGCTGAGGGCGACGTCTGTCCCGGGCCCGGCGCGCTCCCTGCCGCGGCGGGAGTGCTCTGCGGGGATGGTGTTGGCGGCTGCCGGTGTTTGTCTGTTCGATCCATGGCCTATGAGACGCGGTCGGCGTGCAAATGTTGCGCGGGCCGCGGGAAACTAATGACCGACCGCCCGCTCGGAGCGACCTGTGAAGGCTATAGTCGGCCCCGAGATGGGGACGCGACGCATCGGACTCGCGGTTTTGGCGCTGACGCCGCTCCTGGCGCTGATCGGGCTGGCCGGCTCAGCCAGCGGCTACCCGATTCAGTACTGCGCCCAGATCCCGATCGTCGGCGGGATTCCGCCATGGGGCTTCCACACGGGCGCGCCGATCACGGGGGCCAGCGGCAGCTACGCCCGCGGCCACGGTGAAATCGATCTGGCGGCCAACACTGTCTCCGGGGTTCTCTGCCAGGTCGACCGCGTCCGCAATCAGCCCGACCGGCTGGTCATCATGAGGGTCGAGCACCATCTGGTCTACCACTCGCATTACGCGGTGATGTGGGGTGTGCCCGGGAACATCATGAAGATCGTTGTCCGCGTGCAGAGCAGCACCGACTCCCAGTGCGAGGTCGGCACCGTTGGTCGTGTGACCTTATTTGCGAGCTACAACGGCGTGCGCAGCGACAGTGTCCAGTTCACCTTCCCAGCGGCCTGCAAGAGCCACGACCATCTGTATCACGGACCACAGGTCAATAATCAGGTACCACCGCTTTAGTCGGCCTTCCCGCCCGCGCGTTTCCTTCGGCAGAACGAGCCAGAGTCAGCTTGTCCGCCGGGCGGCCTACGGCACCGGCGCGGCGTTGTATTCGTCGTCGGTGACGTGCTCGCCCCAGGTCGCGCTGCTGCCCACGGCGTCGACCTCGACCATCGCCAGGTGGGTCATGAAGCGGTTAGCGGCGGCGCCGTGCCAGTGGTTCTCGCCGGGCTCGAAGAACACGCGGTCGCCCGGTCGGATCACCTCGATTGGACCATCTTGGCACTGGCAAAGCCCGATTCCTTCGGTGACATAGATGGTCTGTCCGTTGGGATGGGTGTGCCAGGCGGTGCGCGCGCCGGGCGTGAAGTGAACGCTGCTGGCTGACAGACGCGAGGGCTCTGTGGGCGTAGCGGCGGTGTCGATGTAGACGGCGCCGGTGAACCAGTCACTTGGACCGGTCGCTGTCTCGATGGAGCTCTTGGTGATCTGCATGTCGTCTCCGTGCTTTGTGGTGTGGGGTGTGCAGTTCTCAGCCCGGTGTCGCTCTCCGCGTCGCAGGATGACCGCGAACTCATCCCGGTGGACCTGCGCGAGCTCGATCGTAGCGGGAAGCTCGAGCGCGCATAGAAATGCGAGAAAGCCCTCGAGCTCCCACACATGGAAGTGGTGGCGTGCACCCTCTCGGGCAAACTGTGCGACCCGTTCGGCGACGTCCTCCTCTGGCACACACTCGACGAATGCCCACTCGCGATGATGCTCTATGCGTGAGACCGCGGGGCCCTCGCGGTGATCGCGAAGCAGGTGCTCGATGGTGGTGCGAGTACGCAATGCATCAAAGGTATGACGAGCATCCGGAAGCGTAAGGAAAAGAATGCCATTTGGTCGTAGGACGCGTAGCGCGTGCTTCAGTGCCGCGATGGGATCCTCGGTGTGCTCCAGCGTGTGATTGGCGACTACGAAGTCAACCGACTCGTCGGCGAATGTTCCAAGCAGCTCGCAGTCGTCGACTATGTCTGTCTCGACCACCCATTTTGGGTTGCCATAGACGGCACTCGAGTGCATCGTGAGCAATTGACTGCGGGTCGCGAGGTCGACGTAGCGGACCCGCGCTGCCGGCGGTACACGGAGCGGAAAGTGCAGCGCGCCGATCTCGATCCCTTCACCGTGCAGGTAGCGCCGTGCGAGATCCTCGCGGAAAGTCGCGCGGTCCTGACGGGCGCTGCCCAGTAGCAGGAAGTCGCGCAGTCGTTGTTGGATACGGCGGATTAGCAGACGGGCGTGCCAAAGCTCGACTGATCGCACACTTACCCCCCGGTATGTCGTTAGGTCACCCTCCGGGTAGAACCCATCGACCGAGCAATGGTTGCGCGTCCGTCCGCGTAACATCGGCTCCGTGCCCGATCCCGTCCTTATCTTCACCGGACCGCCCGGTGCTGGGAAGACCACGACCGCGTGCTCGCTCGCCGCTAGGTTTGAGCGCGCGGTTACTCAGTCGACCGCGCCGCCGGACGCGCCGCGGTAGGTACCAAACGACCAGCGGTTTCCCTCGGGGTCTCTGATCGCGAAGTCCCGCGAGCCGTAGTCGGTGTCATGTGGCGGGCTGGTGACTTCGGCGCCCGCGGCCGCGACGCGTGCATGCACCGCCGCGCTGTCACGATCGCCAGGCCCCGCGGTGCTCGCCGGAGCTCGAGCGACACGGGCGCCATATTGGAGATAGTCGTTGGCGGCTGCCCAAACGCGCTAACGTGGATCAATGCTCGAACAGGCCGATTGCGTGCGCGGATGACAAAGTTCTTCGTCGCCGGCATCGCAGGGGACGGCCAGCGTGCCGAGCTGGCCTATCGTGAGTTGCGCGAGCATTCGCAGAGCGTGGTCGGCTCCCCGGCGCGCTCGCGGCGCATCTTCAAGCTGAGTTGTCGCTTTGACGGGCGCGACCGCGAGAATCGAGGTCGGTAGGCCGCTGCCCCCCGGCAGCGATGTGGTGGCCGCGATTCTCGACCACGGACGCGAAGACGCGTTCGTGGTGCACACGGCCGCCGCCGGTGCGGATGGCGCGGTGCGCGTCGGCGGTCCCGTGTACTCGGTGACGGAGTTCTCATAGCCGCTCCCGCCCTAGACGACGAGGCAATCCGCGCGCTCGTGATCCGCCTGGCGCGTCCCCATGACTCTGGCGGTGAGGTGATCGAGCGTGCGGCGATCCTCGCCGAGGGCGCCGACTCGGCGGCGGTCATCGCCTGGATTACTGCGCACGCTGGGATTCCCGAGGCGATCGTCGATAGCGCCCCGCGGCAGGGCTTGCACGGCGCGCGTCTCGATACTCGCGACGGGGCGCAGCCCCGGACTCCGCTTCGCTTCGTGCTGCCGGCCGGCGCACTCGTCTAAGCGCTCGTCGGTCCCCGCCGCAAGATCCGGCGATTGAGCGACGGCGCGGTGTCGAGGCCGGCTACTCTCTATGTATGTGTCGCAATATCCGGACGCTGTACAACTTCGAGCCGCCCGCGACCGACGATGAGGTGCGCGCGGCGGCTCTGCAATATGTGCGCAAGATCAGCGGTTTCACGCGGCCCTCGCAGACGAACGCCGCGGCCTTCGAGCGCGCGGTCGAGGATGTCGCCGAGGTCTCGGCGCGGCTGCTGAGCGAACTGGTCACCGCGGCGCCCGCAAAGGACCGCGAGGCGGAGGCCGACAAGCGCCGCGCGCGCAGCGCACAGCGATTCGCGGCGTAGCTACGCGCCGCGCATGTCGTCCTCGACGCCGCCGAGCATGACGCCGCCGTTGAGCGCGACGACGCAGCTACACATGACTCTGCTGCCGGGCGCGCGCGCACTGCTCGCCGCTCACGCTCGCGAACTCCCCCAACGCGACGATCTCTGCGGGGCGTTCTGCGGCGCGCTTGCGTTGCGCGCCGCCGGCCTCGACGAACACGAGGGCGCCCCATTGGATCAGGACGCCGTGGCGCTCGCCGCCGGGAGTGTGGTCGGCGCCTCGAGCGACGCCGGCCATCTGCCGCACGGCGAAGGGGGCCGGCGCGACTATCGGCTGCCGATCCCGTTGATCGAGGACTCGGCGGTTTCGGGCACGACGGCGAGCGGAGTACGCGATGCGGTTGAGGAGCTCGCCGGCGGTCGCTTGGCGGCGCTCCCGTACAGCGGACCGTGGACTGCGGAGACGCTCGCGGGCCTGTTCGATGCCGCCGCCGCGCGGGAGCATCCCGCGACGCTCCTCGCCAATCTCGCGACCGGCCATCTCTGGGGTGGGCATCCGCGGCCCGACCAGCTGCTCGCCTATCTCCTGGACGGCGACCCCGATGGCCCGCCGGCGGACTGGCAGGTGGGCCACTTCGTCTGCGTGTTTGGTCGCCTGCGGGGACCGCGCGGGGTTCTCTACGGCATTGCCGACACGTACCCGTCGCTCGGTAACCGAGGGGTGCACCTGCAGCCGCAGGAGCGCCTCGCGGCCGCGATCGCGCGGCGCGACATGCCGGCGGGCGGCGTGATCGTCGTTGCCTGCGCGCGGGACGCCCCGGCGGTGCGCGCGAGCGCGGCGGCACTGGGTTTGGTGGAGGAGCTGTGGGACAACGGCACCGTTGCGCGCGAGGCTTCGCGGTGAGCGCGATCGGTCTCCTTGCGCGCGAGGCGTCGCGTTGAGCGCGACGGACCTCGTGGCGCTGGTCTGCTGCGATCTCGGCGCGATCGTGCGTGGCCGCTCGGTGCTGGCCTCGGAGCTCGGCGCGCAGCTCGACGCGGGCGTGGGCTGGGTGCCGGCCAACCATTCGCTCACGCCGCTGGGCCCGCTCGCCGAGGAGACCCCGTTCGGCTCGACGGGCGACCTGCGGCTGCTGCCGGATCCCGACACGCACGTCCGCGTCGAGGGCGACGCGGGGGCGAGCGCGCTGGAGCTCGTGCTCTGTGACATCGTCGAGACCGACGGGCGGCCGTGGGAGTGCTGCCCGCGGCACTTCCTGCGCGAGGCGCTGGTCGAGCTCGAGGCCGAGTGCGGCGCGCGGCTGGAGGCGAGCTTCGAGCACGAGTTCCAGCTGGCGCGCGAGGCGCCGCCGGCGCTCCCGTTCTCGCTGGCGGAGCAGCGCCTCGTCGATCCGTTCGGGGTGGAGGTGATGGGCGCGCTGATCGAGGCGGGCGCGCAGCCGGAACGCTTCTTCGCGGAGTTCGCGGCCGATCAATTCGAGATTCCTGTCGAAGTCGCCGAGGGGGTCACGGCGGCGGACCGCAGCGTGGTGCTCAGGGAGGTCGTGCGCGAGGTCGCGCGGCGCTGTGGGATGCGCGCGAGCTTCGCCGCGCTGCTCGACCCGGCGGGGCCGGGCAATGGAGCGCATATCCACGTGACGCTGCTGGACGCCGACGGGGAGCCACTGCTCTACGACGCGGACCGGCCGGCGCGCTTGAGCGAGCTCGGCGGGCGCTTCGCGGCTGGGATTCTGCGCCACGCGGGTGCTTTGAGCGCGCTCTGTGCCCCGAGCCCGGCCTCGGCTGCGCGCCTGACCCCCCACCGCTGGAGCGCCGGCGCGGTTTGCCTGGGCGCGGGCAACCGCGAAGCGCTGCTGCGGATTCCGCCGCTGGTCGCGCTCGCCGGCGGCGATCCGGCGCAGCAGCTGCATCTCGAGTACCGCGGGGCGGACGGGACCGCGAACCCGTATCTGGCACTGGGCGCGATCGTGCGCGCCGGACTCGAGGGCCTGCGCGGGCAGTTGCCGACGCCGCCGATCCTCGACGGCGATCCCGCGCGCCTGGATGCGGCGGGCGCGGAGCGCTACGGGGTCGGCGCGCTGCCGGCGTCGCTCGAGGAGGCGCTGCGGGCGCTCGCCGAGGACGAGGTCGCGCGCGGCTGGATGACGCCGCTGCTCTACGAGGCGTATGTCGGCGTCAAGCGCGCCGAGTTGCGGGCCGTGGCGGGCCTGGACGTGAGCGAGGTGTGCCGCCGCTATGCCGCGATCTACTGAGGGACTGCTGGAGCGGCTGCTGGCGGGCATCGAGCGCGAGCTGCCGCGCGCGGTCGAGTTGCGCCATCGGCTGCACTCCCAGCCGGAGCTCGCGCACCAGGAGCAGCGAACCGCGGCGATCGTCGCGGGCGAGTTGCCGGTGCGCTCGCGCGTTGTCGCCGCGACGGGCAGGATCGCGAGGATCGGCCCGGCGGCGGGCGTGGCGGTGGCGGTGCGCGCGGAGCTCGACGGCCTGCCGATCCGCGAGCGCACGGGCGCTCCGTTCAGCGCGACCGGCGAGGCGATGCACGCGTGCGGCCACGACGTCCACATGGCGGCGCTCGTCGCGCTGGCACGCGCGGCGCACGCACTCGGCGAGGAGCTGCCGGTGGCGCTGCTGGCGGTCTTCCAACCCAGCGAGGAGGCATATCCGTCGGGTGCCGAGCAGCTGGCGGTGGACGAGCTCGCGGCGCTGGCGCCGGCGGCGGTGCTGGCGGCGCACGTTCATCCGGAACTGCGCTGGGGCTCGGTCGCGCTCGACGCGGGCCCGGTCAACGCCTCGTGCGACGCGGTCGAGATCGTGGTCGAAGGCGAGCCCTCGCACGGCGCCTACCCGCATCGCGGTCGCGACCCGATTCTGGCGATCGCGCAGATCGTGGTGGCGCTGCACGCGCAGGTGGGGCGCCGGATCGATCCGCTGGCGCCGGCGTCGTTGACGGTCGGCGTGCTCGAGGGTGGCAGCGCGGAGAACGTGATTCCGCCGCGCGCCCGCGCGCGCGGGGCGTTGCGCGCGCACCGCCCGGAGGACCGCGCGGCGTTGGCGCAGATGGTCCAGGAGGTCGTCTCCGGGGTGGCGGCGGCGCACGGCTGCGGCGCGAGCGTGGAGCTGGTGCGCGGCGAGCCGGCGCTGGAGAACGACGCGGGAATCGTCGAGCGCGCGCGCGAGCTGCTCGCCGGCGCAGGTGCGGGCGCCGGCGCGGACCTCTCGCTGGCGCCGGCGTGGCGCTCGTGCGGGTCGGATGACTTCGCGTTCTTCGGCGCGCTCGCACCGATCGCGATGGCTTTCGTCGGACTCGACGGCGCGGAGGGCTTCGCGGCGCGCCCGCTGCACCACCCGGAGTTGCTGCCGCCGGATGGCGCGATCGGTGCGGTCGCTCGCGCGCAAGCGGTCCTCTACCTCGCCGCGGCCGCGGCTGGGTAGGGTGGGCGGCGTGTTCGAGGAGTCGGTGAGGGCGAATGACGAGGTCGCATCCGGTGGCGGCTGGCGCGGCTGGCGCGTGCTGTTCACGGGCGCGCAGGGCTTCATCGGCTCGTGGGTCGCGGAGCGGCTGCTCGATGAGGGCGCGGAGGTGTTGGTGCTCGATCGTCCCGTCGCGGAGCTCTCGCGCTTTCGCATGACGGGCCTGCGCGATCGCTGTACGGCGGTGGCGGCGGATCTGCTGGACGGGGACTCGCTGCGCCGCGCGATCGACGAGCACGAAGTGCGGGCGGTGTTCCATCTGGCGGCGTCCGCGATCGTGGGCTCGGCGGCGAGCACGCCGGTGGAGACCTACGAGGTGAACGTGCGCGGCACGTGGAACCTGCTGGAGGCGTGCCGCGTGGCGGCGTGCACCCCGGCGCGGATCGTGGTCGCCTCGACCGACAAGGCGTACGGCGTGCACGAGGAGCTTCCGTACCGCGAGGACCACGCGCTGCAGCCGCGCTACCCCTACGACTCCTCGAAGGCGTGCGCGGACATCATCGCGCGCTCGTACGCGCACACGTTCGGGCTGCCGGTCGCGGTGACGCGCTTCGGCAACGTCTTCGGCGGTGGCGACCTCAACTTCTCGCGCCTGATCCCGGGAACGGTCCGCGCGCTACTGGCGGGCGAGACACCGGTGATTCGCTCGAGCGGGCGCCTGGAGCGCGACTTCCTCTACGCGGAGGATGCCGCCGCTGCGTATCTGGCGATCGGCGAGTCGCTCGACCGTCCGGAGCTGCGCGGTCGCGCGTGGAACGCGAGCATCGGACGCGCGGTCTCGGTGCTGGAGATCGTGGCGCTGCTGATCGAGATCGCGGGTCTCGGAGTCGAGCCGGACGTGCGCGGGGAGGGCACTCCGCACGGCGAGCTGACGCGGCAGTGGCTGGACTCGAGCGCGATTCGCGACGAGCTCGGCTGGACCCCGGCGTGGGATCTGGAGGGCGGCCTGCGGGCGACGTACCGCTGGTACGAGCGCGAGCTCGAGCGGATCAGCGCCAGCGCAGCTCGTCGCTGAGGCGTCCCGCGGCGATCTGCTCCTTCAGGCGCGCGATCCGCATAAAGCGCGATCCGGTGAAGTCGGCGATATCGAGGTCGCGCTCGCGGTAGGCGGCGAGCATCTCCGCGGCGCTGGCGCGCACGGTCCACTCGAGCTGCAGCTCGGGAAATGTCTCGCGCAGCTTGGCGAAGCTGACGCGGTAGCTGCGCTTGTCGGGCCCCGCGCCGGCGGCGAGCGCGACCCGCGATCCGGGAACGACTTCCTCGACGATGCGCGCGACGTCGCGGATCTGGTGGTTCTCGGCGTCGACGCCGACGTTGAAGGCCTCGCCGTGCACGCGCTCGCGCGGTGCGTGCAGCAGGCAGAGGAACGCGCGCGAGATGTCCTCGATGTGCACGAGCGGCCGCCAGGGGGTGCCGTCGCTCTGCATCAGCACCTCGCCGGTGGCGTAGGCGAAGGCGGTGAGGTTGTTGACGACGAGGTCGCCGCGGTGGCGGGGGGAGAGCCCGTGCGCGGTGGCGTTGCGCAGGAAGGTGGGGCTGAAGGAGTCGTCGGCGAGCGCAGAGATGTCGCGCTCGGCGAGCACCTTGGACTCGCCGTAGGGGGTCACGGGGTTGAAAGCGGCGGTCTCGTCGATCCAATCGGCGCCGGCGGCGCCGTAGAGACTGCACGAGGAGGCGAACAGGAAGCGCTGCACCGCGGCCTGCTTGGCGGCGCGCGCGAGCGTGACGGACGCGCGGTGATTGATCGCGTAGGTGCAGTCGGGGTTGAGGTCGCCGACGGGATCGTTGGAGAGCGCGGCGAGGTGGATCACGGCATCGAAGCCCTCGAGGTCGGCGGCGTCGACGTCGCGGACGTCCTTGCGAATCGCGGCGATTGCGGGTCCGCGATCGGCGCCGAAGTCGCACCCCTCGTACAGGTAGGTGTCGAGGCCGACGGGCTCGTGGCCGGCGTCGAGTAGCAGCGGGACGAGGACGGAGCCGATGTAGCCGTGGTGACCGGTGACGAGGACGCGCATCGCGGGGCGCGCAGCCTACCCGAGGCGTGTGCGCGGCGAGCCCTCGCACGCGCACGCGCGCGGCGGGGCCGGCAATCTAGTTGTCGAGAACGACCGCTCGGCGCGGGTGGCGCTCACGCCAGCGAGAACGAGCGCGCGGCGCGGTCGGCGATCATCGCGGCGATCGCCAGCGACGAGGTCGCGCCGGGCGAGGGTGCGTTGCGCACGTGCAGCGCGCGCGCGGTCTCGGAGAAGACGAAGTCGTCGACGAGCTGCCCGCGGCGATCGAGGGCCTGCGCGCGAATGCCGGCGAACGCGGGCTCGACGTCGCCGGCGCGCAGCTCGGGGACGAACGCGGCGGCGGCGCGCGTGAGCGCGGCGGTGGAGAGCGCGTAGTGAAGCTCGTGCAGGCCGGTGCGCCACCAGCGGCGCGCCAGGCGCCAGGTGCCGGGCCAGGCGAGCGTCGCGGCGAGGTCGGCGAGGTCGGCGAGGTCGGCGTCGCGCAGGCGGTAGGCGGCGCGCGCGGGCGCGAGCAGCGCGGTGGGCCCGAGGAGGACGTCGCCGCGGATGTGCTTGGTGAGGTGCACGCCGAGGAACGGCAGCTGGGGATCGGGGACGGGATAGATCAAGGAGCGCACGAGCTCGCGCCGCGCGGGGCGCAGGCGCAGGTAGGCACCGCGGAACGGCACGATGCGCGGATCGGCGCCGGCGCCGGCGGCGACGGCGAGCCGATCGGACCAGAGTCCGGCACAGAAGATCGCGTGCCGCGCGCGCAGCTCGCCGCGCGCGTGCGCGACTGCGATGCGCCGGCCGACGTGCGCGACGGCGTGGACCTCGCAGGAGCTCGCGAGGACTCCGCCGGCTGCGGTGACCTCCTCGCCGTAGGCGGCGGCAACGGCGGAGTAGTCGACGATGCCGGTCGCGGGCGAGTGCAGCGCGGCGAGACCGCGCGCGTGCGGCTCGAGCTCGCGGATGCCGGCGGCGTCCAGGCGCGCGAGTCCGGCGACGCCGTTGGCGCGCCCGCGGCGCTCGAGCTCGTCGAGGCCGGGGAGCTGCGACTCGTTCAGCGCGACGATCAGCTTGCCGCAGCGCTGCACCGCGATGCTCTTCTCGGCGCAATATTGATAAAGACGTCGTGCGCCCTCCACGCACAGCCGCGCCTTCAGCGAGCCGGGCTTGTAGTAGATCCCGGCGTGGATCACGCCGGAGTTGTGGCCCGTCTGGTGAGCGCCCGCACGCGGCTCCTTCTCGAGCACGACGATCGACAGCCCGGGATGCCGGCGCCCGAGCTCGCGCGCGACGCCCAGCCCCAGGATGCCGGCACCGACGATGGCCAGGTCGCACTCGCCGGTGGGGTCACTCGCGGAGGGCATCGGGTGACACGGTATTGATTGGCGCTGCGCGCCCTGGGGCAAGCGATGCGGCGGCGGCATCGCGCTCGGGTGGTGCCGCGGCCGCCATCCTTGGGGTGCGGGTGCCCCCACCGCGGCCGCGTCGCTCTAGCGCAGTTCGGCGGAGGTCTTGCCGAGCAGCAGGCGCGCGACGATCAGCAGCTGGATCTGCTGCGTGCCCTCGAAGATGTCGAGGATCTTCGCGTCGCGGGCCCACTTCTCCAGCAGCTCGCCCTCGCCGTAGCCGAGGCTGCCGCAGAGCTCGACGCAGCCGAGCGCGACGTTGACGCAGGTGCGGCCGGCCTTGGCCTTGGCCATCGAGGCCTGCAGCGAGTTGGGCTTGCCGTTGTCGGCCATCCAGGCGGCCTGCAGCGTGAGCAGGCGCGCGGCCTCGTAGTCGGCCTCCATCCCCTGCAGGCGCGCGGCGGCGGCGTGCTGGGTGAGCGCGGGCGCGGTCGTAGTCGACCTCGACGCCGGCCTGCGCGAGCCATTCGCGGGTCTCCTCGAGGCAGGCGCGGGCGAGGCCGACCGCCATCCCGGCGACGAGCGGACGCGTGTTGTCGAAGGTCTGCATGGCGCCGCCGAAGCCCTGCTTGGCGTCGACGTCGGCGCTGCCGAGCATGTCCTCCTTGGGCACGCGGCAGTCCTCGAGGCGAAACGCGGCGGTGTCCGAGGCGCGGATGCCGAGCTTGTGCTCGAGGCGGTCGAGCTTCAGGCCGGGGTTGGAGCGTTCGACGACGAACGACTTGATCGCGGCGCGGCCCTGGGAGCGGTCGAGCGTGGCCCAGACGACGACGAGGTCGGCGCGCTCGCCGGAGGTGACGTAGATCTTCTCGCCGTTGAGGACGTACTCGTCGCCGTCGAGCACGGCGGTGGTGCGAATCGCGGCGGAGTCCGAGCCGGCCTCGGGCTCGGTGATCGCCATCGCGGCCCAGCGGCCGTCGAAGCGCTGCAGCTGCTCCTCGTTGGCGACGGAGGCGATCGCGGAGTTGCCGAGGCCCTGGCGCGGCATCGAGAGCAGCAGCCCGACGTCGCCCCAGCACAGCTCCATGATGCTGAGCACCGTCGACATGTTCGTGCCGTTGCGGTTGGTGCCGTCGCCGGCCTTCGCGTCGCGGCGCACGCCGGCGGCGCCGGTGCCGGCGTCGCTGCCGGCGTTCATGCCGTCGATCACCGAGGCGAGCATGTCGAGCTCCTTGGGGTACTCGTGCTCGGCGAGGTCGTACTTGCGCGAGATCGGACGGAAGACCTCGGTGGCGACCTGGTGGGCCTGGCTGACGAGCGGCGCGAACTTCTTCGGGTGTCTCGAGATTGATCATCAGACGAGCAGCGCTCCCTCCATCAGCCCGCACGGCGCGCAGGTCGCGGTACCAGCGCTCGACCGGATGCTCCTTGACGTAGCCGTGGCCGCCGAGCAGCTGGACCCCGTCGGAGCCGATCCGCATGCCCGTGCTCGGCGCACAGCCGCCGCGCGAGCGCGGCCTCGCGGGCGAAGGGCTCTGCCGCTGATCGGCGCGGGCGCGCCGCGCGGTAGGTCAGCAGGCGCATGCCCTCGAGCTCGATGGCGATGTTGGCGACCGTGAACGCGACGGCCTGGCGGTTGGTGATCGGCTCGCCGAAGGCGTTGCGTTCGTTGACGTAGGGGATGACGTAGTCGAGCACGGCCTGCGCGGTGCCGACGGCCAGCGCGCACCAGCGCGATGCGCGCGCGCTGGATGCACTCGCGGTAGCACGTCGCGGCTCGCCGCCGCCGAGCAGCGCGGCGGCGGGCAGGCGGCACGTCCTCGAGCGCGACGCGGCCGGTCGCGGCGGCGCGCAGCCCCATGGCCGGCTCGTCCTGCGACGAACAGGCCCTCGGTGGCGGACTCGACGATGAACAGCGCCGGACCGAGTCCCTCGAGCGTCGGCGGCGATCGACGAACAGCTCGGCCGCGGCGGCGCGCGGGACGAGCGACTTGACGCCGTCGAGTACCCAGCCGTCGTCCTGGCGGCGTGGCCTTGGTCGGTGAGCGTCAGGGGGTCGAAGAGCGCGCGCGGCTCGAGCAGCGCGAGCGCGGCGGCGGGGACGTTCTCGCCGGTGAACGCCGGCAGGTAGGTGGCCTGCTGGTCGGCGTCGCCCCACAGCCCGAGCGCGGTCGCGACGGCTGCGGGGGCGAGCGCGGCGAGCGCGATGCCCATGTCGCCGTGCGCGAGCGCCTCGGCGACCAGCACGCCGGTCGCGGCGGACTGCTCGGCCATCACCCCGCCGAGCTCCTCGGGGACACCGAGCATGCTGACGCCGAGCTCGTTGGCCTGGGCGAGCAGCTCGGCGGGCGTCGTGCGCGGCATTGTCGGCGGCGAGCGCGACCGGGCGCAGCTGCTCGGCGGCGAAGGCGGCGACGGCGTCGCGCAGCATCTGCTGCTCGTCGTCGGGGTGAGATGTCGAACAGCTCGCTGGTGCGGGCGCGGGCCTGACGCGCGGGGCGCGCGCAGCTTGCTCGCGGCGCTGAACGTGCGGCTGGCGGCGCCGGCCGTGCGAAAGCCGCCGCGCGTGCCCTGGTAGAGCGCGCGCTCCAGCGGCTTGCGCAGCCGTGCGCGGTCGAGCAGCTCGGAGCCCGCCAATCGGTTCAGCGTGCGCAGGCCGAGACCCATGCCGCGCTCGGCGGGACTCTGCCCGCGTTCCTCGCTGCTCATGTGCGCGCCTCTCCTTTTGTTTTTTCGGCCCCGCCGCGCGCCCGCGCGCCCCCGTACGCGCGCGCGGCGGGGTCCATATTTTCAGATGCACCCTCCGCCCCGGCACCCGGCGCGAGGCGACCGTCGAGATGGCGCCGGGAGCCCCGCTCATCCCACACCGCGAAGCCGATCGCGCCGTCCTCGAGCTCCGTGCTGCCGAACGCGACCTCCCCCGGCAGCAGTATCGGCCGCCCGAAGTCAACCGCGACGCTGAAGCTGTCCGGCAAGCGCGGCTCGAGTGTGGCCAGACAGCGCGCCTTGCTCCACATCCCATGCGCGATCGCGCGCGGGAAGCCAAAGGCCTTGGCGCTGAGGGCGTGCATGTGGATCGGGTTGCGGTCGCCGGACACCGCGGCGTAGCGGCGGCCGAGGTCACCGCGCAGGCGCCACACCGCTCCGCGTGGCGGTAGCGCCGTCGGCTCCGCGTTCGTGCCTGCGCGCTCACTGCCGCTCGGACTCCCGCTGCCATCCTCGCCGGGGCTCCCGCTCGCGGTCTTGCGCGCGCCTCGTCGCAGCATCGTGCTGTGATCCTCCCAGACGAGCTCCCCCGCAACGCGCGCCTCGGAGACGAGCGCGAATGTCCGCCCGCGCGGGTGCTCCTGTAGCGAGGTTGTGTAAACGCGCAGGTCGAGCTCCTCGCCGAGCTGGATCGGCCGGTGCTGGACGATGCGGTTGGCGAGGTGGACGAGGCCGATCGCGGGGAACGGGAAGCGGCGGTCGGTCATTAGCCCGAGGTGCAGCCCGAACGCGAGCACGTGGGGATAGGTGGCGGGCAGCGTGTTGCGCAGGGAGAAGCCGCAGACGTGGGCGTAGGCGGCGAGGCGGTCGTGCTCGACGCGCACGCGCGGAAGCGTGAGCTCGAGCGCGGGGAGCTCGCCTCCGCGACCACCGACGAACGGCAGCAGCGAGGCGCCCGGCAGCAGCGGCGCGATGGTCCGCGCGTACAGCGGCAGGATCCGGGGCGGACTGCTGAGCTCGCCGGTCGTCATCAGGCTCCCAGCAGGTTCTGTCCGCAGACGCGCACGACGTTGCCGTTGAGGGCGCCGGAGGCGGGGTGCGCGAGCCAGGCGATCGTCTCGGCGACGTCGACGGGCTGCCCGCCCTGGGCGAGGCTGCTCATCCTGCGACCGGCTTCGCGGATCGCGATCGGCATCTTCGCGGTCATCTGCGTCTCGATGAAGCCGGGGGCGACCGCGTTGATCGTCCGCCCGCCCTCCAGCCGCGGCGCGAGCGCGTGCACTCTTCCGATCACGCCGGCCTTGGAGGTCGCGTAGTTGGTCTGCCCGGCGTTGCCTGCGATCCCGCTCATAGAGGAGACGCTGACGATACGCCCATTGGTGCTCAGCGCACCCTCGAGGAGGGCGTCGTCGATGCGCTCCTGACTGGAGAGGTTGATCTCCAGCAGCTCGCTCCAGCGCTCGGCGGGCATCTTGGCGAGCGTGCGATCGCGTGTGACGCCGGCGTTGTGCACGACGACGTCGAGCCCGTCGGCGAAGCGCGCCGCGATCGCGGCGGGGGCCGCGGCGCCGGTGATGTCGAGCTCGAAGGCCTCCCCGCCGAGCCGCGCGGTGACGGCCTGCAGCTCGCCGGCCAGCGCGGGCACATCGAGGCCAACGATCCGCGCGCCGTCGCGCGCGAGCGTCGCGGCGATCGCCGCGCCGATCCCGCGCGCGGCGCCGGTGACGAGCGCGGTGCGCCCGGCGAAGGGGCGCTCCCAGTCGATCGCGGGCGGCGGCTCGGCGGCAGTTACGTGGATGACCTGGCCGGAGACGTAGGCGGAACGCGGCGAGAGCAGGAAGCGCAGCGTCGAGGCCAGTCCGCGCTCGCTCTCTGGCGCAACGAGCACGAGCTGCACCGTGATGCCGCGAGCGCCGAGCTCCTTGCCGAGCGAGCGCGTGAAGCCCTCCAGCGCGCGCTGGGCGGTGGCGGCGCGCACCGTTGGGCAGTCGCCGGGCGCGGTGCCGAGCACAATTACGCGCCCGCAGCGCTCGACGCGGCGAACGGTCGGATGGAAGAAGCCCTGCAGGGCTACCAGCTGCGTGGAGTCGAGGATCCCGGAGGCGTCGAATACGAGCGCCTTGAAGCGCTGCTCGCCGGGGGCTTCGGGGTTGAACACCGTCGCGCGGAGCCCGGCGTCGGCGACGGTCGAGCGCAGGGGCTCCTCTAGGCTCGTCGCGACCTCCGCGCGAGCGGCGGAGAGGATTTCGGCCACGGCTCCCGCCAGCCGCCCGCCGGGGGCGGCGCCGAGCAGCACGCGGCCGCGCACGACGGGATCTCCGGGTCGGTGACGCTCCAGGGCGACCGGACGCGGCAGGCCGACGCGTCGCGCGATCTGACTGGCGAGCGGGGCGTTGACGAGCTGCGCGTAGCGGTCGCTCATCGCTCGCACCCTGCGGAGCCCGGGCGCGGCGGGATGTGCGTCGCAGTGGAGTTCATGCTTCCAGCACCGCCACGACTCCCTGGCCGGCGGCGGCGCAGATGCTGATCACGCCGCGCCCGGAACCGCGCTCGTGCAGCGCCTTGGCGAGCGTCGCGACGATCCGCCCGCCGGTCGCGGCGAACGGGTGACCGGCGGCGAGCGAGCCGCCGTTGACGTTCAGGCGCTCGCGGTCGATCGATCCCAGCGGCCGCGCGCGACCGAGGCGCTCTTTGCAGAAGACGGGGTCTTCCCATGCCTGCAACGTGCACAGCACCTGCGCGGCGAAGGCCTCGTGGATCTCGTAGAAGTCGAAATCCTGCAGCGTCAAGCCGGTCCGGTCGAGCATGCGCGGCATCGCGTAGGCGGGAGCCATCAGCAGACCCTCGCGCTTACCTGCCTGCCCCCCGTCACGGGGGGCGCCCTTTAGGGCATGGACATGGTCGACCGCCGCGGTCTGCGCGTCGATCAGCCACGCGAGCACCGGCAGACCGCGCTCGCGCGCCCATTCCTCGCTGGCGAGTAGCACCGCTGAGGCGCCGTCGCTGAGCGGCGTGGAGTTGCCGGCCGTCATCGTGCCGTCCGTGCCGCCGAATACCGGTTTGAGCTTCGCGAGCTTCTCGGGGGTGGAGTCGGGCCGCAGGTTCTGGTCGCGCTCCAGTCCGAGGTAGGGGTTCAGCAGATCCTCGAAGAAGCCGCGTTCGTAGGCGGCGGCCATCTGTTGGTGGCTGCGCGCCGCGAGCTCGTCCTGCGCGGGGCGCTCGATGCCCCATTCCTCGGCCATGATCGCGCAGTGCTCGCCCATCGAGAGCCCGGTGCGCGGCTCGGCGTTGCGCGGAATGTCGGGCACGATCTGTCCGGGGCGCAGCCGCGCGAGCAGGCGCAGCCGGGCGGCGGTCGACTTGGTGCGGTTGAGGTCGAGCAGTAGCTCGCGCAGGTCGTCGTTGATCGCGAGTGGCGCATCGGAGGTGGTGTCCACGCCGCCGGCGATCCCGGCGTCGATCTGCCCGAGGGCGATCTTGTTGGCGACGAGTACGACGGCCTCAAGGCCGGTGCCGCAGGCCTGCTGAACGTCGTAGGCGGGGGTCTCGGGCGCGAGGCGGGTGCTGAGCACGGCTTCGCGCGTGAGGTCGCGGTCGCGCGAGTGCTTGAGCACCGCGCCGGCGGCGACCTCGCCGAGGCGCTCGCCTTCGAGGTGGAAGCGCTCGATCAGGCCGTCGAGCGCGACGGTGAGCATGTCGTGGTTGGAGGCGTGCGCGTAGGCGGAGTCCGAGCGCGCGAAGGGGATGCGGTTGCCGCCGACGATGGCGACGCGGCGCACGCCGGCGCTCATGCGGCGCTCCGGTGGATCGGTGTCGGAGAGCTCACTGACGCGCATCCTACTGAAGTATGAATTTTGGCCGACGCGGGTGCTGAGGATGTCTCGGGGGGCGAGGCGCAACGCGGACACTGCTACGGTCTGTCGCATGGGTGGCATACCGCTGCCCGTGGGGTTCTTGTCTTTGTTGGCGCTCGCAGCGCGGATGGGGCCAGTCGAATCTCCATCCGCATCAGCGGCCAAGGGGCCGCCAGAAGGAGCATCAACAACATGGAGCAAGCAACATTCGCCGGCCTCGGCGTGTCCGAGGTCGTCACGGGTGAGCTCGCGCGTCGCGAGATCACCGAGCCGTTCGCGGTTCAGAGCATGGTCATCCCGGATGGCCTCGCGGGCCACGACCTGCTGGTGCAATCGCCGACGGGCTCGGGGAAGACGCTGGCTTTCGGCATCCCGCTGATCGAACGCCTGCACGGCAGCAACGTGCGACCCTCGGCGCTGGTTCTCGCTCCGACGCGCGAGCTGGCGATCCAGATCGTCGCCGACCTGCGCCCGCTGGCGCATGCGCGAGCGCTGTCGATCGCGGCGGTCTACGGGGGTGCGGGAATCGTCAAGCAGGCGCAGATCGCCTCGCGGGCGCACATCCTCGTTGCGACGCCGGGCCGGCTGCTCGACTTGATCGACCGCCGGGACGTCTCCCTGAAGGACACTCGGCTGCTCGTCCTCGACGAGGCGGACAGGATGCTCGACATGGGCTTCCGGCCGGTCGTCGACCGGATCGTGAAGATGACGCGCTCCGACCGCCAGACAATGCTGTTCTCGGCGACGCTGGGCGGCGAGGTGGGTCGCGTGGCGTCCAAGTACACGCGGGACGCGCGTCGGCACGAGTATGCGCCGACTCCGGCTCGCGAGGGACGCGTGGAGCATCGCTTTGTGTCGGTCTCGCACGATCGCAAGACGGCGCATCTGGTCGCCGAGCTGAACGAGCCCGAGCGCGGTCTGACACTCGTCTTTGTGCGCACCAAGCGCGGCGCTGACCGGCTCGTGAAAAAGCTGGCCGCGAGCAGCGTGCAGGCGGTCGCGATGCACGGCGACAAGTCCCAGGCACAGCGCGAGCGCGCGCTGGCGCGCTTTGAGTCGGGTCAGGTCGACACGCTCGTCGCGACCGATGTCGCGGCGCGCGGCATCGACGTGGCGGGCATCACGCACGTGATCAACTACGACATGCCGGCGAGCCGCGAGGACTACGTGCATCGCGTGGGCCGCACGGCGCGTGCGGGCGCGAGCGGCACGGGGGTTACGTTCGTCGCGGATGACCAGACGCATGAGCTGGTGGGGATGGCGCGTGACCTCGGTCTGCACCGCGCGCTCGAGCTCGGCGGATTCCCGAGCGACGCGACGCGGGGCCGTGGCGAGCGGCGCCGCCCGGTGCCGCCGCGCAGCCGCAATCGCGGGCGTTCGGCTCGCGCGGCGCGTCGATGACACTCGGGTTGGCCCCAGCTGCGACTGGGGGGTAGCCGCCGTCTCTCGGTGGTCGCCCGCAGTGACGGCCGCCGCGTGCTGCGCCAAGCTCTGATGGGATGAATCCGTTGGACTCCGCCCCCGTGCTCGACCCGGCCCCGACGCTCGATCGGGACGCCGACGCGGATTTCGCCGAAACGGGCTCGCTCGAGGGTCCGTCAGCGGAGGAGATCCAGGAGCCCGTGTTGCTGCAGCTGGACCGGGTGATCACGGGGCTGATCACGGTGGTGCCGCTGGCACTGGTGGGCCTGGCGGCGTGGCAGCTGTGGAATCGCCAGCTGCACTGGCGGGACGTCGTGATCTTCGTCGTGATGTACGTGCCGGTTGGGCTCGGCGTGACGGTCGGCTTCCATCGTCTGCTGACGCATCGCAGCTTCAAGACGTATCCGTGGATGCGCGGACTACTGGCGATCCTCGGCACGATGTCGGTCGAGGGGCCGGTGATCTCGTGGGTGGCGGACCACCGCAAGCACCACGCGTACTCCGACCGCCTCGGCGATCCGCACAGCCCGCACGTCGACCACGGCGGCGGCTGGCGGGGAGCGCTGCGGGGCCTGGCTCACGCGCATGTGGGATGGCTGTTCGACCACGCCCAGCGCGGGGCCCGTGAGCGCTACGCCCCGGACCTGATCGCGGACCCGGTGGTGAGCTTCGTCGACCGGACGTTCGTGCTGTGGTCGCTGGTGGGGCTGGCGATCCCGTTCGGGCTGGGCGTGCTGCTCGGCGGGACGGTCGCCGCGGGCTTGGAGGCGATGCTGTGGGGCGGTGCGGTGCGGATCTTCGTGCTGCACCACGTGACGTACAGCATCAACTCGCTCTGTCACTTCTTCGGACGCCGGCGCTTTCAGACGGACGACGAATCGCACAACCTCTTCTGGCTGGCCCCGTTCTCGTTCGGCGAGGCGTGGCACAACAACCACCACGCGTTTCCGACCTCGGCGTTCCACGGAATGGCGCGCCGGGAGATCGACCTTTCGGGTCTGACGATCGCGGCGCTGGAGCGCGTGGGCCTCGCGTGGGATGTGCAGCGGGTCAGCCCGAGCCGGCTGGCTGCGAAGGCGCTTCCCGGTTAGGCCGCTCGCGCCGGCATGGCGGCGTGGGACCATTGTGTGGATGAGCGAGCGCGCGCGAGGAGCGGCGTATCTGCCGCACGCACCGGGAGCGCCCGCCCGGCGCTGGATGCCGGCGCTGGCGGCGGGACTTTCGCTGGGTGAATACATCCGCTCGCTGGGGCGTCGTCTGGCGGCGCTGGCGGCGGTGCTGCTGGTCGCGATCTGGGCGTTGAGCGGACAGGGGTATTTCTGGCCGGCGTGGGCGTGGCTGGGATTGGGGGCGCCGGTGTTGCTGAACGCGGGCGCGGGCTGGGCGTGGCGCCATCCCGCGGGCGCCGAGCGCCGGGTGGCGTGCGTGTGGGCGTTGATTGGGGTCGCGGCGGCGATCCTGATGATGACGTGGCTGCTGACGTGGCTACTGGCGGGGGTTCACGAGTTCTGGCCGGCGTGGGCGTTGCTGGGTCTCGCGACCGCGGGCAGCGCGTACTCGCTGATCGCGCTGCACGACCGAGTTTTGGTCGCGCGCGGCCGGCGAGCGCTGCGTGCGCGGATCGATTTGCTGACGCGCACGCGCCGCCAGGCGGTCGATGCGCAGGCGGCGGAGCTGCGGCGCATCGAGCGTGACTTGCACGACGGAGCGCAGGCGCGGCTGGTGGCCCTGACGTTGCAGCTCGGCCGCGCGGAGCTGCGGCTCGAGCACGAGCCGCAGGCGCGAGAACTGGTCCACGAGGCCCAGCGCGAGGCGCGCTACGCGATCGCGGAGCTGCGTGACCTGGCGCGCGGCATCGTGCCGCCGCTGCTGGCGGATCGCGGCCTGCTGGCGGCGGTGCAGTCGCTGGCGGCGCGCTACGGACTGGGCACGGAGATCCGCTCGGACACGCAGCGCTGTCTCGCCCCGGCGATCGAGAGCGCGGCGTACTTCGTGATCGCGGAGGCGTTGACGAACACCGCCAAGCACGCGGGGGCGCGGCGCAGCTGGGTCGCGCTCGGCGAGGAGCACCGCGCGCTGGTGATCGTGGTCGGCGACGACGGCTGCGGTGGCGCCGATCCGAACGGCTCGGGCCTCGCGGGCCTGCGCGCGCGGGTGGAGGCGCTCGACGGAACGCTGAGGCTGGCGAGTGCCGACGGCGAGGGTACGGTGGTGGAGGTCACGCTCCCATGCGGGTAGTGATCGCGGAGGATCTCGCGCTGCTGCGCGAGGGGATCGTGGCGTTGCTGCGCGAGAACGAGATCGAGGTGGTGGCGCAGGTGCAGGACGGCCCGGGCCTGCTGCGGGCGATCGCGGGGCACAAACCGGATCTGGCGATCGTCGACGTGCGCCTGCCGCCGACGTTCAGCGACGAGGGTCTGCTGGCGGCGATCGAGGCGCGCCGCCGCCAGCCGCGACTGGGGGTGCTGGTCCTTTCGCAGTACGTGGAGACGGCCTACGCGAGCGAGCTGATCGGCGAGAACACGGCGGGGATCGGCTACCTGCTCAAGGAGCGGATCGGCGATGTGCGGGCATTTCTCGACGCGCTGAGGAGCGTGGCGGCGGGCGGAACGGTGCTCGATCGGCAGGTGGTGACACAGCTGCTCGCGCATCGCAACGGCTCGGGGGATGCGCTGGCGAAGCTGAGCCCGCGTGAGCGCGAGGTGCTCGAGTTGATGGCGGAAGGCCGCTCGAACACGGCGATCGCGGAGAGTCTGGTGGTCACCGCGGGGGCGGTGGAGAAGCACATCACGAACATCTTCGCCAAGCTGGACCTGCCGGCGTGCGAGGACGACCACCGGCGGGTGCTGGCGGTGCTCGCGTATCTACGCGTCGCGCGGTAGCGCTGCCGAGGCGAGATGGTGTGTGCCCCACCGCGCGCGTGGTCGCGAGGCGGCGGGTCAGTGCCGCGTGCGGCTCGAGCTCTGCAGGGTGATGCTGTAGGACTTGGTGGTCGAGGGCTGGCCCGCGGCGCGGGTGGTGATCTCGACCAGGACGCGCAGCGAGCGGTGGTCGGCGAGCGTGGTGGCGGCGCTGTGGGAAAGCCTGAGCTTGACGCGCTTGGTGGCGTGTGAGGCGATCGCAAACGAGCTTTGGGCGAGCATCGTGCTCGTGCGTTTGCGCGTAGCGCCAGAGCTTTTGGCGCCCGCGGCCAGCGCGACGTTGCCGGAGATATCGAAGGCGTTGGGGTTGGCGAGTTCGAGCATGACTACCCCGGAGCCGCTGACGGCGAGCGTTCTGGTGTTCGGCTGGGCGGGTGCGGGCGCTTTCGTGGTGGGCGCGGTCGGTCCGCTTGGGCTCGGCCCGGAGGGGGGCGGGACTTCTTTGGCGGCTTTTTCTTCGCGTTCTTTTGCTTCCTGCCTGGCTTTTGCTTCCTGCTGTTCTTTGGCCTGTTTTTCTTTAGCTTCCTGGACTTCTTTTGCTTCCTGCGCTTCTTTGGCTTCTTTTGCTTCCTGCTGTTCTTTGGCCTGCTGTTTTTCTTTTGCTTCCTGTGTTTCTTTGGCTTCCCGTTCGTGCCGTTCGGCTTCTTCTTTTTCTCGAATCGGTTTTTCTTCGGCTTCTTTGATTTCGCGTTCTTTGGCTTCTTTTTCTGCTTTTTCTTTGGCTTCGCGCGCGCGTTCGGCTTCTTCTTTTTCCTCTTCTTCTACCTGTTCGAGGGTGCGTACGCGTTTGGCTTTGATCGTCCCGCTGAAGCCGTTGCTGAATGTGCCGGAGCCCGCGAGTTCGTTTTTAGTAGTTTCGATCGTGGCGGCGTTCACCGTAAAGGTCGATTCGCCGAAAGAGGTGTGAGGGAAGTAGAGGCTCAGCGAGGTCTGGCTGCCTGACACGGTTCCCGACGCGGTGCCGGGGAAGGATTCGTCGAGGTCGGTCGTTCCTGTGAATTCACCGGTGGTGAAATTCATCTGTTTGAGGCGCATGGTCCCCGGGGCGCTGACGCCGCAGGCGCAGACGATGGTGTAGGTCCATTCACCACGTATGTCATATGTCGGCGCAGCGTCGGTCGTGGCGGCTGTGCTGAGGATCGTCAATAGCGCAAGCAGCGCACTTGCGATGGCGATCCGCAGGGGCGAGCGCCAGCTGGCCCCATCACGCAAAGAAACCTGTCCCACAGTCGGGAAGATACCGCCCTCGATACGCGATGACAACCCTGGTTTTTTCACTTGTGCGATTCCCGCTCAAGGAGCGAATCGCCCCCCGCTCGAGGAACGACTGGGTTCCCGACTCAGTCGAGCTCGGCGAGCTCGCGCGCGCGCCGCAGGACGGTGTCGATCATCGACTCGGTCAGCTTGCCGGTGAACGTGTTCTGCTGGCTCGGGTGGTAGCAGCCGAGCAGCGAGACCCGCTCAATCCGGTGCTCGGCGCCGTGCCCGAAGCGCGGCCGGGGTCGCGGAAGCGGCGGGTACAGGCGCAGGGCGGCATCCCACGCGAACGCGCCGAGGCAGAGAACCGTGCGGATGTCGGCGAGCAGGCGCAACTCGCGCGTCGTCCACGGCAGGCACGCGTCGCGCTCGGTGGGCGTCGGGCGATTGGCGGGCGGCGCGCAGCGCACCGCCGCGGCGATCCACGCGCCACTTATCCGGAGGCCGTCGTCGCGAGCGGTGGAGCTCGGCTGATTGGCGAAGCCGGCGCGCCACAGCGCGGCGAACAGGAAGTCCCCGGAGCGATCGCCGGTGAAGATCCGTCCGGTGCGGTTCCCGCCGTGCGCGGCGGGCGCGAGCCCGAGTACGAGCACGCGCGCCGCGGGATCCCCGAAGCCGGCAAGCGGATGCGCGGCGTAGCGCTCCTCGGCAAATGCCGCGCGGCGCTCGCGCGCGACCTGCTCGCGCCAGCTCACCAGTCGCGGACAGCGTCGGCAGCCTTCGATCTCGCGGGCCAGCGTCGCGAGGTCGCGGGTGCGGCTTTGAGGCAACGAACCCACTAGGAGGGTCTAGCGAAACTCGCTAGCCCTGTAGTGGTGCGGGGTTCTGATCCTGCTCGCATCGTCGATACCTCGCTTTCGAGTTTCCGTTACCCCGCCAGATACACTCGCGTGAGGCTGCCCGCGAAATGGACTGCATGTTGAAGCAGCGCCTCCCGCCCTGCGGCTCTTAATTTTTGCCTGCCCGAAAACGGACTCGGCTGAGCCGTCTTACCAAGCGGTAGACTGCCGGGCAACAACCGGGCCTCAATGGCAGCGCTGATGTCAGCGGCGCGAGGCACTACAGAGCAATAGGAGAAACCGAGTGGTGGCGCTGCCGTTGGTCGTCTTGTCGGTCTGCTACGACTATGCCCGTCGCAGCAGCTCGCCAGAGCCCATTTTGGACACAGGCGGTCTTTGCTTCTGCGGCGGCCCGCGCTTGAAGACCCCGAGCGCAATCCGGGCCATCGGGTCACTTTCGGCATGGAATTTTCGAGCAAAGGACCGCCTTTGAAGCGCAGAAAACGAGCTTAGATTTGGCGGGAGGGGAGATTGGACCCCCCCCTCCCGCCGGTATGCGGCGGTGGCGGAATTTGGCAGACGCGCCCGGCTGTCATCCGGGTGGTCATTCGACCGTGCGAGTTCGACCCTCGCCCGCCGCACTACATGAGCGCATGGGATCGCCACTTGCTCAAGATCGGTATACCCGAAACGGAGCCGCCCGGTACATCCGAGTGGCCGTTTTGGCGACTCGTTTTCGGCCTCCAGACAGGGGCTTTCCGTCCGACGCGACCTGTAGATTCCCTTGTCCTGAAGCCAAAAACGACCCCCGCGAGGCTGGAACCTCCGGGGGTCAGGACCACGGAGATAGAGCCTCCATGACCACCCGGAACGTAGCACGGCGATCCGTCGCCGCAGACCTCTCGGACATCCTCGCCTCCCCGGAGGTCTCAAGCCTCATCGACGAGCTACAGACGACCCGCTGGACCGGCCGACCCGGCTACCCGCTGCGAGCGATGGTCGGAATGGCGCTCGCCAAGAGCCTCTACGCGCTCCCGACGTGGACGCGCACGGTCGCACTCGTGCGCGAGCACTCCGCGCTTGCGGCGGTCATAGCCCCCAACGGCCAGGTGCCGTCGGTCTATGCCTGCTACCGCTTCACGGCGAAGCTCCGCGAGCACGCGACGATGCTGGAGGACTGCATTGCCGCCGTGATCGCCGCGCTCAAGAAGCGAAACCCCGTGCTCGGGTGGGACGTGGCGATCGACGCCTCCGACATGCCCGCCTACGCCAACGGGCAGCGGTTCGTGTCCAACGGTGGACGGGAACGCTCCGACGACGAGTTCTCGGACCCCGATGCGTCGTGGGGACACCGCTCCGCTGTCTCGACTCGCAAGGGCGGCGGCTTCTATGGCTACCGGCTGCACCTTGCTGTCTGCGCGAAGACCGACCTCCCACTCACGTGGACCGTGGAGACCGCGCGGGCACACGAAACGCTGTCGGTAGCACCGCTGCTCGACAAGCTGCACACGCTCGGGATCGACCCCGAGACGGCAGCGCTCGACAAGGGCTACGACAACAACCGCGTATACGCCGACTGCTCCGGGCGGGGCATCGCCCCGGTGATCCCGCTGCGCAAGACGCCGGACGTGAAGAAGGGGAAGGACAAGCCGCCGTGCTGCGAGCATGGAGAGTGGCGGTTCGCCGGAGCCGACCACAAGCGCAACGCGACCAAGTGGCGCTGCCCGACCGGCGAGTGCAAGCCCGCGTCCGTGTGGGTCAAGGCGGACAGGCTTCATCCGTTGATCCCACGCGAGACGCTGCGCTGGAAGGCTCTGTATCGCGGGCGCGCGTCGGTAGAGCGCGCGTTTGGGCGGGCGAAGAATGAATGGGCTCTCGCCCCGCTCCGCGTGCACAGGATCGAGCGCGTGCGGCTACACGCCGACCTAACGATCATGGCGCAGTTGACGTGCGCGCTCAACCGGGAACGCGCTGTTGCACTTGCGGCGTAGCGTGGCGTGCGTGGAGGGCATCGTGTAGGTAGGGTTCAGCCGGATGCCTATCGAGGCCAACATGGTCCTCGCGATATCCGCGACGCTGGACGACAACTCGGTCACGCTCGACGGTGGTGGATGGACAGTGCGTCCACCTCAGCCGGTGCCCTGCGCGATCGTCGTGCTGTTATCGGTGCCTCGGGATCAAGCAGGCGGCCATCGGGTGCGCCTGGAATTGCTTTACGCGAGCGGCGAGCCGGTGATGTTCCCCTCGGCAGAAGGCCTCAAGGCGCTCATCTATGAGGGCGAGGTCGAGGCCGCCGGTCTCGATGACCCCACGCTCACGACGCCCTTGACGGCGGGCGTCGTGGTCAAAATAGGCCCTATGCCTCTCCCAGAAGGTCGGGAGTATCTTTGGCGTCTCCAAGTCGATGGCCAGATGCGCGACCACTGGCAGCTAGCTTTTCGGACGACACCACCGCTACCTGGGGGACAATCAAACTAATCGCGACAGCCGCTGTTGCAACCTCTCTTCGGCCCGGCAGCAACGACCGTTCCCCGGCGCTGACACGGGACACGTCCAATGCTGGAGCAGAGCTTATGCCTCCGAGTAGCGCGTCAGCAGACTCCGGCTCGCCGATGCGATTCCCGCGCCTGTCGTAGGCCAGCACAGTCCATCCAGCGGTTGAGCCAGGACGCTTCCGCTCGCGGGCGTTGATCATCTTGATCGCGCCCCGCCGTGATCGGAAATATTCGAGCGAGTCGCCCGCTTTGTTCGCCACGACGTACTCATGCATTGACGTCTTCCTCCATCCGGTCAGCCATGGCAGGTGTGTTTCGGCAAACCGCGCCGGCGAGTTTAGCGGGCTCGCCCCAGATCGTCAGTTTGCCGTCTCTACGTTTGCGATCCTCGATGTCGAATCCTGCATCCGAGCTGAGAGCTATCTCAGCAATGTAGCTGCCTTGCTCTGGGTCGCCATGATGGCGCTGCATCTCCAGCCAGCGCTCTGCGGCCTGATCCCGCGACTTCCACACCGACACCCCGTCTAGCAACTCCGGGTATTTTTCCTCCCGGTCGGTTTCGGCTTCCTTGCCGGCTTCGCGATCCGAAATGAATTCGCAGACCAGGTCGCGGGGGTCGAGCGACGAGGTCTTAACGATTCGGTAGACCGTTTGCTCCGTAGCAACTGGTGTGCGCCTGAGCTGGACGCGCTTTGACACCAGCCGAATCTACATGGTGGACTCCGGCAGCGACCCGAGATTGTTTCCGATGAGCGCCACGCCCAGCCCTGCGACGTGGCGCTCCCAGCGCGAATCAGCCCTCGCCGTCCGTCGGCAAGTGCCCGAAGTGCTCCTCGAACTCCTCCGGGGTCAACCTGCGCTCTCCGAGGTCGTCCACCAGCCGGCCGGGCTTGATGCCCAGGCCGTCCGCGAGGCGCAGAATGCTCCGCAGTCGTGGCTCGCGGACGCCGCGCTCGAACCGGCCGATGGCGGTCGCGTGGATGCCCGTGCGGTGTGCAAGCTGGTCCTGCGAGACGCCGCGCTCGGCGCGTAGCTCGCGGAGCCGTTCCCCAAACGCAACGGTCCCGGTCATCGCTCCGCCTCCACTTCGGCGGTGCGTACAAGCTCCTCGCAGGAGACGCCGAGGCCATCTGCCAGCCTGAACAGCGTCCCAAGCCTGGGGTTGCCGTGCCCCCGCTCAATCACGCCGAGATGCCCTGCGGACATCCCGGCCTTGCAAGCGACAACGCGGATCGTTAGGTGCCGGGCATGGCGCAGGCGACGAATCGCGCGCCCCAAGTCCTCATTCGCGGGCATCGGCTATACCGCGATGTCGCAAAGCGCGTCGATGCGCCTTGCGGCCGCAGATGCCTCGACGGTCTCGCCGTCGAGGGTTGCAACGCCGACGGCCGCGAGATACGCCACGGAGCCCCTGATCGCGTCGGGGTCCACGTCATACAAGTCGGCCTCGATCTCGGTGCGGGACCACCGCTGGTGGTCGTCGCGCAGAAGCAGGAAGGTCAGTAGGCGTTCGGTGCCGGGATCGCCAGGGGGAACCTGATTGGATGGGTCGTACATGGGAGGTAACGCTCCTGTGTCGCGGCCCCCGGTCGGCTCCAACCGGCGCGGGGGCCAATTTCTAGGATGGCCCCGACGCTAGACTCTCTCGGCGCTGAAATGGCGAGTTTCGCTAGCCGTTTCGTGACGGCCTCCTAGGACGGTCGTTGAGCAAGCGAGGCAAGGACGCAGCGAGCGTGGCGTGCTCGGCACGTAAGCGAGCGAGGACACGGCATCGCGCAGCTCAACGACCGTCCTAGCGCTTGACGGCTGCGGAGGTGCCGAGCACGGCGCCGGTGGAGCTGAGCGCCTGAACTTGTACGTAGGGCCCGACGGCAGGCAGTGCGATTGCGGTCTCAAAGCCGCTGCGGGGGGCGCCGCCGGCGGCCGTTAGCTGGTGGCTGGAGGGCCCGGCGAGCACGCGCCAGGAGGCGATGTCGGTGGCGCCGTTCCAGCTCGCGTAGATGGTGGCCGCGGAGCCCTTGCCGGCGACCGCGGCGATCGCCGGTGAGCCGCCCGGGGTTCCGTTCCATTCGAAGCGGTACGCGCGGTAGGACTCGTCGGCGTTGGGCATCCGGGCGTCGAAGATCACCTGGCCGGCGGAGTTGAATTCCGAGAACCACGGTTCCGCGCCCCAGCCGAGGAAGAGGTCGCCCCTGGCGAGCGACTGGACGTTGCCTTGGCTGCCGGCTTTCAGCGCGCTCGGGTGCTCGTACTCGGCGACGAGCGTCTCGGTCCCCGTCTTCGGGTTGAGCGCGACGAGGATCCCGCGCGACTGCGGATGCACGGTGGGAACGCCGCCGTTGTCGAAGACGCTGATCAGTCCGTCCGGCAACGCGGTCGCGTCGTGCTGATAGGCGGTCAGCGTGCCGGAGCCCATCTTGATCGTGCTGTGCTTTCCGCCCGCGCGAGCTTGGACCTGTCCGGTCTGTCCGTTGAGCTCGTACAGCGCCCAGGTGTTGCGCGCCGAGAGCAGCAGTTCGCTGCCCGGCTGGGGGTCGACGGAGTTCATGTGGAAATAGTCGTATGGCCATTCGGTGCTGCTGCCGACGGGCGAGGAGTAGGAATCGGAGAGCGCGACGTGGTCGAGACTCGTCCATTCGCGGCGCACGAGTCGCGTGCGGAGATCGATTTCCTGGAAGATGCTGTCGGTGACGGCTCCGTCCTGCGGGCCGCCGACCCTCGAGAGATCGCAGTGGATCGGGTTGAGCACGGTCAGCAGCGCGGTGTCGTTAGCCGCGTCGATGTGGAAGTCGTGGAGGTCCGCTTTGTAACCGTTGCCGCCCCCCACGCGCGTCACTTGGTGGTAGGCGCTGTTGAGGATCACCTCTTCGCCCTGGCCGAAACCCTGCGGCGGGATGTAGCCCTGCCACCACGTGAGCACCGGCTTGCCTTCGTACTGCTGCACCTGCAGGTTGGTTCCTTGGATGCCGGCGGGCAGCGACTGGAACCAGACGAGCTGGCCGCTGCTGTCGAAGATCATCGGACCATCCTGGCCGGGGCCGGAGTAGGGCGCGACGAAGATGTCGCCAGGGGATTCCGAGGCAGTTTTCGTTGCGACCTGCACCGCGGGGGGCTGGAGGTTGGGCTGGGAATGGAAGTACTGCACTTCGCCGGCCTTGCCGGCCGGTTCTTTGCCTGGCGGGTAGTAGCGCAGGGGGTCGGGCAGCGACACGGTGAAGTGGAACGAGAAAGGCTCGGATCCCTTGGCGGTCTTCAGCGTGCCGTGCACCGTGACGGTCTCGCCGGCTTGGAAGGGATGGTCGGGGAGGAAGCTTGCGCCGTCTCCCTGGGAGTAGGCGAGCAGGCGCCCCGAGTGGCCGCCGGTGCGCGAGCCGCTGACGTTCACCTTGGAGAGCGCCGAGGAGGGGACGCCGAGCAGGCTGATCTGGGTGCGCGGGGAGGCGTCGAGCGAATCCGGCAGCGGCGAGACCTCGATGCTCGTACCGGGCAGCAGGTCGCTGCGATCGAGCGACGACGGAACGCACCCGGTGGTCGCGGGCCCGACGAAGGCGGCCTCCTCGGCGGCGATCCGCCGGCTACCGAACGCGAGCGTGCCCGCGCTGGAGAGCAGCACGAGCACTCCGCCGAGCACCAGCACGCGTCGTAGGCGCCCGTGCGTGAGACCGCGTGCGCGGCGTCGCATCCGGCCGGCGGGCCGCATCGGCGTCCATTGCTCGTCGCTCACGATAGGGTTGCCGGGCGCGGCAGGTTGCTCATATTCTCCTGTCCTGTCCTGCCGGTCGATTGGCAGATCCTAGCTTCAAGACAATGCTTCCACCTGCGAGTTTCGGTGCTCAACGGTGCAAGCCCTGCAACCGCGGCCCCGGGAGGGGCAACCGCTGCGTTAGGCGATGTTACGATCCGATTTCAAGAGGACAATAAGAAGACTCGGCGTCGGCTGGACCGGGCGCCTCGGACAGCTCGATCGGGATAGCAGATGAATAGCAACGTCCTCATTGACCGAGCCGCGCGCGCGGCGGGCTCGTCGAAGGTGCTCGGCGCGCTCCTGGCGGGCGCTTGTGTGGCGGGAGCGCTGAGCTCCTGCGGTGCCGGGGCGCCGTCGACTCCGGTTGCGCTCGGCGACCAGGCGGCGATCGCGGCGGCGGCCACCAACGCGGTGACCGTCTCGCCACTGCCGGGGACGCCGGATGCGTCGCCGAGCACTCAGATCAGCTTCCTTGGCGGCCCCGGCACGCAGATATCCGACGTGCGGGTCGTGGGCTCGCGCAGCGGCGCCCACAGCGGCCGCCTGGAGGCCTATTCGACGGGGACCGGGGAGAGCTTCCTGCCGGCCAAGCCGTTCGTCTCCGGGGAGCGCGTCACGGTTCACGCGACCGCCGGCGCCGGCGGCTCGGGCCAGCCGCTCAGCACAACGTTCACCGTCGCTCGCCAGGCAAACGTGGACGAGCAGGAGTTCCCGACCAATCCGGGCGATCCGCACGCGGTGCAGCACTACAGCTCCGCGCCGACGCTGACACCCTCGACGATCAGGATCACGACGCCCGCAAAGTCGGGCGCTGCGAGCGGCTATCTCTTCATGGCCCCCTACCAGGGGGAGGGCTCGGCGGGGCCGATGATTGCCGAACAGGACGGCGCGCTCGTCTGGTTTCACCCGTTGCCCGCGGGGGATGAGGCGACGAACTTCCAGGTGCAGCAGTACGAAGGCAAGCCCGTCCTCACGTGGTGGCAGGGCCGCATCATCAAGGTCGGCTTCGGCCAGGGCGAAGACGTGATCTACAACACCTCCTACCAGCCGGTCGCGACGGTTCGCGCGGGCAACGGCTACCACGCGGACCTGCACGAGATCCTGCTGACCCCGCAGGGCACCGCCTGGATCGACGCGTTCGACCCGATCCACATGAACCTCTCCTCGGTGCATGGCTCGGGGGCGGAAGGCGTCCTGAGCGACTCGATCATCGAGGAGGTCGACATCAAGACCGGCCTGGTGATGTGGGAGTGGCACGCGCTCGGGCACATTCCCCTGCGGGACTCCCTCAACGCGGTGCCCGGGGGTAACTACCCGTGGGACTACGTGCACATCAACTCGATCTCGCCGGGCGCCAGTGGCGATGTGCTGCTCTCCTCGCGCAACACGTGGACGCTGTACGACGTGAACGTGCACACCGGCGGCTTCAACTGGCTCTTCGGGGACGGCAGGCGCAGTAGCCTCAGGCTGGGTTCGGGCGTGCGCTTCTACTGGCAGCACGACGCCGAATTCCAGCCGGGTGGCTTGGTCTCGCTGTTCAACAACGCGTCGGACCCGCCCAAGCAGAAGGAATCGAGTGGCTTGCTCTTGCGCCCGGATCCCTCCGCGCACACGGTCACGCTCGTCAAGCGCTTCGCTAACCCGACCAAGACCCTGCTGGCCTCGAGCCAGGGCAACACGCTCAGCTTGCCCGGCGGCGACTGGCTGCTCGGCTACGGGGGCCTGCCGAACTTCACCGAGTTCGACTCCGCGGGGCACGTGCTGCTCGATGGCGAACTCGGCAAGAGCGTGCAGAGCTTCCGCACATATCTCGCGCCCTGGAGCGCGCAGCCGCCCGGCGCGCCCGCGATCGCGGCTCAGCCCGCGAGCGGCGGGGCGACGGTCCAGGCGAGCTGGAACGGCGCCACCGGCGTCAGTTCCTGGCAGGTGCTGGCGGGTGCCTCCGCGGATAGCCTCACGCCGCTGCTCACGGTGCCGCGAGCCGGTTTCGAGACATCGATCCACGTGAGCACCGCAGGCCCCGATGTGGCGGTGCGAGCGCTTGGTCCCGGCGGGCAGGTTCTCGGAACCTCTGCCGCGGTCGCGATCCCCTAAGGAGCTCGTCAGCCGCGCTGGCGATGGCGCCCCGGCGGCCCGGCGGGCACGAAGCTCGTCGGGGCGGGGGCCCCGGCCCCCCCGGGTGTGGGGGCGCCGTTGGGACGATGATGCGCAAACGGGCTCAGGGGCCCGGTTTCGCTCTGCACGCGGCGCAGGCGCGCCGCGGTGGCGCCACGCGCGGCTTTGGTCGCGGTCTGGAAGTAGTTTTCAAAGCCCGCCTGGTGGGCGTCGCGCAGGTGATGCGGCAGCGGGCTCCGCAGCTCCTCGCGCAGCGCTCGCGCGAGGGTCGCGCGCAGACCCGCCTCCAGATGGCTGTGACCGGCGCTGTTGTGCAGCTCCAGGCGCCCCGCGCGCGAGCGGTAGTCGTAGAGCTCGTGTTCCTGGCGCCGCGACTCCGGTGCGATCGCGCCGAGCTTCCAGTTGGAGTAGGTCACGTACTTGGCGTTGGCGGTGCGCAGCGCGACGACATGCAGCGGCGCGTTCGCGGCGTAGTCCTCGATCGCGAACTCGGTCACGATCTCGTCGGTGGCGTGCAGTGCGTAGCGGCGTCCTGGGGCGATCGGATTCGCGAGGATCGCCGCGAGGTCGGCGCGGGTGGCGAGGTGCGCGTAGTGCGGATCGTTGCGCCAATCGTTGGAGCCGCTGGCGATGCTCAGCAGCAGCGGCGCGACGTCGACGCTCGAGCTCAGCTGCGTGCGCGCCTTGCGGACGTGCGCGGTTAGCTTGCCACGCGGATCCTTGACGATCAGCGGCACGCGGATCGCCTCCTCGTAGGCGCCGCCACCCTTGCCGCGCAGGCCGTGTGAGGCGCCGTACTCGCCGTGGTCGGAGGTAAAGACGACGATCGTGTTCGCGGCCACGTCGGGGCGGCTCTCCAGCGTCCGCAGGACGCGTCCCACCTGATGGTCGACGGCGTGCTGCAGCTTGAGGTAGAGGTCCATGAACGGCAGCCATGTCGGCTCGACTGCGGGGCCCGTCAGGGGCACGGCTCCGAACGAAGCCGCGGCGGTCTCCTGCAGTGAGCGCTGCAGCAGCGGCTTGCGATGGGCTTCCAGCATTTCCGGCGTCTCGAAGTTCTGCGGCAGGGAGTGCACGCGCGCAGGCGCACGCGCCTCGGCCGGGATCTTCTCGCTCCAACGCCACCACCAGGCGATGTCGTGCGGGTTGACGAAGGAGACCGTCGTGCACCACGGCTGCCCGCCGCCTTCTTCGGCGAACCATTCCTCGAACTGGTCGCTGACCTGCGGGTCGATCCGCCAGCCCTGGCCTGGTCCGCCGTCGGGCGAGGGGAAGGTGCCACCCGAGAACCCGTAGGGCTCGAGTGCCCCGGCGTTTTGGATCACGCTCCAGTGGTTATCGCCGTGGGTCAGGTGCCACTTGCCGAACCACCAGCTCGCGTAGCCCTGGTCGCGCAGCAGCTTGCCCCAGGTGGGGAAGCCGGGGTCCAGGGTGCTCCCGCCCGTGATCATGCAGCCGGTCTGGTGGGTGTAGAGACCCGTGAGCAGTGCCGAGCGTGCGGGAGTGCAGTCGTTGGAGGCGGTGTAGTGGCGCTCGAAGGAGACTCCTTCGCGGCGCAGGCGCGAGATGTTCGGCAGCAGTCGCGCCATCGTCGGCGCCGCCGTGAACCCCTGGGGGGCGCGTAACTGGTCGACCATGATCACGAGGATGTTCGGGCCGTGACCGCGCCGGGCGGGTCTCGTGGCGGCTTCCTGGGCGTTTGTGATCGGCGATTCGGCCGGGCGGGGTGTGGGGTGCGCCGGCTTGCGGGGGCGTGGCGCGCTCGGCGCTTCGCCGCTTTTCGCGAGCTCCGCGACCGCCGCGCCGCCGGTGGCGAGCAGGCCGCCCGCGAGCAGGCCGCCCTTGAGGAATGTTCGTCTGTCGATCCGTCGTTCGGTCATGGTCGTGCGACCCGCGGGTCTCCCGGCAAGGTATGCCAAAGCGTGCGAACTTCGCGAGAACATCTCGTTAAGACACCTTTGCTTTTCGCAAGAGCTCGGCCGTCGGAATTCGGTCGCCAAGGCCCTCGCGACGGCCTTCGGAAACCAGTTTGTAAAAAATGTTTCCAACTACAAAGAGCAGTCTCCGCGATGCAATTCTGGCTTGGTGACCTCGCGCGGTTGTGTCTGCTGGTGTCGTTCATCGGGATGATTCAGGAACACTGCACACGAGGGTCTGCTTTTCAAATACGATCCTCGTGATGCCACCCTCACGCAGCGGCGACCTATCGGCGAGCATGGCGATCCTCGGTCTGGTCATTCAAGAGGCCGATACCGCGGCCGGTGTGGGCGCGCGCTTGGTCGACCGCTTCCCCCGCGCGCGCTGGTCGCGATCGGTCGCGCACAACGACCTCCCGAGCCTGGCCAGGCAGGGGCTGGTGCGGCTGGTCGAGCGGGGTGCGAAACCCTCGCTGGACCGCTACGAAGCGACGCCCGACGGCGTCGAGCAGTTTCGTGCGTGGCTGCACGCATCCTCGATGGCGCCGCCGATGCTGCGCGACGCGCTCTCCGCAAAGCTGGCGTTCTCCGAGGAGGAGGATCTGCCGGGGATGCTGGAGGCGATCCGCGAAGAGGAGCGGATTTGCGTCGCCGAGTTCGAGGCCGCGCAGATGCGTCTGAACGCCGCTCGACGGTTGGGAAGGCTCGGTCCGGCCGATGGCGCAGATTGGGCCGGTCGCGTGCAGAGTGCGGTGATGACCGACGAGGCGATGATGTGGGGTCAGCGCGCCAAGCGCCTGCAGTGTCTGCGTCAGGAGCTCGAAGAGCCCGAGGACAACGAATTCGAGATCCCGGGTGGGCGCGGTGGCTGAGCTGCTGGCGCTGCGGGGGGTCGGCAAGGGCTACCGGCGCGGCGGACGGTGGCTGCGGGTATTGGTCGACGTCTCGCTGGATGTCGGTCCGGGCGAGCTCGTGGCGGTCGTCGGGGCTCGCGGCGAGGGCAAGACGACGCTGCTGAAGGTCGCGGCGGGCCTCGAGCTGCCTGACGACGGGGCGGTGTATCTGGGCGACCTGGATCTGGCGCGCTGCTCGGACGATGAGCGCTCGCGCCAACTCGGCAACGAGATCGCCTGGGTAAACCGCGAGGGAACCGGAGTGAAGTTCGAGGTGCTCGACTATGTTGGCTTGCCGCTCGCGATGGGTCGCGGTCGTGGCCGGCGTCGCGCCGAGACGCTCGCGATGCAAGCGCTCGAGCGCGTCGGCGCGGCCGAGTGCGCGCATCAGCGGTGGGAGGAGCTCTCGAACTGGGAGCGCGTGCTCGTGGGGTTCGCACGCGGGGCCGTCGGCGAACCGCGATTGATGATCGTCGATGACGTGATTGAGGGGCTGGGGATGCGCAGGACGCGGGAGGCCGGCGAGCTCCTGCGTGCGCTTGTAGGGGAGCTGGGGTGCGGGGTATTGATGAGCGCCTCCGATTTGGAGGTCGCATTGGTGGCCGATCGGGTGTGGTCCTTTGAGCGCGGCAAGTTGACGCTCATGTCCGACCAGACTCGTACTCAGGCTGACATCATCGACTTCCCTGGCGGTGCACGCCAGAGCCGAGCTTCGCGCGGAGCGAGCTCGTAGGTGCTCGAACTTCGCGAGCTGATCAAGCACTATCGGGTCGGGGACGGCGAGCCGATTCGCGCCGTCGATGGCGTCTCAATGAGTGTCGCGGCCGGAGAGTTCGTTGCGCTCTACGGTCCGAGCGGTTCGGGTAAGACGACGCTGCTGGAGCTGGTCGCGGGGCTGCAGCGCCCCGACGGTGGCGCGGTGGTGCTCGAAGGTCGCGACATCTCGGCGCTCTCGCGCCACGAGACCGACGAGTACCGGCTGCGCCAGCTCGGCATCATCGGTCAGCCGCACAACCTGATTCCCGGCGCGCGTGCAGTCGAGAACGCGTCGCTAAAGCTGTGGCTATCGAACAAGCGCGACGCGCGGCGCACGATCGAACCGCTGCTGGAGCGACTGGGCCTCGGGGGGCGGTTGCTGCACCGCACCGAGCAGCTCTCGATGGGGGAGCGCCAGCGGGTGCTGATCGCGATGGCGCTCGCGACCGACCCCAAGCTCGTGCTCGCCGACGAGCCGACCGGGACGCTCGATACCCAGCGCACGCGCGAGGTGCTGGGGCTGCTGCGTGAGCTCTGCCGCGAGCGCGCGGCGGCGGTGATTCTCGCTACGCACGACCCGCAGGCCGCGGCCTTCGCCGATCAGGTGCACGAACTGCGCGACGGCCGTCTGGGCGAGTATCGCCCTGAGCATGGGCACGAGCCCGCCGGGTCGTTGCAACCGGGAGCTTGAGGCGAGAGGGATGAGCTTCTCGGACATCCTCTTCCTGTACCGCGCGCGGCTGCGCGCGAGGACCGTGCTGGTGCAGGAGTGCTTCGCGATCCTCGGGATCGCGGTCGGAGTGGCGCTGCTGTTCGCCTCCCAGGTCGCGAGCACCAGTCTCGCGCGCTCGGTCGCCGAGCTTTCGAGCCAGATCGTCGGCAACACGCAGTACCAGCTCGATTCGCGCGGGCCCAGCGGCTTCAGCGAGCACTTGCTGGGTCAGGTCGGAGCGGCACCGGGGGTGAAGGTCGCGCTGCCGGTACTCGAGCAGCAGGCGAACGTGATCGGGCCCACGGGCGAGCGCGCGGTTGACCTGATCGGTACCGATCCGCGCTTCGCGCATTTCGCGGGTGCGCTGCTGCGCCGCTTCTCGGCGAGGCAGATCGCCGCTCAGCAGGCGATTGCGCTGCCGGCACCGCTCGCGCGGGCGATCGGTGCGGGCCCTTTGCAGACGGTCAAGCTCCAGGTCTGGCGCGAATGTCGTAACTACGCTTCTGGGCGCGACGCTCGGGGAAGCCGACATCGGTGGTCTGGTCCACAGCCCGGTCGCACTGGCGCCAGTCGGCTATGCGCAGCGCATCGCCGGAATGCGCGGCCGGATCACGCGCATCTTCGTGCAGGGTGTGCCCGGTCGCGGTCGCGAAATGCGCGCCGCGCTCAGCGCGATCGCGGTGCGCGCCGGCATCAACCTCGAGCCCGCGAACTTCGACTCCACGCTGTTCGCGGAGGCGTCGGCTCCGGAGAGCCAGGGCGAGGCGCTGTTCTCGGCGATTAGCGCGCTGGTGGGTTTCATGTTCGCGTTGAACGCGATGCTGATCACGGTGCCCACCCGGCGCAGATTGATCGAGGACGTCGGTCTTCAGGGGGCGACCCGCAAGATGATCATCCAGATCCTGCTGTTCGATGCGGCCGTGCTCGGCGTGTTGGCCTGCATCGTCGGGCTCGCGCTCGGCGAGCTGCTGTCGGTGATCGTGTTCCATTCCACCCCCGGCTATCTCTCGTTCGCCTTTCCCGTGGGCAACGATCGGATCGTGACGTGGCAGAGTGTCGCGATCTCGATCTGCGCCGGGCTGGCCGCTGCTGGTGTGGGAGTGCTGTGGCCGCTGCGCGACGTACTCGTGCCGTCGCGGCGCCTGGCGGCGCTCGCCAAAAGGTCTCCGCGTGGCTGGGTCTACGCGCGACTCGTGTTTGGGTTCGCCTGCTTCGGGGTCACGACGATCATTCTCTTCGCCTATCCGCGGGCCGCGATCGTCGGCAATTTCGTCCTGATCGTTTCACTTATCTGTCTGCTGCCGTTCCTCTTCGACGGTCTCGTGCGGCTCTTCGAGAGTATTCAGCGTCCCTTCAACGGGGCCTCGCCGGTGCTCGCGATCACCGAGCTGCGGACTCCACCGACCCGGGTCCGCTCGCTGGCGATCGCCGCGACCGGGGCCGTCGCGGTATTCGGCACGGTCGCCATTCAAGGTACGCAAGCAAACCTGCAGCGGGGCCTTGACGCCTCCGCGCATGGTCTGGACTCCAGCGCCGACATCTGGGTTGCGCCCAGAGGAGAAGCGAACGCTTTTGCGACGACCTCGTTTACGAGCTCGAAAGCGAAATCGCTGGCGCGGCTTCCCGGAGTCAGCAGTGTCGGCGTCTATCGAGGCAGTTTCCTGGATTGGGGCAATCGTCGGCTTTGGATCCTCGCGCCCCCCGCCAACAGCGCCCACCCCGTCCCCGCGAGTGAGATCGTCGCCGGAAACGCTGCGCTGGCGGCGGCACGGCTACGGCAGGGAGGTTGGGCGATCCTCTCGCAGGGTCTGGCCTCCCAGCGTCACCTGCACATCGGTCAGTCCTTCGTCCTCCCTTCCCCCCGACCGACCAGTTTTCGCGTCGCCGCGCTGATCACCAACCTCGGGTGGCCGCCCGGGGCTGTGGTCCTGCCGTCCGGTAATTACGCCGCCGCCTGGATGAGCGATGCTCCAAGCGCCTATGAGATTCAGGTCGATCCCGGGTTCACGTCGGCGAGCGTGAGCGGCGCCGTTCAACGCGCGCTGGGGCCCGCGACGGGCCTCGCAGTTGAAACCGCGGCCGAACGCGAGCAGCGTCACTATGCGCTCGCAAGCCAGGGACTCTCGCGGCTGACGCAGATCAGGTTGCTCGTGTTGATCGCCGCGGTGTTGGCGGTGGCGGGAGCGATGGGATCGATGATCTGGCAGCGCCGCGAGCTGGTGGCGTTCATCAAGTGTCAGGGTTTCAGGAAAAACGTCTTGTGGCGGTGGCTGCTGTGCGAGAGCGCGTTGCTGCTCGGTGCGGGTTGCTTGATTGGGGCCATCTTCGGGCTCTACGGGCAGCTGTTGGGCAGCCATGCGCTGGCTGCTGTCACCGGGTTCCCGGTCTTCTTCGACGTGGGCTTCGTAAACGCGCTATTCAGCTTCGCGCTGGTTAGCGTCGTGGCAGTGACGGTCGTGTCAATAGCGGGCTATCTCGTGGTGCGTGTGCCCCCGAGGACAGTTAGCCCAGCGTACTAGCACGCAGCGGGTCACGACCCCCGACGCGGCGCCTCTCACAGTCCGACAGCTTCGGGTACTCGCTGAAGCGGTGAGACGTGAGCTCGTCTGGGGCTTGCCAACCGTTGCCGGCGAGGTCCACGTATGGCGCGCGATTGCGCGCACGATACCCGATGCGCAGATCCGCGATCGGGGTTTGAGCGCTTTAGCCCGTAAGCGTGGCCATACCGATGGCGCTGCTCTATTCGGGATCCTTCCACGCAGGCGCAGCGTCAGCCTGCTGCGATTACTCGTCGCATACGAGATAATGTGGGACTTCCTCGATAGTGTGAACGAGTCGGCCCTCGCTGCGGGTCAGGCCAACGGCCGCCAGCTTCACCTGGGTCTGATCGAGGCGCTCGACCCGAGTCGGCCGCTCTCTGACTACTACCGCTATCACCCGTGGTCGGGAGATGGCAGCTACTTGCGCGCGCTCGTCGATGTCTGTCGTCGTGAGTGCGCAAGCCTGCCCTCTTTCGGGCGTATCCGCCGCGTCGTGGTCCGCGAAGCGGTTCGCGCCCAGGTGCTGGCGATCAACCACGACCCCGATCCCGCTCGGCGAGACGCGATGCTGCAAGCCTGGGCTGAGCGCGAGTTCCCCGGTTGCCGTGACGCGACGTGGTTTGAGCTGACCGGAGCAGCCAGCGCATCGCTCACGATTCACGCGCTGCTGGCGCTGAGCGCTGAGGCGGAGTGCACCGAGGCTGATTTCGCGCGGGCGCAACGCGCCTACTTTCCGTGGATCTCGGCCGCGACCACGATGCTCGACAGCTACGTCGACCAGGCCGAAGACATGGCCAGTGGGGATCACAGCTATGTGGGTCATTACCCCGGACCCGAAGTCACTGTGCGACGTATCCGGCAATTAATCAAACACTGTTTCGCGGAAGCTCACGGCTTACCGAGCGCGGAGCGGCATAAGTTAATTGTGGCGTGCATGGTCGCCATGTACCTCTCCAAGGACAGTGCTTGGACCGACTCCTCCCGTGGAGTTACCCGCAGCCTCGTAAGCGCCGGCGGATCGCTGACGAAGTTCCTGCTCCCCATCTTGCGACTGTGGCGAATCGCCTACGCCCAACGCTCAACTTAATCACATCGAACACAAAGGAGAAGCAATGCGCCTCGATTTCACCCCAACGTCGAACGGTCGCTCCGTCGGCAAGCTACCGCCGACTGCTCCACTGCCCTCGTCGCTGCAGACGCTAGCTTGCCGGGTGCGGCCGCTGGCATACCTCACATGGTGCCGGGAGCGCCTCGGAGAGCAATTTGTGGTCTATCCGATCGATATGCCGCCACTGGTCTTCCTGGCAAATCCACAGGAGATCAGAGCGGTGCTGACCGCTTCACCGAGTGTGCTGCATCCCGGGGCCGGCGCGGCGGTAGCCGCACCGCTATTTGGCGAGCAGTCGTTCATGCTGCTCGAGGAAGACGCTCATATGAGCGTCCGGAGCGCGATTACGCCGGCATTCCAGCGCCGGACCGTGCAGGGACACGTCGAGACGGTGGCGGAGATCGTGCGCCAGGAGGTTCGATCGTGGCCGCTGGATAGAGCGTTCCCGAGCCATCCCCTGCTCCGGGCGCTGACCTTGAGGGTCATCCTGAGGACGATCTTTGGCGAGGAGAGCGCAGAGCTTGGCGTGCTGCATCGGCAGCTCCTGGACATGCTGTCGGTGACGGCCAGTCTTGTCCTGCAAGAGCCGCGAGTGCGCTATCTGCCCGGCTGGCGCGGAACGTGGAAGCGGTTCATCGCTCGGCGCGAGGAAGCGGACAAGTCGGTCCTCGCGCTCGTCGCCCGGCGAACACAAGCGGCGGGCGAGCATCACGACATGCTCGAGATGCTGCTCGCGGAGCGACGGGCGGATGGCTCCGCGATGTCCGCCCGCGAGCTTCGTGACAACCTCGTCTCGACGATCATCGCGGGGCACGAGACGACTGCCTCGGCGCTTGCGTGGTCGTTCCAGCTGCTGGCCCACAACCAGCGCACTCAGGAGCGCCTTGCAGCTGGAGATCGACGCGGGCGAGAGCGAGGAGTACCTCACGGCCACGATCCAGGAGGTTCTGCGACACAGTCCCGTGTTCCTCTTCGCGGCGCCGCGAGCCGTGGTGAAGCCGATCGAGATCGGCAACTGGGTCTATCACCCTCCGGCGCAACTGCTCGGCTGCACCTATCTGCTGCATCACGACCCGGCTCTCTATCCAAATCCGCAAGCGTTTTGCCCGGAGCGCTTCATCGGTGCGCCGCCGCAGCCGCGAATATGGTTGCCCTGGGGGGGAGGACGCAAGGTGTGCGTCGGGCGCCACTTGGCGCTGCTGGAGATGCAGATGGTTCTGCGCGAGACGCTGAGCGAGCGCACGGTGCTGCCCGTGAGCAGCACCGTTGAGCATGCGCACTGGCGCAGTGTGATGGTCGCTCCCGCGAAGGGCTCGCGAGTGATTCTGCGCAAGCGCGTCAGGGTGATCAGGAAGCGGCGTGCGCAACTGCTCGAGAGCGCTACCGTGTAATGCTCTCGTTGTGCCCGGCGGCCGGAGCGGGCGCATGCAACAGGCGGCTTTTGTTCCGATCGGAACGTTTCTGTTCCGATCGGAACGTTTCTGTTTCGTTTTGGCCCATTTTTCGGGGTTTGTGCCGTCGGAGACGTCAAGATTGCTCGGGCTATGGCGCATCGGAATGCAAACCGGCCGGGTAGGGCGGCCGGTGGGGGAAGGGGCGAAGCTCAGCTGCACGCGGCAAAGCGCGTCGCGGTCGGCGGCGAGGAGTCCGGCGCGGGCGTCGCGCGCGGGCGTCGCCCCGCGTGCGGCCCCGACGCGGAAGTGGCCAGCGGCTTTGAGGATGACGGCCCGCATCCGCGCCGCGGCGCCGCGCGCCACGCCGCGCTCGACCGCGAGGCGCTCGAGATTCTGATCGTTCAGCAATGGACCAAGACGCTGCGGGGGCCTTACGATTGGGGCGACTGGCCGCTGGCGCGCTATACGCTCGGCGAGGGGATCCTGAGCGCCGCCGAGCGCTACGCGGGTAGCTCGGCGCGGTGCACCAACTCCGCCGTGGAGCGACTCGCGTGGGTGTGCGCGATGGTCGCCTGCGGGCGCGCTCCGCGGCTGCGCAGCATCCAACCGCGCCCCCGAAGCGTCGACTACGGCGAGGTGCGCCCCGCTGGCGCCACTGAGGCCACTGAGGCGCGGCCAGCGTCGGTGCGGGACGTGCAGCTCGTACGTGCCGATGGTGCGCTCGCGTGGTGCTGCAACCTCGAGCGCGACGCGGTCGATGGTCCACAGCTGCACTACTGGATCCATCCCTCGGGCTCGATCGAGTTTGAGGCCGTCTGCGGCCCCGGTTGGTAATGGCGCGCTCGAAGCCGGATCTGGCGATGTCCGACGGGGAGTGGGCACTGTCGACCTCCTCACTGAAAGAGCCGCGCTTCTCGCAGTCGCTCGAGCGGGGACTGGCGATCCTCTGCTGCTTTGACCCCCAGCATCCGGTTCTGGGGATCGTGGACATCGCGCAGGAGCTCGGCATGAGTCGCAGCACGACTCACCGCTACGTCATCACGCTCGCCGCGCTCGGCTACCTCGAGCAGGGTCCGGGACGCAAGTATCGCTTGGGCCTGCGGGTGACGGGCCTGGGGCTATCGACGATGAGCGAAACGGGTCTGCGCGAGCACGCGCACGCCGATCTCGAGGAGCTCGGTCAGCGCACCGGGTTCACCGTCAGTCTGGCGGTGCTGGACGGACCGGAAATCCTGCTGCTCGAGCGCTTGCGCGGCGCACGACGGATAATGCAGCGCGCCGAACCCGACATCGCTGCGGGCTCGCGGCTGCCGGCGCATTGCACCGCGGCGGGCAAGCTGCTGCTCGCGTATCTGCCGGAGCCCGCCCAGCGCGAGTTGATCGGCGAGCTGCAGCTCGAGAAGCACGGGCCGCACACGGTCAAATCCAAGACCGCGCTGCGCACCGAGCTCGCGCAGATTCGCGAGGACGGCCTCGCGGTCGATGATCAAGAGTTCGCCGAGGGCCTATACGCGATCGCGGCGCCGCTGCGCTCGGATACCGGTGACACGGTCGCGGCGGTCGGTATGACCGCGCACAGCAAGACGATCGACCTCGCGGATCTGATCGACGCGCTCGGCCCGCATCTGGTCTCGACTGCCGATCGGATCTCGGCACGTCTGGGCTATCGCCGCGCCGATGAGCGCAACAGCAGCGACGGCACCGCGCCGACGCTGCGCGGTCGTCGCTAGCGAGCGCCTCTTCGCTGCTAGAAGACCGGCGTCTCGGTGTAATCCCCGAAGACCAGCTGCAGCGACTCGATGATCTCGCCCTCCGAGGCATTCGCGCGGGCGCACGCCAGCAGCGGGTCCATCAGGTTGCGCCGCTCGTGCGTCGCGGCCTCGCGTAGCTGCGCCAGTGCCCGCTCCACCGCGGCGCCGTCCCGCCGCGCGCGCGCGGACTGCAGGCGATCGAGCTGCTTGCGTTCCAGCGCCGGATCCACGCGCAGCGTCGGAATCGGCGCTTCATCCTCCTGCTGGTAGCGGTTGACTCCGACGACCACGCGCTCGCCGGCGTCGATCTCTTGTTGCAGCTCGAACGCCGCATCCGCGATCTCACGCTGGGGGTAGTTGCGCTTGACCGCCTCGACCATCCCCCCGAGCTGCTCGATTTTCTCGAAGTACTCGTAGCAGCGCTGCTCCATCCGGTCGGTGAGGGCCTCGACGAAGTAGCTGCCGCCGAGCGGATCGGCGGTGTTGGCCACGCCGGTCTCGTGCGCGATCACCTGCTGGGTGCGCAGCGCGACGCGCACGGCCTCCTCGGTCGGGAGCGCGAGCGCCTCGTCGTAGCTGTTGGTGTGCAGGGACTGCGTACCCCCGAGCACCGCCGCGAGCGCCTCGATCGTGGTGCGCACGATGTTGTTTAGGGGCTGCTGCGCGGTGAGGCTGACCCCCGCGGTCTGCGCGTGGAAGCGCATCAGCCACGAGCGTGGGTTCTTGGCCCCGAAAGTCTCGCGCAGCTCGCGCGCCCAGATGCGCCGCGCGGCGCGATACTTGGCGATCTCCTCGAACAAATCGATCTGGGCGTTGAAGAAGAACGACAACCGCGGCGCGAACTCGTCGACGTCGAGTCCCCGCTCGACGGCCTGGCGCACGTAAGTGAGACCGTCCATAAGCGTGAATGCGAGCTCCTGATCGGCCGTCGATCCCGCCTCGCGGATGTGGTAGCCGGAGATCGAGATCGGGTGCCAGCGCGGCATCCGCAGCGTGCACCACTCGATCATGTCTCCGCAGAGCCGCATCGCGGGATCGATCGGAAAGCACCACTCCTTCTGCGCGATGTACTCCTTGAGGATGTCCGCCTGGATCGTGCCCGCCAGGCGCTCCGGCGGCGTCGGATTGGCGGAGTCGGACTCCGCGGCCGCGACGTAGAACGCCAGCATGATCGCGGCGGGTGCGTTGATCGTCATCGACACCGATACCGCGCCGAGGTCGATGCCGCCGAACAGCGTGCGCATGTCCTCGAGCGTGTCGATCGCGACGCCCTCACGGCCGACCTCACCGAGGCTACGCGCGTGGTCGGAGTCGTGGCCCATCAGCGATGGCATGTCGAACGCCGTCGAGAGTCCCGTCTGCCCGTGCTCGAGCAAGTAGTGGAAGCGCTCGTTGGTCTCCTCGCTCGTGCCGAAGCCCGCGAACTGGCGCATCGTCCACAGGCGCCCGCGATACATCGACTCGTACACCCCCCGCGTGAAGGGGTACTGCCCGGGGCGCCCCAGCGGATCCTCGGGCCCGCCGATCCCGGCGGGCAGATCCTGCTCGGTGTAAAGCGCCTCGATAGGCTCGCCCGATAGCGTGCGCGGCTCGGGCGTGCCGGTTTGCGCCGCAGATGTCGCGCCCTTTGGCATGCCTGCAAGATACAGCTCACTACCGAGACTTCTGATTGCGCTGCTCGTGCTCGCTCTGACGGGTTGCGGCAGCGCGGGCTCCACGACCGGTGGCGCGGGGGCTGCGGCGCGTGTCTCGGCGCCGCCGGAGCGCGCCGGCGCCACGGCGCGCTCGGGCTCGGGCGCGGCGGCGAGACACGCGCGATCCGCGCTGTCCCCCGCGGGCGCCGGCCTGCCGGTGGCGCTGCCGCGGATGACCAAAGCGACGCTGATCCTCGACTTCACGCCCAACGCGGTGCACGCCGGCATCTATCGCGCGCTCGCCGCGGGGTACTACCGGAGTGAGAACATCGACCTGCAGGTCGTGCAGCCGGGCGCGACCGTCGAACCGCTCAGCCTCGTGGGCGCCGGTCGCGCGCAGTTCGGCCTCGCCGACGGCAGCGACGTCGCGAGCGAGATCGCCCGCGACGGTCACGACGAGGCGATCGCGGCGATCGTGCAGCAGCCGCTGGGTGGACTGATTGCACTTGCCTCCGCGCGGCTGAGCTCCCCCGCGCAGTCTGCAGGGGCGCGCCGTGGGGATTACCGGTGTGCCATCCGACCGCGCGGTGCTCGATACCGAGGTGCGCCACGCCGGCGGGAACCCCGCCAAGGTGCGCGTCGTGACAGTCGGCTTCAACGGAGCGCAGGCGCTGCTGGCCGGGCGCATCGCCGCGTTTACCGGATTCGTCCCCGATGACGGCGTGCAGTTGCAGGTCGCCGGCCACCCGATCACGCCCTTTTGGCTGGATCGCGAGGGCGGCCCCGCCTACCCGGGCCTCGTGGCCTTCACCAGTCAGGATCTGCTCGCGACGAATCCCGCGCTGATCCGCGACTTCCTGGCGGCGACCGTGCGCGGCTACGAAGACACCCTGCGCGACCCCCCGCGCAGTCTCGGCGACCTGCTGCGCCTGAACCCCTCGTTGCCGCGCGCGCTCACCGCGGCCTCGCTACAGGCCTACCTGCCACTGTTCGCCGACGGCGGCGCGGTGCCCTTCGGGACGCTCCAGCCGGCGCACATCGCGGCGCTCTCACGCTGGATGGTTGACAACAGTCTGATCTCCGCGCCGGTGTCGTTCGCGCGCTACGGCACCGACGCGTTTTTACCCCACGCCGCCGCTGCGCGCGCTTCACACTAATCAGGCGATTCGCATAAAGAATATTTCTTTTTGTCCTTGACAAAGACGCAGAAGGGCGTATGTTGTCAAGTGTGATGTGTGGCATGCCACATGCGACGCATCCGGGGTAGAAGCAGACAGACAGAGGGATTAGAGGGGTAGGTGCACAGCCATGGATCGGCTGGGATATTCCCAGCGTCAGGTCAATGACCTGACGGCGCGCTTCCAGATCAAGCCGATGGGGGACGAGCCCTTGGCGGTCGATCACGCCGAGGGACTCAGGGTGTGGGACGCGGACGGCAGGGAGTATCTGGACGCGATCTCCGGGGAGTGGGTTGTCAATTTGGGCTTCCGCAACCCGGAGATCGCGGATGCTGCGATCGAACAGCTCTCGCGCGCGGAGTGGACCGCGCCGCTGTACAACTCGCTGCCGCGCGCGCTGCTCGCGCAGAAGGTCGCCGAAATCGCTCCGGGAGGATTGCGCAAGGTGCTCTTCGGGCTCTCCGGTTCGGACGCCGTGGAGGGCGCGATGCACATGGCGATGCGCTCCACCGGGCGCGACGAGTTCGTCTCGCTCTTCCAGGCCTACCACGGGCGCACTTTCGCGACGATCGCGCTCTCCTATACCCACCCCGGCATGTACGAGGGCGCCAAGCGCGGCCTGGAGCGCTACCTCCCGCGGCAGGTGCGGGTGCCGAACTTCAACTGCTACCGCTGCCCCTTCGGGCTGGAGTACCCCTCCTGCGAGCTGTTCTGCGCGCGCTTCGTCGAGCAGATGATCGTCGAGGGCTCCGAAGGCGCTGTCGCCGGCGTGATCGTCGAGCCCTACCAGGGCAACGGCGGCATGGTGCCCGCGCCCGAGGGCTACCTGCAAGTGCTGCGCGAGATCTGCGATCGCCAGGGCTGCGCGCTGATCGTCGACGAGGTGCAGACCGCATGGGCGCGCTGCGGCGAGCTGTTCGCGGTCGAGCACTACGGCGTGCAGCCCGACATGATCGTGCTCGGCAAGGCCTTCGGCGGCGGCTTCCCGATGTCGGCGGTGCTCGTCAACGAGCGCTTCTGCGAGCTCGCGCCGTGGGAGTACGGGTTCACCGAGATCGGGCACCCCGTCGCCGCCGCGGCGAGCCTGCGGATGATCGAAGTGATGCAGCGCGACGAGCTGCCGGCCAACGCGCGCGCGATGGGCGAGCTCTTCGGCGAGCGTCTCGGCGAGCTCTACGAGTGCCATCCGCTGATCGGCGACGTGCGGGTCTTGGGGTTGATGATCGGGGTGGAGTTGGTACGCGACCGCGCGACCAAGGAGCACGCTTACGAGGAGGCCGACTGGGTCGTGCACCGCGCTCTGGAGCGCGGCCTGATCCTGGGGCGCACCGGGCCGACGTTTCCGCCACCGCGCGGCAACGTGCTCAAGCTCAAGCCCGCGGTGACGATCGGCGCCGCGGACGTGCACGAGATCTGCGCGATCCTCGACGAGACGCTCAGCGACTGCGAAAGGCATTTCCGATGAGGCTGCTCGTCACCGGCGTGAGTGGGCTCGTCGGCTCGAACCTCGCGGCGGCCGCCGTCCAGCAGAGCTGGCGGGTGCTCGGGACTTGGTGTGAGACCCCCGTGCGGGTACCGGGCGCGCGCACCGCGCGGCTGGATGTGAATGACCGCCACGCCTGCGTCGCATTGGCCGAAGAGTTCGAACCGGACGTGCTCGTGCACGCGGCCGCGAGCGTCGAGCTCGGCCGCCTGGAGCGCGAGCCGCGCCTGGCGCAACTCAATCAGCTCGGCGCCGAGCACACCCTGGGCGCCGCGCGCGCGGTACGCGCGCACTACGTGCTGGTCTCCTCCGACTGGGTCTTCAGCGGCCACCGACCGCTAGGTCAGTGCTGGAGTGAGCACGATCCGACCGAGCCCGTCAACGCCTACGGGCGCTCCAAGCTTGCGGCGGAGCTCACCGTGCAGGACTTCCACGGTCGCTGGCTGATCACGCGGCCCGCGAACGTCTACGGGGTCAACCTCTCGGTGCCCTCCGCCGCGCGCAGGAACGGACGCGATGTCAACGATGGCGGTGAGGCGAGCGCCCATCTTGCGGGTACTTCGCACTCACAGTGGAGGGGCCCAGCGGCGCATGCTCGTCACGTCTGGGAGCGCTCGAGCCTCGCGCTGCGCTGGGTCGCGCAGCTGCGCGTCGGCCAACCGCTGCCGGCGCCGGCCGACATCTATCAGTCCCCAACCTACGCCTGGGACTACGCCCAGCGCGTCTGCGAGCTGATCGCGCAGGAGTGCGAGGGCATCTACAACACCGCCGGGCCCGACGCGCTCAACCGGCGTGACTACCTACGCCTGCTGGCGTGCGCCTTCGACTGCGATCCGGGGCTCGTGCGCGACGGCAGCACCGCCGCCTTTCTCGCCGCCTGCGGTGAGCACACGCGACTGAAGCTGCCCGCCAACACGACGCTCTGCGACGAGCAGGCCACGTTCGTCCTCGGTCGCCCCGCGGTCGATCCGCTCGCCGGCCACCGCCTGATGCGCGACCAGCTCGATCGCGTACTCGGTTGCACCCCCGCGATCAAGGAGGTCTCGCGATGAAGTTGTTCTTGCTCTATCGCCTGCGTGAGGGGGTCACACCGGAGCGCTATCGCGAGTGGTCGCGCACGCGCGACCAGCCCACTTTGAAGGGCTGCGAGGGCATCTCCGAGTATCGCGTCTTCACGGTCGAGGATCCCGACGGCGCGAGTCACTACACGATCGTCGAGCACGTCGACGTCGCCGACTGGGAGACCTGGAAGCGGGTCACCAGCACCGGCCCGATGGTCGCGATCGGCGAGGACTTCCAGGAGCTGGTCGACACCAGCTCCGTCATCACCCTGCGGGGAGAGGAGATTCACTGATGTCTGTCACACCGGCGTCGGCTGCGACGCCCTCCATGCCGCGCGACCTGGGAGACGAGGATGATCTGGTCCGCTTCGGCTATCCGCAGCGGCTGCGGCGCACGATGTCCTCGTTCACCTCGTTCTGCCTGGCGTTCTCGATGATCACGATCACCGGCTCGATCGTAGGGCTCTTCCAGCCGGTACTGCTGCAGGTGGGCGCCGTCTCAACCTGGTTCTGGCTGCTCGCGCTCATCGGCGTGCTGCCGGTGCTGGCGGTGTTCATGCACATGGCCGCGCGTATCCCGGTGACCGGCTACGCCTACCAGTGGGCCAGTCGCATCACCAACCCCTACTACGGCTGGGTCGTGGCGGTCTTCGGAATCATCACCTTCACCACCGGCGCGGTCTCGATTGGGGTGCTGCTCGGATCGGTCTACGCGCCGGAATTCGGACTGGAAGCGAGCGCGCAGAACGCTGCCTACCTGTCCGCCGGCGCGCTCTCGCTGGGGTTCATCGTGAACATCGTCGGCATCCGCCTCGCGAGCCGCATGAATAATGGTTTCGCGATGGCCGAGATCGTGGGGACCGGTGCGATCACGGTGCTGCTGGTGATCGGTGTCGTGCTGTTCTTCAAAGACACCCAGGGCCTCGGTGTGATCGTCAACAACAACGGCGCCGGCGCAGTTACCGGCGCACATACGCCAGGTGTGAATTACATCCTCGCCTCGCTGCTGCCGATCCTCTCGCTCCTCGGCTGGGAGGCCTCGGCGGACCTCGCCGAGGAGACTAAGAACCCGCGCAAGGTCGCGCCGCGCGCGATGCTGCGCGCGGTGATCGTCTCGGGGATCGCCGGCTTCGTCGTGATGTGGATCTTCGTCGCCGCGATCAAGGGCTCGATCCCCTCGGCGCTGGAACGCACGAACACGATCTTCTGGGTCGTCGACGTGCACCTCGGATCGTTCGTCGGCGTCCTCTTCAAGATCGTCGCGTTCGGCTCGATGATGGGCTGCATCATCGCCAACATCGCGGTCGCCACGCGCCTGATCTTCTCTGTCTCGCGCGACCACATGCTGCCGTTCTCCGGCCAGCTCGCGCGCGTCAACGTGCGCTTCCGCACGCCGATCGTCGCGATCGTCGTGCTGTGGGTCGTCTGCCTGATCATCAACCTCGCCGGCGCCGGGAAAATCTTCCGGATCGTTTCGATGGCGGCTGTCGCCTACTACTTCACCTACGGCAGCACGATCATCGGGGTGATCTGGGGGCACTTCAAGCAGCGCATCCCCGAGGCGCCCGCCGACCACTTCGGTCTCGGCCGCTGGCTGATCCCGGTCTCGGTGCTCGCCGTCGCGTGGTGCCTGGCGGTGATCCTCGCCTACCTGCTGCCCAGCGCCAACTACTACGTCGCCGGCTACTTCGCGGTCGCGCTAGGGATCGGGGCGCTGTTCACGGTCTACGCGTGGTGGGCGCTGCGCACCAAACGCGCCGCCGTGCCCGAGATGCGCCCGGCGGAGCTCGCCTCGGTGTCCGGCACGCTCGCCGAGGAGGTCCACGAACTGCGGGGCCTCGATGGCTGAGACCCGCCCGATCGGCATCGGCGTCGTCGGCCTCGGCGAGATCGGCCAGGTGCACCTGCGCGGCTTTCAGGGCGCTCCCGAACTGGCGCGGGTGCGCGCGGTCACCGACGTCGATCGGTCGTTGCGAGCGGCGAGCGCCGCCGCGACTGGCGCCGCGGAGCGCGCGACGCTCGCGGACCTGCTCGCGGATCCGTGTGTGGACGCGATCAGCGTCTGCGTGCCGCACAGCCTGCACCGCGAGATCGCGCTCGCGGCGATCGCGGCCGGCAAGCACGTGCTGCTGGAGAAGCCGATGGCGCTGAGTGTCGCCGAATGCGATGAGATGCTCGACGCCGCCGCGTGCGCGGGGGTGCGCGTTGGCATCTCGCACAACCAGCTCTTCTATCCGCCGCACGTGCGCGCCTGCCAGCTGGTGCGCAGCGGCGCGCTCGGCCGGCCGCTGCTGCTGCGCCTGCGCCTCGGCATCGGCGGCAAGTTCGCGGGCTGGCGCGCGGACCCCGCGGTGACCGGCGGCGGTCTACTCTTCGACGCCGGCGTGCATCGCTTCTACATGGCCCGCGCGCTGTGCGGCGAGGTCTGCGAGGTCGCCGCAATGGCCGACGCGCCACGCGATCGCGGTGAGGATCCCGCGGTCGTGCTGCTGCGCTTCGCCTCCGGCGCGCTCGGTGTGATCGAGGCCAACTACCACTGCCCGCCCGGCGCCTTCGACGACGCGATCGAGATCTGTCGCGCCGCAGGGATGCTCTACCTCTCCGGTTGCGAGGCCGACTTCGAGGGCTTTCGCACCGGCCCCGCGCTGCGCCGCTACGACGGCGCGTGGCACGACGAGCACGTCCCGCCCGGCGGCTGGGAGGAGTCGGTCCACGCGAGCGTGCAGGGGTTCGCGCGCGCGCTCGTGAACGGCGCACCGCTGCCGGTCGACGGCCGCGAGGGACGCGCCGTGGTCGAGCTGATCGAGCGCGTCTACGCGCTCACGGGCGCGCGCGGCGCGGCCAGTGCCGCGCACCCGCATAGCGCGGCGGGGGCACGCGCCGACGACGCGCTGGCTGCGGGGGAGTCCGCCCGGAGCGCGCGAGGATGAGCGACCTGGCCTTCGACGAGCTGCCGCTGCCGCTGGAGGGCGGACTCTCGCCGATCAGTCACCACCGCGGGCTCAGCGCGCAGGCGCGCGAGGAGCTGCGCAGCGCGATCGTCGAGGGGCGCCTGCAGGCGGGCTCGCTGACCTCGGTGCGTGCGCTCTCGGAGGCGCTCGGGATCTCGCGCACGCCGGTGCGCGAGGCGCTCGTCGACCTCGCCAAGGAGGGGCTCGTCGTCTTCGAGCGCAGCCGCGGCGTGCGCGTCAACGACAGCAAGGGGCACGACATCCTCGAGATCTTCCAGTTGCGGCGCATGGTCGAGATCCCCGCGATGCGCGAGGCCGTCCTGCGTTTCGCCGTCCGCGACGTGCGCGCGCTCGCGCGTGAGCTCGCGGCGATGCGCGCCAACCTCGAGGACGAGCGCACGTTCATGCACCACGACCGCGCGTTCCACCGCGTGCCGCTGGAGGTACTCGGCAATGCGCGCCTGATCGCCGTCGTGGACTCCCTGCGCGACCAGACGCGCGTGCGCGGTCTGTCCACCGTCGGGCGCACCCGCGACCTGCGCGCGATCGTTGCCGAGCACCAGGCGATCTACGAGGCCGCTCGCGACGGGCGCGCCGCGCGCGCCGCGCAGGCAATGGAGCGCCATCTGTTGATCACCGAGGAGCTGCTGCGCGCCCAGATCGGCGCCGACGGCGGCGCCGATGTCGAGGCCGCGCGCACACCCGCTGTCGAGGCCGAGCACACCCCAGCACGCAGAGGAGGGCATCATGAGCGCGAGAACCGGCGGCGAGCTCGATCGCCGACTATTTGATCGACCAGGGCGTGCCCTACGTGTGCGGAATTCCCGGCCACGGCGACATGGGCATCTTCGACGCCTTCAAGGACCGCGCCGATCGCATCACCGTGCTGCAGGCGCGCCACGAGCAGTCCGCGGGACACATCGCGGACGCGTACTTCCGCGCCTGCGGTCGGCCGCTGGCGACGCTCACCTCGATCGGCCCCGGGTCGGCGAACATGACGATGGCGCTCGCCACCGCGTACGTCGACTCGCAGGCCGTGATCGCGATCACCGGCGGCGTGCAGAGCTACATGGACGGCACCGGCGTGCTGCAAGAGCTCGAGCGCCAGCACGACGCCGATTTCCCCAGCGTGCTGCGCCCGGTGGTCAAGCGCGGCTTCTCGGTGCACCGCGTCGACCAGCTCCCGCGCGCGCTGCACCGCGCGTTCAACGTCGCGCTGGGCGGGCGGCCGGGGCCAGTGCACATCGACGTGCCGATCGACGTGCAAGCGCTCACCGGCGAAGGCCACCGCCTCGACGCCGGCGTGCACAGCGCGACGCATCCCGCCGCGCACCCCGATCCACAGGGCATCGAGCGGATCGCGGCGGCGCTCGCCGGCGCGCAGCGGCCGGTGATCCTGGCGGGCGGCGGCTGCATCCAGGCCGGCGCGCACGCCGAGCTGCGGCGGGTCGCCGAACTCGCGCAGGCGCCGGTGCTCGCGACGATGATGGGCAAGGGCGTGTTCCCCGAGGACCACCCGCTGGCCGCCGAGCACACCGGCGCGAACGGCACGATCTGCGGCAACCACTTCTCGCGCGAGGCCGACGTGCTGCTCGCGGTGGGGACGCGCTTTGCCGAGCAGACCGCCAGCTCCTATAAGCACGGCGAGTCCTTCTCGGTGCCGCCCACGCGGATCCTGCAGATCGATGTCGATCCGCGCGAGATCGGCAAGAACTATCCCGTCGAGGTCGGCGTGGTCGCCGACGCGCGCCCCGCACTGGAGGCCCTCGCGCAGGCGCTCGAGGAGCACCGCGAGCGGATGCCCGACCGGCGCGAGTACATCCTCGAGTCCGCCTCCTGGAAGGGACGCTGGCGCGCGATGATTCGCGAGCGCTGGGATCCCGGCGTGCTCTCGATGTCGCAGGCGATCCACACGCTGCGCAAGGTGCTCCCGCGCGAGGCCATCGTGATCGCATCCGCCGGACACCCCCAGATCCAGATGTTCCAGGAGTTCGTCTCCTACGAGCCCCGCACGTGGATCACGCCCGGTGGCTACTCGACGATGGGCTTCACCGTGCCCGCCGCGATCGGCGCGAAGCTCGCGATGCCCGACGTGCCCGTCGTCGGCGTCGCCGGTGATGGGGACTTCTCTGATGAGCATCCAGGAGCTCGCGCTGGCCGTCCAGGAGGGCCTGTCGGTCGTGTATCTCGTGCTCAACAACGTCGGCTGGACCTCGATCCGCGACTTCCAGCGCGGTATGTTCGGCGCCGAGCGCGACTTCGCCGTCGAATTTCGCCGCCGCCGCGGCGGCGAGCTGGTGAGCCCCGACTTCGCGGCGATCGCCACCGGCTTCGGCGCGAGCGCCTTCAAGGTCACCGAGCTCGAGCAGTTGCGCCCCGCACTGCAAGCCGCACTGCGCACCGAGGGGCCGGTCGTCGTCGAGGCGATGCTCGCGCGCGACCCCCGCGCGACCGAGGGCATCAACGCCGGTTTCTGGGATCTGCCAAAGCCCGCCTACCTGGCGCAGGACGCGCGCGTGGCCAGCGGCGCGCCGGCCGGCGCGACGGCCGCGAGCGAGCGGGCCGCCGGTGCGAGGGCCGCGGGTGCGACACCGGCGGGCGCGTGATGCCCACGACGATCGTCTGCCGCAACCCCGCCGATGCGCGCGAGGTCGTCGCGACTTACACAGCTCACGGGCCGGCGGACGTGGCGGCGATCTGCGCCCGCGCCGCCAGCGCTCAGCCTCGCTGGGGCGGTCTGCCCGGACCGCGCCGGGGGGAGCTGCTGCACCGCGCCGCCGACCTCCTCCGGCGGCGCGGTCGGCAGCTCGCGCAGCGGATCGTCGCGGAGGAGGGCAAGCTGCTCGCCGACGCCAGCGGCGAGGTGCAGCGCGCGGCGGCCGTGCTGCACTTCCACGCCGGCGAGGCCGAGCGTCTCGGTGGCGAGCTCGCGGACGCCGCGCAGGCGGGAACGCTCGCGTTCACGCGCCGTCGACCGCTGGGGGTCGTGGGGCTGATCACACCCTGGAACTTCCCGATCGCGATCCCCGCGTGGAAGCTCGCGCCGGCGCTCGCCGCGGGCAACGCGGTGGTGATCAAGCCATCCTCCGCGGCACCCGGAGCGGTGCTGGAGCTGGTCGCGGCGCTCCACGAGGCCGGGGTGCCGGCAGACGTCGTGCAGGTCGCGCTCGGCGGTGCCGAGGTCGGTCTCGCGCTGGCCGACGATCCCCACGTGCGCGCGCTCTCATTCACGGGCTCGACCCACGTCGGGCGTCAGCTCGCGCGGCGCGTCGGCGGACGCGTGCGCTTCCAGGGCGAGCTCGGCGGCAACAACCCGCTGATCGTGCTCGCCGACGCCGACCCCACGCGGGCCGTCGAGCTGGCGTGCGAGGGCGCGTTCGCGGCCGCCGGGCAGAAGTGCACCGCGACGCGGCGGCTGATCGTCGAGCGGCCGCTGTACGAGACCGTGCTCGCGGCCTTCGCGGCGCGCGCACGGGAGCTGGTGCTCGGCGCCGGGGTCACCAAAGGCGCGCAGGTACCACCGCTGATCGACTCCGGCGCCCTGGAGGGCGTGCTCGACGCGGTTGCCCAAGCGCGCGATTGCGGCGCGGCGGTGCTCAGCGGTGGCGAGCGCGCCGATGGCGAGCTGCGCCACGGCAGCTTCCTCGCGCCGACCGTGCTCGCCGACGTGCGCGCGGGGATGCGGGTGCTCGAGGAGGAGGTCTTCGGCCCCGTCTGCACCGTGCAGTCCGCACGCGACCTCGACGCCGCGATCGCGCTCGCCAACGCGGTGCCCTTCGGGCTCTCCGCGTCGATCTGCACGAACGACCTGCACCGCGCCTTCGAGTTCGTCGCGCGCAGTCACGCCGGCATGGTGCACGTCAACCGCCCCACCCCCGGCGGGGATCCGCACATGCCCTTCGGCGGCCTGAAGGCCTCCTCGGCGTCGGGCTGGCGCGAGCAGGGCGCCGAGGCCGTGCGCTTCTTCACCGAGCAACAGACCGTCTACCTGCACCACGGTGGGGGGTTCGCCGCCGCGCGCGAGGAGCGCGAGCGCAGCGATGCCGCGGAGTCGGTGCGATGAGCGCCGCCGCGAGTGCCGCCCGCGGGGCGACATCGATGGTGGACCGCGCGATCGGCTACGTCGCCGCCGACATGGGCGGGCGCTCGGCGGCCCAGATCGTCGCGCTCGTGGCCGGCGCGGGCTACGGGGCGGTGGACTGGACGATGGAGCAGTTCGACCCGCTGCGCGACTCGCCCCAGCGCCTCGTTGAGATCGTCGAGCAGGCGCACGCGGCGGGCCTGCAGGTTCCGCAGCTGATGGTCCACCAGGACCACGTGACGCTCGACGCGGACCTCTGGGAGGAGCGCGTGCGCCGCACGGAGTGCGCCGTGCTGGCCTGCGCGCACGCCGAGATCGACTCGATCGGGGTGCTCAGCGGCCCGAACCCGTGGGAGCCCGGCGCGGCACGCGTCGGTGTCGATCTCAGCGAGGCGCACGCCTGGGAGCTCGCGCTGCGCGCGCTCGAGCGGGTACTCGACCGCGCCGAAGAAGAGAGCGTGCGGGTCGCGCTGGAGCCCTGCTGGGGGACGCTCGCGCACGGGCGCTACCGCGCCGAGCACCTGCTCGCCGCGCTGGACTGCGCGGCGCTGGCCGTCAACTTCGACCCCAGCCACCACGTGCTCTGCGGCGATGACATCCCCGGCGCGGTGCGCGCTTGGGGCGGGCGCATCGCGCACGTGCACCTCAAGGATGCGTTTGGCGCCAGCGGACCCGCCGCGCGCATACGCGCGGGCGCGCGCTCGCGCGGCGGGGCCCCCAGCGAGACGGGTGTGGAGGGCGAGGACTTTACGTTCCTGCTGCCCGGTGAGGGCGCGGTTCCGTGGCCCGAGTTGTTTGACGCGCTCGACGCGATCGGGTACACCGGTGCGATGAGCGTCGAGAACGAGTCGCACCGCCTGCTGCACGGTCCCCTGCGCGGGGATCGCGCGCGCGCCGCGGCGCTCGCCCGCGAGCTGGTCGCGGGGCTGCTGGAGGGATCCCCGCCCGCGCCCCTCCCCGCGGGATGAGCGTGTACGGGGGCGGCGACATCGCGGCGCTGGAGAGGGAGCTCGCGCAGCTGCTCGGCTCCGAGCACGTGCTCGCGGGCGATGGACCCGGTGTCGCGCACTACGAACAGGACGCGACCAGCGCGCGCGGGTTGCGCGGGCGCGCCGATCTCCGTGGTGCGGCCGCGCAGCGCCGCGGAGGTCGCGGCGGTGCTCGCGCTCTGCTACGAGCACGAGGTGCCGCTGATCCCGCGCGGCGGCGGCACCGGGCTGGCGGGTGGGGCGGTCCCGCTGGAAGGCGGCGTGGTCTGCTCGCTGGAGCGCGTGCGCACGATCCGCGCGCTCGAGCCCGGCCTCTGGCGGATGCACGTCGAGGCCGGTCTACGCACCGCCGAGGTGCAGCGCCTCGCGCGCGAGAACGGGCTCTGCTTTCCCCCGGACCCCGGTGCCGCGGAGCAGTCGCAGATCGGCGGCAACGTCGCCACCAACGCCGGTGGCCCGCACGCGTGCAAGTACGGGGTCACCGGCAACTGGGTGACCGGACTCGAGGTCGCCGTCGCGCCGGGCGAGCTGATTGAGGTCGGCGGTCCCTATCGCAAGGACGTCGGCGGCTACGACCTCAAGAGCCTGCTCGTCGGCTCGGAGGGCACCCTCGGAATCGTCACCGCGGTGCACCTGCAACTGATGCCCGCGCCGCAGGAGGCGCTGGCGCTGGTCGCGTTCCATCGCTCGGGCGCCGCGGGCTGCGCCGCGATCCTCGAACTGTTCGCCGCCGGCGTGCAGCCGGCGGCGCTCGACTTCATCGACGGCACCGCACTGCGAATCGCGGCGCGGGCGTGGGAAGAGGGGAACATGGAGCTTCCCCCCGGCGCCCAGTTCGCGCTGCTCGTCGAGGTCGACGGGACGCGCGAGCAGGCGCGCGCGGAGCACGCGGAGCTGGTGGCCGTGCTGGAGTCCTCCGCGATCGAGCTGCGTGCGCCCGACCGCGACGCGCTGTGGCGCTGGCGCGATCGCATCTCCGGGGCGGTCAGCGCGGTGCGCGGCGGGAAGGTCAGCGAGGATGTCGTCGTCCCCGTCGAGCGCCTCGCCGAGGCGCTCGAGCGCTTCGCGGAAATCGCGGCGCGCCACGGCCTGCGCGGCTGTGCGTGGGGCCACGGCGCCGACGGCAACATGCACGCCAATCTGCTCGTTGACCCCCATTCCGAGAACGAGCTCGCGGCGGCCGCGCGTGCGGCCGACGAGCTGTTCGCGCTCGCCGTCGCGCTCGGTGGTGCGATCAGCGGCGAGCACGGCGTCGGCTCGCTCAAGGGTGGGCAGCTCGCCCGGCAGTGGCCCGCACGAGCGCTCGGCTTGCACGAGGAGATCAAGCGCGCATTCGACCCCAAGAGCCTCTTGAACCCGGGTAAGAAGCTGGCGCGAACGCAGGCACTCCAGGCGCCGTCACTCGCATCCGCTCGCGCCAATCCGGACGCGTAAGCGTCTAATCCTCCTCTTCGGTGAGCGCCGGAGGGCTGCCAAAGACGGGCATCCCGTGCAGGCAAGCGGTCTTTCTGTGTCCGCGCGCGCTACTCTTGCGCGCTCGTGCTTTGCCCATACAACCGAAAGGAAGTTAGTTCATGAACAAGACTCAGCTGGTCGAGGCGGTTTCCGCCGACAGCGGTCTCTCCAAAGCCGATGCCTCGCGTGCGATCGAGTCGTTCGTGGGCACCGTTGGCAAGACGCTCAAGAAAGGCGACGAGGTCGTCATCACCGGCTTCGGCAAGTTCTCCGTCGTGAAACGCGCCGCGCGTCAGGGAGTGAACCCGCGCACCGGTGAGAAAGTCAAGATCAAAGCATCCAAGGCCCCGAAGTTCACCCCCGGAGCGGGTCTCAAGCAGACGGTTCATCCGAAGAAATAGAAGTTTCTGAGGAGTAGTACCGAAGGCGTCCGAGGCGGGGATCCTCGGACGCTCAGCAGTCGAGGGAGCGAGGCCGGAGGCCCCAGCGGACGCGGCAGGGATGCCGCGTGCTGATAGCTTCGCGTCGATGACGCGCGTCGATGAGCTCGAGCTGCCGCGCCTGGACTACACCGACCCGCAGTTGCGGGGCGCGCGTTTCCACGCCGCGATGCGCGAGCTGCGCGCGCAGGGCTGGCTGGCCGCGGGGCCCTTCGGCTATTTCGCGCTCGATCACGAGGCCGGTGAGTTCTTCCTGCGCACCCGCTCCGCGATCTTTCCCGGCCTGAAGATCGCGGAGATGTTCGACGTCCGCGAGGGGCCGCTCTACGAGCAGATGCGGCGCAACATCCTGCACGTCAACGGCTCCGACCACCGCGTCTGCGCAGCCTCGTGAACCCCGCGCTCCACCGCGCGCGGTCGAGCGCTACCGACCCCTCATGCGCGAGCTGCTCAGCAAGTTGTGGGAGGGGCTCGAGCGCCCGGCGAATGCGAGTTCGTGGAGACATTTGCGAAGCCCTATCCGTCACAGGCAATTGCGCATTTCATGGGCGCGCCGCTGCAGGACGCGCCGCGCCTGCACCACTGGTCGAACTGGATTCAGCGCCAGTTCGACGCGGTCTCGATGGCGAACGAGCGCGCCGCGATCGAGGCCGCGGTGGCCGAGTTCTACGAGTACGCCTGGGCACTGCTGCGCGCGCGCCGCGAGAGCCCCGGCGATGACCTGATCTCCGCCTTGATCGCCGCGAGCGGCGTCGATGAGGCCGGTCGCCAGGTAGCGCGGCTGTCCGACGTCGAGTGCGTGAATCTCGTGCTCAACGTGCTCGTCGGCGGCGTCGATACCACGCAGAGTCAGCTCGCGCACGCGCTGCGCCTCTTCGCCGAGCATCCCCAGCAGTGGGCGCTGCTCGCCGCGCGCCCCGAGCTCGCCGCGCGCGCCGTCGAGGAGGTGCTGCGCTTCGAGCCCATTACGCCCTTCTCCGCGCGCATCGTCGTCGAGGAGCTCACGTTCCGCGACGTCGTGTTTCCCGCCGAGACGATCGTGATGGTCTGCGCCTTCACCGGCAACCGCGACCTGCCCGCCGCCGTCGCCGCCGAGAGCGATCCCGATCGGTTCGACATCACCGCCGCGCGCACGCGCACGCGTACGTTGACGTTCGGCGCCGGCGTGCACTACTGCCTCGGCGCCAACCTCGCCCGTGTCGAGCTCGAGGAGGCGCTCGCGTTCCTCGCGCCCCGCATGCCCCAGCTGGAGCTCGCCGGCGAGCCCGTCTACGAGGGGATCACCGGCATCTACGGCCTCGCCGAGTTGCCGCTGCGCTTCGCCGCCGTCTAGATATAGACGCCTCCCGGACATCCGTCCAAGCCGGTTCCATCATCTCGCATCGTCCCGTCTCTCGCGCCGAAGAAATTGCAGGGGGGGTCACCGACCAGCCCGGAGCGACATACCGACGAGGAGGTTCCACGTGGGACCGCCCGATTCGAGGTCGCGCCGTCGCGCGCGGTCAACACCGATGCCGAGATTACGGAGGAAGAACATGTGCACGCACGCACGCATCGCCGCTTTCGCGCGCGCGGCCCTCGCGACCGCGACGGGCCTGATGGTTGTAGTCGCGTTTGCCGGCCCCGCCGCGCGCGCGTACGCGGGGGAGTACCACGTCTACTCGTGCCGCACCCCCAGCGGAGGTGTCGCGCCGACGGATGGGTGGAGCGAAGGGACGCACTCCGGCGAGGACATAACTTTGGACACGTGCCCGGAAGCCGGAGGTGGGCTGATTGCGGGGATGGACGCCCATGTCGCTCATCCTGCTGAGACCGACAAAGCTACTTGGGCATTTGAAGCCCCAGCTAGCGAGACGATCTCGGGGGCGACCCTATTGCGAGCAGGTGAAACAGTGGCTCTCTCCAACCCAGAAACCGCATACACCTTCTGGCTGGCGGGGATTGCTGATTCCGGCTCCGAAACGGAAGTCTTTGAAGAATGTGGATCAAAAAAATGTCCTCATGAAGGTAGCTTCACAGAACCCTTGGCGTCGGAAAATCGTGTCGAGGTACCCGAGAGTGCCCTGGGCGGCAGGCATCTCTACTTGAACGTTTCTTGTGCCTCGTTGGTCGCGTCGTGTGCCGCTGCCGCTGGGGGTAAAGAGGGTTACGCCGCCACCATCGAGCTCTTCGGCGCGGACCTGGTGCTCTCCCAGACCGAAAGCCCCACGGTCTCCACGGTCGCGGGCAGCCTTGCGGAATCCCCAACCGTGAGCGGCACGAGCGATGTCGCGTTCGAGGCGAGCGACAGCGGCTCGGGGGTTTACGAGGTGATCTTTAGGGTCGACGGCGCGGTGGTCAGCACGGTGATCCCCGAAACGGATGGAGGACGCTGCCGCGACGTCGGTGGGACGACGGACGGCCTCCCGGCGTTCCTCTACACGCAGCCCTGCCCGGCGGCGTTGAGCGTCGACCTGCCGTTCGATACGACGACGCTCGCGAATGGTCCGCACGACCTGCTGGTGAGTGTGCTCGATGCGGCTGGTAACGCGACGACCGTGCTGGATCGCAAAATCACGGTGGCCAACTCAGCGACTCCAGCTGGCGGCACCGGCGAAACGGGCTCCAGTGGCAGCGGCTCGAACGGCGCGGGCTCAGGCGGCACGGGCTCAAGTGGCACGGGCGGCACGGACGTTGCGGGGTCCGGCGGCACCGGTTCCAGCGGCTCCGCGGGGTCCGGCGCCGACACCGTCAGCGGCGCGGTCGCCGCGACCGGGCCGGCAAACGGTGAGAACGCATCCGACCAGGCCACGTTGACGGCGGTCTGGCGGGGGCATTCGGGCGAGCGGCTGAGCGGTGCCTACGGCGCGGTGCGCACCGTCGAAGGCCGTCTCACCGCGCCCGGCGGCGCGCCGATCGCGGATGCGCAGATCGAAGTCAGCGAGCTACCCGCCTACTCCGGCGCCAAGGCGCGTGCGCTGCCCACGCCGCGCACGGGCGCGGCGGGGCGCTGGAGTCTCGTGCTGCCCCGTGGCAGCTCCTCGGGTGAGCTGCGCTTCGCCTACCGCAGCAATCTCGGCGCACCGACGCCTGTCGCCACGCGCACCCTGACACTGAGCCTGCGCGCCGGCGTCGAACTGCGAATCGCGCCGCGCGTCGCCTCCGCCGACGGCGAGATCCGCTTCGGTGGGCGGCTGCTCGGCGGCCCGATCCCCGCGGGCGGAAAGCAGCTCGTGCTCGAGGCGCGCTCCCCCGGCGGCCGCTGGGTCGAGTTCCACGTGATTCGCGGGCGCGCCGGCGACGGCGGACGCTTTCGCTACACCTACCGCTTCCATCTTCCGGGGCCCGTGCAGTATCAGTTCCGGGTGCTCTGCGAAGCCGAGGCCGACTACCCGTTCGCCGCGGGGAGCTCGAATGTCGTGGGGGTGTACGAGCGCTAAACACGCGCGGGTAGTACTCGTGCGGGAGGGAGCGCACCACTGCGGCGGCGCTAGGCTGCGAGCTGATGTCCGTCTCCGGTCACTCCCTCCCACGAGACGCCGAAGCGGCCGCAGGTGAGCGCGAGGCCGACGCCGCGATCGTGATCGTCAACTACCGCTCCGCCGCGCTCGTCGAGCGCTGCCTGGAGTCCGTGCGCGCGCACAGCAACGGACTGAAGCTGGAAACGGTCGTCGTCGACAACGATTCGCGCGACGGTAGCCTCGACCGCCTGCGTGCCGCGCTGCCCACCGCCAAGGTCATCGCGATGCCCGAGAACGGCGGCTTCGCGGCCGGGGTGAACGCCGGCTTTCGCCACACCCGCGCCGAGCTCGTGATCCTGCTTAATCCCGACACCGAAGTTCGCGAGGGCGCGCTGAAGAGAATGCTGACGCGTTTGCGCGAGCATCCCCGGACCGGCGTCCTCGCGCCCCTGCTCGAGGACGCCGAGGGCCGACTCACACCCAACGGCTACCGCCGCTTCCCCAACCTGCTCACGCTCGGCCTCGACCTCTGCCTGCCGCTCGGCTACGCCCTCGCCTACGCACCGCAGCTGCACCCCTACGCGATGTCCCCCGCCACGCTGCGCGCGGGCGCGCCGCCCCTGCACGTTTGCGGAGCCGCGCTCGCGATCAGGCGCGCCGCCTACCTGCAAGCCGGGCCGTTCGACGAGGACTTCTTCCTCTACCTCGAGGAGACCGAGTGGCAGCAGCGCGTCGCGCGCGCCGGCTGGGCCATCGAGCTCGAGCCCGCCGCGCGCGTTTGCCATCTGGTGCGCGGCGGCGGCGAGGAGTCGCTCGCTCCCTCCCCCCACTTCGTCGCGAGCGCGCTGCTCTACCTGCGCCGGCGCGGACTCCCCACGATTCTCACGCGCACCGCGCTCGCGGCCTGTATCGCGCTGTCCTGGGCGACACTGTGTCTGATCGCGCTGCTGCCCGCCAAGCGCGCCCGCGCCGCGGGACAGGCGCGTGCCTACCGCTCGCTGCTGCGCGTCGCGCTGACCGCGCGAGCGTAGGCCGGGAGAGCGCGCGCTACGGTGCCGCTCACATGAACCACCACGCTTTTCCGCGCCGCATAGGGATAAACGCAGTATTCCTCGAGCCCCGCATGGGCGGCCTCGACACGTACGTTCGTGCGCTCCTACCCGAGCTCGTGCGGCTCGCTCCCGCAAGTGCGCTTCAGCGTCTTCTGCAGCCCGCGCGGCGCCGCGTACCTGCGGCAGGAAAGCTGGAGCGCTGAGGTTGAGCTGATCACGCATCCGCTGCTCGGCCGTCGCGGCACTGAAGGCGATCAGCGAGCTCACGCTGCTCGGCGTGCTCGCCGGACGACGCGTCGACCTGCTGCACAGCGTCGCCCTGACCGCGCCGCTGCGCACCCGCGCCGTCAACGTCGTCACGCTCGCCGACGTCACCTGGATCGTCGCCCCCGACCCCGGCGAGGCCGCGACCATCCTCCTCTGGCGCGCGCTCGTGCCGCCCGTCGCGCGCCGCGCCGATCGCGTGATCACGCTCTCGCAGGCCGGCGCCGAGCACGTCGTCGAGCACTTACACGTCGCCGCCGAGCGCATCGACGTCGTGCCGCTCGCCGCCGGCGAGAACGAGCACGCGCAGCCCACCGACGCCGCCGAGCTGCGCGCGCGCCTGCAGCTCGGCGCCGGCCCCGTGATCCTGACGGTCTCCGCGAAGAAGGTCCACAAGAACCTGCGCCGCCTCGTCGAAGCGCTACCCGCCGTGGTCGCACGGTGGCCCGACGTCGTGCTGGTGATGCCCGGCAACCCCACCACGCACGAGCGCGAGCTGCGCGAGCTCGCCGCGCGAGCTCCGCATCACCGCCAACGTCGCCTTTCCCGCCTACGTCGACGCGCCCGACCTCGAGGGCCTCTACGCGGCTCGCCCGCTGCTTCGTGTTCGCCTCGATCAACGAGGGTTTCGGCATCCCGATCCTCGAGGCGATGCGCCGCGGCGTTCCCGTCGCCTGCTCGCGCGCCTCCGCGCTGCCCGAGGTCGCCGGCGACGCCGCCAGCTACTTCGATCCGCTCGACGTCGCGGACATCGCCCGCGCCCTGCTCGAGCTGCTCGGCGATCGCGCGCTCGCCGAGCGCCTCGCCGCGCGCGGGCGCGAACGCGAGGCCACGTTCACCTGGCGCGCCGACCGCGCAGGGCACGCTCGAGAGCTACGCGCGCGCTTGGGAGCGACGCGCGGTGAGCGGCCCCTCCGACGCCGGCGAACCCGCGCTCACGCCCACCGGTCCCCCGCGGGAGAGCCCGCGCGCGACGTGCTCGACACGCCCGCCGCCGGCGGTCTGATCATCCGCGGCGGCGTGCTGCGGCTGGTCAGCTACGTCGCGTCGTCGTCGCTCTCGCTGCTCCCGTCGGCGCTGCTCACCCGCCATCTCGGCGCCGCCCGCTTCGGCGCACTATACGACCGTGATCTCGCTCGTGACCGTCGTCTCGCTCGTGACCGACGCCGGCATGTCGAACTCCGGCACCCGCGAATTCGCGGTGCTCGAAGGCGACGAGCGCGACACGCTGATGCGCGACCTGCTCGGTCTGCGCGTCGCGCTCACGCTGCGTCGGCGTGCTCGGCGCGACGCTGTTCGCGGTGTTCGCCGGATACGACCTCGCGCTGCTCGCCGGCACCGTCGTCGCCGGCCTCGCGATGGTCGCGCTCGTCCTGCAGCACACGCTCTCGATCCCGCTCGCCGCCGAACTGCGCCTCGGCATCATCTCGGCGCTCGAAGTCGCCCGCCAGATGCTGACCGTGATCGGGATCGTCGCGCTCGTCGCGCTCGGCGCCGGCGTATTCCCCCTGCTCGCCGTAACGCTGGTCGTCTACCTCGTGCTCGTGCCGATCACCGCGGTGATGGTCCGGGGGCGGATCTCGCTGCGCATGAGCCTGCAAATGCGTCGCTGGATCGCGCTGCTGCGCCCCACCGATCGCCTTCTCGCTGGCGACCGCCGTCGGCGCGCTCTACGTGTACACCGCGCAGATCATCACAAGCCTCGCCACCACCTCCCACCAAAGCGGCGAGTACGCCCTCGCGTTCCGCGTGTTCGTCATCACCGTCACCGTGCCCGGCCTGCTGGTCAGCGGCACCGTGCCGCTGCTCGCGCGCGCCGCGCGCGACGACCGCGAGCGCCTCGCCTACGCGCTGCAGCGGATCTTCGAGGTCTCGCTGATCCTCGGGATCGCCGCCGCGCTCGGCATCTACGCGGGCGCGCCCTTCATCATCAAAGTCGTCGCCGGGCCGAAATTCACGGAGTTCGCCGGGTCGATCCCCGTGCTGCGCATCATGGGCGTCGCGATGATCGCCTCGTTCCTGATCGCCGGCTGGGGCTTTGCGCTGCTCTCGCTCCGGAGCCTACAAAGCGCTGCTGCTCGTCAACGGCGCCGCGCTGCTCGTCAGCTGCGCACTCACCCCCGTGCTCGCCGCCACGCACGGCGCCCGCGGCGGGCGCTCGCGACGCTCTGCGGCGAGTCCACGCTCGCCGTCGGCTATCTCCTGGTGTTCGCGCGCGGCTATCCCGAGCTGCGCCCGCGTCTGATGTCCTGCCCAAGGTGCTCCTCGCAGCCCTCCCGGCCGCCGCGCTCGCCTTCGCGCTCGACGTGCCCTCGCTCCTCCTGACGGTGCTCACGCTGGCGCTGTACGGCCTGCTGATCCTCCTTACCCGCGCCACGCCCGGGGAGATCGTCGAGCTGATCCCGCGCCCCGGCCGCAACCGGCCCGCACCCCAATGAGGCCCCTGCGCGTCGGCCTCAACCTGCTGTTCCTCGGCGAGCGCGCCGGCGGCGCCGGTCGCTACGCGACCGAGCTACCCGGCGCACTGCTCACGGCCGAGCCGCAGACCGAGATCCACGTGTTCGTCACGCGCGACGCGCCCGCGGCGCTGCGCCGCGAGCCGTGGGCCTCCAGCGTGCGCTGGGTGACGCTGCCGATCGGGCTCGGCGGCTCGCCCCGCGATCTGGCAGCCCAATTCGCCGGGCTGCCCCTACTCTCGCTCGCCCGCCGCCTAGACGTGCTGCACAGCCCCGCGAACACCGGTCCCGTGCTCACGCCCGGGGTCGCGAGCGTCGTCTCGCTGCTCGATCTGATCTGGCTGCACCGCGGTCCCGAATGGGAACCCTCGCCGCGCGCGCGCGAGCGGATGCTGACGCTCGTGCGCCACTGCCTGCGACACGCCGATCGCGTGTTCGCGATCTCCCAGGCCGCCGCCGAGGATTTCGTGCGCACCCTCGGCGTGCCGCGCGAGCGGATCGACGTCACGCCGCTCGCCATCCACGCCGCCGGCATCGCCCCCACAGCGCTCGACCACGCTCCCGCGGCGATCGACCACGCCCCCACCGCCGCACAGTCGAGCGCCGAGCGCGCGCTGCGCGCGCGCCTGGAGCTTCGCGACGCGCGCGTCGTGCTGTGCGTCGCGCAGAAGCGGCCCTACAAGAACCTCGGACGACTGATCCGCGCGCTGCCCGCGCTCGACCCCGACGTCGTACTGGTGCTGCCCGGCGCCGCGACCGCCCATGAGGCCGAGCTGCGCGCGCTCGCGCAAGACCTCGATGTCGCCGCACGCGTGCGCTTTCCCGATTGGCTCTCCGACACCGAGCTCGAGAATCTCTACCGGCTCAGTGCCGTCTTCGCGCTGCCCTCGCTGATCGAGGGCTTTGGCATTCCGGTCCTCGAGGCGATGGCCCACGGAGTCCCCGTCGCCTGCTCGAACGTCTCCGCGCTGCCCGAGGTCGCCGGCGACGCCGCGCTGCTGTTCGACCCCGAGCGCCAGGAGGAGGTCACCCGCGCGATCGGCCAGCTGCTGGACAATCCCGTGCTCGCCGCGCGCCTGCGCGCACGCGGGCACGAGCGCGTCGCGCACTTCACCTGGGAGCGCACCGGTGCCGCGAGCCTCGCCGGCTACCGCCGCGCGATCGCCGCGCGCTAGCCTCCCCGCCCGTGCCTCGCGTCCTGATCGTCCGCGGCCACCAGGCCACGCCCTGGGAGCTGCGCCCCTGGCAGGAGCTGCCCGAGCGCTACCAGGTCGCCTTTCTGCTGACCGGCTCCAACCGCTTCGCCGCTCCGCAGGGACTGCGCCCGGAGCCGGTTCGCGCGCTGCGCGACCTGCTGCCCGGCGGCGCGCTCGGCGACGCCGGCGCGCTGCTCCTCGGCGACCGCTATCTCGACGCCGAGGAGCGCTTCGAGGCGGTCGACATCGTGCACGCCGAGGAGCTCTCCTACTGGTTCGCCGCCGAGGCCGCCAAGCGCAAGCGCACGCACCGCTTCAAGCTCGTGCAGACCGTCTGGGAGACCCTGCCGCTGATGAGCGCCTACCGCAATCGCCACGCGCGCCGCTACCGCGAGCAGGTGCTGGCCGAGACCGATCTGTTCCTCGCCGCGACCGCGCGCGCCGCCGCGACGCTGCGCCTGGAGGGCGTGGAGGACGCGCGCATCACAGTTTGCTCTCCCGGGATCGACGTGGAGCGCTTCGCGGTCGCGCCCCCCGACCCCCCGCCCCGTGCGCACACGATCGTCTCGCCCGGCCGGCTGGTGTGGGAGAAGGGCCATCACGACGCGCTGCGCGCGCTGGCCGCATTGCACCGCGGCATCGTCACGCTCGCCAACGGAGAGGTCGTCAAGCCGCGCCTGCTGATCGTCGGCTCCGGGCCCGAAGCGGGCCGCTTGCGCGAGCACGCCCTCGAGCTCGGCCTGCGCGACGCGGTTGAGATCGGCGGCGTTCCCTACGAGCGGATGCCCGCCGTGTTCGCCGAGGCCTCCGCGATGGTCCTCGCGAGCCAGTCCTCCGCCGGCGCCGCCTACCACCCCTTCGACGTGCCCCACGCCTTCTGGGAGGAGCAGTTCGGGTTCGTCCTGATCGAGGCGCTCGCCGCGGGCCTCGCGATCATCACGACCACCAACGGCGCGATCCCCGAGGTGCTCGCGGGCGCGGTCTCCGAGCTCCTCGCGCCCGGAGACTGGATGGGGATCGCGCGCGCACTCGCCGCCGGTCCGCTCAGCCGGCCTCCCGGGACGCGCGTCCCCGCGCCCGCCGCCGTGATCGAGCGCTACTCGACGCGCGCCGCCGCGCAGCGGCTTGCCGGCGCCTACGACCGGCTGCTCGAAACGTGATCGCGGCAGCGCTCCACCGAGCAGCGACCGCAGGCGCCCGGGGCGACGCCAGCTAGGGTTCGGCCAGTGGGCGCCGCACAAGACATCTTCGGCCGGCTGACCGACCCCCACCAGTTCGATCTGCGGCCCAGTGGCCCCGGCGCGATCCTCGACATCGGCTGCGGCTCCGCCAAGACGCCCGGCGCGGTCGGGCTCGACATCTCCGCGGACACCGATGCGGACATCGTGCACAACCTCGACGCGTTTCCCTACCCCATCGAGGACTCCAGCTTCGATCAGATCCTGTTGCAGGACGTGCTCGAGCACGTCGCCGAGCCGATCCGGCTGTTCGAGGAACTCCACCGCATCGCGCGCCCCGCTGCGCGGATCCAGCTGCGCACGCCGCACTTCTCCTCGGTACTCGCCTACGGCGACCCCACCCACCGCCACTATTTCTCGACGCTCGCGATCCGCTCGCTGGCGCAGCCGCGTTTCGAGCACTACACCGCCGTGCGCTTTCGCACGATTCACGTCAGTCTCGACCTATGGCTCCCCTTTCGCGCGGTCGGCCTGGGATGGCTCGCGAACCGCCTGCCGGAGACCTACGAGAAGTACCTCGCGTTCCGCTTCCCCGCGATGAACATCCGCGCGGAGCTCGAAGCGCTCAAGCCCGCGTGAGCGGCGCGCCCGGCGGCGGCGCGCCCGGCGGCGCCGCGGAGGGCTCGCTCGCTGCGCTCGCCGGAGCGCCGCGCGCGACGCGCGCCATCACCTGCGCCACGCTCTCCGCGAAGCGCTGCCAGGAGAAGTCCGCGGCCCGCTCGCGTCCGCGAGCACCGAGCCGGGCCCGCCCGGCCTCGTCCTCGAGTATTCCCCGCAGCGCCGCCGCGATGCCCGCGACGTCGTACGGATCGGCGTAGGCGACCGCGTCCCCACCGACCTCGGGCAGCGAGGAGAGGTTCGACGTGAGCACCGCCGCGCCCGCGGACATCGCCTCCAACACCGGCAGTCCAAAGCCCTCTCCGAGCGACGGGTAGCAGAACACCGCGCAGCGACGGTAGAGCTCGGCGAGCGTCGCATCGGAGACGTAGCCCAACCTCAGCGCCTGCTCTCCGAGCGAGTCCAGCGCCGCCAGCGTCGCGCCGGTCTCCCATCCCAGTGCCCCCACCACGACCAGCGGATGGTGCTCGCGCAGCGACGCCGGCAGCTTGCCGTAGGCCTCCACCAGACGTGGGAGATTCTTGCGCGGCTCCAGCGTGCCCGCCGCTAACACGAACCCCGGGGGCGGCAGCGTCGCGTCGGTTGCTTCTCCAGCGTCCTCAAGTGTGGGCGCCACGCCGAGTGGCGCGAGGACGATGCGCTCCACGACGCTCGGGTAGCGACGCGCGAGGAGCTGCGCGGTGACGTGCGTCGTCACGATCAGCGCGCTCGCGCGACGCGCGGCCGGACCCAGCGTCAGCTGCTCGATCACGCGCGAACGGCGATTGGGCCGCATCGTGCGGTCGAAGGCCACGAGGTCGTGCACGATCGGCACGCAAGGGATGCGCAGGAACCGCGAGGTGACATACGAGTTCGTTGCCAGAAACGCCTCGCACTCGCGGTTTGCGCGGCGCGCGGCGCGCGCATGCCACCACGGTTCGCGCGCCTCGATCGCGCACCAGCGAAAGCGCTCGTCGAGCGCGTGCTCGCGCCACCGCACGCGCGTGTAGAGCACGTAGCGCAGGCCGTCGTCCTCGCGCTCGGCCAACGCGCGCAGCAGCTCGCGCACCACCCGGCCGCGGCCCGCGGGCACCTCCGCCGCCGCGCGCGCATCGATGCCGATCGTCAGCTCGTTCGAAGCCTGCAAGTCGATTGCCGAAGGTCGGGGCGCAGGCCTCTAAGGTTAGAGCCAGTGATCGGAAACATCGGGATCAATCTGGTCTACCTGGTGCCCGACGAGACCGGAGGCATGGAGATCTTCGCGCGCGAGCTGATCCCCGCGCTGCTGGATTCCGCGCCCGGTTTGCGCTTTACGGCGTTCGTCAATCGCGAGGCCGCCGCCGCGGGCGGCGGACCGTGGGGCGAGCTGCTGCCCGCGGTGACCGTGCCCGTCAACGCGCGCCGCCGCGAGCAGTGGGTCTTTGGCGAGCAGGCGCTGCTCCCGCGGCTCGGCGCTCGGGCGGGCGTGCAGCTCATGCACAGCCTCGCCAGCACCGCGCCGGCGCGCGGCTCCTTCCGACGGGTGGTGACCGTGCACGATTTGATCTACGCGCGTGTTCCCGAGGCGCACGCGGGCCTGCGTGGACGCGGCATGAGGATCGTCGTGCCGCTCGGCTTGCGTCGCGCGCACCGGATCCTCGCGGTCTCGCAGAGCACCCGCGAGGACTTAGTCGAGCTGCTGGGAATCGCGCGTGAGCGCATCGACATCGTGCCGCAGGGCGTCGGTGAGGTGCGCCGCGCGCAGCCACTCGCCGAGGCGCCGACGCGTGCGCGCTTCGAGCTCGGCGAGCGTCGCGTGCTCCTCAGCCTCTCCGCGAAGCGCCCCCACAAGAATCTGCTCGCGCTGATCGGCGCGCTGGCGCGCATCCCCGCCGAGCGTCGTCCGCTGCTGGTGTTGCCCGGCTACTCCACGTGGCACGAGGCCGAGCTGCGCGAGCGCGCCGAGAGCCTCGGGCTCGCGCGGGACGTGCGCTTCGAGGGCTGGGTGAGCGAAGCGGAGCTCGAGGGTCTCTGGGAGCTCGCCGACGCGTTCGTCTACCCCTCGCTCTACGAGGGCTTCGGGCTACCGGTGCTGGAGGCGATGGCGCGCGGTGTGCCGGTCGCGTGCGCGAACACCTCCTCGCTGCCCGAGGTCGCGGGCGACGCGGCGCTGCTGTTCGACCCCGGCGCCGAGGAGGAGATCGCGGCGATGATCGAGTGTCTGCTCGGCGACCCCGCGCTCGTCGAGCGCCTGCGCGCCAAGGGCCTGCAGCGTGTGCGGCGGTTCACCTGGCAGCACACCGCGCGCCTGACGCTCGAGAGCTACGCGCGCGCGCTGGGGCTCGCGGGAGTGCCGGTTGCGTGGACCGGATCCCGCGCGGATCAGGTACCCGCGCCGGCGGCCCTCGAGTCCGCTTCCGTCGAGGCCGCTCCGCCGCTCGCATAGCTTTCGAGCACCGTGCGCAGCGAGTGCTCGAGCGACTGATACTCGCCGTTCTCCGCGAACCAGCGCGCGGTCCGCTCACGCAGCGCGATGCCGGCCTCGTGCACCCGCACGATTGCCGCCGCGATCGCCGCCGGGTCATCGCTGGGGGCCAGGAAGCCGTTGGCGCCCTCCTGCACGAGCTCGACCGCCGCGTTGTCCTCCCCGGCGACCACGACGCTCGGCGTCGCGCGCGCGGAGGCCTCCATCACGACCATCCCGTAGCCCTCGCGGCTGGAGGTCGAGAGCATGCACAGCGCGCGCGTGAGCGCCGCGTCGACCACGGATCCCTCCACGAAGCCCGGCGCGCTCGCGATCTCCGCCACCCCGCACTCGACGAGCGCGCGCTGGAGCGCCGCGCGCTCGGGGCCATCGCCGTAGAACTCGCCCCGCAGACCCTCGATGCGCTCAGCCGCAAGCGCGAACGCCGCCACCGCCAGCGGGGCGCGCTTCTCGGGGATCAGGCGTCCCGCGAAGACCACCAGCGGCTCCGCCGCGCGCGGCGCGAGACCCGTGAGCGTCCCCACATAGAGGCCGCCCGGCACGATCGGCTGGCTGCGCAGACCCTCGCCGCGCAGCCGCCGCGTATGCAGCCGCGAGAAGCAGAACGCGCGCTGGGGCACCCGCGCGCACAGGCGCTGCACCGCCTGTCCCACCGGCCCGCCAAGCGGCCCCAGATACTCGCGCCAGTAGCTCGCGCTCCACACCTCGATCCAGTCGACAACCAGCGCGAAGCCCGCCAGCGGACGCACGAGTGCGGCGGCGAGCAGCGAGAAGTAAGGGAAGGAGCAGGTGTGCACGACCTCGTAGCGGCGTCCGCGGCGCAGCAGATGCCACAGCACGCCCGCGCCGAAAGCCAGCGGCGGCAGGATGCGCCGCCGTCCGCTCTTGGTGTAGAGCGCCATCCGCGGTCCCGCGACCACCACTCGCACGCGTGGATCGAGATCCAGGCGCGCGCCGGGCTCCCACTGGCGCAGCGTCAGGTAGGTGACCTCGTGCCCGTCCGCTACGAGCCGCTCCGCGAGGCTGCGATACCAGCGCTCCGCGCCCCCCACGGTGTAGGGAAAGAGGCAGTCGTAGGCGAGGCAGATCCGCATGGCGAGCGGAGAGTCTTGCAGCCTTCGCTAGCATCCTCAGCGGTTACGCGCCACTTTCCGCCCCCCGCGCGTTATAACCGCATGGTTCGGCTGGCGCCGCAAGCGCGCGGGAGCCGACTTTCCCTGATGAGCACGCTCGAGCAGACAAGGCCCCCGGTCCCCGCTGATGCCGTGGAGCCCTCCGCGCTGCTTGTCTCCGTCGTGATCCCGTGCCTGAACGAGGCGCAGAACATCGAGCAGTGCGTCACCGCGGCGCTCGCGGCGCTGCAGCGCGTCGACGGCGCCGGCGAGGTCGTGGTTGCCGACAACGGCTCCGAGGACGGCTCGGCCGAGCTCGCCGCGCGCGCCGGCGCGCGCGTCGTCCACGAACGGCGCCGTGGCTACGGCAGCGCCTATCTCGCAGGCTTCGCGGCCTCGCGCGGGCGCTACATCGTGATGGTCGACGCCGACCTAACCTACGACTTCGACGAGATCCCGCGCTTCGTCGAGGAGCTCGACGCGGGCGCGGAGATGGTGATCGGCGACCGCATGGACAACATCCAGCCGGGAGCGATGCCGTGGCTGCACCGCTACATCGGCAATCCGCTGCTGACGGGCCTGCTGAACCTGCTGTTCAGCACCGGCATCAAGGACGCGCACTGCGGCATGCGCGCGGTGCGCCGCGAGGTGCTCGAGCGCCTGGACCTGCGCACGACCGGCATGGAGTTCGCCTCCGAGATGGTGATCCGCGCCTCCAAGGAGGGCCTGCGGATCGCGGAGTTCCCGATCGAATACCACCCCCGCGGTGGCGAGAGCAAGCTCTCGAGCTTCCGCGACGGCTGGCGGCACCTGCGCTTCCTGCTGGTGCACAGCCCGACGCACCTGTTCATCCTCCCCGGCGCGCTGATGGCCGGGATCGGCTTCCTGATCATGTGCCTCGTGGAGGCCGGCCTCACCTTCTTCGGGCGCGCGTGGGGGCTGCACGCGCTGATCGGCGGCTCGCTGCTGATGGTCGTCGGCACGCAGGTGCTCGCGCTGGGCCTCTGCGCGCACGCCTACGGCACGTACTTCATGGGTGAGCGCGACCCCTGGTTCGATCGGATGCGCACCCGCTTTCGCCTTGAGCAAGGGCTGGCGCTGGGCGGCGTGTTTGTGCTGGTCGGCATCGTGATGGGCGGGCTGATCCTCGGCGACTGGATATCGAACGGGTTCGGGCGACTGGCCTACGAACAGCTCGCGGTCTTCGCCGCCGCGCTGATCGTGGTCGGAATCCAGATCTTCTTCTCTTCGTTTTTGATCTCGATCCTTGGGTTGCGGCGCAATTCCTGAGCGCAGCGCAGCGCGCTCGGGCCGTGCGGGGCGGTCGGCGGGCAAGCACGCGACGGTCGGCCAGAGCGGCTAGGGCGAGCGATCGTGCGCTACTACCTGGTGGCGGTCATCGGCCTGCCCGTCGTGATGTGGGCCGTCTGCCTCGGCTGCGGCCTGGCGCTCGAGCGCGTCCTGCGGGTGCGTCTAGCCAACGCGCTGGCGCCGGTGCTCGGCCTATGCGTGGCGTTCGTGCTGATCATGCCCGGATACACGCTCGGCGCCGGCGACACGCTGGCGGTGGCGCTGCTGGCAGTGGTGGCCCTGGCGGGCCTGTGCTTCGCGCAGGGCGGCCTGCGAACGCGCCTGAACCCAGGTTGGCCGGGCGTGGCGGGGCTGGCGGCCTACCTCCTCTACATGGCGCCGGTAATCGCCTACGGACACTGGACGTGGTCGGGATACGGCTTCGTCAACGACTCGGCCTTCGAGTTGCTGCTCGCCAACCACGTCAAGGAGTTCGGCACGCTGCTCGGCACGCTGCCGGAATCGGGTGAGCGGCAGTTCCTGGTGCAGTACCTCAACAGCGGCTACCCGCTGGGCACGCAATCGCTGCTGGGCACCTTCAGCGGCATGATCGACACGCCGGTGGAGATCCTCTATCAGGGATACATCGCGGGCCTCGCGGCGCTGGGCACGGTCGCGCTCTCGACGGTCGCCGGACGCTGGCTGGGAGGTTGGCGCGCCGCGCTGGTGGCGTTCGGGGCGCTGGCGGCGAACCTCACATACCAATACGCGCTGCAGGGCGGGATCAAGGAGATCGGACTGGTGGCCGTGCTCTGCGCGGCGGTCGCGCTCGCGAACGCCGCGATCGGGCTCGCCAAGCCGTACGCCGGTGCCGTGCTCGTCGCCGTAGCGGTGGCCGCGGCGCTGGCGACCTACAACGCGGTGGCGCTGCCGTACATGGGGGCGCTCGTGCTGCTAGCCGGGTTCGGGGTCATCTTGGTCTACCGCGTGCTGCCCGGGCCGCGCTGGGTGCTCCCGCTGGTAGCGGGCTGCGTCCTTGCGGCGGTGCTCGCGATCCCGTCGCTGAAAACCTTTGAGACCTTCTTCAACGTCGCGCAGGCCGGCCAGGGCACGACTGGGGTGGGGGCCGAGCAGTTCGGCCAGCTGCTGCGCAAACTGCCCTTCAGCCAGCTGAGCGGCGTGTGGCTCTACGGCGAATACCGGCTCCCGGTGCCCTCGGGCCTCAAGGGGGACGTGACGCTGCTGGCCAGCGCGGCGATCTTCGCGCTGCTCGTGCCCGGCGTGCTGTGGGCGCTGCGCCGTCGCGAGGTCGGCCCGCTGTTGCTGCTGGGCGCGGTGGGCATCGTGATGCTGGTCGTCTTCCCGCGCGTCAGCCCCTACGCGCAGGGCAAGCTGCTCGCGGTCGGCAGCCCCGCGGTCGTATTCCTCGCGCTGGCCGTCCTGGTTGGCGTGCGTGGGCGCTTCTCGCCGCCGGCGCTGCTACTCGCGGGGGCGCTGCTGCTGAGCATCCTCGCCTCCGACGCGCTCGCCTATTCCCACGATCGCGTCGCGCCGACCGAACGGATCGAAGCGATGCGCGAGGTCGGCGAGCACTTCTCCGGCCAGGGTCTCGTGCTGTGGAACGAGTTCGAAGAGTACGCCAAGTACTTCGCGCGCTCGGCCCACATCAGCTCACCCTTCGAGGCGGTCACCCCGCAGCAGGTGCAGCTGCGCACGCCGACGTACTTCTACGGTCACTATTTCGACCTCGACGAAGAGCTGCCTTCGTTCGTGGAGAGCGACCCGCTGATCGTCACGCGGCGCTCCCCGACCGTGAGCCGTCCCCCGGCGAACTTCCATCTGGCCTACGAGAACCGCTACTACGAGGCGTGGCGGCGCTCCCCGACGCCGCAGGTGCTGCAGCACCTGCCCGAGCAGCAGCTCTACTCCTCCTCGCAGACCGTGACGTGTCCCGCGCTGAAGACGATTCTCGCCGGCGCGCCGCGCGACGCGCGGCTCGTCGTCGCGAGCGCGCCGCCGGAGGCGTGGTTCGAACCGCAGTCCGATCCGCATCGCTCCGCTGGCTGGATTCCCGACCCCGTGCAGGCCGGTGCGGTCTCGACGCTGATCGCGGGCCACGCCGAAGGCCCGCTCGCGGTGCGCCAGCGCGGGCGCTACGCGGTATGGGTGCAGGGCGACTTCCCGCGCAAGGTGTACGTGCAAGTCGACGGGCGCACCGTCGGCTGGGTGGCGGGCACGAACACGCCGGGCCAGTGGCTGCAGGCGGCTTCGGTGTACCTGGGTCCGGGCCGGCATCTAGTGCGCCTAGTCTCGACCGCCGGTCATCTGCACCACCTCGGTCCCGGCGAATGGGCGATCGGCACGATCGGCGCGGCGGCGCTGGCGCGCGAAGCGCCGGAGACGCTGCGCACGGTCGCGCTGTCGAACTGGCGCAGCCTGTGCGGCAAGCCGGCCGACTGGGTCGAGCTCGTGCGGCCATGACCGGCGACGCGCACAGCGGAGAGTTGGCGGCAGGCGGTGCCACGTGACGCACGGCGAGCGGCACGACGGCGTGACCGTGGCGATACCGGTGCGCGACGGCGGTGAGTTGCTGGAGCGCACGCTCGCGGCGCTCGCGGGCCAGACTGTCGCGCACGAACTGCTGGTCTGCGATTCGGGCTCACGCGACAGCTCGCCGGCGCTGGCGCGCGCGCGGGGCGCGCGCGTGCTGGAGATTGAGTCCCGCGCCTTCAGTCACGGCGGCACGCGCAACCTGCTGATGCGCGAAGCGGCGGGCGCGCACGTGGCGCTGCTCACCCAGGACGCCGAGCCGGTCGAGCGCGACTGGCTGGAGCGGATGCTTGCGGGCTTCGAGCTGGCGCGCGACGTGGGCATCGTCTACGGCCCCTACCGCCCCCGAGGGGACGCGCCGGTCGCGGTGCGGCTGGAGCTCGAGCGCTGGTTCGCCTCGCTCGCGCCCGACGGAGAGCCGACGATCGAGCATCTCGCGCCGGCCGAGCGTGCACTACCCGCGGTGGCGCTGGTCGGGCGCCGGGGCTTCTTCACCGACGCCAACGCGTGCGTCGCGCGCGCCGCGTGGGAGCGCGTGCCGTTTCGCGAGGTCGCCTACGCCGAGGATCGCGTGCTCGCCGTCGACATGCTGCGCGCGGGGTACGCGAAGGCGTTTCTGCCGGCCGCCGCGGTGTGGCACTCGCACGACTACTCGACGCTGCAGCAGCTGCGGCGCAGCTTCGACGAGTGGCGGGGCCTGCGCGAGGTGTACGGCTGGCGCGAGAGCGCCGACCCGCGCAGCCTCGCGCGAGGGCTGCGCGGCGAGCTCGGCGCAGCGCGGCGCGAGCAGCTGCTCGCCGAGCTGCCGCCGCTGCGGCGCCTGGCGACGCTTGCGGCGGTGAGTCGTCACCATATTGCGCGTCTCGCGGGGGCCGTGCTCGGCTCGCGTGCGGACCGGCTTGCGCCCCGGGCTCGCCGTGCGCTGTCGCTCGAGCGCCGCGCGGGTTTCGCCGCGCTCGATCTCGACCCAGCCCCACCGCCCCCTGACCCCCAGGATCCCTCAGAGTGACCGACGAGCAGAGCCCCCACCAGAAGCGCCCGGCGATCCCGCCCGCGGGTGAGCAGAGCGCAGAGCCCAAGCGCCCGGCGATCCCGGCCGCGCCGGAGCGGATCGCGGAGGCGGCGCTGGAGGGCAACCCGCGGGGACCGTTCGCGGGCCTGCGGCGGCGGATTCAGCTGACGATTCGCTATCACGGCTGGCGCACGCTGCTGTTCCGCGTGGTCACGTTCCCGCTGCGCTTCACGCCGCTGAAGCGCCGCCTGCGGCTGCGCTCGGTGGCGAGCAACGACGCGTACCGCCGCGCGGTGGCGTGGTACCGCGAGCACGGCGAGCCGGTCGACATCGTGATCCCGAGCTACCGCGACGCCGAGCGCGTGGCGACGCTTGTCGCCTCGATCCAGCGCACCGTGCCGGCCGGGATGGTGCGGATCTTCGTCGCCGACGACGCGAGCGGCGCCGAGCACGTCGCGGCGCTGCGCGCGATCGCGGGAATCGAGGTCGTGGCGGGCGAGCAGAACGCGGGCTTCGCGGCGAACGTCAACCGTGGCCTGCGCGCGTGCGATCCGGCGCGCGACGTTGTCGTGCTGAACTCCGACATGCAGGCGCGCCCGGGCTGGCTGGCGTGCCTGCAGTTCGCGGCCTCCCAGGAGGACGACATCGGCGTGGTCGGCGCACGCCTGGTCTATCCCGACGGCCGCATCCAGTTCGCGGGCACCGCACGCAACCTCGGCGCGCCGGAGTGGTTCGACCACCGCTACCGCTTCAAGCCCGAGGGCTGGGGGCCGGCGGGGGTCGCCGGGCCGGCGCTCGCGGTGACGGGAGCGTGCATGTACCTCACGCGCGTTGTGCGGCAGCGGGTGGGGCTGTTCGACGAGCGCTACCCGATGGCCTACGAGGACGTCGACCTCTGCCTGCGCTCCTGGCAGGCCGGCCTGCGCGTCCTGTACTTCCCGGCGGCGAGCCTCTACCACCACGAGTCGGTGACGCGCGGCACGGACGTCGGCGAGCGCGAGCGCGCCTCACAACAGCTGTTCTGGGAGCTGTGGGGTGATTTCTTCGACGCGCGCGAGGTGCGCACCGCGGAGGGCAGGCTGCGGGTCGTGTACGTCACCGAGGGCACCGGCGTCGGCGGCGGGCACCGCGACATTTTCGAGCACCTCAACCGGCTGGCCGAGCGCGGACACGAGTGCGCGCTGTACACGCTCGGCGAGGAGCCCGACTGGTTCGACCTGCACGTGCCGGTGCGCAGCTTCGAGTTCTACGACGAACTGATCGCGGCGCTCGCCGACGTCGACGCGATCAAGGTCGCGACCTGGTGGAACACCGCCGCGCCGGTGTGGTATGCGAGCGTGCTGCACGGCATCCCGGTGTACTTCGTGCAGGACATCGAGACCTCCTACTACCCCGACGATGAAGCGGTACGCCATGCGGTGATCGATTCCTATCGCCCCGAGTTTCACTACATGACGATCTCCGGGTTGGAACCGCGAGCGCCTGCGCGAGCTGGGCCTCGACGCGGAGCTGATCCCGCCCGGGATCGACCTCGAGAACTTCCGCATGCGCGCGGAGGTCGCGCGGCGCGATGACATGGTGCTGGCGCTGGGGCGCAGCAATCCGTTGAAGAACCTGCCGCTGACGATCGACGCGTGGCGCGCGCTGGAGGACGGTTCGCGAAGTAGTACCACGCCGGGCTCCGCTGGGCGCGCCGAGCTGTGCCTGTTCGGGATCGAGCCGGAGCTCGCGACGGACGAGGGCATGCGCTACGTGCGCTCGCCGAGCGACGCGGAGGTCGGCGAGCTGTTCAGCGAGGCGACGGTGTTCGTGCAGACCTCCACGCACGAGGGCTTCTGCCTGCCGGCGCTGGAGGCAATGGCGACGGGCGGCGCGGTGGTGTGCACCGACGCGCACGGCAACCGCGACTTCTGCGTCGACGGCGAGAACTGCCTGATGCCGGAGCCCGACGTGCAGTCGGTGAGCGCGGCGCTCGCGCAGCTGCTCGGCGATCCGCAGTTGCGCGCGCGGCTCGGGCGCGCCGGGATCGAGACCGCTGCGCGGTACGCGTGGGAGCGGCGCATCGACGCGCTGGAGGCGTTCCTGGAAGACGTCGCGCAGCCGCGGCGGCTGGACCTCTCGCAATCGGTTGCACTGCCCGGCGAGGAGCGCGACGCGTGAAGGCCGCGTTCGCCCAAGAGCTGCGCTGCCCGGCCTGTCGGCGCGACCACACGCTCGTCCTCGACGCGCGCGAGAGCGACGCGTACGAGGTGCGCGAGGGCACGCTGCGCTGTTCGGCCTGCGGCACCGAGTTCGCCCTACGTCGAGGCGTGATGGAGCTGCTGCACGACCCGCCCTCCTACATCGTCGCCGAGGCCGCCGGCCTGGAGCGCTTCGCGGAGCAGATGCGCGCGGAGGGCTGGAACCGCGAGCTGGTGCGCCGGCTGCCGGACATCGAGCACGGTTACTGGTACGTGCAGGCGCGCTCGATGCATCAGCTGGTGACGATGATCCCGTTCAAGCCCGACCAGAGCATCCTCGACGTCGGCTCGAACACGTGCTGGGCGGCGAGTCGCTTCGCGGAGCTCGGCTTGAAGCCGATCGCGCTGGACATCGCGACGACGGAGCTGCAGGGCCTGTACACGGCGGAGTACTTCATCGACGACGGCCACACGTTCTTCGAGCGGGTGCTGGGCTCGATGGATGCGATCCCGCTGGCGTCGAGCAGCCTCGACTACGTGTACTGCTGCGAGGTGCTGCACCACAACGACCCCGCGAGCCTGCGGCGGACCTTCCAGGAGATCTTCCGCGTGCTGCGCCCCGGCGGGCGCCTGCTGATGGTCAACGAGACGCTCAAGACGCTGCGCGACCGAAGCGGCGTGCACGTCGAGGGCGTCGAGCAATTCGAGGGCTACGAGCATGCGCACTGGGCGCTGCAGTACCGCTGGGAGGCGACGCGCGCGGGCTTCCAGACGGAGGTCGCCGAGCCGCACTACCGGCCGTTCTTCGGCGACGCCGCGGTGCGCCTGCGTGGCTCGGGGATGCCGCTGCTGGGCCCGTTCATTCGCCGCGGGGGGCGCGCCCTGCACCGCAACGGTCTCGCGCGCCGCGCGTACCTGGCGTGGCTGAACGACGTGTGGGGCACGGTCTCGATGAACATGATCGCGACCAAGCCGCTGCGCTACGTGGGGCGCCACGAGGCGATGCGTACCGGCGAGCGCCTCGCGCGGCTGGCGGGCGCGAGCGTGCGGCTGCCGGTCGACCGCCGTCGTGGGCGCGCGCCGGGGCGGCTGCCGCGCACGCCGGCGCAGATCGCGAAAGTCGCGCGAGTATGGTCTAGCGGCGGTCGCGGGGTTGCTGAGGCCGAGCATGAGGCTATGGCAAAAACATAGTGTCCTCCGACGCGATGGCGATTCGGCACTTCGCGGCGCGCGCGTTCGCCATTGCGTTCCTGGGGACGCTGGTGGTGGCGATGCTCCAGGCGAAGAAGCCCTTCTACTTCGATTCCGGCAACTACTGGATGCTCGGAGAGACCTTCGTGCGCAACGGCGACTTCGCACTGCTGAACTTCGCCAGTCCGCTGCGCGGCTACCTGCTGCCGTTGGTGGATCACGCCCTGCAGGGGCTCGCCGATGGGTTCGACTGGAGCGCGTCGACCTCGGCGAAGCTCTTCAACGCCTTCGTATTCGCGTCGATCGGCGCGATCCTCGCACCGGCCTTAGCGATGATCGCGTGGCCCCAGCAGCGCTGGGGCCTAGTGCGGCGCGTCGCGCTCGCCGCACTCCTCGTTGTTTTCTGGAGTGGCTTCCTCAACTTTCCGCTGAGCGATTTTCCGGCGCTTGCCGCGGTGCTGCTCGCGCTCGTCGCGGTGGCACATCCCGATTCGCGGTGCTGGATGCTGCTCGCCGGGCTTGCGACCGGCGCAGCGATCGACACCAGGCCCGCGTATGTGCTGCTCGCACCGCTCGTCCTCGTTCTGCTCGGATGGGCGTGGCTGGAACGGCGCGATCGCGAGCCGCTGCTGAGCGCGCGTCACGCCACTTGCCTTGCGCTGGTGCTCATCGGCTTCGTGATGATTGCGTTCCCGCAGTCGCTCATATCCCATCGTCACTTTCGGACGTGGAGCTTCGTCCCTGGGACCGCAGCGCATCTGGAGAGCCTTCAGCTCACGGAAGGCATGAACCTTCAGCTGGTCGAGGGATATGTCGGTTCGGGGCACCCGCCGCTGATGCGCTACGAAGATCCGCTGGGTCAGCGAGTGCTCGCGGGCGAGCGGGGTCGCGTAATCACGGGCCTGTCACAGTACGCGGGTGTCCTCGCCCGCGATCCGCTCGCCGTGGCGGGATTATTCGCGCGACATCTGATGAACGGCCTCGACGAGCGCTACAGCACTCCGTACATCGAACACCTCGACACCGGATCGCATCGGTGGATGCGACTCGCCGGCTTCCTGCTCGTGTTCTTTGCGTTGCTGCGAGTCGTTTGGCCGGCAGCGCGGCGGACGCTTGGACCGTCGCGTTGGAGATATCCGGTCGCGCTGCTCCTCGCCGGCGCAACGTCGGTCCCGTCGGCGATGGAGACGCGCTTCCTCTTGCCGGCCTATCTGCTGATCTACGTGCTCGTGCTTGCTCCGGGATGGCCCAGCCCGCTCGTGCAAGGTGCGACCGGCTGGCACAGATATCGCACGCTCGCGTTAATTGCGCTCGCTTGTATCCTGGTCCTGCTCTCTTTTTGGGCGGTTACAAGTGCGACAAGCTCGCATCTGCGCTTCACGTGAGGCTGCGCGCGGCTTGATGGCGATGCGTTACAGGTTCTCCGCGACGTACGGCGCGGAGCGGTTGAAGACCCAGAAGCCGAGCGCGAAGACCGCGGCGGTGACCGTGAGCGGCTCGAGCAGCGCGGCCCAGCTGCCGAGTGCCTGGCCGGCGCTGAGCGTGGCGTGGGTAACCATCGCGTGGCGGAACTGCTGGAAGACGGTGACGAGGGGGTTGAGCATGTAGAGGTGGTAGAGGACGGTGTCGACCTGGCTGTTGTTGGGGGGAAGCAGCAGCTTTTCGCGGACGCTCTCGAGGGGGATGATCACGGGCGAGCCGTAGAAGATGATTTGGCTGATGACGGTCCAGATTGGCTGGATGTCGCGGAAGTGCACGAACATCGCCGAGAGCAGCATCGCGAGGCCGGTGGAAAACAGGACGAGCATCGTCAGGATCAGCGGCAGCTCGAGCCAGCTGAGCATCGGCTGCACACCGGAGATCAGTGCGAAGATCAACACGACGATCAGGTTCATCGCGAGGTTGAAGAATGCGAGCAGCGTGACCGCCAGCGGGATCACGAGGCGTGGAAACTGGATCTTGCGGACGAGGTTCTCGCGGTCGACGACGCTGCGCACGGCGCCACCGGTGGCTTCGCCGAAGAACGTGAACAGCACGATCGAGCCAAGCAGCTGCACTCCGTAGAACTGTTCACTGGGTTTGCCCCCGCCACCGACTTTGCTGATGACGACGAAGAAGACGTAGAGCACGCCGAACAGCAGCAGTGGGTTGAGAACCTGCCAGACGTAGCCGAGCACCGAGCCGAAGAACTTCAGTTTGAATTCGTTGCGCGCGATGTTGTAGGTCAGGTGCCAGAAGCGCCGCCAGTCGTTGGTCAGCGCGCGTGGGCCCCTAATCGGGCGTCCGAGGCCCTCGAACGGTGCAGGCGAGGGCTCAACGGCCCCGAGCACTGGCGCCTCGGCGCTCACGAACGCGGACCGGCGGGTAGCTGGGCGCCGCTGCGGACGATGCCGACTTCGGCGGGAAGGTCGACCGCGCCGCCGGTCGCTTCGGAGCCGGTGACGACGAACGAGAAGGCGCCCTCGACGCGGTCCATCAGGTCCAAGCCGGTGCCGCGATGGGCGATTGTGAATAGCGGGTTGTAGCGGCCGGGAGCGAGCACGTTCTCGAAGGCGAACGAGCAGACGATCTCCTCGCCGGCACGGAAGCTGCCGCTGCGCTCCTCGCTCTTGGAACTCGTGGCGACGACGATCGCGACGTGATCCTCATTGAGCACGTAGACGCTCGCTGCGGGATCCTCGACGTCGACCTCGAAGCGCACGACGGCCTTCAGCGTGATGCGCTGCCCCTGGGGCACCGCGGCGGGGCGCTCGCCTCGCTCGTCCTCGATCCAGGCCTCGAGCACACGGGCCTCGCCATCGCCGCTGCGCTTCTCGGCGCCAGCGTCCTTGCTCGGGTCGCCGCTGCGCCCGAAGTTGATCTCGAGGTAGCGGTCGGCGACCTCGTGGGGCTCGCCGAGATGCACGGTGTGGCCGCGCTCGAGCAACAGCGCGCGATGGCAGAAGCGATTGAGCGAGCCCATGTCGTGGGTTACGAACACGATCGTGCGCCCATCGTCGCGCAGGCGGTGGAAGACGTCGAAGCACTTCTGTTGGAAGGCGGCGTCGCCGACGGCGAGCACCTCGTCGACGAGCAGCACGTCGGCGTCGACCTGGATCGCGACCGAGAAGGCGAGTCGCACGTGCATGCCGGAGGAGTAGTTCTTGAGCTTGAGCTCCTCGAACTCGCGCAGCTCGGCGAAGTCGATCACCTCGTCCACGCGCCGCCGCGCCTCGCGCGGGGAGAGGCCCATCATGATGCCGTTGAGGATCACGTTGTCGCGCGCGGCGAGATCCTGGTTGAAGCCGACGCCGAGCTCGATGAACGTCGAGAGGCGCCCGTCCATCCAGATGCGCCCGCGTGTCGACACCGTAGATACCGGCGAGGCACTTCAGCAGCGTGCTCTTGCCGCTGCCGTTGCGCCCGGCGATCCCGAAGAACTCTCCGCGGCGGACGTCGAAGGAGATGTCGCGCAGCGCCTCGAAGGACTCGTGGCGGCTGCGGCGCATCGGGTGCAGCGCGCGCTCCTTGAGCGTGTGCACGCGCTCCTCGGGCACGCGAAAGGTCTTGCTGACCCCGGCGACGACGATCGGCGGCGGGGCGCTGGCGGGTTTCGGCATCGGGGGAAGGGTACCGTTGGCGCGACGGTGGCCGCCTCTGCGGATGCGGCCGAAGACCGTCGAGCGAATCGAATAGCGTAGTGCCGATGCACGCGGCCAACGAGGTCCGGGATCGCGCTAGCGACTCGAGTCGGCCCACGCCGCCGGGGCGTCAGGCGGTCCAAGCGAATGATTTCGTGCGCCAATGGCAGAGCATCCGCGACGACGCACTGGGCGCGGTTGACCGCGTGGGACGCAGCGGTTGGCTGGTGCTCGGTGAGGAGGTAGCGGCGTTCGAGCTGGAGTTCGCCGCTTGGTGGGGCGCTCCGCACGCCGTCGGCGTCGCCAGTGGGCTCGATGCGCTGGAGATCGCGCTGCGTTGTGCCGGCGTCGAGGAAGGTGCACGCGTGCTTACCACGCCCCTGACTGCCTTTGCGACGACGCTCGCGATCCTGCGCGCGGGAGCTGTCCCGGTGTGGTGCGACGTCGACGATTCGGGGGGCTCGACCTCGACCGGGTTGCGGCGACGCTGCGCGAGGACCGCTCGATCCGGGCATTGCTACCGGTGCACCTCTACGGGCATCCGCTCGATCCCGCCGCGCTCGCACGGCTGGCGGATGAGTACGAGGTGGTATTGATCGAGGACTGCGCGCAGTCCGCGGGGGCCGAGCGCGACGGACGACCCACGGGCATCGCGGGAGTCGCCGCGGGAACCAGCCTGTACCCGACGAAGAACCTCGGTGCGATGGGCGACGGCGGGGTACTGCTGAGCGTCGATGAGGCACTGGCCGAGCGTGCGCGGTGTTTGCGCGACTACGGGCAGCGGGCGCGCTACGAGCATTTCGAGATCGGCCTCAACAGCCGTCTCGACGAGTTGCACGCCGCGATTCTGCGCTCGGCGCTGCTGCCGCGACTCGACGGCTGGCTCGTACGTCGCCACGAGATCGCGGAGCGTTACGAGGCCGCGCTCGCGGGCTCGGGGCTGCGCCCTATCGCCCCCACGGGTGGTCGCTCGGCACGCCATCTCTTCCCGGTTGAGGTGCTCGAGGGCGAGCCGCAAGCCGTCGCCGGGCGCTTGCGCGAGCGTGGAGTCGGCGTGAGCCGGCACTACCCATTCGTGTGTGCGGATCAGGCCGCGGCCCGCGGGATCGGCGTGGTGGTTGAGGGCGACCCGCTGGCCACGGCGCGGCGGCTGGCTGCGCGTGAGCTCTCGCTGCCGATCCATCCGCACATGCACGACGAGGAGGTCGAGCTGGTCGTGCAGGCCTGCGCCGAGGTCTGCAAATGAGCGCGGCGAGTGCTCGGACTGCAGATCCCGCGAGCGCGCCGGCGAATTCTCTGGTCGTTCCGATTTATCGAAACGCCAATTCGATTCCTGCACTGGTGGAGGCAATCGCGGGCATCGCGCAGCAGGTGCAGGGTGGCTTCGAGGCGATCTTCGTGGTCGACGGCAGTCCTGACGACTCGCACGAGCGGCTGCTAGAGCTCCTCGCCGACGCTCCCTTACGGGCGAGGGTCGTCGCGCATTCGCGCAACTTCGGCTCCTTCGCCGCGATCCGTACCGGGATGAGCCTGGCGCGGGGAGCGCGGATCGCGGTGATGGCGGCCGACCTTCAGGAGCCCCCGGAGCTCGTCGTCGAGTTTTTGCACCGCCTGGCGCGCGGTCACGTCGATGTCGTCGCAGGCGAGCGCGCGAGCCGCGACGATCGCGGCGACACGGCCTCGAAGCTCTACTGGCGGCTCTACCGCCGCTTCGTGCTGGGAGAGATCCCGCCCGACGGCGTCGACGTGTTCGCGTGCACGAACACCGTGCGCGACGTGATCTGTTCGCTGGAGAGCGTGCACACCTCACTCGTCGCGCAGCTCTTCTGGGTAGGCTTCCGGCGCGAGCTCGTCCCTTACAATCGCCTGCCAAGCCCCGGCGAGAGCGGCTGGACGCTACGACGGAAGCTGCGCTACCTGTCCGACAGCGTGTTCGCGTTCACCGACCTGCCGGTGCGGATGCTGTGGATGCTGGGCATCGTCGGGCTGACGCTCGCGGTGCTGGTCGCGCTGCTCGTCCTGATCGCGCGGCTGGCCGGTGCGATCACGGTGCCGGGCTACGCGCCGACGATCCTCGTGCTGGTCTTCTTCGCGAGCCTGAATCTGCTTGGATTGGGAATCATCGGATCTTACGTGTGGAGAGCCTACGAAACCGCGAAGGGGCGCCCGGGGGCCATCGTGCGCGAGGTCGTGGAGCTGCCGGGGGTCAACGGCGATGCGTGAGTTCTTCGTGCACGAGCGCGGCCTGTGCGAGAGCGAGGAGGTCGGTGCGGGAACGCGCATCTGGGCCTTCGCGCATGTGCTCGAGGGCGCGCGCGTGGGAGCGGACTGCAACATCTGCGACTGCGTCTTCGTCGAGGACGGTGTGGTGATGGGTGACCGTGTGACGTTGAAGAGTGGCGTGCAGCTCTGGAAGGGCGTAGAGCTCGAGGACGACGTGTTCGTCGGTCCCAACGCGACCTTCACCAACGACCGCTTTCCGCGCAGCCGCCGCTGGCTGGAGAGCTATCCGCGCACCGTCGTGCGCGCGGGCGCCTCGATCGGGGCCAACGCCACGATCCTGCCGGGCATCGAGATCGGCCGCGGTGCGATGGTGGGTGCAGGCGCGGTCGTGACGCGCTCGGTCCCACCGCACGCGATCGTCGTCGGCAATCCGGCGCGCATCAAGGGCTACGTGCAGACCGCTGCTCCTGAGACGGCGAGGGTGGCGCACGCGGCGGGTGCGGCGGGCACGATGGAGCTGGCGGTGCGGGGCGTCCACGTGCAGCGATTCGCGGAGTTCACGGATCTGCGCGGTCGTCTGACCGCGGGCGAGCTGCCCGGCGAAGGCCTGCCATTCGCGCCGCAGCGTTGGTTTCTCGTCTACGACGTGCCTAGCCGGGAGGTGCGCGGCGAGCACGCCCACCACGTCTGCCACCAGTTCCTGATCTGCGTCGCGGGCACCGTGACGGTCGCCGTCGACGATGGTGAGCATCGCAGCGAGGTGCTGCTCGACGAGCCGACGCTCGGCATCTACATTCCACCGCTCGTGTGGGCCAGCCAGTTTCGCTATGAGCCCGACGCCGTGCTGCTGGTGCTCGCCTCGCATGCGTACGACCCCGACGACTACATCCGCGAGTACGACGCGTTCCTCTCGGAGGTCGCGCGTGCCTCCATGACCGCTTGAGTCGAGCCCAGCGCCGCGTGGCGCCGAAAAGACCACAGCCGATTGGCGAAGAAGGTCACAGGCGCAGCGATCAGGATCGCGAGGCGTTGGGAGGTCGCGGCGGGCAGGCCGATAGCGGAGTAGAGCAGCGCGAAGCTCGCGTAGTTGACGACGAACGAGCCCGCCGCCACGACGCAGAAGCGCCCCAGATCGCTGCGCACACCGCGTCCACTCGGGGGGAACGCCCACAGGCGGACGAGCGTGAAGTTGTAGAGGCCGTTGAGCACGAACGCCACGCCGAGCCCCGCGTAGGGGGGGATGCCGATGGCGAGCTCGCCGGAGTAGCAGGCGATCGCGAGCAGATAGCCACTGCCGGCTACGACGCCGTAGCGCAGGAGCTGGCCGGGGAGGCGCTCGCCGCCAGCCGATCGTCCGATCGCTGTCTTCTGTTGCACATCGTTAGGCTACTCCGTGATGCGGAGGCTCGGGGGCTACGCGAGCATGCTTATGACGCGGTCGACCCCGTCGTTGCCGCCAGCGGATCCTGGCAAAGGAGAGGGTTGTGAGTCGAGCTTACGCTGAGGAATCGGAGCTCGTCGCGGCGGGCCAGCGCTGCGGGGACTCGATGGGGCTACTCGAGGTGAACACATCGAAGCCGGTCGCCGATAGCACGCGCTTGCCGGCACTGACGGGACTGCGCATTCTCGCCGCGCTCGCCGTCTATGCGAGCCATCTGGGACCGCCGCACAACGCCCCTGCCGTCCTGCGTACGTTCTTTGCCTCGGGCTATGTGGGCGTCACGCTCTTCTTCGTCCTGTCGGGCTTTGTGCTGGCGCTGAACTACTACGACGAATTGCGGAGCCCCACGATGCGGTCGCTGTGGGACTATGCGGTGGCGCGTTTTGCTCGAATCTATCCGCTCTACATTGCGATCGTCGGGTACATTCTGATTCGCGCGCACGCCTTTGGCGAAGGCCTCGGTGGTTGGTGGGAGCACGTGCTGATGGTTCAAGCTTGGAGCCCGAGCATCGTGCAGGCTTACAAATACGACGGTCCGTCATGGTCGCTTAGCGTGGAGTTCTTTCTGTATGCGTGCTTCCCCGTGCTCGTCGTGCTGTTTGGCCGATTTCGCACGCTGCGAGCGCTGTCGCTGCTTGTTGCGGTGACGCTGCTGATCATGACGGCGCTCACTGCTTGGTTCGTATCGACCGGCAGGGGCGACCTTTCCTGGCTGGATCCCGGCTCAGCTCAGCGCTGGCTCTATCGGACGCCGCTGACGCGTTTGGGTGATTTCGTTCTCGGGATCTTGACCGCCCGTATCTACTTGCGGGTCAGATTGCGGGCGGCGGCCGCCAGTGTCGGTTATGTACTCACGGTCGTGGCGGCCGTCGTGACGATTTGTTTGATGGCGTGGACGGCGTTGCTATTCACGGCCTGGAGCTGGGATCTCGTCTATATGCTGCCGGCGGCACTTGTCATTGCTGGTCTCGCGCTTGCGCCGTCGAGTCTTCCGGCGCGCGTCTTGGCATCGCCAATGTTTGTGCTGCTGGGCGAGTCGTCTTACGCTTTTTATCTCATTCACAAACCCATGATGGAATATCTCGGCGCCGGTCGCTGGGCAGTTGGCACCTCGATCACGACGATTGCCTACGAGGCGCTGACGCTGGGTGCGATCATTTGTACGGCAGTCGGTCTGCACGTAGTGATTGAGCGTCCAGCCCGACGCAAGCTGCGTCATTGGGCCGGTACCGAGGTTTCAACTCGCCAGTCCTGGCACGGTCCTCGTGAGGTGATGCCGTGAGCGCGAGAATCGTGGCTAGCCAAATGGTGGCTCGCTGTCCAGCTTCTTTAGACTGCGCGCGTCTCGCGCTTGACCAGCTTGCGATGCAGCGCAAGCATGCATCCCAGCCACGCGGCCAGCGCCAGCGCTGCGGCCAGCTCCTGTGGAATCCGGTCGGGTTCGACGAATGTGGTCGTGAAGTGATAGTCCCCAGTCGGGAGACGCCACGCCCGTAGCGGGACGCCGGCATCGACCGAGCTGACTGTTGAGCCGTCGGCCTGCCAGCCGCGGACGGCGAGCTCGTTCTCGACCATCAGCACGGGCTGCGGCACGTGCACGGAGTAGGTGATGCCGTCGACTCCGTACGAGAGGCTCTGCACCGCGGGCGAGGGTTGCCACGTCTGTGGTGGCGGTAGGTGTACAGCGCCGCTCTCACACCCGACACGCGCGCATGGAAAGGTGTAGGCATGCCATGGCGCCAGCAGCAGCGCCAGCCAGTGCGGGTTTTGCTGGGCCTGCCACAGCGTACGCTCGATCGTCGGGTCATAGTCGGCCTCGTGATAGGCGTCCGCTAGCCATCCGGAGGCGTTGGGTTCGGCGGTCGCCGCAGCCGGTGTGCGTGCGGGACGGCTGCGCACTGTCTGCGCTAGCCGCTCGGGCAGCTGACGCACGGAGTGGTTGCGCTGGAAGTAGAAGGCGAGTGCGGTGGGAGGCTCCTTCCAGGGCGAGACGAGGCCGCCGAGCTGGTAGTCGCGGATCTCGCGCGCGCCGTCGACGACGACCAGCGCCACTAGCAGCACGACCAAGACGCTACGGGGCAGTCGGATCGAGGCGATCAGTCCACACGCGGCGCTCACCGCGATCACCAGCCAGAGCGCGCGCGTTGGCTGCGCGTGGGTGCTCGGCACCAGCAGCGCCCCAGCGATCAGCGCGCCGCAGAGGAGCGTGACGGCCGCCTGCCGCTTGCCGCGTGCCGGACGGGCCGCGATCGTGCTCCAGGCATCGGCTGAGAGCACGATTAGCGCGATCGCGACCGCGGCCTTGTAGTCGGCCGCGGGGAAGCGACTGGGGAACAGCGGTTGCACGGATGCCATCGCGCGGCCGACGAAGCCGATCTTTGGCGTCATCCCGAGCGTCAGGGCGGCCGCGCCGCAAGCAATCAGTGGCGCTTGGCGCCTGAGCGTCTCGCGCCTGGCGCTCGCCAGGCCGACGAGAATCGGGATCCCGATCGCCCACGTCGTGATGGTGCCTTCGTAGGTCCACGCGAAGTTGTTCAGGTAGAGGCCGAAAAAGTCAAGTGGCGAGATCGCGAACGTCGATCGCACGGCCGCCGTGGGTTCGATGGTCCGGTACAGTTCGCCGGCCTCATCGGCGCGCACGTATGGGAGCAGCACCGCGACGCAGACCGCGGCTGAGGCGAGGATCGCGAGCAGCAGCGCAACTCGGTACCGATGCCACGTCGCCCGCTCTGTGGTCCACAGGGCGACCGCCAGGTAGACGGCTCCGATGATGCCGAAGGACACCGTCTGCCCCGGGTAGGCCCCGGAGACGATCATCCAGGCCAGCGGCGGTACCGCGACCAGGCGGGTCCAGCGCTGCCCGCCCGCCGGCGGGGTGAGAGCCCACAGAAGCCATGGCAGGTAGGCGAAGCCGCGAAAGATGTCGGCATGCTCGGCTTGTCCGTAGAAGCCGCCGTAGAAGAGATACGCGACCGCGGCGACCGTCGCCCATGGCAGCGCTACCCGTCGGGCGCGGGCGAGGACCAGAACACCGACCGCGCCAAAGAGGACGTGGGCGACCTGGATCGTCGTCAAGGCGCGCAGCGTGAGCGGCGCCCGCAGTGCTCCAAGGATCCACCACACCGGGAAGTAGAGGCCGGCCTGCGGGTTGACGTCGACCGGGAATCCGCTGGCGATGTAGGGCGACCACGACACCGGGTTGCCGCGGCCGAACGTGTCGGCGACGAACGCGGGGGTCGTCGAATAGGTGCCGAGGAAGTCCCACGGAAAGCTCCAGTTGTCGAACAGCTGAAGCCTGAAGACCCAAACGGTGAGCGCGAGCAGGAGCAAGCCCACGAACAGCACCGCGCCGGTGTGTCGCGGCAGCCTGCGGAGACCCGAACGCGACTCGGGCGGCGCGGCGGTCGATGCAGGCACGCTGGCACGATACACGCTCGTCTGCCCGCCGCCGTGGGTGCCATCCGCGGCGCGGATAGCGGCGGACTCGTGGTGTGGGCAGGTTCGCGCGTACGCCCGCGTGTAGTATGGATTTGATGTCGAGCCCTGCGATTCCACGCGTTCTGCGCGTGCAGTCGGTCCTCTTTGCCCATTCTCCGGCGCAGCTCTGGCGGCTGCTGCGAGGGCTCGACGCGGCCGCTGCCGCGGCGCTCGCGGCTGGGCATGTAGGCGAGGTGCGGTGGGCTCTGGGCGACAGCAGTCCCGCCCCGACGATGACCGCGGGCGATGCGCGCTCAATGGCCGCCGAGGCTGAGGCGCTCAGCGATGTCACCTATGAGTTCTTTGACGAGAACCTGGGGTCGAGCGGCGGCCAGAATCGACTCGCCACAGGCGGGACGTGCGACATGCTGCTCGTCTTGAACCCGGACACGTATCCGGCACCAAACGCACTGGTCGAGCTGATCAAGGCTCTCGACCAGCCAGACGTAGGCGTCGTCGAGGCGCGTCAGATACCGCTCGAGCATCCCCGCAGCTATGACTCGGTCACAGGCGAGACCAGTTGGGCGAGTGGGTACTGCATGCTCGTCGATCGCTCGCTCTTTGACGAGCTCGGAGGGTTCGATCACACGCACTTTCTGTTGCACTGCGACGACGTCGACTTCTCGTGGCGCGCACGGGTCGCCGGGCGACGGGTGCTCCTGGCGCCGTACGCGACGGTCTTTCACGACAAGCGTCCGCAGCCCGACGACGCTTGGCCGGCGCCCGACGTTGAGCGCTACCACGCTGCGCTCGGACGCCTCATGCTGGCCACGCGCTGGGATCGTCCAGACATCGTCGAGCAGACGATCGCCGGGATCGAGAGCGGCGATTCGGAGGTCCAGCGCGAGGCGCTGGCTAGCTTTCGCGCGCGGCGCGCGGACGGCAGAGTCCCCGATCCGCTGCCGGGCGCGCACCTGATAGCCGAGTTCCTCGACGGTGAGTACGCCCAGCACCGCTTCTAAGGATCCCGCGGCGCACACCTACGGGTTCTCGTTCGCGTGGGATGGGCCGTACGGGCACGCAGTGCGGCTCGTCGAGCGTCTGCGGCTGAAACGCGGCGCGGTCATCGACTTGGGCTGCGGTCATGCGGGTGTTGCCGAGCCGTTGCGGGCGCTCGGCTTCGACTATGTCGGCGTCGACATCGACGAGTCCGAGCTGGCGCAGCTCGCGCAGCGCGGTTTCGAAACGCACCGACTCGATCTGCGCTCGCTGGAGGTGCTCGTCGAGCGCCTGTTGGAGATCGCTGGCGGGCGCGAGGTTGCCGCGGTCCTGATGCTCGACGTGATCGAGCACATGCCGGACACCCAGGCGCTGCTCGGCGTCCTGCGCGAGGCGCTCGCGCGGCTCGGCGGCCCCGCGCTCGTCGTCAGCGTGCCGAACGTCGCCCATGCCGATCTCGCCGCGAAGCTCGTCTTCGGCATGTGGCACTACACGGCGACTGGCCTGCTCGACAGGACGCACCTGCAGCTTTTCACCTCAGAGCGGCTGCGCTCCGATATGCGCGCCAGCGGCTTGCTCGAAGTAGATGCGTACGACTTCCAGTTGCGTGCAAGCGATCAGCATTTTCCGCCTACCCATCCGGCTTTGGCCTGGAACTCGATCGCTGCGCAGACGCTACGAAGCTGGCGTGAGCTCGCCGATCCCTATGGGGAGACTGTGCAGTTCATCCGCGCGTTCGTGCTCTGTGACGTTGAGTCGGTCGGCGAGCTGCAGGCCGCAGGCGGCGAGCCGCCGATCGGCGCCGAGGTGCAGCTGCCGTTCCTGACCGTGGTGATGCGCACCCAGGGCACCCGCCCGGACAACTTGCGCGAGGCCCTCACCTGCCTCGCTGCCCAGACCGCGGACGACTTCAGCGTCGCGCTGATGGTTCACTCCGAGGAGGCCGAGCCGGCCATGTCTTTGGTGCGCTCGATCGTCGCGGAATTCCACTCGACGTTCTCCGCGCGGGTCGACGTCGTCCATGTCGCCGGAGGCGACCGCGCGCGACCGCTCAACGTAGCTTTGGAGCGACTGGCCTCGGCGTACGTAGCCTTTCTCGATGACGACGATCTGGTGACCGCTAACTGGATCGAGTCCTTCGAGCGCGCCGCCGGCGACGGTGCGATCGTCCGGTCGGTCGCGGCTGTACGTCATGTCGCGGCGCCGGCGGAGTTCGACAGGGTTCCGTATCTCGTCCAATCCGGGCTTGACTTTCGTTATAGCGTCGATTTCGACCCCGTGCATCACCTCTGGGGCAACGAGACCCCGATCTGCACATTCGCGGTGCCGGTGGCGCTGATTGAGGCCTTCCGCCTCCGTTTCGACGAGCAGCTCCCAATCCTGGAGGACTGGGACTTCCTGATGCGCACTGTGGCGTTCGCGCCGGTGACGGACACCCGCGAAGTGACGAGCATTTATCAGATGTGGCAACGCGGCGAGTCCTCGGCGTCGCTGCACGACATCGGACTGTGGCAGGCCACGCAACGTGTGCTTCAGGGTCGTACCAACATGCGACCACTGATCTTTCCAGCCGGCACCGCGGATCGCCTCATCGCGATGTGCCAGCAGCTCGCCGAGCTCGACCGGGTCAGGCAGGAGGTCGCGCTTGTGCGCGAGCAAGCGACGGCGGGACACGCCGCCGAGGTGCAGCGCCTGATCGACGAAATCCAGAAAGTCCACTATCAGTATCTAGTGACGATAAATTCCAAGCGCTGGCGGGTTCTGGGACCGCCTGCGCGTGCCGCGGCGGCCGCTCGCGGCTTGGGGCGGCGGCTGACGAGGAGACCTGCTGCGGGATGACGAGTGTGGGCGCTGGGCGGGGCTATCTACGCCCCCCCGCCCTGCTGGCCGCGCGTAACGGACATGTGAAGCGCCAGCTCTTCGAAGCGGTGACGTCGGTCAGCCGTCGTTTGATCTGAGCGCACCGCGTCTGTGCGGACGCGGCGCTGCCGCGCTCAGTTGCGATCGCTGCTGCGAGTCCTCGCCGCGACGGTGCTCGGACTGCAGCTGGCTGCGAGCTGCGGCCAGCTCCGACCGCATATCGGTGAGTGCGGACTGCGTCGTGGCGATCTCCCCTCGCAGGCGGTCTAGCTGCACCACGCCACTGCGCTCGAGGTCTGCGAGGCGATTGGCGTCGGAGCGCGCGCGGTCGAGCTCGTCGGTCCTGCGATCGAGCAGCTCCAGCAGCGCCGCGCGGTCGAGCTCGGCGACGTCGGGCTCGACCGCTCCAAGCTCGATCGATTCGGGTGTCGACTCGGTCGGCCGCATGCGTACGGCGCCGACGTCGGCCGTCGTGGCGAACGCTGCGCGCGCGGTCTCCTCGGTGCAATGCCGTCCGAGCCACCGCCACAGCTTCCGAATGGTGTAGTCGCGATCTTCGACTAAGCGTGGAAATTCCAACAAGTACAGGGGCAGCTCGTTGACGGCGGCCCAGTGCAGGAGCTTGTGAAAGCCGACCGCCAGGATGCGCGCCTGATCGACCACGTCGAGTGAATACAGGATGCCTCCGGGCGTAACGCCTGCAAGCCGAGCCTCGCGATCGCTAGAGCGGCGCTCGGAGATGAGCGCCAGCCGCTCTTGGTGCACGCGGCTGCGGGCGGCTTGGTCGAGGTCGCGGATCGGGATCAGCAGCGCGTCGATCTCGATCCGGCGCATGTCGAGCGTCGAGCAGTATGTGAACAGTGCGGGATCCTTGACCACGTACGGCAGCTGCGCGTGCGTGTCGAGTGAGTGCTCGTAGCCCGCTCGTGCGGTCGCGTACCAGCTGCTCGTGTCGAGGCCGGTTTGGAGACCGCAGCGGTCTAGGAACTCGACCAGGAAGCTTGTCCCTGCACGCCCCGTCCCGGCGATCACCGCATGATTGCGAGCGGTAATGTGAGACTCGCGCTTACCCCCATTGCTGGCTTGGGGCGCCGCCGAACTCGCATGCGAGTTCGGGGACTCCGATTTGCCACCCGCCGTGCTACTCACTCAATCAGCCAGTATATCGGTGCGCTTGGAGCGGGTCGTGGTCGCGGACCGTCGGCGCTCAGACGGTGGCAGACCGCGTCGTCTGACCATGCGGTCTGAAAGCATCCGGTGTGATGGCGTCCCCGTCTCCGATGTCGCCCCCGTCTCTTGTCGTGCCGTCGCCCGGTCATCGCCTGCGCGCCGCGATCGGCGCCCTCGCGCGACCTCCGCGCGGCACGACGTGGCGCTCGCCGTGGGCGCTACTGGTCGCGCTGCTGGCGCTCGTCGGCGTGGTCAACCTCGTGGTTCTGCTGGCGCAGGCGCCGACGCTGGTGCACAGCCTCTACCTCAACGCGGACAACGCCAATGCACTCGTGCTGCCGGCGCTGGCGGGTCACGCGCCGGCGGGCGCGGTGGTCAACCTCGGCGATCACCCGTGGTATGAGCCGTGGTGGTACATGCGCGCGACGGCGGGCCTGCCGGGCTACCGCCAGCTGTGGGAGGCGGCGCCGTTCGTCTCGGGACTGCTGGGCATCGCGGCGGTCGCGGCGTGCGCGTGGTTTGCGCTGGGGCGGCTCGCGGCGCTGATCTGCGCGGTCGCGCTGTTGGCGGCCAGCGAAGTGTTGCGCGCGTTGCTCTACACGCCGGAGACGCACGGGCTGATCGTGCTGCACCTCGGCGTGCTCTGCGGGGCACTGCTGCTCGTGCATCGCTGGTCGCGCGCGGGGCCGCTGGCGTGGGGACCGCTGCTGCTGCTGGGCGTGCCGCTGGTGCTCTTCACGGGCGCGGGCTTCACGGACCAGCTGCTGCTGGTTAGTGGACTGGGCCCGTTCGTGTTGGCCCCGCTGGCTTGCTGGCTGCGGTGGCGCTCGCGGGCGTGGGGTGCGGTTAGCGCGTTCGCGATCGCCACGGCGCTGCTCGCGGGCTTGCTGGCGCTGCTGCTGGCGCACGTGATGCGCGAACAGCACGTGGTGCATGCGCCGTTCCCGATCGACTTCGTGGGCCCGGAAGCGATCCTCACGGGCCTGCAGAACCTACTCGTGGCCTTCAGTGCCCTCGGCGGTGGGTCGTTCTTCGGCGCGCCGGTGAGCGGCGCGAATCTGCTGACCTTCGCGGCGGGGGCGCTGGCGCTGCTGGCGCTCGCGGCGACTCTGCGGACGCTGTGGCGCTGGAGCGGCATGTCTACGCCAGCGACCCCGCCGCGCGCGTACGCGCGCACGCACGCGCGCGCGGCGGGGTCCGCACAAGACGTAGTAACCGCCTCGGTCTCGCGCGAGCTGTTCCTCGCCTTCTGGGGCCTGGTCCTCGCGTTCGTGTTGGCGGCGTTCGCGCTCACGCAGCTGTCGGCGAACGCGGGCAACAATCGCTACCTCCTGGGCGCGTGGGTCGCGGTGGCGGCGCTGCTCGGAGCTCTAGCGAGCGGGCGCCTCGCGAGGATTGCGCTGGTGCTGGCGGTCGCGCTGTTCGGCGCGCTGAACGTCCGCGCGGAGCTCGCGGCGGGCGTGCCGCCATTCGGCTCGGCTCCCAATCAAAAGCTGGCGGGCGCGATCGAGCGTTTCGCCCTCGCGCACGGCGCGAGCGTGGGCTATGGCGGCTATTGGGACGCGGCGCCGATCAGCTGGGAGACGCACTTCGCGATCGAGCTCTTCCCGATCCAGGCGTGCGGCTTTCCGGGCGGCTGGTGCCAGTTCTACAACAACTACATCAGCAACTGGTACGTGCCGCGCGCGCACACGCGCACGTTCCTGCTCACCGACACGCGGCCGAACATTCCGCTCGAGGTTACGGCCCCGCCGGCGAGCTTTGGTCATCCGATCGCCGGCGAGAGCCTCGGCGAAGGCCTGACGATCTACATTTACAAGAACGACATCGCGGCGCACCTGGCGCCCTGAGCGCCCACCGCTAGGCGTCTAGCTCGCGGCGGGGAGCTCAAGCGATCTGCGCTGCGGTCCGATCTATCCCGTGATGCGGCACGCCCTGATCGCCTTCCTGCTCGCCGCGGCGCTCCTAGTCGTGGCCGCGCCTGCGCTTGCGGCCGATCCGACGCCGGCGCCGGGCGTGGTGCTCGCCAACACGGGTACCCCGCACGTCGCGGACCTCAGGGCGCTGGGCACGCATTGGGTGCGGGTGTTCGTGCCGTGGCCGAACCTGGAGCCGCAGCGGGGCGGGCTGGCGTCGAACTGGCTGTACTACTACGAACAGCTCTTCCGCTCGCTGCCGGCGCACACGAAAGTGATCGCGGACGTCGTGGAGACGCCGGAGTGGGAGACGGGCTCGGCGGACGTGCACGCGCCGCCGGCGAACCCGCAGGACTACGCGGCGTTCGCGGGCATGCTCGCGCAGCACTGGGCGGGGCGGGTCGCGGCGTATGAGATCTGGAACGAGGAGGACAACTCCTCGTGGTGGACGGGCGCGCCGAACCCGGCGGCGTACGCGGCGCTGCTGAAGGCGACCTACCCGGTCATCAAGGCGGCGGATCCCGCCGCGACGGTCGTGCTGGGCGGGCTGACGGGCAATGACTACACCTTCCTGGAAGGCGTCTACGCGGCCGGGGGGAAGGGCTCCTTCGACGCGGTGGGCGTGCACACGGACACGGCGTGCAACTTGAACCCGCCGTCGTCCTTCCTGCGTTACCCCAACGGGCGCATGCTCCCGGACTCCTTCCTGGCGTACCGCGAAGTGCACAACGTGGAGCTGGCCAACGGCGACGACAAGCCGATCTGGATGACGGAGCTGAGCTGGCGCACGACCGGCGCGACCTGCGACGAAGGGGCCTTCGCGGGGCAGAAGGCGGAGGGCGTCAGCGACGCGCAACAGGCGGCGTACCTCGCGCAGGCGTACCACTGCATGGCGCAGACCCCGTACGTGCAGGTGGCGTTGTGGTTCCCGCTGCAGGACGAAGGCACGTCGCTGTCGGGGCTGGTCCGGGCGGACGGCTCGCGCAAGCCGGCGTTTGCGGCGATGCAGGACTACGCGCACCGCGGTGATCAGCTGAGCGGCGGGTGTGGGGACTTCAGCGGCCCGCGCATCGCGATCGCGGCGCCGGCGAACCGCACGGATTACAGCGCGGCTCTGCCGATCCATGTGGACGCGATCGATCGGCTGGGCGTGGGGCGCATCACGCTGAAGATCGATGGCAAGCTGATCCGCAACTTCACCAATCAGGCCTTCCCGGGAACGCTCGCCGGCGTCATGCACTGGCACGGCGCGCAGCGCATCCGCTTCGGCCGTCACCGCCTCACGTTCATCGCGGTCGACAAGTCGGGCAACGAATCGCGGCTCAGCATCACGATCTACCATCGCCGCCCGCGACGCCGCTAGCCGGAGGTGGTCCGGGTCGGCTGTTAGCTGGGGGCGCATCCGCGCAGGCTCGCGCGCACAGCGGGGGCGCTGGGCGCGGGGCGTCGTGCCCCGCGTCGCGCGCGCGTTGCCGGTAGGGTGGCGGCCATGTCAGCCAAGCGCAGCGCACTCATCACGGGGATCACCGGTCAGGACGGCTCCTATCTCGCGGAGCTGCTGCTCGAGAAGGGCTACGACGTGCACGGCATGGTCCGGCGCTCCTCGACGGAGAAGTTCGACCGCATCGAGCACCTGCGCGATCGCGTGACCCTGCACCAGGGCGACCTGCTCGACCAGCGCTCGCTGGTGGACGCCCTGCGCGCCTCGCGCCCGGATGAGATCTACAACCTCGCCGCGATGTCCTTCGTGGCGGTTTCCTGGATCCAGCCGACGCTCACCGCGGAGTTCACCGGAGTGGGCGTCACGCGGATGCTGGAGGCGATGCGCGAAGTGTGCCCCGAGGCGCGCTTTTACCAGGCGTCTTCCAGCGAGATGTACGGCAAGGTCCGCGAGGTTCCGCAGACCGAGCTCACGCCCTTCTACCCGCGCTCGCCCTACGGTGTCGCGAAGGCCTATGGGCACTTCATTACGGTCAATTACCGCGAGTCCTACGATCTGCACGCGACGTCGGGGATCCTGTTCAACCATGAGTCTCCGCGCCGTGGCCTGGAGTTCGTGACGCGCAAGATCACCTGGCATGCCGCCGCGATCAAGCTGGGCAAGGCCGACAAGCTGCAGCTCGGCAACCTCGACGCGGAACGCGACTGGGGCTACGCGAAGGACTATGTGGAAGCGATGTGGCTGATGCTCCAGCAGGACACCGCGGAGGACTACGTGATCGCGACGGGCGTCGCGCACTCGGTGCAGACGTGCCTGGAGATCGCCTTCGACCAGGCGGGCCTGGCGATCGGCGATCACGTCTCGATCGACGACTCGCTCAAGCGTCCCGCGGAGGTCGATCACCTGATCGGCGACCGCTCGAAGGCCAGCCGCGACCTCGGCTGGGAGCCCCAGACGAGCTTCGAGCAGCTGATTCGCCTGATGGTCGATGCCGACCTGCGGCTGCTGAGCGGGGGCGGAGCGTCCTAGAGGCCCGTCGCGTGGCGCACGAGACCAGCTCGCGCCTGCGCGACGCCGCGCCGAACCCGCCCGCGCCCGACGCCGAGCCGCGCCGGGCGCTCATCACGGGGATCAGCGGCCAGGACGGCTCGTTCCTTGCGGAGCTGTTGCTTGGTGAGGGCTATCGCGTGAGCGGGCTGCTGCGCGGTGGCCCCGCGGGGCGGCTCGGCGCGAGCGAGCACCTGCGCTCGCAGCTGGAGTTGATTGCGGGGGAGTTGCTCGATCACGACAGCCTGCGCGCGGCGCTCGAGCGCGTGCGCCCGCACGAGCTCTACCACCTCGCGGCGCCCTCGTTCGTGCCGGATTCCTGGGAGCGTCCGGCGCAGACGCTTGCGGCGATCACGGGCGCGAGCACGGTGCTGCTGGAGGCGGTGCGCGCATTGGATCCGGCGATCCGCGTGTTCGTGGCCTCCTCGGGCGCGATGTTCGGAGCGGCGTCGGAGAGCCCGCAGCGCGAGGAGACGTGCTGCCGGCCGGACAGCCCGTACGCGATCGCGAAGCTCGCGACGCACCAGCAGATCGCGGCGCTGCGCGCGCACGACGGTCTCTACGCGTGCTCGGGGATCCTCTACAACCACGAGTCCGAGCGCCGTCCGGAGCGGTTCGTGACCCGCAAGATCACGCGCGCGGCCGCGGCGGTCAAGCTGGGTCTGGCGCGGGAGGTCGTGCTGGGCGACCTGAGCGCGGTGCGCGACTGGTCCTTCGCCGGTGACATCGTCCGCGGGGTGCGGTTGATGCTGCAGCGGGAGCGGCCCGAGGACTACATCCTCGCGAGTGGCCGTCCGCATACGGTCGGCCAGTTCGCGGACGCGGCGTTCGCGTGTCTGGAGCTCGAGGCGGAGCGCTACGTGCGTGTCGATCCGGCGCTCGTGCGACCGCACGAGCCGACGCCGCTTGTCGGCGACCCCGCGAAGGCGCGCCGCGAGCTGGGCTGGCAGGCGCAGCTGAGCTTCGAGGAGCTCGTCGAGCGCATGGTGCGCGCCGATCTGGAGGCACTGCGGAGCGCTGCTCGCTGAACGGATCCTTGGGATAGCGTTCGCGTCGTGCAAGTCCACCAGACCAGCCTGCCGGGCGCGGTGGTGCTCGAACCGCGCGTGTTCCCCGACGAGCGGGGCTTCTTCAGCGAGACCTATCGTCACGAGTGGCACGCCGCGGCGGGCATCCCACCGGAGGAGCGCTTCGTGCAGGACAACCACTCGCGCTCCGCGCGCGGGGTGGTACGCGGCATGCACTTCCATATCGGGGAGGGCGTCGCCAAGCTCGTGCGTTGCGGGCGCGGGCGGATCGTGGACGTGATCGTGGATCTGCGCCGCGGCTCGCCGACTTACGCGCGGTGGGAGGGAGTGGAACTCGATGACGAGCGCATGCGCGTGCTCTATGTCCCGGTGGGCTTCGCGCATGGCTTCTGCGTGCTCAGCGAGGTGGCCGACGTGCTCTACAAGCAGAGCGCCTACTACGACCCCGCGGTCGAGCGCGGGATCGCGTGGGACGATCCCGAGATTGCGATCGCGTGGCCGGCGGAGATCGAGCCAATCGTCTCGGCGCGCGATGCCGCGGCGCCGACGCTGCGCGAGCTGGCGGACGAGCTGCCGTTCGTCTACAAAAGCTAGGGGGCCGGCGGCGCCGACCCGCTGTCCAGGCCGCGACGCCGCCGCGCGCGTACGCGCCCGCGCGTGTACGCGCCCGCGCGCGCGGCGGGGCCGGCATAAATAAACGGGCGATCGGCGGCCCGCGCGGGCGGAGCTGGCAAACTTCAGTGGATGCTCGAGAACGCGCGCAGCGGCCTGCGCGAGCGCAGCAATGGCTACACGGTGACCCCGCGGCAGTGCGCGATCGCGGCGTATGTGGCGCTCGGCGCGCTGACGCTGATCGTGCTGACGGGCGCGGCGGTGCGCCTAACGGGCTCGGGCTTGGGCTGCCCGCAGTGGCCGAAGTGCTACGGGCGGCTCTATCCGCCGCTCTCGACGCACGCGGTGATCGAGTTCTCCAACCGCGTGGTCACCGCGCCGATCTGCATCGCGGCGGGAGTGGCGTGGCTCGCGGCGCTGCGCCGCCGTCCGTACCGGCGCGATCTGACGTGGATCGCGGCGCTGCTGCCGCTGGGCGTGGTGGCGCAGGCGGTGCTCGGTGGGCTGACCGTCAAAGGCCGGCTGGACTACGGCTGGGTGATGGGCCACTTCGCGCTTTCGATGCTGATCATGCTCGCGGCGGCGACGCTGGCGTGGCGCGCGACGTATGAGCCGGGCGGGCGCCCGCGGGTGGGGGACCGCACGCTGGTGCTCTGCGCGCGCGCGCTCGTGGTGCTGGGCGCGTTGACAATCGTGGCGGGGACGGCGGCGACCGCTGCGGGCCCGCACGCGGGCGGCTCGCCGGGGCAGCAGATAAATCGCCTGGATTTCGACGGGCGGGGCACGATGGACTTCGTGATCCATCGCCACGCGGAGATCGCCTTTCTCTTCAGCGTGCTCGCGGTGGTGGTGTGGTGGCTCGCGCGGCGGCGCGGCGCCGATCGGCTGGTGCAGCGCTACGCGACGGTGCTGTGCGTGCTGGTCGCGCTGCAGGGCGTGGTGGGGCTCGATCAGTATGAGACGCACCTGCCGACGGAGCTGGTGTGGGTTCACGTGACGCTCGCGTGCGGCGCGTGGCTGGCGGCGCTGCTCACGGCGTACGCGGCGGGGCGCCTGAGGGAGCACCCCAGCGACGATCTCTCCCGCGCGGGAGAGGGCCGCGAGGGCGAGCACCCGCGCGATGCTGTCCTCGCGGGCCGTTAAGCTGCCCGCTTTAAGCAGCACGACACACGACCCCACGAGAGGGAGGAGTGCCACCTATGACTAAGAACGATCTGGCCGATAAGGTCGCCGAGCGCACCGGATTGGCCGCCAGTGAAGCCCGTCAGGCGCTGGAGGCCGTGATCGACGCGGTCGCGGACGAGCTCGCCGCAGGTGGCGAGGTTGCGCTCGCGGGCTTCGGCAAGTTCAGCGTCAGCCACCGCGCCGCCCGCCAGGGCCGCAACCCGGCAACCGGCGAGACGATCAACATCGCCGCTTCGAAGGCCGCGAAGTTCTCGGCGGCGAGCGCTTTGAAGACGCGCCTAAACGGCTGAGCCGTCGCGCGAGGAGCGCGGGTACCGCGGCAAGCCGTCGTCTGGGATCGACTCCCAGGGGACGGCTGAGTCGACGAACTGGCGGTACTGCGGGCGGATGCCGGGGTCGGCGTCGAGCGTTCCGAGCCGGATCCTGACGTGCTCATCGTTGAACGGATCGCCGCTGAAAAGCGCCGATCCGCATTCGCCGCAGAAGAGCTTCGGAATCCCTGTCGGGGGCTGATAGGCGCGCAGCTGCTCGTTGCCGCTCAGCAGTCGAAACCCGGAGCGCGGGACGCGGCAGTTCGCGGATGAGCCAGTCCCGGTGCGGCGTTGGCAGTGCGTGCAGTGGCAGTAGCTGGCGGACAGCAGGGGGGCGCTGAGCGCGTAGCGTACGGCGCCGCACAGGCAGCCTCCCTGCAGGGGGGACTCCGCGGAGGGCGCTGCGGGTGGCTCGGACACCACCGTCGATGCTAGCCGACGCCGCTGCGTGCCAAAGTTCGGGAGGTGTCGGCAGATCCCGAACGGCAGTGGCGCCGCGCGCGCCGCGAGGCGCGTAGCCGCGAGCTCGCACGCCGCCGCCGCGCGCTCGCGGCGGCTTTCCTGGGAGTCGCGATCGTGGCGATCGTCGCCGTCGTCGCGCTCGCCGGCGGGGGCTCCGCGGGGCGCTCGGGGGGTGCGACCACGGGGCGTGTCGCGTCGCACGGCGCCTCTGCGACTGGGAGCGCGGGCGGCTCGGGCTCGCATGTTGTCGCGATCAAGCGCCATCAGGGCGCGACGCGGCCGGGCACGGCGCGGGCGCCGATCTTGATGTACCACGTCATCAACTCGCCGCCGCCGGGGGCGCCGTTCCCGGGGCTGTACGTGACCCCGGAGGAGTTCGCGGAACAGATGCGAGCGCTGGCGGCGGCGGGCTATCGCGCGGTCACGCAGGATCAACTGTGGGCGAACTGGCACGAAGGGACGCCGCTGCCGGCGGGCAAGCCGATCGTGCTGAGTTTCGACAACGGCTACCAGTCGCAGTACACGCAGGCGCTGCCGGTGCTGCGCGGCATGGGCTGGGTGGGGGTCGAGAACATCCAGCTGACGGGCCTGCCGCCTTCGCAGGGCGGGCTCTCCGCGGAGCAGGTGCGCGGCCTCGTGAAGGCGGGCTGGGAGCTCGACACGCAGGGCATCAGCCACGCGGATCTGACGACGCTGGACGCGGCCGCGCTGCACGCCCAGGTGGCGGCGGCGCGGGGCACGATCCAGCGGCTCTACCGCGTCCCGGTGAACTGGTTCTGCTACCCCTCGGGGCAGTACGACGGGGCGGTGCTGGCGGCGGTGCGCGCGGCGGGCTACCGTGGCTCGACGACCGTCGTTCCGGGCTGGGCGCAGCCGGGCGAGGATCCCTATCGCTTGCCGCGGCTGCGCGTACTCGGTGGCACCAGCGGTGCGGCACTGGTGAGCGAGATCGCGGCAATCCGCGATGAAGCGCCGCCGCCGGCGTCCTACGTGACTAACTGAGGTCGTTTGCCGGTAGCCGCGAGCACCGCGGCCGCGAGTAACGTAGCCGCGAGCCACAGCCGCGAGCGGCGGGGGGCGCTTGAGTCGCGGACCCGTGTCTACGCCGCGTCCTGAGGCGGATCGATAGGATGCGGCGCATGGCGTTGGCAGTCGTGCCCGGCTGGGGCTCCTGGACCTTCAACCCGATCGTGATCGCGGCCCTGCTGGGCGCGGGGTGGCTCTACATGCGTGCGTACCGCCGCGCCGCGGCACGCTCGGAGTCGATCGGTGCGGGCCACTGGATTCCGTACGTGGGCGGGTTGCTGGTGATCGCGGTCGCGTTGCTCTCGCCGCTGGACCCGATCGGGGACGGCTACCTGCTCTCGGCGCATATGGCGCAGCACGTGCTGCTCTCGGACATCGCGCCGGCGCTGCTGATCCTCGGCCTGCGTCGGCCGCTGCTGCCGCTGGGACTTTCGCGGGAGGCGCTGCAGGCGGTCGCGCCCGGCGGGCGCTTCGGGCGCGTGCTCGCGCGCCTGACCTCGCCGTGGCTGGCGATCCCGCTGTGGGCGACGGCGACGTGGGTGTGGGCGATTCCGAGCGTGTTCGACTTCGCGGCGCAGCATTCGGCGGTGCACGCCTTTGAGCACGCGACGCTCTTCTACACGGGCCTGGCGCTGTGGTGGCTGATCATCGATCCGCTGGCACGCGCGCGCTTGCGCCCGGGCGGTGAGCGTCTGGCGCTGCTGGGCTTCTCGCGTCTGGCGAGTGCGGCGGTGTGCCTGCCGCTGACGTGGCTCACGGCTACCGAGTACCCGCTCTACGCGGGCGCCCCGCGCGCCTTCGGCCTCTCGGCGATCAACGATCAGCACCTCGCGGGCGCGGGCATGTGCTTCGTTGAGTTCCTGGTCTTCGGCATCGCGTTCGCGGCGGTCTTCATCAGTCTGCTCGGGCGCGCGGATGCGAGCGACGCGGTCGCCGACCGCGCGTCGGCCTCGCGGCTCTAGTCGGTCTCTTATCGGTCTCTCTGCTGGCGTTCTGAGGGACGCATGCGCCGCATGTGGGCGCGGTAATCTGACGCATTGGTGGGCACTCTCGCTCGCGATCGCGCACCCGAGCTCGTAGGCTGTGGTCGCGGTGGGTCTTCGCAGCACCGCAGGAAACGGAACAGCGCTTGCGGCGGGCAGCGTTCACTGCGATCCGGTGCTGGTTGGAGGAGCGCCCGACCTCTCCGGAGGACGTGGCCGCGTTCGTGCCGACGTCGATTCTATGGAGGCGGAGAGCTTGCGTCGAGGTTTGAGTGAGCTGTTGAAATTCGCGGTGCGGGCTATGCCGGAGTTGGTCGTGCATGCTGCGCGCGAGCGGGATGGATACGTTGAGCGGGCGATCAGCTTCAAGGGGGAGGAGGGCGATGTACCGGCATTGCTGCTGGTACCCGAGCATCCGCGCGGCGCGGGCGTGGTGGCTCATCATCAACACCACTCGCAGTGGCATTTCGGCAAGTCGGAGGTGGCGGGACTTTGCGGAGACTCGTGGCAGGCGTTCGGACCGGCGCTGGCTCGCCGCGGCGTGACCGTCATCGCCCACGACGCCATTGGGTTCGAGGATCGCAGGCGCGGATCTCCCGGTAGGGATGCTCGCGCGTCGGACGCGAGCGACTACTTCAACACGATGTGCTACCGGCTCGTGCGGGGCCGGCCGCTGATGTGCGCGGTTCTTGCCGATGCCGCGGCGGCGCATTCGGTGCTCGCGGGGCTCGATGGAGTCGATGAGAGGCGCATCGGCGCACTGGGGCACTCGATGGGCGGCGCCAGTGTGCTTTTGCACGCGGCCCTCGACGAGCGGATCGCGTTCGCGGTCGTGAGTGGCTCGGCTTGCACTTATCGGGAGCGGATGGCGCGCGGCGCCGGCCTCGAGTGCGCGCAAGTCATCCCGGGATTGCTGGAGCTGGGCGACCTGGATGACATCGCGCCGTTGGTTGCACCGCGGCCTTTGCTGCTGTGCTCGGCCGATCGCGACGAGTACTCGTGGGACGCTCCGCGTATCGCGGCGGCGGCGGCCGCCGCCTACCGAACCGCGGGAGCGTCGGGAGCACTGCGGCACCTCCGCGCGCACGGCGAGCACGCTCTCACAGGGGAGCGTTTCGAAGCGATTGTCGATTGGGTGATGGCCCAGCTCGGGGCGGCGGCGCCTCGCGACTCTAGTCCGAGCTAAGCCCGGCTAAGCGGGGGGCCTAGCGCCGACCGGCTGCTCTCAACCGCAGCCGGTGTTGTTCCCGCAGGAGGAGCATGTGTAGCAGGATCCGGTGCGCTGCATCATCCCACCGCACTGGCTACAGGCGGGGCCGAGGTCCAGCCCCTGCAGGCGCGCGGGCACGACCGGCGGGGTGTCGGTGAAGGACGCGGTGGGAGCGCTGCCGAGACCTCCGCCGTTGCCGCCGGAGGCTTTGGGCCCACCGGATGCGGGCTTGTCCTCCCCCTCCGGGGACGATGCGCTCGCGCTCGCGGGCCCGGCGGTGTCGGAGGCGATCACCGACTGCGCGACATCCTGGGCGGCCTTGCGGGCGCGGACCTCGGGGGTGAGGATGCCGAGTTCCTCCTGGACATCGGCGTCCAGGAAGCGCGAGGCGAGCCAGCGCATGATGTAGTCGGGCATCGACTTCGCGAAGGGGATCTCGGGGTTGGTGGTGATGCCCTCGGGGTCGAAGCGCATGTAGCAGAACTTCTGCACGAGGGTCTCGAGCGGGACGCCGTACTGCAGCGCAATCGAGATTGCGGTGGCGAAGGAGTTCATCATGCCGCGGAGCGTCGAGCCCTCCTTGCCGATGTCGGTGAGAAAGATCTCGCCGATGCTGCCATCCTCGTACATGCCGGCGGTGATGTAGCCCTCGTGGCCGCCGATCGAGAACTTGTGCGTGATCGACTGGCGCTCGCGCGGCATCCGCTTGCGGCGCGGGCCGACCTCGGCGAGCGCCTTGGCGACGGCCTGCTCGACGAGCGCGTCGACGTCGGACGACGAGAGCCGGCGCATCTCTGCGTCCTCGCTCGCTTGTGTGCCGAGCACACGGCGCTCGCTGCGTCCTTGATCTGCTTGGCTCTCGTCGTCCGATCTGCCGGCGTCCTGCTGCGCGTCGGTGCGCAGGGCCTGCGCGGTCTTGGAGCCGTCGCGGTAGATCGCGAGCGCCTTGATCCCGAGGCTCCAGGCCTGGGTGTAGGCGTCGGCGATGTCCTCGACGGTGGCGTTCTGGGGGAGGTTGACGGTCTTGGAGATCGCGCCGGAGATGAAGGGCTGCACGGCGCCCATCATCTGCAGGTGGCCCATGTGCGAGATAGCGCGCTCGCCGACGGCGACGTCGAACACCGGCATGTGCTCCTCCGCCAGGCCGGGAGCGCCGACGATCGTGCCGTGCTCGGCGAGGTGGGCCTCGATCTGCTCGATCTGCGGCTCGGAGTAGCCGAGGGTTTGCAGTGCGAGCGGGACGGTGCGGTTGACGATCGTCATCTGGCCGCCGCCGACGAGCTCCTTGAACTTGACGAGCGAGAAGTCGGGCTCGACGCCGGTGGTGTCGCAATCCATCAGGAAGGAGATCGTGCCGGTGGGAGCGAGCACGGTGGCTTGGGCGTTGCGGTAGCCGAGGCACTCGCCGAGCTGCACGGCCTCGTCCCAGGAGCGCCGGGCGGCGGCGAGCAGCTCGCCGTCGCGGCTGTCGGTCTCGGTGATCGCGTAGGAGGCGTCGCGGTGCATGCGCATCACGGCGTTGTGCTCCTCGCGGTTCTCGGCGTAGCGCTCGTAGGGGCCGAGCGCGCCGGCGATCTCGGCGGAGCGGCGGTAGGCGCGACCGGTCATCAGTGCGGTGATCGCGGCGGCGGTGGTGCGGCCGGCGTCGGAGTCGTAGGGCATGCCGTCGGCCATCAGGTAGGCGCCGAGGTTGGCGTAGCCGAGCCCCAGCTGGCGGAAGGCGCGGGCGTTGACGCCGATGCCCTCGGTGGGGTAGCTGGAGGGGCCGACGACGATCTCCTGCGCGAGCAGCATGACGTCGACGGTGTGCTCGAAGGACTCGACGTCGAGCGTGCCGTCGGCGCGACGGAACTTCATCAGGTTCAGCGAGGCGAGGTTGCAGGCGGAGTCATCGACGTGCATGTACTCCGAGCAGGGGTTCGACGCGTTGATGCGACCGGAGTTCGGCGAGGTGTGCCAGCGGTTGATCGTCGTGTCGTACTGCACGCCGGGGTCGGCGCAGCGCCAGGCGGCCTCGGCGATGTCGCGCATCAGCTCGCGCGCGGGGATCGGCTCGCCGACGGGCTCGCCGGTGACACGCGAGGTCAGGTGCCACTCGCGGTCCTCGGCGACGGCCTGCATGAACTCGTCGGTGACGCGCACGGAGTTGTTGGCGTTCTGGTACTGGATCGAGGTGAAGCCCTCGCCGTCGATCGACATGTCGAAGCCGGCGTCGCGCAGCGCCTGGGCCTTGTCCTCCTCTTTGGCCTTGCACCAGATGAACTCGCGGATGTCGGGGTGGTCGACGTCGAGCACGACCATCTTGGCGGCGCGGCGGGTCTTGCCACCGGACTTGATCGTGCCGGCCCAGGAGTCGGCGCCGCGCATGAAGGAGACGGGTCCGGAGGCGGTGCCGCCCTTGGCGAGCGGCTCCATCGAGCCGCGGATGTTGGAGAGGTTGATGCCCGAGCCGGAGCCGCCGCGGAAGATCATGCCCTCCTTGGTGTTCCAGTCGAGGATCGACTCCATGGTGTCCTCGACGGAAAGGATGAAGCAGGCGCTGCACTGCGGGTTCTCCTCGAAGCCTACGTTGAACCACACGGGCGAGTTGAAGGCGGCGAGCTGGTGCAGCAGGATGTGGGTGAGCTCGGCCTCGAAGGCGTCGCCGTCGTCTTCGGTGGCGAAGTAGCCGCGCTCGCGTCCCCAGGTGGCGATGGTGCCGGCGACGCGGCCGATCATCTGCTTGACGGAGTGCTCGCGCGCGGGGCTGTCGAGCTGCCCGCGAAAGTACTTCTGGGCGACGATGTTGGTGGCGTTCTGCGACCAGCTCGTGGGGAACTCGACGTCGCGCTGCTCGAAGGCGATGCGGTCGCCGTGCCCGATCCGCGCGTCGCGGCGCTCCCACTCCACGGCGTCGAAGGGGTGGGTCGCGGGATCGGTGAAGAAGCGCTCGATCGAGAGGGCGGCTCCGGGCTCGACGTGCTCGACGGGGGTGGGCTGCGGGTTGGATCTCATCTGCGGTCTCGCTCCTTCTCTCTCTCCGCGCCGGCGCCGCACGGACGCCCACTCGACTCTGTTTGCTTGGGCCGAGCATCGTCCCGCTCGGCCCGGACGGAAAGAGGAGCGGGACTACCCTAATTCTAGGAGTTTCCGGGCTTCCTCAGAAGGGGCTCTAACGACCGATTCTCGCCCAGTCCGAGAATTCGTCCCATGACGCGGACAGTCGCCAGCTGGCCTCGGCGAGGGAGTGACGCAGGCCGATGCTCCAGCGGGGTTCGTAGGCGAACCAGCGGGCGGCCCCCCAGGCGAGACAGACGAGGATCAGCAGCGCGGCGAGCGCGGCGGCGACGATCGCGCCGGTGGAGAGCTTGGTGGAGCTCGTCGTGGTGTGCGTCGCGCCGGGCGCGCGCGTCGCGGGGACACCGGTGGAGAGTGCGGGTGTGGTACTCGCGGGAGTGCCGGCAGCGGGTGTGGTACTGGCGGGCGTGATGGTGGCGGGAGTCGTCGTCGGGGCTGAGCTCGCGGCTCCGGCGGGCACCGTGGGGACTTTCACTGGGACGGCGCCGGCGGGGGTCGTGGTGGGAGTGGTGGCGACGTTGGGAGCGGTGCTCGCGGGGGTCGTGGTCGGGTTGCTCCCGTGTACGCGGGCGCTGGCGGGGACCGTGAACGTGGGCGGGGGCGGCGGCGCGCTGCGGCCCGGCGTCGTGTCGCTCGCGGCGCTTGCGCGGGGGGGCGCGGCGAGCGCGGCGAGCGCCAGTGCGAGTGCGAGCCCGGGCGGGAGACGTCTAGGAATGCCCTGCATCGTGCTTGGCATGCTAGAGGGCGTCAGTCGGAGTTGCTGGCGCTGAGCAGATCGTCGATCGCCTCCAGCGCATCGGTGAGCACCTCGGCCGGCGCGCGCTCGGCGTCGATCGTGCGAATGCGCTGCGGTTCGGTGCGCGCGAGCTCGTCGTAGGCGGCGGCGATCCGCGCGAAGAACCGCTCGTCCTCCCCCTCGAGGCGGTCGGGGCTGAGCCCGCGACTGGCCTGGCGCGCGCGGCCGGTGGCGGGCGCGACGCGCAGCAGCAGCGTGCGGTCGGGGCGCAGCCCGCCGGTCGCGAGCTGGTTGATCGCGCGTACGCGCTCGACCCCGAGCTGGCGTCCGGCACCCTGATAGGCGAGCGAGGAGTCGACGAAGCGGTCGAGCAGCACGAGTGCGCCTGTGGCGAGCAGCGGCTCGAGGAGCTCCTGCACGAGCTGCGCGCGGGCGGCGGCGTAGAGCAGCGCCTCGGCGGCGGCGCCGAGGACGAGCGCGGGATCCTTGACGAGCTCGCGGATGCGCTCGGAGGCGGGAACACCGCCGGGCTCGCGCAGCAACTCGACTCGCTGTGCACCCTGCCGCGCACGTGCGCGCGCGGCGAGCTCCTGCAAGAGGGCTTGCGCAAGCGTGCTCTTGCCGGCGCCGTCGAGTCCCTCGATCGTGATCAGCGTGCCGCGCGGCATCGGCGGACGGTATCTACGATGGCTGCATGACCTCCTCGCGCTCGACTTCGACGGACTCCGCCGCGGTGCTCCCCGGCCTGGAGTCCCACCCCCACGCGCGCGCGGTGCTCACTTCGGCACTCGGTCCGGCGGGAGCGCCCTCGCACGCGTACCTCTTCCACGGTCCGGCGGGTGCGGGCAAGCGCGGGGTCGCGCGCGCGCTCGCGGCGGCGCTGCTGGCGGATGGGGCGCGGGCGCCGGAGACGGTCGCGGAGCGGGTGGCGCGCGGCACGCACCCGGACCTAACGTGGGCGAGGCCATCGGGCGCGGGCGAGATGCTCGTCGCGGACATCGAGGGCCCGGTGGTGGCGGCGGCGGCGCGCACGCCGTTCGAGTCGCGGCGGCGGGTGTTCGTGATCGAGGAGGCGCACACGATGAACGACCAGGCCGCGAATCGCCTGCTGAAGACGCTGGAGGAGCCGCCGCCGTTCGCGCACCTGATCCTGCTGGCGCCGAGCGCGCGCGACGTGCTCCCGACGATCTCCTCGCGCTGTCAGGCGGTGCGCTTCGACCCGCTTCCGGAGGGGCTCATCGAGGAGCGCCTGCGCGGCGAGTCCTCGCAGGCGGGCGGCGAGCGCGGGACGGCGGGGGACGGCGAAGGCGCGGAGCTGCGCCTCACGGCGTGCGCGCGTCTCGGTCTCGGCGACGCGCGGCGAGCGAGCGAGCTGGCGGGAGAGAGCGGTGGCGTGCTGCGCGAGCGGGCGGAGAGCTTCGTGCGCGCGGCGCTGCGCGGCGAGACGGCGGGGCGCCCGTGGCTGGAGCTGCTGGCGCTGGCCAAGGAGGACGCGGCGCGGGCGAGCGAGACGCGCGCGGCGCGGGTGGCGGACGAGCTGGAGCTGTTGCCGGCGAAGGATCGCAAACGCCATCAGCGCGAAGCCTCCGAAGCGCAGCGGCGCTCGGAGCGGCGGGTGCGCACGCGTGTGCTCGCGGGCGCGCTGCAGCTGGCGGAGCTGTGGCTGCGCGATCTGTGGTGCGTGGCGGAGGGCGCGGGCGAGCTGGTTTACCACTGTGACCGCGTGGCGGTGCTCGAGCGCGAAGCGGCGGCCCGCAGTCCGGCGGCGCTGCGCGCGGGGGTGGAGCTGATTCGCGATACGCGTCTGAGGCTGGCGCTGAACGTCTCCGAGGAGCTGGCGCTGGAGGCGCTGGCGTACCGGCTGCAGGAGTTGCTGGGTGCGGCGGACGGCGATCCAGAGCATCCGACGGCCCGTATGTAATGAGGGCGATGCGCGCGAAGATTCATCTGCGCCGGTCGCGGCCGGCTCCGGGAGATGCGGTGGATGAGGATGCGGTGCGGCGTACGGACGCGCTTCTGCGCAAGCTGCCGGAGCGTGAGTGGACGGTGCTCGCGGATGTCGATCGGCGGCACGGCGTGGAGCACGTGCTGGTGGGTCCGAGCGGGGTGTTCGTGATCGCCTCGCACAAGCCGGCGGGCGCGGCGGCGCGTGTGCGCGACGGGATCCTGTGGCTGCGCCACTCGCAGGATGCGCGGGCGGACCGGCCGGGAGTGGCGATCAACCGGCATGCGCTGGAGGCGGCGCGGGCGCTGCATCGTGAGATTCGCACGCGTACGGGGCGCGGCCCGGTGGTGCACCCGGTGGTGGTGCTGTGGTGCGAGTTTCCGCAGCGGATCGCGGAGTCGAGCCGGATCGCGTTCGTGCACGGCCGTGACCTGCCGGCGTGGATCGCGCACCGCGCGCGGGAGCTCGACGAGCCGGGGCGGGGGGAGATCGTGCAGGCGCTGCGCGCGATCGCGCCGGCGGAGCCGACGGTGCGCCACCTGCGGCGGCCGCGGCTACCGCACGGTCCGCGCCGCCACGCGGCTTGACGGAGAGCCGGTGAGCAGCCGCGCGACGCGGCGCGCGACGGCTTCGCGTAGCGAGCGCACGGTGGCGTGGTAGCGGTGGGCTTTGGCGAGCAGCGGCTGCTCGACGGGTGAGCGCTCGTCGAGACGGTGGCGCTCGGCGTCGGTGTCGCGGGCGCGGGAGAGGGCCTCCTCCCAGATGACTTCGAGGTAGGCGACGGCTGCGGGAAGCTGCTCGTCGGGGAGTCCCTCGGAGGTCTCGATTTGGCGCAGCACGGGAATCACCTCGCGACTGAGCCAGCGCCGCTCGGCATGCGCGCGCAGCAGCAGGGAGACGTCGGGCGGCGGGTTGTGGGTGTCCCGTGGGCCGAGGGTGGCATCGCGCGGGACGAGGACCGCAGCCTCCGGCGGCGCGGCGGTGGCGTCCGAAGTTGTGTCGGTGGCGCGGGCCGCGGGGCCGGTGGAGTGATCGGAGACGGGGTAATTGGGCATGCGTGGTGGGCCGTGGCGAGGGTGGTCTACTGCGGCCTACCCCTGGCCTCGACCGGCGCGGGGGTGGGCTTTAGGGGCTCGAGGGACGCGCAAACGGATTTCTGGCGACCTCCGGCGGTTTCCTCGCAAATTGCCGGGAATTCGAGCTAGTCGATCCTGCTAAAGCTCGGGGGTGGGCGGGGCCGATGTTGAGGATGGTGTCCCTCGAGAGCGACCCCATCGCCCGCGCGCCCGGCCAGTACACGCGCTCGATCGTGCAGCGTCTGCGGATGCGCACGCTGCTGACGTTGGGGGTGCTGGCGGTGGTGACGACGGTGATGGGGCGGCGTTTCGGCTGGCACGATCCGCGCTTCCTGGGTGCGGAGGTGACGCTGCTGGCGGCGATCTTTGTGATCTCTAGGTATGTGTTGCCGCTGGTGGAGCGCCACGATCGCGGCGCGGCGGGCGAAGAGCAGGTGGGCGGTCTACTGGATGGTCTGACGGGCAGGGGCTGGCACGCGATCCACGATGTGAGCCTGGGGCGGGGCAACGTGGACCACATCGCGATCGGCCCGGGCGGGGTGTTCACGGTGGAGACGAAGAGCGCGGCGGGGCCGGTGCGGGTGGCGCGGGTGCATGGCGCGGTGCTCGGCCAGGCGCAGGCGCAGCGTCGCGCGATCGAGCGCGCGACGGGCGCGCACGTGGAGCCGCTGCTGGTGTACAGCCGCGCGTGGGTGGACCGGCCGCTGAGTCGTCGCAGGGGCGTGCGGGTGGTGCCGGCGCGGATGCTGCCGAGCTACCTGGAGCGCCAGCCGCAGCGCCTGGAGCCGGAGGAGGTGCAGCGGGCGCGTGAGCGGATCGCGCACGCGGTGCTGGAGGCGGCGGCGAGCGGGCGCGGGTCGTGGCGCTCGCGGGTGGCGCAGCGGCGGGCGTTCGCGCAGCGCGCGGCGCCGCGCTAGCCTCTCGGGGGATGGCGAGCGCGACGAGCACCCTGCCGGCGGTGGAGCGCGCGCGGGCGGCGGGCACACTGCCGGCGGGTCCGCGCATGCCGGCGGTGGCGCAGACGCTGGTGTGGGCGCTGGCGATGCCGTGGGCGCTGGACCGCTGGGCGGCGACGTACGGCGAGGCGTTCACGATGACGTTCGCACCGAGCGGCCGGCGGATCGTGGTGGTGAGCGACCCGGAGGCGGTGAAGACGGTGTTCACGGCGCCGCCGGAGGTGGCGCCCTCGGCGGCGGGCCTGTCACCGATCGCGCCGATCATGGGCCCGAGCTCGGTGATCACGCTGACGGGACCGGCGCACCTGCGCCAGCGGCGGCTGCTGTTGCCGCCGTTTCACGGCGAGCGGATGCGGGAGTACGAGGCGACGATCGTGGACGCGACGCGCCGCGACATGGCGCGGTGGCGACTGGGCGAGCCGATGCGGCTGCTGGAGCGCACGCGGGCGATTACGCTGGAGGTGATCCTGCGGGCGGTGTTCGGCGTGGAGGCGGATCGCATGGACGCGCTGCGCGAGGCGATCGGCGGGCTGTTCGAGCCGCTGCGGCTGGGGACGCTGCTGCTGGTGGCGCTGCGGCGCCCGACGCTGGAGCGTCCGACGGGCAAGCTGGGTCGGGCGCTGGATCGGCTGGACGCGGTGATCTACGAGGAGCTGCGCGGGCGCCGGGCGCAGAGCGACTTGGAGCAGCGCGAGGACATCCTCTCGCTGCTGATGCTGGCGCGCGACGAGGACGGCGCGGCGATGACCGACGGGGAGCTGCGCGACGAGCTGGTGACGCTGCTGCTGGCGGGCCACGAGACGACGGCGACGGCGAGCGCGTGGGCGATTGAGCGCCTGGTGCGCCACCCGCGCAAGCTGGAGCGGCTGGTCGCGGAGATCGAGGCGGATGCGGGCGAGGAGTACATGCAGGCGGTGATCAGCGAGACGCTGCGGGTGCGCCCGGTGGTGCCGATGGTGGTGCGGATCTTGGAGGAGCCGCTGCGAGTGGGAGAGCACGTGCTGCCGGCGGGAACGCGGGTGGCGCCGTCGATCTACCTGACGAACCGCAACCCGCGGGTGTATGACTCGCCGCGGGAGTTCCGACCGGAGCGCTTCCTGGAGAGCGCGCCGGAGACGTTCTCGTGGATTCCGTTCGGGGGCGGCATTCGCCGCTGTATCGGGGCGTCGTTCGCGACGTTGGAGATGAAGCTGATGCTGCGCACGATGTTGAGCGAGCTGCGGCCGGGCGTGCCGCGGCGCGAGGCGCGGCTGTTCGCGAAGGGCGAGTGGAACGTGCGGCGCGCGATTACGCTGGTGCCGTCGGGTGGCGCGCGTGTGGTGTGGAGCGGGCGGGGGAGCTGAGGGATTGGCCGCCCCGGAGGGCGGCCCGGGTTGCCGGCGAGCGGGATACGGGCGGCATTGCTCGCAACGTGCGGCGGCGAGTGTGTACCGGCCGCAGCGGGCGCTAGCTTCTTGAAGATGACCGCGACGCTCACGCAGGAGACCCCGGAGGAGCTGCTGGAGCGCTTTGGCCTGCGCGCGTTTCGCCCGGGCCAGCGCGAGGCGGTGGCGGCGGCGCTGGAGGGGCGGGACAGCCTGGTGGTGATGCCGACGGGGGGCGGCAAGTCGCTTTGCTATCAGCTGCCGGCACTGGTCGATTCGGATCCCACCCGTCCCCTCGTCGTCGTGGTGAGCCCGCTGATCGCGTTGATGAGCGACCAGTGGCGGCGGCTGCGCGAGGCGGGTGTCGAGGCGACGATGCTGGCTTCGGGCATGGAGGAGGGCCACAACGCGCAGGCGCTGGGCGAGATCGCGTCAGGCGAGACGCGGCTGGTGTTGGCAGCGCCGGAGCGCTTCGCCTCGCGCGCATTTCGCGAGGCGCTAGCGCGGCGGCGGATCGCGCTGTTCGTGGTCGACGAGGCGCACTGCGTGGCGGAGTGGGGACACGACTTCCGCCCGGACTACCTGCGGCTGCACAGCGCGATCGCCTCGCTGAGGCGAGGTTATGAGGAGGCGGACCCGCCGCGTCCGCCGGTGATGGCGGCGACGGCGACGGCGACGCCGCGCGTGGCGCAGGAGATCGCGGCGCGGCTGGGGCTGCGGGATCCGCTGTCGATCCGCTCGGGCTTCGACCGACCGAACCTGGCGTTCGACGTGGTGAGCGTGGAAGGCAAGGGCGCGGTCGCGCGCAAGCGGGCGGCGCTGGAGCATGTGCTGAGAGAGGACGATCCGGCCCGCCCGGCGCTCCCGGCGATCGTGTACTGCGGTACGCGCAAGGACACGGACGAGGTGGCGGCGCTGATTGCGAGTTGGGGGATCGCGACGGTGGCCTACCACGCGGGCATGAGCGCGGACGCGCGGCGGGCGAGCCAGAGCGCGTTCATGGAGGGCGGCGCGCAGGTGGTGGTGGCGACGAACGCGTTTGGGATGGGCGTGGACAAGGCGGACGTGCGGACGGTGGCGCACTGGGCGTTGCCGACGAGTCTGGAGGCGTACTACCAGGAGGCGGGGCGCGGTGGACGCGACGGGCAGCCGGGGCGGGCGCTGCTGCTGGCGGCGCGGATGGACCTGGGGCGCCTGATCCGGTTCATCAACGAGCGGGAGACGAGTGTGGAGGACGTCAAGCGCTATGTGGCGCGACTGCGGCGCGATGCGAGCGGCGACGAGCTGGCGATCGGTCCGGGCGAGCTGGCCGAGCGCGAGCGGGTGCTGCTGTCGATCGCGGAGCGCGCGGGCGCGGCGGAGCTGAGCCCGGGCGCGGGCGGCGGCCTGCACGTGCGGCTCACGGGCCGCGGGAGCCCGCGGGCGGCGCACGCGGCGATCAGAGCGGCGAAGGACCGTGGCTGGGAGTCGTACCGCTCGATCGAGCGATACATGACGGCGGGCGGGCGTTGCCGGCGGCGGCAGATCCTGGACCACTTCGGCGATCGCGAGGCGGGCGCGCCGAGCGGGCGCTGCTGCGACGTGTGCGACCCGGACCCGCTGCTGGAGCGGGCGCTGGCGGCGCCGGTGGCGGCGCAGGCGCGGCGGGGACGGTCCCCGGGCGGCGGGCGAGCGGGCGCTCCCGGGAGTGCGGCGGTCTCGCAGGCGCCGCCACTCGACGCGGCGGACGCGGCGCGTTTGGAGCAGCTGAAGGCGTGGCGCCTGGGCCGCGCGGAGGGCAAGCCGGCGTACACGGTGGCGGCGAACGCGGTACTGGAGGAGGTGCTGCGCCGGCGCCCGGCGAGCGTGGAGGCGATGCTCGAGATCCGCGGCATCGGCCCGGCGTTCTGCGAGAAGCACGGCGAGTCGCTACTGGAGACGCTGGCGGGGTTGTGAGCCGGCGGGTGGCCGGCCGTGCGGGTGTTGTTGGCCGGCTGGGGTCAGCCGGCAAGTGAAGCCAGGCGCCGCGCGGCGGTGCTGTCGGCGCTGGCGAGCTGCTCCAGCCAGGCTTGGGCGCGAGCGAGGTCGAGCGCTCCGGCGGCTGTCATCTCCTCGATATCGGCCCAGTCCTTGGTGCGGTCGAACAGCGCCTTGAAGACCGCGAGGGCAGTGCATCCGAGCACGGGGATCGTGCGATCTTCAAAGGGCACGAGCCTTACTTCGTCGGCGACCGCGTCGTGGAATCGATGAAGGTTGAGGAAGAGATCGACCGGGGTGTCCTCCCACCACACCCGCACCTGGCCTTCGCGCGCGGCGGCTTGGATGTCGGCATCGCTCACCGCGACGCCGTCGGGCAGCGAGGCGAGGATCTCGCGGGCGCGGGCGGGGTCGAGGAAGACGTTGACGTCGAGGTCGCGCGTGCCGCGCGGCTCGTGGGTGCAGTAGGCGAGTGCGATCGCGCCGCCAAAGGCGTGCGGCAGCTTTGCGCGCGTCAGTGCGTCGTGGACGGCGAGCAGTCGCTGGGCGAGCAGGCTCATCCCGCGCGCCGGCTGAGCGGGGGGTATTCGAGCGTCGCGCGGCGGCGGCCGGGAAGCGCCTCGGCTAGATCGAGCACTTGCGCGAGGATCCGTCCGGCCCGCACGGGGTCGACGGGAGCGCTGGAGGCGCCGATCCGCAACTCCAGGCCGGCGGCCGCGGCGAGACGAGCGAGCGCGTCGACGCCGGGCTGGCGACGGCTGTGTTCGTAGGCATTGACGACCGATCTCGGCAAACCGGCACGCCGGGCGAGCTCGGCTTGGCGCAGCCCGCTGGCGCGGCGGATCTCGCGGATCAACTCAGCGGCGGCGCTGGCGGGGGTCGGCACGACTCTATGTTAGCGTATAAGCTAACTTTGGCTCCGAGCTCTCGGTTCGCCGGGCGGCGATTCTTCGCGACGATTGGACATTGGGGGCCCCGGCGCGTCGGCAGGCCGTCGGGTGGCGCGCGGGGCTTGGTCGCACTCAAGGGGAGCGATGATCGCTGTACCATGCGGGGGCCTCGCCGACGTAGCTCAGCTGGTAGAGCACTTCACTCGTAATGAAGGGGTCCGGGGTTCGAGTCCCCGCGTCGGCTCTCGGAAAAGACCGCCAGGGCGGAGGATGTGAGGGTGCGTATTCTTCGCTTCCGCCGCGCGACGCTCGTGGAGAGCGTCGCGGCGACGCGCCTCGGTGGTTAAGCGCAGCAGGCAAATCGAGGTGCGCGGCCGCGAAGAGAGAGGAACAGCGGTTGGCGAGGAGAGGGCGCCCGACTAACGTAGATCTCCCGAGGAGGAGCTCGAGCCGATGACAGAAAGCAAAATGATGCCGAGCGCCGCGCCCGGGGGGCACCGGCGAAGGGTGTGGATGCGAGCGGCGGCGCCGCGGAGGAGCGGCGACGCGCGCGGGAGCAGCAGACCCGCGGCGGGTTGGCGCGCGATGCTGCTGGCGGGCGCTGTGGGAGTGGCGGCCGTCGGAATGGGTGCGCCGATGGCGGCGTTGGCGGCAGCGCCGAGCGCGCGCGCGGCGCGTACGCTGTCGGTGAGGGACGAAGGGCATCTGCACCTGGCGGGTAGGCCGGAAGGTTCGCTGATCGTCGAGGAAGGAGCGGTTTCGGGCACGTTGCCGGGCACCGTGAAGGTGCGCTTCGATGTGGGTGCGACGGTCACGGCGCAGTTTACGATCTACGCGCGCGGCGGCGGCTCGGTCTCGGGCCGCGGGAGCGGAGCGCTGCACTCGACGAGCCTCTATTCGACGTTCGGGGGCACGCTCTCGGTGACGAGCGGCACGGGCCGCTTTAGGCGCGCGCGCGGGACCGGCGGTCTGTATGGCGCGATTGACCGCAAGACGGACGCGTTGACGGTGCAGACGATCGGCAAACTCTCTTACTGACTAGCCTGCTCGCGTGGCGGCACGCGAGCCGAGAGCATCATCGTCGACCGCGCCGGTGGCGAGGTGCGGCGCGCGGCCGGCGGCGCCGTCGCTGGGGACGGTGCTGCGCGAGTGGGGTCGGCTGGGCTGCATCGGCTTCGGGGGTCCGCCGGCACATATGGCGCTGCTGCGCGAGTTGTGCGTGCGCCGCCGGCAGTGGCTGACGCACGAGGAGTACGAAGACGCGATCGCGGCGTGCAACCTGCTGCCGGGGCCGGCCTCGACGCAGCTGGCGATCTTCTGCGCGTGGCGGGTGCGCGGGCGGGTGGGAGCGCTGGTGGGAGGCTTCGCGTTCATCGCCCCGGGACTCGCGGCGATCGTGGCGCTGGCGGCGCTGTTCCTGGCGGGCTCGCCGCCGCTGTGGGTGCGCGGCGCGGGCGCGGGCGGGGGTGCGGCGGTGGCGGCGGTGGCGGTGCGCACGGGCACCCTCCTGCTGGCGAGCAGTCGCGCGCGTGCGGCGGGCGGCGCGGGCGGGCGACTGTGGGCGTATCTGCTCGTGGGTGGGGTGACGGCGGCGCTGCTCGGTCCGTGGCTGGTGCTCGCTTTGATCGCTTGTGGGATGGGGGAGATCGTTTGCAGGGGGGTAGGTAGCCGGAGTCTCAACTCGGTGGGGATCCTCCCGCTGCTGGCGGTGCTCACCTCGGCGACCGGTGGTGTGGCGGCGCTGGCGTGGGTCGCGCTGAAGGTCGGCGCGCTGTCGTTCGGTGGGGGCTTTGTGATCGTGCCGCTGATGCAGCACGACGCGGTGGCGCACTACCACTGGATGACTTCGGCGCAGTTCCTGAATGCGGTTGCGCTGGGACAGGTGACGCCGGGGCCGCTGGTGCAGACGGTCGCGGTGGTGGGCTACGCGGCGGCGGGCATCGGCGGAGCGCTGCTCGCGGCGGCGGTCGCGTTCGCGCCGTCGTTCGCGCTGGTGCTGGGCGGCGCGCGGCACTTCGACGATCTGCGCGCGAGTCGCCCGGCGCGCGCCTTTCTCGCGGGCGCGGGCCCGGCGGCGATCGGGGCGATCCTCGGCTCGGCGGTGCCGCTGGCGCTGGCGCTGGCGGAGCCGTGGCAGGCGGCGGTGTTGGCCGGTGCGGCGGTGCTGCTGCTGGTGGCGCGTCGCGGCGTGGTGGTCACGCTGCTCGCGGCGGGCGTGCTCGGTGCGGCAGTCGGTCTCGCGGGGGCGCCGCTGCCGCACTGAAAGCAGCCGCCGGCGTGCGCTTGCGCGAATTTCTAGCCGCTAGCTGCGCTCAATTCCCTACAAGATCAGTCGACAATATCAACTGCTCTGCATATCGCAAGCGCGTCGGGGTAGTTGAGCTGTGAGCCCAGACGGCCACAGCGCACAGGAGAAGCCGAACCTCACCTAGGAGATAGCTTCATCGGCATGTAATCGGCCGACGTGCTCGCGCAGCCACAAGCGGAAGCGATCATGAGCCCGACGCCGCCGAACATCCTTTACCTGCATTCGCACGACACCGGCCGCTACGTGCAGCCGTACGGACATCCGGTGCCGACCCCGAACATCCAGCACCTCGCCGACCAGGGGGTGCTCTTCCGTCGCGCTTTCTGCGGTACGCCCACCTGCTCGACCTCGCGGGCGTGCCTGCTGACGGGGCAGTACGGCCACAACAATGGCATGCTCGGCCTGGCCCACCGTGGCTGGTCCCTGAACGACTATCGCCAGCACATCGTGCACACGCTGGGCGAGGCCGGCTACTTCTCGGTGCTGATCGGCGAGCAGCACATCGCGAAGCGACCCGAGGTCATCGGCTTCGATCGCGTCGAGAAGATCGAGACGACACACGTCGAGAGCGTCGCGCCGGTCGCGCGGCGCGTCCTCGGCGAACCGCTGCCGCAGCCGTTCTTCCTCTCGGTCGGCTTCTTCGAGACGCACCGCGACTGGTTGGAGCCGCCCGCGTTGCGCGACGCCCTCTATTCGCTGCCGCCGGCCAATCTGCCGGACACCCCTGAGACGCGCCGCGACATGGCGTCTTATCGTGCCAGTGCCCGCTCGCTGGACCAGGGGGTGGGCACGGTGCTCGACGCGCTCGATGCGCAGGGGCTGATGGAGAACACGCTCATCATCTTCACGACCGACCATGGCCTCGCGTTCCCGGGCGCGAAGGCGACTTTGTTCGACCGTGGCCTGGGGGTGATGCTGATCATGCGGGGCCCCGGCGGTTTCGCCGGCGGGCGAGTCAACGACGCGCTGGTCTCCCATCTGGACATCTACCCCACCCTGTGCGATCTCGCCGGTGTCGAGCATCCGGAGTTCCTGCAGGGCTTCTCGCTGCTTCCGCTGATGCGCGGAGATGTCGGTGCGCTGCGAGAGGAGCTCTTTGCCGAGATGACCTGGCACGCCGCCTATGAGCCTCAGCGGGCGGTGCGCACGAAGCGCTGGAAGTACATTCGCCGCTTCGGCGACCGCGAGACGCCGGTGCTGGCGAACTGCGACGACTCGCCCAGCAAGGAGCTTCTACTCCGCTACGGCTGGGCTGAGCGGAAGGTGCCGTTCGAGCAGCTCTACGATCTCGTCTACGATCCGAACGAGTCGGCAAACCTGGCGGACGATCCGGGCAGTGTGAAGGTGCTGGAGAACTTGCAGGCGACGCTGCGGCGCTGGATGGAGGTGACCGAGGATCCCCTGCTGCTCGGTGACCCGGCGCCGCACTCGGGCGCGGAAATCAACGATCCGGGGCAGCTGTCGGCAAGCGAACCTGTGACGGTTATCCCATGATCGAGCCGGGAGATCGCGGCCACGCGGCGGTGGAGCCGACGCGCTCTTACCTCGTCTGCGCTACGCCGCGAAGCGGTAGCACGCTGTTGTGCGAGGCGCTGCTCGCGACGGGCGTCGCGGGCCGCCCGCGCGAGTATTTCGAGGCGCTGAAGGAGACGGGGCTACCGCGGCGCCCGCGCGAGTACTTCTGGGGCCTGCGCAGCCCCGAAGTGATCAGGCTGCTTCCGCACGACGTGAATATCGACCACACCGCCGAACGGGAGGAGACGTGGGAACGTGAGGACTATCGGCGCCATCTGGATTGGGCGCTGCGCGAAGGCACCACCGCCAACGGCGTGTTCGCCGCGAAGATGATGTGGGGCTACTTCCCAGACTTCCTCGAGCTCGCGCGCGGTATCCCGCGGCTCGGCGGGATGGGCGACGGCTCGCTGCTGAACGCCGCGTTCCCGGGCCTGCGCTACGTGTTCATATCTCGCAACGACAAGGTGCGTCAGGCGGTGTCGCTGTGGCGGGCGCTGCAGACCTGGGTGTGGCGTAAGGAGGCCAGCGCACCCGAGGGTGAGCCGGCGCCGGTGCAGCGATCGGTCTACTCCTTCGACGCGATCGACCACCTGCTCGACCAACTGCGCCGCCACGAGGACGCCTGGCGAGGCTTCTTCTTTCGCATCGGCCAGCAACCGCTGTCGATCTTCTACGAGGAGGTCGTGGGAGACCTTCGCGGCGCGGTTGGACGTGTACTCACCCCGATCGGTGTGGAGCCGCCCCCCGACTGGACGTTGCCGGTGAGCAGTCCGCGCAGGCAGTCCGACGAACTATCGGACAGCTGGGTCCAGAACTACCTCGAAGACGTCTCGCGGCGCTGAGCTCGCTCAACGGGGCGCCGCTGGCGGCGTCGCGCAACTGCCGCGTCCGGCGGTAAGCCACTACCTCGTCATCACGGTGCTCTGTGGATAGTGCCGCTCCTGTGGTGTGAGTATCTCACCCAGTCTCGTAGCCGATGCCGCCTATTTGAGTGGATCCGTGATCGGCCCAGGCAGACGCTTGTAGACGGCAAAGAAGTCACGGTCGTCGGGAACCAGATAGCGATCGGTCGGCTGGTTCGGCTGAGGCTCGACCATCCGCGGGACGAGCCGGTTGTGGTGGGTGTAGGCGATCAGCGTGTGCCAGTCGGGGTTGATGTCGAACTCCATCGCCCGCACGGCGCCGATGTGCTGGAGGATCTTCGCGATGCTGATGACCGTCTGGCCTTCGGCCGCGACGAACATGAGGTTGCCGCGACGATCGATGCCGACCCCGGTGCGCCAGACCCGGGTGACGCCGCCGAGTGTGAACCCCCATTCGGGGCTGTTCGGATCTTCGTTCAGTTCGGGGTTGAGGCGTCCGTTCCAGACGATCGGAGCAAGGCTCTGGCGTGCCCACGCGACTTCCGGTCCGGCGCTCGGGCCGCCGCTCCACTTGAGAATATTCACCCGACCGTCTCGATATCCGAGCAGGGTGGCTTTGCCGTCCTTGAGCGGCTCGTTGATGTGGCCGTTGACGTTCGAGCCGTTTTCGCCGTCTTCGTAGGTGAAGCCGCCGTTGAAGGTCGCGAGCAGGCGCCAGCGCTGGCTGTAGGGCACCATCATCGGCCCACGGAGGGCCGCGTTCGGCGGCTCGTAGCGGCCCGGGTAGTACCCGATCGCGGTGCGTGTGTGGTCGAACCAAGCCACGTAGGCGAGCAGCTCCGGATATTCGACTTCGGGACGGAAGGTCGTCACTAACACGGGTGGGCCACCGGCGATCGACGGCCCGCTCGGTTTCCAGATCCCTTCTCCGGGCAGCGGGTGAGCGAAGACCGGCTTGATCGGCGGTGGCCACGCCGCGAGCCTTGCGGCGTCGCGGCAGGTTCAGCCCGACTACAGGCAGGCTCTTCGGCGCCGCGCCGCCCTTCTTCGGTGCGTTCGCGGTGTAGTAGATGTGCTCGATGTCGTCGACGACCGAGTTGCCGAACGGCACCTCGGCCCTGACCCACTCGACGCTGCGCGGCCCGAACCGCATGCTCGTCGGCTCCAGCATCCAGATCGTGTACGAGACGACCGCCCAGCAGAGCAGGCCAAGGATGGGTGTCGCGAACAACAGGCGTCGTCGCCGCCGCCGGCGACTGGCGGCGGCCTCGCGCCGACGCGCGCGGCTCACCTCAAGGCGAGCGAGCGAATTTCCACTCGCCGAGTCAACCGCATCCGGCAAATTGCTCACGCCCGCGCGAGTGCTCGCACCGACACCGTCAGTCGTGTCCTCCGACCCGCCGCGTCCGCCCGAGTCCTGTTCTGGCGGGCGCACGTCCCAAAACTTACCCCCGCGATCATAAGGGGACCACTAGCGCGGAGTGAGAATTCGTTCATCGACTTTGCCGGTCGCGACGCCGGCCCGGATTCACCGGGCGGGAGCGGCAAGGTTACGCAGGACCGTTTACCGCCGCAAACCTGTCCAGGAGTCGGAGTTCGTCACGAGATGGGTGGGGGTGTTGGCCTAAACGCAATCGGACTGCTCAGGCGTACGACGCACGGAATCGATTCGCCGGCCGGTTCGCCCTTAAGTGCGTCCGCGCAGGCCTCCGGAGAGGTCTCGCCATTGCCGGGGGCCGTCGCTTCATACGCCCGATGCCGCGCTGCCATCGAGAACCCGGTCAGCTCGGTGGATGCAAACGCTCGAACATACGTATCGTGCGCTGGATCGAATCCATACACGTAGATGCAGTGTTCGACGCACTCAGGAAGACCGTCCGCGTAGAAGTAGAGCTTCCCTTCTGACCAGGAAGGACCGAGCCAGAATGTGGTTCCCCCACCTTCTTCGACCCCCTCCAACGCGATGAGATGCTGCGGACCGCCCCTGACCGCCTCGCTCAGCACCTCGCCTTCTCCATTTGGGTCTCCGTCTGCGGTGGAGAACGAGTCGGTCAGCGCCAGCCGCCCGTAGTACAGCTGCAAACCGGTGACGGTGCGTTCCGTCGTGGCTTCGCAGCTCGCGCGCGTTGCTTTGTTTGCCGGGCGGCACAGTCTTCGCGGCGTGCCGCCGAGCGTTCTTCGCGCGCTGCCATCGAGCAGGCTTGTCATCACGTGATTCGCGCCCCTCACCCAAGCGACACGATCGCCCCAAATAGTCGGATGCCAAGCATCGTCGCTGTCGGGCACCGCGCGAGGATCGCTTCCATCCACTCCTGAAACGACAAGATGGCAGCCGCTGGGCAGACCTTGTAGACCAGCAGCGGGGAGCCGGAGGGACCAGGACCAACGTCGGCTTCGATCGTATCTGTGGCGGCAGGGATAGGCGGCGTCGAGATCAGACCCCCGCTGTCCACGACAAGGTGCCAGCTCTGGTCGGTCGCGTTGTAGTCACTCCACACCTGCAGGTCGCCGAAGGACTCGATGGCGGTCCCCCCGTGCAGCGGCGCGATCAACGTTGGCGCCGCAGCAGCGCTGCTAGCGACAGACACTGCAATCCCGACAGTTAGCGCCAGGATGCGCCGCATGAGAGCTAAGACCGTTCGGGACGCGAGTCTGACTGGACGTCAGCGATCGACATTTCGCGATCCGATCCGTGTTGCGCTTCGGCGTGCGAACGTCACGTGGAAGGCGCCGATCGGGGCCATCAGGGAGAGATCTTCCTGTCCGCGGACCGTCGCGACCACTGTGACGGTCGCCGGGACGCGCTTGAACCTGGCGAGCAGCCGGGTACCGACGCTGTCCAACTTGATAATGATGGTCTGCGGGGCCGCTCCGCCGCGGCCCAGGAAGTCGGCTCGACCGATGACGACGACGCGATGGCGCCTCGATCGCGGCCGCTGCCCGAGCCCGATGATGGTACGACCGTTGCGTGCGAGCCGCTCGGTTGTAGTGACGGTCGCGCGACCGGCGCACTCGTGGGCGTAGCTGTCGAAGGAGCCCACCGTGACGCTGCAGCTGAACGCGAACGAGACGGTCCTAGCCCTCACTATGGGAACGCTTGACACGGTCGGTGTCCCCGCGGGAGTACCCCTCGCGACAGGAACGCTCGGCACGCCCGGTGTCCCTACGGGAGGTAGGTCGATGATCGTGTGTTCCTTCCACGCGGGAGACGCGCCGGCTGGGTCGTTTGAGATCAGGGCCGCAGTGCCCTGTACGACCATGCACAGCGACGCCGAGGCGCACGTGAGCAGCGACGGGACCGGGCCTACGCCAGCGCCTCCTCCGAAGGGCAGCGGCGTCGTGGTCCACACGGGCTTCGGCGCCGCAGGATCGGTTGCGGCCAGGACGAAGGCACCATATGGGGGGCCGGTGTGATGGCCGGTCACCACACACAGCGTGACCGATGGGCAGGCGACCGCGGCGAGGCTTGCTTCGCTTTGCAGGTTTTGGGGCACCCACGTGGGCTTTGCGTCCCCCGGATCGTCGGTGTTGACTGCACGGCCGGACGTGTCAAGACCGCGATGCAATAAGCGGCGGAGGGCACGACACGCTCTCCAGAGTCGTGTCGTCTATCCGTTCGGGAGCGCTCCAGATCCGCTGCTCTGCGCCGGCATCGTCGTCCTCACGGCGTTGCTGGCGCTGTCCACGGCCACACAAAGTGAGGGCAAAGCGCAGGAGCGCCGCGGATGTGGCCCTTCGTCGTAGTTCTGGGGATTGGGCTTCGGGTCGAT
>CAWFTK010000004.1:0-4905 GCA_963818795.1 uncultured Solirubrobacterales bacterium | reverse complement strand
GTCCCACGTGGCGAACACCAGGTCGTCGCCGGGTAGCACCAGCGCGGCCGCCAGGTGCAGCGCGTCAAGACTCCGCAGCTCTCGGTCAAGACAGAGCGCCGCGGCGCGCTCGACTAGCGGCTGGTCGACCTCGACTACGCCGAACGAGGGCCACTCCTCGCTCACCACCTTGGTAGCCCTCCCTCCCGCGACAAGGCCCACCGCTCGAACCGTCTCGACAAACCCGGCCCGGCAGATGTACCAGTCCTCGGCTGCCTGCATCGCCTCGCGCACGAGCTCGCTGCCCGGCTCGGCGATGTAGCGCTTCACCAGCGCACTGGCGTCAAATAGAGCCTCAGCGCTCAGCGTCCCGCTCGGCAAGCACCACCGCAGACGCGCTACGGGCCTTGATCGGCCTCGGCGCGCGCCGCGGCCGCGGCCGCGCCGGAAGGACGACACGACCCCGCGCGACGAGCTCGCGCAGCCGATCGTCGCCGCGCGCCGCCCCGGCGGGAACGATGTCCGCAAGAGGACGACCCGGAGCGTCACGCGCACCTGCTCCCCGCGGCCCACCGCCCGGAGCGTCTCGCTTAACGACGCCTTCAGCTCTCGAACACCCATCTGCCGCATGTGGCCACATTAGCACCAAAGAGACCACCAGGGTCCGGCAATCGACGCGCCTCCCCGGTGGATGCCCGGCCGCCGGATCGCACGTGGCGAGGTCGACGACGCTCTGCAATCCCGCGACGGAGCCACGGCGCGGTGGCGTCCGGGGGGCCGCAACGTACCCGATCCCGCCGGGCGAGACGCGCTCATGTCTCGCGCTCGACGGGGAGGTAGCGAAGGCGGCTGTCGATTCGCGTGGTGACCTGCCCGAGCCTTCCTTGGCGGTTCTTGCGCACGATGATGTCCATCTCGCCAGGCCGTTCGGAGTCAGGATCGTAGTAGTCGTCTCGGTAGAGCATCAGGACGCAGTCGGCGTCGGCTTCGATCTGGCCCGAATTGTGGGAGACGATCCCGGCGCCAGCGACCCAGCAGTTTGGCCCGGGCACCTCGAGGTCGTACACAGCATCCTCGCCCGCTCGCGTGATCGCTTGGACACTATCCCAGTACAGGTCATCTGTTGCGATCGTTGCGAGGTTCGGATCGTCGAGATGGTGCGCATAGCTGGCGAGGGTGGCACGAGAGGGCGCGAAGCGGAAGTGACTCGTGCCACCGTAGCTGGTGCCTCTAAGCGCGCACATCTGCCGCTGCGTGATTCCGCGATCAGCCATCCGACGGCGCACTAGCCCCCAGATCTCGACCGGCACCGTGTCGGCGTTGGTGTGGGACTTCTCGCCACGTGCGACGAGAAGATCTAGCAGCTTGCTGAGCGTGGGGGTGGTGTGGATCGACGCTGCCGACCAGCTCAAGAAATCGGCGTTGCGACGGCCCATCGGACACGATCACGTGGTAGCTCGGTGCGTAGTTCCCTCGGTTGGCGCGAACCTTGATTCTCGCGACGATCCCGACGTCTCAGGAGCAATAGAGCGACGTCCTCCGCTAAGACGCGGACTGATCGTCGCGTAGTAGACGGCCGTGATCGGTCGCCCATCGCTACGTTCGCCCGGTCCACACGCACCCATCGGTAGCCCAAAGGTGCCTGATGAACAGGGCGACCTGTGCATCAGGCGCCTGAAACATCGCGTCGGGAACGTGCTTGGTGTGACGCTGTCTCACCGAGCATCTCGCAGCTCGCCAAACAGCGTGCGCAGGGGCCCGGGATGCCAGCGGTTTCGCGTTCGCGCCAAGCTGAACCTCCCACCCGACCCGTCCCGGACCGCGTCGGTGGCGCTGGGGACGACAGCCAAGTCGCCGAGCCGCATCGACTACTGCCCTTAAGTTCGCGCCTGACGCGGTTGTGTAGCGGATCGACTGGTGTTTGGACGAATAGCTCCCATCGCCGATCAGGTGACCCAGAGCAGGATGACTTGCTCCTCTGTCAACGGGACACTGCATCTCTCTGGCTCTGGGAAGCGCACGGGCCAAAGCGAGCTCGATCGCCGGGTTTTAGGTCGCGCAAGCGCGTCCAGCCCCTCGGGCCCCGCACACGGTGCTCCGGAGTTGCATCGAAGTACGTCGACCGGACGCCAGTTCCAACCGAACGAGCCCGCGCACCCCCACCTCCCAGACTCGGCCGCGACTCGCGCGGTCGTGAGCCGGCCCATCTGGATCGCACGGCCAACGACATCCGGGGTGCCATGCCGACACAGCGTCGCGATCTCCACGTGCCGCCCGTCCGCGAGCGCCACCCGCGTGTCCCCGGCGACGCATTCTCTGCAGGTCGGAGAGGACGGGGCGCCTGTCGGGGCGCTGCTCGACGGCACGCGACAGCTGCGCTACGGCGAGCACCGGGCAGCTCAGTTCGCGGGCTAGCCGTTTGAGCCCGCGGCTGAACTCAGAGACGTCCTCGACGCGGCTGCCGGACGGCCGCTCGGCGCGCATCAGCTGCAGGTAGTCGACCACGATCAGCCGAAGGTCGTCGTGGCGGACGGCGATCTGCCGCGCCTGCGCGCGGAGCTTGAACAGCGAGAGGTCTCCCTCGTCGAGCAGGTGCAGTGGCACTCCTGCCGCCTCCGATCTGGCTCTCAGCAGCGCGGGCCAGTCCTCGGGCTTGATGCGGCCAAGGTGTAGACGTTCGGGGTCGACGCCGGTTTCGGCCGCGAGGTGCCGCTGCGCCGTTTCTGAGTCGCTCATTTCGAGCGAGGCGAACAGCACGCGCTTTTGCTCGCGCATCGCGGCGTGCCGCGCGACCTGGAGCGCGAGGAGGCTCTTGCCCATCGCGGGGCGTGCGGCGAGGACGTACAGGCGCCCGTCCTGGAGGCCGCCGAGCAGGCGGTCGAGTTCGCCGATGCCCGTGGCAAGCCCGGGGATCGCGCGCTCGTCCTTGGCGGCCTGCTCGAGGCGATCGATCTCTTCCGCGACCGCACGCTGAAGCAGTCGCTGCCGTGCCAGGATGTCCTGGCCGCGCAGCGCGAAGATCAGTCTCTCGGCCTCTTCGATTAGCTGCTCTCCTCCGCGCGCCCGTTCACTGATTTGCGTCTGGATCTCATAGGTTGTGACCAGCAGCGAGCGCATCAGCGCGTTGTCGCGCACGATCAGGCCGTATTCGCGGGCGTGCCCGGCCGCCGGCACCCATCCGGCGAGCTCCTCGATCGCTGCTGGCCCGCCGACCTGCTTGAGGCGGCCGTTCTGGCGGAGCGTTTCGGCCACGGTCAGATGATCGATCTTGCGTGACTGCTCGTGCAGCTGCAGCATCGCGGCGAACACGAGCCCGTGCTGCTCGCGGTAGAAGTGCTCAGGCCGCAGCCGCTCATCGCCGACGAGCGCGTGGAGGTGACGCTCGTCGAGCAGCACGGCGCCGAGCACCGATTTCTCGGCCTCGAGGTTGTGCGGCGGTAGCGTGCCGCCCACCCGGTGGCTCACGCGACATGCTCCTCTCGTCGGTCGTTTACCTGGTGGGTGAGTTCCGCCCACAGCTCGGCATAGCGGCGCTCGGCGAACCGAAGCGGCTGCTCGCACAGCGTCGTCCAGCGGACACGCTTGACGAACTGGACGAGCTGCTCGTCTTGGCCTGCGAGCTCCTGGATCGCGGCGGCGCGTCCGTCCCGCCCGTGGCGCTGGATCGCGCGCTCGAGAGGGTCTCTGGCCTGCTGCCAGCTGCAACGGCCTGCGCCGATGGCTGCGGGCGCGAGGTGCGCGGCGGTGCGCTGGCGGTGCGCGTACGCACGGGCGATCAGCTGGTCGGCGACCTTCGCAAAGCCGCGCATTGTCAGCGCCTGTGACCCGAGGACCTCGTCGGTGACCATGTACGCGAGCGCGCCGTCGAGTCGGTCCCGCGGATGGTGCTCAAGCACCCGGCTGGCGGCCGCCTGCCACTGCGCCCGGTTGCCCTCGTAGTCGCGGCGGAGACTGTCGCCGAGCGCGGGCGCCCAGGCCGCGAGCAGCGCCTCGCACAGCTGCGCCGCTGCCGATGCATCCTCTCCTCCTCGCCCTGATTGCGCGAGGGGCGAGCGTGATCGGTCAGGGATGTTTTCTATTGATGTTTCTTCTATGCGCTGTCCCGCGCGCGCGATAGAGGGCGGCGAAACGGTACTCGTGGTGGCGGAATCCCCGCCCTGCCAGCACCGCTCTGCCGCCCCGCGAGTACCGTTTCGCCGCCCTGCGAGTACCGTTTCGCCGCCCTGCGAGTACCGTTTCGCCGCCCTGCGAGTACCGTTTCGCCGCCCTGCGAGTACCGTTTCGCCGCCCTGCTCGGTGGCGGCGGGGGCCTCGCGGACGGTGTAGACGCTTGGCAGGTGACGGCCGCCGTTCGTAGCTCGGCGACGTTCAATGTGGAGCAATCCGGCGCGTTCGAGCGCACGGTTGCAGTCATCGACGCGATCGACTGTGAGGCCGGATTGAGTGGCGATGTCACTGCGCGTCACCTCCGCGGCAAGGCCGCTGTGCTCGGCGCGCTGTTCGGCGCAGAACTCGAGCAGCACCACGACGAGCCCGAGGTCACGCAGCAAGTGTCCGTCCGCATGCGGGCAGGCGAGGTGCTCGGCCATCGCCACCGTCACCGCGATCCAAGGCTCGTCGAGGATTAGGAGATGCAGCAGACTGATGACCCCGCCGGTCGCCCGGTCGGTGCGCCGCTCGTACCTGACCACCCCGGCGGCCTCGAGCGCGTTGAGCAACAGCTTTACGCTGCCCTTGCTCATCTGCCCGCGGGCCGCGAGGGTGTCGTAGCCGGCGCGGATGACGCGGTGCCCGCCCGTGTGTCGCTGCTCATTGGCGAGCTGGCACAGCAGCGCGTAGAAGCCGATCGCACGCAGTCGGCGAGGCCCGCTCGTGTGTTCGCGGATTGCACGGACGGCGTGCACGCGCACCTGAAAGAACGGCAGC
>CAWFTK010000003.1:0-5517 GCA_963818795.1 uncultured Solirubrobacterales bacterium | reverse complement strand
GTTCTTGCATGAGCGGGTTAGCGCGGGAGTGCCGTTGTTGGGCCTGTGCCTGGGGATGCAGCTGCTGTTCGAGCGCTCCGAGGAGCACGACGGCGCGACCGGCCTGGGGCTGCTGGCGGGCATGGTGCGGCGGCTGAACGCCCCCGGGCTGAAGCTGCCGCACATCGGCTGGAGCGAGCTGCGCTGGCTGCGGCCGACGCCGCTGAGCGACGGTCTGCCCGACCCTGCCTATCTGTACCACGTGCACAGCTTCGCGGCGTGGCCGGCCGAGGAGGACGTGGTGCTCGCGAGCGCCGACTACGGCGAGCCGTTCGCGGCGATCGTCGGGCAGGGGAGCGTGTTCGGCACGCAGTCGCACCCGGAGAAGTCCTCCACGCACGGGCTGGCGCTGCTTCGGAACTTCACCCGCCTGTGCGGCCGTGCGGCGGTACCGGCGTGATCTTGCGCTGTCCTAGGGGCTTTGCCTCGGGCGGGCCGGCTCGCGATCCCAATCCAACTCCCGCTCCCGGAACCGGAAGTTGCGCACCAATTCCAATTCCGGACGTCGGGTCGCGATCCAGCTTCCAGAGCGGGTTTTCGACATGATCCTGTATCCCGCGATCGACATCCTCGACGGTAGTGCCGTGCGACTGGTGAAGGGCGATTTCGGGACGAAGAAGGTCTATGACGAGAGCCCGCTGGACGCCGCGCGCGGCTGGGTGCAGGCGGGTGCGGAATACCTGCACGTCGTCGACCTCGACGGCGCCAAGTCGGGCAAGCCGGTGAACCTTCCGCAACTGCGGCGAATCGCAGCCGACGCGGGTGTGCCGGTGCAGTACGGCGGTGGCCTGCGCTCGGCGGCGGCGGTCGCGGACGCCCTGAGCGCGGGTGCCGCGCGCGTGATCCTTGGCACCGTCGCGATGTTCGATCCCACGGTGCTGGAAGAGTGCCTCGCAACCCATGGCACCGACCGCATCCTCGTAGGCGTCGACGCGCGCGGGGGGGACGTGGTGACGCACGGATGGCTGATGGGCACCGACGTAACAGCGGGCCGCGCGTTCGAGGCCCTGCTCGAGAAAGGCGTGCGCAACTTCGTCTTCACCAACGTCGACCACGACGGTATGCTCGACGGCGCCAATCGCGACGAGATCACGAAAGTGGCGCAGGCAGTTGAGGGCGGCAGCGTGATCATCTCCGGCGGCATCGGCAGCCGCGACGACCTGCAGGCGATCGCAGACCTCCGCCGCGAGCTGGAGTTGGATGCCATCGACGGCGTGATCGTCGGCACCGCACTTTATGAGCAGCGCTTCACGGTTCCCGAAGCCTTGGCGGCACTCGCCGGCTGAAGGAAGTGCTCGGCCGACTGCACGGCCGCTACGGTGGACGGGTGCACTGCAAGCGTGTCATCCCCTGCCTGGACGTCGACGCCGGACGCGTGGTGAAGGGCGTCGAATTCCTCGACATCCGCGACGCCGGCGACCCGGTCGAGCTGGCCGCCCACTACGACCGCGAAGGTGCGGACGAGCTGGTGTTCTTGGACATCACCGCCACGCACGAGCGGCGCGACACGATCGTGCAGCTCGCCCGCCGCACCGCCGATGAGGTGTTCGTGCCGTTCACGATCGGCGGCGGCGTCCGTTCAGTGGAGGACGCCCAGGCGGTGCTTGACGCGGGCGCCGACAAGGTCTCGATCAACTCCGCGGCTCTCCGGCGACCGGAGCTGATCGACGAGCTGGCGCTGCGGTTCGGCTCGCAGTGCGTCGTGCTGGCGATCGATGCCAAGGCACGCACCGTTCGGGTCGGTGAGGTCCGGGTGGGTAGGGCTCCTGGTCCAGATCCGGGCACCCCGACCGGTTGGGAGGCATATCTGGCCGGCGGGCGCACCCCCACCGGCCGCGACGTCGTCGCGTGGGCGCGCGAGGGAGTCGAGCGGGGGGCGGGGGAGATCCTGTTGACGAGCATGGACCGCGACGGCACGAACAATGGCTATGACCTTCCCCTGACGAGCACGGTGAGCGAGGGGGTGAGCGTGCCCGTGATCGCTTCCGGGGGCGCCGGCGAGCTCGATCATCTCGCGCAGGCTTTGCGGGCCGGCGCCGACGCGGCCCTGTGCGCATCGATCTTCCACTACGGGCAACACACGATTCCGGAGGCGAAGGCCCATCTGGCGGCCGCCGGGATCGAGGTGCGCGCGGTCAGTCCACAACCGGCGTAGCGCGATCGAGAGGCTGGGAGCATTGGAAGAGAGCGACAGAGCCGATGAGGGCGCGACGGTGCTCGCCCGTCTGAGCGAGCTGCCGGGGGGGCGTGAGCTGCTCGACCTGGCTGCGGCGCGCGAGGATGTCGAGCTCGTCGGAGGTGCGGTGCGCGATCTGCTGCTGGGTCGCACGCCGCGCGAGCTGGATGTTGTGGTGGGCGACGATCGGCAGCCCTTCGCCCAAGCCGCCCCGCTGTTCGCTCGCGATCTCGCTGCACGCCTCGATGTGCTCGCGGGCGCAAACGAGCACGAGCGCTTCGGCACCGCGCTCGTGGAATGGGATGGCGGTCGGATCGACGTCGCGGCCCGGCGGGCCGAGTCATACCCGATACCGGGAGCGTTGCCGGAGGTGCGAATGGGAACCCCCGAGGAGGATCTGGAGCGCAGGGACTTCACCGTCAACGCGATCGCCGTCCGCTTGGGCGGGCAGCGCAGGGGGGAGCTACGCGAGGTGCCCCACGCGCTAAGCGACCTCAAGCAGGGAAGATTGCGAGTGCTGCACGAGCAGAGCTTCAGCGACGATCCAACTCGCCTGCTGAGGATGGCGCGCTACGCTGCGCGGCTCGGGTTCGAGATCGATACTCACACCGCTGCGCCGGCGCGAACGGCGATTGGTGTACGGGTGCTGGATAGCGTCTCCGGCGCGCGCATCGGCGCCGAGCTGAGGCTCGCGCTGAGCGAACCGAGCGCGGTCCTGGCGCTGGGGATGATGAGTGAGCTGGGAGTGCTGCAGGCGCTGCACCCGCGGCTGCGCTATGAGCGGACGGTGCTCGAAGCGACGCTTGTGCTGCTGCCGGCCGACGCCCGCCCGGACCTCGCGTTGCTCACCGCGCTGGTGCTCCCATTGGCGTTAGGCGCACAGGGCGATCCCCGCGCCGAGATCGTCGCGCTGCTGGACCGCTGGGACTTCCCGGCGGGAGATCGCGACCGTGTGGCGACCGCTGCCCGTGCCGTCCCACGACTGCTGGAGGAGATGCCGGCGTCCGAGCGGCCATCGACGCTTCGCGCGATCGCAAATGGTGTGCCGTTGGAGGGGGTCGCGCTGGCGGGCGCGCTGGGCTGCGAAGAGCCCGCGCGTCGCTGGCTGCAGGAAGTGCGCCATGTCCACCTGGAGATCACGGGAGACGACCTGCTGACCGCAGGAGTCGCCGAGGGTCCGGAGATCGGACGGCGGTTGGGGGCGGTCCTGAGGTTGCGACTGGACGGCGTGCTGGCCGAAGGGCGCGCCGCGGAGCTCGCGGCCGCCCTGGAGGCCTGAGCTCGCTCGTCTGCGGCCCGAGCTTGCCTGGAGCTCATGTGATGGCGCCAAAATGGCGCTAGGCTTGAGGAATGGCTACTGTGCAGATCAAGAACGTCCCGCCCGATGTCCATCAGATCCTGCGTGACCGTGCCAGCAAAGCTGGTCAATCGCTACAGGCATATCTGCTTGCCCGGTTGGAGGAGCAGGCGAGTAAGCCCACGATCAGGGAACTGTTCGAACGCGTTGAGCACAGCGGTGGTCGGATGTCTCCAGCCCGCGCCGCCAAATTGGTGCGCGAAGACCGGGACTCACATCAGTAGTGCTCGTTGTCGATGCGTCCGTCCTTGTCTACGCATTGATCGCCGACGATGACGCGGGCGAGCGCACGCGCGCACGTTTAGATGCCGAGGCTACGGTCTGCGCTCCGGAGGTCATCGACCTCGAGGTCGCCAATGCCTGGCGTCGCGATCTGCTGGCCGGGCGTATTGGCGAAGATCGCTCTCGCCTGGCGCTGGAGGATCTCGCCGGCCTATCGCTGGCCAGAATGCCCCATCGACCGCTCATGTCCCGCATTTGGGAGCTTCGCCACGATCTCACCGCATATGACGCTGCGTATGTGGCGCTGGCGGAGGGTCTCGACACGACCCTCCTCACGGCTGACGAGAGGTTGGCTCGCGCTCCGTCGCTGCGATGCGAGGTCGAGCTGATCGAGGGGTTGGACGGCGAGCCTCGTCAGGCTCGCAGAGGACACAGGCGAGCCCTCTCAGAGGACTATGAACTGGACGACGATCCTGCCCGAATCGACATCGACGTGGTCCATCGCTACCTCTCCGAGGAGTCATATTGGGCGCGGGGACGCACACGTGAGCGGCAGGCCGAACTGAACCGTGCCGCCGCGCGTGTCGTCGGGTGCTACAGGGAGGGGCGCCAGCTGGGCTATGCGCGGGCGATCTCCGATGGCATCTCGCTGGGATATCTCGCCGATCTGTTTGTGCTCCCGGAGGCACGCGGCCGTGAGCTCGGCGTCGAGATCGTACGCGAGCTGGTCGAGCGCGGCCCATTGTCCTCGTTGCGCTGGCTGCTGCACACCGAGGACGCGCATGGACTCTACGAGCGGTTTGGCTTCGGACCGTCGATGCGGCCAGTGTTGGAACGGGCCTCGAGGACGGACTAGTGATGGAATCAGCCGGTCTGGGCATCGCGGATGTCGATCCGGGGAGGGCCTATGAGCTTCCGGGTAACGGGTGGGCGTTGTTCACCGCCCGCGCCCACGGCAACCTGTCGAGCGTGGGCGGAGACGGCGCCGAGCACGGCCTGCAGGCACGCGGGCAGCTGCGCGAGCAGCTTGGCGTGGGCCGACTCGTGCGGAGCTATCAGGTCCACGGGAGCGTCGTGCGGAGATTGTGTGATGCCGCGGAAGTTGGCGACGATGTCGAGGCCGACGGCCACGCCACCGCGCTGCGAGACGTAGGTGCGATGGTACTTACTGCCGACTGCCTGCCCGTCGCAGTCGGCGCGAACGGCGCCGTGGCGATGGTCCATGCCGGCTGGCGCGGGCTGGCGGCGGGCGTCTTGGAGGAGGGCGTGCGCGCGGTTCGCGAGCTTGGTGGCGATGGCGAGATCGTCGCGATCGTCGGACCGGGGGCGGGACCGTGTTGTTATGAAGTCGGCGAGGAGGTGCACGCGGCGTTCGGCGGAGTACACCGCGCTGGGAGAAGTATCGACCTCAAGGCGATCGCCCGCGATCGGCTGCTGGCGGACGGGGTGGCTACGGTGCGAGATGTCGCCGCATGCACGATCTGCGACGAGCGCTTCTTCTCTCACCGCCGTGAAGGTGCGCGCGCCGGGCGGCAGGGGGGAGTTGCGTGGCGGGACTGAGCGCAGCGGGCGCGCATTCCCTGGTGGGCTGTCGCGGACTCGTCGTCGATTTCGCGAGTCCTCGGAGGGTCGCGTGGTTGAGCTGATCTCCGATCTGCGCGCGGACACCGTTCGCAGGAACCTCGCCGCCGTGCGCGCGGAGATCGCGGCGGCTGCCACCCGC
>CAWFTK010000002.1:0-1605630 GCA_963818795.1 uncultured Solirubrobacterales bacterium | reverse complement strand
CGACCTGCGCCTGGGGCTGTTCCTCGCGACGATTCTCGTGGCGCTGCTGCTGGCGGCGTTGGGGAGTGCGCGCGACGCGTCCACAACGGGCGCCGCTGACGTGACGATCGGCGTGGTCTTCGTGTGGGTGCTGGGTCTGGGCGTGTTCTTCCTGGATCTCTTCAACGCGGGCGGCGCCGGGGCCGACGGCACGATCGCCTCGCGGACGCTGTTCGGCTCGATCTTCGGCCTGAGCGCGGGCGCGGCGCAGCTCGCGGCGCTGCTCGCGGTGGGGGTGGTGCTGGCGTTGGTCGCGATCGGGCGCCCGCTGCTGTTCGCCTCGCTTGACACGACGCTGGCAGCGGCGGGAGGCGTGCCCGTGGGGCGGCTCGGCTTCGCGTTCCTCGCCCTGCTGGGCGTGGTGGCGGCGGAGGCGACGCAGGCGGTGGGAGCGCTGCTGCTACTCGGTCTGCTGGCGGCGCCGGCGGGCGCAGCACATCGCCTGACGGCGAATCCCTACCGCGGGATGGCGCTCGCGGTCGCGATCGCGCTGGGCTCGATGTGGACCGGGATCGCGCTCGGCTACTGGATCCCGATGCTGCCGCCGGGCAGCGCCGTGGTGCTGGTGGCGGCGGCCTTCTACGCGCTTACCATGGTTCTATGACCTCAATCGCTCAAACTCAGGCATGGGTCGAGCGCGCGGAGCGCGCGCTGGCGGCGGCGGGGCGCAAGCGCGGCGGCGCGCGACGGACGTTGCTGGAGCTGCTAGCGCGCCAGACGTGCGCGTTGACGGCCCTGGAGATCGAGGACGCGCTGCGCGCGGGCGGGCGCCGGGTGAGCCGCGCGAGCGTCTACCGGATCCTCGACGAGCTCGAGGGCCTGCGCCTGGTGTCGAGGGTCGAAACGGGCCAGGCGATGGTCCGCTATGAGCGCGCGCACGACGCGCACGAGGCCCACCACCACCATCTTGTCTGCGACAGCTGCGGCCTGGTGATGCCGTTCTCAGACGACGCACTGGAGCGCGCGATCGAGGCGCTCAGCGAACGCGTCCCGCTGGCGGTCGCCGAGCACGAGATCGTGCTGCACGGCGCGTGTCGGGAGTGCGCGGCGTAGCGGGCCGCTCAGGAGCACGACCCGCCGCTACTCGGACACGTCGTGAGCCGTTCAGAGCGCGCCGGCGCGCTCGGGCTCGGTGGCGCCGCCCAGCGGCGACTCGCCGCCGGGATCGTCCGGCGCGTGCACCGAGGTGCCCTCGATGTTCAGTTGCGGCAGCGCGCGGTCGAGCCAAGCGGGGATGCTCCAGGTGCGCGCGCCGACGATGTCGAGGACGGCCGGCAGTAGCAGGCAACGCACGATGACAGCGTCGAGGAACACGGCGCTCGCGAGGCTCAGCCCGAACTCCTTGATGACGCGGTTTTCGCCGAGCATGAAGGAGAGGAACACGCAGACCATGATCGCGGCGGCGGCGGTCACCACGCGCCCAGTCAGGGCGAGTCCTTCGCCGACGGCACGGCGGTTGTCTTTGGTGCGCGTCCACTGCTCGTGAATGCGCGAGACGAGGAAGACCTCGTAGTCCATCGAGAGGCCGAAGACGATCGCGAACAGCATCACCGGGATGAAGGACTCGATCGGCCCGGGACTCACTCCCGATCAGGCTCTGCACCCAGCCCCACTGGAAGACCACCACGATCACCCCGAGGGAGGCGCCGATGCTGAGGAGGTTCATGAAGGCGGCCTGCAGCGGGATCACGAGCGAGCGGAAGACGAGCATCAGCAGCAGCGCCGAGAGCAGCACGACCACGCCGATGAACAGCGGCAGCTTGTGGCCCAGCACGGTCGCGAAGTCGACCGCGCCGGCGGTGACGCCGCCGACGTAGGCGACCGCGCCTGTGCTTGCGGCTACCGGCGGGATGACGTCTTCGCGTAGGCGCGTGACGAGCTGGCTCGTCGCGTAGGCCTGCGGGGAGGAGTTCGGGTAGACCGAGATCGTCGCGACTTCGCCGGTGGGGTTCAGACGCGGTGGCGTCACGAAGACCACGCCCTCGGTCTTGGCGACCGCGTGCTCCAGTTCGGTCAGGGCGGCGGTGTCGCCAGGGTGAGGCAGCCGGACGACTACTTGCAGCGGGCCGTTAAAGCCTTGACCGAAGCCCTCCGCGAGCAGCTCATAGGCGCGGTGCGTGGTCGTGTTCGCGGGGTCGTTGCCGGCGTCGCTGGAGCCGAGTCGCAGGGCGAGCGCGGGAGCCGCGATCAGCAGCATCAGCAGCGTCGCACCGACCGCGATCGCGGGCGAGTGGCGCTGCACGAAGGCGCTCCAGCGCAGCCACCACGGCGCCCGCGGCGCGGACGCATTTGTGGGCTTGGCTCCCGCGCCGGCGAGCGTCGCACCGTTTGCCGATGAGCCGTTGCCCGTTGCGACGCGCGGCACCCGCTCGATGGCTGCCTTGCTTGCGCGGGGCGGGCGCGTCGCCCGGGCCGCGCCAGCGCGCGCCAACGAGCGTCAGCAGCGCAGGGAGCAGCGTGAGCGAGGCGAGCATGACCAGCAGCACCCCGATCGAGGCCGAGATCGCGACGCCGTAGAGGAAGTCGACGCCGAGCAGCATCATGCCGAGCAGCGCGATCACGACGGTGGTGCCGGCGAACAGCACGGCGCGCCCGGCGGTGTCCATCGCCTCTACGACCGACTCGCGTACCTGTCCCTGGGTGGGGCCGGGCTGGATGTAGGCCTCGCGGAAGCGGGTGAGGATGAACAGCGAGTAGTCGATCCCGACGCCGAGGCCGATCATCGCGGCGAGCTCAGAGGAGAAGTTGGGGGTGTCGACGACGTGCGTGAAGAGCGCGATCACGCCCAGGCCGGTGCCCAGGCCGAACAGCGCCGTGACGATCGGCAGGCCCATCGCGAGCAGCGAGCCGAACGTCAGCAGCAGCACGACGATCGCCGCCATCAGCCCGACGCCGGTGGAGAGGCCGAAGCCTTCCTGCTCGGTCGCCTCGATCGCCTGGCCGCCGAGCTCGATCTGCAGGCCCGGCTGGCGTGCGGCCTCGGCGGTCTTGACGACGCCTTCGGGCGCGCTTTTGGGCAGCAGGTTGGCTTTTTCGTCGAACACGACCGTCGCGAACGCGATCTGGCGGTTGACCGAGATGGCCTTGCCGGCGGTCGCCCCGTCGTAGGGGCCGACCACGCCGGCGACGTGCGGCAGGTGGGCGATCTGGGCGAAGGTCGCTTCCATGTGGCGTCGCACGGCGGGGTCGAGAACGCTGCCGCTCGTGACGCGGAAGACGAGCTGGTCGCGGTCGCCGGCCTGCGCGGGGAAGCTGTGTTGCAGCAGGTCCGCGGCGCGCTGCGCGTCGGAGTTGGGCAGCGTGAAGTTGTTGGAGTATTCGGTGCCCGCGGATTGCGCGAGGGCGTTGACGGCGAAGATCAGCACGATCCAGCCGATCACGATGTACAGGCGGTGGGTTGTCGACCAGCGGGCGAGCTTGAGCATCAGGCGACCTCGGACGGTAAGGACTAAAGGGCGAGGAGCGGCAGGCGTCGCGTGAGGACGCTTCCTAGAGAGTAGAGATCTTTTCCCGCGCTCCGCAGCCGTGCCACGTCCACGACTCGCGGGATCGCAAGATGTCACCGATCGGTGACGCGCGCTGGAGCATTCCGAGTGCAGCGTTACACTCCGGCCTGTCATGGCAACCGTCGGCGTTGTGGGGCTTGGCTATGTAGGCCTGCCGCTTGCGGTGGCCTTCGCGCGCGAGGGCTGCGAGGTGATCGCGGTCGACGTCGACGCGCGCAAGATCCAGGCGATTGCCGCCGGCGAGTCCTACATCGAGGATGTCCCCTCCGAGGAGCTGCGGGAGCTCTCCGAGCGGATCCACGCGAGCACGCGCTACGCGCGGCTGGAGCGCGCGGATGCGGTACTGATCTGCGTGCCCACGCCGCTGACGCGCAACCGCGAGCCCGACCTCGGGCCGCTGATCGACGCGACGCACGGGCTGGCGGACGTCCTGCAGGCCGGACAGCTGGTGGTGCTGGAGTCGACGACCTACCCGGGTACGACGCGCGAGCGCATGCAGCCGATCCTCGAGGAGTCCGGTCTGGCGGCGGGTCGGGACTTCCACTTGGCGTTCTCACCGGAGCGCGTGGACCCCGGGCGAACGGATTTCACGCTGCGCAACACGCCGAAGGTCGTCGGTGGATTGACCGAGGCGTGCGCCGACCGAGCGCGCGCGCTGTACGAGTTGGTGTGCGACCAGGTCGTGATGGTCTCCAGCCCCGAGGCCGCGGAGCTGACGAAGCTACTGGAGAACATCTTCCGCTCGGTCAACATCGCGCTGGTCAACGAACTGGCGATGCTGACCGATCGCATGGGAATCGACATCTGGGAGGTCGTCGACGCCGCGGCGACCAAGCCCTATGGCTTCATGCGCTTCGAGCCCGGGCCCGGGATGGGTGGGCACTGCCTGCCGGTGGATCCCTTCTATCTGAGCTGGCGCGCACGGGAGTTCGACATGGCGACCGAGTTCATCGAGCTGGCCGGGAAGGTCAACCAGCAGATGCCCTACCACTGTGTGATGAAGGTCGAGCGTGCGCTGAACGACATCGGCCTCGCCGTCAAGGGTGCGCAGATCGCGATCCTGGGTGTCAGCTACAAGCCCGGCGTGGGCGACATCCGCGAGTCGCCGGCCCTGAAGATCATCACGCTACTGCGGGCGCTGGGGGCGGAGCTGCGCTACCACGACCCGCATGTACCCACCTTGCCGGACTACGACCTGCAGAGCGCGCCGCTCGCGGATGCGCTGCGGGACGCGGACCTCGCACTGATTGTTACCGCGCATCCCCGCGTAGATCACGAGCTCGCGAGCGAGTGCGCGCGGGTGGTGCTAGACCTGCGCGGGGTCACGCGTGGGGCCACGCGGGGCAATACGGTCCGGCTGTAGTCAGTTCACGCTCGGATCGAGCGGCATGCGGGCGATCAGCACATACGCGCCGCCCTTACGCGAAAGGACGCGGCTCCACAGCTCATCGGGATCCTCGCTGAAGACGTCGTCGGGTTGCGCGGGATGCGCAATCCAATCCCCGTTGTCAATCTCGGCGTCGAGCTGACCTCCGCCCCAGCCGGCGTATCCGGCGAACACACGCCGCCGCGCGGTGGCCTCGGCGAGCTCCTCGATGCCGGTCTCGGGCGTCGGAAAGCCGATCCGGCCGAGAACCAGGAGCCCGGCGGGCTCGGGATCGATGAACTCGGCGAGGAACACGATCGAGTGCGGTTGAACGGGGCCGCCGACATACACCGTCTCGTCGTCCGCGACGGCCGGCTCCAGCTGCGGCACGACCTCGCCGACGGTGGTGGTCGAGGGACGGTTGAGGACGACGCCCATCGCGCCATCCTCGCTGTGGGCGCCGATCAGGACGACGGCGCGCCTGAAGTTTGGATCCTGCAGCGAGGGCGAGGCGAGTAGCAGTTGGCCGCTCAGCGATCCCTCCATGCAGCTCAGGCTACCGCTCCGCGCGGGGAGTTGGGAGTCGATTGTGGGTTCCGGCGCTCGGGACGGATGGCAGTCCATCGTGGGTTCGGCGGTCTCGCGGGCGGGTAGGCTTGCCGGCGGTGAGCGAGCGCGAGTTCGATGTCGTGGTTGTGGGCGCTGGGCCGGCGGGCGAGGTCTGCGCTGGTCGGCTGTCGCAGCGGGGCGCGAGCGTGGCGCTGGTCGAGCGCGAGCTGGTGGGTGGCGAGTGCTCCTTCTACGCCTGCATGCCCTCCAAGGCGCTGCTGCGTCCGGCCCAGGTGCTGGCGGAGGCGCGGCGGATACCGGGCGCCGCGCAGGCCGCGAGCGGCGAGCTCGACGTCGGCGCGGTGCTGCGTCGTCGCGACGAGGTGGTGAACAACCTGAGCGACGACGCGCATCTCCCGTGGGTACGCGAACGCGGGATCGAGTTGGTGCGCGGAGAAGGGGTTCTCGAAGGCGAGCGCGTCGTGCGCGTCGGTGAGGAGTTACTGCGCGCGCGCACGGCGGTGGTGCTCGCTCCCGGCAGCGGCGCGGCGCTGCCTTCGATCCCGGGGCTGCGCGGGGCGCATCCGTGGACCAATCGCGAGGTCACGACGGCAAGCGCGGTTCCACGCTCGTTGCTCGTGCTCGGCGGCGGGGTGGTGGGCGTCGAGATGGCGCAGGCCTACGCATCGCTGGGCGCGCGCGTGACAGTGGTGGAGGGTCTGGAGCGGCTGATCGCAGGCGAGGAGGAGTTCGCCTCCGAGCAAGTCCGCGAAGGACTGCGGGCGTGCGGTGTTGAGGTCGTGCTGGGCGTCAAGGCCAGCGCTGTGGAGCGCGAAGGCGAGACGGGAACGGTGACGCTCGCGCTCGAGGACGGTCGCACCTACAGCGGCGCAGAGCTGCTGGTCGCGGTCGGCCGCCGCGCGCATACCGCTGCGCTGGGGTTGGAGTCCGTCGGGTTGGAAGCCGATGGGCCAATCGAGGTCGATGACACCCTGCGCGTCCCCGGGCGTGACTGGCTGTATGTGCTCGGCGACGCGAACGGCCGGGCGCTGCTGACGCACATGGGCAAGTACCAGGCGCGGGTGGCGGTCGACCACATCCTGGGACGGGGGCCCGGCCGCAGCGGGGGTCTGCGTTTTGACGGGAGACGCTCGCCGCGAGTGATCTTCACCGAGCCGCAGGTCGCGGCGGTGGGGTACACCGCACAAGCCGCGCGTGAGGCCGGCCTGGAGGTGCGGGTTCTCGACGTCCCCACCCAGGGCAACGCCGGCGCGAGCTTCATCGGTCGCGATGCGCCGGGAACCTCGCGTCTCGTGATCGACGAGCAGCGCGGTGTGATCGTCGGGGCGACGTTCACCGGCGTCGAGATCGCAGAGTCGCTGCAGGCGGCCACGATCGCGATTGCGGGCGAGGTGCCGATCGAGACGCTGTGGCACGCGGTGCCGTGCTTTCCGACGCGCAGCGAGGTCTGGCTGAAGCTGCTCGAAGAGTACGGGCTGTAGTTGCTTCAGCGTGGGAGCTGCTTGATCTTCACGTTCTCGGCTGCGGCGACTCGGAGGAGGGGACCGTCGGCTGTGGCAAGCGTGTCGGATTCTCCGGTCGCTGCGAGGAGGATGCAATCGGCGAGTGACAGCGGAGCGCGGGTGCGGTGATAGCAGCGCGCGCGAATGTCGGCCGCGTCGCGGGCGATCCGTTCATCGATTGCTATGAACGCCATCCGTTCACCAACAAGTGGCAGTGCGACTTCGTCTAGGCGGTCTCGCGAAATCCCTTGAACGCGTTGCAAGACGTCGAGCGCCTCGGCGAGGTTGACCGCGGTGATCGCCGCTTCTCCCCGTCGTAGTAGCGCCTCCACCTCACCCGCGGCGGGCTCATCCGCCAGCAACGCAATCAGTGCGAAGGCGTCCAGGAGGACACTCATTTGGCAACGTGCCGGCGACGCTCTGACTCTGCCTCGGCTTCGCGAGCCTTTGCCCGCAGTTGTGTGCTGCTCATCGATAGCTCGTCCGCCAGCGCCCCGCGTGCGGCGGCGATCGGATCGTCCGGCGCGGGCGTGAGTACGACCCGATCCCCTAGATCCTCAAGTCTGAGGGTCGAAGTTCCCCAGCGGCGACGGATGTTCGAAGGAATCGAGATCTGTCCTCCACGCGTTACCTTAGCTGTCCTCATGAACATGAAGGCTACCATGAGCCTGAGGGGCTTGACGCTAGGGGCCCGCGGTAAACAGATCTAGCGTGCCTGTGGTCTTGTGGTCGTTGGCATCCCCCTCAGGCTCCAGGATGTGCCCGTCGACGACGATCGGGCTGTTCCAGTGTCCGGATGCGCCAGAAAGCTTGAGGAGCGGCTTGGCGGAGCCAGGGGCATAGACGTTGATGCCGCCGGCTTCGGGGTCGTAGACGTAGAGCAGGCCGCCGGCGAGGATCGGGCTGGTGCCGGCGTTGTGGTTAATCCACAGTGCATGCAGTCTCCCGCCGCGCAGGGCATAGGCGCCGGTACCACCGAAGCCGGCGACGAACACGGTTGTCTGTCCCTCGTGACGCCACACGGCGGGGGCCGTGAACAACTGCCCGCCGCCAGGAATCGGAAGTTGCTGAAGTTCGCCGCCGAGCGTCGTGTGGCTCGCCGAGGGGGGATGCCCGTCCAGCTGTGAGAGCTCGAGCACGCGCATGATCCCGTCCTTCCCGGCGAGCACCACGCGGTCGTCCCCTAGCAACGCGGGGGCGCTGGAGCCGAGATCGGTGTCGCTGCTGTTGAGCTCCGCTTGGTTGGCGGGGGTGTAGGTCTGGCGCAAACGCAGGCCGGGAAAAGTGAGCTCCAGCACGGAGTCCCCGAAGTCGGTGCTCCCGTTCCAGGGCGCGTTGCCGGTGTCGAGGAAGATTCGCCGGCCTCCCGGCTCGACGATCGGACCGCCGCGCGAGAGAATCGCGGAGTCGCTGGCCGCGCAGCTCGACGGGAGGATCAGTTCGCGGCGGTTGGCGCAGAGCGTGTTGAAGACGGCGCGCAGCGCGCCGGTGGCGCGATCGACGAGTGCGAGATGGCCCTGGTAGGGGGGAATGTCGCCGATGTAGCCGCCGGTCGCAACGAGGATGTCGGGGCCGTCGACATTGAGTGCCGCCGCGAGCTTCTCGTGTGTGGGGTCGCGCGTGACCGCGACCGGCCACGCACCGTCGGAGTCCTCGCGGCCGTCTGCGAGTGAGAGCTTGTGGATTAGGCCGTTGGGGGACGCCGCGTAAACGAATCGTCGATCGGGGTCGGCGATTGGGCTGGCGGTGGTGATCTGGGAGCTGCCCGCCCACTGCGAGTAGCCGGGTGGGGTGAAGGTCCACAGGATGTGTCCGCTGGAGGCGTCGAGCGCAAATGTCTTGCCGTACGTCGTGGTGAGGATCGCGACGTTGCGCGGGGCGCCCGCAACGCTCACACCGTGGAGGTAGATTGGCGAGGAGTCGACGGTCCCGGGCAGCTCGATCCGCAGGCGGTGCAGGTGTCCGATGTTGGTCGCGGTGATGCCCGTGTCGGCATTGCTCGCGTCGGCGCGCTGTGGGTCGAGCCCGAACTCCGGCCAGTTACGCAGGGAGGTGCCGCTCTGCGACGAGGCCGTGCCACTGGTGGCCGAGTCGGCCGCGACTGTGCCCTCGCTTTCGCTGTGCACGCGGGCGTCGCCGGAGGAAGTGCTTCGCGCGGAGGCCGTCGCCGGGGATGGGCTTCCCCCGCAAGCCGAGATCAGTAGAGCGAGCAGCGCGGCGATCGTGAGCACCGAACCGGCGTTGCGGCGGGTCCGGGAGCACGGACTGTGGTCGAACATGCACAAGCGTTGTAGCGCATCGCTGGTCGGGGACGTGCGCTCCAATAGAGGTCCAACTACCGGTGCCCTGCTCACATTCTGGCATTCGCTGCCGATGTTTGCCGTAGGCAATGACGCGACCGTCTCCCCAGCTGGGTTCATACGATCGCTCGGCATCCTCGACGGAGCTCCCGGCCGGGTTGTCTGAGCTGCAGGCGCGGGCGCTGGTCGAGCGCCTGCCAGCGATCGTCTACGTCTCGGAGCCGGGGATCGACGGGCTGTGGCACTACGTCAGCGCCCAGGCCGAGTCGATTCTGGGGTTCGCGCCGGAGGAGTGGCTGACCGATCCTCATCTTTGGGCCAAGCGCGTGCACCCAGAGGATCGCGAGCGGGTCTATGCGCGCGAGACGCAGCTCGAGGAACCGGGGGCGCCGGAGGAGTACCGCATGCTGCATCGGGACGGGCGAACGGTTTGGGTGCGCGACCACGCCGCGCTGCTGGTCGACGAGCTAGGGGAGTTGCGCTGGCACGGCGTGCTCTCGGACATCACTGACCAGAAGCTGGCTGAGGCCGAGCTGCGGTTGGCCGAAGCGGACATCCGCTATCAGGCCCTGCACGATTCCCTCACCGGCCTGCCCAACCGCACGTTGGTGCTCGACCACCTGGAGCACGCGCGCACGCGCTCGGGCAAGCGGGTCGCGGTGCTGCTGCTGGACCTCGACCGCTTCAAGCTAGTGAACGACGGCTTCGGTCATGCCGCAGGCGATGCGCTGCTCGTCGAGATCGCGCCGCGGTTACGCGAGGCGCTGCGGCCGGGTGACATCGTCGGGCGGCTGGGCGGCGACGAGTTCGTCGTACTGCTCGCGGAGGTCGCCGACGAGCGGGTCGCAGTCGAGGTCGCCGAGCGGATCGTGACATCGCTGCGACGGCCGTTCCTGCTCGAGGGCATCGAGCATTTCGTGACGGTCAGCATCGGGATCGCGATGGCCGGCAGCGATCGTGCGCAATCGGCGTCGCTGATCCGCGACGCCGATGCGGCGCTCTACCGCGCGAAGGATCGCGGGCGGGGGCGCTACGAGGTGTTCGATCGCGCGATGCGGGTGCGCACGCTCGAGCGTCTGTCGCTCGAGAACGATCTGCGGCGTGCCGTGGATAGCGAGGAGCTCAGCGTTCGCTATCAGCCGGTCGTATCGCTGCACGACCACTCGATCGTCGACGTCGAGGCGCTGGCACACTGGGAGCATCCCGAACGCGGCACGGTCGAGCCGCAGGAGTTCATCCCGATCGCCGAGGAGAGCGGGCTGATCGCCCCAGTTGGAGAGTGGGTCATGCGCGAGGCCTGCCGCCAGGCCAGCGAGTGGCACACGGCGAGCCCAGACGCGCCACCGCTGCGAGTTTCAGTCAACCTCTCGGTGCGCCAGATCACTCAGCGCGACATCGCGGGGATGGTGGCGCGCACCTTGCGCGATACGGGCCTCGATCCGCAATGTCTGTGTCTGGAGATCACCGAGACAGTGATCCTCGACGACTCCGATGCGGCCAACCAGGCGCTGCGCGCGCTGCTCGCGCTCGGCGTGGGGATGGTGCTCGACGACTTCGGAACGGGCTACTCATCGCTGGCGTACCTGACGCGTCTGCCGATCCAAGGTCTGAAGATCGACCGCTCGTTCATCAAGCAGCTCGGCTCCAGCCAGCGGTCCACGGCGATCGTGAACGCGATCGTGCGGATGGCCGAGGCGCTCTCGATCGAGGTCACGGCCGAGGGCGTCGAGACGGCGCGCCAGATCGAGGAACTACAGCGGCTGGGCTGCTACCGCGCGCAGGGCTTCTACTTCGCACACCCGCTGCCCGCGGGCGAGGTCGCTGAGCTGCTGCAGCGGCCCCGGCGGTTCTAGGCATTAGCCCGGTCGGGCGAGCACGGTCACGCCTGGTAACAAGCCGGCTGGGATCTCGCGCATCTCCGAAGTGCAGCACTCCAAGCGACACCTCGACCTCGTGCTGGCGGCTGGCGATCGTCGCGATCGCGTCGCTGTTGGCGTGATCGGCGAGCATCTGGCGGTAGTCGATGTCGGTCAAGACATCGCCGTTCATCACCAAGAAGGGCTCGTCGAAATCATCGATCAGCGCCAGCGAGCCCGCGGTTCCGAGCGGGTGCGTCTCGCGGAAGTAATCGATCGCGACGTTATAGGAGTGGCCGTCTCCGAAGAACGCCTCGATCAGCTCCGCCAGGTAGCCGGTGGCGATCGTCAACCGCTCACAGCCAGCACGGTGCAGCTGGCGCACCACGATGTCGAGCACCGGGCGATCGCCCACCGGCATCAGCGGCTTCGGCAGGACCACCGTGTATGGGCGCAGTCGCGTACCACGACCCCCCGCCAGCACCACCGCACGCATAGTGCGCTCGTTCTAGGGCATCGCCGGGCTCGTGCGGTAACGATTTTGTTGTGCGTCTCCGTCCAGCGCGGGGAGCGAATGATGTCCTGACCGTGAGACATCGGTTACCGAGTGGAGGGGGAGCTAGCAGCCATCGGCGATCCTCGCCAGCGCGGCGGGCAGTTCGTGCAGCGTGGAGATCCTCGTGACGTGGGCAGCGCTGGCTGTGGTTGCGAGGCGGTCGAGCCAGATGCCGTGCAGTCCTGCCGCGGCGGCCCCTTCGGCATCGAGGTCGAGCCTGTCGCCCTCGTGCGCCGTTTGCTCTCGCTCCACTGCCAGGGGAGCGGTAGAACATGCGTCCGGCTGCCCGAAAGGTGCCGCGATCTTGGCTCATACTGCCCGAGAAGGACGACACGCAACTAGGGCTGCAAGGGCAAACCCGTCGCGAGACGGGGACGCAAAGCTAGAGGTCTCACTCAGGAGATAGCTCGGCCGCCAGCGCGAACGTCACGGAGGACGTCATGATCCCATCGACTGCCCGCACAGCACCGCTGCGCAAGCGGTATCTGCCATATCTGGCGGTTCTCTGCCTAGGGCTGCTGGGCACCTGCGCCGCACCCGCGCTCGCGGCAAGCGCACCGGAAGCCTGCGCCGGCCAGGTGTTCTCCCAGCCGTTTGCGGCCCTCAACGACCCGAACCTTTACACGCTCGTGCCCGGCGGGGAATTCAACAGCCCCTCCGAAGGCTGGGAACTCTTCGGCGGCGCCGCGATCGTTGTCAGCTCGCGGCCGAATAAAACCACCGGCGGGGTACTCAACCTGCCCAGCGGTGCGGTCGCGATCAGTCCGCCGGTCTGTGTGACCCTGCAGTATCCGACCGCTCGTGTCTGGGTCCGTGACGTCAAAGGCAGCGAGGGCGTTGCCGTCGCCGTGGCCTACACCGCGACGAAGACCGCCTCCCAGCCGCAGAACGTCGGGCAGGTTCACGGCCAGCAGACCGAATGGACACTCTCCAACCCGATCAACGTGCAGCCACAGATCGCCGGGCCAAACGAAGGCCCACGCCAAGCACGATTCGTCTTTCTCGCCGGCGGTAAGACCAGCGACTTCCAGCTCTCCGGGCTCTGGGTCGACCCCCGCATGCGATAGCTACACCAGCCGAGGGGCCCGGCTAAAGCGGGGGCCGCAGGGAGAAGGGTGGGGAGCCTTGGAACGGGACGCCAAGGCTTTCCTACCCTGCTAACTCGCATGCCCTGGCCTCTAGCGCTTAGGGAGCGGCGGCTCGGACGGATCGCTTGCCGGAGCGCGAGCTGGGGCCGCTCTCACGCCGGCCCCCAACTCGCGGAAACATCCTCCTCCCCAGGGTTGGGTGGAGGGCTAGGTCGCCGCGCCGGCGCTCTCGATTACTCCGGGCTGCTCCCCGACGTTGATCGCGACTCGCCGTGGCTTGCGCTGCTCGGGCTTCGGGATGATCACCTCGAGCACGCCCTTTTCAAAGCGTGCCTGGATGCTCTCCGCGTCGACGCCTTCGGGGAGCGTGAGCGACCGCGAGAAGCTGCCTGAGGCGCGCTCGATGCGGTAGTAGCCATCCTTGCGATCGGCGTGCTGTGACTTGCGCTCACCGGAGATTGTGAGCACGTTGTCTTCGAGCTCGACATTGACGTCGCCCTCGTCCAGCCCCGGAAGATCCGCGTGCAGCACGAAGTGATCGCCCTCCTCCAGCAGGTCCATCGCTGGGATCCAATGACGCATAAGCCCGCCGTTCCCATCGCCGGCCGGCGAGTCGAAAAAGGTTCCAAAGAGCCGGTTCATCTCCTGCTGAATCGACTGCAACTCGCGAGCCGGCTCCCACCGAATGAGTGCCATGATGATTCACCTCCGTAGCTCGATGTTATATGACACCCTTGTAGAGCAGAGTATAAAATCTCAGTGCGAGCGTGTCAAGATTTATCCGCTAGCGCTTGGGGGGCGGCGGCTCGGTGGTGCGGGTCCAGTTCGCTGAGCTGGCGTTCTGCGCGCTGGGCGAGGGAGGCGAGGTCGGTGGCGGCAAGCGCTGGTTGCGTGGGCTGGATCGTTTGGAGGGTTTGCCAGAGCGCGAGCTTGCCGCGCACGCCGAGCATGAGCGCCTCGATCTCGAGCAGGCGGCTGAGCGGGGAGTAGCTGAGCAGTCGCCCGTTTGGCTTCAGCCTTCCTAGCTTCTCCGCTACCCAGCCTCCGAGCACCTTGATTCGGTCTGTGCCGATCTGTAGTTCCCCCATGAGCTTGAGCAGGGCGTCGCGGTCCTCGTCGATCTCCTGTGCGAGACCTGCGAGATATTGGCCGAGCGGCGAGCTGCGGTTGCTGGCGGCCGAGCGGCGGGCCAGTTCGCGGCCCGCTGTGGCTCCTGCCAGGTGGTCGTTGAGGTAGGTCGCGAGCAGCACCGGTTATTCGGCGATCTCGTCGGGGTCTTCGCGGGCGGCAAGCACGAGCGAGTTTTCAAGGACCGAGCTGAGGTGCGCTTCCTGGATCGGTAGCGCCCACTCCACGAGCTCGCCGAGGGCCTGGTTTTGAGCGCGCTCGTTGAGCTTCTCGACGATCGCCCAGTGGCCGACCTCTCCGGCCTCAGCCATCGTGAGGAACTCGAAGCCGTCGAGTGCCTCCTCCTCGTCGGCGAGGTAGGTCTTCATCATTTCTTCGGCCTCGTGGCGGGTCTCGCGGCCGGCGTCGAGGATCGCGGTCTTCTTGCCGTCGAAGGTGCCGGCGACTTCGGTGGCGCGCTGCTCGGTCTCGGCGGCCTCCTGTCCCATCTGCTCAAGGATCGCTGCGAGATCCTGCTCGTCCTCGTCCAGCATCGACCTGACCTTCTCGGTCGCCGCCTTCGAGGCTGCGGCTAGGCCGAGTACCTCGGCCAGCTTGCTCTCTAGATTCGTTAGGTCTGCCATTGCTCTCCCCTTGGTCGTATTGAGGAACCTCATGCGGGCGGCGCTGGAGCCGGGCGTCGGTCCCGACCACAGCGCCTCGTGCGTCAACTGATCGCGTCTTTGACCTTGTCCATGACGCCTTGGCTGTCGTCGCTGTCCGGCGCGTTCTGCGCCACGACGCCTGTCGGCTCCTTGGGTAGACCGGCGGCCTCGCGCAGTTTGGCTGCGATCTCCGCGATCTCCCCCGGCTCGGGGCCGGGCGCGAACACGGCCGGCTGCGGGGGAAGGTCGAAGGCGGGGGCGCCCTCGGGGTGGATCTCCTCCGCGATCCTCAGCGGCTCTCCCGTTTCGGGGTGCGGGCCGTTGAATACGGCGGCAAGCTCCTGGAAGTCGCTCGGGGAGAAGCGGTAGAGCTTGAGGTGCTCCCCGCGCTTGATGTGAGGCTGGCACTCGGGGATCTTGTCGGTCGGGATGCGGGGCGAGGGGAACAGCTTCATCATGTCCGCGCCGGTGAGGTTCTCTAGGGCGCGGGCGTAGGCGACCTGGTGGACGCCCCCGCGCACCAGCAGGTAGCCGGTCAGTGCGCGTGCGGCTGGGTGCTCGACCATCTCGTAGACCTTGAGCTTGTTGTTGCGCGCTCCGGTCTCTAGGAAGAAGTTGTGTGTCAGATCGCCGATCAAGTCGCCGGTAGCGTTGACGTAGTCGCCACTCCAGGGCTTACCCATCGAGTCCTGCACGAGCGCCGCCGCGCCGCCCGCGAGGAACTGCTGGGTGTTGCGCGTCTCCTTGACGGCGGCGAGTGAGCCGCTCTCGCCCGGAGCGCCGTCGGCTGCGCCGGTGAGCATCGTGTTGATCGCAGTCGCGACAAGCTCGATGTGCCCGAACTCCTCGGCGGCGATAGAGGCGAGCAGGTCGTAGAAGGGCCGTGCGCCCTGGCGGTTGCGGAAGTTGAACGACTGGTAGGTGTAGTTCATGAACGTCGACATCTCGCCGAACTTGCCCCCGAGCAGCTCCTGTACGGCTGAAGCGCCGATCGGGTCGGGGTCCGAGGGGGGCGGAATCGCGGTCTGCAAACGATCGATACGTATAATCATGTAGGACGCTCTCCTTATTAGGACGGTGTCCAGATAGTACACATCCAGGTCGCACCACGTGCATACCCCAAACCCCGGAGCCATCCGAGAGAATGAGCGGAGATGCCCCAGAGCGAGGAGTCCATCCGCCGCACCCTGCGCAGCCACGGCCTGCGCAACACGCCCCAGCGTCACGCGATCCTCAACGCGTTCGGGCACGACACGGGCGAGCACCTCTCCGCCGAAGAGATCCACAGCCGCGCCTCCCGTGCGCTGACGAGCCTCAGCCGTGGAACCGTCTACGCCGCGCTCGCCGAGCTGACCGAACTCGGCCTGCTGAGCGCCGTCGGGCTACCGGAACCGGTGCGCTACGAGCTCAACACCGCCCGCCACGATCACTTCCGCTGCCGGCTGTGCCTCCGCCTGTTCGACCTCGCTAGCGACCCCGACGCCCCCGTGACCGGGCCCCCACGCTCCGTCATCGAGCGCGTGGACGTGCGCTCAGAAGGTATCTGCGCGGACTGTGTCGACTACGAGGCGGGTCTGGAGCAGGGAGTACGCTCGATCCACAGCCAGTCAGGAGAGCTACCCTGGCAGCTCTCCTTGGACAGCGGCCAAGTTGCCTGCGCAGCGACCGACGGCCCTCTCGGGAAGGTGCTGCTCGCCGCCTCCCCGGCCGGCGTCCTACGCCTGGCGTTCGAAGACCACTTCGATGCCCGCCAGCTCGAAGCCAGAGCGGCCACCCGCAGAGGCTCTCGCATCGCACGCCAGCATCTAAAGACCACCGCAGACGCACTTGGCCGGTTCCTGGCGGGCGAGAGCCAAGACGTCCGGTGCACCGTAGACCCCAGCGGTCTCGCAGCCGCCGCGCGGGCTCTGCGCGCGACCCAAGCTATTCCCTATGCGGGCCATGAGTCCTATCTCAAGCTGACCGGCGAACTGGACCCGCTCGAGTTGGGTCGCTGGATGGGCGCCAACCCGATGCCACTCATCTTCCCTTGCCACCGCGTGGCGCGTGGCAAGGAAATACCCCAAGTGTTCGTCGGGGACACCGAGCGGCGACGGTGGCTAGAAAGCCACGAACGCACACATGCCGCGCTACTGCCAAAGATGCGCAGCCCCGCAGCCCCGGCGTAGAGGGCCTAGTACGCCACGCTCCGGCTCGCGATGTGCCCGAGCGAAGTTTGACTCCAGGACGACCTCATTTTGGCCCGGTCAAACCCCCTCGCTTGAACTCCTAGCTTCGCATTAAAACTCAAGTGTGCGGAGGTCGTTATGTCGAATCTACGAACGCGGCGCGCCCCCTCAAAGCACTTCGGGGTGCAGGACATCGTCAATAGAAATCGCCACACGCTAATTCTGAGCGGCGAACTAGATCTCGCATCAGCTGGAGATCTGGAGCCCGTGATCCTGCGGCTCTGCGGAGATGTCGGGGCCCTCGTAGTGGATCTAAGTCGCCTGACGTTCATGGACTCCAGCGGCCTGCGACTGATCCTTCTCGCAGGAAGCCTCTGCCGCGAGCGCGGCTGCGAACTCCCAGTTATCCCCGGACGGCACAACTTCCAACACCTCCTCGAGATCACAGTGACTCTCGAGGAAATCCCGCTGTAGCTACCTGGCCTCGATCGGCCTACCACCCCCTGGGCTAGTCCGGCCTGTAGTAGCGCGCGGCAGCCCATCCGCCAGCGAGCCCCAGCATTATGCCGACAATCAACAGACTCGCGCTTCGCAGCGGCTTTCGCCGCGCCTTGGTCGACAGGCCGCGTGCGCTATGTCCGATGACAGCCTTGGTCGCTTTGATGCCAATACTTCGCTTGATCCCTGACATCTTTACTCCTTGGTAGCAGGTCCACTCATGAAGGTCCACTCATGATCTACCCACTGCGACTGATGGCACACCCGAACCGTGACCGAATCGTGCGCGCTTGCGACAACTCACTCACACAGCTGGGGGCTGGGCCTCGTCCTAATCATCATTGGTGCGCTCCATTTGGCATTCCGCGGCTTCTATGCGCGGCGATCGGCGGCGATCGAAACGGCTAGGCGAGAAACAGCGCCGGCGCCGCTCAAGACACGCGGCGCCTACGTGACCGGCCAAAACGCAAACATGGTCTGGATCGTCGGGAGCTCGGTGGTGTTCATAGTCGCCGGCATCATCCTCATCGCTACGCACATCTGAGCCGAGACACTCCCGCTCCACCCCTACCGGACTCGCGATGGCCGACGTATGGACCTGCTTTCAGCTGCGCCGTGGGCATCGCGGCCCCGCCATCCGAGGTGTGGGAGAGGGTTGCCTGAAAGACTTGACTGGCGAGCCCTCAGCGTCTGCCGGAACCGCAAGTATCAGCGCGCGGCTGGCAGGGGGGCTCGCGACATCGGCGAACCAGCGGCGCTGAGCCAGGTGGTGTCGAAGGGACCGGATGCGATAGCGCGATCCCGTACAGGCGAATAGGCTCTCGAACACCGCCTCCTACCTTACTCGTATCGAGGCAGCATTCGCCATCGCCGCCTCGGACGAGAGGCGTCTCGTAGCTTGGACAGGCGTTGATGGTCCAGCGTGGAGGTGCAGGCAACTTTCCGCCTCTAGCTTCGATGAGTAGGATGAGTCTCGACCAAGGCAGACGAAAGGCGGCCGAGATGGCTAAGCAGCCCGCTGTTGGAGACCCTGCACCAGACTTTGAATTGCAAGGCACGGACGGCCCCTTCAAGCTCTCCGAGCATCGCGGGGAGCGGGTGGTGTTGCTGTTCTATCCGGGGGATAACACGCCCGTATGTAAGAGACAATTCTGCTCCTACCGGGACCGGGCGGACGACTTCGCGGCGCTCGATGCGACGGTGGTGGGGATCTCCGCGCAGGATCTCGACTCGCACGAGGGTTTCATCGAGAAGAACAGCCTCACGGTGCCGCTGCTGGCGGACGTCGAGAAGGCCGTGGGGAAGGCGTATAGCGCGAGCGGCAAGCGTGCCGTCATCATCATCGACGAGCAGGGCGTGGTGCGCCACCGCCACGACCACCGGCTCGGACTGGATTATCAGTCAGTGGACGACCTGCGAGCTGCGCTTGACGCGCTCCCGAGCGCGTCGTCCGCGGTGTAGATCGGGCGCTGCGTAGTGTTCAGCGTGCCTCTAGCGCGCCGCCGCGGCCTCGCGCTCCCCCGGCCGCTCCTCGGCGGCGCGGCGCGCAGCGATCTCGATCAGCTCGAGCTGCAGACTGCGCGGTTCCTCGCCGGGGCCCGGATGTAGCCGCCGCCATGTACCCTCGCGGTCGAGCTCCCAGGAGCTTTGGTTGTCGGCGAAGGCGCGATCGAGCGTGTCGAGCAGCTCGGCTTGCAGCTCGGGTGCCTCGATTGGCACGGCGAGCTCGACGCGGTGGTCGAGGTTGCGCGGCATCATGTCCGCCGAGGTGATGTAGACGACCTGGCGCTCGTCGTAGCGGAAGGTATAGATGCGCGAGTGCTCGAGTAGACGCCCGACGATCGAGACGACGCGGATGTTCTCCGAGATGCCCGGCACCCCGGGACGCAGGCAGCAGATGCCGCGCACGTTGAGGTCGACTTTGACGCCCGCCTGCGAGGCGTGATAGAGCGCGCGGATGCAGGCGCCGTCGACGAGCGCGTTCATCTTCAACGCGATCCGCCCCGGCCGCTCGGGGGAATGCGCGGCGATCGTGCGCTCGATCTCGGCGAGCAGGCCGTCGCGCAGCTGGCTGGGCGCCATCAGCACCTTGCGGTAGTGCAGCGGGCGGCCGTAGCCGGTGAGGTAGTTGAACATGTCCGCGACGTCCGCGCCGATCTGCTCGTCGGTGGTGAACAGCCCGAAATCGGTGTAGAGGCGTGCCGTCGTCGAGTGGTAGTTGCCGGTGCCGATGTGCACGTAGTTGCGCACGCCCGTCGCCCTCGCGACGCACGACGAGCACGCACTTGACATGCGTCTTGAGCGCGGGCTGCCCGTAGACGACGTGCACGCCGGCCTCCTCGAGGGCCTTGGCCCAGTGGATGTTCATGCGCTCGTCAAAGCGCGCCTTGAGCTCGACCAGAGCGACCGCCTGCTTGCCGCGCTCGGTCGCGTCGATCAGAGCCGGGACGAGCGGCGAGTCGTCGCTCGTGCGGTACACGGTCTGCTTGATCGCGAGCACGTTCGGATCCGCGACGGCCTGCTCGACGAAGCGCTCGACCGAGGTGGTGAAGGAGTCGTAGGGGTGGTGCACCAGTAGGTCGCCGTCGCGCATCGCGCCGAGGACATCGGGCCGCTCGCCCTCGTGGCGCAGCAGACGCGGATGGGTGATCGGGGTCATCGGCGGCTCGCGCAGCTCCGGCATCCCAGGTAGCCCCACGATCTGCCAAAGCGCCCCCATGTCGAGCAGGCCGTCGACCGGGTAGATCTCCTCATCGCTCATCCCCAGCAGCTCGGCGAGCTCGCTGCGCAGCGGCGCCGAGCAGCGCGTGCCGAGCTCCACGCGCACGACCTCGCCAAAGCGCCGGCGGCGCAGCTCGTCCTCGACGGCTTGCAGTAGGTCGGCGGCGTCGTCGGAGACCTCGAGGTCCGCGTCGCGTGTCACGCGGAAGACGTCGTAGTCGACGATCTCCATGCCCGGGAAGAGCGCGTCGAGATGGTGCGCGATCACGTCCTCCAACGGCACCAGCGTCGTGGGCGCGGGCTCCGCGGCGTTGCCGTCCGAGCGATCCTCCCGTGGGGTCAGCGTGACGAAGCGCGGGAGGATCTCGGTGGGCACCTTCACGCGCGCGAACACCGTCTGGTCGGTGACCGGATCGCGCACCAGCACGGCCAGGCTGAGCGAGAGGTTGGAGATGTACGGGAACGGCCGCCCCGGCGCGACCGCAAGCGGGGTGAGGGCGGGAAAGACGACCTTCTGGAAGTGGCGCGCCAGCTGCGCGCGCTGCTCGCGATCGAGCTGATCGAAGCCGACGACCCTGATGCCGTGCTCGACGAGCGCCGGGCGCAGCTGACGCTCGAAACAGTCCGTCAAGCGGTGACCAAGTTCGCGCACGCGCTCGCGGATCCGCGCGATCGTCTGCGAGGGTGTGAGACCGTCCTGCGAGGGGTTCTCCACGCCGGCCTCGATCTGGTCTTGCAGGCCGGCGACGCGCACCATGTAGTACTCGTCGAGGTTCGTCGTGTAGATCGCGCAGAACTTGACGCGCTCCAGCAACGGAACCTCGGCGTCCTCGGCGAGCTGCAACACGCGCTCGTTGAAATCGAGCCACGAGACCTCGCGGTTGAGGTAGAGCCAGGGGGCGTGCAGGTCATCGGGGTGCTCCCGCTCGTGCTGCTCCATCGCTTGCTCTTGGTCGTCGCTCATTGCCGCTTTGCAACGCTACACCCTCGCGCGATCGCTAGGGTGAAGAACGAGCGATGGCCCGTCAGCTCTGGCTACTACGGCACGCGGACGCGGAGCCGCACGGAACCCGACCGGATGCGGAGCGGCGTCTGACCGCGCGCGGCGAACGCCAGGCGCGGCTGGCCGGACGAGCCTTGGAGCGCATGGGGATCGAGCCAGAGGAGATCCTTACCAGCCCCAAGGAGCGCTCGCTGCGGACTGCGACGCTGGCGCTGGAAGCGTGGGGTGGGGAGCGGTTGGCTCCCCTGCGAGTCCATCCGCCGTTGTGCGAAGGATTCGCCCGGTCTCAGGCGCTGGCGGCGCTGGCGCCGCTCGGGCCCGATGGTCGGCTGCTAGCGGTCGGGCACGAGCCCGATCTCTCGAGTGTCGTTGCCGAGCTGACCGGCGCGCGGATCGATCTCAAGAAGGGAGGGCTGGTCGTGGTGCGGATCGCGGCGAGCGCCGAGCTCGATCCCGAGGGGCCCTCAGAAGCCGCTGGGGGCGAACTCGTGCTCTTGCTGCGCCCGGTCGAGCTCGCGCTGATGGCTGATGTCGGCGACACCGACATCTAGCTCGCCACCGTCAGCTTCGCTCGCGGCTGCGCCAATCGGCTCGGCGGCGAAGCGATAGCCGATACCGAAGTGGGTGTGGATATAGCGCCATTTCGGCGAGGCCTTCTCGAGCTTCTGGCGGAGCTTGCGCACGAACACGTCGACCGAGCGATCGCCGCGGACCATCGCATAGCCCCACAGACGCGAGTAGATTTCCTCGCGCTCCAGGACGCGGCCCTCGGCAGCGGCGAGTAGCTCGATGAGCTCGAACTCGCGACGCGTTAGGTCGATGCTCTCCGCACCGACGAACGCCTGGTAGCGGTCGGAGCGGATCTCCACCTCACCCGCCGTGACCCGCTTGACCTCGGTACGGCCGGTGCTGTGCCGGCGACGGCGCACGACGCTCTGGACGCGTGCGATGACCTCCTCGGGATGACAGGGCTTCGTCACCCAGTCGTCGGCGCCTAAACGCAAGCCGCGCACGCGCTGGGCGACCGTGGAGGGGCCGGTGCACACGACGATGCCGAGCTCCGGCAGCGTGTTGCAAAGGCGCTCGAGCCAGGCCCAGGCTTGAGGTCCAAGGATCGCTAGATCGACGACCAGCGCGCTGAGGCGCATCGAGACGACCGCGTCGGCGGGAACCGGGCTGGCGAGCACGCGGTGCTCCCAGCTGAGGCGGTCCAACCGCTTGCTCAGGACTTGAATGAAGCCGCTATCGCGATCCAATACGGCGATGCGCAGCGGAGTGCCTGTCGGAGAGGAGGAACGAGCGTCTGTTGCTGTGCCCCCCTGCTCGGCGCGGATGCTTTCCGTCATCTCTTTTGCAGTCTAAGCGAATCCCAGCGGGCCATGTCGGCGCCTCAGCTAAACGTCACAGGATGTTCACAGAAAGGCCGCTAGTTGGCGAGAAAGGCCACTATTTACTTTGGCCAGTCTGAAACGCCTGCGAGGAGTCCGAGAACTCGCGGAACAGGCCAGTGACGACGAATGCGACCTGCTCGCCGATGTCGACGGCGTTGTCCCCAATACGCTCGAGGGCGCGCGCGACGAGGATCATGTGCATTGCCCATTCGCGTGTATCCGCATCTTCGCCGACCTCGATCGCCATCCTGAAGGTGTCGCGGTTGAGGCGGTTGATCGCACGATCCTGGCGCACGAGATCCTCGGCCAGTTCGACGTCGCGCGCGGCGAACGCGGCCTTGCTTTGTGTGACCTCTGAGCGTGCGTAGGCGCCCATCTTCAGGAGTGTGTCGAGCAATTCGCGACGCACCGGGGGCTCGTGGCCAGAGAGCGGGATCAGCTTGGCGATGTTCACGCACTGGTCGCCCATCCGCTCGATGTTCTTCATTACGTGCAGCAATGCAGCGACGACGCGCAGGTCGCCGGCGACCGGTGCCTGCAGCGCCAGCAGCGAGAGGATGCCCTGATGGACCTCTAAATAGCGACCGTCGACGCGGTCGTCGTCAGCGATCACCATCTGCGCGAGCTCGACATCCTGGTGGGCGAGCGCCTCGAGCACGCGGTCGAGTTGCTCGACGACGATGTCCAGGCCGCCGAGCGCGTGTCGCTCGAGCTCCTGCAACTGCTGCTGGAAGTGCTGCCGACCGGTCTGGACACCGGGGCCGGGCGCCCGACGGGCCGGCATCGCGGGGCTAGCCGAACTTTCCGGTGACATATTCCTCAGTCCGTGAGTCCACTGGGTTGGTGAAGATCTCTTCGGTCTGCCCGACCTCGACGAGCTGGCCGCCGAGCATGAACGCAGTGCGATCGGCGACGCGCGCGGCCTGCTGCATGTTGTGGGTGACGATCACGATCGTCACGCGCTGCTTGAGCTGGTCGATCAGCTCCTCGATCTTGAGCGTCGCGATCGGGTCGAGCGCGGAGCAGGGCTCGTCCATCAGCAGCACCTCGGGATCGACCGCGAGCGAGCGCGCGATACACAGCCGCTGCTGCTGGCCACCCGAGAGCCCAACGCCGGGGGTCGAGAGCCGATCCTTGACCTCATCCCAGAGGCTCGCGCTGCGCAGGGCCGCCTCGACACGGTGCTGGAGGTCGCCGCGCCGCGCCGTGAGGCGCAGGCCGGCGGCGACGTTGTCGAAGATCGACATCGTCGGAAAGGGGTTGGGCTTCTGGAAGACCATGCCAATCGCGCGGCGCACGGCGATCACGTCGATGCCGGAGTCATAGAGATTGAGCTCGTCGAGCAGCACGCGACCCTCGGCGCGAGCGCCCGGAATCTCCTCGTGCATGCGGTTGATGCAGCGAACCATCGTCGACTTGCCGCAGCCTGAGGGCCCAATGATCGCGGTGGCCTGATTGGCGGAAAAGGTCAGGTCGATACCCTTGACCTGCTCCGCGGAGCCATAGAAGGCGCGGACTGCTCGAGCTTGACGGTCGGCGCCGAGTTCAACGTGGAACGGGGTGCAGCTGGCGTGTCATGGATCTTGGCGGCGGACGCTCCGGTCGGTGAGCCGCCGGACTGTGCCCGTGGATTGTCGCCCGATTGGAGCATCTGCTCAGGGGGCGCTGCGTTCGGGGCTCATGCAAGGCGACTCCTTCGGGAGATGAGACGGGCGATGAGGTTGAGGATCAGGATCATCGTAACCAGCGTGAGCGCTGCTCCCCACGCACGGTTTACCACCGATTCCGTTGGCGATGTCACGTCCTTGTATATCTGGGTCGGCAGCGAGTTCATGAACTGCCCCAGATTGAAGGTGCTCACGTTGGTCGAGCCCGCGGCGAACAGCAGCGGCGCGGTCTCTCCGGCGGCGCGCGCGACGGCGAGCAACACGCCGGTGAGCATCCCGCTCAGCGCAGTCGGGAGCACAATCCGGAAGACCACCTTCCAGCGCGCCGCGCCTAGCGCGAGCGCGGACTCGCGCAGCGCATTCGGCACAAGCTCCAGAATTACCTCGGCGGAGCGGATCACAACGGGCAGCATCAGCAGCGAGAGCGCCAAAGAGCCCTTGTAGCCCGCATAGGAGGAGCCGGTGCCGACGATCAACGCGATGTAGATGAAGAGGCCGAAGACGATCGAGGGCACGCCGGTGAGGACATCGACGAAGAAGCGCACGGTGTGCGCGAACCAGCTCGCCTGCCCGTACTCGACGAGCCACAGCGCGACGCCGACGCCGATCGGGATCGCGATCAGCGAGGCCAATGCCACCATCTCGATCGTCCCCAGGATCGCGCTCTTGATCCCGCCGATGCTGGAGCTCTTGAAGAACGTGTTGCCGGTCGGGTCGGTCGTGAAGAAGCTCCAGCTCCACGCGCCGAGGCCCTTGACGAGCAGGTAGTAGATGACCAGCACGAGCGGAACCAGCGCAATCAGCGTCGCGCCCAGCAGCGCTCCGCGCGCAGTCCGGTCCACGCGCCGTCGTCGCGGGCTGACGGCAAAGCGCTCCAGGAGCTCCGTTGAGGTGCCGTGGGCACTCACGCTCCCACCGCCGCGCCGGCCTCGAGATCTCCAGCAGCCTCGCCGGGTCCGCTGCTCGGTGTCCTGCTGCCACGAGCAGCTCGCAGCACGAAGACCCGCGCCAGCCCGTTGACGAGCAGCGTCAGCACGAACAGCACGAGGGCCGCGGCGAACAGCGCCGAGCGGTGCAGGCCGGTCGCCTCGCCGAACTCGCTGGCGATCACCGAGGCCAGCGTGTCGCCCTGGCCGAAGAGCGATTTTCCGAGCTGGGGCACGTCCCCGATGACGATCGCGACAGCGATCGTCTCGCCGATCGCGCGACCGAGACCGAGCATCGCTCCGCCGACGATGCCCGAACGGCAGTAGGGGATGACCGCCATGCGGATCATCTCCCAGCGTGTCGCGCCAAGTCCGAGTGCCGCCTCCTTGTGGTCGGCCGGGACGGTCGTCATGACCTCGCGCGCGATTGCGCTGACGATCGGCAGGATCATGATCGCGAGGACCAAGCCGGCGATGAAGTAGTTAGGGATCGTGACAATCCCGCCTCCGATGAAGGGGATGAAAGACAGACGGTCAGCAACCCACTGCTCGATCGGTTGCAGCTTGGGAGCGAGGAAGAAGATGCCCCACAGCCCGTACACCACGGAGGGCACGGCGGCGAGCAACTCGACCAGCACGGTCAGCTGGGAGAGCAGACGTCGCGGGCAGAGCTCCGTAAGGTAGATCGCGGTCGCGACCGCGATCGGAACTCCCATCAGCAGTGCGAGTGTGGAGGTGATCAGCGTCCCCACGACCAGCGACAGCGCGCCGAATTTTTCGGCACTGACGTCCCAGTCGTTGTGGAAGACGAAGCCAAAGACGCCCGCCGCCGAGAATGCAGGCCGCGCTTGGCCGAAGAGACGTACGAAGAAGTAGACGATCAGGACAAGGATCAGCACGGCGAGCGCCGTGAGCCCATACCGCAGCACGCGATCGGGCAGGCGCGCAAGCGCCGACCGCCCGTGAATCGAGCGATCGGCGCTGCGTGGAACCGATGCGGCCTCCACTGCCCGTGGCCTCTAGGAAGCCATCCGGGCAGTGGGACCGAAAACCGGTTTGCCGCTGATCATGCCGTCCACCGCATTGCAGGCTAGCTCAGCGGTGAGCCTTCGCACTGCAGGCTTGCGACCGCTGCCTTCGACTTGGCGAGGATTGCCGCCGGCAGCGCCGCGTAGTCGGCTTGAGCGAGGATGCTCTGTCCCTGGTTCAGTCCGTAATTGAGGAACTTCACGACACCTTCAGCCGCGGCCTTGCCGCCGGGGATCCCCGCCTTGCACATGTCCTTGTAGGCCACCACGAAGGTCTGCGAGGTGATCGGGTAGGCCTGCGGCGCGGAGGGATTTTTGATCGCGAAGCCCAGGTTGGCGGGCAACGTGATGCCTTCCGCGGCGGCGCTGGTCGACGCCAGCGTCGGCGCAACGTAGTTGCCGGCCTTGTTCTTCACGTCGGCGTAGGTGAATTTGTGCTGCAACGCATACGCCTGCTCGACATATCCGACCGCACCCGTCGTCTGCTGAACCGCGCCCGCGACGCCGGCGTTGCCTTTGGCGCCGGTGCCCAGCGGCCACTGCACGTCCTTGCCGGCGCCCACTTTGCTGGCCCATTCGGGATCGACGGCGGCGAGGAAGCCGGTGAAGCCGGCGCTGGTGCCCGAGGAATCGGAGCGGTGGACGACCGTGATCGGCGTACTCGGGAGATTGACCCCCGGGTTGAGCGCCTTGATCTCGGCGTCGTTCCAGGTCTTGACCTTGCCGAGGTAGATCTCGGCGATCGTCTTGCCATCAAGCTTCAGGCCCGCCTGGACGCCTGGGAGGTTGTAGGAGACCGTGATCGCGCCAAGGAACATCGGTATCTGAACTGGTTCGCCAACCTTGCCGAGTGCGGTTTCTTCGGCGGCCTTCAGCGGCGGATCGCTCGCACCGAAGTCGACGGTCTTGCCTTCCAGGGCGGTGACGCCCGCGCCTGAGCCGACGGCCTGGTAGTTGACGGTCAGGCCCGAAATCTGCGAGCCCCACTGTTCATAGACGGGGGCCGCAAAAGTTGAGCCGGCGCCGGAGATGGTGCCGGAGCCGCTGGCGGCGGGGGTGCTCGAGGAGTTCGACGAGGTCGAGCTGCTGCCGCAAGCGGCAAAGGCGGGCGCTAACGCCGCGACGCCAAGGATCGTCGCCACTGTCTTGTGCTTGATGATCACTACCGAGTCTCCCTCTGGCTTGGGGGTTGAGGAATACGCGACAGAGAACAAGGAGCGGTCTCTGCCGGCGCGTGTGAGTAGGGCCTAATCGTGCGTCGAGATGCCTCCGCACCCACTCGTGCGGCTCATCGTGGTGCCACTCTCCTAGTCCGCCACAGCTTGAATGTGAACATTTCGTGAAAGCTGTGGTTGGAAGCGATAGCCGAAGCCCGGATGCGTGTGGATGAAGCGCCGGTCGGGCATTGCCGCTTCGAGCTTGGTGCGCAGCTTGGAAACGTAGACGTCGACCGAGCGATCGCCAGGTCGCAGCTCGCTGCCCCACACCACACGGTAGAGCTCCTCGCGCGTGACGACCGATCCGGCGCGCTCGGCCATTGCGACCAGCAGACCGAACTCGCGCACCGACAACGTGAGCGCATGGCCAGTGGCGAGCACCAGGCCCTCCCGCGGCCGGATCTCTAGCTCCCCCGCGTAGAGGGTGGAGCCGTTCTCGCGCGACTCTTCCACAGGCTGGCAAAATCGAGTAACGGCGGCTCCACCGAGTTGCAAACTCGTGATCCGCTCGTGAAATTTTTGTAAAGAATCTGTGATGAGGTGGGGCTCGGCCCGCGGGATGCCAACAGCCCGAGCCGCGCTGTGTCCCTGGTCTATATCCTCGGCGCGTGAGCTTCCTGCGCCGCGACCTCGACGTGACCCTCATGAGTCTGGTCGAGGAGGCGGGGCGCAACGTGCAGCGCTCGGGATTGCTGATGCGCGACCTGCTGGCCGACTTTCCCGAGCACGCCTCGCTGGCGCGCGATCTGAAGGTCTGCGAGCAGGAAGGCGATCGCATCACCCACGACATCATCCACCGCCTCACCGGCGGCGGACGCGTACGCGCACCGTTCGCCGCGAGTGATGGCTATGCGCTCGCGACGGCGCTGGATGACATCGTCGACTACACCGAGCACGCCGCGGCGCAGATGGTGCTCTACAGGGTGGAAGCGCCGATGGAGCAGGCGGTCGAGTTTGCGGAGGTGCTGGTCGGCGCCGGCGAGCAGATCGCGCGCGCCCTGCGCTGCCTGCGCACCGGGACCGAGCTGGCCTCGCATCTGGTCGAGATCCACCGCCTGGAGAACGAGGGCGATCGCCTGCAGCGCGACGCCGTGGCCTCGCTGTTCGCGGGTGGTATCGACCCGATGGTCGTGATTCGCTGGAAGGACATCTTCGAGTCGCTGGAGGCCGCCGTCGATGCCTGCGAGACGGTGGCGCACGTGCTCGAGGGGATCACGCTCAAGCAACGCGGTCGCAGGCGCTGAGCTATGAGCGCCGCCGGGCTTGACACGCAAATGCGCGCGCCGAAGAAGATCGCTAGCAGTCGGCAGGACTCGAGCGGGACACGCATGCGCACGCGCCGACGTCTGGGGCGCACGGCTTCCCGCGCGCGCTGGCGCGAGTACCGACGGCTGCTGAGGCTTGCGCTTGCACAGGACTACACGTTGGTCTCCCTGGAGTCGTGGGTCGCCGCCCCCGAAGCCCACGCGGGTAGCGACATCATGATTCTCCGCCACGACGTCGATCAATGTCCGCCCGCGGCGGTGAGAATGGCGGCGATCGAGGCCGAGCTCGGTGTGCGCTCGACATGGTATTTCCGCTGGCGGACCGCCCAGCCGAGGGTGATCCAGGAGATCCGCGAAGCTGGACACGAGGTCGGTCTGCACTACGAGACCCTGACGCGCGAGCTGCTGCATCGAGGACTGCGAGCTGCCGATGCCGAGGCCCTGATTCCCGAGGCGCGTGAGCTGTTGCGAGATGAGCTCGCGGCCTTTGTCGCGCGCCACGGACCCACGCGTCGGGGAGCACCGCGCGGCCGGCGGCGACGATCCGCCCGGCGCGCGTCGCGACCGCGAAGACCACTAGTTCCTGTTGGGCGACCGCGGAGCGATTGACGACGGTTCCTTCCGCCCCGACGCCGTTGGTGGGGTCGTCGACGACGTGCACTCCCCTCACCGTCAGGCTGGGAGGATGAGCTCCCGCGGCCGGAGCTTCGCCGACTCGAGCACTCAACGACCCAGGTGTGCCGCTCGCCGGGATCTGGTCGTCGACCCACTCGAAGCTCTTTCCCGGCTGCAGCAGCGGCGCATGCGTCAGCGGCGAGCTGAGCCCGGGAACGTTGTTTTGGTAGAGCGTTCTGCCTCCCGGTTCGCGCAGCGTGATTGCGATCGGCACTTCGCGTAGTGGACGGGATGAGTCGTTTCGCAGTCTCACTACCGCCGCGACGCCGTTTTCATCGTGCAGAACCGTGGTGGCGAGCACCTTCACATCGGAACTCGCGCGCCCGATGTCTAGGCCGCTCTGCACCGGCGCGGCGCGATACCTGTCCTGCCGCACCAATTCGGCGTGTCGTTCCTCATTGGTCTCACAGCCGGTGAGCGTCAGCGCGAGCACAAGCAGCGCCATCGCTGCTCTCATCCGAAGGCCGGCTCGGCCCCCCCGAGCGTGCTTGGGATGTGTAGTCGCGTGGCGCGTGTGACGGGCGTGTCCCGAGGCGCTCGCTCGAGGGTTCCGCCCGGGGGACGCCAATCCGCTTGTGACCAGCGTCGCGGCGATCAGCACCGCGACGCCCCCGCCCAGCAGCAGCGGGGCCGCTCGTCTACCGCGCGGCACCTGTCAGCCTCCGCTGCTGGCGATCACGAAGGCCAGCATCAGAGCGACGCAGGCGCCCAGCAACAATCCCGCCTCCGCGCGACGAACCCGCGGTCGCCAAGCATGCGTCTGGCTACCTTCGAGAGCGGCACGAGCATCGTCTCGATCAGGATCCTCATATCACCGAACAGTGTGCGCGTGCGGATGTACTCGAGGTCGATCTCGATCTTGCGCGGCATGATCGAGGCCTCGTAGAAGCTCACCGAATCCTGCTGGAGGCTCACCAGATGCGACTCGCTTGCGTACTCCACCGCGGCGGGGCCGGTGATGCCGGGCAGTACGCTCAGCAGCTCCTGGTACTCAGCGCGGTAGCGCGAGACGAACTCGGGCACCTCCGGGCGCGGTCCGACGAGGCGCATATCGCCCCTGATGACGTTCCACAGCTGTGGAAGCTCGTCGAGCTTCGTCATCGCGAGGAAGCTGCCGATCGGGGTGAAGCGCTCATCGTCACTCATCGTCAGCGGTCCGCCCTTTGCGCTTCGGCGCATCTTGCGGAGCTTGAGCATCTCGAAGGTGCGCCCTCCGCGACCGACTCGGGTGGAGCGGTAAAAGACCGATCCCGGCGAGTCGATGTAGATCAGCAGCGCGGTGATCGTGCCCAACAGCAGCACCGCCGGCAACACGAGTAGGCAGACGGAGAGATCGAAGGCACGCACCGCCACGCTGTCGGCGTGCTTGGCGAGGGACGGAGCCGTCGCCCCATTGGATGCTCCGAGCAGCAGACGCAGGTCGCGAAGGGAGGAGCGCTGAGCGTCCAGCTGTGAGTCGCCGCACCGAGCTCCGTCGACGTCGCGGGCTAGTTCGCCGCTGCCTGTCATCGGGGTGATTGCCTCCATGGCGCGCTCGTCGGTGTTCTCGAAAAGTGAAAAGATGTCAATTGCAGGCACGTACGAGCCGCGTGGACAGGCGGATGCGTGACGTATACAGGCTTTGCGGACCGTCCCGTCGAGGCCGCAATCGCCAACCTACCAACGACCTCCGAAGCGTGGGAGGGGGTGTCCCGAATCTTCACAAGCCCCCGCGGTTGCTTCCCAGCTTCTTAACAACTCATCTCCAATGCTCCGGGCATATTTGCGTTCTCTTCACGTCGCTCTAGGGAGCACCTGCCCGAGCATCTGACCGAAATGGATCTGATCCCATGAAGACATCCCTGGCTTCGTTCGCCGTCCTGGCTTTCCTGGCCCTTGCTCCAGCCGGCGCTTCGGCGGTGCCGGGGCATCCGCTCGGGCACGGTGCGCTCCTCGCCTCCCTCTATCCCATTCCTCCGGCGGCGCCCTCCACGCCGGCCGCGGCTGCGCACGTGAGCGCGAGCGACGTGGCCAGCGAGCTTTCGGGCACGACGCCCGCGGCTCTCGGCAAAGGTGTCTTGGAGCTGCACGCCGCCGCGTCAGGCCCGGGGACGATCTCGATCGTGTTGAGCGTGAAGCTTCATGGCAAAACCGTGGTGATCGGCTCCGGACACGAGACGGCCGGCGCGGCCGGCTCGCTCGATGTCGCGCTGAAGCTGACCGCCGCGGGGAAGTCGGCCTTGGCGAGCCACAAGGGTCGCTTGAAGGTCACGGTCGTGGTCGTCTTCCATCCGCAGAGCGGCGCGAAGAAGAGCGCGAGCCTCAAGACCACCCTGAAGTAAGGGCCGGTCCGCGCGGGGCGATTCGGCGAGGCGCGGAGCTGGCGGGCGACCGTCGCCTCCCCGCCGGGTCGGACCGTAGACTGTCGCGCCGATGCACCCGATCTCCTACTTTCAGGCCATCATCCTCGGCCTCACCCAGGGCGTAGCCGAGCCGTTTCCGATCTCGAGCCTCGGGCACGCGGTGATCCTGCCGAGTCTCGTCGGCTGGCACATCCACCAGAACGACAAGTTCTTCCTCACATTCCTGGTCGCCACGCACTTCGCGACCGCGCTCGTGCTGCTGCTCTTCTTCCTGCGCGACTGGATCAAGATCGTCGGAGGCATCCTGCGCTCGCTGCGGATGCGCGAGATCCGCGAGGAGGACACCTACGCGCGCCTGGGGTGGCTGCTGATCGTCGGCACGATCCCCGCCGGCGTCATCGGCCTGGTGCTGCAGGAATCGCTGCGCAAACTATTCGCCTCGCCCTCGATTGCGGCGGCCTTCCTGATCGTCAACGGCGTCGCGCTGCTGGCCTTCGAGCGGCTGCGCAAGCGCGCTCCGCGCCCGGACGACTATCGCGGGGACGCGGACACGCGGATCGCGAAGCTCAGCTGGCGTCAAGCGATCACGGTCGGCGCCTCGCAGGCCGCGGCGCTGATACCCGGTATCTCGCGCTCGGGCTTCGCGATGGGTGGCGGTTTGCTCTCCGGGCTCTCGAACGAGGACGCCGCCCGTTACAGCTTCCTGCTCGCGACCCCCGTGATCCTGGCGGCCGCCGCGCTGAAGCTGCCCGAACTGCTCGGCTCGCAAGGCAAAGATGTCCGGGGACCGGCCCTAGTCGCGGGCCTCTGCGCCGCTGCGACGACATTCCTCGCCGTGAAGTTCCTGCTGCGCTACTTCGAGACCAACCGCCTGAGTCCGTTTGGGTTCTACTGCATTGGACTCGGGGTGGTCAGCACGCTGGTGTTCGCGCTCTAAGAATGCCAGTAGGGCGCCGCACCCGCAAGCGGGGGGCGCGTCTGGCGGCGAGTTGAGTCAGATCACGGTCGGGTGGCAGGTTCGCTCAGCCACTCGCGGCGTCGGGTCCGGGACCGGCAGCCTGGGTTTTGGGGCCGGTCTGAAACCAGGCGAACGCGAAGCACGCCAGTGCAACGACCACGGCTGCGATGCCGTGCTTGGTGTGGTGGTGGCTCGCTTCGGCGCTCGACGCCGAGGTATGGCCGGGAAAGAACGCTGGCAGTGAGTGCTCGGGTGTCACGAAGTAGACGATCGCCACGACGATCAGTAGGACTCCCACGACTACCGCGGGTACGACCAATTTGCGCAGGTTGGCGTTGCTCACCGTCGCGGAGGCTACACAGCTGCCGCTCAGCCGCGGGTCAGGATGAGAGCTTTCTCATGCACTCAACCATCGCGCACAAAGCGACGCAGCGAGAGCCACAGCAACGCCGCCACCGCGAGCGGCATGATCCACCACGCCGCAACGCCCGCCGCCGCAAGAAGCGCGGTCAGCGCGAGCGCGCCGCACACCCCGAGGGCGGTGCGCCAGTCGTCGCCGACGATGAACGTCCAAACGCTGAGCACGGCGGTGCGCAGCCGCCTCATGCCGGCTCCCGCGTCGCGAGCGCGCTGCTGGCCCGGTCGTCGTCCGTCGTCCGAGCGTGCGTGAAGTCGGCCGCCACCGCCGCAGTCCTCGCGGCCGCCGCGCGGCGAAGAATCTCGATCGTCGCCAGCGCGATCAACGCCAGGACCGCAACGATTGCCAACAGCGCAGCGTCGCCGCCCGGCCACGACGCTCCCGCGCCCTCCGCGCCCCAGAACATCCCAAAGGAGCTGAGCATCACGCCGACCGTGAGCTTCATCGTGTTCTCCGGTACTCGCGTCAGCGGTGCGCGAGCCGCGAGCGCCACTACGACGACGAGGACGACCGCCACGCCCGCCGCCGCCGCCGCGAGCCCAACGCGGTGCTGGTTGGCGCCGAAGGTCAGCACGATGAACGCGACCTCCAGCCCCTCCAGCAGCACGCCCTTGAAGGCGATCGCAAACGCGTAGCCATCGAAGCCTCGCCGCGCGCCGCCCGCCGCACGTGCCGCGGCAGCCTCCGCTCTGAAGATCTCATCCTCGTCGTGCAGCGCCTTTAGGCCGGCGCCCCTGAGGATCGCCTTGCGCAGCCACTGCAACCCGAAGATCAGCAGCAGGCCGCCGACCACCAGGCGCAGCACATCGATCGGCAGGGCCGTAAGCGCCGGCCCGAGTGCCGCGACAATCGCCGCCAGTGCCGCCGTCGCCGCGCCCACGCCGTAGAACGCCGAGTGCCAACTGCGCGTCGTGCCGACTGCGAGCACGATCGTCACCGCCTCCACCGCCTCCACGGTGCAAGCGAGGAATACCGACACCGCCAGACCGAGTTCGGGACCGCTCATAGTTCCTTAGACGGTAGTTCAACCCGAGTCGTGTCGTCCGCCGCGGGAGCCCCCATCGGCGGACGACACGACATACCCCAAGACCTACTTGATGAAGAGCATCTCCGAGTACTTCGGCAGCGGCCACAAGTCGTCCGCCACGAACTTCTCCAGGCGGTCCGCGACATCGCGCACGTCATCCATTGCAGGGATCACCGTGTCGCGGATGTAAGTCGCCCACTTGGCCGGGGAGGAGTCAGGCTGGTTCTCCTCGAGGTTCGCGTCCTCGAGCTTCAGCAGCGCGAAATGCAGCTCCTTGACGAGCGGCTCAACCTCGCCGGTCAGCTCGTCCAGTTCGGCGATCCGCAGTTCATTGAGGTAGCGCACCGACGCCGGCAGCAGCATCGTGCGTGCGATCCCCGCCGCCGTCTCGGACTCGATGTTGATGTTCACCGCGTACTGCTCGGTGAACACCTCCAGGCGCGACTCCAGCTCGCGCTTGGAGAGCACTTTGTACTTCTTGAACGCCGCGATCGTCTGCTTGTCGACGATCCACGGCAGCGCGTCCGGTGTCGTGCGCAGGTTGTAGAGGCCGCGCTTCTCCGCCTCCTTGTGCCACGCCTCCGAGTAGCCGTCGCCGTCGAAGACCACGCGCTTGTTCTCCGTCCACGCGTCCTTGACGACCTTCGTCACCGCCTTCTCGAGCGTCGCGCCCGAGCCTTTGAGGGCCTCCTTGAGCTTGCCCGCCAGCTCATCCACCGACTCCGCGACGATCGTGTTGAGCACCGTGTTCGGCCACGCCGGCGACGCGTTCGAGCCGAGCGCGCGGAACTCGAACTTGTTGCCCGTGAACGCGAACGGGCTCGTGCGGTTGCGGTCGCCGCCGTGCAGCGGCAGCGGCGGCAGCACCGGCGTGCCCAGGCCCAGGAACGAGCCCGGCTTGGAGGCCTGCACCTTGCCCGCCTCGATCGCCGAGAAGACCTTCTCGAGCTCCGCGCCGAGGAAGATCGAGATGATCGCCGGCGGCGCCTCGTTCGCGCCTAGGCGGTGGTCCTGTCCGGCTGAGGCGATCGACGCGCGCAGCAGCGCCTGGTGCTTGTTGACCGCCTGGATCACCGCCGCGCAGAAGAACAGGAACTGCAGGTTCTCCGACGGCGTATCGCCGGGCTCCAGCAGGTTCAGGCCCGTGTCCGTGCCCATCGACCAGTTGTTGTGCTTGCCCGAGCCGTTCACGCCCGCGAACGGCTTCTCGTGCAGCAGGCACACCAGGCCGTAGCGGCGAGCCGTGTTCTGCATGATCTGCATCGTGATCATCTGGTGGTCCGAGCCCACGTTCGAGTTCTCGAAGATCGGCGCCACCTCGAACTGGTTCGGCGCCACCTCGTTGTGGCGCGTCTTGATCGGCACGCCCAGCTTCGCCAGCTCGAGCTCGACCTCCAGCATGTACGCCAGCACCCGCTCCGGGATCGACCCGAAGTAGTGGTCGTCGAGCTCGTGACCCTTCGGTGGTTTCGCGCCGAACAGCGTGCGGCCCGTCGTGACCAGGTCCGGCCGTTCGAAGAAGTACTGCTCGTCGATCAGGAAGTACTCCTGCTCGCAGCCCGTCGTCGTGAAGACCCGCTGCGCGTCCTCCACGCCGAGCAGCTCCAGCGCGTTCATCGCCGCGCCCGACAGCGCGTCCATCGAGCGCAGCAACGGGATCTTGTTATCGAGCGCCTCGCCTGTCCACGACGTGAACGCCGTCGGGATGCACAGCAGCGCCCCATTCGGGTTCTCGAGGATGAACGCCGGTGAGGTCGGATCCCAGGCTGTGTAGCCGCGCGCCTCGAACGTCGCGCGGATGCCGCCCGTCGGGAACGACGACGCGTCCGGCTCGCCCTGGATCAGCTCCTTGCCCGAGAACTCCGCGATCGCCGAGCCGTCGCTCGTCGGCCCGTAGAAGGAGTCGTGCTTCTCCGCCGTCGAGCCCGTCAGCGGCTGGAACCAGTGCGTGTAGTGCGTCGCGCCTTTCTCCATCGCCCAGTCCTTCATCGCCTGCGCCACCGCGTCCGCGAGGGAGGTGTCGAGCGCCGCGCCGCGCGCCAGCGTCTTCTGCAGCGCCTTGTAGACATGCTTGGGCAGCCGCTGGCGCTGCACCGCAGGACTGAACACGTTTGAGGCGAATACCTGGTTACCCGCGAGGGTCAGATCGGGCGAGCCGAGCGCGTTGCCGTTGGCACTCCACTGCGCGGCTGTGACGTTGTGCTGACGAGTCCTGGGCATGGGCTGTCTCTGTTCCTCCTGGAAGTCTGTGGGCACGGTCTCGGGGTCTTGTGTCGGCGCACGCTCGCGCTCCTCGCGCGGGCCGACCACGCATCGTAGAGCCCCGCACTCGGTGCAGCATCACCCGCCTGGCGAAATCCAGCCCGCGATCTTTCGACAGCGGGCCAATGCAAGGCCGGCGTCTCGCCGTACACCACTCGGCCACACGGCCCGCCGCGCGCGTGCGCGAGGAGTGCCGCTCGGCTCCGGGGCCCCGGCCTGCGCTAGCCGTTGCTCGACTGCTGTGCCGCCGGGTCGTACGCGCCTTCTTCGACGCGGCCCGTCTGCGGATTCACGTGTTTCGGGGGCGGGCTGCCCGCGATCGCCACCTGGAAACTCCCGCCCGGAAGGCCGCCGCCGGCCAGTTGCGCCCGCGCCTTGCCGTTCAGGCCCGCGTAGACGCGATAGGAGACCGCGTGCACGCCCGGCTTCACCGGGGTCACGTCCCACACGAAGCTGCGTGTTGTGCCCGCCGGCAGGCGTCCGAGTGCCCAGACGTTGTAGCTCGCCGTCGCGCCACCGCCCGGCGCGTCCACCTCGACCGTTTCCACCGGCGTACGCGGCTGCGGTCCGGGGCCATGATCCACGACCCACACCGGCCGCCGGCGCGCCGCGAGGTTCGGGTAGTCGGAGATGTAGTCGAAGGAGTTCACCGCGACCGCCACGTTGGGCACCGCGTGCGCGCCGGTGTTGCGCACGCTCAGCACCAGACGCTCTTCACGCGCGACCGACTGTCGCGCCGGGAAGCTCGCGTGTGTCACCCGCACCGCGAAGCTGCCCTGCGGTTCGCTCGCGTTCTGCTGCGCGCTCGAGCCGCAGCCGCTCGCCAGCGCACCCGCCAGTGGGCTCGCACCGAGCAGTAGTAGGACCGTAAGCACGCGACTCCCCCTCACAGCGAGACCACCATACCAGTGGCGCGAGCGACTCGGCGGCGGGCGTCCTCGGTCCCGATGCTGCTGGGGGAGGGTGCGAGCTCGGGGGCGGGGGTCGGCGTTTGAAGTTGCCGACCCCGCCGCGCGTGCGTGCGCCCGCGCGGCGGGGTGCCGTGGCGAGGTATGCAGCCGAGGTCGCGAGTTAGGCATGCACAGCAAGCAGACACCGCGCGTACGGCACGTCAGATCGACGAGCGCCACAAGTAGAATCGACGAGGGGTAGCGCGCCGCCAGCGCATCGCGTAGAGTTCTAGTAGAAGGCTACAGTGCCGGGCCATCCACCCGAGGAGGGGTACGAAGTGGTTCGCAGTGCCGCTGAGCGCGCGTTCCTCCCGACGAGGAACTTCATCGAGGAAGTAGGGGACATGATGATCCTCACCGGCCGGACGATCATGTCCGCGCTGCGTCCTCCCTACCCCTACGGAGGCGAGTTCGTCTCGCAGTTCCTTTTCGCGCTGCGGCTCTGCTGGTTCCCGCTGCTGATCTCCACCGTCTGCATCTGCTACGCCGCGCCCGGGCTGCAGGCCGCCAACTTCCTCTCGCTGTTCGGTGCGCTGGATCGCCTCGGCGGGATCTTCGTGCTCGCCGCGATTCGCGAGATCGGGCCCAACGTGACCGCGATCGTGCTCGCCGGCGTCGCCGGTACCGCGATTACCGCCGATCTCGGGGCGCGCAAGATCCGCGAGGAGCTCGACGCGCTGCAGGTGCTCGGCGTGGACCCCGTCAAGAACCTCGTCGTCCCGCGCTTCCTCGCGCTGATGCTCGTCACCGGCCTCTTCAATATCTACGCGATCCTGTTCGGGCTCTTCGGCGGAATCCTCGCCGAGCTCGTCTACGGGCAGCCCCTGGCTCCTTTCTGGGACAACCTCTTCGCCAACGCGTCCACCACCGACCTCTGGGGCTCCGCGCTGAAGACCGTGCTGTTCGGGGCGATCATCGCGATCGTCTGCTGCTACAAGGGCATGACCGCCTCCGGCGGCGCCGAGGGCGTCGGGCGCGCCGTCAACCAAGCCGTCGTCGTCTCGTTCCTCGCGATCTTCGCGTTCGACTACACCTTCACGCAGCTGCTGCTCGCCACGCACCCGCAGATCCTGGTGATCAAGTGAACGAACTCCTTTCGCTTCCGCGCGAACTCTTCTCCTCGATCGGGGACATCGGAGGTTTCGGCGGCAACATCGTCCGCGACGTCTACAGCCTGCGCGTATTTCGCTTCTTCGGGGAGGCGCTGCGGCAGTCGGGGATCTTGATTATTTCCTCGACGCTGATCATCTGGTCGCTGATGTTCATCCTCGGCCTCGAGTGTGGGATCGAGGGCGCCTACTTCCTCGAGGCGCAGGGTGCGCCGGCGTATTCGGGTGTGTTTACGGCGTGGTGTGATTTGCGGGAGATCATCCCGTACGCGTTTGGGTACATGATGGCCGCGAAGGTCGGGACCGGGATCGTCGCTGAGCTCGGCGCGATGCGCATCAGCGACGAGATCGACGCGCTGGAGGTCATGGGTATCGACTCCGTCACGTTCCTCTGCGCCACCCGCCTCTTGGCTGCGTGGCTAGTGCTGCCCTTCATGTACCTCGCCGGGATCGGCGGCGCGTTCCTCGCGTCCTACATCGCCGTCGTCCAGCAAGTCGGGGTCGTCTCCTCCGGCGGGTACTTCCTCATCTTCTGGCAATTCCAAAACCCACCCGACTTCATCTTCAGCCTCACCAAGGCCATGTTCATGGCGACCGCGATCGTGCTCGTCGGCTGCTACTACGGGTACAACGCCAGCGGCGGACCCGTCGGCGTCGGCACCGCCACCGCCAAGTCCATGGTCCTCAACCTCATCCTCGTACACCTCATCGGCATGCTCGGCACCCAAGTCTTCTGGGGAGCCAACCCACGAGCCCCAATCGGAGGATAGGCACATGGCTGTAAAGGAGGACGCAACCGATCCCGCCGAGGAGGAGCTCTTTCAGTTCCACACCGGCGCGAACCGTCCCACCAACGTCCCCGACGCGATCGAGTTCGTCGACGTCCACAAGGCCTTCGGCTCCAACCGCGTCCTGCGGGGACTGAATCTCGGCCTGCCCGAAGGCCAGGTCTCAATGATCCTCGGCCCCTCCGGCACCGGCAAGTCGGTCTGCATCAAGCACATCGTGGGACTGCTCTACCCCGACGAGGGCGACGTGATCGTCGACGGACAGTCGATTCCCGCGCTCTCCGACGACGATCTCTTCGAGACGCGCAAGAAGTTCGGCGTGCTCTTCCAGGATGGTGCGCTCTTCGGTTCGCTGAACCTCTACGACAACGTCGCGTTCCCGCTGCGCCAGCACACCGAGAAGGGCGAGGAGGAGATCGCCGAGATCGTCAATCGCCGCCTGCGCGAGGTCGGACTCGGCAACGCCAACGAGAAGATGCCCAACGAGCTCTCCGGCGGTATGCGCAAGCGTGCCGGCTTCGCCCGCTCGTTGGTGCTCGACCCTGCGATCGTGCTGTTCGACGAGCCCGACTCCGGTCTGGATCCCGTGCGCACCGCGCTGCTGTGTGAACTGATCAAGGAAGTCCACGCCGAGAATGGCGGCTCCTACGTCGTCATCACGCACGACATTCTTAGTGCCCGGCGCGTCGCCGAGTACATCGCGATCCTCTGGCGCGGGCGCATCGTCGAATCCGGTCCCGCCGAAGACCTGTTCGACTCGGAGAACCCGTTCGTGCGGCAGTTCCTCTCCGGCGAATCGGCCGGTCCCCTCGGGATGGAGTGAGTACCGCCCGGCTGCTCTCCGCGCTCGCCGGCAGCGCCGCCCGGCGCCCGGTGCTCACGCTCGCGATCGCCGCCGCGCTGGCGGTGGGGGGCGCGGGACTCGCGTTGCGATTGCACCCGAGCGCTGCCAGCGACACCTTCGTCGGACGCTCGAGCTCGACCTATCGGGCCACTCAGAGCTTCTATCGCGCCTTCGGCGAAGAGCCCGTCGAGGTGATGGTCAAAGGAAGCCTGCAGCAACTACTGCTGAGCTCCGACCTCGACCGGCTCATCGGTCTGGAGGGCTGCCTCTCCGGCAACGTCCCCGCCGCCGGCCTCGTGCACGAGGGCGGTTCCAAGGGGCCCTGCGGACAGCTCGGCGCCCTCGGGACCGTCAAGGTCGTGCTCGGCCCCGGCACCTTCCTCAACGAGGCCGCCGAACAGATCGACCGGCAGCTATCCACGCAGAGCGCCCACGCCGAGCGCCAGGCTCGCCAGGCCGAACAGACCATCATTCGCGCCGCCCTCGCCCAGGGCCGCAGCTCCACCGAAGCGCACAAACTCGGCTCCGAAGCCAGCAAGCTCACGCTCGAACGCTACGCCCAGGAGCTGGAGCTGCTCGGGGCCGAGTACGGCCTCACCGCGCCCCCGGAACTGAACGATCCCAGCTTCATCCAGCGCGTCGTCTTCGACAACAGCGCCAAGCTCCCCGGAACGCCCAAGCAGCGCTTCGCCTACCTATTCCCCAGCCGCGAAGCCGCGCTGATCTCCGTGCGCATGCGCGCCGACCTCAGCGAAGCGCAGCGCGCACACACGATCGCGCTGATCCGCCGCGCCGTTGCGATGCCCCAGTGGCGCCTGCAGCACGGCGAGAGCTATCTGATCACCGGCGAGCCCGTCATCGTCTCGGATCTCGCGAGCTCGATCACCCACGCGATCGAGCTGCTGCTGGTCGCCGTGCTGCTCATCATGGCGCTCACCCTCGGTCTCGTCTTCGGAGGACGACCGCGCCTGCTGCCCCTTGCGCTCGCCGCGCTCGCGACCGCACTCACCTTCGGGGCACTCTCGCTCCTCGGCGCCTCGTTGACCGTCGCGCAGGTCGCCGTGCTACCGGTGCTCGTCGGACTCGCCGTCGACTACGCCATCCAGTTCCAGTCGCGCTTCCACGAGCTGCGGGGCGCCGAACCCCTCACCGCCGCTGGGCGGGTCGAGCGCCCGCATACCGAGGACGCCGTGCGCCGCGCCGCCGCGCTCGCCGGCTCGACGATAGCCGTCGCCGCCGCCGCCGGTGGGGTCGCGCTGCTCGTGCTCGCGCTCTCGCCGGTTCCCACCGTGCGCGGCTTCGGGCTGCTGCTCGTCGTCGGGATCGCCATCGCCTTCCTCTGCACGCTCACCGCCGGCTCCGCCGCACTGGCGCTCGACGCGCGCCGGAGGGGAGGGCGAGCGGGCGCGACTCGCATGCGACTGCCACTCGCAAGTGCCCGCCGGAGCTTCGCGGCATCCTGGCGCGGTGCGCGCGAGTTGCTGCGCGAGAACGCACTCACGAGCGCGATCTCGCGAACCGCGCTGGTGCACGCCGTGCGCCATCCCGGTCGCGTGCTGGGCATCGGCCTGGCGCTCGCCGTGCTCGGTTGGGGGCTCGATACGCAGACACACGTCGAGACCAACCTCGAAAAGCTGGTGCCTCAGAACCTGGCCTCGCTGCGCAATCTGAATGCGCTCGAGCGCACCTCCGGAGTTGGCGGCGAAATCGATCTGCTGGTCTCGGGGAGCAAGCTCGCGACGCCGGCAACGCTGCAATGGATGAGCACCTACGAGGAAAGCATCCTGCGCCGCTTCGGCTACACCGCGACACACGGCTGCGGGAAGGCGCTGCTGTGTCCCGCATTCTCACTGCCCAATCTCTTCGCCGGCAGCGCGCTGGCGGGCAGCGGCGCCACGGCCGCGCCAAACCAGGGCAATGCGCCGGCGCTCACGCCGAAACTCACGCGCGCCGACGTCCGCACGCTGCTCGCCGCGATCCCCGCGTACTTCTCCCAGGACGTCATCACCCCCAACCGGCGCGCCGCCACCCTCGCATTCGGCATTCGGCTGATGTCTCTCGAACGCCAGCAACACGTGATCGAAGCGATGCGCGCCAGCCTGCACCCCCCGCGCGGGGTCAGCGTGCAACTAGTTGGGCTGCCCGTGCTTGCCGCTCAATCCGGCGCGATCGTCGCCTCGCCGTGGCGGCGTGTGCTGACGTTGCTGGCCGGTCTCGCAGCCGCTGCGCTCGTGCTGCTCACGGCCTTCCGCGGTGACTCGCGACGCGCTCTCGCGCCGCTGCTGCCCGTGGCGCTCGCGACCGGCTGGTCGGCGCTGATCGTGTTCGCGATCCGCGTCCCGCTGAACCCCATGTCGGTAACGCTCAGTGCCCTCGTGATCGCAATCTCCACCGAGTTCAGCGTGCTGCTCTCCGAGCGCTACCGCGAAGAGCGGATCGCCGGTCACAGCGTGTCCGAGGCGCTGCGCCGCGCCTATGCTCACACCGGCGCCGCCGTCGCCGCCTCCGGAGTCACTGCGATCATGGGTTTCGGTGTGCTCGTGCTCTCTGACATCACGATGCTTCGCGACTTCGGCATCGTGACTCTGATCGATCTGAGCGCCTCGCTCGTCGGGGTGCTGATCGCGCTGCCCGCGGCGCTGCTGCTGAGCGAGCCCGGAGGGCTCGCCGCGCGTCTACCTCGCCGTGTCGCGCGGCGGCGCGCGCTTGGTCGCCCGCGTGATGAGCCCGCCTAGTCGACGCTACGGCCGCTGGGTCGGTCTGCTCGGGGTGGTGATCCTCGCGCTGATCACCCTCAACACTGTGCTCACCACGCCCAACGGCGCCGCGGGGCTCGCCGCCGGGACAGCGCTGCCGCCATTCGCGCTGCCGCTTGTGACCGGCAATCTCCAGGGCGACGCCGATATCGCGACGCACGCCGACGACGGCGAAGCGGGCAAGCATCCGGCGTGTACGCTGCGCGGCCCGCGAATCCTCAACATCTGTCAGCTCTACGAAAGCGGTCCGCTCGTGCTCGCGCTGTTCGTCGACTCCGGCTCCTGCGCGCGCATCCTCACCGACATGCAGACCCTGCTTCCCAGCTTTCCCGGCGTCCGCTTCGCGGCGGTCTCGATTAAAGGGGATCGCACCCAGCTGCGCGCGCTCGTGCGCAGTCACAGGTTGAGCTTCCCCGTCGGCATCGACAACGACGGAGCGCTGGCCACGCTCTACAAGGTCGCCAGCTGCCCGCAGCTCACCTTCGCCTACCCCGGCGGCGTCGTGCAGGGCAAGCCGCTGCTGTTGCGCCCGCCGCTCGCCACGCTGCGCGCGCGCGTCAGCGAGCTGCTCGCCGGCGCCCGCGCCCGCGGCTGGAGTCCCCGCTCGTGACCCGCGAGCGCGCCGCGATGCCCTCATCGGAGGCCGACGGTCCCTTTGCGCCGACTCGCGGCTGGTGCGATGAGGAGGTGCGCGCCGAGCTGCCCGGCCTATGCCTCGTGCACGCTCGCGCGAGCATCGGTCGCGTGGGGCGCTCCTCGCCGCCGGCGCTGCGGCGGCGATTGCAGGAGCTCTCCAGCCGCTGGGCCGGACCGCATGCGATCAATCTACGCCAGCGCCCCGTGCCCGCGGCCTACCGGGTGTTCTTCAGGCACATCGGTCTCGACCCCGATGTCGCGCCGACGCCGATCGAGGAGGCGATGCTCGGACGGATGCTGCAGGGCGGCTTCATCTCCAGCAACGTGCTCGCCGACGCATTGCTGATCGCGCTCGTTGATACCGGGGTGCCGGTCTGGGCGCTCGCGGCCACCGCCGTCGATGGTCCGCTCGGTATCCGCGCCAGCCTCGCCGGCGAGTCGTTGGGACGCGCACCCGATGCACCCGCGCTGCCCGGCGGGCGCCTGGTCGTCGCCGACAGCTCCACCGCGCTCGCCGTGCTGTTCGGGGAGATCGCCCCCGGCCACGCCGCGCGCGCCGTCGCGGGCGAGTTGACGCTGTTCTCGCTGCAGGTTCCCGGCGTACCGTCGCTGCACATCGAGGAGGCCCTCTGGATGTCCAGTGCGATGCTGAAAGGGCCCTGGTAATACCCCGGCGGGGGCTGTAGAATCCACGTACGTCGGCCGCCTCCGCGGTCATGTCGCTGGACACAGACAGAGGACGAGTGGGGAATCGATGCGTTGATGGTCACGTCCGAGCAGCTCACCACCAATCGTCGCGAAGAAGCGCTTGCCCAGGATCCGTGGGCGACGCCCGGTCCATTTGCCGAGCGCGCCGCGCGCCACGCCTTGAAGAAGCAGGTGGCGCGGCTGGAGCGCGAGCTCTCCGCGATCGTTGCGGACGGCTTTCCACACATCACCCCGGCATCCGATGGACCGTCGCTGGGAGTGCCCCACGATGAGCCCCCGCGGGGTCCGCATCTGCTAACGATGGCCGAGCTCGAGCGTTTGCGCGACCGGCTAGCGACGCGCGTTCGCGAGGCTCAGGGACTGACACGGGAGCGCGATGCGTCCGAGCGTCGCGCGCGTGAGCTACTGGAGCGGATGCAGGCGACGCCTTCGAGCTACAAGTTCGTGCGTCTGCCGGTCGTCGCGCTCGGCGAACGCGGTTGCGGAGTGTGGGAGGTGCGCCCGCGTCTCGGTCTGATCGGGATGCTCGCCGGGTGGTGGCAGGTCAAGCTCTCCTCCGGCTGTCCCTTAGCCGAGGGGCCGCGCGTGCGCGCGGCCCCGCATTCACTTACCTCGCCAGCAACACCGGCTCCCGCTCGCGCGTGTCGCGTCGGCCGACGGACAGCATCGCGGCGAGCGTGCGTCGCTGACGGTCGGTCATCGATCCCACGGTCTTGGTTTCCGACATCGGCACGAGCGCGAGGAATTTGCGTACGCGGCTCTCGCCCCAGCGACGCTGACTGGTCAACAGGTCACAGACCGCCATACTCTCCGCCTCCCAGGGACACTCAAGTATTACCTGCGCGACGCTGAGCTCACCCGTTGCGATCCGCCGCTTGAGCTCGGCGCGGGCCAAGCGCACCTTGTTGGCGCGCTCCAGCGCACGCATGTATTGAGGGCCGGCAGGGGTAATCGTCGCCGTGGCGTTCATGGTTTAGCTCACTCCCCGTTGCCGCCGTAGGGGTCATCCACGGCGTACAACATCCTTGCTTGTTTGACGAGTAGCGCGCACCCGCAGCGGTTGCCCGGTAGTCCACCCTCCGGATGTCCCGTCCGGCCTCCGGTACCCCTCGTCCGGCGGCTCAGGGGCAGATCCCGAGCGGTTGTGCAGAGCGCCCCAAGAAGCTACTCAGCGGTGGAGTCCCGGTCAACAGTCCACGGCGCAGATCGTGCGCTAGAAGCGACCTTTTTATTCTCTCATAGGATGGATGAACAACCAAAGGTCGCCCGCAGTCCAGTCGCCGGGTGCTCTCGTCGTGAAGCGGCGCCGGCCGCCGAGCTCAGTCGACGTCGTCGGGGCCCGGCAGCGGCCCGTGTGCGGCCTCGAACTCGCGCTTGACTTGCGCAAAGGTCTCAAGCGCCCGGTCGAGTGTCGCCTCGTCGTGGGTCGCCATGACGCTCGTGCGCAGCAGCGCACCACCCGGGGGTACCGCGGGGTGCAGCGCCGTGTTCACAAAAATGCCCGCGTCGTAGAGTGCCCGCCACAACAGCGCCGCCTTCCAGTCGTCGCCGACGAGCACCGGCACGATCGGCGTCACGATCGTCGGTGCGCCACTCGCGTCCGTGCGCACGCCCGGCGCGGCGCTTACGCTCTCCCGCGCCGGCAGTCGCTGCGGGGAGACCACCGCGAAGCCGAGCTCGTGCAGGCCGTCGCGCAGGCGCCACGCGTTGGCCAAGACACGCGCCAGCAACGCCGACCCCTCGGGGGAGCGCAGCACCCGCAGCGCGCCGAGCGCCGCGCCGAGCGCCGCGGGAACCGCGGAGGCTGTGAACAGGAAGGGGCGCGAGTAGATGCGCAAGTACTCGATCACCTCCGCCGGTCCCGCGATGAAGCCGCCGCACGACGCGAGCGACTTCGAGAAGGTGCCCATCCGCAGGTCCACACGGCTCTCCACCCCGAGCAGCTCCGCGGTGCCCGCGCCGCGCGCCCCCAGGACGCCCGCGCCGTGCGCCTCGTCGACCATCAGCCGCGCTCCGTAGCGCTCGCACAGATCGCAGATCTCCACCAGCGGCGCCACGTCGCCCTCCATCGAGAAGACGCCGTCGACAACCACCAGCACGCCCCCGCCGTCACCGCGCGCGCGCTGCAGCGCCTTCTCCAATTTGTCCAGGCGGTTATGGCGAAACGGGCGCAGCTTTGCGCGCGAGAGCACGCAACCATCGAGGATCGAGGCGTGGTCGCCGGAGTCCGCGATCACCGTGTCGCCCGGTCCGAGGATCGTGCCCAGCGTGCCCAGGTTCGCCTGATGGCCCGTCGTGAACACCAGCGCGTCCTCGGTGTTCATCCACTCCGCCAGCTCGCGCTCGAGCTCCAGGTGCAGCGGAATCGTGCCGTTGAGCAGACGCGAGCCCGTCAGGCCGGTGCCATAGCGGTGCAGCGCGTCCTGCGCGCCGCCCAGCACACGCTCATCGCCGGTCAGCCCGAGGTAGTTGTTGGAACCCAGCATGATCCGCTGTGCCCCCTCCATCTCCACGACCGGCATCGCCGGCGAGGTGAGGACGTGAAAGTAGGGCAGCACGTCCGCCGCGCGCGCCGCCGCGAGCAGCTCCTTGCGCTCGTGATCGCGGACCTTCGCAAAGAGATCCGTGGAGCGCGGCTCCTCCTCGCCCGGACCCTGCGCTGCGTCGGTCGTGATTGCCATGGATCCTCCGTGGGCCGCTGGGTGTAGGGTGCCGGTGCTGTGAGCGTCGAGGTGAGAGCAGTTTCAGGTGCGCGCGAGCTAAAGCGGTTCGTCGACCTGCAGTACCGCCTGCATGCTAACCACCCACTGTGGGTGCCCCCGCTGAAGCTCGAGCGCTACATCTTCCTGAACCGGCGCATGAACGCCTACTTCACCCACGGCGAAGCCGAGTACTTCCTCGCGCGCCGCGACGGGCGCGTCGTCGGGCGCGTCAGCGCCCAGGTCAACCACGCCTTCAACGACCAGCACGACACCCGCTGGGGGTGGTTTGGCTTCCTCGAGTTCGAGGAGGACGCCGAGGTGCTCGTCGCGCTGCTCGACGCCGTCGCCGCATGGCTGCGCGCCAAGGGCTGCGAGCGCATGGTTGGCCCCGCCGACTTCTCGATGAACGACGAGAGCGGCATCCTGATCGAGGGTTTCGAGATCGCCCCGATGATCCGCCAGCCGTGGCATCCGCCCTACTACCAGCGGCTGATGGAGCAGGTCGGCATGACCAAGGCGATGGACCTCCTGATGTGGAAACTCGAGGTCACCGAGCGCGAGAAGGTGCTGCCCGTGATCTGGGAGCTCGCCGACAAGGCGCAGAGCGAGCACGGCATCCGCGTGCGGCCGATGGAGCGCCGCCACCTGCGCAAGGAAATGGACGCCTTCGCCGAGGTCTACAACGCCGCGTGGGCCAAGAACTGGGATTTCGTGCCTTTCTCCAAGAAGGATCCTCGACGCCTACGCGCAGGAGATGCACCTCGTGTACGACCGCCACTGGTTCATGATCGCCGAGCGCGAAGACACCGGCGAGGTCGTCGGCATGGCGATCACGATCCCCGACGTCAACGAAGTGCTCGCCAAGATGAAAGGCCGGCTGCTGCCGCTCGGCTGGTGGCACTTCCTCAACAAGGCCCGCATCATGAAGCGCGTGCGCGTCGGCTTCCTCGGCGTCAAGCCCGAGTACCAGCACACCGGCATCGCCGCCAAGCTCTACCAGATGCACTTCGACGCCGCCGAAGCGCGTCCCCAGAAGGGCGGCGAGATGGGCTGGATCCTTGAGACCAACACCGCCATGAACCGCGGCATGGAAGCGATGGGCGGCATCGTCGTCAAGCGCTACCGCGTCTACGAGCGCGTGTTCGACGGCGCCGCCGAGCAAACACCCGCCACCTGAGCGACGGCGAGGGGCCCACTGCGACTAGCGGTCTGGAGCGCCCTCTACACTTCGCCGCGTGAGCGATCCGCTCGAGCCGCAGGCTCCACAGGAGCACAGCGGCGACACCGAGGAAGTCGACGCGGTCGTCGTCGTGCCCGACCAGCCGGTCGTATCGACGGCTCGCCAGAATCGAGCGATCGTGCCCACCGTGCAGGCCGCCGCGGTTGCCGCGACCGGGTTTGTCGCCGGCGCCGCAGCCGCCGGACTCATGCGCCGGCGGCGCCACCGCCGCGAGCTGGTACGCGCCGGCTCGCGCCGGCGTGTGGTCGCCAGTCGCGGGCGCGCGCGGCGCGGAGCGCGCGCGGGCGGCGAGCTGGTTCAGATCGTGGGCAGTCGCTCGCTGCTCGTCGACGTGCACCTGCTCGGTGTCCCCGGTCGCGACCGCTGAGCGGCCTCGGCCGCTAGTCACTGGGGCGCACGCGCGGCGTGGGGTGCCCCCGCTGGAGGTACGCGTCGAGGTGCGTCCGCAGGGCGTCTTCAGGCTGCCGCTGAGAGCCGGCATGGATGGGGTGCTGCGACGGCGCGGACGCGTGCTGGAACGGTTGCTGCATCACGGCGAGGAGCCCGTCGTCGTACGTGTCGCACAGAGCGCGCCCGACTGCGTGCTGTTCGGCGCGCGCGCCGCTACGCGCGCGGCTGCCGACCACGGGATCGCCCGAATGCGCTTCGCGCTCGGTATCGACGACGACCTGGAGGCCTTCCGGCGGCGCTTCCTGCGCGATCCCCTGATCGGGCCGTCCGTGCGCCGGCGTCCCTGGCTGCGCGTCACCCGACGGCCCGAGCCGTTCGAGGCACTCGCGTGGGCGATCTGCGAGCAGCTGATCGAGTACGAGCGCGCCGCCGCGATCGAGCGGCGCGTCGTGGCGCGGCTGGGCAGACGTCGCGCCGGTTGGCACGGGAGCGGGGTGCGCGAGCGTGTCGGTTCCGCGCACTCCGCGCGCGCGGAAAGCGGGTGGGGTCGGGAGTTGCTCGACCTGCCCACGCCGCTCACGCTCGCCGGCGTCGCGCCGGCGTTACTGCAGTCCTTCGACCTCGGCGGCGCACGGGCGCGCACGCTCGTGCGCGCTGCGCGCGAAGTCGCGCGTGGGCGCATCGACCTGCACGAGGACGAACACGAGCGTTCCTGGCGGCGGCTGCGCGCGATCCCCGGCATCGGCCCGTGGACGTGCGAGATGCTCGCGCTGCACGGCCAGGGCCGCTATGACCAGCTGCCGGCGGGCGACGTCGGGCTGTTGAAGCTCGTCGGGCGTCTGCGCAGCGGCGGGGATCCGAACGCGCGCGCCGAGGAAGACGAGGTGCGCGCGTTCTTCGCGCCTTTCGGCGAGTGGGGCGGCCTGGCGGCCGCGCACCTCATGGGCGTCAAGTAACGCTCGCCGACTCCGTCCTCAGATCCTCAGCACCGCCGCCCCGCTGAAGCGCCCGGCGCGCAGGTCCGCGAGCGCCTCGTTTGCTCGCTCGAGCGGGTAGGTCGTGACCTGGGTTTTCACCGGTACGCGCGGGGCCAGCGCGAGGAACTCCTCGGCGTCGCGGCGCGTGAGGTTCGCGACCGAGCGCACGCTGCGCTCCTGCCACAGCTCGCTATAGGGAAAGGCCGGGATGTCGCTCATGTGGATGCCCCCGCAGACGACCGTCCCGCCGCGCGCGAGCGTGCGCAGCGCGAGCGGGACGAGCGCGCCGTCGGGCGCGAAGACGATCGCGGCGTCGAGCTCCTCGGGGGGCGCCTCCTGCGAGGCGCCGGCCCAGACCGCGCCGAGCTCGCGCGCGAAGCTCTGCGCGGTGTCATCGCCGCGGCGCGTGAAGGCGAAAACCTCCCGTCCCTGCCACGTTGCGACCTGCGCGAGGATGTGCGCGGCCGCGCCGAAGCCGTAGAGACCCAGGCGCCGCGCGTCGCCGCACATGCGCAGCGCGCGGTAGCCGATCAAGCCCGCGCAGAGCAGCGGCGCGGCCTGCTCGTCGGGATAGCCCTCGGGAATCGCGAAGCAGAAGCGCGCATCGGCGACCGTAAACTGCGCCATCCCGCCGTCGACGTCGCGGCCGGTGAAGTGAGCGCGTAGGCAGAGGTTCTCGCGCCCGCTGCGGCAGTACTCGCACACGCCACACGTCCACGCCAGCCACGGCACACCCACGCGGCGCCCGTCCCCCTGCACCGTCGCGACGATCTGGTGACCGAGGATGCGCGGCGGCGCGGGGATCGCAACCTCGCCATCGAGCAGATGCAGGTCGGTGCGGCAGATGCCACACGCGTGGACCTCCAGCAGCAGCTCGCCGGGGCCCGGCTCGGGCTGCGGACGCTCCAGCGCCCGCAGCGGGCGTCCCACCTGCTCGAAGACCATCGCGCGCATCAGCTGCCTATCCCCGCGCGCACCGGTCGCAGCATCGCCCGCCTCACCCGAAGAACAGCTCGGCTGTCTCATACAGGCCGCTGTCCAGTAGCTTCGGCGCGGCGAGCGCGTCGGCGAGGGGAACCTCGACGATCGCGGTGCCGCGCAGCGCGACCATCGCGCCGAAGCGCCCGGCGGCGACCGCGTTCAGAGCGGCGACGCCGAAGCGCGTCGCGAGCACACGGTCGAACGCGACCGGCGTGCCGCCGCGCTGCACGTGGCCGAGAATCGTCACGCGCGTCTCATACCCGGTGCGCGCCTCGATCTCGCCCTCCAGCAGCACGCCGATCCCGCCGAGCCGCGCGTGGCCGAAGGCGTCCCTGCTGGTCGTCGGCCGTCCGGCGGCGCGCACGACCGGTGCGCCGCCCTCATCGCCTTGCAATGTGCCCGCGCGCGGCGTCGCGCCCTCGGCGACGACGACGATCGAGAAGTCGCGACCGCGCTCGTGGCGGCGGCGCAGGTGTGCGCAGACCTGCTCGATATCGAACGGTCGCTCCGGCACGAGGATTGCGTCCGCGCCCCCCGCGATGCCGGCGTGCGTCGCGATCCAGCCGGCGTGCCGGCCCATCACCTCGACGACGATCACGCGATTGTGCGACTCCGCGGTCGTGTGCAGGCGGTCGATCGCGTCGGTCACGATCTGCACCGCCGTCTGGAAGCCGAATGTGACGTCGGTGCCTCCCAGGTCATTGTCGATCGTCTTCGGCACACCGACGATCGGAATACCCGCTTCGTGGAGTGCCAGCGCGACACCCAGCGTGTCCTCACCACCAATTGGGATCAGCGCGTCGACGCCGCGCGAGGCGAGCGTCGCGCGGATCGTGGCGAGTCCGTCGCCGTCCTCGACGAACGGGTTCGTGCGCGAGGTTCCGAGGATCGTGCCGCCGCGCGGGAGGATGCCGACGGTGCGCTCGAGCGTCAGCTCGAACGCCTCGTCAGTGAGTAGGCCGGCCCAGCCGTGGCGGAAGCCGAGAAAGCTGTGCCCATCGGGAAGCCCACTACGCACCACCGCACGGATCACAGCGTTCAAGCCGGGGCAGTCGCCGCCGCCGGTGAGCAGGCCGATGCGCGCCACGCGCTCCAGGTTAGACCCTCGCGGCAGCGACCACCCGCGGCGGGCGAGGACGGCTCACCTTCACGAGTGAGAGACTCCCCGACGTGACGAGCGCGTCAGGATCCACCGCGTCGAGCCCGTCCCGCCCAAAGGGGGGCGGGCGCTCGCGGTCCGAACAGATGCGATTGGTGCTCGCCGGCCTCCTCGGCGGCCTGGCGGTGGCGTTTGCGTTGCTCAACACCGGCCACGTCGAAGTCGACTGGATCCTCGGCAGCTGGAGCACCCCGCTGATTGTCGTGATCATCGTCTCGCTGCTCGTGGGCGCCCTACTCGGCTTCACGCTCGCCAAGCGCGCCGGGCACTCCGGGCGCGGTGCGGCACGAGCGCCCGCCGAGCACCGTGGCTGACGCAGAGGCAGCTTCCGCCGGACGGGCCGCTCGCCCGCGTGGTTTCCGACGCGCGCGGGCGCTCGTCATCTTGGCCAGCGCCGTGCTGGTCATCGCGATCATGGCGACCTGGATTCGCGCGCAGATCATCGACACGAACGGCTGGACGCAGACCAGCGTCAAGCTGCTGGAAAACGAAAAGGTGCGCGAATTTGTCGCGAACGATCTCTCCGAACGCCTGCTGCAGGTGGTCGACGTGCAGAACATCGCCTCCGACAAGCTGCCCCACGTGCTCGCCCCGCTGGCGCCCGCGCTGGCGACGGCCGCGGCGCAGCTCGTGCCGCAGGCGATCGACCGTGCGCTGGAGGTACCCAAAGTGCAGGAACTGTGGGGACGCGCGAACCGCCTCGCGCACGCGCGCATCATCAAGTTGCTCAACGGTGGCGGCAAGGAACTCTCAACGACGGGTGGCGCAGTCACGCTCAACCTCGAAGCGCTGCTCGATCGGCTCGGGGCGCGACTGGGCGTGGGGTCGGAAATCGGCGCGAAACTGCCAGCCGAACAGCGTCGCATTGTCCTGTTCCGCTCCAAGCAGCTGCGCGCGGCGCAAGACGTCGTCAAAGGATTGCGCGACCTCAGCTTCGTGCTGCCCGCGCTGGTCGTGCTGCTCTACGCCGGTGCGCTCGCACTCGCCGCGGGCTCGCGGCGCCGGGTGCTGCTCGAGATCGGCGTGGGGATTATCGTCGGCTCGCTGATCGCGCTGCTGTTGCGGCGCTGGGTCGAGTCCTACGTCGTCAACACGCTCGTGCTCAACGAAGGCGCGCGTCCCGCGCTGCGCGAAGTGCTCAGCATCGCGACCGCCGGCTGGCGCGACCGCGCGCTGTGGCTGCTAATCACCGGCGTGCTCGTGATCTTCGCCGGCTGGCTCGCCGGACCGATGCGGGCCGCGGTCAAACTGCGCGGCCTCGTTGCCCGACCGCTGGAGCACCATCCTGCGTGGTTCGTCGGCGGCGCTGTCGCACTAGTGCTGCTGATCGCGACGCTTGGCCCCGAGCGCACACCCGGCCAGGTGCTCCCACTGCTCATCGAGCTGGTGCTCGTCGTAGTCGGTGTGCTCGCCCTCCGTCGCCAGGTGACCGCCGAGCGCCTGGAGCAGGAGACAGCGGCGTAACTAGGCCGGTGCCGGCGGGACGCCCCGTGCGGGGGTGGTATCCGGTGGCGGTGTCGCGCTCTGCGCGGGTGAGGATCGCGGTGCCGGCGCGGTGTCCTGCTCGTGGTAGCGCGCTAGCAGCTCATCCTCGCGCTGCTTGTCGGGGAAGCGCAGGAAGACGAGCAGCGCGCCGAGGAGGATCGCGATGATGCCCGCGCCATAGGCCCACTGGTCGCCCTGCAGGAACGAGGTCTTTGCCGCGGCCGTGATCTGGCTCGCATAGTGCGGATATTCCTTGGCTGTGTCGACCGCGCCGGCAAAGGACTTCGTGAGCTGGTTTTCGACGCTGCTGGTGAGCTGCTGTTTGTTTGGCGCCGCCGCGACCGCGCTGGCGACGGCCGCCGCATAGCCCGCGGTGAGCAGCGCACCGAAGATCGACTGCATGATCGCCCCGCCGAGATCGCGCTGCAGGTCGGCAGTCCCCGAGGCCATGCCGGCGCGCTTGACGGGTACCGAACCGGTCAGCGAGTGCGAGGCGGGGGTGCCCGCGAAACCCACGCCGATCCCGATGAAGGCGTAGCCGAGGCCAACCTTCCAGTAGGCGATACCGTCCTTCCAGAGCAGCAGCATCGTGAGGAAACCGAGCAGGCAGAAGCCGTAGCCGACGAGCAGCGTCAAGCGCGCCCCGTACCTGTCCACGAGCTTTGCCGAGCGCGGCGCGACGAGGACCATCAGCAGCGCCGCCGGCAAGATCGCGGCGCCAGCCTGCAGCGTCGAGTAGCCGAGCACGTTCTGCAGGAATTGCTGTCCCACGAACATCGCCCCCATCAGCGAGCCGAACACGATGATCCCCGCCAGCGCGGCGACCCAGAAGATGCGGCGTCCGGCGACATGCAGGTCATACAGCGGCTCGCGCGCGCGGCGCTGGCGGATGTAGAAGGCGATGCCGGCCGCCACCGCGACCACGGCGAGCCCCAGGACGAGCGTGCCCTTGTTGGGCACCGGAGCAAAGTTGATCGTGAGGATCAGCGTCGCTACGCATACCAGCGAGAGGATGCCTCCGAGGTTGTCGACCGGCTCGCTCGTCTCGTTGACGTGAGCCGGGACGAAACGCAGTGCCATCACCAGCGCGATCGCCGCCAGCGGCAGCGTGATCAAGAACACCGACCCCCACGAGAAGTGCTCGAGCAGCAGGCCCGAGACGAGTGGGCCGAGTGCGGCGATCGCGCCGCCGAGCCCCGACCACAGGGCGATTGAGCGCGTTCGCGCCGCTCCCGACCACAGCGCCGTGATCAGCGCGAGCGTCGTCGGATAGGCCATGCCCGCCGAGAATCCGCCCAGGATCCGCGCGGCGACGAGCACGCCGTCGCTCGGCGCATACGCCGCGAGCAGGCACGCGGGAATCGAAAGCGCCACGCCGAGGATCAGCATCAGCTTGCGCCCGTAGCGGTCGCCGAGCGCTCCAAGCCACAGCACCGACGCGGCAAGGCCCAGCGAATAGCCGACCGCGATCAGGTCGAGGGCGGTCTGCGTGGAGTCGAACGCCTTGCCGATTGACGGCAACGCGACGTTCGCGACGGACAGATTCAGGTTCGCGACCGCCGCGACCAGGATCAAGGAGACGAGCACCAGCCCGCCGCGCTCGGGGGCGCCCGCGGGTTCGGATGGGGCGCGCGAGGAATCTGGGGTGCTCGTCGGCGAGATCCCTCCGACCGTAACCGCGCGCGGGGGTGGTGCGCCTCGCCCGGACCGGGTGATTAGCGCAGCGCGCGGTAGCGGCGGATCAGCGCGTTGGTGGAGCTGTCGTGGTCGAGCTGCGGCTCGCTATCGCGGTCGAGCTCGGGGATAATCCGCTTCGCGAGCGCCTTGCCGAGCTCGACGCCCCACTGGTCGAAAGAGTCAATCTCCCAGATCGCGCCCTGGGTGAAGACGCTGTGCTCGTAGAGCGCGATCAGCGTGCCGAGCGAGTAAGGCGTCAGCCGCTCCGCGAGGATCGTGTTCGTCGGACGATTGCCCTGCATCACACGGTGCGCGACGAGTGCCTCCGGAGTGCCCTCCGCGCGCACCTCCTGCGCGGTCTTGCCGAAGGCCAGTGCCTCGGCCTGCGCAAAGACATTCGACATCAGGATGTCGTGGTGCTCGCCGAGCGGGTTCAGCGACTGTGCGAAGCCGATCAAGTCGACCGGGATCAACTTCGTGCCCTGATGGATCAGCTGATAGAAGCTGTGCTGGCCGTTAGTCCCGGGCTCGCCCCAGAAGACCGCGCCGGTCTCATAGTCGACCTCGCGGCCGTCGAGCGTGACGTGCTTGCCGTTGGACTCCATCGTGAGCTGCTGCAGATACGCCGGGAAGCGCTTCAGATACTGCTCGTAGGGCATCACCCCGCAGGTCTGCGCCCCGAAGAAGTCGCCGTACCAGAGCGCGAGCAGCCCCATCAGCACCGGCAGGTTGCGCGCGAAGGGGGTGCCACGAAAATGCTCGTCCATTGCGTGAAAGCCGGACAGCAGCTCGGCGAAGCGGTCGGGGCCGACCGCGAGCATCGTCGAGAGCCCGATCGCGGAGTCCATCGAGTAGCGACCTCCCACCCAGTCCCAGAAGCCGAACATGTTGGCGGTGTCGATCCCGAACTTCTCGACCTCCGCGGCGTTCGTCGAGACGGCAACGAAGTGCTTAGCGATTGCCTCCGGTGTGCCTAGCGTCGTTAGCGACCACTCGCGCGCGGAGTGCGCGTTGGTCATCGTCTCGAGCGTCGTGAAGGTCTTCGAGGAGACGATGAACAGCGTCTCCCGCGGATCGAGGTCGCGAGTCGCCTCGACGAAGTCGGTGGCGTCGACATTCGAGATGAAGCGCACGGTTAGCTCGCGGTTGCTGTAGTGGCGCAGCGCCTCGTAGGCCATCACCGGACCGAGGTCCGATCCGCCGATGCCGATGTTGACGACATTGCGGATCGGCTTGCCGGTATGTCCGAGCCATGCTCCCGCGCGAACGCGCTCGGCGAAGGCCGCCATGCGGTCGAGCACCGTGTGGACCTCGGCCACGACGTCCACGCCGTCGATCGTTAGCGAGGCCCCACGCGGCATCCGCAGCGCCACGTGGAGCACCGCGCGGTCCTCCGAGACGTTGATGTGCTCGCCCGCGAACATCGCCTCGATCCGCTGGGCCAGCCCCGACTGCTCGGCCAGCTGGACGAGCAACGTCATGGTCTCGTCGACCACGCGGTTCTTGGAGTAGTCGAGGTACAGACCCGCGCCCTCCGCCGTCAGGCGCTCGCCGCGACCCGGATCCTCGGCGAACAGCTCGCGCAGCTGACGCCCGCGGATCGCCTCGTGGTGCTTAGCGAGCGCGGTCCACGCGGGTCGCCGGCGCAGCGGCGTGGTGCTGGTCGTGGCGGGTGTGCTCATCGGTGCTCCTTCGCGATCGTGCCCATGGATGGCGCCGGGTGGCGTCCGAATGCAGTCAATCATCCGAGGTGGGTGACGCCTGCTCACCTGAGCGGACACTAGAAGCTCGGGTGATGCGGCGGTGATCGAGAACGTCGCGCTGCTCGGGCTGAGCTGCGCGTTCAACCCGGTGCTGTTGGGGGTCGTATTGCTGACCCTCGCCTCCGAGCGGCCCAAGCGGATGCTCGGCGCGTACGTCGCGGGCGCCTTCACGTGGAGCGTCGGTCTTGGGATCGGGGTCGTGCGGGTCGCGAGTGGTGTCGAAGCCTTCGGTGGGAAATCCTCGCCCTCGCGACCGATCTTCGATCTCGCGGCCGGTGTCGCGTTGCTGGCGGGATCGGCCTGGTACGGGACCGGTCGCGCAGCGCGGCGCGCGGCGCGGAAGGCAGCCGAAGCCAAAGCCGAGGCCGAGAGCGAGGTCCAGGCCGGCAAGCAGGCGGAGCCGGCAGCCAAGCCCCCACTCGCCGAGCGACTGCTCTCGGGGCCCGTGTGGCTCGCCTTCGTCGCGGGCGTGGTGCTGAATTTTCCAAGTGTCCGGTACATCGAGGCGATGAAGGAAATCGTCGTCGCGAACGTCCCGGCCCACGAGCAAGTGCTTGCGATTCTGCTTTTCAATGTGCTGATGCTCTCGCCGGGGATCGTCCCGCTTGGACTCCTCGTGTTTCGCCCCGACGGAACCCGCGCCGTGATGACGAGCATCGACGCGTGGCTGCGCGCTCATGCCCGTCTCCTGCTGACGGTCGTGCTAGCCGGTCTGGGGCTGTATCTCCTCGTCAAAGGCGTCGTCGGGCTGGCGTGAGCGAGGCAGGATCGCCCAGCTCGTCGCGGTGTATCTAGGCGGGTGCGCGGCTGTCGCGCAAGATGAAGTGTCATCCCATGGGGGTGATGAAGCTTCACCCGCGGATCGCGGATGCTGATGACAGCAAGAGGCGCGCAGCGGATGCTCGCCCAGTCGCAGTGCCGCCCGTGGGCGGCCAAACCGTCATCGCCAGGAGGATCACACTATGTCCAGCACCGTTCCCGACCCGAGCGCCGCGTCCGGACGATACGAGCCCACCGGCGTGAGCGGGTGGATTATCTTCGCCGGCGTGATCATGCTCGTCGAGGGGTTCCTCGACGCGATGTGGGGTCTCGCGGCCGTCATCAACAACGAAGTGGTCACCGTTGGCGGGCGCGGCGGGGTGGTGGTGTGGGACATCAGCGCCTGGGGGTGGGGGCACCTGATCATCGGCGCCATCGTCGCCCTCACCGGCCTGGGGCTGCTCGCGGGACAGAGCTGGGCGCGCTGGTTCGGCATCTTCTTCGTCTCACTCGACATACTCGTCCAGTTTGGGACATTCGGCCTGTTCCCGCTGTGGTCGATCATGATCATCGCGCTCGACATCGTCATCCTCTACCAGCTCACCGCGCGCTGGCAGACGGAGTACGCACGATGATCCGCCGGCGCAGGCCACTGCTGCGCGGCGCGATGGTTGGCGGTGTGGGCTACATGGCCGGCAAGGCGGGCGCGAACCGTGCCGCGCAGGAGTCCTCCCAGGAACAGCGCATTGAGAATCTCGAAGGCGGCCCGCCTCCTGCGGCGCCGGCTCCCGCCGCAGCGCCGGCCGCCGCGTCGGGAGTCCCCAGCACGATCGAGCAGCTCAAACAGCTCGGCGAACTGCGCGACAGCGGCGTGTTGACGGCTGAAGAGTTCGAGCGCGAGAAGCAGAAACTGCTCGCCGGCGGAGGAGCGTGATGGCGTTGATCGGCCCCGTGCAGCTACTCGTCGTCGGCTTCGAGCAGCCCGACTTCAAGGGCGAGGTGCTCGCCCACCTGCAGAGCTTGCGCGAGCACGACCTCGTGCGCGTGATCGACATCCTGCTGGTCTACAAGGATGTCGAGGGCGAGCTCGAGACGCGTCAGGTGAGCGATCTCTCGACCCAGGAGGCGCAGGATCTCGGCGCGCTTGCCGGAGCGCTGATCGGCCTCGGCGCCGCGGCCGGTGGGGACGCGGAGGACGCTGCCCGGCTGTGGTCGGCCGAGGACGGGCTGACCGAGGAGGATCTCGTCGACGTGCTCGCCGAGATCCCACCGGATACCGCGGTCGCGATCGCGCTGCTCGAGCACCGCTGGGCGATCCCGCTGCGCGAGGCGATCATCGCCGCCGGGGGCTTCCCGATCCTCGATACCTGGGTGCATCCACGCGACCTCGTCGAGGTCGGTCTGCTCGCTGCCGCCGAGGCCGAGCAGCATCTCGGCTGACATCGAGCAGATCACCTCCGATCGCCTCGCCTCGCCTCGTCTTAGATTGTCTCAGCCGGTCTAGTCGCCGAGGAGCGCGTCGCTGTGGACGGTGACCGCCCAGATGATCAGGGCGTCGACGACCAGCAGGATCACCGACCAGACCGGGTAGGCGCCGATCGACAGGAAATTCAGCATGATCCCGAAGAACGCCAGGAAGCCGGCGATGATGGCGCCGCCCGCGCGCCGCGCTGCGACCAGCATCGAGCCAAGGATCTGGATGGCGCCGACGATGATCGCGACCCATCCCCAGGTGTTCAATTCCGACCACAGCAGCCCGCCGCTGACGAAGTAGGACTTGTTGTCGAGTGCCACGATTCCCCAAACGATGTTGAGTACTCCGGCGATTACTAGGTAGGCGGCGACGAACACGGCCCAACCGGGCGACGATCGTTCGTCCTGCGGTTGGTACTGGCGGGTCGAGGGTGGTGCGGCGCTCATTGGGCTCCTCCCGGGGTCGATGCCGATGTGGTTCTGAGTAAGCTAAGCGAGTAGCAGGTGAGCGTTCCTCACTCCGATGGGGTGAAACGCTCGGTGCGGCGGGGCAAAAGCTCCAGATCGCTCGCCCGGGGTGAAAAGTTCCAGATCGCTCGCCTGGGGTGAAGATGGCTCACCCGGCGCACCGCGAGTATCGGTCGCTCCGTAAGACTCGACTACCGGAGGTTCTCCATGGCTGACCAGCCCCTCTTCGTCTTCGTCGGCGCCTACCCCAGCCAGGAGGCCGCTCACGCCGACTACGACGCGCTGCGCGAGGCACACGCTGCCGGCTTGGTCGGCACGTATGACGCCGCGGTCGTCTTCAAGGACGCTGCCGGGAAGGTCCACGTGCACAAGCACGAGAAGCCGACCCAACACGGTGCTTGGAGCGGCGCCGCGGTTGGTGCGGTCGTCGGCATCCTGTTCCCTCCGTCGATCATTGCCGCGGGTGTCGTGGGTGCGGGCGCGGGAGGGCTGATGGGGCATCTCTGGCATGGCATGTCGCGCTCAGATGTGCACGAGCTGGGCGAGGCGCTCGATGCCGGTGAAGCCGGTTTGATCGTAATTGGGCGCTCGCGCGTGCTCGAGCAGGCCGAAAAGCTGCTCGCCGGTGCCGAACGCCTGCTCGAGAAGGAACTGACAGCCGACAGCGAGGAGTTCGAGCAGGAACTGCGCAAGGCCGAGGCGGCTCCGACACCGAGCGCGTAAGCGTCGCTTCCATCACCGCCTGCGAGCCCGCTCGGGCCATCCCACCCGCTCTGGGTGACGACCGCTCATCCTGCTTGGGCTTAGCGTGGCTCTCACAGCAATCGGCGCCGGTTGTGTTGCGGTCGGCGCGCATCGCTGAGATCAGGTGGGTAGGGCGGGCGTGCATTACGAGCGCTGGACTTACCGGCAACGAATGATCAAGGAGATCTGTACATGGCGACTCTCACTGTTTGGAAGTTCCCCAACGCGGACGGCGCCGAGGACGCGGTCCACACACTCGAGCAGCTACAGAGCCAGGAGCTCATCAAAGTCCACGACGCGGCCATCGTTACCTGGCCGGCGGACAAGAAGAAGCCGCGCACGCGCCAACTGAACAACCTCGCCGGCGCGGGTGCGCTCGGCGGCGCGTTCTGGGGACTGCTGTTCGGCTTGATCTTCTTCGTGCCCTTCCTCGGACTGGCGATTGGTGCGGCGGCCGGTGCGCTGGGGGGTTCGATGGCCGACGTCGGTATCGACGACGACTTCATCAAGCGCGTCCGCGAGCGGGTAACTCCGGGAACCTCGGCCCTGTTCGTATTGACCTCCGATGCCGTCCTCGACAAGGTGCGCGCGGCATTTGCCGGCAACGAGCCCGAGCTGCTGGATACGAATCTCTCCGGCGAGGAGGAGTCGCGACTGCGCGAAGCCTTCGCTGAGGATTAGAGCGAGCGGCGCAGGAGTGCAGGCCGGTGAGCTCCCCGGGATATGAGATCCACATCAAGGGGAGGGTCAGCGAGCAGCTGCTCTCCGTCTTCGAGGGCATGGAAGCCTCCGAGCAGTCGGTCGAGACCGTGCTGCGCGGTCCGGTTGCCGACCAGGCCGCGCTGTACGGGCTGCTCGATCGTATCCAGGCGCTCGGTCTGGAGTTGATCGAGGTGCGGCGCGTATCGGAGCCCGAACCACCGCAGGAGCAGCGACCGGGGGAGTAGCGCTTACAGACGCTGCACGATTCGCGGGCGCTTGATCCCCGAGGGGAGCAGCCCGAGTGCGCGGGCGCGCTCCACGGCCTCGGCGCGGCCGCTGGCGCCGAGCTTGCGGTAGATGCTGCGCAGATGAGTCTTGACGGTGTTCAGCGAGACGAAGATCTCGGCGCCGATCTCGGCGTTCGAGAGCATCGTCGGCAGGTAACGGAGGATTCGTAACTCGCGCTCGGTCAGGGGCTCGGCGAGCTTTGCCGGCGCCGGGGCGCGCTGGCAGACGCCCTCCAGCAGCACCTCCAGCAGCGCCGGGTGGGCGGTGCCAGTCTGCGCCTGGGCTTCCAGGAGCTCGCAGACGCCGGGTCCGTTCAGGAGGAAGGCATCGCGGAGCGGCTCCCGCTCGGCCAGCGCGAGCGCGTGCTCCAACGCCTGGGTGGCGGTGTGCCGCTCCCCCCGAGCGTGCTCCGCGAGCGCCAACAGCAGCCACGCTTCGAGCTGTGTAGCGGGCCGTAGCTCCTCGGCTTGCGGCTGGCCGTCGAGACCGGTGCAAAGCAGTTCGGCCGCGTGCTCCGGCTTGCCGTCATGCAGTTCGATCGCGGCCAGTCGCAGTCGCAGCTCGGGGCTAGGAGCCAGCGAGGCATTGGTAGCCGAGAGCGCTGCGCGCGCCTGCTCGGTCTCCCCGGCCGCCAGCAGAACCCGCGGTTCGATATCTGCCAGCGCCAAGATGATGAAGTCCGGCATCGGATCCTCCTGTGCCGCGGCGGCGCGCAGCGCGTGCAGCTTGAGCACTCCGCGGGCCGCGGAGCGCGGCCCGGAAGCAGCCAGGATTAGCGCGTGCAGAAGCACCGTCGCCAGTCGCACCGGCGCCTCGGCGGTCTCGGCTGCGGCGGATGCGTGGCTCAGAAGGCCCTCGGCTCGCTCGAACTCGCCGCGCCGGTAGGCGACGGCGGCGCAAGCGAGGTAGGCGCTAGTGGCGGCCGGCCCCTCGCACCAGCCGCGCCGCTCGGCGATCTCCACGGCACGTGTGCTGGACTCCTCGGCGTCGGTGAGCTCCCCGCGCAGCAGCTGCACGACTGCGAGTTGGGCTAAGCAGTCGAGTACGGCCAGCTCGTGATGGTGCTCGGTAGCGAGCGCGAGCGCCTCGTGCAGGTGTGACGCCGCGGTGGCGGGATCGCCGGACCAAAGGTAGGTGGCGCCGAGGTTCGCGAGTGCGAAGCTGCGCAGCGCGGTCCAGCACGGACGGGAGGCCGTGCGCGCCAGGCTCGTGAGCTTGCGCGTGAGGCGCTCCGCGTCCGCTGGACGTACGCGCAGCCGCGCGTGGTGCAGTGCGACCACGGCGAGCGTTAGGTCGAGGCGCTCGCGTGCCAGCGGGGGAAGCTCTCCGCGGGCCCGGCGGGCGATCGCGAGATGGCGCTCGGCGCTCTCGAGGTCGCCATCTTGGAGCCGGCTGCCGGCGAAGGCGACCGCCAGTCGCGCGTCTGCCGCGAGCACGTCGCGGGGCAGCTTGGACATCGGGTCGCGCATCGCCGCGGAGCGTCCCAGGAGGAATAGCTCCAGCCAGCTGTCCACGATCAAGTTGCTGGCCTGCTCCCAATCGCTGCCCGCAAGCGCGTGGCGGATCGCGGACATCGTCTGTCCCTGTTCGGCGTACCAACGCGCCGCGCGGCGGTGCAGGAAGGGAATCTCCTCGGGATGGGCGTGGTGCAGATGTGCACGCAGCAGCTCCCTGAAGAGCGGGTGAAAGGAGTACCAATTGCCGTGGTCATCGATATGGGCTGGGTGGATCGGTGCGCCGGAGTGCTCGAGTGCCGCCAGTGTCGATGCGCCGCCCTTGAGGCCGGTGAGAGCGTCCGCGAGTTCGGGGTTGACGGAGTCGACGATGCAAGTGCGCAGCATGAACTCGCGCCGCTCCTCAGCGAGGTGCGTGAGCACCTCGGACACCAGATAATCGGCGACCGCGCGGTCGGTGCCGGAGAGCTCGGCGAGAAAGCGCGCGGGCTCCGGATGTCCGTGCAATGAGAGCGCGGCCAGGCGCAGGGCGGCCACCCATCCCTCGGTGCGCGCCCAGAGCGAGTCGATGTCGGCAGCAGAGAGGGAGAGCTCGAGCTGCTTGCAGAGCTCTGCGGTCTCCTCGCGGTCGAACGCGAGATCGGCGATGCGCAGCTCGGTGAGTTCACCCGCGACGCGTAGCCGCTCGATCGGCAGCGGCGGGTCGGCTCGGCCGGCAAGCACCAGCCGCAACTGCTCGGGAGCGTGGCGCACGAGAAAGTCAATCGTCGCCGTCGCCTGTGGGCTGGTCAGCTCGTGGATCTCGTCGAGCACCATAACCACCGGCTTGCGCAGCTCGCCGAGTGCGTTGACGAGGTGTGGAAGGAAGCGCTCGGTGCGCGCGCCCGGTGGCGCTGTCAGTTGCCCCAGTGCGTCACCCGGTGCGCTTACACCGGAGCTCTGCAGTGCGCTCAGGAGATCGGCGATCAGACGCGAGGCGTCGTTGTCGTCGGCGTCGAGCGAGAGCCAGCACGGCGTGCCGGGCAGCTGGCCCGTATGGATCCACGATGCAAGCAGCACGGTCTTGCCGGCGCCGGCCGGCGCCGAGATCAGCATCAGGCGATCGTCGGCGCCGCGGTCGAGCAGGTCGAATAGTCGCTTGCGCAGCAGTAGGTGGCGCGGAGGCGGGGGAACGCGCAGCTTGGTCGCCACGGTCGGGGTCGGCTGTAGCGCTGTCGCACGTTCGGCGTCACTCGGGTCGCGCGTGGCCTCGATTTCGCTTTCGGAATCCACAGAGCCAGCGCCCCCTGGCAAGGCGCTAGTTTCGGACAGGCTGGACTTGCGCGTGGTGCTGGGCAGTGCGCGAAGCATCCACTACGCATCATGGCGCCGAAAGGCCATTTGCGCATGCGTATTTTGCCGCGAAATTCTGTTGGTCTGTATGTCTAACCGAATTCAGAAATATGGTGCTTTTGGGAGTTTGGGGTCTACGGTTCGCGGGTACCGGACTCGGGGGGAGTGGTGGCTGCGTCTCACGGCTTGCGTCGTGCCGTTCGGCGGTGCTTAAATGGACGCCGGGTAGGCAGGAACTGGACGGATGGTCGGCTTAAGTTGGGCAGATGGAAGCCTTGTAGTACTTCTATGGTCGGCGCGGCTTGCGGAGGGATCCGGCTGCGCCGCCGGCTAGCGATTGGTGATCGACGGGATGAATGCTCTGCAGCCAGATCTCGACGCCCTCGGACGGGAGGTTGACTCCCTGCGCCTGCCGCCGGGCGCGCGTTCGCCCAACGTCAGTCGCGCCGCGCACGAGGCGCTTGGCGCGGCAGCGGTGCATGCGCTGCCCTCAATCGAGGCGTTGACGGACAAGATCCGTTTGCGTCTGCTCGAGAATTGGCCGGTGTTTGCGCAGACCGCGGAGCTCGAGCGCGAACTGTGTCTCACGATCGAGACCAACCTGCGGCGGTTCTTCGGGCAGGTCGTCGCCAGTGACTCCAGCGAGGTTCTCACCGCACCCTCCGAGGCGCTGAGCTTCGCGATTTCCGTGCAGCATCACGGGATCGACACCGCTGCGCTGATTCAGGCATACCGCGTGGGTCAGAATCTCGCGTGGTCATGGTGGATGGAGCACCTTGCACGCGAAGTCTCCGAGCATGCTCTGCTGCTCGAAACGATCGAGCGCTCCTCGGAGCGGATGTTCGCCTACGTCGACGCCGTGGTCGAGGAGCAGGTGCGCATGTGGGAGCGCGAGCGCGAGCGGTGGTCGGGCCGGCTGACGATGCAGCGTGCGGAGGCGGTCCGCACGGTGCTGGCGGGAGAGTCGCTCGCACCGGAGAAGGCGCTGCGCAGCATCGGCTATCCGCTCGAGCGTGAGCTGGTCGCGGGGATTCTCTGGGAGACCGCGCCCGCGGGTGCGCCGCAGGTCGCGGCGCCGCTCATGAGCCGCTTGGAGCTGACCGCGGGAGCGATCGCGGGTGCGGTCGGGATCGAGCGCACCCTGATCGTCCCCGCTGAGGCGAGTTGCATGTGGGCGTGGTTCGCGGTCGACAATCGCTTCGAACTCGACGCGCTCGCGCACACGGCCACCGAGCAGTTGCGTGAGGGACAGAGCCTGTCGCTCAGCATCGCCGGCAGCGGCCTGGAGGGATTTCGCGGTGGACACCGCCAAGCGCTGCGCGCGCGCCGATTTGCTGAGCTCTCGCAGGCCGAACGCGGAGTCGTGCGCTTTGACGAGGTCGAGACGTTGTGCGTGATGAGCGAGGATCCGCAGCTACTTGCCGACTTCGTCGAGCGCAAGCTCGGAGCCCTCGCCGCGGGAAGTCCCAACGCGCGACGCCTGCGTGAGACGGTACTCGTGTGGCTGCGCGAGGGAGGCAACGCCAGTCGCGCCGCCGAACGCCTGCGGACCCATAAGAACACCGTCCGCAATCGCGTGCAGCGCGCGGAAGAGCTCATCGGTCGACCTCTGGAAGAGGATCGACTCGGACTCGAGCTGGCATTGACGATGGTGCAGCGGGTGGGGTCGCCGGGCGACGCCGCTTAGTCCTGGGGTGCGGTGCGGTGCGGTGGCGTCGGGCGCGGTCCGCGGGCGCCTTAGACGCCCCGCAGGCGCTCTCAGATGCCCTGTCCTGGCAGGAACTCGTTGGTGAACGGTGGCAGCCCCGTGGAGTCGGGGTCGCTTTTGAGCAGGCCCTGCTGGAACATCCAACGCCCGAATTCGGCCCACTGCGTGGGATCCTGATAGCCATAGGGCTTGCTGGCTTCGGCAGGCAGCGCGGCCGGCAGCGTGCGTTCGATCGACTCGAGTTGCAGCTTGGGTTCGAGGCTCGGATTGGCCGCCTGCACCAGCTTTGCGGCGCCCGCGGGGTTCGCGCGCACGGCGCGCTCGCCGCGCGTCAGCGCCTGCATGAAGGCGCGCAGGTCGACCCCGTCGGTGTGCGCCTCGTCTGCGCGCACGGCCAGCACCAGTTCGTTGTAGTTGGGAACGCCCGCCTCGTTCACGGGGATCACCAGGGGGTGCTTATGTAGGAGCTGGAGCTGGATCGCCTCGTAGTTCCAAAAGCCGCCGAGGGTCGCGGCGACCTTGCCGGAGAGCATCGCGGGAACGAGGTTGAAGCCGACGTTGACTTCCTGCACCTTCGCCGGGCTCACGCCGGCGCTCTGCAGCGCGGTGTGCAGCTCGGCCGCCTGATAGGCGATGCCGGCCGTGCCAACCCGCTTGCCCGCCAGATCCTTGACGCTGCTCACGTGCTGTCCCGGCAGCGCGATGATCGAGGTCAGGGGACGCTGCACGAGTGCCCCGATCGACACCAGCTTGAGGCCCTGGTCGCGTGCCAGCAGCAGCTCGGGCTCGTAGGAGATCGCCATGTCGACCTTGCCGGCGGCCAGCTCCTTGAGCGGTTCCGCCGTTTCGGAGGGGACGACCGGTTGCACTTCGAGACCCACCGCGCGGAAGTCGCCGCCGGCGATCGCCGAGTACAGCGCGGCGTGGTCGGCGTTGGGAAACCAGTCGAGCATCACCGTGAAGCGCTTCGTCGTGGGCGCCGTCGTCACGTCCTGCTTGGCTCCGCAGGCCGCGAGCGCGAGAACGCAGACGAGGGTCGCGGCGATTGCGAGCGCGATGCGTCGTGGCGGTGGCGTGGTCAAGGTCGGTCTCCTGTCGGTCGGTTGGTCCACGGCGCGAGCGTGCGCTCGGTCAAGGTCAGCGTGTAGAAGCAGGCGATTGCAAACAGGCAGAGCACGGTTGCCGCGGCCCACGCGCGCGGATCCTGCAGCGAGCTCTCGTCGCTGACGATTTCGCGCCCCAACCCGCCGTACGGTCCAATGGTCGCGGTTTGGGACTCCGCGATGAAGGCTGCGATTACACCCACCGCGACCGCGATGCGTGCGCCGCTGAGCGCCGCGGGCAGCGCCGCGGGGAGCTCCGCAAAACGGAACGCCTGCCAGCGCGAGGCGTTTAGGGTGCGCAGCAACTTGCGCTGGTCGCGGTCCACCGCCGCGAGCCCGTCGACCGTGGTCACGACGACTGGGAAGAAGCAGATCAGCGCGATCACGATCAGCTTCGGGAAAATCCCAAAGCCCCACCAGAACACCAATAGAGGTGCGACCACCGCGATCGGCACCGCCTGCGAGCCGACCGCGGGTGGGTAGACCGCGCGGCGAACGGGCCGCCACAGGTGGATCGCGATTGCCATCGCGAAGCCGCTCAAGAGTGCCAACCCCAGTCCAAGCACGACCTCCTTCGCCGTGATCGTGAAGTTTTTCCAGAGCAGGTCCGAGTTCTCCCAGAGAGCGCTCGCCACGGCATGCGGGGCGGGTAGCAGCGAGGGTTCGACTCCTCCCAAGTCCACGTAGAGCTCCCAGGCGCCCACCAGGATCGCGACTAGCGCAATCGCCGGCAGTGCGTTGACGACGCGGCCCCGCCTCACGGAGCGCTCTCCATGCCCAGCGCGATCAGGGCTCGCTCGCGCAGCGCCACGACATGTGCGTCGGTGCGGGCCCGTGGCCGGGGCAGCCGGACGTCGAGCTCCGCGACGACGCGTCCGGGGCGCGCGCACATGACGACGACGCGGTCGGCCAGCAGCACGGCCTCCTCGACGTCGTGGGTGACGAGCACCACGGTGCGCGGCTCGCGCTCCAGCGCGCGCGCCAGCCAGCCCTGCATCTCGGCTCGCGTGATCGCGTCGAGCGCGCCGAAGGGCTCGTCGAGGCACAGCACCGGCTTGTTAGCCAGCAACGTTCTGAGGAACGCGACGCGCTGGCGCATCCCGCCGGAGAGCTCGTGCGGGCGGGCTTGCTCGAAGCCCGCGAGTCCGAGCTCGGCGAACAGCACCGCCGCGCGCGCGCGTGCCTGTGCGCGCGGCTGGTGCGCGATCCGCAGCGCCAGCGACGCGTTGTCGATCGCGCTCAACCACGGCAGCAGCAGGTCTCGCTGGGGCATCAGCGCAGCGGGTTCGCTGGAGACGGTTCCCGCGTCCGGTGCTTGCAGGCCGCAGATCAGCTCCAGCAGCGTTGTCTTGCCGCAGCCGCTGGGGCCGACGACCGCGAGCAGCTCTCCGGGGGCGGCGTGCAGTGAGACATCCACGAGCGCCGCCACCGAGCGCGCCGAGCGGGGTCGGCGCTGGCGGCGCGCGTCGCCGGGATCGGGATAGGTGCGGCTCACGTTCTCGACGCTCACGGCCTCCGCGCGCGTGTGCGCAGGGGCGCGCGCGGCGGGGTGCGGCGTCGAGTCCGACGGGGCGGCGCGCCCCAAACTTCGCGCGGCGTGCTTCGGGCTTCGCGATCCGCTGCTTCCGAGTCCTATCGCCACGTTCGGCTCTACCGCTCCCTCCGCGGGCATTACCCCACAGGTTCAAAGGGTCGGCGCCGGGGAATCGCTTCCGGTGCGCCATCTCAGCCGGCCTGCCCGCCAGCCCCCCTGGTGTATTTCAGCTTTGAGTATTAAAGATAGACGGGCCCGGCTTCCTGGCCTTCGGCCGGCTACGCCACCCTCTCGGGCAATGCTAGCTCGGGTCGCGCGAGGGCGCGCACGAAATCCTCGAGCTGGGCGGTGGTCCAGCACTCGAACGCGGTGCAGTACTGCTCGTAGGCGGCGATCACGGAGTCGCCGTAGTTCCAGTAGAGGCGCGGCTCGGGATTCAGCCAGAAGGTCCGCCCGGCGCGCGCGGCGATTCGCGCGAACAGGTCGGCGCGGGGGTCGCGGCCGTTGGTGCGCGCGTCGCCGAGCACGATCACGGTTGCGCGCGGGTTCAGTTCGTCGCCGATCTGCTCCAGGAGCTCGGACCACACGCGCCCGTAGTCGGTGTAGCCCGAGATGTCGGCGACACCGGCGTCGCTGGAGATGCGCTCGTTGACGGCTTTGAAGTCGCGCTCGCGTTCGAAGATGTCGGTGATCTCGCCGATGCGCTCGATGAACACAAACGAGCGCATCTTGCGAAACGAGTCATGCAGCGCGTGCAGCACCGAGAGGAAGAACACCGACGCCGAGGTCACGCTGGTGGAGACGTCGCAAAGCACGTAGATCTCGGGCCGGCGCGGACGGCGCGGGCGGTACTTGAGCACGACCGGCACGCCGCCGGTTTGCAGCGACGCGCGCATCGTGCGCCGCACGTCGACGTGCGCGTGGTGGCGGTGGCCGCGGGTCTGATGCCCGCGGGTGGCCAGGCGTCGCCGCAGTTGCGCGACGACGCGGTGCACCGCCGCCAGATCCTGCAGGGGGCCCGCGGGCAGCGCGCGGTCGAGCTCGCCGAGTGCGCGCGCGGGTGGCAGCGTGCCGGTGCGCTGCGCCTGCGCGCGCTCGAGCTCGCGACGCAGCAGCGCCTCGAAGCGGCGCAGCGACTCGCGCGGCAGCCCCTCGCGGCGGGGATCCTCCGAGGGCAACTCCGGCTGGGGCTCCGCGCGCAGCCCCAGCGAGCGGCGGATGCGCTGCACGTCGACACCCACCACGCCCGAGCCCTCCTGGCGGCGCCCGAATACGGCGATCGCCATCCGTGCGAGGTCGCGCATCGCACCCTCCGAGCCGTCGCGCAGGGAGGCCGCGATCTGGCGGCGCAGCGCCTCGAGCTGTTCGTCGGTCAGCTCCTCCAGGTCGAGCTCGCCGTCGCCGTCGGAGAACTCTTCGCGTATCCCCTCACTCGCCGCGGCGAGCTCGACGGCGCGGAAGAAGAAGCGCTCGAAGACGAGCTCGAAGACACGGCGATCCTCCTGGCTCTTGGCGAGCGTCGCGGCGAGCGCCTCGCGGAAGTCGCGCTGGTCGGTCCACTCGATCTCGCGCAGCACCGCGAACGCGTCGAGCAGCTCGGAGGTGCCGACCGCGACGCCTTCGCGGCGCAGCTCCTCGCCGAGCTCGAGCAGGTGCGCGGCCAGGCCGTCAGGCATCGACGGTCGCCGACAGCTTGACCCCGACGCGCTCGGCGACGAGGTCCATGTCGGTGCGGTGCTTGACGATCACCGACAGCGTCTCGTTGAAGACCTGCGTGTCGATGTCGCGCGCGCCGAGCAACAGCAGCGCGCGCGCCCAGTCGATCGACTCGGCGATTGAGGGCGGCTTCTCGAGGTCCAGCGCGCGCACCATCCCGACGACCTCGACGAGCCGGCGCGCGATGGCCTCATCGAGGTCCGGCGCGTGCAGGCGCACGATCGCGAGCTCGTGCTCGAGCTCGGGGTAGTCCAGCCACAGGTACAGGCAGCGCCGCTTGAGCGCCTCGGTGAGCTCGCGCGAGTTGTTGGAGGTGAGCAGCACGACGGGGTGCGTGCGCGACTCGACGCGACCGAGCTCGGGGATTGAGATCTGGAAGTCCGAGAGCACCTCCAGCAGCATCGCCTCGAACTCCTGGTCGGTCTTGTCGATCTCGTCGATCAGCAGCACGACGGGCTGCTCGGAGGCGATCGCGCTCATTAGCGGGCGCGCGAGCAGGAAGTCCTCGCCGAAGATGTCCTCCTGCACGTCGCTCCAGCCGGCCTCGCCGCCCTGCGCCTGGATGCGTAGCAGCTGCTTGCGGTAGTTCCACTCGTACAGCGCCTTCGCCTCGTCGAGGCCCTCGTAGCACTGCAGCCGCACGAGCTCGCGCCCCAGGTAGCGCGCTAGTGCCTTCGCGAGCTCGGTCTTGCCGACTCCCGCGGGGCCCTCGACCAGGATCGGCTTGCCGAGCTTGGTTGCCAGGAAAGCCACCAGCGCGGTCGAGTCGCCCGGTAGGTAGCCCGCGCCGCGCAGACCCTCCGCGACCTCGGCGGCGCTCGTCGGGGTCGAGATCGGAGCGGGGAGCATCGTCGGGGAATGATAGGGCTCGGGTAGGGGCGGCCGAGATCGCCCCGCGCGTGCTCCGGTGGGCTATTCGCCGCTGGCGGGCGAATCGTCGAAGGAGAGCTGCTCCGCGCTCGCCGGAATCGGGGTGCGCGAACCCGGCTTGGAGGGCGGCGGGGGCGGGAAGCGCGCGCGCTCCGGCGCGGCGCGCGGCGGCGCCGTGGCGGCCCGGCGCTCGCGAGCCGGCACGACGACCGTGGCCTGCTCGTCGGGGTGCTGTGCGTCGGGGTGCTGCTGCTCGTCGGCGTAGGACTCGTCCGGGCGCGGCCCTCGCGGGCGCTCGCGGCTGCGCGCGCGTGGCTGCTCGCGCCGCATCAGCGGCGGTTCGGGATGCCGCGCGCCGCGCATCCGCGAGCCGGCGTAGGCGAGCAGGCCGGCGGCGGCGAGGGCGAAGAAGATTCCCCACTGGATGCCGACATTGGCGGCGACGCCATTGTGGGCGATCCCGGGCTTGTCGAAGAGCCTCAGCACGAGCAGCAGCGCCGTCCAGATGCCGGCGGCGAAGATCACGGTGCCATCACCGCCCGGCAGGTGGAAGGTGCGCCCGTCGGCGCGCGCGTAGAGCAGGAAGAGCACCGCAACCGCGACCAGCAGGACCGCGGCCTCGACGAACGAGAAGACCGCGAATGCGTTGAGATTCTGGCTGACCAGCGGCGCGGTCTTGGAGGCGCTGACGATCGCGTTCTGCTGGTACCACGGCAGCAGCATCGTCGCGAACAGCAGCAGCGCCGCGACCGCGGCGAGCCGCCGGTCGCGGTCGAGCGCGTTCCAGGCATGGGCTATCCGCGGCACACCCCGATTGTACGGACGCGTTCAGCCGTGTCGTGCGGGGCTGACGGCGATCGTGCCGCTCGTCGTCGCGCTGTTGCCCGCTAGGTCGACCGCGCGGAGGGTCACCGTGTAGAGACCGCTCTTCGTCGGTGTAATCCACAGCAGCCGCGGCTTGCCGCGTTCGACGAGGGCGCTGTTGCTCCACACGAGGTGCCCGCCCTGGCTGACGCTCAGGCTGACGGTCGCGATCTTCGAAAGCGAGAGCTGCACGCCTCCGCGTGCGCCGCCCGGCAGCTTGCTCGTCAGCAGCGCGATCGCGGGAGGCGTGTGCAGGTCGGTCGTGAAGCGCTGCGCGGTCGTGCAGTAAATCGAGTCGCCGGCGATCGGCGTGGGGGCCGGGGCAGTCGCGGCGGCCCGCGCGGCGGCCGGGGCGGCGGTGGTGGGGGCATCATCGGCGTCGCGACCGCTCGTGGCCCGCGCGGCGGTAGCGCCCCCGGTCGTCGAGGATGCCGGCGGCGGGATGGTTGTTGTGGTGCTCGTGCTCGTCGTCGTCGTCGTGCTCGGCGCGGAAGTCGGCGCGGCTGCACCGGGGGCCGCGCTCGGCAGCGGCTCGCCTTCCTTGGTGCGCGTGCAGAGGTTCGCGAGGAATTCGGTGAGCAGCTCGTGGTAGTTGAGGTTCGATTCGGAGTGCTGGTCGTACATCGACCAGGCGCCGGTGTCGTAGTGCGGAACCTCCACGCGGGCCTCGGCGTCGCCGGCTTCGAAGAGCTGCTCTCCGAGCGGATCACCGGTGTACTTGGCGTAGTCGTAGAGCCCGATGTCGGCCTGGATGAAGCCGTTGAGGATGCGCTCCTGGGGGGCGTAGGTGTACTCCAGGTAGTGTGACCCGGCGGCCGTGCGCACGAGCACGCCGGCGGGGGGTGGCGTCTGGAAGATGCCGAGCGCCGCTTTGGCGGCCGCGAGGTAGGCGGGGTTCTTCAGACGCGAGTACGCGCGCGAGAGCGCCTGCAGCGCGGTGCCCTGTGAGAGGCCGCTGGTCCACGGCGGCGCGCCGCCGTCGAAGTGGAACATGTACTCCCACGCGATCCCGCCGGCGCGCTGCGTCGCGAGCGGGATGACTTCGTTCAGCGTTTCCTGTAACTGCGTGTTCTCGTGTCCCTGCAGGTAGTAGCCGTTGGCCTCGCCGAAGGTCGCGAGCCATTGGATCTCGATGCCCTGCCCGGGGTAGTACTCCCAGACGAGGTGACTGCCGGGGAAGCTCACGCGCTGATCGGCTCCGAGCAGCGGTTCGGTGCTCCACCACTGGATGTTGCGTTCCAGCGTGAGGAACAGCGCGGGCAGGCGCGAGGCGCTGAACTCGCGCGCGGCGGCGATCTGCTGAACGTTCGCGATCACGCTGCCCAGTTCGGCGCGGCGCGTACCGCTGAGCTTCTTGAGGGTGCTCGCCGCGCGCGCGTAGGTGGAGGTGTACTGGGTGTCGAGCGTGGCGGTCAGCGCTCCGCTGCGCTGCAGGCTCTGCAGTGCCGCGGGCACGGTGGGCTTGGCGGCCGCTTGCCGCGCGCGCGCGGCGGCGGCCAGCGTCGATGGGCCGAGCGCCAGCGCGAGCACGGCGAGCAGCAGGCCGCCACCGACGGCGAGTCGGCCGTGCGAGGGAGCGGGGGGCATCGCGAAGATGCTACGCCGGCGGCCGGTTGCCGCGGCGCGGTGGCGCGGTGCGGAGGGACCGGCGGCGGAGCGGCTGCTGGTGGGGCGCACATCGCTTCAATACCGCTTCGCGCGCGATGGTTGCGCTCCTGGCGCGCGCGGAGACGAAAATCAGCGCGACGATCTCGGCGAGTGGCGGCGGGAAGGGCGGGGGCGCTCAGGAGCGATTGAACTCGGCGAGCGTGCGCGCGATCTCGGCCTCGACGTCGAGCGCCGGCTGTCCCTGGCGGCGACGGCGTTCGTTGCGGGCGAGCACGAGCTGGCGCACCTCGAGCGCGAGCCCGCTGTCGGGGGAGCCACCGCCGGTGGCTGCCAGCGTGCCCCCGGCGAAGCCGCCTGAGCGCTCGAGCTTGGCGAGCTCGGCGTCGAGGTCGAGCGGGCGCTCGCCGCGACGCACGAGCCGATCGCTGCGGGCCTGCAGCATCTGGCGGATCTCGCGCTCGCGCTCGTCGTGCGACGCGAATCCCGCGCCGGCGGGTCCGTCGAGCTCGTGCGGGCCATCGAGCTGGGAGAGGCCGCCACCCGCGGATCGATCCTCGCCGAGCGTGAGGCCGCCCTGTCCGATCTGGTCGTAGAGGTTGTTGCGGGTGAACATCGAGAGCACGCCCAGCACCACGAATAGCGCGATGGACCCGAACAGCACGATCGGGAAGGCGGCTTGCATCCTAGGATTGTAGGTAGTCCAGCTCGACCAGCACGCGCTCAATCTCGGTGTCGATGTCCAGCGCCTGCAGGCCCTGGCGCGCGCGGCGCTCGTTGCGCACGATCGTGAGGTGGCGCACTTCTTCGACGAGCGTCTCGTCGCGGCGCTCGGCGCGGATGGCCGCGAGGTGGTCCAGTCTGCGCAGCTCGGCATCGACGTCCAGCGGCGCCCGGCCCTGGCGGACCAGGCGGTCGCTGCGTGCGCTCAGCATCTGGCGAACCTCGAGCTCGCGCTCGGCCTCCGCGGCGGCCAATCCGAGGGCGCGATCGGGTAGGCCCCCGCCGGGGCGGTCTTCGCTCACGGTGGAGAGGCCGCCCTGTCCGATCTGGTCGTAGAGGTTGGGGCGCACGAGCATCGACAGGAGGCCCGAGACGACGTAGACGGCGGTCGTGCCGAAGACCACGAGAGGCAGGACCGTGTCGTTCTGCATGTGAGAATTGTTACCCACCGAACGGCTGGATGTCGGCTCCTCGGCGCGCGGCGGCGGCTGCCGGATGCCCGCTGTTTGCGCGCCGCGTGCTTGCCGTCGGCGATCCGCTTCGCTACGCTGAGCCGCGGTAAGGATTGACTGACCAGTCAATCTATTTTCTGCGCAGGGCGGCGCGCGACCCAGGAGCGGTGCACGCGTCTGACCGTTCGGCGCCAGTCCGAAGGAGATTGCGAGAGAGCCCTATGGTTGATTTCACGCTGACCGACGAGCAGAAGAACCTGCGCGAACTGGCCCACGACTTCGCGGAGAAAGAGATCCGCCCGGTCGCGTGGGAGTACGACAAGGAGGGCACCTGGCCGCAGGAGGTGCTGCAGAAGGCGTGGGAGGTGGGCCTGATGAACACCCACATCCCCGAGGAGTACGGCGGCCCGGGTCTGGGCTACCTCGACGGCTGTCTGATCGAGGAGGAGCTCTCGTGGGGCTGCTCCGGGATTCAGACCTCGCTCGGCTGCAACGGCCTGGCGACCGCGCCGATCGTGCTGGGCGGCTCGGATGAGATCAAGCAGAAGTACCTGCGCCCGCTCACCGAAGAGCTCAAGCTCGCGTCGTTCTGCCTAACCGAGCCCGACGCCGGCTCGGACGTCTCGGGCATGCGCACCACGGCGGTCAAGCAGGGCGACAAGTACATCCTCAATGGCTCCAAGTGCTTCATCACCAACGGTGGCCACGCGGACTACTTCACGGTCTACGCGAAGACCGACAAGGAGGCCGGACACCGCGGCATCTCGGCGTTCGTGGTCGAGCGCGAGTGGGGGGTGCAGGTCGACAAGAAGGAGGACAAGCTCGGCCAGCGCGCCTCGAACACCGCGACGATCTCCTTCAGCGACATCGAGGTTCCCGCGGAGAACCTGCTGGGCGAGGAAAACAAGGGTTTCAAGCTCGCGATGATGACGCTCGACCGCACCCGCCCCGGCGTGGCGGCTATGGCGACCGGGATCGCGCGCGCGGCGTTCGAGTTCGCGACCGAGTACTCCAAGGAACGCGTGCAGTTCGGCGTGCCGATCGCGATGCACCAGGCGATCCAGTTCATGATCGCCGACATGGCCACCGAGATCGAAGCGGCGCGCCTGCTGACGTGGAAGTCGGCGTGCATGCTCGATAACGGCGAACGCAACACGCTGGTCTCCTCGCACGCCAAGCGCTTCGCCGCGGACACCGCGATGAAGGTCGCCACCGATGCCGTGCAGGTGTATGGCGGGTATGGCTTCATCAAGGAGTACCCCGTCGAGAAGCTGTTCCGCGACGCGAAGATCATGCAGCTCTACGAGGGCACCTCGCAGATTCAGCGCCTGGTGATCGCGCGCGAGACGTTGCTGCCGCGTCGCGTCGAGGAGCCCGCCGCGGTCGCCTAGACGGGTTGGGCTTGGGGATCGTCCGCGCGGGCTTGCGAGTCTGCCACGGCTGTGGGCGCTGGGCCTCCGTGCCCAGCGACACGGCCCGCGGGGTCGCGGTGGGCGACCCCGCGGCCGGCCTCCGGCCGGCCACTCATCCGGGAGATCAGCGGATGAACAGCGGCGAGCTGTAGTTCGAGCTCTGCGCCCCGTTGGTGACCTTCACGAACACGCGATAGAGCGCGTGGCGCTGCACGCGGATCCGCGTGCTGAAGCTCGAGCTGGCGGAGTTCAGGTGGCGCAGCGCGGTACCCCCGACGAGCACGTTGTGGCCACCGCTGACGCGCATGATGCCGACTTCCATGCCGTCGATCGCCGGGGTGACCGTGCCGTAAATGCGCGCGCGGTGGCGGCGGCCGGTGCGACCGACGTGCGCGCTGACACGCACCGCGACGCCCTCGATCACGATCGGACTGACGACGGGCGGGCTGGTCGTGGTGATGACCCGATACTGCGCCGCCTGCGTGAGATCGGTGGCGGGGAACGAGAAGCTCCCGGTCGCGGTCGTCAGCTCGGGATTGTCGACGTCGGCGAAGCCCGCGGTATAGGGGAACGGGTTCTGTTGCAATACGACCGCGCGGCCCGCGTTGCGGGTGCCCGAGAGGGTGCCCTGGATGGTGGCCGTCGACCCGTACAGGGCCGGATTGGGGGAGACGAGGATCGCAAGCGAGAGCGGTACCGCCGTGGTTTTGAGCGCGCGATCCGCGCCGGTGCTGGCGCCGGCGGCATTGACGGCAACCAGGCGGTAGTAGTAGACCGTGAGCGGTTGCAGGCCGCTGATGGCGGCGCCGACGGTCGCGCTGGTCGTGCCGGCGCCGGCGTCGGCCAGTGTGGTTTGCGCGCCGAAGGCCTTCGTGGGGCCGTACTGGAAGTAGTAGGAGGTGTTGCTCGCGCGCGGGTCGATCGTGCCGGTGAGCGTCGCCGAGCTGTAGCTGACGGAGCGCGCAGCGCCGCTCGTGACGGTCGGTGGCGAGGCCGCCAGGGCGCCCGCCGGCAGCGCCAGCGTCAGCAGCCCGAGGACGAGCAGTGTCGCCGCTCGCGCGGTGCATCTCATAAATCCGGTCGTGCTCCTACCCATATCGCTCACCCTTTCACTGTCTTCGTAGCCGGTCCGTAGCTCGCCCTTGGCTCGGCTCCTGCGACTGCGTTGCCCGGTGCATCCTTGAGTTCAAACCCGCGTGGACGTCTGGAGGTGCGCTGCGCAGACGACTACTCGTTAGGCTCCCGCGTCGAGCAGCGCGAGAGATCAACCGTCGAAGCGAGAGAATCGAGGAAAGCCGGCATGTTCGTGTTCAAGGCAGCGGTCGTTGGCGCGGGGACGATGGGGGGCCAGATCGCGCAGACGATCGCGGCCGCCGGGATCCCCGTGGAGCTCAAGGACATCAACGACGAGCTCGTGCAGGCCGGGCTTCAGGAGGCCCGCAACGTGACCGCCGGCCAGGTCGGAAAACTGGTGGAGCGCGGCAAGCTGACCCAAGAGCAGGGCGACGCGCAGATCGAGGAGATCGTGGGGCGCATCCACGGCAGCACCTCCTACGCGGGCTTCGGCGACGTCGACTTCGTGATCGAGGCCGTGCCGGAGCGCATGGAGATCAAGCAGGCCGTCTTCGCCGAGCTCGACGCCGCGACGCCCGGCCACGCGATTCTCGCCTCGAACACCTCCTCGCTGTCGATCACCGAGATCGGCGAAGCGACCCTTCGTCCAGACAAGGTTGTGGGTTTTCATTATTTCTACCCCGCCTCGATCATGCCGCTGATCGAGATCGTCGAAGGCGAGGAGACCACGCCGGAGACGGTCACCGCTGCGATCACGTTCGCGCAGGCGATCCGCAAGCAGCCGATCGCCTGCGCCGAGGTACCGGGCTTCGTCGTCAACCGCATCCTGAACTCGGGAATCTCGGAGATCTGGCGCGAGCAGGAGCAGCGGGGCCTGTCGATCAAGGCGATCGACGAGGGCGTCGGCGCGGCGAACGTCGTGCCGATGGGGCCCTATTTCCTCGTCAACCTGCTCGGCCTCGACACCGTGCTGCACGTCGCCGAACACCTCGCGGAGTCCTACGGCGAGGAGCGCTTCTACGTGCCTAAGGGCATGCAGAAGCTCGTATCCGAACGCAAGCTCGGTGCGAAGACCGGCGGCGAGGGTTTCTACAGCGCCGCCGGCGAGCCCAACCTGCCGGGCGAGGGCGAGCCCGACGTGGAGCAGCTCGTCGAGCTACTGACGCTGAAGACATTCGTCGAGGCGTGCCTGGTGCTCGAGGAGGGCGTCGCGGTGCATCGCGACATCGACTTCGGGCTGATGGCCGGCGCGGGCCTGGACCCGCGGCGGGGGTTGCTGCCGCCGTTCATGAAGGCCGACATCGAAGGTCTCGACACGATCCTCGAGCGTCTGGAGAGCGCGCAGGAGCGCCACGGCGAGCGCTTTGCGCCGCCCACGATCCTGCGGCGCCTGGTCGCGCAGGGCCGGCTCGGGCAGAAGAGCGGGCAGGGCTTCTACGCCTACCCGCAGGCCGACGGGGAGCAGCCCGGCGAGGTCGTCAAGCTCGAGACCCGCGAGGAGGGCATCGCGATCGCGTGGCTGGCGAACGGCCAGATGAACTCGATCGCGCCGAGCGTGATCGAGGATCTCGGCAAGGTCTGGGCGAAGGTGAAGGAGAGCGGCGTTCGCGCGCTCGTGATCGCGTCCTCGAACCCCTTCCTCTACAGCGCCGGCGCGGACATCAAGGCGTTCACCTCGATGGACGAGGCCGGCGGTGAGCGCCTGATCCACGAGGCGCACGCGCTATTCCGCGAGCTCGGCAGCGAGGGGATCGCGACGATTGCCGCGGTCAACGGCCTCGCCTTCGGCGGCGGCTGCGAGCTCGCGATGGCGTGCGATCTGCGGATCGCGGCGCGCTCGGCGCTGTTCGGCCAGCCGGAGATCAAGCTCGGGATCATTCCCGGCTTCGGCGGCACGCAGCGCCTGCCGCGCCTCGTCGGCCAGAGCAAGGCGCTGGAGATGAATCTCGTCGGCGATCCCATGCAGGCCGAAGAGGCCTACGAGTACGGCCTCGCCAGCGCGGTGGTCGAGGATCACGAACTGCTCGACACCGCGCTCGCGTGGGCGCGCAAGCTGGCCGGCCAGGCGCCGCTGGCGCTCGAGCAGATCAAGCGGGTCTCCGCGGCCGGCGATCTGGACGAGGGGATCGAGGCCGAGAAGCGCGCGTTCGCGACCGTCTTTCAAAGTGCCGACGCCAAGGAGGGCATCTCCGCGTTCCTCGGCAAACGCGCGCCGCGCTTTCAGGGGAAGTAGGGCCGCGGGCGGTTCTCGTTTGAGGGCCACCCCGCCGCGCGTGCGCGTACGCACGCGCGCGGCGGGGGTCGCTTTTGCTTGAGCCCGCGCGCGCTCGCCGTGCCCGCGCGCGACACTCAGCAGGTACTCAGGTACTCGGCTGCGTGGCGACCGCGCTCGGGGTCATCGTGGCGGGATCGATACCCGCGGTGGCGGCGCGCGCGCGGAGCTCTTCGTCAAGGGGCCAGCGGTCCGCGAGCGGCGCGCCCTCGTGCTCCGCGTTCGCACCCTTCAGCGCCATGCAGCCCGTGTTGTCGCCGATCGCTCGCAGCTCCGCGATCTCGGTCTCGCTCAGCTGCGCCTCGCGGACTGAGCGCAAGTAGCGCCGCGAGCTCGGCGCGCTTATCCTCGATCGGGCGCGCGTCGGGGCCGCTCTCCTGGATCAGCGTCGGCGCGACGCAGCGCACCGCGGGGTGCGCAAGGTTCCACTTACACGCCAGCTGGAGCATCGTCAGGGCGTGGCGCTCGGCATAGGGACGCATCCGCTCGAGCTTCTCGCGGCCCTCCTGCACCCAGCCCGCGGGCCGGAAGCGGCGGTGGTCGTACTGCGCGAAGTCGTGGCCCGGCAGCACATCGTCGTGGAACATTCCGCCGTAGTCGACGACGCGCGTGATCACGCTGACGTCCTGCGCGGCGGCGGCGTCGAGCACGAGCTCGCCCGGCCACGGCTCCAGCGGCCCCAGGATGATCATCGCCCAGTCGATGAGCACGCCGAAGCGCTCCAAGCAGTCGATCAGGTCGAGCGTGAAGCCGTTCGCCGGTCCCGGCGCGACCCCCAGGAGTCGTGTGAGGCCGGCCTCGCGGACCGCCTGCATCCCGTCCCACACGGCGGGGCTGCTGTAGCCGACGCGATCCGGGTTGTGCAGCAACAGCAGGTCGAAGCGCTCAACCCCGATGCGCTGGAGGCTGCGCTCGGTGGCCATCCGGATGTAGTCGCCGTAGTCCGCTTCGCGCGCGCAGCCGTGCGTCGGTGAAGCGCGGGAAGCCTTTCGCGCCTTCGCGCTCGCCCGTGTAGAAGTCGTGCCCGATCGCGCCGACCAGGCAGTAGCTCTCGCGCTCGACGCCGCGCAGCGCCTCGCCCAGCAGGTCGTCGGCGGCGCCCTCGCCGTAGACGTCCGCGCTCAGCACCGTGTCGATCCCCGCGCCGGGGCGCAGCAGCGCGCGCAGGCGCACGTCCTCCAGTGGCTCGCCGAAGTGCATGAAGCGCCCGCCGCTCCACGTGCCGAGGGCTGTCGTCGTGGGATCCATTGCGTGCACTTTACGGCGTGGCGGCGTCGGGGTAGTGCCGTTGGCCGCGGAAAGAACGATCGATTATGATCACAATAATCTGAAGGTTGGAATAGGCAAAAGAAAGGGATTGCGATGTCTAGGGTCATGGGGATGGCCGCCGCCACAGCGGCGGTCGTATTGACGATGGTCGTGGCGGCTGCGCCCGCGAGCGCGAGCTACCGGGTGCCATACGGGAGCGAAGCGCTGGGCGAAGCCATCTGGCACGAGACGTGGGAACCGGAAACGGTCGTGGGGGCGAACAATGGCTGCAAACCGACCGCGGCGCACCCCTATCCGGTGGTGCTCGTCCACGCGACGCTCGCCGATGAGGGGTCCAACTGGGTTACGCTCGCGCCGCTGCTCGCCAACAGCGGCTACTGCGTCTACGCCTTCAACTACGGCGAAACAGCGGCCTCGCTGCCGATCATCCCGTTCATCACCCCCGGTCGCATCGACGGGCTGGGCCACATTGAACGCTCCGCTGAAGAACTCAGCTCGTTCATCAGCCGCGTGCTCGCCAAAACGGGCGCCGCGAAGGTCGACCTGGTCGGGCACTCGCAGGGCGGGATGATGCCCAATTACTACATCCACTTCCTTGGTGGCGCCCCCAAGGTGAACGTCCTCGTCGGGCTCGCGCCGAGCAACCACGGCACGACGCTCAGTGGGGTCACCACGCTGCTCGAAGTGTTCCCGTTCGCGTCGGAATTCACGACCGGCCTGCTGGAATTCTTCGGCGCGCCGTCGCTCCCCGAACAGGAGGAAAACTCGGCGTTCATCAAGAAGCTGTTCGGCGCCGGTGAACCGCTTGCCTCCGGCGTGCGCTACGCGGTCATCGAGACCACGCACGACGAGGTCGTCACCCCATATACGCACGCGTTCCTTAACGGCGCGAACGTGACCGACATCACCATCCAGAACCAGTGCCCGAGCGATCCCGTCGCGCACATCGGCATGTTCGACGACTCGCCCGCGCTGCAGAACGTGCTCAACCAGCTCAGCTCGAGCCCAACCTGTCGTTCAAAGCGAGCTGCAGCAACTACGGTCAGGGCATCTGACGCCGCGTCAGCTCTGAAAGCCCGCCGCCGCCCGCGCGCGCAGCGCCGCCTCCAGGCGGACGAGCGCGTGGGCGACGGCGTCCGCGTCGAGCTGCTCGGCGCCGTCGGCGAACGCGGCGCGTGCATTCTGCGCCGACACCCGCGTTCAATCCCGCCAGCTCGTCGACACGCGCGCTCAGATCGGCCGCGCGCTCCTCGCGCAGCTCGGTGAGCGCGGCGGTGTAGGCGTGCTCGAGCTCCAGTGCCGCATGCCGCGCGCGTCCCGCGTCGAGATCGTGACGCGCGCGCAGAGCGAGCTCCTCACAGAGCAGCATCGGCTCACGCGCGCCGAGCAGCGCGGCGAGATGCTCCTGCGCGCGCAACCCCCGTCGCATCTGGGGTCCGCGGGGCTCCCGCCAGCGCAGCTCGCGAGCGTGCAGCCAGTCGCCATACGCGACCTGCTCGCCCTCGCCCCAGCCCGCTCGCACGATCAGCGCTCGCGCGGGTGAGAGCTCGTGCAGGTGCGGATCGGCGGTCGCGACGCGGTACGCGGCGAGCATCCGGTTGATGGCCGCCGTCGCCGCGCCCGCCTCGCGCTCGGCGTCCATATCCGCCAGCCACGCCTGTGCCTGACGCTCCGCGGACACCGAGACCGGATCGATCACCGTGGCGCGCGTGCTGGCTACGGGCTCGGGCTCCGGTTTGGGGTCGGCTTGCGGACGTCTTCGCGCCGCGAGCCGCCCGTGCGCGCGCGCAGCGCCGAGGGTTTCCAGCACGACGACCCGTTCCGGCTCGCCGTCGGCATAGCTGCGCAGCAGATAACGGCCATCCGCGGGGCCGAGCTCCCACGGGAACTCCATCTGGATAAAGAGGAAGAGACGCTCGGCCACGGTGGCACCGTATCCTTCCTGCGACCGCGACGAGCGAAACGAGGAGTGTCCGGAATGTCCGAAGCCAGCGCGACCAAGGGTTTGCGCGAGCGCCTGACCAGCAGCACGGAGGATCGGCTCGGCAAGGCCCTGACGGACCTCTTCGAGAGCCCCGTGCTGCACGGTGCGCTCGGCCGCGCCGCCGACGCCCGCGAGAAGGCCACGCAGGCCCAGGAGCTCGCGATGGGCGCGCTCAACCTGCCCTCCGCGGCAGACGTCGAACGCCTCACGCGTCGTCTGCGCTCGGTCTCGCAGCGGCTGGAGGGGATCGAGGATGGCGTGCATCGCCTCGGTCGCACCTTCCCCGGACAATCGATCGACTCGCGCCTCGGCGCGATCGAGGAGCAGCTGAAGGGACTCTCAAAGACGCTCGGCGAGTTGCGCGAGGGCTCCGGCGCCAAGCTCGCCCGTAATGCTGCCGGCCAGCCCTCCAAGGGGGCCGCGGGTCAACCCTCCGAAAGTGCCGCCAGCAAATCCTCCCAAGGCGTCGCCGGTAAAGCTCCCAAAAGCGCCGCCGGTAAAGCTCCCAAAAGCGCCGCTGGCAAAGCTCCCAAAAGCGCCGCTGGCAAAACTTCCCAAAGCGTCGCCGACAAAGCTCCCAAAAGCACAGCCGGCAAAGCTCCCAAAAGCGCCGTCGGCAAAACTCCCAAAAGCACCGCCGCCAAAGCTTCCAAAAGCACCGCCGCCAAAGCTTCCAAAAGCACCGCCGCCAAACGCCCTAAACCGTAAGCGCGTCGAGCGCGAGGCGTCCCATCCGCTCGGCGGCGGCGAGCAGCGACTCGTCGTCGATGCGCGCGCGTGACGGCCGGGAGGAGGGCCGCTCGTCGTCGGGAAGCAGGTCCGAGACGACCAGCGCACATCCGACGGGAACCCCGAGCTGCGCGCCGAGCGCGAATAGAGTCGCCGCCTCCATCTCAACGGCGACGGCACCCGCCGTGCGCCAGGCGCGCTCGCGCGTCCGCCTGCGTGCCGGCTCGTAGAAGAGGTCGGTGCTGACCACCGTCGCGCCCGCAGCCGCAGCGGTCCCTTCGAGCAGCTCCGTCAGAGCGCGGTCCGCGGCGACGCGCTCACCGGCGCCCAGCGCGCGGCTCGTGCCGTCCGCCGCGAGCGCCTCGCGAGCGACGAGCACCTCGCCCAGCTCCAGGCCGCCGTCTAGGGCGCCGCACGTCCCCACGCGGATCGCTCGGCGCGCGCCGAGCGCGATCAGCTCCTGCAGCACGATCGCCGCCGACGGACCGCCCATGCCGGTGCTCTGGATCGTCAGCGGCTCGCCATCGGCGGCCCTGCCGGTGTAGCCCCAGAGGCCGCGATGATGATTGAACATCAGCGGCTTCTCCAGCAGGATCTGCGCGAGCGCCAGGGCCCGGCCGGGATCTCCGGGCAGCAGCACGCGCTCGGCCAGCGCGGCCGTCGGGTGCAGGTGGATGGGGGCCGCGGAGCTCACAACCGGCACGACTCTACGGGGCCCGTCGAACCGCGGGCGCCTGGCCCTAGACTCCCCGTCATGGCGACCCCCTTTCGTTCGCGCGCGGAGTTTCGCGAGGTGATGGACCGGCTGTTCGCGATCATGAGCGACGATCCCGAGATGGGTCCGAGCTGCGCGACGCCGACGTGCCGCAACGGTTCGAGTTCGAAGACTTCGAGCTTGTCCTCAATATCCGCGCGCGCCGCGGACGCGAGCGCAAGAACCTGCACTGGGTCTGGAGCGAGGAGGTCGACTGGGAGCCCAAGGTGCGCATGAAGATGTCCTCGCGAGACCGCCAACCGCTACTTCCAAGGGCGCGAGAACGTGCCGCTGGCGATCGCGCGCCGCCGGATCAAGGCCGGGGGGGACGTCGCGGCCGCGCTGCGCCTGATCCCGATCACGCGACCGGTCTACGAGCGCTACCGCGCGATGGTCGCGGCGGAATACCCGCACCTGGAGGTCTGAGCGCGCAGATGGCCACGGAGGGGGGACTGACGCTGGCACAGGCCGCCGCGCGCGCGCGGGTCTCGCCCGCGACCGTCAGGCGCTGGGTCAAGGGCGGACTGGTCGCCCAGTACGAAGGGAGCTGGACCCCCGCCGCGGCCGCGCAGGTGCGGATCGTGGCGCGTCTGCGCGAGCGCGGATACAGCGTCAAGCAGATCCGCGAGGCCAGCGAGAGCGGGCGCCTCGCGCTCGGCGACGTCGAGGAGTTCCTGTCCGCTCCGGAGGGTCGCAACACGCTTCGGCAGACCGCGCGCGCCACCGGTCTCTCGCCGGAGTTGATCGAGCGGATCATCGTGGCGCTCGGTCTGAGCGCGCTGTCCGTCGAGGCGATCTCCGACGAGGATCTCGAGATGCTCAAGTACGTCGCCGCGATGCTGCAAGCCGGCCTGCCCGAGGCCGCCTTCATGCAGATCGCGCGCGTCTGGGGACAGGCGCTCGCGCAGATCGCCGAAACCGAGGTACGTCTCTTCCATATGTACATCCACGAGCCGCTGATGCGCGAGGGAGTTCCCGGGCGCGAGATCGCCGCGCAGATGGATGGCATGGCGCGCGAGCTGCTGCCCTTCACGGCGCCGCTGATGAACTGGATGCACGGACGCTTTCTCTGCGCACTTCGTCGAGCAGGACGTGATCGGACACATGGAGGCCGACATGGGCGAGCACGGGCTGCAGCTCGGCCGCCTGCGGGTCGCGATCGCGTTCGCCGATCTCGCCGGCTACACCCGTCTGACCGAGGAACAGGGCGACGAGCACGCGGTCAGCGCCGTCGAGCGCTTCGTCGAGGAGGTCGAACGCACACTGCCGATCGACGCGCGCGTGCTCAAGACGCTCGGCGACGAGGTGATGACCGTCGCCTCGACCCCGTCGCGCTGACGCAGTGGGCGGTCGGCTTCCAGGCGCGCGCTCCCGCGGGCGTGCCGCCGCCGCGTATCGGGATCCACTACGGCGAGGCCATCTATCGCGACGGGGACTACTACGGCCGTGAGGTCAACCAGGCCGCGCGCGTCGTCGCTCGAGCCGCCGGCGGCGAGGTGCTCGTCACGCGCACCGTGGTCGACATCGCCGACGGCGTGGACGGGCTCGCGTTCGAGTTGATCGGCGAGATCCGTCTCGAAGGGCTTCTCGGAGCCCACCGAGCTGTTCCTGGCCTCCGCGCGGGGATGAGCGTCGAGGACGCGCGCGGATGAGCGTCGAGGAGATCCGCGCGCGCGTGCAAGCGAGCGGTCTGCTGCCGACACACTGACCGCTCCTCGCGATGCTCTCCGGCGGACGCGACTCGGTCTGCCTGCTCGATCTCGCGGTCGCGATCTGCGCGCCCGGCGCGGTGCGCGCGCTGCACGTCAACTACGGGCTGCGCGTCCGAGGCGGACGGCGATGAGCGCCACTGCCGCGAGCTCTGCGGTCGGCTGGGGGTGGAGCTTGAGGTCGTGCGCGCGCCGCGGCCCGCCGCCTCCGGCGGCAATCTGCAGGCGTGGGCACGCGAGTTGCGCTACCGCGAGGCGCAACGCGTGGCGCGGGATTCGAGCGCCGCGCGCGCGCGTACGCGCGGCGGGGTGTCCGGAGAGAGCGACGAGCCCCCCCTCGCGACCTAATCGCGACCGGGCATACCGCCAGCGATCAGGTCGAGACGATCCTCTATCGCCTCGCCGCCTCGCCCGGCCGGCGCGCGCTGCTCGGGATGTCGCGCCGCGCGCGGATCGTCTCGTGCGCCCGCTGCTGCGGCTGACACGCGAGCAGACCGCGGCCTACTGCGACGCGCGAGGGTTGAGCTGGCGGGAAGACGCGAGCAACGACGACGCGCGCTACGCGCGCTCGCGCGTGCGACACAGCCTGGTGCCGGCGCTGCGAGCGGTGCACCCGGCCGCGGAGGCCAATGTGCTGCACACCGCGCAGCTGCTGCGCGCTGAGGCCGAGCTGCTCGACGCGCTGCTCGACGCCGAGCTACAAGGCGCCTCGAGCATCGCGATCGAGCAGCTCGCGCGCCTGCCCGAGGCACTGGCGCGCCTGATCGTCATCCGACTCGCCGAGGAGGCCGCCGGTAGCTTCGTTCCGCAGGCCGGTGCTCGCGTGAGCGAGATCCTCGCGCTCGGCCGTCGCGGCGGGCGCGCCGAGCTGCATGTCGGCGGTCTGCTCAGCGCCGTCATCGAGGAGGGGCGCCTGCGCATGGTCTCGCTGCCCCCACGGGATTGAGCGCGCCGACGGGGGCCGGGAGACGCGCAGGCACGGGCCCGCCGGGATACGCCTACACTGCGCGCGTGGCCCTCATGCCCCCGGAGCGAGTCGCCGGCGCACAGCCCGGCGTCGGCGCCAGCGCAACATCCGAGGTCGGCGAGGTGCTCGTCGCCGCTGAGGATCTCCGTCGACGTGTCGCGGAGCTCGCCGAGCGTATCTCGCAGGACTACGCGACGCGCTCGCTGCTGCTGATCGGGGTGCTCAAGGGCGCGATGTTCTTCCTCTCCGACCTCATGCGTCTGATCGACATCCCCGTCGAGGTCGACTTCATGGCCGTCGCCTCCTACGGGTCCGCGACCGACTCCTCCGGGGTCGTGCGCATCCTCAAGGATCTCGACGTCGCGATCGAGGGCCGCGACGTGCTGATCGTCGAGGACATCGTCGACTCCGGGCTCACGCTCCAATACCTGCTGCGCAACCTCGGTTCGCGCAACCCGCGCTCGCTGGAGGTGTGCGCGCTGCTCACCAAGCCCGAGCGGCGCAAGGTCGACCTGCCGACGCGCTACGTCGGCTTTGAGATCCCCGATCGCTTCGTGATCGGATACGGCCTCGACTACGCCGAGCGCCACCGCAACCTTCCCTTTGTCGCGGCGTTGGTGAGACATGACTAGCGCCGCCCAGCCGGTCTTCGAGCAGGCGTCGGGCTGCCGTCGCTTTCCCAGCAAAATCGGACCTCCGTGGTACGCTAAGCGGCTGGTAGGCGCTTAATCCGAGCTGCCGCCAGCACAACTGAGATCTTGCTATGAGCCGTTTCTTCAAGAGCGCCGCCTTCCCGATTCTGATCGTGGTCGTGCTCGCGTTCTTCGCCTCCAAACTGATCTCGCCGGGATCGAGCAACGGTCCGCCGCGCAACGAATACACGCTGGTCACCAAGGAAATCCCGCAGCACGAAGTCAAGTCGGTGCTCTTCAAGACGAAGGGCAACGTGCTGGAAGTGACCCGCAAGGACGGTAAGAAGTACGAACTCGGCTACATCGATCAGACGACGCCCGAATTGAAGAAGCAACTCCGCGAAGCCGGCGTCGTCTACAACACCGAAGCCAGCAAGAGCAGCGTGATCCTCTCGCTGCTCACCTACGTGCTGCCGTTCCTAATCTTCTTCGGGATCTGGATCTTCCTGCTCAACCAGGTCCAGGGTGGGGGCTCAAAGGTAATGTCCTTCGGCAAGTCGCGCGCCAAGCGGCTCTCCGCGGATTCGCCGAAGATCACCTTCCGCGACGTCGCCGGGGTCGACGAGGCCGTCGAGGAGCTGCACGAGATCAAGGAGTTCCTCGAGAACCCCAAGAAGTTCCAGGCGCTCGGCGCGCGGATTCCCACCGGCGTGCTGCTCTACGGGCCGCCCGGAACCGGCAAGACGCTGCTCGCCCGCGCCGTCGCCGGGGAGGCCGGGGTGCCGTTCTTCTCGATCTCCGGCTCCGACTTCGTGGAGATGTTCGTCGGCGTCGGCGCCTCGCGCGTGCGTGACCTCTTCGAGCAGGCCAAGCAGAACTCGCCCTGCATCATCTTCATGGACGAGATTGACGCCGTCGGGCGCCACCGCGGCGCCGGCCTCGGCGGCGGTCACGACGAGCGCGAGCAGACCCTCAACCAGCTGCTCGTCGAGATGGACGGCTTCGAAGCCAAGGACAACATCATCATGATCGCGGCCACCAACCGGCCCGACATCCTCGACCCCGCGCTGCTGCGCCCCGGTCGCTTCGACCGCCAGATCGCCGTCGATCGGCCCGATCGCAAGGGCCGCGCCAAAATTCTCGAAGTCCACACGCGCGGCAAGCCGCTGGCGAAGGAGATCGACATCGACGCCCTCGCCGGCCAGACCACCGGCTTCACCGGGGCCGATCTCTCGAACCTGATCAACGAGGCCGCGCTGCTCGCCGCGCGCACCGGCAAGCGCGAAATCGGCCAGGTCGAGCTCGAGGAGGGGATCATGCGCGTGATCGCCGGCCCCGAGAAGAAGACGCGCGTGATGAGCGAAAAAGAGCGCCTCATCACCGCCTACCACGAGATGGGCCACGCGATCGTCGGGCACTACCTCGAGCATTCCGACCCCGTGCACAAGATCTCCGTAATCTCGCGCGGGCAGGCGCTCGGCTACACGATCTCGATGCCCCAGGAGGACCGCTTTCTGACCACGCGCGCCGAGCTCAACGACACGATGGCGATGACGCTCGGTGGCCGCGCCGCCGAGGAGATCGTCTTCGACGAGATCACCACCGGCGCCTCCAACGACATCGAGAAGGTCACCGCCACCGCCAAGCAGATGGTGATGCGTTTCGGCATGAGCGAGAAGCTCGGCCCGCGCGTCTTCGGCCACGATCACGGCCAGCCGTTCCTCGGCCGCGAGTTCTCCACCGAGCCCGACTACTCTGACGAGATCGCGCGCGAGATCGACGACGAGGTGCGCCGCATCGTCGAGGTCGCCCACAAGCGCGCGCGCGACATCCTCACCGAACATCGCGATCGACTGACCACCATCTCCGAGATTCTCGTCAAGCGCGAGACGATCGAGAAGGAGGAGTTCATCGGACTGCTCGCCGGCAAGAGCGAAGCCGAAGTCTTCGGTCCCGAAGAGGGCCACAAGCCCGAGTTGCCCGCCGCGCCGCCCGCACCGCTGGATCGTCCCGGCCGCGAAGCGCCGCGTCCGCTGCCGCGTCCCGGTCTCGCCGGTGGCACCGCGGATATCCGTGGGACCGACCCCGAGCGCCCGGAGCTCGCCTGAAAGCTGAGATCGGCGTCCCGGGCGACTTCCGCCTGATGGGCGTCGTGAACGTGACGCCCGATTCGTTCTCCGACGGGGGGCTGTTCTTCGAGCCCGGCGCCGCCGTCGCTCACGGTCTCGAGCTCCTCGCCGAAGGTGCCGCGATCCTCGACGTCGGCGGGGAGTCCACGCGTCCCGGGGCCGAGCCCGTCGCCGAGGCGCAAGAGTTGCGCCGCGTGCTGCCCGTCGTCGAAGGGCTCGCCGCCGAGCGCGCCTCGCAGGCCGCGACGCTGTCGATCGACACCTCCAAGGCCGCCGTCGCGCGCGCCGCGCTGCAGGCCGGAGCCAGCCTCGTCAACGACGTCACCGCGCTGCGCGGAGATCCCGAGATGGTCCACGTCGTGGCCGAGAGCGAGGCCCATTGCTGTCTGATGCACATGCTCGGTGAGCCCCGCACGATGCAGCGCGAACCGCGCTACGCGGACGTCGTCGACGACGTCAAGGCCTTCCTCTCCGAGCGGCTCGCGTTCGCCGTGGGCCACGGAGTTCGCGAGGAGCGCGTGCTGCTCGATCCCGGAATCGGCTTCGGTAAGACACTCGCGCACAATCTCGAGCTGCTGCGCCGCCTCGATGAGCTCGTCGCGCTCGGGCGGCCACTGCTGGTCGGAACCTCCCGCAAGAGCTTCCTCGGGCGCATCCTCGCCGACACGGCCGTCGGTGCGCGCGAGTCGGTCGGTGCTCCGCAGCCGTTCGGAGCTACGAAGTCCGCCGGCGCGCCGGAGCCGGTCGGAGTTACGACGTCGGCCGGCGCGCCGGAGCCGTTCGGAGTTACGACGTCCGCCGGCGCGCCGGAGCCGGTCGCTGCGGCGGAGCGGCTCCCCGGCACGTTGGCGACCTGCGTCCTCGCCTACGAGCGCGGCGCGCGCGTATTCCGCGTGCACGACGTCGCTCCCGCGCGCGCAGCGCTCGCCACCGCGGCTGCTACGTTGGGCGCGCGATGGACGACGACGACGAGCTGAGCCCCGACGACGCGCACGCGCGCGACCCCGAGGACGACGAGGACGGGGGGGAGGAGGAAGAGCGCGAAGAGGGTCTCGAGACCGTCACGATCGAGATCTCCGGTCTCTCGCTCTACACCCACCACGGCGTCAGCGACGCCGAGCGCGAGGTCGGGCAGCGGCTGATGCTCGACCTGCGCCTCGAGGTCGGCGAGACCGACGCCACCGTCACCGATCGCGTCGAGGACACCGTCGACTACGCCGAGGTCTGCCAGCTCGTCGCGCTAATCGCCCAACAGCGCTCCCATCGCACGCTCGAGCGTCTCTGCAGCACGATCGCCGAGCGCCTGCTCGCCGACTACGAGCTCGAAGGCGTCTGGGTCAAGGCCACCAAGCCCGAGCCCCCGATCGCGCTGCCCGTCGACGAAGTCTCCGTCGAGGTCTGGCGCGAGGCCGAGGAGTAAGGCCCGCGGGGATCCCACGGGGCGCCGCGGCGGGGCACGGACGCACCGCCCCCACCAGCCGCCGATACACGCCCGCTCACGCGGACGATCCCCAGTTGCTTGACAGTTAGTTAGCAGTCACTTATAATCACCGCGATGATCGATCGGCTCGCGGCATTCGCAACCGGCCACCCGCGGCGCATCCTGATCGTCGCTGGCGCCGTCTTCCTGCTCGCCGCCGCCGTTGGGGCGCCGGTCGTCTCGCTGCTGAAGAGCGAATCCTCCGACTTCCAGGATCCCAATGCGCAGAACCAGCAGGTGCTGCGCGCCATCGAACGCGCCACCGGCCAGTCCGCGACGTACGGCGTCGCCGCGCTCGTGCCCGCCGCGCGCGACGTGCGCGCGGACCCCGCCGCCGCCGCCGCCGCGCGCCGCGTCGCCGCGCTGCTCGCCGCGCAGCCCGGCTTTCAGCGCGTCGTCGACTACGGCGGGGCGGGATCCGGATCCCGGCTGCCCGCGCTGGTCTCGCGCGACGGGCGCCTCACACTCGTGCTCGCCGCGTACGCCTCGCGCGAACGCTCCGCTGCCGCCGTCGCCCGGGTGCGTCCGCAGCTAGTCGGCAGCGGCGTGCTGCTCGGCGGCAACGACGTCGCCTTTCAGGAACTCAACGAACGCACCTCCTCCGACCTGCGCACCGCCGAGACACTCGCCTTCCCGCTGCTGTTGCTGCTCTCCTTCTGGGTCTTCCGCGGGCTTGTCGCCGCCACGCTGCCGCTGCTCGTCGGCGGCTTCGCGATCGTCATCACTTTCCTGCTGCTGCGCATCGTCGATCAGTTCCTCGGGCTCTCGATCTTCGCCGTCAACCTCGTCACCGGCGTCGGACTCGGACTCGGCATCGACTACAGCCTGTTCATCCTCTCGCGCTACCGCGAGGAGCTCGCGCGTGGGCTCCTAGAGGGTGGCGCAGCCGGCGGGACGCCGGTGAGGCGGGCCCCTCTTCCATCGGAAATCCACGCCGCGATCGCGCGCACCTTGCAGACCGCCGGGCGCACCATTCTCTACGGCTCGCTCACCGTCGCCGGCGCGCTCGCCTCGATGCTCGTCTTCCCACTGCGCTTCCTCTACTCCATGGGGATCGGCGGCGCCCTCGTCGCGCTCAGCGCCGGTGCCGTCTCGCTGATCGTGCTGCCCGCCCTGCTAGTCGCGCTCGGTCCGCGCATCGACGCGCTCTCGCCCGAGTGGCTGCAACGCAGCTCCGCGCGCGCCGCCAGCGCCGACGACGATGGCTTCTGGGCGCGGCTCGCGCGCACCGTTATGCGTCGCCCCGGTCTCGTCGCCCTCATCACCGGCCTCGCGCTGCTGCTCGTCGCCTCGCCCGCGCTGCATCTCGCGCTAACTCCCGCCGACGCCCACGTCCTGCCCAAGTCCGCGCAGCCGCGCCTCCTCGCCGAAACGCTCACCCGCGAGTTCGCCGTCGACGGCTCCCAGGCAATCACGATGGTCGCGCACGCCGCGCCGCCCGCTCGCGCAGGCGACGCCGCCGTGGGCGGTGCCAACGCGGCGCATCGCGGCCCGTTCGGTGGGTCGGCGAGGGTCGCTCCCCGTATCGCCGCGCTCGCGCGCCGCGCGCAGGCCACCGCCGGCAGCCAGGCCAGCGTCGCGCCGCCGCGCTACCTCGGCCGCCGCACCTGGGAGATCGAACTGCTTCCCCGCGGCACCGACGGCGCGCCCGCCAACCAGCAGCTCCTGCATCGGCTGCGCGCACTGCAGAGCGCCCCCGCGCTGCTCGTCGGCGGCGCCACCGCCTGGTTCGTCGACCAGAAGACCGCGATCGCCGCGCACACGCCGCTCGCGCTCCTGATCCTCGCGCTCGTCACCGGCGGCTTCCTGTTCCTGATGACCGGCTCGCTGCTGCTGCCGCTCGTCGCGCTCGCCATGAACCTGCTCACCGTCGCCGTCGGCGCCGGGCTGCTCGTGCTCGTCTTCCAGGACGGACACCTCTCCTCGCTGCTCGGCTTCAGCCCCATCGGCGGCCTCGAGGAGTCCAACCTCGTGCTGCTGTTCATCGTCGCCTTCGCCCTCTCCACCGATTACGGCGTCTTTCTCTTCGGGCGCATCAAGGAGGCCCACGACGAAGGGCTACCCACGCGCGAGGCCGTCGCGCGTGGACTCGAGCGCACCGGGCGGCTCGTCACCGCCGCCGCGCTGCTGTTCTGCGTCGCGATCGGCGCCTTCGTCACCTCGCACGTCTTCTTCGTCAAGCAGCTCGGCTTCGGCGCCGCCCTCGCCGTCGCGATCGACGCCACGATCGTCCGCGCGCTGCTCGTGCCCGCAATCATGGGTCGCCTCGGCGAGCACACCTGGTGGGCGCCACGGCCGCTCCGCCGCCTGCACGCGCGCATCGGGCTGCGCGAGGGGGCCGCCGCGCTGCGCGAGCCAAGCGTCGCGGTGCCCGAGCCCGGCCATTAGTCCGCCTTGCGTCCAGCGCGTCTTGACAGCGTCCGATGTCTCTGATTGGGTTCGCGCCCAGTCCGCACGCGCCCCGTCGCGCGCGCCGCACGCCAGTCATCGCCAGGGGAGTCCACGAACCAGATGAGCCAGCAAGAGGCAAACGTCTGATCGATCCCACCCTGGCCAAACCTGCGGCGTCAATGAAGAACCCACGCGCGAATGCGTCAAAGACGAGACCCAGATCACGTGGAACCAGAGCGGCCCACAGGGCCCGCAGGGGCCAGCCGGACCGCCGGGAGCCGCCGGCGGGCGCGACGTCGAGGATCCGCAGCAGCGGCTGGAAGGCGCGCACGCCTTGATGTGCACAATCGTTGAGATCGAGACGCCCTCGCCTTACGCGCAGGCGCTGCGCGAGCAGGCCGAGCGCGTGCTGCGCTACAGCGACATGGACTTCTTCCGCAATCGCATGTTTCGCCAGACCCTCCTCTGTCACGGCGACGCGCCCGCCCGCCGCGAGCTCGACGACCGCGTGCTCGAGCGCTTCGCGATCTCCTCGCCCGTGCGCCCGCGCGAGTCCGCGCTCGCCGCGCGGGAGGACGCCCAGGGGGAGCAAATTTATGTGACCCCCGAGGGTCTCTCACTGACGACCTCCGAGCCGCCGATCCTGGCCGCCATGCACGCGCTCGCGCAGGCCTGGCCCGCCGCACGGGGCGCCGGCGCGCCCGCCGTCAGCTCGCTGCTGCACGCCAGTGTGCAGCTCGAAGGGAGCCTCGAGCCACGGCTGCTCGGGCTGCTCGATGGGACAAGCGATCGCGCGTCGCCGCTGGACGAGCTCGTCTCCACCACCCCCTCGCCGGAGGATCCGCCAACCGCTGTACAGCTCGAGCAGGCATTGGAGCGCTTCGCCTCGGTCGGGCTGCTGTGCTCCTGAGCGGCTAGGTTCCTCCGCGATGGCGCAAAGAATCGGCTACCTCGGGCTCGGCTCCAACCTCGGCGAGCGCCGCACGTATCTTCAGGCAGCGGTTGACGCGCTGCCGCGCATCGCGGTCGAGGTGCTCGCGTCCGCGTCCGTCTACGACACCGACCCCGTCGGCGAGATTCTCGACCAGCCGAGCTTTCTCAATACCTGTCTGCGCGTACGCACCGCCCTAGAGCCGCTCGCGCTGCTCGACGCAGTCAAGGGCCTCGAGCGCGAGCTCGGCCGTGCCGCCGGCGGACCTCGCCATGGGCCACGCGCGATCGACGTCGACATCCTGCTGCTCGGTGAGCTAGAGCTGCGCCACGAGCGCATGACGCTGCCCCACACGCAGATTCTCACGCGTCGCTTCGTGCTGATTCCCGCGCTTGAGCTCGACTTCGAGCAGCGCGTTCCCGACGGGCGCGCACTCGCCGACGCGCTGGCCGCGCTGCCGTTGGGGGAGGGCGTCCGCTGGGACTCGCCGCCGCTGACGCTCCCGGGCTGAGTGCTACCGCGCGCCATCGACCCCACCGCCTCGCGCCGGCTGATCCGCAGCGCGCCGCACCGCGCTCTCTCAGGCCGCGAACGCCGGCAGCCACTCCGCCGGCAGCACGCCCGCCTCGACTTCGCCCGCCATCGGCGGGAAATAGCGCGTGAGCGCCGCCGCCGCCGGGTGCGCGTCGATGATCGGTCGCACATCCGCGATCGTCTGCAGGAGCTGGATCGAGGAGCCGATCTGAAGGTCCGCCGCGTTGGGCTCCTCCCCGCCCAGCAGGCCCTCCGCGATCCACCCATCGATCTTCTCGAGGTGACCCGGCAGCGCCAGCAAGTCCGCGCGCGCAGTCTCATCGCGCGCGTCGTTTTTGCTCGCCATCATGCGCGCCATCACGGGCAGCATCGGGCGCATCAGCGCGGTCGGCAGCGGCAGCGGCAGGTCCGTCGCAAAGCTCGCCATCGACGCCGGGCGGCGCACGAAGGCCACGTCCAGGATCCGACGCGGAATGCTCTGCAAGATCTCATCGCCCCAGCGCTCCGCCTCGAGCACCCGCGCCCGCTCCGGGTCGCCCGGCGCCGGCACCATCGCCGGCTCCGGCACGAGCTCGTCCAGGCGCCGCATGATCGCGCGCGAGCCCACCAGCCGCTCGTCGTCGACGCGCATCCCCGGCACCGTCCCCCCGCCATAGCGCAGCGGACCGATCACAGTCTGCGCCATCGGCATCAGGTTTACGCGCTTGAACGGCAGCCCCTTGCGCTTCATCGCCACTTCGACCGCCGCGCACGGGTGCGAGCCCGACAGCACATACAGCTTGATCTGGCTCATCTGTGCGCCCCCATTCGAATCGTTGCGACGAGCATATAGGCTGCGGTTCGATGCTGCTCGCCGTCGACGTCGGAAACACCCAGACCCACTTTGGAACCTTCTGCGGAGACGAGCTGCGCGAGCACTGGCGCTTCGCCACCGTCCGCCAGTCCACCTCCGACCAGCTCGGCGCCGCGCTGCGCAACCTGCTCGAGCTGCGCCACGTATCGATGGGCGACATCGACGCCTCGATCGTCTCCTCCACCGTGCCCGTCCTCGGTCCCGAATGGTGCGCGATGGCCAAGCGCTACCTCGGACACGAAATGCTCGTCGTCGGGCCCGGCGTCAAGACCGCCATGCCGATCCGCTACGACAACCCCCGCGAGATCGGCCCCGACAGGCTCGTCAACGCCGTCGCCGCCCACGCGCGCCTCGGCGGCCCCTGCATCGTCGTCGACTTCGGCACCGCCATCACCTACGACCCCGTCTCCGCCGCCGGCGAGTACCTCGGCGGGATCATCTCGCCCGGCGTCGAGATCTCGCTCGAGGCCCTCACCGAGCGCGCCGCCGCGCTGCCCAAGGTCGACGTCACCGCGCCCCGCGCGCTGATCGGCAAGACCACGATCGATGCCATCCGCTCCGGCATCGTCTACGGCACCGCCGGCCAGGTCGACGCGATCGTTCACCGCCTCCGCGCCGAGCTCGGTCCCGAGGCGAAGACGATCGCCACCGGCGGGCTCGCCAGTGCGATCGTGCCGTTCACCACCACGATCGAAGCCGTCGACGATTTGCTCACGCTCACCGGGCTGCGGCTCATCTACGAGCGCAACTGCTGAACCGCGCAACTGCTGAACCGCGCCGCCGCCGCCGCGCGCGCGTGAGAAGGATGCGAAGCCATCCATAATGGATGCGTGACCGCTGGCCCCCAGCTAACCGATCCCTGGATGCTCGGCTCGCTGCACGTGCCCAATCGCGTGCTGCTCGCCCCGCTCGCCGGCATCGGCAACTGGTTCGTGCGCCTGCAGGCCAAGCGTCACGGCGCCGGCATGACCGTCTCGGAGATGGTCTCCAGCCACGCCATCCACTACCGCAACGAGCGCACGCTGCGCGAGTTGCTTTGCATCCATCCCGAGGAGCGCACCGCCGGTGCCGGGGGGCCCACCTCGATCCAGCTCTTTGGGCACGATCCCGAGATCATGCGCTCCGCGGCTGCGAGCGCCGTGGTGGCCGGCGCCGACGCGATCGACATCAATATGGGCTGCCCCGTACCGAAGGTCTGCAAGACCGGCTCCGGCGCCGCGCTGCTCGCCGATCCGGCACGCGCCGTCGCGGTGGCGAGGGCCGCGGTCGATGGCGCCGCCGAGGGGGCCGCCGCGCGCGTGTGCGCGCCCGCGCCCGCGCGCGGCGGCTCTCCGGATAGAACTCCCGATGGCACCCGTGGTCCGGCGGGTGCACGCGCCGGTGAGATTCCCGTCACCGTCAAGCTGCGCTCCGGGCAGCGCCCCGGCGAGACCTCCGGCTTCGAGCTCGCTCAGCGCCTCGTGCACGACGCCGGTGTCGCCGCGATCGCGTTCCATCCCCGCTCCGCCGCCGTCCACCACAAAGGCGTGCCCGACTACGAGCTCGCCGCGCGGCTCGTCGCCACGCTCCCCGCGCCGGTGATTCTCACCGGCGGCCTGCACGACGTTGCGAGCGTGCGCGCCGCGTTCGCGCGGACCGGCGCCGCGGCCGTGATGCTCGCGCGCGGCGCCCTCGGCAATCCCTGGCTCTTCGAGCAGCTCCTGGACGATCGCGACACGGGGCCCCGCCGCGCGGAGGTCGTTGCGGAGCTCGAGTGGACGATGACACGCGCCGTCGAGCACCTCGGCGCCGAGCGCGCCGCGCGCTATCTGCGCAAGTTCTATCCGTGGTACGTGGTCCGCCTCGGGCTCGATCGGACACACACCACCGCGCTGCAAGAGTCCCTGCAGCGCGCCGAGAACCTCCTACAGGTGCGGCGTTTGCTGGACGATCTGCCCGCCACCGGTGCGTTCGCGGCGTTCGCGGCCTGAAGCTCTGAGACACGATCTCGACCATCGCTATACTGCTGCGCTCGCTGCTGGCCGCCAGGCGCTGAACTTCCCGCTCAGAGGCGGGTTTTGTTTGTTCGCAGGCGCGACTCCCAGACCAACCGCAAGCGAGACGCGATAGCCAATGCCGAAGGACGTCATCCTCACTCCCGAAGGACTCGAGAAGCTCAAGGACGAGCTCGAGCTGCTCTCGACCGCGCGTCGCCGCGAGGTCGCCGAGCGCATCAAGGAGGCCCGCGAGTTCGGGGACATCACCGAGAACTCCGAGTACGACGACGCCAAGAACGAGCAGGCCATGCTCGAGAGCCGCATCGCGCAGCTGCAGGACAAGCTGCGGATGGCGACCGTGATCGACTCCAAGGAGCTCTCCACCGAGGTGGTTCAGGTTGGCTCCGTCGTGCACGTCAAGGAGGAGAAGACCGGCAAGTCCGTCAAGTACACCATCGTCGGCTCCGCCGAGGCCAACCCCGAGGAGAGCAAGCTCTCCAACGAGTCACCCGTCGGACGCGCTCTGATCGGCCACAAGCGCGGTGACGAAGTCGCCGTCCAGGTTCCGCGCGGCCCCGCGCGCAAGCTCAAGATCACCAAGATCGACGTCGGCCTCAAATAGGCTTTCCGACATGAGTCGGACCGATGAGCCCGAGTTCGCCGGCGCCGGCGAGTCCGCGTCGGGGCCGGCCGGCGAGCCGCAGTCCGGCGCAAAGCACGGACTCCAGGAGCTGATCGCCGAGCGCCGCGCGAAGGCGCTAGCGCTGCACCAGACCGCGGCCGAGGGGGACTTTCCCTACTCCTATCCCGGCGTCGAGCCGATCGCCGACGTGCGCGACGCCTACGAGCACCTCGCGATCGGCGAGGAGACCGAGGACGTGCATCGCGTCGCCGGACGGCTCGCCGGCAAGCGCGGCCAGGGGCGCGCCGCCTTCCTCGACCTCGTCGACCGCAGCGGCAAGATCCAGCTGCACGCCCGCCTGGACGTCCTCGGCAAGGACGTCTTCGAGCGTTTGCGCTCGCTCGACCTCGGGGATCTGCTCGGCGTCGATGGTGCGGTGCTGCGCAGCCGTCACGGCGAGCTCACGCTGCGCGTCGAGCGCTTCGTCGTGCTCGCCAAGGCGCTGCGGCCCCCGCCCGACAAGCATCACGGTCTCACCGACGTCGAGACCCGCCACCGCCAGCGCGAGCTCGATCTGATCGCCAACGAGGAGGTCCGCCGGCGCTTTCGCGACCGCGCCCGCATCGTCTCCGCTGTACGCGGCTATCTCGACGGTGAAGGCTTCGTCGAGGTCGAGACGCCCGTTCTGCAGCCGATCTACGGGGGCGCGCTCGCGCGACCCTTCACCACCCATCACAACGCGCTCGACCGCACGCTCTACCTGCGGATCGCCACCGAGCTCTACCTCAAGCGCTGTATCGTCGGCGGTCTCGAGCGCGTCTACGAGCTCGGCAAGGACTTCCGCAACGAGGGCATCTCGACCAAGCACAACCCCGAGTTCACCGTCGTCGAGTGGTACGAGGCCTACGCCGACTACAACGACGCCGCCGCGCGCCTGGAAGCGCTTGTGCGCGCCGCCGCCGCGGCCGTCGGACTGGCCGCCGCCCCCGCGGATCAGGCTCTTGCGGTGGGTATCGAGAGCCCCCGGCGCGCCCTTCCGGTGGGCGTTGAGGATCCAAAGCCCGCAGACCCCGCCGCGCGCGCACCCGCGCCCGCGCGCGCGCGCGGCGGGCAGGAAGCGATCGACTTCTCCGCGCCCTGGTCGCGCATAGATTTCGTCGAGTCCGTCCGCCGGGCTACCGGCGTCGACGTTATGGCTCATCCCGACGCTCGCGGGCTTGCCGATGCGATCGCCGCCGCCGGTCTACCCGCGCCGGCTTCCCCTACCACGTGGCCGCAGTTGGTCGACGAGCTGTTCTCCAGCCACGTCGAGCCGCAACTGCGCGAGCCCACCTTCGTGTTCGACTATCCCCTCGCACTCTCGCCGCTGGCACGCGAACACCGCTCCCGGGCCGGTCTCGCCGAGCGCTGGGAGGCATTCATCGGCGGCATGGAGATCGCCAATGCCTTCAGCGAGCTGATCGACCCCGACGCTCAACGCGAGCGCTTCGCCGCACAGCAGCGGCTCGCCGCGCAGGGCGACGAGGAGACCCAGCCCCACGACGAGCTCTTCCTGCAGGCGCTCGAGCACGGAATGCCGCCCACCGGGGGCGTCGGGGTCGGCATCGACCGCCTCGTCATGCTTCTCACCGGCCAGCACTCGATCCGTGAGGTCGTGATGTTTCCGGCGATGCGCTAAGCGCGCAAGAGGCACGGGGGGCCGTTGGTAGACTGTCCTATGGCGGCGATGGGAGTACGCGACTCATCTTTCTCGGGGATTCCGACGAAGAGGTGGGTACAAGGATTCCCACCCCCCAAGTCAGCCACCCTTCCAGGCGGCTGATCGCCCAGCGAGCCTAGATACCCGTACCGGAGAGGCCAACCAGCATCATGTTCGAGCGATTTACAGAACGGGCCCGCCAGGTAGTCGTTCTCGCGCAGGAAGAGGCGCGCACGCTCAAGCACAACTACATCGGTACCGAGCACATCCTGCTCGGGCTGCTGCGCGAGGAGGAGGGTCTCGCGGCCCGCGTCCTCGAGAGCCTCGACATCACCGTCGAGCGCGTGCGCGCGCAGGTCGTGCGCATCGTCGGCTCCGGCGAGGAGGTCACCTCCGGACAGATTCCCTTCACGCCTCGCGCCAAGAAGGTGCTGGAGCTCGCCCTGCGCGAGGCGCTCTCGCTCGGCCACAACTACATCGGCACCGAGCACATCCTGCTCGGCCTCGTCCGCGAGAACGAGGGCGTCGCCGCTCGCATTCTGCTCGACTTCGACGCCGATTCCGAGAAGATCCGCAACGAGGTCATCCGCATGCTCTCCGGTCCCAGCGGACGCCGTCAGGGTCAGGGACAGCCCGGCGCCGGCGCCGGTGCCGGCTCCGGTGGACCTGCGGAAGGCAAGAAGTCCTCGAAGCTGCTCGACCAGTTTGGTCGCAACCTCACCAAGCTCGCCGCCGAAGGCAAGCTCGACCCCGTCGTCGGCCGCGAGACCGAGATCGAGCGGATCATGCAGATCCTCTCGCGTCGCACGAAGAATAATCCCGTGCTGATCGGCGAGCCCGGCGTCGGCAAGACCGCCGTCGTCGAGGGCCTCGCGCAGCGCATCACCAACGCCGACGTGCCCGAGCTGCTCAAGAACAAGCAGATCTACACGCTCGACCTCGCCGCCCTAGTGGCCGGATCGAAGTACCGGGGAGAGTTCGAGGAGCGTCTGAAGAAGGTCATGAAGGAGATCACTCAGCGCGGGGACATCATCCTGTTCATCGACGAGCTTCACAACCTCGTCGGTGCCGGCGCCGCCGAGGGCGCGATCGACGCCGCCTCGATCCTCAAGCCCGCGCTCGCGCGCGGCGAGCTGCAGACGATCGGCGCCACGACGCTCGACGAGTACCGCAAGTACCTCGAGCGCGACTCCGCGCTGGAGCGCCGCTTCCAGCAGATCCGCGTCGAGGAGCCCTCGATCGACCAGAGCGTTGAGATCCTCAAGGGCCTGCGCGACCGCTACGAGCAGCACCACAAGGTGCAGATCACCGACGACGCCCTGCGGGCCGCCGCCGAACTCGCCGACCGCTATATCTCCGACCGCTTCCTGCCCGATAAGGCGATCGATCTGATCGACGAGGCCGCCTCGCGGATGCGCATCAAGTCGATGACCTCCCCGCCCGCCAACCGCGAGCTCGAGGAGCAGATCGAGACCACGCGTCGCGAGAAGGAGGCCGCAATCGAGGCGCAGGAGTTCGAGAAGGCCGCAGCGCTGCGCGACAAGGAGCGCAAGTTCACCCACCGCAAGCGCGAGCTCGAGGAGGAGTGGGAAGCCGGCGAGTCCGGCGACCGCCCCGCGATCGGCGAAGAGGAGATCGCTGAAATCGTCTCGATGTGGACCGGCATACCGGTGTTCAAGCTGACCGAGGCCGAGACCCAGAAGCTGATGCGCATGGAGGAGGAACTGCACAAGCGCGTCATCGGTCAGCACCCCGCGGTCGAGGTCATCTCCAAGGCGATCCGTCGCTCCCGCGCAGGACTGAAGGATCCCAAGCGTCCGACCGGCTCGTTCATCTTCCTCGGCCCCTCCGGCGTCGGCAAGACCGAGCTCGCGCGCACCCTTGCCGAGTTCCTGTTTGGGGACGAGGACGCGATGGTGCGCATCGACATGTCCGAGTACATGGAGAAGCACGCCGTCTCGCGCCTGGTCGGCTCGCCTCCCGGCTACATCGGCTACGACGAGGGCGGGCAGCTCACCGAGGCCGTGCGGCGCAAGCCCTACTGCGTGCTGCTACTCGACGAGATCGAGAAGGCTCACCCCGACGTCTTCAACATTCTGCTGCAGATCCTCGAGGACGGACGTCTGACCGACGCGCAGGGTCGCACCGTGGACTTCCGCCACGCGATCGTGATCATGACCTCGAACATCGGCGCCGCCGAGATTGCGCGCAACACGCCGCTGGGCTTCGCGGTCTCCGACGACGAGACCGGGATCACCTACGACGATATGAAGAACCGCATCATGGGCGAGCTCAAGAAGGTCTTCCGGCCCGAGTTCCTCAACCGCATCGATGACGTGATCGTCTTCCACAAGCTGCAGAAGGAGGAAATCCGTCAGATCGTCGAGCTGCTGCTGCTGCGCATCCGCGAGTCGATGGCCGAACGCGAGCTGCAGCTCGAGCTGACCGATCCCGCCAAGGATCTACTCGTCGAGAAGGGTTGGGATCCCGCGATGGGCGCCCGGCCACTGCGTCGCGCGATTCAGCGCTACATCGAGGATCCGCTGGCCGATTTCGTCCTGCGCGAGCAGGTGGTCCCCGGGGCCACCGTCGTCGTCAATCCTGCGGCGGAGGGCGAGGAGGGCGAGGTCAAACTGACGATCGTCAAGCCCAAGAAGCAGAAGACCCCGGTGGGCGTCGGTGCTGAGGGCGGCGGCGAGCTACCCGCTGGCGAGGAGCTCCCGGCGGTCGAGGGTGAGGGCGAGGACGGACACTCCGTCGCGCCCGACGAGTCCACGGACTCCGAGTAGCCGGCGCAATCCGTAGCGTCCCCGGGGCCGCGTAGGCTGCAGCGATGGCTCGCGTTCAATCGATCCACGTCTGCTCGCAGTGCGGCGTGCAGTCGGCCCAATGGCACGGACAATGCCCCGGCTGCGGCGCCTGGAACACGCTCGTGGAGGAGCGTGGCTCGGCTGGTGGTGGCGGGCTGAGAGGGGGGCGCTCAGCGAATCGTCGGAGTGCGGACGGCGCCCGTCGCGCCACGGCGCCGAGACCGCTCGGGGATGTCGGTGCGGCGCCCGTGGAGCGTCTCTCGACCGGCGTGGGAGAGCTCGATCGCGTGCTCGGCGGAGGGCTCGTGCCGGGCTCGCTCGTGCTGCTCGGCGGTGCGCCCGGAATCGGCAAGTCGACGCTGACGAACATGGTCCTCGGGCATCTCGCCGGCGAGGGTCGGCGAACGTTGTATGTAAGCGCTGAGGAGTCCGCCGAGCAGGTCAGACTGCGCGCCGAGCGACTCGGCCCCGGCGCGCTGCGTGTGCCGATCCTCGCGGAGACCGATTTCGAGATCGTGCTGGATGCGCTCGCCACGGAGGCTCCCGAGGCGTGCGTGATCGACTCCGTGCAGACGCTCCGCTCGGCCGAGCTTGGTGGGGCGCCGGGCTCTGTGGGGCAAGTACGCGAGGTCGCCGCGCGGATTATGGAGCTCGCGAAGGAGCGTGGTGTCGCGACGATCCTCGTGGGACACGTGACCAAGGACGGTGCGCTCGCTGGTCCGCGCGTGCTCGAGCATCTCGTGGACTGCGTGCTGCAGTTCGAAGGCGAGCGCGAGCGCCCCTATCGCGAGCTGCGCGCACTCAAGAATCGTTTCGGATCGACCAACGAGGCGGGACTGTTCGAGATGCGGCAGGGCGGTCTCGTCGAGGTGCTCGACGCCTCCGCGCGCTTCGTTGCGGAGGCCACGCGCGCCCCCGGGAGCGTGATGCTGGCCGCGATGGAGGGCTCGCGGCCGTTGCTGGTTGAGGTTCAGGCGCTGGTCGCTCCCTCCGAGCTCGAGCAACCACGCCGCGTGGCTTCGGGCCTCGACCGCAACCGCCTCGCGTTGGTGCTTGCGATCCTCGGCCGTCATGGCCGCATCGGGACCGGTGGGGCGGACGTCTTCGTGAACGTCGTCGGAGGGGTGCGCGTCGACGAGCCCGGCGTCGACCTCGCCGTTGCGCTCGCGGTCGCCAGTGCCAGCCGCGGCGTACCGCTCGGCGGCTCTCCGCGCGCGTGTTTTGGCGAGCTTGGGCTGACAGGCGAGCTGCGCTGGGTCGGACACCCCGAGCGGCGTCTGGAGGAGGCCGCGAGGCATGGGTTGCGTGAGGTACTCGCGCCCACCGGCAGCGGGAGCGAGGCGTGCGAGGCGGGCACGCTTAGGGAGGCGCTCGCGCAGGTGCTGCCCCAGGCGCAGCCCCGCAGGGCAAGAGTCGCGGCGTAGCGAGCGGGCATCCGTCCAAGGAGGCGCTAAAGCGCGGCTAAATGCCCTAAAATGCTGGTTAGTGCCATCACGATCCGGGGAAGATTTCGATACAGAAGCACGCCCGGAGCCTGGGTTGATGAAGGCACTGGAGATGGTCGCGCCCGGCACGGCACTGCGCGACGGGATGGAGAACATCCTCAATGCACGCACGGGCGGCCTGATTGTGATCGGTGAGCCCGAGGAGATCAGTTTCCTGTTCTCCGGCGGAATCAAGCTCGATATCGACTATACGCCGGCCTTCCTCTACCAGGTCGCGAAGATGGACGGCGCGATCATCCTCAACGCGAACGCGACGAAGATCGCGATGGCGAACGTGCAGCTGATGCCGGACCCGACGATCCTCTCGCACGAGACCGGGACTCGCCACCGCACCGCCGAGCGCGTCTCCAAGCAGACCGATGCGCTCGTGATCGCGATCTCCCAACGCCGCGAGGTGGTCTCGCTGTATGTCGACGGCACGAAGTGCATCCTCGAGGAGATTCCGGTCGTGCTCGCCAAGGCCAACCAGGCGCTGGCGACACTCGACAAGTACCGCACGCGTCTCGATCAGGTCTCCACGCGACTGACCGCGCTCGAGTTCGAGGGCGGCGTGACGCTGCACGACGTGCTCACCGTGCTGCAGCGCTCGGAGCTGGTCACGCGGATGGCGGTCGAGATCGAGCGCTACATCGTCGAGCTCGGCACCGAGGGCCGCTTGATCGAGATGCAGCTCGAGGAGACGATGGTCGGCACCGCCGCCGAAAAGGCCGCGCTGGCGCAGGACTATCTCGCGGCCTACTCCGACGAGGCCTTCGCCTCCGCGCTCGATCAGGTCGGGCGTCTCGCCCATCAGGATCTGCTCGACTTCGGGCGCCTCGCGGAGCTGCTCGGATACGACCGCAAGCTGAACACGCTCGACTATCCGGTCTCGCCCCGCGGCTATCGCATCCTGGCGCGCATTCCCCGGCTGCCGAAGCTCGTAGTCGGCGAGATCGTCAAAGAGTTCGGCGGTCTCGATGAGCTGCTCGCCGCCACCGACCCCGACCTCGAGGCAGTCGAGGGCGTCGGGGAGATACGCGCGAAGGACATCCGCGAGGGTCTTCGCCGCTTGCAGGAGATCAACCTCGTGGACCGCTACCTGCAGACATGAACCGCCAGTACCCCTAGCGGCAGAAACCCGACGTCAACGCCGTCCCCCTGGCCGGCCAGAACAAAGGAGGACCATCATTTCCCCCCAAACAATCGAAGCCGAGTTGATCGAGGATCTCGAGGTCGTCACCGAGATCGAGTGCATCGAGTTCGAGCTGGGCGATCACGTCGTCTATCCCCACCACGGCGCCGGCAAGGTGCCCTCAAGAAGGAGGAGATGGAGGTGCTCGGCGAATCTCGCGAGTACCTGACGATCAAGATCCTCCACAACGACATGACGGTCAAGGTTCCGACCGAGAACGCAGGCATCGCAGGGCTGCGTAGAGTGATCGATGAGGAGACCGTCAAGAAGGTTCTGGCCGTCCTGCAGGACGAAGTCTCCGAGATGCCCAAGAACTGGAACCGGCGCTTCAAGCACAATCGCGACAAGATCAAGACCGGCGACATCTACGAGCTCGCCGAGGTCGTGCGCAACCTCGCACTGCGCGAGACCGAAAAGGGTCTCTCGACCGGTGAGAAGCAGATGTTCACGCGCGCGAAGAAGATTCTCGCCTCCGAGTTGATGTATGCGCTCGATAAGGACGAGGACGAGGCCGAGAGCTATCTCGACGAGCTACTCGCTAACTCCGCCTCCAGCAGGCTCGCGCTGGCCGAGTAGCAGGGCTTGGCGGTCGCGCTGATCGTCGCCGCAGGTCGCGGCGAGCGCCTTGAGATAGCCCACCCGGGCCGCCCCAAGGCGCTCGTCGAGCTCGCGGGACGCACGCTGCTGCAGTGGAGCGTCGATGCGCTGCGCGCTGCTCCCGCGATCGACCGGATCGTCGTCGCTCTGCCCGCGGGCGCGCAGGCACCCGAGGGCACGACCGGTGTCGCGGGCGGTGCGGTGCGCTCGGAGTCCGTGCGCCTTGCGCTCGCCGCCGCGGGTGGCGGGCAAGAGACGGATCTCGTCCTCGTGCACGACGCCGCCCGGCCGCTGCTCACAGCCGAACTGGTCGAGCGCGTGCTCGCGGCCGTCGCGGAGCCAGATGAGCGCGTCGGACGAGTCGACGCCGCGATCGCCGCCGCTCGGGTGACCGACACCGTCAAGCGCGCCGGCAGCGACGGACTGGTGCGCGAGACGCTCGAGCGCTCCGAACTGTGGGCCGTGCAGACCCCGCAGGTCTTCCGTCGCGCCGCGCTGCAGCGCGCGCTTGACGTCCCCGACGAGGTGCTCGCACAGGCCACCGACGACGCCTGGCTCATCGAGCGCGCCGGAGGCTCGGTCGCGATCGTGCCGGCGCCGCGCGAGAACCTCAAGATCACAACCACACTCGACCTCGCGATGGCGGAATTGCTCCTCGCGCGCCGGCCTGCTTGAATCGCCCCCCAGAGGGTGGCGCAGCCGGCCGTAGGCCGGCGAGCGGGGCCCCTCGCTCAATCATCAAAATGCTCACCGACTATCACCTCCACCTGCGCCCCGACGGGCGCGACGCGGCTGCCGCCGAGTACTTCACGAGCACCAACGTCGAGCGCTACCGCGAAGTCGCGGGCGAGCGCGGCATCGTCGAGCTGGGCGTGTCCGAGCACGTCTATCGCTTCCAGCAGGCGCTGGATGTCTGGCAACACCCCTTCTGGCGCGAGCACGCGATCGACGATCTCGGTGCCTACTGCGAGTTCGTGCGCGAGCGCACCGACCTCAAGCTGGGCATCGAGGCCGACTTCATACCGGGCACCGAGGACCGCATGGCCAACCTCTTGGAGGCCTACGACTTCGATTACGTCGTCGGCTCCGTGCACTTCCTGCGCGACGAGTCGCTCGACATGGAGGAGTACGGGATCTGGTCCTCCGGGCGCAGCGCCGAGGAGATCTGGCGGCGCTACTTCCAGACACTCGGCGAGGCCGCACGCAGCGGTCTCTTCGACATTCTCGCCCATCCCGATCTCGTCAAGGTCTGGGGCACCGAGCGCCCGCGCCCGCAAGGAGACCTGCGCCACTACTACGAGCTCGCGCTCGAGGGCATCGCGGAATCGGGGATCGCGGTCGAGGTCTCCACGGCGGGACTGCGCAAGCGCACACAGGAGCTCTATCCCGCGCCCGAGCTGCTGGAGATGTGCCTCGATGCCGGCGCGCCCGTCGCGCTCTCCAGCGACGCGCACCGTCCGCAAGACGTCGGGGCCGACTACGAGCGCGCACTCGAACTGCTCGAGCGCAGCGGCGTCACCGAGCTAAGCGTGTTCGAGCATCGCACGCGCCGCGCGGAGCCGATCGGCGCGGCCGTGCGATGAGTCTCAGCGGAATCGGCTACGACTGCCATCGCCTCCTCGCGGGTCGACCGCTGATCCTCGGCGGGGTCCGCATACCCCACGAGCTCGGCCTCGATGGGCATTCCGACGCCGACGTGCTGGTCCACGCCGTGATCGACGCGCTGCTCGGCGCCGCCGGTCTCGGCGATATCGGAGAGCATTTCCCGGACACCGACGAGCGCTACCGCGGCGCCGACTCACTGATGCTGCTCGGCGGCGTCGTGACCAGCGTGGTCGCGACCGGCCTGGAAGTCATGAACGTCGACTGCACCGTGATGATGGAGACCCCCAAGCTGGGCTCCCATCGGGAGGAGATCCGCGCGAACCTCGCCAAAGCGCTCGGCCTGCCCGCGCAGCGCGTGAACGTGAAGGCCACGACCGGCGAGGGCATCGGCTTCGTCGGACGCGGTGAGGGTGTCGCCGCTCTCGCGATCGCCAGTCTCCGTACTCGCTAGGGTTGGCGCGCGATGCGCCCGCCGATCACCCTGCACGACACTCGCAGCGGCGAACTGCTGCCGCTGCGCCCGCGGGATCCCGGTCGTGTGGGGATCTACGCCTGCGGGCCCACCGTCTACAGCCGCATCCACATCGGCAATGCACGTCCGTTCGTGCTCTTCAGCTTGATGAAGCGCTTCCTCGAGCACGCGGGCCTGGAGGTGACGCTGGTCGTCAACGTCACCGATGTCAACGACAAGATCTACGTTGCCGCCGCGGCCGCCGGTGTGGCGAGCGAGCAGCTCGCGCGTGAGATGACCGCTGCCTACATCGCCGACACCGATGCTCTGGGGATCGGCCGCCCCGACCACGAGCCGCTGGCATCCGAGACGATGGATGAGATCGTCGCCTACATCGAGACGCTCGTCGAGGCGGGCCACGCCTACGTGGTGAGTTACATCGGTGACGACGAGGTGGAGCGTCGCGATGTGCTCTTTCGTGTGCGCTCGGACCCCGCCTACGGCTCGCTCTCGCATCGCCAGCTGCACGACATGGATCAGGGCGAGGGGGTCGAGGGCGCCCAGCGCAAGGGCGACCCGCTGGACTTCGCGCTGTGGAAGGCGCAGAAGCCCGGCGAGGATGCCTCCTGGTCCTCGCCCTGGGGCGCCGGTCGGCCCGGCTGGCATATCGAGTGCTCGGCGATGGCCGAGAGTCTGCTCGGCGTCGGCTTCGACATCCACGGCGGCGGCTCCGACCTCGTGTTCCCGCACCACGAGAACGAGGCCGCGCAGACCCGCGCCGCCCGCGGCGGCGAGCTGGCCGCGATGTGGGTCCACAACGGGATGATCCAGTTCACCGGCGAGAAGATGGCCAAGTCGACCGGGAACATCGCCCTGCTGCACGAGCTCGTGGAGCAGGTGGGGCGCGATGCCGTGCTCATGTATCTGATCGGCGGCCACTACCGCCAGCCGCTCGCGTTCTCACAGGATGCCCTCGAGCAGGCGCGCGCCAACGTCAATCGCATTCGCGAGGCCGGCCGACGACTCGCGCACGGGGAGTCCCCCGCGGGGCTCGAGCCGCTGCGCGACCGCTTCTTCGAGGTGCTGGCTCGCGACTTCAACACGCCGCAGGCGCTCGCTGTCCTCAACGAGTGGATTCGCGAGGCCACCGGTCCCGGGTGGGATGCTCCAGGGGACAGCCACCTGCGTGAGATGCTCGACGTGCTTGGCCTGGAAAGTCTGCTGGACGCCGCCGCGCAGGCCCCCGAGAGTGTGCGCGCGCTCGCGACCGCGCGCGAGCGAGCGCGCGCCGAGCGCGATTTCGCCGCGGCCGATCGCCTGCGCGAGGAGATCGCGGCCGCGGGCTGGGAGGTCCGCGACGCGGCCGCCGGCTTCGAGCTGATCCCACTGTGATCATCTACGGTCGCAACCCCGTGATGGAGGCCCTGCGCGGTCGCCGCGCGCGGGACGTGGGAGAGGTGTGGGCTACGCACGGAGCCGCGCGCGAACCGTGGCTGCGCGCGGTCTCCGTACGGAGCGCTGCCGCTGAGGAGATCGAGCGCCGCTGCGGATCCACTGCCCATCAGGGGATCTGCGCGAGTGCCGGCGCCTACCCCTATGCCGACGCCGAGGCGCTGCTGAAACTCGAGAACCCGCTGCTGCTCGTGCTCGACCAAGTGCAGGATCCGCAGAACCTCGGATCGATCTGTCGCACCGCGGAGTGCGTCGGGGCGACAGGCGTTGTGATTCCCGAGCGCCGCGCCGCCGAGGTCACGCCCGCGGTCTGCAAGGCCTCCGCCGGTGCCGTCGAGCACCTGCCGATCGCGCGCGTGCGCAACCTCGCCGACTTCCTGCTCGCGACCCGCGAGGCCGGCTGCTGGAGCTATGGAGCCAGCGCCCCCGAGGACACGCCGGACGCCGGCAATCTCCAGCACGAGTCCGCGTCCGGCGAGGGCTCCTCCGCACGCTCGAATGCCGCCGCTGGGAAGCGCGCCGCGCGGACCCCCGTCTCCTACGAGACCCCCGACTACCGCGGCGGAGTAGTGCTCGTGCTCGGCAGCGAGGGGCACGGCCTGCGCCCCCGCGTCGCCGCGGCCTGCGACGAGCTGATCGCGCTGCCCCTGCTGGGGCGCGTGGAGTCCCTCGGCGTCAGCGCCGCCGCCGCCGCGATCCTGTACGAGATCTTGCACAATCGTCGCGCCACCCTTGACAAGGCTCCATAACTGTGCGAACCTCGCGCACGTAACGCTAAACCTAAGCTTGACCTTGTAGTGAATCCATAAGAAGTTGGCGCCGGGGGAGGAGTGCGCCACTGAGCGATCCGGGCTGTCCTAGTCCGGGAAAGGAACTGCTCGTGGCACGTATCTCCAGTAACCCTCAATCTGAGGTCAAGGTCGATGATGGCTTCCTGATTGCGATGGCCAAACAGGGAGACCGCATGGCCTACGACCGTCTCGTGCGTCGCTACCACGGCTTCGTGCGCCTCAAGGCCTCCTCGTACTTCCTCGCCGGAGGCGACTCCGACGACCTCATCCAGGAGGGCCTCGTCGGCCTCTACAAGGCGATTCGCGACTTCCGCTCCGATCGCGAGTCGAGCTTCCGCAACTTCGCCGAGCTCTGCATCACCCGCCAGATCATCACCGCGGTGAAGACCGCGACTCGCAACAAGCACACGCCGCTGAACCAGTACGTTTCGTTCTCCTCGACGCCCGCCGCCGGGGGAGAAGAGATGCCGACGCTCGATCAGGTGCTCCCCGGACCCACCGTGCACGATCCCGTCAACCAGGTGATCTCCTCCGAGGAGCTGCGCTCGCTCGTCGGCTGCCTCTCGACCGCGCTCTCCGAGCTCGAGAGTCGCGTGCTCTCGCTCTATCTCGACGGCTTCTCCTACGAGCAGGTCGGCGAGCACCTCGCGTGCGACACGAAGACCGTCGACAACGCGCTGCAGCGCGTCAAGCGCAAGGTCGGCGCGCACCTGCAGATGCGCGCGGTGGCCGTCTGAAACGCCGCGGCCCCGGCGACGGTCGCGACGTTACACCGGTTTGTCCGTCTGCCCTACGGACGATTGGCTGCCGCGCGAGCCCAGCTCCAAGCCACCCGAGCGGCAGCACCAATACCCTCTTTCAGGGAGTACGAGGTCAGGAGATGAGGGACGCCTGCGCGAAAGAATTTGGTAGTCCGCGTGAGGTTTGCCGCAGAGCGGTGTCTTAAGGGCGTCCGACATTAAAGGACTACGAGCGAAAGTTGCGCGCGGAATTCGCTCTCAGAGTCACCGATGGCGCTCCATCCTCCATCGGCGACTGGGTTCCGCGTGTGCCACGGTTCCGGGGCGGCCCATCCTGGCGGGCCGCCCCGGGCCGCTCTTTCGTCGGCGCGCACTTCGCGTCACAGTCGATCCGGTGTCCGATGCCGCGCCTCGCGCCGTACTTGGGCGCTTTTCGTCCATTGCCGCGTGATCTAGGCGTGGGGATCGTGTCTAATGGGTACCGAGGATGGTGGGTGGCCGGCCGTAGGCGTTGCAAGGGGCACGCGGGTCGGGCTTAGCCCGCGGCCGCGCTATGAGTCCAGGAATATCCACCCGCCTGTTGGCGACCCAGTCGGATGAACGACTCCTCGCGCTTGTGCGCGATGGCCACGAGCGTGCCTTCGAGGCTCTCGTGAATCGCTACCGCCGACCGCTGCTGAATTACTGCCGGCGTCTATCGCTGCCCGAGGCGCGAGTCGAAGACGTGCTTCAGCAGGCGTTGTTGAAGACGTGGATCGCGCTGCGCGGGGGCGCCGAAGTACGCGACATCAAAGCGTGGCTGTATCGCGTCGTCCACAACACCGCGGTCAACGCCGTCCGCGATGCCGCGCACGACCGCGAGCGGCTCGCCGATCCAACGCTGCGAGTTGGTGCCGGCCAGGTCGATCTCGAACGCGGGCTGGCCGTGCGGGAGGCGCTCGCCGAGGTCGCCGCACTGCCGCAGCTGCAGCGTGAGGTCATCGTCCGCACCGCCGTCGGCGGTCACAGTCACGAGCAGGTCGCCAGCGATCTCGGCATCACCGACGGCGCCGTTCGGGGCCTGCTCTATCGCGCCCGCGCGACGCTGCGCACCGCTACCACCGCACTCACCCCCGTGTCGTGGCTCGCCTGGCTCACCGGGCGCGCCGAGCAGAGCACCCCCGCTTCCGAACGGCTCGGCGAACTCGCCGCCGGGGGCGGCACCGCCGGTCTCGGCGGCCTGCTGCTCAAGGGTGGAATCGCCGCGGTCACCGCCGGCACGCTGATCACGGGGGCCGCCGTTGTGCATCTGCAAGGACACCCCCACCCTCGCGACTCCCCCGAGCTCGCCGCTGTGCCACCCCACATCACCGCGGCGACCGCGCGCGGTTCGACCGGCGCCGCTCCCGCATCGGCGGCTCGCGGTCGCGCCGTCCATCTCGCTGCCACTCGCGGCAAGCGCGCAAGCGGTGGCGGACTCGTCGGAGCGCGTGTCGACGCCGCACTGCGCGCGCGCGGTGTCGCGCGCGCGCAGCCCGGGAAGCATCTCGCCGCCCCCAGGTCCACGGCTCCCGCTGCTAACGCGCCCGCCGGCTCGACCCAGAGTGCCACGACTCCGCAGAGCACCGGCTCCACTCCGGGTGCCGGCTCCGCGCCGGCCGAAGCCGGTGTCGGCTCGAGCGGTGCGTCCTCCGGAGCGTCGCCGGGCGAACCCGTTGGCTCCGCCGCCGGATCGAGCTCCGAAGCCGCGCCGAGCGGGAATGCCGGTGGCAGCCCCCCGGCGCCCGCGCCGCCGAGCGAATCCTCCAGCGGCTCCGCTCCCAGTGGTGAAAGCTCCGGTGCGCAGAGCGGCACCGGCGAATCGGAATCCCCCAGCGGCGCACAGTCCGGCGGGGTCGTCGGCACCGTCGTGCACGAAGTCGGCAGTCTGCTCGAACACCTGCTTCACTAGCTCATGTGCGGGCGCTGCTCAACATCATCTGGTTCCTGCTCGCCGGGCTCTGGATGGCGATCGGCTACCTGATCGCGGCGGTTATCTGCTTCCTCCTGATCATCACTATTCCCTTCGGTCTCGCCGCGCTGCGCATCGCCGTCTACAGCCTCTGGCCGTTTGGCAAAACCGTTGTCCGCCGCCCCGACGCCGGCGCCGCGTCGGCCTTTGCGAATCTCATCTGGTTCGTGCTCTGTGGCTGGTGGCTCGCGCTTGGCCACCTCGTGACCGGGCTGCTGCTCTGCTTGACGATCATCGGGATCCCGCTGGGACTCGGCAGCTTCAAGATGATCCCCATATCGCTGCTGCCGTTTGGCCGCGAGATCGTCTCCGTTGAGCAGGCACGCGCACTGGGCGTCGAGCCGCAGGTCGGCTAGCGCGCCGCCCGCCACCCAGCTCGGCTCTCGCGCGCGCCTTCGCCTTTGATTCCGGCGCGACCGCTACTGCGGCGTCAGCCTCACCGGCAGCGTCTTGAGCTGGTTGATGAACGGTGAGAGCGCCGTTCGCGGCGTGCCCGCGAGCTCCATCTCGGGGAAGCGCGCGAGCGTCTCCTCGAACAGGATCCGCAGCTCCAGGCGCGCCAGCGCCGTGCCCAGGCAGAAATGCCGCCCGCCCGCCCCGAAGGCCTGGTGCTCGGGGTTACGCCGCACGTCGAAGCGGTCCGGATCCTCGTAGGTCGTCTCGTCGCGACCCGACGAGACGTACCACATCACGACCTTCTCACCCTCGCGGATCGTCCGCCCGCCGAGCTCGGTGTCGCGCGTCGCCGTCCGCCGGAAATGAGCGAACGCCGGAAACATTCGCAGCGACTCCTCCACGGCGCCCGGAACGAGTGCGGGATCCTCCCGCAGCAGCCGGTACTGCTCGCGATCTTCCAGCAGCGCGCGCATCCCGCTGCAGTACGTGCCCTTCGTGCTGTCGTTGCCCGCCGCGACGAGCAGGAAGAAGCCCATCACGATCTCGTGTTCCTCCAGCCGATGTCCATCGACCGCCGCGTGCACCAGTACGCTCGTCAGATCATCCGTCGGCTGCTCCCGCCGCGCCGCGATCAGCCGCCCGCATCGCTCGAAGATCTCCGGTACGTCGCGCTCCATCGCGCTCTCGATGCCACCCGGGTTCAGATCCGGGTCGTTGGCTCCCAGCGTCGAGTTCATCAGGCGCGCCCAGATCGCGTCGTCCTCTTGCGTGGTACCCATGAAGCTCCCGATCACACGCGAGACCGCCGGCTGCGCCACGTCCGTCACGAGGTCGCACGTCTCGCGCGCGGCGACGCGGTCGAGGACGCCGCGTACGATCTCGCGGATCGCGCGCTCGTGCGCCGCGATCCGCTTCGGGGTGAAGCCCGCCTGGAACAGCGCCTTCACGCGGTCGTGCTTCGGCGGGTCCATCCCAATGAACATCGCGCGCGTCAGCTCCAGCGGGAAGACCGCCGAAACCGCCGTCACACCGCCCAGTTCTGAGGAGTACGTCTCCCAGTCGCGGCTCACCGTGTGGATGTCACGCGCCGTCGTCACCGACCAGAAGCCCGGCTCATCCGGGAATTCGCCGATCGCCTTCGTCCAGTGCACCGGGCACTCCCGGCGTAGCCGTCCGAAGAGCTCGTGCGGCGGACCCGCTTTCCAGAGCTCGCGCTCGGTCACCAGCACCTCGTCCAGATCGCTGCCCACCGACTCCATCACGAACCTCCGTCCTAGACGCCGACGCGGCGCACGCACGCCACTCCAGTAGCGGCGCCAATCATACTGGCTGGCTGGCCAGTCAGAGCGGGAGGCGTCCGGAAATCTGGTGTCGAGCAGAGCCGACGGCCGGGATCGAACCGGCGACATCCGCTTTACAAGAGCGGTGCTCTACCAGCTGAGCTACGTCGGCGTTGAGTGCTCATGCTACCCACCAATCTCGCCCGTGCTTACGCGGAGGCCGCGGGAATATCGGTGTGTTCAGTGCGAGAGGTAGCGCAGGACGTCAGTGGGTGTCTGATGGGGCCGGGCCGGCGTAGACGACGAGCACGATGATGCGATCCTCGGGGCCGCGCTTGTAGCGCACGCGTGCGCCGCCGTCGACCTCGTACTCCCAGAAGCCTTTGAGCTTGCCCTTTAGTTGGTGGTGGCGGTTGGTCTGCATCGCGGGGAACGGGTTGTCGGCGAGCTCGATGTAGCAGCGCCGCATTGGCCCGGGACGGTTTTGGCAGAGCTTGTTCCAGTCTCGATAGACCGTGCAGTAGACCTTGTGGCGTCCGGAGTAGCGTCCCTTCGGCGCGTCAACCTCCCGCGTCACGCTTGAGCCGCCCGCACCTGCCCCTCCGAGGGAGGCAGAACCTCGACGATCCTCTCCTGATCAAACGGGGAGAGCAGTGCCCGCATCGCGGCTGGCTGCTCGTAGACGCCGGCCGTTGAGGCCCATGCGCGCAGGTTGCCGTCCAGGTGCTCCAGTGCGCCCCGCTGGGCGGCGTCGAATGTGTCGGCCACGAGCTCGCGTGCGAATTCCGCGACATCATCGCGTGAGAGCGCGGCGAGCCACGGGTATGCGGTCTGCATCGCCCACTCCTGCGGTGCCACCTCGCGGTGCTCGTTGAAGATCGCCAGGAAGCGAGCCGTCTCGGCGACCTGAGCCTGCAACTGCCGCCGGAACTCTGCGACATCCTTGGTCTGGATGATCAGCAGCTCGCCATCGGAGTCGAGCACTTCCTGGGGTGCGTCCTTCGCCCGGTCTAGCAGTGTCCGGTAGTCGCGCTGGATCTCCGTCGGACCCCACGGTGCGCTGGCGGTTCGACCCGACGCACGGCCGCGCGCTCGTGATGCGGCTACCTGTTTTCTTGTGCTCGCGCGAGCCATTTTCAAGCCCCTCTACATAGTTTTCTATGTAGAATCTAGCACGGTTTGCCGAATGACGCCGAGCCTGAGTTGCCGCGCTCGGGTGCGGCTTGTCAGCACTGGCCGATGCCGCTCAGCTCGCAGCCGCGAGATGCTCGATGCGGCCGTGCCCGTTGGAGGAGACCGTCTGCAGGTAGTCCGGCACCTCGATCTCCTCGGGCGCGTTCAGGCGCCGCTCGAGCTCCCCGAGCACCACGCCGAACAGCAGATGGCGCCAGGTCGACTGCGCGAGTGCGCGCGGGTTTGCGAATGCCGCGGGCAGCTCCGCGCGCGCCGGGTGCAGGCGGTCGGTGAGCGCCACCAGCGGCCACGTCGCGAAGTTCTCGCCCAACGCCGCCGCCGGGCCGCGCGCCCAGGAGGGCAGCGGCGTGCGCGGCGCGAGATTCGCGTAGAGCGCTCCGAACAGCGCGCCGTTCTGCAGGTGCAGCGCCCAGCCCGCCACGGGCCACGCGGGTCTGCGCGTCAGCGCCTTGCCGAGCAACTCGACGTCGTCGAAGTCCGAGCCGAAGACCCGCTTGTCCAGCGGCATCTGCGCCGCCCAGATCCCCGCCGCCAGCGCGCCGGCGAAAGCTCCGCGAATCGTTTTGCCACGGTCGATCGGCATCTCGCTCCACTGTAACGCGCCGCGCGCCCACGGGTATCCAGAGCATGCCGCACGCGCGCCAACCAGATCGAGTCTCGACCGCGCTTTCGCCGGTACCCGCACACGGGTCGGCTGTGCCGGACAGCGATCCCGGCGAGCAGTTGCAGCGGCTGCGCACGCACGCCCTCACACGCGGGGTCAATCCCGTTCTCTACCGGCTCGTGCGCACCGTCCTGCTGCCGTTCTTCCTGCTCTACTTTCGCTTGCAGCGAATCGGAGCCGAGCACATTCCGCGCTCGGGTCCGCTGCTGCTGGCCGCGAACCACCGCAGCTTCCTTGACCCCTTCGTGATCGGGTCGCTCACGCGCCGCCCCGTCTACTACCTCGCCAAGCGCGAGCTGTTCGCGAAGCGCTGGCAGGCCTGGCTGTTGAACGCGCTCGGCGCCTTCCCGATCGATCGCGGCGCCGGCGACGCCGATGCGATGGCGACCGCTCGCGCGATCCTCGAGCGCGGCGACTGCGTCGTGATCTTCCCCGAGGGCACGCGCGTGCGCAGCGGCCCGCTCGGACCCCCACGCCGTGGGATCGGTCGCCTGGCGCTCGAAACCGGCGCGCGCGTCGTCCCCGTCGCGCTCACCGGCACCGAGGACGTGCGTCGTGGCTGGCGCATACGCCCGCGCAGAGTGCGCATTCGCTGTGGCGCCCCGCTGGGCTTCCCGCGCGCCGATGCTCCCTCGCCGGCGCTTGCCGCCACCGTGACCGAGCGCATCTGGGCCTGCGTCAGCCTGCAGTGGGAGTGGCTACGCGGCGCCCCCCTCGTAGCCGTGGGCGGGTGCGCGGCGGGCGAGCACGTCGAACGCGAGGCGCGGGCCGCTTGAGTCCTCCCCCCGGAGCGGCTCGCGGGCGGAGGTAGGGTGCAATGCGTGGCCGAGCCCCTCGCTTCCAAGCCCAAGGCGCAGCTCGACGAGGAGTTCGCCGAGCTCTATCGCACACACCTGCGCGACATCTACAGCTACGCCTACTATCGCGTCGGCAACCACCACGACGCCGAGGATCTGACCGAGCAGACCTTCCTGCAGGCCTATCGTCACTTCGAGCGCGCGCAGCGCGAGAGTCACGGCCGGCCGCTGCGACCGTGGCTGATCCGCATCGCGCACAACCTCGCCGCGAACCTCTACCGCGATCGCTCGCGCAAGCCGGTCTCGCAGATCGACGACACCACGCCGCTGAGCGCGCCGCACACCACCGAGGAGCTCGTCGAAGATCGCGACGAGCTCAGCCGTGTGCTCGCCGGTGTGCGCCAATTGCCCGACGACCGCCGCGAGGCGCTAATCATGCGCTTTGCGCTCGGCATGGACAATCGCGAGATCGCTCGCGCTCTCGGGCGCTCGGATGGCGCCACCAAGGTGCTGCTGCATCGCGCGATCAAGCAGCTGGAGGGCCTCGTCGCCGACCCCGAGGACGATCCCGCGCGGGCGTCCGCGTCGCGAGAGAAAGGCGAAGATGAGTGAGAGCGCACCACATCTCGAGGGGCTGCTGCGCCGAGCGCTCGCGCCGGTGGAGCCTCCCGAGGATCTCGCGCGGCGGCTCGAGGGCACGCTCACGAGTCTCACCGAGCTCGCCGCCGAGGAGCTCGAAGGGTGGGAGCTCTCCGCGATGCGCGATCCCCGCAACTGGGTTCGCCCCGCGGTCGCGGTGGTCGTCGGCACCGGGGCCGGGATGGCGCTCGTGCTGCTGCGCGCTCGCCGCCGCGCCCAGCCCGCTGCGGGGGCGCCGACGCCGGTCTCCTCGCCCTCCCGCGCGCCCCGCGGCGCCGACGATTGAGCACGCGCGGAACTATTCTGCTATTCGGTTAATGCCATCCGGGTTGAATGCTTCACTTGGACACGTCGGTCGCCGGCGCCCTGATCCGCGAGGCCGATCCGTTACGCATCTATGTCCGAAATGGCTCGCTACAAGCGCTCCGCCAAGGCCGCCTCGGCGATCTTGCGCAAGCTCGCCGACGAGGAGCTCATGCAGCTCGTGCGCGAGCACGATTCCGCCGCCTTCGCGGTCGTCTACGAGCGCCACGCGACCGCCGCGTTCTCACTTGCGTTTCGCATGTGCGGCAAGCGCACACTTGCCGAAGACATCGTCCAGGAGGCCTTTCTCTCGCTCTGGCGCAGCGGCGCGCGCTATGACGGCACGCGCGGCAGCCCGCGCACGTGGGTGCTCGGCATCGTTCACAACCGCGCCATCGACGCGCTACGCCGCGGTCTCGTCCAGGATCGCGGCCGCATCAGCGACGAGGGGATCGAGGAGCAGCTCGAGGCGACCGAGCGCACCGAGTACGAGGTCGGACGCCGCGACGAAGCGCGCGAGATTCGCGCCGCGCTGGTCGGTCTGCCCCCCGACCAGAGTCGCGTGATCGAGCTCGCCTACTACGGCGGCTTCAGCCACTCCGAGATCGCCACCATGCTCGACACCCCCGTGGGAACGATCAAGGGTCGCATGCGTCTTGGTTTGCAGAAGATGCGCTCCCAGCTCAGCTCCGAACGGGTGGTCTACTGATGCGCTCGACGCAGCCCACGCCGACGCGCGCGCAGCGGCCCCGACCGGCGGTCGGGGAGGTGACCGCGTGAGCTCCACCCCCGAGCACGGCAGCGACTGCGCGCGTCACGCCGACGCCGCCACTTACGTTCTCTACGCGCTGGAGGCCGCCGAGGCCCAGACTTTTAGCGAGCACCTGCAGAGCTGTGCGGCCTGCCGCGCGGAGGTCGCGCAGCTGCAGCCCGTTGCCGATGCGCTCGCCGTGGGTGTTCCGCGCACCGAGGCGCCCCCGGCGCTTGCCGCACGGATCATGGCCACCGTGTACTCCGAGGCCGAACTGCTGGGTGCCGCGGGGCACGACGCCGACCGCGTCACTCCCGCACGGCGCGAACGGCGGCGGTTCGTGCCCGCGCTTGCCACAGCTCTCGCGCTCGCCGCCGGCCTGCTGATCGGCGCCTTTGCGATCAACACCGGCTCCAGCCAGCCGACTCAGGTGATCCCTGCGGCGGTCTCGATCCCCGGAGTTAGTGCGACTGCCAGTTTGCGCAAAGTCGGCGCGCATCTGCAGTTGGTCGTCGAAGGGATGCCCGCTCCGCCACCCGGGCACATCTATGAGATCTGGCTCGAGCACGGCACCGCCGCGCCCGAGCCCACCGACGCGCTGTTCTCGGTCACCAAGACCGGCGACGGCTCGGTCGGAGTGCCCGGCGACTTGCGCGGGGTCAGCGACGTGCTCGTCACCGCCGAGCCGCTCGGCGGCAGTCTGAAACCGACGCGCACGCCCGTCATCGTCGCCAAAGTCTGAGCCGCCGCGCCGCGCGGAGGTAGGCTCTTGCCCACCATGGCCACCTGCTACCGGCATCCCACGCGCGAGACCGGCGTCGCCTGCTCCTCCTGCGGGCGTCCCATCTGTCCCGACTGCATGACCACCACACCGGTCGGCATGCGCTGTCCGGAGTGCGCCAGTCAGCGCACGAAAGTCGTGCGCGCGGGGGGACTGGCGAAGATACCCCGGGTCACCTACGGGCTGATCGCGCTCAACGTGCTCGCTTTCCTGACCGAGCAGGGGCAGTTCACGATCTTCGGCTCCTCGATCTACGGCAAGGTCATCGACGAAGGCATCCTCTGGCGCTACGGAGTCGGAGTGCAGCACCAGTATTGGCGTCTGGTGAGCAGCGCGTTCCTGCACGAGAACATCCTGCACATCGGCTTCAACATGTACCTGCTCTACCTGCTCGGCATGATGCTCGAGCCCGCGATCGGCTCCGCGCGGTTCGCGACCATCTACATGACCGCGCTGCTCGTCGGATCCTTCGGTGCGCTGCTCGCCACCGCCGCACCCAGCCTCGGCGCCTCCGGCGCGGTTTTCGGTCTGATGGGAGCCGCTGTCGTCGAGTTGCGCTCGCGCCGTATGAGCGTGATGGAGTCCGGCATCGGCGGGCTGATCGTCATCAACCTGATTCTCAGCTTCTCGATCGCCAACATCTCCGTCGGTGCCCACGTCGGCGGCCTGATCGGCGGCGCGCTCGCGGCTCTAGCGATCCGCACCGCCGACCACCGCAAGCTGCCCGCGCTGGGATACACCGCCTGCGTGCTGCTGAGCGCGGCTGCGATCGTCGGGTCGCTAGCGGCATCTAGTTGAGCCGCTCACGCCCTGCCAGCTCGACCGCGATCGCCTCGGCGCTCAGACGCTAGCCAGCTCGACCGCGATCGCCTCGTCCGGCGCCCGGGGCACGGACTCCGGGTGCAGGATGTGGGCGAGCAGCTCCAGGCCATCCACCAGGCGCGGCCCCGGCCGCGAGAAGTACGCCGACGCGTCCACCGCGACCACTCGCTCGGCCCCCAGCGCGGTGAGACGGTCCGCGTAGGCCACCGCCTCGGCGTGCGCCCGCGGCGCGTCATAGCCGCACGGCATCGCGACCACGACCTGCGGTGCGCTCGCCGCGAGCTCCTCCCAGGACACCGCCTGCGAAGGTTCCCCCGGCATGCCCAGCACGTCCTCGCCGCCGGCCAGCTCGATCAGCTGCGGCGTCCAATGCCCCGCGACATACACCGGGTCCAACCACTCCAGCGCCGCCACCCGCGGGCGTGGGCGCGCGCGCACCGCGAGCCTCACGCGATCCACCCGCGCGGCCGCGCGCGCCACCAGATCCACGCCCTCCGCACGTCGGCCGGTCGCCTGCGCGAGCGTGCGCACATCGCCGAGCGTCTCGCCCAGCGTGTGCGGATCGAGCGCGATCACCCGCGGGCGCGAAGGCAGCTTCCGCGCTAGCTTCGCCACGTCGGTGTAGGAGACCGCGCAGACCGGACACAGCGCCTGCGTCACGATCAGCTCCGGCTGCAACGCGTGCAGCGCCTCCTCGTCGAGCTCGTAGATCGCCTCGCCTTGTTCGGTGCGCGCCCGCACCGCCGCATCGATCTCCGCGGCGCTCAGACCCTCCGGCAGCACATCTCGCGTCACCCGCGGCAGCTCGCGCGCGCGCGGCGGGTAGTCGCACTCGTGCGTCACCGCGATAACCTCATCCTCGAGGCCGAGCGCGAACAGCAACTCGGTCGCGTGGGGCACCAGGCTGACGATGCGCATGCTCGGACTGTAGGGAACCCGCGCCGATTCTCCGATGACGCCGCTTTCAGACCCAGAGATCCAACAACGGCTCGCCCACAGCGAGTGGCAGCTCGACGGGCAGCTCATCGCGCGCGAGTGGGCGCTCGCCGACTTCGACGCCGCGATCGCCTTCGTCAACCGCGTCGCCGAGCTCGCCCAGGCAGCCGATCACCATCCCGACATCCTCGTGCACGGCTGGAACAAGGTGCGCCTGGAGCTCTCCACGCACTCCGCCGGCGGTCTCACGCCTGCCGACTTCGCGCTCGCCGCGCAGATCGACGCGCTCTCCTGAGCCCCCCGCAGCCGACCACTGGGCCGGCGTGCGCCGGGGGCGGGTGAGGCTCTTGATACCGTTTGCTCGTCGGCCACCGATGAACGACGACCAACCTCCCCGAAGTAGCCGCGTCCCAGCAGCCCGCACTCAGGTGTGACCGGGCTGAAGCTGATCCTGGCGGCTCTACTAGTCGCCGTTAACGCGTTCTTCGTGATCGCGGAGTACGCCCTCGTGCGCTCACGTCGCGAGCGCCTGGAAGGAATGCGCGAGGAAGGTGCACGCGGCGCCGCGCTCGCGATCAGCCAGCTCGAGGACATCAACCAGTACATCTCCGCCGTCCAGATCGGGGTCACGATGACCTCGATCGCGATCGGCGCGCTCGGCGCGCCGACACTTGCGCGCGCGCTGGAGAACGCCTTCGGAGGAAGCCTCTCGCACGGCCTCAGCGTCGCAATCTCGGTCGCGCTCGCCTACGTGGTCGTCACCTTGGTGCAGCTCATCTTCGGCGAGATGGTTCCCAAGTTCTACGCCATCGATCGCTCCGAGAGCGTCGCGCGGCGCATCGCGCGACCGCTGCAGGGCTTCAGCGTCCTGTTCGGGCCGGTGATCCGCGCGATCACCCTGATCTCCTCGCGCCTGCTCAAGATGCTGGGGGTCGACATGGGCAAGGAGCCCGGCGGCGGCTCGCCCGACGAGCTCAAGCGTCTGATCGCCGAGTCCCACGCCGGCGGCCAGCTCGACCCCGGCGAGGCCGGCATGCTGCGCGGCGTCTTTCACCTCCACGAGCAGGAGGCCCGCCAGGTCATGACACCCAGCCCCGCCGTCGTCGCCGTCGACGTCTCCAAGAACGTCGAGAGCGCGCTGAAGCTGTGCATCGCCTCGGGGCACACGCGGCTCGTCGTCACCGAAGGCGACGATCGCGATCGCATCCGCGGACTCGTGCACGCCAGCGCGCTCGCCCAGATCCTGATGGACGACGGCCCCGAGGCCTCGATCGAGTCGGTCGTGCACGACGCGCCGATCGTGCCCGAGACCAAGCCGCTGGACGATCTGCTCGCCGACCTGCAGCGCCAGCGCAGCTCGCTCGCGGTCGTCATCGACGAGTACGGCCGCGTCGCCGGCATCGTCACCGTCGAGGACATCATCGAGGAGGTCGTCGGCGAGATCACCGACGAGACCGACCCCGCCGCCGGCGAGGTCCGGCGGCTGCCCGACGGCGACTGGTTCGTTCGCGGCCACGTCGCCGTCGCCGACCTCGCCGACTACGGCGTCGACCTGCCCGCCGACAGCGACGCCTACAACTCCGTCGGCGGCTTCGTCTTCGCCGAGCTCGGGCGCCTGCCGCGCCGCGGTGACAGCGTCACCGCCGGTCCCTACTCGATTCGCGTTGAGTCTGTGCGCGAGAACCGCATCGAGTCCGTGCGCATCCGCGAGCGGCGCGTCGTGCCGATCCGCGAAGCCGAGCCCCGGGAGGCGCCCGGATCTTAGGTCGCCGGCCCCGCGAGGCGCCCGGATCTTAGGGCGCCGGCCCTGCGAGGCGGCCGGATCCGAGGTCGCTGGCCCCGCGAGGCGCTCGGATCTAGGTCGTCGCTCCCGCGAGGGGTGCAAGGCCGGCGAATCGCGCCCGCTGTGGGGCTCGCGGCCGACTGGGACACCGCCTCCAAAGACACGTCCGGCCCGCGGGGGGAGCGGGCCGGAGCGTGTGCACTGGGAGGAGGCGGGTGTGCGTTGCGACCTGAGTCGCACTAGCAAGTATGCCGTCCTTGATGAAGGCCACCTAAAAGTCCGGGGAGGGTAAGAAGATTCTTTGAAAGTCCGCTGGCGACTTGTGGAAATTGCGTTGGAGGCGCGGCGCGCCCCGGGAGGGTGCTCCGCGTGCGGAGGGCACCGCAGGGGGCTCAGTAGGTGTGAAACCCGCGTCCACTCTTGCGGCCCAGCGCGTCCTCCGCGATCAACTGCTCCACGCGCGCCGGCACCGGCTCCCCCAGCGTCCGCCCGATCGCCGCCGCCACGTCGAGACCAACGAGATCCAGCAGTGCCAGCGGGCCCATCGGGTGGCCCGCGCCGAGGCGCATGCAGGTGTCGATTCCGCTCGCCGGCATACCGGTCTCTTCCAGCAGACGCACCGCGCTGAACAGGTACGGGAACAGCAAGCGATTGACCACGAAGCCCGGGACGTCCGGAACCTCGACCGGGCTCTTCTCGAACGTCTCGCACAGCGCGAGTGCGCGTGCGCGTGTCTGCTCGCTGGCCTCGCGCGGGAAGATCAGCTCCACCAGCTGCATCTTCGTCACCGGGTTAAACACATGCAGGCCCACGAAGCGCTCCGCGTCGCCGCTCGCTTGCGCCAGCTCCTGCACCGACAGCGACGAGGTCGTGCTCGCGAGCAGCGCCTCCCTCGCGAGGATGCCGCGCAGCTCCGCGTGCACGCCGGCCTTGACCTCGTGGTCCTCGATCACCGCCTCCACGACGAACGTCGCCGGCGCCAGCGCCTGCGGGTCGGTCACCACCTGGACGTGCTCCGGATCGACCTCCGCGCCGAGGCGGCTCAAGGTCTTCTCCACGGTTGCGCGCGCGCGATCCGCCGAGCTGCTCGAGCGCGCCAGTAGCAGCACCGGCCCGTGATGCGCCGCCGTCGCCGCCAATCCGCACGCGATCGCTCCCGAGCCCACGATCGCCAGTTGCTCTTGCACGTTTCCTCGTCTCCTGTCCTGGTTGATTGACCAGTCAATCTAGTCCGCTCACGCGGTAGACTAGGGGGTACAGACGCCGGGTGCGCGCCGCGCCCCCCCAACGCCGCGCCAACCACCGGAGGACTTCCCCATGAGGAAACCAGAGGGCCGCGAGGTCGTGATCGTCGAGGCCGTCCGCACGCCCATCGGCCGCGGGCACAAGGAAAAGGGCTACTACAAGGACACCCACCCCAACGCGCTGCTCGGCAAGGTCTACACCGAGATCATCGCCCGCGCCGGGATCGACGCCGCCGAGGTCGAGGATGTCGTCGCCGGCTGTGTGCAGCAGTTCGGCGAGCAGGGCTTCAACATCGCGCGCAACGCCTGGCTGCAGGAGGGCCTGCCGATCGAGACCCCCGGCACCACCGTCGACCGCCAGTGCGGCTCCGCGCAGCAGGCCGTCAACTTCTCCGCCGCGCTGATCGCCGCCGGTGTGCACGACGCGATGATCGGCGGCGGCGTCGAGCACATGGGCCACCTCCCGTTCGCCGCCGGCATGAAGACCCAGGAGGACTTCGGCTTCGCCTTCACCCCCGAGCTGATGGCCAAGCACAACATCGTCGGCCAGGGCCTCGGCGCCGAGATGATCGCCGACCAGTGGGAGATCGCGCGCTCCGAGCTCGACGAGCTCGCCGTGCGCTCGCATCGCCTCGCCCACCAGGCCACCGAGGAGGGCCGCTTCGAGCGTGAAATCGTGCCCTTCCAGGTCAACGGCGACACGTTCGTCACCGACCAGGGCATCCGTCCCGGCACCGACCTCGAGACGCTCTCCAAGCTGAAGCCCGCGTTCAAGCCCGACGGCAAGATCACCGCCGGCAACGCCTCGCAGATCTCCGACGGCGCCGCCGCCGTGCTGCTGATGAGCGCCGAGAAGGCCCAGGCGCTCGGCCTGCGCGCGCGCGCGCGGATCGTCGACCAGACCACCGTCGGCTGCGACCCCGTGAAAATGCTCGAGGGGCCGATCCCCGCCACGACGAAGATCCTCGCCCGCAACGGCATGAAGATCGACGACATCGACCTCATCGAGATCAACGAGGCCTTCGCGCCCGTCGTCGCCGCCTGGCGGCGCGAGCACAACCCCGACATGGACCGCGTCAACGTCAACGGCGGCGCCATGGCCCTCGGGCATCCGCTCGGCTCCAGCGGCGCGCGCCTAGTCACGACGCTGCTGCACGAGCTCGAGCGCTCCGACAAGGAGGTCGGCTTCGTCACGATGTGCTGCGGCGGCGGGCTCGGCACCGGCACGCTGATTCAGCGCGTCTGACGTCATATAGCTGTTCCGGAGGGCGCATGCGCCCTCCGGTCCGGGCAGTGCATGCACTGCCCGGCCGACCGGTGCATGCACCGGTCGGAAACTAAGTTGACGGGCCCCCGCCCGTCCATTTGACCGCAACCGGCGCCAGCGCCAGCAGCGCCGCCCACGTGCTCGGGTCGGTTTCGCCGCTCGCCGCGATCGTGTGCGCGGTCTGGAACTGCTCGAGGTTGGCCTTCGTGGTCGCTTCGAAGATGCCCGTCGTCGGCTGGCCCGGGACCGCGCTCGCGAGGTGCTCCTGCAGCCACAGCACCTGGTCGCTCTTGTTGCCTTCGTGCAGCAGCGGTGAGGTCAGCTCCGGCTGGGGCACCGTCAGCGTCGTGTTTGGGGCCGCCACCATCGCGCTCCAATTCGAGGAGGAGGTTTCCTGCCAGTCCCAGAAGGAGTCGCCCGCCGCGCCATACGCCGCCGCCAGCGTGCGGAAGTTCGCGATTTCGCTCGCGCTCACCCCGCCGTAGGTCTGGCCCAGCGGCAGGATCGGACGGCCGTAGATGAGGTTCTGTTCGAAGGTCGTCACGAACACCTGCGCGACGCTCGTGCCGATGTCGTGCCAGTACATCTGCGGCACGTTGAACTGCGCCCCGCCCGGCCCCAGGAAGACCGAGTAGGGAAACGAGGGGTGGTAGCTGACGTAGGGGAACGATGCCAGGCCCAGCGGGTAGCTCGGTCCGATCTTCGCGCGCAGCGTTTCGATGTACGTCTGCGCCGCCGCGTAGTGCCCTTCGTACTGCGACTCCGCGTCGATCACCAGGCAGTCCGCGCCGTTGGCCACCGCCTGCGCGCCGAGGTCCGCCTCGCCGGTCGGGTCGGTTCCGTACACGTACTGCCACGCGCACACTTTTAGGCCGTTCGCGTGCAATTCCGCGACCAGCTGCGCGCTGAACTGGCTCCAGTAGTTGCTCGAGCCGTCCGAGCTCTTGATGAATAGCGTGCTCACCCCCGCCGCGTGCGCCTGCGCGACGATCGACGCCACGTTGCCGCCGTCGGAGGCGCTCATGTACCAGATCCACATTCCCTGCCCCGCGAACGCCGTGCCGCTCGCGGTCGTCGCCGTGCTCGTCGGCGGGACCGCCGGTGCGGGGGGCGCCGGCGGGTGCAGCTTGTAGGTCACCACACTAATCGGGCCATACGCGTTCGAGTGCCGCCCGCCGAGCAGCCGCACCTCGATGTCGCCCGAATGCGCACTCGCCGGCACCGTCACCACCAGACCCAGCTTCGACATGTGCAGATGCGCGCTCGGCGAGTTGCTCGCGATGCTCGCGTGCCACGACCTCGGGAACGCCACCGACTCGCCGCTCTTCAAGCCACTGCCCTGCATCAACAGGTTGCCGTGCGTGGAGACCTCGTGCTGTTTGGTCGTGCAACTTGTGACCGGCACGCAGCGCGCGCCCGCGATCTTGACCGCCGTCACAGTCCCCGTCTTCGCAGCCGGAGCCTTCGTGCTCGTGCCGCTCGGTTTGCTCTTTGCGCTCGATTTAGGCTTGCCGGTCGCGGTGCCGCCCGTCGGTCCCTTGCCGGCGTTCGGGCTCAACCTCGGTTTGACGGCCGCGCCGCCCGAGGCCGACGGGGTGCTCGCCGGCGGCGCGGTGCCGCCCGCCGCCGCCGTCGAGGAGGCGCGCGCGCTCTCCGCGCGTGCCAGGAGTAGGGCGAGAGCCAGCAGGCTCAGCAGGGCAAGTGCCGCTGCCGTGGCCAAGAAGCTGGATCGCGTGTGGGCACCAGGGCTTTCCATTAGCGAACGGGCCGGACGGCGTGCCCGACCTTAGCGGTTATGGGGTTCGCAACCGAGCGGCGGGACGGAAGTTGCGTTGCCCCGATCGCGAGCCCTCGGCTGGGCGCCGCCTTGCAAGAGGCTCAGCTGGGCGACGGTTCCCAGCGAAAGCCCACCGCCGAGGGCGCCGGCGCGAGGGGGCTCGCGGGTAGGCCCGCGGGGGGATCCGGCAGGTTGTAGCCCGTCGGCGCCACGTCGTTGGGGGCGTCCGCGTGAAACAGCGACGCCAGGTACTGGATCTGCCCACGGCCCACACCCAGCTCGAACTGACCGCCCCCGTAGTTGCCGATCCCCCGCTGCGCGCAGTAATCAAACGCATCCAGCAGATTGCGCAGGCCCCCGAGGCGCGAAGGCTTGATGTTGACCATGCGCGGGGGGTAGGTCAGCGCCTCGATGTCCGCCACCGAGTGGATCGGGGCGTCCCACGAGAAGCGCTCGCGGTGCGCCGCCAGCACCGCGTCCGTCTCGGGCGTCAGCGCCGGATCCTCGATCCATGCGTCCGGCAGCGCTCGCACCACCCGCTCGTAGAGCTCCGGGTCCGCCGGCTGGTCGACGATCGAGCCCGAGTAGTACGCCTTGAAATCCACCGACTCCACCGCGCCCGTCGCCGCGAGACGCGCGATCAGCTCCTCGTCCCACGAGCTCGTCGGGTCGAGCTTGAAACGCAGCCCCGGATAGCTGGTCAAGCGCCGCCGCAGCGGCTCCATGCTGGGCGGCTCGCCGAGCCGCATCGAGACCACGAAGCGCACCGCTCGCGACTCGCGGCCGAGCGCCTCGTGCAGGGTCGTTCCCGCCTGGCGCAACGCGAGATCCAGTGCCGCCGACTCATACGCCCACACCCGGTAGCGCCGCGAGACCTCGCGCTGCGGGGGCCGCGGGAAGAGATCGAGCTCCGCGATGCGCTCCGCGAAGGACGCGATCGTGAAGCGGCCCGCCAGCGCCAGCGGACCTCCCTCCGGCGCTTGGAAATCCATCCGCAGAATCTCGTGATCCACCGCGTCGTAGGTCACATCCTCCCCCCAACCCTCCGCGCCGGCTCCGCGCAGCCGGATCACCGTGCTCGCGCGCTCGAAGTCGCTCGACACCCGCGCGCTCAGCGCCTGGAGCGAGTAGTCCTCGATCTCGACCGGCAGCCCCGCCAGTCGCTCCCAAGTGCTCACCGCGCGCGCTCGCCGCCGCCGGCGCGCGCACCCGTCGTGTCTCTGCCGCTCGCGCCCTCGCGCTCCAGACGCGCCACGAGATCCTCCAGGCGCAGCTCCTCCAGGGCGTCGCCCACCGCCTCCAGCTCGCGCGCGCAGTGTTCGATCAGATCCTTGCCCTCCTTCACCAGTTGCAGCGTCTCGCTGAGGCTCGCCTCGCCCGCATCCAGACGGCGGATGATCTCCTCCACCCGCGCCGCGCTCGCCTCGTAGGTGCGCTCGGTGCTCACGCGCGCTCCTCCTCGATCTCCGCCGCGAGCGATCCGTCGGCGAAGCGCAGGCGCACCGCGCGCTGCGCGCGCGCGGTCCGCGCGCTCGCGATCGGCTCGCCCGTCGGTGACTCCACCAGCGCGTAGCCGCGCTCCAGCGTGCGCTGCGGATCGTGTGCCGCCAGTGCCAGCGCGAGCTGCTCGAGCTCCCGCGGGCGCCGCGCGCGGCAGTCGAGGACCGCCGCCGCCGACTTGCGCTCGAGCACCAGTGCACGCCGTCCCGTGTGCGCCTGCTCGCTCGCCACGCGGCGGCGCGCCGCCGCGCGCATCTCGCGCATCTGCTGATGCAGATCGGCTCGCTGGCGCGCCACCTGCGCCGCCGGCGCACGCGTGAGGCTCGCCAACGTGCGCGCGCGTCCCAGCACCGCGCGGCGACCGTGGTCTCGCAGGGCCCCCGCCGCGCGCGCGAGCTCGACCCGCGCCTGCGCGCAGTGCACGCCCACCGCCGCCTCCGCCGCGTGCGTCGGGGTCGAGCAGCTCACCGCCGCCACGTCGTCCAGCAACGTGCGGTCCGTGTGATGGCCCACCGAGGCGATCACCGGCACCGCCAGCAGCGCCACCGTGCGACACAGCGTCTCGTCACAGAAGCACAGCAGGTCCGCCAGCGAGCCCCCGCCGCGCGCGACGATCACCACCTCCACGCCCCCCAGCGCCGCGAGGTCTCCCAGTGCCCGCCCGATCGCCGGCGCCGCATGGCGGTCCTGGACCGGGGCGAAGCCCCACACCACGCGGCCCGCCCAGCCGCGCCGCGCGAGCGCCGCGAGGACGTCGTCGCGGGCCTTGCCGCCCTCGCCCGTCACCACCCCGATCGTGCGCGGCAGCAGCGCGCGCGGAAGTCCGCGCTGGCGCTCCAGCAGGCCCTCCGCGTCGAGCACCTTGCGCAGACGATCGATGCGCGCCAGCAGATCCCCCTCGCCCGCAATGCGCAGATCGCTGACGCCGAAGGAGAAGCTCGGCGACGCGCTCGCGCTGCCCGCGTAGTAGTCACAGCCGCCCGCCACCACCACCTGTACGCCCTCGCGGACCGTTCCCGCGCGCTTGCTCATCGCATCCCAGTCCGCGCGCCACGCCGCGCACGCGATCGCGCCCCCCGCGTCGCGCAGCTCGAAATAGACCCGCGCTCGCGACGGACGCAGGTTCACCAGCTCGCCCACCAGCTGCACGCGCGCGAACGAGCGCAGCTTGCCGCGCAGCGCCGCCGCGTATTCGCCGACCGCGAACGGGCCCGCGAGCTCGCTGCCCGGAATGCCCGCCGCGGGCGTGCCCGCGGGTGCTCCATCCGCGGGCCGCGCCGCCGTTACGAGCGCGCTCTGATCGACCTCCGACATCGAACCCAGCATAGATTGGCGGTAGGATCGAACCCTAAATGGCCCGCACTCGCTCCCGCAAGCGCCGTCCGGCCGGTGCGCGGCCAGCTCGGCAGGCAGGCGGCGCCAAGCGTGCCCAGCAAGTTCAGGGGGCGGCCCCCAAGGCGCGCAAGCCGCACAGCTCGCCCGCCGCGCCGACCTACGGCGAGCGTCCCCCCGCGCCGTGGCATCCGCTGCCGCTCTCCGAGCTGCTGATCCTGATCGGCGCCGTCGTCGCCGTGATCGGATTCAAACGCGTCAACAGCGCGGGGTCCGGTGGCGCACCGACGCTGATCGCCGGGATCGCCGCCGTCGCCATCGGCACGCTCGAGGTGACGCTTCGCGAGCACCGCAGCGGCTATCGCTCGCACACCGTGATGCTCGCGATGCTGCCCGTGCTGGTCGTCGATTCGCTCATCGTGTTCGCGGTCTCCCTCTTCACCACCGCGCCGCGCCTGCTGAGCGTGGGCCTGCTCGCCCTCGACCTCGTGCTCTTCGTCTTCCTGTTTCGGATGCTCCGCGCGCGCTTTCTCGACGCGCGCCACGCGCGGGTGCTCAGGGAAGGGTGAGCGAGGGCGCGCGCCCTTCCTCCCAGCCCGGCTCCGGTCCCGCCTGCGGCTGGACGTCGTAGGCGCGCCGCGCAGCCGCGATATCGCCGTCCACGCGATTGTCCCGGCCCAGAATCAGCGTCGGATCGCCGCACATCTCCAGGAGTCGCGAGAACGTGCGGTTGCCGATATGCGGTGCCAGCGCCGTGCGCGCGTCCGGAGGCTGCAGCGGGCCCTCCGCGTCGGAGTCGATGTCCGATGTGAACACGATCGAGCGCCGCTCCTCGTAGCGCGCGTTGACGATCAAGTAGAGCTGCTCCAGCACCCACTCCGTCGGGCGCACCACGCGCAGATCCTCGATGTGCAGTAGCTCCACCTCCGCCAGCGCCCGGATCACCTCCTCGGTGCTCTCGCGGCTGTCGGGATTGAAGGTCATCCGCACGCGGTTCAGCAGCGCCACCGCGTTGAAGCTCAGCACCGAGTGCTGCGCGTGCGTCGCCGCCGCCGCGACCATGTACCCGAGCGTCGTCTTGCCCGTGCCCGTGTGGCCCATCAGCCACAGGCCGCGACCCTCCTCTAGATTTCGTCCGATGTCCGTGCAAAAGCGCTTTACCTTGCGCACGGAGCTGGCGTTGAGCGGATCCTGCGCGAGCTGCGTGAGGGGATGGCGCTCCCACGAGAGGTCCATGTAGCGGCGCGGCACCCGCTCGCGCAAGCGATGCGCGCGAGCATTCGCCACGCGCTGCGCCCGGCACGCGCAGTCGCTGGCGGTGTTCGTGGCCTCGTCGACCTGAAAGCCGCTGCCGTCGCAGGCATCGAACGGACAGCGCGGCGGACTCGAGATCGGACTTTGGCGGGCGCGGGTCATCGGTCTCCTTAGTCAAGCAAGCGCTCCGGCGCGAGGACGGGGGGATCCTGCACCATGCAGGTTTTTTAAAAAATGCCCGAGGTTTTTTAAAAATGCCCGCCGTACTTGCCACGCGGAGACCGCGCCGGCTGGGCGCCGCTCTCGGTGGTGAGCGCTCTAAGGCTCGCCCGCGGGGACGCCCGACAGCGACGGCAGCGGACGCTCCTCCAGCGCCCCGCCCTCACCGCGCACCTCGCCGTCGAAGCCCAGGCGCCGCAGGCGCGCGATCTCGCGCTCGCCTTCGATTCGCGCGGGATGATCGCTCGGCAGATCCGCGATCAGACGCACGATGCGTTCGCGCAACTGCAGCGCGAAGTGCGGGGTCGACGCACCCATCAGCGCGCGCACGTCCTCGACCGTGACCTCGTGGGCGCGTGCCCGCTCCAGGCGGCGTGGATCCTCGGCTTGGCTCATCGGGTCACGGGGAGGTTGTCGTCGACGGTTCGCGTGGAGAGGTCGGTTCGGCAGGGGATTCGGCTTCGGCGGGTGCAGCGCGTTCGGATGCGCCGCCCGTCGCGCTCTGCGGCACGATCTCCAGCATCGCATCCAACGTCGCCTGCGCCGTAAATGTGATCGCCAGTTCGTCGCCGATCAGCCAGCCGTGATTGTAGAACCCTCGCGCCGGCTCGTCTTCGGGATAGCTCGACTGGATATCGCTCAGGTAGTGCGCCACCGCCGCCGGGATGCGGTTCGGGTTTTCGAGCAGCAACAACGGGCCGAAGTCTCCGCTCGCCGACAGCGGCGCCGCGGCGGGCGCGTCGAGCGGGCGCGCCGCGTTGGCGAACACCAGGCCGTGTCCCGGTTCTTCGACCCCCCAGCCGAAGGTGCCCTCGCGATAGCGGGCCACCGCGATCGCGGTCGCGATCGCTTCGCTCGTCTCAGCGGACCCCCTCGATCCCGGATGCGCAGCGAGGTTGGTGGGCGTGCCCGCTCCCGCGTCGATGCGGCGCACCGCGCCGAGACGGCTCAGCTTCGCGAGCACCACGTCGCTCACCGCCGCCGCCGGCCCGACCGCGTAGATGGCCGGCCGGTGCAGAGCAGCGAGAACCCTCCGCGTTGCGCGCGGGATGCCCGTCGCGCCGACCGGCAGGATCGGCGTGCCGCTCTCCGCCGCCAGACCCGCCGCCGGCATCGCCAGCGCCCGCGGTCCTTCCGCGCCGACCACGATCACGCGTCGCGGCGGAGCGCCGCGCAGCACCGCCACCAGGCGCTCGACTTGCGCCGCCAGCGCGGCTTCTCTCGCGACGGCGCCACCGGATTCGCCAATCTGCGGTTTGCCGGCTCGCACGGGGGCGCCCAGCGAGCGCGTGCGGTAGTCGGTCGGCGCCGCCGTGGTGTCGACCTCGATCACCTGCGTCCCTCCGAGCAGCGTCGCGCCGCGCGGCTTCAGCGCCGCGAGGGCCTGGTCGGAGATCGCCGGCAGCGCGTCGCCTTCGCTGTAGAGCAGCGGGGCGCCCAGCGGCGCACCCGCAAGCGCCGTCACCGCGAGCGCGGCGGACCAGTCGTGCGCGTTCACCAGCACCACCGCCGCCGGTCGCGTGGCCGGCGTAAGCCCCGGGTTTACCGCGAGCGCGACCGCGGCCGCGTCAGCGATCGGATCCGCGCCTCCGAGGCGGGTGGTGTTCTTCGTCGCCAGGCCGCTCGCCGCGAGCGCGCCCGTGCCTGCGACCGTGGTGACCCCCGCGCTGTGGCCCTGGTCTTCGCGGGGCAGCGACTTGCCGCAGCCGGTGAGCGTCGCGCCCAGCAGGAGGGCCACAGCGAGCGGCCGGGCGAAGGCGAGGCGGACGAGCATCGGCGCGGGACATTAGCGAGCCGATCCCTGGAAATTCCGGGAAAGCGGGTGCAGCGCGTGCAACCGTCATTGCGCTTTGCTAGGGTCTCGCCCCGAACGCCGAATCCATGGTCAGACGCCATGGAACGGGGGACCCAAGTTGTTGGGGCGAATCCCACGGTGGAACCGTGAGAAGCGCAGGCTCTTTTAGCGCTAGCCCGTCAGCTAACCCCGCAGGCCAACGAAAGAGGTTGTGTTGCGGGTGCGAGCCCTCAGAGCGACGCTATGCGGTTTGACGTTCCTGGCCACGATGGCCGTCCTTGCCTCCTCGGCGCTCGCCGCGAGCGCCAAAGTCTCCGGCGGCACCTCCGTCGGGGTGGCCACCGTCACGACCAGCGCCACCGAAACGACGACCGCCACCCAGACCTCTCCCGCCGTCACCGGCGGCTCGACCACAACCCCCGCTCCCGCCGCTCCGGTCACCAGGAAGCCCGCGACGCCGCACGCGCCCGTCACGGCGCGCAGCTCGAGCGTGCTCTACAAGGGCCCGGTTTACGAAAAGGCCGTCACCGGCCAGGTCATCCCCTATGTCGTCCCGCCGCCGGTGGGTCAGACCAACGGCGACACCGGCGGCAGCATCGCGGATCTCGCCGCCACGACCAAGCCCGACTTACTCGTCCCCGGGACCATCGCGCGCTACGTGGACGGCCTCGCCGCGGCGCCGATCTCCGCGCCGTCGGCGGTGCAGGAGATTATTTGGGCCGGCAACCAGCTGATCGGCCTGCCCTACATCTACGGCGGCGGTCACGCCTCGTTCGTCTCGCCCGGCTACGACTGCTCGGGGACCGTGTCCTTCGCGCTGCACGGCGCGAACCTGATCTCGACGCCGATGGACTCCTCGGAATTCGAAGGTTGGGGCGGCCACGGCATCGGCCGCTGGGTCACGATCTTCACGAACCCCGAACACGCCTACATGACGGTCGCGGGCCTGCGCTTGGACACGAGCTCCGCCGACGACCCCAGCAACGAGCAGGGCCCCCGCTGGCGTCCGCTGCGTCCCGCAAACGCGGGTTTCATGATGCGCCACCCCGTCGGGTTCTGACGCGCGTGGGCGAGAGCGGGCGTAGGCTACGCTTGAGCCCCCCAGTGTTGAAGAGATCAGGAGGAACGCAATGCCCGGCTTGACGGGGCGTATGTCGACGGTAGTGAAGGCGAAGGTCTCCAAACTGCTCGACAGAGCCGAAGATCCTGCGGAGACGCTCGATTACAGCTATCAGAAGCAGGTCGAACAGCTGCAGAACGTCAAGAAGGGGATCGCCGACGTCGTGACCGCCAAGAAGCGGCTGCAGATGCAGGAGAGCACCCTTCAGCAGCAGGTCGTCAAGCTCGATACGCAGGCTCGCCAGGCGCTTTCGGGCGGGCAGGAAGATCTCGCGCGCACCGCGCTGGAGCGCAAGAACGTCGTACAGAGCGAGCTGCAGTCACTCGACACGCAGGTCGCCGAACTCCAGGATCAGCAGCAGAAGCTCACCGAGTCCGAGCAGAAACTGCGCGCCAAGATCGAAGCCTTCCGCACCAAGAAGGAGGTCATCAAGGCGCAGTACTCCGCCGCCGAAGCGCAGGTCCGCATCTCCGAGGCCGCGACCGGTGTCGGCGAGCAGATGGCCGACGTCGGCCTCGCGATGCAGCGCGCCGTCGACAAGACCGAAAACATGAAGGCGCGCGCGAGCGCCGTCAGCGAGCTCGAAGCCGCGGGAACCTTCGACGACATCACCGAGCTCGGCTCCGGCGAAGACGACATCGACCGCCAGCTCAAGCAGCTCTCCAGTGCGCCCGCCGTCGAGGACGACCTGGCCAAGCTCAAGAGGGAATTGACAGCCCCACCCGCCCAAGGTGGTGCGGCGCCCGCCGCGCAGCTCGGTGCGCCGGCCGCGGCGCCGGAGACGCCCGGCGCACCCGCCGAGGGCTCCGGTGCCCCCGCCGAGGGCTCTCAGCCGGCTGCTCCGCAGACGCCGGCCGAGGATGGACAGGGATGATCGTCCGCATCTCCGGCGAGGATCAATACCGCCTCGACCAGTCGAGCGACGGTCGGCTGAACGAACTGGACAACGATGTGCTCGCCGCGGTCGAAGTCGGCGGCGAGGAGCGCTTCCGAGATGCGTACACGCGGCTGCTGGAGTTCGTGCGCGCCAATGGTACGCCCGTCGGCGACGACGAGCTGGAGGGTTCCGATCTGATCCTGCCGCCCTCCGATCTGACGCTGGCCGAGGCCGGCCGAGAGTTCACCGGCGAGGGTCTGATCCCGGATTGAGTGGCCCGAGCGGGCTACGCTGCGCGAGTGGCGTGAGACCTGGAGCATCGAGCAGATACCGCCGATAGCGGCTGTTTCTCCGATGTCCAGCCATCGGATTCGATCGTTCTGATAGGACACAGCGACGGTCGTTTTTTCGCTACGGTCCTCGCGTGCTCGAGCTACGCGATCTGGTCAAGCATTACCCGGTCGGCGACGGGCCGCCGGTGCGCGCAGTGGACGGCGCGTCGCTGCGCGTACAGGCCGGTGAGCTGGTCGCGCTGTACGGTCCGAGCGGGTCGGGCAAGACGACGCTGCTGAATCTGATCGCCGCGCTGCTACGCCCGGACAGCGGTGCGGTGATCGTCGACGGTCGCGACATCTCGACGCTCTCCGACGCCGAGGCATCGCGCTATCGCCTCAACGAACTGGGATTCGTGGACCAGTCCTTCGACCTACTGCCGGGGGGCAACGTCGTGCAGAACGCCTCGATGAAGCTGTGGATCGCGGTCGGCGTCCGCAAGGGCAAGCGTCGCGTGGAACCGCTGCTGGTGCGACTGGGGCTCGAGCGGCGGTTGCGCCACCGCGCCGAGCAGCTCTCGATGGGCGAGCGCCAGCGCGTGATGATCGCGCGGGCGCTCTCAACCGAACCGAAGCTGGTGCTCGCGGACGAGCCCACCGGGAACCTCGATACGCAGCGCAGCGGTGAAGTTCTGCAACTGCTGAGCGACATCTGCCGCGAGCATGGCACCGCGGTGCTGCTGGTCACCCACGACCCGCAGGCGACGCTGTTCGCCGACCACGTGTACATGCTGCGCGACGGACAGATCGTGAAATTCGAGCCCGACGAGGTCTTCGCGCCGCTCATCAAGCGGTAGCTCAGTCGATGAAGCTGAGTGCCATCGCCCAGCTCTACGCGGTGCGCCTGAAAACGAGGGCCGCGCTCGGGCAGGAGGCGCTCGCGCTGCTCGGAATCGCTGTCGGGGTGGGGCTGCTGTTCGCCTCGCAGGTCGCCAGCTCGAGCCTCAACGGCTCCGTGCGCCAGCTCACGAACGGCATCGTGGGTCACGCGCAGTACCAGCTCAAAGCGCGCGATCCGCAGGGCTTCGACGCCGGGCTCCTGGAGCGGGTTGCGCATCTGCCGGGCGTGACCGGCGCGGTGCCCGTGCTCGAGCAGCCAGTGAGCTTGATCGGATCGACCGGCCGGAAGGTGGCTGTGGACCTGCTCGCGACCGACCCCCGCGACCTACGTCTCGCCGGGCCGCTGCTGCGTCACTTCACACCCCGACAGCTCGCCGGCCAGCACGCGCTCGCGCTGCCGGTTGCGGTCGCCAACGCGATCGGCGCGGGACCGCTGGAACCGATCAAGGTGCAGGTCGGGGCGCGCATCGTGCCGAGCCTGGTCGCCACGAGCTTGTCACCCGCGGAGCTCGGAGCGCTGGCGAACAGTCCGGTGGCGGTCGCGCCGCTTGCCTACGCGCAGCAGCTCACCCGTCTGCCGAACAAGTTGACGCGCATCTTCGTCGACGCCCAGCCGGGCGAGGACGCCGAGGTGCGGGCCGCTCTGACGCGACTTGCCGCGGGACGCCTGAACGTCGAGCCGGCGGACTTCGACGCGACGCTCTTCGCGCAGGCCGCCGCGCCAATCAACCAGTCCACCGAGACGTTCGCGGCCATCTGCGCGCTGGTCGGCTTCGTCTTCGCGTACAGCTCGATGCTGCTCACCACGCCCCTGCGCCGGCGGCTGATCAGGGAACTGCGACGCAGCGGCGCCACGCGCCCGGAGACCGTGCGGGCGCTGCTGTTCGACGCGCTCGTGCTCGGTAGCTTGGCGGCGCTGCTGGGTCTGGCGCTCGGCGATGTGCTCTCGATCGTCGTATTCGGCTCGAATCCCGGATATCTATCGCTCGCGTTCCCCGTCGGCGCGCAGCGGCTCGTGACCTGGCAGAACGTCGTGCTCGCCGTCGCTGCGGGATTGCTGGCCGCCGCCATCGGAGTGCTGACGCCGCTGCGCGACATCTGGATACACGCGGAGGACACCGATGACGCGCAGGAGCGCTCGCTGCTCGATCGGGGACGGGTGGGGATGCTGACCGGAGGTCTGCTATGCCTCGCGGCGACGACGATCATCGTGCTCGCGGCGCCGGGGTCGACGATCGTCGCGATCGTGGCCCTGACGGTCGGCCTGGCGTTGCTGCTGCCGCTGCTGATCGACGCGATCCTCGCGATCTTTGACCGTGTGCAGCGCCGGATCGGAGCGGCCTCGAGCGAGATCGCGCTGATCGAACTGCGCTCACCGAAGACACGGGTGCGCTCGATCGCGATTGCCGCGATCGGCGCGATCGCGGTGTTCGGCAGCGTCACGATCCAGGGATCGCGTGCCAATCTAGAAGGTGGCATCGACCGCCTCGTACACCAGCTCTCGGCGGTCGCCGACCTGTGGGTGCTCCCCTCCGATACCGACGACCTGCTGGTCACGGCCCCCTTCCCGGGGACCGCTGCGCCCGCGCTCGCGCGCTTGGCCGGTGTGCGTGCCGTCGGCCTCTACCGCGCGGGCTTCCTCGAAGACGGCGACCGGCGTGTCTGGGTGCTCGCGCCGCCGCCGACGGCCCGCCACCCGCTGCCCTCGGGTCAGCTCGTGAGCGGCAACCTTGCGCTCGCGACCGCGCGACTGCGCGCGGGCGGCTGGGCGGTCATCTCCCAGACACTCGCCGCTGAACGGCAGCTGCGCATCGGGGAGCGCTTCACGCTGCCCTCGCCGCGACCGACAAGCTTGCGGGTGGCCGCGCTGAGCACGAACTTCGGCTGGCCGCCCGGCGCGATCGTGCTCAATGCCGAAGACTACGCGCGCGCATGGAGCAGCACGGATCTCTCCGCGTACAACGTGATGCTCGCACCCGGAGCCCGCGCTCCGCGGGTCGCTCGCGAGATCGAGCGGACGCTCGGTCCGGCGTCGGGCTTGATCGTGCAGACCGCACGCGAACGCGAGCGCAGCCAGCGCGCGGCAAGCCACCAGGGCCTCGTGCGCCTCGCGCAGATCGCCCTGCTCGTCCTGGTCACCGGGGTGCTGGCGATGGCGATCTCGATGGGAGCCGTGGTCTGGCAGCGTCGTGAGCGATTCGCCCGGATGCGCCTCCAAGGACTCCCGCGAGGCGTGCTATGGCTGGCGCTGATCTGGGAGAGTGTGCTGCTGCTCGGCTCCGGCTGCGCGATCGGGGCCGCTTTCGGCGTCTATGGCCAGCTGCTCCTGAGCCGTGCGCTGCTGACCTCGACGGGCTTCCCGGTGCTGTCCTCCGCCCGGATCCCGGTGGCCGCGGGCAGTTTCCTCATCGTCACCGCCGTCGCCGCAACGGCGGTGACGATCCTGGGCTACTGGGCGACCGGCGTGCGCCCACGTCCGCATTCCTAGCTGCAGCGCTCGACGTGAATGCAGCGCGCGCTCTAGATCGGGATGCCCCAGAGCGGGAACCAGCGCTCCAGTTCGGGCTCCATCGGTAGTTCGCCGCTCAACTGCGCCTTCAGCTGCAGCTCGCGCTCGGTCGAGCGCTGCTGTGGGTGGGCGGGATCCGGATCCGGGACGAATGGGTACCAGAAGCCGCGCTTGTAGTTGTAGATGAAGTAGATCGGGTTCCGCTTCGCGTCTGCGAAGGCGAACACCGAGCACAACAGACGCTCACCGTGGCCCGCGGTCTCGATCGAGCTGGAGACCGCGTTGATGCCGACCGCGAGATCTTCGACGCTGGGGGCGCCCGCGGGGTTGCGCAGCACCATCCAGCGGTAACCGTAGCTGTCGTCCTGCGTGGCGACCTGCGTGGCGCTCTCGCCGCCGGTCGCGCGCACAACCTCTTCCATGTCCTTGATCGTCGCTTCAAACTCGCTAGTCGCCAGCGCCTGGAAGACGATCGCGGCGGTGCCCGTCGGTGCGATCTGGTACTCGCTCTGCAGCGTGATGTAGGCGGTCGTGATCGCGAACAGGCGGTCCGGCGCCGGACCCTTCACCTGGTGGCGGCCGGTGAGCGCGTCCAGCAGGCCCACTACGCGGTGCCCTGCAGCTGCGACTCGAGGCGCTCCAGCGCCGCCAGGCGCTGCTCGAGCGGGGGGTGATCGGCGAACAGGTTCATCAACGAGTTCTTCGCGCGGGCCGGGACGATGAAGAATGCGCTCATCCCTTCGACGGTCCGCAGGTCGCGGCCCGGGATGCGCTCCATCGTGCCGCTGATCTTCAGCAGCGCCGAGGCCAGTGCGGAGGGCCGTCCGGTGAGCACCGCCGAACCGCGGTCGGCGGCGAACTCGCGGTAGCGCGAGAGCGCGCGCAGCAGCATGAAAGAGATCGCGTACACCACCGCGGCGACGGCGATCGCTGCGAACATCGCCTCCTCGGCTTCGCGACTGCCGCGTCCGTAGCCCCCGCCGAAGCCGCCGCCGAAAAGGAAGCCGAACTGCACGATTAGCGAGGCCACCATCGCGAAGAAGCTCGCGAGCGTCATCACCATCACGTCGCGGTTGATCACGTGCGTGAGCTCATGCGCGAGCACCCCTTCGAGCTCCGCCGGGGAGAGCAGCTCCAGGATGCCGCTCGTTGCGCAGACCGTTGCGGACTTCTGCGAGCGGCCCATCGCGAAGGCGTTGGGCATCGAGTGCTCCATCACGCACACGCGCGGCTTGGGCAGGTCGGCCTGCACGCAGAGTCGCTCGATGATCCCGTGCAGCTCGGGCGCTTCGGCGGGCGATACCTCTTTGACGCCCATCGTGCCCATCGCGATCTTGTCCGAGGTGAACAGCTGCACCGCGAGCAGCCCCAGCGCGACGACCAGGATCGTGATGCCGCTAGCTCCGACCGCGAAGAGGGCGCCGATTAGCACGATGTAGAGGACGACCAGCAGGAACATCGTCAGCAGCATCCGCGCCTGCAGACCGGTGTCTTTGCCGAACGCTGCGCGGCGGCTGTGTGAGGTTGCGGCCATCGTGAGGCGATTGTCGCAGAACGAGCTTCGTCTTCCATAAAGTGCGAGGCGTGAAATCGGCCTTTGACGTGCTCGGCGTATCGATCAAGAGCTTCGGCGTGGTCTTCGCGCTGGGCTTCCTCGCCTGCGGCCTGCTGGTCGCGCGGCGCCTACGCGAGCTGGGCCGCCCGGTCGACTGGGCGTACGAGATCGTCTTCGCGGCGCTCGTCGGCGGAATCGTCGGCGCGCGCGGGTACTTTCTGATCGAGAACTACAGCGAAGTCAAGGGGCACCTCGCGAGCAGCATCTTCTCGGGCTCGGGGCTGGTCTGGTACGGCGGCGCGATCGGCGGCGCGATCGGCGTGATCGCATGGATGCGCTGGCGCGGAGCGCTGGAACTGGTGATGCTCGACATGTGCGCCACCGCGCTCGCGCTCGGCTACGCGATCGGGCGCATCGGCTGCCAGGTATCCGGCGACGGCGACTACGGGATCCGCTCGAGCCTGCCGTGGGCGATGGGCTACCCGCACGGCACCGTGCCGACGCCGCCCGGGGTCACGGTGCAGCCGACGCCGATCTACGAGACGGTCGCGATGGGGCTCGTCGCGTTCCTGCTCTGGCGCCTGCGCGACCGCGTGCGACCCGGCGTGATCTTCGCGCTGTACTGCCTGCTGAGCGGCCTCGAGCGCTTCCTGGTGGAGTTCGTGCGCCGCAACAAGGAGGTTCTCGCGGGTCTCACCGCGCCGCAGCTGGAGAGCGTGGGGCTGATGATCGTCGGCGTCGTGTGGCTCGCGTTGATGATGCGCGGGCGCGGTCTCGCGGGTCTGCGAGGCGGGCGCGAGCACGGATCCGAGTCGCCCCGCGCGGCGGTGGCCTGAGTCGCACGCGATAATCCCTCGCGAGACATGGCCACGGAAACGAGTACAGGCCTCGGGCAGGGGTTCGAGCGGGTGTTCCCGCTCGGCAGTCGCCTGAACGAGCACGGGCGGCTGGAGATCGGCGGCTGCGACACACTGGAGCTCGCGCGCGAGTTCGGAACCCCGGCGTACATCGTGGCGGAGGACGACCTGCGCGCGCGGGCGCGCGCTTTCGTGGGTGCGGGTCGCGCGGGGCACGAGCAGCTGGGCGTGCTGTTCGCCTCCAAGGCATTCCCCTGCACGGCGGTGCTCGGGCTGTTCGCGCAGGAGGGGCTCTGGTGCGACGTGGCCTCCGGCGGTGAGCTGCACCTCGCGTTGGGCGCGGGCTTCGCGCCGGAGCGCATCGTGCTGCACGGCAACGCGAAGTCCGCGGCGGAGTTGCGCATGGCGCTGCGCCACGGCGTGGGTCTGATCGTGATCGACAACCTCGACGAGCTCGACCGACTGGAGGCGCTGATCGCGGAAGGCGCGCAGGCCGATCGCGGGCCGCAGAAGGTGCTGATTAGAGCTACGCCCAACGTGAAGGGAGACACGCACGAGAAGATCTCGACCGGTCAGGCGGACTCGAAGTTCGGCTTCGCAATGGACCAGGTCGCGGCGGCGATCGATCGCGTGCACGCGATCGCGGGCCTCGCGTTGGAGGGTGTGCACGCGCACATCGGCTCGCAGCTGTTCGACCTGGAGCCGTTCCGGCGCGAGGTCGCGCAGCTCGCCGCCCTCGGCGAGCTCGCCGGTTCCGCGGGCTTTGCCACGTGGGATCTCGGCGGCGGCCTCGGCGTCGCGTACACCGCCGAGCAGCGCCCGCCGAGCATCGAGGAGTACGTCGGCGCGCTCGTGGGCGCGGCACGCGAGTACCTGGGTGAGCACGCGCGCCTGCTGATCGAGCCGGGCCGCTCGCTGGTGGCCAACGCGGGCGTGACGCTGTACACGGTGCAGAGCGTCAAGCGCAACGTCTCGACGTGGGTCGCAGTCGACGGCGGCATGTCGGACAACCTGCGCCCGATGCTCTACGGCGCGCAGTACGAAGCGCACGTCGCGGACCGCCTGCCGCGCAGCGCCGAGCGCGGTGCGGGCGAGCCGTCGCGCTGCGTGCTGGCCGGCAAGCACTGCGAGTCGGGCGACGTGATCGTGCGCGAGGCGCTGCTCGACGATCCGCGGCCGGGCGACGTGATTGTGACCCCCGCGACGGGAGCCTACGGGTACGCGATGTCCAATAACTACAACGGCGTACCGCGGCCGCCGGTGATCTTCTGCGCGCGCGGCGACGCGCGTGTGGTGGTGCGGCGGGAGAGCTTCGAGGACATGACCGCGCGCGATGTCCTCTGATTCATCCGCGGCCGGCGCTCGGGGCGCCCGGAGCGAATCGGCCACCGGTGAGCTTGCCGGGGCGGCGGACTCGCCGGGGCCCTTCAAGGTCGGCTTGCTCGGCCACGGTACGGTTGGCGCGGCGTTCGCGGAGCTGTTGGCCGAGCGCGCGGCGGAGATCGAGCGCTTCAACGGCCGCCGGCCGGTGATCACCGGTGTGCTGACGCGCACGCGGGGGGACTTCGCGGAGGTGCTCGCCGGCGCGGACCTGCTGGTCGAGCTGATGGGGGGGACGGAGCCCGCGCGCGAGTACCTGCTCGCGGCGATGCGCGCGGGCAAGGACGTGGTGAGTGCCAACAAGCAGCTGCTCTCCCAGCACGGCGAGGAGCTGTTCGCGGTCGCGCGTGAGCACGGTGTACGGCTGCGCTTCGAGGCGGCGGTGGCGGGGGCGGTGCCGGTCGTGCGGCTGCTCGAGGAGTCCCTCGCGGCGACGCCGATCGAGCGCATCCATGGGATCGTCAACGGCACGACGAACTTCATCCTCAGCGAGATGGCGCGCGGCAGTGACTACGCGCAGGCGCTCGCGGAGGCGCAGCGCCTGGGCTACGCGGAGGCCGATCCGAGTGATGACGTCAGCGGTCGCGACGCGGCGGCGAAGATGGCGATCCTCGCGCGTCTGGCGTTTGGCGCGCCGGTGAGGCTGGAGGACGTGCGCTACGAGGGCATCGAACAGCTGCGCAGCGACGATCTGGAGTACGCCCGCGAGCTGGGTCTCGGGCTGAAGCTGATCGGCACCGCCGAGCGCCGCGCGGGAGGGCTGTCGGTGCGAGTGCACCCCGCGTTCCTGTATTCGGGGCATCCGCTCTCCTCGGTCTCCGGCCCCTTCAACGCGATCACCGTCGAATCGGAGGCGGTCACCGAGATCACGATGTCGGGCCCCGGCGCGGGCGGCCCGCAGACCGCGAGCGCGGTGCTGGGGGACGTGGTGAGCGTGATGACCGGCGGCGCGCGGCCACCCGCTCCACCCCTGGAGGTGCCGCTGCTGGAGGACGTCGAGAGTGCGTTCTACCTGCACCTGGAAGTCGCCGATCGGCCCGGCGTGCTGGCGGCGGTGACGCGGGTCTTGGAGGAACAGGGGGTGTCGATCAAGTCGTTCGTGCAGCGCGGGCGCGCCGCTCCCGATGGGCGCTCGGCGCCGGCGTCGGACGTGCGGCTGGTGATGGTCATCCACCCGCTCGCGGAATCGCGCCTGCACGAGGCGCTGCGCGTGCTGGGTGAGCTCGACTTCGTGCGCTCGGTGCCCCGGGCGATCAGAGTGATAGAAGAGGAGTTCGTATGACGTGTTCCTGCCTGATTGAGCGCTACCGCGAGCATCTGCCGTTCGCCGCGGACGATCCCGTGGTGAGCCTCTGCGAGGGCGGCACCCCGCTCTTGCCGGCGCCAGTGATCTCCGAGATGGTGGGCGCCGAGGTGCACCTGAAGCTCGAGGGCGGCAACCCGACGGGCTCCTTCAAGGATCGCGGCATGACCTGCGCGGTCTCCGCGGCGGTGCGCGAAGGCTCCAAGGCAGTGATCTGCGCGTCCACCGGCAACACGGCGGCGAGTGCGGCGGCCTACGCGGCGAAGGCGGGCCTGACCTGCGCGGTGATCGTCCCGGACGGCAAGATCGCGATCGGCAAGCTCGCGCAGACGCTGATCCACGGGGCGCGCGTGATCGCGATCGAAGGCAACTTCGACCGCGGTCTGGAGCTCGTGCGCGAGCTCGTCGAGAAACATCCGATCACGCTGGTGAACTCCGTCAACGAGTTCCGCATCGAAGGGCAGAAGACCGCGGCCTTCGAGCTACTCGAGGCGCTCGAGGGGGGCCCGGATCTGCTGTGCATTCCGGTTGGCAACGCCGGCAACGTGACCTCCTACTGGCGCGGATTCACCGAGATGGGCGCCGCACCGCGGCTGTTCGGTTTCCAGGCCGAGGGTGCCGCGCCGCTGGTGCTGGGCCACCCGGTGGAGCACCCCGAGACGGTCGCGAGCGCGATTCGGATTGGCAACCCGGTGCGCTGGGAGGATGCGATGGCCGCGATGACCGACTCGCGCGGTGCGATCCGGTCGGTCGGTGATGGCGAGATCCTCGCGGCCTATCGGCTGCTCGCGGCCAAGGAAGGGCTCTTCTGCGAGCCGGCCTCGGCGGCGTCGGTCGCGGGCCTGCTCAAGTATGGCGCGGACGGCGCGAGCCGCGTGGTCTGCGTGATGACGGGCCGCGGCTTGAAGGACCAGCAGACCGCGATCGAGAACGCCAACGGTCGCGTGATTCCGTGCGTGGCGGAAACGGTTGCGCTGGAAGAGGCGGTGTTGGGTGACGCATAGTCGTTTGCGGCCCCGCCGCGCGCGCGTGCGTACGAGCGCGCGTGTGCGTGTACGAGCGCGTGTGCCCGCGCTCGTACACGTGTGCGCCCGCGCGCAGGCGCGCGGCGGGGCGTAGTCGTGGGGATGGCGCGCCGGCGCGTGGTGCGCGTGCCGGCGTCCTCGGCGAATCTGGGCCCGGGCTTCGATTGCATGGCGGCGGCGCTCGCGCTGCACCTGGAGCTGGAGGTCGAGGAGACGGGCGAGTTTGGCGTGCACAGCGAGCTGCCGGTGCCCAAGGGACGGGAGAACCTGTGCGTGCGCGCCTTCGAGCGGCTGCACCCCGCGGATCGCTTTGTGTTTCGCATCCGCTCGGAGATCCCCCTCTCCGGAGGCCTGGGGTCGAGCGCGGCGGCGATCGTCGCGGGTCTGATGGCCGCGGACCACCTGTTCGAGCTCGACGCGGACTTGCTGGCGCTGGCGAGCGAGCTGGAGGGCCATCCGGACAACGTCGCGGCGGCGCTGCGTGGCGGCTTCGTCATCTGCGCCGACGGAGGGGCGGTGCGCTTCGAGGCACCGACGGGACTGGAGGCGCTCGCGGTGATCCCGGGCGAGGCGGTGCGCACGCGCGCGGCGCGCGCGGCGCTCGACGCCCAGGTGCCGCTCGCGGAGGCCGTCTTCAACGTCGCGCACGGCGCGCTGCTGACGCTGGGGCTCGCGCGCGGTGATTGGGATCTGGTGGCGCGCGGTCTGCAGGACCGCCTGCACCAACAGCGCCGCTCGCAGCTCTTCCCGCGCTCCTACGAGCTGGCGCTGCGCGCGCGGGAGCTGGGGGCTCTGGGGGCGACGATTCTCGGGTGCCGGTCCGACGGTGCTGGTGTGGTGCTTCTACGAGCAGACCGGCGCCGTCGTCGAGGCGCTGGGGAGCGAAATCGAGGGCTGGGCGACGCTGCTGCGGGCTCCGTTCGAGCCGCAGGGAGCGTACGTGGGGGAGCTATAGCGTCGGGGGTGGTTCGTCAAGCACGTTGATAGTCAAGGAAGACTTCGCGCGCGCTGGGCTGCGCGGGTCGCAACTTGTTCGCCATGCGCTCCGCGCAGTGTGTCGGGCAGTAGACGCCGCGCACGCTGCGGTCGCGGAAGCCGTAGGCGAGCCACACGCCGTCGTTCCACGTGAAGTAGAAGAAGCCCTCCTGTGTACGGTGCTCCTCGGTCTCGCTGCGCCAGGCCGTCGCGACGTCCTCGGCGGGGATGCACGCGCGGCAGTCGCGCGTGTGGTCGGGGTGGCTGCTCCACACGCATCGCAGCAGTTCACCGTCGACTCCGAGCACCTTCGATACCTCGGCCTCTTCCCAGGGGATATGAAGATTCGTCCCAAACACGTATCGCTCCTGTTCACAAGTGGCCGTCTCGCGCAGTCGCGGGACTGTTCCAACTAGAAGACCCCGGGGCGCGGGTCGGTACTCGCGCAATGGACGAACGTTCGGAAGTACGGCGGATTTACCGCAGCGCGGCGAGTCGCCCGCGCGCGTCCCCGAGCCCGGGTAGCCGCACGAGCAGCTCCTCGGCGACGCCGAGGTAGTCGGTCCCCAGGTCGGGCCGGTGATCGAGGATCGAGATCGCGCGCTCCGCGGACTCGGCGTACGCGATCGAGGAGCGCACCACGGTGTCGAGCACCTTCTCGCCGAGCTGCTCGCGCAGCGAGGCGAGCGCCTCGCGCGAATGGACGGTGCGCATGTCCGCGAGGTTCAGCAGCACGCCCAGCAGCTCGAGCTCGGGGTTGAGCGTGTCGCGCGCCAGCTCGATCACCTCGAGCGCCTGCTCGACGCCCTGCAGCGCGAAGTACTGCGCCTCGGCGGTGATCAGCGCGTAGTCCGCGGCGACCAGCGCGTTGACCGTCAGCAGGCCGAGAGACGGGGGGCAGTCGACGAAGATCAGCTCGTAGGCATCCGCTGGCAGCTTCGCCAGCGCGCGGCGCAGCGTCAGCTCGCGGCCCATTTTGCCTCCCAGCGCGAGCTCGGCCTCGGCGAGGCTGAGATTCGCGGGGATCACGTCGTCGTGGATCGCCTCCGCCGCGCCGGCGCGCCCGCCGAGTACGTCGCCGATCGTCGGCTGCGCGTCGGGCGGCACGTCGAAGTAGTCCGAGAGGTTGCCCTGCGGGTCGAGGTCGACCGCCAGCGTGCGCACGCCCGCGCGGCGCAGCGCATCGGTGAGCGTGCGCACCGTCGTCGTCTTGCCGGTGCCGCCCTTCTGCGAGAGAACCGCGATCGTCTGCGCCATCGGCCCCGATACTACGGTGCGCGCCCCGCGGTTGATCTGGTCGGGGCCGGGGACTAGTATCTGGCGGTATATGGAGGAGGAGCGGGGCGCCGGCGAGGACCGGCCCGTAAGCGAAGCGGAGCTGGGCGGGGAGGGGCGGCAGGACGCGCATCCCGGGGAGGACGTGCATCCGCAGACGCGTGCCACGCTCGACGCGGCCGCCGAGTTCGAGTATCACTCGCAGGTCGATTGGGACAGCGAGCACGCCGATGGCAAGTGGTCGATCCGCTGCTACGACGTGCACAAGCGTCTCGGCGGCATTCCGGTCCTGAACGGTCTCAACGTCGCGATCCCCGACGAGACCGTCACCGTCGTGCTCGGTCCCTCGGGTACCGGTAAGAGCGTGCTGATCAAACATCTGATCGGCCTGATGTTTCCCGACTCCGGCGACATCATCGTCCACGGCCAGTCGGTACCGAAGCTCGCGATGCCCGAGCTGCTCGCGCTGCGTCGTCGCATCGGCGTGCTCTTCCAGGACGGCGCGCTGTTCGGCTCGATGTCGCTGTTCGACAACGTCGCCTTCCCGCTGCGCCAGCACACCGACATGTCCGAGGTGCAGATCCGCACGCTCGTGCGTCAGCGCCTTACCGACGTCGGTCTCGCCGACGCGATGGACTTCGCCCCCAACCAGCTCTCGGGCGGCATGCGCAAGCGCGCCGGCTTCGCGCGCGCGCTCGTGATGGAGCCCGACGTCGTGATCTTCGACGAGCCGGACTCGGGCCTCGATCCTGTGCGCACGGCGCTGCTCTGCGAACTGATCAAGGAGATGCACGGCCAATTCGGCGGCACCTACATCGTCGTCACCCACGACATCGCCTCCGCGCGGCGCATCGGCGAGTTCATCGCGCTGCTTTGGCGCGGGCGCATCGTCGAGGCCGGCGACGCCGAGAAGATGTTCTCCTCGGAGAACCCCTTCGTGCGGCAGTTCCTCAGTGGCTCCGCCGAGGGGCCGCTCGGGATGGACTAAGAGCGCGGATTTTTTGGGGCGCGTCCGCGCGGGCTTCGGCGCGGCGCGTGCGTGCGGGCGCGAGGCGTCCCTGCCTCGCGTCGGCGGTTGGATGTTTCTTCGATCGACCCCGCCGCGCGGGCGCCTACGCGCGCGCACGCGCGCGGCGGGCCCCTCAGCGGCCGAACCTACGCACCAGCTCGCGCGCGCGGCTGCGGATCCTCGCGATCAGCGTGCGTACCTGCTCGAGGCCCGCGCGCAGCTCGGGATCGCCGACCTCGATCGGCAGCATCGAGTCCTGCAGCGTCGCGAGCTCGCCGTCGGCGCGGCCGACCGCGTCGACGGCGCTCTCCAGGAAGCCCTTCACGCCTTGCGAGGGGTGGCCTGGGGAGGCCGATGCGAAGGTGCGGCTCGGCAGGTCGTGGCGCGCCGCGAACTCGCTGTAGGTGCGCTGCGCGCGGCCGTACGCGGCCTGCACCGGCCGGAACAGCTCCTCCTCGAGCGTCTCCGCGCTGCGCTCGTCGAGCTGTTCGTAGGCCTCGCCGAGCGCCGCGAGCGCGAGCCCGAGATCCTCGATCGCCTGCGCGATGGTGTCGAGCAGCTGCTGGCGGCCCTGAGCGGTCGTGTAGGTCATCCACCTCAGGTTATTCACATAGGCCTCTCGGCCCCGATCCCAAAGTGAGACGGGGTCGTTCCCGCGCTCCATGGCGGGGCCTCGCGGGTATCTGCGGAGGGGTTGCGGAGGGGCTCTCCTTATGCGAACATATGTTCGCCTGTGATCCTCTGTGTCCACATCCCCCGCTTCGAGCTCGCCGTCGCCGTCGGTGACCGCTCGGCGATCATCCAGCGAACCCTGGCCGGCGAAGCCCTCGCAATCGCCCCCCAGCCCGGCGGTGTGGCGCGTGTGGGAGAAGTCTCGGCGGCTGCGGAGGCATTCGGAGTGACTTTAGGGATGGCGCTCGGCGAGGCACTCGCACGCTGCCCCGAGCTGCGGCTGGTGCCGGGGGATCCGCTGGGAACCGCGGAGGCTTGGGAGGAGGTTGCGCGTGTCCTGGAAGGCATTGGCGCCACGCTCGAGCTGCCGCGCGCGGGTCTCGCTTATTTCGAAGCGGACGGCCTGCGCGGCCTGCACGGAGGAGATCGAGGCGTGATTGCGGCGGCGCGCGGGGCGCTTGTAGGCCCCGCGCGGATCGGTGTGGGCCCGACGCGCTTCTGCGCGCTCGCCGCCGCGTTGCAGGCGCGCTCGCGCCGCGCGTGCGTCGTCGAGGAGAAGCAGGTGCGGCCCTACCTGGCCTCGCGCCCGGTCGAGCTGCTGGGCTATCGTGCGCGGACAGCGGCTCTTGTCGAGCCTCTGCGCCGGCTCGGAGTGCGCACGCTGGGAGAGCTCGCCGCGCTTGGACGCGACGAGCTTGCGGATCGCTTTGGCGAGCCCGGGATACTTGCTCGGCAGCTGGCCCGCGGTGCCGACACCCCCCTGCGCACGCGCTCCGTGGAGGAGCGCCAGGAGGAGACGCTCGAGCTCTGGGAGGCCTCCAGCGGTCCCGCGCTGGAGCGGGTGCTGGGAGTCCTCGTCGACCGGTTGCTCGCGCGTCCGCAGCGGCGCGGGCGAACGCTGCGCGCGCTGACGCTCTCCGCGCGGCTCGTCGAGAACGGAACTTGGCGTGAGCGGGTGGTCCTGCGCGAAGCGCTCTCCGATCCACGCCGCATCTGCCTGACGCTCGCGCCGCGCCTGGCGTTGCTGCCCGCCCCCGCGGTGCTCCTGAGTGTCGCCGTCGAGCGCTTTGGCTTCGCGGAGGGCGCTCAGGGCACGCTGCCCGGCGACTCCCGTGATCCGGTCGGTGCCCGCGCGGTCCGCCGTGCGCGTCTGCGCGAAGCCATCGGACAGTTGCGCGCCGCCGCCGGACCCGACGTCGCGCTGCGCGCCCTCTGCGTCGACCCCGATTCGCGCGTGCCCGAGCGGCGGGTCGTCTTCACCCCCTTCTCCTGATGGAGATCAAGCTAAAGTTGAGGCTGAGCCTTTGCCGGAGTCCTGAGCAGCAGAGGGATTCGCGGTGACCGGCAATCGCAACCTCAACCTGCCGCGGCCAGCGCGCGTGCGCATGGGTCACGGGGGGGTGCCCCGTGAGATCGACGGCCGGCCGATCGAGCAGATCCGGGAGTCCTGGCTTGTGGAGGACCGCTGGTGGACCGGTCGTCCACTCCGCCGCCGCTACTGGGAGGTCGTCAGTGTGCGCGGTCGCAATCTCGTTGTCTTCCACGATCTCTGCTCCGGCGCCTGGTTCGCCCAGGCCGGTTGAGCGTGGCGGTCGATGGGCGGCCTCGAACGATGGGTGGCGATACCACGACCACGCGGGCACCCTACGCGGAGCTGCATTGCCACTCGGCCTACTCGTTCCTCGACGGCGCCTCGTTACCCGCCGAGCTCGCGCGGCGGGCGGACGAGCTGGGCTACACGGCGCTCGCGCTGACCGACCACAACTCCGTGTCCGGCTCGATGGAGCTCGCGCAGGCCGTCCGCGACTGCGGGGTGCGTGCGATCCACGGCGCCGAGATCGACCTGGCCGGCGGGCGCCACTTGACGCTGCTGGTGCGCGACGCGCGGGGCTGGCGCAACCTCTGCCGGCTACTGACGCGCGCCCACGCCCATACGCGCGGGGGGCCCCGCCGCGAGCGCAGCGAGCCGTCTGTCGAGCTGAGCGCCGTGCTCGAGCACAGCGAGGGGCTCGTCTGTCTCACCGGTTGCGCTACGCGGGGCGTACACGACGAGCCGACGGCGCGGCGACTGCTGGACGCATTCGGTCCCCGCAGCCTGCGCGTGGAGCTGCAGCGCCCCTACGCGCGGCACGACCGCGCGCGCAACCGCGCCCTGGAGGCCCTTGCGCGCCGGCTCAGTGTGAAGTGCGTGGCGACCGGCAACGTGCACGCCCACGCGCGCTCGCGCGCCGAGCTCCAGGACGCCTTTACGGCGCTGCGTCATCGCACCACGCTCGACGCCTCCGAGCCGCTGCGCCGCGGCAACCACAGCCACGTGCTGAGCGCGCCGCACGCGATGGTCCGCCGCTTTGCCGATCATCCGGATGCGGTGCGCGAGAGCGCGAGCCTCGCGCAGGAGCTGCATTTCGACCTCACCACGGATCTCGGCTACCGCTATCCCGGGGCCGAGGACGAGAGCGCGATGCGCCACCTGACCGCGCTCTGCCGGGTGCGTCTGGAGGAGCGCTACGGAGCCGGCGCCCTCAGCAGCGAAGGAGGCCCGCGAGCGGGTGTGGGAGGCACCCCCGCTCGCAGCGAAGCCGCGGCACGACTGGATGAAGAGCTGCGGGTCATCGGCGAGCTCGGTCTCGCGGGCTTCTTCCTGCTGCACCACGAGCTGCTCGAGATGGCACGCGAGGTCGCCGTGGAGGTGCGCGGGCGCGACTCCGCCCGCGCCCTGCTTGCGCCCGGGCGCGGGCGAGGCTCATCGGTCTCCTCGATCGTCTGCTACCTCACCGGTCTCTCGCACATCGATCCGATCCAGAACCGCCTGTTACTGGGACGCTTCCTGCACACCGGCCTCGAGCACCTGCCCGACATCGACCTGGACTTCCCGCGCGAGATCCGCGAGATCTTGATCCCGCGTGTGCACCAGCACTACGGGAGCGAAAAGGCTGCGCTGGTCGCCGCTTTCCCGACCTTCCGCGTGCGCGGCGCGATCCGCGAGCTCGGCAAGGTTCTCGGGCTGCCACCCGGGGAGATCGAGCGCGTCGCGCGCGCCGCCGAGCACCACCTCGGCTCCTCCGAGCACGGCATCGACCTCGCCCCGCTCGAGCGAGCGCCGCATAACCCCGCCAGTCGTGACTCCACGCGCTCGGAGGTCTCGCCCCGCTGGACATGGCTTGCGCGCCTAGTCGAGGAGGCGCAGCGGCTGCCGCGCCACCTCTCCCAGCACTCCGGCGGAATGGTGCTCTCGACACGACCGCTGATCGACTGCTGTCCGGTCGTGCCCGCCGCGATGGAGGGCCGGCAGATGGTGCAGTGGGACAAGGACTCCTGCGCCGACGCCGGCTTACTGAAGATCGATCTGCTCGGGCTCGGGATGCTCTCCGCGGTGGAACGCTGCGTGGAGGAGATCGCGGCCGTGCGCGGTAAGCGCATCGACCTCTCGCGGATCCCATTCGACGATGCGGAGACCTTCAAAGCGATTCGCCGCGCGGACACCGTCGGGGTTTTCCAGATCGAGAGCCGCGCGCAGATGCAGTCGCTGAAGCGCACGCTGCCACGCGACCTCGACGATCTGACGATCCAGGTCGCGATCGTCCGCCCCGGCCCGATCCAGGGCGGGGCGATCAACCCCTACATCGAGCGCCGCCGGCGCCAGCGTGAGGATTCGGGCTACGAAGTTCCCTATCCGCATCCCGCGCTGCGGCCCGCGCTGGAAGCAACGCTCGGCACGGTGATCTTCCAGGACCAGGTCATGGAGGTCGCTCAGGACTTCGCCGGCTTCTCGGTCGGCGAGGCCGAAGGGCTGCGCCGCGCGATGAGCCGCAAGCGCTCTGAGGAGGCGCTGCAGAGCCACCGCGAGCGCTTCCTCGACGGCGCGCGGCGGCACGTGGGCGCCGATGAGGCCACCGCGGAGCGCGTCTGGGAGATGGTCTCGGGCTTCGCCGGTTTCGGCTTCCCCAAGGCGCACGGCGCGGCCTTCGGCCTGCTCGCCTACCAGTCGACCTGGCTGCGCGTGCACTACGGCCCCGAGTTCCTCTGCGCGCTGCTGAACGAGCAGCCGATGGGCTTCTACGCGCCCGACAGCCTCATCCACGAGGCCGAAGGACGCGGCATTCCAATTCTCGGGCTCGACATCAACGCCTCCGCCGTCGAGTGCACGGTGGAGCGGGTCGGGGCGGTCCTGGGCGTGCGCCTCGGACTCGGCTACACCAAGGGCGTCATCGCCGATGAGATTCGCGAGCTGGTCGCCGAGCGCGAGCGGGGCGGGCCATTCGGCGACCTGGGGGAACTGGCCGCCCGCTGCGGAGCCGGGCGCGCGACGCTGGAGGGCCTCGCTTGGTCGGGCGCCTGTGACCGTCTCGTAGAGGGAGCCGATGCGGTCGGTGGGGAGCAGGCCGGTGGCTCGGAGACACGCCGGCGCCTGGCGCTGTGGCAGCTGGGGATCGCCGCGCCGGGTCGAGCGGCTGCAAAGGGCGCTACGCAGCTCGCGCTGCCCCTCGAGCTGCCTGCCGCGCCGCGTCTGCGTCCGCTGAGTCGCTGGCAGCGGCTGCTCGCCGACTATGCCGCGACCGGGGTCACGATCGGCGACCACGTGATGGCCGCACTGCGCCCGCGGCTGAGCGTGCGCATGCTCGCGACCAGCGCCCAGCTCGCCCGCCTGCCGCAGGGCTGCGCCGTCGTCGTCGCGGGGCTCGTGATCGCGCGCCAGCGGCCGGGCACCGCGCAGGGGACGATGTTCCTGCTCTTCGAGGACGAGTGGGGCACGATCAACCTCGTCGTTCCGCGCGCGGTCTACGAGCGCCATCGGCCACTCGCGCGGGCCGAGCCGCTGCTGCTCGCGCGCGGACGCCTGGAGCGGACCGCGGGCGAGCGGCTCGCCGATGACGAGCGGGTGCCACCGGTCATCAACGTGATTGTGCGCGAGCTAGCCGCGCTGGAGCGCTTCGTCGTGCCCGCAGCGGAGGAGGCCACGGCTGCGCAGGCCGAGGTGCACCATTTACCCGCCGCCGCCGGTGCGGATGCGGCGGCGCGCGATGGCGAGCACGACGGAGCCGCCGTCGGTGCGAGCCTGCGCGCGGTGGCGCCGCCGGTGCAGAGCTTCGCCGCGGGACGGCGGCGGTAGCTCGCTGCGCAATGACGAGGCCGGTTGCCGCGGGTAGGGACGCCGGCCCCGCTACCCTGGGCCGATCGCGCGCCTCGCTGACACCGACCTCGACGTATTCCCGCTGTGTCTCGGCGGCAACGTGTTCGGCTGGACGCTCGACGAGGAGCTCGTTCGCGGTCCTCGACGCCTACGTGCAGGGCGGCGGCAACTTCATCGACACCGCCGACATCTACGGCCGCCACGGTGCCGCCGGCCTCGGAGGCTCGGAGCGCATCATCGGCCGTTGGCTGGCCGCGCGCGGTAACCGCGAGCAGCTCGTGATCGCGACCAAGGTCGGCATGTCGCAGGAGCTGCCCGGGCTCTCCCGCGAGACGATCCGCCGCGGCGTCGAGGGCTCGCTGGAGCGGCTCGGGGTCGAGCGCATCGACCTGTACTACGCCCACCGCGACGATCCGCAGACGCCGCTGCAGGAGACGCTCGCGGCCTTCGCGGAGCTGATCCACGAGGGCCGCGTGCGCCACGTCGCGGCCTCCAACTACAGCGCCGCGCGCCTGAGCGAGGCGCTGACGCTGGGCGCCGACCGCGCGGAGCTCGCCTCCTACGTGGCGCTGCAGCCCCACTACAACCTAGTGGAGCGCGACTACGAGCATGAGCTGGCCGGGATCTGCGCACGCGAGGGGTTGGCGTGCATCCCCTACTTCGGTCTCGCCCGGGGCTTCCTCACCGGCAAGTACCGACGCGAGGGGCCCCAGGTCGAGAGCCCGCGCGCGGCCGGCGTGCGCGAAAGCTACTTCAATGAGCGCGGCTTCGCGGTGCTCGACGCGCTGGGAGAGATCGCGGCGGCCCACCGCGTCGCTCCCGCCGCGGTCGCGCTCGCGTGGCTGCGACTGCAGCCGAGCGTCCTCGCCCCGATCGCCAGCGCGACCTCGCCGGAGCAACTCGCCGAGCTGATGCCCTCGGCGACGCTCGCGCTCGCGCCGGCGGAGCTCGAGCGTCTCACGGCCGCCGGTGGCGCAGAGTAGGCTGAGTCGCGATGCGCTTGCGCAAACTCGGCTCCAGCGACCTCGAGGTCTCGGAGATCAGCCTCGGCTCGTGGCTGACCTACTCCGGGGGCGTCGAGCGCGAACAAGCCGAGGCCTGCGTGCGCGCGGCGTTCGACGCGGGGATCAACTTCATCGACACCGCCAACGCCTACGGACGCGGCGCGGCGGAGTCGCTGCTGGGCGAGGTGCTCGCGGGCTACGAGCGCTCCTCCTATGTGCTCGCGACGAAGGTCTTCTTCCCGATGTCGCGACACCGACATGGGTCTCTCCGCGGCACAGATCCACAAGCAGATCGACGCCTCGCTACAGCGCCTGCGCACCGACCACGTCGATCTCTACCAATGCCATCGCTACGACGGCGACACGCCGCTGGAGGAGACCATGCAGGCGCTGACCGAAGTCGTCGCGGCGGGCAAGGCGCGCTACATCGGCTTCAGCGAGTGGCCAGCCGGCGCAGATCGAGGAGTCCCTCGCGCTCCCCGGCGTCGACGCGCTGGGTCTCCAGCCAGCCGCAGTATTCGATGCTCTGGCGCGCGCCCGAGGCCGAGGTGATCCCGCTGTGCGAACGCGAGCGGATCTCGCAGATCGTGTGGTCGCCGCTCGCGCAAGGTGTGCTGACCGGCAAGTACCGTCCGGGAGAGCCCCCGCCGCGCGACTCGCGCGCGGCGAGCGAGAGTATGAGCGGCTTCATGGACCGCCTGCTCGACGATCGCGTGCTCGAGGCCGTCGCAGCGGCTCGCGCCGGTCGCGGAGGGGCCGGACTCTCGATGGCGCAGCTCGCGCTCGCGTGGGTGCTGCGCGAGCCAAACGTCGCCTCGGCGATCGTCGGAGCGAGCCGTCCCGAGCAGGTTCACGCGAACGCCGCCGCGTCGGGCGTGACCCTCGACGCCCAAACCCTCGCCGCCGTCGACGAGGCCCTGGGCGACGTCGTCGTGCGCTAGACGAGCGGTAATTGCGGGGATTGCCCGGCGCGCAAAAGCTCGTGCAGAGCCGGTGCGTTCTGTCGGCAGATGATCAGAAATACGACTCTGCCGCGGGCACGGACGCTCCGAGCCCCTGCTGGCCACTCCACGCTGCTCGCCCTCCTCGCCACGTTGATCGCTGCTTTTACGGCGATTGCCCTTTGCGGGCCGACCTCTGCGCTGGCCGCGGAAGTCTCGTGTCCCAATGCGAATCCGATCGTCAACGAGAACAACTGCATGGGCGAAGGCACCACCGCCAATCAGTCCGCGATCGAAAACTACAGCGAAGACATCGGCGGCTTCACGACGCAGAGTGGCTACGAACTCGGCGAAAACATGCCGATCAAGATCGGCACCGATGAGCCCTCCTTCCCGGGCACGACCGTCAACATCGCGGTCTACCGGATCGGCTACTACAAAGGCGACGGCGCGCGCCTGATCCCGACGGCGGGCGCGAACAACGTCAAAGTCAACAACTCCTTCCAGTGCAACCCCGAGAACACCACGACTGGGGAACTGAGCTGCTCGAACTGGAGCACCACGTACACGATCCCCGGCAGCGCGCTGCCGATCTCCGGAATCTACGAGGCCGTCTTCACCGACGCCGCCGACGGGGGCATCGAGAACTACGTCGTATTCCCGGTGCGCAACGGCAAAGTCTCCTCGGAAGTCCTCTACGTGCTGCCCGCCTCCGACTACGAGGCCTACAACACGTGGGGCTGCAAGTCGCTCTACTACGACGCCTGCGGGGGTGCCGACACGATCGCCGGCGACCCGCGCGCGGTCGCGGTCTCCTTCGACCGGCCGCTCTCCGAAGGCGGAGCGCAGATGAACCGTTTCTTCGGCCCCGACGACATGACAGTCGCCTGGCTGGAGGAGCAGGGGTACAACGTCTCCTACACCGACGACGTCGCCACCGACTCCAACCCCGGCCTGCTGCTCAACCACAAGGTCGACCTCGTCTCCGGCCACAGCGAGTACTGGTCCGCCGCCACCTTCAGGGCCTTCAAGGCCGCGCGCGACGCCGGCGTGAGCATCCTCTCGCTCAGCGCCAACACCGCCTACTGGCAGACGCGCTACGAAAACAACCACCGCACGCTGGTCTGTTACAAGACGATCCAGGGCTCCGCCGATGGCAATCCCGGCGCGACGCCCAACGATCCCGCCGCGACCGGACCCAACGGCGAAATCCGCCCCGAATTCGCGACCACCACGCGGCGTGATCCCGGTGCCCCCGCTGGCGATCCCAACGCACCGCCCGGTGGGCGCATCGGTCCAAACGAACCCGAGAACTCGCTGTTCGGGGTCATGTACATCGGCGATAACGACGACGAATCCTTCAAACTCGACGATCCCCGCCGGCACCGCCAATGGCGAATACGCGTCCAACCGCGTCTGGCGCAACAGCGGAATTTCGACGAGCACCTCGACGACACTGCCCGAGCAGGATGTGGGCTGGGAGTGGGACCAGATTCCGACTCAGGCCGGCTACCTTGCGCAGGAGCCCGCCGGCGTCAAGCGCGTCACGCTGACCAACGTCGCCAACCCCGAAGACTCCTTCATTCAGGACGCCGGACGCGCGCGCGCCTCGACGCCGCCGCCGGGTGAGAAAGCCGAAGTCAGCGCGGCCGAGTACCGCGCTCCCAGCGGTGCGCTCGTGTTCGCCTCCGGCACCATGGAGTGGGCCTACGCGCTCGACCAGGATTCGGTGATCGATCAGGGCACCTACAACATCCTCGCCGAAATGGGCGTCCTCGCGCCCACGCCCGCGGGCGACATCAAACCCGAAGCCGCCGGCACCCCCCAGCCGCCGTGGCCTTCATTCACGGCGACGCCGAGCTCGGTGTTCATCGGCGAACCGGTCACCTTCAACGCATCCGCCTCCAAAGACCCCGACGCGACGATCACCGACTACAAGTGGGATCTCGAAGGCAAAGGCACCTTCTCCACCGACACCGGCACCACGCCGACACTCACGCACACCTTCACGCAGCCCGGCGCCTACAACGTGACGCTCAAGGTCACTGACAGCAAAGGCCTGCAGGAAACGACGCAGCGCACCGTCAACGTCGCCAACACCGCGAGCGCCAGCATCGCGGCCTCGATGAACCCGGTGGGGGTCAACCAGACCGACACCCTCAGCGCCGCCGGCTCGACCGACAACGGCGGCACGATCACCGATTACAAGTGGGATCTGAACGGCACCGGCAAATACGAAACCGATACCGGCACCACACCCACGATCACCAAGGCCTTCACCAGCACCGGCGTGCACACCGTCGGCGTGCAGGTCACCGACAGCAAAGGCGCGACCGCGACCGCCACGATCTCGGTGACCGTGATCAGCCAGGGCGTCAGTCGCTACGCCGACGCGGTGCAGGCGACGCCGAACCTCCTGCACTTCTACACACTCAACGAACCGGTTGGCTCCACGACGATTGCCGACAGCAAGGGTAATGCGCCCGGCACGCTCAGCGGCGCGACGCTCGGTGCGCCCGGTGCGGTCAACGGAGACTCCGCAACCGCCGCCAGCTTCCCCGGCAACGGCGACCCGTTCGAGGGTCAGGCCGGCTCGTATGGCGCGATCCCGATGAACCTCTCCAGTCAGACCGCGATCACCGTCGAGTTCTGGTTGAAGTGGAACGCCTACGGCAACAACGACGCGCTCGCAATGGAGCTCACCCCGAACTACAACGAAAACGTCGGTGGTTTCGTCGTCGATCCCGACTCCGCGTCCTTCGGCGGCACGTTCGCGGTCGGCATCGGCACGGGCGGCACGCGCAACACCGTCTTCTTCGCCCGTCCGAGCGCCGGCGTCTGGCATCACTACGCCATCGTGCTGAACACCAATGCGCCCGCCGCGACCGAGATAACGCCATACGTCGACGGGCAGCCGGTGAGCTACCAGAAGGAAGCCAGCACCACCGGTCAGGGCGCTTTCGCGAGCTCGACGCTCTACCTCTTCTCGCGCGACGGCAGCTCGCTGTTCGGCAGCGGCTCGCTCGACGACCTCGCGATCTACAGCGGCGAACTGAGCGCAGCTACGGTCACCGAACACTTCGACTCCAATGGGCCCGAGCCGCGCCCGGTCGCGTCGTTCACCGCCTCGCCGAATCCCCCTCGCGCAGGCCAGACGGTGACGCTCAACGGGTCCAGCTCGCATTACGGCAACGGCACGATCACCAACTACAAGTGGGATCTGAACGGCACCGGCAAATACGAAACCAACACCGGCTCCAGCCCGACGGTCACGACAAGCTTCCCCACCGCCGGCACCTATACCGTCGGCCTGCAGGTAACTGACAGCGACGGCGCCATCGCCACGACGACCGAACAGATCTCCGTCGGGAACTTCCCGCCGGCGGCCAAGATCACGGCTACGCCGAGCACTGCTCTCACAGGCCAGACCGTGACGTTCAATGCCGGCGAATCGACCGATCAGGGCACGATTACCGACTACAAGTGGGATCTCAACGGCAGCGGCAACTACGAAACCGACACCGGCACGACCCCGAAAGTCAGCACCTCATTCCAGGCTGTCGGGACGCATACGGTCGGCGTGGAGCTGACCGACAGCGAAGGTCTGACTGCGAAGGCGACCGTCCAGGTGACTGTCCTCTCACACGGCGTGACCTCCTATGAGGAAGCTGTGCAGAACACCCCCGGCCTGAGCGACTACTACAAGCTCGGCGAGTCCGCGGGGCCGACGATCCACGACAGCAAGGGCTCCAGCAACGGCACGATCACCGGCGGCAGCTTCGGCCTGCCGGGCCCCGTCAGCGAAGACCCGACGACCGCGATCGGCTTCAACGGCACGAGCGACTCGGGTGCGATTCCGCTGAACCTGTCGGGCACGAGGCAGTTGACGATTGAGTTCTGGTTGAAATGGAACCAGTACGCCAATAACGATTCGCTCGCGATGGAGTTCACCCCGAACTTCAACGAAAACACCGGTGGCTTCCTCGTGGATCCCAACGCCGGCCAGTTCGGCGGGACGTTCGGGATCGGGATCGGCAGCGGCTCGGATCGCAACAGCATTTTCTTCGCGCGACCCAGTGCGGGTGCCTGGCACCACTACGCGATCGTGATCGACACGACCGCGGAAGCCGGCAAAGAGATCACGCCCTACGTCGACGGCCAGCCCGTCAGCTTCCAGCAGGAAGGCGCCGACACGGGCCAGGGCGCGTTCGCCAACTCGACGCTCTACCTGCTCTCGCGCGACGGCAACTCGCTGTTTGGCAACGGCGAGCTGGGCCAGCTGGCGATCTACAACCAGCCGCTAAGCGCCGCGACGATCTTCGAACACTTCAACTCCCACGGGAGCGCACAGGCGCCGACCGCGGCCTTCACGATCTCCGCCAACCCGGTGCGCCCCGGCCAGAGCGTGACGCTCAACGCCTCCGGCTCGAGCGACCCCGACGGGCAGATCGTCGAATACCAGTGGGATCTGGACGACTCCGGCAAATACGAAACCCACACCGGCACCAACCCCGAACTGAAAACGAGCTTCGCGACGGCCGGCACCAAGAACATCGGGCTGCGCGTGATCGACAACCACGGCGCCAGCGCCGGCGTCACGCACACGCTGACCGTCGGCAACCTGCCGCCGGTGCCCAAGGTCACGGCGACGCCGAATCCGGTGCTGGTGGGCCAGAACGTGGCCCTCAATGCCAGCGAATCCACCGATCAAGGCACGATCACCGACTACAAGTGGGATTTGAACGGCGAAGGCACCTACGCGACCGACACCGGCTCCACGCCGACGGTCACGACTAACTTCAAAACGCCTGGCACACATACCGTTGGCGTGGAAGTCACCGACAACGAAGGCCTCAGCGCGCGAGCGACGATCACGGTGACAGCGCTCGAACAGGCCGCCGCCAAGTACTCCGAAGCGGTGCAGAACACCCCCGGCCTGATCGACTACTACAAGCTCGACGAACCGCAGGGTCCGAGCATCCTCGACAGCGCCGGCGTATCGCCGGGCACCATTAGCGGCGGCACGTTCGGCCTGCCCGGCGCGATCCAACCCGGCACCGCGATCGGCTTCAACGGCACGAGCGACTCGGGTGCGATTCCGCTGAACCTGTCGGGCACGAGCCAGTTGACGATTGAGTTCTGGTTGAAATGGAACCAGTACGCCAATAACGATTCGCTCGCGATGGAGTTCACCCCGAACTTCAACGAAAACACCGGTGGCTTCCTCGTGGACCCCAACGCGGGCGAGTACGGCGGGACGTTCGGGATCGGGGTCGGCAGCGGCTCGGATCGCAACAGCGTCTTCTTCGCGCGACCGAGCGCGGGTGCCTGGCACCACTACGCGATCGTGATCAACACCGCTGCGGAAGCCGGTAGTGAGATCACGCCATACGTCGACGGCCAGCCCGTCAGCTACCAGCAGGAGAGCGCCAACACCGGCCAGGGCACGTTCGCGAACTCCACCCTGTACCTGTTCTCACGCGACGGCAACTCGCTGTTCGGGGCGGGATCGCTGGACGAACTCGCGATCTACGACCAGCCGCTGAGCGCGACGACGATCTTCGAGCACTATCACTCCAGCGACGTCGATCTGGCGCAGGTTCCGGCCTTCACGTTAATTCCCGCCACGGCTCAGACGGGTCAGAACGTGACGTTCAACGCCTCCGGCTCGACCGACTCGCAGGGCACCATCACCGACTACAAGTGGGATCTCGACGGCAGCGGCAACTACGCGACCGACACCGGCGCGAGCCCCACGCTCACTCACGTCTTCACCACCCCGGGCACCTATGTGATCGGGCTGGAGACCACCGACAGCACCGGTGCGACGGCCCGGACGACGCACACGATCACCGTCACCCAGGCTCCGCCCTCCACGCCGGTGCTGACGCTCTCCGGCGCCAGCGGCAGCACGTTCCTCGCCGGCAGCACCGCCTACACCAACCCCCAGAGCGGCAATTCGGGCGGCTTCACCGTGAACGCCAGCACGAGCGACCCGATCTCGGGCATCAAGAACGTCGTCTTCCCAGCCCTTGCCGGCTTCAGTGGCGGCGGCGGCACGTTGACCGGCACCCCCTACCAGAGCACTTACACGTGGTCCGGTGCGGGCGCTAACGCCTCCGGCGGACAGACCGTCACGGCGACCAACAACGCCGGTGTCAGCGCCAGCGCCAGCTTCGCCGTCGTGCCCGACACCTCGGCTCCGACCGGCGGCGCGCTGAGCGTCAACGGCACCGCCGCCAGCTCCAGCGGCAGCGCTAGCTACAACGTCACCGGCGGCTTTGCGATCGCGCGCACCGACTACAGCGAGACGCAGTCCGCGAGTCAGTCGGGCTTGCGCTCCAGCACGCTCACCATCGCCTCCGCCTCACTCTCGGGCAACGTGTGCGGCACGTTCGGCACGCCCACCACGATCACCGGGAATCCCTCCCAGAGCGAGTCGACGGGCTGCTACCGCTACACGCTCACCGGCGTCGATAACGTCGGCAACCAGACGAGCATCGCGACCACCGTACTCGTCGACACGAGCATCCCGACGACGCCGTCGCTGACCTTCAGCGGCCTGTCGTCGAACACCTACTACAAGAGCTCCACCAACGCGCTCTACTTCAGGCCTTCCGCCGGGGGCGCATTCACCCTCACCGCTTCCTCGAGCGATCCACAGACCGGCATCGCCGGCTACACGTTCAGCTCGCTGAGTAGCTACGGATTCACCGGCAGCCAGAACGGCGGGCAGATGGCCTACTCCTTCGGTGCCTCCGCGACACAGCCGCCCAGCGGCCCCACGGTGGTTGCCGCGAGCAACGCCGGCTCGGTCTCCGCCAGCGCCAACTACGCGCTGATCGCCGATAGCACCGGGCCGACCGGCGGTGCGCTGACCGTCAACGGAGTTGCCGGGACCAGTGCGGGCTCCACCAGCTACAACACGTCGGGCAGCGTAACGATCGGAACGCGCACCGACTACAACGCCGACACCGGCTCGGGCCTGCTCTCCTCGGTGCTCACCCGGGCGACGGCGACACTCACGAGCGGCACCTGCGGCAGCTTCGGCACGCCGACCACGATCACCGGCAATCCGACCCAGAGCGGCCTGACCGCCGGCTGCTACCGCTTCACGCTGACCGGCGCCGACCGCGTCGGCAACACCTCCACGCTCACGAGCACCGTCGAGGTCGACAAAACCGCGCCCACCGTCACCCTGAGCGGGCCCGCCGATTCCAATGGTCCACTCGCCGTCCTCTTCTCCGCGAGCGACTCCGGCTCGGGCGTGAACACCGCGACGACCCAGCTCAAGCGCGCCAGCGCCACCTACACGCCGTCTAGCGACACGTGCAGCACGTTCTCCGCCTACGCCAACATCGGCTCGGCGGGCGCCACCTCGCCGTTCACGGACACCACGGTCAGCAGCGGCCACTGCTACGAGTACGAGTACACGGCCGCCGACAAGGCCGGCAACTCCGCGACCTCCTCGCCAGTGACCGTCAAGGTGAACACGACCAAACCGGCTCTCACCGCGATCACCGACACCACGCCGGGCAGCACGGCCGGCCTGCCGCAGGTCGGCGACGTCCTGACGCTCACCTTCAGCGACCCGATCGCCGCGACGAGCGTCCCGAGCAGCGTGACGCTGACCTACACCCAGTCGCTCACGGGGTCGACCGCGGTCGCGGTCAGTGGCCTCGGCTCGGGCAACTGGTCCACGGGCACGCTGACCAGTGCGCACTACAGCAAGGTCGGCGGAACCTCTCCCGTGATCACCGCAAACACGCTAGTGAGCGGCGGCACGGTCAAACTAACGGTCACCAAAGTCACCGACCCCAGCAGCGATCTGACCGAAGGCGGCCCGGCAACCGTCACCGGCACGCTGAGTTCCGCGGTCAAGGACGTGTTCGGCAACACCGCCAGCACCAGTCCGTTCACGAGCGCCAGCATCAAGCTCTTCTGAGCGCCGCGCTCCCGCTCGCGCCGCCGGCTCGCGTCGCTGCCAGATCAGTGAGTGAGGGCGAGCTTCTGCGCCACGCCGGACAGCGCCTGCGCGGCGTCGCCGACCTGTCGGGCGATCGTGACCTTGTCGGCTTCGGTTAGCGACCCATAGAGCGCGAAGCCCAGCGGCGTGTCTCGGCGGTACTTGTTCAGCACGCTCTGTACGGACGCGAACTGCTTGGCGATACGCGCCGCCAGCGTGGTCTCGCCGGTGCGTTCCATCGCGGGACGCACGTATTCGAAGGCCTTGCGCGCACCGAGCAGGTTGCCCTGGAAATCGGAAAGATCGGTGTGCGAGTAGCGGTCCTCTTCGCCGGTGATCTTCGTGTTGACGATCTCGTTGAGCAGACCCACCGAGCCGTTGATCAGCTGTGTGGCCGAGAGTGGCAAGGTGGGCACCTTCTGATTGAGTGTCTGCACGTCGGCCAGCAGCGTGTTGGCGAATGGCGCGGCGCCTTTGAGTGCGTGCTTGGCCCACATCAACATCTCGATGCGGTGAAAGCCGGTCCACTTCGCGTAGTTGCCGTTGACGGTCGGGGAGTCGATACGCGCGTCGATCGCGGAGTCCAGCCCGGCGAAGCTCTCGGCGACCGGCTCGACGGCCTCGTAGTGAATGCGCGTCGGCCCGTACAGGCGCTTGGCTTCCGTGAGGTCGCCTTGCTCGATCGCTGCGACGAACCTGCGCGTCCCTTCCAGCAGTTGGCTTGTCTGGCCCTCGACATAGGTTCGGTACTGGAGTACGGCGGTCTTCAGGAACGACTCGGCGGGACCACGCTGCGGAAAGGGCTTGCCGGTTACCGTCAGTTTGCCCTGCGTCACGTTGCCGTCGGGGCAGTTGAGGATGTAGGAGCCCGGCTGCAGGTCGAGCGAGAAGGAGCCCGACAGTCCCGGTTGCAGATTCTCGCGCTCGCCGAGGATTATCCCGCTCGTGTTCTGCAGCTCCAGCTCGGTGACGAGCGGCGCGCCGCCGTTGGTGACCGAGATCGTCACCGGGCCCGCCGGCACCGTGGCGCGATCGGGGATGCAGCCCTGAGAGGTCAGCGTGAACTTCAGCGCGGATCCGCCGCCGCTCTGTTCGCTGCCCGCGCACGCGGCGAGGCCGAGCGTCGTCAGGATCGCGACGACGGCAGCCGTGCGGCTCCGGTATGGCCTATGTCCTAGGGCGAGTCGCAAGCGGTCGGTCTCCGATCCCGTTAGTTCAGATGAGCGAGGCGTCAGAAGCGCGAGTTAGGGTACCCTAAGGCAGACTATGAGGTAGGACATGCATCCGGAGTTTCACCCGTCTGCCGTCTCGCGACGGCCACGACGGCGATGCGGGAGTCTCGTCGCTGCCTCATGCGCTCGGCCGCTCGGTGTGCGGCTGCTATGCGCCTGTCTGATCGTGCTGCTGGTGATGCCGTTGGGTATCGCCGCGGCGGCGGGGGCCAGTACTCCTGCTGTGGTTGGGAGTGGCGCGCGCGCGAGGAGCGCGAACGCCGCGGTACGAGCGAGTGTGAGCCTCGCGCCCCGCGAAGCCCAGGCGCTGGCGCTGCTGCTCACGATTCTGCCAGCGCGCTACGGAAGCGCCGATGTCGCGCACGAACCGACGCTCGCCGCGGTGAGCCGCGCAATCGCCCACGGCATCCAGCGCCGGGTGCGGGCCTCGGCACCAGCGCTCCGCGTGAGCGATCCGCTGCGGACGGCACGTGCGCTCGGCGCGCTCGATCGTCTCACGACGCTGCTGCAGGCGACGCGAGTGCGCTACCAGCCCTGGCCGCTCACGCTCCAGGTGAGCGCGCTCAGCGCGCTCGCGCAGCGCGAGCTGGATGCGATGCTGCACCCGCCGCGCGCGCCCGCCCGCCCCTACGGCGAGATCGCGGCGGCGCTCGAACAGGCCGCCACCGCGAGTGCAAATACGACGACCGGCGCCGCCGCCGCGCGCGCCGCCGCGATGGGCGCCGAGAGCGGGGGAGCGGGTTTCGCGGCGCTGCGCGCCTACGCGCTGTACGCCGCGGGCCCGGGACAGCGACTGGCGACTCAGGATCCGGCACTCGACGCGAAGATCACGAGCAAGCTGCTGCTCGGCAGCGCGAGCGCGCCCGCGCTCGCCGAACTGCTCGCTGACGGCGCCCCGCGCGCGGCGGTGCAGCGCGCAGCGGCGACCGTGCGCGCGGACATGGGCCTTGCCGCCGAAGCGCTCACGGAAGTGACGATCAGCCACACCACGATCGTCGTCAACGCCGCGATCATCGTTTTCCGCGAGGGCCTCGAGGCCGTACTGATCCTCGCCGCGATCACCGTCTCGTTCGTCGGCGCCAAGCGCCACCTGCGCCGACCCGTGTTCATCGGCGCGCTCGCGGGGCTCGGCGCGACGGCGCTCACGTGGGTGATCGCGCAGATGCTCCTGCACCTGCTCAGCAACGGCGGACTGGAGCTGCAGGCGGTCACCGGCGTGATCGCGATCGGCGTGCTGCTGCTGGTCACTAACTGGTTCTTCCACCGCGTCTACTGGAGCGAGTGGATCTCGCGCTTCAATCGCCGCCGCAAAGCGATCGAGCGCTGGGACCGGCTCGGCTTCATCTCCGGCCAGGCGCTCGGCTTCGTGCTGCTCGGCCTCTCGAGCGTCTACCGCGAGGGCCTGGAGACGGTGCTCTTCCTGCAAGCGATGCAGACCAGCGCCGGCACCGCGACGACCGCGCTCGGAGCGGGCATCGGCCTCGGCGCCACGCTGATCGTCGGCGGGGTTACCTTCAAGATGCAGCGCAAGCTGCCGTTCAAGCGAATGCTGATCCTGACCGGCGTGCTGATCGCGCTGGTCCTCGCCGTGATGGTCGGCACGACGGTCCACAACCTGCAGGGCATCGGCTGGCTGGCGAGCACCCCGACGAGCTTCCGCGTGCCGCTCTCGTGGAGCATCTGGCTCGGCGTCTACCCGACGTGGGAGGGCATCGGCGCGCAGCTCGGCGCGCTCGTGTTCGTCCTCGGCTCGTACTTCGCGGCGCGCGAGATTCAGGTCAAGCGGCCCCAGCGCCAGGCGGCCAGCCGGAGTGTTGGCGGGCCGCCGGTGCCGAGGCTCGAAAAGGCTTAAACGCGGCTCCTACGCCTGCTTTACCGCGCTGATCTCGACGAGGATCTTGACCTTGTCGCTGACGACCACGTTGCCGGAGCCGAGAGCAGCGTTGAAGCGCATCTCGAAATCCGAGCGGTTGATCTGGGTGTGCGCGGAGAGGCCGACTCGGGTCTGACCCTGGTGATCCTCGGGCTCGATGCCCTCAAGCGTCCCCTGCAGCGTGACCGAGCGCGTGACGCCGTGGATCGAGAGGTCGCCGTCGATCTCGAACTCGTCCTCGCCGCTGGTGCGGATCGCGGTCGAGCGGAAGCCGATCTCGGGGTACTTGTCGACCTCGAAGAAGTCCGCCGAGCGCAGGTGCTCGTCGCGCGCGGGCTCGCGCGTGTCGACGCTCGCGGTCTTGACGGTGCCGTAGGCCTGCGCACCCTCGGGGCCGACCTCGAGCGTGCCCTCGAACTCTTTGAAGAGTCCCTTGACGGTGGCAATACCGAGGTGTTTGACCTGGAACTCCACGCTCGAGTGCACCGGATCGACCTTCCAGGTGCCGGTGGGAAGGACGCCTGTGGCGGTTGTCTCGGGGGCGGCGGACTCTGTGGACATTGGGCTGCTCCTTGGATTGGGGGTTCCATGGGCCTTTCCGGCCCGGCGCAATGATTGCTCGCACAACAGTTGCTAGGGCAACTATATAGCAGGTACTTGCTGGCGCAAGCACTTTCAGCGCGGCTGGACGACGAGCGCCTGGCGAGCGACGCCGAGCGGGCCGTGCGCGTCGTGCAGGAGGCTCTCGGCCCAGCCAATGCCGTTGGGGTGCAGGAGCGTGCGCGCGTCGAGCGCAATCCACTCGCCCTGCGGGCGGCGATCGAGCTCGATCGAGAGGTCGGCGTTGATGAAGAGGTACTCCTCGAAGGGCAGCACGGCGGCGACACCGTTGCCGAAGTCGGCGGTCGCGGCGACGCTCGCGAGCGCGCTGGCGGGCTCGCCGGGCAGCAGCGGGTGGCGCAGGCGCATCCAGACCGTCGCGGCGCCGACGGGGGTGTGGGCGCTGGAGACCCCGACCTCGGGCAGACCGCCCTTCAGCGGGCGGCCGCTGATGAAGCGCATCTCCATCGCGGTCGCGGCGAAGCTCTTGCGCTCGAGGTCGTCCAGCGCGAAGCGCACCTCGTGGCCCTCCTGTGGGCCGGGGATCGCGCCGGCTTCGCGGTCGCCGACCAGCTGCAGGGCGCGTGCGGGCAGCTCGCCGGGCACAGGCTGGATGCGCAGCGCACGCGCGCGACAAACGAGCTCCTCGCCGGCGAGCAGGTCGGCCTCGAGCGCCTGCACGCGGCGGCCGGGACGCGTGATGCGCGTGCGCAGCTCCAGTGTCGCGAGTGGCACGGGGCGCAACAGCTCGAAGCTCAGGCGTGCGACCGGCAGCTCGGCGCCGGGCTGCAGACGCTCCAGGGCCGCGGTCATCAGGGCGGCGGGCGCGCCGCCGTGCAGCGCGCGCGGATCCCACGGGCCGCGGGCGTGCTCGGTAGGCTCGAAGCGTCCCTCGCCGGCGGGAAGGAAGACGGCGTCGACCGCCGCCGCAGGATGCTCGGCGGTCTCGGGCTCCGCTCCGACTGCCGCGCCTGCGGGCTGCGTCTGCGTCATCGCGGCAGGCGCGCGACGTAGTCGGCGAGCTTGCCCGGGTCGCGCAGCGGCGCGCCGTGGCCAAAGCAGGCGAGTGCCGGTTCCAGCGCGGCGAGGCGCCGCGCGGACTCGTGGTTGCGGGCAACGTCGGGGGTGAACAGGTCGGGAGGCGTGTTAAGCCCGGGGATGCCGGTGATGAAGTTCATGTTGCCGAGGACGTCGCCGACGATCAGCACGCGGTCGGACTCGCGCCAGAACGAGACGTGCCCGGCGGAGTGACCGGGGGTCTCCAGCACCGTGAAGCCGGCGACATCGTCGCCCTCGTGCAGTGCGCGCGCGACGGGGTGGGGGGGACCGACCCACGTGCGCTTCTGCAGAGCCTCCAGCCAGCGCGGCGCCTTGGGGTTGGGCAGCACGCCGGTGCTCTCCATCGCTGGGACATCGCCCTGTCCGCACCACAGCGGGATCCCGAGCTGCTCGCAGATGGCGTGGCTGGATCCCTGGTGGTCGGGGTGGGCGTGGGTGAGGGCGTGAGCGCTCGCCGTCTGCCCCCGCAGCTGGCGCAGGATGCGCCGCTTGGCCTGGCGCGTGGCGGCGTCGATCAGGACGTCGCCGACGATGTAGACGTTGATCGCGTTCGGCGGAAAGCCGCTCAGCATGTAGACGTCGGGTGCGAGTTGCTTCATTGCGTCCCCCTGTCGTGTGTCATGAGCGCGACTCCCACGAGAAGCCGCGCACGGCGAAGAACAGCCCGAACACGCCCCACAGGCCGATCACGGCGAGCGCGTCGAGATTATCGCTCAAGCTCGCGCCGCTGACGAGCGCGCCGTAGAGGCCCTCGATCAAATGGATTAGCGGCAGCGCTTGCGCGATGTTGCGCACGAAGGCCGGCGCGTGGCGGTCGTCGAAGACGTAGAACGAGACGAACACCACGGGCAGGAAGACCGCGTTGACGTAGGCCGCGGTGGACTCGAAGTTGGGGATCACGTGCGCGAAGGCGACGCCGAGCGCGGCGAAGCAGACGACGCCGGCGAGCACGAACACGAGCAGCTCGCCCCAGTGCTGCGGCCAGCCGATCCCGAAGAACACGCGGCCGGCGAGCACCACGATCGCTATCTGCAGCACGGTATTGGTCAGCGCGTTGGCGGCCACGCCCCCGAAGTAGGAGCCGCTCGGCAGCGGCGTGCCGCGGATGCGCTTCAGGACACCGCGCTCGCGCAGGAAGACGATGTTGTAGGCCAGCGCGGTGAACGTCGTCGACATCACGCTCATGCCCGCGATCGAGGGCACGAGGCGATTGAGGTCGTGCTGTTTGCCGTGCAGGATCGCGCCGCCCGCGACGAGGAACAGCAGCGGCAGCACGAAATTGAAGAACGCCGCGCTCGGGTTGCGCCAGAACATGCGCCGCTCCAGGCGGTACTGGCGCCAGGAGAGAACGAATGCGTCAGACATCGGCGGTGCTCTCCTCAGCGGTGAGCTCGAGGTAGACGTCCTCCAGCGAGGGTCGCCCGACGCTGAGCTCCTCCAGGCGCTCGCCACGTGCGAGGGCCTCGGCGGTGAGCTCGTGCAGCAGACGCGTGGGGTCGTCGGTTTCGCTCTCGACGAGCTCGCCGGCGCCGTCGCGGTAGGCGACGCGGTAGTGCGACGCGCCGGGCGGGTGGGTGCCCAATTCCCGCGGCGGGCCGATCGCGAGGATGCGCCCGTCCTTGACGATTGCGACGCGATCGGCGAGCGCCTGGGCCTCGTCGAGGTAGTGCGTGGTGAGCAGGATCGTCTTGCCGAGCGCGCGCAGCGAGCGGATCGTCTCCCAGGCCGCGCGGCGTGCCTCGGGGTCGAAGCCCGTGGTGGGCTCGTCGAGGAAGATCAGCTCCGGATCGCCGACCAGCGCGAGCGCGAAGTCCAGGCGCCGCAGCTGGCCCCCGGAGAGCGTGCGGCAGCGCGCATCGGCCTTCTCCTGCAGGCCGACGAGTGCGAGCACCTCCTCGACGTCGCGCGGCCGAGGGTAGAAGCCGGCCCAGTGCCGCAGCGACTCGCGCGGGGTTATGTGGCTGTAGATGCCGCCCGACTGCAGCACGATGCCGATGCGCCGGCGCATTGCCGTCGAACGGTGGCCGGGGTCGTGTCCGAGCACCGCGACCTCGCCTCCATCGCGCGCGCGGTAGCCCTCGAGGATCTCCACCGTGGTGGTCTTGCCGGCGCCGTTGGGGCCGAGCAGGCCGAAGACCTCGCCGCGCTGCACGCGCAGGTCGATGCCGCGCACGGCCTCGTGCGCGCCGTAGCGCTTGCGCAGGTCGTGGACCTCGATCGCGGCGGGGGCCTCGCTCACGGGCCAATCATCGCAGCAGGCCATCAGCCCGGGCGCTGCGAGAGCGAGACCTCAGCGGTGCTCGCCCACGAGCAGCGTGCGCACCGGGTACTGCGCGATGGCCGCATCCGCCGTGAGGATCGTCACGTCGAGCGCTAGCGCCTGTGCGACCAGCAGCCGGTCGAAGGGATCCTTGTGTAGCTGCTCAAGCTCTGCGACCGCAAGCGCGTGTCGGTGCTCGATCGCCAGCGCCTTGGCGCCGATCGCGCGCATGCGGCTCGGCACGTAGCGCTGCGGTGGCTCGGGCAGCGGCAGCCGGCCGAGGTGGTGCTTGATGGCTATCTCCCACGAGCTCACCGCGGAGAGCAGTCGCTCGTTATGGGGGTCTTCGACGAGTGAGCGGTGCTCGCCGAGGCGCTTGCGGTCGGTGTGCAGCCAGAGGAAGACGTGGGTATCGAGCAGGATCTTCACCGCTCGAACTCCGCGAGCAGCTCGTCCGGGAGCGGGGCGTCGAAGTCCTCCGGCACGACGAAGCGCCCTTCGTCGATCCCGAAGTGCAGAGGTGGCTGGTTCGGCGGCGGGGCCAGAACGGCGACCGCCTCGCCCCGACGCGTGATCACGACCTCCTCCCCGGCCGCGACATCCTCGAGCAGCCGCGACAGGTGTGTCTTGGCTTCGTGTACTCCAACCGACTTCGCCATGCCATATCCCCTAATCCGACGCATGCAGCCCCGTGGGACGGGCTGCACGGCGTTCGCCGTATGAAGACTTAGTCATGGACTTAGTCTATCAGTGCTGCGGGTGGATCTCTCGACAGCATCCCGCGGGATCCACCGGCGGCCTGCGGCGAGGGGCTACCAGTGCACGCCGCGCGTGAGCGTCGCCATCGCGATCTGCTCGAAGGAGGCGCGCTCCTCGAGGTTCTCCTGCCCGCGCGAGGCGGCGGAGTCGGGGAACACGCGGTAGGCGAGGTGCAGGATGCGGTCGACGGCCTTCGGCGAGAGCGCGTAGGCGACCTCGCCGGCCGTGCCGAGGCGCGTGCCCATGTGCTTGGGGTGGCTGCGCAGCGCCTCGCAGATCATGTCGGCGGCCTCCTCGGGGGTGATCGCGGGGAAGGCGTCGTACATCTTCGTCGGCGCGATCATCGGCGTTCGCACGAGCGGCATGTGGATCGTCGTGAACGTCACGCCGTCGCCGATCGTCTCGGAGGCGACGACGCGCGTGAAGGCGTCCAGCGCGGCCTTGGAGGCGACATAGGCGGAGAAGCGCGGCGGATTGGTCTGCACGCCGATCGAGGAGATGTTCACGATGTGCCCGGATCCGCGTGTGCGCATGTGCGGCAGCAGCGCGATGATCAGGCGGATCGCGCCGAAGTAGTTGAGCTGCATCGTGCGCTCGAAGTCGTGGAAGCGGTCGTAGGAGAGCGCGATCGAGCGGCGGATCGAGCGCCCGGCGTTGTTGACGAGCATGTCGACGTTGCGGTGGTCCTCGAGCACCCGCGCGACGAGCCCGTCGACGGAGTCCATGTCGGACATGTCCGCCGCGTAGACGTACGCGGCGCCGCCGGCGGCGACGATCTCGGCGCGGACCTCCTCGAGCTTCTCGACGTTGCGCGCGACGAGCAGCGGCACGCCGCCGGCGGCGGCGACCTTCAGCGCGGTCGAGCGCCCGATCCCCGACGACGCGCCGGTGATCAGCACGCGCTTGCCCTGCAGCGCTTCCTCGAGCGTGCGGTCGCGGCTGAGGTTGGGGTCCATCTCCTTCTCCCAGTAGTCCCACAGGCGCTGCGCGTAGTCGTGCAGCGGGGGCGGCTGCTCGAGGCCCGAGCCGGCGAGCGCGAGCTGCGTCTCGCGGCTGTCGAAGACCGGCAGCAACTCCATGTGCGCGAGTACCTCCGGAGGGATCCCGAGCTCGCGCAGCCCCAGCCGCCACAGCTGGCGCCAGGGGGGAAGCTCAGCGCGAGCTTGACCGGCCAGGTCGGCAGAGGGTCGGTGAGGCGTTTGTCGATCGTGATCCCCACGCGCGGCGCGTGCGCGGCGGTGGCGAGCTCGTTGATCAGCTCGTCCACGCGCTGGGGCTGCGGGTTGGTGAGGTGAAAGGCGCGGCCCTCGAGGCCGGGCTCGTGCGCGAGATGCTCGAGCGCCGCCGCGACCCAGTCGACGGGGACGACGTTGGTCGCGCCGAGGTCGGGGCCGACGAGCGGCACCCATTCGGGCACGAGCTGGCGCGCGCGCTGGATCGCCTTGAAGAAGTAGTACGGGCCGTCGACCTTGTCCATCTCGCCGGTGCGCGAGTCGCCGACGACGACCGCGGGGCGGTACACGCGCCAGGGGACGAAGGGCTGTTCGCGCACGAGGCGCTCGGATTCAAACTTCGTGCGGTGGTAGGGCGAGGGCAGCTTCTGGCCCTCGTCGAACATCTCCTCGGTGAACGTCCCGCGGTAGGCGCCGGCGACGGCGATCGAGGAGACGTGGTGCAGGCAGCCGGCCTCCAGCGAGCGCGCGAGCTCGATCGCGTGTGTCGTGCCGCCGACGTTGACCGCCGCGTTGCGCTCCGCGGGCGCGGTCATGTCGTAGACGGCGGCGAGGTGGAAGAAGTGCTTGATCTGTCCGCGCAACTCCGCGACCCGCTCGTCCTCGACGCCGAGCAGCGGGCGGCGCACGTCGCCGAGCACGGGGATCACGCGCTTGGCCGCCGACGGGCCGACCTCGATGCGCCAGCGGTCGACCAGCTCGTCCAGGCGGCCGGTCGAACCCTCGCGCACCAGCACGTAGATCTTGCCCTGGCGGTGGCTCAGCAGATGCTGCATGAGCCGCTGCCCGATGAAGCCGGTCGCGCCGGTGAGGAAGTAGGCCATGTGCGTAGTCCTTGTGCCTGGGTGGTCAGCTTTCCGAGTGCTCGAAAGCGAGCATAGAGCCTGCGGCGCCTCGCGTCACGCTGGACGAGCTGGAGATTTTGGGATCGTCCGCGCGAGCGAGCTCTCCGTCGGGCGGCGGTAGGCGCGGGGCTTCCGTGCCCCGCGTAGGCGCCCGCGTGTCCCACGTCCGGGCAACAGCAGGGGACTTGACAACACCGTCGTGCGTGTCTATAGTGGCCTCGTCTTGTGCTTGTAGTCGGAGCGCGGGGCTGGGTTTCACATATGGATCGGGTCTGGGTCGGGCCTGCTGTGGTCGACCTTCGTAGTAAGTGGCGGATTGGCCTTGGGAGAGGGATCAGGTTTTCTCGATGAGGGAGTTGGATTTCGCGTGAGCTCGAGAGGGACATACGTGCCGGGGGTCTTCGCGCCTTGCGGTGTGGCAGTGACTAGATGCGTCAGCTTCTCGCTGACACATCTCTCTCTCTCTCTCTCTCTCTTCGCCTAGAGCGCTAGGCGTTAAAGACCCTCATCCGGCGCGCCGGCGCCGTCATGCAGAACCGCGCTCGCGGGGAAGGGTGGAAGGTGCGCGTCGCACGGGCTCAAAGCCGCGACGCGCGCCGCGCTCAGCCATGTCGCGCCCCACGCAACCGAACAACGTGCGGGGGGCGTCGGTCCCCTCCGATCTCGAGGAGAGGATCATTCGATGAGAATCCGCAGGCTGCTGGCTTCGCTCTGCACGCTGGCCGCTTTCACGGCCCTGTCGGGGGCAACGGCACGAGCCGCCGAGACACACGATTATCTCTTCGAATTCGGCGAAGTGCCGGCCAACTCCGGCGTAGCGCTGCCGGGTCCAGTGACGAGCGTCAACGCGATGGCCGTCGACTCCGGGCACATCTGGATTGCTGAAGGCATCTCAGGCACAGGCTCCTTCAGGGTCGATGAGTTTAGCTCGAACACGGGGGCATTCGTCTCCCAGCTCGCGCACTCCGAAAACTACAGCCCCGAGTATCTCGGCCTCGCGGTTGGCCACCTCGCGGGAGAACCCGAACCGCAGTTGTATGTGGCCGAATACGAAAGCGGCCCGTTCGTGGGCGTCTACGGCGAATCCGGCACCAAACAGGCTCACTGGACGGGAGCGCAAACGCCCGCCAAATCGTGGGGAGGAGCGATCGAAAACCTGGCCGTCGACAACTCCGCAAGCCTCACCGATTGGGCGGTCGGCGACGTGTATGTGGTCGATCCTGGCGAGGACGCGGTCGACGTCTTTCACCCCGAAGCCGGGGGCAAGGAAAAGTACGTCACGCAACTGACCGGTACCTCGCAGAGTCAGCCATTCACCTATCCCCAAGCGGTGACCGTGAACGATGCCAACGGCGATGTGATCGTCCTCGACAACGGCAAGCTCGACCTCTTCGAACCGAGGGTGCTCGGCGAATACGCGTTCGTGCGCACGATCGCGCCGCCGAGCGGCGCGATCTCGTTCAGGCCCCAAGGACTCGACGCGAGCGATGGCGAAGGCGACATTTACGTGGCCGGCGAAGGGGAAGAAGCCGGACAGCGGATGAACAGCGAGGTGTTCGAGTTCGACGCCGCCGGCGAATACGTCGGACGGATCGACATCGCGAACCTGCCGGCGGGGGCCGCGTCCTATGGCTCCGCCAAGAGCGTCGCCGCTGACCCGACAAGCCACCGCGTCTTCGTTGGCAACTACGGGGGCCAGCAGTCGGGGTACGTCGACGTGTTCGGGCCGAACGTGACGGTCCCCGACGTGACCACCGGGTCGGCGTCGACCGTGACACCGACGAGCGCGATGCTGAGCGGAACGGTCAACCCCGCGGGCGCGGGAGCGGCGAGCTGTCAATTCGATTGGGGGACGAGCGCGTCCTTCGGCAAGGCCGCGCCCTGCCCAGCTCCGGTCGCGGCAGGCTCGAGCCCTGTGCCTGTGAGCGCGCAGTTGAGCAGCCTGCAACCCGACACTGTCTACCACTACCGCCTGCAGGCAACCAACGCCGGTGGCACTAACCCGGGTGAAGCGTGGCAAAGCGAGGAATTCACGACGCCCGGACCGGGTCTGCATGCCGAGAGCGTATCTGCGGTGAGGGCCGACTCGGCGACGCTCATCGCGAGAATCGACCCGCACGGGACTCCTACCGCCTATTACTTCCAGTACGGCCTCACCGCGGCGTACGGATCCGACGTGCCCGCGGCGCCCGGCGCTGCGTTGGGCTCCGGAGAAGGCGATGTGGAAGTCGCCCAGCACATCCAGGGCCTGCAGGGCGCGTACATCTACCATTACCGCGTCGTTGCTGTCAGCGAACCTATGCCGGGCCACAGCGAATCGTTCTACGGCCCAGACCAGACCTTCACAACCCAGGGCGTGAGCCTGCCTTTCCATCTTCCCGATGGGCGCCAGTGGGAGATGGTCTCACCGCCGCAGAAGCACGGCGCGCTGATCCAGCGCATCAATGAAGCGGGTGTAATCCAGGCATCGTCGGCGGGTAGCGCGATCTCCTACCTCACGAATACGCCCACCGAAGCCCAGCCCCAGGGCTACACGAACCTGCTGCAGGTGCTCTCCACGCGTGGCGCGAGCAGTTGGGAATCGCACGACATCGAGACGCCGCACGAACAATCCACCGGCGTCAGCGTGGGTAACGGATACGAGTACCGCCTCTTCTCCGAAGACCTCTCGCTCGCTATATATCAGCCGTTTGGCGCGTTTGACTCGCTGTCGCCCGAAGACTCCGAACAGACCGCCTATCTGCGCAGCGACTACATCAACGGCAACCCCGAAACCCCCTGCTCGGTCTCGTGCTATCGCCCGTTGGTCACCGGCAAGCCCGGCTATGCGAACGTGCTCCCGGGCACCGCGTTCGGTGAAGAAGGCAGCTGCCCACCTCGCATCAGGTGCGGCCCGCAGTTTGTGGGCGCCAGCCCCGATGGCACTCACATCATCCTCGAATCGGCTGTCCAGTTGACAGCGACCCCCCTTGAAGGCGCCAGCGGACTCTACGAGTGGACGGCCGGCAAGCTGAAGCTGGTCAACCGGCTGCCGCAAAGCGAAGGTGGAGGTGTGGCGCACGGCGCGAGGCTGGGTGAAGGCGACACGACGGCCTGGCACGCGATCTCCAACGACGGCGCCCGCGTGGTTTGGGCTGAATCCGGCTTTGTATATCGTCTCTATCTGCGCGACACCGCCACCGAAGAAACGGTTCGTTTGGACGTGCCTCAGGCCGGCACGCCCGCGCAAAAAGAACCCGATGCGATCTTCAAGATCGCCAGCGCCGACGGCTCGCGGATCTTCTTCACCGACAATCAGCGGCTGACGGCGAACTCGACCGCACTGGGAGGGTCCGACCTCTACGAATACGACGTAAACGCACCCGCGGGTAGCCAACTCACCGACCTGTCCGTCGACTCGACGCCGCACGAACACGCGGACGTCGCCGCCGTCGAGGGCGCAAGCGAAGACGGCTCCTACGTTTACTTCGCCGCCGCCGGCGCGCTCGCGCCCGGGGCCAGCCCCGGCCGATGCGGCGGCAACAGCCCCCAGCCGGGGGAAACGCAGCTCTGCAACCTGTACCTGCGCCACGACGGCGCCACGACGTTCGTCGCCGGTCTCTCCCAGGAAGACTTCCCCGACTGGGGCGTCGGCGGGGGCAGTACCGCGCGGGTCTCTCCCAACGGCCGCTGGCTGGCGTTCATGTCCAACCGCAGCCTGACCGGCTACGACACGACCGACGCGGTCACCAAGCGGCCTGACGAGGAGGTCTACCTGTATGACGCGGCTGCCAACAGGCTGGTCTGCGCGTCGTGCAACCCGACCGGGGCGCGCCCTGTAGGAATGCCCTACAACGGCAGCGAACAGATCGTCTCCGGCGACAGAATCTTCGATGAAGGTCAGGGCATCGCCGCGAACATACCCGGTGGCACACCGTTTTCACTCGACGAAACGCGCTACCAGTCGCGCTACCTGTCGGACAGCGGGCGCCTGTTCTTCGACTCGCACGACGCGCTTGTGCCGCAGGACGTCAACGGGACTGAGGACGTCTACGAGTATGAGCCCCAGGGCGTCGGCGACTGCGAATCCTCGAGCGAAACGTTCAGCGAACGGTCGGGCGGCTGCGCCGGGCTGATCTCTCCGGGAACCTCCAGCGAAGAATCGGCGTTCCTGGACGCGAGCGCCAACGGCGGCGACGTGTTTTTCCTGACCAACGCGCGGCTGCAGCAGCAGGATTTCGACGACGCGCCCGATATCTACGACGCGCACGAATGCACGGCCCAGGCGCCCTGTTTCGCCCAGGCGCCGGTCCTGCCGCCGCCGTGCACGACCGGCGACGCCTGCAAGGCGGCGCCCTCGCCGCAGCCCGCGATCTACGGCGCGCCTGCCAGTGCGACCTTCTCAGGCGCTGGCAACGTCACTCAATCTGGCGCCGTGTCGGCCACCACGCTGCGCTCGATGGGGAGGGCATCGCGGCTTGGGAGTGCGCTGCGCGGGTGCAAGAGACAGCATCGTCGCGTGCGGCGGGTCGCGTGCGAACGAAAAGCGAGAAAGCGGTACGGGGCGGGGACGTCTCGCAAGGTCAACTCGAGGCGGAGGAGTGGAAGGTGATCGCGGTGCGCTTGACGAAGCGGGGCATTCTCGGTACGGCGGTTGCGGGTGCGCTGGCGGCGGCGGTTGTCGGCGCCGCTCCGGCGGCGGCGTCGCCGTGGTGGCACGTTACATCGGATTCCTTTCCCGCCACCCTCCAGCCGGGACAGGCCAAAGACGAGACCCAGCAGCTGACGGTCAGCGCGACCGGGGGGACGTTCCAGCTCAGCACCGAATATCCGTCTTCCGCGTCGCACTCGTTCGCGTGGAATGCGACCCGTCAGCAGCTCCAGGAAGGCCTCGAAGAAATGTTCGGCAAAGGCAACGTCGAAGTTCCCAGGGGCCAGGGCGATGCGAGCGGCAGCGAACCCTATGAAATCGTGTTCAAGGGACAGCTGGCCGATCGCCGCATGCCCGTCCTGCGGACGTCCGCGTCGCTCACCGGCGGCAAGAGCGAAGCGACGGCAAGCGAGATCGCGCGGGGCTCGAGCGATGGCCAGATCGTCGTGACCGCGGCCAACATGGGCGACGTGGACCTCAGCGGCAGCCCGACGCCGGTGACGATCGCCGACAAGCTGCCACCTGGACTGCGGGCGCTCAGCGTCGAAGGTAAAGGCGAGTTCATCAGCTTCACCCAATTGGAATGCTCGCTGGCATCGGTCAGTTGTACGTACTCGGGCATCACGCCGCCCTACGAAGAGCTGCAGATGATCGTCCAGGTGGGCTTGGAACCGGGGGCTCACAGCGGCGAAGTCAACGAAGCGCTCGCCGGCGGTGGCAACGCCGTGCCCGTCAAGGTCGGAAGGCCGATCGCCGTGGGCAGTATGCCTGTTTCGTTCGGTGCTGAGAACTACGAACTGACGCCCGAAGAAGAAGGCGGGACGCTCGCCGAGCAGGCCGGCTCGCACCCGTTCCAGTTGACGACCACGCTGGCGCTCAACCAAAAGGGCTTTTACAGCCTGTATCCTGGTTACACCAAAGCGGAATCGCCAGCGCTGGTGAAGGATCTGCAGTTCAAGCTGCCGCCGGGCCTGATCGGGAACCCGACGCCATTCCCGCAGTGCACGCTCGCGCAGTTCCTCAGTGGGCAGAACTTCATCAACGAATGTCCCGACGACACCGCGATTGGCGTGGCGTCGGTGATGATCGAAGTGCCCGGCATCTTCCCCGTGAGCACCGTCGCGGTGCCGTTGTTCAATCTGACCCCGTCGGTCGGCGAGCCGGCGCGCTTCGGCTTTTCCGCGCTGGGTGTGCCCGTGTACCTGGACACCTCGCTGCGCACCGGCGGCGACTACGGCGTGACCGTCACAGTTCAGAACATCACGCAGACCGCGACCTTCCTTGGGAGTCGCGTCACCGTGTGGGGCGTGCCGGGCGACCCCCGGCACGACAGCGCCCGTGGGTGGAGCTGTATTTCCGGCGGCATCTGGCAGGAAGGCGGCTTCCCGCAGCCCCCCAAGTGCGCTCCGCTGGATCAACACCTGCCGCCGCCGCTGCTTGAGATGCCGACCTCATGTACCGGGCCGCTGCAGACGTCGCTGGAAGCCGACTCCTGGCGGGCGGAGGGTAGCTTCGGCGTGTACGGCCCGAATGTGGCGCTGCCGAGCCTCGACGGCTGCAACGCGTCGCCTTTCACACCCTCCCTGAGCGTCGTGCCCGATGGGGAAGCCGGCAGCACGCCGACGGGCCTCACAGTGAAGGTGCATGTACCCCAGGAAGTGAGCCTCGATCCCGAAGGGCTCAGCGAGTCCGACGTCAAGAATACGACCGTCGCGCTGCCCATGGGTGTCGCGTTGAACCCGGCCGCCGCGGATGGGCTGCAATCGTGCACGGACGTCGCCGAAGCGGGCCGGCCCGAAGGCGAGATCGGGCTCGGCGAAGACGCCGTATCGTCCTGCCCGGAAGCCGCGAAGGTCGGGACGGTGAAGATCAAGACGCCGCTCTTGCCCAATCCGATCGAAGGCTTCGCGTATCTCGCGGCGCAGAACGCCAACCCGTTCGGGAGTCTCGTGGCGCTGTATGTCGTCGCGCAGGATCCCGTGTCCGGGACGCTCGTGAAGCTCGCGGGCGAAGTCGTGCCCAATGAAGTCACCGGCCAGCTCGTCTCGACGTTCAAGAACACACCGCAGCTGCCCTTCGAAGACTTCGAACTGCACTTCTTTGGTGGAGATCGAGCGCCACTGACGACGCCGGCGCTGTGCGGGGACTACACGACGACGAGCTCGATCGAAGGATGGTCGGGCAACCCACCGTCGAGACCCTCTTCGACATTTCGAGTCACATCGGGCCCGAACGGCTCCCCGTGTCGGTCGCCGTTGCGGTTCGCGCCTTCGTTGACGGCCGGTACGACGAGCATCCAGGCGGGTGGGTTCAGCCCGTTCACGATGACGATGAGCCGTGGTGACGGCAGCCAGAACCTGAACTCGATCCAGTTGAAGATGCCCCCGGGTCTGCTGGGGACGCTCTCGGCCGTGAAGTTGTGCGGCGAACCGCAGGCCGACCTGGGGACGTGCGGCCCGGAAAGCCTGATCGGGCACACGATCGTGAGCGTCGGCGTCGGCGGGGATCCCTACACCGTGACGGGCGGGGAAGTGTTCATCACGGGCCCCTACAAGGGTGCGCCATACGGGTTGTCGATCGTCAACCCGGCGAAGGCGGGCCCGTTCGATCTCGGCAAGGTGATCGTGCGGGCGAAGATCGAAATCGATCCGACGACCGCGGCGCTCACGATCACGACCGACGAAACGGGGCCGTACCGGATCCCCACGATCATCGACGGTATTCCCTTGCAGATCCAGCACGTGAACGTCAGCATCGACCGGCCGGGGTTCACGTTCAACCCGACGAACTGCAGTCCGCTGGCGATCACCGGCAGCCTGACCAGCAGCGAAGGCGCCAGCTCGGCGCTGCAGGTGCCGTTCCAGGCGACCAACTGCGCGGTGCTCGCGTTCAAGCCGAAGCTCACCGCCAGCACGTCGGGTAAGACCTCGCGGGCGAACGGAGCGAGTTTGACGGTCAAGCTCGGCTACCCCGCGGGCCCGTACGACGCGAATATCGCGCGGGTCAAAGTCGACCTGCCGAAGCGGCTGCCCTCCAGGTTGACGACGCTGCAGAAGGCTTGCGCCGCGCAGGTCTTCGAAGCGAACCCCGCCAACTGTCCGCCCGCATCGATCATTGGACACGCGACCGCCACGACACCGATCCTGCCGGTTGCGCTGACGGGTCCGGCCTACTTCGTCTCCCACGGCGGCGAAGCGTTCCCGAGCCTGATCATCGTGCTGCAGGGCTACGGCGCGACCGTCCATTTGGTCGGCTCGACGTTCATCAGCAAGACGGGAATCACGAGCAGCACCTTCAAGGCGATCCCCGACGTACCCGTCGGCACGTTCGAACTCACGCTGCCCGAGGGCCCCTACTCGGCGCTCGCCGCGAACGGCAGCCTTTGCAAAGCGAAGCTCACGATGCCCACCGAATTCGTCGGGCAGAACGGCGCACTGATCAAGACCACGACCAAAATCCAAGCGAGCGGCTGCCCGAAGGCCAAGCAAGCAGCACATCGGAAGAAGCGCCCCAAGGACAGTCGCGACGGCAAGCGCAACACCGGGCAGAGCAGGAGGGGTGGCAGCGCCGGCAAGCGCAATGGCAACGGCGAAGGCAAGAGGTAGGAGTGGCCGCCATGGCGTTGCACGCAGAGGATGTCAGCGCCGCGGGCCGCAGTCGCGGCCGTCGGTCTCGCTCGCTCGCTCGCGGCGAGGTCGGTCGCGATGAGCACCGCGGTGGTGTCGCCGGGATCCAGCGCGCACGCATGATCGCGGCACTCGTCGAGGTTGCGCGTGAGCGCGGTGCGGGCGAGGTGACCGTTGCGCATGTCGTCGCGCGCTGCGGTGTCTCGCGGCGCACGTTCTACGAGCTGTTCGTCGACCGCGAGGCGTGCTTCCTGGCGGCGTTCGAGGAGGCTGTGCAGCGCGCCGCGCTGCGCATCGTGCCCGCGTTCTCGGCACCGGGCCGCTGGCGGGAGCGGATCAGGGGCGCGCTGGGCGCGTTGCTGGAGTTCCTCGAAGACGAGCCCGGTCTCGGCACGCTGTGCGTAGTGGATGCGCTCGGTGCGGGCCCGCTGGTCCTCGAGCGCCGCGCGCGGGTCGTCGAGGTGCTGATCGAGGCCGTCGACGAGGGCCGCGGGGAGACGCTGCGCGGCGCGCGCCCGACACGCCTGACCGCGGAGTGCGTCGTCGGCGCGATCCTCGCGGTCCTCCACACGCGGCTCGTCGAGGGCTCGACGAGCTCGATGTCCGGGTTGCTCGGCCCGCTGATGGCAACAATCGTGCTGCCCTACCAGGGCCAGGCCGCCGCCGCACGCGAGGCCTCGAGGCCCGTCGCTCACCGCGGGCCGACGTCGTCGCCGTCCCTAGCGGATCCGCTGCGCGAGCTCGACATGCGCCTGACCTACCGCACCGTGCAGGTTCTGCTCGCGATCGCCGCGCACCCCGGTGCGAGCAACCGCCAGGTCGCCGATGCCGCCGGCGTCACCGACCAAGGGCAAATCTCCAAGCTCCTCGCGCGCCTGGAGCACCTCGGCTTGACCCACAACACCGCGACCGGATCCAACACACGCGGCGAACCTAACGCCTGGACCCTCACCCCAACGGGCCAGCAAATCGAGCAAACCATCAACCAGCATGCTGTACCCAGCTCGCACTGAGCCGAGTTTCGTGTCGCCTTCTCAGGCGACGCTGCCGCGCGGCATGACCCACTGGATCGACTGGCCGGTGAGCGCGGCGATGCGCTCGAAATCAGCGTCGTAATGGAGCACCGTAAGCCCCGCCGACTCGGCACACGCCGCGACGAGGAGATCCGGTAGCGGCACCGCCCGGTGTTGAGACTTCTTCGCGAGCAGCGCCTGCACCGCGAGGGCGCGGTCGACGACGGCCTCCGTCACCGGCGCCCGCGGCAACGCGCGTAGTGCCGAGGTCAGTTCGCTGTACACAGCGGGACTCCTCGCGCTGAAGAGCAGCTCGAGATCGACTATTCCGCATGTCGCGATGCGCCCGGCGAGCAGCAGCGGCTCGACTATCTCGCGAACCTCCGGGCGTGTCTCGCGTCGCGTCAGCGCACTCTTGTCGGCGAGGTAAACGGGCAACGAGCGTGTCTCAGCGCCAGGCGCGGGCCATAACGGCAGGATCGTCGAGCGCGAGCGCGTGGGGCGCGAACAAGAGCTCCACGAGCCGCCGCCGCCGCTCCAGTCTGATGACCTCGCCGAGCGCGACATCGACGGTGTCCGTCAGCGTTGTCGTTCCGAGGATTTCCTTTGCGGCGTCCACCTTGGTGAAGTCGACCTCGAAAGAGGTCTTTCGCCTCGCTGTCATAGCTCCAGGATAGCGCGCTCGCGGCTCGTGGATAGCGATACCTGAGAAGTATTGCTATCCCATGACGGCGATCATGCCGCGGTCTGCCACTGCCCGCGTCGCGTGTCGCGGTCCCACTACGCCCCCGCTCCCGCCCCCCCGCGGCCCTCGCCCCCCGCAAAGCGCGCGGCGCCACGGATCGCGTCTTCGAAGACCTCGGGCCCCGCGCGGGACTCCAGGGCGAGCCCATCCGCCAGCGGCATCCCGAGCCCCTCGATCGCGGCGCGGCGATCGGCGAGCATTGTGCGCTGCGGAAAGCGCGCGAGGTTCTCCGCTAGCTCCAGCGCCCGCTCCAAGTGCTTCCCGGGCGGGACGAGCTCATTGACGAGTCCGATCGCGTGCGCCTCCGCGGCGTCCATGATGCGCCCCGTGAGGATGATGTCCAGGGCGCGGCCGAGTCCGACGACGCGCGGCAGGCGCTGCGTGCCGCCGTCGATCAGCGGCACGCCCCAGCGGCGCTCGGGGAAGCCGAGCTTGGAGTCCGTGGTGGCGATTCGCAGGTCGCACCACAGCGCGAGCTCCAGGCCGCCCGCCAGCGCGAAGCCCGAGATCGCCGCGATCGTCGGCTTGGAGGGCGTCAGGCGCGTGAAGCCCATCGGCCCCTCCGGCGCGGTGAGGCGATCGCCGAAGGTCTCCAGCGCCTTGAGGTCCGCGCCCGCGCAGAACGCGATGCCGCCGGCCCCCGTGAGCACCAGAACGCGCGCCTGCTCGTCGGCCTCGAAGCGCTCGAATGCCGCGTGCAGCGCGACCGCGGTCGGCCCGTCGACGGCGTTGCGCCGCGCGGGGCGGTCGATCGTCAGCAGCGCCGCCGCGCCGCGGCGCTCGTAGCGCACCTCGCCGTCGGGGCCGCCCGGAGTCGCGATATCGCCGCTCCGTCGGTCGGACGGCGCTGCATCCTCAAGTGGATGATCTGGAGGCGACACGCCGTCGTGTCAAACCGCGAGCGCGCCGGAGTCCCGGTCTACCAGCCGCCGCGCCAGTGCGCCTCGCCCGCGTGCGACTTCGCCGCGGCCTTGCGCGCATCCTTGCGTCGTTCCAAGTGGCGCTGCAGGAGGCTCGCGAGCAGGGCGAACGTCGGGAAGAAGATCACCAGGATGAAGCCCGCCTCGGTCACGACCTTGTCGTCCGTCGCCCCGTAGAACCCGCGCCCGTCGTTTTCGGTGGCGAGCGCCGCGGGGGCGAGCAGCAGCAACAGCACAACGCTGGCAGTAAGGCTTGAGAGCAGGCGGCGCATAACTCCGGCGAATGCTACCGGAGCACGCGGGTGGAGCGCTCTGGATGTCGTACGCCCGTGGCGCGAGCGTGTGCTCAGTGTGGTTGCGCGACCGTGCGCTCGGCCGGCGCTAACGTCGCGAGCGCTATCGGCAGCGTGAAGCGAACGCGCGTGCCGTCCTCGGCGTCCGCCAGCCAGATGCGTCCGCCGTGTGCCTCGACGATCGCACGCGAGATCGCGAGGCCGAGCCCGCTTCCGGGCCGCGTGCGGGCCACTTCGTCACCGCCGCGGTAGAACGGCTCGAATACGTGCGCGCGATCCTCCGCAGCGATGCCCGCGCCGGTGTCCGCGACCTCGATTTCGACGGCGCCATCGACGGCGGCGGCACGGACCGCGACGCTGCCGTCCGGTGGTGTGTGGTGGATCGCGTTCTGCAGCAGGTTCAACAGCACCCGTCGTAGCTTGTCCGCGTTCGCGTCGGCCGGCGCTAGATCCGGCGCCAGCTCCGTGCGGAGCGCGATCCCGCTCGCCTCGATGGTGGGGCGTACGAGCTCGATCGCCTCGTCCACGAGCTCCGGTAGGTCGACCGCCCCGGTGCTCCACGCCACCTCGCCCGCATCCAGGCACGAGAGCTCGAACAGATCGTCGATCAGAGTCCCCAGCGTGCGCACATTGGCGCCGATCGTGCGCACATAGCGCCGCGCGGTCGCCGCGTCGACGAGGTCGTCCTCGAGCGCCTGCGCGAGCAGCTGCAGCGTGCTCAGCGGGGTGCGCAGGTCGTGCGAGACCGCCGCGATCACCTGGCGGCGCGCCGTGTCCGCGGTGTCGCGCGCGCGCTCCTCCGCGCTCAACGCGGCGATCATGCGGTTGGCGGTGCGCGCAAGCTCCTCGAGCTCGCGGCCCGAGCTCGCCTCGATCGCGATCGCGCGCTCGCCGCGCTCCAGAGCGTGCAGGCCATCGCCGATCGCGCGCACGTCGCGCACCGCGCCGCGCAGCAGCAACTGCGCCGCGCGCGTCGCCACCACCGCCGCGAACAGCACGATCGCGATCGTCATCCACGCATCGTGCGGGGAGACAAACATGACCGCCGCGCCGATCGCGACCGTCGCCAACAGCTGCCCCAGCGCCAGACCCACGCCGAGCTCGAAGCGCTGGCGCAGCGTTCGCAACGGCAGAATGCCGCCGTCGGCGAGCTCCGCCAGCACCAGGGCCACCAGGCCGACCGGCACGAGGATCTCGACGGTCAGCAGCACCGTGTGGCCGCCGCCGATCACAGCCATCACCGCGCACGCCGGCGCCAGCGCGAGCAGCAGAACCAGCAACAGCGAGGGCAGCGAGCGTCTCATGGCTCGAAGCGGTAGCCGACGCCCCACACGGTCCGGATATAGCGCGGATGTTCCGGGTCCGGCTCGATCTTCGCTCGCAGCCTGCGGATATGGACGGTCACGGTTGAGCTGTCCGTGTAGTCCGGGAGCTGCCACACGAGCTCCATCAGGCGATCCCGCGAGAAGACCTGTCCGGGGTTGCGCGCGAGGAACGCCAGCAGATCGAACTCGCGCGCCGTCAACGACACCTCGCGCTCCTCGCCTCGCTCGGCTCGCGCGCCGTCGTCGCGGCGCATAGCGCCGCCGCGCGTCCCGAGCGACACGCGCCTCGTCGCCGGCTCGATGCGCAGCCCGTCGAGCTCGATCGCCGGTGCCCGCTCGTGCTCGTCGAGTCCCTCGCTGCCGTCGGGCGTCGCGCTGCGACGCAGCACCGCTTCCACGCGCGCCACCAGTTCGCTAGGTGAGAACGGCTTGACCACGTAGTCATCCGCGCCGCGGCGCAGCCCAACGATGCGCTCGGCCTCCCGTCCCCGGGCGGTGAGCAGGATCACCCGCGCGTGCGGCGTGCCCCCGGGCTCGCGCAGGCGCCGCATCACCTCCAGGCCGTCGATGCCCGGCAGCATGATGTCGAGCACCACGAGGTCCGGTGGGCTCGCGGCGCTCAGCGCCAGCGCCTGCGGACCGTCGTTGGCGACGCGCGTGCGATAGCCCGCGCGCTCCAAGTAGCGCGCCACGATCTCCCCGATCGTCGGCTCGTCGTCGACGACCAGCACCGACGCGCGCGGCTCGCTCTCCGTGACTGTGCTCATCGCTGCACTGATCATCGCAGCGGCTCAGCCGAACGTGTAGTCGTAGAGCGAGACCCCCGGCGCGGCTCGCACGGTCAGCGTGTGCGTCTGCACGCTCGGCAGATTCACCAGGCGGTAGAGCCGTTCGAAGCCGACCCCCACCGTCCCCGCGTGCACGTCGCTGCCCGCGACCGCCGCCGGGATCGGGTGCCCGTCGAGCAGCACCTGCACGGGTCTGGTTTCGCTCGCGGCGCCCGACGCCGTGGCGGTGGGGCGGCGGGTGAGGCCCATCACCAAATAGACGCGTCGCGAGCGGAAGCGCATTTGCAGCTGCGAGTCGCGCACCGCGGCCGCGCTCCACGCGCCGATCCGCCAGGCGCCGGCCAGGTGCAGCATGCTGAGCGGCGGCACCCGGGCCGGGAGCGCTCCGTATTCGTGCAGACCGCTCGTGAGCGGGCCGTTGGTGAAACGTTCTCCGCGTTCGGTGCCCAGGTAGGACTCCGGGGTGATTTCGGCTTCCGAGGGCGCCAGCGCGTGCACGTCGGCCGCGGAGCCCAGGCCGGCCGCGCCGGCTTCGACGAGCAGACTGCGGATCGCGCGCTGCTTGGCTTCGTAGTTGCCCTCGCCAAAGTCCGCGAGACGGATGCGGCCGCGCGCGTCGATCAGATACTCCGCGGGCCAGTATTCGTTGTTGTAGGCGTCCCAGGTGCCGTAGTCGTTGTCCTGCACCACCGGGTACTGGATCCCGTTCTGCTTGATCGCTTCCGCGACGTTCGACGCGGAGTGCTCGAAGGGAAACTCCGGCGTGTGCACGCCGACGATCTCAAAGCCCTTGGCGTGATATTTCGTGTACCACGCGTTCAAATAGGGCAGCGTGCGGATGCAGTTAATGCAGGTGTACGTCCAGAAGTCCACGAGCACCACGTGGCCGCGTAGGCCCGTCAGCGAGAGCGGCTTGTCTGCCGGTGTGTTGAACCAGTCCTGCGTGTCCTTGAATTCCGGTGCGACGCCGAGCACCGGCAGGCGCAGGCCCGCGTCGGCCTCGCGCAGTCCGCCGGCCTGGCGCGCCTTGTGTCCGCGCAGCGCCGCGAGCTGCGTCTTGGCGAGGTGGCTCGACTCCAGGCCGCTCGTGGGGTCGACGAGGAACGAGGGCAGGTCGCTCGCGATCGCGGTCTCAAAGCGCGTGTCGTAGTTGCCCAGCATCAGCAGCGCGATGAGCACCATCACCGCGCCCATCCCCATCTGAAAGCGCCCGCTGCGGCGCGCCAGCCGACCCGTCAAGCGACGGCCGCCGAGCATCAGCGCGTACAGCACCGCCGCCGAGCCGATGCCGTAGGCGAGCGCAACCGCGAGGCGACCCGCGCTGAGGCTCTGCGACGCGGAGACCGTGATCACGCCCGCGAGGATCGGCCCCGCGCAGGGCGCATAGAGGAACCCCAGGCCGCCGCCCACGAGCATGCCCGACCAGAAGCCACCGCCGCCGCGCTCGCCGCTGCCGTCCGCCGCCGCGCCCGCCGTAGCGCCGACGCCGCCGCTCGGCCCGATACGGCTCAGGCGCGCCTCCAGGCGATCGCCAATCCGCGGTACCAGCAGGCTCACGCCGAAGCCGATCAGCGCGACGATCGCCAGCGTGCGCAGCAGGCTGTCCGGGAGGCCCAATGCGGAGATCACGTAGACCAGGGCGACCGTCGCGAATGTGAACGAGAGCGCGAGGCCCGTCACCACACCCAGCGGCCGCCGACGCCCGCCGGTGACGCCGGCGGAGAGCGCGACCGGCAGCACCGGCAGCACACACGGCGAGACCGCCGTCGCGGCGCCGGCGACGAAGCCGAAGAGGATCAGGACAACCACGGTGGCGATCCTGACGCGCAGATATTGCCGATCCCTTACGCGCCATCGCTCTCCGTGCACGATCCGAGAGCGGGCTGTGCACGCCCCGAGGGTGGTCTGCGAGGTAGTTCGTTTGCGGTCCCGTCGCGCGCGTGCGCGCGTGTGTGTGCACGCGCGCGGCGGGCGGCGTAAGAAAGGTGTAATGCCTCCGCGCTGGACTCCCGTGCGGTCTCGGGCGTCCGCTCGAGCGCAAACAGTCCCTTCGGAGGAGACACCCATGCAGAGCACCCCCCTTACGCACCGCCTCGCCGCGCTCGGCGCATCGCTCATGATCCTCGCCGCCGTCCCCGCCGCGGCGCAGGCGTCCAGCAACCACGCCATGAAGCACCACGCGATGAAGAAGCATCACGCGATGAAGCATCACGCGATGAAGCACAAAGCGATGAAGCATCCGTCGATGAAAGGCTGAGGCACCCGCCCCGGGCGGGCCGCGCGCCTGTCCGGGGCCAGCACACTCGCCCTACCATTGCGATCGACCATGGCTGTGCTGATCGCATCGGACCTCCACAAGGACATCGCCGGCAAACCGCTGCTGCGCGGCGTCTCCTTCAAGCTCGAGCGCCGCGAGCGCATGACGATTGCGGGGCGCAACGGGGCGGGCAAGACGACGCTGCTGCGGATGCTCTCCGGCGAGGAGTCCGTGGACCGCGGCGAGCTGAGCCTCGGCAAGGGCGTGCGCATCGCGCTGCATGACCAGCGTCCCCCGCGCGAGCGCGCGATCGCGCTGCGCGACTACGTGCTCTCGGGCTGCGCGCAGGAGCTGGCCGCCGAGGTCGAGCTGGCGGAGCTGGAGAGTCGCATGGCCGCCGAGGGCGCGACTGAGGGGACGGCCGGGGAGGCGCTGCTCGCTCGCTATGCCCGCGCGCAGGCGCGGCTGGAGACGCTCGGGGGCTACCTCTGGCGCGACCGCGCGACCGTGATGACGCGCGGCCTGGGCTTCGCGACGGCGGACCTCGAGCGCCCACTGGACACCTTCTCCGGCGGCCAGCTCACGCGCGCCTCGCTTGCTCGCGCGCTCGCCGCGAGCGCCGACGTGCTGCTGCTCGACGAGCCCACCAACCACCTCGACATCGAGTCGCTGGAGTGGCTCGAGCAGACGCTCGTGAGCCTCGACGCAGCGGTCGTGCTGGTCGCGCACGACCGCTGGTTCCTGGAGGCCGTCGGAACCTCGGTGCTCGAGCTCGAGGCCGGCCGCTCGCGCTTCTTTCCCGGCACCTGGCACCAGTGGCGTCGCGAGCAGGCCGCGCGCGAGCTCGCGCTGGGCAAGGCGATCGATAAGCAGCAGGCCGAGATCGCGCGCATGGAGCGCTTCATCGAGCGCTTTCGCTACAAGGCCACGAAGGCCAAACAGGCGCAGTCGCGCGTCAAGAAACTCGCCAAGATCGAGCGCATCGAGCGCGATCCGCGCGACGGCAAGGGCCTTGAGTTTGCGTTCAAGGCACCCGAGCGCTCCGGCCGCGTGATCTTCGAGTTGCAGGCCGGACGGATCGAGGTGGGGGGGAGTAGGGATCGCTCCGCGGTCGGGGACCGCTACGCCGATGGACGCGCAAAGCGGGTGGAGGACGCTCCGCGCGAGGACGACGGCGCGATTGTGCTGCTCGAGCACGCCGAGCTGTGGCTCGAGCGCGGCGAGCACGTCTCGCTCGTGGGGCCCAACGGGACCGGCAAGACGACGCTGATCGAGACGCTTGCCGGCCAGCGTGAGCTCGCCGCCGGGCGGCTCAGCACGGGGCACAACGTGAAGGTCGGCTACCTCTCCCAGCACGCCGACGAGCTCGGCGCCGGCGGGCACCCCGGCCAGAGCGTGCTCGAAGCCGCCGGCCGCGCGACGGGGCTCACGCCGAACAAGGCGCGTGCGCTGCTCGGGCGCTTCCTGTTCTCCGGCGAGGAGGCCGAGAAACCGCTCGCCGGCCTCTCCGGCGGGGAGCGCCGGCGGCTCTCGCTGGCGGTGCTCGTCCACTCTGGCGCCAACGTGTTGATTCTCGACGAGCCCACCAACCACCTCGACATCGAGAGCCGCGAGGCGCTCGAGGACGCACTCGGCTCATTCCCCGGCGCCGTGCTGCTCGTCTCCCACGACCGCGCGCTGCTCGACGCCGTCGGCACGCGCACGGTCGCAATCGAGGAGGGCGCGCTGCGCAGCTACGAGGGCGGCTGGCCCGAGTACGTGCGGGTGCGCGAAGAGCGCCGCGCCGCCGGCGAGTCCGCCGGGGTGAGCGGGCGTGGCGACGCGACCAACGGTGCCACCGCCGGCGGGAGCGCAGGCACTGGGGGCACGCATACCGCAAGCGACCCCGCCGCGCGCACGCGCACGGGCGCACGCGGGCGCGGCGGGGCCACCGCGGGAACACCTTCGCTCCCACCCAAGTCGAAGTCGAAGCCCACCAAGCCCAAGGGCCCCTCCAAGAACCGCCTGGGCGACCAGCAGAAGGCCGAGCGCGCGATCGAAGACGCCGAGGCCGGGCTGCGCGCGCTGGAAGACGAGCTCGCCGATCCCGCGGCGTGGGCCACGAAGTACGAGGCCGCCAAGGCCGAGGCGCGCCACACCGCCGCCAAGCGCGCCGTCGAGGACGCCTACGCGCGCTTGGAAGCGCTCGTCGAGAACTAAACTGGAGTCCAGATGGACGACCGCTGGAAGACCGCGCGCAACATTGCGATCCTGCTGGTGATCGCCGCCGCCGTCGCCTTCATCCCCGGCGGCGGTCGCGCCGCGAACACATTCGGCACCGTACTCGGAGTCGCGTTCGCCGCGGGGTTCGCCTATTTCGGCGTGTGGCTCTACCGTCAAAATCGCGTCGATCTCTACAGCCTCGGCGATCGCCGTCGCGGCCTGCTCTATGGGGCGATCGGGATCGGGCTACTCACGGTCGCCGCCAAACCGCGCATGTGGGAAACAGGCTTCGGTGAGTTCGTCTGGTTCGTGCTGATCGGCCTCGTCGTCTACACGTTCGTCGCGCTGTACCGCTACTCGCGCAGCTATTGAGGCAGCAGCTCGAGCGCCTCGGTGTGGGCGGGGCGCAGGATCGAGAAGTGCCGATGGTCGAGTGTGGCCAGGCGATCCTCTCCGAGCCGCTCGACGAGCGCGAGCACGCTGGCATCCACGACACCGAGCGCCTGGTCGCGATACTGAGTCTGCAGTTCACGGCAACGCCGAAGATCGGCGGCGCTGGCGACCTCGAGGCGGTACACGCCGGCGAGCAGGTCATCGAGGAAGATGACCCATGCCCCGACGCCAAGACGTCGATGGCACCAGTAGTCGAGCTCGGCGAGGACGAGCATCGGGACTACGAGGTCTTCCGCCGATTCGCCCAGCAGAGCAGCGCAGCGCTCGTGGTCCGGGTCGGCTGCGTCGAGCGCGGCAAGCAACGGGCCGGTATCCAATACGAGCGACAACGCTACGACGAAGGCTCGGCGACAGGCTCGGACGTCAACCCTGCCGCCGAAAGTCCGTCCGTCGAGCGCGCGATACCAAGCCGCGGGCGGCGCGCCGCGCGCAGCGCGCTGGCCTTCTCGTCGATCGCCTCTGAGAGGACCGCTGTAAGCGGTACGCCTCGGCGCCGCGCCTCCGCCGCGAGCGTCTCCAGCGAGGAACACCGTGCAGATACCGTGGTGCGACGGGTGGGCCGCGCTACTGATGGTTGATTCATGATGCTTGATTCTACTACCGCAACCAAGAAGCGGGTCGCCGAGCAGCGCCGCGGCCTTCCCGACCAGCCCGGCGTCTACCTGTTCCGCGACGGCAAGGGCCGCGTGCTCTACGTCGGCAAGGCCAAGTCGATCCGCAAGCGCGTCGCCTCGCACTTCGCCAAAGCCAATGTGCCAAGCAGCCCTGGCCATGCCGAGATGGTGAGCAGCGTCGAGCACATCGAGTGCCTCGTCGTCTCCACCGAGGCCGAGGCGCTGCTCGCCGAGCAGAGCTTCATCAAGCAGTACCGCCCGCGCTTCAACATCCGCCTGCGCGACGACAAGTCCTACCCCTTCATCGCGATCTCCCTCGACGAGGACTTCCCGCGCGTCTACTTCACCCGCGAGCGCCACCGGCCCGGGCGCGCCTACTTCGGTCCCTACTCCAACGCCAAGCGCGTGCGCGGCACCCTCGACCTGCTCACGAAGGTCTTCATGTTCCGCTCCTGCACCGGACCCGAGCCCGGCCGGCGCAGCGGCAGCCCGTGCCTGGACTACTACATCAAGCGCTGCGAGGCCCCCTGCGTCGGCTACGTCTCCAAGGAGGACTACCGCCGCAACATCGACGGCGTGATCGACTTCCTCTCCGGCCGCTACCGCGCGATCGAGCACGACCTGGAGGCCCGCATGCGCGCGGCGGCCGCCGCGCAGGAGTTCGAGCAGGCGACGCTCGAGCGCAACCGCCTGCGCGCCGTGCGCTCGCTGCTCGAGCGCCAGCGCGTCGCCAGCGAGGCGGTCGGCACGCTCGACGCTGTCGCGGTCGCGCTCGACGGCACCGACGCCAACGCCCAGGTCTTCCAGGTCCGCGACGGCGTCCTCTCCGACCGCCAGTCCTTCTATCTCGCCAACGAGACCGAGCGCGACCTCGCGGAGGTGGCCGAGGAGTTCATGCTGCAGTACTACGCCGGGCACATCTCGATCCCGCGCAGATCGTCGTCCAGCGCGAGCTCGCCCCGCCGAGCGCGACGCGCTCGCCGAGGCGCTCGCGAGCCGCCGCGGCGGTCCCGTCGAGCTGCGCGCCGCCGAGCGCGGCGACAAGCGCCGCATCCTCGAGCTCGCCGAGCGCAACGCCCGCCTCGCCCTCGACCAGGAGCGCCTGCGCACCGAGCGCCGCCGCCAGAGCCGCGTCGAGGCCCTCGAAGGGCTGCAGGAGGCGCTCGGGCTCGACGTCCCGCCGGTGCGGATCGAGTGCTTCGACATCTCCAACCTCGGCGGCACGCACACCGTCGCCTCGATGGTCGTGCTTCGAGGGCGGAGCGCCCGAAGAAGTCCGACTACCGACGCTTCAACATCCGGCAAGTTGGAATCCGACGGCTCCGACGACTTCGCCTCGATGGCCGAGGTGCTCGGCCGGCGCCTCGCGCAGTTCGAGCGCCAGGCCGACCTCTCCCCGCACGACCCCGAGCACGACGCCAGCTTCGCCACGCTGCCCAACCTCGTCGTGATCGACGGCGGCAAAGGCCAGCTCGCCGCCGGTTTGCAGGCGCTGCGCGGCTTTCGCGAGCGCGGTGTCGTGGTGATCTCGCTGGCCAAGCGCATCGAGGAGATCTTCCTCCCCGGACGCCCCGCGCCGCTCGTGCTCGACCACCGCACCCCCGAGCTGCAGCTGCTCCAGCGCGCTCGCGACGAGGCACACCGCTTCGCGATCACCCACCACCGCAGCCGTCGCGACCGCGTCAATGACGAGCTCGCTGCTCGACGAGCTACCCGGCATCGGCCCCGCGCGCAAGCGCGCGCTGCTCGCACACTTCGGCTCGCCCGAGGCCGTGCTCGGCGCCTCACGCGAGGAGCTCCAGACGGTGCCCGGGCTGCCGGCCAAGGTCGCGCGGGAGTTGCACGCCAGCCTGCATCGTGCCGGCTGAGCCGGAGACGCTCCTCCAGAGCCGCCGCGCACGTCCGCCGAGCGCGGCACAATCAGGCGGTGTCCGTCTTCAGGCCGCTGCGAAGCCCGCTGCGCTCATCGGCTAAGCCGGCCGTCGAATCGCGCTTGCGCGAGTTGATCGTGATTACCGGCTTCTCGGGCGCCGGCAAGTCGACCGCCATGAACGTCTTCGAGGACGCCGGCTACTTCTGCGTCGACAACCTGCCGCCCGAGATGATCCGCTCGCTGACCGAGCTGTTCGTGCACAAGGGCTCCAAGGTCGAGCGCGCCGCCGTCGTCTCCGACGTGCGCGGCGGCGTCTACTTCGAGGCGCTGCAGGCGGTCGTCGACGATCTCAAGTCGCTGGGGCTCGAACACCACCTGCTGTTCCTCGAGGCCGCCGAGCAGACGCTTGTCACGCGCTACAAGGAGACCCGCCGCCGTCATCCGCTGGCGCCCGATGGCAGCGTCGCCGCGGGCGTCGCCGCCGAGCGTGCGCTGCTGGAGCCGCTGCGCAACCGCGCCGACGTCGTGATCGACACCACCGGCATGTCCGCCGCGATGCTGCGCGGCAAGATCGCCGACGAGCTGCTCCCGCGCCGGCCCGTGAGCCGTCTCGCGCTGACGATCATGAGCTTCGGCTTCAAGCACGGACCGCCGCGCGAGGAGGATCTCGCCTTCGACGTGCGCTTTCTGCCCAACCCGCACTACGTGCCCGAGCTGCGCGAGCTCACCGGCCACGACCCCGCCGTCGTCGAGTACGTCGGCCGCGACGGGCGCCTGGAGGAATTTTACGAGCGCCTGCACGCGCTGCTGGACTTCCTGCTGCCCCAATACGTCGCCGAGGGCAAGGCGCATCTCGTGATCGCCGTCGGCTGCACCGGGGGACGCCACCGCTCGGTAGCGATCGCCGAGCACCTCGCCGATCGCTACGGCGAGCGCGAGGACGTCGCCGTCGCGGTCACGCACCGCGACATCGAGAAGCGCACGCGCGATTCCTGAGCGCGCCCTCGCGCGAGCGCGCCGTGAGGCGCGGCGCTCACCGCGGCACGGTGCGTCAGACTGGCGCCGATGATCGACCACCTCGGCCTCGAGGTCAGCGACCTGGCGCGCGCCACGGCCTTCTACGACGCGGTGTTCTTCGCGATCGGCGTGCGACGCATGCACGAGAGCGAGCACGCGATCGCCTACGGCGTGACCGCGTCGACCTTCTGGATCGTCACCCGGGGGCGCCCGCCGGCCCCCGGCTATGGGCACGTCGCGTTCAGCGCCGTCGGGCGCGTCGCGGTTGACAGCGCCTACGCCGCCGGGCTCGCCAACGGCGGCCGCGGCGACGGCGAGCCCGGTCTGCGACCGCGCTACGGGCCGCTCTACTACGCGGCCTATCTGCTCGACCCCGACGGCCTGCGCGTCGAGGTCGTCGCCAACTCGCGCTGAAGCCCTCGCCTACCCCATCGAGCGCGCATGGGATAGCCTTCAACTGTCAGCCGGGTCGTCGGGGCAGCGCTCCAACGGTCCGGCATCGTTCGTTTCGCTTCAGGAGGCACAGCAAACATGCCCTTACGCGTGGGAATCAACGGATTCGGCCGGATCGGCCGCAACGTCCTTCGCGCCGCCAAGGCGCGCGCCGACGCGCCCGATATCGAGTGGGTTGCGGTCAACGACCTCACCGACGCCGGCACACTCGCGCACCTGCTCAAGTACGACTCGATCCTCGGGCCCTACCCCGGCTTGGTCAAGACACTCGACGGCGCGCTAGAGGTCGACGGGCAGCAGCTGAAGGTGCTCGCCGAGCGCGATCCCGCCGCGCTCCCCTGGAAGGAACTCGGTGTCGACGTCGTGATCGAGTCCACCGGTCTGTTCACCGCGCGCGAGCAGGCCGCGGTCCATCTCGCGGGCGGCGCCAAGAAGGTGGTGATCTCCGCGCCCGCCACCGAGCCGGACGTCACGGTCGTACTCGGGGTCAACTTCGCGGAGGCCTACGACCCCGCCACGCACCACGTGATCTCCAATGCCTCCTGCACAACCAATTGCCTGGGGCCGATCGCGAAGGTCGTCAACGACACCGTCGGGGTCAAGCACGGCCTGATGACCACGATCCACGCCTACACCGCCGACCAGCGCCTGCAGGATCTGCCTCACAAAGACCTGCGCCGCGCGCGCGCCGCCGCGATCAACCTGATCCCCGCATCCACGGGCGCGGCCAAGGCGATCGGCCTGGTGATCCCCGCGCTGCAGGGCAAGCTCAACGGGTTCGCGGTCCGCGCGCCCGTGCCGACGGGCTCCGTCGTCGATCTGACCGTCGAGTGCGAGCGCGCGACAACCGTTGAGGAGGTCAATGCCGCGCTGAGGAGCGCCTCTGCGAGCGGGCCGCTGCAGGGCATCATGGCCTACACCGAGGATCCGATCGTCTCCAGCGACATCGTGCGCTCGCCCTACTCGGCGATCGTCGACTCCAAACTGACCGCGGTCGTGGACGGAACGATGCTGAAGGTTGTGGCCTGGTATGACAACGAGTGGGGCTACTCCAACCGGATCGTCGACCTCGTGCAGAAAGTCCTGTAGGGGCCGCGGCCGGTGCGCAGCATCGACGATCTGGAGGAGGTGCAAGGCCGGCGTGTCCTGGTGCGCGTCGACTTCAACGTTCCACTCGCCGTGGGCGCGGATGGAGCGATCGAGATCGCTGACGACACCCGCATCCGCGCGGCCCTGCCCACACTCGAAGAGCTACGCGCGCGGGGGGCGAGGCTGGTGCTGGTCTCCCATCTCGACCGCCCCGAAGGTCGACGGGTGCCCGGCCTCTCGATGGCGCCAATCGCGGCGCGCCTGCGCGAGCTGTTACCCCAGGCGACGGTCACGCTCGCGCCAGACGTCGTTGGCGAGCCGGTGCGCGTGCTCGCCGAGAGCCTGGGCGACGGCGAGCTGCTGGTGCTCGAGAACGTCCGCTTCGAGCCCGGCGAGACCCGCAACGATCCCGAGCTCGCCCGCGCGCTTGCCGAGCTCGCCGAGCTCTACGTCAACGATGCGTTCGGCGCCGCGCACCGCGCGCACGCAAGCACCGCCGGGGTCGCGCATCTGCTGCCAAACGCCGCCGGGCGACTGCTCGAGCGCGAGGTGAGCACGCTGGCCGGGCTGATGGAGCAGCCCGCGAGACCGCTCGTCGCCGTAATCGGTGGTTCCAAGGTGGCCGACAAGATCGCTGTCATCGACCGCTTTCTGGCGATCGCCGACGCGATCCTGATCGGTGGTGCGATGTGCTTCCCGTTCCTCGCTGCCCAAGGGCACACCGTCGGCGAGTCGCTGTGCGACGCCGAGGACGTCGCGCATGCGCGGCACGTTCTCGCACAGGTCGCCGCCGATGCGCAACGAGCACCGGCGGGCGAGGTTGCGGGCACGCCGCAGGCGCGCCTGGAGCTGCCGAGCGATCTCGTGATCGCCGATCGCTTCGCCGCGGAGGCCGAGCATCGCACGCTCGACGGGATCGACGTGCCCGCGGGCTGGATGGGGCTCGACATCGGGCCGGCCACCGCGCAGCGCTACGGCGCCGAGATCGCCCGCGCCGGCACCGTCTTCTGGAACGGTCCGATGGGAGCCTTCGAGCTCGCGCCCTTCGCCGCCGGCACCCGTGCCGTCGCCGAGGCCGTCGCGCAGACGAGCGGCGTCAGCGTGATCGGCGGCGGCGACTCCGCCTCCGCGCTCGTGCACTTCGAGCTGCAGGACGCCGTCGACCACCTCTCGACCGGCGGAGGCGCGACGCTCGAGCTGCTCGAGGGCCGCGCGCTGCCCGGCGTCGAGGCGCTCAACGGGGCGGAGTCGCCTGATGACCGGTCTCGGCGGCGCGCGCAACTGCGTGGGGGCCGGCTGATGGCCGATGGCCCCCGCGATCCCGCCCTCGCGCGCACGCCGCTGATCGCGGGCAATTGGAAGATGCACAAGACCGAGGCGCAGGCCGAGGAGTACATCCAGGCGCTGCTGCCGCGCGTCGCTGCCGTCAGCGGTGTGGATGTCGCGATCTGCGTGCCCTTCACCGACCTGCACGCGATGGTAGACAGCGCGCGCGGCTCGCGCGTGGAGATCTATGCGCAGAACATGCACCAAGCGCCCGAGGGCGCCTTCACCGGTGAGATCTCCGCGCCGATGCTCACCGAGCTCGACGTTCACGGCGTCGTGCTGGGCCACTCCGAGCGCCGCCAGTTCTTCGGCGAGACCGACCGCGCGCTCGCGCTGAAGGTGGCCGCGGCGCTCGACGCCGGGCTCGCTCCGATCCTGTGCGTCGGCGAGAGCGAGTCCGAGCGCGCCGCCGGGGACACCGAGCGCAAGCTGCGCCAGCAAATCCGCGACGGCCTCACCGGTGTGGCCGACGAGCGTCTCGCCGAGGTCGCGATCGCCTACGAGCCGATCTGGGCGATTGGGACCGGCAACACCGCGAGCCCCGAGCAGGCACAGGAGGCGATCGCGTTCATCCGCGCGCTCGTCGGCGACCGCGCTCCGGCGGCCGCCGAGCATGTGCGAATCCTCTACGGAGGCTCGGTGAACCCCGAGAACGCGGCCGAGCTGCTCGCGCTCGCGGACATCGACGGCGCGCTCGTCGGCGGCGCTTCGCTGCGCGCCGAGGACTTCGGGCAGATCGTCGACGCCGCCGGGACATGACGGCGCTGCCGTGTGCCTGCCTGGTGGTGCTCGACGGTTGGGGCCTCGCCGAGCCGGGCCCCGGCAATGCGGTTGCGCTTGCCCGCACGCCGGTCTTCGACGAGCTCTGGAAGACCTACCCGCACACCACGCTGACCGCCAGCGGGCGTGCGGTCGGCCTGCCCGAAGGGCAGATGGGCAACTCCGAGGTCGGGCATCTCAACCTCGGGGCCGGCTCGGTCGTGCGCCAGGATCTAACCCGCATCAACGACGCCGTGATCGACGGCGTCTTGAGCGAGAACCCCGCGATCAACAGCGCGCTGACCTGCTCCGAGCGCGTCCACCTGATCGGTCTCGTCTCCGACGGCGGCGTGCACTCCAGCCTCGGACACCTGCAGGCGATCGTCGAGCTCGCCGGGCGCCTCGGCGTCGCCGATCTGGTGATCCACTGCTTCACCGATGGGCGCGACACGCTGCCCGAAGCCGGCGTCGAGTACGTCGGTCTCCTGGAACGCTGGTGCCTGGAGCTCTGGCCGCCCGGCGCGAGTGGCAGAGCGCGCGTGGCGAGCGTCGTCGGTCGCTACTACGCAATGGATCGCGACCGTCGCTGGGAGCGCGTCCAGACCGCCTACGACCTGCTCGTCCACGGTCGCGCCGAGCACCACGCCGAAACCGGGGTGCAGGCGGTCCTGGAGGCCTACGACCGGGGCGAGACCGACGAGTTCATCGCCGCGACCACCGTGGGCGAGGAGGGCTACATCCGCCCGTGGGACAGCGTGCTGTGCTTCAACTTCCGTCCCGACCGCGTGCGCGAGATCACCCGCGCGCTGGCCGAGCCAGGCTTCGGCGAGGACAGCGAGGAGCTGCCCGGCTGGCAGGGACGGCGCGGGATCGAGCCCGTCGAGCAGTACACGTGCCTGACGCAGTACGAGGAAGATTGGGACTATCCCGTCGCCTTTGTGCCCGAGCGTCCCTCGACCACGCTCGCCGGCGTGCTCGCCGCGGCGGGAGCGCGCCAACTGCATGTCGCGGAGACCGAGAAGTACGCGCACGTCACCTACTTCTTCAACGGTGGCGAGGAGGCCGCCTATGAGGGCGAAGCGCGCGCGCTCGCGCCCTCTCCGCGCGACGTGCCGACCTACGATCACAAGCCCGAGATGAGTGCGCGCCGCGCGACCGACCTGTTCCTCGAGGGCTTCCGCGAGCAGCGCCCGCGCTTCGCGGTGATCAACTTCGCGAACCCCGACATGGTCGGTCACACCGGCGTGATCCCCGCCGCGGTGCGCGCGATCGAGACCGTCGACGGGTGCCTCGGAGAGGTCGTGCGCGCCGTTCATGACGCCGGCGGCGTCTGCTTGGTGACCGCCGACCACGGCAACGCCGAGCACATGCTCGAGTCCGACGGCAGTCCCAATACCGCACACACCTCAAATCCGGTGCCGCTGATCGTCACCGTCCCGGAGCTGGTGCTGACACAGAAGGACGGCATCCTCGCCGATATCGCGCCCACCGTGCTCGAGTTGCTCGGCGTGCCCCAACCGGAAGCGATGTCCGGCAGCTCTCTAATCGAGGGCTCGCGGGAGGCGCCGTCGTGAGTCCTCGCACGACCCGCTCGCAGCGCCTGATCGGACTGATCTTCATCGGCGCCGGCATCAACCACTTCGTGCTGCCGCGCCCCTACCGCCAGATCGTGCCGCCCGGCTTCGGCGATCCGGCGCGGCTGGTCGCGATCAGCGGCGTCGCGGAGGTCGCCGGGGGCGTCGGCGTCCTGTTGCGCGGTACCCGGCGTCCCGCGGGACTCGGACTCCTCGCGCTGCTGGTCGCGGTCTTCCCAGCGAACGTGTACATGGCGCGCAACCCCGAGCATTTTCCCCGCATCCCGGGCTGGGCGCTCTACGCGCGGCTGCCGCTGCAGCCGCTGATGATGTGGTGGATCTGGCGAGCGACGCGCGCGGGGTCCGATCGAGGCTGAGCGGCGGCCCCAGATGGGTCTGGTCGAGGGTGCCGCGCAGCTCGCAGTGACGCCTCGGAGCTGGAGATGGAGGTTCGGCGCTGCTATGTTCGAGTGAGTAGAGAGGGTCCGACTGTCATGTCTCCAGCGACCGCCATAGCCACCGCCAGGGCCCGCGAGAGCGCCCCGCCGCCGCCGACGCTCATCGAGGGAGACGAATCGGAGGTCGGCCAGCGTGCGTGGCGCAGCTTGCAGCGCGCGCACGCGGCTCTCGCTCGACGCGTGGACGCCGAGCTGGAGCGCACGCACGGTCTGCCGCTGAGCACCTACGAGGTGCTGCACCAGCTCGTCGAGTCTCCCGGGGGCCGCATGCGGATGTGCGACCTCGCCGAGCGGGCTCAGCTTTCGCGCAGCGGTCTCACGCGGCTAGCGGATCGGCTCGAAAAGGAGGGTCTGCTCGAGCGCTGTTCCTGCGAACACGACGCGCGCGGCGCGTATGCGTGTCTGACGGATTTCGGTCGCGAACGGCTTCGTGCAGCCCGCGGCACTCATCTCGCGGTCGTGCGCGAGCAGTTCTTCTCCCGTTTCTCCGAGCGCGAGCTCAGCGCGCTCGCGGAGCTGTGGGACCGCATCGCGCCCTGCGGGCGCTGCTAACTAAGCGCTAGCGCTGCTCATAGGGCTAAGGCTGCACGGGCTCGGTGTGCTCTTGCTCGTCCCCCGTCGTCGGCAGCGAATCGCGCGGTGGGGGTGCTGGGCGCGGAGCATCGCTTGACGCGGGCGCCGCTCTCGGCGGGGGCGTCGGGATGGGAGCATGGCTCGCCGCGGCGGAGCGCGCCTCGCGCGTGTGACGCCGATGCCACACAAAGGCGCCGCCCCCCGCGATCAGCACCGCCACGAGGCCGTAGATTCCGAAGCTCGTGATCAGGTTGCCCGCGGAGCTCCCGAGGAAGTACGCGATCAGTCCCACCCCCGTCGCCCAACAGATCCCGCCGAGCGCGTTCCACAGGAAGAACGTACGCCAGCGCATGTGATTGGCCCCGGCGAGCCACGAGGCCCAGGTACGCAGCCCGAGGATAAAGCGTCCAAAGAACACCGCCTTGGGACCGTGGCGCGCGAAGAACGGCTCTCCCGTCTGCAAGACCTGCAGGCGCTGGCGATGGAACGGTCCCGGGCGCTGCAGCAGCCAGCGACCGCCGCGCTGGCCGATGTAGTAGCCGATGTTGTCGCCGATGATCGCCCCGACGGCTGCCGCCGCGATCACTAACTCGATGCGCAGTTTGCCCTGGCTGGCGAACACCCCCCCGACGATCAGCGCCGTCTCCCCGGGTACCGGAATCCCACCGGACTCGGCCATCACGAGCACGATGATCAGCGGGTAGCCGGAGACTTCGATCAGGTGATCGACGTTGACTAGCGCGGCCAGCAGCGGACGCGTGTGGAGCACCGCGAGAGAGTGCAGCAGCAGAATGCCCATCGTCTGACTCTAGGATGCCGCGGTGGCCGCTCTGACGATCGCAGCTCGCGACCCCCGCTCGCTCGCGCGTGCCGGTGTCCTGCATACAGCGCACGGCGATGTGCGCACGCCGGCGTTCGTGCCGCTCGCGACGAAGGCCACCGTCAAAGGGCTGCTGGCACAGGAGGTCGCGCAGCTGGGCTACGACATGGTGCTCGGCAACACCTTCCACCTGCTGCTGCGTCCCGGCGAGGAGCTGATCGAGCGGCTCGGAGGTCTGCACCGGTTCATGGACTGGGAGCGACCCATCATCACCGACTCCGGCGGCTTTCAGGTTTTCTCGATGGGCCACGGAACGGTCGCCGACGAGATCAAGGCTCGCCCCTCGCGCGGGGCGCGCGACAGCGCCGCGGAGCGCAGCGGCGCGATCCTCGAGATCGCCGAGGAGGGGGTGCGCTTTCGCTCCTACGTCGACGGGAGGGTGCGCTTCCTCTCGCCGGAGGGCTCGATGGCGGTGCAGGCCGCGCTCGGCTCGGACATCGCGCTGGTATTCGACGAGTGCACGCCATTTCACGTCGACCGCGCCTACACCGAGCGCTCGACCGAGCGCACCCACCGCTGGCTGGAGCGCTGCTTGAGCTGGCACGCCGAACACGGCCCCGCCGGGCAGCTCGTCTACGGGATCGTCCAGGGTGGCGTGCACGAGGATCTGCGCCGCGCCTCCGCGCGGGTCGTCGCCGCCAGCGGCTGCGGCGGGATCGCGATCGGCGGGTCGCTGGGATCGGAGAAGGAGCAGATGTACGAGGTCGTGCGCTTCGCCGCGCAGGAGCTCGGGGGCGAATACGAGGCGCTGCCGCGCCACCTGCTGGGGATCGGCGAGGTCGACGACCTGATCGCCGGCGTGGAGCTCGGGATGGACACGTTCGACTGCGCGATGCCAACGCGGCTCGGTCGGCACGGCACCGCTCTCATCCCAGATCCCGAGGCGCGCTGGCGGCTGGATCTCAGCAAGGGTCGCTGGCGCGAGGCGCCCGAGCCGCTGCTTGAGGGCTGCGCCTGTCCCGCCTGTACGCGCGGGCTCTCGCGTGCGTACCTCAGCTATCTCGTGCGCACCAGCGAGCTCACCGGGATGCGACTGCTGACGATGCACAATCTCGCCTTCATCGCCCGCCTGATGGCCGATCTGCGCGAGGCGATCGTCGACGGGCGGCTCGCCGAGGTCGCGGCCGCGCTGCGCGCCGGGGCCACGCCGGGGGCGGGCGCGCGATAGTTCTATCCCAAGTGCCTCCTACGCTGCCGGGCGGCTATCCGGTGTGGTGTAAGGGCAACACGGGCAACTGTCACTTGTCAGCTGCCGGTTCGAGTCCGGCCGCCGGAGCCGCATGTTGAAGGCGACGGCAGCGACTGCTAGCTTGCGGGTACAAGTGACAGTTGCCCCGTCCAACAGGGCGGTAGTCGTGTCGAGGGGCCCGCGTGAGCGGGCCTTTCGCCTGTATGGAGGTGCGGCTTGGCCTATATCTCTACCTGGTGTTTTCGCGCACCATTTCGCGCAGCGATTCGGCGACCTGTTCGGCGTCGGAGTAGCCCACGTTGCGCAGCACGATGCGCGTGGAGGGCGGCGCTGTCGCAAGCACGACCCCGATGACCACCGCCGCCAGCAGCAGCAGCACGAGTAGCGCGCCGAAGATGCGCCGCGCGCCCCGGCGGCGGGGCCGCGGCTGCGTTGCGAGGACGGGCTCGACGCGCTGTGGGGCGGGCCCCGGTCGCGGCTGACGCTGGACGCCGGCGTGGGCTCGCGTGGGGGCGCGGTCGTGGCCGGCGGTACCGGCGGCGAGCACCGTCGTCGCTTCGGTCGCCTGCCGTCCGTGCAGGCCGGTGGCGGGCTCGGTCGGCGAGATGCCGTGCTCGGCGTCGCTCACCGCGCGACCCATCTCTCGGGCACTGCGATAACGCTCGCGCGGGTCGAGCGCGAGCGCGATCGCGACCGCGTCGGCCAGCTCGGGATTGACCGCCGCGACGAGCGTGTCGAGCATCGGCGGCTCCTCGCGCTGCTGCTTGAGCGCCAGCTCAGTCAGCGACGCGGCTTCGTAGGGCAGCCGCCCGGAGATCAGCTGGTAGGCGACGACTCCCAGCGCATAGAGATCGGCGCTGGGTCCGGCTTCCTCGCCGCGCGCTTGCTCGGGCGCCAGGTAGGCCGCAGTGCCGAGCACCGAGCCGACCTGCGTGATGCTCGACTGCTCGGTCGCCTTCGCGATGCCGAAGTCCGCGAGCTTGACGACCCCCTCGCGCGAGCGCAGAAGGTTGCCGGGCTTGACGTCGCGGTGCACGACCCCGTTGCGATGCGCGTAGTGCAGACCCTCGCACGCCTGCTCGACGATCGCGACCGCTTCCTCAACGTCGACCCAGCCGTAGTCGCGCAGGATCTCCGCGCACGACTGCCCCTCGATGTACTCCATCACGATGAAGTGCTGAGCGGTGCTCTCGTCGAGACCCGAGTCGAAGACCTGCACGACGTTCGGGTGCACCAGGCGTGCCGCGGCCTGTGCCTCGCGCTGGAAGCGCGAGACGAACGTCGGATCCTCCGCGAGGTGCTCCGCGAGCAGCTTGACCGCAACGCGGCGTTCCAGGCGCTGATCGAAAGCGAGGTGCACAGTGGACATGCCGCCGAAGCCGAGCCGGCTCTCCAAGCGGTAGCGACCCGCGATCTCCACGGCGCTCATCGGCCGCTCCCGGTACCGCCGTTGGCGCCGATTTCGCCCGCTTCGACACCGCCGGCGGCTTCCTGTTCATTTTCCGGTTCGATTTCTCCACCGCCGTGCCCTTCGTCGTTGCCGCTGCCGGGCGCGCGCGTGGCGCCGCCTTCACCCGAGGGCGGCGAGCTTGGGGTAGGCGAGGTGCCCGTGGTAGGCGTCGTGACGGTCGGGGCGGTGCTCGTCGCCGACGGCGTGCTGCTCGTCGTGGGCGGGGCCGTCGGTGTGGTCGCTGTTGTCGTGGTCAGCGGCGCGAGGGGTTGCGCGCACATCGTGCGCGCGCGGACGGCGAGATTGGCGACGCCTTCGGCGAGTCTGCCGCGCAGCCCGCCGTCGACGCTGGCGGGGAGAGCTTGCAGGTCGTGTTCGGTCTTGGCGATCTTCGCGTTCGTCGCGGTGCAGCTCCCGTCGCCTTCCTGAGCGGCCTGCAGGACCGCCTGGAAGTCGTTCTGCAACGGGCCGGCATAAGCGAGCGGGATCAGGCCCTTGCCGGAGCTACCACAGGAGACGAGCACGGCCGCGCCGATACCAAGCAGGCCGGCCGGGATCAGGCGAACGAGGTTGCGCATGCTCATTGACCGTACCCGAGGCGCTCGGCGAGCGAGTCCGGTAGATGCGCCGCGCGGATCGCGGCCGCGGCACCGGCGACGTCGTATTCGGTGCGGCGATACGACGCGGTCCACCCATCCAGATCGAGCAGCAGCCACGCGGCGCGTCGATCGCCGTCGCGTGGCTGGCCGACACTACCCGGATTGAGCAGCCATTCGCCCTGCGCGAGATTCAGCTCGCTGCCCTCGCGCCGTGGCTCCCCTGTGGTGAGCTCGCCGGCGCTACGCGTGAAGGCAAGCGCCACATGGGAGTGGCCGATCAAGCCGACGCGCTGCGGTTGGCGGTCCAAACACAGACCCGCCAGCAGCGAGGAGAGCACGTACTCCCAGACCGGATCGCGCGGGCTCGCGTGGTACAGGTCGATGGGCCCCTCCCGACCTTGGGGTTGCAGATCCTGTAGGAACGCGACGTTCTCGGGGCGCATGACCTCGCGCGTCCACTGCACCGAGATGCCGGCGCCACGGGTGAACGCCTCGATCGACACCGCGCCGATCACGGCGAGATCGTGATTGCCGGCGAGGCACACCGCGGCGTGCTCGCGCGCGAGCTCCACGCAGGCATCCGGATCGGCTCCATATCCGACCAGATCGCCGAGACACCAGAGCTCAGCGGCATCGCTGGCGGCGATCGCCTCCAGCACGGCTTCGAAGGCATGCCGGTTGCCGTGGATGTCGGAGATGACTGCGACCTTCATCATTGCAGGGTATGAACACCGCTCATCGATCGTCGTTCCCTCCACGGCGCCAGCGGGCCGCGGGTGCGCCAAGCACGCCTGCAGGCCGACAGGACGGGGCTCCGTGGCCGCTTGCGCTGCTCGGGGCGCTCACCGCGGCGCGCGTGGCCGTGCTCCTCTTGCGCCCGCGCGATGGTCTGATCCGCTCCGACCCAGTCGCTGTGGATGCGTATTTCGCGGCTGACGATATCGCGCGCGCGCGGCGCTACGGCCGCCCGCAACTCGCGCTGCAGACCGGCGCTAGTCTGATCCAGGTCGGGGTGCTGCTGGGATTTGCCGCGCGCGCCGCGCAGCTGCCGGGAGGCAGCTCGCAGCGCTGCACGGATCCAAAGCGTCGTCGCCGCCGCGGCCGCCGAGCGCCCCTGCGGCGGGCAGGCGCGCGGCCCCTGATCGAGGCGGCCTTTGTCGGCATCGGCCTGACACTGGCGGTCGAGGTCGCGCCGCTGCCACTGCGGGCACTCGCGCGGCGGCGTGCCCTGGCTGTGGGTCTGGCGACGCAAACTTGGGATGCGTGGGCACGGGATCTGCTCAAGGGGGGAGCGTTGGGACTCGCACTCAACGCTGCCGCGGCACCGCTGGCGGTCGCGTTGATGCGCCGCTTCCCGCGCGGCTGGTGGCTGCCCGCGAGCGGCGTCGCGGTCGCGGGAGCGGGAGCGCTCACGTTCCTCGCGCCCGTGATCCTGGACCCGCTCTTCAACAGCTTCACGCCGCTCGCCGAGGGCCCGACGCGCAGCGACGTGCTCGAGCTGGCGGATCGCGCCGGAGTGAGCGTGGGGGAGGTCTACGAAGTCGATGCCAGCCGTCGCACGAGCGCAGCGAACGCATACGTGAGCGGTTGGGGCGCGACCAAGCGCGTTGTCCTGTTCGACACGCTGCTGCGGGAGCTCACCCGCGAGGAGACGCGTCTGGTAGTGGCGCACGAGCTCGCTCACGTGCGCCACCGCGACGTGCCACGCGGGCTCGCGCATCTCGCGCTGAGCGCCCCGGCGGCGATGTATGCGGTGGCGCAGCTCACGCGGCGTCTGGATCGATCCGGCGCGCAGCCGGCCTCGGCGGCGACGCTGCCCGCGCTCGTCCTCGCGCTTGGTCTCCTCAGCGCCGCGGTCGGCGCTATCGCCTGCGCGCTCTCGCGTACCGTGGAGCGTCGCGCCGACGCGTTCTCGCTGAGCCTCGCCGACGCGCCCGCGCCGTTCATCTCCTTCGAGCGGCGGATCGTCACCCAGAATCTCGCCGATCCCGACCCGCCACGCTGGCTGGTTGGGTTGAGGGGCACCCATCCGCCGACGATCGAGCGCATCGGAATCGCCCACGCGTATGCGCGTGGGGTGCGAGCAGGGGGCTAAGCGGGAACCCGTCGCCGACGGGCTCCCGACGTCGGCCTGCGGTTCTATGCCTCCTCGCCGCCGCCGGCTTCGGCGCCGCCGTACTCGGGTAGATTCTTGATGCCCTCGCGGGTCCGCCACTTGGAGTAGTTGTCCTCCATCGCATCAATCAGCTCGCGCATAAAGCGCGGGGAGAGATTCACACGGGATACGACCACGCCGGGAACCTCCTCGGCCTCGACCTCATGGTCGACGCGCGCGAAGGTCACCGTGAACTCGTAATCGGAGTGGCTCACGTTCGCGAAGTTGGCGTATACGCCCCCCATGACCTCGGGGGAGAGGTGGATGTTGATATGGCGCTCAGCGCCTGAGTCGTCGTCGTTCACCCGGCTAGTATCGCAACCCGTGCGGTTGATCGTGCTCGGCGAGGGGCGGTTGCGAGTTCCCTACGAGGATGACGTGGCGCACTACGTCAAGCTGCTCTCGCGTTATGCACGCCTGGAGCTCGTTCAATCACGCGACGCCGCGGCGGTCGTGCGAGGTGTGCCACAGGACGCATTCGTCTCGCTGCTGGCCGCAGAGGGAGACGCCTTCGACAGCCTTGCCTTCAGCGAGTTCCTGGAGGAGCGACGTCGCGAGGGGCGCGACGTCGCGTTTGTGATCGGCGGCCCCTTCGGCCCCCCGCCGCTGATGCGAATCGATCAGCGCCTATCGCTGGGTCCGATGACGCTGCCGCATCAGCTTGCGCGCGTCGTCCTGCTCGAGCAGCTCTATCGGGCGCATAAGATCCTCGCCCGTGAGCCCTACCACTACTGAGCTCTCACGGCCCCCCGCGGGGCTCGCCGTGAGCATCCGCAATCATGCGGGGGCCCGATGAGTGCCCCCCAGACGCCACTTGGAGAGCTGCGCGCGACCGTACTCGCGGCGGCGGGTGAGCTGGAGGCGCCCAGCGGCAGGCACGGCGCGCCACCGGCGGGCGTCACGCTCGAGCGACCTCCGCGGCTTGACTTCGGCGACTACTCGACGAACGCCGCTCTGCTGATGGCGCCGACGCTCGGCTGCTCGCCGCGCGAGGTCGCCCAACGGCTGGGGAGCGAGCTGCAGCGACTGTTGGGCGAGGAGCTCGAACGCTTCGAGGTCGCGGGTCCGGGATTCCTGAACCTGTTTCTCGGCGGCGGCTGGCATCGGCGCGCGCTCGTCGCGGTCCTCGAGGCGGGAGCGGCCTTCGGCGTCGGCGGCACGGACTCGCCGGAGCGCATCCTGGTCGAGTTCGTGAGCGCCAACCCGACGGGGCCGATGCACGTCGGTCACGCACGCAACGCGGCTTACGGCGATGCGCTCGCCCGGCTGCTGACGCTCGATGGTCATGCGGTGACGCGCGAGTTCTACGTCAACGACGCCGGCTCACAGATCCGCAAGCTCGGGGAGTCGATTGGCGCGCTGGCCCGCGGCGAATCCGTGCCCGAGGACGGTTATCGCGGCGACTACGTCGGCCCGCTCGCGCAGGAGATCGAGCGGGCCGCCGAGCTGGACCCCGACGAGCTGGGTCGCGCGGCCGTTGGGATCATGGTCGGGCGCACGGCGGCCTCGCTTGCGCGCTTTCGTGTCGCCTTCGACGAGTGGAAGTACGAGAGCGAGCTGCACGAGGGCACCCCGAGCCCGGTGCAGCGCGCACTCTCGTTACTCGCCGAGCGTGGGCTCACGTATCGCAGCGAGAAAGCGATCTGGCTGCGCAGCACCGAATTCGGCGATGACAAGGATCGCGTGCTGGTGCGCTCCAGCGGCGAGCACACGTACTTCGCCTCGGATATCGCCTACCACCAGGACAAGCGCGAGCGCGGCTACGAGCGCCAGATCGACGTGTGGGGTGCGGACCATCACGGCTACGTGCAGCGCATGAAGGCCGCCTACGAGATGCTCGGCGGGGATCCGGGCCACCTCGAGCTGATCATCATGCAGCTCGTGCATCTCGTGCGCCGCGGAGAGCGCGCGCAGATGTCCAAGCGCGCGGGCGAGTTCGTCACGCTCGACGACCTCGTGCAAGAGATCGGTGTAGACGCGGCGCGTTGGTTCTTGCTCTCGCGCTCGCACGACACGACGATCGACCTCGACCTCGACCTCGCGCGCGAGCAGTCCAGCGAGAACCCCGTCTACTACGTGCAGTACGCGCACGCGCGCATTTCCTCGATGCTCGCCAAGGCGGGCGCCGAGCGCGTCGCTGCGGCGCTCATCGAGGCGCGGGAGGGCGAGGAGGCCCTGCACGCCTCCGAGCGCGCGCTGATCAAGCGGCTGCTCGCGTTCCCCGGCGAGGTCGGCGAGGCTGCGGCGCGCCGCGCACCGCACCGGATCGCGGCCTACGCGCTAGAGCTCGCGCAGGACTTCACCGCTTTCTACCGCGACTGTCGCGTGCTCGGCGCCGAGTCGCAGGCGGTCGAGTCCCAGCGGATCGCGCTGTGCGTCGCCTCCCAGCGCACGATCGCGCGCTGCCTGGTCGACCTGCTCGGCGTCGACGCGCCGCTGGAGATGTAGGCGCTCCGGCGGCTGCGACGCGCGGCTCCGTCGAGCGCGGCTCAGTCGAAGCGCGCCATGTCGGCCTCCAGGCGCGCGGCGGCGGCGGCGTCGAGTGCCGGCGCCGGGATCCCCTCGGCCTCGCGCGCGGCCTGCGTGGCGCGGGCGCGCCGGCGCCAGCGGGGCAGCAAGACCGCGACGGTCGCGAGCAGCACGAGCAGAACGACGGCCGGGACCAGATAGACGCCGAGGTCGAAGCCGTGACTCGGGGGCAGCGCGAGCACCGCGTTGGTGTACTGGAAGACCAGCGCGCGCTTGATCTGCGGGAGCGTCTCGCCGCGATCGATCAGGCGCTGGATATAGACGCGCTCGCGGCTGGCCTGCGGGGACTCCGCGACCGTCAGCGGAATTTTGCAGGTCACGCACATCACCTGGCTTTCGACGGCCGGAAGCGTCGTGCGCGGGGTGGCGGCGAGGGTGTGCGGCGGCCTCGCCGCGATCGCTCGCGGGCCGCCCGCGAAAGCGAGCATCGCGAAGGCGAGCGTTGCCGCCAGGGAGAGCGCTCGATTGGAGGGCCGCGGTCGCACGGATCTACCCACAGCCTACGAGGCGCGCTCGGCGAGTTTGACGGCCGCTTCGATGAACGACTGGTCGACCTCGCCGCGGGAGATCGCGACGATCTTGCCGGAGCGGTCGATCACAAAACTCTCGGGCAGCTGGTCGGTCCCGTAGGCCTGCGCGAAGTCGCCGGTGGCGTCGCGCAGTGTCGGATAGGTGAGGTGGTAGCGGTGCACAAATTCCAGCGAGTCCGAGGTGATGTCCTTGTAGGCGACCCCGAGGACCGTCGCGTCGTGGCGTTCGAGCACGCGCTGCGCGCGCTCGAGTAGCGGCGCCTCCTGTTCGCACGGCGCGCACCACGACGCCCAGAAATTCAGGAGCACGACCTTGCCGGCATAGGTGCTCAGCGGAGCGCCATAGCCGCCCGTGAGTGCCGGCAGCGAGCGCCTCGCTTCTGGTGCCGCGCGGTAGTGGCCGCTGGCGACGGCTTCATCGAGGGTGCGGCTGGGCGCCTGGTGGGTGACCCCGTAGACGAGCAGCGCCAGCAGGGCCGCGCCGAAGATCGAGGCAAGGATGGGGACGATCAGCCGCTTCACGAGGAGAGATAGGGTAGAGGGCCGGGTCCGGCGGGGAGGAAGGCGTAATATCCGCACGCGTGCGGCGGTAGCTCAGTTGGTAGAGCACGAGCTTCCCAAGCTCGGGGTCGCGAGTTCGAATCTCGTCCGCCGCTTTCGCCGCACGGAGTATCGGTCGGTGCTCCTGCTCGTAGAAGGCCAGTACGACGCGCTTGCGGTGGGTGGGCCGCCGCCGAGTGCGGGGAGGTAGTCGTGCTCAGCGCTGAGCGACAGCGATCAGGTCGCTCAGCGAGCGGATCTGGCGGCCGTGCTCGTCGAAGTTCGCGGGATCCAGCCAAGTCTGAAATCCCGCGCGGATCGGAGGCCAGTCGCCGTCGAGGATCGCGTACCACGCCGTGTCGCGGTTGCGGCCCTTGACGATCTGATGCTGGCGGAAGACCCCCTCGAAAGTAAAGCCGAAGCGCTCGGCCGCTCGCCGCGAGGCGGCGTTCAGCGCATTGCACTTCCACTCCAGGCGTCGGTAACCGAGCTCGTCGAAGGCATGGCGCGCGAGCAGGTAGATGGCCTCGGTCGCGGCGGTCGTGCGCCGCAACTGGGCTGCGAACCAGATGTGCCCGATCTCGATCGTGCCGTGTTCGGGTGCGATGCGCAGATAGGAGGCCACGCCGAGCGGGCGCTCCTCCGGCAGGCGGCACAGCGTGAAGTAGATGTAGTCGCTGGTTACCTGAGCCCACGCGAGCGCCTGACGCAGGTGCTCGGAGCTCTCATAGGGGCCGTCCGGGAGGTACGTCCAGATCGAGGGATCGCCCGCGGGCGGGTGCGAGACGGCATATAGAGGCTGTGCGTCGCTCGCGGCGTCGATCGGTCGCAGGAGGACGTGGTTGCCGCGCAGCGCCACGCGCTCGGGCCGTCGGGCCTCGGTCCAGTCGATTCGCTCGCCAAGCGGTTGTTCGATCGGCACGGGGGAACCATCTCACAGTTCGTTCGGTGTCCGAGGTCATCGGCGGTATCGCTTCGAGGGTGGCCAGCGCGTGCGCAGTACCCTGAACGGAGGGATGACCTCACGCTTCTCAGGCGCGCCTCCGAACGCCCCGGCCGCGGGTCCGAGCGACCGCCGAGTCAAGCGCCTGACACTGATCGCGTGCATTCTGGGCTCCGGGATCGCGCTGCTCGACGGGACCGTCGTGAACGTCGCGCTGCCGACGATCCAACGCGCGCTCGGCGGTGGTCTGGCGGGGCAGCAGTGGGTCAGCAACGTCTATCTGCTCACGCTGGGCTCGCTGATCCTGATTGGCGGCTCACTCGGCGATCTCTATGGCGAGCGGCGCATCTTCGCGCTTGGTGTCGCCGGCTTCGGCGCGGCCTCGCTGCTCTGCGCGCTCGCGCCGAGCATCGGCTTTCTGATCGCCGCGCGCGCGCTGCAGGGCGTCGCCGGGGCGCTGCTGGTGCCCAGCTCGCTCGCCGTGATCGTTGCCACGTTCCCCGAGGAGGAGCGCGGTCCGGCGATCGGCACGTGGACCGCGTTCGGTGGGATCGCCGCCGTGGTCGGTCCGCTCGGCGGTGGCCTGTTGCTGCAGGTCGCCTCGTGGCGCTGGGTCTTCCTGATCAACATCCCACTCGTGATCGCGTGTGTCGCGCTGATCCTCGCGGTCATCCCCCGCGCCGCACCGCGCGGTCAAGGAGGTGGCGGCCGCACCGTCGACGTGCTCGGCGGCGTGCTCTGCGCGCTCGCCCTCGGCGGACCGGTCTTCGCGCTGATTGAGCAGCCCCGTCTTGGCTGGTCCAGCCCCGACGTCTTCCTACCGCTGCTCGTGGGCGTTGTGCTGCTCGTCGCGTTTCTTGCGCACGAGGCGCGCACGCGCGATCCGATGCTGCCACTCGGCCTGTTCGCGCGACGCAACTTCGCGATCGGCAACATCGAGACGCTGACGATCTATGCGGGCCTCTCGACCCTGTTCTTCTTCCTGGTGCTCTTCCTGCAGCAGGTCGCCGGCTACAGCCCGCTGAAGAGCGGTCTGGCGACATTGCCGACGACGCTTGTCATGTTCGTGCTCTCGCGTCGCTTCGGGGCACTCGCGGATCGTTACGGACCGCGTCTGTTCATGGGTCTCGGGCCGATCGTCGCCGGGATCGGCTTGCTCCTGCTGCTGCGCGTGCAGGTCCACGTCGACTACCTCACGCAGGTGCTGCCGGCGCTGCTGGCCTTCTCAATCGGCCTGTCGATGACGGTTGCGCCGCTGACGGCCGCGGTCCTGGCCGGCGTAGAAGAGGGTCAGGCCGGCATCGCCTCGGGGGTCAACAACGCGATCGCGCGCGTCGCGGGGCTGCTCGGGATCGCCGCGATCGGAGCGGTCGTCGCGGCGCAATTCGGCGCCTCGATTGAGGAACACCTGGCAGGGGCTCGTCTTGGTCCGCCGGCGCGCGCGGCGACGGCACAGGCCGAACGGCTCACACTCGGCCGTCCGAGCGTCGCCGGTGTGCCGCCGCGGCAGGCGGCGATCGTCATCCGCGCGGCCGACGAAGCGTCGCTGGCGAGCTTCCGGATTGGGATCGAGATCGCCGGCGTCCTCGTGTTGCTGGGCGGCCTCATCGGAGCAGCCGGTATCCAGAACCCGCGTCGCGCGGTGTCGGCCGAGGAGTGCCCGGGCGGTCAGTTGGTCGGTGCGAGCCCCGACGCGGCCGGCTGCCACGAGGCGTCGCTCCCGCGGCGCGCGCTGGCCTGAGCCGGGCGTGTCATCCTGCCCGTGTGGAGCAACGGAGAACCGCTACGCGACGCGCCACCGCGGCCGACGTGCCGGAGCTCGCGCGGATGCTCGCCCGTGCGTTCTTCGACGATCCCGTCGCGATGTGGTCCTGCCCACCCGATGCCCTGCGACCGCGGCTGCTCGAGCACTTCAACGCGGCGCGCGTACGACATCTGCTCGATGAGCAGGAGATTTGGACGACGCCCGAGCTCGCCAGTGCCGCCTTGTGGGCGCCGCCGGATCGTTGGAAGACGACACCGCGCCAGGACGCCGAGCTCGCGCGCGGCATGCTGCATCCGCGCCTGCTCCTGCGCACGCCGCTGATCGCGACCGGTTTGCTCGGTCTCGAGCGCCGCCATCCGCGCACGCCGTCGCACTGGTACCTGGCGGTGCTCGGCACCGACCCCTCCGCCCAGGGGCACGGTCTCGGCTCAGCGGTACTCGCGCCGGTGCTCGAACAGTGCGACGCCGACGGCGTCGGCGCCTACCTGGAGTCCTCCAAGGAGCGCAACATCGCCTTCTACGCCCGCCACGGCTTCCGCGTCACGGCCCAGCTGCGGCTACCGCGCGGTCCCTCAATGTGGGCGATGTGGCGCGATCCGCGCTAGCGCCGGGCGTCTCCTACTCGGCCTCGAGCGGCACGGTGTCAATCTCCATGTGCGCAACAGCGTCGCTGACCTCGCGCTCCGGGGGTGTGTCGACCGCCGCAGTTCTCTGCCAGGGACGTGCGTAGGTGAGCCACAGCGAGGCCACGCCCAGCAGCACCGCGCACAAGATCCAGCCAAGCGCGGTGGTGGCGACGCCGACGTACTTCAGACCGGAGGCAAAGATCACGAACGTGATCGCCGGTCGCACATAGCGGTCGGGCACGCTCGAGGAGAGCATCGAGCCGACGAACACCGCGGGGACGCTGCCGATGATCAGCGAGGCGGTGACGCCGAACTCGACGTGCCCGAACGCGAGCGCGCCGAGGGCGGCAGCCGCAGTCAACGGCACCGCTTGCGTCAGGTCGGTGCCCACTAGTTGGTTGGCGCTCAGCGTCGGATAGAGGAACAGCAGCAGGATGATCATCAGTGAGCCCGAGCCGACCGAGGTCATGCCGACGATGATCCCGCCGATCATGCCGATCGCAACCGTCTGCACTGGACGCGCGCGAATCTCATGAACACGCCCGATACGCGTACCGCCGGTGCGGCGGTCGAGGATGTAGCGCAGGACCATCGCAAACGCGCCGACCAGCAGCGCCGCACCGAGCGCGACCTCGATTTTCTTCTGAGCCTGTTCGGTGTGTCCGAGCAGGTGCAGCAGATACGCGCCGAGGAACGCCATCGGGACCGAGCCCAGCACCATCCAACCGACCAGGCGTAGGTTGACCGTCCCGCGTCGCAGGTGCACGGTGGCGCCGATCGGGCGCATCACAACGGCCGCGACGAGATCGCTGGAGATCGCGGCCGACGGCGAGACACCGAACAGCAGGATCAGCATCGGGGTCATCAGCGCGCCGCCACCGGCCCCGGTCATGCCGACGAGAAAGCCGACGACGGCGCTGCCGAGGACTATGTATGGATCGATGTGCATGGCCTCATCCCCTACCCGGCGAGCAGTCCCAGCAACGATCAGGCGTGCTCGCAACTGACGGTGCTCGACGATGCTAGTCGGGCCTCGATCTGCCGTCCAGCGGGGTGCGCCGGCGGCCGGTGAAGCCTCGCGCGGCGTTTTCGTAGAGAATCATTTATATGCGCGTAACCGCCAAGGCCGATTACGCCGTGCGAGCCGCTGTCGAGCTCGCCGGTAGCAGCGCCGACGCTCCCCGCAAGGTCGACGAGGTCTCCCAAGCTCAGGGCATCCCGCTGTCGTTCCTGGAGAACATCCTCACCCAGCTGCGCAGCGCCGGTGTGGTACGCAGCCAGCGCGGTCCCGAGGGCGGTTACTGGCTGGCCCACCCCGCCGAGGAGGTGACGCTCGCCGATGTGATCCGCGCCGTCGAGGGTCCGCTCGTCGGTGTGCGCGGTCAGCGTCCCGAGGAGGTCGAGTACGGCGGCTCCGCGGAGGCTTTGCAGCAGGTGTGGGTCGCGCTGCGCGCGAATCTACGCAAGGTGCTCGAGCGCGTCACCGTCGCCGACGTAGCCAGCGGCAAGCTGCCCAAAGAGGTCATTGCGCTGACACGCGCTGAGGACGCCTGGCAAACCCGCTAAGCGAACGTGCGCGGGGCGGGCAGGCGGACGATCAGGATCTGGCCCTCCTCGAGCTCGAGCTGCTGGGCGCTCTCGCGAGTGACCTGAGCCCAGATGTCGCGGCTGTCGGGGAGCGTGAGCTCCACACGGACCTCGAAGCCTAGATGCACGACGCGGCGCACGAGCGCCTCGATCGTTCCCGGAGCCGCGTCCTCGCCCGGCAGAATTTGGATGTCGTGGGGTCGCAGTAGCTCACCCCCGAGCTGGTTGACGGGTCCGACGAAGGACATCACGAACTCGTTGCGCGGACTCTCGTAGAGCTCGCGCGGGCTGCCCGCCTGCTCGATGCGCCCGGCGTTCATCACGACGATCTGCTCGGCGACCTCCATCGCCTCCTCCTGATCGTGCGTCACGAAGATCGTGGTCACGTGGATCTCCTCGTGCAGCCGGCGCAGCCACTCGCGCAGCTCGCCGCGAACCTGCGCGTCCAGCGCGCCGAAGGGCTCGTCGAGTAGCAGCACCTCCGGTCGCGGCGCGAGCGCGCGCGCGAGCGCCATGCGCTGACGTTGGCCGCCGGAGAGCTGCGCGGGGTAGCGCTCGCCCAGACCATCCAGGTGCACGAGGCTCAGCAGTTCCTGCACGCGCTCGCGCACCTCGGCCTTGGGACGCCGGCGCACGGTCAGCCCGAAGGCGACGTTGTCGTAGACCGTCATGTGCTTGAAGGGCGCGTAATGCTGGAAGACGAAGCCCACGCCGCGCGTGCGCGCCGGCGTGTTGGTGACGTCCTGCTCGCCGATCAGCACGCGGCCGGCGTCTGGTGTCTCAAGGCCCGCGATGATGCGCAGGAGCGTCGACTTGCCGCTGCCGCTTGGGCCGAGCAGCGCGGTCAGTGCGCCGTCACCCACGCGCACGCAGACATTGTCGAGTGCGAGGAAGTCACCGAAGCGCTTGGTCACGTCGTGAGCCTCGATTGCCATCAGGCGGCCCCCGCTTTCCGTGTTCGTCTTGTCAGGAGGTTCATTGCGAGCAGCGTCGCCAGTGCGAGCAGCGCGAGCACCACGGCGGCGGTGTAGGCGCCAGTGGTGTCGAAATTCTCGAAGCGGTCCTGCACGTAGAGCGGCAGCGAGAGGGTCTTGCCCTCGATGCGCCCCGAGACGACGCTGACCGCGCCGAACTCGCCGAGTGCGCGCGCGGTCGTGAGCACGACTCCGTAGACCACGCCCCAGCGGATCGCGGGCAGGGTAATCCGGCGGAACGTCTGCCAGGAGTTTGCGCCGAGCGTCGCGGCGGCCTGCTCGGCGTCGGTGCCCAGCTCGCGCAGCACCGGGATCGTCTCGCGCGCGACGAACGGCAGCGAGACGAACGCGGTCGCGAGCACCATGCCGGGCACCGAGAAGATCACTTCGATGCCGTGCGTTGCCAGCCAGTTGCCGAACCAGCCGGTCCGGCCGTAGACCAGTACGAGCGCGAGCCCCACGACGATCGGGGAGATCGCAAAGGGCAGGTCGATCAGCAGGCCCAACAGCGCCTTGCCACGGAAGCGTCCGCGCTCCAGCAGTAGCGCGATGCCGATCCCGAAGATCGTGTTCAGCGGCACCGCGATCGCGACGAGCTCGATCGAGAGCCAGAAGGCGTGCTCGGCGTTCGGGGTCGTCGCCGCGCTCCACACCGCGCCGAGACCGTGTTCGAAGGTGCGGTAGAAGATCATCGCCACCGGCGCCAGCAGCAGCAGTGCGAGATAGCCGAGCGCGATGCAGCGCAGGATCAAGCGGCGTCCGCTGGTTGCGTGCCCGGTACCGGAGCGCGGCAGGCCGCGCGCGGGTGTGGCCTCAGCGGACATGGCGTGACCATCTGCGCGAGAGCAGCGTCAGGGCGCCGAGCACGATCAGTGCGCTGAACAGCAGCAGCACCGAGACCGCCGCCGCGCCCGGCAGGTTTTCGTCCTGGATCTGACTAAAGATGTAGACCGAGCCGACTTCGGTCTTGAAGGGCAGGTTGCCCGAGATCAGCACGATCGAGCCGAACTCGCCGACCGCGCGCGCAAAGCTGAGCGCGATTCCCGAGACGATCGCCGGGGCGAGGTTCGGCAGCACGATCCGGCGGAAGACCGTGAGTTGCCCCGCGCCGAGTGAGGAGGCCGCCTCCTCCATCGAGCGGTCGAGCTCCAGCAACACCGGCTGCACTGAGCGCACGACGAACGGCAGCGTCACGAATAGCAGGGCCATGCCGACCGCGGTGCGGGTGAACGTGATGTCGATGCCCACCGGGCTGCCCTTGCCGTAGAGCGCCAGCAGCACCACACCGGCGACGATCGTGGGCAGCGCGAAGGGCAGGTCGATGAGAGCGTTGACGACGCGCTTGCCGGGAAACTCGTCGCGCACCAGCACCCACGCGATCAACGTTCCGAAGAAAGCGTTCAGCGCGACGACGATCGCCGAGGCGATCAGCGTCAGCTTGAGCGCGGCGACCGCCTGCGGGGTCGATATCTCGCGCCAGAAGGCCGCCGTCCCACCATGGCTGGCCTTGGCGAGCAGCGCCGCGATCGGCAGCAGCACCAGCACCGACAGGTAGATGCCGAGCATGCCGCGACCCAAGACGCCGGCTCCGCGCGCCGCGACGGTCTCGCGGACGCCGCCGCCGCGTCCGCCCGCGGAGCTTCGATGCAAAGGCCCCGCCGCGCGCATGCGTGCGCGCGCGCGGCGGGGCCCGCGGCCGATGCCACCGCGTGCCGGGCCGACCGCGCCCGCGGCTGTCGGATCATTTGGCAGTGGAGACCCCCAGCGACTGCTCGATCTTGGTGACGATGCCGGTTTCGGGTTCGAAGAATTCCTTGTCCACCTTGCTCCAACCGCCGAGCGTTTCGATCGTGAAGAGGCCGGGTGGCGTCGGGAAGCTGCTGGCCCCCGGCACGCCCGAGATCACCGGCCGGTAGCCCTTTTGCACCCAGATCTTCTGGCCGGCGGGGGAGAGCAGGTAGTTGACGAACTTCTGGCTCTCGGTCGAGCTGCCGACGACGGCGATCGGGTTCTGGATCAGGATCGTGCTCTTGGGGATCACGTATTCGATCGGCGAGCCCTTCTTCTGGTCGGAGATCGCCTCGTCCTCGTAGTCGATCAGCGCGTCGCCGCGGCCGGAGAGGAAGGTCTGCAGCGCGTTGCGCGCCGAGCTGTCCTGACTGACGACGTTGTGGAACAGCGCCTTCAGGTATTCCTCGGCCTGCGCCGGCGTCTTGCCTTCCTTGAGCTGCGCGCCGTACGCGGCCATGATGTTCCAGCGCGCGCTGCCCGAGGTGAAGGGGTTCGGTGTCAGCACCTGCACACCCGGCTTGACGAGGTCGCTCCAGCCGGTGATGTGCTTGGGGTTGCCCTTGCGCACGATGATCACCGCGACCGAGTTCGTCACGAAGCCGTGCGTCGCGTTCTGGTTCCAGTTCGCCGAGACCAGACCGGCCTTCGCGAGCCGCGTCACGTCGGGTTCCAGGGAGAAGTTCACGACGTCCGCGTGCAGACCGTTGGCGACCGAGCGGCTCTGTTCGCCGGAGGGCCCGAAGGACTGGCTGAAGACCGTGCCCTTGCCTTCCGGGGTCGCCTGAAAGGCTGGGATCAGCGAGGCGTACGCGCCCTGCGGGGTCGAGTAGGCGACGAGCGTGAGGTTCTTGCTGCTGCCGCCGCTCGAGGACGACCCACAGGCGGCGAGGGTCGCGGGGAGGGCCAGGAGCAGGAGAAGGAGAGCGATTGAGCGCTTGCGCATGGTCACTTTCTGCATCGGGGATACGAGCATGAATTCCCCACTAATACCAGAAACCGGGTCGGGATTGGGGCAATGATGAGGATCGCGACCCGCGCGACGCGCACGACACAGCGCGCCCGCTGGCTCGCGCTGTGTCTTGCCCCAGGGCGCGCAGCGCTGCCCGGCCCGTGGGGTCAGGAGTGCGCGGCGTCAGGGATACGCGTCGCCCCGACCGATGCCAGCACATCGGCGATGCACGCCTCCTGCACGCGCCGGGGGTCGATCGCGAAGGGCTCCGGCAACCCGCCGGCACCGGCGCGCACGCCGGTGCCGATGCGCGCGAGCTGCATCGTCCCGAGGGTCTGCGTGTACAGGTGGTTGGCGGTGAAGTCGGGGTCCGTGACCGCGAAAGCGCCCTGCTGCGCGCCCGCGGCGAGGATCGCGGAGAGCTTGCCCAGGCAGCCCGCCATGCTCATTCCCAGGCGGATCCAGACCGAGTCCGAGATGCTCTCGCGCAGCGCGTCGGCCGGCTGGCGCATCAGCGAGAGCCCGCAGTCGATGAACGCGGGGTACTCCAGGCAGAAGTCGGTGTAGCAGCGCCAGCCCTGCTCCAGGCGCGCCACCGCGTCTTGCGTCTCCGGCGCCCGCTCCAGGCGCTCGGAGAGCTCCGCGAGATAGCTGGTGACCGTCAGCACGTACAGCTCCTCCTTGGAGGAGAAGTGGCGATAGATCAGCGCCTTGTTGATCCCAACGGCCCGCGCGATCTCCTCGATCGGCGCGTCCTGGAGTCCGCGTTCGTCGAACAGCAGGCGCGTCGCCGCCACGATCTCGCGCTCGCGCTCGCGTCGCGCCGACGCGCGGTGGGTGGCGAGGGCTGTGCGGGTGGTCGGCATCCCGATTACTATACTCTCGAGGTGTAAAACTTGTTCAACTTCAAGATTGACTTGCGTTTACACCTGCGGTAGAGTGCATACTTACACGCACGGCTCGCTTACAGCCCTGCGTCTCGAGCGCGGCGCCCCTCGATCGCCGACCGCCGGTCCGATCCCCCTCATAAAAAGAAAAAGGAGCCCCTTCGATGTCAGCCACCTCCGTAGTCGACTCCACCGAGGCCGCCGAGGCCGCAGTCGAGGCGATCACCAGCGCGGCCAGCAAGGAGGCCAGCTTCTCGCTCGCGCTCACGCAGGATCAGAAGGACGTTCGCGACTGGGTGCACGGCTTCGCCGCCGATGTGATCCGCCCCGCGGCGCACGAGTGGGACGAGAAGGAGAGCACCCCCTGGCCGATCATCCAGGAGGCCGCCAAGATCGGCCTCTACGGCTTCGAAGGCCTCGCGCAGTTCTTCGCCGATCCCACCGGCCTGAGCCTGCCGATCGTCAACGAAGAGCTCTTCTGGGGCGACGCCGGCATCGGCATGGCGATCATGGGCACCGCGCTCGCCGTCGCGGCGATCTTCGGACAGGGCTCCGGCGAGCAGATCGGCGAGTGGATCCCGCGCTGCTTCGGCACGCCCGACGACGTCAAAGTCGCCGCGTTCTGCTCGTCTGAGCCCAACGCCGGCTCGGACGTCAGCGCGGTGCGCACCAGCGCCAAGTTCGACGAGGCCACCGGCGAGTGGATCCTCAACGGCCAAAAGGCGTGGGCCACCAACGGCGGCATCTCCGACGTGCACGTCGTGATCGCGACCGTCGACCGCGAGCTTGGCTCCAAAGGCCACGCCGCGTTCGTCGTGCCGATGAGCGAAGCCAAGGGCATCTCCCAAGGCGCCAAGGTCTCCAAGCACGGCCTGCGCGCTTCGCACACCGCCGACGTCTACCTCGACGACTGTCGCATCCCCGCCGGCTACGTGCTCGGCGGCAAGGAGAAGCTCGACGAACGCCTCGCCCGCGCGCGTGAGGGAACAAAAAACAAGTCCAACGCTTCGATGGCCACGTTCGAGGCCTCGCGCCCGACCGTCGGCGCGCAGGCGCTCGGCATCGCTCGCGCCGCGTACGAGTACGCGCTCGATTACGCCAAGGAGCGCGAGCAGTTCGGCCGCAAGATCGTCGAGAACCAGTCGATCGCGTTCACGCTCGCGCGCATGAAGATGGAGATCGACGCCGCCCGCCTGCTTGTGTGGCGCGCCTCCTGGATGGGCCGCAACCAGGTTCCCTTCGAGAACGCCGAGGGCTCGATGTCCAAGCTCAAGTCCGGCGAGGTCGCGGTCTGGGTGACCGAGCGCGCGATTCAGATCTTGGGAGGCAACGGCTACACCCGCGAGTTCCCCGTCGAGCGCTGGCACCGCGACGCCAAGATCTACGACATCTTCGAGGGCACCGCCGAGATCCAGCAGCTCGTGATCTCGCGCGCGATCTCGGGGATGCACATCAAGTAGAGCGCCGCGCCGGCCGCCATGCTCGGCCGAGCAGCGGCTTAGCTCGGCGTCCCAACGCCTGCAGCGCGATCGCCGCCGGCAGCGCGCGGCTTACCAGGCCTGCGACTCGCCGCAGTGCGGGCACGACACGCTCGTCGTGACCGCCGCCGCGAACACGTAGCCGCAGCGGCAGCTGTAGGTCGCCTGGTCGAGTGGGCCGCCCGCGGCGCGGACCTGCCGCGCGGCGGGGTCCGCGCAGGCGGGCAGCGCCTCCGGGCGCTCGGGCGCCGTCCGCCAGACCTCGGTGCGGACCTCCGCGCCGGCGGCGCGAGCGTGCCGGCGACGCGGTCGCCGCGGGCTCGGCGGGCGGCGCTGCGCCCTCGCGGTCGCTAGGAAGCTCGGTCTCACGGCTGTCGAAGGATCGTTCTCATGACGCTCTACCTATAAAGACTCGCGCCATGCCCAAAGGTTTCGCCAACGCACCGCGATTTCCTGGCCGAATGACCGATACGGGGCGTCCGCAGACCCGCTGGAGAGCCGCCCGCGTGCCGTCCGCGCGCCGTCCACGCGATCCGGCACGGCCGCGCGGGCGGTTTGAGATACTTGGGGCGATGAACCCCGCCCGCAAGCGCACGGTTCGGCTGGTCGTCGCGCTGAGTGCCGCCGTCGTGCTCGCCAGCGCGCTGATCTACACGAGCTTCAGCGCCGCCAGTCCCGCGCTGACGCCCACGCAGTTCCTGCGCGAGGAGCAGCCCGGGCGCAGCTACCAGGTCACCGGCGACGTCGTCAACGGCTCCGTGCGCCACGCGGGGGGCGCGCTGCACTTCAGTGTCGCCGACCGCGCCGGCGGCGGGACGTCGATCCCGGTCGTCTACAGCGGCGCGATCCCCGACGCGTTTCACGAAGGACGCGAGGTGATCATCACGGTGCAGAAGCAGGGCTCGAGCTACGTCGGCGAACGCGAATCGCTGATCACGAAGTGCCCCTCCAAGTACAAGGTCGCCCCGCCGAGTGAGAAGCAGAACTACTAGATGGCGGTCGCCGGACGCCTCTGCCTGATACTCGCGCTCGCGGTCTGCGTCTACGGCATCGGCGCCTCGGTCTACGGAGCGCGCAGCGGCGCCGATGAGTGGACGCGCGCGGGCCGCCGCGCGGTGTTCACGCTCGCCGGCATCCTCACCGTCGCCTTCGCGATCCTCGAGATCGCGTTCCTGCGCAGCGACTTCGCGTTCAACACCGTCGCCGACACCTCCAGTCGCAACACCCCCACCTTCTACAAGGCCGCCGCCGTGTGGTCCTCCCAGGAAGGCTCGCTGCTGCTATGGGCGTGGCTGCTCTCGCTGTGGTCGAGTCTCGCTCTATTCCTCACGCGCGGGCGCCTGCGCGAGGTCGCCTCCTACGCGACCGCGATCCTGCTCGGCTTCGGCGGCTTCTTCGTCTCGCTGATGATCTTCTACGCCAACCCCTTCTCCACGACGACCCCCGCGCCCGTCGAAGGTGTCGGCCTGGACCCGCTACTGCGCTTCCCGACGATGATGATCCACCCCCCGATGCTCTACTCGGGGTACACGCTCTGCACGATCCCCTTCGCCTTCGCCGCCGGCGCGCTGATCGCGCGCAAGATCGACGGCGAGTGGATCGCCGTCGTGCGCCGCTTCGCGCTCGCCGCGTGGCTGTTGCTGGGCATCGGCATCCTCCTGGGCGCCAGCTGGTCCTACGCCGAGCTCGGCTGGGGCGGCTACTGGGCCTGGGACGCCGTTGAGAACGCCTCGCTGCTGCCGTGGTTGACCGGCACCGCGTTCCTGCACTCGCTGATGATCCAGGAGCGCCGCGGGATGCTGAAGGTCTGGAATGTCTCGCTCGCGCTCGCCACCGGGACGCTCGCGATCATGGGCACGTTCCTCGTGCGCAGCGGGATCCTCGACTCGATCCACGCCTTCGGCGGCGCGACGCTCGGCGTTCCCTTCCTGATCCTGATCGCGACGCTGCTGTGCGGCTCGCTGTACCTCGTCGTCTCGCGCCGCGAGGGGCTCGCGAGCGTGCACCGCCTGGACTCGCTGCTCTCGCGCGAGGCGATCTTCTTGTTCAACAACATCGTGCTCGTCGCCCTCGCCTTCGTGATCTTCTGGGGAACCTGGTTCCCGAAAATCTCCGAAGCGCTCACCGGCCAGGCCGCCTCGGTCGGGCCACCCTGGTTTGAGCGCTACACCGTCCCGCTCGCGCTCATCCTCGTGCTGCTCTCCGGGATCGGACCCGTGATCGCGTGGCGGCGCGCCACCTTCTCCGGCGTGCGGCGCAACCTCGGCGTCCCGATCGCCGCCGCCGCGATCACGCTGATCGTGCTGCTCGCCGCCGGCGTCACGCACAAGGCGACCGCGCTGGCGATGTTCTGCTGTGCGGCCTTCGTGCTCGCGAGCGTCGCGCAGGAGCTCTGGCGCGGGACGCGCGTGCGTCGCGCCGCCTCTCACGAAGCGCCGCCGCTCGCGCTGCTGGCGCTGATTCGCCGCAACCGTCGCCGCTACGGCGGCTACATCGTGCACGTCGGGATGGCCGTCCTGTTCATCGGCGTCGCCGCCTCCTCATCCTTCCAGCACGTCTCCACGCTCACGCTCTCCCCCGGGCAGGCCACGCGCGTCGGCGCCTACACCGTGCGCTACGTGCGTCCCACCGCGAGCGTCAGCGCGCAGCAGGACACCGTTCACACCGGCTCCACGTTCAACGTTGGCGCCATCCTGCGCGTCACCAAGGGCGGACACTACATCGCCACGCTGCACCCCAGCGAGGGCTTCTACGAATCCCAAGAAGAAGCCCAGGGCTCCGTCGGGCGCCTGATCGGCGGTCAGGCAGTCAGTCACGTCAGCATGAACGCCAGCCTCGCCCGCGACGTCTGGAGCGCGATCGCCCCCGAAATCTCCGTCGGTCCGCAGGGCGAACTGCAGGGCGAAGACCAGCGGCTGAAGCACATCCTCGCGCTCGGCAACAAGACGATCCCGATGTCGCGGCCCGACGAGGGCATGGTCGCCCTGTGGGTGCTCGCGCGCGAATACCTGCGCCACCCGCCGCCCGCGCAGTTCCACCTGCTGGTCTCACCGCTGATCATGTGGATCTGGATCGGCGGCCTGATCGTTTTCGGCGGCGGGCTGCTCGCGCTCACGCCGGGTGGGGGAGTTCTCGATTTCCTGCGCCGCCGCGCGCGGATGCTCGCGCGGGTGCGCCGCGCCGAGCTCGCCCGCGGCCCCCACGCGGCCGCGGACGGCGCCGGAGCCGCTGCCGCCGCCGCCGCCGCATCCGAGCTCGCCTCGCTGGAGGCCGTCCGCGAGGTCAAGTACCGCGAACTGCGCGAGCTCGAGCTCGACTACGGCACCGGCAAGCTCTCGCCCGCCGACTACGAGACCACCGGCGCCGCGCTGCGCGCCGAGGCGCTCGCGGTTCTCGACCGGATCGAGTCGCTCACCGGCGCCGCGACGACGCCGGTGAGCGAGCTCGAGTCCGCCGACGACGCCGGGGTTACCGCCGGCGTATAGACCGGCCGCGGCCCGAGCGGTCCTTGCCGGGGCCGCGCCCGCCACGGTGGTTGTGGTGGCCACCGTGCCCGTGTCCGTGGTTACCGCCGGAGCCATTGCCGCCGCCGGGGCCGCTGCCACCGCCGGAGCCCTGGCCACCGCCACCGCCAGAGCCCTGGCCACCGCCACCGCCGGAGCCCTGGCCACCGCCAGCGCCGTTGCCCGGCTGGCCCGGGTTCCACGGCAGCAGGTACGCGCGGTAGCTGTTCACGCCCGCCGGGAACTCCGCGTTGAAGATGAGCGTTGCCCTGCGAGTCGAACTCCGAGATGTACGGGAGGACTCCCCAGCCGACGAACAGGTTTCCGTCGCCCGTCGTCTGCGCGTTGCCCTGCGAGGCCGCCGAAAGCCCCTCGGGCTGGTTATCGGAAGCCACCAGCGTCGCCGTGCTTCGCGCGCTCGTTCAACTTGACCGTGATCGCGCGGCTGTAAGGCAGCTCCGGCGTACCCGAGGACTCGTTGTCGAAGAACGTGTACAGTTCCCCCCGATCGGCTCCGGGTCGTGCTGCCACGCGAACAGCTCATTAGCGCTGTCGAGCACCTGCCCCGGGGCCGCCTGCAGCGTGAAGCTCGAGTCCTTGCCGCCGAGCTGCCAGATGATGTTGCCGCTCGCGAGGCTCACCTTGTAGGTCGTCCACGTATCGCGCGCGTCGATCAGCAGGTTGCCATCCGTGTCGAGCTTGACCGCGTTGATGTGGAACCAATCCCACGGCGTGCTCGGTGACGCCGGCAACGGCTGCTCGCTCTGGCTGTAGGGCACGTGGTCCGCGCTGTTCCACTGGAAGAGCACCTTGCCCGTCGCGATGTCGACCTCCTGCACCACGCCGTTGATCACCGTCTGGTCGGCCGCACCGCCGATCGAGGTCAGGTCCGCCGTGGCCGTCGTGTAGGAGAGGAGCAGCGCCGTATTCCACGGGGTGATCAGGAACTCGTGCCCGTCCGCGCTGAGGCCGTTGCCCGCGTTGACCGTCGCGATCTGCTGGTAGTGGTCGTTGTAGATGTAGTCCGTACCGCTCGACACACCGCCGAGCCCCGTGCCCTGCCACCACGTGAGGACCGGCTGGCCCTGATAGGTCTGGGTACGGAAGTCGGCCGCCTCCTCGCCCGCCGGGGCCGGCTGGAACCACACCACGTTGCCCTGCTGGTCGATGATCTCCGGTCCGTTGGCATACGTGCTCGTGTCGCCGAACGGCGAGATGAAAATGTCGCCGCGGCTGTCGTCGCCGCTGGGGGTCAGGATCGAGACCGGCGGCGGCGAGGTCGGGGTGCTCGCCTGCGCGGCGGCGGTACCGATCGCCGCGAGCGGGACGCCCGCGGCGAGCGTCACGGTCGTGCCGAGGAGCGCTCGGCGCCATCGGCGCGAGACGCTCCGCGGAGCGTCCTGGGAGGGGAACTTGCGCATCGTTCAACTTCCTTTCGGGGAGGTTTGTGAGGGGAGGCGAGCACCTTAGATCATAAATCCAGTTTTTTCAATCAATTTTATGAGGAATAGGGGTTAGGGGTGCGTCGATCCCTGCGCGTGCGCGCGGAACTCCATCGGCCGGCCCAACCCGGAACCCCCTCGGGGGGTTCGATCCAAAAAAGGGGCGCACCCGCGCGCCCGGGCCGCTACGCCCAGGGTCTCTTCAGCAGCAGGATCGTGTTTCCGACGAACAGGATCGCGAAGAAGACGGTCCAGCGGTTGAGGTTGCGCTCCACCATCGAGCCGCCGCCCAGCGGGCCCGCGCCGCTGCCCACGCCAAAGGCGCCCGAGAGGCCCGAGTCTTTCCCCGAGTGCATCAGCACGAGGAAGATCAGGACGACCGAGATCACGACCTGCAGGACCGAGAGGATCGCTTCCATCGACGCAAAGGGTACACAGAAGCGCCGCCGCGAGAGGGAGGGAGCCGCCGCTGCGCCGCGAATGATCATTGATGCCACCGCGTCGCGCGGATCCGCCCGCGCGCGCCTCTACGCGAGGTGCGTCCACGGCGGCAGTCGGCGCACAACCCCCGTCCTGCAACAGATCCTGCGCGAAATCCGCCATTCGGCCACCCTCGACGGTCCGCCTCGAACGCCTGTACAGTGCAGCCGCTCTGGCCGAAAGACGACGATTCACGCTCCAAATGACGTGCTCTGCGGGCCCGCGAGATTACAAACCCTTTACCGCGACGTGCTTGGCTGCCGATATGAACTCCATTGGTGGCGCGCCGGCGATTGCCGGCTGCCCATACGTCCGCTGATGAGACCCCCATCGACAGCCCACCGCACCGCTCTTCGCAGCTCCGCGAGCCTCCTCTCGGGAGGCCGCCGATGATCGCAGCGCGCCGCTGGGCGCGGCGCGCTGCGCTTTCGATTCTCGCCGGTAGCGGTCTCACCGCCGGCCTCGCCGGTCCGGCGCTCGGCGCCGAAGGCTCACCCGCGACGACCGCCACGACCGAAACGCCGCCGCCGTCCACCACCGAAACCAAGCCCCAGCCCAGCGCTGCGGAAACGCCCGCCAGCCAGTCCGGCAGCGGCCAGCCCGTGACGACCACCTCGACCGCCGCCGCGCCGTCGAGCACCTCCAGCGAGCCGCCCGCAACGACACCCACTCCCGCCGCTGCGCCCGCACCCACGAGCACCGATGAAAGCGCGACCGCCGCGCCCACCGTCGTGGTGCAACGCAAGCAGCGCATTACCCGCGCGCGCAAGCTTCGCAAGAGCGCCTCCAGCACCGGCTCGGCCGGCGTGCAGACCCCCGGCGCGCGCGCCGGCGCGCCGCAGAGCGGGCCCGCGACGGTGCCCGCCGGCACACCCAATGGCGTCGCACCCGCGCCGCAGGCCGTCGGCGGGGAAGCCGGCGCGCTCGCCTCGCTGCTCAGCAGCTCCGCCGCCTCCGCGCAGGCGCTCGACTTCTACCGCATCCCGCTGTTCCTGCTGCCCGTCTACCAGGCCGCCGCGATCCAGTACGACGTTCCCTGGCAGATCCTCGCCGGGATCAACGAAGTCGAGACCGACTACGGCAGCGACCTCTCCGTGTCCACCGCCGGTGCCATCGGGTGGATGCAGTTCATGCCCCAGACCTGGTTGCAATACGGCGTCGACGCCACCAACGCCGGCTACGCCGACCCCTACAACCCCGTCGACGCGATCTTCGCCGCCGCGCGCTACCTGCACGCCGCCGGCGCCTCGCACAATCTTCGCCGCGCGATCCTCGCCTATAACCACTCGCAGGCCTACGTCGAAGCCGTGATGCTGCGCGCGCGCCTCGTCGCCAGCTATCCGCGCTCGGTGATCGGCACGCTCACCGGCCTCGTCGACGGCCAGGCGCCCACGCTCGGCGCGCACGCCGCGCCCGGTGCCGTGTACCTGCCCGCGAGTGCCGCCGCCGGGGTGGGCGGCGAAGCCACGCCGAGCGGTGCCGCCGGGACCGCCGCGAGCCCCGCCAGCTCCAGCACCACCGCCGGGGCCGTGCCCGCGAGTCCGCTCGTTGCCGGTGCGAGTGCCACCGACGGTGCCGCTTCGACTGCGGACCCCGCCGCGCGCGCGCGCGCGAAGGGCGCCCGTCACGCGAGCGCCCTCCCCGGGTCCACGCCGCCGCCCCCGCCGCAGGTCGTCGCCGCGCGCGCCGAAGCCGCCGCCAACGCGCCCGCCAAGCCCAACCAGCTGATGGACCTCCTGGGGACGCCCGGCGCGGCGGTCGTCGCCGTGCAGAACGGGCGCGTCGTGCACCTCGGGCACTCGCGCGCGCTCGGGCGCTACCTGGTGCTGCGCGACGTCTACGGCGACATCTTCACCTACGCCGGCCTCGGCGATATCGCACCGCGCTACCGGCGGCCCGTGCCACCCCGCGATTCTCGCTCAGCACACCCCCGGCAGCGCCAGCTCGCCGGCCGCCAGCGGTGCCCAGCGCGGCGCCGCCGGCGCCGCCGGCGAATCTTCGAGCGATCCCACTCCCACGCTGCCCGCCAGCGCCGGTCATCAGGCGCCGCTGACGATCAAGGTCAAAGCCCACGCCGCGCACGCGAAGGCCGCCGCCGCACAGCCGCCGGTCGAATCCGAAGCCGAAACCGCGACCGCCGGCAGCGGGAAGGTGCGCCTCTACGCCCACCCCCACAATCCCCTCGCGCGCGCCGTCGCCGCGCGCGCCGCCAAGGCGCTCGCCGCCGGCGATGGCCCCTGGCTGCCGCTGCGCAGCGGCTCGCTCGTCTCGCAGGGCACCGTGCTCGGTCATCTGTCCTCGACCCCCCCCGGTGTGAGCGCCGCGACGCTGCGCTTCGCCGTGCGTCCCGCCGGCGACGACGGCACGATCGACCCCCGCGCGCTGCTGTCCAATTGGCGGATGCTCGGTGCTGCCCTGCGCCCGCGTGGCTCCAAAGGCCACGTCGAGCTGCTCGGCGCCACCGCCGACCAGGTCTTCGCGATGTCCAAGAGCGAACTGCAGCGCTCCGTGCTCGCCGACCCCGGCGTCCAGCTCGACGCCTGCGGCCGCCGCGACGTCGCCGAGGGCGCCATCGACCGGCGCGCGCTCGGCGTCCTGGAGTTCCTCTCCCGCAGCGGTCTGCGGCCGACGGTCGGCGCTCTGCGGTGCGCGCACGGCAAGACCACCCCCACCGGTCCCGTGTTCGAGCACTTCGCCGGTGGCGCCCTCGACATCACCGCGATCAACGGCATCCCGATCGCCGGCCATCAGGGGCCCGGGACCGTCACCGACGCCACGATCCGCGCGCTGCTCACACTGCCGCGCCAGTTCGTCCCGCATCGCATCCTCAGCCTGATGGAGTACCCGCACGCGTCCAACACCTTCGCGAGCACCGCCGACTGGAATCGCATCCGCATCGGCTTCGCGCCGGTCGCCGCCGCGAGCGCGCACGCCGCGCGCGCGCAGAAGACCGAATCCTCCTTCGCGAGCTCCGGCAGCATCAACCCGGATCAGTGGAATCAGCTGATCGCCCGCATCGCCGCGCTGCCGCAGCCCAAGGTCACCGCCAAGCCCAGCGCCGCCGCGATTCGCGACCCGCAGGCCGCGCCCACCAACCGCGGACTCGGCGCCCGCGGACCCGCCGCGGGCACCTGACCTGAGAGCTCGCCGTCGCCGACCCCGACGAGCTCCCACGATTAGAGCTCGCCGCTGCCGGCGAGGAGCGCTTCGCCTAGCCCGTCGTCGTCGTCGTCGCGCCGCTCGCGCCCGCGCTCGTGCCCGACCGCGCGCCCGAGCGCAATCCCGCGAGCAGCGCCGGGCGGCACTTGGCCGTCGCCGCTTTGAACTTCGGGCTCGTCGTGTCGATGCCCTTGGTGTCGAAGATCGGGCCGTTGCCGCTCGTGTTCGGAGTGGGAATGTTGATGCCGTTCTGGCGCAGGCACGCCGCGAAGCTCGTGAGCGCCTGACGGAAGCGCGGACTGTTGAACGCCCGTCGCGCACCCCCGGCGCCCGCTCCGCGGAAGCCATCCGGGCGCAGACCGCCGCCGCATTTTTTGAGCACTTCCTCGTACTGCGCGCGCGTCATGCCCTTGGGGAGTTTGAAACCCCCGCCCGCGCCCGCTCCACCGAGCACGCCGCCGGGACCGCCCGCGCGCGGTGTACCGCCACCGGCCGGGCGCGCCGGAAGCGTGACGCCGTTTTTCTGCAGGCATTCGCGCACCGCCGCGAAGTGACCCGCCCCCGCGGGCGCCGCGGACCCCGCGGGGGTCGTCGGCGTGGTGCCCGTCGCCGCGCCGCCGCTCGTCGTGGTTGCGGGCGTCCCCGCGCCCGGCGCCGGCGTGCTCCTCGCCGCCGCGTTGGCCGCCGTGCTCGACGTGTTCGAGGACGAGCTGCCGCACGCCGTCAATCCGGCGCAGGCCAGCAGCATGATCGGCAACGCCACGGCGGCCGTCGGTTTGCGTCGCGGGGTGCTGAGATGAGGCATTGCGCTCCTTTGTAGTTCTGCGGCTTAGCGGCCGGCGCTAGCGGCCGTGACTCGCCCACGGCGAGTCCCAGTAGTGAAGTTCCTCGCGAACGGACGCGGTCCTAGAACTCTGCCCGATCCACCTAAAGCTTTCCCCAAGGCCGCCCGCGCTCGCGAGCCGCGGCTTCCACGGTCAAACTCGCCTCTCGCGCGCGCGATCATTTGCCGAACAGTGCCGGTTCGCCGGCCGCCGTGCCGCCGCCCGTCGCACCGCCCGGCCCGCCCGTCCCGGCGCGCGCGCCAGCGCCAGCGGACGCGCCGCCGCCGAAGAGCGCGCCGAGGCCGCCGCCCGCGCCCGTGCTGACGCTCACCGATTCCGCACTCACCGCGCCGCTGGAGCCCTCGGTTCCGCGGACGATGACCGTCTCGCCGGGATGGATGCCGTGCACATCGGTTTTGACGGTCTTCGTGATCGACGACGCCGCCGAGGTCGTCACCTTGACGGTGTTGCCTTCCGTATTCGTCACGTACAGCGTGCTCCCCGAGATGTAGGAGACTTCGCCGATCGTCGCGCCGCCCGCCGCGCCCGCGAAGCGTCCCGCAAAGCCGCCGCCACCGGCCGCCGCCGCGCCGCTGGTTGCCGAGCTGCCCGCACCGCTGGCCGCGGAGCCGCCCGCGCCGCTCGCCGCGGAGCCGCCCGCGCCGCTCGCCGCGGAGCCGCCTGTGCCACTCGCCGCGGAGCCGCCTGTGCCACCGCCGCGCAGCGCCGCGAACCGCGAGGCCAGCGCGCCCCCCGCGCCGCCCGCGCTGGAAGAGGTCTGGCCCTTCTCGACGAGCACGCCGCCGATGAAGCCGCACGCGAGCAGCAGCACGCCGAGCAGCGCGAGCTGGACCGGGTTGCCGCCCGCTCCCAGCAGGCGGTGGCGCGGTCGCGGGGGCAGCGCATCGTGGTCCTCCTCCCACTCCTCGCCGGCGAGCGGCGCGTAGGACTCCTCGGGAGGAGCTGAGATAGCGGTCTGCTCGGTCGACATGGTGGACTCCTCGTCGGGTGGATGCGGAAGGTCTTCACTCAAAGCGCAGCGCCTCGATCGGTCGCAGGCGTGCCGCGCGGCCCGCCGGATAGGTGCCGAAGAACAGGCCCGTCAGCACCGCCGCGCCGAAGGCCAGGAAGATCGAGTACGTCGCGATCGCCGGGTGCACGCCCGCGATTTCGAACTGGCTGCCGAGCACGCCGACGAGCACGCCGGTGACGCCGCCGAACAGCGAGACCAGCACCGCCTCCGTCAGGAACTGCGTGAGGATGTCGCTGCGGCGCGCCCCGATCGCCTTGCGGATGCCGATCTCGCGCGTGCGCTCCGTGACGCTGACGAGCATGATGTTCATCACGCCGATGCCGCCCACCAGCAGCGAGATCGCCGCGACCTCGCCCAGCAGCGTCGTGAAGACGCTGCTCGTCGAGCTCGTCGTTTCCAGCAGCGAGCCCTGGTTGATCACCTGAAAGCCCGGTTCGGAGGTGTCCTTGACCTTGTGGCGCTGCTCGAGGATCTGCGTCACCTCCGCTTCGGCGTTGCTCAGCGCCGACTCCGAGGTTGCCTCGACCGTGATCGAGTCGATCGCCCCATAGCCCGTCAGCGAGCCTTCCACGGCCGAGATCGGCGCGATCACGATTTCGTCGAGGTTCGAGGTGCCGTTGGAGCCCTTCGCCGCCAGCACCCCCACGACCTCGAAGTTGACCCCATTCGCGCGCATCGTCCGGCCGACCGGCGCCTGACCCGGAAAGAGCTCTTCGGCGACCGTCTGCCCGATCATCGCCACACGTTCGTGATGCGCGACCTGCGTGTCGGTCAAGCGCGTGCCTTCCGCGACGCGGTAGCCGTGCGCGGTGAGGTAGGAGGGGGTGCTGCCCACGAACATGCCCGGCTCGTAGCTCGTGCCTTTGTAGACCAGCGTCACCGCGCTCGCGTTGACGACCGGCGCCGCGCTCTGCACATCCGGCGCTTCGCTTTTGCTCTGCAGCGCCGCCGCGTCCTGCTTGGTCAGCGAGATCGAGTTGCCCGCCGCCGCCGCGAAGCGCGCGCCGCCGCGCAGGCCGCCAGCCTCGACCAGCAGGACGTTCGTCCCGAGGCTCTCGATCCGTTCCTCGATCGTCTTCGAGGAGCCGTTGCCGACCGCGATCAGGATGATCACCGAGGCCACCCCGATCGTCATGCCGAGGATCGTCAAGCCCGAGCGCAGCTTGTTCGCGACGATCCCGCCCCACGCGATGCGCAGCGTCTCGACGCCGATCACGGTCGCGCTCCCCGCGCCGCGGTCGGGTGCGCCGCCGCCGGACCCCTCGCTCCCGCCGCACCCGCTGTCGCCGGACCCGCGGCGGGCGCCGTCGGACCCGCGGTCGGGTGCGCGGACTTCTGGCTGCCCATCACCGGCGGCGGGTCGCTGACTCCGCACAGGCGACGGTCCTCGACGATCTCGCCGTCGCTGAGGCGCACCACGCGCTTGGCCTGCGCCGCGACGTCGGGCTCGTGGGTGATCAGCACCACGGTGCGTCCCTGCAGGTTCAGCCGCGCGAAGATCCGCAGCACCTCCTCGGTGGAGTGCGAGTCGAGATTGCCCGTCGGCTCGTCCGCGAGGATCAGCGACGGGTTCGTGACGATTGCGCGCGCCACCGCCACGCGCTGCTGCTGGCCGCCCGAGAGCTCCGCCGGCAGGTGGTGCATGCGATTGCCCATCCCCACCGACTCCAGCGCGAGCTCCGCGCGGCGGCGGCGCTCGGCGCGGGGAAGCCCCGCATAGGCGAGCGGCAGCTCGACGTTCGCCACCGCCGCCGTGCGCGGCACGAGGTTGAAGCTCTGGAAGACGAAACCCAGCTTGCGGTTGCGCAGGTCCGCGAGGTCATCCTCATCGAGGCGGCTCGCGTCCATGCCGTCGATCAGATAGCGCCCCGCGGTCGGCACGTCGAGGCAACCGAGGATGTTCATCAACGTGCTCTTGCCGCTGCCCGAGCTGCCCATGATCGCGACGAAGTCTCCGCGCTCCACGCGCAGTGAGACCCCGCGCAGCGCGCGCACGCGAATCTCGCCGAGGCGGTACGTCTTATCGACCGCGCGCACGTCGATCACCGGACGCGCGGACGCGCGGCGCAGACCCGCGCGCTGCCCACGCCGTGCCTCGCCGTCACGATCGGCCAGCGCATCGCGAGCGGCCACGCCATCGCGACCGACCAGCGGCTGGCTGCGTGCGACTCGCGGGCGGGGCGGGCGTGCCATCAGCCGCCTCGGAAGCCGCCGCCTCCGCCGAATCCGCCCCCGCCAGCGCCGGCCCCCGCCAAACCGCCGCCGGCGCCGGCGCTGGCGCCGCCCAGCGTGCCCGCCCCCAGACGACTGCTCAGGGCGCCGCCGAGGCGGCTCGCGAGGCTCGAAGTGCTGCTGCGCGCGACCGGCAGCACGATCTCTTCACCGGCCTCCAGGCCGCTCAGTACGATCGTCGAGCTGTCACCCGCGAGGCCCGTCACGATGCGCTGACGGACCTGCTTGCCGGCGCGCACGACGGTAACCGTGTCCGCCGAGATCGCCGTGGTCGGCACGTTGACGCCTTCGGCCTGCTTGACCACCACTTCCGCGGTCGCGCTCATGCCCGGTTTCAACCCGCTCGCGAGCTGGTCGAGCTGGAAGGTCACGTCGTAGCTCACCACCCCGCTGGTACTCGTCGGGAGCGTCGCGACGCTCACCACGTGCGCCGCGAGCTTCGTGCCTTCCAGCGCTTCGACCGTCACCGTCGCCGGCTGGCCGCGGCGCACGCTGCCGACTTCGGACTCGCTCAGCGGCACCACGAGCTGCATCGAGCTGAGGTCGCTCAACACCGCGAACGCGGAGCTCGAGGAGTCCGCTCCGGAGGAGCTCGAGCTGCTGCTGCCGCTGCCGGTGGAGGAGCCGGCGCCGAGCGACGACGCCGCGCTCGCGCCGGAGCCTGTCGAGCCCGATCCGCTGGAGGCGCTACCCGAGCTGCCGGAGCTCTTCGTTGTGCCGCCTCCCGAGACCGTTTCGCCGACCTCGCCCGCGAGCGAGACGATCGTGCCGGTCTGCGGGGCGAGCAGCTTGGTGTTCGCGAGTGCCGTTTCGTCGTTCTGTACCGCCAGCGCGTCGCTCCGCACGGCGGCTTTGGCCGACGCGATGTTCGCTTCGCGCAGCGCCGCGCTCACCGTCGCTTTTGCCGGCGTCGAGTCCGAGCGCGAGGCGCTCGGCGACGACGTCGCGGTGCTCGGTGTCGTGCCGCTGCTCTTCGAGGAGGCGGCGGGCGTCGGTGCGGTCGCGGCCGGCGTGGTTTGTGCCGTCGGCGCGCTCGCCGCCGGCGTGGTTTGTGCGGTCGGCGCGGTTTTCGCCGGTTCGTTGCCGCTTTTGGCGGTGGAAGTTGGGGGAGCGACGGCGGCCGCGTTGGCATCGACGGTGGCGGCTGCTGCGCTCGCAGTGGAGGCGTTGGCGCCCGAGCCGCCCGTGCCCGAGCCGGTGCCCGCGCTGGTTTCGCCATCGGTTTCCTGCTCTTCGACGAGCTTGACTTCGACGGCCTGGAGGTTGGCCTTCGCCTGTTCGAGCGTCACTTCGGCATTTTTGGAGTCCAGTTCGGCGAGCAGCTGACCCTCGGTGACGTGCTGACCCTGGGTGACGTATATCTGGCTGATGACGCCGCTGGTCTTGAAGCCAAGATCGAGCTCGCTCGCGGACTGGATGTTGCCGCTGCCGGAGACCGTCGACTGCACCACGCCCTGACCGACGGTGATCGTGCGGCCGCTCGTGGTCTGGCTGCCGGAGGCCGGTCCGACGAGCAGGACCGCGGCGACGATTGCGCCCACGCAGAGCGCGCTCAGCACATAGCTCATCCACGGCCGGCCGGCGCGTACAGTCGTCATATCTGAATCTTCGACTCGAGCCATAAGAGGGGACGAAGAAAGCCTGCAAGTACAGCTAAAGATCGACCTGCGCGCTGCGGGGTGGGGAGGAGCGCTGTAGAAAGGGTTGGCGCCAGGAAGATGATCCGTGGTCTGCGATGATCGGACCTGCATGGCCATCTACGGTGGGATCGACCTCGGTGGGACCAAGATCCAGGCGGTCGTGCTCGACAGCGAGAGCACTGAGCAGCACGGGGTTCTGGGGCAGGCACGCCACCAGACTCCTCGCAGCGGGGGGCCGCAGGCGGTGGCGCGCGAGATCGAGGCGAGCCTGCGCGAGGCCGCGGCCGCGGCGAAGGTCCAGTGCGAGCGCCTCGACGCGATCGGGGTCGGCTCGCCCGGCGAGGTAGACGCACACGAGGGCACCGTCGCACACGCCGGCAACCTTCCCGACTGGGACGCGCCTTTCGCGCTTGCGCGCGAGCTCTCGCGGGCTCTTGGAGACGTGTCGGTGCACCTCGGCAACGACGTCGGCGTGGCGACGCGCGCCGAGCTGGAGCTCGGCGCGGGGCAGGGCGCGCGGTCGCTGCTGGGCGTGTTCTGGGGCACCGGCGTCGGCGGCGCGCTGGCCCTCAATGGAGAGCTGTGGCACGGACGCGGCGCGGCCGGTGAGATCGGGCACATGGTCGTCAAGCTCGGCGGTGCGCGCTGCCAGTGCGGACGGCGCGGGTGCCTGGAGGCCTACGCGGGCCGCCGCGCGATGGAAGCGAAGGCGCTGCGCAAGCAGCGCAAGGGCCAGGAGACCGACCTCTTCGAGATCATGCGCGAGAAGGGTCACGACGCGCTCAGCAGCGGCGTCTGGGGACACGCGCTCGAGCACGGCGACAAGCTCGCACGCGAGCTGATCGAGCGCGCTGTGCGCGCATTGGGTGCCGGTATCGCCTCCGCGGTCAACCTGCTCGACGTCGAGCGCGTCGTGCTCGGCGGAGGTCTCGGAACCCGTTTTGGGGAGCCGATGGCCACACGTATCGCCGCCGCGATGCAGCCGCACCTCTTCAACGATCAACGTCCACCCGAACTGCGCGCGGCGGCCCTCGGGGATCTCGGTGGCGCGCTCGGCGCCGCGATGCTCTGCGGGCCCATCAACTGACCTCCTCCGCGCCACGCAGCTGAGGTCGCGCGCGCCGCGCAGCGGACGTCCTCCGCGTCGTGCACTAACGTATCGGGTGCATTGCCCGAGCCCGTGCTGCACCTATCGATGGTTCTGCGCAGCCCGCTGTTGGATCGCACGGGCGAGCGTCTCGGGCGAGTCGAAGACGTGATCGTCCGCCTCGCCGATGGCGGCTACCCGCCGGTCACTGGATTGAAGGCGCGGATCGGCGGCCGCGAGCTGTTCGTCCCGATCGACAAGATCGCCCAGCTGCAGGCCGGGGCGGCGCGCCTCTCGGGGCAGAAATTGAACCTCGGACGCTTCGAGCGCCGGGTGGGCGAGGTGCTGCTGCGCCAGGACGTGCTGGGGCGCAAGCTGGTGAACGTCGAGGCCGACCCGCCGAGCCTGGTCACCGCGCACGAGATCGAGCTCGCCTGCATCGAGAGCTGGTGGCGCGTCGTCGGGGTCGACTCGAGCGCTCGCGCGCAGCTGCGACGGACACTGCCGCGTCCCCTCAAGGGCGCGGTCGGCGACCGGCCGTTCTTGGACTGGACCGATCTCGAGCCGTTCGTGGGCCACGTGCCGAGCGCGCGCCTGCGCTTCTCGCACCGCAAGCTCGCGAACCTGCACCCCGCGGAGATCGCGGACCTGGTGGAGGCCGCCTCGCACGAGGAGGGCGAGGAGCTGATCGAGGCGGTCGGCCACGACCGCGAGCTCGAGGCCGACGTCTTCGAGGAGCTCGACGAGCACCACCAGCTCGAGTTCATTCGCGAGCGCCCCGACGCGCAGGTGGCGGCTGTCGTCGCGCGGATGGCGCCCGACGACGCGGTTGACTTGATCGCGGAGATCGACCAGGAGCGCCGCGCGCGCATCCTCGCGCTGCTGCCGCCCGCCGGCCGGCACCGGATCGAGACGCTGCTGGGTTACAACCCCTCGACCGCGGGTGGGTTGATGAGCCCCGAGTTCATCGCCCTCGACGAGGGCGCCTCGGCCGCCGACGCACTCGCGCGGGTGCGCGCGAGCGACATCGGACCGCAGATGCTCACGACGGTCTACGTTCTCGACGCCGCCGGCGCGCTGACGGGCTCGGCGGCGATCGTGGGACTGCTCCGCGGGGACGCCGCGGCGCGGCTCGCCGACGTCGCCGAGCGTGAGCCGGAGTCCGTGCACACCGACGCCGACCTGCCCGAGGTCGCGCGGACGATGACCGACTACAACCTCGTGATGCTTCCCGTCGTCGACGAGGAGCGCCGCGTGGTGGGCGTGATCACCGTCGACGACGTGCTCGAGCTGACGCTGCCGGCCGGGTGGCGCCGGCGCTTTGGCCTCGTGCGCGACTGACCGCTCGCGCGGGGCGCCCAACCGACCGCTCGCCGCCTCCGGGGCGGTGCTACGCTGCCCCAGACGAGCCCTCATGACACGACGCGGAAAGGAGGCTGGGATGGATCGAGAACAGCCGCGAAGTACCCAGCCGCTCACGCGCTCGTCGGGCCGTTGTCGCAGGGCTAGCTAGACCTCGCGGAAACCTCTTGCAGCCTCGGCGTGCGCCACCACTCGGCGGCATGCTGACCTCACTCGGCCTGCCGCCCGAAGTCAGCGTCCGGGACGCCGGCTTCATGTGTGCATCGCAGTGTGAAATGCAGGGAAGGAGGTGACCAAGAGATGGCCGAGAACCCGACGACAGTGACCGATGAGCAGCCACCGGCGCCCGCGCAGGCGGGCGTGCCGCCGGTGCTCGATGAGGCGCATATCGGCGATATCCGCGGCGCGCTCGGGACCATCAAAATGGACGACGCCAACGCGCGCCACGATTGGCGCTCGCGCGCGATGGCGCTGCTCGCGATCATGGGGCCCGGCTTGATCGTGATGGTCGGCGACAACGACGCCGGCGGTGTGTCGACCTACGCGCAGGCCGGCCAGAACTACGGGACGACGCTGCTGTGGACGCTGATCCTGTTGATTCCGGTGCTGATCGTCAACCAGGAGATGGTGATCCGGCTGGGAGCCGTCACCGGCGTGGGGCACGCGCGCTTGATCAACGAGCGTTTCGGGCGCTTCTGGGGCTGGTTCTCGGTGGGCGACCTGTTCATCTTGAACTTCCTGACGATCGTCACCGAGTTCATCGGCGTGAGCCTCGCGCTGGGCTACTTCGGCGTGAGTCGCTACATCGCCGTACCGCTCGCCGCGCTGGCGCTCGTCGGAATCACCTCGACGGGCAGCTTCCGCAGCTGGGAGCGCTTCATGTACGTGTTCGTCGCCGCCAACTTCCTCGTGATCCCGCTGCTGCTAATGGCCCACCCGAGCGCGGGGACGATCGCGCACGACACCTTCCTGCCGGGGATCCGCGGCGGCGCCAGCTCAACCGCGGTGCTGCTGATCATCGCGATCGTCGGCACCACCGTCGCGCCGTGGCAGCTGTTCTTCCAGCAGTCCAACATCATCGACAAGCGCATCACGCCGCGCTGGATCAACTACGAGCGCACCGACACCGTGATCGGAGCTTTCGTCGTCGTGCTCGGCGCCGGCGCGATGATCTCCGTCGCGGCGTTCGCATTCGGCGGCACGCCGCTGGCGGGGCACTTTGCTAACGCCGGCGCCGTCGCGAGTGGGCTGCGCCACTACGTCGGCCCCGCCGCCGGCGCGTTCTTCGCGATTGTGCTGCTCAACGCCTCGATGATCGGCGCCGCCTCGGTGACGCTCGCGACCTCCTACGCGTTTGGAGACGTGTTCGGCGCGAGCCACTCGCTGCACCGCGGAATCCGCGACGCGAAGCTGTTCTACGCGACGTTTAGCGTGATGGTCGCCGCCGCTGCCGGCATCGTGCTGCTGCCCGGCGCGCCGCTCGGGTTGATCACGACCTCGGTGCAGGCCCTCGCGGGGGTGCTGCTGCCGAGCGCCACCGTCTTCCTGCTGCTGCTCTGCAACGACCGCGAGGTACTCGGCCCCTGGGTCAACGCGCCGTGGCTGAATGCCCTCGCCGCGGTGATCGTGGGGGTGCTGGTCGAGCTCTCGCTGGTGCTCGTCACGACCACGGCGTTCCCGGAAGTGAACGTCACACATCTGTTCCTGTACCTCTCCGCGGTCCTGATCGTGACACTGCTGGCCGGCGGCGCGTACGTCCTCGCGCGACGCGTGCCGGCGGCGCGCCTGGCGAGCGGGGGAGAGGCACCGGAGATTTCCAAGGAGCGCCGCCAGATGTGGACAATGCCACCGCTGGCGCTGCTCGAGCGGCCCGTCTGGTCGCCCGGGCGTCGCGCCGCGATGCTGCTGCTGCGCGGCTATCTGGTCGTCGCGGTTGCGCTGCTGGTCGTCAAGACCGTCCAGCTCGGGCACTGAGCCGCGGGCGGTGGCCCGTGCGAAACCGCGCGCGGTGGCGGCGGCCGGCTGAGCATTCCGGCTGAGTGCGCTAGTCCCCGGCGAGGCTCGTCGGCAGTGGCAGGCCGCGCGGCGGCGGGTCGTCGAGCAGCAGTCGGGGAACCGTCACCGGATGCAGGCCTTTGCGGCGCAGCCCGGTGACGATCGCGGGCAGCGCGGCGATCGTCTCCGAGCGATCCCCGCCGGCGTCGTGCAGGAGGATGATCGCGCCCGGATGCGCGCCGGCGAGCGCGCTGCGCACGATTGCCGCGACCCCCGGTTTGGTGTAGTCGGAGGTGTCGTCCGACCACAGCACCATCAGCAGGTGCAGCGCGCGCAGCTGCTTGAAGGTCGTGGCGTCGAAGGAGCCGTACGGTGGGCGGAACAGACGTGGCGTGGGGCCACCGAGGAGCTGGATGCGCAGGATCTGTTCGAAGAGCTCTTCGTGCTGTTCGTGAGCGGAGAGCAGCGCCATCATCGGGTGTGTCTCGGTGTGATCACCGACGACGTCGCCCGCGCGCAGCTCCGCCAGTGTCCCCGCTGAGAAGTAGCGCTCCTCCTCACCGATCGCGAAGCAGGTCGCTTTGACGTGCAGCGCGTTGAGGGTATTGACGAGCGCCACCGTGTAGGGGCCGGGGCCGTCGTCGAAGGTCAGTGCGAGCTCGTTGCCCTGCGTGCCGCCGGAGGTGATCGCGGGCGTGTAGGAGAGAACATTGTCGACCGCGCGCGCTTCGGCCGCCGCCATCCGCGTGCGCTGCTGAGCGGGCGTCAAGTGCGCCACATCGGACTGTCGCGCGGTCCGCGCGCGTGCGCGGTGCGGCGTTCCGCCACGCGAGAGCGAGACGCCGATCACCAGCGCGAGCAGCACCACGAGCGTCAGGATCGCGCCGGCGCGACGACGGCGGAAGGTGGCCAGCTCGGACGGTGTGCGCGTGGCAGAGTCGGACATTTGCCCCCCTTCTAGCGCATCCAGCGGCGGCGAGTCTGGCTATGTTGAATCGCGTGCCGCCGTTCTGGCTATCGATCGGCCTGCTCTCCCTGGTCCAGGGGCTGCTGGTTGCCCTTCCCGGCGACGGTCGCGCGCTCGATGCCATCCCCTGGATCGGGCGCCGGCGCAGCCGCCTGTGGTCCGCGGTTCCACCGCTGTCGGTGATCGTGTTCGTGTTCGTCGCGCAGGCCGCCGAGCGCGCGAGCGCGCAGAGCCTCACCTACCTCGCGCTCGTCGCGGTGCCGCTGCTCGCGGCGCTCGCGCTCGGCTGTCTCGCTCGCGGCGCGCGGCCGGCGCTCGCGGCGCTCGCGGCGGTCCTGTTTGCGCTCGCCTGGGCCGATCGCGCGGGGCTCGCCGGCGAGGCCGCCGCGCTGGCGCTCTCCGCGCTTAGCTGCGTCGCGCTGGGCGTGCTGTTCGCCGCGATCACCCCCGCGCGCTGGCTGGCGGCGGGGATCGTGCTGATGGCGTGCGCCGATGCCGCGCTCGTGGTCTCCGAACTGCTGCAGCACCCGAATGAAGTGCTGAGCGCCGCGCACCCCGCGGCCGGCTTGCCGTCCTGCAGGCCGAGGTCTTCGGCTCGGCCGTGATGGGCTATGGCGATCTGTTCGTCGCGGGCATCCTCGGTGGGATGCTCGCGCGCGGCGGGGAGCTCTCCCCGCGCGGGCGTGAGGTCGAGTGGAGTCCCGCGCAGGCGCGGCGCGCGGCCCACACGCTGCAGCTGCGCGGCGCCGCCCTCGTGGCGGGCGTCGCGCTGCTGTTCGACCTGCTCTTCTTCGTCGTCGATGAGCTGCCGGCGACCGTGCCCGTCGCGCTCGGCGCTGGTCGTGCTCTTGCTCGCGCGGCGACTCGCCGAGCGCCGCGGCGCGTGGACGGGCCCGGCACGCGTAACCGCACGCGGGGTTCGCGGGTAGACCTGGGAGATGTCCGAGCGAGTGTCCAGCTCAAGCCGCAGGTCTATCGGGAGGATCGTCCTCGCGAGCTATTCGAGCGCTGCTACGAGTAGCGCGCAAACACATCGGCCGGACTGGATCTACGACTCTCGCGCGCCTGCTGCTGACGCCGTTCTGCATGCTCGCCTTCCGCACCCGCGCTCGCGATGTGCCGCACGTGCCCGGTGCGGGGCCGGCGATCCTCGCGCCCAACCACTTCTCGGCGATGGACCACTTCTTTTGCGGCCTCTACCTGCGCCGCCGCATGCGCTTCATGGCCAAGTCCCAGCTCTTCGCGGCGCGCTCGCCTGGATCCTGCGCCACGGCGGTGCTTTTCCGGTGCGCGTGGGCGCCACGACGAGCAGGCGATCACGACGGCGCTGGAGATCCTCGAACAGGGCGGGGTCGTCGTGATCTACCCCGAGGGTGGGCGCTCGCGCGACGGGCGGATCGCTGAGCACGCCCGCGCCGGCGTCGGGCGGCTTGCGCTGGAGAGCGGCGCCCCGGTGGTGCCGGTCGCGATCCACGGCTCGCGCGCGCGCGCAACTGGAAGCGCCTGGAATTTCCTCGCGTGCAGGTGCGCTATGGCGAGCCGCTGCGCTTCGAGCGTCTCACCGGCAGCAGCCACGAGGCCCAGCAGGTCGTTGCGGACGAGGTGCTCGACGCGGTGCGCGAGCTCTACGCGAGCCTCGCGGCGCCCTCACACCTGAAAGACGCCGTCTCGCTGCAGCACCGCACCGTCAACGGTGAGCGTGCCGCCCTGGCGCAGGTCGCAGATCATGTCCCAATGCAGCGATGACTCGTTGACGCCGCCCGTCTCGGGGTAGGAGCGGCCGAGCGCCAGATGCACGGTGCCACCGATCTTCTCGTCGAAGAGGATCGAGCGTGTGCCGCGCGCGATCGCAAAGTTGGTGCCGATGCCGAGCTCGCCCAGCCGCCGCGCGCCGGGGTCCGAGTCGAGCATCTGGTGCAGCAGCTCCTCGCCGCGCTCCGCCGTCGCGTCCACGACCACACCGTCCTCGAAGCGCAGCGTGACGCCCGCGACCTCGCGCCCGCCGTACGTCGTGGGGAGGTGAAAGCGGATCGTGCCCTGCGCGGAGTCCTCGACGGGTCCGGTGAAGAACTCACCGTCGGGCATGTTGCGCTTGCCGTCCGCCGCGATGAAGTGGCGGCCCGCAACCGACAGCCGCAGGTCGGTGCCCGGCCCCTCGATGTGCACCTCTTCGCGACCCTCGATCCACTCGGCCAGGCGGTTGACCTCGGTGGCCTGCGCGCGCCACGCAGCGACGGGATCCTCGCGGTCGCACAGGCAGGCGTCATAGAGGAAGTGCTCGTACGCCGCGAGGCTCAGCTCGGCCTCCGCGGCGTAGCCGTTGGTGGGGTACTGGCATAGTGCCCAGCGCAGCTCGCCCGCCGCCGAGCGCGCCATCACGCGCTCCATCAGCTCGGTGCTGGCCCGCTGGCGGCGCACCTGACGCAGCGGATCGACCTCGGAGAGCTCGCGGGGGTTCGCGCTGGCAAGCACCCTGAGGCGCACGTCGGCTTCCTCGGTCAGCTGGCGTGCGATGGGGGAGACGAACTCGAGTTGCTCGTCGGAGGCAAGTGCGAAGAATGCCGCCTGGGCGCGCTCGGGACTCATCATCACGACCGGGTGCCCTCCTGCCCTGAGAACCTCTTCGTAGAGCGCCTGGATCAGATCCTCGGCGGCGCTCTCGCCCTCAATCGTGCACAGCTCGCCCGGCTTGACCTCGGTCGAATAGCGCACCAGCACTTCGGCGAGCCGCTGCGCGCGCAGATCGGGCATCGCCGCGGCTACTCCGTCCCCAAGCGCGAGAGCGCTCGGCGGTCGCCGACGGAGATCTCCTCGGGGGCGAGGAGGTCGGCGCCATCCAGCCGATCGCCGTCCTCGGGCGCGTCTGCCAAATCCGCGGTCACCGGGCGCGCCGCGGTCTCGATCGCCGCTGGCGCCGCGATTCTCGCGCTCGGATGAGATGCCCGCGCGCTCGATGCCGCGCATCTGGGGAACGACGCGGTGGTCGAAGGAGCCGACCGCGGCGTTATAGGAGCCCACCGCGGAGTCGAGCTGGCGGCCGACCTTGGCGAGATGCTCGGCGAACTTCCCCATCCGGCGATGCAGCTCGCGTGCTGATCCCGCGATCTCGCGAGCGGACTCTGCGATCTGCTCCTGGCTCCACCCATAGTGCACCGCGCGCAACAGGCCGATCAGTGTGGTCGGGGTCGCCATCAGAACATGCTGCTGGATGCCGTACTCGATCAGCGTCGGGTCGGCGGCGAGCGCCGCCTGATAGATGCCGTCGGAGGGCACGAACATCACGACCAGCTCGGGCGTCGAGTCGAATTGCAGCTGGTAGCCCTTGGCGGCGAGCTTGGTGATGTGCTCGCGCGTCTGCCGCGCGTGGCGCGTGTGCAGCTCGCCGGAATCGCCGCGGTCAGCCTCCAGCGAGGCCAGATAGGCATCGAGGGGCACCTTGGAATCGACGACGATCAGCTTGCCACCCGGCAGCCGTACCAGCATGTCCGGTCGCAGACGCCCGTTCTCGGTGTGGATCGTGCGCTGCTCGACGAAGTCGCAATGCGCGACCATGCCGGCTAGCTCGACGACCCGGCGCAGCTGGATCTCCCCCCAGGAACCGCGCGTCTCGGGGCGCTTGAGCGCGGAGACCAGCTCGCCGGTCTCGCGGCGCAGGGTGTCCGTGCCGGCGCTGAGCGCGCGCACCATCTCCGCGAGCTGAACCTGCGAGTCGCGGCGCTCGCGCTCGAGACGCCCCAGCTCGCTCTCGACCTTCGTGAGCTTCTCGTGCACTGGCCCCACCAGCTGCTTGAGCTCCGCCGCGCGCGTGGCCATCTCGCCGGTCGTGCGCTCCTCCTCGGCGCGGCGCTGGTCGCTGAGTCGCTGCGCGAGCGAGTCGCCGGTTTGCGCGAGCACGTCGCTGGAGATCGACTTCATCGCGTCGCGCAGCTGCTCGCGGTTGGCACGCGCGAGCGCGACCGCGCCGGCTCCCCCGAGCAGCGCGCCGGCGAGGATTCCGATGACTAAGAGAAGAATGCTCATCAAGGTTTGCGGGGACGATCGCTCCGCGCGGGTCGCGGAGCACCGACAAAACGTTGACACCAGCTTCGGATGGCACGCTCGCGGGCCATCGCAGACCGCGGTCGCTCGCGCCGTGCGCTCAGGAGGGGCTGCTCCGCGCGAGGAGCGCGCGAAACGCGCCGCGCAGCGGCACGCCCGGAGTGAGGCGGCGCATCGCCAGCAGGCCTGCCAGGGCGACGAGCAGGCACGTCACCGCGCCGATGCCGAGCCCGGCGCGGGCGCCGGCTTGGGCGATCACCCAGCCGACGATCGGGCCGCCGATCGGCGTCGAGCCCTGGAAGGCGACGAACCACAGCGACATCACGCGGCCGCGCATCGTCGGCTCGGCCTCGAGCTGCAGCGTTGAGTTGCCGGTCGCCATGAACGAGATGCTCGCCCAGCCGGCGAGTGCCAGCGCGAGCAGCTCCAGCGGCAGGTTCGGCGCGAACGTCGCCGCGAGCAGCACCACGCCGAAGCCCGCGGTCGCGGCGACGAGTGTCGGCAGCCCGGTGCGCCCGCGCGCCGCCACGAGTAGGCCGCCGGCAACTGCGCCGACACCCATTGCGGCGGTCATGAATCCGTACCCCGCCGCGCCCACGTGCAGGCCCGCGCGTGCCATCACCGGTAGTGAGACCTGGAACTCGTAGGCCAGGCAGCCCACCGCGGCCATCATCAACAGCGGCGCGGCGAGCTCCGGACTGCGCGCGACGTAGCGCAGCCCCTCCCGCAGCTGCCCCCGTGCGCGACCCGCCGGGGGGCTGGGGTGCAGTGCCGTGCACTCCAGCGTAAGCAGCGAGGCCACCACCGGCACGAAGCTCGCCGCGTTGAAGAGGAAGCACACGCCGGTCCCGACCGTCGCGATCAGGATGCCGCCGACCGCCGGTCCGACGGTGCGCGCGACGTTGACCAGCACCGAGTTCAGGCTCACGGCGTTGCGCAGGTGCTGCGGGCCGACCATCTCCAGCATGAAGGACTGACGCGCGGGATTCTCAAAAGCGTTGTTGAGCCCCAGCAGCACCGCGAGCGCGCCGATCTGCCAGACGCGCACCGCGCCCGTCACGGTGAGGACTCCGAGCAGCAGCGCCTGGACGCCCATCGCGATCTGCAGGCACACCATCAGCCGCCGCTTGTCGACGCGGTCGGCGACGACGCCGCCGTAGGGCCCGAGGAGCAGCACGGGGAGCGTCTGCAACGCGATGATCAACCCGAGCTTCGTCGCGGAGTTCGTGAGGCTGAGCACCAGCCACGACTGGGCGGCCATTTGCATCCAAGTGCCCGTCAGCGGAATCGCCTGACCGGCGATGTAGCGGCGGTAGTTGGGGACCGCGAGCGCCGCGAACGTCACGGCGCCGATCCCTTTGGGTTTCAGGGCCATTCGAGGTGCGGGCGGGGGGATTCGAACCCCCAAGGGCCTGAGCCCACTGGCTCCTAAGGCCAGCGTGTCTGCCAGTTCCACCACGCCCGCAGGCGTCCAGCGCGCCCGCCCATCCGGCTACGGCTCGCCGACCGGGTGTCCGCGGGCGCACACAAGGACCGTAGAAGATTGTATGGTCCTAGCGAGGATGTCCACTGCAACTGGCTCTCATCCTGAGGCGGACGTCATCGTCACGCACCCCAACCGCGACAAGCCCGTCGTTCAGGCGACGCGTGCGACCGTCATCTTCCTGCTGCTCGTGAGCGCCGCGCTGGTGCTCATCATCACGGTGGGCGGTGCGAAGGTGCTCGAAGGTTCGGGCCCGGTGGTGATCCAGGTTCTTTTCATCCTGCTCTACCTCGTGCTCGCTTTCTATGCCGCTCGCTGGAACCGCGGGGTGCTGCCGGTGGCAGCGGCGCTCGGGATCCTGCTCGCGACCTTCGCGCTCGTCGCCGCACCATCGTGGTTCAACCGCGACAAAACGGGATTCACGCAGCCGGCTATCAACGCCGGCCTGCTCGGATTGCTGACGCTGCTCGTGATTCCTGTCCAGATCCTGCTGATTGCGTTTGCGATGCGCGGCTTCTCGCAAGGCTGGAATGTCGAGCGCGAGCAGCGCGTCGCGCGCGTGGGCCCCGGCGACTACGGCGACGCGAGCCCGCATCCGGCGTAGGCGACGCGGGCCGCTCGCGGTCCGCCCGTCTATATATTGATTGGGCTGTGCCGCGTGCGGCGGTGGCGGAACGGTAGACGCGGGGCCCTCAAAAGGCCCTGTCCGCAAGGGCGTGTGGGTTCGATTCCCACCCGCCGCACTCTCCTGAAGTCCAGCTCGTGTCCGCGTGGCGCGCGGGGCCTGGCGTGGGGCCGCGGGCGTCGCACATGACGACGAACACGTGCGACGTTTCTAGTGTTTGCGCAGTGGTCTTTCTGTAGGCGACTCAAGAGTATGGGCCCATGCGAAGCACGGGCGACCGTGAATTAGACGAACAGCTCGTGCAATTCGGCGAGAACATCCGCGCCGCCCGCAAGCGGGCGGGCTTCTCCCAGATCGATCTCAGCGTCAGGGCAAGCCTCGATCGCGCCGCGGTCAGCTTCATCGAGCGCGCCGAGCGTGCCCCCGATCTCTCGACGATCATCCGCGTCGCGGGGGCCCTCTCTGTCAAGCCGGCCGCGCTGCTGAAGGGCATCGGCTTCGAGGACGCGGTTCGCGGGCCGCGCCGTGTCTCTGAGTCCGAGACGCCGGCGGCGCGATTCGGAATGAACCTCCGATGGGCGCGTCAGCGGGCGGGCCTCTCTCAGGAAGCGCTCGCCAACGAGGCCGCGGTCGATCGCGCCGCGGTGAGCGTCTTCGAGCGCGGGCGACGCAACCCCAATCTTCGTACCGTCCTGCGGCTCGCGCGGGCGCTGGAAGTGCCTCCGGGGATGCTGCTGCGGGGGGTTTAATGAGGCGTCGTCGGGCTGGCGGCGGGCGCAGAGTGGGCGACCGCCGCTACTCGGGCAGATGGCGACGTCGTGGCGAGGGCGTGCGCTAAGGATTCGGCGCGAGCGTCTGGCGCTGAATGATCCAGGAGGCCTCGATCGGGTTGAGGAAGTGAGGCGGCTCCTCGACCTGGAGGCGGTCGTCGTATTCGAGATCGTACGGATATCCGCTCACCGCGGTGGTGCCGCTGAAGGTTCCCGTCAAGCCGTCGCTGAACAGCCCGGCGACCGCGCCGTAGATCTTGAGCGGGCCGAGCGTCGGCGTGCCGCAGTCGAAGTTGTCGACGATGAAGGAGTGTTTCACAGCGAGGATCGCGGCATAGATGACCGGGGATTTGAGATCCGCGGGGATTGTTTCGGTCGCCGCTTCGTCGTTTTTGGCGGTTTCGCCTTTTGCGTTCTTGCAGCTGGTGTATTCCGCTTTGCGGGTGAGCGTCAGCGGATGGTAGATACGCACGAAGTTGTTCGCGATCAAGCCCAGCATTGCGTTGGTCGTCGGCGTCCCTTCGCCGTCGACTTCGGTGGTGATGTTGCCGTTGATGATGATGTCGTTTTCCGACGCAATCGTCAGCGCGGTGGTGTAGTAGCCGTGCACATACACGTTGCCGCATTTGGTATCGGAGGAGTACCACGGTGTGGGGCCGTATGGAATAAAGGGTTCCGAGCAGCCTCCCGCGACATAGATCACGCCGTTGGATGGGTAGGCGACGTTGGAGCGCTTGACTTCTTTCTTCTTGCCTTCTTCTTCTTCTTTTGCGGTGGGGTGTGAACCCACGTGTTCGGTCACCGTCATCGTGTTGCCTTCGAGCGCGATTTCAGTCTTTTCTTCGAAGAGATACGCGGGTTCGACGATGTGCTTGAGTTCTTCATCGCCCGGCGGCGGCTCGATCGGGCGCACTTTTTCCGGCGGGACGTGGGTTCCCTTGAACACCGGTTTCGCCGATTCGCAGGCGCCCTCGTTGGAGTAGCCTTCGTCTTTGTTGTAGCTCTGGCCGAATTCGATTTGGTCGCTGATGTTTCGACCGAGCGTCGGCGTTCCGCAGATGCCAGCGTGATCCTCGGTATGTATGGGCCCGTTGACCGATTCGCCCGAGATGAAGAAGTTGTTGCTGCAGTAGCCGGGGCGGACCCCGTAGAACTGACCGCAGAGAGTGTACTTTTCGGGTTGCGATTCCGGGGGTTTGCCGTAGGTGGCGGGATCGGCGGTTTCGTACTTCGTGTACCACACGAAGCTCACGAAGTTCGCGTTGCGGAACGTCGCCACGAGCGTGCGTTCCTTGCCACCCGAATAGCCCGTCGACTCGATGCGGAAGGTGCCGGTGGCGCTGCCCTGCTCTTCGAGCATGGTTTCCACGAGGCGCGCGGGATCGCATTTGCGGTCATTTGACGGCGCGGTTTCGGCAGGGAGGAGCTGGATCGCGTACTGCTCGGGCATCGAGTCGGTTTCGGTGCCCGGCACGGTGGCTTTGTTGGTCGTTTCGCCGACCTGATTCAAGGCCGGGTTGACGCTCGGCGGCGAGGTGCAGTAGCTCAGATAGTTGCCGTCCTGCGTGAGGTGGTACTCGTAGTCCTGCACACCGGCGACCGCAGCGTAGTACGCCCGCTTCTCGGCGCTGTCCACGCTGGTCAGGTGGAGCTCACTGCGGGTCGCCGCGAAGGCGCCGACCAGCATCAGCGAGGTGATGAACATCACGCCGAGCACGATGATCATGCTGATGCCGTCGTCGCGACGATGCAGCGGCGCGCGCCGCGTGGGTGGTGTCGTGGGAGGAATCATGTTTCGGTGGTGCAGGGAAGGTTGGCTTCGCTGGCCGCTTCGGATGCGCCCGCGAGACGGAAGACCGCGGAGTCTTCGAGGGCCACGGGCCGGTCGTTGGTGGAGGTGGTGGCTTCGCGGGCTTCGGGCACGGCCGTGAAGCTGACGGCTACCTTGGTTACGTATGGAGCTTCCGCCGCAGTGATGGTCGGCAGGGCGGTGGGATTGAGCTTGCCATATACGGGGGAAAGGTCTTTTTCCCTGTAGTAGCGGTAGTACTGAAAGATCGGAGTCGAACCCGTTTTTTCGACGCCGGTGAGCAGCGTGACCTTCGTCGCTGGTTTTTCGGCTTCGTTGAATTTGTATTTGCCGGTGCTCAGCCATGATTCTTCGACGAGTGTGCCGAGCGTTTTGCCGACCTGCGGGGTATAGACGATGCGACGCGCTCTGACAGTCGCCAGTTCGGACGTGGGGATTGGTTCTTTTTCTTTGTTCAAGGGATTGATTTCACTGATAAAGCGAAGTTCTGTGGCGCTGCTGCCGGCCCGAATTGGGGTGACATTGGGCGCTACACAGGCGGAATGCAGCTCGAGCATGATTTGTTCAAGCGCGAGGCGCCCTCGCTGGTCGACCCGCGCGCGGGCGGTGATGCGCGAGACGTCGTTCGTGGTGAACTGCAGAAGCGAGAAGGCTGCGAGGATCACCACCGATCCGACGGAGATCGCGATCAGCATTTCGATCAGCGTGTAGCCGCTCTCGCCTTGTCGATACGGTGCAGGGAAGCGCAGCGATCTCATGGGCAGTTACCTGTGTTGGTGTTGCTCGGACTACCGCTGGGTTCGGTCCCTAGATAGATGACCGCATCGCTGCCGCTGGTGCCGTCGCCTGTCCATGTCGGCGTGGGGCCGGTCGATTCTTCGTTGGCGAAGCTTCTCAGCCAGTATTTATTCTTGGCTGCGACTTCGACACAGAGCTTATAGTTGCCGAACGGCTGCCCGGGGTGCGGAAGTTCTCCTTTGGGTGTGCTGGTAAAGCGGCGTTTGACGTTACAGCCCGTGTCTTCGACGTAGCCGGTCGCGTTTTCGACCACGGTGCCTTCGGTCGACGAGCCCGCGCCCGTGCCGCTCATCACCTTGATGTTGACGGGTGGCTCGGTCACCGTCACCGATCCGGTGCCACCGGGCGGCACCGATACGGTGGGATTGATGTTGCTCGCCTTCAACGTCGAGGGTAGATCCGATTCGCAGGTGCCGGCGTAGACGGTGTAGGGGGACGATGACGGGAAGGGATACATCGTTTTGGACGATTCGAGGGTGGTTTGGTAGGTTTCGAGCGTCCCGAACGGCCTGAAGTTGGTCATCGCGCTGTTGTAGGCGACGAATGAGTCACCTTTGGTCGATTTCGATTCGCTGGTGAAGCTGACCGCGAGCTTGCCGGCCAGTCCCAAGGCGTAGGGCTGCTTGGCGGCCTCCTCGGCCGGAAGGTAGAGGCTGTGCGTGACGGCGGGATCTTCTTTGGAGTGGGCGTAGCCGTTCTCGTCGACGTAGCCGGTCTTGCTCACGTCGATGTTGAAGGTGCCCGGCAGGACCGCGAAGATCGCGCAACCATTGACAGACGTTTCGAGGTTGAAAGACTGCGATCCGGTGATTGCGACCGACGCGTACTGCACCGGGGCACCGACTTCGGTGGTCTGGACGATCAGGGTCGAACCGGGGGAGGGGCTGATGATGCCGCGCTCGACCACCGGCTTGGCGACGCCCATCGCCTTCCAGCTCACTTCGGAGGTCGTCTGGAGGTAGTTGGAGCTGGGGTTCGAGGAGTTGCAGCTCGAGGTCGAGGTCGCATCGGCGATCGATTCCGTCGAGGAGACGATTTTGAATTCGGTGCCGTTCTCGGTCACCGCGCGTTCGCGTTTGCGTTCGATGAGTTCGGTCAGTTTCTGGATCGGTTCGGCGCGCAGCTGGTCCTCGTCTTCCTGCGCCAGCGTGTCGGCCTGCGAGCGGGCCTTCGCGAGCGAGGTCGCGCGGTTGCTGCTGTTGAGGCCCGTGAGGGTCGCGACGACGACGAGCACCACCAGCACGGCGCTGATCAGTACCTCGATCAGCGTGTCGCCGGTCTCCGCAGCCGGCTGGAGCGGCCTGTAGCCGGGGCGATGCGGGCGCGGCGGCCGGATACGGCGCCGATTCAAGATTGTGCGAATCATCACAAATAAGGGACGGTCTTGGTCTCGTCCAGTCTCGGCACGCAAGACGGCTTGCTTTAGGACCGCGGGCGCCCTAGCCGCATGTCTTCGAGCGCCCGATCGCGATGGTTGGGCGCGCAGGTGGCGGGAGCGCCGAGTTGGGAGCCCGAGCGCCTAGAATCCCGGTCTCCGGGGGACTGGTGTATCGGTAACACGGCGGTCTCCAAAACCGCAACGCGAGGTTCGACTCCTCGGTCCCCCGCTCAGCCTGACCCCGGTTTCCCGGGGTTTTTGGCTTTCTAGAGCCGATTGCAGCATCGTGCGCCCGACTGGGGCGATCCGCATCGATCCGCTGGAATCCGCTCGTTTCGATCCCTTTCTATCCCTAGAGCTATCCCTAGAGAGGTTGGCTACCGGTCCGCGCTGGTGTCAGCGGTGTCCGTCCACATCGTCGGCGTCGCCGGAGGCCCTCGTTAGGCTTGGCTTGTGGAAAGCCCCGAGCATGAGCGCCGGAACATCGTCGGCTACATGGAGTCGCAAGCCCCCGACGAGACGGTCGAGCATGCCGAGAAGATTTCAGAGGAGCGGGTCGGCGGGACCGAGTACGCCGTTTGGGACGTTCACACGGACAAGACTCGATGGTGGGTGATCGAGCCGGGGACCAACCTCTACAGCCAGGAGCACTTCAAGAGCATGGACGAGGTGCTCTCCTTCCACATAGGGCTGATCGCGCGCGTCATGGCTCGTGAGGCCCGCACAGCACCTGATCGACCCGAGCCTCGCCTAGAGCGAACCCGTCGCCAATGGGAGCAGGCGGCTGAGGCGCAGGAGGCTGCCGACGAGGCAGAGGAGTTTCAGGCTGTCGGTGCGCGGTGTCGCGAGACGCTGCTCTCGTTCGTTCACGCGATGGGCACCGAGGCGATCCTGCCCGAGGGCGAGGCAGCACCGCCAGCAAGCGATTTCATCCATTGGGCCGAGCGAATCGCTGACGCCGTCGCCCCAGGCGCATCTAATGCCGATCTCCGGGCCTATCTCAAGGCGATTCTCGAAGGCAACGTGGAAATACGTGGCGGCCCTCACGCATCAGAAGAACGCGACTCGGCCAGACGGCGACATTGCCGTAGGAGCGGTCGCCAACTTCTTGCTGCTTTTTGAGGAGGCCATCGAGCGGAAGGAGCGTGGCGGCCCGGAGCGATGTCCGAGTTGCGGGTCATACAGAGTCGTCGGCCACGAAGATTTCGACCTCGACAACGAGACGGTCACGCGCCTTCGACTGTGTGAGGTGTGCGACTGGCAAGAGGTCTATGAGCCCGAACCGCTCGGACCGCCTCCCCCACCGCTGGAGCCGCCCGAGGGAGATTGCGTGATCCCGGGCTCGGGGGTCAGAGAGCCGAAGGCTCAATGACGCAGGTCGACGCCTACTTTGCCGACCTAGACCCTGAGGATGCGCCGATACTCGTAGCTATCGGCCGCGCAGTGTGGGGGATTGCCGCGTTCGAGAAAGCCCTCCTTGTCGAGATTCTGGACCGGAGGGCCAAGCGAGAAGGCTCACGCCCACGCTGATGCGATCGCTCGCCTGGCTCGAGAAGCACGGAACTGGCGACGCGCTGCTGCGAAACCTCGACTCGCTCGGCATCACCGATGAGCAGCGGAACCGGATTAGAGACCTCGTCGACCGCCGCAACGCCCTGGTGCATCACCTCATGGAAGACCCGATCATCGTTCGAGGGATCGCTGGAGAAGCCGCGGAGCGCAGAACAGCCGTGCTGCACATCGAGCAGCTCGCGCTCGACTGTGGGGCCCTCGCGATGGAGCTTCACCTAGCGTCCCCGCACCGCCTCGATGAACTGCTCGGTGACGCGCGCGATGCAGCGGTGCAGGAGCTATACGCGACGGACCCCGGCACGGTCACCGACCCATTCACGCGTAAGCAGCTCGAATCCATCCAAGCGCTCGGACCTATCGATTTCGACGACTTGGTGGCCGAGTTGACCGAGCCCACTACGCTCCCCGCGATGAATGAGGCATGGGTCGACCTTCTCATCGAGGCGCCGGACGACGCGGCCATTGACTCGGTGCGCGACGCGCTGCAAGGCGAGATCCCGGGGCTGAAGCTTAGGGTTGGTCGCGGTCCAGAGTTCCTTGGCTCTGCACCGCCGCAGAGGCTTCTCGTGACCGCCAGCGCAGCGATTCCGGGCACAGACATGCAGGAAACTCGACAGCGGCTCGTCCAGGCGCTCTCAGGGCTCGATATTCGCCACGATGCCGAGGCCCGCGCCCAGACCCTCGACATCATCGTGATCTTCCTCTGAGCCGACGACGACAGGCGAAGGGCGGCGTGCTTCGACCAAATGTGCTCGTTGCGTTGCGTGCGGCTGAACGGCCGGCGCAGAAGCTGCACACACTCTCACTGGGCCGATCGGATCGTCAGGAGCGCAGCTGTCACTTCCCTCGCGCCTGCCGAGCAATCCCGTGCAGCAATGCGTCGGGCGGCACGTCGAACGCGTCGAGTAGCCGGAGGAGGGTGGTGAGCCTGATCTCCGCGCTTGCCGCGCTCGATTCGGGATATCTGCACGACGGCGAGGCCGGTTCGGGCGGATAGGCCGTCTTGGGTCCATCCGCGCTCGTGGCGTGCGCGGCGGACGTTCTCGCCGAACTGTTGGATCGCGTCGCTCATGTCGGCATCTTCGTCGCGCAGAACCAAACAGGCCATGACCAAAGCGGTAAGCTAGGCGGCGAGCAACCCAAACAAAAGTGCCCCCGCGCGGCGTCAACAGCCGGGGGCGTGGCTTGGAAAGGACAGACCTTCCCATGCAGCCGGAGGATATCCCGCGAGTTGCGCCCCCGGTCGTGGCGATCTACGGCCAGGAGAGCGAAAACGAAGTGCTGGCCGATGAGCTGGCGCTTGACGGCTACGACGTGCGACTGGTCAGCGACCCCGCGATGCTCGGCGAGGTTGACCTGATCGTGTTCGGTCGTGCGTCGCAGAGAGGCGCGGGTCTCGGTGCTCTACGTGCCCTGCGCCGGGGCAGCTCGCGGGCTCCGGAGCCCGCATCCTATGGATGAGTACCAGCAGCGATGCCGACCGACACGCTGCGCGCGTTCGAGGCCGGCGCCGATGACGTGATCCGCGCGCCGTTCGTGTATGCGGAGCTACTCGCGCGAGTACGGGCGCTTCTGCGTCGGCCCACGGGCGAGACGCCGCCGATGATCCGATGCGGCGCCCTGACGATCCACACGGCCACACGGCCGTCCTCTACGGATTGACGCCTGTGAAGCTGCGCAGACGCGAGTACGCGCTGCTGCTCTACCTCGCGCGTGAACCCACCCGCGTGTTCGCCAAGACGGAGCTGCTGCGCCGAGTGTGGGGATACCCGTCGCAGGACACGACGCGGACGGTCGAGACACACGCTTCAAGGCTGCGCTGCAAGCTCGCAAAGGCCGGTGCCGTGGGCTGGGTGCGCTCGACTTGGGGTGTCGGTTATTGCCTCGCGCCCGGCGCGCCACCCTCAACGACGGAGGGTCATGGACGAGCGAACTGAGTTGGCACGCTTCGGCAAGAGGTTCCGGCAAGTCCGCGAACAGCGGAGAGTAAACGTCGTCGACCTCGCGGCTAGAACCGGGATCGACGCATCGCGGATCGGCGACCTCGAGGCGGGACTGCTGGATCCCACGTACGACGTGATGATCGCGTTGGCTGACGGGATGGGCGTTCGAGTGTCTGCTTTGATTCCCGACGACTGAGAGAGTCAGGGCAGAAAGCGTGCGCTCACGTCTGCGCGGCACGGCATCCGGCTGGACTCATGCGCTTGCCGCGTTTCGCCGTTCGTCCGCGATCTTGTAAACGCTCGGCTTCAAGCCTGTGGGGTGGCGCACGCCGAAGGCGAACGCGCGTAGAGCGAGCGGCCGGCTGGCGTGAGCAACGGGGAGCATCACGAGCCCGAAGCGCCCTGTAGGCCACGGCACGTAGGTCTTGAGGCAGCCAACCAGGCGCGTGCCGTCGTTTCCTTCCGCTTCGCAGCGCTTCAGCCGGGAGCCTGGGAGTCCGCCGTCGTGGTCAAGTTCGCGGCGCAGTAGTTCGAGGGCATGGCGAGCGACCGGCGGATGGTGGGCGAGGTCTTCGGCGATGGCGTGCTCATCGAAGACCACCGGAAAGTTCGGCCCGGCGGGGGTGTCAGGCACCCTTAGCCCTCGCCGTCGGTCGGCAGCTCCCCGAAGTGCTGCTCGAACTCGGCTGGGGTCAGCTCGCGCTCGCCGTGGCGGGAGAGCATTGCTTTCACGCTCAGGTCGGGCCGCAAGACAACACGTCCGTCTGCGCGACGGTCCTCGACCACGTAGTCGCCCGACAGGTCTCCACTGAGCGTCACATGAGCCGGCTCCATCGCTCGTAGTGTCGCACGCCGCCCCGACCGATCCAAGGCCAGCTCCCTCTCATCGCGCCAGCTTGCTGTCGCTCGCGCTTCAGCCGACGCACAGCACAACGGCCAGAACAGACGTGATGCACACACCAGCGGGTGCTGTGCGATTGCTGTGTCCTGCGAGCGGGGATATCTGGGCGCTGGCTGCGCGGGCCGGCCTTCGATAGCGGCGAGGGGCCGCGCGTGTCGCCGGTGTTGGCACGCGAGGGCAATGTGGTGGCGCGGGCGTCGGGAGTCGTTGCGGCCGGGTGGCCGCTGCTAGCTGCATCGGAGGCGTCGGCTGCGCCTCCTCGTCGACGCTCCCCAGCGGCGGAAAGTCGTTGGCCGGTCAGGGGCGGTCGAGGTCATAGGCGGTGTGGATAGCCACTTCCCCGAAATTGCTTGGCCGTTTTGTCGGCCTCACGGTCATTAACAGTAGTGATGACTGCTTCGAGCATTGGTGCCGCGAAAGGCGGTGGGTACGCCCGGTATCTGGAGGGCAAGACCGTCCAGCCTGAGCGCGGCGACTACTACCTCACGCCCGGCGGCGAGCCCGCGCAGGCACCCGGCCGGTGGCTCGCCTCGGCGGACACGCTCGCGCAACTCGGCATCGACGGCAGCGACTGTTGACGGCCCGGACTTCATGGCGCTGATGGAGGGCCGACACCCACGGGACGGCGGCTGGCTTCGCCGGGCCGGTGCGGACGGCTGCCGGGGCGGCGGGATCGACGTGACTTTCAGCGCCCCGAAGTCGGTGTCGGTGACGTGGGCGCTCGGCGACGAGCACGAGCGCGGGGTGATCGAGCAGGCCCACCGAAGCGCGGTCGAGCAGGCGATCGAGCACATGACCGAGACCGTGCCGACCGTCAGGCGCCGGTATGGCGCGGAGTGGTCGAGGAGCCCGCACGCGAGCTGATCGCCGCGGAGTACCTGCACACGACCGCGCGCGGCGTGATGGACGGTGACGCCCCGGACCCGCAGCTGCACAGCCACGTGGTCGTCACGAGCGCGGTCAGGGACGACGGGCGGATCGTCGCGGTCGCTTCACGGCCGGTGTTCCGCTCGGCGTCGTGAGGTTGGCGCGTTCTACCGCTCAGCGCTCGCACACGAGCTGTCTGAGCGTGGCTATGACATCGACGGAGGGACGGGCAAGGGAGGCCGCTATTTCGAGATCGCGGGAGTGCCGCAGGGGTTGCTGGACGTGTTCTCCGCGCGTAGCCGTGAGGTCGCACGGGCGGCTGAGCGTTTTCGGGCGAAGTGGGGGAGGGCACCCGAGCATGGCGAGCTACGCAGGTTGAAGCTGGAGAACCGCAAGGCCAAGATCCCCGTGACCCATATGGACCTGCAGCGGGTGTGGGACGAGAAGGCCGCACGCCACGGCTTCCAGCTCGAGCTCCACGACGGGACGCGCGGCGAGCGCTCGCCGGTGGGGCGTGCGCTTGAGGATCGCGTCGAAGAACGATTGACCGAGCACGCCGCGACGTTCGAGCCCGGCGAGCTCCGCGCGGTCGCTGCTCGAGCAGTCCACAGGCGAACTTTCCCCAGCCGATGCGCTTGCCAGGGCGCGGGGGATGATCGCCGAGCGTCGTGTGTTCCCGTTGGAGGGTGGCCGGATGACGACGCTCGCTGTCCGCGCCAAAGAGCAAGCGATCGAGCGCCGCGTCAAACAGCTCGCGCAGCCCGCGGGCAGGGACGTCGGCGAGCAGGCGCGAACAGTCGCCAGTGACCAGCTCGCCGAGCGGATCGGCTCGCGCCTCAGCGACGAGCAGGCACAGGCGCTCCAGATGATCACTGGCCCGGAGCGCGCTGCGGTCTTGGTCGGGCCAGCAGGCACCGGCAAGGGCGTGGTGATCGACGCCGCCGCGAGAGCAGAGCAGCTCACCGGCCACCACATCTACGGGATCGCGGTGTCCGGCTCGACTGCACAGCGTCTCGGCCAAGACAGCCCCGCGCTGGCCGGGCGGACGCTCACGCTCGACGCCGCTCGTGGCAAGAGTCGAGCACGGCCGGCTCACGCTCGACGCTCGGACGACGATCTTCTTTGACGAGGCGGGGATGGCCGACACCAGCAGGCTTGACCGACTCACCCAGGTCATGGAGCGGACGGGGGCGAAGCTCGTGGCGATCGGCGATGGTGCGCAGCTCCCCTCGATCGGCGCGGGTGGCATGTTCGACCGGCTTGCAGAGATCGCGCCGAGCGCGCAACTGTCGAACGTGCGACGCACCCTCGACCCCGCCGAGCAGAAAGCATGGGCGGACCTACGCGCCGGCCGCTCGGACAGGGCGATGGCGCACTACCTCCGCAGAGGCCGGCTGCACATGACTGACACCCGCGATGAGGCCGTCGAGCGCGCCGTCCAGGGCTGGGCCAAGCTGACCGAGACCATCCCGATCAGCGAGGTTGCGCTGATCTCCGACGCATCCAACGTGGAGATCAACCGTCTTAACGCGCGTGCGCAGCACTACCGTGCCGAGCGCGGCGAACTCGGTGACATCGAAGTCCAAGTGCCCGGTGTCGACTACGGAGTCCGTGCGGGCGATCGGGTGGCGATGATCGACCAGCACCACCAGCCCGGCAGTGAGCGCGTCGAGAATGGCGCTCGCGGCGAAGTCATCGACATCGGCGAGACCGGCGAGGTGCTGATCCAGTTCGAGGCCACCAACCAATGGCGGACGCTCGCCGGCCAGGAGCTGGCGCGCCTACGGCTCGGGTACGCCAGCCACATCCATCGCGCCCAAGGCGCGACCGTGACCCGCACGCTCGTCGTCACCGGCGGCTGGCAGACCAGCAAGGAGCCCGCCTACGTCGAGGCATCCCGCGCCCGCCAAGGAACCGACTGGTACGTCAACCGCGACGACCTCGGCACCGACGGACAGGACACTGACCGCATCAAACGCCTCGCACGAGACATGGGCCGCAGCCGCACCCAAACACCATCACTCGCACACCCAGAGCCACTCGGCTACGAATGCTGGCCCGGCTTCGACCGCACGATCGCAAGCCGAGGCCCCGAGCGCTACTCCCCACGCCTCCCCGGCGTCATCCGCACACTCCACCGCGCCATCAAGCCACCAGCACCGGAGCGGACACGATGACGAGCGAGAAGCGCATCCGGCGCACCGTGCCGCGTCTCGCCTTCAACCAGCAGGAGGCCGCGGAAGCGCTCGGCATATCCGTGGATCACTTCGCCCGGCACGTCAAGCCCGACCTCCCTGTCGTCTACTCGGGAGCGCTACGGCTGTACCCCAGACAGTCGCTCGAGGAGTGGCTCAGAGATCACACGATCCAGCGGGGTCGACGTGTAGCGTGACCGGCATGCCGAAAGACACCAAGACTCGATACCAGGGCATTTACGCTCGCCACCGGCTCGACTGCGCAGTTGAACAAGATCGAACTTGCAACTGCTCGCCCTCCTACTGGGGCCGGGTATGGGACCGGGTGGACACCAAGCACCGCAAGACCAAGAAGGTGCGCACGGTCGCCGAGGCGCGCAGCGCCCGCACCGACCTCCAAGCAACGCTCCGCGCCGGGCGGGTGCCCGACATCGAGCTCGATGCGCGTCTCGACCGCAATCGAGGCGTATCTCAGCGCGATCGAGGCGGGTAAAGCGCTGAACAAGCATGGACGTCCATACAAGCCATCCGCCATGCGCGATCTACAAGGAGCGCTCGAACGCTACGTTCAGCCCCGCCCTCGGTGGAAGCGCCAGCTCACGGACGTGCGCCGCAGCGACGTCCAGCGGCTCATCGACTCGATAACCCCGGAGAAGTCCGGCAGCCGCGTGCGTACCGTCGTCAATGCGGTCCGCAGCCTCTACGGCTGGGCGCAAGACCGTGAACTCGTCGACCACGATCCAGCCTCCCGGGTTCGCCTCCCGGCGATGAACGCGACCCCGCGCGACCGAGTTGCCACCGTCGCTGAGATGCAGACGCTGCTCGACGCGCTCGACCCCGCTGATGCTCTTCCCTTACGCGCTCGCCGTCTACGCGACCGCCCGCAGGGCCGAGATCCGGCACGCGCGCGTCGAAGACGTTGAATCTCGATCTAGGCGTCATCTACCTCGGAGCCGACGAGCGCGGACGCAAGTCGCGGGCCGCGCAGCGGGCGGTCCCATCGTCAAGCCGCTCGCTGCCAGGCTGCGGCGCGAGCTGATGCGCCGCGGCCGGCCGGAGCCCGCCGGCCCTGCTCTGCCCCGGACGCAAGCGCGGAGGGCGGAACAGCGGCATGTTGTCCTTCGAGGGACTTGCAGAAGCGCGTCGACGACATCTGGGAGCCAAAGGACGAGCACGGTATGCCCGCTGGCACAAAGGTGGGCGACCGGATCACGGCCCATGAGTGCCGCCACACCTGTGCGTCATGGCTCGATGCCGCCGGCGTCCGTCCGGTTGTCGCTTCCCAGCTCATGGGTCACGCCACGCCGGCAAGCCAGGCGGGTGCTGCCCGGATCACACAGGAGCGGTACACGCATGCGCTGCCAGGAGAGCTTGAGCGGACGCGCGAAGTGTTTGATCTGTGGCTAGCTGCCGCCCTCGGCGAACGGGTCGCGGTTTAGCTTGCAGCTCTGCGGCGCCATCAAGGACACATCGCATTGCGGCCGTCGCATCGCTGGGCCGACGCCCGGACTCGAGATTCCGACGGTTAGGATTGGATCCGGCGCCCGTGGCATGTAAGCTAGCCGCTTGGGGCGGTGACGCTGAGTCGCCATCGGCGGCCGAAACTCTGCGGAGTTCTCGGCTCCCCGTGTACCTGGTGGCACCCAACAAACGAGGAGACAAATGGCTAGCAGACAGAAGCGGTCCGCCACGAGCTCGGCTCCTCCGCGCCGTAGTGCAGAGCATTCTGCGGCCATGACCGAGGACCAGATCACCCGTGCGGCCGCCTTGCTCGGAAATGTGGATGAGGCCTCGAAGTACCTCCCGACTGATGAGCGTGAAGCGCTCGATCGTGCTCAGCAGTCGGTCGTCGACGCGCGCCGGCACGCTGACATACACGAGGGTCATCTGCGGGTCTTTTGAGGATGCCGATCAGCGCGAGCGATTGGGCGCCGCCGGACGAGCATGCGTGGGTCAGGCATCCTGCTGGGGACGCTGAGTGGGACACGCTGGTTCACGAATACGGTGGCACTATGCCCGGACCACTGCGGCAGGTAATACGGGTCGCTCGCGCGCATGGCTGTCGCAGCGTCGTCATCGAGAACCGATACATCGACTCCGACTGGCGCAGCGAGTTCGCCGCATTCTGGAGCAGCCGCTTCGAAACTCCCTCGTCGTACACACGCAGACTTCACTTTTTCCGCCGACGCATCGAGCCCGACGCTCTTCACAAGCTGCCGGCGGATCCCGGTTACATCGGCTACAGCGTGCTACGCCCGGTCGCGAGAGGCCCCGTGGGGCGAACCGTTCTTGCGGTGCCCAGGGCCCTTAAAGATGCCGTGCTGACCACGATCGAGGACGAGGTGTGCCTTTTCGGACGCGTGCTGACCGTTACTGGCGTGCCCTTCTGTCAGCAGGACACCGAGTTCGTACGTTGTGCTCATGCGGCCTCGTGGGTTGCGCACTACACCGCGTGGCGACGAGCCCTCGTCGGGCGGCGTGGCACCGCCGATATGTTCGCCCTCTCTCCCAAGCATCTCTCCTACAACCGTGCTCTGCCATCCGGCGGCATGTCGCTGCTACAGATGCAGGCTGTTTTTGAGGCGCTACGCCAGCCCGCAATCTTCTACAGCGTAAGCGCGCTCCCCGATACTACGAAGGGCCCTCCGCCGACACCGAAGTTCGACGCAAACGGCGCGGAGCTGCCCCACGGGTACTGGGATACCAGGATCTTTAGCGTGATCTGCCGCTATCTGAACTCCGGATTTCCGGTCATCATCGCCGGGCAAGACCATGCGCTCACGCTCGTCGGATGGGCTCGGGACGGCAGCAGAATCCGCTTCATCGCGTGCGATGACCAGATCGGCCCGTATGAGACGATCGACTCTCCTTTCACCCACTACAAGGCACCGTGGCACAGCATCATGGTGCCGGTGCCGCCGAAAGTGTTCGTTGCCGGCGAGGCCGCCGAGATCAACGCCTACCGGCGCCTCCGCGGGCTTGGCGTGGCTGGAGTCGCGAGCCCGCTTACGCTCCTCGCGAACAGCCTCACGGCGGGCGAGCTGCGACTGCGCTGCTATTTGCTCTCAAATCGAGAATACAAGCAGGCGATCGCCGAACAGGGACGGAGCGATGAGGTCATGAAAGTCTTGCGGCTCGCCCATCTGTCGCACTTCGTGTGGGTGGTCGAGGCCCAAGACCGCACCGAGGCCACCGCCGGCCGGCCGAGCGTTGCCGCTGAGCTGGTGTTCGACTCTACGAGCAACGATAGCTCGCCTCAGCTGCTCGCGGTTACGATCCCGGGCGCGGTCATGGCGATGCCGCCAGAAGAGGCGCCAACCGAGACAGCAGCCCACAACGACGGGCTCTGGAAGCCGATAGGTCCAATAGCGAGGGCTCTCTGATCCGCTCGCGTTGCTAGAATCGAACACCGATGCGCTCATCGAGCGCCGTTCGAGACCTAGGAGGCGTCGTGCCGCAGGCGAGCATCAACATTCCCGCCCTCTATGCCGCCCTGGACGCACGACGCCAAAGCGATGGGGCGAGCTGGCGTGACGTCGCTCAAGAGCTTCAGATCAGCGCCTCCACGTTCTCGCGCCTTGCGGCCGGCGCGCGACCTGACGTCGACACATTCGCGACGCTATTGGTCTGGCTTGGCATGGGTGCCGAGCGATTCACCGTCCATCCAGGGACCGCCCCGCGCGACCCGGACCCGACGGCCATGATTGCCTCTTATTTGCACTCCTCTGGCGATGTAACCGACGAGCAGGCGCAGGCGCTGGACAACATCATCCAGGCCGCCTATCGCTCGATCGTACGGCCTTAGGGCGACCATCGTGCCCACATCCACCACGCTCGCCTTGACTCCCGGGCAGGCTTTGCTATGCTCATCTCAAACAGTGTTTCAGATCTCGAACACCGGCAAAGGAGGCGCATCATGCCGGAGGGCAACAACCACAAAGAAGAGCTCATCCACTTCCACATCGACGAGGAGCCTTACGACACGAAAGCCCACGAGCTCACCCCTCGCCAGCTAATCGCCGAGTTCGCCGGGCTGGATCCTGCTGCGTACTACCTCGTGCAGCTGCGCGGCCACGAGCAGATTTCGTATCAGGACCGGCCCGACGCAGAGATCGTTATGGAAGACCACGACAAGTTCATCACGGCATCGATCGGACCCACCCCGGTTTCCTGAGCACATGCCGACCGAGGATTTCTTCAATGAACTGAAGGCATTGGGCTACGAGGTCGCCGACACCCCCGAGGCGCCGGGCGGTGGCATCATCGACTGGGAGATTCCAGTTGGGCCGATGATCGGCCGCATGATTCGCCTCGCGTTCTTCCCGCCAGGTGACTGGCCGCTTACCCCACCATCCGGGCCGTATGTCAGCCCTCGGCTGCTGCCGCTGAACTCGAACGCCGAGCCCGGACACCCCAGCGGAGGGGTCCACGAGGCCCCCCAGCTGGGGGACGATTGGGAGTACTGGTCCCGACCGGCTACCGGCTGGACCGGAAATGGAACCGTTGCGGGTTACTTTGCGCACATCCGCCACCTGTTCGCCACGCTATGAGCTATCACGCCGCGCTTGAAACCGCCACTCACGAGCAGCTCACTCGTCATCTTCTGCGAGACGACGGCCAAGAGGACATCTGCTTCGCGCTCTGGCATCCCGCTACGACGGCAAGACGCAGCACAGCACTGCTCGCCGACCCGATCTTGCCCCAGGACGGTGAGCGCCACGTCCATGGCAACGCGTCTTTCGAATCGCATTACCTACACCGCGCCGCCGCGATCGCGCAAGAACAAGGTGCTGGTCTTGCACTGCTGCACTCCCATCCAGGGGGTTCCGGCTGGCAAGGCATGAGCGCCGACGACATCGGTGCCGAGCGCAACAACAGCGCCCAGGTGGTCGCGCTCACTGGTCGGCCCCTGCTCGGCTTGACGATCGCCGGTGATGGCGCGCTCAGTGCTCGTATCTGGGAGCGGGAGGCAGCACGCACCTACGCTTGTCGTGACTGCGAGTCCGTGCGCGTCACAGGCGAACAACTCCGGGTCACGTTTAACCCTCAGTTGCGGCCACCGCCACAATCTGACGCCAGCCAGGTTCGCACCGTCTCCGCATGGGGTGAGCGCCTTCAGGCCGATCTCGCGCGGTTGCGCGTGGCTGTTGTGGGCGCAGGCAGCGTGGGCTGCATCGTCGCCGAGGTGCTCGCCCGCACCGGCATTGGCGAACTTGTCCTGATCGACTTCGACTCCGTGGAGACCGTCAATCTCGATCGGTTGTTGTTCGCGCACCCGCGCGACGTTAGGCTGGCACGCTCGAAGGTCGAAGTGCTGAGCCGGGCGCTCCGAAGCTCAGCGACCAACCCAGCATTTAGGGTCACCTCACTTGAGTTGAGCGTCGCCGAGCCCGACGGCTTTGACGCGCTCGCTAGTTGTGACCTAGCGTTCTCATGCGTCGACCGCCCATGGGCGCGACACGTCTTGAACTACCTCTCAAGTGTCCACCTCGTCCCGATCGTAGACGGTGGCATCGCCGTCGATGCAAAACGTGACCGCATTCGTCACGCACAGTGGAAAGCCCACATGGTTGCGCCCGGGCGACGCTGCCTGAGTTGTCTCGGCCAGTACGACCTCGGCCTCGTCGATCTCGAGCGTCGCGGCGACCTGGATGACCCTGTCTACATCTCTGGCCTGCCCGAGAATCACGTCCTCCGCGCCCGAGAGAACGTGATCGCATTCTCCGCTGCCCTCGCTTCCCTTGAGGTACTTCAGTTCCTCACCGCTGTAATCGCCCCTAGCGGCCTCGCCAACGCTGGCGCACAGACCTATCACTTCGTCGGCGCGCGTCTCGACACCAAGATCAGCACCTGCGATCCCAACTGTCCTTTCGGGACGAGTCTCCGCGCGCTAGGCGACGATGCGCCGTTCAACGTTACTGGTGTGCACGAAGTAGCCGAGCGGGAGCGCGTTGCTCGCGCGGCGCGGCAGCGTGTGCTTGGAACTCGGGTGAGGCGCTGGCTAGATCAGCGGCGCCGGAACGACTGAATCGCCCAGCCGCACCCCCGCGTTTTTCTGCTTGAGCCAGCGTCGCGGCCTCAGCGTCGCACCCGACTCTCTATCCCCAGAGCTATCCCTTGTGTTCGCAACGCCCCGTCTTTATTGGGCAAAACGGCCTCCGACGCCGGTCTCCAAAACCGCAACGCGAGGTTCGACTCCTCGGTCCCCCGCTGCAGGCCGGCCCGGATTTTGGGGGCTAGATTTGTTGAGGGGATTTGGCGGCGGCGGGTCAGGTAGCGACGTTTCGCATCGATAGAGCGTTGTGAGACAGCGCTGACAACCCTTGCGGCCTTGAAATTCAACGCGAGGCGGTGGCTACCGGAACTCGACGCCACTGCGGATGGGTGGCGAAGCTCACGGCTCAGCCGGCTCCCTTAGCGCCAACTAGCAGGCCAAAGCGCTGTCCAATGGCCCGGCCAGTTGATAGGCTGCTACCTGCGGACCGCCGCGCCAACCACGAGCAAAGGGATCGCCATGCCAAAGCTCCGCTCAGGCCCACAGGAAGCCCATCGCAAGGCCGTCGAGTCGAGCATCGCCGATGTCGTGGGCTACCTGCAGGAGGTGCTCGGACAAAAGCTCGTCGCGCATATCGCCGGTGTGTCGGACCCCAGGACGGTCGCCCGCTGGGCAGCGGGCGACCGCAGTCCACGATCGGAGAACGAGCAGCGCCTGCGCTGCGCATACCAGACCTTCCAGCTACTGCTCGCTGAGGAGTCGCCCCATACAGTGCGTGCGTGGTTCCTCGGGTTGAACCCTCAGCTCGACGATCAGTCTCCCGCGCAGAGTATTCGCGAAGGCAACTTCCGCGACGTGCTCGTGGCGGCCAAGGCGTTCCTCGCGGGCGGGTAGGTGGCGGCCAAGAAGCCGAAGATCGCCGCGCCTCCGGCGGGCGGCGTGTGGCGGGTTGGTCGCTCTCCCGACCCCTGCGCTTCAGCGAGCCCCTTGAGCCGAGCCTGCTCGAAAGCCGGACGACCGGCAACCGCTTCGATAGCCCAACCGGCGACTACCGCGTCAGCTACTTCGCGACCACGCTGGAGGCGTGCTTCGGCGAGATCCTTTCCCGCTTCCGGCCTGACCCGGGCCTGAGCGCGATCGCCAACGAAGAGGGCTTCATGGCGCTCGGAGAGGTTCCTGCCGACTGGCGCCACCGACGCCTCGCGGTGCGCGCCATTGCTAGGCCGAACGACGCCATCCCGACGATTCGCTTCCTCGATGTCGAGGCCGCCGAGACCCGCTCGCTCTTACGCGAGGAACTCGGCGAGCTGCTCGCCTACTACGGATACAGCGACCTCGACGTGCCCACCGTCCGCGGCGCAGACCGTCGCATCACGCGCTGGATCGGTCGCTGGGCCTACGAGCAACGCGACGCTGACGATCGCCTGCAGCTTGCCGGCATCCGCTACCTGTCCCGGCTTTCCTCCGAGTGGGAGTGTTGGGCTCTGTTCGACGACGTCTCTCTCGACGAGCAAGAGCGACGCCCCATCGCTCGGGCCGAGAGCGCCCTCGCGCGCATTGCCGAGTTGTATGGCCTGAGCGTCTTTTGAGCGACCTCGCGACTGTCCTCACGCACGAAGGTCTCGCATTGCGATCTCACCCCCAGGAACAGGACGGGCCTGGATGGCGCGGGCACCGCCGAGCTCGCCGACCGAAGGTGCCCGCGAGCGAGTGCCGTCTCAAGCGGCGGTTACGTTGCGCTTGGTTTGGATCGGGCGGTTCGCCCCGACCAGCCGCCGTTAGGTGCGACAGACGAGGAGGTGGATGCCACCATGCAGCAGCGATCGACAGATGGCCGCGGCCGGGACGCGCGGACGGTTCAACGGGCGATCGTCCTTCAGGTTCTTAGGGACGACCACGAGCAGCGCTGGTCGCGCATGGCGCTCGCTCGCGAGATCCCCGACTTCGAGCCCGCCGCGATCGAGCGCGCGCTCACGCGATTAGTGCGGGACGGCGTCGTGTCCAGCGAGCGGGATCGTGTGTGCGCCTCGCGCGCCGCTCGGTGTCTGGATGAGCTCGAGCTGATCGGCGTTTGAAAACGCGACGCTCACGCCGGCTTGCCGCCGCGCCGGTGCTCGATGCCGCTCTCTCCGGCGATCAGAATGTCGCTGACGAGCGTCGGTGCGAACAAGCCATGCTCGACCAGCCCCGGAGTCGCCGAAAGCCAGCTCGCCACTCGTTCAGGGTCGTCGACCGGGCCCATGTAGTCCGCGATCAGGTTGCCGTCGGGGCTGGGGGGAACCTCGCGGAGCTTTGCCGGGGCGATCGCGCGGAGTGTGCTCTGCGCTCCGAACGCCAAGATCTCAACCGGTACCGGAGCGGAGAGCTGCGCGACCGCCTTCTCGCCGGAGGCGATCACCACGAAGCGCCGCGCCGCCGCCGCGACGATCTTCTCGCGGGTCTGCGCCGCCCCTCCGCCCTTGATCAGCCAGCCCCGCGGATCGATCTGGTCAGCTCCGTCGATCGCGATGTCCGGAGCGCCCAGCTCGTCCAGAGACACCACCACCAAGCCCAGCGCACGCGCCTCGCGTTCAGTGGCCGGCGAGGTCGCTGTGCAGCGGACCCCGACCAACTCGCGCTCGGCCAGCGCCGGGAGCAGGTAGGCGACGGTCGAGCCCGTCCCCAAGCCCACGCGCTGGTTGTCGTTGACCAGCTCGGCCGCTGCCCGTGCCGCGATGGCCTTGAAGCGCTCCGCGGACCGCGTCAAGAGCCGGCCGCGGGCAGCGGCGGTACCGCGGAATCGGTCTCCACTCTCGCCGCGGCACTCGACGCCGGCGACTCTCCACGCAGAAACCGCCACACCGAGAGGCCCGCGAGGATCGTCATCATCACCGCGCTCGAAGCGCACCACTCGCAGATCGCGTGGATCGAGAACAGCTCGCGATAGGTCAGATAGGCCGAGAAGCCAAAGCCCACCAACGTGAACGCCATCGTCGCGAAGCGGCTCTCCTCGCTTTCGGGAACCAGCAACGACGCCAGGATCACCACATAGCCGATCAGGCCGATCGGCGCCACCGGGATGCCCGCGATCTTCGAGTAGATCGAGGTCTGCACCTCCAAGCAGCTGCCGCCCGCACTGCAGATCGGCTGGATGCCCGAGTAGTGGACATATGTCAGGTAGCTCGCCACGCCCAACCCGACGGTGGCGATCACAAGCATCGTTATGCGGATAGCACGGTTACTGATCATCTAGACGCCGCCGCCACGGCGGGAGAGTGGACGAGGAAGCATTGTGCCATCGCTCCCCCGTCGCATCTCAGGCGAGGAGTTTGTCGATCGCCGATTCGAAGTCCGCGGGCTGTTCCAGGTTCGGGTTTTCGAGCTTGCTCAAGGAGCTCCCCGTCTTGCCGATCAAGAACGACGGAGTGCCCGTGAAGTTCTGCTGGTTGGCCGCCTGCGCGTCGCGCGTGACCTCTTCCGCGAGCGCCGGATCGTTGCGCGCCGCGCTCCAGTTGGGCAGATTCAGGCCCGGAACCTGCTGCGCCAACCCCTGCAGGTAGCTTTCGGTGACGTAGCCCGTTTTCTCCTGCCCCTGCTCGTGGTAGAAGAGCTCGATGAAGTACCACGCGAGGTTCTGCTTGCCCGCCGCGTACGCCGCGACCTGCTGCGTGCGGAATGTTTCCGGTTCGTCCGTCGCCGTCTCCAGCGATAGGTATTCAATCTTCAGCTTGCCCGTGCGCACGTACTTCTGGATCAGCGCCGGCAGCGCGCCGAGTGTGAACTCCTTACAGATCGGACACTCCAAGTCGCCGAAGTACTGCAGGGTCACCGGGGCCTTGGGGTTGCCGAGGGTGTTGCCCGACTGCGGAATGCCTTTGACCAGCGCGCTCACCGTGGAGACTTCTTTGTTGGCTTCGCTGCCGTGCGCGAGGCCTTTGCTCTTGCCGCCGCCGCTCGTCGCGACGAGGATCACCGCGACGATCACCACCACCGCCGCGATCACCGACCCCAGTCGGATCAGGCGCGTGCGCTGCGCCGCCTGCGACGCCGCCGCCGCCTCCGCGGCCTTGCGTTGCGAGCGCGCCTGCTCGCGACGCTCCTTGCGCGTCAGGTCTGGGTCGATACCGGAGCTCATGGCGCTACTTTTTACTGGTTCTGGATCAAGTTTGCCTAAGGACCGCTCCGAGCACGTCCTCGCGTGCCCCGCGAGCACGCCTTCGTGCGCCCCTCGAGCACGCCTTCGCGTGCCTCCCACGCTCGATATTAGAGGAGCTGTGCGCGCCGCGGCGTGTCCGGCCCGCACCGCTCAACGATCATGGCCAAACTGTGCCCAGACCTCCCGCGCGAGGTCGGCAATTCGCCCCCGTAGCTCAGCTGGATAGAGCGTCGGACTTCTAATCCGAGGGTCGCAGGTTCGAATCCTGCCGGGGGCATCGCGCATTGGAAGGGCGCCGTTCCCTGGGCGCATCGCCGCGGGCGCGCGAGGTTCGCGAGCGCGAGCGCGAGCGCGAGCGCGCAGCGCAGGTTTGCCCGCGCGGGCGCGCGAGGTTCGCCACGCCGCTCGCTTCCCGCCAATACCCTTGCCGCCGTGCCGCTTCCCCTCGGACACTCCGACCCCGGCCAGCCACGCCGACCCGACACCGACGAGATTCTGCTCGGCGACAACCTCGAGCTGCTGCCGCGCTTCGCCGACGGCTCCTTCCAGCTCGTCTATCTCGATCCCCCGTTCAACACCGGGGCCACCCAGACCCGCCGAACCGTGCGCACGATCCCCGACGCTCGCGGCGATCGCACCGGATTTCAAGGGCGCCGCTACCGCACCCGGTTACTCGCCGAGTCCTCCTACCGCGACACCTTCGAGGACTATCTCGCGTTTCTCGCACCGCGCCTGGAGCACGCGCACCGGCTGCTCGCGCCCGAGGGCACGCTCTACTTCCACATCGACTACCGCGAGGCGCACTACTGCAAGCTGCTGCTCGACGAGATCTTCGGACGCGAGTGCTTCCTCAACGAGCTGATCTGGGCCTACGACTACGGTGCCCGCTCGCGTCGGCGCTGGCCCGCCAAGCACGACACGATCCTCGTGTACGTCAAGGATCCCGCGAAGTTCCACTTCGACGCCGCCGAGGTCGACCGCGAGCCCTACATGGCCCCCGGCCTCGTCACTCCCGAGAAGGTCGCGCGCGGGAAGCTCCCGACCGATGTCTGGTGGCACACCATCGTCTCCACAACCGGTGCCGAGAAGACCGGCTATCCCACGCAGAAGCCCGAGGGTATCGTGCGCCGCATGGTCCAGGCCTCCACACGTCCCGGCGACTGGTGCCTGGACTTCTTTGCCGGCAGCGGCACACTCGGCGCCGTCGCCGCCAAGCTCCGACGCCGCTACGTGCTGATCGACTCCAACCCCCGCGCCACTCAGGTCATGCGCGCCCGTCTGCGCCAGCTCGACACTACGCCAAAGTCTCGTCAGCCTAGTTGACAGATGAACGCTCTGCTGTAAACTAGACATACAGTGATTGGTCTATCCGACAAACGAGGAGACATGCTGTATGTCCGCTGTTCCCGCGCCGCCTAGCAAGGATTTGGTTTCCCCAGGCGCCCCTCCCGCTGCGGCGGACGCCGCATCCGATTCCGCGCTCGCGCCCGCCCGCTGGCGCGACCCCAAGCGCTACCTCTGGCTGCTAGGCCTGTTCGTGCCCACGCTGCCCTTCCTCGCGTGGGGCCTCGTGGAACTCACCGGGCTCGGCGTCTTCTGGTTCTACGGGCCCGTGCTCGTGTTCGGGGTCTTTCCGCTCGCCGACCTGCTCGTCGGGATGGACGCCCAAAACCCGCCCGACAGCGCCATCAAGTGGCTCGAACAGGATCGCTACTACCGCTGGTGCACCTATCTCTACATTCCCATCCAGTACGCCGGGCTCATATTCGCCTGCTGGCTCTGGACCAGCGGCAAACTGAGCACCATCGAGGACATCGGGCTCGCCCTCACCGTCTCCATGGTCAGCGGCATCGCGATCAACACCGCCCACGAGCTCGGCCACAAGCGCGCCAGCCTCGAGCGCTGGCTGAGCAAGGTCGCGCTCGCCCAGAGCGGCTACGGGCACTTCTTCATCGAGCACAACCGCGGCCACCACGTGCGCGTCGCCACCCCCGAAGATCCCGCCAGCTCGCGCCTCGGGGAGAGCTTCTACGCCTTCCTGCCCCGCACCGTCGCCGGCAGCCTCAGCTCCAGCTGGGAGCTCGAGCGCACACGTCTCGCGCGCCTGGACCGCTCGCCCTGGACGCCCCACAACGACATCCTGGGCGCCTGGGCCATGACCGTCGTGCTGTTCGCCGCGCTCGCCGTCGTCTTCGGACCGATCGTGCTGCCCTATCTGCTCCTGCAAGCCGTGCTCGGCTTCTCGCTGCTCGAGGTCGTCAACTACCTCGAGCACTACGGTCTGCTGCGCCAGCGCCGCGAGGACGGACGCTACGAGCGCACGCGTCCCGAGCACAGCTGGAACTCCAACAACGTCGCCTCCAACGTCCTGCTCTACCACCTCCAGCGCCACTCCGACCACCACGCCAACCCGATCCGCCGCTACCAGGCGCTGCGCCACGTCGAGGAGGCTCCGCAGCTGCCCACCGGCTACGCCGGAATGATCGTGCTCGCCGCCTTCCCGCCACTGTGGCGACGCGTCATGGACCCGCGACTGCTCGGGCACTACGACGGCGACGTCACGCGCGCCAACATCTCCCCCCGTCGTCGCGCGCGGATCCTCCGCCGCTACGGAGGCTCCGCGCGCCCGGAGAGCGCACAGTGAGACGCGCGGACCGTCGCGTGCCGAATTTCTTGGTGAGCGCCTCGTGAGTCGCTATCGCTGTCCCGCCTGCGGCTACGAGTACGACGAGCAGCACGGCCACCCGCGCGAGGGCTTCCCCGCCGGCACCCCCTGGAGCGAGGTTCCCGACGACTGGCCCTGTCCCGATTGCGGCGTGCGCGACAAGGTCGACTTCGAGCTCGTTCCATGAGCGTCGCCACGCCCTACGCCGTCGCCGCGCGCGAGCTGCTGCGCGACACGCTCTTCGACGCCGCCCGCCGCGAGCTCGAGCACCGCGGCTGGAGCGAGGTCACGATGGCCGACATCGCCTCCGCCGCCGGCGTCAGCCGCCAGACCCTCTACAAGGAGTTCGGCTCCCGCGACGAGTTCGCCCAGGCCTTCGTGCTGCGCGAGGGCGATCGCTTCGTGCGCGCCGTCGAGGGGGCACTCGATGCCCATCTCGATGATCCGCAGGCCGCGCTCACCGCCGCCTTCGGGCTGTTTCTCGCCGCCGCCGCCGAGGATCCGCTGATCCGCGCCGCGATCGCCGGTGACGGCGAGATGCTGCCGTTCGTCACCACCCAGGGCCAGCCGCTCGTCGCGCACGCCGCCGAGACCCTCCGCAGCGCGATCCTCGCGCGCTGGCCCCAAGCCGCCCCGCGCGACGCCGCGCTGCTCGCCGAGTGCCTCGTGCGCCTCGCGATCAGCTACGCCACGCTCCCCGTCGGCTCCGCCGGTATGACCGCCTCGTCGATCACCGAGCTGCTCGGGCCCTACATCGACCACGCCCTGCAGCTCCACGTCAGCCGCGCAGCTCCGCGCGCTTGACCTTCCCGCTCGCCGTCTTCGGCAGCTCCGCCGCGAAATCCACGATCCGCGGGTACTTGTACGGCGCCGTCTCCCGCTTGACGTGATCCTGCAGCTCCCGCGCCAGCGCGGGGGATGGGACATGGCCCTCGCGCAGTACCACCACCGCACGCACCACCGCACCCCGCTCCTCGTCCGGCGCCGCCACCGCCGCCGCCTCCGCCACCGCCGGGTGCGCCACGAGCGCCGACTCCACCTCGAACGGACCGATCCGGTAGCCCGCCGAGACGATCACATCGTCCGCCCGCCCCTCGAAATAGAGGTAGCCCTCCTCGTCCTCACGCACCCGATCGCCCGTGCGCCATAGCTCGCCGCTGCAGGCCCGATCAGCGACGATCCACGCTCCCGCCTCCCTGCCCCCCCGCGCGCGCAGCGCGAGTTCCTCCTCGTTCGTGGGCTCGTCCTCCGATACTCGCCAGATGTCCTCGCCGAGATAGCCCAAGAAGAACGTCGGGACGCTCGCCGGGTCCGCCGTCAGCTCGCCGTCAAGCACCGCCAGGTTCACGCCGCGGAGGGCGCGTCCCATCGAGCCCCGCCGCGCCCGCTCGCCGAGCGGCATCCCCGTGAGCTGACCCGTCTCCGTCTGGCCGTAGCCATCGCGGATCTCCAGGCCCGTCACCTCCTGCCACGCACGCAACACCTCCGGGTTCAGGGCCTCCCCGGCTGCGACCATCGCGCGTAGGTCGCGCAACGGCCCGAGCGTCGCGCGCTTGGCGATCACGCGGTACTCCGTCGGCGCCATGCACAGCACGCTCACCCGCTCCCGCGCCACCAGCTCCAGGCGCTCGTTTGGGTCGAAGCGCGCGTCGTGCAGCAGCGCCGCCGCCCCCGACAGCCACGGCGCGATGAACACGTTGCGCGCCGACTTCGACCAGCCCGACGCCGCCGTGCACCACACCAGCTCACCCGCTCGCGCGCCCAGCCAATGCTCCGCCTGCACGCGCTGGCCGAAGAGGTAGCGCTGCGCGTGGACCACCGCCTTCGGCTCGCCCGACGTGCCGCTCGTGAAAGTGATCAGGCACGGATCATCGCGCGCCAGCTCCACCGCCCGCGCCGGCTCCGCCGCGAAGAGCGTCTCATCGGGAACCAGCAGCACCTCGATCTCGCCACCCGCGATCGCTTCCGCCAACGTCGCGCCGTTGCGCTCGTCGGCGATCACCACGCGCGGCTTGGCCGTCTGCAGGCGCAGGCGCAGATCCTTCGCGCGCAGCTGCTCCGTGCACGGCAGCACCACCACGCCGAGGCGGAAACACGCCAGCATGCTCAACACCCACTCCGCGCGGTTGCCGATCAGAGTCATTACGACCTCGCCGCGACGCACCCCGCGCGCCGCCAGCGTGCCCGCCAGGCGCGCCGCTCGCTCGGAGACCTCGCCGAAGCTCCACTCGCGGCGCGCGCCGTCGCGTGCCAGCTCCACCAACGCGCGGCGTTCCCGCGGGAGCGTCTCGAATACGTCGCGCGCGAAGTTCATCGGGGGAGGGGCCGCGTGAAGCGCACGGGGGGAGTCTGTCATTTTGGGGGCCCCGCCGCGCGCGTGTGCGTGCGCGTGTACGCGCGCGGCGGGGTCCGCGGCGGAGGCTTATTTGCGCGCCGCGCCGCTGCGGTCTCGCCGTGCGCCGGTATCCTCCGTGTCCCCGTAGATCCCCGACTCACGGAGCGTGGTACCGAAGATGGCCGTAGCCGCCGACCTACCCAGTGACATGTCCGACGAGCAGCGCGCGATCACCGAAATGGTGCGCCAGTTCGCTGACGAGCAGATCCTTCCCAACGCGGAGCACTACGACCACGAGGATCTCTTCCCCGAGCCGATCGTTGAGCAGATGAAGGAGCTCGGGCTATTCGGCGTCACGATCCCCGAGGAGTACGGCGGGATGGGCCTCGATCTCACGACCTACGCGATGATCGTCGAGGAGCTCTCCCGCGGCTGGATTTCGATCTCCGGGGTCATCAACACCCACTTCATCGGTTCCTACCTGCTCATGAAGTTCGGCTCCCAGGAGCAGAAGCAGAAGTACCTTCCGCGCATGGCCACCGGTGAGATCCGCGCCGCCTTCTCGCTGTCCGAGCCCGAGCTCGGCTCCGACGTCCAGGCGATCAAAACCTCCGCCAAGAAGGGCGACGACGGCAAGTACGAGATCAACGGCCAGAAGATGTGGGTCACCAACGGCCTCATGTCGAGCCTCGTGTTCGTGCTCGTCAAGACCGACCCCGACGCCCAGCCTCGCCACAAGGGCTTCACCTGCTTCATCGCCGAGAAAGAGGGCGGCGTCTCGAACAACACCGGCGACTACGCCGGCCTCAACGTCCCCCCAAAGATCAAAAAGCTCGGCTACAAGGGCGTCGAGTCCACCGAGCTCGTCTTCGACGGCTACCGCTGCCCCGCCGAGAACATCCTCGGCGGCGAGGACGCCGGACTAAACAGCGGGTTCTCGCAGATGATGGACGCGCTGGAGGTCGGGCGTGTCAATGTCGCCGCACGCGGCGTCGGCATCGCCCAGCGCGCGCTCGAGCTCGCCCTGCGCTACTCCCAGGAGCGCAAGACCTTCGGCAAGCCCATCGCCGAGCACCAGGCGATCCAGTTCAAGCTCGCCGACATGGCCACCCAGGTCGACGCCGCACGACTCCTGACGCTGCGCGCCGCACGCCTGAAGGACGCCGGCGAGCGCTCCGATCTGGAGGCCGGCATGGCCAAGCTGTTCGCCTCCGAGGCCGGGCGCTTCTGCGTCGAGGAGTGCTTCCGCATTCACGGCGGCTACGGCTACTCCAAGGAGTACGAGATCGAGCGCCTCTATCGCGATGCGCCACTGCTGCTGATCGGCGAGGGCACCTCCGAGATCCAGCGCATGGTGATCGGGCGTAAGCTGCTTCAGCGTCACAAGATCTAGCGCGCGCGGGACGCGGGCGGACCGGAGGAGGGGAGCAAGATGGCAGACGACGCCAAGGCGTTGATCGAAATTGGGGTACGCAGATTCCTCAAGGAAGTGCCCGCGCTCGAGCCCATCAAGCTCGTCGTCGGGGTCGAACTGCGCGGGCGCGGCGACGTCCAGCACTTCCGCCTCGAGATGCCCGACATCAGAGTCACCAAGGGCCCCGCCGCCGACGCGCGCCTGCGCGTCGACATGCGCCGCGAGTTCTTCAACGTCATGGCCCGCGAAGGCAAAGTTGCCGACTGGATCGAGGCCTTCAGCTACGGCCAGGCCAAGGCCACCGGACCCGAGCAGTTCCTCAAGCTGATCGCCAACGTCGTCGAGCGCCAGCAGGAGCGAGAGCGAACCCGCCGCGCCAAGCAGCACTAGACGCTCGCTGGGCGGCGCGATGCTGCGTCCTCCCTCGCTTGCGTGCGTAGCACGCGGCGCTCACTGCGTCCTTGCCTCGCTTGCCCAGCGAGCGTCTAGACGCCGGCGTTACTAAGTGGCTAGTGGTAAGACAGGATCTGGTCGGCCAGAAACGCCAGCGAGGCGATCAGGAAGAAGCACATCACGACCAGGGAAAGATTTTCGTTCATGATCGCGTCTTGGCTCCTCGCTGCCTGTCTGCTACTACACCCGTTCCGCAATCATAGTGCCTGGCTCGGAGCGGCGCGGCGCATCTCTTAGGCGAGCAGGGCACCGTCGTCGTAGAGCTTGACGATCTTGACGCTCCCCTCAGGGGCCGCGTCGAGGCACAGGCGGCAAAGGACGCACTCATCGAGGTTGCGCTGCACCAGCTCCAGTGAGCCATCCCCGCGCTGCGCGTAGATGTCCACCGGGCACGCCTCCGTCAGCTTGCGCGCCAGCTCCTTGTCCGCGGCCGCCGCGTCGTCCACCTCGACCGCAATGAACGTTCCGTCGGCCCTCATGCTGGGCTCCCCTCAGTCGCGCCGGCACGCTCCCCCTCCGGGGACGATGCGGCGATCTTCGCGCCGATCATCCCCGGGATGTCCTCGATGCGCTCCGCGACCGTGATGCCCGCCTGCGCCAGGCGCGCGATCTTCTCCGAGGCCGTGTCCTCCTTGCCTTCGACGATCGTGCCCGCGTGCCCGAAGCTCATGCCCGGCATCTCATCCATGAAGCGCCCCGCCATGAACGCCACGATCGGCAGGCGCGAGTTGTTGTCCGTCACCCAGCGCGCCAGCTCCGCCTCCATGCGCCCGCCGGGCTCCGTGTAGATCACGATCCCCTTGGTCTGCTCGTCGGACTCGAAGAGGGGCATCAGCTCCGCGTAGCTCGAGCCGATGATCGCGTCGCCGCCGATCGACACCGCTGTGGACTGGCCGAGGCCCGCCGCCGAGAGGGTCGAGGACATCTCCGTCGTCATCCCGCCCGAGCGCGAGATCACGCCGACCGAGCCCGGCGTGTAGGCCTGCGCCGCGTTTTTCGCCGGGCCGCCGATGCCGCCCATCTTGATCACGTCCGGCACGATGATCCCCAGGCAGTTCGGACCGATGATGCGCGCCCCGCGCAACGTCGCCAGCTCCACCATCTGCGCCACGTCCGCGCGCGGGATGCGCTCCGTCACGATCACGATCAGCTTCACACCGTTCTCGATCGCCTCGAACACCGCGTCCTTCGTGAACGCCGGGGGGACCGTCACGACCGAGCCGTCGATCGGCGCGCCGTGGTGCTCCACCGCCTGCGCCACCGTGTCGAACACCGGCACGCCGTGCACCTCGCGGCCCAGGCGGCCCGGTGTCACGCCGCCCACGACCTTCGCGCCCGCGCCGTAGTCCAGGCACTCGCGCGTCAGGTTCACCGCCTCGCGGCCCGTGATGCCCTGCACGATGAACGTCGTCTGCGCGTCGATCAGGATGCTCACGTCGTGCCCCCCGGGGATGCCGCCGCTCCTTGGATCTTCTCGACCGCGCGCCGCGCCGCCTCGTTGAGAGAGACCGAGCGGTCCGCGTAATCCACGCCGTACTTCTCGAGGATCTTGAAGCCCTCCTCCTCCCACGCGCCCGGGATGCGGAAGATCGCGATCTTCTCCGCCGGGTCGTGGTCGAGCTCCAGGCACGCTTTGATCACGCCGCGCGCCACGATGTCCACGCGCGTGTTCGACACGATCGACATCATCACCGCGATCTTGTCCACGCCCGGCTTCTGCAGCACCAGCTTCGCCAGCCCGCACGCCTTCGCGACCGAAGGATTGCCGCCGATCTCGCAGTAGTTCGCCGGCTTGCCGCCGTGCGCGCGCACCGCGTCGAACAACGTCAGTGAGCCGCCGCCCGCGCCGATCACCAGGCCCAGGTTGCCGTCGAACTCCGTCACGTTGCCCGCCACGCCGCGGTGGTCGGTCGCGTCGACCTCCTCGCCCGCCAGCTCGAACGGCGTCGCCTCGCGCGCCTGGCGCGTCTCCTCGTCGCCCACGCCGAGGTCCGCCAGCAGCTTCTTGTGGCGCCCCCGCGCCTCGTTCTCCATGTCCATGTGCGCATCCAGCGCGATGAACGAGCCATCCGCCAGACGCCCCAGCGGGTTGATCTCCGCGAGCACCATGTCGTTCGCCACGAACAGCTTCGCCAGCCGCGTCAGGATCGGCACCAGCTTGTTCAACGCCGAGCCCGTCACGCCCGTCGAGGCGATCACCTCCTTGGCCTCGAAGTCGCCGAACGGCAGGATGTTCGAGAAGTGCCGCCGGCCCACCTTGTCCGGCTGCTCCTCCGCGACCTGCTCGATGTCGATGCCGCCCACCGGCGAGAAGATCATCACCGGCTGCTTGCGCGTCCCGTCCCACACCACGCCCGCGTAGTACTCCTGCTCGACCTCCGCCTTCGGGTCCACCAGCACCCCGCGCGGCATGTGGCCGCCAATCTCCAGCTGCAGGATGTCGCGCGCATAGGACTCCGCCTCCTCCGGCGTGTCCGCGAACTTCACGCCGCCCGCCTTCATACGCCCGCCCGCGAGCACCTGCGACTTGATCACCGTCGGACCGCCGATGCGCTGCGCGATCGCGGCTACCTCCGCGGGGTCGGTGGTGAAGCCGTAGTCGGTGACCGGGATGCCCGCGCGCTTGACGATCTCGCGCGCCTCGAACTCGAAGAATCTCATGCGGCGCGGAAGCCTACACGCTCAGCGCGGGATCGACGATCGACAGCCGCTCGAGGTAGCGCCTGTAGAAGCCGCGATCGCGCGTGAGCAGGCGGTCTGCCTGGCAGAGGGCGTGGGCTCCAATCATGAAATCGGCGATGACGCGTTCGCGACTCCCACCAGCCTTGCGGTAGGCGCGCCAGCTCGTGCCCGCAACGAGTGCCGCCGCAGCGTCGAGTGCTGAGAAGTCAATGCGCAGGTCACGCAAGGCGGCATCGGCCTCCGGGGCTGTTGGAAAGCAGGCGCTCGTCTCAGCCCAGACGACATCGCACGCGATGACGCGGCCCTCGCTCAGGCAGGTGCGCAGCGCCGCGGCCGAGGACGCTCCGAACACTGGGTCGGCGCCAAAGACATCGAGCAGCACGCTCGCGTCGACGGCGGTTATCACACCGCGTCAGGCGCGCCGCGCAGGGCGCGGATTCGCTCGTCGGTCGACTCTCGGGTATCGAGGATGCCGTAGGCCGCCGTCACCGGGTCGCTGGCGATCGCCTTCCTCAAGATCAGCCTCCCATCCTCCTCGGTCAGGTCGAGCTGGTCGCCCGCGCGGATCCCCAGCCGTTCGCGCAGGCGCTTGGGGACCGTGATCCGACCCTTCTCCGAAACCGTGCTACGCATTCCTACCAGCTAAGCAAGAATTCATACCTCTGATTCCTGCGGCATATTCATGCAGCCGTAGTGCGGGCATCGACTTACGCGCCAGACGCGGGTAACCAGAGCACCAGCAGCCGCTCAGCGTCGCGGCGCCGATCCGAAGTCCACCGTGCATGCTCTATCTCATCGGCACCGCCGAACGAGCGCTAGACCCCGGCCGGCTGAAAACCGTACGCCTCCGCGAGCTCCGGATCCTTGCGCGCCAGCATCTCCGCGAGTTTGACCATCACCTGGCACTGCTTCCAGGTCGCGTCGTCCTGCATCTTGCCGTCGATCATGTGCACCCCGCGCCCGTCCGGGATCGCCGCGATCACCTTTTTCGCGAACGCCACCTCGTCGGGGTCCGGCGAGAAGACCTTCTTCGCGATCCCGATCTGCACGGGGTGCAACGACCACGCACCCACGCAGCCCAAAAGGAAAGACGCACGGAACTGCGTCTCGCAGCCCTCCACGTCCTTGATGTCGCCGTAGGGACCGTAGAAGGGGAGCGCGCCAACCGAGGTGCACGCGTCGACCATGCGCGCGATCGAGTAGTGCCAGGGATCCTGTTGGTAGCTCGGACGCGGCGCCTCGGGATTATCGGGATCCGGGTCCGCGATCGTGCGGTAACCGGGGTGCCCCCCGCCGACGCGCGTCGTCTTCATCCGCCGCGAGGCCGCCAGATCGGCTGGGCCGAAGCTCATGCCCTGGATGCGCGGGCTCGCGCAAGCAATCTCCTCGAGATTCGCGACACCCTGCGCGGTCTCCAGGATCGCGTGGATCAGGATCGGTCGCTCCAGGCCCGCCTTAGCCTCGAGTTGCGCGAGCAGGCGATCGACGTAGTGAATGTCCCACGGACCCTCGACCTTCGGGATCATGATCACGTCGAGCTTGTGTCCGATCTCGCCGACCAGTTCGGTGAGATCGTCCAGCACCCACGGCGACGCCAGCTCATTGACGCGCGTCCACAGCGCCGTATCGCCGAGCTCGATCTCCTTACCGACCTTGATCAAGCCCGCTCGTGCCGCCAGCTTGCGATCGACCGGGACCGCGTCCTCGAGGTTCCCCAACAGAATGTCCACCGTGGGTGCGATGTCGGGCACCTTCGCGACCATCTTCTCGTTCGAGAAGTCCAGGAAGTGGATCATCCGAGAGGGCTTGAACGGAATCTCGCGCGCCGGCTCCGGGGCGTCGATCGCAAGTGGCTTGAAGAAGTCGCGGGGGTTGCGCAAGTCGGGTCTCCTGGATGGTCGCTCTTGATGCCGGGACGGCGGAACCTCGGACTACCCTGTCAGGAGCGGGCCCACCGGACCCGCCAGACGAGGCGTAGGCAACCCGAACGGTATCGGCTCGGGCGCCGCGCGCGTTGCCCTGAGATGCGATCGGAGGTCCAAGCATGCATCGCGCAGCAACGCCCGCTCTCCTGGCGCTTGCCCTCGTGGTTGGGCTCGGGCTCGTCGTCGCGGGGATCGTCGCTACAGCCGTCACGCGCGCCGCGCCCGCTCGGGCGGGGGACAAGGTACACACGTGGAGCCTGCGCCTGGCGCCCGCGCCGAACGACTTCGCCCTCGCGCAGATCCGCTTTCCCGGCAGCGGCCGCCGGGCAATCGCTCGAGACCCGCTGAAGATCGAGATGCAAGCACCGTTCGGCTCGGATTACCTGGCCGCGGCCACGCCACGCGCCGGCCTATCCAGCGGGGGAATGCAGGCGCTCGTGCTGCTCGTCAATCGTCCCTCCGCGCTCGAGGATCCAGTGAGCGTGCGACTGCAGCTCAGCACGAGCGCCCGACCCGCAGAGCACGAGCTGCGGCGCGTGGAGAACCCCGGCGAAGGCTGCCTACCGGTCCCCGGCTACGCATGCCCCGGAGCCGTCGAGAGCAGCTCGCCGGCCGCCGCGCTGGCCGGCGACCGGCGAGCGGCCACCCGTGCCCACTAGAGTTCGCCCACGAGGCTCATCCGTTCCCCCGCCCATCAGGAGATCCACCACTTACATGAGCGCCACCGAGACCGCCCAGACCGTCCCCGCCGTTGAGACCGAGCAGGCCGCCCGCGAGGCGAGCGGTGCCCACCCCTACGGCCGCTACCTCGAGGAGTTCGAGGTCGGAGACGTCTACAAGCACTGGCCCGCGAAGACCGTGACCGAGGCCGACGACCACCTGTTCTGCCTAATTACGATGAACCACCACCCGCTGCACATCAACGACGTGTACGCCGGGAAATCCCAGCAGGGCCGCAACGTCGTCGTCGGCCCGCTCGTCTACTCACTCGCGCTCGGAATGTCCGTCAGCGACGTCAGCGGCAAGGCGATCGCGAATCTCGCCACCGAAGAGCTCAAGCACCCCGCGCCCGTCTTCCACGGCGACACGCTCTTCTGCGAGTCCGAGGTACTGGAGAAGAAGGAGTCCCGCTCCAAGCCCGACCGCGGCACCGTCCGCGTGCACACGCGCGTGCTCAACCAGGACGGCGTGCTCGTCGCCGAGTTCAAGCGGCTCGTGCTCGTGCCGCGCCGCCAGCCCGGGGACGGACCCGCCGCGGTGAGCTCAGCCGAGGGTGCCGTCGAGTAGGGCACCGCTGACCGGCGTGACCCGAGCGCGGCCGCTCGGGCACGCGGGTTACGGGTCAGGGACGCGCCGCCGCCGTGCAAGCGCGGCGCGTGGGTGGCCGTTAACCGCTTAGGCAGGGCGCCCTGAGACGTGCTGTAGGCTCCCTGGATGGCCTGTCGTGCGATGCGCACCGCGCATCGCGATGCCGCGGGCACGGAGGGCCCGCGGCTCCGGCGCCAAGATCCCATCGCAAAAAGAGACCCAGAGGAGCCGTTCGATCGCATGGAGACCACCGCCCCCGCCGACGCCCCCACGAATCACCAGCGCCTACTCGCATGGGTTGAGGAGATCGCCGCTCTCACCGAACCGCAGGAGATCCACTGGTGCAACGGCTCCAAGGAGGAGTACGACAGCCTTTGCGAGCGGCTCGTGCAGGCCGGAACCTTCCGTCGGCTCTCCGATGCCAAGCGACCCAGCTCCTATCTCGCGTTCTCCGATCCCGGTGACGTGGCGCGGGTCGAGGATCGCACGTTCATCTGCTCCGCCACCGAGGACGAAGCGGGTCCGACCAATAACTGGCGCGATCCCGGCGAGATGCGCGAAGCGCTGGGCGAGCTGTTCGCGGGCTCGATGCGCGGACGCACGATGTACGTCGTGCCCTTCTCCATGGGCCCGCTCGGCTCCGACAAGAGCCACATCGGCGTGCAGCTGACCGACTCCACCTACGTCGCCGTGAGCATGCGGATCATGACGCGCATGGGCCAAGGCGCGCTGGACGTGCTGGGCGAAGACGGCCGCTTCGTGCCGTGCCTGCACTCCGTCGGCATGCCGCTCGACGGCATCGAGGACGTGCCGTGGCCCTGCAACGCGGAGAACAAGTACATCGTGCACTTCCCCGAGACGCGCGAAATCTGGTCCTACGGCTCCGGTTACGGCGGTAACGCGCTACTCGGCAAGAAGTGCTTCGCGCTGCGCATCGCCTCAGTGATGGCGCGCGAGGAGGGCTGGATGGCCGAGCACATGCTGATCCTCAAGCTCACCTCGCCCGAGGGCCTCGTCAAGTACATCGCCGCCGCCTTCCCCAGCGCCTGCGGCAAGACCAACCTTGCGATGCTGATCCCCACGCTTGACGGCTGGGAGGTCGAGACGATCGGCGACGACATCGCCTGGATGAAGTTCGGAGCCGACGGTCGCCTATACGCGATCAACCCCGAGGCCGGCTTCTTCGGGGTCGCGCCCGGCACCGGCGAGCTGACGAATCCCAACGCGATCCGCACCGTCGCCAGCGGCACGCTGTTCACCAACTGCGCGCTCACCGACGACGGCGACATCTGGTGGGAGGGCCTCACCGAGGAGCCCCCCGCGCACCTCACCGATTGGCACGGCAATGACTGGACCCCCGACTCCGGGACGCCCGCCGCGCACCCCAACGCCCGCTTCACGGTGCCCGCCGAGCAAGATCCCGCGATGGCCGCCGAGTGGCAGGATCCCGCCGGCGTGCCGATCGACGCAATGCTGTTCGGTGGCCGCCGCTCGACCGTCGTCCCGCTCGTCACCGAAGCACTCGACTGGGAGCACGGGGTCTTCCTCGGCTCGGTGATGAGCTCCGAGAAGACCGCCGCCGCGGCCGGCACCGTCGGGGAGCTGCGCTTCGACCCCTTCGCGATGCTGCCCTTCTGCGGCTACAACATGGCCGACTACTTCGCGCACTGGCTGGAGATCGGACGCCGCGAGGGCGCGCAGCTGCCGAAGATCTTCTACGTCAACTGGTTCCGCAAGGATCCCCAGGACGGCAGCTTCCTGTGGCCCGGCTACGGCGAGAACTCGCGCGTGCTCGCCTGGGTGTTCGCGCGCTGCGCCGGCCACGGCGCCGCCACCGACACGCCGATCGGGCGCATCCCGCCGGTCGGTCCCGAAGGGATCAACACCTCCGGGCTCGAGGTCTCCGAAGCCGACGTCGCCGAGCTGCTGCGCGTCGACCTCGCCGAATGGCGCGCCCAGCTACCGCACTTCCACGAGCACTACGGCAAGTTCGAGCAGCTCCCGCAGGAGCTGCACGCGCAGCTGAAGGCGTTAGAGGCACGACTCGCCTGAGGGTCGCTGAGCGGCGCGATGCTGCGCCCTGCGTCCTTGCCTCGCTTGCGCATCGACCCTCAGCCGGCTAGTCGTGTGAGTGGGTCTCGCCGCCGGTTGACGCCGGCGGGCGGGACTCCTCGGCGAGCGAGGTGATCGTCAGCGCGCCACGCGCGGACTGCTCGAGCACCTCCGTCGCCTCCTCCAGCGAGCGCGCGTAGAGCTCGACCAGCAGGTGCACGATGATCTGCGCGTCGTCTTCGTGCTTGTGGAAACGCACGTGCGTGAAGAACTCGCGCACGCCGTGGTCGCCGAAGGCCGCGTAGGAAAGCGCGTCGCCCGCCTCCGGACCCGAGCAGGTCTCGACGTCCTCCGCATCGACCGCGACCGTGCACGACGCCACCCACGGCGTGCCCGCGATCATCCGTTCCCAGCGGTCCTCAATCGGCTCCACGCGACCGTTGTTGAAGCCCAGGTGCGGCTGGTCGTGCATGCAGTCCAAGCACTGCACCACCGCCTCCTGCAGCTCGTCGACGACTTCCGAGCGCTCGCCGGTCTCGGGGTCGATCTTGTGGATCCCCTCGTAGTGGACCTGGACCTCTAGATCCTGCGACCAGCAGCGGTAGCAGCGCAGCCAGCTGCGCGCCGTCGTCTCCGGTGTGGAGCTCTCCATCGGTCCATTGTATGCAGGCCGTGCTCGCACCCGCGCGGGACGCCTGCTGGCGGGGGTCGGCGGGACGCGGAGGGGACGCCTGCTGGCGGGGGTCGGCGGGACGCGGAGGGGACGCCGCGGGGCGTCCCCTCCGGTCGCGCATTATCGGGCGGTGGCCTTAGTGCTTCTTGCCGCCCTTGTGCTTGGACTTGCCCTTGACCGTGATGCTGTACACGTGCACCGTCGGAGTGCCGCCGAGCGCGGACGTGTAGGTCAATGTCGCGGTCAGGTGCACCGTCTTGCCCTTCTTGAGCGCCGCCTTGACCTTGCCCGAGGGCTTGACGGTGAGCGTGAGAGGGACGCCGGCGGTGCCCGTCGCTGAAGCGCTCCCCGAGACTGTGGTCGCGGGACGGCACTTGCCTTTGAGCTTGATCTGACCCTTCTTGCACTTCTTCGCGTGCTTCGCCGCGATCGCCTCGCGGCGCGCGATCGTCCCCGTCGGGACCGTCACTTTGAGCGTCGCCGTGCCCGACTGCGTCGGCACGAACGTGATCGTGACCGTGCCGTCGGAGTTGGCTTTGATGCTCTGCACCGTGTAGGTGCTGTTGGGGGCGGGGGGTAGGGGGACGAAGGTGACCGAGGCCGTGTTGGCCGGGTCGCTGGAGGTCGGCGCACCGCTGCCGCCAAGATCCACGTACATCTGGATCGTGTCGGTCCCGGCGTTGTGGCCGACATAGGAGATCTGAGCTTGGCCGGACGCGTTCAGCGTCACCGAACCCGACTGTGCATTGGCTCCAGAGACCGTGTAGCGCACGGTCTTGCCGGCGTACGGCTGGTTGGCGGTATCGAGTGCGGTCACGTTCACCGTCTCGGTCTGGCCCTGGGTGAGGGTCTGGCTCGCAGGGCTCACTTGCAGGCCGTTGGGCGCCTGGGTGCGGTTGATGATCGTGAATGCCTGTTCCTTGCCCGCTTCGAGCCCGCTCGTACGAAGCTGGTCCCACTCTACGCCCGCGGCGTTATCGACTTCCGCCGGTTCGATCGTTTCGTTGAACGCGCGTGCTTCTTCGTCGGTCGACTCGACCTGCTCCCAGACGTCGGGATAGGAAAGCTCCTGAAAGGATGACCAGGGCAGCGCCGCAGGTGCTTCCTGGAAGCCACCGAGGATGCCGGAGTTCGTGTTCTGGCCACCGATGAACTTCGGCGGCCCCGCTAGGTACACGCCGGTACCGAGATCGCTGCCGTTGACGAACAGGTCACCCGCGTACATCGCTCGGAAGTAGAGCTTTTCTTTGGCCGTTGTGTTCTTGACGTTGAAGGTCGAGGTGAACTGGGGAGCCCCGTTGACATACGTCGTCGTCTCAGTGATGAGCGCGTCTTCGTGGCCTTCGGAGTCGACGACCTTGAAGACCGTGACCTGCGTGTATGGGCTTGCTTCGGTTCCCGAGCCCGTCACAGCCGACTGCGAGACCGGCACGTACGGACTAAGGTCACTCGGTCCGGCGTGGCCGCGGAAGCCAAAGGTGGCTCCCTCAAGGGCTTTTGGTTGGCCGACGAACTCTTTGCCTTTTGCTTCTTCGGTGGGGAAGGCCAGGAAGAAGCCGCAATCGCCCACGGGGGAGAAGACATACGGTTCCCCGCCGGGGAAGAAGTTGCCGTCCGCCGCCCCGCTTACGAGATAGCTGGACTGGCACTGACCCTCCTGACCGATGTATACAGAGAGCGGCGTGCCAGGAATGTTGACGGAACTAGCTTCGCCTTCTTCCGCGCTAGCGCTCGCTGCGAAGCAGCCGAGACTCAGTAGGGCCAGCATCATCGCCAGCCACAGCGTGCGCCGCGAGACGCGACCCGCCGACGGACGATGCGCATCGTCTTTGCTAAAGCTCATGTAGTACGCCTCCTTGTGGCCCCGACCCACAGGGAAAGCCGAGTACCACGTTGCCGTTTTCAACACGGCAGGCTACATGCTGTGTCTACCCGAACGTAAACGAGTAGCCGGATAGCCCCGGCGCGAAGCGCAGGCTCAAGTGCATGCTCTGCGCGCTCGGCAGCGAGACGAGCGAGTAGAGGCGTTCTCCGGTGACCGTCACGACGCCGTCATGCACGTCGGCGCCGGCATCGGCGGCCGGAATCGGTTTCCCGTTGAGCAGAACTTCCAGCGGCCGCGGGTGTTTGCCGGCGGAGCGCAGTACGAGATACACGTGCTTGGCCCTCACCGCCGCGTCGATCCCGGCACTCGCGATCGCCGCCGCCGGCTGACCGGCGATGCGCCAGGTACCGCTGTACGCGAACTCGTTGAGGGGGAGGTTCCGCGACTCCGCCGCGGCGCTTGAGCCATAGTTGTGTAGACCACCGTGCGGCCCGTTCACCCAGCCCTGCGCGCGCTCCGTGCCGAGGTAGGTCTCCGGTGTCGTTTCGCCGCTCGGCACGATCACGCCCGTTGCGTGGCTCTTAGCGCCAACCTCGTGGCCCGCTTCCGCGAGCAGCGCGCGGATCGCGGATTCGGTCCGCGCGTAGTCGCCCTCGCCGACCGCCAGGTAGCGCACATCGCCGCCGGCGTCGATCAGGTAGTCCGCCGGCCAGTCCTCGTTGTCATACGCATCCCACGTGCCGTATTCGTTGTCCTGCACGACCGGATAGCGAATCCCGAAGCTCGCGATCGCGCTCGCGACGTTGGCCGCGTCGTGCTCGAAGGCGAACTCCGGCGTCTCCACGCCGACGATCGTCAAGCCATCCCTGCGGTAGGTCGCCTCCCACGCCTTCAGGTAGGGGAGCGTGCGGATGCAGTTGATGCAGGTGTACGTCCAGAAGTCGATCAGCACCACTCGGCCCCGCAGCGAGGCGAGTGTGAGCGGCCGGTCGCCCGGCGTGTTGAACCAGTTCTCCGTTTCTTTGAATTCCGGGGCCGGACCGCCGTTGGGCAATTCGCGCGCGAGTGCCCGCAGACTTGCCTGGCTGGCGTTCCGGGCGGCCGTCGGTGTCTTCGTGCTGGCCCGGAAGCGCGCTTTGCGGCCCGTGATGTCGCTCAGGCGACTTTCCACTGCGTGCGATTTCTCTAGCGACGCCGTGAGGTTGACATTGGGGATATGCCGCGCGATGTACTGGTCGAACCGCACATCCTCACCGCTGACGATCACGAGTGCCGTCAGCACCATGATTGCGCCGAGCGCGCGCTGCAGCGCGGCACCGCGGCCGGCGCCGCGCACGCGCTCGAACAGCGAGCGGCCGCCGAGCGTCAACGCGAGCAGCGCCGCCGCCGAGCCCAGCGTGTACGCGATCCCGACCGCGACACTGCGCCCGCTCGCCGCGCTGACCGAGATCACCGCCGCCAGAATCGGGCCCGCGCAAGGCGTGTACACAAAGCCGAGTGCCGCTCCCACGAGCACCCCCGAGCGAAACCCATCGCCACGCGAGCGTGGACCCAGCGCCGCCAGGCGCGACATGCGCGCCTCCAGACGATCCGCGACGCCCGGTACCAACAGCGCGAGGCCCGCCGCGAGCAGCACGACCACCGCCGCCGCCCGCAGCGGGTCCGAGCCCAGGCCGACGCCGTCGGCGACCTTCGCGATGCCGACGATCGTTACCGCGAACGTCACGCTCAGCCCCAGCACCACGCCGAGCGGCCGCCGGCGGCCGCCCACCCCGCCCGCGGACAGCAGCGCCGGCAGGACCGGCAGCACGCAGGGCGAGAGCGCCGTACCGGCGCCCGCGAGCACCGCGAAGGCGAGCAGCAGGATCATCTCGGGTAAGCGTAAGAGTGGCGCTGGGCCGCGTGCGCCGGAAGACCCCGCGCCAGCAGCCGCCCGCCCGCGCTACTCGGCGATCGCCGCCCGGAGCGTGGCCTCGAAGTCGGTGTGCGGAATCGGACCCACGCAGGGGGACGTCGTGCCGGCATCGCGGTAGCGGCCGAGCCCGTCACGCACCTGCGCCGCATCCCCGACCGCCGCCAGCTCATCGAGGAAACGCTCCGAGATCGCGGCCTGCATCGCCTCCAAGTTGCCGCCCGCGCCATCGAACGCCGCGATCTCCGCCTCGAACCCCGCGCGTTCGAGCATCGCGCGGTAGAACGGCAGGCCGAAGTACGGCAGCACGTCGCGCCGCATCGCCGCGTGCGCGTCCGCGCGGTCCGCGACGACCGCCGCCGGAACGGCCGCGACGACGTCGAAGCCCGCCAAGGCGCGACCCGCACGCTCGCGGCCCGCGCGCACCTCGGGGATCACGACGTCGCGGATATACGCGGGGCAGCACAGCCACAGCAGCACCCCGTCGGCGAGCTCACCCGCCAAGCGCAGCATCGCGGGGGAGAGCGCCGCGATGTAGATCGGCAGCTGCGGTCGCGGATCGACGCCGAGTAGGTGAAAGCCCGTCGGCCACTTCGCGCTCGCCGGCGGATCCTCGCCGCGCAGGATCGCGCGCACGATGCCCGCGTACTCGCGCATCTCGCGGACCGGACGATCGATGCGCTGTCCGTGCCAGCCCTCCACCACCGGCCGGTGGGAGATCCCCAGGCCGAGCGTCAGGCGCCCGGCGGATAGCTCGTCGATCGTCACCGCCGTCTGCGCCATCGTCGCCGGGGTGCGCGTGTAAATCGGGACCACTCCCGTGCCCACCCGGATCGCGCTCGTCGCGGCCGCGTAGGCCGTCAGGACCGTCAACGACTCACGGCCCGCGATATGCGTCGTGTAGGCCGTCTCATAGCCGAGAGACTCCGCGAGTCGTACCCGCTCGACCGCGTCCGCAAGGCGACGACCCGGCGAGATGAAGCAACCGATGCTCACGCGCGCAGCATATGCGCTACTCGTTGCCGCGCCGCAGGTAGCGGGTGCCGCGCGCCATCGGCCTCGCTGCCGGCGGCCTGCGGCGCCGCCGTCTACCCGCGCTTGAGCAGGACGAAGACGAGCGCCAGCGCGAACCCCATCTGCCCGAAGGCGAGGGCCGTGCCGAGATTCACCGCGCCCAGCGCCCCCGCGAGGGCGCTGGCGGCCACGAACGCTCCGATCATCATCAGTAGGTCGCGCGTCATCGCGCCGCTGAGCTCCGCTTCCCGATCGACAAGGCTTGCATCATCCGCCGGTCATTCTCCCCTCCAGCAACCCCGTGAGCGCCACCTCGTCGAGCTCTGGGTTCTGCTCCGCAAGCCAGCGCTCCGCGGCGCGCCGCCCACCGAGTGATCGAAGTCCCCGCTCGCCGTGCTCGACCGCGAAGGCCGTCAGCGCGCCCGCGCGGCGCGCGCGCAATCGGCGCTCGGCGAGTGCGTGCCCACCGTCCTCGCCGAGCTCGCTCCAGTGCGCCTGCAGTCCGTCGAGCAGCTCCTCGATCCCGATGGCCGGAGGCAGCGAGGTCACGGCAAGCACGCGCGTGGTACGTTGGCCGAGCGAGCGCAGCGCCGCGCTCAGGTCGCGCCGCGCGTTGATCGCGACCTGACCGAGATCGGCCTTCGTCACGACGAGGATGTCGGGGGTCTCCATGATCCCCGACTTCAGGAACTGCAGCGCGTCGCCGCTGCCCGGTTGCACGACCACCAGCACCGTATCGGCGACCTCCGCGACCTCCGTCTCGGCCTGCCCGACGCCGACCGTCTCGATCACGACCACGTCGAACGCCGCCGCCAGCGCCTGCGCCGCCGCGCGCGTGCCCCACGCGATCCCCCCGAGCCGCTCGCCGGCCGCGGTCGAGCGGATGAACACGCCGCGGTCGCTCGGGTCGAACTCGATGCGCGCGCGGTCGCCCAGCAGCGCGCCACCCGAGCGGCGCGAGCTCGGGTCGACCGCGAGCATCGCGACGGTCGCGCCGCGCGCCCGCCAGGCTCCCAGCAGCGCGGAGAGCAGCGTCGACTTCCCCGCGCCCGGAGGGCCCGTCACACCGACGATATGCCCCGGCGCCTCGCCACCGAGCTTTGCCGGGGAGACCTCGCGCAGCAGAGCCGCCGCCTGCTCGCGGTCGGCTGCCGCCGTGCTCTCGAGCATGTTCAGCGCCGCCGGTGCCGCCCCGAGATCGCGATCGCGCAGGCGCGCCCCTAGATCCGCGCCGACGCTCACGGCCTCAGCGGCGGGATCGCCTAGACCGCCGCGACGGCGCCGTCGCGCTCGCCGACGAGCTCGACGATGTCGCTGACGATGCGCGTGATGTCGAAGTCCTTCGGCGTGTACACCGCAGCGATGCCGGCCTGTTTGAGCGCCGCCACGTCCTGCTCGGGGATGATCCCGCCGACCACCACCGGGGCGCTCACGCCGCCTTCGCGCAGCGCCTCCATCACCGCCGGGATCAGCTCGCGGTGAGAGCCCGAGAGGATCGAGAGCCCGATCACGTGCACACCCTCCTGCAGCGCCGAGGCGGCGATCTGCGCGGGAGTCAGGCGAATGCCCTCGTAGACCACATCCATGCCCGCGTCGCGCGCGCGCACCGCGATCTGCTCCGCTCCGTTGGAGTGCCCGTCCAGGCCCGGCTTGCCGACGAGGATCTTCGGACGACGTCCGAGCCGCTCCGCAAGTGCCGCCACGCGCTCGCGCACCTCCGCGAGCTCCACCGCCGCCGGACTGTCATCACCATCCGCCGCCTCCGTCGCGCTCGCCTCGCCGACCCCGGTGGGCGCGCGATAGCTGCCGAAGACCTCGCGCAGCGTCCGCGCCCACTCGCCCGTCGTCGCGCCCGCGCGCGCCGCAGCGATCGTCAGCGGCATCAGATTCTCGTCATTCTCACCCGCCGCGCGCGCGAGCTCCGCGAGCGCCGCATCGACCGCCGCCTGGTCGCGCTCGGAGCGCCAGTGGCGCAGCGCCTCGATCTGTTCGGCCTCGACGGCCGGATCGACGACCAGGATGCCGCCCTCCGCGTCGGCGGTCAGCGGCGAGGACTCCGTCTCGGTGAAGCGGTTCTGGCCGACCACCACCTGCTCGCCCGACTCGATGCGGTGGATGCGCTCGCGGTGCGAGTCCACCAGCGCACCCTTCATGTAAGGAACCGCCTCGACCGCGCCGCCGTGCTCGGCGACGACCGCCATCTCCGCGCGCGCGCCCGCGAGCAGCTCCGCGACGAGGCCCTCCATCACCTTCGAGCCCTCGAACAGGTCCGGATACTCGAGGATGTCCGTTTCATAGGCCAAGACCTGCTGGATGCGCAGCGACCACTGCTGGTCCCACGGGCGCGGCAGCCCCAACGCCTCGTTCCACGCCGGCAGCTGGATCGCGCGCGCCCGCGCGTCGCGGCCGATCGTTACCGCGAGCGTCTCCAGCACGATGCGCTGCACGTTGTTCTCCGGCTGCGCCTCCGTGAGGCCCAGCGAGTTGACCTGCACGCCGTAGCGGAAGCGCAGGTGGCGCGGATCCTCCACGCCGTAGCGCTCGCGCCCGAGCTCCTCCCACAGGATCCCCATCGCGCGCAGCTTCGCGTGCTCCTCCACGAAGCGCACGCCCGCGTTGACGAAGAACGAGATCCGTCCGAATACCTGGCCCATCAGCTCATCCGCGCGCCCGCCGAGGCGTTCGCGCGAGGCGTCGAGCACGGCGATTGCGTTGCTCATCGAGTACGCGATCTCCTGCACCGGGCTCGCGCCCGCCTCCTGCAGGTGGTAGGAGCAGATATTGATCGGGTTCCACTTCGGCACGTGCTCGACCGTGTACGCGATCATGTCCGCGATCAGGCGCATCGAGGGCGCCGGCGGAAACGCGTACGTGCCGCGCGCGAGGAACTCCTTGATGATGTCGTTCTGCGTCGTCCCCTGCAGACGCTCCTGGGAGACACCCTGCTCCTCCGCGGCGACGATGTAGAGCGCCAACAGCCACGCCGCCGTCGCGTTGATCGTCATCGAAGTATTCATCTCGCCCAGCGGGATGCCGTGCATCAGCGTCGCCATGTCGCCGCGGTGGGAGATCGGCACCCCGACCTTCCCGACCTCGCCGCGCGCGAGCTCGTCGTCGGGGTCATAGCCGGTCTGCGTCGGCAAGTCGAAGGCGACCGAGAGACCGGTCTGGCCCTTCTGCAGGTTGCGCCGGTAGAGCTCGTTGGAGGCCTTCGCGGTCGAGTGGCCCGCGTAGGTGCGCATCATCCAAGGACGGTCGCGCTCGGGCAGACGATGGTCGCTCATAACCCCATAGTGTATGGCTATGCGCAGGCTCCTTGTCCGCGTCCTGCTTGCGCTGATCGCGCTCGTCGTCGTCCTCAACTGGACCTACGGCCGTCTGCCCGCCACGCCCTCGCCGACGGGTCACTTCTTGGAGCTGCGCGGCGGTCTGCGGATTCGCTACCTCGAACGTCCCGGCAGCGGCCCCCCGGTGCTGCTGATTCACGGCCTGCCCGGCACCGCCGAAGACTTCAACCTCGTCACGCCGCTACTCGCCGGCCGGCGCACGATCGCAATCGACCGGCCCGGGTTCGGCTTCTCCAGCGGTGGTTACTTTCCTTTTTCCCGCCAGCTTCAGGCCGTCCAGGAAATGATCGAAAAGCTTCGTCTCCGGCGTCCGATCCTCGTCGGGCACTCCTACGGCGGCGCGATCTCGCTGGCCTTCGCCGAGCATTACCCTCACGAGGTCGACGGTCTCGTGCTCGTCGACGCCGCCGCAACGTGCGCGCGCAACAGCGCCTACGAGCGCGACCAGGCGCGACTCGTGCGCGCGATCGAACTGCCCGTGATCTCACAGATCGCCAACGTGACCTTTTCGCAGCTGCTGCGCAAGGTCTCCGCCGAAGCCGGCGACAGCGAAGCATTCGCTCCCGCGCCCGTCGCCCCGGCACATCGCCACCGCGTGCTCGCGATCAACATGAAGCACGGCAACCTCGAGGCCTGGGCGGGAGAGACGCTTGCCGCGAACGGTGCGATCGAAGGGCTCGACCGCGGCCTCACGCGGATTCAGACGCCCGCGGTCGTGATCCAGGGCGCCTCCGATCGGCTGGTCAAACCCGTCTGCGGGCGCCGCTTGGCCGCGACCCTGCCGAATGCGCACCTGGAGATGGTGAGCGGTGGACATATGGTCCCCTATGCGCACCCCCAGACGATCGCCGCCGCGGTGCAGAGGCTCGCCGCCAATTATCCTGGCGGGTAATGACCGAGACGATCGAGCTGCCGCGCACCGGCGGACCGGGCAGTGGACTAGGCGGATCCTGGCGCGTGATCGTCCGCAACGACGATCACAACACCTTCGATCACGTCGCCCGCACGCTCGCGCGCTTCATCCCCGGCGTCAGCGTCGAGCAGGGGCATCAGCTCGCCAACCAGATCCACCACAGCGGTCAGGCCGTAGTCTTCAGCGGGCACCGCGAGCCCGCCGAGCACTACTGGGAGCAGCTCAAGGGCGCCGGTCTGACGATGGCCCCCCTCGAGCGCTGCTGAGCTAGGCGCTCTCGCCCTCGGCAATGCGCCCGGCGTCGCCATTGGCGTGGCCGTTGCCTTGCCCGCTGGCGGGCGCCCACAGCGTCTCCTCGGCGATTCCGCCCGACGCGGTGCGATCCCACCAGCCGTAGAGTACGGGAACCTGGTACCAGCTGGAGTGGCGGACGCGGAAGTCGATCATCTCGGGGCTTTCCCAGTAGCGCTCCCAATCTGCGTACCGCCCGAAAGTTGCGAGCTGCTGGAACTTGTAGCGGTCGTCACGGGCGCGGTACACGGCGTAGGAGGTCGCGTCGTAGCGCAGGGCGATGGCGGCGACCTCGCCCAGGGCCACCTCGAAGCCGTCAGCGCGAAAGCCCGTCGCGTACCACGGGACGATGACCGTGCCGTCGCCTTGGCCCGCCATCTCAGGCCCCTACCTCGGCGTGAATCGCCCCCGGGCCGTCGGCGGTCTTGCCGAGTCCCTCGGACTCCGCGCCGACGAGGACCGAAATCTTGCCGAGGTGCTTGTTTTCGAGCATCAGCTGGTGCGCTTCGGCGACGCCCTCGAAGCCGAGCGTGCGCCACAGCACCGGGCGGATCTGACCGCTCTCGATCAGCTCGTTGGCCTTCATGCACTCATACGCGTTCGCGAAGTGCGAGCCGATGATCTCCTTCTGCTTCATCCACAGGTAGCGCACGTCGAAGTCGAGGTTGAAGCCGGTCGTGCCGGCGCAGATCACGACCTTGCCGAAGGGCTTGACGGTGTACACCGAGGTCGGGAACGTCGCCTGCCCGACGTGCTCGAAGACGATGTCGGGAGCGTCACCGAGGATCTGCTTGACGCGCTTTGAGAATTCGCGCGAGACGCCGAAGCGCGCCTTGTCCTCCTCGGGGCTCTCGCCGCCCTTGCGCATCATCCCGGTGAACTCCGCGCGGTCGATGTAGTCGACGGCGCCCAGGCGCTTGACGAGCTCGCCCTTCTCGGCGCTCGATACGACGCCGACGCAGTGCGCGCCGGCCGCCGCGCAGAGCTGCGTGGCGAACACGCCGAGGCCGCCCGCGGCGCCCCAGATCAGCACGTTGGCGCCGGCCTGCATCTTGCAGCGCGTGATCAGCATGCGGTAGGCCGTGAAGTAGACCAGGCCGTACGACGCGGCCTCCTCCCAGGTCAGCGCGTGGGGCTTGGGCAGCAGCTGCTGCGCCTGGACCTTGGTGAACTGCGCGAAGGAGCCCCAGGTCGTCTCATAGCCCCAGATCTTCTGCGAGGGCGCCGCCATCGGGTCCAGGCCATGGACCTCGGGATCCTCGTAGGAGGCCTGGTTGCAGTGCACGACGACCTCGTCGCCGGGCTTCCAGCGCGTCACGCCGGCGCCGACCTTCCAGACGACCCCCGAGGCGTCCGAGCCACCGATGTGATGGCCGAACTCGGGGTGGTCGCCGTACTTCATCACCGACACCGGCTTGCCCAGGGCGGCCCACACGTTGTTGTAGTTGACACCCGCCGCCATCACGCGCACGATCACCTCGAAGGCTCCCGGCTCGGGGACTTCGATCTCCTCGACCTGAAAGGCGTCCTTCGGTTCGCCCTGGCGCTCCTCACGGATCACCCACGCGGCCATCGTCGCGGGCAGCTCGCCCGGCTCGGTGTCCACCTCGGAGATTTGCTTAAGGTCGATTGCCACGGTGATGATCTCCTCCAGCTCTATGTGTGTGGGGGTTGGGTCGGGAAGGCAGCCAATCCTATCGGTCGCGGTGTGCCCGGGCGTCCGCCCGCGACACGCGGCCGCGTCGCGCACATCTCCGGGCCGGTGCGCGCTACGCTGAGACCCGCCGAACAGTCCGAACCCGCGCCGATCGCCGAACAGGAGCCTCGTTGCCCGAGCCTCAGCCCCCCGAGGAGGAGCCCCAGCAGGGCCCCAATATCATCATGCCTCCGGAGGAGTTCGCGGGCAAGTGGGCCAACGCGGCCTCGATCGCGCGTACGCCGCACGAGTTCACGCTCGACTTTCTGCGTATCGGGCCCCAGGGCCAGCAGGGAATCGTCGTCTCGCGCGTCTCCTTCTCACCGCTGCTGGCGAGCCAGCTCGTCGACCTTCTCAACGAGCAGTGGCAGGCTTACACTGAAGAATCGGGAGTTCCGCCCGAAGACGAGTAGAGATGACCGAACGCGATCCCTTTGAAGACGCGCGCGAAAAGCCCCGCTGTACGAAGGTTGAGCTGCGGGGCCCAAACGTGAGCAGCTCGTTCGACCGGCCGCCGCGTCCCAACGCGCTCAAGGTCCAGCAGGCCGCGATTCGCAAGTATCTGCACGACCGCCGCCCGCGCGGGCACGGCCCGGAGGGCTCCTAGCGCCGAGAGCGGGTGGCCGGGGCGGCGCCGACCGGCCCCCGGTGAGTCGACCGCGCTCGGGTGGGCCCGACTGGGTACGGTCGTAGGCCCGGGCCGCAGCAATCAGTCGAATGGCAGCGCGGCGACCGTCGCCGTGACGCCGTGCTCGCCGACGCTCACGACGTCGCCCGGGCTCGCCTCGCGGCGCACGAGTGCCAGGCCGATCGTGCCGTATGTGGGGGAGAGGACAAGGCTGCCGAGTCGCCCGACCGCTCGCTCACCGAGTCGCAGCTCCGCTCCCCGCGCCGCGAGGTTGGCGGGATCGGAGACCCGCAGGCCGCGCAGGTGACGGTTGGGCTTGCCCCTGTAGTAGAGGCGCGCGACGGTCTCCTGGCCGACGTAGCAGCCCTTGGTGAAGCTCACCGCGCGCTCGTTGAGGCCTGCCTCCTGCGGGATCGTGCTCTCGTCGAGGTCGATGCCGTAGCGGGGCCGGCCGCGCTCCACACGCAAGATCTCGACGGCCGCTTCGCTGACCGTCGCGGCGCCCGCCGCGAGCAGCGCCGCGACGACGGCATCGCGATCCTCGCTCGCGCAGAGCACGTCGAGACCGCCGTCCACCGCCGCGATCACCCGCGCGGGCCTGCCGGCGAGCGCGACGCCAAGGTGTTCGTGCTCGATTTGCGGCAGCGCCGTCGCGGTGTCCCCGAGAGCACTCGCGAGGACCGCCGGCGCGCGCGGACCGATCAAGGAGAGCAGAGCGCACTCGAGTGTGCGCTTGTGCAGGTCCACGTCGTAGCCGATCTTGTAGCGACGGATCATGTCGAACAGCGCCTGCAGCGCCACACGCTCGGTGTCGAGCTGCAGCTCGCAGACCGTCGCCCCCTTGCCGACGGCGAGCACGCGCAGGTCGCCGAGCATCTTGCCCTTATTCGTGAGGAACGCCGCGTAACGGCCCTCGCCGGGGCGCAGGTCGGCGAGCTCGTTGGTGACCTGACCGTTGAGGAACTCCACGGCTCCGTCCCCCGTGAGCGTGAGCTTGCCGCGCTCGGAGTGGTCCACCAAAGCGCAGCCCGCGATCAGCTCCTCGTGCTCGCTCTGCAGGCGCTCTGTATCGGTTGCGGCCACGCTCCATCGAGGATAGCCCGCGACCGCGATCGCTAGGCTATGGCGGCATGGCTCTGGCCGACTCATTCCAGCGGGTCGTCGACGCGCTGCCCGACGACTGGACCGATCTGGAGTTCGATCTGCGTATCGCCGACGAGTCGCGCTACGTCGACGCCGCGATCTACCTCGCGACGTGCAATGCGCGTCCGTATTCTTATCACGACTGGCACTGGCGGCTGCTGGTCGCCCACCGGTTTGGCCACGCCGCCTCCGCCGCGACGGTGCACGGCACGCTACGACTACTCGACGACGCCGGGATCGAGGGGGAGCTGGTGATGCGCGAGGAGCGCGCGGGACGCGTCGAGGTCACGCAGATGTGGGGACGTCCCTACTCGGTGCGCGACGAGTTTCGTCGCATTCGCGCACAGTAGCCGGCGCGGCGCGGCGTGCCGATGGAGGTGCGGTGGGTGTCGTTGAATGTCGACCCCGCCGCGCGCGCGTACGCGCGCACACGTGCGCGGCGGGCCCCCTGCCGATGAAGTCCTACGCCGACTCCTCAGAGGCTGCCGGCCGCGACTTCGCCGTCGCGGTGGATGCGTCGCGACCCGCGCGGGTCGAGCGGGACGATCGTCGCGTTGGGCACGCGGTCGGCGAGCGCGTCGCGGTCTTTGGTGCGCTGGAAGAGCGCGATCCGGATTACGCCGCCGTGGCAGACGATCAGCGCGGGTGCCTCCGCGCGCTTGATGTCGTGGAAGGCCCCCGCGACACGCACGCCCTGCTGCGCGAAGGACTCCCCGCCGGGGAACGCGAAGGTCGGGTCGCCGTCGACGAACCGCGCGAACTCCACCGGCGTCTCGGCCTGCACCTCGGCGAAGCTGCGATCGGTCCACTCGCCGGAGTCGGTCTCCATTAGCCGCGCGTCCTCGCGCGGGGTGAGGCCGATGCGGCGCGCGACGATGTCGGCGGTTTCGCGCGCGCGCAGCAGCGGGCTGCACCACAGCGCCGCGAACTCGTAGGCGACGGCGCTCTCGGCCAGCTCGGCGGCTTGCGCGCGGCCGGTTGCGTCGAGCGGAACCGCGCCCTGGCCCTGGAAGCGACCCTCGGCGTTGTAGGCGGTCTGGCCGTGACGCGCGAGATACATGCGGGGGGGCCTTGACATCAACGGCTGAGGATAGCCGCGCCGCGAGAGCGAGCCGACCGGGGCCGCTCGTACAATCGCCGCCAGCACGTTCCGACTGTCGAGAAGAGGGGGCATCACCACCATGGAAAAGCGTGGCCTGAGCGCTTATATCGCCGAGCTGGTCGGCACGTTCCTGCTGGTCCTGTTCATTGCGCTGATCGTGAGCGTCTACGCGCGGACGGGGATCTCGACGCCCGAATTCGCGGTGATCGGCCTGCTGCACGCCTTCCTGTTGATGATGTTGATCCAGACGCTCGGCGGCGTCTCCGGCGCGCACTTCAATCCGGCCGTTACGATCGGCCTCGCGGCGGTACGCGAGATCGAGCCGCTGGCGGCGCTCGGCTATATCGCGATGCAGATCGTTGGTGCGATCGCGGGCGCGGCGCTGTGCAAAGTGATCCTTGCGGAAGTGTTCCTGGGGCCCAATCTCGGCAACCCCGCGGTAAGTCATCTGCTGGCAGGCAAGACGCTGCTGGGGGCGCTGTGCGAGCTGGTCGGCACGTTCGCGCTGGTCTGGGCGATCATGGGCGTTGCGGTCAACCCGCGCGGCGCGCGCGACTGGGCCGGTTTCGTGATCGGTGCGACGCTCGGCTTCGCGGTCTTGACATTCGGTCCGCTCACCGGCGCCGGCCTGAACCCGGCGCGCTCGCTCGGGCCGGCGATCGTCGCGGGGCACTTCTCCGGCGGCTTCGGCGACTTCGCGGTCGTCTACATCCTCGGCCCGATCGTCGGCGGTCTGATCGCGTCACTCGGCTACAAGCTGCTCGTGCTTGATCCCAAGGGTCGTGTGGGGGAGCGTCCGATCGACAAGCTCGCGTGAGCCAGGGCCGCATGCGGCCCTGGCTGGGAGCCGCGCATGCGCGGCTCCCACCGGACGGTGCATGCACCGTCCGGCCGACCGGCGCATGCGCCGGTCGGACCCCATGAAGCTCATAGACTCTCTAGCGATGCGCCGGAGGGTCACCTACTCGCGCAACCTCACGCTCTCGCTTTCGCGGACGTGTCGGTGCTACTGCAAGTACTGCGCGTTCGCGACGCACAGCGCGCATCTGCACGCGCCGGAGGAGGTGTTGAAGTTGATCGACGGCGCCGCGCGGCGCGGGATCAAGGAGCTGCTCGTACTCACCGGGGAGCAACCCGAGGTCAACGCGGACGTCGCCGCGAAACTCGCCGAGTACGGTCACGCGGACTTCACCGCCTACGTCGTCTGGGCGTGCGAGCGCGCGCTCGCACGCGGCATCCTGCCGCACACCAATCTTGGGGTTCTCCCGCGCGAGGATCTCGCGCGGCTGCGCGAGGTCACGGCCTCACAGGGGCTGATGCTGGAGTCGATCTCCGAGCGGCTCATGCAGACGGTGCACGCGGGCTCGCCGACCAAGCACCCGCAGCGGCGCCTGGAGACAATCCGCGCGGCCGGCGAGCTGAAGATCCCATTCACCTCCGGGATCCTCGTCGGGATCGGCGAGAGCGAGGAGGAGCGCGTCGCCTCGCTAGAAGCGCTGGCGGAGGTGCACGCCGAATATGGGCATCTGCAGGAGGTGATCCTGCAGAATTTCGTCCCGCACCAGCGCTACTACGGCCGCGAGCCCGCCGCGATCGCGGACGCCGCCGCGCGCGAGTACTGGCGCACCGGGGTCGCCGACGGCCGGCCCGAGCTGCCGCTGCCGGATTGGGCGTGTCCGGTGGACATCGCGGACATGAAGCGGCTGATCGCGCACGCGCGGCGGCTGCTGCCCGATGTCGGCATCCAGATCCCCCCCAACCTCGCGGATTGGTGGAGCGAGCTCGTCGCCGCCGGCGCGAGCGACCTCGGCGGTCTCTCCGCCAACGGCGACCACATCTCTCCCGAGCACCCCTTTCCCTCCCCCCACCAGGTGCGCAAGCGCCTGCAGGCCGATGGGGTCGCACTGACCGAGCGTCTGTGCGTATATCCGCAGTACATCGACCGCGAGTGGCTCGCGCAGGGCGTGCTGGACACGATCAAGCTCAAGTACTGGTCCTTCATCCCGCGGCGCGGATCCGGTGGCCCCGCGACGCGGCGCGAGGAGCGCCCGATCCGCACCGATCTCGTCCCCGGCGCGATCGCCAAGGGCCGCGACGGTGAGCGCCTGAGCGAGGACGAGTTGAGCGCGCTGTTCGCCGAGACACGCCCCCCGGCGATCGAGGAGCTGCGCCTCGCCGCGGATGAGCTGCGCGCCGAGCTCGCCGGGGAGACCGTCACGTTCGTCGTTAACCGCAACATCAACATCTCCAACGTCTGCACCGTCGGCTGCGCCTTCTGCGGCTTCGGTCAGGGCAAGCGCTCACCCGACGCCTACCAGCACTCCGAGGCCGAGTTCGTGCGCCGCGTCGAGGATGGGATCGCCTACGGCGCCAGCGAGCTCTGCATCCAGTCCGGCATCCATCCCGACTGGAGCCTCGAGGACTACCTCGGTTGGCTGCGACTCGCCAAGCGCACCGCGGCGGGCCTGGGCACCGACATCCATCTGCACGCTTACAGCCCGATGGAGATCTCGCACATGTGCGACATCTCCGGCGAGCCCCCCGCGGAGGTCTTCGCGCGCCTGCGCGATGCCGGTTTGGGCTCCACGCCGGGAACCGCCGCCGAGGTTCTGCACGACGGCGTGCGCGAACGAATCAGCCCGAACAAGCTGCCCGTCGCGCGCTGGGTGCAGATCATCGAAGCCTCCCACGCCGCCGGGCTGCGCTCCACCGCGACGGTGATGTTCGGACACATCGAGGAGCCCTGGGAGCTCGCCGAGCACATGCGCGTCGTGCGCGAGCTGCAGGAGCGCACCGGCGGCATCACCGAGTTCGTGCCCCTCTCCTTCATCCCCTTCCAGACGCTGCTCGGGCGCACCCACGGCGTCGAGGAGATCTCGCGCGAGGAGAACCTCAAGCACACCGCCGTCTTCCGCCTCGCGCTCGGTCGCACCGTCCCCAGCCTGCAGGCCTCGTGGGTCAAGATGGGCCTCGACGCCGCCACCGAGTCGCTGCGCTGGGGCGTCAACGATCTCGGCGGCACGCTGATGGAGGAGTCGATCAGTCGCCTCGCCGGTAGCTATCACGGGACCAAGCTCGACCCCGACCAGCTCGCCGCCGCCGCGCACGCCGCCGGCCGGCCCGCGGCCGAGCGCACGACGCTCTACGCCGTGCGTCGCCGCTACGAGCTGCCCGTCGCCGCCTGAGTACCCCCGTCGCGGTCGCCCCGCGCGTCTTCCGAGGACCGTCTCGGAACGCTCCGCCCCGGAAATTTCGATGTATGGTGCATCGCGTACCCGGCAAAGGAGCGGTCCGATGGATGAGTACGACGTTGCGATCGTCGGTGCGAGCATCGCGGGGTGCACCGCCGCGACCTTTCTCGCGCGCGGCGGCGCGAAGGTCGCGCTGATCGAGAGCCACAGCGATCCCAAGACCTACAAGCGCATGTGCACGCATCTGATCCAGCCCAGCGCCTCGCCGACGATCGAACGTCTCGGCCTGCGCCGCGCGATCGAAGACGCCGGCGCGCAGCCCAACGACCTCAACATCTGGACGCGCTACGGCTGGATCACGTTCGTGCACTCCTCCGCGCCCGCACCGATGTGCGAGCACCCCGCGTGGAACATCCGCCGCGAGACCTTCGACCCGATGCTCCGCGAGCTCGCCGCCGACACCGACGGCGTCGAGCTGATGCTCGGTCACACCGCCACCGCGCTGCTCTACAGCGCGGACGGTCAGACCGCAACGGCGTCGGCGTCGGCGTCGGCGTCGGCGGCGGCGGCGCGTGAAGGGAGCGCCGCTGGGGCCCCCGCCGCGGGCGTGCCCGCGCGCGCGAGCGCGCGCGTCAGCGGCGTGCTCGTGCGCGAGCGCGACCGCACCGAGCACGCGCTGCGCGCCCAGCTCGTCGTCGCCGCCGACGGGCGCGAGTCCGCGATTGCGAAGCTCGTCGACCAGCCCACCAAGCTCAAGCCGCACCGGCGCTTCGGCTACTTCGCGCACTACCGCGACACGCCACTGGCGACCGGCAGCAGCGCGCAGATGTGGCTGCTGGACCCCGACATCGCCTACGCCTTCCCCACCGACGGCGGCCTCACGCTGCTCGCGTGCATGCCCCACAAGGATCGCCTGCCCGAGTTCCGATCCGATCCCGAGCGCGCGATGACCGAGCTCTTCGCGCAGCTGCCCGACGCTCCGCGGCTCGATCCCCACAAGCGCGAGTCCAAGGTCATGGGCAAGCTCGAGATGCCCAACGTCGTCCGCCAACAAACGCGGCCCGGACTCGCCTTCGTTGGCGACGCCGCGCTCGCCGCCGACCCCGTATGGGGCGTCGGCTGCGGCTGGGCGCTGCAGTCCGCCGAGTGGCTCGCCGAGGCCGTCGGCCCCGCGCTCGGCGGTGGCGAGACCGCGGTCGACGAGGCGCTCGCGCGCTACACCGCGCGCCATCGCGAGGGCCTGAAGGCGCACGAGGAGTTCTGCTCCGCGTACTCCACCGGCAAGCGGTTCAACCCCGGCGAAAAGCTGCTGTTTCGCGGCGCCGCGCGCGACGAGCAGCTCGCCACCCGCATGGCGCTGATGGGCGGCCGCTGGATCACACCGCAGCAGCTGCTCACGCCGCGCACGCTGGCACGGATGATTCGTGTCAACCTGAGTCGCCGCAAGCGCCCCACCGGGTTGCGCGCGCAGCGAGCTCCCAGTGGACCCACTCCGAGTATGCCCACCACCACGACCGCGACGGCCGCCTGAGATGCCGCGCGCCACGAGAATCAGCGTCGCCGGGATCGGCTCGCCCGTCCTCGAAGCCGGCCCGCCGGACGCGCGCGAGGCGGTCGTGTTCGTCCACGGCAATCCCGGCTCCTCCAGCGACTGGACCGCCTTGGTCGACGCCGCCGGCGAGTTCGGCCGCGCCGTCGCTTTCGACATGCCCGGCTTCGGCCGCGCCGACAAGCCGCGCGACTTCAACTACCACGTGTCCGCCTACGCCGACTTCCTGCAAGGCGCGCTCGCCGAGCTCGGGATCGACCGCGTGCACCTCGTCGTGCACGACTTCGGCGGACCCTTCGGGCTGTTCTGGGGGATCCAGCACCCCGACGCGTGGGCGAGCGTCGTCTTGATCAACGTCGGCGTCATGCCCGGTTACAAGTGGCACACCATGGCTCGCCGCTGGCGCACGCCGGTGCTCGGCGAGCTGCTGCAGGCTTGGATCCCGCGCTCCGGGTGGCGGCGCGGGATGCAGAAAGTCAATCCCCGGGGGCTACCTCCGGAGTTCGTCGACAAGATGTACGACGACTACGACCGCGGCACGCGCCGCGCGGTGCTGAAGCTCTACCGCGCCACCTCCGATCCCGGTGAGACCGCCCGCGCTCTCGGCGGGGCGATGAAGGAGCTGAACAAGCCCGCGCTGGTCGTGTGGGGCGCGAAGGATCCCTTCATCGGCGTCGAGTACGCCGAGCGCCAGCGCGACTTCTTCGACGTGCGCGACGTCGCGATCATGCCCGAGAGCGGGCACTGGCCATTCCAAGACGACCCCCCGCGCGTCGCGCAGGCGGTGCTGCCATTTCTGCGCGAACAGCTCCACCGCGCCGCGGAGCCCGCTCGCGGCTGAGCGCTCGCGACTGGCACGCACGGGCACCCGCACGCTGCTGGGTGATGGCGGGGCTCCCGGGCGCTCGCGGGGCGCTGTAGGGGCGCTCGGGGGGCGCTGTCGGGACGCTCGCGGGCGCTGCCGGGAGCTCAGCGGAACAGATCCTCCTCTAGCGGGCGCAGGAGGGCGGCTGCGCCCGGGCCGTCCTCGTCGGTGACAAACCGCTCCAGCCCGTCGAGGATCACGACCGGCTCGCGGGAGTCCTTGGCACGCGCGAGATCCGCCGTGGCGGCGGCCGCGTCGGCGACCGCGAGCCACGTCGCGCGCAGCTCCAGGCCGACGCTGTCGCGGCGCCCGCGCCAGTCCTCCAGCGGCTGAAAGCCGGCGCAGCCAATCGCGACGTCGCACTGCCCGTGGCGCCACGCGCGGCCGAAGCTATCGGTGATCAGCACACCGAGCCGCGCGCCCGTGAGCTCACGCAGCCGCGCGCGCAGGCCGCGCGCCGAGGCGTCGGGATCGCGGGGCAGCACGACCAGCGTCTCGCGGCCCTCCGCGGCCGACGCGTTGGAGGCGTCCACGCCGGCGTTGGCGCAGATGAAGCCGTGGTGCGTGCGGCAGATCAGCACCCCATTGGCGACCCGCACGAGCTCCCGCGACTGGTCGAGCACGACTTGCACCGCGCGCGGATCCTTGCCCTGCTCGCTCGCCAGTGCGCGCGCGTGCTGCGAGGGTTCGATCCCCTCCAGCGCGACGACCGCGCCCTCGGACTTCGAGACCGCCTTGTGCGCGATCGCGATCAGTTGGCCATCGCGCAGCCCGCGATCGCCGGCCCGCGCGATCAGGCCCGCGAGATCCTCGCCCGCACGGATCTCCGGCAGGCCGCCCAGGCTGCGCGCCGACAGCTCGCTCATCCCGGTTGCGCCGCCGATGTGCCGGTCGCGCTCAAGCGGCGCGCGAGGGAGCGAGGGGCAGGCCCAGCACCGCGCGCGTGCGCGGCGCCCGCTCGCGCTCGCCCGCGAGGCGCTCGCGCAGAACCGCCAGATCCTCACCGGTGTCGATGTCGAGCAGCAGCGAAGCCGGGCGCTCCACGCGACAGCTCGCGCCGGCGACCCGTGCGAGCTCGCGGTGGCGCGCGCAGCTGCCCGGTCCAAAGCTCGGCGGGATCGCGCGGGGGGGCGCGATCAAGAGTCCGTTCGTGCCCGTCCCATGGCGATCGGGGACGATCGCCACGCTCGCCGCGCCCGCGCTCGCGCCCGTCGCGCCAGCGGCCAGCAGGGCGTCGAGCTCGCCGTGGTCCAGTGCGGGGCAGTCTCCGGGGATGCAGAGGACGCGCTCCGCGCCCTCCGTCTGCGCCCGCGCGATGCCGAGTGCGACGGCCGCGCTCTGGCCTTCCTCGGCGCTGTCCGCAACGACGAGCGCACCCCGCTGGTGGGCCGCGGTCGCGAGCGACCGCTCATTTGTCACGACGATCGTGAGCTCGATCGACGCGCAGCGCTCCAGCGCGCTCAACACATCGCCCACCATCGCCCGCACCAGATCCAGCCGCAGGGGATCCGCGACGCTCGCTCCAAGGCGCTGCTTGGCGTCCGAGAAGCGCTTGACGGGGAGGATCGCTGCGGTGCGCATCGCTGCGCGGAGCCTATCTCGACTCGCGCACGGGACCGCTGGCGGCCGGCGACCCTCAGAACTGCAGCAGCATCAGGCCGACGCTCACGCCGGGCCCGATCGTCACCATCAGGCCATGCTCGCCGGTCCGCGGGCGGCGCTGCTCGATGGTGTCCTTCAGCACGTACATAATCGACGGCGTCCCCACGTTGCCGTGCTCGGCGAGCGCCTCCCAGCTGATCGCCACGTCCTCGTGCGAGAGCTCCAGCACGTCCTGCACCGATTCCACGATGCGCCGGCCGCCGGGGTGCACGATCCAATGATCCACGCCCGAGCGGCCCAGGCGGTTGCGGTGCAGGAAACCCGCGACCAGTTCGCCCAGCCCCGCCGCCGCGAGGTCCGGGAGCTCACGCGCGAGGTGCAGGTAGCTGTCCTCCGCGCTCAACGCCAGGCTTACCGCCCCCAGGGTGTCCGCGATCTGATGAACCTGCGAGGCCACGATCGTCGGTCCCGCGGCGTCGTGCTCGCCGGAGAGCAGCGCCGCGCCGCAGCCGTCGCCGAAGATCGCCGAGCCCACCGTCTTCGCTCGCTGGTCCCCCGGCCGCGCGCGCGTCAAGAGGCTGCTCATGCTCTCCGCCGCCACCACGAGGCTGTGCTTGCCGGGATGCTGCGGCAGCGATTGCGAGGCCAGGCGTAGCAGCGGCACCGCGCTCGCGCAGCCGACCCCGCTGATGTGGTACTTGTCGGTCGCCGGGTCCATTTCGTAGTAGTCGAGCAGCCTGTGCGCCAGCGAGGGGCAGCCCAGCGAGTAGAGGCTCGCCGTCACCACCGTCCCGATTTCCTGGGGATCGACGCCGAGCCGATCGACGGCCTGGATCGCGTACCGCATCAATTCGTCCTCGACTCGCGCCGTGCGGCCCCGCAGCGTGTCATCCAGGAAGTCCGTCTCGAGGTTGAGATGGCGCCGCTGCACGCCGCTGCGCGCGAAGATGCGCTCCGCGAACTCGTCGCCCTTCAGGCCCAGCAGGTTCAGGACGTCCTCCTGGGAGAACGTCGTCGGGGAGTCCGCGACGGTCAGGCCCGCAATGCGCGCCGTGGGGACGCCCGGGTTGCGACCGTTTCGTGCCGGTTGACTCACGGAGCCCGATCGGCGGGGGCTCACGGAGGTCGATCCCGCTCGGCGCGGCGTCTGCGCGCGCGAGCGCCGCGCGTTCTGCGGCTCTTCCCGCAGAGACTCCGCGCGGTTGAGGTGCGGAAAGGGGCCCCCGGGGGGCCGCACGCCGAGGAACTCCGACAGCGGCTCCCAGCCCTGCGCGACCTCGTAGACCAGCAGCCGCTCGCGCGGCACCGTGCTCATGACCTCTTCGTTGTGCCGGCGGTAGAGCTCGATCGCGTGCTCGCGCTCGGCAAAGCGGCCCTCGAAGACGCTGTCCCAGATCGGCGCGTCCGCCTCGATGGCGTTGCGACAGCTCGCGTACCACGCGTCGGGATCGCGCACCGTGAGCAGCACGAGCGCGTCCGGCCACGCGTCGAGCATCTGGCGGTAATAGCGCGCTCCGAGCCAGCCCACCGTGGAGCCCCAGCCGTCGAGCGTCGCGCGCCAGTCGACCTCCTCGCGGTCCCCGCCCGACTCCGCCGGGCCAGCGGATGCGAGCTCGCGTAACCGGAGGGTCGAGCGGCCGTCGGACGAGGCGAGGGCCGCGGCCGGCTCGCGTTGCTGTCGATCGGCGCTGCTCGTGGCATCGGGATCCGGGCAGTGAAAGCACGGACCCGCGCCGAGCTCCTCCAGCGCAACCTTCAAAGACATCGTCCCTGTGCGGCCGAAGCCGGCGCCGATGGCCTTCAACTTGCGGAACCTCTCGGATAGCGGGTTGAAACGATAGGTTAGGGTTCTGTTACGTCGAGCTAACTTTCAACACAATAGCGCGGCAGGCGGCATATTCGCGGCCGTGCCAGGCGCCGTGCGGAGAGCTTACGAACTTCTTCACGTTCATCACGAAAGCGATTGACAATCCGCCCGGCACCCTGGGGCCGGCGTCAGCCATAGACTTGCGGCGCGCGCGCCGCGATCCGGAGATCCCGGCGGCGCGAACCCCACGAACAGGAGCGCGATGAGCACAATCGAGGTTATTGGAGCCGGCCTGCCCCGCACGGGCACCCTCACGCAGAAGCTGGCCCTGGAGCAGCTTGGTTTCGGGCCCGCCTATCACTGGGTCAACGTGATCGCCGACCTGGGTCACGTCGCGCTCTGGAACCGCGCGCTCGACGGCGAGCCGCCGTGGGATGAGATTTTCGGCGACCACGCCTCGACGGTCGACTGGCCCGGCGGCTACTTCTACCGCGAGCTGATGGATGCGTACCCCGACGCGAAGGTTCTGCTGAGCGTGCGCGATCCCGAGAAGTGGGAGCCCAGCTTCCGCGAGACGATCGTCCCGTTGAGCCACGGCGAGTCGCTGATCCGTCTGCTCGCGAGCGCGCGCGGCGAGATCGACGCCCCCTGGCGCCGTTATCTGGACCTCGTCGACCGCATGTTCTGGGGGCCGCAGGGTTCGTTCAAGGACGGGTGGGCCGAGCCCGCGCAGCTGATCGAGCAGATGGTGCGCCACAACGAGGAGGTCCAGCGCATCGTCCCCGCCGAGCGGCTGCTCGTGTGGGACGTCACCGAAGGCTGGGAGCCGCTCTGCGCGTTCCTCGGCGTCGAGGTGCCCGCGGAGCCGCTGCCGCACGCCAACGACCGCGACACGTTCCTCGAGCGCGTCAGCTACGGCGCGATCGACGCCTTGAACGCCTGGCGCGAGCAGCGCGTCGCAGCCGCAACCGCCGCGAGCTAGCCGCGCGTCTCGGCGGTTGCGTACCGGCTAACCGCGCGCGAGCTCGTCCGCGAAGGCGAGCGTTCGCTCCGCCACGCGCGCCCGCGACGGCGCGTCGGGCATGCGCGTGTCGATGCGCAGCGTCGCGAGCGCGCTCGCCGCGTCCGCCGCGCTCGTGGCGTCCACCGGGGGCGCCTCGTCGCTGACGATCCCGTCGAGCAGCGTGCCGTAGTGCTCGGCGACGCCGCGCGCGCTGAGCTCGCGCCCGGCGAATGCCATGAACGCCGCCGTCGGTCCCTTGAGCACCTCGCCGCCGACGATCGGGCTGACCGCCACGACGGGCGCCACCGCGCGCGTCAGCGCCTCGCGCATGCCGGGGACCGCGAGGATCGGATCGATCGAGATCAGCGGATTCGACGGACCGATCACGATTGCGCGCGCGCGATCGATTGCCGCGAGCACCTCCGCGGTCGGCCGCGCGTGCTCGATCCCGCGCAACTCGATGCCCTCCACCGGGCCCTCGGCACGGTCGCGGATCATGAACTCCTGAAAGTCGCGCCAGCCGGCGCCGCTGCGAATCCAGCGTGCGCACGCGGCTCGTCGCACATCGGCAGCACGCGCGCGCGCACGCCGATCGCCTCGTTCAGCCGCGCGAGCGCCTCGGTGGGGCGCAGGCCCTCGTCCGCGAGCATCCGCGCGCGCTCCAGGCACCAGGCGAGGTCGCGGTCGCCGAGGTTGAACCACACATCCACGCCGAGTGCGCGCAGCGCGTCCATCACCGCGAAGGTGTCGCCCTCGCATGCCCCAGCCGCGCTCGTTGATCAGGTCGGCCAGCCAGAAGGAGACGAGGTCGGGGTCGGGGGAGACGTGGGAGCCGTAGATCTCGATGTCATCGCCCGTGTTGGCGATCACGACCAGCTCGTCGGGACCCGACGACGTCGAGCATGCCGCGCGCGAGCTTCGCGCCGCCGGTGCCGCCGGCGAGCACGACCACCGGTCCGCGTCTGGCTGCGCTCACTCCCAGCGAGGTCGCTCGCGGCAGGCCGGTCATGCGCACGCCGCGTGAGTCTTGTGCTTGGCGTTGATCGAGATCATCAGCGCGGTCATCGACTCGGCGATGCGCGCCATCTCCAGGCGCCCGCAGTCCACGCAGCGCAGTCCCTCGATCCGCTCGAGCAGCAGCGCCGCGCGCGCTTGTCCTCGCGCGAGTCGCCGCAGATGAGCACGTCCTGGCCGAGCGTCGTGGTCCAGGTCGGTCAGCGAGGCGGCGCAGACGGTGTGCAGGGCGGAGACGACTCTCACGCCCTCGGGCACCATCTCCAGGGCCGCCTGCGCGGCCGAGCCCTGCCACACGCCGAGCATGCGCGTCGCCGTCCGCTCACGGCGGCCGCCAGCGGGACGGTCGCGTCGATCAGCAGCTGGCCCGGGCGCAGCGCGCCCTTGAGGTTTGTGAGCGTCTCCGACTGGCTGCGAAAGGGCACGCTCAGGATCGATCGTCTCGCCGGCGCCGACCGCCTGCGCGTTCTCGGCGCCGGTGAAGCCGCCCGTCCGGCACAGCCGCCCGCGCGCGGTCGGCGGCCTCGACGGCACGGCTCTGCGTCGCGCGAGCCGATCACGACCGGCACGCCCGCGCGTCCCAGTCGCACCGCGAGGCCGAAGCCGAGCGCTCCCGAGGCGCCGATGATTGCGACCGGGCCGAGGGGTACGCAGCAGACGGCGGAGTATCGTCGGCGGGGCGGCACGAGGGCCGAGTATTTGGAGGGCGCCGCGACCGACTCACGCATGGCTTGCTCCACATGAGGTTCGAGGGCAAGACGGCGCTCGTCACCGGCGGCGCCTCCGGGATCGGCGCGGCCACCGCACGCCGGCTCGCCGCCGAAGGCGCGCGCGTGGCGATCGGCGACGTCAACGAGGAGGGCGCCCGCGAGGTCGCCGGCGAGCTCGACGGCGTTCGGCCTGCACGCTCGACGTCACCGACACCGCCTCCGTGCGCGCCGCGGTCGCCGCGACCGAGGAGCAGCTCGGGCCGATCGACGTGCTCGTCAACAACGCCGGCACCGACCTGTTCTCCTTCTTCGTCAACAGCGACGACGGGCTGTGGGACTTCGTGCTCGGCGTCAACCTGCGCGGAGTGCTCGCCGTCACCCACGCCGTGCTGCCCGGCATGCAAGAGCGCCGCAGCGGCTGCGATCGTCAACGTCGCCTCCGAGGCCGGGCGCGTCGGCTCGCAGGGCTCCGCGGTCTACTCGGCCGCGAAGGCCGGCGTGATCGGCTTCACCAAGGCGATCGCGCGCGAGTCGGCGCGCTACCGCGTGCGCTCAACGCCGTCGCGCCCGGGCCGATCGAGACGCCGCTGCTGAACGCCGCGCCGCAGCTGCTCGGCGAGCTCGGCGAGCGGCTGAAGCAGGGCATGGTCAACCGACGCTGCTCGGCGCTCCGGCGAGCCCGAGGAGGTCGCGGCGGCGATCGCGTTCCTCGCCTCCGATGACGCCTCGTATGTGACCGGGCCAGACGCTGAACGTCAGCGGCGGCCTGTCGATGTTAACAGAGCTATGATGCGCGTATCCCGATGCCGCAAGGCATCCGCGAGGTCGGCCCGCGCGACGGCTTTCAGAACGAGCCCGAGATCGATCCCCACCGAGCGCAAGGTCGAGTTGATCGACGCGCTCGCGCGCACCGGGCTGCGGCGCCTGGAGGTCACGAGCTTCGTGCGCCCCGACGTGATCCCGCAGCTCGCCGACGCCGCGGAGGTGCTCGCGCGGATCGACGTGCCGCGAGGAGGTCGCCGTCAGCGTGCTGATCCCCAACGAGCGCGGCCTGGAGCAATGCGCTGGCGCTGCGCGAGGCTCAGCGACGGCGCGCGCGCGGCGTTCGATGAGATCAACGTCTTCCTGTCCGCGTCCGAGACGCACAACCGCAAGAACGTCAACCGCTCGATCGAGGAGTCGCTCGACGGCGCTCGAGAAGCGTGCTGCGCGCGCGCGCGCGCGGCGGGCCTGCGCTGCGAGGCCGTCATCTCCACCTCCTTCGGCTGCCCCTACGAGGGCCGCGTGCCGCCCGAGCGCGTGCTCGAGATCGCCGCGCGCCTGCGCGACGCCGGCGCGCAGGAGATCGGTTTCGGGGACACCACCGGCATGGCCAACCCGCGCTCAGGTGGGCGAGCTCTTCACGCGCAAGCCGCGACGCGCGAGCTCGGCGAGGGGGTGCGAGCTCACCGCGCACTTCCACAACACCCGCGGGCAGGGCCTCGCGAACGTGCTCGCCGCGCTTGGAGGCGGGAGTCGACGAGCTTCGAGTCGAGCTTCGGCGAGCTCGGCGGCTGTCCGGTCCCGGCCGGCGCCACCGGCAACATCGCCACCGAGGATCTCGTCTCGATGCTGCACGAGATGGGGATCGCCACCGGCGTCGACCTGGACGCGCTGCTCGCCTGCGCGCGCCGCGTGCAGGAGGTGCTCGGGCGGCCGCTCGGTAGCCACACGCTGGTCGCCGGCCCTGTGGAGTGGCGTACTGCTAGCATGATTGCAGCATGATGCAAAGACTGATGATTCAGGCCGATCCGGAGCTCGGTCGAACGAGCCAAGCGTCGCGCAGCCGAGCGCGGGATCTCGGTTGCGCAAGTCGTGCGGGATGCGATGGAGCACGAGTTGGGCGCTGGCGAGGATGAGCGGATACCGCCACCGCTCACCTGCATCGGGGCATTCTCATCGGGGCGCAGCGACCTCTCCGCGCTGGCAAGCGGGGATTTCTACGAGCCCGATCCTTGGGTCTCGTAATCGATAGCGGTGTGTTGTACGCCGCGCTGGACCGCAAGGACCGTCATCACTCGGCGTGCGCGCAGCTGTTAGATGAGGTACGAGAGTCACGCGTCGTGCCCGCGCCGGTGTTACCCGAGGTCGACTGGCTATGCCGGCACTCCACGGACGGTCGCTTTTCCGCAGTGCTCGAGCAGATCGGAAGTGGCGCCCTCGAGATAGAAGACCTCGAGAGCTCGGACTACCGGCGTGTAGATGAACTGCTCGCCACGTACGTAGACCTGCACGTCGGCTTCGTCGATGCCGCCGTGCTCGCGGTCGCTGAGCGCCTGCGAGAGCCGAAGCTGGCCACGCTTGATCATCGACACTTCTCGGTCATGCGCCCGCGTCACGTGGACGCTATGCAGTTGCTGCCGGCATAGCACCGGACGCCTGCCTCTCCGCCTCGCGCGCCCTCTCGCGCATCGCCGCCACGCAGTACTCCTGCACCGCCACCTCCATCTCCAGCGTCGTCGCAAGCGCGGGGCGCGCCGAGGCGTCGATCACGCGCTTGGCGCGGCCCACCGCGACGGGCGAGTTGGCCAGCAGCTCGTCCACAAGTGCCTGCGCGCCGGCTCCAGCTCCTCGGCCGCGACCACGCGGTTGACCAGACCGATGCGCTCGGCCTCGGCCGCGTCGATCGTGCGCGCCGGTCATGATCAGCTCCTTCGCGCGGCCCAGGCCGACGACGGCCGGCAGGCGCGTGGAGCCGCCCACGTCGGGGATGATCCCGAACTTCACCTCCGGCAGCCCCAGCTGAGCCCGTCGGAGGCGATCCGCAGGTCGCAGCCCAGCGCCACCTCCAGCGCGCCGCCCACGCAGGTGCTGGTGGATCTGGCAGATGACCGGCTTGGGCATCGCTTCGCAGAGGTTCGGGCATTCAAGGAACATGTTGCGGAATGGGCGCAACGTGCCGGGCTGGCCGGCCGATGCCATCAGCTCGCCGAGGTCGACGCCGGCCGAGAACACCGGGCCCTCGCCGCGCAGCACCACGCAATGCACCGACTCATCGGCGGTGGCCTCCCGCAGCGCGTCGGCGAGCGCGCGCAGCAGCTCCTGGCTCATCGCGTTGCGCTTCTCCGGGCGGTTCAGCACCATGTGGCGGACCGCGCCGCGGTCCTCGGTGACGATTCACGGCTCATCTCGGGTCCATTGGTCCAAATCGTGGGCGCGCAGGAACTGCTCAGAGGTTCGCCCCGCGTCCAGCTACCGGCGTTGGCTCCTCCTCGATCGAGCGCGTCGTGGCCCTCGGTCGGCACGATCGCCGTGCCCACAGCGAAGAACTCGATCGTGTGGCTGCCCCAGCCGTGGCTCTTCTCCTGCAGGTCGACGCCGACGATGCCCTCCGCGCTCAGCGTCTGCGCCTCGGACTGCATCCGCTCCATCGCCAGCTCGCGCGCGTCGTACAGCGCCTGGGTGAAGTTCGACAGCTCCACGTTGCGCCCTGTCTGCGCCATCGACTTGAGCATGCCGCGGTGCGCCACGTGGTAGACGCAGCTGCCCATCACCATCCCCACGGGCCGGTGCCCGGTGCGCAGCAGCGTCCAGAAGTCCTGGCCGGAGAGGTCGCTGGTGAAGGGGCGCCCGTTGGGAGCACGGTGCAGCACGCCCTCGCGGTGCTTGACAGCCGTGCCGATCGCGATGAACTCGGCCATGTCCTGGCCCCACTCATAGCGGCCGATGTCCAGGCGCACGCCTACCACGCCGTCGGCCCCGAGCTGGTCGGCCTCCTCCTCCATGCGCGTCATCGCAAGCTGGCGCGCGCCGTACATCGCTTCGGAGAGCACTGTCATCTCCTGGCTCTTCTTCCAGCCCGCCACCTGGATGCCGATGTGGTAGATCGAGCTGCCGACGACCAGCCCGACCGGATCGAAGCCTGCCTGCTTGATCAGCAGGAACTCGTTGACGCTCAGGTCTGAGGTGAACAGGCCCGCACGATTTTGCTGCAGGCGCGCCCTGCCCGCCTCGGGACGCCCTCGAGCGACGTGGGGTCGTAGGTGCTCTCGCTCTCTTCGACGTCGCTCATGCTGCTGCTCCTCGTGTCGGGCTCATGTTTGGCTCGCCTCTAGGTCGTCAGGTCGACAATGGTCTCGGGCGCATATGGGATCGTCGCGCGATCCTCGCGGATGGCGGTGCCGATCGCGTGGAAGGTCACCATCAGTCCGCCGCGCGAATAGGTGCCGGCGCCCACGTGGTGCGCTGGATGCCGTGCGCGATGCGCACGCCGATAACGCCGCTGGCGTCCAGCTTGCGCCGCCTGGCGTTCAGGCGCTCCACGACCCGCTCGCGGGCGCTGTACACGCCTTGGGTGAATTCGGGCAGCTCCTGGTTTTGAGTGAAGCCCATCCGCCGCCGCCGCCCATCATCTGCGTCGAGTAGGACGCGCCGACGAAGAACACGGAGCTCCACGCAACCACTCCCAGTGGCTCCATGCCCGCGCTGAGCAGCTTGGCGTAATCGGCGACCGCAACTCCGTCAGCACGGGGGCACCGCGGCGCGGCCGGCGCATCGCCGCGCGTGGGCCCGTCGGCTTGCCTGGCTGGCCGCGCCTCATGGCCGTTCCGATCACGACGTACTCGATCGAGTTTTCCGCCCAGTCGTGCTCGCCGGTGCGCAGATCCACGCCCACCACTGCGTCCGCACCAAGGTGGCCCGCCTCCTGCGCGAGCCGCCCCAGCGCGAGTTCGCGCACCTCGTTCCACGCTTCTGAGAGCGCTTGATCTCGAACATGAAGCCCCGCCCACCGCCGACGGCCACGGCGTGGACTGGTAGCCGACCTGGTAGATCGAGCTGCCCATTACCTGCGCCAGCGGGCGCAGGCCCAACTTGTGGCAAAGCGCGAAGTCCGCGACCGAGAAGTCCGAGGTGAACGAGCCGCCGTGCTCGCCCAGCTCGCGCAAACGGCGCTCGGCTGCCAGGGGGATTCCGCCCGCTTCGATGCGCTCCAGCGATGCCTGCCGCTCGGCGTCCGCCGCCTCGCCCGGATCAGCGTCCGGCGCGCGCCCCGACCCGCTGTCCGCGTCGCGCGCCATCTCATCCGACCAGCCTCTGCAGGGACTCGCGCGCTTGCGCGCTGCGCTCCGCCTCCGCGCGCAGTTCTTCGCTCAGCTCGCTCACCCACGCCTGCGGGTCCAGCGGCTCGCGCTTGATCGCGATCCCTCCGACCTTGCGCTCGCGGAAGCCCTGCACACGGTCTCCCTCGACGTTCAGCTGGTAGCGGTTGGCGCCCAGCTGCACCCGCACGCGGCGCACGTGTTTCTCGCCGCGCCCCAGCAGCCCCCCGCCGTGGCGCTCCACGTGCGCCTGTCCCGGCAGCGCGCGCTCGAGCTTGCTCGCGAGCACCTCCACGGAAATCCGAAGATCGGTTCCGTCCGCGCGCAGGCCCGCCGCGGCGAGGTCGAAGGTCTCTTCGGTCGACACCACTCCAGGCTACCTGCACCGCGCGGTGTTCGGCTCACTCGGCTATCGAAGTGGGTCGAGCAACACCTCGACCCTCACTTCGCTGTGCTCCCCACCATGGGCGTGTGCCTGTCCCGTGCGGTTCTCACCGCGATGGCGCAACCTACAGCTGCGGTTCCACAGCGCGAATGGGGCATGGCCGGCTGGCATCGATCAATCCAAGCTCCGCGAGGATCGCAGCGCAGGCCTTCAGAATGCCACTTCCGATTGCCGCCCGGGTGCGAGCGCTCGCGCTCGCCGGCGCAGCTCCGCGAGCTGTTCCCCGCGGCCGTGGGCCCTAACCTCCAATGCTGCGCGCTGATCCCGGCGCGCAGCGGCCACCAGCCAGCCCCCTAGGAAGGCGAGCGACCCGAGAATCCGGGGCCGCTCGCTCGCGCGACGCGCCGCGCTCAGCAGCACCCATAGCGGATGCTGGCCGATGCCATACGCGCAGCGGCCCCACCGGTATTGCGCCCGCAGGCGGCCGTCTGCGTGGCCGGTCGGCCTGAGATGAATGGAGTCGCCCTGCGGGCAAGGGAGGCTCATTGCCTCCCAGCCGCGCATCCGCGCGGTGATCTCATCGATCGTGTCCCATCCCAGGAAGGCCGGGATCGGCGATATCTGCTCGAAGCACTCCCGACGGTAAAACTTGGTAGGACCGCGGACGTGGCTGCGCAGACAGGGCTCCCGTCGCGTGCGGCCACTGCGCTCGTCGACGACCGCCAGGTAGCTACCGGCGATCCCCAGCGTCGGCCTGTCGCGGAAAGCACGTTCCATGGTCTGGAATAGGTCGCTGCTCAGCTGCAGGTCGGCGTCCATCTTGACGACCACGTCCCACGGCACGTCGACCTGCTCGAGGCCCCAGTGGAAGGCACGCAGCTCGCCCGCCTGCGCTAGCCGATCGCGCTCTGGCGGCCGTTGCGGACGGCGCAGCACACGCACGTCCTCTCGCCCCGCGGCAAACTCCGACGCGAGCGTCGCGGAGGCGTCGCTGGAGCCGTCGTCGACCAGCATCAGCAGATCCGGGAAACGCAACTGGCGGTTAATGGACTCCAGAAACGTCCCCAAGTGCCGGGCCTCATTGAGGAAGGACACGACGCACACGATCATCAAATCGGCTTCACCGATGAGCTAACGCCGCTCGTGCCCGAGCGCTTTCATCCTCTCGCGTCCCCGCTTTCACCGTCTCGCGCCCCTATCGATTAGGCTGCCTGCCCGATTTTTTTGAACATTGAAATCCCAAGCGAAGAGGGGCAAGGACAAGCACATGGCGCAGCAGATCGAGAAGGTGGGAGTGCTGGGCGCGGGCCTGATGGGTCACGGCATCGCGCAGGTCGCAGCCCACGCAGGTTACGAGGTGGTTCTGCGCGAGGTCGACGAGCAGACGCTCGCCAAGGGCGTCGGCAAGATCGAGAAGCAGCTCGCACGAGCTGTGGAGAAGGGCAAGTCCAGCCAGGAGGACGCCGACGCGGTGCGCGCGCGCATCAACGGCACCACCGACTACGGCGCTCTGGCCGGCTGCGACCTCGTGATCGAGGCGATCACCGAGAACCTCCCCCTGAAGCTCGAGATGTGGCGCGAGATCGACGAGATCGTCAAGCCGGAGGCGATCTTCGCGACGAACACCTCCTCGCTGTCCGTGATCGACCAGGCCGCCGCCACGAGCCGCGCGCAGCAGTTCGTCGGCGTGCATTACTTCAACCCCGCGCAGGTCATGAAGCTGGTCGAGGTCGTGCGCTGCGTGACGACCTCCCAGGAGACGTTCGACACGGCGCTGGAGTTCATCCGCTCCGAGGGCAAGCTCGCGATCCCCACGCGCGACAAAGCCGGGTTCATCGTCAATCGCCTGCTGGTCCCCTACATGCTCGACGCGATCCGCGCGCACGAAGAGCAGGTCGGCTCGATCGCCGAGATCGACGACGCGATGAAGGCCGGCGCCGGCCACCCCATGGGTCCGCTGACGCTCGCCGACTTCGTCGGTCTCGACACGATGGGCGCGATCTGCGACGTCCTCTTCGAGGAGTTCCGCGAGCGGCGCTTCGCGCAGCCGCCCACGCTGCGCAAGATGCTCGCCGCCGGCTGGTACGGGCGCAAGTCCGGGATCGGCTTCTACGACTACTCCGGCGAGTCGCCGCAGCCGAACGCCGCACTGTAGGTAGCGCGCGGTCCGCGCGCGGCGGGGGTCCGCGCGCGGCGGCGGTCGGGCCAAAGGTCAGCGCAGGACGGCCGCCACGCTGTTGGCGGCGACGGTCAGCGCGATGCGATCGTGCGCGGAGCTCAACGGCTCCGTTTGCAGCCCCGCGCGCGTCGCGCCCAGCAGCTGGACTTGCGCCGTGGGCACCCCGCTCAGGACGATCGTCTGAGGTTTGGTGCTCTCGTTGTCGAGGATCAGCTGAGGAGTCTCCGACGCGGCGGCGCTCGAGCCGCCGCTGCTCGGCTGCGGGGCGCTCGGAGCTGGCGCGATCGCGGTCGCCACGAGCCCGCGAACGTGCGCGAGGGTCTGGATCGAGGCGCCGACCGGTAGCCACTGGTTGAGCGCGACCAGCGCGCTCTCCAGGGGCCGATCGACGACCTGATCGCCCTGCACGACGAATGGGTCGTAGGGGCCGTCGCTGAAGTGAAAGCGCACCTCTTGGAAGCCCGTGCTTAGCGCGTCGAGGACGAAGCGCACCGCCCACACCGCCGCAGCCGGGCTATCCGAGACGCCGGCCTCCCCGCCGCAGGACGCGGAGTTCGCCTCGCTGATGACCGCCGGGACGTGCGCGGCGTCGGCGTCCGCGACGACCCACGCGAGGCTGCGCGGCGCGTCGGCCGCGCCCGAGCCGAGCAGTCGCGGGATCGTCACCGCGCCGGGGCCCCCGCAGGCCGAGAGCGGGTAGAGGTGCACGCCGACCGTTCGCTCGCGCAGCTGCGCGATGATCCGCGGCAGCGACCGCCGCCAGCTCCCAGGCCGCGCGAGTTCCGGTCCGATCACCGGCGCCGCTCCGACCGTCGGCGCCAGCGCGCTCGCGAGCTGCAGGTATAGGCCGACCGCTGTCGCTTCCCCGTTGGGGAGCGCCTGCGTGAGCGAGGTGTAGTTGTGCAGCGAGTACAGGTCCGGCTCATTGCCGAGCGAGAATTCCAGGCCGTTCGTCGCCGCGCTCTGCGCGCCGGCCACCATCAGCGTCGCCCACGACGGCACGCCCTTGCGCAGGTTCAAGCCCGCGTCCAGCGGATCGCCGGCGCCGGTCAGCAGGCAGTGCAGTTGGCCCCAAAAGGACGCCGGCAGCGGGTAGAGCGTCGCGCTTTCCCACGACGGCGGGCTCGGGAGCACTTCGGCCGGAACCGTCAGATCCTGGCTCTCGCCGGCCAGCGCCAGCGGCGGCGAACCGAGCCGGCGCAGCTCCGCGGTCAGCGCCGCGGGCGGACACGCGCCGGTGCCGAGATCCTGAGCCATCGTCGAGTACTCCAGCGACAGGCCCACCGGGGGCATCGCGATCTGCGTCCGCGCGCCCGAGAGGCTCAGTGGCAGCGAGATCTCCGGCGGGGCCACGACCGTCGAGCTCGGGGCCGTAGCCGCAACTTTCGCACCGTCGCGGCCGCGGGTTGCGGCCGGTGTTCCCGAGAGCGCTTCGGCGGGAGCGAGGAGGGGAAGCGATCCAGCTACCAGCAGCGCGGCCGCGACGATCAGTCGGCGTGCTCGACGCATCGGGGGAAACTACCACGCGCCCTGGACGCCGCCAGACTGCCCGTTGCTGGCAGACCGACCACACTGGTAACCGAGCACGCCCCGCGGCCCCTATGCTTCGTCCGGAGTGAGGCACACTGGATTGAGGGACGCCACATCGCCGGCGGCCGGTCGGCTCGCGCTCAGTGGCATTCGGCGGCGCGCCGCAATCGCGCCGCTCGCCGCGCTCGCGCTGATCGCTTTCGTCGCCGCCACCGCGCAGGGCAGGCTCGTGATCATTCACGGCAACGCCTACGGCGTGACGCCCGCGCCCCGAGCCCACGGCCTGCTCGCGGCGCCCCGCCGCGCCGCACCGTTGACCGTCGGCGGTCCACAGTCGCCGCTGAGCTATCACCACGGCCCGCTGATGCTCACCTCGAAGCTGTACCTGATTTTCTGGGATCCCCAGGGCGAATTCTCCGCGGGCTACACGCAGCCGATCGTCCAGTACGCAAGAGACCTGCAAGCCGAGGGCGAACTCACCACCGACGAGTTCTCAGTCGCCGGGCAGTACGCAAATCAAGCCGGTGAACACATCACCGGCACAGTCACGTTCGGTGCGGAGCTCACCGACACGACGCCCTATCCGACGCCGGACAAACCCGGCGGCTGCACCGTCAACCCATGTGTCACTGATGCGCAGATTCAGCAGGAGATCAGCCACCAGATCGAAGTTCACGGATGGCCGACCGACGCGGCCGGGGCGCCGCAGGCGCAGTACCTCCTCTATACCCCGCCGGGCGTCGCCAGCTGCCTCGGACCCGGCGAATGCACATTCTCGACACTCGAAGGCTATTGCGCCTACCACAGCCAGATCACCAAAATCGGGCCCGAAAACAGGGTCGCGACATACAGCGTCCTGCCCGAGGAGTCCGAATGCAACTCCGAACAGGCTCCCTCCGGCGTCGGCGCCAACGCCGACGCCGACGGCACGCTCGACTCCGAGATTCACGAGCTCCTCGAGTCCGCCACCGACCCCGCCGGGACCGGCTACCTCGACGCCGAAGGCAACGAGGCCGCCGACAAGTGCACCTACCCCGTCGTCGAAACGCAGCCCGACATCTACGGAACCCCGCTCGGCGGCAGCCTCGGCGAAAAGACCGCCTTCAACCAGCTGATCGGCGGCCACAGCTACTACACCCAGCAGATCTGGAGCGATGCGCCGACCACGACGCCGGCGGCGAGCGAAGCCGCCGGCTGCGTTGCGAGGATCGGGCCGACCCCCTCGTTCACCGCGCCCGCGAGTTCCGTGAGCGGCCAGGTCGTGAGCTTCGACGGGCGCGGCTCCTACGACATCAGCGCGCCGATCACAACCTACGAATGGAACTACGGGGACGGCTCGCCGATCGACACCACAAGCGGCGCGAGCGCGAAACACGTCTACCTCGACCCCGGCGTCTACCAGGTGTCGCTGACCGTCAGCGACGGCGCCGGTAGCGCCGACGCCTCCACACAGACCTCGTCGATCACGGTCAGCGGCGCCGCGATCGGGCCGCCGACAGCCTCGATCGCGGCGCCGGCCGACGGCCAGACCTATGCCGTCGGCGAAAGCGTCACGACGAGCTTCTCCTGCGCCGAAGGCGCCGGCGGACCCGGAATTGCCTCCTGCACGGACTCCAACGGCGCCGCCGGCCCAGCCGGCACGCTGGACAGCTCGACCGCCGGTCCGCACAGCTATACCGTCACGGCGCTGAGTCTCGACGGCCTGAGCGCCACCGCGACGATCCACTACACCGTCGCGGCCAGCGGCGGCGGAGGGTCGGGAGGCACAGGCGGCGGTGGCTCGAGTTCGACCTCTGGAACGACCACCGGTGGCGGCTCCGCGACGACGCCCGGAACGATCCTCGGAACCGGAGCGCCAGCGAACACAGGATCGAACGCCAAGCCGGCAAGCCTGACCACCGTCCAGAAGCTCGCCCGGGCGATCGAGGCTTGCCGGCGAATCGGCAAGAAGGCCAAGCGCGCGAGCTGCATCGCCGCCGCCAGGAAACGCTTCAAAAGCAAGCACAAGCAGGTCAAGCCCCGCTCCAAGGCGAGTAATCTCTCGGTATGAGCGATCTGTCGAAGCTGCGCGTCGCCGACGCCGATCGCGAGCAGGCCGTCGAGGAGCTGCGTGAGCACGCGCTCGCCGGGCGACTCACCGCCGAGGAGCTCGAGGATCGCATCGGCGGCGCCTACCGCGCGATGACGCGCGCCGACCTCGACCAGCTGAAAGTCGACCTCCCCGTCAGCTCAACCACCGTCGCGCGCGCTCTCTCCAAGCGCAAGAGCCAACTGCGTCGACGCCTCGCGCAGGAGGCCGGCGGCTCGGCCACACTGGCGGCGATCTGCTCCGGCGCGTGGGTCGCCGCGGGCGCACACGGGGCCTTCTGGCCCGGCTGGGTCATCGCCTTCACGTTGCTGCCCGTCGTGCGCGACGGCTGGCGGCTCTTCGGGCCCGGCTCGGATCTCGAGGTCGTCGAAGCGCGCCTGCAGGCTCGCCACGAACGCCGCCTCGCGCGGGGACGCCGGCGCCAGTGGCACCGCGGGCCCGGCGGGCAGTGGTGGTGAGCGGGTCCGAAGGCGCTCAGGACGCGCCGGGCGCCGGCAAGCTCGAAGCGGCAACCGAGGGCGTCGCGACTGTAAGCGCGCTCGAGGAGGCCACCGGGCGCGCCCTCGCGGGTGGCCCCGAGCGCCACCGCGAGAAGGCGCGAGAGCAGGGCAAGCTGCCGGTGCGCGAGCGCGTCGCGCGGTTGCTCGACGCCGACTCGTTCGCCGAGGAGGCGCTGCTCGCCAATTGGCAGCAGGACGGCCTCGGCGCTGACGGGGTCGTCACCGGCCTCGGGCGAATCGGCGGGCGCCCGGTCGCGCTGATGGCCAACGATCCCACCGTCAAGGCCGGCTCGTGGGGGCCCAAGACGGTGGAGAAGATCCTGCGCATCCAGGAGCGCGCTCTGGAGCTGCGCGTCCCGATGGTCTATCTCGTGGACTCCGCCGGCGCGCGCATCACCGAGCAGGTCCAGATGTTCCCCGGTCGCCGCGGCGCCGGGCGCATCTTCCACAACCAGGTCAAGCTCTCCGGGCTCGTGCCACAGGTCTGCGTGCTGTTCGGGCCCTCCGCCGCCGGTGGCGCCTACATCCCCGCGTTCTGCGACATCGTGATCATGCGCGACGGCAACGCCTCCATGTACCTCGGCTCGCCACGGATGGCGCAGATGGTGATCGGCGAGAACGTCACGCTCGAGGAGATGGGCGGCGCGCGGATGCACACCGGCGTCTCCGGGTGCGCGCACATGCTGGTCAAGAGCGACGAGGAGGGCATCGATGCCGCTAAGCGCTACCTCTCCTACCTGCCCAGCCGCTGGGAGGACGAGCCGCCCGTTGCGCCCCCCGCCGCGCCCGCGCGCGCGCACGCATGCGCGCGCGGCGGGGTCGATCGCGAGCAAGCCTCGAGCGATGGTGAGCAGGTCGCGATCGCCGATCTGATCCCCGCCGACGAGAACAAGCCCTTCGACATGAAGCTGCTGCTCGACGCGCTGCTCGACGCCGACTCATTCATGGAGATCCACGCACGCTGGGCCAAGGAGCTGCTGGTCGGCTTCGCGCGGCTGGACGGGCGTGCCGTCGGGATCGTCGCCAACCAGCCCAAGGTCAAGGGCGGCGTGCTGTTCGGCGACTCCGCCGACAAGGCCGCGCGCTTCATCTGGAGCTGCAACGCCTACAACGTGCCGCTGCTGTTCCTGGCCGATGTCCCCGGCTTCATGATCGGCACGCAGGTCGAGCGCCAGGGCATCATCCGTCATGGCGCCAAGATGATTAGCGCCGTATCCGAAGCCACCGTCCCCAAGATCTCGGTGATCGTGCGCAAGGCGTACGGCGCCGGACTCTACGCGATGGCCGGACCGGCGTTCGACCCCGACTGCTGCCTGGCGCTGCCGAGCGCCTCGATCGCCGTGATGGGACCGCAGGCCGCAATCAACGCGGTCTACTACAACCAGCTCCAGGGGATCGACGACGAGGACGAGCGCGCTGCGAAGACAGAGGAGCTGCGGCGCGAGTACGCCGCCGATATCGACATCCTGCATCTCGCCTCCGAACTGGTGATCGATGCGGTGATCCAGCCCGATGAGCTGCGCGGAGAGCTGATCCGCCGCTTCGCCCTCGCCGCGGGCAAGCGCCGCGACTGGCCCGCCAAGCGCAACCCGGTCACGCCGGTCTGAGCGCCCGTCGGTCCGACTGGCCCGCCAAGCGCAACCCGGTCACGCCGGTCTGAGCGCCCGCCGGTCCGTACCGGCAGGAGAGACGCGGATCGGCTAGCTTTGCGCCGATGGATCTCGTCGATCTCGCCTACGCCGGCATCGCCCGCCAGGCCGAGCTGATCGCCTCCGGTGAGCTCTCCGCCCGCGACCTCGTCGAGGTTTACCTCGAGCGCATCGCCCGCCTGGACCCGCAGCTGAAATCGTTTCGCGTGGTGTTCGCCGAGCGCGCGCGCCTGGAAGCCGAACAGGCCGACGCGCGCCGCAGCGCCGGGGGAGAGCGGCCGCTGCTCGGCGTGCCGATCGCGATCAAGGAAGACGCCGATGTCGCCGGCGAGCTGACCACGTTCGGGACGCGCGCGGTCGAGCACCCCGCGAGCGCCGACTCCGAGGTCGTGCGCCGCCTGCGCGCCGCCGGTGCGATCGTGATCGGCAAGACCACCGTCCCCGAGCTGACGCTCTGGCCATTCACGGAGACACCCACGTTTGGTGCCACGCGCAATCCGTGGAACCCGCAGTACACGCCCGGCGGGTCCAGCGGCGGCTCCGGTGCCGCTGTCGCCGCCGGTCTGGCCGGGGCCGCCCTGGGCTCGGATGGGCTTGGATCGATTCGCATCCCCGCGGGCTTCTGCGGTCTGTACGGGATCAAGCCCCAGCGCGATCGCATCTCGATCGCTCCCCACGAGAGCGGTGCGCGCTACGGCTGGTACGGCCTCGCGGTGTACGGGCCGCTGACGCACACCGTCGCCGACGCCGCGCTGTTCCTCGACGCGACCGCGCAGTCCCCGCCGGCCGAGGGCACCTTCAGCGAAGCCGCCGGGCGCGCGCCGGGGCGCTTGAAGGTTGCGGTCTCGACCAAGCCAGTTCTGCCTCAGCCCGTCGATTCGGGCGCCGTGGAGGCCGTACAGCGCACCGCGGAGTTACTGCGCTCGCTCGGGCACGATGTCGTCGAGCGCGACCCCGACTACCCGCCGTGGCTGGGGCCGCATCTACTCGCGCGCTACCTGCGCGGCGCGTACGGATCGGCGATGGAGATCGGCAACGTGCAGCGCCTGGAGCGCCGCAGCCGCCAGGTCGTAGCGCTGGGGCGGCTCGTGGGGGAGGCCGGCGTCCAGCGCGCGCTCGCCTCAGAAGCCGCGCTCGCCGCGCGCGTCGGGCGTCTGTTCGAGGAGTGCGACGTTCTGCTCACGCCCACGCTCGCGCGCCCGGCGCTGCCGATCGGCGAGTACGAGGGCCGTGGGGCGCTGTGGACGATGAGCGGCTGCATGCGCGTCGTTCCATTTCTCGGCGTCTGGAACGCGACCGGCCAACCCGCGGCCTCGCTGCCCGCCGGGTTCACCGAGGAGGGCGTGCCGATCGGCGTGCAGCTCGTCGGGCGCCCGCACGACGAGGCCACGCTGCTCTCGCTCTCCGCCCAGCTGGAGGCCGAGCGACCCTGGATCGCGCAGCGCCCCGCGCAGTTCTCGTGAGCACGCCGCACGAGCTACTCGAAATCGCCAAGAGCCAGGCCGTGACAGCCGGCGCGCTGCTGCTGGAGAGTTTTCGCGACGGCCGCGAGCACGAGGTCACCAGCAAGAGCACGCCCACCGACCTCGTCAGCGAGGCCGACCGTCTCGCCGAGCGCGTGATCCGCGAAGGGCTCGCCGACCTGCGACCGCAGGACGGTTTCCTGGGCGAGGAGAGCGGTGCCAGCGAGGCCGGCAGCAGCGGCCTGCGCTGGGTCGTCGACCCGCTCGACGGCACCGTCAACTTCCTCTTCGGGATCCCCCAGTGGTGCGTCAGCATCGCCGTCGAGGATGAGCGCGGATCGCTGGCCGGCGTGATCTACGACCCGATCCGTGGGGATCTCTACTGCGCCATCCGCGGTGGCCCGCCGCGCGTTGAGGTATCCCTCGGGCCCAGTCCGGTGTCCGGGCAGCCGTCGACGCATGCTCGCGAAACGCGTACGCTGAGCGCGTCCCGCTGCCGCGAGCTGTCGAGCGCGATGCTCGCCACCGGCTTTGCCTACGACGCGCGCGTGCGTGCCGCCCAGGCACAGGTTCTCGCCCGCGCGATCCCGCGCGTGCGCGACCTCCGCCGCTTCGGCAGCGCCGCGCTCGACCTCGCCTGGACCGCCGCCGGCCGCTACGACGCCTACTTCGAGCGCGCCGTCAACCCATGGGACGTCGCCGCGGGCACGCTGCTCTGCGAAGCGGCCGGTCTACGTGTGGTCGAGCTCCCCGTGCACCACGACCTCCCCTGGGGGATCCTCGTCGCGCCGCCCGCTCTCTGCGAGCCGCTGCTCGAGCTCATCGGCGGACCCGCCTGATCCGGCGCTCGGCCTGCCGCCGGGAGTCCGCGGAGCCACGCGCAATAGTCGCGCGACCGGATCGGGGAACCACCAGTTCCAGTCGCCCAGCAGCGAGACCAGGGCTGGCAGCAGCAGTGCACGCACCACCGTCGCGTCGAGCAGGATGCCCGCACCGAGGCCCGTCGCCAGCACCTTGATGTCGGTGTTCGGCGCCGAGGCCAGCGAGGCGAACGCCAGGAATAGGATCAGCGCCGCGCTCGTCACCAGGCGCCCCGTGCGTCCCAGGCCGACGATCACCGCCTCGTCGGTCGAGCCCGTGCGGTCGTACTCCTCGCGCACCCGCGCCAGGATGAAGACCTCGTAGTCCATCGACAGCCCGAACAGGAACGCGAACACCAGGATCGGCACCCAGAACGTGATCGCGCCCGTCGCCGGAATCCCAAAGATCGCCTGCGAGCCGTGGCCCTCCTGCCAGAACCACGTCATGAAACCAAAGGCCGCCGTCATCGAGATCAGGTTCAGCACCACCGCCTTGATTGCCAGCGCGATCGAGCGGAACGCGCGCGCCAGCAGCACGATCGTCAGCAGCGCGATCACCGCGAACATCAGCGGGAAGTTGCCGAACACCGCGTGCTGATAGTCGAGCTCCGTCGGTCCCTCGCCGGCGATGCCGATCACGCCCGGGCGTCCTTCCAGGGCGCTGCGCGCCCTGCGCACCACGCTCAGCGTCGTCGAGTTCACGGTCTCCTCGCGCGGCACGCCCACGACGATGCTCGTGCCCGCGCGGTTGCTATCCGGCGCGATCGAGCGCAGCGCGTCCGCCATACCCGGCACCGCGTCCAGGCGCGCCCTAACCGCGGCCGCCTGCGGTGCGCGCACCAGTACCTCCAGCGGGGTGATCACCCCGGCTGCCGCGCCGCCCGTGCGGATCTCTTCATAGGCGTCGTGCGCCACGCCCGTGCGCGCCTGCGCGCTGGCGCTGGTTTCGCCCGTCGTCAGGCTGAAGAACGGCACGATCAGCGCTACGAGGATCGCGATCGCGAGGCCCGCGCCGAGCCACCGGTTGCGCACCAGTCCCCGCGTCCATGCCGTCCAGCCGCGGCTCGCGCGCCCCTCGTGGCGGATGCGCGGCCAGTCCACGCGCGGCCCGATGCCGCCCAGCAGCGCCGGTAGCAGCGTCAGTGCGACCCCCGTGGAGACCAGCGGGATCAACATGCCGCCGTAGCCCACCGAGCGCAGGCCCGGAACGGGCAGCACGACCAGCGCGATTAGGCCGATCGCGACCGTCAGGCCCGAGAGCACCACCGCGCGACCCGCCGTGGCCATCGCGACGACGACCGCCTCGTGGTTCTCGCGCCCGTGCGCGCGCTCCTCGCGCCAGCGCGTCACGATCAGCAGCGAGTAGTCGATCGCGACGCCCAGACCCACCAGCGAGACTAGGAACTGCACGATGAATGAGACGTCCGCGATGTACGTGAGCCCCAGGATCACCAGGAACGTCGCCAAGATCGCGACCGCCGCGATCAACAGCGGCACCAGCGCGAGCAGCGACGCGAACACGAAGGCCAGCACCGCCAGTGCGCCCAGCCCGCCGAAGACCGTCTCCAGGAAAACCCCCGGGCCGCCTTTGCTTTCTTCGCTCGACGAGAGCTGCGTGAGGCCCGTCATGCTCGCCCGCGTGCCGCGCGGCAGCGTCGCGTTCAGCACCTGCTGGGCGTGCTGGGGGATCTTCGGCAGGCCGAACGTGCGCTCCAGGGGCGTGAACAGGAAGGCGTAGGTGCTGCGTCCCGTGTTCGCGATCAGGCGCGGATCGCCGGTGCTCGCGTAGTCCACTATGCGCACGTAGGGCATGCTCGCCCGCACCCGCTGGAAGGCCGCCGCGATCTGTGCCCGCTCACTGTGGACCGTCTCGCCTGCGGGCACCGTTACGACCGCGATCGCCGGCGCCACGAGGCCGCCGTTGCCATATGTCTTGGTGATCTTCTGCGCCGTCACATAGCCCGGCTGGCCGGGCAGCGAGAAGTCGACAGAGAGGCGTTTGGAGACGTGCGAGGCGGCCATCGCGCCCGCGAGGAACACGACCAGCCAGCCGATCATCACCCACCGCCGGTGGTGCAAAACGAAGTGCGCCAGCCGCGCGATCGCGCCATGTTCGTCGAAGGGAATGTCGGCGGCGGCGCTGCGTGGGTCGGTCGAGTGGGAGTCGGGGGTGCGCGACTTGGGCATCTGGGCTCTCCTGGGGATGTCGTGTGGCGGTCGCGGCGCGGGGCCGATCGTGTTCGAGCTTCCGAGATCGTTACGAACAGAATATTTTCAGCGCGAAAGCATCGTAGACGATATTATTTGAAATATGGAACCTTCAGGGGCAGGTGCTTCTGTGAGCTCAGACCTTCCTCCTGCTCCGTTCTCATCGCAGCCGCCATTCCGCGCGGTCGGCTTCCTGCTCTCCTCGCTCGGTCACGCCGTCGCCGCGCAGTTCTCCGCGCGGCTCGCGCCACTAGGGCTCGAGCCGCGTCAGTTCGCGCTGCTGCGCCGAGTTGCCGCGCACGAAGGCGACTCCCAGCAGACAATGGGCGAGTGTTTGGGAATCCCACCGAGCCGGATGGTCGCGCTGGTCGACGAGCTCGAGGCACGCGGGCTGCTCGAGCGTCGGCCCAGTCCCAGCGACCGTCGCGCGCACGCGCTGCACCTCACCGCGGCCGGCAAGTGTCTGCTCGCGAAAGCGATCGCGCTCGCGGCGGCCTTCGAGGGCGAACTCACGCAGGATCTCGATGAGGCCACGCGTCCGCGGCTGATTGAGCAGCTGGATCGGATTGCCGAGCGATTGGGGGTGCCTCCCGGCGTGCACGGTTCGCAGCTCGCCGGCTGAGAATGGCCGCAGTCCGCAGCTGGGGACGGCCGCAAGGGAAACAGCCGACGAAGCTCGCGGTGGACCGCCTGAGTCGTCAGTATGTAGGTATGAGCGAGGCGCTCCCCACGCTGACCCCGATGCCGGATGTTCCCGGGGTCACGCACCGGCGAGTACAGGCCAACGGCATCGGCTTTCACGTGGCCGAAGCCGGGGCCGGGGCGCCGGTCGTGCTGCTGCACGGCTGGCCACAGCACTGGCTCGTCTGGCGTTCGATCATTCCGCTCCTGGCGGCGCGGCGGCGTGTCATCTGTCCCGACCTGCGCGGCTTCGGCTGGAGCGACGCTCCGCGCGGCGGTTACGCCAAGGAGGCACTCGCGAACGATGTGTTCGGCGTGCTCGACGCGCTCGAGTTGGATCGGGTCGACCTCGTCGCCCACGACTGGGGAGCATGGATCGGTTTTCTGATGTGCATCGAGCGACCCGAGCGCATCGATCGCTATCTCGCGCTGAACATCGTGACGCCGTGGTCCGATGCGCGCCCGTCGCTGAGCGCCGCGGTCGGCCTGTGGCGGCTCTGGTACCAGGTCGTGCTCGCCACGCCGGGTCTCGGCCGGACGCTGCTGCAGCGCACGAGCTTCATCAGGCGCCTGATCACGGCCGGCGCCGTGCATCCCGATGCGTGGAGCGCTGCCGACCTGGAGTCCTTCAGCGCTGTGCTGCGCGAGCCCGCGCGGGCGGCGGCCTCCACCCAGCTCTATCGCACGTTCCTGCTGCACGAGCTGGGACCGTTCATCGCGGGCCGCTACCGAGGTCGGCGCTCGACGGTCCCCACCGTGCTGCTGCACGGCACGCGCGATATCGCGATCGATCATCGCAATCTCGGCGACTGGCGGACGTGGGCCGATGACATGAGCCTCGAGCTGCGCGAGGACTCCGGACATTTCATCGCCGAGGAGCTCCCCGAGCTCGTCGCCGCGCGTGCACTCGCGCTGTTCGATGGGGCGCCTCCCAGCGAGGTCACCGCGGGGGCCGCCGGCGGCGCTTAGCCGGCCAGCGCGATTCGCTGGTCGCTCTTACAGGGCAGATCTCACCGCGGCGTCGATTGAACTGCGGAGCAGGGCGCGGTCCGACGCTCGCTGTGCAGGCGTTGGAGTCGATGTACCTCCGCCAACAGCTTGCTGTTATCGCGGCGCAGCTGGGCCGCATGGCGGCGGGCGGTCGCGAGCTCTTGCGCGAACACCGGCAAAATCGTGCGCAGGTGCTGCAGACGGTCGAGCATCTGTTCGCGGTCGATCGCTTCGCCGGCGACCGTCGATGCCGTCGAGCTACCCACTTTGCTCGCATGCTCGTTGGTGGCCCGCAGACGTGACCGGTGGTGCGTCGGCGGTGCGGCGATCTGTGTAGCTGACACTTCCTCGATCCCTCCTGCTCTCATTTTGGTTGCCCCTGCATCCTGGCGTTGCGATTCGGGCAGATCATCCGTCGAACCCACGGAGCCAACTCGGTGGTCGCTACGGAGCCACTTCGCGCGCCGAGTGTTCAACTACCCACCCAGCGGTCAGCAGAAACCCCGTACTGGGAATGGGGGCCGGCCCGCATGCCACGCGCCTCGCGGCGATTTAGCGTGAGCTGATCTCGATGAGCGGCCTTGATCAGGCCGGCAAGCGACATCGATTAGCAGGCAGGCCAATTCGAGAAGGAGACCTCGCATGTACAAGAACGTGCTCGTAGGAGTGGACGGCAGGCCAAATGGTCGCGACGCGCTCGCGCTCGCTTCGCGTCTGGTTGACCGCGATGGAAAGCTCACGCTTGTACACGTGCACAGTGGCGCGCTGCGCCCGGTCCACGCAGCGACTCCGGGATTGCTCGCGGCGGAGCGCGAGGCTTCGCACGAGCTGCTCGAGCAGGAGCGGACCGCGGCCGGTGTCCAAGCGGAACTCCGCAGTGTCGTCTCGATGAGCCCCGGTCGTGGCCTGCATGAGCAGGCCGAAGAACAGGGCGCGGACTTGCTTGTGGTCGGTTCCTGCAGCCACGGCGCCTTCGGTCGCGCGATGCTCGGGGACGACACGCGCAGCGCCTTGAACGGTGCGCCCTGTGCGGTTGCGATCGCCGCGCGCGGTTACGCCGCGCACCCCGCACCGATCGCCAGAGTCGGCGTGGCCTACAACGGCCTCGCGGAGAGCGACGCGGCGCTGGCGCTGGCGAAAGAGCTTGCGGCGCCCACGCGGGCGACGGTCGAGGCTTTGGAAGTAGTGTCGGTACCTACGTACGCCTACACCGGGCTCATGCCGCCCGCGATCGGGGAGAGCCTTGACGTGATGCTGGCGCAGGCCAGCGACCGGATGAAGCAGCTGCCCGGCGTCGAGGGCCGCGCAGTGTATGGCCTGCCGGGCGAGGAGCTCGCGGCCTTCGGCGACCGACTGGACGTGCTTGTGGTTGGCTCGCGCGGCTACGGGCCAGTGCGACGCCTCGTGCTCGGCAGCACCTCGGCCTACCTCGAGCGCCATGCACGTTGCTCGCTAGTGGTGCTGCCGCGCCTCGCGGCCGCCGCGGTCGGCGAGGCGGAGACCTACGCGGAGCACAGCGAGCAGGTACCGGTGAGCGCGCCGGCATAAGCTCCACGCGCGCCTCGCCGTTCTCCACAGTCCCGCAGGTAAGTCGACCGTCAAAATCGGTAGCTTAGTAGGAGTGAGCGGCGAGGATTCCACTTCGACGAACGACGTCGCGGGGAGCGCAACTGGCGCTGCAGGGACGATCCGCATCGTGCTCGCCGACGATCACGCGGTAGTGCGCAGCGGACTGCGACTGCTGCTCGATAGCGAGAGCGACTTTGAGGTGGTCGCGGAGGCCAGCGACGTGGAAAGCGCGCGGCGCTATGTGCGCGGACACCATCCACGAGTGCTCGTGCTCGACCTCAACATGCCCGGCGGTTCTAGTCTGCGCACGATTCCCACCATCCGCGCGGAGTCGCCCGATACACAAATTGTGGTGCTGACGATGCAGCAAGAGCCCGCCCTTGCGCGCGAGGCTTTGGGCGCCGGCGCGCTCGGATATGTGCTCAAGGAGGCCGCCGACGATGAGCTCGTCGAAGCGGTGCGCCGCGCCGCCGCCGGCGAGAGTTATCTGAACCCCAGGCTCGGAGCGCGCATCGCCTCCGAGCCGCCCCCGGGGCCGCCCGACGATCTCTCCGAGCGCGAGGTCGACGTGCTGCGCCTGATCGCATTGGGACACACCAACGCCGAGATTGCTGAACAGCTCTATCTGTCCGTGCGCACCGTCGAGACGCACCGCGCACACATCCAGCAGAAGCTGCGGCTCTCCACCCGCGCCGAGCTTGTGGGTTACGTGCTCGAGCGCGGGCTGATCAAGACCGGCGGAAGTTCGTCCGCGAGCTGATCGCGAGCTGGCCCCACGGCGGGCAACCGTTGCCGTGTCCCGCGATCTCCTGCGCGAGCGGCTGCTGCTACGCCCTTCCCTGCGCCCGGTAGTGCTCTTTCCAGATCAGCTTGTAGATCGGGATGCGTCGCGGGATGCTGCGGATGCCGGGGATGAAGGGGATGCAGATCAACCCGAGGCTGAGCACGCCCATGATGCTCATCACGAGCACATCCGCATTTTCGGATGACTTGAACGGTTCGACTTGATACCACAGGGTGTAGAGCCACAGCCAGACCTGTCCCGGATAGCTGCCGGTCTCATTCATCATGCCCCACTGCTCGCCAAGGAGATGCTGCCGTTCGGCCCGTTTTTCGAGCAGGGCGCCGTCGGCCATGAACAACAGCGGATTGGTGTAATCGGTCTGGTAGAACTGCCGGCTCGTGAGCAGCGCGCCATCCAGGCCGCCACTCTGCGCGAGCGCGAGCAGTCCGCTCATCATCACCGGCACCGGTCCGGATCCGCGAGCAGCGACATTGACCGTGCCGGATTGAGTAACCGTGGCCTTTTCGAGCGCCGTCGCGTAGCTTTCGGTCCAGTGCTTTCTGGTAGCCGCGGGGGCGCCGAGATAGTTGGCGATTGAGCTCTGCAACTCCGGATTGTCGGGAACGCTGCGCAGCGGGTCGATCACGAAGTCGTTGGCCGTGTTGATCGGATGGCTGACACCGAGCCACTTCTGTAGTTCGATGAAAGCCATGTGCTGTCCCGAGCCATTGTGGTTGTAGGGCGGACCGTATTCGGCGGTACCGCTGGTTCCATCGAGCTCGGCGGTCGCCGTGGTTACGAAGTCGACCGGCATCTGCCGCGACCACTGCGCAATCGTGCTCGGTCGGTCATCGGGTGAGGAGAAGAGAACACTCAGCAGGATCGCGAGCAGCGCGATCACGCCGACCGCGATGCACAGCTCTTTGAGCAGGTCATAGGGCGCGTAGGCGCCGCGCCAGGCCGTCGTGTCGTCGCGTCTGCGCGGCCGGCTCATGACGGCCCGCCGTTAGAAGGCGAAAGATCCTCCACCGGACGGCTCGCGTCGAGGACGAACGGGGAGACCACGCCGTGGCGACGCACGAGCAGCACATGCGCGGCTACGAGCCCGATCACGGCGGCGGGCAACAGCAGCACGTGGTAGCTGTACATCTGGCCGAAATTGGTGACGTTGAAGAACGCGCCGATGCCGACCGCGTTGAAGCCGTCCTTTGCCTGTGTCGAGATCCACTGCGCGTCGAAGTTCTGCTGGGAGACATAGCCGGTCAAAGCGGTCGGGACCGCGACCAGGAAGGCGACGGCGCCGGTGATCCACACACGCGTGCGCCCGCCGCGCCAGGCGGCCATCCAGTACTTGCCCCACAGGTGGACGACCATCACGAAGAAGAACAGCTCCACGGCCCACAGGTGAATGCTGTTGATGAAGTGGCCGATACCCGTGTCGTGCCACCAGGCCGGGCCCTTGAGGCTCAGGATCACGCCTGAGCTCACGATCACGATCAACGCTGCGATGCTTGCGACGCCGAACACGTAGATCCACGAGGCGACATACGTGGGCTGACCATCTGGAAGCAGCTTCTCCGGTGGCAGCGCTGCCACGGCTCGCTCACGCGCGCTTGCCGTCCAGGAGGGCTTCGCTGTCGCGGGGTCGGGTGGCGGGGCGACACTCATGAGGTGCTCCGCGCTCGCCGTGCTGTCGCCCGGCTGGCGGCTCCCGGGAACGGCAGCGCGATCGCCAGTGCGAACACGACGAGCATTGCCGCGATCACGATCACATTCGAGACCGACATCTCAAAGAAGTGCCAGTGCACGACGTGCGCCGGATGATTCAGGTTGAAAACCGCGCCCAGCACGCCTACGCCCATCGGGTGCACCGCGGCCTCCTCGGTCGGTTTCGGTAGAAGCTTCACGGAGACTACGAGCCGCGAATTGCGGGTGCATCCGTATTCCACCGCGGGCCAGCGGTAGAAACCCGTCGAAGCTCGATCCCGTCGCACGAGGCGCGTTGCGCCTACGATGATCGCCTGCGCTTACCGAGCAGCTACTCGCAACGGCGCACAGCCCGATGATCGACCTGCACTGTCATATCCTCCCCGACCTCGACGACGGCGCACGCGACCTCCCGGACAGCATCGCGATGGCGCGCCAGGCGCAGGCCGACGGCATCGCGATCGTCTGCGCGACGCCGCACATCCGCCACGACCACGACGTGCACATCGAGGAGATCGCCGCGCGCGTGAGTGACGTGGAGGAGGCGCTGGTCGAGCAGGGGATCGACGTACGCCTGCGGCCGGGAGGAGAGCTCGCCGAGACCGAGGTCGATCGCCTGAGTGCCGCGCAATTGCACGCCGTTGCGCTCGGCGGTGCCGGCGGCTGGGTGCTGCTCGAGCCCGCGCCCGGACCGCTCGGCAAGTCGCTGGAGGCGCTCGTCGCGCGCCTGGATACGCGCGGCCTTGGGACGATCGTTGCGCACCCCGAACGCCACGCCGGTGCCGACTTCGAGGAGCGCCTGCAGGGGCTCACCAGCCGCGGCTGTCTGATGCAGTGGACCGCGGAGTTCGTTGCGCAGGCCGCCGATGGCGACCTCGTGCTGCGCCTAGCGCGAGACGGTCTCGTACATCTGCTCGGCAGCGATGCGCACTCCTCCCACGCCGGGCGCCCCGTGCGCCTGGCGGCGGGCTTCGCGCGGCTCGCGACGGTCTGCTCGCCCGAGCGAATCTCGTGGATGGCCGACTGGGCTCCGCGCGCGATCCTGCGCGCGGAGCGATTCAGCCCGCCGGAGTGAGCGGCGTCAGCTCCACGCTGCCCAGCAGCCGCTCCACGACCTCACGCGAGGCACTGCCGAGCCCGTGCCGCAAGAAGTTCGCGGCGCCCGCCGCCGCCCCGACCCGTACGGCCTGCTCAAAGCTCTCACCCTGAGCCCAGGCGGCGGCGAGCGCGCCCATCATCGCGTCGCCACAGCCCTCGCGAAAGCCGCGCGTGAGGCGCGGCGGCCTCAGCTCCCAGGCCCGATCACCGGCGAGCACGAGTCCCGGAAGCTCGCCGCGTGTGACGAGCACGGCGCGCGCGCCGCCGTCGCGCAGGCGCTGCGCCGCGGCGCGCAGTTGGGCGGGCTCGGAGACGGAGTCGCACACGAACTCGGCGAGCTGCCAGTCGTTAAGTTTCACGAGGTCCGGCTCGCCGCGCAGCGCGCTGTCCAGGCGGGGGCTGGAGAGGTCGACCAGCGTGCGGCACCCGCCGGCGCGGGCATCGGCGACGAGGTCGCGGTAGAGCTCTAGTGGCAGCGCCTCGCCGGGCATCGGGTTGGTCACCGCGAGCGAGCCGCAGGCGATCGCCTCCGCGACCGTGATCGAGAAGAGGTCGTCGAGCTCGTGGCGCGAGGGGGGGTCGCTGAACTCGCTGGTCAGCACCTCGCGCTCGCCGGAGCGACGGTCGGTGACGTAGCAGCCGCTCGAGGACGCGGTCCGCACGAGCCGTCGCTCACCGGGAAGATCCGCGAGCAGCCCCTCCAACAGCTGCCCGCTCTCGCCGCCCAGAAAGCCGCAGAGCACCGGCTCGGCTCCCAGGCAGGCGACCATGCGCGCCACCCACACACCCTGTCCGCCTGGGTGGAAATGCACGCGCTCGCGCTCGGGCCCCTCACGCTCGAGGGTGACCGTGAGCAGGGGGTGGGGCCCGAACACGGCGACGCGCGGCGGGGAGCCGCCGTCGTTCACTTGGAGCTCACTGTGTATTGGGCCGGCACCAGTCGCTCGGTGCGCTTGGGCGGGCGCAGATACTTGCGCTGCTGGCGTGGCGGCAGCTTGACGTGCTTGGTCTTGTCGAGGCGCTCGTAGGGTACGAGCGAGAGCAGGTGGCTGATCAGGTTCAGACGCGCCGTGCGCTTGTCGTCGCCCTCGACCACGTACCACGGGCTGTGCTCGACGTCGGTGTAGGCGAACATCCGGTCCTTCGCCTCGGCGTAGTCGACCCACCGCGCGCGGGCTTCGACATCGATCGGGCTGAACTTCCAGCGCTTGCGTGGGTCCGAAAGTCGTTTCTCAAAGCGCCGCTCCTGCTCCTCATCGCTGACCGATAGCCAGTACTTCACGAGCATGATCCCTTCGTTCTGCAAGGACTGCTCGAACAGTGGGCAGAAGCGCAGGAACTCTTCGTACGCCGCCTCCGTGCAGAAGCCCATCACGTGCTCCACGCCCGCGCGGTTGTACCAGCTGCGATCGAACAGCGCGATCTCGCCGGCCGCCGGGAGGTGCGCGACGTAGCGCTGGAGATACCACTGCGTGCGCTCGCGCTCGCTTGGGGCCGGGATCGCGACAACGCGGCACGTGCGCGGGTTCAGATACGCGACGATGCGCTTGATCACGCCATCCTTGCCCGCCGTGTCGCGCCCCTCGAACACGACGACCAGTCGCTTGCCGTTTGCGACGATCCACTCCTGCATGTAGACCAGCTCAGTCTGCAGGCGCAATAGCTCCTTTTCGTACTGCTTGGGGCTGAGCTCGTGCGGGCTGGGCATGCGTGCATGATCTTAGGGGCGCCGTGACTTAGGCTTGGCCCCCATGACGAGCGAGAGCGAGAGCGCGGGCGCGCAGCGGCCGACCTTCGACGAGGAGCTGCTTCTGTGGCTCGGAGACGAGCCCGCGGGAGCGCGCGAGGCTGACGCCGATCGTGTGCGCGCGATCGCGCAGGAGCTCGCGCACGGCTTCGACGCGCTGGCCGCAGTGGGACGCGCGGTCACCGTCTTCGGCTCCGCGCGCACGCCGAGCGATCACCCCGACTATGCATTGGTCCGCGAGGTCAGCGCGTGCCTCGGTCGGGCCGGCTGGGCCATCATCACCGGCGGTGGCCCCGGCTTGATGGAGGCCGCCAACCGCGGTGCGCGCGACGCCGGGGCACAGTCGATCGGTTGCAACATCGAGCTCCCGCACGAGCAGCTGTCAAACCCCTACCTCGACGTCGCACTGCGCTTCCGGCACTTCTTCGCCCGCAAGGTCATGTTCGTGCGCTATGCCAGCGCCTTCGTGATCGCGCCCGGCGGCTACGGCACGCTCGACGAGCTGTTCGAGGCACTCACGTTGATTCAGACCGCCACGATCAGCCATTTCCCAGTGATTCTGCTCGGCGACGGCGAGTGGGACGGACTGCTCGACTGGCTGCGCGCACGGGCGCTAGCCGAGGAACACATCACCGCGGATGACCTCTCCGTGCTGCAAATCGTGCGCGAGCCCGCCGAGGTTTGCGCGATCGTCGACGCCGCGTATCGCCGCCAGCGCGAGCACGGCGTGGCGGCTGCGGCGACGCATTGCTAGTGCGTCGCGTGAGGAAGGCGAGCGCGGAGCGCTCAGCGCACCGGAACGAAACGCTCGTGCGCCAGTGCGCGCAGTCGCTCGACGTCCTCACGTCGCGAGACCGAGAGCGGCACCGTCGCCGCGATCTCCTCGAGCAGGAGCTGTGTGTCAAGCGGCCGGTGCTCCTGCAGCGCGCGCAGTAGCGCGACGATCACCACCTGCTCGAGCTCCGCGCCGCTGAACCCGTTCGCGGCGGCCACGATCTGCGCGAGATTCAGCCGCTCGGGATCCTGCTTGCGCAGTGCCAGATGAATGCGCAGGATCGCCTCGCGCTCGCTCGCGTCCGGCAGGTCGACGAAGAAGATCTCGTCGAAGCGACCCTTGCGCAACAGCTCCGGTGGCAGTGCCGAGAGGTCGTTGGCCGTCGCGACGACGAACACGTCCGCACGTTTCTCCTGCAGCCACGTCAAGAACGAGCCGAACAGGCGGCGGCTGAGGCCACCGTCGGCATCCTCGCCGCCGCTGGGGGCCATGCCCTTCTCGATCTCGTCGATCCAGAGGACCACCGGGGCCATCGACTCCGCGCTCGCCAGCGCGCGCCGCAGATGCTTCTCGGACTCGCCCACGTACTTGTCGTAGAGTCGTCCCGCGTCCAGCTTGAGCAACGGCAGCTGCCACTCGCGCGCGATCACCTTCGCCGCGAGTGACTTGCCGCAACCCTGGACGCCTACCAGCATGACGCCCTTGGGAGCAGGGAGGTTGAGCGCTGCGGCCTCCGCACCGAAGGCCAGATGCGCGCGCTGCAGCCAACGCTGCAGGTTGGCAAAACCGCCGAGCTGGAAGGTGTTCTCCAGCGCCGGGAAGTATTCGAGCGGACCGCCGTCGCGGATCGCGCGCGCCTTGATATCGACGATGTGTCCGAGGTCATCAGGCGTCAGTCGGCCATCGTCAATCGCGACTTGCGCGACGGCCTGGCGCGCCTGGTTGAGCGTCAGGCCGCTGAGCGCCGCGGCGAACGCGTCGTAGTCCGCCGCCGCAATCGCGACCTGCGCGCTGCCGTTCAGACGCAGCGACTCGACCACCGTTTCGATCGCCGCGCGGTACTCCGCGCGCCCGGGAAGTCGCAGCTCATAGCGCACCACCTGCGCCTCGACCTCCGCCGGAAGGTTGAGCGTCGCGGATACCAGCACGATCGTCGAGCGCTGCGCCGGCTGCGCGAAGCGCTCCAGCAGCTCGCGCAACGCGCGCGAGGTGGCGGCCTCCGCGAGATGCCCCGCAAAGTCCTTGAGCACGAACAGGCCGTCGACCGCGAGCTCGCCCACCGCAGCCAGCATGCGCGCGGGATCGCTCGTGCCGTACACCGGCTGCACCCCGGGCTCGCGCACGAGACCGTGCGTGATCGTCCAGTCGAAGATCGTCAGCCGCGTGTCCGCCGCCACCGCCGCGAGGAGGGTGTCGAGCCGCTCCTCCTCGGTCGTTTCGATCGCGATCGCCGGATGACGCGAGAGGATCAGTGTCCTTAGCTCGTGCACGGCATCGGGCTCCGCTGCAGTAGCGAGAGTCGTGGATGGCGCTGCTCCGAAGGCGGCCGTGCTCATCTCCACAACGTTTCGACAGCGCGCGCGAGTGGCTTGAGTCGCGGCGTCAGCGGTGAGCGAGGGTCACGCGAGCAGCCGCAGCGATTCCTCCCAGAGTCGCTCGGCGTTCTCGGGATCGAGCGCGTAAGGCGCGACTCCCCGCACGCCGCCAACGCCGGGCGTCGCGAACGGCGCCTCGTTGCAGTCCTCGAAGTAGCGTCCGCCGATGCCCTCGAGGAGGTGGGAGGCGGCCAGCAGCACCGATGTCGCCGCGCCCTGCTGCGGGGTCTTCAGCTCGAGGGTCGCGCCGGCTTGCGCGCGGGCGCGCTCGAGGTAGCCCGGATCCATGTGGCGCTGCAGTTTGGTCGCGATCGCACCGGGCATCAGGGCATTCGCGGTAATCCCCTCTGCCGACCAGCGCGCCGTTGCGCCAACCGCGAACAGCACGTTTGCGGTCTTCGACTGACCGTAAGCGGACAGCGGCTCGTAAGCTCGCGAGACGAACTGGATGTCCTCGAAGACCACCGGCGAGCGCAGGTGCGCGGTCGAGCTGACTGAGACGATTCGCGCTCGATCGGCCGCAGCGAGCGCATCGTGCAGACCGAGCGCCAGCGCGAAGTGGCCCAGGTGGTTCGTCGCGAACTGCAGCTCCACCCCCGCCGCGGTGCGCTCCAGCACCGGCAGCCCCATGATTCCGGCGTTGTTCACGAGGATCTCCAGCGGTCCCTGCCACGCCGCGCAGAAGCCGTCGATCGAGGCGCGATCCGCGAGGTCGAGATGCACGACGCGAACCGCGGCGTTGCGAGTCGCCATGATGTCGGCCGCCGCGCCTTCGCCCGCGTTCGTGTCGCGAACCGCCAGCGTCACCTCCGCGCCCGCACCCGCCAACGCCCGCGCGGTCTCCACGCCGATCCCCGAAGACGCCCCCGTCACGATTGCGCGACTGCCTGCGAGGTCGACGCCGACGAGCACCTCGGTGGCCGTCGAGTGCGCGTCGAAGGGCGTCCTCAGATGGGTCCGCGCTTGCTCGATCCCCACGCTCTCACCCTACTATTGAGGCATGCGCGAGGTTCCCACAGACCTGCCCGGTCACGAGCTCGTGAGTGCCGGGCTCATCGATCTCGCAGCCGGTCACGAGAGCGAAGCGTCGCTGCTTGTCGCGATGGCCGCGCCCAGGCTTCAGGCGTTGGGTTTCGATGTGCCGGGCGGGGGGGGCGAGAACCCCTCTCACCGTCTATACGAGCTGCTAGATCATGATATCGGCGCTCACAGTCGCTACAACGCGCTCGTTGGTCGGATCGTCAGCTTCGCGCGCGCGGCGGAGCATGCGGCCTTCAGTTGACGAGCAGCGCCTTCGCGCGTTCGCCTGTGAGCTTGGACGTATCGCGCGCAGTCCCGTTCGGATCTACCTGACCGGCGGCTCGACGGCGGTGCTCGAAGGCTGGCGGGAGACGACAGTCGACATCGATCTACGCTTCGAGCCCGAAGCCGATGACCTGTTGCGCGCGCTCCCCGCTCTCAAGGAGCGCCTCGCCCTGAACATTGAGCTTGTCTCGCCGCCGGACTTCATCCCTGAGCTCCCCGGCTGGAGAGAACGCAGTCCGCATGTGTTTCGCGAGGGCGCGGTCGACGTCCATCACTTCGATCCTTACTCGCAGGCGTTGTCGAAGATCGAGCGCGGCTTCGAGCAGGATCTTGCGGACGTCCGCGCCATGATGGCTCGCGGCCTCGTCGAGGCTTCGCGTCTACGCGTGCTTTACGCGGAGATCGAGCCAGATCTTTATCGCTACCCCGCAATCGATCCTGCTGCGTTCCGGCGGAAGCTCCACGCCGCACTGCCATAAACCTGTCCATCAGGCTCCGCTGCGCTGGGCCAGCGGCGCACCCGAGCCGGCGTTGGCGCTCCGCCGCCGCGCGCTGCGCGCTTGCGTCAGCAGTGCCAGGCGCAGGCTGCTCACGCCATACCAGCTGCGCGCGAGGAAGCCCGCGAACAGCGCGACGTACAGACCACCCCAGTAGACGAACGGCAGCAGCACGATTGGGCGCGGCAGCGTGCCGTTATGCAGCGCGTAGATCAGGGTGCAGAGCACCACCATCAGCACCGCTGTCTGCGGCAGCGTCTGACTCCAGTGCCAGCGCGGATCGCTGTACTTGCGAGTGACCTTGTAGACCGGCTTGCGATGCGGTCCCCCGAGGGTCGCCTGGAGCGAGGCCTTGATGAAGACCGGCGCCCCAGATCATCAGGCGCACCGTGTCGATTGCCCACGTGCCGCGCTGCTTGTACACATTGGGCACGTCCTCTGGAGAGTGCTGGCCGACGGCGCCGACGTCGGCAAGTAGCAACTGTCCCAGCCGCGGCGCAGCGCCTCGATGCCCGACTGCAGATCCTCGACGAGGTTCCACGTGGGGAACAGTCCGATGTCCCCCAGGGCCGCGCGGCGCCACACCAGGCCCGACCCGCACGGGAATGTCGCGTTGGCCGCGTTGCGCGAGAGCATCTGACCGCGGTAGAACATCGCCTCGCGATTGTTGAACGGATCCCCCGCGCTCACCTGCGCTTCCTTAATCGTCTGCACGTCGGCGAGGTTCTCATCGTGCTCGAGCCGCCCGACCGCTGACGCAGGAAGCCGTTCGAGCCGAGCTCGTCGTCGCAGTCGCGCGTCTCGATGTAGCGGATCTCCGGGTGTCTGGCGAGGAGCATCGCAAACGCCGAGTTGAGATTGCCCGACTTCGCCGCGCCGTCGCGTCCCGGCGCGAAGCGTGGGGGAGGGGAGTGGTAGAGCGCCGGCCAGCTCTGTATCGCCAGTGCCAACGCCGGATCGTGGCCGTCGTCGCTGATGACGATCACCATCCGCTCGCGCGGCCAGTCCTGGCGCAGGATCGAGGAGACCGTGCGCAGGATCATGCCCACCGGCTCCCCGCAGCACGGGATGATGATCCCCACCGTCGGCTCCTTTCCGTGAGGCAGGGGATGGGGCTCGGGAACCGCGCGTGACCAGTGGTTGGCGACACTCAGGAACGTCGTCAGCAGCAGCGTGAACAGGTTCGCAACCAGAAACGGCCACGACAGCATCGTCCGCCGGGTGCACGGGATCATCCCGGCGGCGCAGAGGGTGTGGGGGCACGCCCGCGCCATTAGCGGGTGCCGCCGGCGGGCGGATCGAGCTGCTCGAAGTAGTAGGCACCACCTCGATATCGACCCCGCCGCGCGGGGTACTTAAACGCCGGACCGCAGCCCCGCTTCGCGGCGTCGCTTCGCGAGGCGTGGATGCCGCGCTTACGCGGCGTCGCTCGCGAGCAGCTCCATTAGCAGCGAGTCATGCCAGCCACCGCCCACGACGTCGCGCTCGGATTGACGCATGACGCCGACCGGCCTGAAGCCCGCCTTCTCGTAGGCTCTGATCGCGGCGGTGTTCGCCGTCGCGGGATCGATCGTGACGCGGTGGTGACCGCGCTCCTCGATCAGATGACGCACGAGCTCTCGCACGGCCTTCGTGCCGATCCCACGGCTGTGCAGGGCCGGGTCGAGGAACAGGTCGATCCCCGCGTGGCGGTACTTCGGCTCGCGCTCCTCCCAGTATTGGATAAGGCCCGCGACGGCGCCATCGACGACGATCGTCAGGCGCGTCGACTCGGGCTCGTCCCAGGGGAAGCGCTCGTCTGGCGTATCCCACCAGCGCAGTACCTCGGGCGTCATGTGGATGCGTCGCAGCTCTGGCTCATCCCCCGCAGCCAGGGCTCGCAGCGTCAGCTGCGGATTCGTTTCTTGGGTGCCCACCGCGACTACCCGGCGGCGGCCCGCCGCTGGGCCTTGTGCTCACGCTTGGCGGCCTGATACTCCGCCAATGCCTGCCCGGAGTCCACGTCGCCGAGCGTCGGATGCGCGGGCACGAGCTCGCGGGCCACGTCGACATCGAAGCGCTTGGCGAGCACCGCGCCGAGCGCCTTGATCTTCATCTCGCCGAAGCCCGGTCGCGCGCTCAGGTTGGCGCGCAGCGCTCCCCCGTCCTGCGCATCGCGCCACACGCGCGAGGCATCCCCGTCGTAGACCTCGCACACGTGTGCGGCCAAGTCGTGCACCCGGGCAGCCATTGCCACGGGGAAGCGGTGGATCGCCGGTTTGGCGCGAAACGCCGGCTCCAGATCGGTCGCCGCGAGTCTCGCCGGATCGAGCGAACCGACGCGCTCGCGTAGCGCGAGGGGCCCGGAGAACGCCTTCTGTACCGAGACCTGTTGGTCGAGTACGAAGCCGATCAGTAGCGCCATCGGATCGCTTGCGATCAGTGCGTTTGCCTGCTCGGAATCGGTGAAGTGCAGCTGGGCGGGCACCACCCGATCCTACCGAGCGGTCGGACCGCGATCTTGGGGAGGTTCTGCGGGACGCCGGCTGGGTAGCCCCCAAGTAGTGGCGACGGTCGTTCTCAGAGACGGCCTCACTAAGCGAAGCTCGATTGAAAGGTGACCGATGAGTACCGATAAGACTGTGGATGAGGGCATGGGACGTCTCAAGGAGGCGGCCGGCAGCCTGACCGACGACGAAGATTTGAAGAACGAGGGCAAGGTCGATCGTGCGAAGGCGTCGGTGAAGGACAAAATCGACCACGCTGCCGAGAAAGCTAAGGAAGTGGTGGACCGCGACAAGCGATAGAGCGGCAGAGCCGCGCTCTGGCGTTACGGATGAGGTATCTCCGAAGCTGGTGACGGTCGGCGTGTACGGGTTCAACGCCTCCGGCTTTCTTGCGGCGCTGCGCGACGCAGAGGTCGGCCTGGTACTGGATGTGCGTCAACGTCGCGGGGTCCGCGGCCGCGAGTACGCGTGGGCGAACTCGCGGCGTCTGCAGGCCGCGCTTGGAGAAGCCGCAATCGACTACGAGCATCACCGGGAGCTTGCGCCCACGACCGAGCTGCGCCAGCTTCAATATCGCGAGGACGAACGGCTCGGTGTCGGCAAGCGCTCGCGCGTCGAGCTCTCACAAAGCTACCGCGAGCGCTACAGCACGGAGATTCTCGACCGCGTCGACCTCGCAGCAATCGTCGAAGGCCTGCCACTCCAGCGAGCAAGCGCGTTGCTATGCGTCGAGCGCGACCCCGAGGCCTGCCACCGGTCCCTGATTGCTCGGCGGATGGCGCAGGAGCTCGGGCTTTCGGTCGTGCATTTGAGGCCCCCTCGCAATAGCGGTGCGGCGCTCGCATAACATGCGCTGTGATGACGGATACGGCTCCAGGCTTGCCGCCATTCCGCTTGACGGTCACGCGCGTGGAGGAGCAGACGGTGCTCGCGGTGTCCGGAGAGCTCGACCTGGCCACGGTGGGAGAGTTCACGGCGGGAGTCGGCAAGTGCCTCGCCGAGGGGCCCACCACGCTGGATCTGCACGAGCTCTCCTTCATGGACTCCTCCGGGGTGCGCGCGCTCGACGGCTTGCTGCGCGACGCGGCCCGCGAAGGCTGGTCGTTTGCGATCAGGGGCGACTTGCAGCGGAACGTCCGGCGAGTGTTGGAGCTGACGGGGATGTTGGCGGCGCTGCCACTGGTCACCGACGCGAACGCCCAAGAGAGCCAATGAGCGCTCGGCGGCGGAACAACGTCCTCGCCCACGGTCGCGAGGACGCGCAGCCGATGCTCTTCGCTCACGGCTTCGGCTGCGATCAGAACATGTGGCGTTATGTGTGGCCGGCGTTTGCCGAGGACTACCGGACCGTGCTCTTCGACCACGTTGGCGCCGGGGGATCGGATACCTCGGCATTTGACCGTGAGCGCTACGGTTCGCTGCAGGGCTATGCCGAGGATGTGCTGGAGATCTGTCGCGAGCTCGATCTCCACGACGTCGTCTTCGTCGGACACTCGGTGAGTGCGACGATCGGCTTGCTGGCAGCCGCGGCCGAGCCGGACCGCTTCGGAGCGCTTGTGCTGCTCGGCCCCTCGCCACGCTACGTCGACGACGAGGGTTACACGGGAGGCTTCACGCGGGAGGACATCGAGGAGCTGCTGGACTCGCTGGACAGCAACTACCTAGGTTGGTCGAGCGCGATGGCGCCGGTCATCATGGGCAACGAGGACCGTCCCCGAGCTCGGCGAAGAGCTGACGAACAGCTTCTGCCGCGCCGACCCGGAGATCGCAGCTCACTTCGCTCGCGTGACGTTCCTCTCCGACAATCGCGCGGATCTCGCGCGAGTGAGCACCCCCTCGCTGATCTTGCAGTGCTCCCACGATGCGATCGCGCCCGAAGCCGTCGGCGAGTACGTGCACCGTCACCTCGCCGGAAGTCGTCTGGTTCAGATGCAGGCGAGTGGCCACTGCCCGAACCTCAGCGCCCCCGAGGAGACGATCGCGGCGATCAGATCGTTCCTCACGTAGTGGGCACGCCGAGGGAGCTGCTGCAAGAGAGCGCCGAGGAGCTCTTCGAGGACGCACCCTGCGGATATCTCTCGACTGACCTCGACGGGACGATTCTCAAGGTCAATCGCACCTTCGAGGCATGGACGGGCCTCAACCGCGAGCGGCTGCTGGCTGGAAAACGCTTCCAGGATCTGCTCTCGCCGGGCGGGCGCATCTATCACGAGACGCACTTCTCCCCGCTGCTGCAGATGCAGGGATCGGTGCGGGAGATCGCGGTCGAGCTGATCCGCGCCGATGGTTCGCGCCTGCCCGCTTTGATCAACTCGGTTTTGCGCCGCGACGAGCACGGGCGACCGCGGCTGATCAGGACCACGGTCTTCGACGCGACCGACCGCCGCCGCTACGAGCGGGAGCTGCTGCAGGCGCGGCGACGGGAGCAGGAGATAGCCCAGCAGCTACAGCGCAGCCTGCTCTCCGGCGCTCTGCCCGTTACGGCGGAGCTCGAAGTCGGTGTTGCCTACAACCCCGGCGTCAGCGGCCTGGAGGTCGGCGGCGACTGGTATGACGCCTTTTGGCCCGAGGACGGAGTTAAGGTCGGACTGGTCGTCGGCGACGTCGTCGGCCGAGGCCTGCAAGCGGCATCGAGCATGGGTCAGCTGCGCAGTGCCGTGCGCGCCTTGGCATTCACCGGCCTGCGTCCGGGCGCATTGCTCGGAGCCCTGGATGGCTACTCGCGCCGTCACGACGTGGGAAGGATGGCGACCGTTGCCTATGCCGAGCTGGATCTCAGCTCAGGGACTCTGCGGTTTGCGTGTGCCGGCCACCTACCCCCGGTGATCCTTGCACCCGGCGAGGCGCCGTGCTTTGCGTGGGAGGGGCGCTCGACGCCGATTGACTCCTACGCCACCGGCGAGGAGCGCAGCGAAGCCGTCATGCGGCTGCAGTCGGGCGCCACGATCCTGCTCTACACGGATGGCTTGATCGAGCGGCGATCGCGTTCTCTGGATGAGGGCATGAAGCAGCTGCTGGCGGTGGTGGATACCCACCGCGAGCGTCCGGCGGCATCGCTGGCTGAGAGGATCGCCGGCGAGCTGCGCGAGAGCGAGCACACCGATGACGTGTGTCTGCTGGTCGCGCATCGTACGCGGATTACCCGGGCTGCGGGATCCGTGTAGCCGAGGGCGCCGATTGCCTTGGCGGAGGACTGCTCAAGATCGTCCGCAGCCCCGTCGAGTCGATGAACGCGAGTTGCGCGGCGGGTGGCGCTCTCGACGCTCTACAACGCTAGCTCGCGCTTGGTAGGTACTGGTAGAATTGGCCCACGTGCGTTTGCGTCGGATCGCCCTCGGGGGGCGGGCACGAGACAAAACACGGACCTCGCGGGCGGATTCGATCCGCCTCCTTCCTACCTTTCGCGTGGTCCGATATCAGGAGGGAGGCGAGACGGGAAAGCTGACTTGCTCAGTTCCTCGACCGATCCCTCACTGAGCACGGGGTCGATGGCGGCCGCCATCTCCAACGCGATCGTGCGGCTGTTGAGTGAGTACACCGGACGCGGCCCGACGAAGGCGCGCACGTACATCAACGAGGAGCTCATCAGCGTCGTGCTCCAGGACACCCTGACCAAGGGTGAGCGCAGCCTCGTGAGCAACGGCGAGACCGCGCTGGTTCTCGCCAACCGCAAGGCCTACCAGAACTCCATGGGCCCCGATCTGATCGCGAGCATCGAGGAGATATCGGGTCGCAAGGTGATCGCATTTCTCAGCGACAACCGCATCGAGCCGGACTACGCGATTGAGTCCTTCGTGCTGGCGCCGCGGACGCCGACGGTCGAGGAGGATGGGGAGGAGCGGTAGACGCCTGCGGCATACCCGTGGGGAGAGCACCTCTACAGTGGTGCGATGACTGCTTTTGACGCCACCCGCCTCCCCGACATGACCGGCCGCAGCGCGATCGTCACGGGTGCCAACAGCGGCATCGCCGCCTGTGGGCTGTATCGGAGGAGCTGACCGGTGTCCGCTTCCCGCTCGGAGTCGCGGCGGCCAACACACGTTGAGTGGGTGCCGCGAGGGCGGCGGATCCCTCCGCGCCGCTACGCCGCGCGCTGCGGGGCCGTCGGCTCAGTGGCGGCGCTACGCGGGTCGATCAGGATCTTGGCGTGCACGTCGGGGCTGGCGAGCGCCGTGAACGCGTTCTCCACGCCGTCCAGGCCGACCGTCCCGGTGATGAGCGGGCGTGGGTCAACCTTCCCCGCGGCGAGCATCTGCAGCGTGTCGCGGAACTCCAGCGGCGTGTAGCCGAGCACGAACCGCAGGTCGATCTCCTTGTTGATCGCCATTGCGGGCGTGATCTGATCGACGCCGACGCACACGCCTACGACGACGACGCGCGAGAACAGCGGCGCGCCGTCGAGGATGCCCTCGATCACGCCGGGCATCCCCACGCACTCGAAGATCACCGGGTGCTTCGGCTTGGCGCCGAGCGCTTCGCCGAGCCGCCACATGTGCCACCACCCGACGGGCAGGCGCTCGAGTTTCTCGCGCGTGCCCACGGCCAGCTCGAGCGCGGAGGGAATGTCGGTGAGATGTCCGCGGCCTGCCACGGCGGTGTAGGGAGACTCGTGTGCGGGATCGAGGACGACATCCGCGCCGCAGGCGCGCGCGAGGGCGCGGCGCGCGGGCGAGAAGTCACACGCCACCACGCTGCGCACGCCCTTGGCCTTCAGGAGGAGGATCACCGCCAGTCCGATCGGTCCGCAGCCGACGACGATTGCCACGGTGCGCTTGCCCACCTCACCACGCCGCACGGCGTGCCAGCCCACCGCCAGTGGCTCGGTCAGCGCGGCTACGTCGGAGTCCAGGCCGTCTGGCACGGGCATCATCAGCGACTCCTGCACGAGCATCTGCTCGGCGTAAGCGCCGGGAGCGTGGAGTGAGAGGCCGGTGGGATCCACGCCACTGCTCCCGCGCAGCAACGGCAGCGCAACTACGCGCGCGCCCGGCGGCGAGTCCTCGCGGCAGTGGGGGCCGTACTCGATGACCTTGCCGCAGAACTCGTGGCCAAAGACGATCTGCTGGTCGGAGCGAGCGAACCGGTTATAGCCCGTGCGCGCAGCCATCTCGGCCCAGTCGTCGCAGCCGTGGCGCGCGTGCAGGTCCGAACCGCAGATCCCGCAGCGGAGCACCTCGATGCGCACCTGGCCCGGCCCCGGCACGGGCGTGGGCTGCTCGGCCACCGCGAGCTCCGCATGACTGCAGACGACGGCCCTCATTGTGCGCGCCGCATGCGAGGGAAATTGCTCACGCGCGCATTCTCGCACCGCTGACATCGCGCGGCGAGCGCGCTTCATTCGGGGACGTCTCCTCAAAAAGGCAGCGGTGCAGCTGCGGTGCGACCGCGTGCATCGCGACCATTGCGTCCACGAGGTCGGGAAGCACGGTGTCCCACGCCTCGCCGTCGCTGAGGCGCTGCAACTGGGGGGCGAGCACGGTCGAAGCCAAGTCGGGTCGACTTTGCGGAGCCCTCGTTTAGCGGCGACTCGCATGCGGGCATAGAGTGTCGACGGTGACGGTGGCGGCACGCGACGGCTCGGCAGCGCAGTGGGTTCTCGACTTCGCCGAGGGCTCACGCGAGCTGCGCGAGTTGCTCGGCGGCAAGGGCGCGAACGTGGCCGAGATGACGCGCGTGCTCGGCGCCGAGCGTGTGCCGGCCGGCTTTACGATTACGACGGAGGCCTGCGTTGCCTACATGGAGGGCGACCGCTCTTTCCCGGAGGGGCTCGAGGAGCAGGTCTCGGCGGCGCTTGCGCGACTGGAGGCGCTGGCAGGCAAGCGCCTGGGCGACGCCGCGGACCCGCTGCTCGTCTCGGTCCGCTCGGGTGCGCGCGAGTCGATGCCGGGCATGCTCGACACGGTGCTCAACCTCGGCCTGAACGACGAGACCGTGGTCGGCCTGGCCGAGCGCTCGGGCAGCGAGCGCTTCGCCTGGGACTCCTATCGGCGCTTCGCGCAGATGTTCGGCAACGTCGTCCTGGGGGTGCCCGGCGAGCGCTTCGAGCAGGCGATCGCCGCGGCGAAGGCGGCGCGCGGGGTCTCGCTCGACACCGAGCTCGATGCCGCCGCGCTGCGCCAGCTGACCGCCGAATTCCAGGGCTTCTACGATTTCCCGCGCGATCCGCGTGAGCAGCTTACGCGCGCGATCCGCGCGGTGTTCGACTCCTGGCAGGGCGAGCGTGCGATCGCCTATCGGCGCATCAACCGCATCCCCGACGACTGGGGAACCGCGGTGAACGTGCAGCAGATGGTGTTCGGCAATCTCGGCGAGCGCAGCGGCAGCGGCGTCGCGTTCTCGCGCGATGAGCTCACCGGCGCAGCGCGGCCCTCGGGCGACTTCCTCGCCAACGCGCAGGGCGAGGACGTCGTCGCAGGCGTGCGCACGCCGCGCGACATCTCCGAGTTGCGCGCGTGGCTGCCGGAGGTCTACGAGCAGCTGATCGAGATCCTGCGCACGCTCGAGCGCCACTACGGCGACATGCAGGACACCGAGTTCACCGTGCAGGAGGGGCGCCTGTACATGCTGCAGACGCGCAACGCCAAGCGGCCGGCGCAGGCCGCGGTGCGCTTCGCCGTCGACGCCGTCGCGGAGGGGCTGCTCGATCGGGAGGCGGCGCTGCTGACGATCGACGCGTCCTCGCTCGACGCGCTGCTGCACCCGACGTTCGACCCCAGCGCCGACTACGAGGTGCTGGCCACCGGCGTCGCCGCCTCACCGGGGGCGGCGAAGGGCGAGATCGTGCTGAGCGCCGTCGAGGCCGTGCGAGCCGCGGCTGAGGGTCGCGAGGTGATCCTCGTGCGCGCGTTCACCGAGGCCGACGACGTCGCCGGCTTTCACGCCGCCCGCGGCATCCTTACAAGTGAGGGCGGCAAGGCCAGTCATGCCGCGCTCGTCGCGCGCGGCATGGGCCGCCCGGCGGTCACCGGTGCGAGCGCGGTCGAGGTTGACCTCGCCGCCGGTGAGGTGCGCGTCGGCGGGCACGTGCTGCACGCGGGCGATCGGATCGCGATCGACGGCAGCCTCGGCAAGATCACGATCGAGGACGTGCCGCTGATCGAGCCGCAGGTCTCTGAGCAGTTTCAGACGGTGCTCGAATGGTGCGACGAGCTGCGCGCGCTGGGCGTGCGCGCGAACGCGGACACGCCGGCGGACGTCGCCAAGGCGATGGAGCTGGGCGCCGAAGGCGTTGGCCTTTGCCGCACCGAGCACATGTTCCTCGGCGAGCGCCAGCCGCTGATGGCGGCGATGATCATCGCCGAGGACGCGAGCGCGCGCGCGGAGGCGATCGAGCGGCTGCGTCCGCTGCAGGAGGACGACTTCGAGCGGATTCTGCGAGCGGTTGACGGCAAGCCGGTAACGGTTCGCCTGCTCGACCCCCCGCTGCACGAGTTCCTGCCGCATCCCACGGACCTGCCGGAGGGCTCGGCGCAGCGCAAGCGTGTCGAGCAGCTGCAGGAGTCAAACCCGATGCTCGGCACGCGCGGCGTGCGGCTGGGCATCCTCTTTCCCGAGCTCTACGAGATGCAGGTTCGCGCGCTGTTCGCGGCCGCCGCGAAGACGCCGCGCGCGCGGATCGAGGTGATGGTGCCGCTCGTCGCCTACGAGCGCGAGCTGGAGCTGACGCGCGCGCTGATCGAGCGCGTCGCCGCGGAGCACACGCACCGGGACTACCTGATCGGCACGATGATCGAGATCCCGCGCGCGTGCTTCCAAGCCGATGAGATCGCACGCGACGCCGACTTCTTTTCGTTCGGCACCAACGACCTCACGCAGACCGCGTTGGGCTTCAGCCGCGACGACATCGAGGGGCGCGTGCTGGCGCGTTACATCGACGTGAAGATCCTCGACCGCTCACCGTTCGAGACGCTCGACACCCCGGGCGTCGGTCAAATGGTGCGGATGGGCGCGTGGCTCGGACGCAAGCGCAAGCCCGAGCTAAAGCTCGGCGTGTGCGGCGAGCATGGCGGCGACCCCGATTCGATCGATTTTCTCCACCACTCGGGGATCGATTACGTGTCGTGCTCGCCCTACCGCGTGCCGATCGCGAGGGTCGCGGCCGCGCAGGCGGCGATTCGGGGTCGAGGCGGGGAGTAGCGGGCACGCGATTTTGTAGGGCCGATAGGCTGAGCTTCCGCATATGCGATATCGGCGCGTGGTGATCAAGCTCAGTGGCGCGGCCCTCTCGGGCCCTGAGCCGATCGGTCTCGACGCCGGCGCGCTCGAGCATGTCGCCGACGAGATCCTCGCAGCGGCAGATCGCGGTGTTCAGGTGGCACTCGTTGTGGGGGGTGGGAACTTCTTTCGTGGCACGCTCGCCGAGCAGTGGGGCATCGAACGCGCCGAAGCAGACGCGGTCGGGATTCTCGGCACGGTGATGAACGGTCTGATGCTGCGCGGTGTGCTGAAGGCCCGCGGGCGACGAGAGGTGCGGGTGATGACCGCGCTCCCGATCCCCTCCGTCGCCGAGCCGTTCATCCGGCTACGCGCCCAAGCACATCTCAAAAAGGGGTACATCGTGATCGCGGCCGGCGGGATCGGTCAACCGTATGTCACGACCGACTATCCATCGGTGCAGCGCGCGCTCGAGCTCGAGGCCGATGCGTTGATCGTCGCTAAGCAGGGCGTGGACGGGGTCTACACCGCCGATCCCCGCGTCGAGCCGCACGCTCGCCGATACAGCAGCTTGTCCTTCGCTGAGGCCATCAGCAACGACCTGCGCGTCATGGATCCCTCCGCGTTCATCCTCGCTCGCGATCATGGCCTGCCACTGCACGTCTTCGACATCGAGCAGACCGGCGCGATCGGCCGCATCCTCGACGGGGATTCCGTGGGAACGGAAATCTCCAACACGGCCTCGACAGCTATCGACGACAAGCAGCAGATGCGATGAGGCCGCCACCGCAACGAGGGTCATGGTCGCCGGCTGCTGAGTGCCTTCGAGGCACTCGAGACGTTCCCCGCGCTCGCCGAGTCACGCGACCGGCTGCGGTCGGTGGTCTCAAGGCCAGACTTCGCCACCGCCGAGCTGGTTTGCGCCGTGGAATCCGATGTCGCGCTGACCATCACCGTATTGCGTCTCGCCAACCGCCAAGGGCAAGTGGACAACGCCCTGTCAGCCGTCAAAGCGCTCAGCATCGAGGCCATCCAGGGGATGGCCGATCGCGTAGGAACCTTTGACTTCTTCGAGCGCGTCGGTGGATGGGATGCTGCACCCGAATGCTTCCGCCAACACGCGCTTGCGACCCAGCGCATCGCCGACCGACTCGCCGCGACGGTCAACTATGAGCACCGCGACCGCCTCAGCGCCGTTAGCCTTCTGCACGATGTCGGCAAGCTCGTGCTGCTGCACGCCTACCCTCGCTATCCCGCGAAGATCTATCAGCAGGCCAGCGCCCCGGAGGAGCGCCTCCACCAAGAGCGCCGTCAACTCGGCGTCGACCACGCGCTCGTCGGCGGCGTGCTCGTCCGCCGCTGGGGGCTACCCAAGTCACTAGCCGCACCGATCGAGTATCACCACGACCCCAGCGTTGGCGGCGACGGCGCATTCATCCGTCTCGCAGACATGCTTGCCCATCATGAGCAGGGCGAAAGCATCTCGCCCAGTGAGCTGCCGGCAGCAGCTCACGCGATTGGGCTCGAGCCCGAGGAGCTGCGCCATGTGATGTACGAGCTGCCAAGCGCTGCCAGCCAGCGTAAACGCCACACCGACCCCTGTCCCCTCACTCGGCGCGAGCTGAGCATCCTGCGACTGCTGGCCGAAAGCAAGGTCTATAAGCAGATCGGCCAGGAGCTGGGATTGTCCACCAGCACCGTCCGCACCCACTTGCACAACACCTACCGCAAGCTCGCTGCTGCCGATCGCGCCCAGGCGGTGCTGATCGCCACCGAGCGCGGCTGGCTCTAGCGTCGACGCCGTTACAAGCAACATGTACCCCGACGAACACCCACCCGCCACTGCCCATTTCCGCGTTCGCGAGCCCGAGCCGCAACTCCTGCATATCTGCGGCAACTGTGAGGGCGAGCTGGTCTATCCCCTGGATTGGGTCGATGAGGACGCAACGCACTGGCGAATGCTGCTGCGCTGCCCCAACTGCGAGGGCATCCGCGAAGGAATCTTCCCCCAGCTGACGATCGACGCGTTCGCCGACGAGATCGACCGCGGAGAGGCCGAGTTGCTCAGCACCCTCAAGCGCCTCACCCGCGAGAACATGAGCGAGGCCGTCGACCTCTTCATCCGCGCCCTGCGCGCAGACCTGATTCTCCCAAGCGACTTCTAGGTCACGACCCCGCCTCCTGCCTCCCGACCGGGGGGCGTCGGCGACCACCAGTCGCCCGACACAAGACCACCTGAGCCTGGAGGATGCTGTGCGATCGCGGCGGGTCGTAGTTTCCCCTCACCAACAAGGGGGTGCAGCCCGCGGGAGACAGAGGCGTAAGTACCCCGCTGAGGCTCCCCGTCGGCGTCGATAAAGATGCATGGTCAGAGCACACACCCTCGCCGCGACGCTAATCCTCCTAGTCGCCGGCGCCACGCCCGCGACCGCGGCCCACACGCACGCCACCACTGCAAAACGCCATTACTGTCACACAAACCCCAGAAGGCCACAAGCCGCCAGACGCACCTCGGCGGTCAGCCCCGCCGTCACTATCGCTCGGGCCCTCACCAAGCCCTGCCAGAACACCCAGCTCACGCCAACCCCGGAAAACCTCCAGGCAATCCGCGAAGCGACGCTCTGCCTCATCAACCAAGAGCGCGCACGCAACAGCGAGCTACCCCTGGATCTCAACCAGCGACTCCAGCAGGCGGCCCAAGGCCACAGCGAGCAGATGATCGGCGAAAACTACTTCGCCCATATCTCTCCAGCCGGCGAAACGCCACTCCAAAGAGTCACCGAGGCCGGCTACCTTCCCAATAGTCAGGTCGACTACGCGATCGGTGAAAACATCGCCTGGGGCACCCTCTGGTTCGCCACCACAGGTGCTCGTGAAAGCCTGGGTAGCCTCCCCCGAGCACCTCGCGAACATCCTCGAGAGCCGTTACCGAGACAGCCGTATCGGCGTCGAACCGGCAGTGCCGGCCTCACTCGCAGAAGGCCAGCCGGGCGGCATCTACAGTCAAGACTTCTGCGTCATCATCAAGTGACACCACGGCACGCGAGGAACGGCACTCACCCTACCGCGGCGGACGGCGTAAGCGGCCGTCGTGCGGCGGCGCTCAACGGCACGGCGATCACGGGCACAGGCGAGATCCTCAGCAGTTCATTTGTCGTAGTCCCCAACGCCTCGGAGACCCGAGAATGCTGCCTGGCGCCGATCACGATCGCACGGGCGTGATGGTGGCGGGCGGCGTCGAAGAGCGCCGTTACCGGATCCTCATCTGAGACCTCCATCACAAAGTCGACATCAAATAGTTTCTCATCGCCGTCGAGCATCAGCTCATCCAGCAGCGCTCGCCCGAGCTGGTGGCGCTCGCTCGTGGTACTTAGCGGCGCCGGGAGCGTGTGCAGTGGCCGGCAGGCGTGCACGATCACGAGCTTACCGCCGCTCATCAGCTCGCTTGTGGTCCACCCGACGGCGTGGCGCGCGCTCTCGCCGCGGTCATAGCCGAGGATCACGCAAAGGTCGCCGGGCTCGCGGCTCGGCATGTCGATCCTCTCCACCGCGGTCATATCCGAGCCTCCTCGCGATCCTGCGCATCGAGATAGGGGGCGAGGTACTTCGAGGCGATCTTGCTCGGCGGATCCCACGTTGGCGTGTCGGTGACCTCCGAGCTGAATCCGTGACCGCCCGCGATGCGCGCCGTCAGATACATCGGCTTATCGCCCGTCAGCAGCATCCCGCGGATCGTCGGATGAAACGGCTCGGGGCTGACCGGCGCTCCGGCCAGCGCTGCGATCGACTCGGCGACCGCGTCGGCTTGCTGGGAGCCAACGCCACCGTGCTTGACCGGGAACTCGGTGGCATCACCGGCGGCGTAGACATGCTCGACGTCCAGCACACGCCCGTAGGGATCCACGCGCAGGAAGCCGTGTTCGCTCAACGGGATGCCACGCACACTGGGGCCGTAGAGCTCGGGCAGCGCGATCACGCGATCCGCGTGCAGGCGCCGGTCGCCGGGGTTGATCACGACTTCCCCCGAGCGCGGGACTTCAGCGTAGGCCGAGTGGATCGTCTGGATTTTCGCGCGCTCGAGCAGCCCCACGACGGCGCTGCTGGCGTTCTGCCCGAAGATCGCAAGTGGGCTGTCCTCGGGTGTGACGATCGTGACATCCAACTCGGCGCTCATGTCGTAGGCGCGCCCGGCGGTCATCAGCGCGAGCTCATACAGCGGCAGCGGCCACGCCATCCGACCTGGTGCGACGAACGCGAGGCTCCCCAGGTAGCCGCCCTCGACATCCTGGAGGATGCCGTGCAGGGTCTCGTCCATGCGGCGGTCGTCGATCGTAATGGCGTGCTTGTAGCGAGGGATGGCCTTGGCGCCGAGGGCGAGCACGAGCACGTCATAGGCGAGCTGCGAGCCGGACTCGGTGTGAGCGATCTGCTTCTCAGGCTCGACCCATGCGAGCTTGTCTCCCAGCAGCTGCGCGCCGGCGTCACCAACGATCGGGGCCAGCGGGTAGCGCCGCGCGGGGCCGTAGGCAAACGGCTCGCGGACGCTCAAGGGACGGTAGGCGAAATCCTCGTTGGGAGCGATCACGCTCACGTCGGTCTGCGCGGGTGCGAGATCGCGCAAGGCGAGTGTTGTCTCCAGTGCGGCGCTCCCGCCGCCGACGACGATCACGCGCAGCTTCTCTGGGTGTGCGGCTTCGGTAGTCATGGATCGCAGGCTACGTCCGCCGCCGTCGCTCGCCAGCCGAGTAAGCCCGAGATCGTTGGCGGGAAAACTACGGAGCTGGCAGCAGGACGCTGTAATCCTCAACGAGCAGCGTGCACCGGATTGGCCAGACACGCCACCACGCGCCCGCGGCACACAGGCAGAGCGGCGAGCTCGCCTTCCAACAGCACATACCCCTCGGTGTCCGCGCGAGCCCGTCGCAACCACGGTGGCGCCTGGTGCTCGTACCGTCCGTTTGCGCAAGCGCGCTTGAGCTCTCCATAGGCGCCGCTCACCGAGTTACCCGGCGCCAGCAGCCGCTGGTAGCCGACCACAGCGTTATGCGTGAGACGGAGGCTGATCATCGCGGCGGCTCGCTGGCATTCGAGGGCATAGCTATGTCGTCGACCGGAGGGCGAAGTCGCTCCTCGGTACTAGTCCGCGCGAGCACCGGGGATCTTCCCGTGCCATCCCCGGCGTGGAGGGCTACTCGTCCGGCTCTCCGTACTTGCTCTGGAAGCAGGCACGGTGATAGCACTCGCCCAGTGTGCTGGCGCCGTCTGCCTCCGCTGCCTTTGAGGTGCCGCGCGCCCAACCCTCGCGCAGCGCGACCAGGGGCTCGTACGTGCCGATCACATCCCCGCAGCCCGTGCAGCGCAACTTCTCATCCATCCGCGATCCCTTCCATGGCACTACGCGCTCCTTGAAAAACATAAGCACGGCCGGCGACCCCAAACGCGCCACCGCAGGCGGTCGACGCTCGCTCCGAGCATAGATTTCAACGGTTCTCGCTCGTCGGGGAAATCCCGTAATCCGCGGGGGCAAACTACGAGTAAGCTCTGAAGCGACCATGACCACTAGTTCCGAAGAGTCGTGGATTCGGTGTCTACTCGACGTTGGTCGGGCTCTCGTCACGGAGCTCGACCAGAAGGTCATCCTGGACAAGGTTCTGCAAGCCGCGCGCGAGATCACCGGCGCGCAATACGCGGCGCTCGGAGTCCTCGACGAGCGTCGCGGCGAGCTCGAGCAGTTCCTGACGGCCGGCATCGACGAGGACACGCACCGCAAGATCGGCGATCTGCCGCGCGGCCGGGGCGTGCTCGGTGCGCTGATTGAGCACCCCGAGCCGCTGCGCCTCGCCGATGTCGGACAGCACCCCAGCAGTTACGGCTTCCCCGTCGGGCACCCCGTGATGCGTAGTTTCCTCGGTGTGCCGGTCCTGATCCGTGGGCACGCATGGGGCAATCTGTATCTCACCGAGAAGCATGGAGGTGGTGAGTTCACCGAGACCGACCAGGAGGCCGCGGTGATGCTCGCGCAGTGGGCCGGCGTCGCGATCGAGAACGCCAGGCTGTATGAGATCAGCGAGCGCCGCCGCCAAGAGCTCGAGAAGGCCTTCCGTGGGCTCGAGGCGACCCGTGACGTAGCGGTCGCGATTGGCGGGGAGATAGCACTCGAGCACGTGCTCGAGCTGATCGTCAAGCGCGGTCGCGCGCTCGTGGGCGCTCGCAGCCTCGTGATCATGCTGCGCGAGGCGGACGACCTCGTTGTGCGGGCCCGAGCCGGGTACGCCGAGCATGGGCGCGAGGTGCGTCTGCCGATCGCCGGGTCCACCTCCGGTCAGGTGCTCCAGCGTGGCCAGCCCGAGCGGATCACCGATGTCGCCGCGCGCCTGCGAATCGCACCCCAGGAGTTCGGTGTCGCCGATGCCCAGACCGCGCTGTTGGTGCCGATGGTCTATCGCGGGGAGCCGGTCGGCATCCTCGCCGCCTTCGACCACGGGACCACCCAGGCTCCCTTTAGCGAAGACGACGAGCAGATGCTGCGCACCTTCGCGGCGAGCGCCGCGACGGCCGTGGCACTTGCCCAAAGCGTCGCGAGCGACCGGTTGCGCAGCTCGCTCGCGGCTGCGGACACCGAGCGGCGCCGCTGGGCCAGGGAGCTGCACGACGAGACGCTGCAGGGTCTCGGCGGGCTGCGGCTGCTGCTGTCAGCTGCGCTGCGCCACGACGACCTCGAGCACGCTCAGGGCGCGATGCGCGAAGCGGTGGCGCACATTGAGCGGGAGGCCGAGAACCTACGCTCGATCATCACCGAGCTGCGGCCCGCCGCGCTCGACGAGCTCGGGCTGAAGACCGCGCTCGAGGCGCTGCTCGAACGCCACCAGGAACAGAACGGCACCGAAGTGCAAGGGCGACTCGAGCTGCCAGCGATAGGCGACGCCGAGCTGGAGAGCACCGTCTACCGGCTGGTTCAGGAGGCGCTCACCAACGTCGCCAAGCACGCTCGGGCAGAGAACGTGCAGGTGGCGGTCGCGGGAGCCGACGGGCAGGTCTCGATCGAGGTACAGGATGACGGCACGGGCTTTGACACCGATACCAAGACCGAGGGGTTCGGGCTGGTCGGTATGCGCGAGCGGGTCAGCCTCGCCGGCGGCACACTCCAAATCAGCTCCGGAGAGCGCGGCACGCTGGTACGGGTCCGTCTGCCCAACAGCGCCTCGGATACCGCGCGCTCAGCTCCTCAACAGGCCGCGTCGTAGCGCGTAGCGCACCAGCTCCGCACGCGTCCTCAACGCGAGCTTGGTGTGGATATGCGCGCGGTGGGTCTCGACCGTGCGCGGCGAGATTCCCAGCTTGCGCGCCACTTCCACGCTCGTGTACCCCAGCGCGATCAGCCTGAGCACCTCGACCTCACGAACGCTCAGCTCGCCGCCAAGGAGCGAGTGGCGCAATACCTGCAGCCGCTCGGCCACACGCGGACTGACGAATTCCTCCCCGCGCGCCGCCATGCGAACGGCCTCGGTGAGCTCGCTGTCGGCGTGATCCCTCAATACCAGGCCGGTCGCGGCGGCGAGTGCCTGCTGCGCAAACGCTGCGCTTTCGTTCATCGTGAGCACCACGGTCTGCGTATCCGGCGCGCGTTCGCCAAGCTCACCTAGCGCCTCGATACCGGACCCGCCCGGCATACTCAGATCCAGCACCAGTACCTGCGGCTGAGCGTTATCTACACGGTCCACCGCCGCAGCCGTATCCTCCGCTTCAGCGACCACCTCGATGTCCTGCTCCTCGGCGAGCAGCTGCCGCAGCCCGCTGCGCATCAGAGCGTGATGGTTGGCCAGCACGACCCGGATCGGAGTGCTCGCCTCGCCGGCCGATCTGTCGTCGGTAAGCCTCGGCGCTAGGTGGAGGTGCGCGACCATACCCTCAAGCTAAGCGCCGGCCTGTGCTGTGAGTACGTGGTAAACGCCCCGACCTGCCGGGGAAAAGCACTGGCTCGCGGACGGTGCTGGGTCACTGCGCTGCCACATGGTCTCGACGCCGCTCATGGGGCAACGCGGCGAGTTGGCATCCGGCGGCAGCGCGGATGTATCGCGCTCGCCCGCCCGTTGCTCTCAGACACTGGCTTCCTGACCCTCGCCGAGCCGACAGCCCATCTCGATCCAGCGCTCGCCCAGATCGCCGACATCACAAAGCGAGGTGCTGCTCGGCTTCCCCCAGCAAACGAGGATCGGCGGGTTCATCCGTGCAGAGTGTCACCGGCCCCCGGATCCCCTCGCGCAAGCTTTCCAGCAGCACCAACAGCTCGCTTGTGCGATCCGCTGTGGCTTGTACGAGCTCCGCTTCCAGCTCACGTGCGGCATTGCCCGCGTCGAGGAAGCCGAACATCCCGACCGAACCGGCGAGCATGTGCGCAGCGCGCACAGCGTCTTCGCGAAGTTGGGCTTGCAGGCGATCCTCGCCAAAGCGCCGTGAGCGCCTGCTCGACCACGCCGATCCGCTCGCTCACTCGTACACGCTGGCGCTCCCAAACCGAGCGCAGCGCCTGTACAGTCCAGGCGGCGTGCTCCAGCTCGGATTGGGTCGCTGGTCGCATGCTGGCGGACGTCGTGGCTAGACTCATGATGCTCACCTCGGCGAGTAGCAGGGTCGATCAACCCAAGCATCGGCAGCCCCGGCGACAGGTCGGATAAGGGTTAGCCACAGGCTCGCTGCGGCTAACTACCGACCACGCGCGCCTGGATCCAGATGCTACAGAGCTGATGAATCACTCAATTCAAGGCGTGCAGGCAATACGGAGTCGGCGCGTAACGCAACGTAGCGGTATGATTCCTAATTGCCGTAGTTATTCGATCATTTGGGAAGGGTCGGTTATTCCGTTGAGGCGTATATAGCCCGCTAAGTGGTACGCTCCAGCTGTGGAAGAGAGCCGGGATGTGGAACTCCGGCCTGAAGTCTAGAGGCCGGGAGTACCGCCCCACAGCTGCAGAGACTGAGCACAGAGCCCGGCCGCGTGACCTTGCGGCTCACATCGCGCTCCTGGATCTGGCGCCCGACGCCATTTTCGCACGCGACGCAGAGCGACGCATCACGTTCTGGAATCGTGGCGCACAAACAACCTATGGCTTCACCTCCGAAGAAGCGCTGGGGGTAGCGCCCCGCGACCTGCTGCGCACCGAGTACCCGATCCCGCTGGAGGCGATCGAGCGGCTCGTCACCGACACCGGACGCTGGGAAGGCGACCTGGTGCAGCACACCAAGGAGGGGAACCGGCTTGTGGTCGAGAGCCGTTGGGCGGCCCAATATGACAGCAGGGGTGCACTGGCGGGGCTATTGGAGGTCAACCGCGACATCACCGCACGCTTGGAGACCCAGATGGCGCTTCTGGAGCTCGCCCCCGACGCAATCGTCGGCATCCGCAGCGACGGGCTGATCGTGCTCGTCAACGCGCAAGTCGAGGCGCTGTTTGGCTACGAGCGCGCGGAGTTGATCGGCCAGCCCGTCGAGCTACTCGTCCCAGAACGTCTTCGCGAGCATCACATTGCCCACCGCACCGGGTACTTCGACGATCCCCGCACCCGGCCGATGGGAGTGGGCCAGGATCTCTTCGGACGCCGCCACGATGGCGGCGAGTTCCCTGCGGAGATCAGCCTTTCGAGTATTCAGACCGAGCAGGGCACGCTTGCGATCGCCGCGATCCGCGACATCAGCGAGCGAGTCACCGCGGCCCGCGAGCGCGAGCGCCTGCAGGCCGAAGCCGAGCGCGAGCGACTCCAGAATCATCTCCATCAGGCCCAGCGCCTCGAGAGCCTCGGTCAGCTCGCGGGCGGCATCGCCCACGACTTCAACAATCTGCTGGCCGTAGTCATCAACTACGCCGCGTTCATCGCCAGCGACCTCGACGCGGCGACCGCGAGCGACGGACAGGAGCGTTGGCGCAGCACACGCGAGGACGTCGAGCAGATCCGTCTCGCCGGTGGCAAGGCCGCGCATCTGACCCACCAGCTGCTCGCATTCGCGCGCCGCGAGGTGGTGCAGCCGGAGGTCGTCGACGTCAACAACATCGTCAGCGACGTCGAGCAGCTGCTGCGCCGCACCCTCGGCGAGCACATCGAGCTGAACAGCAACCTAGCGATCAACTTGTACCCGGTGCTGATCGACCCGGGGCAGCTAGAGCAGATCCTCGTCAACCTCGCCTTCAACGCACGCGACGCGATGCCAGAGGGCGGAGCACTGCGGATCGACACCGCCAACATCGACATCGGCGAGGAGGACGCCGCATCGCGACCGGGCCTCATCCCCGGCCCATACGTCCGTCTGCGTGTGAGCGACACCGGCAGCGGCATGTCGCCCGAGACGATCCGCCGCGCCTTCGACCCGTTCTTCACGACCAAGCCAGCGGGGCAGGGGACAGGCCTGGGATTGGCCACTATCTACGGGATCGTAAAGCAGGCCGGCGGACGCTCGCAAATCTACTCCGAGCCCAATATCGGCACTACCTTCACGGTGCTGCTGCCCGCCACCGGCCAAACCGCCTCGCCAGCCGAGCCGCCAGTGGACCCCACGGTCAGGCGCGGCGAAGAGACGATCCTGCTCGTGGAGGACGAGCCCGCGCTGCGCGAGGTCACCCGTCGCATTCTGCGGGGCGCCGGCTATCGGGTGATCCTCGCGGAGAACGGCCCCGGGGCACTCCAGACAGTCGACCAGCACATAGGCCAGATCGACCTGCTGCTCAGCGATGTGATCATGCCCCAGATGCCCGGTCCGGAGCTCGCCACGCAACTGCTCGCACAGCGACCGTCGCTCCGCGTGTTACTGATGTCGGGGTTCGCCCAGCCGATCATCGACTCCGGGGGACACCTGGACGCCGGCATGACGCTGATCGAGAAGCCCTTCTCCGGCCCCGGCCTGCTCGCGAAGATCGCCCAGATCATCGAGCAGGCGAGGTGAATTCAGATGCCTGAGCTTTTGATAGTCGACGACGACCAAGCGCTGCGCCGCTGGGAGGAGCGAGTCGTGCGCGAGCAGGGCTACAGCTGCGACAGCGCACGGGACGCGAGCAGTGCGCACGAGCACTTACAACAGAGTGCCTATCGACTCGCGTTGCTAGACGTGAACATGCCCGGGGAGTCCGGCATGGATCTACTCGCGCACATCCGCCGCGAGTACCCGGAGATCGCTGTTCTGATGGTCGCCGGTGAGGACAGCACCAAGCTCGCGATGACCGCGATCGAGCTCGGCGCCTACGGCTATCTCGTCAAGCCAATCGGAGCCGGGGAGCTGCTCATCAACGTCGCCAACGCCCTGCACCGCTGGCGCGCCGACGCCGAAAACCAGCGTCTGGTAGAGCGCCTGAAGGTCACCGTCCAGGAGCGCAGCCAGACGCTCGAGGACGCACTCCAAGACCTCGAGCTCTCCCAGACCCAAGTATGGGTCTCCCAAGCCGAAACGATCTTTCGCCTCGCGCGCATGGTCGAGTTCCGCGACGAAGAGACCGGTCATCACCTGCACCGCATGAGCTCCTACTGCGAGATCATCGCCAGACAGATCGGGCTTCCCGCCCAGCGGTGCGAGATGGTGCGCCTGGCCAGCCAGTTGCACGATGTCGGCAAGGTCGCCGTCCCCGACAGCATCCTGCTCAAGCGCGGCAAGCTCACCCCCGAGGAGTTCGAGGTCATTAAGGGCCACGCCGAGACCGGCTTTCAGATGCTCGCCGGCTCACCCGCAGAGGTCGTCCAGCTAGGCGCGCTGATCGCCCGGACCCACCACGAGCGCTACGACGGCAGCGGCTACCCGCGGGGGCTTACCGGGGAGGACATCCCACAGGAGGGGCGCATGGCCGCGATCGCCGACGTTTTCGACGCCCTCACCAGTGACCGGGTGTACCGCTCGGCGCTGCCCGTCAAGTCCGCGATCCAGATGCTGCAAGACGAGCGCGGCCAGCACTTCGACCCAGAGCTACTCGATGTGTTCCTCGGAGCGCAGCCCGATATCGATGCGATCCGCCAGGCGTATGCCGACTGACCCCCACCCGGTTCGCTCGCCTGCCGAGCAGCCGAATCGCTCAGCGTCGAGAGGATCCCTGAGCGCACAATGCCTGGTCGATCGCCGCACCGAGTTGCTCGGCGGTGAACGGCTTGAGGAGGCTGGCGGCGAACTGGACGCCAAGCTCGTGGCCGAGGCGGGTGAGCATCCGCTCGAGCAGTCGCCGGACGTCATCGTGGGACTCGCTAATCAGTATCTGTGCCATGTCGCAATGATCGACCAGTCCCGTGAGATTCCAGGGGCCCAGACGGTATGAGCAGCGTATGAGCCGAACCCGGATTCTCGTGGTCGACGACGATGACACCACCCGCGAGCTCCTGCGCGGTGTATTGGAGCGCTCCGGGCACGAGGTGCGCGAAGCCTCCGACGGTCGCGCCGGCCTGCGCGACCTCTACGCGGCAGCACCGGATCTCGTGATTCTCGACGTCGAGATGCCCGAGCTCGACGGATGGCAGACGCTCGAGCGCATCCGCGATCTCTCAGATGTTCCCGTGCTGATGTTGACCGCACGACAGGCCGAGCTCGAGCGTGTGCGCGGGCTGAAGGGAGGAGCCGACGACTATGTGGTCAAGCCTTTCGGCCAGCAGGAGCTCGCCGCCCGTGTGCAGGCACTGCTGCGCCGCTCAGGCCCTCGGGAGGCCGAGCAGCAGACCTACGCGGACGCGCTCCTGAAGATCGACCACGCTCAGCGCCGTACGCGGCTTCGCGAGGAATGCCCACCCGCACATTGCGGCCTGCCGCACGGCCCGCTTCCCGCGCGCGGACCCCCGCGCAGAGTCTGGCGGAATACTGAGGGCCGCCCACCGCCAGGGGTCGCACACCGAGGCCGCGTCCGTCTAAACATCGTGCGCTTGCGGCGCTGAACCAGCCTAAGCGCTGGTCCACCGAACCATCAGACATCAGCTCGAGGGCCGTGCATCCCTCGAGGCCGCCAGGAAACCTATCGTTCTTTGGCGCGACGCTAAGAGGAAAGACAAGATTTGCTCAGCGTCTTGACTGAATCTGCCCGTGGAAGCTGTGCTTCCCGAGCGGTACACGACACTGACGCGATAATAGTAAGTGGCGGAGTACGCCAGCGCCCCCCGCAGGGCATAGGCTCAGCGCTCCGTGAGCTTCGAGACCCTTCTCGTGATCGTGCTCGCCGGGCTCGGCGGCCCGCTGCTGAGCATCTCCCCACGACGGTTCGTGCCCGTCGTGATCGGCGAGATCCTCGCCGGCATTCTCGTCGGCCCCGAAGTGCTCGACGCTGTGAACCCCGCCAACGGCACGATCTCATTCCTTGCGGACATCGGGTTCGCGATGCTGATGCTCACCGTCGGAATGCACCTGCCCCTACGCGACAAACGGCTCGCCAGTGCGCTCAGAGACGGGGGGCTCCTCGCTGGGATCGTGTGTTTGCTGGCGATTCCCGGGGGGCTGCTCGCCGCGCAGATCGCCGGTACGGGCCACGCCGCAGTCTATGCGGTGCTGCTCGCCTCCGGGTCGGCCGCCGTGTTGCTACCCGCACTCCAGGAGGCCGGCACCGGCGGCCCGCAGTCCCTCGCCGTGATGGCGCAGGTCACGATCGCCGACATCATCACGATCCTCTCCGTGCCGATCGTGCTGCAGCCCGCGCGCGTCGATCACGCGCTGCTCGGCGCGCTGCTCGTGACCGTCACCGTCGTGCTGCTGCTCGGTGGCGCCCGCCTCATCACCCGCCGCGGCTGGGTTCATCCGGTACGCCAGCTCTCAAAGCAACGCCACTGGGCACTGGACCTGCGCCTCTCGCTGCTCGTCCTCTTCCTGCTCGCCTGGATTGCGCAGAAGGGCGGCACCAGCATCCTGATCGCCGGGTTTGCGGCGGGGCTGATGGTCGCGGTGATCGGCGGACCCAAACGCCTCTCCACGCAGATGCGCGGCATCGCCGACGGGTTCTTCATCCCGCTTTACTTTGTGGTCCTCGGCGCGCAGCTCGACCTCGAGGGCCTCCTCAACCACCCCTCAATGCTCGCGCTCGCCGCCAGCCTGCTGATCTTGAACGTTACGATCCACCTCATTGCCGTAGGGCTCCTGCGCAGGCCGGCGGCAGCCGGTCTCGCCGCCAGCGCTCAGCTCGGCGTGCCAGCTGCAATCGCCTCGCTGGGGCTCTCAGAGCACGTCCTCTCGCCCGACGCCGCGACCGCGATCGTCGCCGCGGCCATCGTCAGTCTCGCCGTCTGCACGCTCGGAGTCGAGCGTCTCATACGGGTCTCGTCGTCCGGCCCCAATAGCCGCGAAATGGAAGGGCCAGATTCACGTCGGCCTGCGGGGTAACAGCCCAGAGGGGCACTTACACGAATGCAATGTCGACAAGACGCCCAAACAGGAGGGGAGGCCCGCGGGCCTCCCCTCCTGGACTTACCTACGTTCTCGGTGTCAGCGTTTAGTCAGGCCGGACAGCCAGTGCGTCGCACGGTAAGGCGGCATCAGCAGCACGAGGATGATCAGCACGCCCGTGCCGGTGAGGTAGCTGAATAGCTCGGCGACGATGGCAAATTCGGCGATCATGTTCTCCGCAAACGACATCAGCGCGAACGTGAAGATTGCCAGCCCGAGCCCGCTCAGCAGGATCGGCTTGCGGCGCGTAGGCAGGAACTCGCCCGCGAGCACACTCGCTGCGATTACCACAAAGACGAGGCCCTCCAGCAGGCCAAGCGACGTCCAGGACGTGTTGACGCCCGGGAAAGAAGCGATGAACGAGCCGTGGAACCCCTTCGCGAGGCCGACCGGCATCGAGCCACCGTCGTCAAACAGCTTCTCCTTGGCGGCGTAGTAGAACAAGAATCCAAACGTCATGTACGTCGCTGCGATGATCAGCCAGTAGCTGGCTAAGTCGGCCACGCGAGCGCTCGCTGCCTCGCGGGCTCGCATGGGAACTGCATGGGTTGAAGCAGCACTCGCCATTTAGTGTCCCTCCAGATAGTTGTGTCCAGTCAGGAGGAAGATAGGCTCGAAGCAGCCGACGGCCATCGGGGGTTTGTGCCCTGGCCGCAGCGTATTTCTATGCACGTGAGATCAGGGGCGCTTCGCGCGCGCCTGCGAGGTTCCCATGTGGGCGCCACCGTGCTGCACGGTGGCAGCCGACCGTCCAAGGCGGTACTTTCTGATGATGGGCGATCGAGATCCTAGGCAGCCCGAAGGCGGCGCCACAGGCGCGGATACCGCTTCGAGGGCGATCCGCATCGTTCTCGCCGACGATCACGGAGTCGTGCGCAGCGGGCTGCGCCTGCTACTCGACAGCGAGCGAGACTTCGAGGTCGTCGCCGAGGCTGCCAACATCGAAGACGCACGTCGCTACGTGCGCGGACACCACCCCAAGGTGCTCGTGCTCGACCTGAACATGCCCGGAGGCTCGAGCCTCGAGGCCATCCCCGCTATTTGCAAGGAGTCTCCTGACACCCACATCGTCGTCTTGACGATGCAGAAGGAGCCCGCGTTCGCTCGCGAGGCGCTCAGTGCGGGCGCACTCGGCTACGTGCTCAAGGAAGCCGCCGACGACGAGCTCGTTGAGGCCGTCCGGCGCGCCGCCGCCGGCGAGAGCTACCTCAACCCCAGGCTGGGCGCCCGCATCGCCTCGGAGCCAATTCCGGGGCCGCCCGACGACCTTTCAGAGCGCGAGGTGGATGTACTGCGGCTGATCGCGCTAGGACACACCAACGCCGAGATCGCCGAGCAGCTCTACCTCTCCGTGCGCACGGTGGAGACCCACCGGGCGCACATCCAGCAGAAGCTTCGAATCTCCACTCGCGCTGAGTTGGTCGGCTACGCCATCGAGCGCGGCCTGATCAGCACCGGCAGCCAGCCTGCCAGCTAAGCGAGCGTCTCAAGCGGAGCTTCGTGGTTCGCGACGTGCAATACGCCCAGTCGTCCGCGATCGGTGGTAGTCTCTTTCTTCCGTTACATAGGAGAAATCGATTCTTCTGAATTAGGTAAATATTTCGTCCTTAGTCGGTCGTGACGCGATCGTCAGTTCCCAGTCCTCGCGGCCAAGCGCCTGCTCGGCGCTCGTCACCCACTCCACGAGCGCGAGCGACCGAAGCAGCTCGATCGCCACATCGGCAAACATCTCGTCATCCTCGACGAACAAAACCTGCGAGGCACGGGGAGTGGGGTTGTCGTACGGGCCGCTCATCATCAGACGACGCTAGCGGTGTTTAAGTGAAACCGTTGCTGCATCAGGCGCCAGGCGGAGGTCAGGAACTCGACCCGCTCTTGCGGCCCGTCACGGCGAACGACCCGCGCATCGAAGCCTTCCCGAAAGACATCTAGCATCGCGTGGTTTTCACACAGCACCTCAGCCACGAAATGCGTGATTCCGCGCTGCTCGGCGATCGCCGCCAAGCGCGCTATCAAGAGCGTTCCCAGGCCGCGGCCATGAAAACAGTCGGCGACCTCAACCGCGACTTCCGCGCGCTCGGGCGCAAGCAGCACGTACAGAGCGTGCCCCACGATTCGCTCGTTCTCATCCTCGGCCACAAGCCCGTAGAGCCCCACTGAGGGGTGCGCTGCCCAATGGGCTGTCCGGGCGAGGTCGATGCCCTCGCTGAAGAAGCGCAATCGACGCGCCTGCGGGCAGAGCTCTCCCAAGAACAGTCCCAGCGCAGGCTCGTCGCCGGCGAGCACCGGGCGTATCGCGACCCGCGAGCCATCGCGCAAACCAACCAGATCGGCCCTTACCCGCTGCTCAGCCGGCGGCGGCCCCGCCCGCGGCGCTGCGCTCATCTCGGCGAGTGTTAGAGAACTACTGGCCACGGTCTTATAAGACTCGCGGGCACGAGCAAGCTCTGTATCCGCGCTGAGCCGTCGACGGCACGCGGGAAACTACCGGGTCGAACTCACAGCGGCCAGTAATGACCGACGTGCGCGGCGGCACGCGAGGTCAGCAGCGCCTCCGGCGCCGCCGAGTGTGGCGGCTCACTCCCACTGAGCGCCGCGAGCGTCTCTCGTACGGACTCTGCAAGCGCGGCAGGTTCATAGCCGCCCTCGAGCATCGCTCCAACCGGCGCGTCCAGCTTCTCGGCAAAAGCGCGGAGATGGCGGCCCATTGCCCCGAAGGAGGAGCTCTCCAGGCGACAGTTAGCCAGCGGGTCGGCCCGGTGAGCATCGAAGCCCGCGGAGATCAGCACGAGCTCTGGTTCAAACGCCTGTGCTGCGGGCAGCGCGACGTGCTCGAGCAGGGAGAGCCAGAGATCCTCCTCGCAGCCGGCGGGGACGGGGAGGTTGATCGTGTAGCCCTCACCCGCGCCCGAGCCGGCGTCGCTCAGCAGGCCGCTGCCGGGGTAGATGCCGCGCTGGTGGATGCTCGTGAACATGACATCGGAACGCCGGCGGAACGCCTCGGCGGTGCCGTTGCCGTGGTGCACATCCCAGTCGAGAATGAAGACCCGCTGGGCGCCCAGCTCGCTGATCGCGAGCTCTGCGGCGATCGCGATGTTGTTGAACAGGCAGAAGCCCATCGCCCGGTCACGCTCAGCGTGGTGCCCCGAAGGCCGCATCCCACAGAACCCCACCGTTGCCTCGCCTTGCATCAGCGCTCTCGTCATCTCACACGCCCCACCCGCAGCGTGCAGTGCGGCACGGTAGGAGGGCTCCCCGACGAACGTATCTGAGTCGATCGCGCCGCCGCCCGCGAGTGCGAGTTCCTTGATCCGTTCGATATGCGCGGGGGTGTGAATGAGCGCCAGCTCGCGCTCCGTTGCCGGCGGCGCCTCGCGTCGCTCCCAATCGAGCCAGCCAGCGCTTGCGAGCAGCCGCTCGATCGCCAAGAGGCGCTCGGGGACGTCCGGGTGTTCGGGCATGTGCACCCGTGGGTCGTGCTCCTGGCACGCGGGATGGGAAAAGTACAGCGGCGACATCATGTAGCGGTTATGTTCCCCTGACCTGCTCGGCGACGGACGCGAGCGCTCCCGAGACATGAACCGGATCCCTCATGGCGTGCCTCTTAATCGGTTCGCGTTCGGAGCGGGATCCACACGAAGCTAGAGCGCGAAGCAGGGTAGCGAATCAGTGTTCGCCACAGCATCGGGGAGAGGTTTCCCGCAGCGATCACGCGAATTGCCCGCGACCCGTCGCGCCTGGCTCGTGAGCGCGGGAACCATCCATGGCGCGCGGGGGTTACGGCGTGAGCCCGTCCAAATAGCAGCACTGGTACCCTCCGGTACCGGCAGGGACGTCGCCTGTCGAGATGCACACGAAAATCGGCAATCGCACACGGAGGCCGCCATGAGCGCAGTCGTGCCCACCGCCAAGCTCCCCCCGGGCCCGAGGATCCCGAGACTCCTCGCGGGTGTCATCCTGCTCAGCAACCGCGGGCCGACGATGGCGCGCCTGCGCCGACGCTACGGCGATGCCTTCACGATCGAGCTGCCGGTCTTTGGGCGGGGGGTCGTGGTGTCCAGCCCGGAGCTCGTCAAGCAGATGTTCACCGCGAGTCCCGAGGTGCTCGTCTTCGGGGAGTCGAGCCCACTCGGCGACATGCTCGGCCCCGGATCGCTGTTCTCGCTTGACGGTGCCGAGCACCTGCGCGAGCGGCGGCTGCTGTTGCCGTCGTTCCACGGCGATCGCATGAAATCCTACGAGGGGATCATTGAGCAGGAGGCGCAGCGCGAGATGTCGGGATGGCAAGACGGCGTCGAGTTCGCGACGCTGCCGGCGTTCATGCGCATCACGCTCGGCGCGATCCTGCGCACGGTGTTCGGCGCCGAGGGCCCGCACCAGGGCCAGCTCGCGGAGTTGCTGCCCGGCTTCGTTGCGTTGGCCTCGCGCCTGACGCTGCTGCCGTGGGCGCAGCGCGACCTCGGGCCGCTTTCACCCGGTGGCCGGCTCGTGCGGCGGCGTCGTGCGTACAACCGCATCATCGACGCGATGATCGACGAGACGCTGGCCGATCCGCGGTTGGAGGAGCGCGCCGATGTGATGGCGCTGCTGCTACGCGCGCACTACGACGACGGCGCGAGCATGTCACGCGCGGCGATCGCGGACGAGCTGCTGACGCTGTTGGCCGCCGGCCACGAGACGACCGCGACCTCGCTGGCGTGGGCCGTCGAGCGGCTGCGCCGCCACCCACAGATACTCGCGCGCGTGCAGGCCGAGGCGCGTGCCGGCGAGGGCGCGCTGCGGACCGCCACTATCTACGAGGTCCAGCGCACCCGCCCCGTGATTACCGGCACCGGCCGCGTCGTGGCCAGCGAGGAGTTCGCGCTCGGCGAGTGGCGTATCCCGAAGGGCCACCGGGTATTCGCGGCGGCGAACCTGATCCACGGCGACGAGCGCTTCTTCGAGCGCGCTCGCCAGTTCGATCCCGACCGCTTCGTGGGGCGTAAGCCCGACACGTACACCTGGATCCCCTTCGGCGGCGGTACCCGGCGGTGCATCGGCGCGGCGTTTGCGCACATGGAGATGGACGTCGTGCTGCGCACGCTGCTGCGCGAGTTCGACCTGCAGCCGACGACTGAGCCCGGCGAGCGCTGGCACAACCGCGGGGTCGCCTTCGCCCCTGCGCGCGGCGGTCGTGCGGTTCTGCAGCGGGTCCATCCGCCGCTGGCCTCCTCGCCGGCAGACGACGTCGCGCTGGCTGCGGTCTGAGCGCCTACCCCGGGCGAGCCGCTCGGGCCCGCGGCCGCGACGCGCCCGGCGAGGGGGGGCCGATCGCGGCCTTGATCACGGTCTTCGCGGTGCCCGCCGCCGCGGCCAGGGGTCTGTTCTCGTGCGCCGAGCGTGCGACGAGCTCGGCGACGCCGCCCATCAGCATCGCGGCTTCCTCGAGTGTGACGGCTCGGACGCCGGCGCGCCGCATCTCCCGTCCGCGCGTCAGCTGCACGAGGAGCTGCGCGAACCGCTCCACACCCTCGTGCTGGAGCGCCGCTCCGCGCTCGCCGAGCGTCGGCAGCTCCCGCGAGACTGTTGCCACGAGCGTCGGATCGCCACTCAACGCTGCGAAGTAGGCATCGAGCGCGGCGTCGATCTGCTCCGCCCATGGCGCCTGCGGATCGACCGCGGCCTCGACGAGCCCGCGGATCGCGATGCTCGCCTCGCGGATCAACTCGACGAACGCCGACTCCTTGTCGACAAAGCACTCGTAGAACGTTCGGCGCGAGGTGTGCGCGTGGCGCACGATGTCCGCGATCTGCGTGCGCTGCAGTCCTCTCTCGCGCACCGACTGCGCCAAACCATCGAGCAGACGACCGCGACGATCGACCTCTGGCGTAGCCGTTGCCACACGCACACGCTACCGACCGGCAGCGCCGCTGGCGGGTCCGCTCACTTCTCGCTATCCGGGCTCGTACTCGTGTCCACCGGTGAGCGGCGCGCTCACCTTCCACGCGACCTTTCCGTCGGGCGCGAGGAAGCGTTCGCGGGCGCCGACGCCACGGCCACGATCGAACGCGAGACCGTCGACTTCGACTTCCCCTCGGTGGAGGACGCTGTGCAGTGCTACGCCACACATTTCGGGCCGTTCGTGATTGCCCGGGGAGCTCTTGAGCCGCAGAACCGCTGGGTAGAGTTCCTGCAGACGTTCGCTGACCTAGTCCGCCGGTTCAACCCCGCGAGCGACGGGACAGCGAAGATCCGCTCCGACTATTTCGTGATCCGCGTCGAGCGTTGAAGCACCGACGCGCGTACCCTGCCGACGCCGAGCGCGCTCTCGCAAGCACATCGAAGCAACCGCCCACCGACGGTAGCCGCGAATGCCTGTTTTGGACGACGACTCGTTTTGTCCAAATGCGGGCGCTCAGGTCTCGGCCCACCGGGTGCCTGCAATGGGCGAGGACCGGCGCTGAGGCGCTGCGCCCCGATTCTTGTCGGCGGTCCCGCCAGGGTACGTGAGTGGGGGTGATCACCTACAGGTGGCTCGGCACGCGCCTGTAGCGAAGGTAAACGACGCGAGAGACGAACGTCTTAGTCTCGACCAGCTCCAAGTTGATCTTTTTCTCCAGGGTCGGAAAGTAGCGATGGTGGTCGTGGGGGATGTGGTCTTGGGGGGAGAGAGTCCCCACTCGGCGAGGGAGCGATACCACTCTGCTGTGGCTGTTGTCACGGTGTCGGCGAGGTAGAGGGCGCGGACGATGTTGCCTCGCTGCCAGCGCCCATCCGATGGGGTGTCTGCTCGTCCGAGCAGATCGGCTCCGTGTGGTACGTGTCTGATCCATATGCTCGATCTCAGCGATCAGCTTGGCGACGCTGCGGTATTCGCCGCGGGCGATGAGCTCGATCGGCTTCTCGTCATCCAGCGCGAGGATCGGACGCTGCAGCCAGACCGGGATCGACTCGGGCCGCAAGACGAGGGCGAGCCGCTTGATCATCTCGGCTAGCTCGATCAGTCGTTCGGCGCGTGCGCCTGTCGGCTCGCTGCGCCCCGGCAAGCCAGCCGCGTACGGTGCTCGCCTTCGCGCCCGTCGCCGTAGCGATCATTCGGTCGGATAGCCCGGCTACGTCGTGAACTCGTTGGGCATCTTCGAGCAATGGGCTCAGGGAAGGGAGCGCAGCGCACCATCGCGATTACGTCGCGAAATAGCTGCGTGCAGCGGGCCGGAAATGTTCGGCTGGGGCACGAGACCGGCCTTGTACGCGATCACAAACTGATCACAAGCACCAAAAAACTGTTGTTTGCAGCTATTTTATGCGCCCGAATGGACTCGAACCACCACCCCGTTTACACAGGACAAGGCCCTCAACCGGGAGGCGCGCGGCGTAGATGTGTCCGGAGGCGTCCAGCGTCCAGTTTGTGCGGGTTCTGGACGGATCGGACGGATCTGGAGGGGTGGATGTTCTCAAAGTGTTCTCACGGCGAGGTGCTTGTGGCGGGCAGTGCGGGAGGCGGCGGCGGGCCGGTTGGTCGGGTTGATGCTCTACCGTCTGGGCATGACTGAGGCTGAGGTTCTCACGGAGATCGGCGAGCGACTGGCCGCCGCGGTGCCTGCGGGCTCGCAGGTGGTTCTGTTCGGTTCGCGTGCGCGGGGCGAAGCAGGCGCGGGATCGGATTACGACCTTCTTGTGATCGAGCCGTCCGTTGAGAACGCGGCGGTCGAGTCCACGCGTTTGCGAGACGAGCTTGATGATCTGCGGACGCCTATCGATGTCGTGGTCGTTGCTGAGGATGTCGCGCGGCGGCGGGCGGTTGTTCGTGGGACCGTCGTCGATCGCGCTTTGCGCGAGGGGCGGGTGCTTGTCGCGGCCTGAGCACCTCGAGGTTGCGCGGGTGCTGTTGGAGAAGGCCGAAGGTGATCTGGCCGCCGTTCGGCTGCTGGCTGGGGATGAGCAGCAGTCGGATCATGTCGTCGGGTTTCACGCTCAGCAGGCGGTCGAGAAGGCGATCAAGGCTGTGCTCGTCAACCGAGAACTTGAGATTCCGCTGACGCACGACATCGGGTATCTGGTCAGGCTGTGCGCGGATATCGCGACACCACCCGAAGACGTGGCTGGCGCGCGTTGGCTGACGCCGTGGGCGGGCGGCTGGCGTTACGACACCGAGGACTCGCCGATCGATCGCGCTGCTGCCGTGTCGGTTGCGCAGTCAGCCCTTGCTTGGTGCGAGTCGCTTATCCCAGCGGGCTGACCGCGACCACCGATCGAGGTTGCTGTATGCGGACCCAGGTACAACGTCGGAACCCCGATCGCTTCCTTGAGGATCTCATGGAGCCAGTTGCAAGGCAAGCTCGGCGGCGAGCACTGAGAGCGCTACGGCTGGCTGTGTAGAGCCATCTGACCGCCGCTCGCTAGGTGCTGGTCTGCCCAGTCGTCCGTGCGTCGAGCCATGCGCCGTGCGCCTGCGCGACCTGCTGGAGCCGCTCGTCCAAGCTGCTGAGGTGCGTCCTGAATGGCTCAAGGGCCTCGGGGCGCACCTTGGTCAGATAGCCGTCCATCGTGATAACGAGCAGCGTCGCGCCTGCATAGAGCGGCTGGGGGCGCGCGGCTGGTTCATCGAAGTTCGGCACAAAATGCCCGTCTTTTGTGCGGACAAGATGGTTGCGGATCAGGTCCGCCCATTGAGAGTGCAGCACCGAAGACCCTCCCCTATAGGCCAGATAGACGTCGCCACCGAGACCGTTGACGAGCGTCTCCGCGCTCGGCCATCCGATCCGCTTCTTGCCCGGCACGGTGCTGGCATCACCAATGCCAGCGGAAGTCGTCGTGTTTTGTAGTGAGCGAGTCATGCTCGCCTCTATCGGAAGCTCGGCTCCCCGGTCGGCGACGTTGCGCTCAATCACCTTGAGAAGCTCGCGCTCGGCTATAGAGCTATTGAGAACGTAAGCCTCAAACCGGCTGCCGTCACCAGGGTCATCGAGCAAATACCGCAGGGCAGCCAACGCCTCAATCAGCTCTCGCAACAGAGCAAGCTGTCTGTCCGCGCCAAGATGGGCACTCATCGCCACGATCGCCTTCCCCAGCTTGGACGCCTTGACCAGCAGCCCACACAGGATGGCATCATCGCGTTTCATAGGCTCCGATGGGATCAGACTTGCGGCGAGCGTCGTCAGGATACCTGCCTCCTTGAAGAGCTCAAAGGCGGCTTCATCAAAAGCGTCCTCCGAACTGGCGGATTGGAGCGCCTCCCAGTTGGGCAAATATTCCGCTGGCCACCGGCTGTCAAGGTCAGCGTGGCTCATTCACCCTCGTCACCGTGCGCTCTGTAGCCACCGGGAATATCGGGGTCGTCGGGTCCAACGGGATAGTCACCTTGAAGTACTGCAAGTAGGTGTTCAAGCCACTTGCGTGAACCGATCTCATCAAGAAGTCTCAGGTTGGTCTCTATCCATTGGTCTTGTGTGACGAGCGGCTCATGTTCGCCTGCAAGGGACTGATATTGATGGCGTAATAAGGATTGATGAGCATGTTGATAGTGTCATTCTCGTCCAATGCTTAGCCTCGTAATTACTGACATATAGTATACGCCTGTGTGTTGCATGGCGACACCTACTAAGGTGGAAGTCAGTTCAACCCACGCGAGGCGGCCCCACGCTAAACTGTAGCGATGGAGATAGGTCGCACTTTTCGGGATATCGCAGAGGAGGAGATTCGCCTCCAAAATAGCTTTTGGGATGACTGTGCGCCGCAACTACGCTTGGTCGAAAATGCGATGGTCGTCCTCAGTGATGTCATGGCCACCGTCGAACCGCTTGACCCTCCATACGGCCTTGGGGAGATCGGCCTACCGCCGACAGGGGCAATGCTTTTTACGCTGATGACGATGGGAGTTAGAGCTTTGCGTGTGGTACAAGCTGCGCGGCCGACGTTGGCGGCAGGGTATGAGTTCGAGGCGCTTGTCTACAACCGCATCATCGTCGAGCTTACGATACACCGTCGAGCCATGCTACAGGACGAGACAGGCGAGGAGGCTCGTCAGTGGCTCACCTCTCCCCGCGGACGTGGCATCGGAAAGCGTATTCGGGAGGTAGCAAGGGGCGATCTCTACAAGCGCGAAAGCTACGCAGCACACGGCGATCCACGCCTTTTGGCTCCTCTCTTCGATCTTGGAAGAAGTACATTTCCCCTTGCGCCCGCACGATCTGACCTTACGAGAGCGTCGCTTGTGCTGCACTCCTCGTTCTTGGTAGACCATAGTGAGATCATTGTGCAGCTCGCGGGCTTGCCCCCTCATCCTGTATTCGAGCCATTGCGTAGAGCGCAGAAAATTGAGTGGCAGAAGTTCTACTCTAACTAGATCACTCGTTACGTCGCATAAGCGGTAGTGTGCGCTAGTCCTCTTTGGAGTTGATTATCTCCCAAGTCATCGCGTCGCGCTGGACTCCGTCCATGGTGATTCTCTCGACGCGACAGCGCTTATCGGCAGGTATGTCCACTATGGATGTATCACGCAAGTCAGCGTCGGTAACGTGAATGCCAGCAAATTTGCCGCTGTATACGTGCCCGCGAACGTGGTCACACTCGCCCGGAGTCTCACCACAAATGGTGCATTCAGACTCTCGAACGATCATGCCAACACTCATAAACGCGATATGAGGGAAGAGCACAGTCTCCACCTGAAATGGGGTGGCAGCAAGGCGTCGAAACTGGCGTCCGATGGGATGGGCGCGGAGCGCGCCGCTCCAAGCCTGTTGTGCATCAACCGTACGGTTCCATGCAGTAGCCATATCGCCTTCCTTGAAGGCGATCCAGAGCCGAAGCGTACTCATCAGTGCTCCGGCTGCGCATTCGCCACTTAGCAAGCGAGCCGCAGAATCCTCATCACCTCGTTCGACCACTTTCTTCTTGAGCCTCGATGCCTCCCTCGTCACCTCATCGTAGGCGTCTGCTGCCGCCCTTTGCAACGGTAGATGTCGTGCGGCGGGCATCGCTGCCGCGTGCTTCTCGTTAGTCGCCTCGAACGTGGCGTCGAACTCAATGAGCTCAGGCACGTCAGAGAGAAGTGAACTACTTGTGCTGTTCATCGCTTGCGACGATGTCGCCAACGGCGTCGAGTATTTCGCCTATTTCTGTGGCCGGTCCGTTATACGTCAGTTTGATGCACCTACCGTCATGCTGCTCGATCACCACATGCAGCCTCGCGGTGTGCTTGCCGGGGATGCCTTTGAACAAGTCGGTGACGTAGTTAGCGATCACGCCGAGGGCGATGCTGATGAGCGCTGGCGTTTCGCTGAGAAGCGCAGAGCTGAAAAAAACAGTCGGACCGATCCAGTCCGCGTGATGCTCTGAGACTCGCGGGAAAGGCTTTTCTGCGGAGTCCAAGCGGTCCTCGGTGACACCTGCCTGGCGCCAAAGGGTGCGTATGGCCGCGTCGGACGCCTCGGCAAGCATCTCCTCACCGGGCTCTGCCGTCGCAAAATTGCGCGGCAACATTGCTGGCCCGAATGGCCTCCCGATGCCAAGCGCTTCACAGCGCTCGACCACGGGCAGGAACTCGGTGAGCGTGATCGCAGTGCTGGTCACGGAGCCAGTTGTGGATCAGCCGGTCTGACCGCTGATCGTCGCCATCCCGAGCGTACCGCCCTGTGCCCGGAAGTTCTCAGCGAAGTTCTGGAGCAGTCCGAGGACACTGACTGACTCTCCAGCGACCTGCGCCGGTTTGGTACCCGCGCTACGCAAGTCACGAGCGAACCTCTCCACGTTGGAAGGGAGTTCGGGACCACCGAGCTGTCGGTAGACAGCGATCATTGCCTCTAGCTCGATGAGCGCGCCCGTCACACGAGTCCAGGTCCCGATGCCGTTGGCCGTGGCCGGCGGTGGGTTGGCGATGTCTAGACGGGCAAGATCACCTGCCCGGCTAACGAGTTTGATGATCTCGGCGAGCATCAGAAGCTGCGTCCTGGCGGCGCTGTCCGGTGCTGTGATTATTGTGCCCATAGCGATCCTTTCTCAATAGTTGGATGGGCGACCACCTATCATCCGTCGAGCATCGGACGGAAGGCTAGTCGCGTCGCACAAGTGCCGGTGCCCGACTCGTCCGCATTTGCGTGTCGGCGCCTCCTGCCAACTGGTTCGTCTGCCCCAGTTCCCTTTGCCGGCCCAGGCCGCTGTACGGCTTGGGCCGGTTTCTTTGTGCTGTGCGGTTGAGGGCTGCTTTCTAGCCCTCGCCGTCTGTCGGTAGCTGCCCGAAGCGCTGCTCGAACTCCTCCGCCGTCAGCCGGCGCTCTCCGAGAGAGAGTTTGCAGCCATGAGCGGGCCGCGCTGGCTACGTCCTGATGCGTCCGTGGTACTCGGCAGCGGCGAGTACGAGTTGCGCTGGTTCATCGAGATAGATCGCGCCAGCGAGAGCTTGCCGGTGATTGTCCGCAAGTGTCGGCTCTATACCGACTATTACCAATCCGGTACGGAGCAAGCCAAGCATGGAGTGTTTCCTCGCGTGTGCTGGGTGGTGCCGGATGAGCCGCGCGCCGACCGGCTGCGGGAGGCAATAGCGCGGGAGCGTCGGCTGCCCGAAGGGCTATTCGTAATAGCGACGAGCGACCAGGCCGTTGGCGTGCTCAGTCACACAAACAGATAACAGTTAATACATGAAGGAGGTAGATATATGAAAAAGAATTGCAAGCATAAATGTGGTACACTTAACAACACTAGGAGTATGTGCCGTGCAACAAGAGGCGGTGTTGATGAAACAAGTTGGAGCTGACGAGCTGGACGGTGCGCCAGCCGTTGCCTACATTCGTGTTTCCAGCAAGGAGCAGGCCGAGAAGGGCGGCGAGGCCGAGGGCTTCTCGATCCCGGCGCAGCGCGAGGCGTGCAAGCGCAAGGCGGTCAGTCTCAAGGCGGCTCTGATCGAGCAGTTCGTGGAGCGTGGCGAGTCGGCCAAGACCGCTGACCGGCCGGAACTACAGCGGATGCTTGCCTTCATCGCTGAGCATCCCGTCAAGTACGTCATCGTGCATAAGGTCGATCGCCTGGCGCGCAACCGCGCAGACGACGTAGCGATCAATCTGGCGATCCGGCAGGCCGGGGCTGAGCTGGTGTCCGTCTCCGAGAACATCGACCAAACGCCGTCCGGCTTGCTGCTGCACGGCATCATGGCGTCGATCAGCGAGTTCTATAGCCGCAACCTTGCCACTGAGGTCATCAAGGGCACGACGCAGAAGGCCAAGAACGGCGGGACGCCTGGCCGGGCGCTCACGGGCTTGAACGTCCGTCGGATCGAGAACGGCCGTGAAGTCCGCACGATCGAGGTTGATCCCGAGCGTGGGAGGCTAATGAGCTGGGCGTTTGATGCTTACTGCACGGGCGACTGGACGATCCGTCGCTTGCTGGCAGAGCTGACAGACCGTGGCTTGACGACCGCACCGTCGCGGCGTAGTCCGGGCAAACCGCTGACCGTCTCGCATCTGCACAAACTGCTGCGGCATCGCTGCGGCATCCGTACTACATGGGCCTGGTGCGTTATCGAGGCGCGCTCTATCCCGGCAGGCATGAGCCGCTGACGACGCCTGAGACCTGGCATGAGGTGCAGCGGCTGCTGGCTGCCAAGAACTTCGCGGGCGAGAAGGACCGCGAGCACCTGCACTACCTCAAGGGCTCGATCTTCTGCGGCCAGTGCGGCTCCCGTCTGATCGTCTGCTACGCCAAAGGACGAGGTGGCACCTATCCCTACTTCATCTGCATTGGGCGACAGCGCGACAAGATGAGCTGCAAGCAGCGGGCCATCCGCATCGAGACTGCCGAGGCAGCCATCGCCGCCTACTACGTCAAGGTCCAGCTCCCCGAGGCAGACGTCGCGCGGCTGCGGACCTATCTTGGAGACGAGCTGGCGAAGCTCCGCAAGGACGCCGAACGGGAGCGCATGGTGCAGACTCGGCGGCTCGGACAGCTCGAAGGCGAACGCAAGAAGCTACTGGACGCCCACTATGCCGATGCGATCCCGCTCGACCTGCTCAAGAGCGAGCAAGACCGGCTCACCGTCGAGATCGCCAACGCGGAAGGCCGCTTGGCGGAGGTCGAGAGCGACTTTCAGAAGGCCGAGGCCAATCTCGCGCGAGCCTTGACGCGAGCTGGCGACTGCGCCGCCGCTTACTGCGAGGCGAACGACCGACTGCGACGGCAGTTCAATATGGCGTTCTTCAAGCGCCTACTGCTTAGCGACGAGGGTGAGGTCACAGCGGAGCTGGCGTCGCCCTTCGACATGATTCTCGGCGAGGAGCTACGTCGAGCGATCATCTCCCAAGCTGAGCACGAGCTGGGCGAGGCCATTGAGACCGTCCAACGGCAGCGGGCCGACGAGCTGGCCCAAAACGACCAGCGCCTACAAGAGCCAGATTTGGCTCCCGTGGGCGCTAGACCTCCAGCCCTTGCGGGGCGTGGAGGTTTTAGTCCGACGATGATGGTGCGCCAAAATGGACTTCGATCAAAGCCTCAAGTCCAGGTGGAGGCTTTGGTTCGGCTGTTGCTTGAGCCTGTTGGCCGCAAGCAACGGCACCAGCTGATCGGGCTTCTCGGCAAGTAGGTTGCGCGTTCCGCTCTCCGATGATCGCCAGCTAGGGTTTGAGCCCGCTTGCTTGGACGCTGGCTGATCGCGGTTTGGTCCCTCCGTTCGCAGGCGGGATTAAAATCGATTATGCGCACCGGCCGGATCGGGTCGCTGGGCGGAAGCACCGAGAAACGGGCTCCCCGGAGCCACCGCTAAAGTTGGGTCATGAAAAGCGCACGCATGGCGCCTCGCGGCGCGGGTCAGTAGGCCGGCAACGTGGCGACGGCGGCGGCCCCCCCGTCGATTCCTGATCCTGCGCGCCAACTCCTCGGGCGGACCCTCGATGGCGGCTGGACTGTCGTGGAAAAGCTCGAATGGCCCGAAGCTGCCACGGGCGGCAACTTCTCCGTCGGCTACTTCGTGGAGAGGCCCGACGGCAAGCGTGCATTTCTGAAGGCGCTCGACTTCTCGGACGTCATGAGACGCGCCGACGCCGCCGACTGGCTGCGCTTCCTGACGGAGGGCTACATCTTCGAGCGCGACATGCTCAAGGAGTGCGAGCGACGCAGCATGAGTCGGGTTGTACGCGTGCTCGCGGCCGACACACTCGTGGACCCCGTGTTCTCACACGCGGTCCTCTACCTGATCTTGGAGCCGGCGGATGGCGATATACGTCGTGCTCTCGATGCGATGAAGCACTTCGACGCAGCGTTCGCGCTGTCCGCCGTGCACGACGCAGCGGTCGGACTCCAGCAACTTCACGGTGCGGATGTTGCCCACCAGGACGTGAAGCCGTCGAATCTGTTGACCTTCGAGGAGGAGGCGGCAGCGAAGCTCGGCGACCTCGGGCGGTGTTCCAGGCGGGGCTTTTCCGCACCGCACGACGCATTCGCCGTGCGAGGTGATCCGGCATATGCGCCCCCGGAGCTGCTTTATGGACACGTTGACCCGGAATGGTCGGCACGATGCCGGGCTTGTGACATCTATCTACTCGGCAGCCTGCTCCTATTCGTCTTCACGCGCACGCAGACCACGGCCGAGGTTTTCCGACGCCTCCCTGGGGCTTTCATCCCATCTTCGATGCATGGCCCGTTCAGCGGCGACTACGCGGACGCACTCCCGTACGTCATGAACGCGTTCGACGAAGTCGCCGATGAGTTTGCGGCGCAGCTCGACGGGCAACGGGAAGCGGAGCTTGTGGAGCACTTCCGTGCTCTCTGCCATCCTGACCCAGCCGAGCGAGGCGATTCGGTCCAGCGCCGCCGCGGTTACAACCCGTATGACGTTCGCCGCCTCATCTCGCGTCTCGACGTGCTGCGGCACGACGCTCGAGGTCGCTACCTCAACAGAAAGGCGAAATGAGCGCATCGACCCGTGACGCCGATCGCCAGGTCATCCCGCGGTGGCGAGACTTGCACGCGACGCTGCGGCACGGTGAGTTTGGCACTTCTGAGCGCCATCCCGCTCCGCCTTCCGTCCCGGACGGCGAGGGCCTGGATGATCGTGTTCGCGAGTTTCAAGAGAACCGCTCCCTGTCCTTCGCGGCTGACCTGTTGAGTGCTTCGATCGTGCTTGGTGTGACACCCGAGACGGTGACGGCGGCCGAGGTTGTCGAGGCTGACGATCGAAGCCCGGTGATGGTTCGCAAGACTGCCCGATGGCTCCTCGACAGAGCCGAGGAGGGCGGCGGCACAGTAGCACTTGCCGAGCGCCCGCAGGATGAGATCGCCCGTCTGCGTAAGGGGCTTCGCGCGAACCCCCGTAACGCGATTCGATGGTCTGAACTGGCGCGCCACTTCATCAACGAGGGCCGTGAGGATAAGGCGAAGCGGGCGATGTCGATTGCCGTCACGATGGCGCCCCGTGACCGCTACATACTGCGATGCGCTGTTCGACTATGGATTCATCTCGCTGACGCCGAGCGGGCCCTCAGCACGCTGCGGAATGCGCGAGGGGCTGTCCTCTCCGACCCCTGGCTACTGGCGAGCGAGATAGCAACCTCGGCGACCACCGATATGCCCTCGCGGAACATCCGCCGAGGGCGCGAGATGATGGATCTGGGCCGGGACTCGGCGTTCGCGCTCAGCGAGCTTGCGAGCGCCCTCGCGACGATCGAGATGGAAGCTGGGAGCCGCCGGGCCAAACGCCTCTTCGACACTGCCTTGATCGAGCCGAACGAGAACAGCGTTGCTCAGGCAGAGTGGGCCTCGAGTCGCCTGCCGAGCATTAAGCTCGGCGAGGAGCAGATCGAGATGTCTCCCGAGGCCCGCGCCCATAGGTTCGCCGATGTACGAGATGCGGATGGAACGCTCAGCGCGACGTGGGAGTGGCTGCACGATCAGCCGTTCTCCGCCGAACCGCCGATCTTTGGCTCCTACCACGCGTCGATGCATCGTAAGTTTGAGGACGGTGTGGAGCTTGCCGAACAGGGCCGGAAAGCCAATCCCCGTGACTGGCTGCTGTTGAACAACCTCGCCTTCTGTCTAGCGTCCCTCGATCGCTGGGAGGAGGCGGAGAAGGCACTCGGTGATATTCCGGGCCAGCCAGAGGGAAGTAGCGCGACGCTGGCGGCCACGCGGGGGCTCGTTGAGTTCCGTGCTGGTCACATCGAGCGGGGACGACAGCTCTACCGAACTGCAATCAAGATGATGACGAGCCCGGCCGACGAGCTGCGTGCCGAGATAATGATGCTCTCCGAGGAACGGCTTGCGGGAGTGGACCTGAGCTTCGACCGCCTTGGAGAGATGTTCGACGCAGTAGAACGTGTCTACCCGCAGTTGCAAGGATGGCTTGGCTACCTCGGACCAATGCACGGCTGATCGGCAACTGGCGGTACTATAACTCTCCGATAGCGGCACACGGGAAAGCGCTTATCGCGTGCGGGGGCAGCGGGGGGCAGCGGGGGGCAGTGAGCGTCTCGTAAACGATCAAAGTACATAGCCTTCGGCAAAAGAAGAGCAATTCAAAGGTCGAAGACGCCCGATTGATCTTCCATGCCAACTCGTGATGTTGAGGGTGGATCAGCTGGTACACGAGTCTGTCGCCAAGCGGCAGTGCGCGTCGCTAGTCCTGGATAGGATCAGCGAAAGTGACTTTTTCCCCATGCCCTTCCGCATACGCCATCGCGACCGCCCTTAGCGTCGGTTCGTCGCCGAATTCATCGTGTGGCACGACGATAACGCCGCCTGCCGGGGCGTCCTTTACGGCGGAAATGAAGGCGCGTACACCGTGATCGCTAAGGTAAGTCTCACGATCTTCTTGACTCTGCGGTAGCGCGGTATCACTCATATCTTCATGATAGGTGTGTTTACCTCCGAAGTCGAGAGGCGGTGAGTGGGTCGCACAATCAGCGTGTGTGATGCCTAGGTATCTCAACTATCCGCGTAGACAGCGTTGAGTTGGCCCACTTTACATACGAGCCAACTCAACGTGATGCTTTTACTTTAGCTCATTGCCCAACTGCTCTCAGGTTTTGTGGCAAGTGGCTTGGTTGATGTTTGCACGTGGCAGGACGCCATTTTCACGGCCCTCGGCATGGCCAATGTAGTAGCTCGGCCCGTCATAGGCTTCGATGCGAATTGGTGTTCCGCCTGGCTCGTAGTAAGGACCGCCGCCAGCGTAGATATATGTTCCTGTGTTGAGATTACACACTTCGCCTGGGTTTGCTGCTTGAGCAGCGCTAGGCAACGCGATCATAGCTACCGTTAGACAGCATGCCAGCATCGACCCGAGTGAGACTCGAGAGAACAAGCTCATGATGATCTCCTTATCGTATTAGTAGGATGGGAATCTGCTCCCTTGAGTGGTCGCCCTTCTTTAGTAGAGCAAGCTGCCTCTGCCGGACGACCATAACGAGATGTTCGGAGAGGGCGACCTCGCCATCTCCTGTAGCTCACAAAAGTGAATTGGTGGGGTAATGAGTGACAATAACCCTACCATAAAAAGGTAGGGCTAGATCAAATTATGCGATTAATTGGGCCTACGGAGTGCCAAAGCGTTTTGACACCAACTGTAGTGTTTCCGACGCCAATCGCTTGGACGCCGGCCGCCGTTTCGAGCACCAGTCCATCCCCGTGTCGTCTCAAATCTCTGTCTCAAGCGTCCCCACCGTTTGGGGCCCATACGCAGAGGTCCGAATTTGCATCAGCGCCAGGGCACGCGGCGTCCCATGCGGCCCGGCAATCGCGAGCGTCGCACAATCGGCGGTGTGAGGCGTTCTTGGGACTCCGCTAGATAATGACAAGTGACGACAATTTCAGTTCGGGTGAAACCGCCAAAGACCCTCGCACTTATTCCGAGACCGCGTGCCGCAGATTGCCGTTGGCAACATCGGTATAGAACAGCTCGATATGTTCTTCGTAGGGCATAGCAACCGGATCGTAACCCGTGTCGTCGTTTACTCGCCCGGCCGGTTCCCCACCGGCGCCATCGAGGTTCTCGAATTTCCAGCCGGTTTCAGTAGTCCAGGCGTGACGCAAGTTGCCGCCGGTCGCCTCGTAGTAAAACAGCTGCAAGGAGCCATTGAGCACGGTGGCCGTAGGCATCAGTCCCACATCTGAGTGGTAGCTACTGACGGTGCCGCTACTGTTGCCCTCCAAATTCTCGAACTGCCAGCCCACCAGCGGCGCCTCCCAAGCATGTCGGAGGTTGCCATAGGTTTCGTCGTAGTAGAAGACTTGGAGCGTTTCTCCGAAGACCACAGCTATCGGATTATGACCGACGCTGGCGGTATAGCCAGCGACAGAACCGGCATCACCATCCAAGTTCTCAAAGTGCCAGCCAGTTTCATTCTCCCACGCATGACGGAGATCGCCGTTGGAGATATCCGAGTAAAAGAGGTTGAGGTTTCCTTTGTATACGACGGAGGTCGTATCGGTGCCGACGTTGGCCACCGCTTTTGAGACCGACGCCGAGGAACCATCGAGCGTCTCGAAGTGCCAGCCGGTTTCGTTTGCCCAAGCGTGCCGGAGTGTTCCGGCGGTCACGTCGTAATAGAAAATCTCCAGAGAGTTGCCGTCGGCCACAACCACGTTTGGTGTCACCCCGACGTTGTCTTCGGTATGGCCGCTAATACTGCTACCTGCGCCGTCCAGCGTCTCGAAGCTCCAAGTTGTGCCGTTGGTACTCCAGGCATGACGCAAGGAGCCGTCCGTACTATCGTAGTAGAACAGCTCCAACACACCTTCGTAGACCGTTACTGTCGGCGCGAGGCCCACGTTGGCACTGACGCGGCCACTCGATCCGCCTTCGCCATCAAGCACCCCAAAGTGCCAGCCGGTTTCATTGCTCCAGCCATACCGCAACACACCATTCTGGGTGTCGTAGTAAAAGACATACAGATCACCGCCAAACTCGACCTCAGTCGGCGTCTGGCCTAGATTGAAGTTGTTACCGGCAATAGATCCAGAGTCGCCGTCCAGGTTCTCGAATTTCCACGAGACTTTCGGCGGCAGGGTCGGTTCAGTCACATTGCTGTTGCTGTGAACTACGCCGGCGATAGCCATGAGGTTCCCGTAACCGTTATAGAGCGTCCGGCTCAGGGTAGAGCCGGACAGCGTGTATTCTGCAAGATGCGCTTTGCCTTCGTAGTTCTGCTCGACGGCGTACACTTTTGATCCTGAGACACTACTGACCACGGCAACATGTCCGGCATTTTTGCCGTTGATTGGGTTAGACGAATTGTAGTCGTGAACAATCAGGTCGCCGGGAACGGGCACATAGCCGCTCCCGTTTTTGTAAGATGTGGCACCAATAGAACTATTTTCAAAAATCTGGTAGGCATAGCTTACGCCGGGGAAGATCCCAGAGTGCCAGCCATTAGCCTGCCAGGTCCGCTGAGCCAACTCAACGCACTCCCACGGTTCCCCGATAGCGTGTTCTCCACCGCAGTAACTGTCATATAAATATGCTTCATCACAGGCGGCGACCCCACGGCCACCCATCCATGCACTTCCGGCAATGGTCGGGATAACATTTGCATCCGCGTACTCAGCGCCAATGAGGCAAAGGAGCACGCAACCCAAGAGCAGAGACAGAAGACGTGTCATACGCGCTCCGTTCAGGACGAGTTATGTATTTGTGAAGATACTTCTCAAGCAATTATCAGGGTACGCTAGGTGCGCATTGTGAGTCAACGCTTGCAAAGCATTACCATTATGGTTATAAATAAAAGCAATGGACGAAGTGAAATCAAATCGACGGCACATTTGGATCTCAGCCTTATTAGTAATTGCTGCCGCCGGGCATCATGTCGCTGGCGGGGAGGCAGGCGCCCGTAGTAAGTGGCAACAGATAGACACCCTGACCAGCGATCAGCCTGCGACAGACAGCCCAGCGGACTAAACGCAGGACTGTCTGTCACGAATTCACTTTGAGGCTCGGGGCACGTCGACAATCACCTTGCCGTCCTCGCGTACATAGTCGGCATTAACTCCATCGTTGGTGGCGATTTTGTCATGTACGCCACCACTACGGAAATTATAGATGGCCTCGGCCCGCTTACCATCCTCCTTGACTTCAGCAGGTTTACCATCGACCTTGCCTTTACTCCAGCTCATTGCTCACCTCCTATCGTTACTGGGTAGCAATCATGGTCGCAGGCATACGGTAAGCGCACAGCCACAGCAGCTTGATAAGGCTCGTCTTTGCGGTGCTTTTCTCGCGGACAGGCTAGGTTTGCAAGCGAGATTGCAGTCGCGCGTACCGTAGTCTGGGAGTGTCCGGTGATTTGTGTAGGCATTGAGTTGAAAGGAGACTCATGTCTACAGCGACGTAGGTGCAGACGCAGGACGAGGGCAGCGATGCTGGTATCCCTCCCGGTGTGGGGGATTTGCCGGATCGGGTCAAGAAGCTGTTGCCGGATGAGGTACTCGACGAGCTGCTCGCCGGCGCCCAAGGCGAGGAGGAGATCGTCGGGTCCGGTGGGCTGCTCTCGCAGCTGACGAAGCGGCTGGTGGAGCGCGCGATGGAGGTCGAGCTGACCGACCATCTCGGCTATGAGCCACATCTGGAGCCGCCCGGTGGGGCGGGGAACGCGAGGAACGGCAGCACCCCCAAGACGTTGATCACCGAGCAGGGGGCAGTGCGGATCGACGCGCCGCGGGACCGGGCGGGCACGTTTGAGCCGCAGATCGTCAGAAAGCGCCAGCGGCGCTTTGAGGGGTTCGACGAGAAGATCCTCGCGCTCTATTCCCGTGGCCTGTCGACGCGGGATATCGAAGCTCACCTGGGCGAGATCTACGGCGTGAAGGTCGGCCGGGATCTGATCAGCAAAGTCACCGACGCGGTCATGGACGACGCGAGGGCATGGCAGAGCAGGCCTTTGGATGACGTCTACCCGGTCGTGTTCCTCGACGCGCTCGTGCTGAAGATCCGCGACGGCGGGTCGGTGCAGCGCCGGGCTTGCTATCTCGCATTGGCGATCAACATGGACGGGGAGCGCGAAGTGCTCGGCATGTGGTTCCAGGCCAACGAGGGCGCGAAGTTCTGGATGCAAGTCCTCACCGACCTAAAGCAGCGCGGCGTGCAAGACATCCTGATCGCCTGCGTCGACGGGCTGAAGGGGTTCCCCGAGGCAATCGAAGCAACGTTCCCGGCTACGACCATCCAGACGTGCATCGTGCACCTGATCCGCCATAGCCTGAAATACGTGCCCCGCAAGCATTACGAGCAGGTCGCCAAGGATCTGCGGCCGATCTACACCGCGATCGACGCCGATGCGGCGCTGCTGGAGCTCGAGGCGTTCGAGGAGAAGTGGGGTCAGCAGCTACCGGTGATCGGCCAAGCCTGGCGCTCAGCCTGGGAGCACGTCACCCCGTTCATGGCGTTCGAGCCGGAAGTCCGCAGGGTGATCTACACCACAAACGCAATCGAGGCACTCAACCGCCAGCTACGAAAGGCCATCAAGACGAAGGGCCACTTCCCGACCGAGGACGCGGCCCGAAAGCTGATTTACCTCGCGATCGGAAACGCGGTGCCGCAATGGACCAGAACCCGCGGCTGGACAAAGGCAATGCTCGCGTTCAAGATCCACTTCGGAGACCGACTACCAAACTGACCACACCAACCCCGCCTACACAGTTAGACGGACACCCTCAGTGCTGGCAGAAGTTAGCTGGGTGCCGGATGTTGTTGCTTTGATGGGCATGGCACGACAGTTGTAGCTTCAGAGTGACTGCCGTCTAGAAATGCGAATGTGGCGGAGAAAGGGAAGCCGCCGGGCGGGCAGCGACTCGGAAGTGGGATACCCCGTGGCTGGTAATCAACGACTCGGTCGCGGGTATGTTCGTGGTAGATCAGATGCATCGGGCCGAGTGTTGAGCTGAACTGCACTACGGCGACGTCGGGGGCGTCTGGGAGGCTAGATACGAGGGGTATCTGCATGTCTAGGCGTCCGCCGAAAGGCGCCGGTGCTGAGAATACGAGTCCGGGGAACACGATTTGGGCAGCTACGGGTGTTTCGCCGACGGCGCAGATGAGTAGCGCGAGATGTCCTTGTTGCTCGGTGGTTCTAACGATCGTCACGCGTGTCGTCTCATGCAGGATCGTCGGGCCGAGGGGTATCTCCGCTTGAGCGATCCCGTATCCCATGAGTGAGTTGGCTGGGCATCCCTTGGTGCCGGATGCTTCGAGTGCTGCGGGAGAGCAGGTGGCTAGGCCGAGTTCGCTCAGCGCGAAGCCGAGTGCGACTGGGTAGCTGACTTCTACACTGGTAAGGGGAGGCGGAACTTTGTTGGCCGGTGTGGCGATCTCGAATCCGAAATGGATTGTGGTGCCCTGGCCGAGGTGCTCGGGTGTGAGCTCGGCATGGAGTCGCACCGACTGTGCGGCGCAGGCTGTGGCTGGCGAGCAGACTAGGACAGCGACGAGGAGGCCGAGGATGTGGCGCACAGGCTCTCCCTTCGCTCTCTGGTCTGTTTCAGTAGGAAAGTGAGCCCGTTGTCTGAACGGTCAGGGCGTAGGTTCGGCGGTTGAAGATGCCGTAGAGCCCTGCCTGTCCGCGGGCATGGGTGTAGCGGCCGGTACCGCCAGTGACGGTCAGCGTGCCGACGAAACTTTCGTACAGCCCACCACCATGCGGAGTGGCAGTTCCGTGCCCGTCGATGGTCCCGCTGTTGGTGTAGATCGTGAAGCTGGCGGAGAACGTTGCGCCGAGGCTGAGGTAGGCGTGCATGCTGCCGGGGAGCGTCCCGTGCGCGGTTCCTTCCTCGAAAAGGCGCGTCGCGGTGCTCCGATGCTTAACGTAGGTCATTCGTGCTTCGTCGGTGGCCTTCAGCGCCCTCGCGGCCTGGGCCACTGGCTGGCCGCTAAATGTCGAGGCGAGACTGATCGAGGAGCATGAGACGGTCGCTAGAAGCATCGTCGCGGCGGCAAGTGCTGCGATTCGTGTTGAGAGCACAGTCGTATCCCTTAGCGCTGCCGGGTCGGCGTGATGGTGTTCGGGCTTTGTGGTTTGGTCATAGGGCATATGGCCTGTCTGTTTTCTGTCGGCTGGATCGAATCATTCGGTACGATCCTACATCGTTCGGGGGAGATTCGAGGCGCGTAGAGCGACCTAGACCTTGGTTACCGCCGGCCGAAGTGGCGTTGGCGGCTGCTGAACTCGGCTAGACATTCCACCAGGGAGCGTCTCGTAAAGCGGGGCCACGGCTCCTCGCGGAACACTAGCTCCGAATAGGCGGATTGCCACAGCAGAAAGTTCGATAGCCGCTGCTCGCCTCCGGTGCGGATGATTAGGTCTGGGTCGTGTATGTCTGGTGCGTACAAGCAAGCGCGGAGCTCCTCTTCTCCGCCCCCTCCCAATCGCTTCGCGGCGTCGAGGATCTCTGCCCGTCCGCCATAGTTGAACGCGATGACTAGAGTCAAACGCTGGTTGCCTGCGGTGAGCGTTTCGGCTTGCTGCATCTGCTCGACTAGCTCGGCGGGGACTCCTTCGCGGCGCCCGATGAACCGCATGCGGACCTCGTCTCGGTGCAGCTGCGGGCTGTCCTGGGCGATCCGCTTGACCAGCATGGCGATCAACCTCCGGACCTCGCTGTGGGGCCGCGACCAGTTCTCCGTGGAGAACGAGTAGACGGTCAACTCCTCGATCCCGAGCTCTACGGCATCGCTCAGTCTCGCTTTCAGCGTGTCGGCTCCTGCCTCGTGACCCTCGCTGACATGTAGCCCGTGAGCGCGCGCCCAGCGACCATTGCCGTCGGCGATGATCGCGACATGGCGTGCTCGATTGGCATCGCCCTTAGCGTTCGTGCTGGCTAGCATCACGCGCGATCGTTGCGGCGAGTAGCGCGACATGCTCGCTTCGCAGCTCGCCAGCCACGCATAATGGCGAGCGTTGGCGTGATGAGCGGCTTGAGCTCTCCGCGGACTTGGCGAGTTACGGGCCGCGCGAAGTCGCTGTCAGCGGTTGGCGCGGAGATGTAGTAGGCGGCGACCCCGACAAGGGTCATCACGTGGTGCGCGCCGTTGCGGAGTGGCGCCGCATGTTCGATCGCTCGACGTGCCGCGCCGGTCAGATTCTCGGCGAGAACGTCGTGGTCGCGGTAGTAGCGAACGTAGCTGGTCTGCCCCTCCCGCACATCGTGCTCGTAGTCAATGAGGCTGTCGAGCATCGTGCTCAACGCGCAGATCGAGAGGTAGGTCATGTCGATCTCCTCGGCCTCTTGCAGGGTGGTGCGCTCGTCCGCGGCGGCGGCGATTAGCGCGTGAACTGCCAGTACTGAGGACGCGGCGCCTGCGAGGAACTCCTGCCAGCCGAGTGGGGTGCCGGCTGATTCGCGCAAGGCCCATTGTTCAAGCTGGGCGGCCCCGAGGGTAGGTGCCGCGTGGGCGCGGATCTGTGCCTCTGCGCAGCGGGTAGCTGCCCGGTCGGCGGCGTGCCCGATCGCTCTTGCCGCCGGGAGTCGGGCTAGCGCGTTTCTTACCGTAGAGGCCAGATCCGTGAGGTAGCCGTCGTCGTCGGCTGGCCTTGAGGCGTAGTAGCTGCCGGTAGTTGCCGCGCCGGGAGTGATCGCGCCGGTGAATGCTCGGTAGAGCTCGCGGCCTTCGCGGATAGGGTCGGTTGTTGGAAGCTCGGTCAGCCCGTCGAGGTAGTCGTACATCACCTCGTAGGCCACGATCGCTTCAACAACGCTCTTGCGATGCTCGGTGGGGGCGAGTGTCGCGAGCGTCGCCGCGACCTGTGCGTTGAATCGCTCTGCGGTGAGATTCTCTAGCGCGAGGGTTCGAAGGGCGGGATCTTTGATCTGGGAGGCTCGGTGCTCCCAGCGTTTGAGTTGTTCGCTTGCGAGCGGTGCGACTGTTGGCCAGAAGCGGACGTTGGCGAGGGCTAGCGCCGCAGCGGCTCGTGCCAGCAGCCGGCGATCACCGAATACAGACACCTTCTGCTCGGCATAGCTGGCCATTGTTGGCTGGTGTTTGCTCGGGCGCCGTGCGAGGGGGGGTGCGCTCTCTACTCATTGAGGGCGAGCGTGGCGGGTACGCGTGAAGCGAACCAGCCGGGTAGAGACACAATCACAAGGACCGCGACGACAACCAGCGCGAATATCTCGATCGGGCGTTGACCCGTGGCTGGGCTCGCGACTGGAAAGCCGGTCACGTGCTTGAGATAGCCGTCGATCACGACTTGACCATAGATCCCGGCGACCGCCCCGGTCAAGCACCCGGCGCTGAGCATCAGCAGCGATTCGACGAACAGAACGCGCCGTAGCTGCTGGCGTGGGGTGCCTTCTAGGCGAAGTTCGGCAAGGGACTCACGCTGCTGCCAGATACTCGACCCCAGGGCGGCAGCCATCGCCAGGATCGCGGCGGCGACGAGCAGCGTCGCTATCTCACCGAGCTGCCCAAGACCTTCGCTTGCGGATTTATCGATCGTGGTTTCTCTGGCTTTCGCTGTCAGCACTTCGAGGCCACTCGCCGGTCCCAATACCTGCTCAATAGCGTCTCTCACTGCCTGCGGTCTAGCTCCAGGCCTGAGGTCAATCCCGAGCGCGGAGGGAGCAGCAGTCGCCCAGTATCGGGTGTAGTCGCTGGTACTCATCACGATCGCGCCTGGGCTCCACCCGAAATTTGTGGTCGTCGCGGCGATCCGGAGCTTCACCGTTCCGGTCGGCGTCGGGAGGGAGAGTGTGTCCCCGACCTTGAGATGGTGTTCTGAGGCGATTTGATCTGAGACAGTGACCGACCCGCCCTCGCGCCAGCTTGTAGTCGCGCGGGTCTGCGTACCGTGAATGATCTGCTCGTCAAGCAACCCAGGGAATGTGCTTGGTGGCCATGCGATCACCCAAACCCTACGGCCGCCGAAGTCAAGAAAGCTCCCTTGAAAGGTGTGCACGCCCGCGACCCCTGCGATTCGTGCGATCCGCGCGGCGTCTCCGTTCGGTGCGAAGTCGTCGATCGCCTGGTTATCGTTGGGGTTGACCAGCCACACAGCAGCGCTGCCGACGTAGTGGGCGGTGTATCCGTCGATACCGCGCAGCAGATCATCGCGGGAGCTTCCGAGCGCGACGCTGCCAAAAAGAGCGACCGCGCCCGTAGCGGCTAGCACCAGCGACCGTATCGTGGTTGTTCTCAGCGACGAGAGCGCCAACGGCAGTACCGTGAGGTTCTCTCTGCGTTTGGCGAGTGCCTCTGAGGCTCGCAGTACCACCCCGAGGACCAGCGGGACCGCGAGCATCGTTGCGAGCGCGAGCAATACACAAGCAACGAGCGCCGCCGCCGGGACGAACGCGAACAGGCAGGTCGCGAGGATGAGCAGCCCGGCTGTGACAGTAACGAGCCAGCGTCGGGTGCCGAGCGCGAGCTCACCGGTAGTGTCGCCCGCCGTGAAGACTGCATCTACGGGCTGTCCGCGGCGTAGGTCTGCTAGCGGCACGATCGAGGCCAGGCACGTCGCGAGCAGCCCACCCCCGAGGGAGACGAGGATGGGGCGAGCACCGATGACAGTGCTTGTCCCCAATGTGAATGCCCTCGTGAGGTAGCCGGCGGACTCGTGGAAGACCCCCATCGACAAGGCGTAGCCACCGAGCAGCCCCGCCAGACACGCCACGAGCCCGAGACACATCGCCTCGAAGAGGACCATCTGCACGATCGCGATACGCGGGGTGCCATCGAGACGAAGATCGGCGATCGCCTCCCGCCGCTCAGGAATCGTGAGCAGCATCGCGTTGAACGCGAACAAGAAACCGAGCAACGCACTAAGACCGGCGAAAAGCGCGCTTGCCTGCGTACTCGGCCGCAACGCCTCACGCAGAAGCGAAATGTCCTGGTCAGCCGCCGCGACCGTGAGTCGCCCGCCGGCGAGCGCTTCAAGCTCACGCTGAACGGCCGCTTTGTGTCCTGGCTTGCTCTCGACGAGGATGCGGGTGACGCGGCCCTTGAGCCCGGCGAGCTGCTGTAGCCGAGCGAGCGGCATGACTGCGATGCGGGCTTGAGCGAGCGCCCCGGCCGTTTCCCGGCCCAAGACCGCGGACAATTTCAACGGCACGGCCTCTCCGCGTAGCCGCACCGAGACCTCGATCGGCGTCGCCCTGGGATGGTAGGCGCCGAGGGCCAGCTCGTCGGCGGTCGTCTGGCTCAAGCCGATGCCACCCGGCGAGAGAGCCCCAAGCGGCAGGGTGTGCGCGAGACCGTCAAGTAGAGCGAGCCCGATGTCGGTCCCGGCAATATTCACGCTGGCGCTGCGGCCATTGGGGGCAAGGACAGTCGCGGTCTGTTCCAAAAGGGGCGCCGCCTGTTCGACACCAGGTAGATGTTCGACTCGTGTGACGACTCGTTCGTCAAAGCCATCCGGGCCACGCGCGTGAAGCTGCAGATCCGCGGGGCCGATCACCGTATGCACGACGTTGCCAGCCGAGGTAGTGACGCTGCTCTCCGCGACCGTGACGGCGAATACGAGCGCGACCGCGACGGCTACCCCAACACCGGCAAGCAGCTCCTGTGTTGCGTGGACCCGCAGCCGTCTCGTGTAGAAGTAGATCAAGTCCCGCGTCCGCATGAGCCCGTGCCACTCCAGCGATCTTGAGCGCCTCAAAGTGGGCTCATCCCTGTCCTCGGGGCGGAGCGGGTGTGGAGCGTGACTACCCATCGAGAGGTACGCCCGTCTTGGTTGCGGGGTTGCTCTTGCTGAGCTTGCCGTCGCGGAGCGTGTAGCAGCAGTCAGCTGCGGTGGCCGCCTCGGTGTCGTGCGTGACGAGCAACACGCACGCCCCCCGCTCGCGAGCGATCGATCTCAGCAACTCCACGATTTCTCGACTACGCGCACTGTCGAGGTTCCCAGTCGGCTCGTCGGCGAGGATGAGGCCCGGTTCTGGGGCGAGCGCGCGAGCGATAGCGACGCGCTGGCGCTCCCCGCCGGAGAGCTTCTCAGGCGGGTGCTGCAGACGATCAGCGAGCCCGACGCGCTCAAGCCAGGGAATCGCACGGGTTTGGGACGTACGCTGTCCCACGCCGCCGATGAGCAGCTTGCGTGCTGCGTTCTCGAGCGCCGAGACGCGTCGCATCAGGCGGAAATGCTGGAAGACAAACCCGACGTCCCGCAGGCGGTATTCGCTTGCCTCGCTCTCAGAGAGCGAGGTTATGTCGCGCTCCTTGTAGCGGATGGCACCCTCGTCTGGCTTCATCAACGCGGCGATCAACAGCAACAACGTGGTCTTGCCTGAGCCGCTGGGGCCGAGAAGGGCCACCATTTCGCCTGGGGCGATCGTGAAGCTCACGCCGTCGACGGCGCGGACCTCCTCCTCCGGTCCGCGGTAATGCTTGACCACTCCCTCAAGTTCGAGCAACTCGCGGTCGCCTCAGAGCCCTGCTGGGCTCTATCCTCGCGCCTGCCGATGGCGGTCGAGATGCTCGACCGGCGCGAGGTCAGGCGTCAGCTCGCCATGCAGCTTGCCTTTATCGAGCGCGAGCACACGGTCAGCGCCCAAGAAGCCAGTGCCCTCCCCAGTACTCGACAGGACCGCGATCCCCTCGTCGGCCAGTGAGCGCAGCAGCTTAAGGATGCCATCCCGCTTGAGCGGGTCAACACCGATCGTAGGCTCATCGATGACCAGCAGACGGGGGTTGCGGGTGAGCGCGCGAGCGATCGATACCCGCACGATTTCATCGACCTTCAGATTGCTCATGGCGAGTTCAGCGCAAGACTCGGCGCCTACCCGCTGCAGTGCCTGCCACGCACGGGTCAGCGCTATCGGACGTGGCACTCTGCGCCCGAACTGGCCCGGCATGAGCTGATCAAGAACTGTAGGCCCTCGTCTAGCGCGAAACTCCCGCCGGCAGAAGCCGATCCCGGCGCCAAGCAACTTCCCATCTCGTGCCATAACGCCATCGCCGCCGAAGCGCACCACACCCGTGTCTGGTGCTTCAAGTCCGGCGCTGATCCGCAGCAACGTCGACCGGCCGGACTGCCGCTCGCCCCAAACAACGACCATCTCGCCGGCATCGATATCCATCGACACGTCGTCCAATGCGACGCGCGAACCGCGTTTGTAGCGCTTGCCTATGTGCTCAAGTTTGAGCAGGGTCATCGTGAGTGACGCTCCCCGCACGGTCCTCGAATTTAGCGATAGCGCTCCGGAGCCACGACAACATCCCCCCATTCCCAATGCTCCGCCGCTCAGCAACAAGCTCGTCTATCAGCACGCTACGCGAGTCAGCCGCCGCGCCCGCCGACAGGCTGCCCCTGCGGCTGGAGGACTTCAAGCATTGCGCTCGAGAGCGTCCCAACACGTTCAGCGCCGCTCGCGGGTCGTTCGCAAAGACCGCCAGCTGGCGGACCCACATCTCTTGACGGCGATCCTCGAAGTCGATCTGCTCAACCAGCCAGTCTTCGTAGCTACGGATTCCTAGCGGGGTCGCTCGGTAGTGCGGCTTAGGCTGGCGGCCAACGCCGAGGCCAGGTACCTTCTCGATCAGCCCACGGCTCACCAGGACGTCCAGAGCCGTGTAGGCATGGGAGGCTTCGCTGATGGGCAGCGCATCCCCATACAGGCGCTGGTAGCGGGTGTAGATCTCCAGCCCATAGCTCGGACGCTCGATCACCAGGCCAAGTATCGCCCAATACACGGGCGAGGTCATCGCCCGACTACTCGGCTTCTTTCGCGCCATCCCGGACATTCGACTGTGCAGCCTACTCGAAGTTCTGGCCCGCAGAAAAGCGCTATTTCCTACTTCCGCAGGCGGTTCCAAACTTTGAACCTTAAAACAGTTCCTACCCAAACCGGGAGCTGACGCCCATGATGTCCGCTGTGGCGTCGAGGGACATGCTAGATAGAGAGCGAATCGGGAGTGCGGCCAGCCCGCTCCCATCTTGCTTAGCGGCCACAAACAGCGCGAGCGATCGGCTAGGCACCGCCCGAGACCGCAACCAGTGCGGGTTGCAGCCACCATGCCCTGGGCCGCTACGTGTGTTCCGCGGCGGGCCGAGTGTCCCACGGCTGGAGCCACGGCTTCCTGGGGATCAACGCCCCGCCCGCCAAGGCGCCAAGAGAAACCAAGCCGGCGCTAGCGCGAAAGTCGAGGGTCTGATGGCACGGTCAAAGTACCAGGCGCTCCTCGTTAGCAACGAGGCAAGGAATCTCGCCTCGATCCCCGACCCGAGATATCGGCATGTGCAGAGGAGTACGGATGAGTAAGTGGTGCGGTCGGGCGGATCGATATGTCTACTGAGCGACCAGGACGTGGTGGGTTTGAGGTGGGGTTTTTTGAGGGGGGGCGGTTGTTGGCTGGGTCGGGGCTGGAGTTTTCGGCGTCGCTTGAGCGTGGTTTGGCGATGCTTGGGTGTTTTGGGGGTCGGGGCCGGCTGTTGGGGGTCTCGGAGGTCGCTGAGCGGCTGGGGATGACTCGTGCGTCGGCGCATCGTTATTTGGTTACGTTGCAGGCGCTTGGGTTTGTGGAGCAGGGTGCTGGTCGTAAGTATGGGTTGGCGTTGGGTGTGACGAGGCTGGGTTGTTCTGCGATGAGCGGGATGAGTTTGGTGGTGCAGGCGGGTGCGTCTATGCGGGCGTTAGCGCGCCGGAGTGGGTTCGCGGTTGAGCTTGGGGTGTTGGACGGCGTGGAGGTTTTGGTGGTCGAGCGTGCCGAGGGTCGCTCGCTGTATGAGGATGGGGTGCCGGGGGGTGGGGTGCGGCTGCCGGTGTATTGCACGGCGCTCGGGAAGGTTTTGTTGGCGATGGTCCCGCCGGGTGTCAGGCGTGGGCTGCTTGGTGAGGTGGTGTTGGAGCGCAGGACAGCGATGACGGTTGCGAGTAAGCGTGTGTTGCGGGAGGAGCTTGAGGAGGTCTCGCTGAGTGGCCTTGCGGTGTGTGATGGGGAGCTGGTGGCGGGGGTGGTGATGATCGCGGCGGCGGTGTGTGATGAGGCTGGTGATGTCCGCGCGGCGCTGGGCTTATCGGCGATGCGCTCGAGGATCAGCGCGGAGCGGTTGGCAGGCGTGTTGGGGGCGCATCTGCTGAGCGCGGCGGATGAGATATCGGCGCGGCTTGGCTATCGCCGCCCCGACGAGCTTGCGGGAGCCGCTCTATGAGACAGACGAGACCTCTAGCTGGCGGCGCGGGAGGGCAGCTCGGGGGTGTGCTGGTGCTGCCTGGGAGGATGGCGGGTTATCTGCGCTCGGGTCTTTGGTTGGAGCATGGCGGGGTTTGTGAGGAGCTTGCGGAGCTCTCGCTATCGTGCGAGCGCGACCCGGAGCGTCGCGAGTGGCTGCGGATGCAGCTCGCCGGGCTCTGGGCGCTGCTTGAGATTGTCGGCTGGGAGCAGCCAGACGCACCCAGGACGCGGGTGCGTGTGCGCTCCTACGGCGGTCTTTTGTTGAGAGCTCTCGAGCGGCAGCTAGAAGTCGAGCTGGATGCCCTCGAGGAAGCGCCCAGCGAGGCCGCGCAGAGCGAGCGTGTGGAGGAGCTGCGCAGCTTCATCATGCGCCTGCGGATCCTGGAGCCGAGATCATCGACCAGCATCGCTCAGCAGGAGCGCCGCGCAACCGGGTCTCGAGGGGTTTGCCGTGAGCGGTAGCGGCGTCTCGATCGAGCTCTCTGACGGGCAGCTGCGAGCGGTGATGCGTGCTGCGCTCGCCAGCGAGGGTCAACGGGACCGTCTAGTGGACCTCGACCTGTCGGGGCCGGCGTTATCGACGGCTGCTGGGCGTGCGTTGCTGAGCGAGAGGCGCGGCGGGACGCTCTCTGCGGGCCTGATCCGCGGCTTGCTAGTGCTCAGCTCGTTCCGTGCCGGCGGGGCTGAGCGTGGTGTCAGTGAAATCGCGCGAGAGCTCCAAATGAGCACCAGCACCGCTTATATCTACGTCCGCACCCTGGTAGCCGTCGGTCTTCTTCACCCCGTCAGCCGCTCGCCGCTCTACCGCAGGGCACCCTGAATGCTCAGCCAGAGCTCCCCATCACCGCGTCACTATCTACCAGACGTGACGGTGCTAGCCGGCAGCCAGTCTTTTAGAGGTCTTGTAAGTCCTCGGTGTGGGCTCCGGCACCCCGCCGATGGGCCGGCACTCGGGTCAACCCTTTCTGCCCGAGTGCCGGCCAACCAGTTCGTGGGCACAACGGCAAGAGTTCGCGCGTAAACCTGTGATCCTATTTAACTGATAGATCTTGACATTTCGATTTTCTGTATGTAGGGTGGTTTTGTATGTAGGGCTCGCTCGTGTTGTGAGTGGAGTATTTTCAACCTCGCCTAGGGGGCAGATAGAGTATGCGTGTAGCGGCTGGTGTGAGGCTTTTGGTTGTCTGTCTGGGTTTATGGATGGTGGGGTTGTGGGGTGGCTCGGCGGCGTGGGCGCAGAGCGCTGGTGTGCTCGGCGGGACGGGTGGCTCTCCGATGGAAAGTCCGCTGGTGGCGCCGGGGCCGCAGTTAGCGGGTGGAGAAAGTGTGGCGGTTGCGGAGGAAGTGTCGCGTAATAGTCCGGTGGCGGTGCTGGAACGCGAAGCTTCCCAGACGAAGTATGAGGGTTTGGGGGGTCGGGAAGCGGTATCGCTCGCGCAAGCTTCGTTTCCCGGGCTAGTTGATAATTCTGCTGGTGGCCCGCCGCCGCTAGCTGTGGGGCAGAAGATCACTGGGTTTGTGGATGGGTCGGCAGCGCAGGTCGAACTGGGTGAAGGTCAGCAGGGTGTGATCGAATCGGTCACGCCGATGGCTATTGCGTCCTCACCGGGTCATTGGGTTGCGATTAATCTTGGTCTCAGTGAAGGATCGAATGGGTTTAGCTTGGCTAATCCTTTGGTGGAATTGGCGATTCCTAAGCGGCTGGCTAGCGGGGTGGGGGTTCCGGGGTCCGAAGTAGCGCTCACGCCGGTTGACGGCACGGGTGCCGCGCTTGGTGGCTCGGAAGGTGTTGTGGCTGGCGCGGTTGTTGTGTATGCGAATACGCAGCTTGATACCGATACCGTGATCAAGCCGACCACGTTCGGGTTCGACGCGATCGGGCTATTGCGCTCCTCGCGCAGCCCGCAGGAGCTGGATTACAAGCTGTCGCTTCCTGCCGGCGCGAGTTTGGTGCAGGAAGCGAGTACGGGCCTTGTGCGGGTAGTCAAGGAAGGCGCGACGATAGGCATGGTCGCACCTCCGTCCGCCAGCGATGCGGCTGGGACTCCGGTGCCTGTCAAGATGTCCGTAACGGGGGATGCGGTAGCCATCGATGTGAATGATCGGACGGGTAGCTATCAGTATCCGATCGAGGTCGACCCGGAATATTTTAATACGACGACGGAAGCAAGCTCGTCGTACGGCGACTGGCATTTCTTCGAAACAGAAAGGGGAGGCTATACCTACAGCAAGACGTCGGGGCACCTCACGATCGGCCATACCGGTAGCTACGGTGAAGGTGACTGGGCGTATTGGGCGTTTCAGACCAAAGGCGAATCTAAAGTTTACAAACTGGAAGTAGCCGACGAACTCTATCCGACGTACGGCACTAGTGAAACTGGATATGTGCCGAATACCTATCCGTTTCTGAGTGCTTGGATTGAAATCAACTATGAAACACTTGAAAATAAAAGGGTCAATCTATCTGGACAGCCATATCTAAAAAGCGCGTCGGTATGTACAAACGAAACATGTTACCCATCGGGAATACATAAAGAAAATGAGGCGCGGTTCTGGCTTGAGACGACGGAAACCAGCAAATTTTTTGAAGAAAGAGGCGAAACGTATAACATTCCGTTTGGTGGGTTCTTGAGTAGCGCGACGGTTTATCTGGCGCAGCCGCAGGCGCTGCACTCAACGGTTAGCTATAACACGTCAAGCCTTGAAGTTGGTGGTCAGACGAACGTATTTGCTAATGGTGGCCATTGGTTCGGCCCGTCGTCGGGTGCGTTTGAATTCACGGCGCGCGATACCGGGCTTGGTGTTGCTGAAACCAAGGCAGAATACTACTCGGGTGGTGCATGGCATGTTCTGCGTACTCATAATTTCCTGACTGAAAGCGCGTTCTGCACGGGCGTAGAGTGCGCAGAATCGCAGTCGGAAGTTCTTACTTACCACAGTACGGGAATGGGTGGTTTGCCGGAAGGCAACGATCAGCTGCGAGTCGCGGCGCACGATGCGGACGGCAGTACGTGGTCCTCTGAACATAGTGAAGGCGAAGCAACTATCAAAGTTGATGCGACGGCACCGCACGGGTTGAAACTGAGCGGCCTGGAAGCGAGTGGTGAAGAACTCGAACTCGGCGAAGTGGAGGGGCACGTTCAGCTTGAAGCAAGCGATGGGGAAGGTACGGTAAAAAGCTCGGGAATTAAATCGATCGCGCTTGCGATCGATGGTAAGGAAACGGGCAAACAGGCAGGTTCATGTGCGGAAGGCCCGTGTACCGCGAAAGGCGAAGTAACGATCAATGGTGCTGAACTAGGAGTCGGGCGTCACACCCTGACGGTCAAGGCGACAGATAACGCGGGTAACGTCGCCACCAAGAACTATACGTTGAATGTGTACGCGGCGAGCCCGGTCGCGGCGGGGCCGGGGTCCGTGAACCCGGAGTCTGGCGACTACGCGATGGAAGCCTCGGATGTCAACATTAGCGGCGGGTCCGGGGTGCTGGCCGTGACACGCCACTATGACTCGCGCAACGTCCAAGAGGGTATTGAAGGTCCGCTGGGGCCACAGTGGACGCTTAGCCTGGGAAGCCTTGCGAGTCTTGAAGTGTTGCCCGATGGCAGCGTGATGGTGATTGGCCCTGACGGTCTTACGCACTTCACGACTAAGACTGGTGGCGGGTTTGAAGCGCCAGCCGGCGACACGAACCTCACTTTGGAATACGAAGCGAAAGAAAAAGAATACTTGTTGAAGGATCCCGGTAAGGGAACAACGACAAGTTTCACGCTTCCTAGCGGCGCATCGAGCTGGATGCCGACGGTATCGAAAGGTCCGGTAGCGACGGACACAATGACCGATACTTACCAGACAGCCGAACCAGAAGCAGGAAAAAAGATAGTCGAGCCGACTTTGGAGCTCGCGCCGCACGCCAACACCACGTGCGAACCGAAAAAAGCCAAAGAAGAAGCCATCAAAATGAAAGAAGGCTGCCGCGCGCTGGAATTCACCTATGGCGAATCGACTAAAGCGACCGGCGAAAACCAAAGCCAATGGGGCGAATACAAAGGGCGGCTGAAGACCGTGACCTTTATTGCGTTCAACCCGGCAACAAAAAAAATGGTCGCGACACCCATCGCAGAATACGTCTATGACAGCAAAGGACGGCTACGCTCGGAGTGGAACCCCCAAACCCCGGAACTAAAGACCGACTACGGCTACGATGCTGCTGGTCACATAACGGCCTTCACGCCGCCGGGGGCGCAGCCGTGGATCTTTGACTACGGGGCGATACCTGGCGATACGAGTGCGGGACGGCTGCTGTCGATCACGCGGCCCAGCGCATCGACAGCGGCCGGGAATGGTGTGCTGCCGCAGAACACCGCGGCACCGACGATCTCTGGCTCGCCGACGATCAACAGCACGCTTAGCGTCTCGCAAGGCACGTGGAACAACAGTCCGGTCAGCTACGGCTACCAGTGGGAAAAGTGCTCGAGCACCGGGGGTAGCTGCGCACCGATCCCGGGAGCGACGAACGCAACCTATGTCCCAGAGACTGGGAGCGTCGAACATAAGCTCTTGGTGCAGGTCACCGCGACGAACATGGACGGCAGCGCAACAGTCGCATCGGTCGCGCTGCTGGTCGCGAAGCCGACACGGTTCTTCTCAGCGCCCTACGGGAAAACTGGTAGCGGCTCGGGGCAATTCAACGCGCCCGAGGGAGAGGCGGTCGACTCCAAAGGCAACCTCTGGGTTGTGGATAAGAACAACAACCGCATAGAGAAGCTCACATCAGCCGGGGTATACGTCGCATCGTACGGCAAAGAAGGCTCAGGCGAAGTCCAGTTCAAAAAACCCACAGGCATCGCGATCAGCCCGAGCACAGGCAACCTATTCATCACCGACACCGGCAACAACAGAGTCGAGGTTCTCACACCGGAAGGTAAATACGTGACGGCGTTTGGGAGCAAAGGCGAAGGTAATGGCCAGCTGAACGAACCGGCCGGCATCGCGTACTCCGGTAATGATGTGTATGTCGCGGATACCGGCAATAACCGGGTTGAGGTATTTACCTTCGGCGGCGGGTACGTCATGAAGTTCGGCAGCAAAGGGACCGGTAAAAACGAATTCACCGAACCAGAGGGCGTCGCTACCAGCCGTGTAGAAGGCAGCACGTGCCTGTATGTAGCCGATAAGGGCAACAACCGGCTGCAGGTGCTCGGGCTAGAAGGAGGCACCTACAAGTTCGAGGGCGCCTTCGGCAGTAAAGGTACAGGCAACGGACAATTCACCGGCCCCGTTGGCGTTACGGGCAGCGAAGGCATCATCGACGTGGTCGATAGCGGCAACGGCCGGGTGGAGATCCTGGAGCAGCCAAACAGCTGCTTGTTCTCCGAAGAACATGTCGGTGAAAACATCAAATACACTGCGGCGTTCGGCACGAAAGGCTCAGGAACCTATGGGCAGTTCGGTAACCCGCAGTGGATCGCCGAACAGAGCACCGGCACGCGGCGCGGTGACCTCTACGTCAGTGACAGCGAAAACAACCGAGTTATCGAGGCATCGGAAACCGCATTTGAAGAACTCCCCGAGCCGCTACCACCAGCGCCAAACACCGGCACCAAGTCGCAGTGGACCGTTGAGTACGGGGTGCCGCTAGAAGGCGCCGGGGCGCCGCAGCAGATGGGTCTCAACAAATCGACAGGCAAACCAGAACCAGAAAAATGGGCGCAAAAAGACGACCCGGTATACGCAGCGGCGATCTTCCCGCCCGATAAGCCGATGGGCTGGCCCGCGATCGAATACAAGCGCGAGACCGTCTACTACCTAGACCATCAAGCGCGAATGGTGAACCTCGCCGGGCCAGCGGGCGGGATCTCAACCGAGGAATACAACGCCGATAACGAGGTGCAGCGGAGCCTCAGCCCAGCCAACCGTGCACTCGCGCTAGAACCCGCCGAAGGGACAACAGCCGAAGAACGAGCGCTGCTACTCGACACAAAAAGCGTCTATAGCGCTGAAGGGCAGCTCGTGGAAACACGCGGGCCGCAGCACACCGTGAAGCTAGCCGTCGGTAAAGAAAAAAAACCGGGCGAAGAAGTCCCCGCACGCAACCACATCCGCTACTACTACAACGAAGGCGCCCCCGAAGGCGAAACCTTCAATCTAGTAACCAAGACGATCGACGGTGCGGAAACCACAAGCGGCGAAGAATTCGACCCGCGGACAAGCCTCACCTCATACAGCGGCCAAAAAGGACTCGGCTGGAAACTACGCAGACCGACGTCAACCACGACCGACCCCGCCGGACTGAACCTCACGAGCACCACCGAATACAACGAAACAACAGGCAACGTCATAGAGACCAAGACGCCAGGCGGCACCACCCAAACAGCCCACGACACTAAGACGATCTACTACACCAGCGAAGCTAACAGCGAATACCCCGAATGCGGAAAACACATCGAATGGGCAAACCTACCCTGCCAGACACAGCCCGTCTCCCAACCCGCAGACAACCCGAAGCTGCCGGTCACGACGATCACCTACAACATGTGGGACCAAATCGAAACGACAGAAGAAGCCTTCAAAGAAACCAGCGGCACGATTAAACGAAAGAAGATCACGACATTCGACGCGGCGGGACGGCCGCTGAGCACCGAAGAGACCTCGAGCATCGACGCCTCGCTACCGGCGGTCACCGATAAATACAACACGACGAACGGCACGCTAGAAACGCAAAGCACGACAAGCGGGTCAACGACCGAGACGATCACAAGCCTCTACAACACCCTAGGCCAGCCAGAAAGCTATACCGACGCGGACAAAAACACCGCCAAATACAAATACGACGTCGACGGGCGCGTCACGAACATCACCGACAGCTCAAACGAAAGCAAAAGCGAACAGTCCTACACCTACAGCACCACGACGGGTGCGCTGAGCCAGCTGGTAGACTCCGCGGCCGGAGCGTTCACCGCGACCTACGATGTCCAAGGCAGAATAACCAGCGAGAGCTACCCCAACGGCATGACCGCCAATTACACCTACAACCCCGCGGGTAGCGAGACCGGCATCGAATACCAAAAGCTCACCGACTGCACCGAAAAATGCGTCTGGTTCAGCGACAACGTGACACCCGGCATTCACGGCGAAACGCTCAAGCAGACAAGCACACTCTCCCAAGAGCCAAACTACACCTACGATGCCGCGGGCCGGCTTACCCAGGTCCAAGAAAGCCCTGCCGGTGAAGGCTGCACGACACGCGCCTACGGTTACAACGAAGAAAGCGACCGCACGAGCCTCACGACGTACAAGCCGAACAGCAAAGGCGAATGCGCGACCGCAGAAGCCACCACAGAACACCACACCTACGACGAAGCGAACCGACTAACCGACGCAAACATCACCTACGAACCGTTCGGCAACACCACCAAACTCCCCGAAAACGACGCCGGCGGCGGAGCAGAACTCAACAGCACATTCTACGTCGACAATCAAGCCGACCTCACGAAACAAGGCGAAAAGAGCAACGAATACAAGCTCGACCCCGAAGGCCGCACCCGCGAAACGATCACCAAAACAGGCAAACCAGGCAAAGAAACAGAAACAAAAACCATAACGCACTACGACGCGCCCGGCGGCACACTCGCATGGACAAGCGAAGGCGGCGAAAAATGGACACGCAACATCCCGGGCATCGGCGGAGAACTCGCAGCCATCCAAACAAACCCCGGCGCCACCACCCTCCAACTCCACGACCTCCAAGGCAACATCGTCGCCGAAGCCAGCCTGAGCGAAACAGAAACCAAACTCCTCAAAACCTACAACAGCACAGAGTTCGGCGTACCCAACAGCAAAACAACACCACCAAAATACGCATGGCTCGGCGCCGCAGGCATAGCCAGCGAACTACCCTCCGGCACAATCACCCAAGACGGCAGCACCTACATACCCCAAACCGGCCTACCCCTACAAACACAAGGCATCTACATCCCCGCAGCCACCAACACCGGCACACCCTACACCAGCACAGCCGACCCCTGGACAGCCGCAACCATCGCCATCGCAGCACAACAACTCACAATCGCACAACAACAACACGCCGCAGAACAGGCAAGTGAGAATAGTGGAGTTGCGCCGTCATCATATTGTGACGAAGAAGTAGAAGGCTGCGGCCCCGACCCTGAACATGGGATTGATACAGCTGGATGCGGTGTCTGGGTAAGTTGGAAGCATTACCTGAGCAACGATCTCGGAGTCAATGCGCACTTTGTTTGTAATTATGATGTGACGATTGAAATAGAGGTCGCGCTACTATTAGAGGAACCAGGCGGCAGTCATATAACAGTGCGCACTCAGAAGCATGTAGAACCATTCTTGTTGAGTATGAAGCAATATGCTTGGTCGCCAGGGGGCTGGGCGTGCACTGCCGGCGACATCTACCAGGCGTGGGCATTCGGGCGATATTGGAATGAAAAAAACCAGACCGTCTGGAGTGCCACGGCAGAAGACGGTCATTACGAAAAGTGTCCCCAGGAACTCCCGGATGTCGAGAAGCCATCGGGTGACTCGTGATTGGATATGGTAATGTTAGTAGTAAAGAGCGGGGTAGAGAAGATGTGGTGTAGAAGCTCGTCGGTATTGGGGGGTATATGTATCACGACGATCTGTCTCTTGATGAGCTCGTGCGCAGGTGCGGTGGGCGGTCGAACGGATGGTATAACGATCGCTGTTAGTAGGCAACCGGTTGTTTTGACTGCTCCGGTCGAAGTGGGTTGGGCTGGTTGGTGTGTAAGCGTTAGGGGAGTGGAACTATCGGGTAGTTGTCCAGATCTGCGCTCGCATGGATCTATTCTTGCGGAACGTTGGGGACGGGAGGCTGACGGTCGTATCGTGGATATCGCAATAACGGATGGCAGTGTTATGACTGTCGATTTGGCGAATGGGACTGCGGTGCCGACGCGGACAGAGGCGGGTTTGCCGGGTGGTGTGCGCGTGGCAGTTGTGGAAGTCACTAGCGGCAGTACTGCGGCGATCGAGTCGGTCATTGCTCATGGTTTTGCCGTCGTGGCTGTCAGCGGGGACAACAGCACTCGAGCTGGCGCTATGGGGTATGAAGTTAGGGGAGAAGGCTGGCATGAGCCCGCAGCCCCACTAAGAGGTGACTGTGCGATTTATATGACAAGAAGTGAGCGCATTTACGATGCTATACGGGGGGGGGTGGTTAGCGAAGCACGGGCGTATCCGGGACTCTTCGGAAATGGTTTTTTTACGTGTGTCGACGTCGAATACGCGTTCAATGCTGGAAGAGCATCTTTAGTTGCTGGTCTTCTTGTTAATGCACAAGATCCCGGGGGGAGACCTGGACCACTTCCGGTAATGAAGAAGCTAGCGGGATATCGTGGAATTTATGAGGTGCCATCAGAAAATGGGGTTATGTTACTGAAGCGCATCGGAGGGGCCTGGCTATTCGTTGCTAATGGACCTCTGACTAAGGCGGATGCTAGCGTGACCCAACGCTTGGCTTTGTTGACAGCCTTGCAGGGAGAGGTGGACCTGTGAGACTTTGGCTGGCGGGAATAGTGCGCCAATACAGAGTTCTATTTGGAAGGCTGGCCGTTGCTCAGCGGAGTTCTGCTGGATGCTGTGAGGCCGGGCGCTATACTGGCTTTATCGCCTGGTAGAGCCGGTACCTGGGCAGCAGGAGCGTCAGTGCGCCGCCTGAGGGCGCAAGCGGGGCGCGTTGCGACCAGTCTAGAGTCTGTACATATAGCGTTCGGGTCAGGTTTTCTGACTTGTGCGACTACCAAATATCTTCTAAAGGAAGTAACGGACGGGCGCCGCGACATGTTACTCGAAGCGGCGGTTTTGCTTGACGCGGATCATCCTGGGCTTATTCCGGCGCCTTTGCCGGGGATGAGGAAAATGCGTGGCCAGCGAGGCATCTTTATTGCGCCTAGCGCGGAAGGCGAAATCATGGTCCGGCGTGTCGGTAAGGCTTGGCTGGCGGTCTTCGGGGGCGGCAGTCTGCGCCAGAGACTGCGAGTTATTCATCACCTTGACGTAAGGGTGAAATAGTCTGAAGGATTATGCGGGTATGGATTGAGAGAGGCGAGTTTCTGGCGGTTGAGCCGTTGTGGGGTTGGTGCCCTGCCTGGTCCAGGCGATTTTCTACAGCGCCTCGTTCAGATGCCTTTCAGGCGAGCGTGCGCTCTTGCCTGAGTCGCTCTAGACCGAAGCGGCGAGACGAACCGCCCGAGCAATCGCGTCTTCAGTAGCGGCGGATCCTGCCAGGCGCACGCTGCGCTCCAGGTGTCCGTAGTAGCGCTCGGTGGTCGTGATGTCCGAGTGTCCAAGCTGGTCCTTCACGTACTTGAGAGAGTTGCCTGCTGCCAGCCACGCCGCCGCCGCGGTGTGGCGTAGCGCATGCAGCGGCATGTCGCGTAGGGCGGCGTCCTCGGGAGCGGCCTTGTGCCAGTCGCGCGAGACCGTCGTGCGACTCATCGCGCCGCCGTCGCCGTTGCCTTCCCACCTTCCCATATCCCGCTTTCGTATGCGCACTGGCATAACGAACACGAGTGCGTCGGGAGCATCGCCGCCAGGCATTTCCGCGCGACGATCGAGCTGGCCGTTCAACACCTTCGCCAGAGTCCGCCCGATCTCAACCGCGCGGAACTTCTTGGACTTAGTCGAATGGACGACGAGCACCCCGCCCTGCTCGCTGAGCTCCAGATCCATCTTTCTCAGAGCGAGAGTTTCGGAGATTCGCGGGCCGGCGCCGATCAGCGTCTCGGCCAGCGGTCGGTATAGCTCCGAGCAGGAGTCCAGATAGACCGGGATCTCGTGCAGTCGTAGATACTCCCGCTCGATGTCGGAAGGAGGCAGCCGCTGGACCTGCAGCGCGGGGTTGAAGGGCATCAGGCTGTCTTCCTTCACGGCCCCGTTGAGGGCTACAACCAGCGTGCCGAGAGTGTTGTTGATCGTCTTCGGAGCGATCTCGCCAGCTTCCATTGACTCGGCCAACTCATCGACTAGATCCCGAACATGATCGACGTCAAGGCGCGTCAGAGGAAGCGACTCAAGCGCTGGCAGGAGGCGCAACCGGCCGTCGCGCTCATATGCCTTCCAAGTCCCCTCGCTGAGATACGGCTTGCGGCGAGCCAGCCAGCGCGGCCAGAATCCTCCGAAGGTCTCCTTCGTATGGATGACCTCGCGTCGCTCGACCTTCTCGGCTTGCCGCCGCCGCCAGCCCGCGGCAGCCAACTGGCTCGTAAAGCCCCGCTTGTACGTCCAAGTTCCGTCCGAGCGCTTGACCTTGCAACGCCATCTCTTCCCCTGCGCGGTCTCGTAGGAGTAGACGCCGCCGCCATCGCCATAGTTCGTCTGCTTACGCTCCAGTGCCCTTTGATCGTGGATGGCCTCATCGAACGCCGTTGCGGGCGCCTCGTCATCGAAGCGACGCGAGCGCTGCCGACCATCGCCGTCCCGCCAGCGCACCTCCCAGACGCCCCTTGTAAAGCTGCAGCTCACTTGGCCTCGCCTGCCCGCTTGTCGCGTGGCCGTGCAAGGAGTACTCGCGCCGACTCCTCGTGCGTGAGCCGGCGTGTCTGCCGGTCGCCGTCAGCGTCTCGCCAACGGCACAAGGAGGTGATCTTGGCTGGCTTGAGAGGGGTCTTGGTGACGTAGATCATGGGGCTCGTCCTGCCGAACATCTGGCACACAAAATGTTCGGCAAATTGTTCGGCTGGGCCATTGGCCCAAAACCGAACAGGTAGCGCGCCCGAGCGATGGGTGAGTCCTTAACGGGAAAAGCCCTGGTTTGCAGGGCTTTTCCATGCGCCCGAGTGGACTCGAACCACCACGGACCGTAAGGTCCACAAGGCCCTCAACCTTGCGCGTCTACCAATTCCGCCACGGGCGCAGAGAGGCGCGAGTATAGCCCGGGTCCGTCTCGGCCGAAGCCGCGGACCGACCTGAGCTGACGGCGCGGCTCGTGGTCCTTGCGATCGCAGGAGCCGCGATCGGTCGGCTTGAGCTTGTGTCCGTCCGCGAACGGAGCTAAAGTACGAACACATGTTCGTTCCATCTCTCCATCCAGCCCTTCAGGGAGCCAATCCACCATGGATCTGACCAAGCGCCAGCAGGAGATCTTCGACTTCATTCGCAAGTACTCCGCCAAGTACGGCTATCCACCTACGGTGCGCGACATTGGGAAAGCCGTCGGTCTCGCGTCCTCCTCAACCGTGCACGCCCACCTCGCGAACCTCGAGAAGATCGGACTTTTGCGGCGAGATCCATCCAAGCCGCGCGCGATCGAGCTACTCGACCGCGCGGTGGGCAACGCGGTGGACAGCATGCGGTCGATCGTCCGCACCGAAGGCTTGCCATTGCTCGGCTCAGTCGCCGCTGGTCAGCCGGTGCTTGCGGAGGAGAACATTGAGGACTACATCTCCGTACCGGAGGTTGCGGGTGGGACCGACGGGGAGTATCTACTGCGGATACGCGGGGACTCGATGAAGAATGCCGGAATCCTCGAAGGAGATTTCGTCGTGGTGCGACCGCAGGACACCGCTCAGGAAGGCGAGATCGTGGTCGCTTTGCTCGGCGAGGAGGCGACCGTCAAGCGCTTCTATCGCGAAGCCGATCACATTCGTCTCCAGCCGGAGAACGAGACGATGGAGCCGATCCGCAGCAAGGAGGTCAAGGTGTTGGGGCGCGTCGTCGGACTGCTCAGGAGCGTCTGATGAGTGCCGCCGTGCTCGAGCGGCAGACTCAGCGGTCTTTCGATGATGTCCGGCGAACGCGGGACGCATTGCGAGAGTCGGACCGGAGAGCGGATGGCGGTGTGGGGCGCACTCCTCTGTTTGGGACCGAGTCCGATCGCGTGCGCACTCTGAACGAGCTCGTCACGGACACCTGGGAGAGCTTGATGGTTCGCGAGACGGTCTGCTGTCCGGCTTGCAACGGCAGGATGAGCCCCCGTGCCGGTGCTCCCGGTGAGGTAGGCGGGGAATGCGTGGACTGCGGGGCACGGCTCTGCTGATCTGAGAGCGAGACGCTTCGAGCGCCGGCTGTGGATCTTCGTGATGCGAGTTGGTTCGCTAAGTTGTTGGGGCAGGTCAAGCAGCCGCGGAGGCCGACGGCCTCCGAGGAAAGTCCGGACATCACAGGGCAAGGTGGTCGAGATATCGACCCGGGGAAACCCGCGGGAAAGTGCCACAGAAACAAACCGCCGACGTCGGCCGTCCCACGTGAACGGCCGACGGGTAAGGGTGAAATGGTGCGGTAAGAGCGCACCAGCGTCGCGGTGACGCGGCGGCTGGGCAAACCCCACCCGATGCAAGGCCAAACAGGACCGCTTGCAGGCTGCCCGCCAAGGTCCAGGTAGGCCGCTTAGATGGATGGTTGCTCAACGACAGGATCCGGCTTACCGACCTGCTAAGGAAAAGCCCCGCTCCGGTGGGGCTTTTCTATGGTGCGAATAGCCGAGCTCTGCGATATGTGACTCAGGCCGCGACCCACTTCTTGGCCACGTCGAGCTGATCCAGGTCATAAACCTTTACTTCGCCGGGGGTTATCCAGGCGAAGAACTGGAACGCCTTGCCGATCCACTCCACGTCGGTAACGATCGCTGAGCGCTTCCACGCCGAATGATGTCCGATGCCCAGGCCCAGCCCGGTCTTGATGTCGTCGAACCAGGCTCCCGGCTCCAGTCCCTCGAACGAAGTGAGGACGAAGAGCATGCGAATCTCTCCCGACTCCGCCGCTTTGCGCAAATCCGGCTCGAGGATGTCGCGGTAGTCATCGCGAGTCAGCTTGCCCGACGCTCGGAAGCCAAGCGTTCTGGCGGGCATATCGTCGATTCTTTCGACCATCGAGTTTCCTTTCACTAGAACGAGATGCGTAGGATGCTCGCATGGATCCGGCGACTCCGTGCCAAGCAGCTCACGGTGACGCACTCCGCGCGCCGCCGCCGCCTCCAGAGAGCCTCTCGCTCGGAACCCCCCGGCGCCGATGAGCACGCCGGACGATCGAGGCGATGTCGCCTGGGCCCGGTTGAGCGCCTCCGAGCTCTCCGAAGTCGCCGCGTTCGGCACAGAGCAGTCCACGACCGCCGGACAGCTGCTCTTCCGCGCCGGAGAAGCGTCCTACGACCTATTCGTCGTGCTCGAGGGCGAAGTCGAGGTCGTTCGTCCCGATGGCGCCGACGCGGTGCTGATCGCCGCGTACGGACCCGGGGGTTTCGTCGGCGAGCTGAACCTGCTGACCGGGCAGCGCCGCACGCTGGACTGCCGCGTAACCCGGCCCGGCCGCGTGCTCGTAATCGCCGAGGCTGAGTTCCGGCGTCTCATGAGCAGCCGGCCCCTCCTCGGCGAAGTCGTCTTCAGCGCGCTCCTCGCGCGGCGCGAGATTCTGCGATCCGGCGAGGGGGCGCAGGCGATCCGGATCGTCGGTTCGAGGTTCTCGCCCGCGGCGATGCGCTTGCGCGCATTCGCCGAACATTCGCATCTTGCCCACGCGTGGGTCGATGTCGAGGACACCGACGATCTCGACACCGTGCTCGCCGGCATGGGGCTCACTCCGCACGACATCCCCGCGGTGATCACCGCCACCGAGATTCTCCGTCATCCCTCCGTCGCGACCTTTGCCGAGCACCTCGGCCTGACCTTCCGCCCGACACCCGGCTTCATCTTCGATCTGCTCGTCGTCGGCAGCGGCCCCGCCGGCCTCGCCGCCGCGGTCTACGGCGCGTCGGAGGGCCTGCGCACGGTCTCGCTGGATGCGACGGCCATCGGCGGCCAGGCCGGCATGAGCTCGCGGATCGAGAACTACGCGGGATTCCCAAATGGCATCTCCGGTGAAAACCTCACCGGCAGGGCCGCCGCCCAAGCGATGCGACTAGGCGCGCGGTTGAACGCCCCCTGCGAAGTGGCCGGCCTGCGAACCGAGTCGGGCTTCCACGTGATCGTGCTCGCCGACGGCAGCGAGATCCCCACCCGCGCGGTGATCGTAGCTTCCGGAGCGCGCTATCAGCGGTTGGCCGTAAAGGATCTAGATCGCTACGAGGGCGCCGGCGTCTACTACGCCGCAACCGATCTCGAGGCGCGCGTTTGCAGCGGGACGTCCGTGATGATCATCGGGGGCGGGAACTCCGCGGGCCAGGCCGCTCTCTACCTCGCCCAGAACAACTGCGGTGTCACGATCGCCATCAGACGCGAGAACCTCGCCCAAAGTATGTCGCAGTATCTGATCGAGCGGATCGAGGCCGATCCGAAAATCAAGCTTCTCACCGGAGTCGAAGTTCAGAGCCTCTCCGGCGAGACCCGCCTCGAGCGCGTGACGCTCAAGCACAACACAACCGGGCAAGAGCAGGTCGAGCTCTGCTCCGGCCTCTTCTGCTTCATCGGCGCACGTCCCGCGACCTCCTGGCTGAAAGACTGCGGCGTGACGCTCGACCCCGACGGATTCGTGCTCACCGACCGCCAGCTGCCAGGGGTTCCCGGCGCCGGTGCAGCCGCTGCGCTGCCCTTCGAGACATCTCTGCCCGGCGTGTTCGCCGCGGGCGATGTCCGTCACGGCTCGATGAAGCGGGTCGCCGCGGCGGTGGGGGAGGGGTCTAGTGCGGTGCGCTCGGTTCACGAGCGTCTCGCCAGCGAGATTTAGCGATATCTCTCGGAAGCCCACGCCCGCGGGGTGGGTGCGGGGCGTCGTGATGCCACCATGAGCACATGGCGGTTGATCGGCAAGACACCGGCGGAAGTGTCCTCACGGGCGACCTCGAGGTGCCCGAGGAGCTGAGCCGGCGCAAGCTGCGCACCCGGCTGCTGTTCTTGGCGGGGCTGGTGCTGGTGGTCGTAGCGCTCGTGACCCTGCTTCCCGGACTCGAGGGGTTGCGTACCCGCCTCGCGCACGCCAAGCCCGCATGGATATTGCTGGGGATGGGGTTGAAGGTGCTCTCCGGCCTCGGGTACGTCGCCATCTTTCGCATGGTCTTCTGCCGGCGCATGAGCTGGCGCGTCAGCTATCAGATCGGCATGTCCGAGCTCGGTGCGAACGCCCTCTTTCCAACCGGCGGCGCCGGGGGTCTCGCGCTGGGAGCCTGGGCTCTGAAACGAGGCGGGATGCCCGCATCCGAAATCGCCCGGCGCACCGCCGCCTTCTTCCTGCTGACCAGCGTCGCGAACGTGGTCGGCGTGATCGTCGTCGGGGTCGGCCTCGCGGTTCGGGTGCTTCCGGGCGAGACGAACCTCGCCTTGACTCTGCTCCCGGCCGCGATCGCCACCCTCGCAATCGTGGCCGCGCTGCAAGCCGGACGGATATCCGCGCGGTTGCACCTGCGCCTGGAGCGCAGCGAAGCAGACCAGTCCTCGCGTCGCTCGAGACTGGTGGCGAAGACCCTGGTCGCAGTCGCCGACGGTGTCAATGAAGCCGTCGCGCTCCTGCGCGAGGGCAACGGGTGGCTGATCGGCGGAATCCTCGCCTACCTGGTCTTCGATGTGATGATCGTGTGGGCCACGTTTCACGCTTTCGGCTCCGCGCCGCCCCTGGCGATTATCTGGATCGGCTACCTGATCGGCGAGCTCGGCGGACTAATCCCGGTCCCCGGCGGGATCGGCGGTGTGGATCTCGGGCTGGTCGGAACCTTCGCCCTCTACAACGTGCCGATCACCGCCGCCGCGTCCGCCGTGCTCGCCTATCGCGCGATCGCGCTGTGGGTTCCCGCGATCCTCGGCTCCGTCGCCTTCGTCGCCCTGCGCCGCACGCTGCGTCGCGAGTCCGACGCGATCGCCGTCTGTGCGCCCCAGGCCGAGATGGAGGTCATCGGGCTCGGTCGCGTTCGCATCGACTCACCGACGACCACGCGACCGTAGGGTCCGTGCCTAGCTTGCACGGAGTGCGCCCTTGGGGAGCTTGACGCGGCGGGTCAGGATTTCAAGGCCCAGGACGACGCTGCGCAGCGCCCCGAGTTGGCGAATCAAAGCGATCGAGTCGGTGTGTCCGTGATCTTCGAGGGTTCTGCCATCGGCGCCGAAACGGCTGATAGTGATACCGCGTAGGGTCACCGCGCGGTCACGGTAGACGCCGCGCAGAACCCATCTGGAGGCCACGCGGTCACCCTCCGCGACCTGCTCCTCAACCGACATCCGCAAGTGCTTGAAGATCGCGAGGTAGAAGGCCACCGATTCGCGTCCCCCTTGGTAGCCGTGGAAGGTCATGTCGTTGATGTGGTCGACGAAGTCCGGGCTGAAGAACTCCTCCATCCGCGAGAGATCGCCCGCGCAGACGATCTCGGTGGCTTCGCGTGCTCGTGCCGCAAAGGCATGTTGGTTGGTAGTCATGGCCCGAGCATACACGACAGAAATGTAGTAGAATGTGGCCGTGGCGGGGAGACCCAGGAAGGCGAGCGGCGGATTCGCGCCGCTGGAGTCCAAGGTGATGGACGCGGTATGGACGGCCCGCGATCCCGTCTCCGTGCGAGCGGTGCTCGATGCCCTCAACCGGACTCGACCCGAGCCGCTGGCATATACGACCGTGATGACCGTGATGAACCGTCTCGCCGCCAAGGGCGTGCTGAAGCGCCGCGGCGAGCGACGCAGCTACCTCTATGAAGCCACCGCCACCGATGCCGCCGGAATCGCGGTGCGCGGCGTGATCCGCACCTACGGGGATGCCGCGGTCGCGCAGTTCGTGGACCAGGCGCGCGCCGACCCCGAGGTACTGCTCCGCTTGCGCGCGCTGCTCGCCGAGGACACATGAGACTCAATAGCGCCAATCGCAGCTTCCTCGCTTGCGTTTGCATCGCGCTGCTGTTCGGCGGGTACGTGCTCTGGGGAGCCCTTGGAGGCGTGCTCGTGCCGCTGGTGCAGGCGCGGGTAGCCCGCGGCGGGCTCACCGCGCTGCTGGGCGAAGGCACAGCGCTGCCGGCGCTGATCCCGTTCACGGTTCCCGTCACGGTTGGCCTCGCGCTTGCGGTCCACTCGTTCGCACAGCAGCTACTCGCCTCCCGCCGGCTCGCGCGCCGCGTGCGCCGACAGGCTCATGTGCTTCCCGACCATCTGACGCTAGCGGCCACGCAGACGGGGTTGGGCGGGCGCGTCGTTCTCCTGGAGGCGCCCGAGCCGTTCTCGTTCGTCTTCGGCGCGCTCACTCCGCGCGTCGCGATCAGTCGCCGGCTGCTGGAGAGCGTCTCGCACCCCGAGCTGCTCGCGGTGCTCGAGCATGAGCGCTACCACGTCCGCAATCTCGACCCGCTGAAGCTCGTGCTGATACGGGCGCTCTCGGCTGCTCTGTTCTGCTTGCCCGCGCTCGACCCGCTGCGCACCCGCTATCTAGCCGGCCGCGAGCTCGCCGCCGATCGGCACGCCGTCAAGATCTGCGGCCGCCGCCCGCTCGTGGGAGCACTGCTGAAGGTTGTGCGCGGCCCCGACTGGAATGAGCTCGATGCCGTTGCCGCCATCGGCGGCCCCGAGCTGTTGGAGGCACGCGTCGCCCAACTGGAAACCGGCACCCAACCGCGGCTGCAGGCGCTTAGCCTCTCCGGTGCCACGATCTCGCTCCTCGCCACGGCCACGCTGCTCGCCACGTTCCTCGCGGCGGTCGCCGGCTTTGGCGGGCCCGCCGCGGTCCAGCGCGCGACCGGCGCCGGACTAGCCAGCGCCGCGTTGATCGGTGGCCTCTTGTGCACCGCCCCCATCGCGGGCCTCGGACTACTTGCGTACCTCCTCATCGCGCTGCGCGCGAGTCGACCGCTCCAGTTCGAGGATCTGCCCGCGGGCGCGTCGTAGGACAGATGAGCTCTACCGTTGATCCTAATAAATGAAAACATTCGTAAACAGTGTTATGCAAGGGGCGATTGCGGGCAGACTGTGAGTAGCGAAAGACGCGAGGATTTCCCGATGGGTAGGTGCAAGCAGTACCTCGTGGATGGAGCGTGAGGGCTCGGAGCTTGTCGAACCGGGCCCCTCATTTCGCCGGCCTTCGCTCCCACGCTGCCCCTCCGCCGGATACGACTTGAGGGGAATAATCGTGGGTATAAGGCTCGCGAGCTGAGCGCGCGAGAGGATGTCCTACGCTCAGGGCTCGCCCGATCGTTCGACAATCACAGGGAGCGCCGATGAGACTTGGATTGCTGGGCCTGCGCATCACCGTCGGAGGATTCTTCGTCGGTCACGGCACACAGAAGCTGTTCGGCTGGTTCGGCGGCCACGGACTGGAGGCCACCTCGCAGGCGTTCGAGCAGCTGGGGCTGCGTCCCGGACGCCCCAACGCGATCGCCGCCGGCGTCGCGGAGGCCGGAGGTGGAGCGCTGCTGGCGAGCGGTCGCGCAAACCCGCTCGCCGCGTCGGTGCTGACCGCGACGATGCTCACCGCGATTCGTCGCGTCCACGCCAAGAATGGTCCCTGGGTCACCAACGGCGGCTACGAGTACAACGTCGTCCTGATCGCCGCCGCGCTCGCCCTCGCTGCGCCAAATACCGGTCGTCGTGGTGAGAGTGAGCAACGCTCAGACTGGGCCTGGACGCTGGCCGCACTCCTCGCCGGGCTAGCCGGAGCCGCAGGAGCGGAGTTCGCAGTGAAGCAGGCCGCACCCGCCTCATGAGATTGCGCCGCCTGGGGAGCTCCGGCCCACAGGTCTCGGAGATCGGCCTCGGCTGCATGGGGATGTCGGGCATGTACGGGCCCGCCGATCGCGCTGAGAGCATCGCCACGATTCACGCCGCTCTCGACGCCGCGATCAACCTGCTCGACACCGGCGATTTCTACGGCATGGGCCACAACGAGCTGCTGATCGCCGAGGCCACGCGCACGCGCCCCCGCGAGGACTACCTGCTGAGCGTGAAGTTCGGCGCGCAGCGCGGTCCCGACGGTGCGTGGCTCGGATACGACGCCCGACCGTCCGCCGTCAAGACCGCACTCGCCCACTCCCTCACGCGCCTCGGTGTCGAGCACCTCGACATCTACCGTCCCGCCCGTCTCGATCCGGACGTGCCGATCGAGGAGACCGTCGGCGCGATCGCCGAGCTCGTTCAAGCCGGCTACGTGCGCCACATCGGGCTCTCCGAGGTCGGCCCCGAGATGATCCGGCGCGCGGCCGCCACCCATCCGATCTGCGACCTGCAGATCGAGTACTCGCTGATCTCGCGCGGGATCGAGGCCGCGATCCTGCCGGCCTGCCGCGAGCTCGGCATCGCGATCACCGCCTACGGCGTGCTCAGCCGCGGATTGATCAGCGGCCACTTCGCACCCGACCGCGAGCTTGCCGCCAACGACTTTCGCGCCCGCGCGCCGCGCTTCCAGGGCGCCAACCGCGAGCACAACCTCGCGCTCGTCGAGCGCTCCGCGCGATCGCCGAGACCAAGCGGGTTACCGTCGCCCAGATCGCGATCGCCTGGGCCCTCTCACGCGGCGAGGACATCATCGCGCTCGTCGGCGCGCGCACCCCCCAGCGGCTGCAAGAGGCGCTCGGTGCGCTGGAAGTCGAGCTCGATCCCGAGGACATCGCCGCGCTCGAGCGCGCCGTGCCGCCCGATGCCGCCGTCGGCGAGCGCTACCCCGAGCAGCAGATGGCCGTGCTCGACAGCGAGCGCCGCTGAGCCACCGCTCGCGCTCCCGGTGTGCTGGCGTGCCGAGCCCGGCCAGCGCGAGCGGCCGCGAGGACACCTTCAATGGACGGCAGGCACCAGCGGTGCCGGATGCCCATGCGCTCGATACGCCCCATTCAGCGACGCGACCGCCAGCGCATAGGACTGCCGCGGACGCCGACCGGTGAAGGTGACCGCCACCGATCCCGAGGCGCCGCGCAACTCGATGCTCGAACCCGCAACCGGCCCGCTCGCCGTGCGCACGTCCCGCGCCCACGCCGGGAGCTTCCATGTCAACGCCGTACCCGGCGCGAGCGCACTCCGCCAGGTCAACGTCTCCCCGCCGCGACTCGAACGCTCGGTGAACGAGACCGCGCCACTGTCGGTCGGCGCCGCCGTCACCGTGATGTGCTCGCCCCGCGCCAGCCACGCCGGGCTCGCGCCGGCGAGCAGCTGCACGCCGTCCTCCGCATCTTCCGCTACCAGCATGTTGCGCAAGAGCGCCACGTAGTCCCCCGCAAACGTCCCGTGCGGTGCGAGGTTGACAGGCGAGGAGCGATCGCCGAACGGCGCGATGCCCCACTCCCATCCCTCGTCCGTCGAGGTCGTGTGGACGAGCTCCGCGTACAGCCCCGCGACCGCGTCCGCGACTTCGCCCGCCGCGAGCTCGGTCTGGAAGACGCCGAAGCCGAGATAGTCGTGCAGGCTTTTCCCATTGTCGTACGTCGGCAAGCCCTCGAGCATATGCGCGCGTGCCCACGCCATCGTCGCCGCGACCTGCGGTGAGCTCGCCGGGAGAACCTGGACCGGATAAGCCGCGTAGTAGTTGCCCCAGTCCTGGCCGCCGCTCGCGTCGAGCACCGGCGGAATATGGCCCGCACGGGCATACGCGGCCGCGATCGCACTATCCAGCGATCCCTCAAAGCGATCGTCCACCGCCTGCCACGCCGCCGCCAGGTCTTCGCGCCCGGCCAGCTTCGCGTCGGCGACCGCCGAGCGCAAGCCCGCCGCGGCCCACAGATCATCGCCGGTGATATGGCCGTAGGCCAGCTCGTTATCGCCCGGGTTACCCGCGGGCAACAGTCCCAGCGGGTCCGTCGCCGTCGCCGCCGAGAGCCATTCAATCGCCGCGCCGATACGCGCGAGCTGCGCCGCCGCATACGAGGGGCTCCGCGTGAGCTGGGCGTGCTGATCCAGCGCCCACAGCGCCTCACCAAGTCCGTCGTACTGATCGGTGCGGCTGATGAACAGGCCGTCCGGTTGCTGATAGGTGTCGAGAAAGGCCAGATTCTGCGCCGCCTGTTGATGCAGGCCAGCCAGGTCCAGCGCCTGCGTCTCCAGCGCCCCGTCGCGAATCCAAAACGCCTGGTACTGCAGCTTGTTGGAAGCCTGCACCCAGCCCGCTTCGGTCTGAAAGCGCGAGGCAAGCATCTCCACGATCGCCGCGCGGTAGGTATCGACGACCTTTCGCTCCGGCACGCTGATCTGCATCATGCCCGCCTCCTGCGCGCGCCACGTGTCTTCGAGCTCGATGCGCGCCGCACGCAGCGGCAGGCTGTCCAGCGATTCGTTTGCGCTCGCGCTCGGCGCTTGCGGATCCAGCGGGATCTGCCAGGTAAAGCTGGCCTGCGCGCGCGGTCGCAGGCGTACCGCGAATAGCCTCGCGTTGTGAGTCGCGGTCAGCGAGTTCCCCGGCGCACTGGCCAGCAAGCGACTCCGGGCCGCCGGTCCGCGCGCCAGCAGCAGGCCCGAACGGTCGAGGTCGCGTCCCGCGATCGAGTATTCGAACGCCGGCGAGAAGACCTCGCCCGGTTGATCGTAGAACCCGGTCGGCTGGCCGCTCACCGGACGCTCATAGCGGTACGCACCGGTCATCACCAGGTGCGGACCCCGCAGTTGGCGGCCGCGGGTGTAGGCGATCGCCATCGCCACCTGCGCCTTGCGCACGCGGCCCGAGCTGTTGCGCGCCGTCACCGTCTCATAGGCCACCGGGCGACCCGCTACCGCCACCGCGAAGACCGTCTCGGTGTAGCGCACCGGTCCATCCCACAGCGTGCTCGAGAGCAGCGGCACACCCGGATCGCCAAGGACGCGCGTCGGTTGATCCCAGCGCGCCAGCCGGTCGCCGAAGCGCAGCTCGTACTCCGCCCACCCCGTATACAGATCGCCCTCCGGGGTGATCTCCGCGCCGGCCATCATGCCCGGGACAGCGACCTGATCCGTCGGTTGCGAGAGAAAGCCGGTGGTAGGTTCGAAAGAGCCCGCGGATGCGGGGGCGGATCTAGGGGAACTGGTCGCGGCAGCGACGCTCGGGGCAGAGAGGATCGCGGCAGTCGCGCTCGGCGCGAGCAGGGCGCCCACCATCGCCGTCCGAGTCGCACCCCAGATCAGCGCAACGGTGATCGCGAGAGCCCTCGGCAGGTGGCCGCCACGATCTCCGCGTCGCGCGTCGGCAAAAGACCCCGAGCTCACGCTCGCCCGTGTGCCGCGCTGGACGGGATTCGATATCGATTCACGCATCTCGCTTCCCGCTCGCCGCCAGGCCACGCCAGTGTGCGGCGTCCAGACGATAGAGGACGTGAGCGCGCAGACGGTCCGCTTCGCCGAGCAGCGGATGATCGAAATCCTCCTCGGGGTCGCGGCGCATCCCCAGACGCTCCATCACCCGGCGCGAGCGCGCATTTTCCACAGCGGTGAACGACACGATCTCCCGCAGGTCGCGCTCGGTGAAGCCGAACGTCAGCACCGCCGCCGCCGCCTCGCTCGCAAGCCCCCGACCCCAGTAGGGTCTTGCCAGGCGCCAGCCGATCTCGACGGCCGGCGCGAAGGCAACCGGGATGTCCACGGGGGAGAGGCCCACGAAGCCGATGAAAAGCTGCTCCTCCGCAAGCTCCACCGCCCAAAGGCCATAGCCGCGCCGCTCAAAGCACGCCTCCGTCCGTTCGATCATCGCGACGCTCTCGGCGCGCGAGAGCGTCGCCGGGAAGTGCTCCATCACCCGCTCGTCGGCGTTCATCGCCGCAAACGGCTGGCGGTCGCGCGCCAGCCAGCGCCGCAGCAGCAGCCGCTCCGTCCTCAATCGCGGGCCGATCTCCACGTTCGCGATCGTAGAGCCAGCCGGCTCGTGCGAGTGCCATCATGCGAGCATCCGGCGCGTCCGCGAACGTCAAGGCATCCTCTGGCGAGCCGCACCTCGCCGCACACACCGAGTCCGGCGCCGCCGCCATCCCGACCAAGGAGCGAGAGCCATGAGCACGACAGCCCAACTGATCACCGGCGTCGACTTCGTCACCGTGCCCACCCACGACCTCGACGCCGCCGTCGAGTTCTACGGACAGACACTCGGGCTGCCCTGCTCGGTTCACCGCAAGGACCGCAACTTCGCTGAGTTTGAGACCGGCAACCTGACTCTAAGCGTGATCGACGCCGAGGCAATGGGCCTCGAGCACCACGCCCAGAAGGGGATCTCGCTGCACGTCGAGGACATCGAGGAAGCTCGCCGCACACTCGAAGGACGCGGTCTCGTCTTCAACGGGGACACGTTCGACACCGGCGTCTGCCACATGGCCTTCTTCTCCGACCCCGACGGGAACGCCCTGATGCTCCACCACCGCTACGCGCCGCGCGCGCCCGCAGCATGATCCTGTGAGCCGCCGCGGGACGCTCGCGCTGCTCGGTGCCGCGCAGTTCGTGATGGTGCTCGACACCACCGTCATGAACGTCTCGATCACGCAGGTCGTCCACGATCTGCACACCACCGTCGAGGACGTCCAGGCTGCGATCACGCTCTACGCGCTCGTCATGGCCGCGCTGATGCTCAGCGGGGCCAAGCTCGGTGACATCTGGGGGCGCCGCCGCGCCTTTCAGATTGGGCTCGCCGTCTACGGTGTCGGCTCCCTCACCACCGCCCTCAGCAGCGGAATCGCGATGCTGCTCGTCGGCTGGTCGCTGATCGAGGGACTCGGCGCCGTGCTCGTAATCCCCGCGATCGCCGCGCTCGTCGCCACCAACTTCGACGGGCGCGAGCGCGCCGTCGCCTACGCCACACTCGGCGGCATCACCGGGGCCGCCGTCGCCGCCGGGCCACTGATCGGCGGCTTCGTCACGACCGCGCTCAGCTGGCGCCTCGTGTTCGCCGCCGAGACCGTCACCGTGCTTGTCCTGCTGCCCTTCTGCCGGCGCCTCGGCGACGCCCCCGCGCAGCCCGAGCTGCGCTTCGATCGGCTCGGCGCCATACTCTCCGCGCTCGGGCTCGGGCTGATCGTGTTCGGCATCCTGCAAAGCAGCAAGTGGGGCCTCTTCACCCCCCGCGCCGCCCCCGAAATCGCCGGCACCAAGATCACTCCACTCGGCTTCTCGCTCGTGCCCTTCCTGATCGCCGCCGGCGCGATCGTGCTCGGCGTCTTCGCCCGCCTCGAGCGCCGCCTCGCCGACGCCGGGCGCACGCCGCTGCTCGCCCCCGACCTGCTCCAGATACCCCGCCTGCGCGCCGGCGCCTCGATGCTCGTCGCCCAACAGCTCATCATCGCCGGCACCTTCTTCGTGCTGCCGCTCTACCTGCAGCTCGTGCTCGGCAAGGACGCCCTGCAGACCGGCATCGCCGTCCTGCCCGTCTCGATCACGATGATCCTCGGCGCCCTCCTCGGTCCGCGCCTCGCCCAGCGCAGCTCGCCCCGACGCGTCGTGCAGGTCGGACTCGCGCTGCTCTGCGCCGGGCTGCTCGGCCTGCAGGCCGCAATCGAACCGTCGCTCAGCGGGTGGCAGTGGGGCACCGCGATCGCCGCCTTCGGCGCCGGGATGGGGCTCGTCGTCTCCCAGCTCGGGAACGTCATCATGGGTGCCGCCGGCCCCGAGCGCGTCAGCGAGGCCGGCGGCGTCCAGGGCGCCGCACAGAACCTCGGCGCCTCGCTGGGCACCGCTCTGATCGGCGCCGTCCTGCTCACCGGACTGCTGGGCGGCTTTCAGACGCGCGTGCGCGAGAACCCCATGCTCACCCCTGCGGCTCAGCAGCAGGCGCTCGCGGCGACCGATGAAGGAATCACGATGACCAGCCCCGCCGCCGTCGAGCACGCCGCGCGCGCCGCCGGGCTCTCCGAGAGCGACACCGCCGCCGTCGTCGACAGCTACAGCCACGCCCAGCTCGACGCGCTCAAGAACGCCCTGCTCTGCGCTTCCTTCTTCGCCCTCGTCAGCCTCTGGTTCACCCGGCGTCTGCCCGCCACGCCGCTCGACCAGTCCGCAGCCGAAGATGCCCCCGCGGCCGGCGCGGCGCAGCTCGCCTGAGACGACTTGGAGGATTGGCGCTGCGCGCCCTGTTGTTGCGCAGCTCGACTCGTCGGCGTGCGCCGCTACGCCGGCAGGTGCTCGGTCGCGGCGGTCGCGCTCTCGTGCTGGAATTCCTCCAGCACACCCCGCATCGTCTGCAGATCCGGCGCCACCTTCGACGGCCACGGCTTGGAAGGATGCTCGTAGAGCGTCTTCAGGCCGTTGCCCGTAATCATCGCCACGACCACCTCATCCGGATCCAGATGGCCCTGTTCGGCGAGCTTTTTCACGACCGCCACCGTCGTCCCGCCCGCGGGCTCGGTGAGGACGCCCTCGGTCGAGGCAAGCAGGTCGATACCGGCAAAGATTTCCTTGTCGCTCACCATCGCCGCCGTGCCATGCCGGCCGCGTACCGCATCGATCACGAAGACGCCGTCGCCCGGCGCCCCGATCGCGAGCGAGTGCGCGAGGGTGGTTGGGCTCTCCGCCTGGATCTCCGACGCTCCCGCCAGGATCGCCTTGGCGATCGGCGAGCAGCCGTCCGGCTGGGCGATGTCGAGCTTCGTGTGCGCCGTCTCCGCCAGCTTGACGAGCTCCAGCTCCACCAGGCCCTTGTGGATCCGTGAGGACAGCGTGCCGCCCGCCGCGGCCGTCACGATGTGGTCCGGTGCGCGCCAGCCCAGCTGCTCCACGATCTCATACGCCACCGTCTTCGCACCCTCCGCGTAGAACGGACGCAGCGTGATGTTCGCGAACTCCAGGCCCGTCGCTTCCGCGAGCGCCCGGCACGCTTTATTGGCTTCGTCGTAGTTGCCCTCCAGCTGACACACCTTTGCGCCCAGCGCCCGGCAGGCGTGCGCCTTCGTGCTCTCCAAGCGGTTCGGGTAGAAGACGTAGGCCGGAACCCCCGCCTTCGCCGCCAGCGACGCCACCGCCGTCCCCACGTTGCCCGTCGAGACGCAGCCGATCTCGTGTCGGTCGAGCTCCAGCAGCCGCGCCACCGCCATCGAGACCACGCGGTCCTTGTAGGAGAGGCTCGGTCGCGAGGTGCTGTCGTCCTTGACGTAGAGGTTGCGTAGGCCCACCGCCGCGCCGAGGCCATCGGCTTTGATCAGCGGCGTGTAGCCCGAGAACTCGCCCACTCGGACCGCGCCAACCGCGTCGACGATCGGCAGCAGCTCCTCCAAGTGCCAGATGTTCAACGGGCGCTCCGCCATCGGGATCTCGCGCAGGCGCTTCGTCGCGAGCTCGTAGTCGTAGTCGACGTCCAGGCTCTTGTTACATCGCGGACAGTACGCCTCGCGCTCGGCCAGCGCGACCTTGTAATCGCATTTGCGGCACACCAGCGCCGTCGCGCACGAGCGCGTGGGCGTGGAGCGCGCCGCGTGGTTCTGTGCAGTGCTCATGACGTCGTCCTGGTCCTCTCACCCTCGCATTGGTGTGGGGCGATCGCGTGGCCCGCGGGCGAGGCGATCATGGTGTTCTGCGTGCGGTCCATCGTAGGGCAGTCATCCGACGGCGTCGATAGCGCGGTCGAGGTTGTTTCCCTCTGCGCGCGCCCACCACGGTGGTCGCAATCACCCGGCGGTCGATCACAGAACGCTCACGACTCGCCGTGCTCGCTCGTAGGCTCGCCCGCGCTCGGCCACGGGGGGTCGGTCTCCGGCCCCTCGCGCCCGCAGGAGCGCAGCAGCTCCTGCGCAAAGTGCGGTGCGAATGGCGCCAGCACCGTCGCCATCAGCACCAGCGCCTCCAGCAGCGCCGCGTGATCCTCGCGGCACAGCGCCCCGCTGCGCTTGAGCACCCGCGACTCGAAGTCCTTGATCCGGTCCAGCAAGCGGATCACATTGCGAACCGCCTTGTGCATCTCCAGGTTCGCGAGATCTTCGGTGATCTTTTCCACCGCGATCTCACACCACTTCTCCAGGCGCTTGCGCAGAAACTCCGTGCTGTCCCGGTCGAGCTCCGCAGAGTCCTCCACCACCATCGCCAAGCGCGCCTGCGCGTACCGCCAGAGGCTGTGCAGGAAGCGGTTGCAGTACTGCACCGAGCTGTCACTCCAGTTCAGCGACTTCTGCGGGCGCGCCGCCCACAGCACCGCGAGACGCACCGTATCCGCGCCAAACGTGTCCACGAGCTCATCCGGATCGACCACGTTGCCCAGGTGCTTGCTCATCTTGCGCCCGTCGCGAATCACCATCTCATGCATCAGCGCACCCGCGAACGGCTCGCCCTGCTCCAGGAACGCCAGCGGGCCGATGTCGCGCAGCGCCTTCGTCGTGATCCGCTGGTCGAACATGAAGTTGCCGCTGTCCGAGCCCGCCACCAGGCGCTCGGAGGGCAGCCACCCGCGCAGATCCTCCAGCGCCAGCATCTCCTCCAGCGGGCGCTCGCGCTCGCTCGCCGGCACACACGCCGGGATCCACAGCCACAGCGCGTCGAAATGGCAGTCCAGCGTGTCCGTCTCGCGCCGCGCCTGCCCGCCACAGCTCGGGCACGTTGCGCGCACGAAGTCCTCGCGCTCGGCCAACGGGTTGCCCTCGCCCGTCGGTTTCAGATCCAGCGGCAGCAGCACCGGCAGCTGCTCACGCAGAATCGGCACCGTCCCACAACGCTCGCAATACACGATCGGGATCGGTGTGCCCCACGCGCGCTGGCGCGAGATCGAGAAGTCGTTCGCCCGGTAGCGCACCGCCGCGCGCGCGCCCGAGATCCGGCGCGCCGGCTCCACCGCCTCCGCGATAGCCATCGCGACCGCGCCCCCGCTCCCCAGCTTCTCTGCCGCAGGCGCATCCTCGCCGGGATGCCGGCCGCCATCGGGCTCCTCATCGAGCTCGATCCCTGCGATCCGCTGCGCGATCAACGCGTCGGTCCGATCGAGCTGCGGCACGCCGAGCACCGCCGTCGCGCCGAAGCGCTCGTCGACCACCGGGGAAATCAGCAGGGGCAGCGGCCGCTCGTCTCCCGGCAGCGTCAACGCGCAACCCGTATCCACCAGCGCGATCGTCTCCGCCGCGCGCGAGCTACGCTCCCAGCCGCCCAGGCGCATCTCCTCCAGCTGCTGCTGCACTCCCGGACTCGCCGCCCAGCGCTCAACCTCGGGATGCTTGGGCGACATCAGCGCAAAACGCGCCAGCTCGAGCCCCTCCCCGTAAGGTGTGAAGACCGTCAGGTGACGACCATCCTGCGCGGTTGCATCGAGCTCCACGCCGTCGACCCTCCCCAGCACGAAGCGCTGGCTAGCCAGCGACGTCTCGTCCCATTTCTGCAGCTCCGCCATGCGGCGGTCGTTCTCCTCCACATACGCGCTGACGCGCAGATACCACTGCGAGCGCTGGATCAGGCGCACCGGGTTGTGGCAGCGCCAGCACGTGCCGTTCTCGACTTGGATCGTCGCGAGGGTCGTCTGGCAGGTGTCGCACCAGTCGACGCTGCCGCTGCCCTGGTAGATCAGGCCCGCCTCCAGGAGCGTCAGGAAGAGCCACTGCGACCAGCGGTACATGACCGCATCCGAGCTCATGAACGTCCGCTCCCAGTCGAAGGAGAAGCCCAGCCGCTGCAGCTGGCCGGTCATGTGCTCCGCACAGCGCGTCACCCACTCGCTCGGGGACTCCCCGTTGGCGATCGCCCCGAGCTCCGCCGGCAGGCCGAACGCGTCGAAGCCGAACGCGAACAGCACCGGCTCGCCGCGCGCGCGCTGAAAGCGCGCGTACGCGTCACCGATCGCGTAGCTGCGCACGTGGCCGATGTGCACGTTGCCCGAGGTGAACGGCGCCGAGGCCTTGATGTACACGCCGCTCTGATCCGCGCTCAGCCGAGGTGTGCGAAACGCATCCCGCGCTCGCCACTCCCGCTGGCAGCGCTCCTCGATCGCGCGCGCGTCGTACGCCGACAAGCTCCCGTCACCCATAGGTCGAGCATATCCAAGGCCCCCGCCGCCACAGTCTTCCTCGGCTCGCCGTTGGCGACTCGCCGCTTCGCCCGAAAATCCTCCCCCACGGCCCCGAGCGCGGCTCATGGCGACAGGGGCCATTGCTATGCTCGAACTCACTTGGCCGCTGTCCCCCACACGCCTCCTCCGGCCTCGTGCCGGCACCTTCACGGCCCCGCCCTGCGCGGGGTCTTCTCGTCCGTGCCCCACGCCAGCTTGTCCTCCTCGACTGCAAGGATTCCGCAATGGAGATAGAGATCGGACGCGGCAAGAAGGGACGCCGCGCATATGGCTTCGACGACATCGCGATCGTGCCCTCGCGGCGCACCCGCGACCCCGACGACATCGACATCTCCTGGAAGCTCGGGCCCTACCAGTTCGAGCTGCCGATGCTCGCCTCCGCGATGGACGGCGTCGTCTCGCCCACGACTGCCGGGATCATCGGACGCCTCGGCGGCCTCGCCGTGCTCAACCTCGAGGGCGTCTTCACCCGCTACGAGGACGCCGAGGAGCAGCTCGAGCGGATCTCACAGCTGCCCAAGGAGCTTGCCACGCGCGAGATGCAGCGCATTTACCAAGAGCCCGTCAAGCCCGAGCTAATCACCCAGCGGATTCAGGAAATCAAGGAGCAGAAGGTCGTCGTCGCCGCGTCGCTGACGCCCCAGCGCGTGCTGCGCTACCACGAGCTCGCGCTCGAGGCCGGCCTCGACGTGCTCGTCATCCAGGGCACCGTCGTCTCCGGCGAACACGTCTCCACCGTCACCGAGCCGCTGAACCTCAAGGAGTTCATTCCCTCGCTAGAAGTACCCGTCGTCGTCGGCGGCTGCGCCTCCTACCACACCGGTCTGCACCTGATGCGCACCGGCGCCGCCGGCGTGCTCGTCGGCGTCGGTCCCGGCGCCGCGTGCACCACGCGCGGCGTGCTCGGGATCGGAGTCCCCCAGGCCACCGCGATCGCCGACGTCGCCCACGCCCGCTCCACGCACATGCTCGAGACCGGCGACTACGCGCTCGTCATCGCCGACGGCGGGATGAGCAACGGCGGCGACGTCTCCAAGGCCATCGCACTTGGCGCCGACGCCGTGATGATCGGTTCGCCGCTCGCCCGCGCCTACGAAGCGCCCGGTCACGGTTTTCACTGGGGTATGGCGACCTTCCATCCCAACCTGCCCCGCGGCGCGCGCGTCGCGACACGCCAGAACGGAACGCTCGAGGAGATTCTCGTCGGTCCCGCCCACGAGAACGACGGAACCTTCAACCTGTTCGGCGGCCTGCGCACCTCGATGGCCACCTGCGGCCACAAGGATCTCGCGGAGTTCAACCGCGCCGAGGTCGTCGTCGCGCCCGCGCTGCAGACCGAGGGCAAGGCACTGCAACGCGATCAGGGCGTCGGCATGGGCGCCATCAATGGCAAGGCGGCAGTCCTCGTAAATGACTGAGCTCGTCTCCCCGCCGCCTGCGGCAGTCGCAGACGAAGGGGAGCGGGCGACCGCACCCACATCTGCGCCCGCGGAGCGGATGCCGGCGGCGACCGATGAGGTCGTGGTCCTCGACTATGGGGGGCAGTACTCCCAGCTGATCGCCCGCCGCGTGCGCGAGTGCGGGGTCTTCTCCGAGCTCGTTCCCCACCACGTCGCGCTCGAGCGGGTCGCCGCGCGCAAACCGCGCGGAATTATCCTCTCCGGCGGACCCGCCTCGGTATACGCACCCGATGCCCCGCCCCTGGAGCGCCAGCTGCTGAAGCTCGGGGTTCCCGTGCTCGGCATCTGCTACGGCATGCAGCTGCTCGTACACGAGCTCGGCGGCCGCGTCGAGCAGGCCGATGTCGGCGAATTCGGACGCTCCGACCTCACGGTGATCGAGCCCGGCCGGTTGCTCGCCGGCCTGCCGCGCGAGCAGACCTGCTGGATGTCCCACCGCGACACCGTCTTTGAGCCGCCGCCCGGCTTCACCGCGCTGGCCTCTTCGACCGCGTCGCCGGTCGCCGCCGTCGAGAGCGTCGAGCGCGGCATCTACGGCATCCAGTTTCACCCCGAGGTCGTCCACACCCCCTACGGCCAGGAGATCCTTACGCGTTTCCTCACCGACATCTGCGGCTGCGAGACCACCTGGTCCGCGGCCTCGATCGTCGAGGACCAGATCGCGCGCATTCGTCGCCAGGTCGGAGACGGGCGCGTCATCTGCGGGCTCTCCGGTGGGGTGGACTCCTCGGTTGCCGCATTGCTCGTGCACCGCGCGATCGGCGATCAGCTCACCTGCGTGTTCGTCGACCACGGTCTAATGCGCAAGGACGAGGGCGAGCAGGTCATCAGCGCCTTCCGCGACACCTTCAAGGTGCCGCTCGTCGCAGTCGACGCCGAGCAGCGCTTCCTGGAGAAGCTCGCCGGAGTCACCGAGCCCGAGGCCAAGCGCAAGGCGATCGGCGCCGAGTTCATCCGCGTCTTCGAGGAGGAGGCCGCGCGGCTTGCCGATCGGGAGTCCGCCGCAGGCGCGCGCGCGAGTGGGGGGGTGCCCGCGGGGGTGCTCGCTGGTCAGACCGCCGGTGTGGAGGATGTCGCTGCAGTGGTCCCGCCGCGCGCGCACGCGAGCGCGAGGTTCCTCGTGCAGGGCACGCTCTACTCCGATGTCATCGAGTCCGGCGGCGGCACCGGCGCGGCGACGATCAAGTCCCACCACAACGTCGGCGGACTGCCCGACGACCTGCAGTTCGAGCTCGTCGAGCCGCTGCGCGCGCTGTTCAAGGACGAGGTTCGCGCCGTCGGCAGCGAGCTTGGCCTGCCCGAACGCCTCGTTTGGCGCCAGCCATTCCCCGGTCCCGGTCTCGCGATCCGCATCGTCGGCGGCGAAGCCACCAAAGAGCGTCTTGATGTGCTGCGCGAGGCCGACCACATCCTCCAGGAGGAGATCCGCAAGGCCGGTCTCTACCGCGAGCTGTGGCAGTCCTTTTGCGTGCTCCCCGATATTCGCACCGTCGGCGTGCAGGGCGACGAGCGCACCTACGGGTACGTTGTCGTGATCCGCGCCGTCACCAGCGACGACGCGATGACCGCCGACTGGGCGCGTCTGCCGTATGACTTGCTGGAGACGATCGCCTCGCGCATGATCGGCGAGCTGCGCGAGGTCAACCGCGTGGTGCTCGACATCACCAGCAAGCCGCCCGGCACGATCGAGTGGGAGTAACCCGCGGGCCGCTTTCCCCGCGGCCGGCTCGCCACGGATTTTCGCCTATGATGTGTCGCCTCGCCGCGCGCGACAACCGAAGCCGGGAGACGCTCGCCTCTGGCGAGCATCCCCGTTTCGGCCAGCGTGCGGCCTTTTTCACGCCATGAAGACCTACGTCGCCAAGCCCACCGACCGCGAGCGCAACTGGCTGCTCGTCGACGCCGAGGGCAAGACTCTCGGCCGGCTCGCCACGCAGCTCGCCGACGTCCTGCGCGGCAAGCGCAAGCCCGAGTACACGCCGCACATCGATACCGGCGACTTCGTCGTCGTGATCAACGCCGAGAAGATCGCCGTGACCGGCAAGAAGCGCACCGACAAGCGCTACTACCGCCACTCCGGTTACCCCGGCGGCCTGCGCTCGCGCAGCTTCGAGGAGATGCTCGCGCGCCGCCCCGAGGAGATCATTCGGATCGCCGTCAAGGGGATGATGCCCCGCAACCGCCTCGCGCGTAAGCAGATCACCAAGCTCAAGATCTACGCCGGTCCCGAGCACCCGCACGTCGCGCAGAAGCCCGAGCCGCTGGAGATAGAGGCCTGATGACCGATGAGTCCCCGAACCCCGAGAACGAGGAGACGCCCGCCGATGAGGCCGCGGCGCTCGCCGAGCAGCGCGCGGTGCCGACCGCGGACGCCACCGAGATTGCTGGCTCTGCCGAGGATGCTCCGCTGGAGGCGTTCGAGGAGGCCCAGGCCGCTGTGGAGCAGGCCGAGCCCGCCGCCGAGCTCGCGCCTGTCCAGGAGAGCACGACGGACACGCCGGCGGCTGCTGAGGCGCCTGTGGTTCCTGAGGCTGCTGCTGCGCAGCCCGCGGCTGCGCAGGACGCTGCACAGGCATCCACGCCTGGGACTGCTGGTGTGGCGGAGACTGCTGCGCAGGAGCCGTCCGGCTCGCTGGCTGAGGAGCCGCCGGCGCCCTCGTCGGAGGCTGAGGTAGCGAACGCCGACGAGCCGAGCGCGGAGGACGAAGAGTTCGAGGAGGACGAGGAGGAGCCCGCTCCCCGGGTCAAGCCCGCGGTGCCCGGCGCGCACTTGGAGGTGGACATCGTTCCCGAGGGGGTCGACCCGCTCGGGCGCGACGTCGTTGAGGATCCCTACGCGATCGAGGACGAGAGCGCACCGGGAGACGGCGAGTCCGAGGAGGAGGATCAGACGTTCGCGCAGCCCATCTCAACCGCCGCGATCGACCTCGCAGCGGGCGCGCGCTACCGCGCGACGGGCAAGCGCAAGACCGCGATCGCGCGCGTGATCCTGCGACCTGGTGGCGGCTCCTACACGATCAACGGACGTCCGCTGGATGCATACTTTCCCCGCGCCACCCTCCAGCGCAACATTCGCCAGCCGCTCGAGACCGTGGGGTACGAGGAGCGCATGGATGTCGTCGCGCGGCTGCACGGCGGCGGCGTCTCCGCCCAGGCCGGCGCGCTGCGTCACGGAATCTCCCGGGCATTGCTCGAGGCCGATCCGAACCTGCGCGGTGAGCTCAAGCGGCGCGGCTTCCTGACGCGCGACTCGCGCGCCAAGGAGCGCAAGAAGGCCGGTCTGAAGAAGGCGCGCAAGCGCCCGCAGTTCTCCAAGCGCTAAGGCTCCTCTCGCCCTTGCGCAGTAGGCTTTCCTGAGGACGCAAGCGCCTGCACGGCATGCAGCGGCTTCGTCCAACGACCGCACAGGAGGTCAAGTCATGAGTGTCAGCCGCCGAGGATCAACCGATGTGCCGGAGAGCCCGCTCATGACCCGCCAACTATTCGGCACCGACGGGGTACGCGGCGTCGCCGGAGAGCTGCTCAGCGCCGATCTCGCGCTCGCACTCGGTCGCGCCGCGACGGCTCGCATCGCGACTCAGCGCGAGGCGTCACTCGTCAACGCCAACGCCAACGGCAACGGGGCCGCGGACACCAACGGTCACGCACACGTAAGCGTCGATGGCCACGGGACCGCCCTGACGGCGGTACGTCCGCAGGTGTTGATCATTCGCGATACGCGGGAGTCGGGCGAGATGCTGCAGGCCGCGCTCGCGGCTGGCGTCAGCGCAGCCGGCGGGGATGCACTGCTCGGCGGCGTGCTGCCGACGCCCGCGGCACCACTGCTGATCGCGCGCTACGGCTTCGACCTCGCGGCGGTGATCTCCGCCTCGCACAACCCCTACCAAGACAATGGCATTAAGTTCTTTGGCGCCGACGGCTTCAAGCTCTCCGACGAGGACGAGATCGAGATTGAGCGCCAACTGAAGCGGATGGGTGTCACAGGCAATGGCGAGCCAGATGACTGCGCCGCGGCAGTCGACGCGCGAGTGCGCGAGAGCGAGGGGAGCACGACTACGCGGTCGATCGGCCGGGTGCGCGAGCTGCACGGCACCCAAGAGGACTACCTGCGCGAGCTGCACACGCGTTTCGGGGATCTAAGCCTTGATGGCTTGGACGTGCTGCTGGACTGCGCGAACGGCGCCACCTATCGCGTCGCCCCCGAGATCTTCAAGCGTCTCGGCGCGCAGGTGACGATAGTCGCGGACAGACCCGACGGTCGCAACATCAACGCCGGCTGCGGCTCCACCCATGTGGAGCGGCTCGCCGAGCAGGTGCGTGCCGGCGGCCACGCGGTCGGCTTTGCGTTCGATGGCGACGGTGACCGCGTGCTCGCCGTGGACGGCGCCGGCGAGGTCGTCGACGGCGACGAGCTGATGGCGCTCGCGGCACTGCACCTTAAGCGCACCGGGCGCCTAACCGGCGGCGGGGTCGCGGTGACGGTGATGACCAATTACGGCTTCCACGCCGCGATGCGCGATGCCGAGATCGAGGTCGCCTCGACCAACGTCGGAGATCGCTACGTCCTGGAGGCGCTACGCGAGCGCGGCTGGGTACTCGGCGGCGAGCAGTCCGGGCACATCATCGACATGGGCTTCAACCGCTCCGGCGACGGCATCGCAAGTGCTCTACTCGCGCTCGAAGCGCTTGCCGGTCGTCCCCTGAGCGAGCGCGACGCGATGGCCAAGCTGCCGCAGCGGCTCGTCAATGTGCGCGTGCGCGACCGCGGGGCGCTGCAAGGCGCCGCTGTCGTTACCGCGGCGGTGCGCGCCGAGGATGACGGTCTCGCCGGGCGCGGGCGTGTGCTCGTGCGCCCGAGCGGCACCGAGCCGCTAGTTCGAGTTATGGTCGAGGCGCCCACCGACGATGAGGCCGAGGCAGTCTGCGGACGGCTCGTTGCGCTCGTTGAGCGCGAGCTGGCCTAAAGCCGGCGCAGCTCGCGGCGCTCGATGATCGTCGCGAGCAGGAGACTCATCTCGAACAGCAGATACAGCGGAACCGTCTCGAGCAGCAGGGTGATCGCATCGCCCGGGAGGAACGCCGCGACCGCGCCACAGGCGAGAATCGCGTAGCGGCGGTTGTGCCGCAGTTGACGTGGCGTGACCACACCGGAGCGCGTCGCCGCGAGGATGCCTACGGGCACCTGGAAGACCAACCCCATCGCGAGCAAGATCACGGCCGCGAAGTGGTAGTACTGGTTAGCCTGCACCAGCACGTTGAATTGGCCGCTGTTGAAGTTCTGAAAGAAGCGCACGGCCGCCGGAAGAACGACAAAATATCCGAAGGTGACTCCGATCACGAAGAGGAACGGGATCGCCAGCATCAGCGGCGTGGCGATGCGCTTCTGCTCGGGGCTGAAGGCGGGCAGCAAGAACCCGTAGAGCTCATACAGGATCACCGGGAGCGCGAGGATGAACGCGAAGATCAGCGCCACGCCGAGGGTAGTGGTGAAGGGCTCGCCGATCCCCAGGGTCACCGGCTTGTCGCCTTCAGGTGCCTTTGAGAGACGTCCGATCGCCCTGTTCAATTGTGGGCCCACGCCCTGTAGGGCCGCGCGCGTCTGGGGCGACGCGCCGCTGCCCGGATGCCGAAGCGCGCGCACGACGATCTGCAACTGCGTCGCGACCGTGCGTGCGCTCTGCTGAACGGTGTAGGTAGCGCCCAGCGGACCGTTACCGGCCTTCACCTGTTTTTGAGTCTGATGCGCGAGTGGCTTGTTGATGAAGTTCAGCAGCGCGTGGTTCTGCCACATGCAGAAGCCAAAGGCGACGGCAAGCGCTGCCAGAGAGACGATCAGCCGTACCCGTAGCTCCTCCAGATGGTCGACAAAACTGAGTCGATCTTCGTGTCCGATTCTGCCCGCTGCCACAGCCATGATGTCTCCGGTCCGCTAGTGATTCGTTGGGGTCGCCACTCGCTGGTGAATTCGCCTACGCGGCTGGGATCTGCTCACTAACTGGCTGAGGAACACTCTTGGCCTCGCTGACCGGCTGCTCATGGGCGATCATGCTCACCGGCTGGGCGTTCTCGCCGCTGATCGCGTCCTTGAAGCCACGCATGCCGTCTCCGAGCGATCGACCCATCTCGGGGAGTCGCTTCGCTCCGAACACAACCAGCAGCAAGATGAGCAGAAACGCTATATGAATTGGGTTATCAAGTCCCACGGTTGTTGTCCTCCTAGGTCGATCCGATGCCGTCGGATGGACGGCTAACACTTATCTCTTACCTACGCGGAGGGCTCGCCTACAGATCAGCGGCGTGTGGCGCGCAGGGGCGGCGCGTCGCCGGTCGGCCTTCACCGTCCGGCGACGCGAGACTCCTCAGCTTCAGCTGACGATGAACCCGGTTTCCTTGACGGCCGCCAGTACCTTGGCGGCCGGCAGCGGGGTGTCGAACGGGCCGTTGGGGGCAATCGATTCGCCCGTCGGATCGTTCAGCAAGCCGATCACACTGGCGTGACGCGCCTCGATCGTGAGGATCGAGATGGCGGCCTTGACATAGGCCGCACTCTTGATGTTCAACGCCTGCCCGGAATAGGCGTGAACACCGGTGTTCTCTAGAACCGCAGCGGTCTTCATGAACGTTTCGACGTTCGTGTTGGCGCCTTTGAAATCGAACTTCGGTTCCTTCGCGGCTTTCGATCCCAGTGCCTTCTTCAGGAACGCCACGTGCGCGTTCTCGTCCTTGGTGACGATCTTCAGAAATGCGGCCGCTTGTGAGCTGAGTGCCAGATTGGCGGCGGTTGCACCGTTGTAGAAGGCCGCCTCCAGGTACTCCAGCGTCAGCGCATAGTTGAGAACACCGACGTCGCCCTTGCCGAAGGATGCCGGCGGACGACCCCGCCGGAGGCCATTGCGACACCAGGCACCAAGGCGCTTAGGACCGCGCCCCCGCTGAGCGCCGCTCCGCCGGCGACAGCACTCTTACGCAGAAAGCTTAGGCGCGTATCGCCCGAGACCTCACTAGCCGCTTCGCGGATCGCGCCATCGGCGTCGACCTCCTCGAGATTGATTTGATAGCTCATTCGCTTCTCCTTGTGGTTACGGGACGTGGCTGCGGCCGCCGAGAACCTTCCGATCGCGCCGTTGACCCCCCTTGTACGCAAACCGGTCAGTTACAGATCAGCGATGACCGTGATCCGCGAGGTGCCGGTTGACGCGACAAGCACGCGGGAGGGCGGTGTGATCCAGGTTCGCCTGTCATACGTATGTAAGAAGGCGGATGGCCTGCTTGCGTCCCTAAACTGGGTTGATCACCAGCCTCACGACAGCAGACGACGAGGAGGCTCCACGGATGATCGAGCAACAGCCAGTCGGCCCCGAGGAGCCGCAGGTGCCCGTAACCAAAGGGCAGGTCGAGGCTGCGCCCAACGTCGAGCAGCACGGCGAGGAGCTCTCCCAAGCAGACGAGTCGCTCCTATATCACCACTATGAGCTCAACTACACACCGCCCGACACCGAGAGCGGGCGCCGGCTCGCTCGCCGCTGAACAGTCGCGCAAGAGACCCGTAAGAACTGACAGGCATGGTGCTGGTGGCCGGGGAATCACCCCCGCCAGACCTCGGAGGTTTCGACTATGAAGCTACCTCGCCTCGTCATCCTGCTCGCCCTGGCCCTGGCTGGAGCGGCCGTTGCATCCGGTAGTGCTGCCTCTGCAGACCCCTTCTTCTTCGGCCACCACGCGTCCTTTGTCGTCGGTCATGCCTACGTCAACGACAACACCGCGGTGTCGAACACCGTGGCCGGCTTCGATCGGCACGCGGACGGGTCGCTGACTCCGATCCCCGGCTCCCCATTCCCCGCGGCCGGCGCCGGATCCGGCGCCGGGCTCGCCTCGCAGGGCGCCATCCAACTCTCCAGCGACGGTCGCTACCTGCTCGCCGTCGACGCTGCGAGTAACGAGATCTCCGTGCTGCGACTAGGTTTCACCGGTGTGCCGCAGCCAGTCGGTGCGCCCGTCTCGTCCGGTGGTAGCGACCCCGTCAGCATCGCGGTAGCGGGCAACCTCGTCTACGTCGCCAACGCCAGTGCCAGCGAACCCAACGTCACGGGCTTCCGCCTGGGCTGGAACGGCGTCCTCTACCCACTGTCCAACTCGACCGTCTCGCTGCCCACCGGCTCGGGTCCGGATGACGTGCTGTTCGATCCCACCGGTCAGCGGCTCGTGGTCCCGCTCGTCAACACCTCGACGATTGCGAGCTTCCACGTTGGTTGGGATGGCCGCTTGGTCGCCGCCCCGGGCTCGCCGATCGCGGCTCAGGGACCGGGGCCGTTCGGCTCGGAGTTCCGGCCCACCAATCCATCCCAGCTGTTTGTCAGTAACGCCCACGGCGGCGAAGGGAACGGAACGGTCTCAGCCTTCGACGTGAGTCGCTCCGGTGAACTGACCTCGATCGGCGCGTCCCCGTTCGCCGATCTTCAGACCGCACCCTGCTGGGTGGAGATCAGCCACGACGGGCGCTATCTGTTCACCGTGAACACCGGATCGGGCGAGATCTCCAGCTACGCGGTCAACCCCGACGGCTCACTAGCGTTGATCGACAGCACGCCGTTCGGTTCCGCGGGCGCGGGCGCGGTTGATGCTCGTCTCGCTCCCGACGGCAGGACGCTGCTGGTCAACGCAAGCAAGGCCAATGTCATCGCGTCATTTGCTGTGAACGGCGGAAACCTCACCGAGCTCGCGAGCTCACCCACGCCGCTCCCCGCGGGTGCCGTCGCCTCGGGCATCGTCACCGACTGACGACCGCTGAGCGCCGCCGGCTCGGCTCGGGCAGCGCCACCGAGCCGGCGGCAACGCAGCGGAGTCGATCCTCGGCACGGTGAGTCTTTGCCCTCGCCACCGGTCAAGTAGCTTGGGTCGGGAGACCATTGCCTCCCGACAAGCTGCGCGCCCTCATCCCGCTGAGGAACTTCCTCGCCGCCCGTGACCCCGGTCTGCGGGCCACACGCCGAGCGGGCCGTGCTGCGGTCTTCGTCCCGCTGTTGCTCTGGGTCGGCAAGGATCTGCTGAACAGCGCCGCGCTGGGAACGTTCGCGGCGCTGGGCTCGATGGCGATGCTCGTGTTCGTGGACTTCGGCGGTCCGCTGGGCGAACGCGTAATCGCACAAGCGATGCTGGCGGTGGCCGGGGCGGTGCTCATCTGCCTCGGCACGCTTGCCTCGACACTTGCCTGGGTGGCGACGGCAGCGACGCTCGTGGTCGCCTTCACAATTCTGTTCGCCGGCATCTTCAGCTCGCTGCTCGCCGGCTCGACGACGGCGTTGTTGATCAGCTTCGTCCTGCCCGCGACCGTGCCCGGGTCTGCGGCAGCGATCCCCGACCGGCTACTCGGCTGGCTGCTGGCCGGTTTCGTGTCGGTGCTCGCTGTCCGTTTGCTGTGGCCCGCCCCGACGCGCGAACCGCTGCCCAAGCTTGCCGCGCAGGCCTGCCGGCGCTTCGCCGACCAATTGCGCGCGGAGGCCCACTGTGTGTGCGAGCGGCTGACTCCCGCATCGCTGGAGAGCCTGCAGCGGTTGCGCGACGAATCCGCCCACGCCGCCACGGCGCTGCGCGAAGCTTTCTACGCAACGCCATATCGCCCAGCCGGGCTCTCCACCTCTTCGCGCGCGCTGGTGAGGGCCACAGATGAACTGATCTGGCTCGATCGAGTATTCGCACGCGTGCCATTGGGTGAGCCCGCCAACGCGAGCACCGCCCAGGTCTGCCAGCTCACCACAGCCGCCGCTGAGCTACTCGAGCACAGCGCGGATTTGGTGGGAGACGAGGCCGGACGGCTCGATGAGCACTCACTCGATGACGACCGACATCGACTACGCCAAGCGCGCGCGGCGCTGGAGCGGGCGCTCACGGGAGCCCGACTTACCGATCGCAACTCCTGCGCTGCCAGTGCAGAAGCCGATGCGGTTGGCCTCGTGAGCTCGCTGCAGCCGAGCTTTCGCGCGCAGGAGATCAGCTTCATCGTCTCGGCGATAGCGGCGAACATCCAGCTTGGCGGCGCGGCGCGACGACGGAGCTGGTGGCAGCAGCTGCTCGGCCGCCAGCCAGGCGAGCACGGCTCGGCGTGGTCCTCGATCAAGCAACGGGCCCATGCTCACCTCGAGCCGCACTCGGTGTGGCTGCACAACAGCTCACGCGGCGCGGTCGCGTTGGCGATCGCCGTCCTAGTTGCCGAGCTCAGCAACGTCCAGCACGGATTCTGGGTGGTCTTCGGCACGCTGGCGGTACTGCGCTCCAATGCCCTCTCGACCGGCCAAGACACCGTTCGTGCGCTGAGTGGAACCGTTGCGGGAATCTTGGTCGGAGGCGGCCTCGTGGCTCTCGTGGGGGCCAACAGCGCGATCTCCTGGTTTCTTCTCGTGCCGGCCGTCGCCCTGGCGGCCCTCGGACCCGCCACGATCTCCTTTGCCGCCGGTCAGATGGGATTCACGACGACGCTTTTGGTCTTGAACAACCTCATCGTCCCCGTCGGATGGTCGGTCGGGCTGGTCCGCTTCGAGGACGTGGCGATCGGCTGCGGCGTGAGCGTCGCCGTCGGGGCTCTCTTTTGGCCGCGCGGTGCGGGGCGAGCGCTCGGACGGGCACTCGCCGACGGCTTCTCAGCCAGCGCTCGCTACCTGCACGCCGCCGTCGAGTACGGCATCAGCCACTGCGATTCGCAGCGCCCCGCCTTCGCGAAACCGCGCGCGGAGGTCGAACTGGCTGCGGCCGCCGGTCGACGCGTCGATGACGCCTTTCGCGCCTACATCGCCGAGCGCGGCGCCAAGCATCTGCCGCTGGGCGATGTTGCTGCACTTGTAGGCGGCGTCTCCCTGCTCAGGCTGAGCGCCGACGCCGTGATCGACTTGTGGGAGCACGACGAGCGCACAATCGGTGGCGATCGCGCAGCCGCGCGCCAAGAGTTGCACCGCGCCAGCACCTCCCTGGATGAGTGGTACGGGCAGCTCGCCCGCGCGTTGGCCGGTCTAGGTAACGTGCCGAATCAGCTCCTCGACGACGAGATAGCCAAGGCCCGTCTCATCGAAGTCGTTCGCCGGGATCTGCGCGATGCCGACGGGTACACAACTGCGACGACCGTCAAGTTGGTGTGGACCGCCGACCACATCGACGCGGCGCGGCGCTTGCAAGAGGAGATTGCCGAGCCAGGCGCCAACGTCGCGGCGCTGCTAGGCACGCGGAGACTCTTGTTGGCAGGGCAGACTCACCGCCATCGTGCCACCAGCAATGCTTCTCCGGTGAGCTCGACCGTCGACGGCCACGACAGCTAGCCAAGTGGCACCGAGCCTAGAGACGATCTTCGACCGTGTGCGGCGCGTCCCACCCGGCTACGTGACCACCTATGGCGACCTCTCTCCCAGCGCACCGCGGCACGCGGGACGCGCCCTCTCACAGATGCCGTCCGACTTGCCGTGGTGGCGTGTCGTGCGCAGCGACGGCACGTGGCCCAAGGGGGCCGAGCAGCGCGCGCGACTGCTGGCAGAGGAAGTCCCGATTCGCGGTCAACGCGTCGTCATGGCCGAGGCGCGCATACCGCCCGAGGCGATCTACTAGCCGCATCTGCAGCAGCGAACTGACCCCTCGCTAGCGACGGAAATCGCGCGAAGGCAATCTCCAGCCCGAGCATGACACGACCATTAGCGGTTTCCGCGCGATTGGCCAAGGTGTCCAATCCTTAGGACTGGTAAGGCTTCGCTGGTATCTTCGACGATATGTGCGGAATCGTCGGCTACGTCGGCAAGCGCCCGGCGCGCGAGCTGTTGCTCAACGGCCTCAAGCGCCTGGAGTATCGCGGCTATGACAGCGCCGGCATCTCGGTTATCGCCGAGGATCGCATCGAAGCCGTGCGCGCCGTCGGCAACCTCGCTGCGCTGGAGGCCAAGCTGGGGGAGAGCGACCGCGCAACCGAGGCCGCGGGAGGCTCCGTCGCGCTTCTCACGCGTCCCCCGACCACCGGCATCGGGCACACCCGCTGGGCGACTCACGGGCGGGTCAGCGAGGAGAACGCGCACCCCCACTACGACAGCGCCGACCGCATCCACGTCGTCGTCAATGGGATCGTCGAGAACTATATCTCGCTCAAGGAGCGCCTCGCCGCTGAGGGCGGCCACTTTACTTCCGAAACCGACGCCGAGGTCATCGCGCACCTCGTCTCCCACCACTACGCCGGCGATCTCACCGCCGCCGTGCGCGCCGCCTACGCGGAGATGCAGGGCCACTACGCGTTTGTCGCCATGAGCCTCGACGAGCCCGAGACGCTAGTCGCCGCGCGCAAGGAGTGCCCGCTGATCGTGGGTAGGGGAGAGGGCGAGCAGTTCGTCGGCTCCGACGTCCCCGCCTTCCTCGCCGAGACCCACACCGTGCAGTACATCGAGAGTGGCGAGATCGTCACCCTGCGGCCCGAGAGCGTCACGATCACCACTGCCGATGGCGCCGAGGTCCAGCGGCCCACGCATACCGTTGACTGGGACGCCGAGACCGCCGAGAAGGGCGGCTTCGAGACGTTCATGCTCAAGGAGATCCACGAACAGGCCGACGCCGTCGCCGACACGATCGCCGATCGCACCGCGCGCGGAGATGGTGTTGACCTCGACGAGCAGGGCGCCCTCGACGAGGCGATCCTCGCCGACGTCAAGCGCATTGTGATTGTCGCCTGCGGAACCTCCTATCACGCCGGTCTGATCGGCCGCTACGCGATCGAGGAGTGGGCCCGCGTCCCCGTTGAGATGGACGTCGCCTCCGAGTACCGCTACCGCAACCCCGTGGTCGGTCCCGGCGACCTTGTGATCGGGATCTCCCAGTCGGGCGAGACCGCCGACACACTCGCCGCGATGCGCCAGGCGCGTGAGCGTGGCGCCACCGTCTTAGCGATCACCAACGTCATGGGCTCTCAGGTCACCCGCGAGTCCGACGGGGTGCTCTTCACCCGCGCCGGCCTGGAGATCGGGGTCGCGGCGACCAAGACCTTCGTCTGCCAGGTCGCCGTTATCTACCTGCTCGGCCTGCGCCTCGCCGAGCTGCGCGGCACACTCTCACCCGAGCGCCTGCGCGAGCTTGTCACCGAGGTCAAGCGGCTGCCGAGCGCGATCGCGGAGGTCACCGGGCTGCCGAGCGGCCCCGATGGCGGCGTCGTCGGCAGCGAAGTCGGAGACGGGGGAGGGGTCGCCGGGCAGATCGCGCGCATCGCCGACGAGCACTGGCGCAAGGAGTTCTTCCTCTACATCGGCCGCCACGTTGGCCTACCCGTAGCTCTCGAGGGCGCACTCAAGCTCAAGGAGATTTCCTACATCGCCACCGACGCCTACGCCGCCGGGGAGATGAAGCACGGTCCGATCGCGCTGCTCGACGAGTCCACGCCCGTCGTCTGCGTCGCCACCGACTCGCCCGTGCTCGAGAAGCTCGCCTCCAATATGCAGGAGGTCCGCGCCCGCGGCGCCCACGTGATCGCACTTATCTCCGCCGGCAACGAGCAGATCGTCAAGCACGCCGACGCCGCCGTCGAGGTTCCCGCGATCGACTGGATGCTGCAGCCGATCCTCGCCGTCATCCCGCTGCAGATGCTCGCTTATGAGATCGCTCGCCGGCGCGGTCTCAACGTCGATCAGCCCCGCAACCTCGCCAAGACCGTCACCGTCGAGTAGCTCGAACGTGACGACCCCGCCGCGTGTGCGCACGCGCGTGGGCCGCAGTGGTTCGTGTTGTCGTTTGCCGACCCCGCCGCGCGCGTGCGCGCGTACGCGCGCGGCGGGGTCGAGTCGCGCAAAGGTCGCGCGAGTGTCCCGTACCCGTGACCCTCTAGCATCGCCTTGCCATGGGTCTTCCCGACTGGTGCACTCCGCTGCCCGATGCCGCCGCGATGCGGGCGGTCGACCGCTGGGCCATCGATGAGCGAGGGGTTCCCTCCCTCGAGCTCATGGAGCGCGCCGGCGCCGGCGTCGCGCGCGCTGTCGAGGAGCTCGCGCCCGATGGGCCCGTCACCGTCCTCTGCGGCAAGGGCAACAACGGCGGCGACGGGCTCGTCGTCGCACGCCTGCTACGCGAGGCCGGCCGGCCGGTGACCGTGCTCCTTGCCGGCGCGCCCGAGGAGCTGAAGGGCGATGCACGCGAGAACCTGTTGCGGCTCCCCGGCGACTCTCCCGTACAGCTCCTCGCAGGCGCGGGGGACGCCGGCTGGCAGCAGGAGAGCGCCGCAATTGTCGATGCCTTGCTTGGTACCGGCTTCGCCGGCGAGCCTCGCGGTGTCATCGCGGAGGCGGTCGATGCCTGCAATGCCGCCGAGGTACCCGTCGTGAGCATCGATGTTCCCAGCGGCGTCGATGCCTCCACCGGAATCGTCGCTACTCGCGCCATATGCGCCACGTTCACCGTCACCTTCCACGCCGCCAAGCCCGGGCTCTGGATCCATCCCGGCAAGGCCCACGCCGGCGAGGTGCGCGTGCTCGACATTGGCATTCCCCGTGGCGCCCCAGGGGGGGATGTCGCGGTCGGGCTCATCTCCTCGCGCGTACTGGCGGGTCTCCCACATCGCGGCGCGTCCTCGACGAAGTTCTCCAGTGGCCACGTGCTGGTCGCCGGCGGCTCGCGCGGGCTCACCGGCGCTCCGCGCATGAGCGCCCTCGCCGCGATGCGCGCCGGAGCCGGATACGTCACCGCCTGTGTGCCGAGCTCCCAGCAAGCGGTGATCGCTAGCGGCGGCCCACCCGAGCTAATGACGCGTGGCCTGCCGGACGCCGATGGCGCCCTGAGTTCCGCCGGAGTCCACGCGGTCCTGGAGGCTTCCACGCGGGGTGGAGCGCTGGCGCTCGGCCCCGGCCTCGGGCGCAGTTCGGGGGCTTTCGCCTTCGCACGCGAGCTCGCCCATAGCGCCCAGGTCGCGCTGGTGCTCGACGCCGACGGCCTGAATGCGCACGCCGGCCAGCTCGACGCGCTGCGCACACGTGAGCAGGCCACGGTGCTCACCCCGCACGCCGGCGAGCTCGCCCGGCTGCTCGAGTGCTCAAGTACCGAGATCGAGCGCGAGCGTCTGCGCCATGTTCGTTCCGCTGCGGAGATCGCGCGGGCCGTCGTCGTGCTCAAGGGCGATGACACGCTGGTTGCCCACCACGACGGTCGCGTCGCCGTCAGTCCCGGCGGCAGTCCCGCACTCGCCACCGCCGGCAGCGGCGACGTGCTCACCGGCGTCATCGCTGCGCTGCTCGCACAGGGGCTCGACCCGTTTGCTGCTGCTGCTGGCGCCGTCTGGGTGCACGCCGAGGCCGGCCGCGCTGCCGCGCGGGCGGTGGGCGCTGCCGAGGGTGTGATCGCCTCCGATGTGATCGTTGCGCTACCCGCCGCGCGCGCCTGGGCGCGCACGCGAGGTGCACGATGAGGCTCGCGCGCGCCCTCGCAAGGGTGGATCCGAGCGCGATCGAGCGCAACTGCGCGCGGCTGCGCTCCGAGCTAAGCGAGGGCGTCGAGCTGTGTGCTGTCGTCAAGGCCGACGGCTACGGACACGGTGCCTACCAGAGTGCCGCCGCAGCGCTCGCCGCGGGTGCTACGTGGCTGGCCGTTGCGAGCGTCCACGAGGCGCTAGAGATCGTCGACGAGCGACTGGAGGCACGCGTCATCGTGCTCGGCCCGCTGCGTGGCAGCGAGCTCAAGGATGCGGTGCTGCTCGGGGTCGATGTCGTCGCCTGGGAGGAGGAGTTCCTCGCCCAGCTCGCCGCGCACGCTCAGGAGACGGGTCGGACCGCGCGCGTACACGTCAAGCTCGACACCGGCATGGGCCGGTTGGGCGTGCGCGACCCCGAGCGCGCCGGCCGACTCGTCGACGCCGCGGCTACCACGCCCGGTGTCGAGCTCGTCGGCGTCATGACGCACTTCGCGACCGCCGACGAGCTCGGCGATGACTTCTTTGATGAGCAGCTGCAGCGCTTCACTGGGTGGGTGCACGCCGTCAAGCAGCGCCACCCGCACGTCATCGCCCACGCCGCCAACAGCGCCGCGACGCTGCGCGAGCGCGCCGCGCACTTCGACATGGTGCGCTGCGGCATTGCGATCTACGGGATGGACCCCTTCGGCGAGGATCCCGCTGCGCGCGGCCTGGAGCCGGCGCTGGAGCTGAGCTCCTACGTAGCCGCCATCAAGCTCTGCCGCGCCGGTGAGAGCAGCGGCTACGGTCGGCGCTTCCGCGCGAGTACCGACACCCATCTCGGTCTGCTGCCAATCGGCTACGGCGATGGCTGGCGACGAGGGTTCTCCAACAACGCCGAAGTACTCATCGGCGGACATCGCCGCCCCGTGGTCGGCACTGTGAGCATGGACAGCATCGTTGTGGACCTCGGTCCCGATCCCGCAGCGCTGGAGCTGCGCGACACGCCTGCGATCCTGATTGGCGCCCAAGCACAGGAGCGGATTACGGCTGAGGAGCTCGCGGGGCGCCTGGAGACGATCAACTACGAGATCACCTGCGGTCTCACCGCGCGTGTCGCGCGAATCCACCACGACGAGGACGAGGTGCTCGCCGTCGGCGAGGAAGACGAGTACGAGGACGGGATGTTCCTACTGTGACAGGCGAGCGCGACCCATTGGAGTTGGCACGCGCCACTCTCACCGGCCAGCGCGCATGGTTGGTCGGCGGCGCCGTGCGTGACCGCGTGCGCGGCGGCCGGGTCGCGGACCTCGACGTCGTGCTCGACGGAGACCCCGCCGCGGCGGCCCGTGCGCTCGCTCGTGCCGCCTCAGCTCCGCGGGCCACCGCCTTCGCGCTCTCCGAGGAGTACGGGGGCTGGCGCGTGGTAGCGCACGGCGGTGCGTGGCAGATCGATCTGGAGCGCCTACGCGGGGACTCGCTGGAGGCCGATCTCGCGCTGCGCGACTTCACCGTGAACGCGATCGCGGAGCCCCTCGGCTACCCGCCGAGCGCGCCCGGTGAGCTGATCGACCCGCTCGGAGGCCTACAGGATCTCGAGCATCGCCGCCTGCGCGCCGCCGGACCACGCGCATTCGCCGAGGATCCCTTGCGGGTACTGCGCCTCGTGCGAATGGCCGTCGAGCTCGACCTCGAGCCTACTCCCGAGACGCTGCGCGACGCCGCTGCCCACGCTGCGGGGCTGCGCGACGTCTCGCCCGAGCGGATCTTCATGGAGCTGCGCCGGATAGTTGCCGCCGCGCGCGCAGTCTCCGGACTCGAGCTGCTTGATGAGATCGGCGCCACCGCGGTCGTGCTGCCCGAGCTGCACGCCCTTCATGGCGTCGAACAGAGTCGCCACCACCACCGTGACGTCTACGGCCACACGCTGGAGGTGCTCGAGCAGACGATCGCGCTGACCACGGCTCCGAGTGGGGCAGACAGCGCTTACTCTGAGGAGGCCGCCAGCGCGCCCGCCGTCCTCCTCCGGGATCACCAGGCGGCACTGGCGCAGCTGCTCGCCGAGCCACTTGCCGACGAGCTCACGCGTGGCGAGGCTCTGCGTTGGGGGGCTCTGCTGCACGACATCGCCAAGCCGCCGACGCGCGAGGTCGTCGCCGATTCCCTCGCGCGCGTGGATCGACACGTCACCTTCATCGGGCACGACCGCCTCGGCGCCCAGCTCGCGCAGGAGATCCTCGGGCGCCTGCGCGCGAGCGGTCGGCTGCGCGCACACGTCGCGGCGCTCGTGCGCCACCACCTGCGGCTCGGCTTCCTCGTGCACGAGCCCCAGCCCCTAGCGCGTCGAACCGTGTTCGCATATCTACGGGCCTGCGAACCGGTCGAGGTCGACGTCACGCTGCTGTCCGTCGCCGATCGCCTCGCGACCCGCGGGGCGCGCTCGCAGGAGGCGATTGATGCCCATCTGCGCCTTGCCCGCGAAATCCTCGACGACGCGCTGCGCTGGCACGCCGACGGACCGCCCGCTGTACTTTGGCGTGGGGATGAGCTCGCACGCGAGCTCGACATCCCGCTCGGACCGCAGCTCGGTGAGTTGCTAGAGGAGCTCGCCCGCGCCAGCTATGCCGGGGAGATCCTCACGCGCGCGCAGGGTCTCGAGCACGCCCGGCGCACACTCGTCGCGGCCGCTGGCCCTACCATGGGGCGCTCGTGAGCGATCCCAACTGCATCTTCTGCAAGATCGTCGCCGGTGAGCTGCCCGCAAGCATCGTCGACGAAGACGAGCGCACGGTGTCCTTCATGGACATCAATCCCGCCACCCGCGGCCACGCGCTGGTCATTCCCCGCCACCACGCGCGCGACCTGTTGAGCGTCGCGCCCGAGGATCTCGGTGCCGTGACGCTCGCCGCCGCGCGGCTTGCGACGCGGATATCCGAGCGTCTCGGGCCCGCCGGGGTCAATCTGCTCAACTCTTGCGGGGCGGCGGCATGGCAGACCGTCTTCCACTTTCATGTCCACGTAATCCCCCGCTACGAGGGCGATCCGTTGCGTCTACCGTGGACGCCTGCGCCCGGAGATCCAGCGGAGATCGAGGCCACCGCGCAGGAACTCGGGCGCGGAGGGCGAACCCGTAGCGCGTAGCCTAACCGCTACCTAGCGTGCTTTTCGGTGTTCCACTGACCATGTCCCTGAGACGCAAAGCCCTCCTTCCACTGCTTGCCGGCGTCGGCCTGGCCCTCGCGCTGCCCAGCGGCTCGCTCGCGACGCTCGCCGAAGTCGGGATCATCCCGGCCACGACCCCGCCGACGACCCCCAGTTGCCCCGCGAGCCCCTGTCTCGCCCTGACGCGCACCACGGGCTTCCAGGTCAAGGTCGGCAGCACCCGCAGCCTCGTCACCGTGCCCAAAGAAGGCTCCGTCGTCGCCTGGACCGTCACGCTAGGCAAGCCCAACGCCACCCAGATCAAGTTCTTCAACGCCAACGAGGGCGGCGCCGCCTCGGCGGCGATCGCCGTCCTGCGTCAGCAGCCCAAGCCGAATCTCAGCTACAAGCTGATCGCGCAGAGCCCCGTCGTGCCGCTGGAAAAGTACTTCGGTAAGACCGCGCAGTTCCCCCTCGCGAGCTCCATCCAGGCGAAAAAGGGCGACATCATCGCGCTCGCGGTGCCCACCTGGGCGCCCGTGCTCGCGCTCGGCTTCACCAACGAAACCTCTTGGCGCGCAAGCCGGCCGCGCAACTCGTGCTCGAGTACCAGCACCCTTAGCGTGCAATCCGTCGGGGCCGCCGTCCAGTACTACTGCCTCTACCGTCAGGCGCGCCTGACCTACAGCGCGACGCTGATCTCCACGCCCTGAGGCTTGCGGGGCCCCGGAGGTTTCCGGAGTCTCGGAGGCTTACGGAGCTCGGAACGCTCACGGAGCCCGGAGCCCTTACGGAGCCCGGAGCCCTTACGGAGCCCAGAGCCCTTACGGAGCCCGGAGCCCTTACGGAGCCCGGAGCCCTTACGGAGCCCCAGCACCACCGGTGGGGCTGCTCGTACCGGATTCCGCTTTGCCCGTCGCCGGTTCCGAGCCGCCGGTCGCGCTCGATCCACCGCTGGAGCTTCCTCCGCCCGCCGAGCTCGATCCACCTGTGCCCGACGACGTTTCTTCGGGCGCTCGGCTGGAGCTTCCGCTTTCGGTGCCGCCCGACGTCGGTTCGCTGGCACTTGTGCTTTCTGCGCCCGCACCTTCCGCCGTCGTGGACGATTTGGTGGGGGTGGTCGCCGTCGTCGCGGTCGTGCTGGTTCGCGTCGCTTCGCTTTCCGCCGTCGTGCTGCTCGGTGGCGTGATTTCAGGGGTGCTGCGCGGAACCGCGTCGGAGACCTTGCTCCCACCGCACGCCCCCAGTACCAAGCCGCAGGCGAACACGAGCGCCGCGGCGCTGACGGCCACGCGCCTGCTGCCCCCCGCGGCCCGCGGACGTGCGCACTGCGTCACATCGAGCCCCATCCGGGGCGCGCTCGAGGAGTCCTCGCCGGTCGCGTTCACGCGTCCAGCGGACCCATCCGCCGGCCGCAGGTCGGGCAGTCGTTGAGATCCTTCTGCGCGAGCTGCTTGCACCACGGGCAGAAGCGCAAGTTCTCCACGGCCCACGGAAGCTTCGAGGACGAGGGCGCCAGCGGCAACAGCCTGCCGACGACCTCCAGCGTCTCGCCCGAATCGCGATCCGCGTAGATCTCTTCCGGATTCGCCTCCAGCACGACCTCCCGCCCACTGGCGGGGTTGCGCAGGCGATAACGCTGGCGCGCGCTCACGGCGCGCACTCTAGCGAAGGCCGCGGGGGAGCGTACGCAGGCGGGAGCGCACGGGGAGCGTACGGCGCGAGTGCGTACGGGGGAGCGCGCGGCGCGGGTGCGCACGGGGGAGCGCACGGACGAGTCGGGGTGGACACCGATGTAGGCTGCGCCAGGATGCGCATCCTGATCTTCCACGGCTACCTGTTGGAAGGCACCGGCTCCAACGTCTACAACGCCCGGCTCGCCGCCGCGCTCGTCGAGCTCGGACACGAGGTGCACCTGCTCTGCCAGGACCGCCATCCCGAACGCCAGTCCTTCGTCGAGGCGGTCGGAGATTGGGAGCACGGCGAGCTGCGCCTACGCGAGCTGCGCCCGAACCCGCGCTGCACCGTCTACAGACCCGATATCGGCGGCCTGCTGCCCGTGTACGTCGCCGACGTCTACGACGGCATCGAAGCCCGCACGTTCGCCGAGTGCGACGAAGCGCAGCTAGCGCGCTACCTCGACGCGAACGTCGCCGCCGTGCGCGAGCTCGCCGCTCGCGTGCGTCCCGACGTCGCGCTCGCCAACCACCTGATCATGGGCCCCGCGATCCTCGCGCGCGCCCTCGCCGACGTACCGTACGCCGTCAAGGTCCACGGCAGTGCGCTCGAGTACACCGTCAAGCCCCAGCCCGAGCGCTTCCTGCCCTTCGCTCGGGAGGGGCTCGCGCGTGCGCGGACCGTCCTCGTCGGCTCGCGGCACACCGCGCACAGCCTCTGGGTCGCGCTCGCCGACTCGCGGCTGCCCGCGCGCACCCGTCTCGGGCCGCCCGGCGTCGACGTGCATCGCTTCCGTCCCGCCGCCGCGCAGGAGGCCGCGACGGCGCTGCCGGACGCCACCCGATCGCTCTCCTCGCGCCTGCGCGCCGCCGCCGCGATGCAGGAGCCCGGAGCGCAGGCCGCCGGTGCGTTCGCTCGCGATGAGCTCGCCGTCGCGCGGGCACTCGACCGTCTCGGCACGCTCGCCGCCGAGGAGCGCGTTCGCGCGGTCGCCTTCGTCGGCAAGTTGATCGTCAGCAAGGGCGTCGACCTCCTGCTCGCCGCGTGGCCACTGGTACTCGAGCGCGTGCCCACCGCGACGCTCGTCGTGGTCGGCTTCGGTGCTTACCGCGCCGCGCTCGAGCGTCTGCTCGGCGCGCTCACCGAGGAGCGGCTGGAGGAGGCCATCGAGATCGCCCGCGCCGGTCGCGCGCTGGAGGGCGAGACCTCCGCAACACCGCTGCGCCACCTGCTCGCTTTCCTGCTCGCCCTGGACGGCGAGCCGCGCGAGCGCTATCTCCAGGCCGCGCGCCGCCTGCCCGAGCGCGTGATCTTCACCGGGCGCCTCGAGCACGAAGAGCTCGCCGAGTTGCTCCCCGCCTGCGAGGCGCTCGTCGTGCCCAGCACGTTCCCCGAGGCCTTCGGCATGGTCGCCGCCGAGGGCGCCGCGTGCGGCGCCCTGCCCGTCAGTGCCGCGCACTCGGGGCTCGCCGAGGTGAGCGAAGTGTTGGCCCGCGCCGTACCCCGCGAGGCCGCTCCCTGGCTCTCCTTCGCGGTGGACGATCGCGCCGTCACGGCACTCGCCGAGTGTCTCACGGGCTGGCTGCTCGCCGGCGCCGACGTCCGCGCGCAAACCCGCGCCGGACTGGTCGCCGCGGTGCGCGAGCACTGGTCCTGGGAGGGCGTCGCCCGGCGCGTGATCGCCGCCGCGCGCGGCGATCTGGAAAGCCTCCCGGCGCCAGGTGACTTCGCCCGCTCCGTCGGATAGAGTTGCCCGCGGTGAGGATGAGGAGCCTGCGCAACCTGGGTCTAACGGTTGGAGCGAGCAGCGTCGCGCTGCTGGCCGCGAGCGGCTGCGGCGCGGCCAAGCACGGCGAGAACGCCAACCTGATCGTCGGCAAGCAGCAGTTCGTCGCCAAGTGCGGCGCCTGCCACACGCTCGCGCGCGCCGAAACCAAGGGCAGTGTGGGGCCCAACCTCGATGAAGTCTTCGCGCGCAGCATCGACGAAGGGCTCGGGCGCAACACGATCCGCAGCGTCGTCCAGGGGCAGGTCGAAAATCCCAACCCCGAAGGCGCCATGCCGCGCGGCCTGGCCAGCGGAGCCGTCCTCAACGACATCGCCTCCTACGTCGAGGACTCCGCCGATCGGCCCGGCAAGGACACCGGGCTGCTCGCCACCGCCGTCGCGCCCGCCGGCTCCGGGAAGCCCGCCGAAGAGAAGGCCGGCAAGCTCGAACTCGAAGCCAGCCCCACCGGACAGCTCGCCTACACCACCGCCAAGGCCCTCGCGCAGCCCGGCCCCGTCACGATCTCGATGAAGAACATGTCCGGCGTCACGCACAACGTCGCGATTCAATCCGGCACCAGCGGCCCCGTGCTGGGCGCCAGCGCCCTGCAGCCCAAGGGCACCTCCTCCTTCACCGTCAAGCTCAAGCCCGGCACCTACACCTTCTTCTGCCAAGCCCCCGGCCACCGCGCCGCCGGGATGGTAGGAAGTCTAACCGTCAAGTAGAGGTTGAGCTGCCGATCGTGCGAGGCGGGCGCGGGGGTGTAGGTGAGCTCGCGCTCTTCGCGCGCGGGGGGTCGCTCGCGGCAGGGCGACCGGCCTAGAGGACCGCGCGCAGGATCAGCACCAGCGCGATCACGATCGCGAAGAACACGATCGCGTAGATCAGCAAGCGGAAGGCCTCGCCCTCCGAGCGCAGCGGGTTGAGCACGCGCGAGAGCGTAAACGATCGGCTCGTCTTTGCGTCCAGCGCACCCGCGGGCAGCGATGCTCGCCGGTACGCTCGCGCTCTCCGATGGCGCGAATCCGATGCTCTCGCGGGCGCGCGCTCGCCGCACTTTGCCCGATCGCCCTGCTCGCGATCGCCCTGCTTGCGTCCGGCGTCACGTCCACGTCGCGCATCGGGTCGGGCTCCGCCGAGGCCGAGGCCGAGGCCGCGACCGGGAGCTCGCTCCGGGCGGCGCAACTTGGTGTTGCCCTGCTCGCGCCCGCCGCCCCGGTGCTGAGCGAAACAGCGCACGTCACCTACGCCTGGCAGCGCTGTTCCTTTTACACGACCGCGGTCCAGGCCGATGGCGCCAGCGACCTGTGGCCGCTCGACGATGCCGCGACCAGCACCGCCGTCGCCGCGTCCGGCTCGGCGACGGGTGCCTACCGCGGCTCGGCGACGGGTGCCTACCGCGGCTCCCACGCCCCCGCCACCAGCGGGCCGCTGAACGCACAGGGAGGACTCGGCGCCGACTTCGACGGGAGCAGCTCGGCGGTTACCGTCCCCCCCGACGGTAGCGGATCGGGCACGAGCCCCTACACGCTTGAGCTCTGGGCGCGCCCCACGAGCGTCGACGGGGTCTATCGCTTCCTGATCTCGCACGAGGAAACGCTCGCCGGCAAGCGCGAGGGCACCGGCGTCTGGCTTTCGAAGACCGGCCTCGGGTTCGAGCGCTGGAGTGGGGGAGTCGGCACCTCGATCACCGACGCCGCGGGGCTGCCGCTCGACACTTGGAGTCAAGTGAGCGCCAGCTTCGACGGCGCCACGATGCGCCTCTACGTCGACGGTGCGCTCGTCGGCTCGCGCGCCACCACCGCGCCGCTGAGCACCCTCGCCGGTCCGCTGGTCATCGGCGCCGGCGCCGCCGCGCACACGGGCTTCTTTGCGGGCGATCTCGCCGACGTCGCGCTCTATCCCGCGGCGCTCGCGCGCGCGCACGTCGCCGCGCACCACGCCGCCGGCACCCACACACCGTGCAGTCCGATCGCGGGCGCCGCCGGCGCTACCTACACGCCCACGCTCGCCGATCTCGGGGAGACGCTCGAGGTCGCCGTCCTCGCCACCGGTGCCGCCCACAGCGCGAGCCTCACCGCGGCGAGCGCGGGCCCCGTGAGCGACGGCGCCGGCGACCTTGCCGCCGCGCGCATCGACGGTCTCACCGGCGGGGAGACCGTCGGCGGCACCGTGCAGATCGCCGCGGACCTCTACGGACTCCCCGCCGATCGCATCGAGTTCGACGTCGACGGTCAGTACCGCTACGCCAAGCCCGCCGAGACTCCCTACCAGTACACCTGGTACACGCGCGCCGAGTCCAACGGACCGCACACCCTCGCCATCAGGCTCTGGGGGCCCCGCGCGACGGTGCCGGTCATCAGCGAAGTCACCGTCGCGGTGCACAACCTCGCCAGCTATCCCACGCCGCTGCCCGGCGGCCGCGAGAGCATGTACGCCGAACTGAACGAGGGCGAAGAAGCCACCGCCCAGGATCTACTCGGGAACGTGTGGCCCGCGCGCGGCTACGCGCTGCCCTACCTGCAGTGGCCGCTGACTTGGCAGGAGGATCCCTACCACGAAGCCTATTGGGAGTTCTACTTCTACGGCCTGCGACCCGAGGCGACACTGCTGTACGAGTGGCAGAGCACCGGCGACGCCGCCTACCTGGAAAAGCTGATCGCGATCCTGCGCTCCTACGTCGCCTACGACCGCGCGCGCCCGCTGGACACCACGACGTTCGACAACGATCACACCTCCGCGTACCGCACGATGGAGTTGATCAACTTCTACTTCAAGCTCCACGACGCCGGCGCGCTGCCCGCCGACCTGCAAGCGGGCCTGCAGAGCTCGCTGGCGAAGCTCGGCGCGTTCCTCGCCGAACCCGGCCACTTCGAGGCCGACTACAACCACGGCTTCAACGAGGGCGCCGCGCTGCTGCTGCTCGCCGACAATTTCCCCGCGATGCCGCAGGCCGCCGCGTGGCGCGCGCTCGCGCTCGCGCGGCTGCGCGCGATGCTCACCAACACGATCGACGCCGACGGCGTCGAGGTCGAGAACTCGCCCTTCTACCAGGTCTACGTCCTCGGGCTCGTCTACCAGATCGCGCAGTGGGCCGCGCAGTACGAGCCCGAACTCGCCGCCTCGTACTCCGCGGCGGCCACCAAGATGCTCACCTACACCGCCGACGTCACCCAGCCCGACGGCTACCTGCCGATGCTCGGTGCGACCGCCACCACCTACATGCCCAGCCAGGATCCCAACGTCTACGGGCCCATGGCCGCCGCGAATCCCGAATTCGACTTCGCTTTCACGCGCGGCGCCCACGGGATCCCGCCCCCCGACGGGACCGTGCTATTTCCGGTCTCCGGGCTGTTTTTGATGCGCTCCCCGCTGGGCACCGTCGCGAACCTGCCCAATCAGACGTTCGTGACCTTCAACGCCGGCACCTATCGCACGAGCCACTCCGACCTCGACGCGCTCGGTCTCACGCTGTACTCAGGCGGCTCCACGCTGCTGCCCACCTCGGGGCTCTACACCTACACCGCGCAACCCGCGCTCGAGTACTTTCACGGCACGCGCTCGCACAACACCGTCGTCGTCGACGGCCGCGACCAGGCCGCGGGCTCCGCCGAAGCCGGCAGCCACGGCTCCGCCGCCGGCTCGACCTGGGCCAGCGGCGTCAGCCGACTCTACGCCGGCGTCACCCACCACCGCACCGTGCTCGTCCTGCGCCAGGGACTCGTGCTCGTGTTCGACGAACTGAGCAGTGCCGCCAGCCACCAGTACAGCCAGACCTGGCACCTCGGTCCCGCTGCGAGCCCGAGCGCGCCGCCTGGCGGGGAACAGGCGAGCGGCCTCAACGTCACCGCGAGTGCCGCCGGCAAGCCCGTCCTGACGATCACCCAGGCCAGCCCCGCCGGAATCACGCTGCAGAGCTTGCGCGGCGCCAGCGACCCGCTGCAGGGCTGGTACTCCTCGAGCTACGGCTCCGAGGTGCCCAGCTGGGCGCTGCAGTACACCCGCACCGGCACCAGCGCGCTCTTCGCCACGCTACTCGCCGCCGGTCCCTACGCCGCCCAACCCGCCACCGTCGTCGAACATCCCCAGGCGCAGGGCGACCTGCTCGACGTCTGCGTCGGAGGGAGCACCGGCTACGCCGTCACCGTCTCTCACGAAAATGACACCGCCCCGACGATCGCCGCCGGCGGCTGCGCGGGTTAGCTGGGGCTGGGGGAGGGGCGCGCCGGCGCCGCACAGGACGAGTAGCTGTCACGCAGAGCACGCGATCGCGCCGCGTCCGTCGCCCTCAGATCACATAAACCGTGGTGTACACCACGATCCACATGATGTCCACGAAGTGCCAGTAGATGCCCGGCACCTCGACGCCGCGGTGCTCCTCGGGTGAGAAGTGCCCGCGGAAGGCGCGCACCGTGACGATCAGCAGCAGGATCAGGCCGATCGTGACGTGCGCGCCGTGCAGGCCCGTGAGCGAGTAGAAGATCGTCTGCTGTGCGTGGTCCTGCGGGGCGAAGCCGATGTTCGCGTACTCGTTGATCTGGATGAACAGGAACGTGCAGCCCAACAGGAAGGTTGCCAGCATGCCGGCCTTCAGGCCGAAGCGGTTACCGCGCTTGATCGAGGTCTCCGCCCAGTGCAGCGTGAACGACGAGGAGACCAGGATCAGAGTATTCACGCCCGCCACCGCGACCGGGAGTTTCGTGCCCGGCGCCGGCCACGGGTCGCCCTGAGCGACGCGGATGAAGAAGTACGCCGTGAAGAACGCCCCGAAGATCATGATCTCCGAGATGATGAAAAGCAGCATCCCCAGCATCTGCGGATCCACGCGCGAGCTGCGGTTCGCCGCCGGCGGACCGTGGTGCTCGTCGGCCCCGCCGGGCGCGCCCGTGTGCGCGCCCGCATGCGCACCCGCGGCGGGGGCTACGGCGTGCGTGATGCTGGCGGCCTCCATAACCGGCCGCTCCTCAGCTGCCCGCCGCGGCCGCGGCCGCGCTCGCGTTTTCGCTGACATCGACCACGACGTGCTCCACGGGAGCCGCCGTGGTGCCGCGGATGCGCTCGATCAGGTTCGCGCGCAGCCAGCCCGAGCGCTCGTTGGGGAGCGTCGAGATAACGACGTCGTCGACGCGGAACAGCTCCAGGGCGTTCACCGCCGCGGTGTACGGGTCGGGGTCGCCGATCATGCCCGCCGCGAGCAGCCCCGCGCCGCGCAGCCGCTCGAGCATCGCGCTCAGCCGTCCGCGGGCGTCCTGGGCGGCGGCGCTGTGCCCGCGCTGCTGCGGCACCACCGCGATGAACAGGTGACGCTCGCCGTGCGCCGCCTTCTCGCGGAGGCGCTCGATCAGCTCCTCGCCCCCCGCCGTGCGGTTGGCGATCACGAGCGTCACGCGGAACGGCAGGCCCTCCTGCTCGATGTCGCTCACGATGTGCTCCACCGGTAGCCCCGAGGCGTTCTGGATGCGCTCGATCAGGTCGCGCCGCAGCCAGCCCGAGTGCGTGATGGGGTGCGTCGAGACGATCACCTCGCTCGGCCGGCGCTCCGCGATCGCGTCCATCGTCGCCAGGAACGGATCCTGATCGCCGACCGCGCCGCTGGCCCGGATGCCCTCCTCGGAGAGCAGCGAGACCGCGAGATCGATGCGCACCTGCGCGGAGTCGCGCACCACCTCGTCGTAGATCACGAGGCCCGAGGACGGCTTGCTCTGCGGCACGACCAGACGGAAGCTCGTCTCCTGCGCGCTCGCCAGCTCGCGCACGCGGTCCAGCAGCTTGCGCCCGCCGAGCGTGCGGTTGGCGATGACCAGTATCTCTCTCATAGCGCTGCCCTCGTCTCCTCTCGTGTACACCTATCTCGGGGCCACCGACGCGCGCGCGTCGCGCGCGTCGCGCGGCGGGGTGCAGCTGCTGAGGGCGCCACCGCCATCCTCACTCGCCTCCGCTGGGAACCGCGACGCCGCCGGCCGCGCCGGTGTGCACCTCCGAGGGTGTCGGCGCCGGCGTGAAGATGCCGTGCACCGCACCCGGCACCCCGTACTCGTAGGGGCCCCCCACGACGGTCGGCACGCGGTCGAAGTTGAAGATCGGCGGCGGCGAGGAGACCTGCCACTCCAGCGTCATCGCGCGCCACGGGTTCGCGCCCGCGCGCGGGCCGCCGCGCCAGCTGGTGACGATGTTGTAGATGAAGATCAGCGTGCTCAGTCCCAGGATCCAGCTCGCGATTGAGATGAACAGGTTGAGGTCCGCGTACTGCGCCGCGTAGGTCGCCACGCGACGCGGCATCCCCTGCAGCCCGAGGATGTGCATCGGCCCGAACGTGAGGTTGAAGAAGATGAAGGTGCTCCAGAAGTGCAGCTTGCCGAGGCGCTCGTCGTACATCCGCCCGGTCATCTTCGGGAACCAGTAGTACACGCCCGCGAAGATCGTCATCAGCGAGCCGCCGAAGAGCACGTAGTGAATGTGCGCGACGATGAAGTAGGTCGCGGTGACGTGAATGTCGAAGGGGATCATCGCGAGCATGATCCCGCTGATACCGCCGAGCGTGAACGTCGTGATGAAGCCCAGCGCGAACAGCATCGGCGTGTCGAGGTGCAGCACGCCGCGCCACAGCGTCGCCAGCCACGAGAAGATCTTGATGCCCGTCGGCACCGCGATGATCACCGTCGTGATCGCCATCGGGATGCGCACCCACAGCGGCATCCCCGAGGTGAACATGTGGTGCGCCCACACCGTGAAGCCGAGTCCCACGATCGCCAGCAGCGAGAACGCCATCATGCGGTAGCCGAAGATCGGCTTGCGCGCCTTGACGGCGAGGATCTCGCTGATGATCCCAAAGCCCGGCAAGATCATGATGTAGACCGCGGGGTGCGAGTAGAACCAGAAGATGTGCTGGTACATCAGGACGTTGCCGCCCTTGTCGGAGTCGAAGAAGTTGAAGCCCAGCGCGCGCTCGAGCAGGATGAAGAACTGCGACGCTGCGATGAACGGCGTCGCGATCACGACGAGCAGCGACGTCGAGAAGTTCGCCCACACCAGCAGCGGCATGCGGAAGAAGCTCATCCCCGGTGCCCGCATCGTGATGATCGTCACGAGGAAGTTCAGGGCGGTCGCGACCGAGGAGGCACCCGCGAACTGCACGCCGACCGAGAAGAAGTTCTGTCCGATCGGCGCCGAGGTCGACAGCGGCGTGTACGCCGTCCAGCCATCCGCGAAGGCCCCGCCGGGCGCGAAGAAGCTCAGCAGCATGATCGCGCCGCCGAGCGGCAGCATCCAGAACGAGAGCGCGTTCAGGCGCGGGAACGCCATGTCCGGCGCGCCGATCATCAGCGGCAGCACGAAGTTCGCGAGGCCCGCGAAGACGGGGATGATGAAGAAGAAGATCAGCACCGACGCGTGCACCGAGAACAGGCCGTTGTAGGTGTTCGCGTCGACGAACTTCGCGCCCGGCTGCGCGAGCTCGATGCGCATCAGCATCGCGATCAGGCCGCCCACGAGCAGGAAGAAGAACGAGGTCACCACGTACTGCACGCCGATCACCTTGTGGTCGGTGTTGACGCGGAAGTAGTCCCGCCAGCTGTGCGCGCCGTGGCTCGAGTGGTCCTCGGCGCGCGTCGGACGCCCCGCGGCCCAGTAGAACCAGTAGTCGAACACGCCCAATCCGACGAGGAAGAACAGCGGGCACGCGATCAGCGAGACCGTCGTGATCGCGTCGCCGCTGAGGTAGTGCGTGAAGGTCGCGTGACCCGTCGCGACGCGCACGAGCCACGTCAGCGCCGCCGAGAAGGCGATGCCCAAGACGACCGCCAGGCCGGCGCGGTAGAAGCCCGGGGCGCGAAGTCTCGCGGTCATCGGCTAGCTCTCAGCGATCTCATACGCGGACTCTCCCACTCTACCCCGTGGCCACCGCGGCGGGGGCCTTTGCTTGACTCTGGATCCACGCCTGGAAGCGCGCCGGCGTCACGACGTGCACCGTCGAGCGCATCAGCGAGTGGCCGACGCCGCAGAGCAGGTTGCAGACGACCGGGTAGGTTCCCAGGCGCGTCGGCGTCACGCGGTAGCGGGTCGTGATGCCCGGCACGACGTCCTCCTGTAGGCGGAAGGCCGGGATGTAGAAGGCGTGGATGACGTCCTTGGAGTGCATGTCGAAGACCACCGAGTCGCCCTTCGGCAGGTAGAGCTGATAGCTGCGCAGCGGCGCGCCGCCCGTCACCGCGGTCGGGTATTGGTAGGACCAGAAGAACTGCTGGCCCGTCACCGCGACCTCGATTTCCTTGCCCGGGGGTTTCTCTTCGTTTTCGTGGAGCACCACGAACGAGTAGGAGACGAGCGCGATCACCAGCACCGAGGGCACCGCCGTCCAGAGAACCTCCAGGCGGGTGTTGCCGTGGATCGGCGGGCCGTCCTTGAGCTCCTCGCCGGGCTTCATCCGAAACTGCCACACCGAGTACAGGATCGCCGAGACCACTATCACGAAGATCGGAATCGACGCGATCACGAGCACGTGATAGAAGCGGTCGGTGTTCTTCGCCTGCGTCGAGGCCGCGACCGGGAACCAGTGGATCACGTAGCTCAGGAAGATGCCGATCGCGGTCGCCAACACGCCCGCGACGAGCGTGACGATCACCGGGCGCTTAGGCATGCGCCGGCCGCCCCGCAAGGAGTCTTACGAGCTCCCCGGCGAGCCCAAAGTGGTGACCTAAAGCAAACCCTTCCTGCATCCCGGCGTGATCCTAGTGCCTTCGCCCGACGAAGGGCAAGCCCGCGTGCGGTGCCCTTGACGGATCGCCGCTTGCCCACTAGATTGAGGCAATCGTTGCAAGCCTCCCGGTGACCGTGCCCGGAGGCGTAAGCGGGAAAGGAGCACCGCGATGCAGGTCCGCGAAGGCATGACCCCCACTGTTCTCGCCGTCGGCCCCGGACACACCCTGCGCGACGCCGCGCGGCTGATGTCCGAGCGGCGCGTCGGCGCCGCCGTCGTGATCGACCCCGACGGTCCCGGCGTCGGCATCCTCACCGAGCGCGACGTCCTCACGTCCGTCGGCGCCGGCCAGGATCCCGACCGCGAGCTCGTCGCCGAGCACCTCACGCGCGACGTCGTCTACGCTGCCCCCGACTGGTCGCTCGAGGAGGCCGCCGCCGCGATGGTCGGCGGCCGCTTTCGCCATCTGATCGTCGTCGAGGGAGGGGAGACCGTCGGGATCCTCTCCGTTCGCGACATCGTGCGCTGCTGGACCGACGACGGGGCGATCTGCCCCGTGCCGGCCAGCGCCGCGGTGGGGTGAGAGAGGGGCGCTGGCGCCCCGCCGGGGAACGGCGCGCCACCGCCCAATGGGCCGCGCGCGGTGAGGGACCGTGCGCGGCACTCCACCGTTGAAGGATGCTGTTCTGACTGGCGCATGCGCCAGTCAGCGGGGACGCGCATGCGCGTCCCCGGACAGGGCCGCATGCGGCCCTGTCGTCCTAGTCGAAATTAGTGCGGGTCGAGCGGGAGCTCGTTGATGTCGCGGCGCGTGTCTCCGATCCAGCGCACGACGCACACGATCGTGAGGATCACGCCGATGATCGAGACCTCGGGGATCGTCGTGATGCCGACCAGCGCCATCGTGATGCCGACCGCGGTCAGCAGCGGCAGGATGCTGGGGCCGGGGAGGTGGATCTCCTCGCCGACCGGCGGGATCTCGGGGTCGAGGGGGCTCATGAGATGTAGAGCGCGGCGACTACGAAGCTGAGGCCGAAGATGAACATGCAGAGCGCGCTCACGAGCAGGCCCGTGCGGATGTTCTTGCGGGCTAGGCGGCGGGTCATCATGGGCGGAAAGATACCTCATGGCGGCGTCACGTTTGCCGACCCCGCCGCGCGCGCTCGCGCGCGTACGTGCGCGCGGCGGGGTGCTCGGCTCAGAGTTGCGCATCGAGGACCATCGCGCAGAACAGCAGCGCGAGGTACGCCAGCGAGAACAGATACAGCTGCAGCGCGCTGCGCCGGTCGGCGCGGCGGTACAGGCGCACCGCGCCCGCGATGAATCCCAGCCCGAGCGTCAGCGACGCGACGAGATAGATCACGCCGAAGCCGCCCGCGCAGAACGGCAGCTGCGTCACCGCGTACAGCAGGATTGTGTACAGCAGGATCTGCCGCCGCGTCTCCGCCTCGCCGCGCACCACCGGCAGCATCGGCACGCCGACCTTCTCGTACTCGTCCTTCATCAGCAGCGACAGCGCCCAGAAGTGCGGCGGTGTCCAGAAGAACACGATGAAGAACAGCAGCACCGCGGTGCCGCTGAGGGAGCCCGTCACCGCCGCCCAGCCGACCAGCGGCGGGATTGCGCCCGCGGCGCCGCCGATCACGATGTTCTGCGGCGTGCGCCGCTTGAGCCACACCGTGTAAACCAGCACGTAGCCCAGGAAGCCCGCGAACGAGAGGCTCGCCGCGAGCACGTTCACCGTCAGCGAGAGCTCCGCGAAGGACAGCGCCGCCAGCGTGCAGCCGAACGCGAGCGCCGCCCTCGGGGCCACGCGGCCCGATGGAATTGGGCGGCTCGCCGTGCGCGCCATGCGCGCGTCGATATCGCGATCGAACCAGTGGTTCACCGCGCCCGCGCCGCCCGCCGAGAGGTAGCCGCCGAGGCACGTCAGCGCGACCAGCACCACCGACGGGTCGCCCGCGACGTACATCGTCGTGATCGTCGTCAGCAGCAGCAGCGACTGCACCTTCGGCTTCGTCAGCTCCACGTAGTCGCTCAGCAGCTGGCGCGTGCGCGGAGCGAGGCCCAGGGGGGGCGCCTCGAGCGTGGGGGCGGCAGAGAGCGATGCCGGTGAGCCGTCCATCACGGCGGAGTCTAGTGGGCGCGGGGTAGGGAGGGATCACTACTCGAGCGCAGCCCCGCTACGCTATTCTGCCCCAACGTCCCGCAACCATCGGTTGCACATCAACGGAAGGAGCCCCGTGGCCGCTGACAGCGTCGAACGAGAGATCCTGATCGAGGCCCGTCCGGAGGTCGTGTGGGGCGTGATAACCGAGCCCGCGCAGATCCGCCGCTGGTTCAGCGACGACGCCGAGATCGAGGCGCGCGTCGGTGCGCAGGGCACGCTCACGTGGAAGCCCGGAGGTCGCGGTGCAAGCAAGGAAACCGATCTGAGCGTCCCGATTCGGGTCGTGGAGGCCGAGCCGTTTCGCCGCTTCTCCTTTCGCTGGAACCATCCGCCGCGCGCGGGGGCGGATGCGAGCAATTCGGCGCTCGTCGAGTTCAGCCTCATCGAGGAGGCCGGTGGGACACGGTTGCGGGTGCTCGAGAGCGGCATCGACGCCGTCACGCGCGACGACGAGAGCAGGGCGCGCTACCTCGAAGACCACGCACACGGCTGGGAGCGGCATCTCGGCGAAATGCTCGATTACGTGGCCTCCAAGTCGCGCGGGACAACGCGTTGATGGCCCCCGCCCTCGCCGAGGACGACGCCCTGTGGGCCGCCGTCGCCGACCCCACGCGCCGGCGGGTGCTCGACGTGCTGCTCGAGCGCGGCGAGGCGAGCACCACGACGCTCGCGCAGGGGCTGCCGGTCACGCGGCAGGCCGTCGCCAAGCATCTGCTCGTGCTGAGTCGCGTCGGTCTCGTCGCCGGCCGGCGACGCGGCCGCGAAGTGCGCTACGCGGTGCGGCCCGCGCGGGCGGACGATGCCGCCGACGCGATGGCTCGCGTGGCCGCGCAGTGGGATAGGCGCCTGGCGCGGATCAAGCGGCTCGCCGAGTCCGCGCAGGCCGAAGCGGGAATCTGATTCCCAACACCGACAAGGAGAACGCCATGACCGATCACAGGACCGGAACTCGCGAGGAGTGGCTCGCGGCGCGGGTCGAGCTGCTCGACGCCGAGAAGGAGCACACGCGGCGCGGCGACGAGCTGGCGCGGCGGCGACGGAGATCTGCCGTGGGTTGCGATCGAGAAGGAGTACCGCTTCCAGACCGACGCCGGAATCGCGTCCCTCGCCGACCTCTTCGCGAGGGCGCTCGCAGCTGCTCGTCTACCACTTCATGTTCGGGCCCGACTTCACCGCCGGGTGTCCCTCCTGCTCGGCGATCGCCGACGGCTTCTCCGGCTCCGTGGTGCACCTCGCCAATCACGACGTCGCGTTCACCGCGGTCTCGCGCGCCCCGCTGGCGAAGTTGCAGGACTACAAGCGGCGGATGGGCTGGAGCTTTCCCTGGGCGTCCTCATTCGAGAGCGACTTCAACCACGACTTTCACGTCACGCACACCGAGCAGGAATGGCAGTCCGGCGCCGTCGAGTACAACTTTCGCACCGCCGACTTTCGGCCCTCCGAGCAGAGCCCCGGACTGATCGAGATCGCCTCCGGCGCCGGCACCGATCCCGTGACCTTCAGAAAAGAGGGGCCCGGCATGAGCGCGTTCGCGCTCGAGGACGGCGTCGTGTTCCACACCTACTCCGCTTACGGACGCGGCGTCGACGGCCTCTGGGGCATGTACTCCTGGCTCGATCGCGCCCCGCTCGGGCGCAACGAGACCGGCATCTGGTGGCGCCGCCACGACGAATACGAAGGAAGTTGAGCCGTGGCCAAGTCAGCGGTAACGGCGATGCGCGCCGAGCTCGGGATCGTCGCCGCGCTGCTCGCCGCGGCGGGGTTGGCGTGGTGGTCCACCGCGGACCGCATGGCCGGGATGGACGCCGGACCGGGAAGCGCCCTCGGTTCCGTCGGCTGGTTCACCGGCGTGTGGGTGACGATGATGGCGGCGATGATGCTGCCCTCGCTCGCGCCCGTTGCCGCCGTCTTCGCGGCTTCCGTCCGCCGCGAGCTCAGCCGCGTGCTCCTATTCACCGGCGGCTATCTGCTCGTCTGGAGCGCCGCCGGCCTCGCGGCCTACGGCCTATTCGAGCTCGGCAAGAGCCTGCTCGCCGGCTCGCTGGCGTGGCACAGCGGCGGCCGCTGGCTCGCCGCCGGCGTTCTGGTGCTCGCCGCGCTCTACCAGCTGACGCCGCTCAAGCGCGCGTTCCTTCTGCGGTGCCGCAGCACCCCCCGATTTCGACCCGCCTCCGGGCACAGCACCCGGTCGGAAGCGCTCGCCGCTGGTCTGCGCAACGGCAGATGGTGCCTCGGCTGCTCATGGGCCCTGATGGCCGCGCTGTTCGCGCTCGGTGTGATGAGCCTCACCTGGATGGCGCTGATCGCCGCGCTCGTCGCGCTCGAGAAGGTCGGGCCCTCCGAACGCGGCGCCAGGTTGACGAGCACGGGCGTTCTGGTTGTGCTCGCGGTTGCGATTCTGCTCGCGCCGCACGAGGTACCGGGGTTCGTCGTTCCGGGGTCGCCCGCCTCAGCTCACATGATGAAGGAGATGGGGTACGAGTAGGGGGCCGCGGGCGCGCGAGTCAATCGCGGCGGTGGACGATCAGCACCGAGCGTCGCGAGTGCGCCGCGACCGCCTCCGCGACGCTTCCGAGCACTACCCCGGCAAGCCCGGTGCGGCCGTGCGAGCCGAGCACGATCACGCTCGCGTCCTGCTCATCGGCGGCATGGACGATGCCCTTCCAGGTCGGAGCGGCCTCGATCTCTAGGCCACGTGCGTTGAAGCCCACCGCCTGCGCCAGCGAAGCCCCCTCGGTGGCGGTCTGCTGGGCGGCATCCTTGACGTCGGCGGCCTCGGCGGCGTTGAGTCCCAGCGCGGCGGATGGCACGAACCCGACATCGAACGGCTGCCAGACGGTGAGGACGAGCGCGTCGCGACCCCTTGCCAGCTGGCCGCCGGCCTCCTCGATGGCGAGTCTGGCCAACTCGGAACCGTCGTAAGCGAAGATGACGGGACCGCGGGCCGCGCCGGCGTCGTTTTGGAGATCCTCTGGTGTCATCACGCCGCCTCCTCGGCGAACGCTTGCCGGTGCGGGTGGTTGCGGATGCCCGCGAGCAGCGGCGGCGAATCCCAAGCCGGACCCTCGCCGTCCATGAAGCGCTCCAGATCCGGCGCCTGCGGCCGCGCACGGCCGAACGCATAGAGAGCGACCGGGACGAGCGCACCGGCGATCGCGAGCCCCAAGCCGATCCACAGCGCAATTTCGGTGCCCGCGCTCGGGGTGGCGCCGACGGTCGCGGCGAAGTGCACGAACACCGGCGCGATCATGAACGCCGCAACCGCGCGGAAGAGCTCGACGATCGCGAACACCCGCTGCAGGCTCGCCGCCGGGAGCGAGAACCCCGCGACGAACAGCGCCGGGGCGACCGCCGCGCCGAGGCCGATGCCGGTGAGCCCCGAGCCGATCAGCGTGAGCCCTTCGGTGGGCGGGGTCTGGACCAGGAACACCGCGATGCCCGCAGCCAGGAACGCCATGCCGGCCAGCGGCAGGAAGTGCATCTCGCGTTTCTTGAGCACGATGCCCAGCGCGACCGCCGTGATCAAGGCGCCGCCCAGCTCAGGTAGATAGAGCAGCCCGAGATGCAGCGGCGTGTAGCGGGAAGCCAGCTCGTCCGCGGTGAGGACCGTCGCCGACACCGACGCCGCCGCGGCCGACAACGCGAGCACGATCCCCGCGACCGGGATCGTGCTGGTCAGCATCGTGCGGATCGTCAGGAGTGGGCGGCTGCTTCGATATTGGTTGACCACGAGGGTGACGATTAGCGCGAGGCCGACCGCGAGCGGCAGCAGCGTCACCGGGCCCACGAAGCGGTGCGTCAGCAGCTCCGAGGCGCCGAAGAACGCGAGCGCGCATCCCGCTGCCGCCAGGCCGATCGCGAGCGGGTCGCGCGGGGCGTCCCGATCGGCGGGCGGGGCATCCTCGAAGGTCAACAGCGAGAGCACGAGCGCCGTGAGCGCGATCCCCGCGACGATCCAGAACAGCGGGCGCCACGCGTGCGCGCTCGCCTGGATCCCGCCGATCACCGGTCCCAGCGCGACCGCCCCAAAGATGCAGACGTTCATGATCATCGCCGTCCAGCGGAACTTGTCCAAGCCGAAGCCCAGCGCCAGCGGCGGCACCGCCGCGATCAGCAGCAGGCTCGTGCACAGGCCCTGCAGCACGTGCCCGACGATGAACATCGCGGGATCCCGCGCCGCGGCTGCCAAGATCGACCCGATCACCAGCAGTACCGCGTAGAGGACCATCATTCGTCGCTGCGGCAGCAGCTGCGCGAACTGCACCGCCAGGATCGTTCCCACCGCGTAGGCCGCATTTGCCATGCCCAAGCCGACGCTCATCGTCTGCACGCTCATGTGCAGTTCCCGAACGATCATCGGCGAGAGCGGCTGCAGCGCCGCCGAGAGCCCCAGGTAGGGCACCAGGGCGAAGATCACCATCGCCGCCGCCGCCGGATAGCGGCCGGCCAGCCAGCCTTGTCGCATCAGCCTCTTTCCCTCTCGGGAGTCGTCTGAACGAGGGATCGTGCGGCAGCTGGGTTCATACGGAGCACCTTGTCGATATCGAGGATCGCGGCTAAAGTGGAGGTTACCTCCGGAACATACGGAGGCGTCCTCCGGAACTATACGGAGGTAGCCTCCGGTTTTCAAGGGCGGATTATGGACACAACGCAGACCCCCACGCCGCCGGCGCCCAGCGCTCCCAAGCGGGCCGATGCGCGGCGCAACTACGAGCTGATCCTCACCGCCGCGCGCACCGCGTTCGCCGAGGGCGGAGACTCGACATCGCTCGAGGAGATCGCCCGCCGCGCCGGTGTCGGCATCGGCACGCTCTACCGCCACTTCCCGAGCAGGCAAGTGCTGCTCGAGACGCTCTACGTCAACGAGGTCCACGAGGTCTGTCGCTCCGCCGCACAGCGCGAGCACGATCCCTGGCACGCCCTCAGCGGCTGGTGCGAGGGGCTGATCGGCTATCTGATCACCAAGCGCGCGCTCGCGCAAGAACTCCTGAACTACCTCGAGGAGGACGCCTCCCTCTTCAAGGAGTGTCGGCGCACCGTCTTCGCCGCCGGCGAACCGCTGCTCGCCCGCGCCCAGGACGCCGGCGTCGTACGGCCCGACGTCGAGTTCGCCGACGTGCTCCACATGCTGGCCGGCATCTCGCGGATGCCCGCCGGCGACCCCGATCAGGTGACACACGTAGTGCGCATCGCGCTCGACGGGCTTCGCTATCGGGCGCAGGTGTAGGGCATCAGCTGAGAGGTCTCGGATACGCGCGGCGAGAACGCGGGACGCGAACCGCTGCCGCCGTATATCCACTTTTCGACATATCGAACAGTCCCGAGCTAACGCCTTGATACCATCTGGCGGCTCACGCCGACCGGATCGATCCCGGCAGGCCGGTGTTACGTAGGTCATGCGACTCCAACGCCTCCTCATCGTCTTGGTCGCCACGGCGCTGTTGGTTGTCGCAGCAGCGGCGATGTCGGTGTCCTCCGCGATGGGCAATGAACCTGCCGAAGAACCGCAGGCCGAATTCACAGGCGCCGTCGGCTATGGGATCGCGGCGGCGGTGAACGCTGACGGAAGCACCGCCGTGGTCGGACAGCTTGGCGACTCGACATCCACCGATGTGCCGGGCGTCGCTCACATCCTCACGTTCGACGGCTCCCGCTGGGCACAGCAGACAGAACTGACCGCCAACGACCCGAGCTACGACATGCTGTTCGGCAACGCCGTGGCGGTCAGCGCCGATGGCAGCACGGTGATCGTCGGCGATCCCGGCGAGTGTGGTTACGGTCTAGACAACTGCGAACACGGCGCCGCCTACGTCTTCGTGCGCGAAGGCTCGACCTGGACGCAGCAGGCAGAGCTACACGGGGGTCCAGGGTTCGGCGGGGCCGTGGCGCTCAGCGGCGACGGAAACACAGCGCTGGTGGGCGCTGGCCTATCGGGCTATTACGGGGTCTCCTACGCTCCCGGCGGGAATGCCCCTCCGACTCTCTTCAATCGCAGCGGCTCGGCATGGACGCAAGAAGCAACGCTGAGCGCGGCCGGCGCTTCAGGTGAGTTCGACAACTTCGGTCACTCCGTGGCTTTGAGCGCCGACGGCCACACCGCGTTGGTCGGCGACCCCACTCAAGACGAAGAAGCCGGCGCCGCGTATGTGTTCACCGGCAGTGGCTCGCAATGGACTCAGCAGGCCGAGCTCACCGGCAGCGATGAGGTGCCGAGATGGAACTTCGGCGCTTCGGTGGCCCTCGGCGCCGAAGGACATATCGCACTTATCGGCGCACCCGCCCCGGACGCTGGATCCGCGTACGTGTTCGCCGGTGAAGGCTCGACATGGACCCAGCAGTCCGAGTTGACACCGGACAACGCCGAAGTGAAGTCCTTCGATGGCTGGTTCGGCGATTCCGTTGCGCTGGATAGAGAAGGGAATGTCGCGCTCGTCGGCGCTCCGTGGGCCGAAGAAGATCTGGGGGCCGCGTACGCCTTCGCAGGAGAAGGCTCGAACTGGAGCCAGCAGATCGAGTTCGCTCTCGCCAACGCGACGCCCTACGACTACTTTGGAGGAGCCGTCGCGCTCGACGGCGAAGGGAACCTCGCGCTGATCGGCCGCTATGACCCCGGCGTCGACTTTTATCGGGTGCCCCCGCCACTCCTGGTGCCTCCGGTAGGCGCAAAATTGCCCGAAGCGCACGTGGGCACTAACCAAACGTCGACCGCGCCGGGATCGAGCGGCGGCCCGGCTTCCAGCGGCGTACCGGCTGCTGCTGGTGGTGGCGTCAGCGCGGAGCTCGCGCAGGTCGGCAGTGAGAGCATCTCGCCGGCTGCGTTCCCCGCGGCGCCACATGGGCCAAGCGCAGTCACCGCGATGCGGCAATATGGCGCGGAGGTCACCTACACGCTCAATACGGCGAGCAGCGTGCGATTCACGATCGCAAAGGTCCAACCGGGTCGCACTTCGTCAGGGCGCTGCGTAGGCCCCACGAAGGCCGATGGCAGCCTGCGACGATGCACACGGCTGGCGGCGCTGCCGGGTAGTTTCACGCGCATCGGGAGCGCCGGTGTCAATCGCTTCCGCTTCACCGGTCGCCTCGCCGGACGTCAGCTCGCGGTTGGCAGCTATCGGCTCATAGCCTCGCCAGCGGCAGCAGCTGGCGAGGTCGGACGTGCGACTACCGCCGCTTTCCGCGTCGTGAAGTAGCGCTATCAGCGGCTGGCTCTGAGCAGCACCGCAGGCAGTTCGTTGAGCGCCGAGATCCTCTCGACGTGCGCGGGACACGAGACGGCCCCGAGACGGTCGAGCCAGATCCCGCGCAATCCCGCCGCGGTGGCTCCTTCGGCATCGAGGTCGAGCCTGTCGCCGACATGCGCCGCCTGCGCCGGCTCCGCCCCCAGGCGCTCACACGCGAGCTCGAAGATCGCCGCCTCGGGCTTCGCGACGCCTGCCTCGCCGGAGGCGACCATCACCGCAAAGCGCTCGCCGAGGCCGATCGCGGCGAGCTTCGCGCGCTGCGGTTCGCCCTCGCCGTTCGTCACCACGCCGAGCGCGATCGAGGGGTGCGCGCACTCCAGCGCCGACAGCGCCGGGAGTGCGTCATCGAAGGCACGCCACGCCGCGCGATAGTGGCGCAGGTACCGCGCAAACCAGGCATCCGCTGTGAGCTCCTCCACCGGCTCGCGCTCCAGCACCGCGCGTATTCCCCGCACGCGACGACGGCGCTGCTCGGTGAACGTGCACTCGCCGCGGGCATATTCGTCGTAATGGATCGCCTCGAGGCGCTGCCACTCGCTCTCCAGGCGCGCCAACTCATCCGCCTCCACACCCCGCAGCCAGCCGTTGAGGTGCGCCCGGATGCCCGCCGAGCGCGCCGCGTCGTGATCCATCAGCGTTCCGTCGAGATCGAATAGCACCGCGCGCAGCACCCGGCCAGTTTGTCACCGCGCCGCGCCGCTTTGTCGATCCGCGGGCCGTCGCGACCTTGGCCGGCTACTCGATCGTTGCGACGTCGATCACGAAGCGGTAGCGCACGTCGCTGCGCTCGACGCGGCCGTACGCGTCGTCGACCGCATCCGCGCCGATCAGCTCAATCGCCGGCTCGACGCCGTGCTCGGCGCAGAAGTCGAGCATCTCCTGCGTGTCGGCCAGGCCGCCGATCGCCGAGCCCGCGAGGCTGCGCCGCGCGCCGATCAGCGAGAACGCGTGGAACTTGTCCGGCGCCGAGGGCGCCCCGACGTTCACGAGCGTGCCGTCTACGCGCAGGAGACGCAGGTACGCGTCGACGTCGAGGTTCGCCGAGACCGTGTTGAGAATCAGGTCGAAGCTCGACGTCAGCTCCTTGAACGTGGCGCGATCCGAGGTCGCGTAGTAGTGCTTCGCGCCGAAGCGCAGACCGTCCTCCTGCTTGCTCAGTGTCTGGCTCAGCACCGTCACCTCGGCGCCCATCGCCGCCGCGATCTGCACCGCCACGTGTCCAAGGCCGCCCATGCCGATTACCGCGAGCTTCGTCCCCTCGCCGACGCGCCAGTGCTTCAGCGGCACATAGGTCGTGATCCCCGCGCACAGCAGCGGGGCCGCGGACTGCAGCTCGATGCTGTCCGGGATGCGCACGACGAAGCGATCCTTGACGACGATCCGCTGGCTGTAGCCGCCATATGTCGGCTCGCCGTCGTAGTCGCGGCCGTTGTAGGTCGGCACGGCCCGCTTGACGCAGAACTGCTCCTCGCCGGCGAGGCAGTACTCGCACGCCTCGCAGGAGTCCACCAGGCAGCCCACGCCGACGCGGTCGCCCGCCGACAGCTTCTCCACCGCGCTGCCGACCGCGGTAACGATGCCCGCGATCTCGTGGCCCGGGACCATCGGGAAGATCGAGCCGCCCCACTCGTCCTTGACCTGATGAATGTCGCTGTGACAGATGCCGCAGTACTTGACGTCGATCTGCACGTCGCGCTCGCCCAGCTCGCGGCGCTCGATCGTCGTGCGCTCGAACGGCGCGCCCGCCGCGGGGGCGCTCAGGGCAGGCGTCGCGGCCATCAGGACGCGAGCTCCGACTCGTCCAGCGCGTTGAGGCTCTCAAAGATCGTCGTCACCACGCCCATCCTAGGCGAGCGCCGACGCCGGGCTGCGCTTGGCCCATCCTTGGCGCAGCAGTTCGAGCAGCGCTTCCGGCGGTTGCGCGCCCGAGGCGCCCAGCTGGCGGTCGATCACGAACGTCGGCACCGCGCCGATGCCCAGCTCGGTTGCCGTCCGCTCGTCGGCGCGCACCGCATCCGCATAGCGATCGCCCGCGAGCAGCTCGCGTACCTCCTGCTCGTCGAGCCCCACCTCGGCGGCGAGGCGCACGAGCGTGTTCTCGTTTGACAGCAGCTCGCCTTCGGTGAAGTACGCGCGCAGCAGGCGCTCCTTCATCTCGTCCTGCAGGCCGTGCGTCTCCGCCAGGTGCACCAGTCGGAGGCCGTCGAACGTGTTGCCGCTGCGCGCTATGTCGAAGCGGAAGGGTAGGCCCTCGCCCGCCGCGACATCCGTCAGCCGCTGCTCGGCTGCGCGAGCCTGCTCGACGGTCATGCCGTACTTCTCCGCCAGGCGCTCCGCGCGATCGCCCGTGCGCTCAGCGGGCGCGGTGGGATCGAGCTCAAAGCTCCGCCACGTCACGTTGACGTCGTCACGGTGCTCGAACTGCTCAAGTGCGGCCTCGAAGCGGCGCTTGCCGATGTAGCACCATGGGCACGCGATGTCTGACCAGATCTCGACGTCCACGGGAGGCTCCTTTGTTGAGCGGGCGAGCAAGGTCACTATAGGAGTCCCCCTGTCGTCCCCACCTTCATGGCATAGGTATGGCATAATGGTGGCATGGCAAGGACAAGGGTGAGCACAACCGTTGACGAGCAGCTCTTGGCGAGCGCCCGTCAGGCGCTCGCGCCGTTGACCGACGCCGCAGTCCTCGACCAAGCGCTCGCGGCGCTCATGGACCGCCGTCGTGCTACCGAGATCGATGCCGCATACGCGGCCTACGACGAGCATCCCCTCGAGGAGGCCGATGAGTGGGGCGACCTAGCGTCGTTCCGAGAGGCCGCCGCGGCATCGTGAGCGGTGGTCGCCTTCCCGCGAGAGCGGAGGTGTGGTGGTGTGAGTTGCCCGAAATCGGGCGCCGGCCTGTCGTGGTGCTGTCCCGGGATGCGGCCATCCCTCGTTTGCGACGAGCACTGGTAGCCCCGTGCACGACCACCATTCGCGGCTTGGCTAGCGAGGTCGTTCTCGAGCCACACGACGATCCAATCCCCCTCCGATCCTCGATCAACCTCGACTCCGTTGAGAGCGTGTCCCTCGGGGTGCTCGTCGAGCGCCTCGGACGACTCAGCGACGACCGCATGCGAGATGTCTGCGCAGCACTCCACGTCGCCGTTGAATGCCAGGGCTGACGGGCAGTACTAATCCAGCGGTGCGCTGTGCGGGGCAAGCGTCACGCTGCAGCTTTGCCACCACATTTCCCGTGCGATACGGTGCCGACGTTGCAAATCGCAATCACTCGGAGGACGCCGATGCCGGACACCACCTGCCACATGTCGATTCTCACTCGACGGCTTCGTCGCCGGACCGCACCAGAGCCGGGAGAATCCACTGGGAAAGCGCGGCAGGGAGGTCCACAGCTGGCACCTCGGCGACGAGCGCGCGAACGACGCCGACGCGACGGCAGAGGGCTGGCTCATGCGACCGCGCGGGGCCTACGTCATGGGCCGCAACATGTTCGGGCCGATCCGCGGCGAGTGGGATGAGGGCTGGGATGGATGGTGGGGCTCCGAGCCGCCCTACCACGCGCCGGTCTTCGTGCTCACCCACCATGCCCGCGAGCCGATCGAGATGGAGGGCGGCACGAGCTTCCACTTCGTCACCGAGGGCTTCGACGCCGCCTACGCGCAGGCGCGTGAGACGGCCGGCGAGGATGGCATCGACATCGCGGGCGGCGCCTCGACCGTCCGTCAGGCACTCGCCGCCGGAGTGATCGACGAACTCACGCTCGACGTGGTCCCCGTCCTGCTCGGGTCCGGCGAGCGGCTGTTCGACGGAGTCGACGCCTTCGGGTTCGAGCCGGTTGAGGTGCTCCACTCTCCGCTCGCCACGCACATCCGCTACCGGCAGGCGGGGTGAGGGGAGCTCCCCCGCGCTACTCGGTCAGTGGGCGATTCCAGGTGAGCGGCGTCCCCGCGCTACGCCGCTAAACCCCGACCTGCGTAGCGCCCGCCGGCACCGTCGCGCCACCCGGCGCCGTCGCCCCGGCGGTGCGCTGCTCGATCTCGCGGCGGATGTCCTTCATCGGTTCCACCGAGCGGATGCGCGGGACGATGTCGAAGTTGTTGACCGGCGGGGGAGACGGGGTGAACCACTCCAGCGTGTTCGCCCGCCACGGGTCCGGCCCCGCGATCGCGCCGACCTTGAGGCTGCGCATAACGTTGACGATCGTCACCAGCACGCCCGAGGCGAGGATGAACGAGCCGATCGTCGAGATCAGGTTGTAGAGCGCCAGGTGCCCCACGTTTTCGTACTCGTACACGCGCCGCGGCATGCCGTCGAGACCGATCACATGCTGGATCAGGAAGGTCGCCAGGAAGCCCCAGAACATCAGCCAGAAGCTGAGCTTGCCGAGGCCTTCGCCCAGCATCCGTCCCGTGATCTTCGGGAACCAGTAGTAGATCCCCGCGAAGATCGTGAACACCGCGCCGCCCATCAGCACGAAGTGGATGTGCGCGACGACGAAATAGGTTTCGTTGAGCTGCCAGTCGACCGGGAAGACCGCGAGGAACACGCCCGAGATACCGCCGATCAGAAATAGCGCGATGAAGCCCGCGCAGAACAGCAGCGGTGTCGTGAATTCGATCGTCCCGTGCCACAGCGTCGCGATCCAGTTGAAGATCTTCACGCCCGTCGGCACCGCGATAAAGAACGACGCCATCATCGCGAAGATGATCACGATCGCCGGGATCGGTGTCGTGAACATGTGATGCACCCACACCAGGAAGCCCAGGAACGCGATCGTCACCGTCGAGGCCGCGATCGCCTTGTAGCCGAAGATCGGCTTGCGCGCGAATACCGGCAGGATCTCCGAGACCATCCCGAAGCCCGGCAAGACCATGATGTAGACCTCCGGGTGCCCGAAGAACCAGAACAGGTTTTGCCACAGCAGCGCCGACCCCCCGTTTGCCGGATCGAAGAAGTGCGTCCCGAAGTGGCGGTCCGTCAGCAGCATCGTCACCGCCGCCGCGATCACCGGCATCGCGACGATAATCAGCACCGAGTACGTCAGCATCGCCCACACGAACAGCGGCAGGCGGCCCCAGCTCATGCCCGGCGCGCGCATGTTCGCCACCGTCGCGTAGAAGTTGATCGCTCCCAGGATCGACGAGAGGCCCGTCAGGTGGATCAGGTAGATCCACGCATCCTCGCCGCCGCCCGGCGAGTAGAACGCGTTCGAGAGCGGCACGTAGCTCGTCCAGCCCGCTTCCGGCGGGTTCCAGAAGATCGATGCGTAGAACACGATGCCGCCCGCCAGCAGCAGCCAGAACGAGATCGCGTTCAGACGCGGGTACGCCATGTCGCGCGCGCCGATCATCAACGGCAGGAAGTAGTTCGCCAGCCCCGCCATCATCGGCACCACGAACAGGAAGATCATCGTCGTCCCGTGCATCGTGAACAGCTGGTTGTAGGTCTGCGGGCTCACCAGCGTGTTCTCCGGCGTCCCCAGCTGCAGGCGGATCATCAGCGCCTCCGTGCCCCCCAGGATGAAGAACACGAACGTCGTGACCATGTACATGATCCCGATGCGCTTGTGGTCGGTCGTCGTCAGCCAGCTCATGAAGCCGCGCTGCTCGCGCTCGACTTTGTGCGCTACGACTTGCGGGACCGGAGCCGCGGTGGTGGTGGCGGTAGTGGCCATCAACTCTCCTCTACGGGTTCTCGACCTGTCCGGGGCCGCTCTGGGAGTTCAACTTTTTGCGTTCCACCGCCGCGTCCGCATTCGCTTCGGCGATCAGCCGCTTGTGTTCGGCCAGCCACGCGTCGAACTGCGCCGGCGGCACCGCACGCACCGTCGCGATCATGCGCGCGTGCCCGCGACCGCAGATGTTCGCGCACTGGCCCCTGTAGACCCCGGGCTTGGCGATCTTGAACCACGTGTAGTTGTGATAGCCCGGCACCGCCTGGAACTTGCCGCCCAGCGCCGGGATCCACCACGAGTGGATCACATCCGCCGAGACGATGTCCAGCGTCACCGTCGTTTCCGTCGGCACCACCATTTCCTGGTAGGAATACGGCGCGCCGAGGCCCGACGGCTTGTTGGCCCCCGGGTATACGTACTGCCAGATGAACTGGCGTCCGATCACCGTGATGTTCAGCGATTTGCCATTCGGCGGCAGGTGGCGGTCGGCGGTCGCGTAGAGCTGGCCGTTTTCGCCCGCCAGCACGTCGCCGCTTGCGCCCGAGTTCGGCGGGTTCTGGATCGCGTCGAGCTTCACGAACGTGATCACCGCGATCACCAGCACCAGCACCACCGCCCCCACCGTCCAGCCGATCTCCAGGCGCGTGTTGCCGTGGATCTGCGCCGCCACCGCGCCCTTGCGCGCACGGAACCGGTAGAGCGCGTAGCCCAGCGCGCCCTCCACGCCCACGAAGATCACGAGCGCCAGGTAGAGGACGATCTTGTAGAGGCCGTCGATTTCGTCCGCGTTGGGCGAACCGCCCGACTGCGGCGTGAAGAAAGCGAGGATTGAGGGGATCGCGTGGCTCAAGGCGGGCGGGATTCTATTCACGCTCGCCCGGAATGCGCGTCAACGCCCACCGAAGCGCGCCTCGCGCTTCTTCAGGAAGGCCATCGCGCCCTCCAGAAAGTCATCCGACTCCGCCATCTCGCGCTGAATTTGCGCCTCCAGCTCGAGCTGCTCGTCCATGCGCGCATACAGCCAGCTGTTGAGCTGGCGCTTTGCTCCCGCGTACGCTCGCGTCGGCCCGCTCGCCAGGCGCTCCGCCAGCGCGCCGACCTCAGCTGAGAGCTGCTCGTCCTCGACCACGCGGTTGATCAGACCCCACTGCAGTGCTTGCTCGGAGCTCACGCGCTCGCCCAGCAGCGCCATCTCGCTCGCGCGCGCGATGCCCACGCGGCTCGGCACGAACAGCGACGAACCGCCGTCCGGAACCAGCCCGATATTCACGAACGCCAGCAGGAAGTACGCGCTGCGCGCCGCCAGAATTAGATCGCAACACAGCGCCAGCGAGCAGCCGATCCCGACCGCCGGGCCGTTGACCGCCGCCAACACCGGCAGCGGCAGCTCGCGCACCGCCCGCATGATCGGGTGGTAGCGCTCCGTCAGCGTCTTGTACACGTTCGGGCGCCCGCTCTCCGTCAGCTCGCCGCCGCTGAAGTCCTTCAGGTCCGCGCCCGAGGAAAATGCGCGGCCCGCTCCCGTGATCACCACCGCTCGCGCGCGCCGGCACTCGCCGACCCGCGCCAGCGCCGCCAGTAGGTCCAGGCCGAGCTGCTGGTTCCACGCGTTCAGTGCCTGCGGGCGGCCCAGCTCGACCGTCGCCACACCGCCGGAGTCGATCCGTAGGTTGACGGTCTCCAGGGCGAGCGTCTCACCGGCCTCGGGCCCGGTCTTCGGATCGCCGGTCTCATCGGTGTCCGCGGTCTCGGTTCCCGTCATCGCGGCGGGATTCTATGGTGTGCGCGATGGCTCGCCCCGTGATCGGCATCTGTACCGCCCTGGAGCGCGCGCGCTGGAGCGTGTGGGATCAGCAGGCCGCGCTGCTCCCCAGCAGCTATATCCAGGCCGTGCACGCCGCCGGGGGGCTCGCGCTGCTGATCCCGCCGGACACCCAACTGATTAAGCGGCCCGCCGAAGTCCTCGACCTGCTCGACGGGCTGATGCTCGCCGGTGGCGCCGACATCGATCCCGCGGCCTACGGCGCCGCGCCCCATCCCGCGACGGTGGACACCGTGCCCGAGCGCGACGCGTTCGAGATCGCGCTCGTGCGCGAGGCGATCGCGCACGAGCTGCCCGTGTTGGGGATCTGCCGCGGGATGCAGCTGATCAACGTCGCCTGCGGCGGCACGCTCCTGCAGCACCTGCCCGAGCGCTTCGGCCACCACGAGCATCGCCGCGTGCCCGGCTCCTTCGACGGCGCCGATCACGACGTGCTGCTGCGCGAGGGCTCGCTCGCCGCGCGCGTCGCGCGCGAGACCCACCACGCCACCAAGTCCCACCATCACCAGGGCGTCGACCGACTCGGGGAGGGGCTCACGATCAGCGGGATCTCCACACTCGACGACGAGCTGCCCGAGGCGATCGAGTGGGACGAGCGCGCGCCCCATCCGGGGAACAGGCGTCCCTCGGATGGGGAGGATGGGCAACTCACGGAGGCGGGCGACTCGCGTCCGTCGCGCCCGCGCTTTGTGCTTGGCGTGCAGTGGCATCCCGAGGCCGACGCGCGCAGTCCGATCGTGGCGGCGCTCGTCGCGGCGGCTGCTCGCGACGGGGACCGGGGCTGAGCGGACGTATACTGCGCGCCCAGTGCGGCGGTCGAGGGCTATTCGTGCAACCGCCTGGGGGGTCGTCGCGGCAGGCGCGCTCGCGCCGCTGGTGCGCAAGCGGGTGCCGCTGCCGCCGCTGCTGACGCAGGCCGTCGCGTTTGCCGCGCCGGTCGGGCTGTGCGTCGCCGTTCGTCGCTCGCGGGCACGCGACATCGCGACGTGCTCACTGCAGATGTGGGCCTATCTCGCCGCCTACAAGTCGCCCCACGATGACCCCGAGGGCCAGGAGCGGCGCGTGCGCATCGATTACCCGATCGCGATCGACCGCGCGCTCGGGCTCGGGGAGCTGCCCACGGTGCGCCTGCAGCGCGCGCTCGCGCGCGTCGGGCCCGAGGGGCCGCGCTGGCGGGCGCTGGATCGCGTGCTTGTGTGGGCCCACTGGTCGTGGTTCCTCGTGCCCCACGGCGGCCTGCTCTACATCCTGCTGGTCCACCCGCGGCGCTTTGACCGCGCCGCCGTACTCACCTACGCCGTCTTCGACATCGGCGCGATGATCTACTGGGTACTGCCCACCGCGCCGCCCTGGTATGCCGCCGCGGCGCCCGAGGGCGGGGGCGGGCGCAACGAGGGTTCCGCGCATGCGCCCCGCGTGTTCGCCGACGCCGCTGCGAATGGCCACCCAGTTGGGGTCGAGACCCGTGTCGGGATCGAGATCGCGGCTGCGAGGCACGAGGGGCCTGCGCGGCGCGAGGTACTCGGCGAGCGCGAGGGGGGCGGCGAGTGCGAGGGGGCCGGGGGGCGCGAGGGGGCCGGCGAGTGCGAGGGGGCCGGGGGGCGCGAGGGGGCCGGCGAGTGCGAGGGGGCCGGGGGGCGCGAGGGGGCCGGCGAGTGCGAGGGGGCCGGGGGGCGCGAGGGGGCCGGCGAGTGCGAGGGGGCCGGGGGGCGCGAGGGGGCCGGCGAGTGCGAGGGGGCCGGGGGGCGCGAGGGGGCCGGCGAGTGCGAGGGGGCCGGGGGGGTAGAGGGGGTCGGGGAGTGCAGTGCGTCGAAGACCCCGCCGCGCGCGAGCGCGCGCGTGTGCGACGCGCGCGGCGGGGTCTTCCTCGAAAGCACCTCGGCCGGTACGGCCGCACCCCGCCGCACTCTTGCCGTGCGGCGCATCATGGTCGAGTTCGGAGAGGACTTCTGGGAAGACAACTGGGCGTCCCTCTACAGTGTTCTCGGAGGCAATCCCTTGGCTGCGATGCCGTCGCTGCACTTCGCTACATCCGTGATGGCCGCCCAGCTGCTCGCCGAGACCGGCCCGGTCGCAGGCGCGCTGGGGTGGGCCTACGCGTCGACGCTCGGACTCGCGCTGGTGTATCTCGGAGAGCACTACGCCATTGATCTGATCGCCGGGGCCGCGCTGACGGCCGCGGTGCGCCGTCTCGGTCCGCGCGCCGGGCCCCTGCTGGCGCGTGGCGGGCGGGCGGTCGCGGCGCTGGAGGCCAAGGCGCACGAGGCCGGTTGAGGCGGCGCGAGGTGTTGGCAAGCAAGCCCCACGAACGCCACGCCTCCCGACAGGAGGTCTCCCCGGAGTCCGCTTCGCGCGAGCCGCCCGTAGCCGCGAAGCCCCGCGCCGAGGAGATGCCGCGCGTGCGGATCACGCGCCGACAGGCCGTGATCTTCGGAGTGTTCATTCTCTCCGCCGTCGCGTTCTGTACTTCGTGCTGCCGCAGCTCGCCGGGCTGGGCTCGACGGTGCACCGGATCGAGGGCGGGGACAAGTGGTGGATCGCGATCGGCGTCGTGCTCGAGCTGCTGTCCTTCGGCGGTTACATCGTGCTGTTCCGCACCGTCTTCGTGCGCGGCTCCGGCCGAATCGACTGGCGCGAGAGCTACCAGGTGACGATGGCGAGCCTCGCCGCGACGCGCCTCTTCGCGGCCGCCGGCGCCGGCGGGGTCGCGTTGACGGTGTGGGCGCTGCGGCGCTCCGGGATGGAGCCACGGCTGGTGGCCTGCCGGATGGTCGCATTCATGGTGCTGCTGTACGTGATCTACGCCGCCTCGCTGCTGTTCGACGGTATCGGCCTCGGTATCGGTCTGTTCCCGGGGGGCGGCTCGTTCGCGATCACGATCGTCCCCGCGACCGTCGCCGCGCTGCTATTCGCGCTAACTGGGGCGATGGCGCTGCTGCCGGGCGACATCGAGCGGCGCCTGGGGCGCTGGGCCGCGGGCTCCGGGCGCCTGGCGCACTGGGTCGCTCGCGCGGTGACCGTGCCGGCGCTGGCCGCCAGTGGCGTGCGCACCGCAATCGATTTGATTCGCTCGCGCGATCCCGGGCTGCTCGGCGCGCCGGCGTGGTGGGGATTCGATATCTGCGTGCTGTGGGCCTCGTTTCACGCCTTCGGTGCCGCACCGCCGTTCACGGTTATCTGGATGGCGTACTTCGTGGGGACGCTCGGCAACCTGCTGCCGCTGCCCGGGGGCCTCGGGGGTGTCGAGGGCGGCATGATCGGCGCGTTCGCGGCGTTCGGCGTCGACATCGACCTCGCGGTGCTCGCGGTGCTGACCTATCGCGGCATCTCCTTCTGGCTGCCCACGATCCCGGGTGCGATCGCCTATTTCCAGCTGCTGCGCACCGTTAACCGCTGGGGGGAGCGCGGCGGCGAGACTCCGCCGTCGGATGAGCGCGACGAAACTCCGCCCGCTGGTGCCCGCGGTGAGGCTTCCGCGGACGTGATGCCGGCGAGCTGAGCCGGCCTCTGGGCGAAGCAGGGCGAATCGGCGAGCTGAGCCGGCCTCTGGCGAAGCTGGGCGAAGCGCGCCGCCGGTGGATGGCTGGAGCTTCGCGCGATGCTCAGACAGTACATCTACAGACAATACACCGCGCGATCTGTCATACTCGGCGCGCATGAGCTCGTCCGCTGCGAGCGCGGGGGATCGAGTCGAAAGGGCGGTGCTTGCCCTGTTACTCGCATTTGACGGTCCCGCGGGCCTGTCGATCGAGGAGCTCATCGATGAGATCGGAGATCGCACCGTAACGTTGGGCGCATTGGATAAACTGGAGGTTGTCGGATTGGTTGCGCGCATCGACGACAAGATCAAGCCGACCCCCGCTGCGAGGCGTTTCGACGAGCTCAATATCTGAGAGCTTGAGGGCGTCGGCTTCGCCGACCCCGAACAGCACGTCGAGCGCCCCGAGACCGGCGGGTGCTCCACGAGTTGCCGGCGCTGATTCCCACATGGCGCCGGCCAGGCCGGCACCCGGGTCAACCCTTTCTGCCCGGGTGCCGGCCGCCTGAGCTGCGGCACGCCGCGCAGAAGTACGCGCGTGCGGTGAGCGCGGTCGTGGAACGGCGGAGGGGTATAGGGTGCGGTGAGTGTTGGACTCGCGCGACCGTGTGCTGATGCTCTCGTGGGAGTACCCGCCCGTGATCGAGGGCGGTCTCGCGCGCCACGTGCGCAAGCTCTCCGAGGAGCTCGTGCGCCAGGGCGTCGCGGTCGACGTGCTCACGCGCGCAAGCGGCGAGTCAGCTGCCTCCACAGGCGCGCTCAGCGTCGAAGAGCGCGGCGGGGTGACCGTGTATCGCGTGCCCGAGCCCGGCTGGCCACGCGATCTGGAGCGCTTCGTGGCGTGGGTAGGGCAGATGAACAGCGACATGCTCGAGGCCGGCGAGGCGCTCGCGGAGGAGCGCTCCTACAGCCTCGTGCACGGTCACGACTGGCTTGTCGCGAACGCCTCCGCGGTGCTCGCCGAGCGGCTCGGCGCGCCCTACGTAACGACGGTGCACGCGACCGAGCACGGGCGCCATCAGGGGTGGGTCGACAAGCCGCCGCAGTCGCACATCCACGCCGTCGAGCGCTGGATGGCGCACCGCGCCGCCGCGGTGATCACCTGCTCGCACTACATGCGCGGCCACGTCGCCGACATCTTCGACATCGACGAGCAACGCGTCACGGTGATCCCCAACGGGATCGACCCACGCGACCTGCGCCCCGTCGGCGATCTCGAGGCGCTGCGGCGCGAGTTCGCGGCCCCCGAGGAGCAGCTCGTACTGCTCGTCGGGCGGCTGGTCTACGAGAAGGGCTTCCAGTTGGCGCTCGAAGCGCTGCCCAAGGTGATCGAGCACGTCGGCGGAGTGCGCTTCCTCGTCGCCGGCAGTGGCACGCACGAACACGAGCTCAAGGCGCAGGCGCAGCGGCTCGGGCTCGACGCGCACGGCTCCTTTCTGGGCTGGATCGGAGACGACGCGCTGCACTCGCTCTACCGCATCGCCGACCTCTGCGTGGTGCCTTCGATCTACGAGCCCTTCGGCCTGGTAGCGCTGGAGGCGATGGCCTCGGGCTGCCCCTGCATTGTCGCCGACACCGGCGGTCTGCGCGAGGTGGTACCCGCCGGCGACCGCGTGGGTCTGCGCTTCAACGGCGGCGACGCCGAGCACCTGGGGGTCATGATCGAGCGCCTGCTCACCGACGGACAGCTGCGCGACCGGCTCGTAGCGGAGGCTTCCGAGCACGTCCTCGGGTTCGACTGGGGAGATGTCGCGCGGCGTACCCGCGAGCTCTACAGTGAGCTCGCCGGTGCGGGGCGCCCGGCCGGCCAGCGCGTTTGAAACGAATCTTGGAGAGGGCCGCCGGGAGCGGCCCGGATTGGTTCGGCATCCGCAAAAGTCGGCTCGTGATCCATCCATGAGTGCTCTGCGCGTTGCGCTCCTGCGACGCCTCTATCGCCTCGCGTGGCTCGCTCTGCAGCTGCGCTCGACCGTCATCCCCCGCCGCGGGCGCGGAGTGAAGTGCGTGCTGACCAACGAGCGGCGCGTGTTGCTCGTGCGCCACACTTACGGTCAGCGCGCCATCTGGTACATCCCCGGCGGCGGCGTGCGCCGGCGCGAGACCCCGCTGCGCGCCGCCGAACGCGAGATGCGCGAGGAGCTTGGCATCGGCGACCTGCGCTGGCGCGAGCTCGCCACCCGCGAAATGCGCCTCGATCGTATGTCGGTGCGTCTCACGTGTCTGCACGCCGAGCTCGTCGAGCCCGAGCGCGTGCGCATCGATCCCGTCGAGATTGCCGAGGCTCGCTGGTTCGCGCAGGACGAGCTACCCCTGCCGCATGGCGAAGAGGTCCAGCCGCTGCTCGACCTGCTCACCGCCGAGCGCGAGCGCTAAAGCCCGCGGTTCCCGGCGGGGTCTGCGCCGCTCTCGCGGGGGTCTACCATGGCGGGGCCGTTTGTCGTGTTCACCAGAGGGCACCGCAGCGAGGAGAGGAATCAGCCGATGGCCGAGATGCTCGCAGGATTGATGCAGGATGACTTTCCCTTGAATCTCCACCACGTGCGGCGGCGAATGCGCGACTGCCACCCCGCCGCCGAGGTGCTGACGCTCACCCCCGCGGGGACCGAGCGCGCGAGCTTCGCGGAGATCTGCTACCCGCGTTGACCGCCTCGCGCGGGTGCTGCAGCGACTCGGAATTGAGCCCGGCGACCGCGTGGGCACATTTGCGTGGAACAACCAGCGCCACTTCGAGCTCTATCTGGCGGTCCCGTGTGTGGGTGCGGTCCTGCACACGCTCAACGTGCGTCTGTTCGCCGAGCAGCTCGTATACATCGTCAACCACGCCGCGGATCGCGTGATCTTCGTCGACGACTCGCTCGTGCCGCTGCTGGAGAAGCTCGCGCCGGAGTTGCCGGCGGTCGAGCACTACATATTGATGGGCGACGGTGACGCGGGTTCATTGCCTAACGTCTTGCGCTACGAGGAGCTGCTCGCCGAAGCGGATGCGGAGGGGGGAGAGGTCTTCGAGTACCCCGAGATCGACGAGCGCCAGGCCGCATCGCTCTGTTACACCAGCGGTACCACCGGCAACCCGAAGGGCGTGCTCTACTCGCACCGCTCGGTTTGCCTGCACGCGACCGCCTCGCTGTTCGCCGATAACCTCGCGCTCTCGCGCCGCGACCGCGCGCTGGTGATCGTGCCGATGTTCCACGTCAACGCCTGGGGGATTCCCTACGCAGCTGCGCTCTCCGGCGCGGACCTGCTGATGCCCGACCGCTTCCTGCAGGCCGAGCCGCTCGCGCGCGCGATTGAGCGCGAGCGTCCCACCGTGGCCGGCTGCGTGCCGACGATCTTCGCCGACCTGCTGCGCTATGCCGACAGCCACGACGTCGACCTCTCCTCGTTGACGCATGCCGTTTGTGGCGGCTCCGCGGTGCCGCGGCAGCTGATGAAGGACTTTCAGGAGCGCCACGGCGTGCACATCTACCAGGGCTGGGGGATGACCGAGACCAGTCCCGTCGTCACCTTCTGCGAGCCCGTCGAGGATTCCCAGCGCGGGCACGACGAGCGCTACTGGGACGAACGCGCTCTACAGGGCAAGCCGCTGCCGTGGACCGAGCTGCGGCTCGTCGACGACGACGGGCATGAGGTGCCCTGGGATGGGGAGTCCACCGGCGAGATCCAGGTCCGCGGGCCGTGGATCGCCAAGCGCTACTTCGACGACGCTTCCGGCGATGCGAAGTTCGACGGCGAGTGGTTGCGCACTGGCGACATCGCCGCGATGGACGAGCAGGCCTTCGTGCGCATCACCGATCGCTCCAAGGACGTCATTAAGTCCGGCGGCGAGTGGATCTCCTCGGTCGAGCTCGAGAACCAGCTGATGGCGCACCCCGACGTGCTGGAGGCCGCCGTGATCGCCAAGCCCGACGAGCGCTGGGCCGAGCGGCCGCTGTGCTGCGTGGTTCTTTGCGAGGGCGCCGACGCCGACGCCGACGCGCTGATCGAGCACCTGCGCCCGCGCGTGGCCAAGTGGTGGCTGCCCGACGAGTTTGCCTTCATCGCCGAGGTTCCCAAGACGAGCGTCGGCAAGTTCGACAAGAAGGTGCTGCGTGCGCGGCTGCACGAGGGCGAGCTGCAGGGGCGCGTTATGGTCGGTGCCGACCCCCCAACCGAGGCCAAGGGAGCACACGCATGAAAGCCACCTGGAACGGAGCGACCCTCGCCGAGAGCGAGGAGACCGTCGTCGTCGAGGGCAACCACTACTTCCCGCCGGAGAGCGTTCGCGCGGAGTACCTGCGCGACAGCGACACCCACACGACCTGCCCCTGGAAGGGGCTCGCGAGCTACAAGAGCATCGAGGTGGGCGGTCAGCTCAACGCCGACGCGGCCTGGTATTACCCCGAGCCGAAGGACGCCGCCGCCGAGATCAAGGACCGCTTCGCGTTCTGGCGCGGCGTCGAGATCGAGCCCTGAAGGGCAGCTCGCGGCACAACAATGGCGCCCGCGGGAGCAGGAGAATGGTGCCACAAGTGGAACGGGAGAGAAGCGATCCTCGATTGCCAATAGACTCTTTCGACCCCGAGTTACGGTCTCCCTATGACGGGACCGACTCAAATCGAACACCGCAACCACGGAGGTGCGCATGACTCGGACCGACAGCATGGTCTCGAGCGGGCCGCAGACAGCAAGTGCAGCGACGCTCGGCTCGGAGCTCCACGACGACCGTCGCAGCGCACGGAGCCGTCGCATTGCGCGTCGCACATTGCTCGCGTTGCCACTCGCGCTCGCTGTGGCGATCCCCGCTCCCGCGCTCGCGCAGACCAAAACCACCACCAACACGACCTCCGGCTATGGCGCAAGACCGCCCGTGACGACGAAAACTGAACCAAATAGCGGCACGGCGCCCGCCAAAGAAACCTCTACGCCGAAATCCGCGTCCGAACCGACGACCACAACGCCGACCACGGCTACAACTGGCGTCAGCCCGGCAGCGGAATCGAAACTGCCGTTCACCGGCCTGGATCTGCGCTGGGTCGTGGGCGCGGGCCTGCTGCTGCTCGCCGGCGGGCTCTCGATCCGCCTCACGCAGCGCCGCTCCGCTGGTCGCTAGATCTACTAGTCGGCCACCAAGCTCGCTTCACAGGACGCGGTCCCCCCAAGGGCCGCGTCCCTGAAGTCGCGCCCGCGCATCGCGGGCTCAGCTCACCTTGCGCAGCGCGCCGCTGTGGACGTCGTAGACGAAGCCAGTCGCTGGGAGATTGCCAGGGAGCGGATCGCATCGTCGGTTACCACGCCGCCGGCGTTGCGGATCACGTGCGCGTCGCCCTCCTGCAGGCCCAACAAGCCATAGGGGTTTAGCCGCGCGTCCATGCACGTGAGCACCGCGACTTGCGGGCCGGGGGAAGGGGAAGGGCACCCTTGTCGAAGGCGGCCGCGTGGGCCTGCGCGTTGGCGAGGAGCTCATCGGTGGTGCTCATGGTGTGAACCTCGGCTTTCGTCGTAGAGGACTCAGCTTAGAGCAATTACATAAACTCGATAAGCTTAGTGCTAAAAATAGGTCGCTGCGAGAATGTGGCGACGGACTGGACCGAGATGATGGCGATCGCGACGAAGACCTCAGGAGCACCTGCCCGGCACCGGCCGCATGCCGGTTTGTTCTCGTTCCCGGACCCCGTCAACGAGGTCTCCGCTCGCCTCGTCGCCGCGGGAGTCGTGCTGCTGAGCCTCGCCGCGATCGTGCTGGACGCGCCGTGGCTTACCGCGGTGATCGCCTACGGGTTCCTGGCGCGTGTGCTCAGCGGGCCCACGCTCAGTCCGCTCGGGCAGCTGGTCACGCGTGTCATCACGCCGCGCCTGCGCCTCGCGGCGCGCCCCGTGCCCGGACCGCCCAAGCGCTTCGCGCAGGCAATCGGCGCCGTCTTCTCGGTCTCGGCCGCCGTGCTCGCGTTGGGCCTCGGCCTGAGAACGGCCGCCGACGTGCTGCTCGGGTTCTTGGTTCTCGCCGCGACACTCGAGTCCGTGTTTGGTCTCTGCCTCGGCTGCAAGGCGTTCGCCGCGCTGACGCGTCTGGGAGTCGTGCCCACGGAGATCTGCGAGCGCTGCAATAACATCGCCGCTGGCCCACCGCTAGGCGCGCGGCGGCGAACCGGCGCGAATTGAAATCAACTAGCGCGAACTGAAAGGAAGCGATATGACCCTGCAACTCGGCGACACCGCGCCCGATTTCGAGGCGGACACCAGCGAGGGCCCGATCCACTTCTACGACTGGCTCGGCGACTCCTGGGCGGTGCTGTTCTCGCACCCCAAGGACTTCACCCCCATCTGCACCACCGAGCTCGGCTACATGGCGAAGATCAAGCCCGAGTTCGACCGCCGCGGCGTGAAGATCATCGGGCTCTCCGTCGACCAGAGCGACAAGCACGAGCAGTGGGCCAAGGACATCGAGGAGACCCAGGGCACCGCCCCCAACTACCCGATCATCGGCGACGGCGACTTCAAGGTTTCAAAGCTCTACGGAATGCTGCCCGCCGACGTCTCCGGCGACTCCGGCGCGCGCACTCCCGCCGACAACCAGACCGTGCGCAACGTCTTCGTGATCGGCCCCGACAAGAAGATCAAGCTGATCCTCATCTACCCGATGACCACCGGGCGCAACTTCGACGAGGTTCTGCGCGTCATCGACTCGCTGCAGCTCACCACCAGCAAGAAGGTCGCGACGCCCGTCAACTGGCAGCCCGGGGAGGACGTCATCATCGCCGGCTCCGTCTCCGACGAGGAGGCCAAAGCGACCTACCCCGACGGCTGGAAGACGCCCAAGCCCTACATCCGGATCGTGCCCCAGCCCAAGTGAGCGGGGCCGGCCGCGGCTGATGCTCTTCAAGCAGATCACCCACGACGACCTCGGCTGCGCCTCATATCTGATCGGCGACGAGCGCGCCGGGGTCGCCGCGGTCGTCGATCCGCGTTTCGAGATCGACGAGTACCTCGAGCTGGCCCGCTATCGCGGCGTCAACATCGAGCACATCCTCGAGACCCACAACCACGCCGATCACGTCTCCGGCCACGGGCGGCTCGTCGCGGCGACCGGCGCGCGCATTCACGTCCATCGCCTCGCGGCGCCCGCCTACGAGCACGAGGCCTTCGACGACGGCTGGGAGCTGGCGCTCGGCTCGCTCGTCGTCCGCGCCGCGCACACCCCCGGGCACCGCCCCGAGCACACCGCGTTCCTGCTGATCGACACCAACCGCGCCAGCGAGCCCTGGGCGGTGCTCAGCGGCGACAGCCTGTTCGTCGGCGACGTCGCCCGCACCGACCTCGCCGTCGAGCGCGCCGCGGGCGCGCGGCAGATCTTCCGCTCCGTGCACCAGCGGCTGCTCACGCTGCCCGACGACTGCGAGCTGTGGCCCGCGCACCTCGGCGGCTCGATGTGCGGCGGCCCCGGCATCGACCTGAAGATCTGCTCGACCGTCGGCTACGAGCGTCAGCACAACCCGACGCTCGCGATCGCCGACGAGGAGGAGTTCGTCGCTGCCGCTCTCGCCAAGCTCGGGCCGCAGCCGCCGAACTTCGAGAAGATCGTCGCGCTGAACCGCGGGCCGCTGCTCACCAGCGGCGTCGAGGTTCCCGCGCTCTATCCCCACCAGGTCCAGCTCAAGCGCGACGACGGCGCGCTGCTCGTCGACGTCCGCACCGACCTGCAGTTCGACGACGTCCACATCGACGGCTCGATCTGCATCCCCTCGTTCAGCTCCGGGTTCGGCTCCAAGCTCGCCTGGCTCGCCGACCACGAGCGCGAGATCGTCTTCATCGGACGCGACGACGCCGACGGGCGCCGCGCCGCCAAGCTCGCGCTGTCGGTCGGCGTGCGCAACGTCGCCGGCCTGCTCGCCGGCGGGATGACCAACTGGCGCCAAGAACGCCATCCCGCGACCCACACCGAGCGGCTCGCCGCGAGCGACCTGCTCGGTCGCCTCGCCGACGAGCCCCAGCTGCAGTTGCTCGACGTCCGCGAGCAGCGCGAGTGGGACGCCGGTCACGTCCCCGGCTCCGTCTTCACGCCGTGGCACGACATCAACGGGATCCCCGCCGGCTTGGATCCCGCGCGGCCGATCGCCGTGATTTGCGCCGCCGGCGTGCGCGCCGCTACCGCCGCGAGCCTGCTCAGACACCACGGGGCCACGCACGTCATTCACGTGATCGACGGAGGAGTGCCGCTGCTCGCCGCGGAGGGCCTGCGGTTGCAGACGGGCGCCAGCGTGCCGGGCTAGCGCCTGCGCGGTTTACCGTCGCTTGGCGACGATAGCCTCATGCAGGCTGCGAGCCGCGCGCGTCAATGGGATTTGGACGCCGCCGCTCGCGCGGCGCTGCCGCGGGGTCCGTAGAGCAGTCGCTTCGGTACCGGCACCGGGCTGAACCGTTTGGTGGCCGAGCCTAGGAAGAGTCGCGGCTGGAGGAGCTCCACGAGTGCTGCGAGCTCGTCTCGCTCGCCATAGCTCAGCGAGCGCGGCCGTCCTCGGGACTGCCAAAGGAGGGCCAGCAGCCGCCTACGTTGAGCGTCGTTCAGCTTGGCCAGATGCGTCCAAGCCATCGCGGCGATGTTGGCGCTCATGAGTATCGCCACCATCGGCGAGCCACGCACGAGCCGCTTCAGCGGCGTGTGCCTTGCTAGGAAACGGACCACGAGGCCAGGGTAGCTCGACTCGTGGTCCCATGGAAAGCTCATGCAGAGCCGGGTACAACGTTTGAACCCGGATAGCTTCCTTGAGGATCTCATGGAGCCGGTGGCGAGGCAAGCTAGGCGGAGGGCTCTACGGGCAATTCGGCGAGCGCCGTAGAGCGCGCTGCGTCGGCGGTCTACGTCCGGGGCTACGTGTCCCGGGTGTAGCCGTAGGCGCTCGTTGGGTCGTTCGGGCTTGCCGGAAAGTCCCCCTCAAGAACCGCCAAGAGGCGACGGAGCCATTCTTCGGCACCGATTTCGCTGATGAGTCGGTCGTTGGCCTCGATCCAGCGTTCCTTGGGGACGATCGACTCATGCCTGCCTGCCAGATCAGGGTTGATCGAGACGGCATAGACGGGGTTGATCAGCATGGCCGCAACGTCGTCCTTGCTCCACACGGCAGTTTCCTCACTTAGCTTGTGCGATTATACGCCGCTTCGCGACCGTTTGTCTACGGAATCAGCTAGGCCGCGATTCGTTTCGATTCTGCGGGCTCGTACTGTCCGTACCCTCGTATACCCTCACGACGGTGAGTAAGTCCACGAGAAATAGCGGTGCTCCCTGGACCCCCGCGGACCGAGCAGCACTTAAGGCGCTTGCTAAAGGCAACACGCCTACGCGCGTGATTGGACTCAAGCTTGGGCGCACTCCTAACGCCGTTCAGGCACAAGCCTCGAGACAGCGAGTCTCGCTAAAGCCAGCGAATCAGTCGCCATACAACCGCCGCAGCAAATAGCACAAGTCGGGTTTAGATCTCGGCTACGGAGCGCGGCGGTTAGGCGCTCGTAGTGCGCAGGGGTTGCGTCTCCTCATTAAGCGGGCGGACAATAGCGCTATGTACGAAGCCTTTACTAAATGACATCGACGGCCCTTTCGATCGCAATCCCGGCAGCCTCTGCGATCGCCGTCGCCTCTCTTTCGGCCCTCGCCGCCTATCTCGCGGGGAAGCGCGATCGAAGACGTGCTCTCTACAGCGAGGCCACAAAGGCAGCTGTGGCCTGGGAGGAGATGCTCTACCGGGTACGCCGACGAAGCTCTGGCCAGGAGCGAGAACTTGTGGATCGATTCCACGAACTGCAGGACGACCTCACGTACCATAGGGCATGGGTTGGCAGCGAGTCTCGCTATATGGGCCGAAGCTACGACACCCTCGCCAGCGGCGTGAAGTCCGCAACGGCTTCCTTGATCATCAAGGCCTGGTCAGATCCAGTTCGCCCATTGCCCGGTGGGGCTCTACCCGACGATGAGTTCCCTGATGTAGCGCCGTTTGTCGATGCTTTCCTATGCGACGTTCGATCCCACCTGTCGCCTTGGCCGTGGCGCAAAGTTGCCCTCGTAGGGCGTAATCGGGACAAGAAGTAGATGGCAGTCAATCTCGCGGTCAACTTCCGGCTCTTTCTCGAAAACATTTCGCTTGGCGAGCCCCAGGTTTCGAGAATGAACAGCGCCGGGAAAACAGTGTCAGAGTTCCTCCGTACGAGCTATGAACTTCCCGAGCAAAACGTCTTCCTGCAGGGCTCATACGCGAACCACACGGCTATAGAGCCAGTCGACGGTGGCGAGTACGACATTGATGTTGTAGCCGTCTGCGTTGGAGGCGGGATGAGCGCAGATGAAGCGCTCAATGACCTCGAAAGCCGCCTTCGTGCCGATGGGCGCTTTCGTGACCGAGTGAAGCGCAAGAAGCCGTGTGTCCGACTTGAGTATGCAGAAGATGATGTCGGGGCGTTCCATGTCGACGTAGTGCCGTTGAGGTTGACGATCGGTGCGCCGTCCCCACTGCTTGAGGCCCCTCGCCGCGAGCAGGGCTGGCGCGAGACCGCGCCAGCTGAGTACACCGACTGGTGTCGAAGCCAGGGCAACCTATATCTGCGCAGTGTCAAGATGCTAAAGCGATGGCGAGGCGAACAACAGTCCGTTAGGACCGCAATCAAGTCAATCGTCCTGCAAGTGCTGATCGCGGGCTGCATGCCCCCGGTCGAGGATGACGCGCGTCGCATCGCTCAGACAGTGATCGCTCTGCACACAAGCCTCCGGAATCTAGAAGAGCCACCTGTTGTCACGAATCCCGTCCTTCCGACTGAGAACCTCGCGGCTAGCTGGAGTAAAGAAGCTTCAACTCGTTCAAGCGTGAGCTCGCCGAGGCCGCAGAGTGGGTTCAGCAGGCGCTAGCGGCTGAAGATCCTGTCGAAGCAGCAGATATTTGGCGTGAGCTATTCGGCGACGATTTCCCTGCGAGCAGTCCAGCCGAACTTGGGTTTCGCCTTGGCGACTTCAGCCACGCTCAAACACCCTCGGAACGAGGGTGGGGGGATGCTCTGGACCAACGCTACTCTGTCACCGTTGAGGCTTGGGTACAACGTGGAAAGCGTGGGCAGACGCGACGGCCGTACCCTTCGGACGGTCCGCTCGTATTCGTCGATCACCGACTCAAGTTCAAGGCTCGCGTCGTCGCCCCAAACCATGTCGAGGTCTGGTGGCAGGTGGCTAACACAGGCGGCCATGCTCGGGCTGAGAATGGCCTCCGTGGGGAGATATTCAAAGGCAGAGATCCTAAGGGCCGCGGGCTCACCGATCAGACCGAGAACTGGGAGAGCACCAGATACACAGGAAGTCACCTCGTTCGAGCCCTTCTAGTCCGAAATAACCAACTCGTTGCCGAAGGCGAATGGTTCAGGGTCAATATCTACGCTCCGGGGCGCGTCTTTAGGCTCTAGGCGATTCATGTCGTACAAGCGGCATCGGACGCAACTACTGAGAGACAGTCGAGCGTAGAGACTATTTAAGTTCTAGATCTCTTCTAGCAACTAGTATAACTAGCGCCGACTCAAGTACACCAGCTACGTCGTCTCCCAACGCCATACAAGTGCTAATAGGGTAATACCAATCATAACCAGATAGGTACACTGAAGGGTAATGCCATCGCTCCACCACACTCGATCTATAAATTGTCGAGTCTTGAGCAAGGAATAGCTTTTCGCTGCCGCTCTCGTTGCCGGTATGGCTATTTCTATTATGCATACCGTCGCCGTATATATATGACTTCATGTCCCAAGCCGGCTGGACCGATGAGCTCATTGCACTCAATACTGCTTCATCCCTTGCTCGACGCTGGCGCTGCGAGACACGACGAATCCAGGGCTCACCAAGAAAACTCCCTGTAGTGTCGTGCGCCCCCTGTCTATAAGCTTCATTGCCTCGCACAATGCCTTCAGGAGTAGGCACCTGGGCATCGGGCGGGAGACCCGAATGAACTATAGCTACAGTGACCTTCTTCCAAGTCTCTTCGAGCGCCGTTCTCGCGAGGTTCCGCCTCCGAGCGGACTCTGCATGCTCTCTTGCTTGTTGAGCATCGTTTTCGCGTATTCGACGTACTTGTTCGTCAAAAGTCATTCTAAAGCCTGCGCCGCCTGGGTATCGGTCGATTACGGGCGCCTTCTCCTGATGTTGGCGCATTCCGCTGCTCTGATCCAGTTCTCTGATCCTCCCGCCCGACTCGCATGAGCAAATCCTACGCCATACCCCCCGTTGGATCGTGGCTGGGGCGGTCATCGCGGTCCGCGTCGCAGAGCGGGAGCTGGTGGGCGCACTGACTCGGCGTCGCACAATCGGCGGTGTGCGGCTAATCCTTGTATTGGTGTTAGCCCTTGCACACTACATAAAAAAGAGAATTCGGTTGATTGTCATCTGGCGGTAATAGCAGCCGAAACCCGATTTCTTTTAGCTTCTGCCTGATCTCGCTGTCTTCGTAATAATGGACACTGAACAGGCCCACATTCCGGCGGCTCTTACCATCTAGCTTGAGCTGTGGAACGATTGCCGCAATTGTCCTGGTATTATGGATAGAACTAGTACTAGCGACTTCATCGTAGGCAACCGTTTTGGGATCGACGTTCACCCCAATATGACGCAAGGGTGCTAGGTCTAGACGTCGATTTAGATCGATTTTCCCAATTGCCTTTGCCTTTGGTCCCGATTCTGCCTTCTTGCGAACCTCAATCAATAGGCAGTCATTGGGGTTCATGAGCTGGTAAAGCGAATTTAGGAGGGCTACCTCGTTTCCGGTATTATCTAGCCCTCCAAGTAGAGAATAAACATTCGGCTCCTCGCGGAAGTCAAACACTTTCTTGAACTCCGCCAAAGACTCTACGTCTGCCTCGATAGCCTTTACTCTAAGCCTCTCAAGCGGGAGGTCTCTGGCGAGTATCGTGCGCATCGACTCAAGCAAAAGTCCGCCGCTCGCGTCGTACGGATAGTAATAAGTGTACCGAGGACTACGTGCCCGCCGCAAAAGCTCTTGCAAGAAAACCGCATCCTTGTGCCCATTACCCGGCCCCAAGCTAATAAAATCTACCTCCGGCGATCCACAGTGATCGAGTATGCAGTTGACCAGTGCTTCACAGTGATCTACGACATATTGGACCGTCTCGTGATAGTAACCGTAAAGAGGATCTTCACAGAGTGCTAGGTAGGTTGCCAAACCTTCGTCTGTCAGGTAGAGAAGCTTTTGCGGCATGGTTGTACTGTTGGTAAGATATTGTTTTATTTTTGCCTTAGATGGTATTGGTCGAGCTTTTTGCAAATAGAATGTTCCGTCTACAACTTCCTCAAATACCTCCCCTCGGCGCAAGACCCCTCGTGAACGCTCCGAAGCTAGAAACCGGGAGCTATCTAGCCAGTCTTCGAGTTTTTCGGTCAAGCCCGCTAGATCACGAGGCGAGTAGACGAGGTGGTTAAGGTCTTTGAGGTCGCTCGGAATATTTTTTACGTTATCGGTTAGGAGAATTGTCTCCTTATTCAGATGACGAGCGTAGCCTAGCTCGTAAGTCACGTTGGGGTTTCCTTTTGATGTGACGCCGATAACCAGACCAGCCTGTTCAATCGCATTAAAGATATTTTCCATAAATGGATCGCTGCGGTTAATCTCGTCAGCCCGGATAGCCTGCAAGCCTCTTTCGAATACAGCGCCCTTGATCGCCGAATAGATATCGTCCAATGCGTCCGAAAATGGCATCACGACAAAGACGGGGGCTCGCTCGCGTGCATCTTCGGGATTAACACTCATGTAAGGTCTCCTATTAGGATTGTAACATTCCAAATCACTGCGTTTACTGGAGCGTCCTACTTACATAAACATGGGCAAAGATCGGAACACCACTATAAATCAATCATGGACGCCATGAATCGCAGCTTATTCGGTGGACGACAGCTGCGGTGCGTCGCTTCACTTAGCTGGCTCACAGCCGCGATAATTCTACCTATCCTCATGGGCGAGACCATATGGAGTTGTCCGGACGTGTTCCTGTCCTGTCGCACAAGTGCCGTTGCGCGGCGTGGGCGTGCGCTGCGGTCGCTCGGACTGGCACGGGCTGACTTCTCGGTTTGTGCGTCGGATGAGCTTGCGGAGTCGATATCGGTCTCGGTGTACCGTTCCGATGGCATGGCCAGTGCTTGCCTGTCAGGACCGAGCCGCAGGCGGCGGTATAGGCCCCTCGTTGGGTCGCTCGACTGATGTCCGGACTGCTCTCAATCAGCGGTCTGGAGAAGGGCTACTCACGCGGGGAGGCATGGGTGCCGGTCTTTGCCGGCGTCTCGCTGGAGGTCGTGCGCGGCGAGATCGTGGCCATCGTCGGCGGTCGGCAGGAGGGCCGAACGACGCTACTCAAGGTCGCGGCGGGTATGGAGCCTCTGAACAAGGGCACCGTTGCGTTGTCTGGTCGGCCGCTCACGGCGTTGGCGGACAGACCTCGGGAAGTCCGGTGGGTGGATCGCGATGGGCCAGGCTTGGAGGTCAGGGTCTCCGAGTTCGTAGGGTGGCCGTTGGCTCGGGGCGGTCGTGGACGGCGGCAGGCCGAGCAGGCAGCAACGCAGATGCTCGAGCGAGTCGATGCTCACGACTGCCTCGCACGGCATTGGGGCGAGCTCTCGAATTGGCAGCGAGTGCTGGTAGGGCTCGCGCGCGGATTCGTCGGCAACCCGCAGCTCGTCGTCGTGGATGATCTTCTTGACGCTCTCGGCGAACCGGCAACCGAGAAGGCATCGGACCTCGTGCGCTCACTGGTCGAGGCATCCGAGCCGCGTTGTGGCGTGCTGATGAGCGCGTCGAGTATGGAGTCGGCCATGTTCGCCGATCGGGTGGTGACCATCACCGGCAAGGGGTTGCTGAAGCTGATGTCCGGCCGATTGACGGACGCAGGCGAGGTTGTTCCGTTTGACGGACACGCCCAGGGCGACAGCGCTTAGCACGGACGTGGCGCATCCGCAAGCGAGCGGCTGCCTAGCATGGACTGGCGGTGATGCAGGGCTGCCCAGATGTTTCCGATTTGCCGCTCTGGATGGTGCTAAGCGGCTTGGCGTGCGGTCTGCGCTTTGTCTACAAACCGGCACAATTCGAGCAGGCCATATGCCGACAAGCGGGTTGGTTTAGCATCCCAGCCAGTGGCGAGCTTCAACGCAGGCAACCCCACCCCGCAGATGATGGTGCTGGGGCTGGTGGTCCAGCAGCCGGACACGATCGCGGGCGTCGCGCGCCGCCTGGCCGACCGATTCAACGTCGCGCGCTTCCCTCCTGGGTCCGCCTACGACAACCTGCCGAGCCTGGCGAGGAAGGGCTTCGTACGGGTGATTCTCAAAAGGGCCGCCGGACGAACCGACGCTGGACCGCTATGCGGCCACCCCCGAAGGTGTGGAGCACTTTCGCGGCTGGCTGAAGAGCACCGAACTGCCGCCCATGATCCGCGATGCGCTTCAGTGCAAGCTCGAGTTCACTGAGCACGAGGATGTCGCCGGCCTGCTCCAACTCGTCCGTGAACAGGAGGAGATATACACCGCCGCCTACGACTTCGCCCGTGCGAGAGTCCTGCGGGAGCAGCGCTCGCGTCGTGCCAAAAACAAGCCGGTGGATGCGCGGTCCCGGTTGCGGACCATCCAGCACAAGGACGAAGCAACGCTGTGGGGGCTGATGTCTCAACGCCTCGAACATTTGGGCGACGAACTCGAGGAACTGCTTGACGATCTCGCTTCCGGTGGGGTGGCGTAGTGGCCGGCGAGACGCTCTCGGTTGAGGGGGTCTGGAAGGGCTACCGACGCGGCTCGGAGTGGGCGGACGTGCTGGCGAACGTCTCGCTCGACGTCGAGCCAGGCGAGATTGTCGCGGTCACCGGCCCGAAGTTCGCGGGCAAGACCACGCTGCTCAAGATCGCTGCCGGCATGGAGCGCCCGAACAAAGGGACGGTGTCGCTCGGCAGCCGGCAGGTGGCGGAGGATCTCAATGGTCTGTTGGGTCACGCGATCAGGTGGGTTGATGCCGAGGGGCCGAAACTGAGGCTCGACGTCGTCAAGTTCGTGGGCCTCCCGCTCGCGCTGCATGGCTGCGGACGCCGCGAGGCGGAACGGACGGCGGCGCAGGCGCTCGAGCGCGTCGGCGCCAAGCCGTGTCTCGGGCGGCGTTGGGGCGAGCTCTCCAACTGGCAGCGTCTGCTTGTTGGGCTTGCGCGAGGCTTTGCCGGCAGTCCGCAGGTGGTGGTCATCGACGATCTACTCGACATTCGGGGAAGCCGCGCTACCGAGGAAGCGGCCGATCTCTTGCGCTCATTGGTCGAGTCATCCGAGCCGCGCTGCGGGGTGCTGATGAGCACGTCGGACTTGGAATCGGCCATGTTCGCCGATCGGGTGTGGTCGATCACCGGGAAGCGGTCGCTGAAGCTTATGGCTGGGCAGCGAACGGACGGTAAGGTCATCCCGTTTCCCGAGGGAGACAGGGCGAGCATTGGAGGTTCGCGTGGCGTAGGCTCGGCGTAGATGCTGGAGCTGCGCAACCTCGTCAAGCACTATCCAATGGTCGCCGGCGAGCCGGTGCGGGCTGTGGACGGCGTCTCGATGACGGTAGCGCCGGGCGAGTTCGTCGCCCTCTACGGTCCGAGCGGATCGGGCAAGACGACGCTCCTTGAACTCATCGCCGGTCTGAAGGAGGCCGACAGCGGCGAGGTGCTCGTCAACGGCCGCGATGTCCTGAAGATGTCGCGGAAGGAGGTCAACGCCTACCGGCTCAAGCAGCTCGGCATCATCGGCCAGCCGCGGAACCTGATGCCGGGGGCTCAGGCCGTGCAGAACGCCTCGCTGAAGCTCTTGCTCGCCAACGTGCGCAAGGCGCAGCCCAACGTCGAACCGCTCCTCTCTCGGCTCGGTCTCGGGGACAGGCTGCGGCACCGCACCGAGCAGCTCTCGATGGGGGAGCGCCAGCGCGTTTTGATCGCGCTGGCGCTGTCGATGGAGCCCGAGCTGGTGCTCGCCGACGAGCCGACCGGCAACCTCGATACGCAGCGCACCCGTGAAGTGCTCGGCTTGCTGCGCGATCTCTGCCATGAGCGGAAGATGGCGCTGGTGCTGGCGACTCACGATCCGCAGTCCGCCTACTTCGCCGATCAGGTTCACGAACTATGCGACGGGCACCTCACCGAGTACCAGCCCGACCACGCGCCGACAGAGGCAGCGGGAGCACTCCGCGAAGGAGCCTGACCCATGACAGGCGTCAACCTGTCGGGCATCCTCTACCTGTACGAGATCCGGCTCAAATCCAAAACCGTTCTCATACAGGAGGCGTTTGCCGTCCTCGGTATCGCGATCGGCGTGGCGTTGCTGTTCGCTTCGCAGGTCGCGAGCACAAGCCTGACCAACGCGGTCTCGCAGCTCAATACGCAGTTTGTAGGGAGCGCGCAGGTCCAGCTTGAGGCCCGCGGGCCGGAAGGTGTCAGTGAACATCTGCTTGGCGAAGTAAAGCGACAGCCGGGCGTGCAGGTGGCGTTGCCGGTGCTCGACAAACAGGTGAACGTGATTGGGCGCACGGGTGAACGATCGGTCTATCTCATCGGTGTGAATCCCCAGCAGGTCCGCGCCAGCGGGCCGCTACTGCGGCGGTTCTCAGCCCGGCAGCTCGCCGGGCAGCAAGCGATCGCGCTGCCGACGCCGCTGGCGCATGAAATCGGGGTCGGTCCCTTGCAAACCGCCAAATTGCAGGTCGGCGCCAACTACATCGAAACGCTTGTCGGCACCACGCTCGGCCAGTCCGAAATCGGGGGGCTGGTGCATAGCCCGGTGGCGGTGGCGCCCATCGGGTACGCCCAGCGGATAACCGGCGCACCGGGAAAGATCAGCTTGATCTTCGTGCGCTACAACCCCGCCCGCGCCCAGGTCGCGCGCGCGGCGCTGAAACGCCTCGCCGGGCGATGGAACGTCAACCTTGTGCCAGGCGCATTCGACTCGCAACTGTTCAAGGTCGCGGTGGCACCTGAGAGCCGAAGTGAGTCTTTGTTCTCGGGCATCAGCGCTCTGGTGGGCTTCATGTTTGCACTCAACGCCATGCTCATTACGGTGCCCTCCCGGCGGGCGCTCATCGAAGACATCCGCCCGCAGGGGGCGAGCCGCTGGGACACCGCCAGGATCCTCATCTTCGATGCGCTGGTGATCGGCGGCATCGCGTGTGCGCTGGGGCTGCTGCTCGGCAACTTCCTCTCGATCGAGGTCTTTCACGGCACGCCGAACTACCTGGCGGTGGCCTTCCCGATCGGGAACAGCCGGGTCGTGACGTGGCAATGCTTCGCACTGGCTATCGGCGGCGGTATGGCGGCGGCGCTTGTTGGGGTCTTTTGGCCGCTGCGCCAGATCCTGACGCGAACGTTGCAGCCGCTCTCCGACCGCGCAGGTCATAGGCGCAGATGGATGGCAGCGCGGGTGATCCTCGGGTTGAGCTGCCTGGCGGTTACGACGGCGATCTTGCTGTTCGATACTAAGGCGGCGCTTGTCGGCAACATCACACTCGTAGCAGCGTTGGTCGCCTTGATGCCGCTGCTGTTTGATGCGCTCGTGCGTCTCTTCGAGTACCTGTCGAAGCTCTTGGATGGGGTGGGCTCTGCGCTTGCCGTCACCCAGCTACAGACCGCACAGACACGAGTGCGGTCACTCGCTATCGCGGCAACCGCGGCAGTGGCGGTCTTTGGCGTGGTCGAGTTTCAAGGCATACAAACCAATCTTGAAAGCGGCCTCAACCGCGCATCCCGTGACATAGATGCCGCTGCCGATCTCTGGGTGTTGCCGGGTGGCAGATTGAATGTTCAGCCGACGACGCCGTTCTCGTCCACGGCGGTCAATCCGGCCACGCTCGCGCGGGTGACGGGTGTCGGCCAGGTGAGCGTGTTCCGGGGCAGCTTCCTGGACTGGGGAGACCGCCGACTGTGGGTGCTGGCTCCCTCGGGCAGCCTGTCCCATCCGATTCCCTCCACTCAGATCGTCAGCGGCGATCCGATACTTGCGGCCGAGCGAGTGCGCCGTGGCGGCTGGGCGGTGCTCTCACAGGCGCTTGCCGACGAACATCATCTACACGTCGGCCAAGCCTTCACGCTCCCTGCGCCCCGTCCGCTCCGGCTTCGAGTCGCTGCTTTGACGACAAACCTGGGTTGGGCGCCGGGCGCTGTCATATTCAGCTCCGCAACCTACGCGCAAGGGTGGCAAAGCAACGCACCAACCGCGTATGCGATTCAGACCACCGCAGGTGCCAGCGCGGCGGTGGTGCGTGAACGTATCCGGCTCGCGATGGCTGCGGTGCCGGGGTTGGTTGTGGAAACCTCAGCCGAACGGGATGAACGTCGATTTGCCATCGCCAAGCAAGGTCTTTCGCGTTTGACACAAATCAGGCTGCTGGTTTTGATCGCGGCCATTCTGGCGGTGATCGGTTCTATGGGGGCGATGATCTGGCAGCGCCGCGACTTGATCGCCTTTATCAAGGTGCAGGGCTACGAGGAAGACACCCTGCGGCGCTGGCTGCTCTGCGAAGCCGGCATCCTGCTCATTGTCGGCTGCCTCATTGGAGCCGTCTTCGGCCTGTACGCGCAGCTCCTTGGCAGTCGGTTCCTGGCGACCGTCACCGGCTTTCCGACAGTCTTCAACATTGAAATCTTCGCGGCGATTACGAGCTTCGTACTGGTCAGCATGATCGCGTTCGTCGCCGTCGCACTACCGGGATACCTCGTGGTTCGCGTGCCTGCCAACACCGAGAGCCCCGCGTACTAGAGCCATGCCGAGCCGATTTCTCTACCAACGGCACTGACGCAAGCCCGCTGACGGTTCGTCAGCTTCGTGCGCTGACCACCGCCGCAGCGCATGAGCTGGCCTGGGCGCTCCCCGCCGTCGCCCACGACGTGAGCCACTGGCGACGCCTGGCGCGGGTCATACCCAATCCGGCGATCCGCATAGATGCGCTGAACGCCCTCACCGATCAGCGCACCCATATCGACGGGGCGGCTCTGTTCTCGATTCTGCCGCGCGCCCGGAGCCCAACGCTGCTTCGCTTGCTGGTCGCCTACGAGGTGATCTGGGACTACCTCGACAACGTCAATGAGCGCAGCGCCGGCGCCGGCGTGATGAACGGCCTGCAGCTGCACCGCGCGCTCGTCGACGCGCTCGATCCTGGAAGTCCGATGGCCGACTACTACCGCCATAGCCCGTGGCGCGACGATGGCGGCTACCTCGTGGCGCTCGTCATGGCCTGCCGAGCCCCCTGCGAACATCTGCCGTCCTATGGTCTCTTGCGTCCGTACCTCATGCGGGAGGCAATCAGGGGGCGGATTTGCGCACTCAACCACGCCCCCGATGCGTTCCAGCGCGACGCCCTGCTCCGGGCCTGGGCCAAGCGCGAGTTTCCGCAGGGACACGAGGCGCAGTGGTTCGAGCTGACAGCGGCGGCGAGTACCAACCTCACCCTGTTTGCACTCATGGCGCTGGCGAGTGAACCGAGCTGCTCCGAGGATGTCATCGCTCAAACCGCACACGCCTATTTCCCGTGGATCTCGGTGTTGACCGCGATGCTCGACAGTTATGTCGATCAGGAAGAAGATGTGGCCAGCGGCGGTCACAGCTATGTGAGCCACTACCCGACGCCGCGGTTCGCGATCGAGCGCGTCAGCCAGCTCATGCGCCGCTGCGTAGCCGAGGCCGGCGCGCTTAGGGACGGCGAGAAGCATGTCGTCATCGCCGGCTGCATGTTCGCCATGTACCTATCGAGAGATAGCGCGCTGGCACCGCCGAGACGCGAGATCACCAAACGCCTGATTTGGGCGGGAGGATCGCTTGCGCGCCTCCTGCATCCGCTGCTTCGTCTCTGGCGGATCGTCTACGGGCTTCATTCGGCCTAGCATTCGTTGACGAATGTTTCTATTCCCGAGGGAACCGATTTGTTCGGAGGCGAAGGGAATAGTTGCGGCGGCGCCGCTGCCCCCGTAGGCATAGGGCCTATGGCGTCGCGTAATGGTCGCATCCCGCTCGGCTCCGGCCGCAAGGGTTCTGCGGTAGTCGGCACCGTCGCGTGGGCCGACGGGCGGACCGGGCGACACCCTTTCGCGCCCGGTCCGCCAGGCGGGGGCGGTTTACCTGGCCCGCTCGATCTGTCGCAGACGCTCTATGTCCTCATCGTGCAGCAGTGGGTCCAGACGCTCGAAGGCCCGTATGACTGGGGCGGCTGGCCGCTCAGTCACTACGTCTTCAGTGATGCGTTCCTCCGGAAGCTGGAGCATCTAGCGGACCTCGATAACGTCGCCTGGGTCTGCGCGATGGTGGCCTGCGGTTTAGCGCATGAGTTTGTCGAGCTTGAGGTTCAGCCGCGAACAGCGGTCTCCGGTGCTGGAGAGCTCGTGCGCGAGGATGGCGCTGGGGGCTACCGCTGCATCATCCTCACCGGGCAGGGAGCTGGCTCTCGGCTCGATTACTGGCGGCTGCCGTCCGGCGTCATCGAATTCGATGAGTTCTCGGCGCTGCGCCTGATCCGTACCGAGCCGAAGCCGGAATAGCCCGCATGGTGATCGCCGAGCTTGGGCTTGCGCCCGGCACAAAACGAGCGCTGCGAGCTGCCGGCGTCAAGAACATCGAGCAGTTGCAGCGGCCGGCTATAGAGCTGCTTGCGCTTCCGGGTATCACCGGGGCGGTGCTCTACAACGTCGCCTGCTGTTTGCACGCACACGGCCTCGGCCTACGAACCAGTACCAACCTGGGGCAACGCACGCTGCCGACCGAGGGCGATCTCGAGATCCTGCGCCTGCGGGTAGTCGAAGGACACGCCCTGCGCGACATTGGTGCGATCCGTGACTTCTCGCCCGAGCGCGTCCGCCAGCGTCTCAACATGCGCTTTGGGCTCAGCGGCGACCCGCCGGCGGTGGTGCAGCGCCGGCGGGCTCGGGTACATAGTCGCCCGGAGTGGGAGCGCATTATCGCGATGCGGCTCAGCCGGGCAAATGCCGGACTCCCAACGGCCGTCCTATTGCGCGGGTTCGCTGACGGTCCGCTGGGCGGCGAAGCCCGCGCCGCTGTCGGACGCATGAAGGAAAAGGGCCTGCTGACCGTCGACGGCGATCGTGTGCGACCGACCGCGGCACTGCGCGGCCTGTCCCAGAACCGAGCTTTTCCCGTCGATACACGCAGGGGTATGGGCTCAGCGCGGGCGGGGCAGTAGCAGCTCCGCCCGCGCTGAGCCTAGAACCACGAACCAAAGGAGCTTCATCTTGAACCCGATCATCCGCTGGCTGGCTACGGGCATCGCAGCCGCGCTTCTCTCTGGCCTCATGGTGATCCCGGCTCAGGCCGAAGCTCCCTCGCCGTCTGGGCCGACCGAAGTAGCCCCGCCGTCGTTCGAGTTTCAGGCCCCCAGCTCGAGGACGATCTCGACCAACGGCGTGCAGCGGGTGGTGCCGACGCTTGCCGCCGTGGCGGGTGGGGTCTGCGCCTGTAATGAGGCGGTGGCGGTGCAGTTCCAGTACGGACAGACAACCGCCTATGGCTCGGTCACTCCGCCCTACCAGCTACCGGCGGCCAGCTCGCCGGGGCGCATCGAAGTCGGAGGGCTTCTGACCGGCCTCGTGCCGGCGAGCTCCTACCACTTCCGCATCATGGTCACGGGTGCCAGCGGAACCGTCTATGGCGGTGATGTGGCCTTTACGACCCCGCCGCTCGACCCGGTGCAGGCCATCTTCACCCAGGGGCGAATCGGGGTGACGGGCGGCGTGGCTCAGGCCGTGGCCCACTGCCAAGGCGACCCCGGCGATACCTGCCGGGGCAGCGTGCAGCTCTCGGTCGGTGGCGAGGTCATCGGGGCGAGCGCGTTCTCGGTGACGCTGGGGGATTCCTTGCTGGTCGGGCAGGAAGAGCAGAACGGCCTGGCTCCGGTGACGCTCACGCCAGCCGGGATGGCGCTACTGGGCCGCTCCCGCTACACCCAGGCACAGGCCCAAGTGAGCGTCGAACGTGGCAGCTCCTCAACCACCTCCGTACTGCTCTACAACCAGAGCCCAGCTCTGGCAGCGGCATCACCGGCACGGACAATCGCCAAGACGGTCGCCGGTAGCTCCTGCGCCCATCCCTTCAAGCTGGTGGTGCATCGCAATGGGGACGACAGCACGGGAGATCACCGGGATATCAGCGTGCTAGTGAGTCCTCCAGTGGGGATGGAATGGACAACGGCCGGGCCGAACTACAAGCGGATTGTCTTCTGCGAAGCAAAAGGCATCGACACCAACGGCAAGCGTTGGCGTGTCACCGGACACCCGAAGGGCGCTCGTCACTCCTTCGCCAAGGGTGCCACGGTGCTGACGGCCACGATTACGGCAAGGGTGAAGTGAAGCGGTGAATATAAAGAACCCCCGGACGCTCTGGATTGAGCGCCGGGGGTGGGGGTAATGCAGCCAGTAAAGGTTGCGTCTTGCTAGTTCTCGGTATGATCTCCGATAGCCCTCACAGCTTGCCGGGGGTTGTACCCTGGGATGGCCGGAAGTGAACCAACGTAATGCAGTTGACCGGCCTCGACCAGTTCGGCGAATCGCCACGAACCCGAGTCCTCGTCTCGCCAAAATTCAAGATCGTGTTTGAGGTCTGACTCTTCCTCTGGCTTAGTGACGGCCGGGTCGGGAGCCCATATATCTATGACATGGACGCCGCGAAGACCGGCCTTTTCCCACTCTTCGACGGCGAGCAAGATAGGGCGACGCTCTTGATGGGCTCTGCATTCACGGTCCCAAGCCCACACCGAGATAGTACCTGCCTCGGTCCAACCGTTGCGTCGCGGCTGTGAGTCATCTGTACTACTCATGTGCGTCCTCTCCTTTGGGCCGATTTGACTTGCCGTCTCAAAGCGAAGTGGCAAGTCGGTCGGCCAAAAGGCAGCACCCTATTTACCCTATTTACAGGTATGATTATTTTTATACCATAATTTCACTCATTCGTAAATATCTAGGTCGGGGAAAAAGATACCGTACACATGGTTTAGTTTCGTTTCTAGGGAAGGAAACTCGACCTTCGCCCACCCATCCCGTGTAATGGTAATTGGTTCACGCTTCAGGATCTCGCTGTCCGAGTGGGGATTGCGAACTATACGGAACTCGGCTTTGGCGCCGGCCCGCTTTGTCTTGGGCAACTGTACAGCAAGCGAAAGGTCCATAATCCCTGCGTGATTTGCGGTCATCCATAGAGTTGGGTGTCGTTCGGCGAGCCCCTTGTCAAAGAGTTCCTCACTTATGGCGATCGTCACCTCGTCCCCTGGCCCCTTTCGCTCGCCAAGGTCAATAAAGTGCATCATCCAGTCACCTGCCGATGCTGATTGGCGGTCCAGACGGCTACCGATGTAAAAGTGACCAGCACTCAAGGTTTTTATACTGTCCTCAGTTGGATACGGGTTTGACAATCGCGTATGAACCCGAACGATCGCGGCGCGTTGGTCTGGCACGAGGATTTCCCTCTTTACCTCCCGGAACAGACGGATCTTACGATGGTCGTCGTCATCAATTTCTAACTCCACGCGGTGGCCGAAGGGACGAAAGGAAGATGATGGGAAGGTGTGGCTCGTTCCCACGAGTCGCGATACAGGGTGTTCGGTGTCGAGTTGCTTCTCGAATTCAGGGTCCAGCAGGATGTCAACGAGTACCGGCAGCATACGGGTCTCGTCTGGGCGTTACTGCTTGGACCGACCCGCACCTACCAAATTCACAGGTTGCTTAAATCAAAACTTAACGGGAAAATGCTTAAGCCAGCCAAAAAACATAGGAGGTGATGCGAAATTGACGCGAGAACGTCAATTGGTAGAGAGTATCACCATAAGAAGAAAGGAGGAAGTATGTCAAATGCATCAACACCAAAGCCAAGTGAGGCGATCGCTTATTTGCGAGTTGCCTCTATCGACCAAACGGATCAGTCCGCAGTGCTCCAGCGCCAGTTCACGACCTGTCAGCAGTTTGCCCGCAACCAGGGGGTCGCTATCACTCGGGTCTATGCCGATGTCGGTGTATCCGGTCGCCGGCTGCGACGCCCGGCCCTGGATCGAGTGCTGCACCGGCTGACGCTCGGCCAAAGTGGCTATCTCATCATGGCCGACGATCGGCGCCTTGCGTGCGATCCCGTCCTATCCTCGGCACTGGAAGCTGAGCTGAAGCGTCACAGCATTACCATCATCAGCTCACCATTCCCGCCGTCGCTCCAGGCTCCGGCCTTCTTGCCGCGCTGGCTAAGCCGCCTCTATCGAGAGGTGCAGTCATGATGCCTCTCGCGCCACCTACAGCGATAGACGAGAATATCGCTACCACGGAAGCTCATAAGACGGCGGTGATCTACCTGCGGGTGTCAAGTACGGGGCAGCTCACCGGGCATAGTCAGGAGGGCTACTCGATCGAGGGACAGCGCGAGGCGTGTGAACATCACGCCGAGCGGCTCGGTGCGCAGATAATCGGTGAGTTTGTCGAGCCGGGCCGGAGCGCCACGAACCTGCGTCGCCCGGCCTTGCAGCAGATGCTCGGGGAGCTTGGAAATCTGCAACCAACGTTCGTGATCTTCTATGACCTCTCGCGCGTAGCGCGTGATGAGTTCGATGCCTTTTGGCTCAAGCGGGAGATCGAGAGCAACGGCAGCAAGCTGGAGTCCACGCTAGAGCGCATCGGGGATGACGAGGACGGGATGCTCTTCTACACCGTCATGACCGGCGTCAACGCGCACCGCTCGCGCAGGGACGGCAGGAAGGTCAAAATGGGCCTTGAGCGCAAGTTCGCCGATGGCGGCACGATGGGTCCAGCGCGCATCGGCTACATGAACGCGCGCGAGTGGATCAACGGCAAGGAAGTCCGAACGATCGCCCGCGACCCGGAGCGCGACAGTCTCGTGCAGGACGGGTTCGAGGCGTTTGCGACCGGCGAGCACTCCATCAGTTCGTTGCGCGACTTCCTGGAGGAGATCGGCCTACGCACGCGGCCGGCGCCGAAGCGCCCCGGCAAACCCTTGAGCCGCAACGGTGTCTACCGGATGCTCCGCGACGACTACTACATCGGCATCGTCACGCACAAGAGCGTCAAGCGCGAAGGTCGCCACGAGCCCCTCATTGATCCAGCGATCTTCGAGAAGGTCCAGCACACCCTCGCCTCCAATCGGCTCGCTGGCGACCGCTCCCACAAGCACGCCCACTACCTCAAGGGGTCGATCTTCTGCGGCCACTGCGGCGGGCGTCTGATCTACGGACGCCACAAAGGCAACGGAGGTGTCTACGACTACTTCAGGTGTCTCAGCGGCCAGCGCCGCCAAGCCTGCGGCGGTGGGTATCTGCCGGTGGCCGATGTCGAACAGGCCATCGAGGGCTACTACCGCACGATCCAACTGACGCCTTCCGAGTGCGAAGACATCCGGCGCGAACTCAAAGACCAGGTCGGCGTGCGCCTAGAGACGGCCCGCAGGCAGTCCGAGCGACATCAGCGCCGGCTACGAGACCTCCAAGACGAGCAGAAAAAGCTCCTACAGCTCTTCTACCGCGACGGTGTCGATGAGGACGTTCTCAAGGCCGAGCAGGAGCGCATAGCAGCCGAGCGGACCCAAGCTCGCCGGTGGGTCGAGACGGCCACCCACGAAGCCTCAGAGGCATCAGATGCATTGGACGAGGCCCTGGCCCTCGTTGAGAACGTCCACGCCGTCTACCTCGTAGCCGAGTCGGAGCAACGCCGGATGCTGAACCAGGCGATCTTCTCGCAGCTCCTTGTCCGAATTGACCTCCTCGAAGGCGAAGAAGCGTCCGTCTTCTCGCAGATCCGCGGCTTGGGCGGTTCAAGAACCCGTGCTCGTGCGGATGTGCACAAAGACCAAGACCCCCGTCTTTCAGGGGGCCTCGGTTACAACATGACCAAAATGGTGCGGATGAGAGGACTCGAACCTCCACCCAGTTACCTGGACACGGACCTGAACCGTGCGCGTCTACCAATTCCGCCACATCCGCGAGATGCAGGGCGAAGATATCGCACCGGCCACCGCGGGGTCCGGGTGGTGTCACGCTCGGCGGAGCGCCGGTCGGCTATGGCGTTTTGCTAGCCTCGAACCCGCATACGCGCCGCCATCGTCTAGGGGACTAGGACGCCGCCCTCTCACGGCGGTAACACGGGTTCGAATCCCGTTGGCGGTATCGCCGAAAATCCTGTCTAGTGCAGGGATTTCGCGTCTTGTGGGGTCCACCATGACACCAATATGACACCGTTTCCCGACGCTGGGCGGTGGCTGCGACGGTGCTAGGCAGGCCGTGCAGAGCCTTGAAGCTCGGGACTCAGCGTCCGCTGGGACAGCGATCAGGTGCGCACTCGGTCGAGCAGCAGATCGAAAAATTCGCTTGCCGCTGCCCTCACGGTATCCCCGCTTAGCTCGCTAGCCCCAAGCCTGAACACCTCGTACCCAGCCAAACGAATGCCACGGTCTTCCCGCGCCATCTTTGCGTACAGCTGGGGCGACGCTCGATCGCCGTCGGCGTAGTGCTGCTTGCCGTCGACCTCGATGACGAGGCGCAGGCGTTGGTTGGGCAGCATCAGGAAGTCCATGCGCTGGCGTCTGACCTCGGCGCCGGGCGCAAGCGATTCGAGTTCCTTCCGCGTGTAGGGGTTGTAGTGGAGGTAGACCTGCGGGATCAGCGCCGGCAAGTCCTCTTCGCCGGCTGCGTACCGGCGACAGTAGGTCTCGAACAACAGCACCTCGGGGGGACTGCAAGAGACCGCTTCAGCCGTAGATAGAGTGCTTCGGCTGCCGCCCGACGATCCCCCTCTCCTGTCCCTGTTTGCCACCAATCGAGCAGCATGCCCCAGTTGAGACCGCTTGCGCCAATCGGGCGGTCGTAGACGAGGCAGTTCCGAGCGCCGTCGACAATCTCGATCGTGTTACTGATGGCGTCCCGCAACACGATGCGCGGCTTCGGGCCGTCGGCGGCGAAGATGATGTTTCGGAGCTCACCATCCGGTCCCCGGAAGCCGCCCCCGCTGAGTAGTTGGTCGAGGTCGGCGCTGTCGTCGGGGAACTCCTCGATAACTCTGCGGGCGATCTCCTTAAGCTCCTCGAGCGGGACTCGAACGAGACGGTTCCGCACGTGCCCTCGCTTCGATCCCATCGGCTCGAAGCCGGGTTCCGCCGGTGGCATCCCGAGGCGATCGCCGACCGCTGCTGTGTGGTGGGCACTCGTCCCACCCCAGAGGATCTCGGCGATCTCCTCGGAGAGCTGCGTGTGTGTCGGCGTCACCGCTCGCATGATCTCGAAGTTGCCTGCGATGGGCAGCTCTCCCTATGGGATCGACCGAGTCGATCGGCTATCCGGCACGTGCAGCAGGCGGTATCTCGGCCCCCCTTGACGTGGGTGGGCTCTACGGCCTAGCGTTCTGCGCCCCGCACGGGCCGGAGCGCTCTCCCAAGCTGCTGGTGGTTCGTGCGAATTGAATATGTGGCCGGACGGGCGTTGACGCGCTCCACGGTGACCACGATGCAGAGCGCGATGCTGTCTCGCGCGGGCGGACGATCCGGCCAGCCACAACATCCGAGGACGCGGGCTGATGGGCGCCCTCACACCAGCCGCGCCGCCGCTGCCACCCGTCACGACAGAGGTTCTGACGAGCCTCTACCAGCACCGGCTGCTAACCACCGCACAGGTCCGCCGACACCCTCGCGGCAGCCGACCTCACTGATGTCCACAAGGCGGTCCGGATTGCCTACGGTCAGATCGCTGACCTCAACTCGCGGGCAGCCGAGACCTACGAAGCCATGCAAGGCCACTACGAATACGACGTGCCGCCCGGCCGGCGACCCGTTACAGGCGGCGGCAGCGTAAACAGCGTCTTACAACGCGCCATCGATGCAATCCGAACAGCGGAGGCCCAGTTGGAAGGGGCACAGAGCTAGTGAGCGCCACGCCCAGGCTTGCGACGTGGCGCTCTGAGCGTGGTTCAGACGACGTGACCGATCATCTGCACCCCACCGGGATGACGGCGCGCGCGTCGCGAACACGTATGGTGGAGGCGCCAGCCGACGCCGGGGCACACCTCAAATGCACGGAGCGCCGAGGTGCCCAGGGTCGCTAGCACGGTGAAGGATGGCGGGGGCAGGGTCACACGGGCCCACGATCAATTTCGGCTACTCTGCCGCTATCTGAACTATTCAGGGTAGTGGCACTCGTATAGGCTTCTGCTTCGATGGAACACAGCGTGAGCCCAGGGGTTCGGCACAACGCGATTGTCACGACTGTGACGTCGGCACTGGCGTTCCTCGTGCTGTTCCTGCCGCAGATCACGGCCGCCCTGAGTCTCACGACGTTCGGAAAGCTCATGTCCGTCGCGCTGGTGGGCCTGTTGACGACTTTCGGTCAGCTTCTCGCCAAGTGCGTGCGAGATCGCAATGCCTTGAAGGGTGCCCTGCGTGTCTGGCCTCCCGAACCGCTGGGGGTGGCGCGCCTGGAGGCGCTGGGGGTCTACCCGGTGCGCGACGCCGAGGGCCGGATGAGCAGGTATCAGCCTCGTCCCAACGAGGAGGACGGCGCACTTGCCGGTGCGCTGCGGGTGTCGAAACGCGTCGTCGTTCACGGTCCGCCGGGCTGTGGCAAGTCGCGAGCGAGCGATGAGGCTGCAAGCCGGGAGCTCAAGGATGTTCTCGCGGTCATACCGCTGGACTCGCAGGCGCTGCGCCTGCTACTCGACAACGGCCTCAAGCTACCGGGCTCACCGCAGCAGATCTGTCTCTGGCTGGATGGTCTCGATCGCTTCGTGGATGCACTCGACCCAAGCTCGCTGAGCACGATCGAGCAGGCTCGCAACCCTGAGATCAGGATCGTGGCGACGATCCGGACTGAGCAGTGGGAGGAACTCGTGGGCGGGAGCGCTCAACGCAGCGAGGCCGCTCGCGCGCTGGCCCAGGGAGCAGGGATCGTGCGGTTGGGCGCTTTTAGTCCGGAGTTATCGCAAGAGCCTGTCGGCGAGCGGGCGCCGGTGGACATACGCAAGCCCAGGGGGCCGTTGTGGGACGTCCGCCTCGGAGGGGTGGCTTTGGGTTTGATTGTCTGGTTCATCATGGGCGCCATCTTCTCGGGCGCGCTGTTCGTCCCGCCGTCGATCGATGAACAAATGGAAACGGTAAAGGCGCAGATCATGGTAAGCGCTGGTCCGCGGGGCGATCATGTGGTGGTCGACGAGCGGATCGAGCTTCACGAGACCGAACAGCCTTCGTGGCTCCTCGTGACGGAGTGACCACTCCCAAACCACGACGCGTTCAACAGGGGCACGGCCAGAGGAGCCCGGCCACGATCACGCTCGGATGACCTGCGGATATACGACGTGGTTGGTGGGCGCCTCAAGCTGAGGCTGCACTTTCGCCCCAGAGGTACGGGGGTGAGGGCTGCCGAATGGCATGCCCTCACCGCTGGGGCGGGGCCATCGGGGGACTACAATGAAGGTGGTGAGCCGGAGGTTGTCGCGGGATATGGGCTGCCATCCAAGGCCTACGGAGCGCTGCTCCCCTTCGCCATCGACTGGGCCGGCGACCGGTACCAGATAGTGTCGCTGACTCAAGAAAAGCCACGACTCCGAACTCGCGGACTCGACGCTAAGACCCTCGGCTTCCGGCACGAAGTCTACGCGACCGAGCTGACGCTGAGGACGGCGGTAAGAGAACCCGCCTTCAGCGGCATCGCGCTGCGGGGCTACCGCGTCCAGGCCTTCGCGCTGGCGCAGAGGCCGGTCACGCGACTCCTGACGGGTTACTTCACCGCGATGCCGGTGTTTGAAAAGCCGGAGACGCTGGAGATCCACGCGAACCAGTTCCGCACCGGCCAGCTCAAGCTCCGTGCTTGCACATCTGCCTTCTATGCGTGCCCGGCGCCGGGTGCGGAGCAGGACGCCCTGATCCCACCCGACAGGGGGTTGGACGACGGCCTCTTGGAAGCGTGGGGCGTCGTGGGCGGCAGATGGAGAGCACCTGTTCGCGTCCTCCAGCGCTCTATTCGCCTCCCGAGCGCGGCCGCTCGACGCGCGCGTTGCTCGGCACGGCGAACGCGATCACCGTGGCGACCGACCACCCACCGGGGGGCGCGCCCGGTCCATCGCTCGGGCGCGCGAGCGCGGCCGCGGCGTCCCCCAGACGATCGCGCTCGCGGGAAAGGGCGACGGTGGGCACCCCGAACGCGCCGAGAGTGCGAGCCGCGCCGGTCGCGGCTCGCAGCGCGAGCTTGATCTCGGGATTGGCGGCCGACCAAAGCTGGCGGCCACAGTGCCGTAGAGGAGCATCTCGCGGCCCGAAAAGGCTGGACACCCTCGGACACTCCGCCATGCTGCTCTCGCTCGGCGTCTCGCCGTTGGCCGACGAGTACGAGGTCTCGTCAAAGCATCTCGCCCGTGCGGCCGCTGGTGCGGCGTCGTCGCGTGCCGAGCGTAGATCCCGTGACACCATTCGCGACACCATTCTGAGTGCATCTGAGATGACCTCAGCGAACTGGGAGCCCCGAATACGCTTGAGGTGCACTCGACCCGGGTGTCTGCCGTCGTTTCGAATCCCGTTGGCGGTATGAGGTTTGGGGAGGTTGAGCGGTAGAGCGGGCGTGCAGGCTTGGTCTTTTAGCGGTAAGCGTCGGCGGACGAAGCGTTTTTGTTCGAGGTGTGCCTCTCGATGGCGTAGCAGCTGCGCTACACTCGCTCGGTATAGCGACGAGGATCCCTCAACGTGAGCTGCGCAATCAGGCCGGTGCGGTGCTGCGGCGCGCCGAGCAGGGGGAGCGCTTCACGATCACCGTGGACGGTCGCCCGGTCGCCGAGCTTGGGCCGCTACCCGGCACCCGGGCGCCGGCCCCGCCCGAGGCGTTGAGCGAGTTGTTCGCCGATACGCCCGTCGATCCTTCGTGGGCGGTGGAGTTGCGCAAGATGCGCGACGCGGAAGCGGCCGTGTGAGTACGCAGCTCGTGGACACGAGCGTGCTTGCCGGAGACGTTGTGCCGCAGGAGCCCGGAGCGTGGGCCGTTAGTGTCGTAACGATTGGCGAGCTGGAGGTTGGCGTGCTGCTCGCGTCGGAAAAGCTGCGCGCGCAGCGTCTCGCCCGGCTGACGGGGAGCCTCGAACAGGCCCCAGTGCTGACCGTGGATCGCCGCGTGGCAGCGCATTACGCGCAACTCCGGGCCGTTTCCGGCAGGCAGCCTGCGAACGACCTCTGGATCGCCGCTGCGGCGCTCGCGCACGAGCTGACGTTGCTGACTGCGGACACGCGGCAGGCGGCGCTGCCCGGCGTGCGCGCGACGCTAGTCGCCGCGTAGCTCGCAGACACGGGGTGGTTCGGGCCAGTCCGGCTGGGAGCACTGGTAGATAGGTGTGAGGCTATTGCTCGTCTGCAGCTCGCAGGGCGGCAATGGTGATCATCAGCGTCCGCGATGGTCGCGCCGAGTGCTTTGAAGCCGAATCGCTCGTAGAAGGCTGCGGCGTTCTGGTCGACTGCGTGGACGACCGCGGCGCGTACGGCGACCTCTTCGGCGGCGCGGCCGATGCGGGTGAGCGCGCCGTTGAGCAGGATGGCGCCGAGACCGCTGCCTTGGTGCTTTGAGTCGGTTGCGAGGCGCGCAAGGATCGCTACCGGGATCGGGAAGTGGCGCGAGAGTCCTTTGGCGGTCTCGGGCGTGGCCTCGCGGTGCTCGAGCTGGCCCGCGAGCAGCGTGTAGTAGCCACAGACGATGTGACCGTCGGTTGTGGTGACGAAGGTGCGAGTCGCATCGCGGCGCTCGCTCTGTCCGGCGTAGCGCGCCAGCCAGCGGTCAAGCAGCTCGTTGCCGCAGCTGAAGCCCGAGATGTCGTGCTTGGCAGCGTCGTAGCGCTCGGTTTCGCCGAGGCGAGCATTCACGAGCCACGGCGGCGCAGGTCGCGCAGACGCGCGACTGTGTCCTCATCTGGACTCTCTAGGGCGTCGAGGAAGCGCGCCGCCTCTTGGTCGCTGAGCGCGATCTCCTGGCGATCAGTGAGCACTTCCTGCGCGCTGCATGTGCGGCTCGGCGAAAGAAGTCGCTGAGCGTTTCGCCTACGGCGGTTGCTGCGGCGCCGTCGATCTGACGCTCCTCGTCCGTCAGGCGTAGCTCAAGCCGTTGAGTGCGCATTTCAGTATCGTACGGACGTCGTACGGGAGAGTCAAATCACGATGGCCTGACTGGGTCACATTCGCGAATCATGTCAGCGAGATGCGCTCGGCTTTCACGTTTACGTCGTGGTTCGGCTTATCTCCGTTCCAGACGTGCTTGCCGTACTCCTGTAGGAAGTAGGGGTAGCCATCGGCGAGCTCGAGGATGCGGTCCGTCGCGTCTGCGGTTGGTGAGTGAGGCACCGGCCTACCGAGCGACGCGAAGCCTGACGCCCCGAGGGGGGTGCGTAGCCAGCAAACTCGCGGCGAGCCCGATTGCCACGCCGGCTGCGACGTCACTGGGATAGTGAACGCCGGTATGCACTCGTGAGTAGGCAACCGCGCCCGCAAGCGGAACGAGAACAGGCGTCAGTACCGGCAGTTCGACGCTCGCGCCGGCGGCAAACGCAACCGCTGCGGCACTGTGGCCCGATGGGAATGAGGTGGACCGTGGTGTGCGAATGAGCGTCGGCCGGGAGTGCGAGGACGGCCGACGGCGGTGCACGAGCAGCTTTGCCGGGCCGTTTGCCACTGTCGCCGCGATTGCGAGCGCGATGAGGCCGCGCTTGCCCGCCCGCTGCCCGTTTCGGCCGCCGAACACGGCCAGCGCCGCCGCAATGAAAAGCCACAGTCGGGAGTAGCTCGCCGCCCGGGTGATCCCGAGGAGCGCGCGGTCCATCGCAGGTGAGCGCGCACGGAAGGAGAGCTTCATCAGCCGGCGGTCCAGGTGTCGCACGGAGCGCCGCATCGTCAGTGCACCTCATGCTCCCGCAAACAGCCGGACACATACAGCGCCCAGCCGGCGCCGAGCAGTAGGCCGGCAGCTACGTCGCTTGGATAATGGACGCCCAGATAGACGCGGGACGCGGCAACCGCGAGAGCGATTAACAGCGCGAGGCCGCCCGCCGCGCGAGTCACCTTCGGCGATGCGCCCGCAGCTCGCACCGCAAATGCCAGCGAGAACCAAAATGCGCTCGCCTGCGTCGTATGGCCGGAGGGAAAGCTCGAGCCGGTAACTGCCTGCAGGTGCTCCACGGGCGGCCGCGGGCGCGACACGAGCAGCTTGACCCAGTCTGAGATCAGCATCGCGCCGGCGAGGCCGACCGCGACCGCGAGCGCCTCTCGGTGCAGGCCCGCCCGGATAAAAGCCAGGCAGGCGATCAGGGTGAACGGAACCAGCAGAAATGCGCTGCCCGCCCCAGTGACCACACGCGCGATGTCGGTGAAGGTTGCTGTGCGCTGCGCGGCCACGTCGCGTACCGCGTGCAGATCGACCGACTCCGAGACCGAGGTCCAGAGCTCTCCGAGACCCCAGCCGAGAAGTACGAAGATGGCCAGTCCGAGTGCGAGCCGTGCGGCCGGGTGGCTCACCGCCCAGCCGCCACCCGAAGAAGTGCGCCCAGGTTATCCGGAGTCAGCGCGGCAGCTCTGGCGGCTGGCGGTAGGCCGACTGCGCTGGGCAGCCGCACTCGTAGCGCCCCTGGAAGCGATGCGAAGCGCAGGGGTGGATCGAGCACGAGCGCCTCGCCATCGAGCCCGACCTCCACTGGACCCCCGGACCGGACCTCGAACTCCTTGGTCGACCACGACAACCCGCCCGGAAAGCGGTCCGCCTGGCCGACCAGCTCCAGCGCAACGAGCGTCGACACGTCGGCGGCGCTGCGCACCCGTGCGGCCAGAATGCCGAGTCGGCCCGAGTCGATTCGTTCCCGTGTGCCCGTACCGGCGAGGCTCGCCAACCGATACGGATTGTTCGATACGAGTATGAGTGGCGCGTCGTCGCAGCGGCTCCCGTCGGGAGCGGTGAACTCGAGGTCGGTCGGTTCGGCATCGGGGCCGAGCAGATCGGGCAGCATGCTCGTCCAGGTCTCCAGCTTGGCGTCGCGGTAGGCGTTGGACTGGACGACCTTGGCATAGACACCGAGCGAGGCGTTGTTGACGAACACGCGGTCGTTGACGCTCGCGAGATCGATGCGCCGCTCGACGCCGTCCGTGAACGCATCCAGCGCACCAACGACGTCGTCGCGGTTAAGTCCGAGATCCAGGGCGAAATGGTTACGAGTACCCGCGGGAATGCAGACGTGGGCGACGTCGCACCGCGCGGCAACCATCGCCACGAGGGCCTGCGAGCCATCGCCGCCGGCCATCCCGATGACCTGCGCACCGCGTGCGATGGCGCTCTCGGCGAGCTCGAGCAGATCGTCGCCGGGCCGCAGAACAACTGGCTCGATGCCCCGGTGGCGGGCTTGAGCAGCGAGATCAAAACGCTCGGCCTTACCACCACCGGACTTCAGGTTGATGATCAGCACCGACGATCCGGAAGCGCCCACCGGCGCGACCGCCCCAGCCGTGCCGCCGACTCGCGTCCCTCCTCTGTGCCCCAGCGCGTAGCGCGCGGCCAGTCCGAACATGGCGAGCAGCAGCAGCAGTGCGACCAGTATCACCACTCCTCTCCAGTTGGCTACCAGCACCACGATCAACCCGATCCCGCTGAGCGTGGCCAGCGCGGCGCCGACCGCTCGTCGTGAGCCGCGACGGGTCAAGGTGAACCAGATGGCCGCGCTGCAGCCCAGCAGGAGCCCGATCGCCAGCAGCGCAATCGGCACATTGCCCACCAATGCGACCGCGGCCACCACAGCCATGACAAGCGGTGCGATGAGCGCGATGACCGCTGCGAGACGGGGCCACAACGGCGGCCGCGTCGTCAGGTCGCTTCCCGGAGTCGCGGGGGTCGCGCGCACGGTGTGCTCATCTTGGCAGGATCCGCACCGGTGTCATTTGGCGAGTGCCATGCAGCGGACCCGCAGCCCCGGAGACTCAGTCGGCTTCGCGCAGGAGCTGTCTCACGCAGACCGAGGCGGCCGCGTATTGTCGCCGCGAGGGATGTGGACCGTCACTTGCCCAGCGCGATGGACGCGAAGTTGCCGTCGATGGCGCGCGAGTATTCGAGCGAGATCTTCACCACACTTGACTCGTTGGCTTCGCCGAGCCGACCGCCCTGCGCGAACCCCGATCGGCCGATCGCTTCCGTTTGGCTCCCAACGTCGTCTGCTCAGCCGAAAGCCTCTGCCCCCCTCGGGATCTGTTGGCATTTGGTACGTCCGAAGAGCGGAATACGCTCCTCGCCGATGTTCGGGGTCACGCTTGTCTTCTTAGGATGCTTCGGTATCGGCATGACGGTGGCCGCTCGCTGGCTGCCCGACCTAGCTCCCGGACGCGTCGGCGGCCTGGCCTTCACGACCGTCTGCATCCTGCTCGGCGCCGCACTCGGCATGGCCGGACTGCACATCTACAGCCTCGTCAGCGATCTGCATCACCTACCAAGCGGAGCCAGCCAGACCGAAATCCTCGCCGGCATCCTGCGAAACATACTGCTGGACACCGGCACCCTCATCGGATTCGCCGGCGCCATATACCTCCTCGCTCCACCCGCCGATGAACAGCCGGCCGCTGCCGAACTGGCCGAAGACGCAGCCTAAAGCCCCGCAGATCCCAGCGCACGGCGTCCAGCTGCGCAAAATGCGGCCCTCTGCGCCGCGAGAATCTGCAGGGATCGTTAGATTGCGAAGCGACTTGATGACGTCGGCAATCCATGTGCCAGCAGGCGCACGACACCGAACGGAACGGAGGTGGTGGTTGTGATCAGGAGAGTATTGGCGGTCTCTCTGGCAAGCTTCGCGGCAATCAGCGGGGTGGCCTTCGCGGGCGGATCGAGCTCCCCCAAGCCCGGCGAGCTCTACACCTCGGAATTCCTTACCGTGACCGTGGGCAAGCCCGCGACCAAGGCCCGCGTATTCGTGGAGTGCCTACCCAGCTCCGGTACAGCTGGCGGCCAGTGGTTCGGAACCGTCAAGCTGACGCATGGTTCGTTCAAATTCGACAAGCAGAGCACCATCCACAAGCTTCCAAGTGGCACCACCAGCGGCGTGGTCGACGTTACGGGTAAATTCATCGGCGGCGAGTTCCAGGGCACCTGGCAACTCGGCGGCTTCACCTGTCCCAAGACGAGCTATCGGACGAAAACCGGAGCCGGCGGCTCGGGCGGTTAGCCGCACAATAGGACGCCGGTCAGGCCGCAAGCTTCATATCGAAGTGGCGATCCAGCTCATTGGCGTAGGAACGACCGACCGAGTCCTTGTTTTCCCCGAGCCACTCACTGAACGCGATCTGCCCGCGCGGGGGATCGTGCGAGACCAGCAGCCCCGCCAGCAGGCCTTTGATCTCATCCGGTGTAAGTACGACGTCGCGCACGAACACGCCCAGCGTGCGCGCCACCGCGGCCATCAGCGCAGGTGGCGTGTGAAGGATCGGCGAGTGGGAATCCACGGCGTCGCGGACCAGCGCGACGAGCTCCGCAAAGGGCATTCGCTCCGGCCCCGCGGCATCGATCACGAGATCCTCTGCGGCCGCTGCGGCGTCGATGCAGATTCGCGCGAGGTCGTCGACGTGGACCGGTTGCACCGGATAGCTGCCGCTTCCCGGTAGCGCAAACGCCGGCATCCGCCGCAGGATCCAGGCGATGTTGTTTGCTAGCACGTCGCGCTCGCCGCCGAAGATCCACGTAGGTCTCACGATCGCGTAGCTCAGGCCCGATTGCGCCAGGGCGTACTCGACCAGCGCCTTGCCACGGAAGTACGGCAGCGGCGATTCGATCGAGGGGTTGGTGATGCTGACGTGCACGATCCGCTCCACACCGGCGCTCCGCGCGGCATAGAACAGCATGCGCGAGCGCTCGATCGCGTCCGCGAAGCTCGTCTGCCCGTGGTCGAAGCGGACCCAGAAGGTGTTGTAAAGCGTGCTCACGCCGCGAAGGCTGCGAGCGAACGCGGCCGGGTCGTCGAACCGGTATACGTTGGTCTCGACGCTCGCTCGCAGGGGATGCGCGCGATCTGGGTGAAACGTCAGCGTCCTCACGCGGCGCCCCGATTCCAGGAGCTGCTGCGCGATGTGACTCCCGGAGTAGCTGAACGCCCCCGTGACGAGATCCAGTGATACGTCGTTGCTCATGATGGCTCCTCTGGTTGGGTCGGCAGGAACGCCTGCGCGAGTGCCGACAGGCGCGTCGCCAGGTCGAGCAGCGACCGCGCGCGTGATTGATCGCCCTGCATGTGGCCGAGCATGTCGACGCCGAAATAGAGCGCGACAAGGCCGAATGCCAGATCCCCGGGAGAGGCGAGCGACTCGAAGGGCGTACCCGCGAGCAGCTCCTCAAGCTTGCGCTCGACCATCTCGATCCACGGCTCGATGCGCGCCGCGACCTCGCCTCCTAGGCTCGCATCCGTGACCCCGCCGCTCACCATCTCCCCGAGCACCGTGACGTAGCCGCGCGCGAGATCCTCGGAATAGATCCTCTGCGCCAGGGCCGCCAGCTCGGGCATCGTCCGCGCGTCTTCGAACGCCGGTCCGTACTCGCTCATCCGGCGTTCGCTGACCAGATCGAGCACCGCGAGCAGCAGATTCCGAACGCTGCCGAAGTGGTAGAAGATCAGGGCCTGGTTGAAGGCGCCCTCGCGGGCAATGACCCGCGCGCTAGATCCCGCAAAACCCTTCGAGCGCAACGTCCGGAACGCCGCCTCGACAATCGCCAGCTTCGTGCCGCTGGAGTTCGACGGCGAGACTTTCGCCGATGTTCGTGAGTCCCCCGCGGGGCTGCGTGACGCCACATCCATAATTTAGCACTCGCTCAAAGCAGGTGCTCAAATTATGTGGGGATGTCGGTTTCAGCTGCGCACGGGTTGATAGGTGAGGATCAGCACGCCGTCCGGTCCGATCGTCGTCGAATCGACCAGCTTCAGCACCGCGTGCGGCGTGCCCTCCTCAAACAGCCGCCTGCCCGACCCCAGCACCACGGGGAAGACCATGAGCCGATACTCGTCGACGAGATCGTGCTTGGCCAGGGTCCGCACTAGGTTCGCGCTGCCCGCGACGAGGATGTCGCCCTGCAGCTGCTCTTTGAGTCCCGCAACCTGCCCCGCGACGTCCTCGCCGATTACCTTCGAGTTGTTCCACGTGGCGTCCGCGGGCGCGAGTGTGCGCGAGACGACGTACTTCGGCATCCCGTTCATCCGCTCGCCGAACTCGCCCGCACTCATCGACGGCCACGCCTTGGCGAAGCCTTCGTAGGTCACGCGTCCGAGCAGCTGCGCGTCGGCCGCCATCAGCTCGTCGAACTTGAACTTGTCGCCCTCCTCGCCGCGGTTGAACTTGAACGACCAGCCGCCGTGCTCGAACTCCCCGGCGCCGCCCGGATCCTCGAAGACGCCGTCCAGCGTGACGAACTCGGTGACAACGACTCGTCCCATGCCACTCCTCCTGCTCGTTTGCGTGTTGACTGTGCCCACTAAGACCACTCGAGGTCGCAAAGATCATCGGAGTCGCGCGAGTTGTCGATTTCCGGGCTCCTCGTTCGTCTAAGAGATGACCACGTAACCTAAAGGGAGACGCAGATGCAATACATGATGCTGATCTACTCCAGCGATGCGCCCGAGGAATTCGAGCGCCTCTCCGAGGATGAGCGCAACGCGATCATGGGCGAGTACATGGCCATCTCCGGCGCCCCCGGCGTCACCGGCGGGGCGCAGCTGCAGCCGGTCTCGACCGCGACCACCGTGCGCGTACAGGACGGCAGGACGCTCACGACCGACGGGCCCTTCACCGAGACCAAGGAGGCACTCGGCGGCTACTACCTGTTCGAGGCCGCCGACCTCGATGACGCGATCGAGCTCGCCGCGCGCATTCCCGCGGCGCGGCTCGGCGGAGCGATTGAGGTGCGTCCCCTGGTGGAACGCTGATCGAGCGCGTCTTCAGGGACGAGTGGGGGCGTGTCCTCGCCGGCCTGATCGGCTTCCTCGGCGACTTCGATCTCGCCGAGGAAGCCGCGCAGGAGGCCTTTGCCCTCGCCGCCGCGCGCTGGCCACGCGAGGGTACGCCCCGCAACCCCCGTGCGTGGCTCGTGAGCACCGCGCGCAATCGCGCGATCGATCGCATTCGCCGCGAGCGCACGCTCGCCGAGAAGACGAAGCTGCTCGAGCGTCCCGAGGCCGTCGAGGATCAGATGGAGCAAGCGAGCTTTCCCGATGAGCGTCTCGAGCTGATCTTCACCTGTTGCCATCCCGCGCTCGCCACCGACGCCCAGGTCGCTCTGACACTGCGCACGCTAGGTGGGCTCGACACCGAGGAGATCGCGCGCGCATTCCTCGTTCCCGAGTCCACGATGGCGCAGCGGCTCGTGCGCGCCAAGCGCAAGATCAAGGCCGCCGGGATCCCGTTCCGGATTCCCCCGCCGCACCTGCTGCCGGACCGGTTGAGCGCCGCGCTCGCGGTCGTCTATCTGATCTTCAACGAGGGCTACGACGGTCGGGGCGAGCTCGCCACTGAGGCGATTCACCTCGGTAGCGCGCTCGTCGAGCTGATGCCCGACGAGCCCGAGGTATCCGGTCTGCTCGCGCTGATGCTGCTGCACGACTCGCGCCGCCGCGCGCGCGTACGTGACGGTGAGCTCGTGCTGCTAGCCGACCAGGATCGCTCGCTCTGGGACCGCTCGCAGATCGCGCGCGGTCGCGCGGCGCTCGATCGCGCGCTGGCGCTGCGCGGTCGCGGCCCGTATGTGCTGCAGGCCGCGATCGCCTCGCTGCACGCCGAGGATGCCAGCGACTGGGCACAGGTCGCCGCGCTCTACGGAGAGCTCGCGCGGCAAACGCGTTCACCCGTCATCGAGCTCAACCGCGCCGTCGCGCTCGCCGAAGCCGATGGCGTCGAGGCGGGACTCGAGCTCGTCGAGCGGATCGAGGGGCTCGAGTCCTACCGCTACTTCCACGCCACCCGCGCCGATCTCCTACGTCGCCTGGGCCGGCGCGAGGAGGCCCGCATCGCCTACGCGCGCGCCCTCGACCTCGCCCACGCCGAGCACGAGTCGCGCTTTCTGAAACAGCGCGTCGCGGAACTCTAGGCCACGTCGCCGTTAGACGACATCCACCGGCGTCCCCAGCGAGACTCTCGGGCCGAGCCACGCGATGTCAGCGTCGTGCATACGAATGCAGCCGTGCGAGGGGTCACCCGGGATCCGCCACGGTTCGCCGAAGTCGCCGTGAATGCCTACCACGCCGCCGCCCGGCCATTCCGAGAGCGTCGAGTAATCCGAGGTTCCCAGCGCATAAGGTCCGTAGGGGTTGTGCGCGCCGCTCAGTTTGAAGCGCTCGCGCACCCAGAAGTGTCCCGGCGGGGTCGGCGTGTTCGGCTTGCCGACACCCACCGGGAAGACCCTGCGCTGGTGCCCGTCGTAGTAAACGCTCATGCGTCTGCGCGCACGGTCCACGACGATCCGCCAGCGCGTCTGGTGAAAGGAGCCGAGCAGTTCGCGCAGCATCCATCCGCTGCGCCCGTTCGGCCGTCCCGGAATTCGCACCTTCACCCATTCGCGCCCCGCCCCATCGACCACGAGGCTCAGGACCACATACACCTCCGGGAAGCCGTCCTCCGTGTACAGGTCGATCGGCGCGAGCACGCGCGCACGCGGGTCCGGCGCGGTGCGCACATAGCCGCGCACTTCCGGGTGCGCCCACGTTGTGAGCGTCACTTCATTGGAGAGGCTTCCCGTCGCGCCCGCGACGCTCGGCGGCTGCGCGGCGCTCGCCTTCGATGCGCTGCTCGCACTCAGCGCGAGCAGCGCGGTCATCACGATCGGCGATGTCGCGCGCGCGATCCTCCTGGTGTTCATGATCCTCCTGGTGTCCATGATCCACCCGCTTGCGGATGGGCGGCCCCGCTCGATGCTGTGACCGCCCATCCGCCCGATGCTCAGCCCGTGTGCTCTCAGCCGGTGAATCGCGGCTTGCTCACGTGGTGCGCGACCGCGCAGCGCGCCAGGGTCTTCTGAATCGTCTGACTGGGGTTCCTGGCCGCCCGCGTGAATCGCACATGGATCGCGAGATGCTCGACCTTGCCAGCCTTCACCGGTATGCCCAGCGCATACGTACCGCGCGAGTTGGCCTGGCTCAGCGTTCGCAGCTTGCGGCCGTCGAGGACGTACGACACCGACGCGATGTCCTTGCCGCTCACCGACGCCAGGTACTTGTCACTAGCCACACACGCCCGCGGGCTGCTTGCCAGGTGTGCCGTCCTGTAGGCCAGCACACCGCTTTTCGGCAGTGGGTAGACCGGCTGGACGGGCGCCGTCGTCAGTTTCGTTTCAGCTACCGGTTTTACTTCGGGCGTAGGTTTGACTTCCGGCGTCGGTGTCGGTTCGGTCGCGGTCGTTTTTTCGCCGATACAGCTCGCGTCGTAGTCCGCGGTCCACGTCAGCTTTACTTCCACCGCGCCGATTTCGCTCGTCTCGCCGTTGAGTGTGAACAGGAACTCCGGTAGGCCCGTCGGGGTGTTCAGTTCCAACCCCGCCAGGCTCGCCGTCCCGGTTTCATCGAGCGCGCGTTCTTCGAGGCCGATCGGGTTCCCGTCGCCGTCTGCGAACGCTACCGAGCCGCTCGTGTATGTGTTGCGTGCGGGTCGCAGCACCTGCAGAGAGACGTACGCAGCCGGAGTGCACTGGGGCTGGGGCACCACGAACTGCGAGCCCAGCACGCGGATCGTGCCCTGCCCGCACGCTTCGCCCGTGTACGCGTCGAAGTCCTGGATCTGGTCCGCGCCCTCGTCGGAGTTCACCCAGATGCACGTCGGGCGCTGCGGGTCCGGGTTGACGCTGTAGAGCAGATCAAGGTTCTGGAAGGTCTTCGGGAAGTTCGCGCAGCCTTTCCCTGTTGCGTAGTCAAAGCACGCGACCTGGTTGGTGTTGCCGTTCGGAACGTACACGCGCGGTCCGAGCGCCAACCCCGGGCCATTCCATTCCTCGGTATTCGGGATCGCCGCGGGCATGTTTTCCGGCGTCGTCACCGCTTCGCCTTCGAGGTTGAAGCACTGGTCGATGCCCGTCGGCAGGCACAGGCCGGTGGGCGCTCCGCTCGTGCTCAGCATCGGGAACGGTGCGCCGTACGCCGAGACGTAGTTGAAGCCGAGCTTGATCGGCCATTTGCCGCCGCAGCTTTTCTGGGTCGCGTCGTCAAAGCACGCAAGCCAGCTGGAGCCTTCGATCTCGATCGGGACGATCGCTTTGTCGGCAATCGCCGCTGTCTCCCCGATCGGCTCGTTGCCGTCTGTCGTCACCGTGCCCGTGCCGAGCGCGACGGCATAGGGCTGACCGGAGCACGCCGCGTCGGTGCTCACGTCGAAGCAGACCAGCTGGTTCTCGGTGCCGCTCGGCGTACCCGCCGCGAAGTTAAACGAATACCAGTGCGCTCCGATCAGCATCGGGTTACCCAGGCCGCTGATGCCCCTGCTAGTCGTGGGCGGCGCTTCGCCTTTGCCCGTCAGTTCGGTGAAGCCGCAGAAAGGGTCCGTCGCGGAGGAGGTCGTTTCGATGCACACCACGCCGCCCGTCGCGTCGCTGCTACGGGTCGCATACACGTACAGCCTGCCCGTGTGCTGGTCAAGGTACAGGCCCGGCTGCGGCTGCGTGTTGAATCCGTCGCCGCTCCCCGGTTCGGTGATCGTCTTCGGCCAACCTTCGCAGGCTTGCGCGTTGCTCTGCAGGTGGCACGCCACGCCGAGGTAAGACTGGTGGTGGAAGACGTTGTAGACCGCCGTTTCTGAGAGCGCCACCGCCCACCCGTCGCCGTCGCCGCTGCCCGCGAAGTTCGAGGCGGGGGGCACCGGGATCGTCTCGGTCGCCGAGAAGGTCGTCGTTTCGGCCAGTGCCGAGGCCGTTGTCGCGGCGAGTGCGATTAGGCAGGCGAGGATCGCGACGAGGATCGCCGCCGTCGCCCGGCCGCGTCGGCCCGCCTCCGTTCCGCTGCTCGTCGCTGCCGTAAAGCGGGGACGCGATGCCCAAAAGCTGCCGTCCATAGTGTCTGGTACCCCCCAGAATCGATTGTGTGCACTCAACACACCCGCTGGCCGTCGGTCGTGGCCAGCTGTGCGCGAGGTCACGCGGAATGCTCAGCTGTGATGAGTGCCGTGCAGGTTACATGAGCTGTGATGACGTTAGTCAAACAACGCGCAATGTATGCATCTCTTTTCAGGTAGCTGCGGATTCGCCGCCCCACGGGCTCAGCTGGGTAGTTGCCCATGACGGTTGCGAGTAGCCCACTAGGCTTCGCTGGCGATGGAGCTCGGCCAAGCGATCCGCACACGGCGCACGCACAAGGTGTTCGGCCCCGACCCCGTCGCGCCCGAGGTGCTCGAGCAGCTGTTCGAGCTGGCTCGCTGGGCGCCCAACCATCACCTCACCAACCCCTGGCGCTTTCGCGTGCTTGGACCCGAGACGCTCGCGCGACTGAAGGAAATCGCCGAAACCGACAATCCCGCCTCGGCCGGCAAGCTCGATCGCGCGCCGACTCTGATCGTCGCCTCAGTCCACCGCGAGGGCGATGCCGTTCAGCAAGAGGAGGATCTGCTGGCCGGGGCGGTCGCCGCCTATCTCGTGCTGCTGGGCGCCCACGGCCGCGGCCTCGCCGGCTACTGGCGCACCGTGCCCTTCCTCGACTCGCCCGCCGCGCGCCGAGTACTCGCGCTTGAGCCGCTCGAGCACCCGATCGGACTACTGCATCTCGGCACGCCCCGCCAGGAGCAGCGCGTGCCCGAGCGCGCTCCGCTCTCAGCTTTCGTGCGCCGCATGCCCTGAAGGCACGCTATACTTTACAAAGTAAAGCAACTGTCCGGCAGCCTTACGCGGCAGCCGGCATACTTGGAGCTTAGATGCCCGACGTCGAGAACGTGATCATCATCGGCAGCGGCCCCGCCGGCTACACCGCGGCCTTGTACACCGCGCGCGCCAACCTCAAGCCACTAGTGATCGAGGGCTTCGCGTGGGGGGGACTGCTGCAACAGACCACCGACGTCGAGAACTACCCCGGCTTCCCCGAGGGGATCATGGGCCCCGAGTTGATGCCGCGCTTCCGCGCGCAGGCCGAGCGCTTCGGCGCGCGCCTAGAGACAGACCAGGCCGAGCGCGTGCAGCTCGCGAGCGAGCCCGGGGGTATCCACACCGTGTGGGTCGGGGACACCGAGCACCGCGCGCGCACCGTGATCCTCGCGATGGGCGCGCAGCACAAGCAAATCGGCGCACCCGGCGAGCAGGAGCTCGGTGGGCGCGGCGTGAGCTACTGCGCGACCTGCGACGCCGCGTTCTTCAAGGACGCCCCGACGCTGATCGTCGGCGGCGGCGACTCCGCGATGGAGGAGGCCATCTTCCTCTCCAAGTTCGCCTCCAAGGTTGCGATCGTGCACCGACGCGCCGAGTTCCGCGCCTCGAAGATCATGCTCGAGCGCGCTCGCGCACAGGAGAACATCGAGTTGCTCACCCCCTACACCGTCGAGGAGTTCATCGCCGGCGATAGCGGCGCGCTGTGCCGCGCGCGGCTGCTGAACACCGAGACCGGTGAGCGACGCGACCTGGACATCAGCGGGGCCTTCATCGCGATCGGCCACGAGCCGCAGTCCGAGCTCGTGCACGGTCAGATCGACGTCAACGACGACGGCTACGTCAATACCGAGGGTCGCTCCACCCGCACCAACCGCCCCGGCGTGTTCGCCGCCGGCGACCTCGTCGATCACACCTACCGGCAGGCGATCACCGCCGCCGGCTCCGGCTGTCAGGCCGCGCTCGACGCCGAGTGGTACCTGCGCGACACGCCGCAGATACCCACGCCCGAGGGTCTGCCCGAGGGCGATCTCGCCGAGGCGCAATGGGCACCAGTAGCCGAGCCGCAAGAGACGCGCTGAGCTGGCTCTAGTCCGCTGCGTGAGCGGCGCCGTCGAGCGCTGAGAGCATCAGCGCGACCCAGGTCTCGACGAGCAGCTCATCCTCAACCGGGGCGGGGATGCCGAGCACGTCCCGCAGCAGGCGCGAGGAGAGCAGCGAGCCCAGGCCGAGGGCCGCCGTCGCGGGGGCGGCCTCGGCGGAGAGTCCCGGTTGCGCCCGCTCAGCGATCCAGGCCGCGAAGCCCTCGAAGGTCGAGCTCACCAGCTGATCGACCGCGTCGCGCAGCAGCTCGGGGCGGCTGCGCGCTTCGGAGGCCAGCAGGCGCAGTAGGTCGGACTCGCTGTCGAGCTCCGCGAGCAGGTAGCGCGCGATCAACGTCAATTCGGATTTCAGATCGCCCAGCGGTGCCAGCACGCGGCGAATCTCACGCAGCGCGTCGAGCCGTGCGAGCTGACGCTCGATGCCGGCGGCCAGTACGGCTTCCTTGCTGGCGAAGTGGTGGTAAAGGCCGCCGGCGCCAGGTTTGAGCCCGGCCGCGGCCTCGATCTTGACGATGCTCGTCGCGGCATAGCCGTGCTGGCTGAACAGGCGCATCGCCTGATCGATGATGCGGTCGCGAGTCGGCGTCGTTGGCGGCATGGTACGCTCCTAAGTATACACTTAGTCAAGGTAAGTCAGCGCTGAAAGAGGTATCTATGTCCGGTAGCGGTTCGCGGCGAGATCACAGCGACGGCATTCAAGGCGGCCGGCTGCGGCGCACGGCGCCGCTGGTCGGGCTCACCGCGCGCACCGCCGGCGAGGCGGTCGTGGTCGGGTTGCGCGGCAAGCTCACCGGGGCCGACAGCACCGAGTTCCACGCGCGTACCGCCGAGCGCTACGCCGAGCTGCTCGGCCGCTCCAAGGGCGCGCTGATGAAGGCCGGCCAGCTGCTCTCGTTCGCCTCGCTCGGTCCCGCGATCGGCGGCGAGTTCCAGGGAACCTACCACGCGGCGCTCGCGCGGCTGCGCGACAACGCGCCGCCGATGGCGCCGGCGCTGGCGCGCGAGGTGCTCGAGCATGAGCTCGGCTGCACGACCGAGAGCGCGTTCGCCGAGTTTCAGTGGGAGCCGCTCGCGGCGGCGTCCGTCGGCCAAGTTCATCGCGCGCGGCTGCACGACGGGCGGGCGGTCGCGGTGAAGATCCAGTACCCCGGTGTCGGCGAGGCGATCCGCGCCGATCTCCAAAACGGCGAGCTGCTCGTGACGTTCCTGGGCCTGCTCAGAGGGTTCTCGCCCAGGAAGCTGAGCCTGGACATGCGGGCTGTCGCGCAGGAGGTTCGCGAGCGCATCCTCGAGGAGCTCGACTACCGGCTGGAGGCCGCCAACCAGGCCGAGTTCGCCGAGCGCTACCGCGGCCATCCATACATTCACGTGCCCGCGCCGATTGGCGAGCTTTGCCGCGATCGCGTGCTGACGCAGGAGCTCGTCGAGGGCAAAAGCTGGACGCAGGCGCTGCAGAGCGAGCAGGAGCTGCGCAACAGCTGGGCTGAGGCGATTCACCGTTTCACATATGGCTCCTACTACCACTTCTGTGTCTTCAATGCCGACCCGCATCCCGGCAACTACCTCTTCCACGAAGACGGCAGCGTCAGCTTCCTGGACTACGGCTGCGTCAAGCGACTGGCGCGCGCGGAGGTCGACGCCCTGGACCTCGTGATGCGCGAATGCCTGCGCGGGGACGTGCAGGAGACCTGGCGGGCTAGCATCGAGGGCGGCTTCTTCTCGCCGTCGGGCTCGCTGACGCCCGAGGAGGTCTTCGCCTACTGGCGCGAGCCGGTCGAGATGTATTGGGGTGAGCAGCCCTTCACGATCACACCCGCTTACGTGCAGCACCAGATCGAACTGCGCTACTCGCCGATCGGCCCCTCGGCGAACGCCTTCGCGCACATGGCGACGCCAGCGGCGTACACGATCATGAGCCGTCTCGACATCGGTGTGATGTCGCTGCTGGCCGAGCTGCGCGCGACGATCCCCTGGCGGGAGATGGGTATCGAATATTTCGAGCGGATCGGCGAGCCGCCGACGCCGATGGCGAAGGTCGATCGCGAGCACCGCGAGCGGTATTTGGCGGGTAGCCATGCCTGACTGGAGCGCGTGGCCGTTTCCAAGCGACGACCCCTACCTCGCCTATCGTGCGGCGCGCGAACAGGCGCCCGTGCAGTGGAATGACGGGCTCGGCGCGCATCTGGTGCTCGCCCACGAGCACGCCGACGCTGTGCTGCGCGCAGGCCGGTGGAGCTCGGATCCGCGCAACAGCCCGCAGCTGCTCGCCGAGCTCGGGGGAGCAGCTGCCGGCGCGGAGCTGTGGGCGCGGTCGCTGCTGATGAGCGACCCGCCGGCGCACACGCGCCTGCGCAGCGCCGTCAACCGCTTCTTCACCCCGCGTGCGGTGCATGGCATTCGCGGGCGCGTCGCGTCGATCGTGCAAAGCGCGTGCGAGCCGCTCGTCGACGGCGAGCCGCTCGAGCTGATGGGCGAGCTCGCCTACCCGATCCCGCTTGCGGTGGTCGCCGAGCTGTTTGACGTCGGCCTCGAGGGCGCCGAGCTGCTGCGCGAGCAGACGCCGACGCTCGCGCGGATGCTCGAGCTCGATCCGACGCCCGCCGAGCGCGAGGCGGTCGGCACGGCGGCGATGACCTTGATGTTCTTCCTCGTCCCGATCGTCGCGCAGCGGCGTACCAATCCCGGCGAGGATCTGCTGAGCGCCCTGCTGCACCCGCCCGACGGCGGCCTCGCGCTGGAGACCGAGGAGATCGTCACAATGTGCCTGCTCCTGCTCGCCGCCGGACACGAGACCACGGCGAACCTGATCGGCAACGGCACGCTTGCCCTGCTCGAGCATCCCCGTGAGCTGGAGTGGCTCGCGCAGCACCCCGAGCAGGTTCCGCGGGCGGTCGAGGAGCTGCTGCGCTACGACAGCCCTGTGCAGGTCGCCTCGCGGATCGCGCGCGAGGATCTGGTGCTCGGCGACACCGAGGTGCGCGAGGGCGAGCAGGCGCTCGTCGTGCTCGGCGCCGCTAACCGCGACCCAACGCGTCACAGCGACCCGGATCGCCTCGAGCTTGCGCGCGACACCGCAACCAATCTCGCGTTCGGACACGGCCCGCACTACTGCGTCGGCGCCGGCCTTGCGCGCCTGGAGGCGCAGGAGACGTTCAATTGCCTAGTGGGCTCGCTCGGCGGCTTGCAGTCCGGGGACTGGTCCCACGTGCGCGATCCCTCGCGCACGTTTCGCAGGCTGCGCAGCCTGCACATCGGCGGCGTGCGCAGTGCGGCGGGTGCTCAGGCCAAGACGAAGCCGCGCCCGGAAAGCGCGACACGGCGCAGGGCCGGCGCCGCGCGGTAGCGCTCCTCGCGATACTCGCTCCAGAGCCTCTCGAGCGCATCGAGCACGTGCGCCAGGCCAATCTCATCCCCCCACGCGAGCGGTCCGCGCGGGTAGTTCATGCCGAGCTTCATGCCGATGTCGATGTCCTGTGCGCTGCCTACGCCTTCGCCCAGCGCGAAGGCGCACTCATTGATCACCTGGCAGACGATCCGAGGGAGCACCCCCACGGGCGAAGGCGCCACGCGCGCTGTGTGCAGGCCGAGGCCCGCGAAGGCGCGCTCGCTGGTCTCGCCGGTGACCTCTACGAGGCCGAGCTGGGGGAGGGCATAGAAGGGCTCGCCGGCGACGTCGCCGCGTAGGCCGGTGACATGGATCTCCGGTCCACTCTGGCCGGCGGCGCGCTCGAGCAACGCGTCAGCGAGGGGCCCATCGCCGGTGACTACGGCGCCGCCGGAGCGCGCCGGCGGCTCGGGATCGGCCGGCCGATGAGGGCCATCGCCGGAATAGTCGTAGTAGCCGCGCCCAGTCTTGCGCCCGTGCAGTCCCGCAGCGACCATTCGCGCCTGGATCGGCGACGGGCGCCAGCGCGGCTCGCCGAAGCTCAGCTCGTAGAAGCTGCGTGAGACATCGAAGCCGGTGTCGACGCCGACGAGGTCGCTGAGCTCGAAGGGCCCCATGCGAAAGCCCCCGCCGAGTCGGCAGATGCGGTCGATGCTTTGTACGTCGGCGAGCTGCTCGCCCAGTGAGCGCAGCGCCTCCAGGCCGAAGGGCCGGTTGCAGCGGTTAACGAGGAAGCCCGGACCGTCGCTCGCGCGGATCACCGTCTTGTCCATCGCACTGCCGGTGGCGTCGGCAATCGCCAGTGCCCGCGCGCTCGAGCGCATCCCCGCGATCACCTCGACCAGCTTCATCAGCGGGGCCGGGTTAAGAAGTGCATCCCGACTACGCGCTCCGGGTTGCTGGCGCCCGCCGCGATCCCCGTTACCGGCAGCGAGGAGGTATTGGTCGCCAGTACGCAGTCCTCGTCGACGATCTCCGAGAGGCGTCCGTAGAGCTCGCGCTTGAGCTCGACGCGCTCCGGCGCGGCCTCGATCACGAGCTCGCACGGTGCGAGCGCCTCCATGCCCGCGGCGACCTCCAGACGCTGAGTCGCCGCCGCGGCCTCAGCTGATGAGATGCGACCCTTCTCCGCTTCCTTGGCCAGCCCCGTGCGCACTTTTTCGGCGCCGCGCTCCAGCGCCGCCGGGATTGGGTCGTGCAGCAGCGTCCGCGCGCCCGCGCGGCAGGCAAGCTGCGCGATACCCGCGCCCATCGTGCCCGCTCCGATGACGCCCACGATGCGCGCTGGCTGCGCGTCGTCGCTCGCCGGCTGCGTGTCGGTGCTCATCTCAGGAGGGCACCAGCGCGTTGATCCCCGTCAGCGAGCGTCCGATGATTAGTTTCTGGATCTGCGACGTGCCCTCGTAGAGGGTCGTGACGCGCACGTCGCGGAAGTAGCGCTCGACGGGGTGGTCATCGACATAGCCCGCGCCGCCGTGGACCTGGATCGCGGTGTTCGCGCACTCGACCGCCGCCTCCGTGGCGTGCAGCTTGGCGATCGAGGTCTCCGTCGTGTTCGGGCGACCTTTGTCCTTGAGAAAGCCCGCGCGCCACACCAGCATCCGCGAGGCCTCGGTCTTGACCGCCATGTCCGCGATCATCGCCTGCACGAGCTGGAAGCTGGCGATCGGGCGTCCGAACTGCTCGCGCTCCTTCGCGTATTTCACCGACTCCTCGACGCAGCCCTGGCAGATGCCCACGCAGCCCGCCGCGACCGAGTAGCGCCCGGAATCCAGCGCGGACATCGCGACCTTGAAGCCATCACCGACCTCACCCAGCAGCCCGTCCTCGCCGACCTCGACGTCTTCCAGGGAGATCGAGGCGGTGTCGGAGGCGTGCAGCCCCATCTTGTGCTCGATCGTCTGCGGTTTGAAGCCCGGTTGGTCGGTCTCCACGAGGAAGCAGCCCAGACCGCGATGGCCCTTCTCGGGATCGGTCTGCGCGAAGATCAGCGCGAGCTTCGCGTAATTGCCCATCGAGATCCACATCTTCGCCCCGTTGATCACCCAGCCGGAGTCCGTCTTGGTCGCGCGCGTGCGCTGATTGGCGGCATCGGAGCCGGTGTCGGGCTCGGTCAGGCCGAAGCAGCCCAGCCACTCTCCCGAGCAGAGTTTTGGCAGGTAGCGCTGCTTCTGCTCCTCGGTGCCCCATTTCAGGATCGCCGAGCACACCAGTGAGGTCTGCACCGAGATCACGGTTCGGATCGAGGAGCAGCCGCGGCCGATCTCCTCCACGACCAGGCCATAGCTCAGGTAGTCCAGGCCCGCGCCGCCGTACTCCCGGGGCACAATCGCGCCCAGGTACCCCTGATCCGCGATCTTTTTGACGAGCTCCAGGTCGAAGTGGTGGTTGCGCGCGTTCTCGCGCGCTTGCGCGACGATCTCCTTGTCGGTGAACTCGCGCGCGGTCTCGCGGATCAGGCGCTGCTCGTCGCTCAGGTCGAAGTCCATGTGTCGGCTCGCTCCAATCTCAGTCGTTTAGCTTCGGTGTCTTCCACGGTGCCTGGACGCGCCGCTGCAGCTCCTGCGCGAGGCCCTCGATCGGTAGGCGCTCCTGCTCCAGCGAGTCCCGCTCGCGCAGTGTCACGGTTCCCTCCTGGATGCTCTCGTGGTCGATCGTCACGCAGAACGGCGTGCCGATCTCGTCGTGGCGGCGGTAGCGCTTGCCGATCGCCCCGCCCTCGTCGTACTCGGCCTGCACGAGCTCGCGCGCCGCGCGATACACCTCGCGCGCGAGCTCCGGCTGACCGTCCTTCTTGACGAGCGGCAGCACCGCGACCTTGACCGGCGCCAGACGCGGGTGCAGGCGCAGCACCGTGCGGCGCTCGCCTTCGCCCTCGCCCTCGCGCTGAACGACTTCCTCGTCGTAGGCGTCCACGAGGAACGCCAGCGTCGCGCGGTCCGCGCCCGCGGCCGGCTCGATCACGTGCGGCACGTAGCGCTCGCCGGTCGCCTGGTCGAAGTACTCGAGCTTCTCGCCCGAGAACTTCGCGTGCTGGGTGAGGTCGAAGTCGCCCCGGTTGGCGATTCCCTCGAGCTCCGACCAGCCGATGGGGAACAGGTATTCGACGTCGCTCGTGCCCGATGAGTAGTGCGAGAGCTCGTCGGCGTCATGCGCCCGCAGACGCAGATGATCGGGTCGCAGTCCCAGGCGCACGTACCAATCCATCCGCTCTTTGAGCCAGTGCTCGAACCACTGTGGGGCCTCGGCGGGCGACACGAAGAACTCCATCTCCATCTGCTCGAACTCGCGCGTGCGAAAGATGAAGTTGCCCGGCGTGATCTCGTTGCGGAACGACTTGCCGATCTGCGCGATCCCGAACGGTGGCTTCTTGCGCGAGAACTGCAGCACGTTCTTGAAGTTGATGAAGATTCCCTGCGCGGTCTCCGGGCGCAGATACGCGGTCGCGCCCGACTCCTTAACCGGGCCGATCGTCGTCTCGAACATCAAGTTGAAGTCGCGCGCCTCGGTCAGGTCGCACTCCTCCGCCTCCCCGGGGTGCTTGGAGGGTTTGCGCCCGCACTGCAGGTCGCCCAGGTGGTCCGCGCGAAACCGCTGGCCGCAGGTGCGGCAGTCGACCAGAGGATCGGTGAAGCCCGCGAGGTGACCCGAGGCCTCCCAAACCCGCGGGTGCTGGAGGATCGCGGAGTCCAGCGCCACGATGTCCTCGCGCTCGGAGAGCATTGCGCGCCACCACTCGTTCTTGACGTTGCCCTTCAGCAGCACGCCGTAGTGCCCGAAGTCGTACGTCGAGCCGACCCCGCCGTAGATCTCCGAGGAAGGGAAGATGAAGCCGCGCCGCTTACACAGCGCGACGACCTTGTCCATCGTCACGACGTCCGTCTCGCTCACGCGCTGGATGCTATTCGAGCCTTGCGGGTAGATGGTCCCGGCCCAAAAAAACTGAGCTTGACATATCTTCCTTGACAACTGTCAATGACTGTGTTTAAATGCTGGAGGATGGCAGCAGGGAAGGGCGGAACGGATACCGCCAGCAGGAGGAACCACCGGCGCTTGGGCGTGCCGGAGCTTGTTCGAGCGCCGCTACCCATACCTCTCCGGTGGCGCTCGAGGAAGCCTCGGCGCGAGCATGGATCCGCGTGTCGGTGGTTTTGGTAGGGGCCGGGGCGAGCCCGGCCCCTACCGTTCTCCGCGGGCCCTCGGTCGCTAGGCGATTGCGCGCAAGTCCGTCGGCTTCGATATCCGCCGCCGCGGCGTACGGCGACGGGTACGCGACATACGGCGACGGATACGCTGCGCGGGGTGGCGAGACTGCTGATCATCGGAGGCGGCCGCTACGGGCTGCAACTCGCAGGCGAGGTCGCACGCGAAGGACACGCGACGCGCATCGTCACGCGCTCCGCCGCTCGGCGCACGACGATCGAGGCCGCTGGCGCTGAGTGCTGGATCGGCGATCCCGACCGCCTGGCGACACTGCGCGGAGCACTGGAGGGCGTCACGATCGCGTGCTGGCTGCTGGGGTCCGCCGCGGGCTCACGCGACCAGATCCGGGCGCTGCATGGCCCACGGCTGCGCTCGTTTCTGGGGCAGGCGATCGACAGCACGATGCGCGGCTTCATCTACGAGGCCGCGGGCAGCGCGCCGCGCGAGACTCTCGCGGAGGGCGAGCGGATCGCGCGCGAGGAGTGCGCGCGCAATGCGATTCCGCTCGCCGTGCTGTGCGCGCTGCCCAGCGAGGAGAAGCGCTGGCGGGAAGAGTCGCTCACGGCGGTGCGCGCGCTGCTGGGCGGACGGTCCCATCGCTGAGCTAGGCATGTCGTATCGCTGAGTGCGGGGATATCGGGGGCTAAGCATCGAGCGGCGCATCCCCGACATGGGCATATCTGCGCAAAGCGCGTAATTCCGTATGATTTCTCGCGCTGGATCGGCGACCTGAAAGCGCTCCGGGTCGGGAACGGACTCACACGCCTGTATACGGGGGTATCTCGATGAATCACGCAGCCACCATCGCCAACGGCCGGCGCGGCCAGCGGACTACGCGATCGTTTGCGCTGGCGATTGCGCTCGCGCTCTGCGCGCTGGCACTAGCGGTGCTCGCATCCGCCGCGCGCGCGACGGCCATCGAATACCCGACCTTCTCGAGCACCGCGGGACTCTCGCTGAACGGCGACGCGACTCAGCAGGGCACCGCGCTGCGTCTGACTCCCGCCGAACTGGACAAGAGCGGGACGGCGTTCAGCGATACCGAGATCCAGACCACGGCCTCCTTTGAAACCGAATTCGAGTTGCTGATGCACGAAACCAACACAACCGGCAGCTACGGCCCGGCGGACGGCATGGGCTTCGTGCTGGAGCCCGGGTCCGCGGCGGCGGTCGGCGAACCTGGTGGCGACCTCGGCTTCGCGGGCATCACCCCCAGCGCGGACGTCGAGTACGACATCTTCGACGACTACTTCTACAACCCCCCGGATCCGGCCGTACCGTACGTCTCCTTCATGAAGGACGGCAACGTGCTCGAACATCTCGATGAGAGCGAAACGCCGCTCAAATTCGAACTCTACGGCGCGCCGGTGTGGTCGTGGGTCGACTACAACGCGGCCACCCACGTGCTGTCGGTCTACGCCGCTCCCGCTGACACCAAACCGGCCGCGCCGCTCTTCGAATACACGGTCGATCTCGCCGAAATGTTGGGCAGCGAATACACCTACGCCGGCTTCACCGCCGGCACCGGATCCGGCGACGCGGCGCAGGAAGTGCTGAGCTGGCACCTCACAAGCGCGGGGACCGCCAGGACCGAAGAACCCGCGCCGCCGGCGAAAACTGGCGAACCGGCAGCGCACGGCTCGGCCACGCAGGTGATCTGCAATCTGATCGTCGCGACCTCCTCCGATACCTGCACCGCGACCGTCTCCGACGTCGACGTCCCTGCTGCGATCGTGCCGACCGGCCAGGTCGCCTTCACGAGCGCCAGCGGCGGCGTCTTCAGCGTCGGCGATACCTGCAATCTGGTTGCGACGCCGGGCTCCTCCGATACCGCGAGCTGCTCGGTCCAGTTCTTGCCGCCGACGAGCGCCGGCACCGGGCCCGCGATCACGGCGTCTTATGCCGGCGACGCGCATCACAGCGCCAGTAAAGGCCAGACCTTCTATCCGCCCGCCAGCGAACTGGCCAAAGACGTGGAAATCTCCGAAATCGGCAACGTCAAAAATGGCGGGACCGTCGATACCTCGCTCCACTGTGACTTCCCCTGCGAAGCCTCCGGCGAACTGCTCTCGGGCTCCGGCGCGGGCTCGGCGCGGGTCGCGAGCGGCGTCGCGATCCTCGCGAAGAAGAAAGCCGGCAAGCACGGTTCGGCCAAGCCAGTCGTGCTCGGGAAGGGGTTGCTCAAGTTGGCGGCGCCCGGCACCGGCCAGCTTGCGCTCAAGCTCTCCGCGAAGGGACGCAAGGCTCTCAAGCACCTCACGAGCCAGGGCGTGCGGGCGACGCTGGTTCTCACGATCCGTACGCTCAACGGCACCGTGGTCGCGACCGAGCGCAAGGCCATCACGCTGCGCCCGGCGCCCAAGGCGCACAAGTCACACGGCAAGAAAGGCAAGTCGAGCTAGGCCGAGCGGGTGCTCAGCAGTTGGTCGAGCTGCTCGAGCAGGCTCTCGAGGATGCGAGCGGTCGCCCCCCAGATCAGGGTCTCGCCAACTATGTAAGCGTCGGTTTCGAAGGTGAACCCACGGCGCTCCATCTGCGTGCGCGTGTGGCCCTCGCGCAGCTCCTGGAGGGGAAGCTCGAGCACCGAGTCGACCTCGGCGGCCGAGAGCTGCCAGCGCCGGCCCGCCGGAATCAGGCCGACGAAGGGGTGGATCAGGTAGCCCGTGACGAACGTCGAGGTCGGTGCGAGCTCGCCGAGCACCTCCACGTCACCGCGCGGCAGTCCGATCTCCTCCTCGGCCTCGCGCAACGCGGTCTCGCGCAGATCGGCGTCCTCGGGATCGCGGCGCCCTCCGGGAAACGAAATCTCGCCGGCGTGGCGGCGCAGGTCGGTGCGTCGCTTCGTGAAGACCGCGTGTGGCCGCTCCTCGGCGTCTAGGAACAGCGGCACGAGAACCGCTGCGGAAATCTGATCGGCAGTCGCCAGGGCTCTAGCTCGTCATGCGGTGCGGGCGGCAGCGGCCGTCTGTAGCGCGGGAATCCGCTGCACATGTTCCTCGAACATGACCTCCCCATCCAACGTGCGGTGCACAGGGCACTTAGCGGCGATCACACGCAAACGCTCGACCTGCTCCTCGGGCAGATCCTCCGGTAGACGCAAGTTCATCTCAAAGCGCGTCGGACAGCCGCGCTCAGCGGGCGTGTACTGGACGTCGACCTCAACGTTTCCGATCTCCCACCCCTTGCGCGCCGCATACATCTCCATCGTGATCGCCGTGCACGTCGCGAGACTCGCCGCGAGCAGCTCTTGTGGATCCGGACCGCTGTCGCCGCCACCGGTGTCCAGCGGCTCATCGACCGTGAGCCGATGGTCGCGGACGCGCACGGTGTGCCTGAACGTCCCTTCGTTGCGCTGCGCTGTCGCTTTCATCTCATCCTTGCCTTTCCGATCCCGTCTCTCGATCTCGCCGCTGCGTGCGATCCCTCTCCCCTTAAGATGGTAGTTACGTTAACCCCTGGGCTAAAGGGGTTGTTGCGGTTCGCTCCCACGGTCACAGGGGGTTGAACAGCAAGCCCGTGAGGAGCTTGGGAAAGAAGAAGGTCGACTTCGGCGGCATGTTCTCGCCCGCACCCGCAACGTCTCGGACTTGCGCGATTGGAGTGGGGCGCATCAGGAAGGCGGCGTCGCAACTGCCGCTGCGCACCAGCGACAGAGCCTCCTCGGCCTCACGCGCGTAGCGCAGCCCGCGCAGATGGGAGATGTCGTCGTCGCTGAGGCCGACCGCGCCCTTCAGCAACAGCGCCTCGAGCACGCCCGTATCGAGCTGGCGATACGCCTCCGAGTAGCCCGCCAGCACCGCATCGGCGATCGCCTGGTCCTTGAGCACCAGCCGCAGCGAGCGCCCATCGCGAGCGTCGATGTAGCCGAGCTGAAGCGGGCCGCTGCCGGGTTGCGGGGCGAGCTGCTCGAGGGGAACCTCCGTCGCATTGAAGTCGCGCTCGATCGCCGCGCGCAGGCGGTCCAGGCGGGCGCTGTCCAGGCCACTGAGGAGCCGGTGCGTCGGGAACACCGTGAGCCCCGGATCCTCGAGCGCGACGAGGCACATAAGGAGGTAGTCGTAGTCGCCCGGGGAGGCTGGTCCTCTCGCTCCCTCGATCTCCTCGGCGTATGCGCGGGCGGTCTCATAGCGGTGGTGGCCGTCGGCGATCAACAGCTCCGTCGAGCGCGTCGCCTCCTGCGCCGCAGCGATCGCGCGCGGGTCGCTGACGCGCCAGAGGCGGTGGCGGGTGCCTTCGGCGTCCGTGACCTCACCCCACGGCGTCTGCCCGGTAGCGCTCTCGAGGGCGCTCCACGCGATCTGAGTGGGATCTGAGTAGAGGCTGAAGATGGGGGAGGTATCCGCGCGTGTCGCTCTCATGAGACGCAGGCGATCTTCGCGCGGGCCGGGATGCGTTCGCTCGTGCGGGCGCACGCGCCCCGCGCCGTACTCCTCCACGCGCACGCGGCAAAAGAAGCCGCGCCGCGTGCGCCGCACGCCGTCCGGGCCGGTGTAGTCCTGGGTGTGCGCCCAGATCGCGGGCTCGCGGTCGCGCACCAGGGCGCCCCGCAGCTGCCACGACTCGAACAGCTCGGCCGCCGCCGCGTAGGGGTCGGCGTCGTGCTCGCCCCCGCTCTGGGGGAGGTCGACGGCGACGACGTTGAACGGCGAGCGCGCCACGAGCTGCGCGCGCTGATCCGCATCGATCACGTCGTACGGCGGGGCGACGACCTCCGCGAGGGAGCCCACAACCTCGAGGTCGTAGTGCACGGCTCGCAGGGGCAAGATGTCGGCCACGGGGCGCGGAGGCTAGCAGTGGGGGACACGCACAGAGAAGGTGCAGCGCTTCGCCTGCACCTAGTGCGCACATGTGTTCGCCATGGCGCACCCCACATATCTACGCGAAGAAGGCGCGCTCGCTGCGCCTCGAACGACGACTCACGATCGACGAACTCGCCGCGCGGCTGGCGCTGCCGCGCACGACGATCTACTACTGGGTGCGCGATCTGCCGATCCCGGGCTCCGGGCCTGGTGTTTCGCGCGCTCGACTCCAGGCGTGGATGGACAGGGTGCGCTCGGAGTGGCGGTAGACTCGATGGCCGCAGACGGGGTGTGGCGCAGCCTGGTAGCGCGCGGCCTTTGGGTGGCCGAGGTCCCCGGTTCGAATCCGGGCGCCCCGATATGACAGTTGTCTGCGAACTGATGCGAATGAGAGCGCATCAGCGCGACAGTCACCTCCCTCCGGCTCTCGCAACGTTTCAACGAACTTCGGTCCAGTGGCCCGAGCGACGACTAGTGCAGCGACCTGGCAGCCGGTAGGCCGTTCCAGCTCATGAATGGCCTGTCGATCCTGAGCGACATCTCCTCGTTGGATCCTATGGCGAGGTCGGTTGGGTCGTCGGCGTGAGGTGGTGTCGTAGCCATGTGCTTGTGTCATCTTGATTCCATGTGCCGGCGGCGATTGCGAGTACTGCCTGCTCGGCGTCATCGATGGTTGGTGTCGTATGCCATGTCCAGTTGTTTGTCTCGATGAATAGGCGGAGTGCTACCCACGCTGCGCGCTTGTTGCCATCGGGCAGGGGATGGTTCTTTGCTAGGTGCACGATGAGGACGGCGGCCTTGTCGATGAAGTCTGGGTAGAACTCGGTCTCGCCGAAGCCGGCTGACGGGGCGTGCAGGGCTGACTCGGCGAGCCCGAGCTGGGCGACTCTTGTGAGGGTGACGGGGTCGAGTCCGGTTATCTCGGCGGCGATGGCGAGGTAGTCGGCGAGCTCGACGTAGCGGATGCTCAATTGGCGAGTCGCTCTAGCAGCTCACGGTCCTCTTCGATGATGCGGCGTACGCGCGTCTTGAACTCGGGGTCTTCGCGGCGGCGCTGGACGGCCTCGGCGAGGGCGTGCTTGACGGTCTCGTTGAGGCTCTTGCCTTCGGCGCGTGCAAGCGCTTCGGTGTCGGATGCGAGGTCGTTGTCTAGCCGTACGGTCAGGTTCTTAGGCATGGTGTCATGGTAGCATAAAGCCATAGCGCGTGGTTGGTACGTATGGTCAACATGGCATACGCTCGGCATAGACGGGCGCCATGCCCGGTATGGACGAAGTATGGCCGTTGCAAGCTCGTTGCAAACGCATTGAAAAGGGCTTACCTAAGCCAACTGGAACTGGTCGCCCCGATACTAGAAATCCCCGCGAAGCCCAGCGAACAGGGGCGAACAGCCCGAAGACGCTGGTATTCGCGCAGCCCGTTCGCCTCTGTTTGGTGGCGTTCGCGTACACGGCAGCTGCAAACCGGTTGCAGCCGATCGCGGAGGGCTGCAACCGGCTGCCACGAGGCTCTGGCCACGAGCACCACGATGGCGTCGTGCGCCGCAAGCCGAACTGGGCGGGGGTACGCCTCCTACAAGGGCCAAGTGGTCAGTGGCTGCAAGAGCGTCGCCGAGTACGAGAAGGCACGCTCTGAACTGCGCGCGAAGATCGAGAGGCCAGACGCCAAGCCCATCCCGACCTGCTTGGAGTTCGCGGGAGCAGTGATCCACTCGCGTGGAAAGATCACGATGAGCTGGCCCGATGGGCAGCGTTGCCAGAAGGACACGGGCCGCACCCCAAAACCGTCCGTCGCTTGCGCGAAGGGCTCAGGTCGTTTCTGCGGGAGTTCGGGTGAGCGGCCGATTGACAGCTTCAGCCGCGATGAGGCGCTCGACTGGATTCTGCCTATGGGTCCGCATGTGCAGCAGTCGATGCGCCAGTTCTTCAACCATGCCCACGACCGCGAGCTGATCCCTGAGAACAAGTTCGCACGCACGGGCGCGAGCAAGACCAAGCGTCGTGTGGATCGACCTGATTTCGAAATTGTCAGCAACGAGCAGTACGAGCGGCCGTTGCAGTGCGCGCGCACCTGCCGCACCGACGATTTCGTGCTCGTCATCGAGGGCGCCATCCTCGCGGTCGGCGAGGCAGCGATCCGCCCGAGCAGATCTTCGCGCTGCACAAAGACGAAGTCGACCTCGACGAGAACCTGATTGGGGTGCGCTGTCCTCGACCGGGTCGACCATCCACTGCAGCGCGCGCTGGGCCTCGATGCGGCGACAGCGGCGTTGATGGCAGGCCACGACGACGGTGGCTGGCTGATCTCAAACGTGTACACCAAGCTCGCCGAGCAACGAGCGAAGGAGCGCGCCAAGTGCGCGATGCGCGACTACGCCGAGCGCCACCCTGGCGAGGATCGTAAGCCGCCTGCCGTTGCGCACGCTGGCTGGCACGCGAGCAGCAAGGGGGCTCGAGGTGCCAAGCCGGCCACGATCACGACCTACACCTTGGCGCAACCGAGGCGATCGGCGATGTAGCGTCAACCGCCCGCCGCGCGCTTGCGGAGAGAGTCCGAGAAGCCCGTGTGGGCAGGCGATTGTGAGCGCGTTGGTGGGGGATAATCTCCGCTGGGCATGGGGTTGCTGCTCGACTTTTGCTCGAGAGCGAGACCCTTACATACGACCCTGCGGCATCAGCCCAGAGTGTAACTTTCCGACGCCAATCAAAATCTCCGCAAAACACTGGTACATGCTCGGCGACAACCGAGGCGAATCGGACGCCAGCAGGTTCTACGGGGCTATCCCAACGTCGTGGATCGTCGGTAATGTCACAGGATGTGCGCCCGGAACCTCGAGCCGCATGACGCAAGGCCAGCAAGTGAGCATCCGCGCATGCAGGCTGCCCAAGACTCACGGCTGAACGGGAGACTGTCTGACTCACGGTGGAAGTGCTTGGTCTGACCGAAGGGGATGACCATGACGGAGCAAGCGTGCGCTACATCCTCGACGCAGCGCGTGCCGCCGGAATGTCATGCGTGCAGCTCTGGATCGCGCGGGAGAACACGGCTGCGCGGAGGCTTTACGAGAATATCGGCATGAAGCTGACCAGTACGCGACAGGTCGACGAGGCGACCGAGTGGGTTCGCTACGGCATGCGCCTGTGTAGCAACCAGATCAATTTTGAGAGCGCTGCAAGAGAATGAGTGGCGATAAAACGCTGACCGAGGGGATCATCATTGGACAGCCGAGCCGTCTCGAAGTATTGGATCCTCATCGCGTCAGGCGAGCGCCCATGCTCGCGACTGGCGCGAGCGGACGGGAGACTCTGGGTTGCGCGTCGGGCGGCATGGCCCACGATCAGCTGTCCGCGCAGGGGCCTCCGTCGGCGTCGAGCTTTCACGTGCTTCGTGAGCTTCCCGACGAGCAGCGGTATGCCGCCGCTCATGTCGTCCGCGAAACGCGTGATCAACTCGGTAAGTGCCGTGTGGGCATCGCGCTCGCGGCCGAGGTTGTCGAGGGCTGTCGCCTTGCGCAAGAGCGCATGCGCAGCCCCCTCACGATGTTGCGAGTCGGACTAGTCCGCGAAGCTGTCGACGATCCCGTCGAACAGAGCCACTGAGGGATAGTCAGGCGTGTAGCCGTCCTTGAACTTCGTGCCGCGAGGGACGTCGAGCAGCAGTCGCAGGTGCTCCAACTCCTTCTCGCCTCCTCGAGATGGGGCTTGCTGGATGCTATCCTTACTTCTCGCAAAGAGTAAGGAGAAGGTATGGATGCCGCTGCGCGGTTGACGTCGAAGGGCCAGATCACGATTCCTAGGAGCGTTCGCGATGCGTTGCAGCTGCGCGAGGGCGATGAGGTTGTCTTCCGCGTCGAGCGTCAGCGTGCCGTTCTGGCGAAGACTGCGGATTTCATCGAGCTGGCGGGGTCTGTGGCGACGCCCGCGGCGAAGCTCGGGACTCCGTGGGATGAGGTGCTGCGCCGTAGCCGGCGAGGTCGAGCGGAGAAGCGCCGCTGAGCGCGTTCCTCGACACGAACGTCCTCATCCGGCATCTCACGGGCGACCCGCCGGATATGGCCCAGCGGGCGACGGCGGCCCTGGCCGGCGAGGAGCAGTTGCTGCTGACGGATCTCGTGCTGGCCGAGTGCGTCTATGTGCTCGAGTCCTTCTACGAAGTCGAGCGAGTCCGGGTGGCGACACTGATGCGCTCCGCGATCGCGCTGGCGTCGATCGAGGTGGTCGACGCATCACTACTGCTGCGGGCACTTGAGGTCTACGAGCTCCACAGGCTCGACTTCGCCGAGGCCTACCTGGTGGCCAACGCCGAGTCCACGGGCGTGTGCCGCGTGCTCTCCTTCGACCGGACGATCGACCGCGTGCAACCGGTCTCCAGGGTCGAGCCTTAGCAGCACCGACAGGATTCATTCCGGTCCGCTTTGAGCCCAACAGGATCCAACTCAGCGACTCCCGCCCCAGCAGGCCAAACACCCCAAGCGATCCCGGGCCAGGGTGCCCGGGGGCGGCAGGTGGTGGTCCGCCTCGACCCATTCCGGGCAGCCGCGCGGGGCAACGCGGTACCATGAAAGCAGCGCACGCTAGCCACTCGAACTTTCCGTATCTGCCGCCTGAACGTTCCGTGTTTGCCTCCGTCTAATTCCGTATCTGACCTTTGCTCCCTTCGACTTTTCGAGGCGGACGCAGCGCTCGCGCCCCTCCCGCAGCTCGGAGCGCCGGAGGCTCTATCGGCCCGCTTGGTAAGTGATCGCCCGTGAAGTCCTCCTCGTAATAGTGCTTCTCAAGGACATCAAGGAAAACACGGACATCCTCAAGATCATTTAGCGCTATTTCGTCGTCCCCCTAGACGGTCAGGAGGGAAGGCGTGTCTCTGAAGGGCTGTACGAATCGATTGCGGAGTTACGAGAGAAAGGTGCGGTTGGCGAGCGAGCTTCTTAAGGCGAGCCGCCATTCGCGGACGGTCCTGACACGAAGTCGTCAGGACGATCGTTGATGTAGAGCTGACCACGACATTCAAGGCCGATTGGAGTGTTCCGACGTGGGCAATCACCCGTGGCCGGATCGACCCCCAGACCCGTGCCTATCTTGCACGCAAGGAAGGCGAGGGCAAGAGCCGGATTGAGCGATGCGCTGCCTCACGCGCCACCACCACCGCATCCTCTGTGCTTCATCGCCTGGCACCAGCCCACAGGGTCCATATCTGCCTAATGCACTCATTGCAGCTACCGGAATACTATTGCAAAAGCGCTTTCCTCGTTAAAAGGCTCCACGGACAGCGGTTATCCTCCGATGCGCGCCGGTCGTGCTCAGGCATTTAGCCGGCGGCTGCGAGGAAGGGACATGTCAACTGCCGGATCGGCTCCGAAAGCTGGAGATGATGCATGACGAGGGTGGTGGGGATCAAAGATGTCGCGGAACGCGCGGGGGTGTCGGTCACGACTGTCTCCCATGCGCTCAACGGCAGGGGTCGTATCTCACCACAGACACGCAAGCGCGTCATCGAGATAGCGGAGCAGCTCGGGTACCACCCGAACGTGACCGCGCGCAATCTCGCGGGGCGCCGCAGCGGCCTGATCGGGCTGGCGGTCGCGCAGACCGACGAAGGAAGCTTTGCGATTTCCGACTACGCGTACTTCGTGGAGCTGATCAGCGCGGCGAGCGTCGCCGCGCTCGACCGTGGCTACGCGCTGATGCTGGTCTCGCCGGCGCAGGTGGAGTCATGGATGCGGATCCAGATCGACGGCGCGATCATCGTTGACCCCGTGATGCGTGATCCGCTGATCGAGCACGTGCGGCGCACCGGTGCGCCGCTCGTCACCGCGGGCCGCGTGCCGGGCGCCCGGGACGGCCACTGGGTCGACAACGATCACCGCGCGGTGACGCGCGGGATCCTCGACCATCTTGCGGCGCGCGGCGCGCGGCGGATCGCGTTGCTGGAGAGTCTGCCGACGACGTCGTATGCGCTCGATTCGCACGCCGCGTACGAGGAGTGGTGCGCAGAGCGCGGCCAGCCGGTGATCGCGACTGTTGCGCGCGGAGACCTCACGGAGGGCGCAGGCTTCGAGGCAACCATGAAGCTGTTGCGCCGGGCGCGACCGCCGGACGCGGTGCACTCGACGCTCGACCGGCTCGCGCTCGGCGCGCTGCTCGCGGCGCAGGCGTTCGGACTCTCGGTGCCGCACGACCTAATGGTCTGCGGCGGCGCGGACAGCGATGCCTGCAAGTGGGCGCGGCCAGGTCTGACAACGACCGAGCAACACCCGCGTCAGATCGGCGTCGAGGCGGTCAAGCTCGTGACGGCGTTGATCGAGGGCCGCGAGCCGGAGCGCTCGCAGGTGCACGTCCCGACCCGCCTCATCCCGCGCGGCTCCACCAAAAGACGGGTGCAGGCGCCTGTGCCTGGCGCGCCAGCTAAGAAATGAGCTCACTCAGCCATGATGGCAACCGTCGCGCACGGGTTTAGACAACGACCCCTAACCCGTTGTCCAAACCCGTCGGTATCCGCGTATCTGCCGATATCTCGGCCAGGACCAGCGCGACGACTGGCTGCAGCCGGTCAGCGAATCCCTGCAAATGGGCAGCGCATGGAGGCGTCTAGCTGCCGTCGAGGTGCAGGAATGCGAGTCCGTGGCGTGTGCAACGGCGCGCGCTGCGCCGCTACCGTGCATGGCTCCAGGCCGAGCATGAGGTCGGCCCGCGAGCCGGCGAAAGCGAGAGGATGACGCAGATGAAGGCGGCAGTTATCTACGAGAATGGCGGACCGCAAGCGCTTCGCTACGAGGATGTGGACGAGCCGGAGTGCCCCGACGGCTGCGTGGTCGTCGACGCCGAGGCGATCAGCATCGAGGGCGGCGATCTGCTCGCTCGCGCAGCAGGCGATCTGCCCGCGACCCCACATATCGTCGGCTATCTGAGCGCCGGCACCATCAGCGAGGTCGCCGCGGGTGTGCAGGGACGCGCGGTTGGCGACCGGGTCGTCGCTCTCAACGCAGCAGGGTCGCACGCCGCCAGGCGAGCGGCGCCCGCCGCGATGACTTGGCCGATCCCCGCGGGGCTGGACGCAGACCGCGCGGCGTGCGTACCGGTCGCGTTCGGAACCGCGTACGAGTGTCTATTCACCGCGGGCAACCTCGCCGAGGGCCAGACCGTTCTCATCCACGCCGGAGCCGGCGGGGTCGGCATGGCCGCGATCCAGCTCGCCAAGCGCGCAGGCGCGACCGTAATCACGACCGCCTCCCGCGAGGAGAAGCTGAAACGGCTCGAGGCGCTCGGACTCGACCACGCCATCAACTACGCGACCGAAAGCTTCGTCGAGCGCACCAACCAGCTGACCGACTCACGCGGCGTCGAGGTCGTCCTCGACTCGATCGGCGGCCAGAATCTCATCGACAGCATCGGCGTGCTTGCGTATCGAGGAGCGCTCGTCAGCGTCGGGATGGCCGCCCGAGCGGGCTCGGCAATCGATGCACGCTCGCTCTGGACGCGCAACAACTCCCTGCACGGCGTCTTTCTCGGCGGCGCGCTCCTCTCGGAGTACGCCCGCGTCCATCCCATGATCGGTGACATGCTGGAGCGGGTAGCAAGCGGCGAGCTGCAAGTGGAGATCGATCGCTCGTTCGCGCTATCCGATGCCGCGGCGGCGCACGAATATGCCGAGAGCCGCAAGGCCTTTGGCCGCGTCGTCATCACACCCTAGCCGCAGGTCAAGCGAAGCGCCGCCCTTGAAAGGAGTGGCAGGCAAGTGTGTGTGACCGAACCCCGGCACCGGTCCAGGTGACCGGACGGACGATAGGAAAGAAGGGCCACCCACCCCCTCCACTTCCTACTTTATATCGCATAGGGGGGCTTGTTACAAGCCCCGGCCGTGCCGCATAATCGCCCGCCGCAGGCCAGAACCTACGGAAATGGGAGAGCTAAATGCATGTGTTGTCGAAGGCGTATAGATCGCGTGGGAAGGTCGAACCGATGACCGCACTCGCGGTGCAGTCGCGGACACTCGGCGCGGAGGTACGGGTATGAGCGAGCACGCGGTGGTGATCGCCGGGGGCGGTCCGACGGGGATGATGCTGGCGGCTGAGTTGGCGTTGGCGAAGGTCGACGTTGCGGTCATCGAGCGGCGTCCCGATCACGTGCTCGTCGGCTCACGGGCCGGCGGGTTTCACTCGCGCACGATCGAGATGCTCGATCAGCGTGGGGTCGCCGATCGGTTCCTCGCGGAGGGCAAGTTGGCGCAGGCCTCGATGATCGGCGCCACCGTTCTGGACATGAGCGACTTTCCGACGCGTCATCCTTATTCGCTCGGGATCTGGCAGAATCAGATCGAGCGGATCATGGCGGCCTGGATCGCCGAACTGCCGGTGCCGATCTATTACGGATGTGAGGTGACGGGCTTCGCACAGGACGACACCGGCGTTGACGTCGAGTTGGCCGATGGCCAGTCGCTGCGGGCACAGTATCTCGTCGGCTGCGATGGCGGACGCAGCGTAATCCGCAAGGTAGCCGGCATCGAGTTCCCCGGATGGAATCCGAGCAAGAGCAACCTAATCGCCGAGGTCGAGGTGAGTGAAGAGCCGGAGTTGGGCATCCGCTACGACGCCGTCGGCATCCACGGCATCGGCAGGTTGGAGTACGAGATCCGCGACGGCGAGGTGGTCTACGGGGATACGGGGCCGGTGCGGGTCATGGTGACCGAGCAGCAGCTCGGGCCTAGCAGCGAGCCGACGCTGCGCGATCTGAGCGAGGCGCTCATCACCGTGTACGGCACCGACTTCGGGATCCACGATCCGACGTGGATCTCGAGGTTCACGGACATGACACGTCAGGCCGCGGCATACCGCGCCGGACGAGTTCTGCTTGCCGGCGACTCAGCGCATGTGCACTACCCGGCGGGCGGACAGGGCCTCAGCCTCGGTGTACAGGATGCCGTGAATCTGGGATGGAAGCTGGCTCAGGTGGTCAATGGGATTTCGCCGCAGAGCCTCCTTGACACCTACCACGATGAGCGCCACCCCGTCGCTGCCCGCGCGCTCCGGCACACGATGGCTCAGACCGCGCTCCAGCGCCAGGACGAGCGCACGAAGGCCCTGTGCGAGCTGGTGTCGGAGCTCGCGACGATGGACGAGCCTCGCAAACGACTCGCCGGGATCGTCTCCGGGCTGGACATTCACTACGACCTCGGCGAAGGACATCCGCTGCTCGGACGTCGCATGCCCGATCTGGATCTAATGAGCGCCGACGGCCCGCTCCGGGTCTTCGAGCTACTGCGCGACGCCAAGCCGGTGGTGCTCAACCTCGGTGAGTCCCGCGGCTTTGACATCGCTCCATGGGCTGACCGGGTTCAGTCGATCGACGCGACCTACGACGGCCCGTGGGAGCTTCCGGTACTCGGTGTGGTCACCGCGCCCACCATCGTCTTGATCCGGCCCGACGGATATGTCGCCTGGATCGGGGAGCCGGCCGATCCCGGGCTCTCCGACGCGCTGGCCATTTGGTTCGGAGCGCCCATCGCGACGTAGCGGGACTCGAGCCGGCTTGTGTCGCCCGGCGGCCGTCAGCCTGCTCGTCGATCCCGTTTCGGTCAGTTCTCGCTGGCACTGATCGCCGGGAGGAGAGACGACTATCGCCGGCGCTTTCGCGCTTGACCGATCGGACTCGCGGTGCAGCGCCAGGGTGAGCTTCGACCGGTGCACCTCGACCTGAATGCCGACGCACACGCGAGCCGCGCATCCCGGTCTGAGGGGTTGACACGAATACTGTCGTCGTGTATAACAACCCACTGAGTCTGCTTGTCAAGGGCAAGCCGGCGAATATGAGGTCGGGTTTGGGTCGGTCTCCGTGGTCGACTGCAACCGGTTTAACGAAGATCTTGGGAGAGGGCCGGGTCGCAACCGATGAGGGTTGGGCTACGCGTACGATCGAGAGGGATGAACGTGACGATGATTGACGACGTCCACAAGAACTTCCTACCTAGATGCACCAGCAGTTTGCTGGAGCATCTCTCTCTCTCTCTCTCTCTCTTCTCCAGCTCAGCGTCTAGGCGCTAACTCACAGCCCCGCCGCCCTCGCGCGGGCGCTCGGCGCTTGGCGCCGAGTGCTTCGATGGCGCGCTCCCGGCGCGCTATCGACGTTCGGTCAGCCGCGAGCGCTCTGCTCGCGGCGTATTTGTGCTGCCCGCGGCCACGCGGGTCTTCTCGTGTGGATCGCACTCTGAAAAAGGGGATTGCATTGATGACAGCTCACAGGCTCATCCGGGCGGCGCTTGCTTCGATATGCCCGCTCGTCGCGGCGGCGTCGCTCTCGACGCAGGTCGCCCTCGCCGAACCGTGCCCTAATGCGGCGATGCGCACCGGCGCCTCCGCACAGCTCCCAGACTGCCGCGCCTACGAGCTGGTGACTCCGGCCGACAAGCTGGAAGCCTCGCAGGATCTCTCCTTCGGCGGCAGCGGATTTGCGCAGGTCGCGCTTCCCTCGCTCGACGGCAACCGCCTTGCGCTGATGGCTGCCGGCGTCCCCTTCGGACCAAATCCAGTGGCCGGAGGGTCAACCTTCGCGGTGTTCTCGCGGACTTCCTCGGACTGGGAACTCATACCTGTGAACCCGCCCAACTCAAGCGGCGATCGCTACACTGGCTATCCGGGCAATGTGCTGTTCAATGCCTCGCTCACGCAAGCCGCGGTGAGCAGGGAAACGCTCCCGCTTCCTGCGCTGACCGAGAGCTTCGGCGCAGGCTCGGTAGGAGGCCCATATGCCAATCTCGCAACGGTCCCCGCGGAATCTGTGGAAGGCGAATCCTCGTACCTCGCGGCCGCGACGCCCGACTTCTCGAGCATCTTTCTCGACTCGACCGTGCAAACGCTGGCCGGCGGTGCGCAGGGCCCCACGGTCGCCGGCGCGCACGCCGTCTACCGCTGGTCGGAAGGGCGATTCGTGCGCGAAGACCTCACCAGCGCCGGCGCGCCGGTCAGCTCGTGTGGAGCCGAGCTGCACTGGATTTCAAACGACGGCGTGAAGGTCTTCTTCCTGAGTCCCGACCCCAACGCCATCTACCCAGCTTCGCACGAACCAGCCTGCGAACAGCCGTCGCAGCTCTACATGCGCGTCCATGGCGAAACGATCGACGTCTCGGCTCCCGACCCCGGCGTCGTGGACCCCGCCGGGCCGCGCCCAGTCGAATTCGCGGGCGCCTCGAGCGACGGTTCGAAGATCTTCTTCGCCACGACCGCCGAGCTCACGCCGGACGATGCGGGCCTGCATGACGACGAGATCTACGAGTACGACACCGCAACGAGAGCGCTGACGCGCATCTCGCATGGCGAATCGGGCACCGCAGCGGGAGAAACCGAAGGCGCTAGCGAGACTTCGCGCTTTGCCGTCTCGCAGGACGGCTCAACGGTGTATTTCGGCTCGCGGGCGCAGCTCACGGCGAACGCGCCGGTGCCGCCAGCGGGCGTCCTTGGCTATCGGAATATCTACCGTTATGACACCGATGACGGAACGACTCACTATGTGGCCACCGCAGAACCCTCCAACGATCCTTCCACGCCGATCTTGCGCACGTTCGAAACCGGCATGGGAGATCTCACAGCCACAACGCCCAGCGGCCGTTTTCTTCTATTCGATAGCGATGGGGTGGTCGGCAATTACAATTCAGGCAACATCAAGCAGGTCTATCGCTATGACGCAAACGACGAAAGCGTCACGTGCATCTCGTGCCCGTCAAGCGGGACTCCGGTGCAGGGCGAAGCCGAGCTCCCCTCGACGACCAGGCTCTCGTCGATAAACCGCGTTCCGCGCTTTGTTGCCATTACCGACGACGGCAGCTACGTCTTCTTCATGTCAACCGACCAGCTCGTGCCCCAGGACACGAATGTCCTGGGCGGCGAGCCGAACTTCGGAAGCCCGACCGGGACAGACGTGTACGAGTGGCACGACGGCATCGTCTCTCTGATCAGCTCGGGCAACGACACGCACGAGGCAACGCTGCTCGGCGCGAGCGCGGACGGGAGCGACGTGTTCTTCAGCACGCACAGCCAGCTGGTTCCCGAAGATACTGACGCATCTGGGGACGTCTACGACGCGCGCATCGACGGCGGCTTTCCTCCGCCTCCCCAGGCCGCGCCGTGCGAGGGGGACGCCTGCCACAGCCCGGCGTCCGCGCCCAACGACCCGACCCCCGCCTCGTCGGTCTTCGCGGGCCCGGGTAACGTCAGCTTGCAGGCGAGCATCGCCCCGAAGGCCAAGCCGAAGCGCAGCTCCAAGCGGCGGCGATGCCCCCGCGGGAAGGTCCGCCGGAAGAGGAGATGCGTGAAGGTTGCGCGCGCCAAGACCGTGATCAAGCACAACAACCGTGGAGGCTCCAAGTGAACGTCCGCCGGCACAACCACCTTCGCCTCGCGGGACTGACCGCGATCGTCTGCCTTGCCTGGATCTGCCTGGGTTCCGCCCGTGCACTCGCGCAGGGCGCGCCGCAATGGACCGTCACCGCTTTCTCGGAACCGACCAATTTCACCCCGGGAGACGAAAGTGGCAAAGACAGCTACATCATCGTCGTGCGCAACACGGGGGACGCGCCCAGCGACGGCAGCACCGTCGACATAGTCGACACCCTGCCCGCCGGGCTGAGCCTCAACGCGGCCGGCGCCTCGGGGGCGGACCTACTCACTGGCAACGCGGTGAGCTGCGCGGGCACGAGCTGCAGCTACAGCGGAGAAGTCGCGGTGGACGACGAACTCAAAATTACGATCCCGGTGAACGTGTCACTCCTTGCGCCCATCTCGGTGACCAACACGGTGAGCGTCTCCGGCGGCGGCGCGGGGCAGGCCGGCGTGTCGAATCCGACGGCCATCTCGACCGCCGCGCCCGGCTATGGCATCGCCCCCGGCACGTTCTCGGAGGCCGTATCCGACGCCCAGGCCGGTGCCCATGCGGATCTGACGACGACGTTTGCCTTCAACAACGACGCCGGTCACGGCACGTTCGGAAACCTGAAGGACACAATCGTGGACCTGCCAGTCGGCTTCGCCGGCGACCCGCGAGCGGTGCCGACGTGCACCGCGGCTCAGCTCTCCCCCGAACACGGCGCGGCGGAATGCCCGGTTGACTCGCAGGTCGGCGAGATCACGCTGAGGCTTGGGTTCCCCGGACTTGGTCTGCTGTTCGTGACCAGCCCCGTCTACAACATGCAGGTGCAGCCCGGCGAGGTCACTCGGCTCGGCTTCAACGCAATCATTGCGACGACCGACATCTCGATCACGGTCCGTCCCGATGATTATGGGCTGCGCGCGACGACCCACAACATCTTCTCCAGCGCTCCGCTGATCGGCGCGTCACTGACCATCTGGGGCGTACCGGGCGACCACAGCCACGATCCCTGGCGCAATACGACGTGTATCGGCGGCGTGTTCGGCGGCGAAACCAAATGCACCTACGGCTTCGGCGGCTCCCAGTCACCCGGCGCGTCCTCCTCTGAAGGGCCGGTGCCGTTCCTCAGCAACCCCACGCAATGCACCACCACACCGCTCGCGGCGATGCTCGCGGCCAACAGCTGGCAGCAGCGCGAAGACCTGCAGAGCACCGCTCCGTCTGACCTCGGACCGATGACGGGTTGCAATCGCATGCCGTTCGAGCCGAACGTCAGTATCGTGACCACCACCAACAGCGCCGCGTCGCCGACCGGGCTCGTTTTGGGGCTGAACCTGCCGCAGACGTATGGCAATCCCGGCGCACTCGCGACCGCCGCCCTGAAGAAGACCGTGGTGACACTCCCGGAAGGGATCACTGTCAACCCCTCCGCGGGCGCTGGGTTGGGCGTGTGCACGCCCGCGCAGCTCGGTGCCGAGACGGCCACGTCGCAGCCCGACGCCGGCTGTCCCAACAACTCCGAGCTCGGCACGATCACGGTGCACACTCCCGTCCTGGAGGAACCGGCGATCGGTCACGTTTATCTCGCCCAGCCCTATAACAACCCGTTTGACTCGCTGCTGGGCATCTATGTCGTAGCGCGCATTCCCGCCCGCGGGGTGATCGTTAAGAGCTCGGGCGAGGTGATACCGAATCCGGTCACCGGGCAGCTCGTGACGGTCTTCGACAACCTCCCGCCGCTGCCCTACGACCAGTTCAGCTTTGCCTTCAACCAGGGGCAGAGCTCGCCGCTGGTCAGTCCGCCGGCGTGCGGCAGCTACACAGCGAACGTCGCGCTCGACTCGTGGGCCGAACCGTCGACGACGCTGGCCGAGAGCTCGACGTTCCCGATCACCGCCGGCGTCGGCGGCGGGGCCTGTCCCGCGGGCGGCGAGCCGCCGTTCGCGCCGCAGGCGATATCGGGCACCGAAGACAACGACGCCGGCGCCTACTCCGCGTTCTACCTGCGTGTCCTTCGCAAGGACGGCGAACAGGAGATCACGAAATTCTCGACCGTGTTGCCGCCCGGCCTGTCGGGCAACCTCTCGGGCATCCCGTTCTGCTCGGACTCTCAGATCGAAGTGGCGCGCACGAAGGCCGGCGCGCAGGAGCTCACCGAACCGTCGTGTCCCGCGGCCAGTGAAATCGGGCACACGCTCGTCGGCGCGGGCGTCGGTGGAGTGCTCGCTCAGGCGCCGGGCAAGGTGTACCTGGCCGGCCCCTACCACGGCTCGGCGCTGTCGATCGTCTCGATCACGTCGGCCACGGTCGGCCCATTCGACCTCGGCACGGTCGTGATCCGCTTCGCGCTGCGGATCAATCCGGTCACCGCCCAAGTCGAAATCGACTCCACCAGCTCGGACCCGATTCCGCACATCATCGACGGGATCGTCGTGCACGTGCGCGACATCCGCGTGTATGTCGATCGCAGCAAATTCATCCTGAATCCCACCAATTGCAGTCGCATGGCGATCACCAACACGATCGCCGGCGCCGGCGCCGACTTCACCACGACCGCCGACGACGTCTCCGCGACACTGACCACGCCCTTCCAGGCCGCGGACTGCTCGAGCCTCGCCTTCAAACCCGCCTTCAAGGTCTCCACGTCGGGTAAACCCAGCCGCGCGAACGGCGCGAGCTTGACCGCGCGGCTCTCCTACCCCAACGCACCGCTGGGCTCGCAGGCGAACATCGCCAAAGTCAAGGTCGACCTGCCCAAGCAGCTGCCGTCCTATTTGAAGACTCTCCAGAAAGCTTGCCTGAGCGCGGTCTTCGAACGTAACCCCGCGGCGTGTCCCGCCGGCTCCGTGGTCGGCCACGCGACCGCCACGACGCCGATCGTGCCTGTGCCCTTGAGCGGTCCGGCGTACTTCGTCTCCTACGGCGGAGCGAAGTTCCCCGAACTGATCATCGTGCTCTCCGGCTACGGGATTACGGTCGACCTTCACGGCGAAACGTTCATCAACAAGGCCGGCATCACGAGCAGCACATTCAATACCGTCCCCGACGTCCCGATCGGCGCTTTCGAACTCGTTCTGCCACAGGGTCCGAACCACGCGCTCGCCGCCAACGGCAATCTGTGCGCGAGTCCCCTGAAGATGCCCACCGTGTTTACGGCGCAGAACGGCGACGTGATCCGCCAGTCGACCCCCATCGCCGTCACCGGCTGCGCGCGGCACACGGCGAAGGTCCGCCACAAGCACGGCCGGCGCAAGTCGGGTAAGCGCGGGAAGCGATGACATGGCTGTCGGCGGACAAACGACGCCCCGTCGTCGGGCGGCGTCCGGGCGGCTTGCTCGCCGAGAGCATCCGCCGGCGTCCTGGCAGCTAGGGGAGGTCCAACGCGGCCGAATATTGACGGCGATGACCGAAGTCGCAGCCCTCCGCGGCATCGGCAATGTGACCGTCGCTCACGTCATCGAGCGCGCCGGGGTCTCGCGACGCACGTTCTACGAGGCTTTCGCGAACCGCGACGATTGCTTCCTCGCCGCGCTCGACCACGCCATCGAGCGCGTCTCCGAGCGGATCCTCGCAGAGTGCCTCCCACAGACAGATTGGCGCGAACGCGTGCGGGCAGGTCTGACGGCGCTGCTCAGGCTCCTCGACGAGGAGCCCTTCGTGGGCCGCCTCCTGATCGTGGAGTCGCTCGGCGGCGGACGCGAGTCACAAGAGCGCCGTGTCCGAGCGCTCGCCCCGGCGGTGGCGGCGATCGACGAGGGGCGCTCGCGCACCGGCGCGGGTGCACACTCGACTGCGATGACGGCCGAGTGGGTCGTGGGCGCAGTGCTGTCGGTGCTGCACACACGACTCTCCGACGGCGCCCCCGGCGGGCTGCTCGAGCTCATCAACCCTTTGATGGCAATGGTCGTACTGCCATATCGAGGCCCCGCAGCAGCGCGTCGCGAGCTGCTGAGACCGAGTGTCGAAGCGGTCGCCGCGGAGGACGTCGCCCGCAGTCCTCTGAGCGGCTTGCGCGTGCGTTTGACCTACCGCACGATGCAGGTCTTGAGCGCCGTCGCATCCCGGCCGGGCTCTTCCAACCGCGCGGTGGCCGATCTGGTCGGCATATCCGATCAGGGGCAGATCTCAAAGCTGATGGCGCGCCTGGAGAAGTCCGGCCTCGTCGAGAATGCCGCCGTGGCGCGCTGGGGTCGCAGCGCCCTGCGCCGGGAACCCAACGCGTGGCAGCTGACCGAGCGTGGGAGGGAGGTGCACGAGGTTCTTGGGACTCACGGCTGAGCACTCCGCCCGCCCCGACGCGCGTGTCGCCGAGATACAGCGTCGGCGGCTAGTCGGCGCGCTCATCGAGCTGGCGGCGGCGCAAGGGCTGCAGGCTGCGACGATCGGCGGCGCCTGCAGGCGCGCGAGCGTCTCGCGGCGCACGTTTTATGAGCTGTTCGCGGACCGCGAAGCGTGTTTGCTGGCGGCGCTCGACGTGGCGCTGGAGCGGCTCAGGCGCCCTGTCGTGATTGCCGCACGACGGCAGCGCACGTGGGTCGCAGGCGTTCGCGCGGGCCTCGCCGCGCTGCTCGTCGCGCTCGACAGCGAGCCTCAGATCGCGCGCCTGCTCGTGATCGAGGCGGCGGGTGCAGGGCCAACGGCGCTCGAGCGCCGCCGACGCGCTCTGGAGGAGATCGCTGTCGCGATCGACGCCGGCCGCTCTCGATCCAGGCAAGACGATGCTCTGTCGCCTCTGAGCGCCGAAGGCGTCGTCGGCGGGGCACTAGCCGTGGTCCAGGCTCGTCTGCTCGAGTCGGCCCATGCCCCGCTGATCGAGCTGCTTAATCCATTGACGGCTCTGATCGTTCACCCGTATCTCGGCGCGCGCGCGGCGCGGCGCGAGCTAGAGCGCCCGGTTGCGAAAGAAAGCCGTGAAGCCGGCCAGCGGCGCTCGAACGACCCGTTCAAGGATCTCCCGATTCGTCTCACGTATCGAACCACGCGCGTGCTTGCCACGATCGCCAGCAAGCCCGGTGCGAGCAATCGCGCGATCGGAGCGGCCGCCGAGATAACCGACGGCGGACAGACCTCGCGGCTCCTAAAGCGCCTGCAGCGCGCCGGTTTGGTCGAAAATCACGTCGACAGTCGCGCTAAAGGGGAACCGAACTCTTGGTCGCTCACCCACAGAGGGCAAACGCTCAACTCTGCCCTGGAGTCCTAGGCAACCCGAGCACGGCTAGCGTCTAGATCGTAAGTCTCGCGCTAGCACCGCCGCTGCCGCATGCGCCCGCGCAGCGCCCATGGCCACGCGCGCGGCCGACGTGCCAGCGTCAGTACGCCGTCGCTCGCCGCCGCCTCACGTGCGGATCCCCGCGCGCATGTCGGGCCCGGCCTTCGCAGCTGCCTTGACTGCCCACGCCCAGATGGCTAGGTTGGGGCTCAGCCGGATGTACGAGCCTTTCAAACGGTTTCATGCTTCGGGTACGCACGGAAAGGGAGACAAACACATGGGGAACAGAAACCGCATCATCGGCCTGCTCGCGCTGGCCCTCGGAGTGTTCGTGCCGGCGGCATCCGCCGCGGCGCTACCGCAGTACGTGGATCTCGGGGACTCGTACTCCTCCGGGGTCGGCACCCGCATCTTTTACGAAGAAGCCGGGGAATGCGATCGCAGTCCCGACGCCTTCGGGCCGAAGATCGCGGCTGCCAAGGGCTACACGTTGAGCTTCCAGGCCTGCAGCGGCGCCAAGACAACTGAAGTCAATGAAAAACAGCTCGGCACGTTGAGCAGCAGCACCAGTCTCGTGACGATCACGATCGGCGGCAACGACGCCGGCTTCAGCAACGTGATCATCAACTGCGCTCTTTATTACTTTACGTGCGGAAGCGCGATCAGCGAAGCCAACGAATTCATCAGAAACAAACTGCCCGGCCTGCTGGAAACGACATACAAAGATATCCACGCCAAAGCGAGCACCGCCAAAGTCGTCGTGCTCGGCTATCCCAAGCTGTTCACCAAGGAAGGCAAGACGTGCAACGTCAACTTCCTGACCTCCGGCAACGAGAAGAAAATGAATGAATCGGCGGAACTTCTCGACAGCGTGATCAAGGCGCGCGCCGAAGCACTCAAATTCACGTTCGTCAACCCGACCAGCGCCTTTGAATCGCACGAGGTGTGCTCATCCTCGGAATGGCTCAACGGTCAATCCAATCCGCTGTCGGAAAGCTACCACCCGAACATCGCCGGTCAGGCCGAGTTCACGTCCCTGATCGAAGCCGTCCTGTAGTCGGCGCGGTGTCCCGCCCGCGGGGGCCTGCCCGCGGGCGCGATGCCGCTCACCAGCGATCGCATCAATCCAAAGCGGATGATGGCTGTGGATCCACAAGCGGCCGCGATCTCGTTTCCCAAAGGCGCGCGAGACAAACTTGGCGACTGATCGAGGCTTGCAAGCCGGCGGCTAAAGGTCGATGCCCGTACGTCGATAGTTCACGCAGATGGTCTTCGTCCCTCGATGGCTCGGGCGTACCGCTGCCCTGGCGCTGCTCGCCGCGCTGGTGCTTGCGCTTGGCGCAACCTCGGCGGAGGCCGAAGGTAGCCCCGCGATCACGCTCGCGGTCGGCGCGCCCGCGACCGTCCTCTATGGCTCCCACGCGACGGTCACGCTGACCGCGGCTAACCCCGCCGGCCAACCCGAGCAACGCGCTCACCTTCCAGGTCGCGCACTCCACCACCCACTTCACGATCGGCGAGGGCTACACCGGTCTCTGCCCGCTCAGCTCCGCCAACCTCACAACGAGCAGCGAATGCGAACCCGACATCGCGCCCTCCTCGCCCTACGCGTCCGCTAGCGAAGAAGCCAACGGCACCTGGAAGGCTCGTCTGGGACGAAACGAGCGACAAAGCGCTCGCCGAGCTCGCGCAGAACGCGACCACGACGATCACCTACGACTCGTCAATCGCGCCGTCCTCAGCGGTGCAAACTTCCGCACAGCACACGCCCGCGCCACTACGACCGTGAGAGGCCGCGCGCACCCGCGCCGGGAAAGCGGTGTCACCGGCTGATCGGACGCGCCCGCGCGGACGCCGCGTTCGTGGCTGCCTCAACGTCTTGGCCGCCGCGAACGTCGCGATCGCCCTCCTCGCGCTGGCCGCGCTCCCCGCGCCTGCTGCAATCCCCGCGCCTGCTGCAATCCCCGCACCTGCTGCAATCCCCGCGCCTGCTGCAATCCCCGCGCCTGCTGCAATCCCCGCGCCTGCTGCAATCCCCGCGCCTGCTGCGGTCCCCGCGCCTACGGCGCTCCTCGCGCTCGCAGCACCATCCGCGGCGCTTCGCCAGGCGCCCGGGCCCAGCGCGCCTGGGTCGCCCATGTGATCTACCGCACGTTCGCGCGCTCCGCGCCGCGCGCCCACGCACGCCGCCTCGAGCTCGTACCGGCCGTCTCGCGCTGGGGTACCCCCACGGCGCTGCTCGTGCTTGCCAGCAGGAGAGGCCCCGAAGGGGCGCTGTGGCTCCGTGTGCTGCTCGACGAGCGGCCCAATGGGGCCGCGGCGTGGCTCGCCGCGGACGACACCTGCTGAGCGTCGATCGCTGGCGCCTGCGGGTATCACTGCGTCGCCGGCGAGTGACCGTCTACCGCGCGGGCCGACCCGTGCGCCCGTTCGTGGCCGTAGTCGGCAACGCCGCCACACCGACACCCGTGGGTCTATTTGCCATCGCGGCCGAGCTGCCTCAGCCAGAACCCAATCAGTTCGAGGGCTCCTGGGTACTGCCGCTGACCGCCCACTCCAACGTGCTCAGGCGCTTCGACGGCGGCGACGGTCAAGTCGCGCTGCACGGCCGCGGCGGCGCCAGTCTGCTGGATCCGCTCGGTAGCGCCCGCTCGCACGGCTGCGTACGCCTCGCCAACTCGGCGATCGCGTGGATCGCCAGGCACGTTCCCGCCGGAACCCCCGTCAGAGTTGCTTAGCGGAGTGCACCCGGAAAGACTTGACGCGGCGCGCGTCAATGGACGCTTGTTCGATTCTCGGCGACCCGCATAAGGGACATCCCGAAGCTGCCGACCCTGAATCTTGTACGCGCGCGTGGCGATTTAGAAATCGGCTGACACGCTGAAGTTCAAGCCACCATCGCGCGCGGCCAGTCAGGATCACGATCATCAGGAGCCCGATGCTCACTCGAGGTGCGACACCCAGCCCATCCCATCCCGACAGCGGGACCGCGTTCGGGATCTCCCAGCGCGAGCTCGAGAGCCACACGAGCGTGATCTCCGTCGAGGGAGAGCTCGACCTCTCCACCGCGCCGCGCTTGAAGTGGATGCTGGTCGATTCGCTCGCAGCCGGTCAGAGCCAGCTCGTGCTCGACCTCTCGCTCACCAGATTCATGGATTCAACCGCACTCGGGGTACTCGTCGGGGTCAGGCGAAAGCTCGGCACCGATGATCGCCTGGCGATCGTCTGCACGCAACCCGATGTGCTGAAGATCTTCGAGTACGCCGGCATGGATGGCGTGTTTGCGATCTTCCCCACGCTCGACGAGGCGCTCGCCTACGCGCGGGGACACCCCGCTCAGGCGAGTTGATCGGCTGGGCCTGCTGATGGGGAGCAAGACCAGCTCACCGCCCTCATCCGCCGCAGCGCTCCATCGCCGGCGCGCCGCCATCGCTCTCGGCGCGTGTGCAGTGCTTTCGGTATGCCTACCGGCAGTGGCCGACGGAACAAATCACGGTCGGCCCGCCGGAGTCAGTGGGCCCTCCGAATCTACCCAGCAGGCCCCCGCGGGGCCCGCGCGCGAGACACCCGCCCAGCCACCCGAACAGGGCACCCCCGCCCAAGCGCAGGCGGCGCCCGCCCAGCCGGATGCCGGTCGCGGCGAACAGCCCGCGCCCGATCCTCCACACCGCGAAGGACAGGCTCAACGGAACGCGGGGGAGGGCTCCGCACACTCCCAGCCGGCGAACTCCGGCCACTCCGAAACTCACGGCAGCGGGAATCGTGTCTCGCAGGGACACAGCCACGAACAGGCCAGCTCCGATGGCGCCGGCTCCTCGCAAAGCTCACGCGGGGCCGCCGGTGCGGCCAAACAAGCCAAAAAACCGGACCCCGCGAGCGGTGTCCCGTCGGGTACCTCGACGACCACCTCCACCGCGAGCGAAACCGCGCCTGCAACGGGGAGCTCGACGAGCGCAGCCAGCGCGACGCCCGCGACCGCGACGCCCTCGAGCAGCGCTTCACCCGCGACAGCAACCTCCGCGGTTGCTTCCGCCGCCCCTGCGGCAGGCGACCCGTCGACTGCGGCACATGCGAAAACGCCGATGTCCACCGGCGCCTCGCCGCGGCACGCCGGCCGGTCACGCCATGTGACCTCGCGCAGTGCGCGAGGCGCTACCAGGGATGCTTCGAGCCACGCTCTCGGGGTTGCGGTCGCGCCCACAGCGGTGGGGCTCGCATCGACGTCCGCGAGCGCGGCGAGGTCCACGCGCGGCGCGCGCCCCCGCGAAGCGACGCGGCGTCCACACGTGCGCTCGCACCCCTCGCCGTTGGTTACGACGATCACCAAGATCGTCGGGGTCGTGCCCTATGCCGTTCGGCTCCTGATCGGCCTGCTCTTCGGGCTCGCGCTCGCGCTCGGCGTGCGCTCGCGCCTGGCGGCGCTGCGCGCTCGGCACCTGGAGCGCCAGCGCGGGCAGCTGCTCGAGGACGTCGGCTTGCTCCAGGCCGCGCTGCTGCCACTCGCACCCGAGCGGCTCGGGCCGGTCGGCACCTCCGCGGCTTATCGGCCCGCCGACGGACCGGCCGCAGGAGGCGATTTTTATGATCTCTTCGCGCTCGAGGACGGTCAGCTGGCGGTCATCCTGGGAGACGTTTCCGGCCACGGACGCCAAGCGCTCCCGCACACCGCGCTCGTGCGCTTCACGCTGCGCGCATACCTCGAGGCCGGCCTTTCGCCGCGCATGGCCGTGCAGACCGCGGGGGTAGTGCTCGAGCGTCAACTCGGCGGATCGTTCGCCACCGTCGTCGTCGCCACCTATCAGCCGCGCGAGCGCGTACTCGTCTACGCCTGTGCCGGGCATCCGCCGCCGCTCGTGCTCGGCTCGCAGGCGATCACTCCGATCACCGTCTGCTCGGCGCCTCCGATCGGCGTCGGCTTGCGGACCGGCACACGCCAGACCGTCGTCTCGATTCCCGGCGGCTCGCAGATCTGCTTTCACACCGATGGCGTCACCGAGGCCCGCGTCGGAGGGGAACTATTCGGCTCGCAGCGTCTCCTCGACGCCCTCTCGGAGCTGGGACCGCAGGCGAGCGCCTCGGAGCTCCTCGAGCGGGTCGCCGTGGAGACCGACGCGCGGCCCGATGACATGGCCGCCTGCCTGCTGCGCATCGAGGGGGACGCGGCGCCCCCGGTCGTGCTGAGCGAGGAGCTCGAGCTCGACAGCGAGGAGGCCGGCGCCGAGCGCACGCAGCAGTTGCTGCACGCCTGTGGCCTTGATCCCCACGAGATCCAGGAGCTCGTACGCTCAACGCGCGTTGCAGCCGGGCGCGCCGGCACCGTGTCGCTCGAGTTGCGCCTCGCCGACGGCCCCCCGCAGGTCGTCTTGCGACGCGACAATCTTGCCCTCTTGCATCCTCCCCGGGTGGTTGCGAGCAGCGCTAGGGTCTACTCATGAGCGCCGAGCCCACCCTCGCTCCCGACGCGGCGATCGTGCTCGGCTTCGCCTCCACGGCGCTGCCGTTCGCGCGCACCCCCGAAGCCGAGGCCGAGCGATGGTTGCGAATTCTGCGCATTCACGGCGACGTCGGCCTTCTGCTGCAGGCGCTTGGCGTCAGCGACGGATCGCTCGATGCGCACGGGGAGGACGAGCGGTCACCCCTCGACACACAGGCCACAGCGGAGGAGTCACGCGGTGAGGATCACGATGCGGTCTCGCTGGTAGCCGCGCAGGCCACCCAGCTGGCTGCCGCGCGGGGGTCCGCCACGATCGCCACGGCCGACGTGCTGATGGCCGTGATGAACGTCTACGGCGAGGAGTTCGACCGCGTGCTGCGCGCGCACGGCACCGACCGCCAAGCCGTGCTCGAGCTGCTCGGCGCAGCTCGCGCGACTAGTTAACGCCGGCTGCGCTGTGGCTGGCGGCCCAGGCGACGATCTGCTCGGATCCGTTGACCGTGGTTCCGTCGTCGAGCACTAGGACCGGCACGTCCTCCTGTCCGGTGAGCTCGAGGATCTCCTTGCGCTTGCCCCGGCGGCTCAGCGGCACATTTTTGAAACCGCCAACCGTCTTGACCTCGTAGGAGTACCCGGCCTTGTCGAGAGCCTGCGCCGCGACGCCGCACGGATGCTTGATCAGCGGCGCGTTAGCCCCGTGGGTGCCAGCCGGACAGGTATAGAGCAGCACCGGGCGATTGTAGAGCGATTGCGCTCCGCGGGGGACTATCCTGCGCGGCCGTGACTGCCGGCGTCGAGCAAACGCAGCAGCTGGCGCTCAATCGGGCGCTGCTGGCGCGGCAGGGTTTGCTCGAGCGCCTCGACGCCCCACTCGTCGAGGCAGTCGAGGCGCTCGGCGCGCTACAGGCGCAGCACTGGCCCGCGCTGCCCGTCGCGCTCTGGTCGCGCGTACGGGGTTTCGCCGCTGCAGATCTCTACCAAGCCCTCGAGCGCCGGGAGCTCCTCAGTGGCACGCTGCTGCGCGCGACGCTGCACCTCGTCTCCGCGCGCGAGCATCCCGCGTACGCCGCGGTCGTCGCGGCCGCCGGGACCGACGACTGGCGCCGCACGCCCGCCGCGGCCGGGGGAGAGGTGCAGACGCTACGCAAGGGTCTCCTCACCTATACGCGGAAGGCACCCCGCAGCGGAGAGGAGATCGCGGCCTTTATCGAGGAGTGGCTCACGGCGCACCCCGGCGCGATCGACCCCGACGAGCTCGAGCGCCAGCGCGCACGCCACTGGCGCGCCTTCCTGCGCTGGAGCGCGCTGGTACGCGAGCCCGCGGATGGCCACTGGGGCACGAAGGCTCCCGCGGCGCTGCGCGCCGCGCCCGGCTCAGCGGCGCAGCCGGTCGGCGAACAGCAGGCGCTGGAGGCGGTCATCCGCCGGCACCTACGCGCGTTCGGGCCGGCCGGCGCCGAGGACATCGCGAGTTGGATCGGCTGGCGCGTCCCGCCCGTCCGCGCGGCCCTAGAGCAACTCGCGCCGCAGCTCGAGCGCATCGAGGGTGCCCGCTCCCGGCCGCTGTACGACCTGCCCGAGGCGCCCCGGCCGGATCCCGAGACGCCCGCCGCGCCGCGTCTGCTCGCGGCGTTCGACAGCGTATTGCTCGCCTACGCCACGGGTCGCCGCGCCCGGATCCTGCCCGATGCCTACCGCGACGCGGTCTACGAACGCGCCAACCTGCGAATCCGGCCGACCTTCCTGATCGACGGGCTCGTCGCCGGCACCTGGTCGATCGAGGTGCGCCGCCGCGAAGCGGTGCTCACGCTGCGCGCGCTCCAGCGGCTGCCGCGGCGCGAACGCGGCGCGCTGGAGCAGGAGGCAGAGCGGCTCGTGCGAGCCCTCCACCCAGACGCGGTCGCGCACCGCGTCCTCCTCGAGAGCAAAATCTCCTAGGGTTCCCGGGATGGAGGCAATCGAGGAGCTGATGCGCAACAACGCGGCCTTCGCCGACGCGCTGCCGGCGCGCCACCTCGATGTGCGGCCCAGCCGGCGGCTGGCGATCGTCACCTGCATGGACTCCCGCCTCGACGTCTTTGCCGCGCTCGGCCTGCGCGATGGCGAGGCACACATCCTGCGCAACGCCGGCGGCGTGATCACCGACGACATGATTCGCTCGCTGGCGATCTCGCAACGATACCTCGGCACCCGCGAGGTGATGCTCGTCCACCACACCGACTGCGGCATGCAGAAGCTGAGCGACGACGGCTTTCGCGCGGAGCTGCTGCAGGCCACCGGTGTGGCGCCCGCGTTTGCCATCGAGTCGTTCAGCGACCTCGATGCAGACGTGCGTCAATCGATCCTGCGCGTGCGGCGCTCCGCGTTCCTGCTGCCCGAGACTCCGGTCCGCGGTTTCGTCTACGACGTCGACACCCACCGGCTGCGCGAGATCCACGTCGAGGAGCACCGCTAACGGCGACTGCTCAGGCGGGGACCGGCTCCTCGGCGGGGACCGTCGAGCCGACATGCGAGAACTGCATTGCCGCATCCTCTAGCCCGCCGAACTTGAGGTTCACGATGTCGAGCGGATAGTTCTGGTACAGCCGCCACGGCGCCTTTGAGCCCTGCTTGGGGAACTTGTCAATCGACCGCAGCACGTAGCCCGAGGAGAAATCGATGATCGGCTGCTCGACCACTGAGGGATCTCGATTCTCCGGCACGCACTGTCGATAGCCGTACGCGTCCATGTGGTTGAGCAAGCGGCAGACGTATTCGCAGGTCAGATCGCACTTGAGCGTCCACGACGCGTTCGTGTAGCCGAGCGCGAGCGCCATGTTCGGGACGCCGCTCAGCATCATGCCCTTGTAGCTCATCGTCCGCGCAAGATCCACCTCGCGGCCGTCGACGCTGAGCTTCGTGCCGCCAAGTGCGAGCAGGTTCAAGCCCGTAGCGGTGACGATCACGTCCGCCTCGAGCTCGGTGCCCGAGACGAGCCGCAGACCCTTCTCGGTAAAGGTCTCGATGCGGTCGGTGACCACTGACGCGCTTCCGTCGCGGAGCGCCTTGAAGAGATCGCCATCCGGCACGAGGCACAGGCGTTGATCCCAGGGGTTGTAATTGGGTTTGAAATGCGTGTCGACGTCGTATCCCGGGGGGAGCTGGCGCGCGACACCCTTGCGAATGAAGTCCTTCATCACGCGCGGCCTGCGGCGGCTGACCTGAAAGCTCAGCATCGTCAGCAGCACGTTCTTCCACCGCAGCAGCGCGTACGCGCTGCGAGACGGCAATACGCGGCGCACGGCGCGCGCGATCGGATCTTCGCCCGGCAGCGCTATGACGTAGCTGGGCGAGCGCTGCAGCATCGTCACATGCGCGGCGCTCTTGGCCATCGCGGGCACCAGCGTCACCGCGGTCGCGCCGCTGCCGATCACGATCACGCGCTTGCCGGTGTAGTCGAGATCCTCCGGCCAGTGTTGCGGGTGCACGGTCTCTCCAGCGAAGCGCTCGACACCCTCGAACTCCGGCGTATAGCCCTCGTCGTAGCGGTAGTAGCCGGTGCACATCAGCAGGAAGTTGCACGTCAAGCGGACCATCTCCCCCGTCTCCACGCGCTCGGCCTCGACCGTCCAGCGTCCCGTGGTCGTCGAGAACTCAGCGCCGAGCACCCGGTGGCCGAAGCGGACCTTACGATCGATGCCGCCGTCCTGCGCGGTCTGGCGTACGTAGTTCAAGATGTCCGGCCCGTCGGCGATCGACTTCGCCGCCTCCCAAGGCCGGAAGGAGTAGCCCAGGGTGTACATGTCGGAGTCCGAACGGATGCCGGGGTAGCGGAACAGATCCCAGGTACCGCCGATGCACTCTCGCGCCTCGAGGATCGCGTAGGTCTTGCCCGGGCAGTTGGTCTGCAGGTGGTGAGCGGCGCCGATTCCGGACAGACCGGCCCCTACGATCAGCACGTCAACATGTTCAAGCGACATAGCGGAGCTCCCAAGCGTAGGGGATGGGCGGGGGCCGGGGTAGCCTAACGCCATAACGGCACGCTATGGTCGCGCGGAGGGTGACACCGGCTCGGCGCTCTCGACGACCGCGATCGGCACGCTGATCCCGATCCTCTCCGACAGCGGCGAGCTGCGCACACGCTTCGGCACCTACCTCCTGGCTGCCGGCGCGGTCGGCGAGTTCGGGCCGACCTTGCTGCCAACCCTGATCCTCTCTGCGCAGAGCACGCTGCACAACGCCTTGATCTTGATCGCCTTCGTCGCGCTCGCGGTTGGTGTCGCGGTGTTCGCGGTGCGCTCCTGGCCGGCGACTACCCCTCCGCGTAGGCGCGCATCGCCTCGACCACCGGGGCGAGCCGCCGTCCGCGCGCGGTCAGGCGATACTCGACGGTCGGGGGGCTCGAAGGGATCACGTTGCGCTGCACCAAGCCCGCCGCCTCGAGGTCGCGCAGGCGCTCGGAGAGCATCCGCGGTGAGATGCCGTCCACGGCCTCCGCGAACTCGCTGAAGCGCAGCGCGCCGGTGAGCGCCGCATAGATGATCGAGAGCTGCCAGCGCCGCTCCAGGAGGTCCGCCGCCTGACGGACCTCCTGCGGAACGGGTTGACACCTGCGGGTGCCGATGCGAGACATCGCCGGCTGGTTCCTAGGAGAGCTGGTGCGCGACATCGCGGGTCGGCTCCAGCGCGCGGTCGAGAACCTCCTGGACGGTCATCACCGGGTGGAAGGTCATCTGCTCGCGGACCTCCTGCGGGATGTCGTCCAGATCGCCACGGTTGCGCTCCGGCAGGATCACGTCCGTGAGACCCGCCGCGTGCGCCGCCAGCACCTTCTGCTTGAGCCCGCCGATCGGCAGCACCCGGCCCTGCAGGGTGACCTCGCCGGTCATCCCCACCGTGTGCTTGACCGGCCGGCCACTCAGCAGCGAGGCCAGCGCCGTGACCATCGTCACGCCCGCGCTCGGACCGTCCTTGGGGATCGCGCCGGCGGGCACGTGCACGTGGAACTCGTGTCCCTCGAACGTGTGCTCGTCGATCCCGATCTCCTCGGCGTGGCCGCGCACGTAGGAGAGCGCGATCCGCGCCGACTCCTTCATGACGTCCCCGAGCTGACCCGTCAGGACCAGGCCGCCACCGCCGCCCGAGCCGGAGCTCTTCATCGCGGTCGCCTCGACGAACAGCACGTCGCCACCCGTTCCGGTTACCGCCAGGCCCGTCGCCACGCCCGGCGTTGCCGTGCGCGAAGCCGACTCCTGGAAGAACTTCTGGCGGCCCAGCGCGTCGCGCACGGCCTCCAGGTCGATCGTTACCGGCTCCGCCGCGGGCGCATGCGCGCGCTCGGCGGGGTCGCTTCCCGATTGCTCTTCGGCTGTCGTCGCGAGTGGCTCGACACCGTCGCCCGCGGGCTTCTGCTCCGGCTTCTCGGTTGCGGGCTGACGCGAGGCGATCTGGGTGGCCGTCTTGCGCAGCAGCGTCCCGAGCTCGCGCTCGAGGCTGCGCACGCCGGCCTCGCGGGTGTACTCCGCGATCACCAGCCGCAGCAGCTCGTCGGGGATCTCCACCTCGCCCTCGCGCAGGCCGTTGCGGTCACGCTGGCGCGGCCACAGGTAGCCCTTGGCGATCGCGAGCTTCTCCTCGCTGGTGTAGCCGTCGAAGCGGATCACCTCCATGCGATCCAGCAGCGGGCCCGGGATCGTGTCCGCGACGTTCGCCGTAGCGATGAACATCACCTGGCTGAGGTCGAGCTCGACGTCGAGGTAGTGGTCGCGGAAGGAGTGGTTCTGAGCGGGATCCAGAACCTCGAGCAGCGCCGCGGAGGGATCTCCGCGCCAGTCCGCGCCGACCTTGTCGACCTCGTCGAGCAGGATCACCGGATTCATCGTCTTCGCATCGCGCAGTGCTCGTACCAGGCGTCCCGGCAGGGCGCCGATGTACGTGCGCCGGTGCCCGCGGATCTCCGCCTCGTCGCGCACGCCGCCCAGCGACATGCGCACGAACTCGCGGCCCAAGGCACGCGCGATCGACTCGCCGATCGAGGTCTTGCCCGTACCAGGAGGGCCGATGAGCGTCAGGATCGCGCCCGACTTCGGGTCGGCCTCGATGCCGCGGTCCTGGCGCAGCTTGCGCACCGCCAGGTACTCCGTGATGCGGTCCTTGACGTCTTCCAGCCCCGCGTGGTCGGCATCCAGCACCGCCCGCGCGGCGACCGGATCGAGGTGCTCCTCCGAGCGCTTGGCCCACGGGACCGCGATCAACCAGTCGAGATAGGTGCGGATCATGCTCGACTCACCCGTCTGCTCGCCCATCCGCTCCAGGCGTCCGAGCTCCTTGAGAGCCTGCTCGTTGACTTCCTCGGGCATTTCCGCCGTCTCGATCTTCGCGCGGTACTCCTCGACGACCGAGCTCTCGTCCTCGTCGAGCTCCTTGCGGATCGACTCCATCTGCTTGCGCAGGAAGTACTCGCGCTGCTGCTTCTCAGCGCCCTCCTGCACGTCCTCGCGGATGCGCTTGCGGACCTGCAGCTCCGCGAGCGACTCGCGCTGCAGCTTGACCGCGAGCTCGAGCCGATCGGTGACGTCGGTCGTGCGCAGCAGCTCCACCTTCTGCTCGTAGGAGAGGTTGGGGGAATAGCCCGCCGAGTCCGCCAGCGGGCCCGGCTCGACGATCGCGCGCAGGAACGCCGCGATCCGTCCGTCGTCGCCGCGCAGCTCGAGAATCTCCTCGACGATCGCACGGTATTCGCGTTCGAGGTCACGGGTGCGTCCGTCGGTGGGAACCTCGTCGGGACGCTCATCGACCTCGACGCGCAGCTCGCCGCCGGGGCCGGTCTGGGCCGCGCCGATCAGCGCGCGGTGCTGGCCGGAGAGCGCCACCGCGCGCCCACCGCCGGGCAGACGCAGGCGATCATCGACCTCGGCGATCGTGCCCACCTCGAGGAACTCGTTCTCGTGACGCGGGACCAAGACGACGCGCTCGTCGTCCTCCACCTCGACCGTCAGCGTGATCCCCATGTTGGGGAAGACCACCGTGTCGTCCATCGGAATCAGCCGCAGCACGGGCTTGGATCCCGCCTGCGGCGCGGAGGCCGGCGCGACTGCCCGGGGCTCCGGCTGGGGCTTGTTGCCGTTGTTCTCTGAGCTTGAAGGCATAGGTATACGCTCCATATGAGCTTACGAAAGTTTAGTTAGTATAGCGCCCGATCGTTGCGTGCGCAAGTACCTCGAGAAAGCCCGAATCGGCAGCCCGGGATGGGGGAGGCAGGTCGCGAGAGAGGGGTCGCGAGGGTGCGGAGGGTGATCGTCTGCGAGGGCCCCGCCGCGCGCGCGTATGCGTGCGCGCGTGCGCGCGGCGGGGTCGTTTTTCAGCGATCCGCTGCGGGTCCGTCGAAGTTGACCTCGACGTTCTCCTCCTGCACCCGCTCCTCGGTCTCCGCCGAGGAGGTCAGCGCGCGGCGGTCCGCGTCGAGCAGCGGCTGCGAGAAGAAGCTGCGCGGCCACAGCCGCCGCGCGTGCACCACGTTGATCTCGGCCGCGAGCAGCGTCACCTGGCCGCCCAGGTAGAGCCACGCGAGCAGGCCCAGCACGAACGCGAACAGGCCCGAGGTCTCCTTCGCGTGACGAATCACGTGTGCCACGTAGTAGCCGCCGATGTGCTGCAGGATCTGCCACAGCACCGCGCCGAAGATCACGCCCGGGATCAAGTCGCGTGTCGGGATCTCCTTCGCGGTCAGCAGCCGAAAGGCCGAGAAGAACAGCAGCAGATTCGATATCAGTGCGAGCGCGATCCCGCCGAGTAGCGAGACCGCGCCCGTCGTTTGTGCGGTCACGAAGCCCGCGGCGACCGTCGAGACGACCAGCAGCAGGCCCAGGAATGCCAGCAGTCCCAGGCCGCGCAGCCGCCACGAGAGGAAGTTCGGCCGGTGCTTGCGCGGGATGTGCCACACCTGGTTGAACGCGTTCTGCGTCGCGCCCACCACGCCCAGGCCGCCGAGCAGCAGGCCCACCACGCCGATCGCCAGCGCCTCGGGGCTGCCGGTGAGCGAGTGGATGTTGCCCTCCAGCTGTGTGCCGATGATCGGGAACTGGCCGAGCGCCGAGTGCACGACTTCGTCCTGTGTATGACGGTCGCCTTCGAGCACGAAGCCGAGCACCGTCACGAGCACCAGCAGCACCGGGAACAGCGAGGCGAAGCCGTAGTACGCGATCAGCGCCGCCAGCTGTCCCGCACCATCGTCGCCGAACTTCTTGACGACCGCCGCCGCGAAGCTCAGCCGCGGCCGCCGCTGCTGGAAGTGATCGATCGCGCGCAGGCGCTCGTCGAGGCTCATCGCAATTGGGAGGGGGGTCTTGGGGCCGGTGGGAGCGACATCCCTGCGTGTGTACCCCATCTGCACTAGAAAGGCCACACCCGGGCGCGAGCGTGCGGTCGGTGCGGTCCTCCGCGCCGCCGCGCGCCGCCACTCCCCGCTGGTCCGCCTCCGGTCTCACCGACCCCGCCGAGCAGGTCGCGTTGGTCGCGCGCGCCAAGCGGGGCGCGTTGCTGCGCGTTCATCGCCATCGACTGCGCACCGAGGATCTCGAGGAATGCTTCAGCCAGGCCACGCTCGAGCTGCTCGCCGCCGTGCGCTCCGGACGGCGGTTATCGGGAGCCGCACATCTCGCAAACGCGCTCGAGCAACGGTTCCTCTCCAGAGTGCGAGATCGTCGCCGCGCGCTGGGCGGACGCAGTCCATTGCAGGCCGCGCTCGAGGACGCGCTGCCGCTCGGTGGCTCCGGCGAGCGTGAAGTGGAGATCAGCGATCCGCGCGCCGACGTGCATCAGCTGGTGGTGCGGCGGATGGAGCTCGAGCGGCTGCTGGATGTCGCATCTGGCTTGTCCGCTGATCAGCGGCTGGTACTCGCGCACCAGGTAGCCGGAGTCGGTCGCGCGGAGTTTTGCCGGCAATACGGCTGGTCATTCGAGAAGTACCGCAAGGTCGCGCAGCGCGCACGCGCGCGCCTGGGCGCGCTGATGGACTCGGAGTCGCGCCGGTTAGAGGGTGGAGATAGTCGTCTCCAGGACGTGACGCCGCGCGCGCCAGCGACGTCCCCCTTTGGCGATGTAGGTCGGAGTAAGGGCTAGGGACTCACCTATGCAAATCCCTCACCCCCCACATAGGCGAGTTCCCCGAGACACCGGCGGTCGGTCGCAGGCACGATCGCACGGCGATCTCGATCCGCGCGCAGTCGGCTGGGGGCCGGGTATCTCCCCTGCTCGGTCCTCAGCCCTGCGTGCCTCGCGCTCACGAGGCCCGGCGTGATGTTCGCTCGCGGACGCTCGCACCGGGCCTACCGCGTTTACGCGGAGGACGATTTCCTCGAGGCCGAGGCTTCCGCCACCGAGGGCGCCGTGCCGCTCGACGACCCGTTTGCCGAGGCCCCGTCGTATACGGCTGCCGCGCGCCGCGGGATGCCGGCGCCGCTCGAGGGGCGCGTGGGTGTCGTCCTGATCGCCCTCGTCGCGATGGCGGTGAGCGCGCTCGTGATGCACGCCTTGCGTGCCGGTCTCGACGGCGGGGGAGACGCCCCGCACCCGGCGAACCCGCGACCCGCGGCCGTCGCGACGCCCGCGGACGGCCGCGCAGCTGCCCGCGGCGGTGTGCGTGCTCGGGTCGATGCTCTCGGCATCTCACATCGCGCCGGGAGCGCTTCGTTCGCGGCCCGCGAAGAATCCGGCCACGCCCGACGCGATCGCGCTGAGCGCTTGGTGGTAAGAGGTGGAGCCATCAGGGCACCACGAGGAGCCGATCGGCTCGGTCGGCACTCCGCCCAAGTCGTGGCCACGACTTCCGCAACCAGTGAGGCGGACTCGCCGAGCGCGACCTCGACAGCGGCGCCCGAGTTTGGATTCGAGCGCTGGCAGCGATGAGCACCGTGCAGCCGCGCCCCACAGTGACGATAACGACGCGTCCGCTGTGGCGTATACGCCTCGCGCGCGAGCTGCCGCGACATCTGCTGCAGGCGCTGGCGACGATGGGGCTGCTCGCGAGCGCGCGCTTGGCAATCGATCCGCCCCGCCCGACGCTGCCGGCAGCGCTGCTGCATCGTCCCGCTGCGGCGGACCTCTCGGCAGAGGGCTACGCGACGCTCTTCGCGCGCCGCTACTTGACATGGGAAGCGCGCGCTCCGCAGATGCGCGAAAACGCACTCGTGCCCTACCTGGGCGCCGGACTCGAGCAGGGCGCAGGTCTGCAGCCGCCGGCGGCCTCCGAGCAGCGGGTGCAGTGGGCGCAGGTCGTGCAGGAACGCGAACCGCAGGCCGGCGAGCACGTTTACACGGTTGCCGCCCAGACCGATACCGCAGGACTGCTGTATTTGACGGTCAGCGTGCTGCGCACCAGCGCGGGCCTCGCGTTGGCAGGCTACCCGGCGTTCGTCGGCGCCCCCGCGTCCGGCCCGGCGCGCGCCCCGGGCGCCGCTCACCTGCGCGAGGTAGGCGAACCCGCGTTGAGCGCCGTGGTCCTGCGCGCCCTGCGCAACTACCTCGCGGACTCCGCGACCGAGCTCGCGGCCGATCTGGCGAGCGGCGCCCAAATCTCGATGCCGGGACTCGGGCTCGCGCTTCAGTCGCTGCAAAGCCTGCAGTGGGCCACCGGGGGTGGCGCGGTCCTGGCAGTCGTGCAGGCCGAAGACCGGCGTGGCGCCCAGTACACGCTCACCTACGAACTGAACGTCGTCCGCGAGCAAGGCCGGTGGGAGATCACGGCGATCCAGATGGACCCGAACGCTTAGGAGTCGCCGACGTTGACATCGACAAACACGACAAGGAGAGGCACTAGATGAGCTTGGAGAACGCGAGGGCCGGGGCACGCTGTGCGCTACTGATTGCCGTGCTGGGGCTCGGCTACGCGTCGATCGACCCGGTCCCGGCGCGCGCCGTCGTTGCCGCGCCGAACGCCACCCAGGCCGCCGGCTCAGCCGAAGCCGGGGACACGCTCGAAGCGGCCGCCAGCAAGGCCGGTAGCACCGGTCGCAAGGTCGCGATGAGCCTGATCGGCTTGGCGTTCGCGGTCGCCGGAATCGTGCTCGCGTTCCGACGCGATTTCAAGGAGGCCGCGGGTGTCTTCGCGGTGGGAATCGTCGCGGTGCTACTCGCGACACCCGCGGGCTTGAACCTCCTCCAGGACACCGTCAACTCGCTGTTTGGCTCGCAGTGAGCGAGATCCGCTCCTACCGCAGCGTCTTCGACCTCGAGCGGCGCATCTACCGCATCGATCGTGTGCGGCTCAATCCCGGCGGCATCCCGGTGCGGGGAGTCCTCTACTTCCTCGCGGCTGCGCTCGTGCTCGCCTGCACGGCGCGTATCCCGCTGCTGGGCGCGCCCGTACGCACACTGCCTTGGTACGGGCGCGAGCTCGCGCTGCCGGCGCTCGGTGCGGGAGTGCTGGCGCTGATCCGCCTCGAGGGACGGCCCTTCCATCTGGCGGCGATCGCGCTGCTGCGCTACGCGATTGGACCGCGCCACCTATGCGGACTACGAGCGTGCTCGGCGCCCGGAGAACGCTGGCTGCCCGAGGACTTGCTCGTACTGCCCGATGGCTCGGAGGGACGCGTGCGACGGTTGCGCTACACCGGGCCCGGGGCCGTGCGACGGCCGGCCAGCGGCAAGGTGATGGTGCTCGAGCGCGGCGCGCGACTGCACGTCGGGTGAGCGCGCTGCGCCCGCCACTGAGCATGGTCTACGGCAACTGCGTGTTCGGCGCCGGTCTCGACGACGGCTGGGCCGCGTTCGTCATCCCCACCGCCTCTTACGACTGGCTCGCCGAGGACCGCAAGCGCTCGCGGTTCCTCGCGCTGCTCGGTGCGCTCGAGGCCGCTGAGGCCGACCTGCAGATCGTGCGTGTCGGGTGTCGGTGGGACGTTGAGGCCTACGTGCGCGAGATGGACGGCGAGGGTGCGCCACATCGCGCGGCCCGCCGGAGCTACGTAGCCGAGCAAGGCCGCCGGCTGGAAGAATTGGCTCCCGAGCGGCCCGCGCTGTTCGTGCTGGTAAGCCTGCGCGAGCCCGAGCGCGACGTCGCCTCCTACGTCTCGCGTGCCGCGGAAAGCCATCCGCGCGAGTGGCTCGCGCGGATGCGCCGCGCGGTAGTCCCGCACGACCGCCGCCTGCTGCGCGCGAGTGAGCTGGAGCGGCTGCGAGTGCGGGCCGACCAGGCCCAGGCGCGCCTTGCGGATTTTCTGCGCGCTCGGCCGGCGAGCGGCGCGGAGCTGCAGTGGCTGGTGCGCCGCGCGTTCTGCCGCGGGCTCGGCGAGCCCGCCGTCGATGCTCTGCACGAGCCACGCGCGCTGGTGTTCGAGCGCAACGGCGAGGCCGTGCTGGCTCCGCTGGAGGGCGACGTGCTGCGCTGGATGGATGGCTGGGTCGAGCACCGCGGACGCGCCCTGAGGATCGAGTCGGAGCTCGGTGTGAGCTGGCAGGCGCAGCTCGTCATCGGTGCGCTACCGGAGCGAGCAGACTTCCCGGGCCCGCGGGTGGAGTTGATGTTCGCGCCCGCCGAGAGCTTGCCGTTCGGGATCGATCTCTCTCTCAACGCCCGCTTCTTGCCCAACGAGCTCGCGCTGCGCATCGCGCGGCGACGCATCCAGGACGCCGATCAGATTCTGCGCGCCGAGTCCGACGGCGAGCAGGGCGCAACCGATCTCGGCTACCGCCGCACGCAGGAAGCGCGCGATCTGCTGAGCTACCTGCAGTCCGCGAGTCGCCCGCCACTGCTGCGCGGAACCCTCGCGATCGCTATCGCCGCGCGCAGCGAGGAAGAGCTCGAGCGGCGCGTCGAGATGTGCCGGCGGGCGTACGGCGAGATCAGCCTGCACCGGCCGCTGGGCGATCAGCTGCGGTTGTTCTGCCAGCACCTGCCCGGACAGCGCACGCGCGTCGCGGGCTACGACGACACGCTCACCGCCGAACAGGTCGCGGCGATGATGCCCACCGCTAGCCACGAGGCCGGCTCGGCGACGGGCTTCTACCTCGGCCACACACTCTCCGCCTCCGCGCGCCCCGTGCGCCTGCACCTACGCGAGGGCTCCGAGAGCGATCGCAACACCACGATCCTGAGCGTCGGCGCGCTCGGCTCCGGCAAGACCACGCTCGACCAGAAGCTCAAGTACGAGGGGTTCCTGCTGGGCGCGCGGATCGTCGACTGCGACCCCAAGGGCGACCATCGCTTCCATCTGCTCGAGCAGGTCGCGCCGCACGTGGAGACCATCACGCTACGCCCCGAGACCGCGCTGCGCGGCGTGCTCGATCCGCTACGCGTCGCGCCGTCGCATCTGCGCCAGGACACCGCGGTCTCGTTCCTGCGCGATCTGCTGCCTCCTCGCGCCGAGCCAGCGTGGGAGACCGCGGTTGTTGGTGCCGTCGACCGCGTGCTGCGGCGTGCGCGCGATCCGACCTGCCTGGAGGTCGTCCATGCGCTACGCGAGGGCGACGAGACCGACGCGCAGGTCGCCAAGACGCTCGCCGTCTACGCACGCTCCGGCCTGACCCAACTCGGTTTTGCCGACCCCGCGGTGAAGCTCGCGCCGGTCGGGCACCGCCAGGTGACCTACCTGCGGATCCGCGACCTTCCCAGCGCACAGCCCGGGGTGCCGCGCTCGGAGCACTCCCAGGCCGAGCGCGTCGGCGAACAGCTCGTGCGTCTGATCGCGATGTTCGCGCTGCACCTGATGAGCGCCGAGCGCGAGCGCTTGAAGCTGTTCTCCTTCGACGAGGGCTGGCGACTGTTGAAGGATCCCGTCGGGCGCGCCCTGCTGCTTTCGCTGCAGCGGATGGGACGCTCGGAGTTGGCGGTGCCGATCATCAGCACGCAACTCGTGACCGACACACTGCTCGGCGAGCGCGAGTCGCTCGAGAACCTGCTCGGAGCGACCTTCATCTTCGGGATGCGCTCCGACGCGGAGGCGCGCCGGGCGCTGGAGCTACTCGGGCTCGATCCCGACGACCGCGCGATGCGCCAAACGCTGCTCGAGCTCGATGCCGGTCGCTGTCTGTTTCGCGACCACCGCGGACGGATCGAGGCGATCCAAGTCGATGTGACACCGACACTGCTGCGCGCCTTCTCGACCACCCCCGCCGGCGCGCCGACGCGTTGAGCGCGGCGTCAAATCGTCGAGGCCGCGCGACGAGCGCGCTCGCGCTTGCGCTCACGCTGGCGTGCGGAGTGCAGCCGCCGCGCGCAGTGGCTGCCGCGACACGGATCTACACCTACAGCGCCGACGCCCGCGTTCCCGGCAAGACAGTCGCGCGACCTAGCAAGGCGCCCGCGCGAGACGTCGCCGCGCGCGACGCGCCCACGCGAGACGCCCCCGCGCCGCGCGCGCCAAGTGGGCCACCGCTGCTCTCCGGCGCGAGTGCCGCGCAAGGCGACGGCGCCGGCGAAGTCGAATTTCAGAATGCCGACGCCTCGCGCTCGGCGCCCTCCAGCGGCGGCGATCCGCTCGTCGAAAACGGTCTCGGCAGTCCGCTCTGCGGGCCCAACGCGAGCGCGCTCTCCGCCACGAGTCGACAGAACTGTGCGACGTCGGGCTTCGAGGCCGCGGGAGCGCCCACCGGCAACTACGGCCTCGATGTGCACATCGACACCGGTGCGCTCGGCTTCACCGCGGCGACGCTCGAGCAGGACTACCTGATCGGGCCCGTCTGGATGGGGCTGGTCTGGATGGTGCACACGCTCGTCGTGGCGCTCGAGTGGTGCTTCACATTGGATCTGCTGGGCGGCGCAACGATGAACGGCCTCGAGCGATCCCTGAGTGATGCCCAGGCGACGTTCACTAAGCCGTGGCTCGTGCTCGCACTGGCGCTCGCCGCAATCGCGGCGGCCTACAACGGGCTTGTCCGCCGCCGCGTCGCGGAGACACTCGGGCAGGCCGCCCTGATGGGGGCGATGATGGTCGGAGGCCTGTGGGTGATCGCCGATCCGGTAGACACCGTGGGGGCGCTCGGACACTGGGTCGACGCCGCAAGCGTCGGCACGCTCGGGACGGTCCTCGAGGGCTCCCCCGCGCGGGGGCCGCGGACGCTCGCGGACAGCATGGGCGACTTGTTCGCGGGCGTCGTCGGCGCTCCGTGGTGCTACCTCGAGTTCGGCAACGTGCGCTGGTGCACCGAACCCGCGCTGCTCGATCCACGCTTGCGTGCCGCCGCTCTGCGGATCGCCGCCGCGCAGGCGCGCGCGGGCTGCCAAGGCGGCCCCCTCTCGGGGGATGCCTGCCAAGTCCTCGAAGGCGAGCAGCCCGCGGCCCGCGTGCAGAGTGCGCGGCTGCTGCGCGCCGCGCGCACCAACGGAGAACTGTTCCTCGCGCTGCCCGCCGATCAGGCCGCGCGCAACTCGATCAACGATCGCGCCTCGCTGCTGAGCGTGCTCTGCGGGGGCAGCTCCGATGCGACCGAATGCCGCGGTCCGACCGCGCAAGAGGCCGAATTTCGCACCCAGGGTGGCACCGCCCCGCGCGTGGGAGGTCTGCTGTTGATCTCGCTGGGGGCGCTCGGGATGCTGCTCCTGCTGGGCTACATCGCGCTGCACCTGCTCGGCTCGGAGCTGATCGGCCTGATCTATCTGCTGCTCGCGCCGATCGCGGTGATTGCCCCCGCGCTCGGGGACGGCGGTCGCGCAGCGTTCCGGACATGGGCCACACGTCTGCTCGGCGCGGTGACCTCCAAGCTCCTGTTCTCGTTCCTGCTCGGCGTGGTGCTGTTGCTGACGCGGATGTTGATGGCGCTCCCCGCGCTCGGCTGGTGGACCCGATGGCTGCTCGTCTCGGCGATGTGGTGGGGCGCCTACTGCCAGCGCCGGCGCGTGCTCGGCTTCGTGCAGGGCGAGCTCCGCACCGCGAGCAATCGATCCCGCGCAGGCCGAGCGCAAGCGGCGCGCGCGCCAGCGGCTCACCACGATTCGATCGCGCGGCGCGCACAGCGGCAGCTCGAGTCGCCGATTGCGACGGCGCGCGTCGCGCGATGGGTGCGCGGCAAGCTCGCCAAGCCGGCGCCCGACGTCGCGCCGCGCAAGGTGCGCGAGCGCGATGCCGGCGCTCGCGCACCGGCATCCGAGGAGCGGCAGGCGCAGCTGATGCTCGAGCGCGAGTACGAGCAAGCTCGCGAAGACCTCGCCGGCGCCTCGCGCGCGCAGGCGCAGATGCAAGCCAAGCAGGCGCAGCTGCAACGGCTTCGAGCCGCGCGAGCGCGCGCCGCATCGGCCGCTGACGGGCGTCGCGTCGCCGCGCTGAGTCTTCGCGCGCAGCGCGTCGAGCGCGAGATCTACCGGACACAGCAGCGATCGAGCACCGCACGTCAAACAGTGCGCGCCGGTGAGCGGACGCGACGCCTCAGCGGCCAACTTCACACGCGCGCCGCAGTCGCCGAGCGCACTCGCTGGCTCGACGCCCAGGCGGCGCTGCCCGCAGGCGCTCGCGGCAGCGCGCGCGCCGCCGCGCGCAACCCCACCGCGGGCTCGACGCAGAGCGGCGCGCGGCGCGACTACGCCGCGCTCGCGAGCCTCGTCGGCTACGGACGCGAGCAGTACGAGCGGCTCGATCCCCGCCACCGCCGCGAAGCGCGCCTGCAGATCGACCGCGAACTCGCGCAGCGCCGCGAGCGTCTTCCCGGCAACTTGCCTCTCACTCCCCTCAGAACGAGCTCTCCCGGGCCGGCTTCTTCAGGGACGGCTTCTCCAGGGACGGCTTCTCCAGGGACGGCTTCTCCTGGGACGGCGTCTTCAGGAATGGCTCCTCCCAGGACGGTGTCTCCTAAAACGGCTGCGCCCGTACCCCCCGAATCGGCCGTGATGCGCGATGCGTACGAAGTGGCGCGCCGACGCAAACGCCAGCTGGGGTACGACAATTGAGACACCTGGCTTCGCAGACGCTCCTCGCCGAGGACCGCTTGAATCGGCGTGCGTCGGACCCCGTGCGGGTGATCCTGGCTGGCGCCCTCGGACTCCTCGCCCTGCTCATCCTGACCCTCGCGGGCGTCACGGCATCGATCGGCGGTTCGTCCGCCGCCGACTCGTGGCCCGAGGTCAGTGACGAAGTGCGCGGCTATCGCGATGGGGTCTCAGCGCGTGCGCGGGCCGATATCCCACCGGTCTACTTGCGTCTCTACCTGCTCGCCGCGCGTCGCTACGACCTCGACTGGGCGATCCTCGCGGGGATCGGCAAGGTCGAGTGCGACCACGGACGTGATCCCGACCCCTCCTGCACGCGAGAGGGCGCCGTCAACTCCGCGGGCGCGGGCGGCCCGGCGCAGTTCCTGGCCTCGACGTGGAGCGAGTACGGCGTCAGCGCCGACGGTCGCCTCCCCGACCGCTGGAACCCCGCGGATGCGATTCTCGCGATGGCGAACTATCTGAGAGCGTCGGGCGCTCCAGGTAACTACCGACAAGCGATCTACGCCTACAACCACGCCTGGTGGTACGTCGCCGAGGTGGAGCGCTGGGCGGCGATCTACCGCGGGTCCGCGCAAGCCGCCGCCCGGCCTGAACTATCCGGATCGGCGGCGAGCGAAGTCACGCCGGGCGCGCGTCGCGACAGCACCGCCGCGGTCGAGGGAATCCCCGGCGAACGAGCGGTGCTCTCGCCGGCCGACGGCCATCTGGCGCTGGTTCCCGGGGATGTGCCGCCGGCGGTGCAGGCAATGGTGATCGCCGGCAACGAGCTCCAGGATCTTCCCTACGGGCCGGCCGGCCATCCCGACCCGCTGGGTGCCACGAGCGAGGACTGCTCGAGCACCGTGAACTATGTGCTCTACCGCGCCGGCGTTCGGCCGCTCGCGGAAATCCTGCGCGAGAATCCGCTGGCCCAGGGCTACGTCGACTGGGGTCTGCCGGGTCCGGGGCGATGGGTAACGATTTACGCAACCAATGCGCCCACCCCGCACGTGTTCATTGTGGTCGCCGGCCTGCGTTTGGATACCAGTCACGACGGCACCGATACTGGTCCCAACCGCGATCAGGATGGGCCGCGCTGGCGCATCCTCGGACACATCCCCACCTGGGCGCACTGGTCGGTGCGCCACCCGGCGGGTCTGTAGCGCGAGCACCATTGACGGCCTGTCTTGGGAGAAGCACCCGCCGGCCCTGTATCGGTAGAACAGACCCGCCGGTCGCGGTGTTCGCGTAGATTGCAGGGATGGCGACGCGCCAGGTCGACTATCTGCTGATCGGCGGCGGGCTCGCGAGTGCGAACTGCGCGCGCTGGCTGCGCGAGGAAGGCGCCGACGGTTCGGTGCTGCTGGTCGGACGCGAGCCCGACCCGCCGTACAACCGCCCGGATTGCTCTAAGGGCTACCTGCGCGGAGCCGAGGAGCGCAGCGCTGCGTTCTTCCGGCCGCAGGAGTGGTGGGGTGAGCAGCAGATCGAGCTGCTGACGCGCACCAGCGTCACCAAGCTCGACGCCGCCGCGCGCGTCGCCACCCTTTCCAACAAGGACGAGATCGAGTTTGGGCAGGCGCTGCTCGCGACCGGCGCCAACGTGCGCCGCCTGAACGTCGAGGGCTGCCACCTGGAGGAGATTCACTACCTGCGCACGCTCGGCAACGCCGACGCGATCCGCGAGAGCGTGCGCGAGGCCGAACGCGTCGTGTTGATCGGCGGCTCCTACATCGGCTGCGAGGTCGCCGCGTCGCTCACCATGCTCGGCAAGCGCTGCACGATCGTGATGCAGGAGGAAGTCACCCTCGAACGCGGCTTCGGCGCCGCCACCGGCCGCGTCTTCCACGAGCTCCTGCAAGCGCACGGCGTCACGATTCACGCCTCCGATGAGCTCGATCGCTTCGAGGGCGAGCAGCGCGTCGCGAAGGTGATCACCAAGGGCGGCCTCGAGTTGCCCGCGGACGCCGTCGTGATCGGCGCCGGCGTCACACCCGACGTGCAGCTCGCGCGCGGCGCGGGCCTGGCACTCGGCGAGAGTGGGGGAGTGCGCTGCGACGCGCAGCTGCAGAGCTCCGCGGCGGGGCTCTTCGCGGCGGGCGACATCTGCGAGTACGACTCGCCGTTGCACGGCGCGCCGCTGCGGATCGAGCACTGGGACGTCGCCTTCAATCACGGCAAGACCGCCGCGCTCAACATGCTCGGCCGCGAAGTGCCGCACGAAACCGTGCCGTACTTCTTCTCGGTGCTCGGCGACTGGTCCGAACTCGAGTACGTGGGCCCCGCGCGCGAGTGGGACCAGGAGATCGTGCGCGGCGCGCCCGCGGAGCTCGAATTCACAACTTGGTACCTGCGCGACGATCGCCTGGTCGCCGCGCTCACCGTCGGGCGCTCCGATGACCTCGACCACGCGCGGCGGCTGCTCGCCGCGCACAGCGAGCTCGATGCCGGCCAGCGCGGCGCGCTGGCTGATCTCGACAGCGACCTCGCCACGATCGGTAGCTAAGGCCGCCACTCTGTCGAGCGCATAAGGCCGCCACTCCGCCGAGCGCGGCGCGGTCATCGCGCCGCGGGGTGGCTGTACTATGTGGCGGTCCATACGGTCGGTGGCCAAGGGAAGCCGGTGCGAATCCGGCGCGGACCCGCCACTGTGACCGGGGGTGCCCCTCGTTGCACGCCGCTGTGGTGCAGCCACTGATCGGCCGTCAGGTCGCTTGGGAAGGCGCGAGAGGTAGGCCCGGGAGCCAGGAGACCTGCCTCCGACCGCAAGCCCACAAGCCCTCGTGGAAAGGGGTTGGCTCCAATGCTCGTATCTACTCGCACCGTCCCGGCGCTCGTCGCCGTTGTCCTGCTCTGGTTGCTCTCCGCGACGTCCTCCGCGTTTGCCGGTACTCCCGCGGCGGTCACCGTCAGGGTGCTCGGTCCGGCACCGGCCTATGAAGCGCTGACCTCCCCCGTCGAGGTCACGACGACGACCGCCCAGGTCACCAAAAATGGCGGCGCCTGCTCGGGTACGAGCGCCGGTGGTGCCCTGGAACTCGCTACGCGCGGTAATTGGGAAGGGATCTGGAGCGCGAAATACAGCGACTACGAAGTCACTTCGATCGACGGTCGCAGCTTCCCCTTCGAAGAAGGGTCGCCAGCGAACTTCTACTGGAGCTTCTGGAGGAACAACAGCTACGAGGAAGTCGGGGTCTGCGAAGCCGAGCTGGAAGCGGGTGACCAGATTCTGTTCGTCCCCTCCTGCTATGGACCTAGCTGCCCGCCCGAACCGAGCGGGGTGCTCGCGGTCCAGGTGCCGCCAACCGCCGAAGTCGGCAAGCCGGTGTCGGTAACGGTCGATCGCTACAACGCCAAAGGCGAGCCGTCGTCGCTTGCAGGCTCGACGATCAGCGGCGGCGGCGTGAGCGCGGAAACCGACTCCGAAGGCCACGCGACGCTGACGTTCTCCGGTGACGGCACCTACACGCTGCGTGCGACCGGCGCGGCGGGGGAAGAACCGCGAGCGATTCCCGGAGAAGCCCTGGTCTGCGCCCACACGGGCGCCGACGGTACCTGCGGAACCTCCGCACCGGCAAACACCCCGGTGCTGCATACCGCGACCGGCGGTCCGCAGATCATCGCTCCCAGTCCAGCCGTCGTGCTCGCGCATGCGACGAGTGTCCGCGAAGGTCACGTCTACTCGCGTAGGCATGCCCCCCGCGTGCTCTCCGGGAAAGTAGTCACGCAGAGCTCCGTGACGTCCATCTCGCTGCGCCTGCTTCGCAGCCATGGCGGGCACTGCTGGGCCTACAGTGGTCGCCGCGCGCGCCTGGAGCGCAGCGCGTGCGGACGCGGTGGCTTCTTCAAAGTTGCCTCCGGCGGGCAGTCGTTCTCCTATCTCCTGCCCGCGCGTCTACCCGTTGGTCGCTATGTCCTCGAGATCAAGGCCACCGACTCCGCGGGCAATCGCACCGTGCTCGCGCGCGGCAGCACGCGGATCGTCTTCTATGTCAAGTAGCGAGCCCATTGCTAGCTCCGCGCTCGCGCGTCTCGCGCCCCTCGTCCTCGCCGCGGCTCTCGCCCTCGCCCTCGCCCTCGCCGGCTGCGGCCTCGGCGCCGGCGCGACGCCGAGCGGAGTGCGTCTGCTGATCACGCGCGAATTCGGCGCGCGGACGCTGCACTCGCTGCGCGCCCCCGCGGTGCACGGCCAGGAAACGGTGATGAGCTTGCTGCTGCGCAACACCACCGTCGGCACGCGCTACGGCGGCGGCTTCGTGCAGAGTATCGATGGTCGCCACGGCGGCTACGAAGGCGGCGAGCCTGTCGATTGGTTCTACTACGTCAACGGCGTGGAAGCCTCCAAGGGAGCCGCCGAGGTCGACGTCCACGCCGGCGATCGCGTGTGGTGGGATCTGCACGACTGGAACCAGACCGACTACATACCCGCCGTCGTCGGCTCCTACCCGGAGCCGTTCCTGAATGGCATCGGCGGGCGCCGGCTGCCGGTGCGTGTGGAATGCGCCGAACCCGAAGGCGCGGCGTGTCGCACCGTTGCCGCTCACCTGCGCGAAGCGGGCGTGCCGGCGGCGCGCGCACAGCTCGGACCGGCCGGGGTGGGGCCCGAAAGTCTGCGCCTGCTCGTCGGCACCTGGAGTCAGGTGCACCGCGAACTGGGCGTCCAGAGCCTCCGCGGCGGACCCGCGGCCAGCGGCGTCTACGCCCGGGTCTCCGCCTCGGGCTCCGCCATCGAAGTGCTCGACGATCGGGGTCGCAGCGTGCGCACCCTCAGCGGTAACGCCGGCCTGATCGCCGCGACGCGCTACAGCGGCGAGCAGCCCGAGTGGATCGTCACCGGCACCGACCCCGCCGGTGTCGAACTCGCGGCACGCGCGCTCGACGAAGCCGATCTGCACGGCCGCTTCGCCGTCGCGATCGCCGCGGGGTCATCCACGCAAGCTGGCGTGCTGGCGCTGCCCCAGCCGGACCCATGAGCGCTCGGCGCGGCTCCACCACGGAGTCCGGCTCGCGGGGCGGCATCGGCGCCTTCGGCGGGTTCGCGCCGATGCTCTACCGGCCGCTGGCCAGTCCGCTGCACGCCACGCGCGCCGGTGTCGCGGCGCTCTGGGCGCTGTCGCTGATGGCGGCGGCGCTCTTGCTCTACCACCCGATCGCGCTCGCCGCGCTAATCGGTGCGATCCTGCTCGCGGGACACGGCGCCGGTGTGGGGCGCGAGCTCGCGCGCGCCCTGCGCACCGGGCTGATCATCGGCCTGCCGATCGTGCTCGTCAACGTTCTGGTCTCGCGCGAAGGACTCACGGTCTTCGCCCGGCTCGGCGATCTCGGTCCGTTCGGACAGGGAAACCTGACCGTCGAGGCGCTCGCCTACGGCGGCGTGATCGCGCTGAAGATCACGGCACTCGTCCTGGTCACCTCGCTGGCGAGCCTCGCGATCGACCCCGACGAGCTGTTGCGGATCTGCCGGCGGCTCTCCTTCCGCTCCGCGCTCACCACCTCGCTGGCGGTGCGCATGCTGCCGTTGCTGGCCACCGACGCGCAGCGGCTCGCCGAGGCGCAGCGCACCCGGCCCGATGGCGGTCCCCGCGGCGCTCGCGCCCGCGCCGCGTTGCTCGGCGCCGTCGTCGCGGGCTCTCTGGACCGTGCGATGGACGTCGCCGCGACGCTGGAGGTCCGCGGCTTCGCGACGGCCGGTCGGGCGCCTCGCCAGCGACGGCCGTGGTCGCGACACGATCTGGCTTTCCTCGTCTTCGCTATGGCGATCCTCGCGCTGGCCCTGCTGGGGCGACTCACCGGCGTGGCGGCGTTCACGGCGTACCCGCTGCTGCGCGTGCCGCTCAGCGCAGGCCTGCTCGTGCTTTGCGCGGCATTCGCGCTGACGGTGCTGCTCCCGTTCGGCGACCGCCGCGGAATCGAGTTGTGATGACGGCCGGCGTCCTGTCGTTCGCGTGCGTCACCTACCACTACCCCGGGGTCGAGCGCCCGGCGCTGCAGGACGTCAGCTTCGAGCTCGCGCCAGGCGAGTTCTGCCTGCTGGCGGGGCTCTCCGGTCACGGCAAGTCCACGCTGCTGCGCGCGGCCTGCGGGCTCGTGCCGCACTTCCACGGCGGCAGCTTCGCCGGTCGCGTCACGCTCGCCGGCCTCGACACGCGCGAGCACGGACCCGCGCGCCTGGGCACGCTGGCGGGAGCGCTCTTTCAGGATCCCGAGACGCAGCTCGTGATGAGCTCGGTGCGCTCGGAGCTCGCGCTCGCGCAGGAGAGCCGCGGGCAGTCCGCGGCGGCGGTCGCCCGCGGCGTCGAGGAGGTCGCGCTCGCGCTCGGCATCGACCATCTGCTCGACCGCCCGACCCACGAGCTCTCCGGCGGCGAGCAGCAGCGGGTCGCGCTCGGGGCCGCCCTCGCCGGCCGGCCGCGGCTGCTGTTGCTCGATGAGCCGACCTCGCAACTGGACCCCGTCGCGGGCGACGAGCTGATCGCGCTGTTGCGCCGCCTCAACCAGGAGTCCGACACCGCGATCCTGCTCGCCGAGCACCGCCTCGAGCGCTGCCTCTCGAGCGCGGACCGTGTGATCGCGGTACGCGACGGTCGCATCGCCCACGACGGCGCGCCGCGCGAGTTCCTGGAATGGGCCGCGGGCGCCGAGCCCGCGCTGCAGACACCCGGCGCCAAGCTATTCGCGCTCGCCGGTCTGAGCCCGCCGCCGGTCGGCGTCAAGCAGGCCCGTGCCGCGCTGCGCCGGCGCGGGTTGTTGGGTGAGGAGGCCTCCGGAGTGGTTGGGGTTGGCGCCTGCGGCGCCGTTGGGGGCATGTCGGGCGTGGTCGGGGAGAACGCTGGTGGTGCTGCGGAGGTTGGTTTGGTTGCGGGCCCCGCCGCGCGTGCGCGCGCTCGCATACGCGCGCGCGGCGGGGCCGCTCTGGAGATGCGCCGCGTCTGGCACGAGATTCCGCGCGGACCCGCGATCCTGCGCGGCGTCGACCTGCGCGTCGAGCCGGGGGAGAGCATCGCGCTCATGGGACGCAACGGCGCCGGCAAGTCGACGCTGCTGCGCCACGCCGCCGGTCTGCTGACGCCGACGCGGGGGCGCATTCAGAGCGGCGGTCGCGTCGCGCTGCTGCTGCAGAACCCCGGCGACTACTTCCTGCACGACCGGCTCGACCGCGAGGCCTCCCCGCGTGCGCTCGCCCGCGCCGGGCTGCGCGGCCTCGAGGACCGCAATCCGCGCGATCTCTCCGGCGGCGAGCGCCAGCGGCTGGCCCTCGCGATCGTCACCGACGGGGAGGAGGATCCCGCGGTGCTCGCCCTCGACGAGCCCACGCGCGGAATGGACCGCCTCGCGAAGGCCGAGCTCGCCGCCCATCTCCACACTCGCGCGCAGCGCGGCCAGGCCGTGATCGTCGCCACGCACGATCCCGAGTTCGCCTGCGCCTGTGCGACCCGCGCGATCCTGCTAGCCGAGGGTCGCGTGATCGCCGATGGGCCCATCGCCGAACTGTTGGCGGGAGGTTGGTACTTCGCGACCGAGACCGCGCGCATCCTCGGCGGAGCCGCCGACGCGCTCGCGCCCGAGGCCGGCGCCGAGCTGGTTGCCGCGCGGGCCGCCGCGACCGCAGCCCCCCTGGAGGCGATCGGATGAGCTGGCCACTGGCGTCCTTCGCGCTTGTCGGTTTCGTGCTGCTCGTCGGCTGGCTGGCCTATGAGCGCTCGCGCCCCTCCGCGCGGATGGCCGCGGTTGTCGCGACGCTCGCCGCCGTCGCCGCGCTCGGGCGCGATGCATTCGTCGCGCTGCCCGAGGTCAAGCCGATCACCGCGATCACGCTCGTCGTCGGCTACGCGCTCGGGCCACTCCCCGGCTTCACCGTCGGCGCGCTCGGGATGCTTGCCTCGAACATCATGCTCGGCCAGGGCTCCTATACGCCCTGGCAGATGGCCGCCTGGGGTTTCGTCGGACTCGCCGGCGCCGCACTCGGCCGACTGACCGGCAGGCGCCTCGGGCGCGTTCCGCTCGCGGTGGCCTGCTTCATCACTGCCCTGCTCGCAAAGGAGATCATGAACGTGTACACCTGGACCATCGGCGCTTCGCACACGCCGGCCGCCCTGCTCGCCGTCGCCGGGGCCGGGCTGCCGTTCGACCTCGTCGACGCGGTCGCGAGCCTGCTCTTCGGCCTCGCCTTCGCGCCCGAGCTCACCCGCGTGCTCACCCGCGTGCGCTCCCGGATGGATATTCGCTGGGAGGCCGCCGGGGTTGGCACGCCGCTCGCGCTCGCCGTGATCCTCGGTTGCGCCGGGGCGCTGCTGCCGGTTGGTCGCGGTGCAAGCGCCCAGGCGCAGCGGCCCCTTCCTGCCGCCGCCGCGCGTGCGCGCGCGGCGAGCTCCGCGGCGGGGACCGTAGGAGCGGATGCGACCCCGCCGGCCCGTACCGCCCGCGCCGGCCTCGGCCGAGAGCTCGGCTATCTGGTCTCCGCTCAGGACACCAACGGCGGCTTCGGCGCCGCTCCCGGGCAGGCCAGCAGCGAGCTCTACACCGCGTGGTCCGCGATCGGCCTCGCCGCCGCCGGACGCAACCCGGCCACGACGCGTCGCGACGGACACTCGCTACTCAATGCGCTCGGTGCTCAGGCGGGTACGCTCGAAGGCCCCGGTGACCTCGAGCGCACGATCCTCGCGCTGCACGCCTGTGGCGCTCCCACCGGCTCGCTCGCCGGGAAAAACCTCCTCAGCGGCCTGTTGCACTATCGCATCGGAGACGGCTCGTTCGGGCATCTCCTCAACATCACCGCCTTTGCGATCTTCGCCCTGCGTGCCTCCGGGCGCCCTGCGGGGGATCCCGTTGTCGCCGCCGCCGGCCGCTGGATCGCCCAGCATCAGGACTCCGACGGCGGCTACAACTTCGCCGGTGCCGGAGGGGCCAGCGACGTCGACGACACGGCGGCCGCGCTGCAGGGCCTGCTCGACGCCGGCATCCGCGACGGCGCCAGTGTGACCCGCGCGGTCGCCTTCATCGAGCACGCTCAGAACCCCGACGGGGGCTTCCCCGCGCAGCCACACCAGGAATCCAATGCGCAGTCGACCGCCTGGGCGATCCAGGGCCTGTTCGCGGCGGGACGCGACGTCGAAGCGGTCCGCGATCACGGCAGCCGCTCACCACTGGGCTACCTGGAAAGCCTCGTCGCCCCCAACGGCAGCGTGCGCTACTCGCGCACCAGCGCCCAGAGTCCGGTTTGGGTCACCGCACAGGCGCTCGCGGCGCTCGCGCTGAGGCCCTTTCCGGTCGGGCCGGTCGGCTGAGTACGTCCCCGCACGAACCGTCTGAATCGGGGGCATAACCCTCTACCCTTGGGCTATGGCACCGATCGGCGTCCACCTCCCGGCATTGCCTTCGCGGTCCACCGCGGAGACCGAGTCGCGCTCGCGGCAATCCGACTCGCGGCAATCCGAGCGTCCGCCGCGGCAGCGCAGCGGGGCATTCGCGCTGCGCGGCGCCGCGCTGTGCGTGCTCGGGCTTGCGCTCACCTGGGTGCTCGCCGAGCTCGTGCCCGTGGTGCACTGGCGCGACGCCGTCGCGCTCAACGATTTCACCGAGCTCGGCCGTCCCCGCGTCGACCGGCTCGCCAACGGCCTGCTCGGTCTGCTGGACCCTTTGCTGTACACGTTGTGGGCGCTGCTGCTCGTTGCCGTCGCGCTACTGCGCCGGCGGCCTCGCGTCGCACTCGCCGTTGCGATCGTGCTACCCGCGGCGCCGCTGAGCGCGGAGCTGCTCAAGCCGCTACTGGCGCATCCGCACGCCCACGTCGGCTACCAGTGGATCGGCGCCGCTTCGTGGCCGAGCGGACACGCCACCGCGGCGATGACGCTGGTTCTGTGTGCGCTGCTGGTCGCCCCGCACCGGTTGCGTCCCACGATCGCGGTGTTCGGCGGCGCCTTCGCGATCGCGGTCGGCTTCTCGCTGCTGATTCTGGCGTGGCACATGCCGAGCGATGTGCTCGGCGGCTATCTGCTCGCCGCTCTCTTCGGCTCGCTCGCGCTCGCCGCGCTGCGCGCCGCCGAGCAGCGCCGGTCCGCCGCCGCGCGCGGCGGACGAGAGGGCTCGATGGCCTTATTGCGCCGACCCGAGACTCGCTGGCGCAGCGAGGATCTGCTCGCGCCGGCGGGATTCCTCTTGATGGGAGCGCTCGCGACGGCTGTCGCGGTTCTCATCCGCGCCGGCCAGGTGGAGAGCTTCGCCGACGATCACCGGCTGGTGCTGGTCAGTGCCGCGAGCATCGCGGCACTGGTGGCACTGATCTGCTCCTCGCTGACCCTCGCACTGCGACGCTGAGCATCCGCGGCTCTGCGCGCGCGGCGGCCGGGCGGGCGCACTTAGGTCTGCGCGGGCAGCGCGCCGGCTTCATGGGCACCCGGATCCCAAAGGAACTCGGTGCCCTCGTTGACAGCGCGCGCCAGGATGAAGAGCAGGTCCGACAGGCGGTTCAGATAGCGCACGACCTCCGGATTGGCGTCGCTCACCGCCAGCACGCGGCGCTCCGCACGACGGCAGACGGTCCGAGCGACGTGGAGTTGCGCGGCCGCCGCGCTGCCACCGGGGATCACGAACGAGCGCAGCGGCGCGAGCTTCGCGTTGACCTCGTCGCACGTGTGCTCCAGCCACGCGGTGTACTCCGCGCCGATCCGCAGCCGTGCGCGGTCGCTCGGGGCGTCCGCGGACACCGCGTCTGAGGCGTCCCCCTCCGAGGCGTCGCCGGAGGGCTCCGGCGCGTCCGGGACACAGAAATCGGCGCCGAGGTCGAGCAGATCGTTCTGCACACGCGCCAGCCACTGGCTCACCCGCGCCGGAAGTCCCGCTGTCGCGAGAGCGACTCCGAGCACCGAGTTGAGCTCGTCCACGGTGCCGTAGGCCTCGACGCGCGGGTGCTGCTTGGAGACACGGCTCATGTCCCCCAAATGTGTCTCGCCGGCATCGCCGAGCTTGGTGTAGATACGGGTCAGGTTCACGGTCATCGCACTAGCGAGTTTCGCAGATCAGCTCCCCGTGCGGAGTGCCTCGGCGGGCCGTCGGACCCGACCGCGTGGCGCGCGTCCGCCGGATCGGATACGTTCCCGGCCCTCATATGCGGGTTGGCGTACCGAAGGAGACCACCGTGGGCGAGCAGCGTGTAGCGCTCGTCCCCGAGGTGGTCGGCAAGCTGAAGGCCAAGGGCCTTGAGATCCTCGTCCAAAGCGGGGCTGGAGCCGGCGCGCTCTTGCCCGACGAGGCGTTCGCCGATGCCGGCGCGCAGCTAATTGATGATCCCGCTGAGGTCTGGCGCTCTGATGTCGTCGTCAAGATCGCGCCCCCGACCGCGGCGGAGGTGTCGCTGCTGGGGGCCGGCTCGCTGTTGATCGGCTTCCTCGCGCCGCTGACCAACCCGGCCGGCACGCGGGCCCTCGCCGACGCGAAAGCAACGGCGCTGGCGATGGAGGCGATCCCACGCATCTCGCGAGCGCAGGCGATGGACGCGCTCTCCTCGCAGAGCAACGTCGCCGGCTACAAGGCCGCGCTGCTCGGCGCGGAGCACATGGGGCGCTTCTATCCGATGCTGATGACCGCCGCCGGCACGATCCCGCCGGCGAAGGTGCTCGTGCTGGGCGCCGGCGTCGCCGGCCTGCAGGCGCTCGCGACGGCCAAACGGCTCGGCGCGCGCACGACCGGCTACGACGTGCGGCCCGAGGTCGCCGAGCAGGTGCAGTCGCTCGGCGCGCAGTGGCTCGACCTCGGCCTAGAGGCCAGCGGCGAGGGCGGCTATGCGCGCGAGCTGACCGAGACGGAGCGCGCCCAGCAGCAGCAGGCGCTGACCGACGCGATCAAGGGCTTCGACGTCGTCATCACGACCGCGCTGGTCCCGGGGCGCCCGGCGCCGAAGCTAGTCACCGAGGAGGCCGTGCGCGGGATGAAGCCGGGCTCGGTCGTGATCGACCTCGCGGGCGAGGCCGGCGGCAATTGCGAGCTGACCGCGCCGGGCGAGACGGTGGTGCGCCACGACGTCACGATCGTCTCGCCGCTGAACCTGCCGGCGACGCTGGCCGAGCACTCCTCGCAGCTGTTCGCGCGTAACGTGCAGGCGCTGCTGGACCTGCTCGTCGACGAGGAGGGCAAGCTCGTGCTCGACTTCGAGGACGAGATCGTCAAAGGCGCGTGCATCGTGCGCGAGGGCGAGATCGTCCATCCCGGCGCGCAGGCTGCGGTCGCCGCCGCGGGCACAAAGGAGGCCGGCGCATGATTCTCGCGAGCGTCCTGACCACGAACCTCGCGATCCTGGTGCTCGCGGGCTTCATCGGCTTCGTCGTGATCTCCAAGGTGCCCAACACGCTGCACACGCCGCTGATGTCCGGCACCAACGCGATCCACGGCATCGTGCTGCTCGGCGGGTTGCTGCTGCTCGGCCTCGCGGGACTGGATGCCTTCAGCAAGTTCCTGCTGGTGATCGCGGTCGCGTTCGGCACAATCAACGTCGTCGGCGGCTTCCTGGTGACCGACCGGATGCTCGAGATGTTCAAGAGCAAGCCGAAGCCCAAGGCCGCCCAGGACGACGCCGGCAACGGCGGGGAGAGCGACTCGTGAGCAGCGCGCCGATCGCGACCAGCTTCCTGCAGAGCGAAAGCTGCATCTACGTCCTCTACATCGTCGCCTTCGCGCTCTTCATCCAGGGTCTGCGCGGACTCTCGGGCCCCACGGGGGCGGTGCGCGGCAACCGCATCGCGGCGGTCGGCATGGCGATCGCGGTGCTCGCGACGCTGCTGAACCCCGGCGAGGGCAATTGGGGTTTGATCCTGCTCGGTGTCGCACTCGGCACCGCGGTCGGGGTGCCGGCGGCGCGCAACGTGAAGATGACCGCGATGCCGCAGATGGTGGCGCTCTTCAACGGCGTCGGCGGTGGCGCGGTCGCGATCATCTCGTGGGTCGAGTTTCGCCACTACGGCTCGACCTACGGCTCACACACGATTCGCGTCGGCGGCACCTTCGGCGCGATCGTCGCGCAGGTCGGCGGCGTGCCGACGTATGTCGCGATCTTCTCGGTGTTCGCCGCGATCGTCGGCTCGGTCTCCTTCTGGGGCTCGAACATCGCGTTCGGCAAGCTGCAGGAAATCATTCCCGGGCGCCCGATCTCGCTGGGCTCGAGCCAGCAGGTCGTCAACCTTGTGCTCGCGATCCTCGCGCTCGCGGCCGGGATCGATCTGATCGCCGGCGCGCACTCCGAAGCGCTGTTCATCGGCATGCTGATCGTCGCCGCGCTGCTCGGCAACGCCGTCGTGCTGCCGATCGGGGGTGCTGACATGCCGGTCGTGATCTCGCTGTTGAACGCCTTCACCGGTCTTTCGGCTGCGGCGACCGGCATGGCGTTGAACAACCCCGCGTTGATCGTCGCGGGCATGATCGTCGGCGCGTCGGGCACGATCCTCACGAACCTGATGGCGAGCGCGATGAACCGCTCGATCCCCGCGATCATCGCGGGTGGATTCGGCGGCGGGGGCGCGGTCGCCGGCGCGGAGGGCGCGGGCGAGCACGCGGGCACGGTGCGCTCGACTAACGCCGCCGACGCCGCGATCCAACTCGCCTACGCAAGCCACGTCGTGATCGTGCCGGGCTACGGGATGGCGGTCGCGCAGGCGCAGCACGCCGTGCGCGAGCTCGCGACCGAGCTCGAGAAGCGCGGGGTGGACGTCAAGTACGCGATTCACCCCGTCGCGGGACGTATGCCGGGCCACATGAACGTGCTGCTGGCCGAGGCCGACGTGCCCTACGACCAGCTCAAGGAGATGGACGAGATCAACCCCGACTTCCAGCGCACCGACGTGTCGCTGGTGATCGGGGCCAACGACGTGACCAATCCGGCGGCGAAGAACACGCCGTCCTCGCCGATCTACGGGATGCCGATCCTCGAGGTCGCGGACAGTCGCTCGGTGATCGTCATCAAGCGTTCGATGAACCCCGGTTTCGCGGGCATCGAAAACGAGCTGTACTTCGATCCGAAGACGGCGATGCTGTTCGGCGACGCCAAGTCGGCCGTCGCTGAGATCACCGCCGAGCTCGGCCAGCTCTAAGTCAGAGTTCCACAGCGCCCGAGCGGGGCGCGGAGCTGATCAGGCCAGACCCGCACGGGCTACTACCGCCCGCTTTGCGTAGCGCGCACCGATGGTGGACGCGGTGGTGCGGTCGAGTCAATGTGAGTGAGACCGCACTCATGCCGCTCATCGTCTGCGGCCATGGATTCTCCGCGGTCCAGGCTTGCATTATCAATGACTGTTCCCTACTCTCAACTGAGAGGGATGTACAGTCGTGGTACCGCACTACAACACAGGATCGTTGTGGGGGTGGTGGTCGGCGCGCTGCTGTACGCGGTTGCCGGCTTGCCGTCTTCACAGGGCGGTACCCCGCGGGCGCGAGAGGCGAGTCTCGCGGCGACCTCGCACGGCTTGACCTTGATGCGCGCGCAGCGGCCCTTCGGCCAGCACGGCGCAGCTGCCCATGCGAGCATCGTCGATGGCACACTCGCCTCGATCACGGAATTTCCATTTCAGGTCGCGCTGTATGACCCGCGGCTCGGCTCGCCCGCGAAGGGCTTCTTCTGCGGCGGGGTGATCGTCGGCGCGACGCGCGTCGTGACGGCCGCGCACTGTCTGATCGGCGAACGCGGACAGCACACCGTGCCCGGCGAAATCGAGGTGCTTGCGGGCTCGAGCGACCTCGAACCGCTGGACCCCGGCAGCGTCCGCGATCCCGTCGCCGAAGCGAGCGTCGACCCCGCGTACAACTCGCTGAGCAGCGACTACGACGTCGGCGTCCTGCGTCTCGCGCGGCCCTTGTGGAACGGGGCGCCGCCGGCCCTCGATGGGCGCGATGCGATCGCGCCGCTGGTACCCGACGTACCGCTGGCGAACCTGCGCGCCGCGGCAGTCCTCACCGGTCAGGCGGCGTCCGCGGTGCCGGCGACGGTCAGTGGCTGGGGGGATCTAAATGCCGAGCCCGGGCCGACACCGAGCTATCCACTGCACTTGCATCAGGCGCGCGTCCCGCTCGTCGCGACGGGCTCCTGCGAAGAAGCGTACGCGACGATCGAACAGGCGATCACGCCGCGGATGTTGTGCGCGGGCTCGCGCACCGACTCCTGCTACGGAGACAGTGGGGGGCCGCTGGTCGAGGGAGAACCGGGGAGCAGCGGGCCCGCCGACGACGTGCTGCTGGGCCTCGTCGACTTTGGCAACGGCTGCGGCCAGGCGGGCTACCCAGGGGTGTATGTGCGCGTCGCCGATCCAGCCGTCGCCGCGTTCCTCGGCACGAGCGCGGCGCAGACCTCCTCGGTACCCGCGCGCCGCAGTCTCTGCCTGCGCGTCAAGCACGGGCACCGCGCGGGCGGCTCCGCCGACCACCGTGCGGGCGGCTCCGCCGACCACCGTGCGAGTCGCGCTGTCGGACGCCGGCGCGGCCGGCGGCGCTGCAAGCGTTAGGCGGCTGAGCCCGCGGGTGCTCTGCGAGACTGCGGAGCGTGATCGGACGTGAGGAGGCACTCGCCGCGCTGGCGGGCAACGAATTCGACGTGCTCGTAATCGGCGGCGGCATCACCGGCGCCGGCGTCGCCCTGGACGCCGCGAGTCGCGGTTACAGCGTCGGCCTGCTGGAGCGCACCGACTTCGCGGCGGGCACGTCGAGCCGCTCGAGCAAGCTCGTGCACGGCGGTCTGCGCTATCTACAGCACTTCGATCTCGGGCTCGTGCGCGAGGCGCTGCTGGAGCGCCAGCTGCTGGTTGCGCTCGCTCCGCACCTCGTGCGTCCGCTGCCGCTGGTCGTACCGGCGTTCGAGGGCGCGCGCCCGGACCGGCTGATGGGTGTGGGCCTGAACCTCTACGACGTGATGTCCGTCGACCGCTCGCGCGTTCGCGGCCGGCGCGGCCGTCGGGGCCGCTCCGAGCGTGCCGCCGCGCAGAGCTCGCTCGCGGCCGACGGCGAGGGACACTCCAGCCGCGGCGAGCAGGCGTGGAGTCCCGAGCGCCACCGCACGATCGGCAGGGAGGAGGTACTCGAGTTGGTACCGGCGCTCGCGGCGCGCGAGCCGAGCAGTGGCTATCTCTTCTACGACTGTCAGACCGACGACGCGCGGCTCGTGTTGACGGTGCTCGGCGAGGCCGAGCGCTTCGGCGCGGTCTGCGCGAATCGCGTCGGTGCGGTCGGCCTGATCGAGCACGACGGCCGTGCCTGCGGCGTGCGTGCGCTGGATGTCGAGAGCGGCGACACGTTCGAGATCCACGCCGGTAGCGTGGTCAACGCGACCGGCGTGTGGGCCGACGAGCTGCGCCCGCAGGAGCTGCACGACGAGGCCGAGCTACCGCGGATCAGGCCGAGCCGCGGGACGCACATCACGCTCAGCCACGAGGATGTGCCGCTGATCGGCGGTGCGATCGTGCCGGCCGGGGAGGGGCGCTCGATCTTCGCGCTGCCGTGGCTCGGGCGCACGCTCGTCGGGACCACCGACAACGACTACGAGGGTCCGCTGGAGCACGTGCGCCCCGCGGAGGAGGACATCACCTATCTGTTGAAGGCCGTCAACGCGTTCTTCGCGACCGACCTCGATGTCGGCGACTTGACCGGCGCCTACGCCGGCGTGCGACCGCTGATCTCCACGGGTGATCCGAAGAAGTCGGTCGACATCTCCCGCAAGGCCGAGCTGTACGAGACCTCCAGCGGCATGATCACGATCACCGGCGGCAAGCTCACGACGTGGCGGCGGATGGCCAAGCTCGCGGTCGATCGGCTCGTCGAGCGCGAAGCGCGCGAAGCTCCCTGCCGCACGCACGAGATTCCACTCGGCCAGGCGGTCTCGGTGGCCGACCTGCCGCGCGTCGAGGGCGTGCCGGAGGAGTCCTACGCGGCGCTCGCCGCGCGCTACGGCTACGCCGCGCACGAGGTACTCGCGCTGGCCGCCGAGCGCGGAGAGCTCGCGCAGCCGATCGTCGCCGGTCGGCCCGACCTGCTCGCGGAGGCGACGCTTGCCGCGCGGCGCGAGCAGGCGCGCAGCATCGGCGACGTGCTGCTGCGGCGTACGCGCCTCGGACTGCTCGCGGCGCGCGAGTTGACCGGTCACACCTCGCCCGCCGAGGATGCCGCAGGCAACGCCGGCGAGGGGCCCGTCGGGCCGGCCGTGCGTGTCGCCGCGGTGCTCGCGCGCGAGTTGGCTTGGGGGCCGGAGCGGGTGGGTGAGGAGCTCGAGCGCTTCGCGCAGGAGATGCGCGCGGAGGGAATCGACCTCGCGTGAGTCCCGTCCGGCACGCGCACGCGCTGCGCGCCCGCGAGCTGGTGCTCGAGCTCGGCGAGCGCCCGCTGCTGATGGGGATCGTCAACGCTTCCCCGGATTCCTTCAGCGACGGCGGGCGCTACCGCACGCTGGAGGATCGCGTCGCGCTGGCTCGCGAGCTGCGCGCGGCGGGTGCGGACATCCTGGACATCGGTGGGGAGTCCGCGACCACCAACCGCGCGCCGGTCGCGACGGAGGAGGAGATCGAGCGGGTGGTGCCGCTCGTCGAACGCGTGGCGGCGCTCAAGCAGGACGGGGCAGCAGGAGCTTCGCGTTCTCCCGACCCGGTTCTGGTGTCCGTTGACACCTACAAGCCCGCGATCGCGCGCGCGGCGATCGCGGCGGGTGCGCGGATCGTCAACGACGTCAGTGGTCTGCGCGACCCGGAGCTCGCCGAGGTGTGCGCCCAGACGGGCGCGGCCCTGGTTGTGATGCACACCGCCGCCGCACCGCGCCAGCGTCTGCAGGATCCCGACCTCTACCGCGACGTGGTTGCCGAGACGCTGGCCTTCCTGCGCGAGCGCGTGGCGCTGGCGCTTGCGGCGGGGGTGAGCCGCGAGCAGCTGATCGTCGATCCCGGTCCCGACTTCGCGAAGACCCCGGCGCAGACGATCGAGCTGCTCGTCGGCGTGGAGCGTCTGCACGAGCTCGACCTACCGGTGCTGCTCGCGATCTCGCGCAAGGACTTCATCGGCGCGCTGACCGGCAGAGCGCCGCGCGAGCGGCTCGCGGGCACACTGGCGGCGCTCGCGCACGGTCTCGATGCGGGCGCTCAGATCTTCCGCGTGCACGACGTCGCGGCGGCCGCGGACTTCATCAAGGTGCGCGCCGCGCTCGCGGGGACGCTACCGGCGCAAAGGACTCTGGCGCTCGCCGAGGAACACCGGCACGATCGAGTCGAGACAGACTCGAATCGTCCAGTCGTCTAGGCTGCACGATGCAAGAGGGGTGCCGGCCGCTGTCCAACGCGGCCGGGCGCCGACCGCCCAATCGATACACGCGAAGAAAGAGGAGACCTCATGGCTGTACTTGAACGCTCGGAGCTGGAGGCCAGCCCGCTGGCCGATCTGCACGCGATCGCCGACCAGATCGGGCTCGACGGGTTTCGCAGGCTGCGCAAGGCCGAACTGATCGACGCAATCCTCGGCCGCTCCGGTGGCGCGGGCGAGGCAGCGGGCGATGGAGCCGAGGATGAGAAGGACGAGAGCGAGGAGGAGACGGCGAAGGACCGTCCCGCGACCCGTCGGCGGCGCGCTTCGCGCTCGCGACGTGTGCGCTCTACGACGGAGGAGGACGAGGAGGAGCGCGAGCCCGAGCCCGAGGTGTCCTCGGCGAGCGCCGCCGAGGAGCCCGAGCCCGAGTCCGCGAGCTCCAGGCGACGCAGCTCGCGCCCGCGTCGTACGAGGACAACCGGAGAGCGCGAGGAGGAGCGCGAGACGCGCGGTCCGGCCGAGCCCTCCGAGCGGGCACCCCGCCGCGGCGCCCGCGGCGGTCGTGAGGAGCGTTCGTCCACTCGCGATCGCGAGGAGGAGCGCGAGGTCGAGGGTGTCGTGGAGCTGCTCGGCAACGGCTCGGCGTTCCTGCGGGTCTCCCCGCCGGAGGCCTCCGACGAGGACGTCTACGTCTCCGCCGCGCAGGTCCGTCGCTGTGAACTGGTCTCCGGCGACCGCGTCAGCGGCCCCGTGCGCACGCGTCGACCCTCCGAGCGCTACCCGTCGCTCGCGCGCGTGGACACGATCAACGGCGCCTCCGCCGATTCGGTCGCGGAGGGCACGCGCTATGAGGATCTTCCTGTGACCTATCCGACCGAGCGCATGGAGCTCGACGCGGAGGATCCCACGCTCGGTGCGATCGAATGGCTGACGCCGATCGGCCGCGGGTCGCGCGCACTGATCGTGGGGCAGGCGCGGGCGGGTAAGACCGAGGTGCTGCGCCGGTTGCGCGACGCCCTCGCCGGCCGGGAGGGCCTGGAGCTGATGGTCGTTCTGAGCGGCGTGCGCCCCGAGGAGATCGTGGCGTGGCGCGAGGACTCACCCGCGGTCGCGCCGGCGGCGGCGCTGAACCTGGCGGCGTCGGCAGATCTGCAGGGACAGACCGTCGAGCACGTCGTGGAGACCGCCAAGCGCGTCGCGGCACGCGGCGGGGACGTCGTGGTGCTCATCGATAGTCTCGACGGACTGCACCCGCACGTCGCGCGCAAGGTTCTCGCCAGCGCACGCAACCTCGCCGAGGGCGGCTCGCTGACGGTGATCGCGACCGCGACGCGCCCCTTCGGAGGGGAGAGCACCGTGATCGCGCTCGATGTCGCGCTCACGAGCACCGGGCGTCTGCCCGCCCTCGACCTCGCGAGCAGCGGCACCGTCAAGCCCGAGCTGCTCGTCGGCGAGGACGGTGCCGAGGCGATCACCAAAGCGCGCGCCGCCGCAGCGACGTCCTAGAAGCCGGACATCTAGAGGGGTGTCTCAGCGCCGGTAGGCGACGCGACCCCAGGAGGGCTCGGGCGCCAGCTCGATCGGCTCGCCGCCGCGGGCGGAGCTGGCGTCGGCGGGCTGTACGTAGGCGAAGCCGCAGGTCTCCTCGACGAAGGTGACGCTCAGCTCACCCTCGTTGACGCGCTGGTCGAGCCACGCGCCGCGGAAGACGAGGCGGCGCAGCCAGTGCACGAGCGAGCGCTCCGCGGGGCCCACGAGTTCGGGCCAGCAGTCGTTGACGTGTTCGCCGAGGGCCGAGGCGGGGTCGTGTATCTCGCCGTTGACGGCGAGGTTGACGAGGTCTTCGAGCTCGTCCTCGCCAAGGCGCCCGCCGACGAAGCCGAGCTTCAGCGCGGCCTGCTCGCAGCGCTCGGCGAAGTCGTTCTCGTTGAAGGTGAAGCGCAGCTCACCGTATTCGAGAACGAAGTCCTCACCCGAGTCGTAGTTTCCGCGGCGTGTCTTGTCCATGACGTAAGTGCCGCGGGAGATGGCTTCGGGCCCCGGGCCGTCGGAATCATAAGCTGCGTTCCTGCTTCGGTGGGTGCGGTGAATGGGAACTTGCACCGCGCGCGCCGGCCAGCGTAGGAACTTGGACCGCGCGCCGGCGTCGGCTAGGAACTTGCACCGCGCGCCGGTGGGTGGGCACAGATACCCTGCCGGCTGATGGCGCGTCTCTCTGAGCACGGGTTGCGACGATCGGTCGGAGTCCCCGGCCTGTTCGCCACGGCCTACGGCAATGTGGGCTCCTCGATCTACTACGCGCTGGGGCTAGTCGCGGCGCACGCGCTCGGGCTGACGCCGCTGGTCTTCGTGTTCGCGGGGGGGCTGTTCGCGCTGACCGCGAAGACGTACGCGGAGGGCTCGGCGATGTTTCCCGAAGCGGGTGGCTCTTCCTCATTCGCGCGCCACGCCTTCAACGACCTGGTGTCGTTCTTCGCGGGCTGGGCGCTGAGTCTCGATTACATCCTCACGATCGCGATCTCCGCGTTCTTCGTGCCGCACTACCTGAGTGCGTTCCCGGGCCTCGGCGCGCTCGACCACAATCCGGGCGACATCGTCGTGGGCCTGCTCGTGGTGGTGTTGCTCGCGAGCCTCAACATCCGCGGTCTGGGGGAGTCGGCGAAGCTCAACTTCATCCTCGCGGTGCTCGATCTCGCGACGCAGGTGCTGCTCGTAAGCCTCGGGCTCGTGCTGGTCTTCGATCCGTCGCTGCTGATTCATCAGGTGCATCTCGGTACGGTGCCCAACTGGAGCGAGGTGATCTTCGCGCTATCGCTCGCGATGCTCGCGTATACGGGGATCGAGACGGTCTCGAACATGGCCGAGGAGGCACGCGATCCGGGTAGGGACGTGCCCAAGGCGGTCAACCTCGTGCTGTTCGCGGTGCTCGGCGTCTACGCCGGAATCTCAGTGATCGCGCTCTCGGCGCTGCCGATCATCCACCACGGCGTCGGGTACAGCCCGGCGCTCAAAGAAAGCTTCGACCATGTGGGCTACGCGACCGCGCTCGGTGGGCACTTCCAGAACGATCCGGTGCTCGGGATCGTCGAGCATCTCGGCCTGCACGGAACGGTGCTGCTGGTCGCGAAATATTACGTCGGGCTGCTCGCCGCGACGATCCTGCTGATCGCGACGAACGCCGGCCTGATCGGCATCTCGCGGCTCTCGTGGTCACTGGCCGAGCATCGCCAGCTGCCGGGCATCTTCGCGCGGCTGCATCCCAAGCACCGCACGCCGTGGTTCACGATCATCTTCTTCTCGGGTCTCGCGGGCCTGCTGATCCTCTACGGAAACACCGAAGTGCTGGGCAATCTCTACTCGTTCGGCGCGATGCTGTCGTTCACGACCGCGCACATCTCGGTGATCGCGCTGCGCATCAAGGATCCCGACCGCGAGCGTCCTTATCGGATGCCGTGGAACGTGCGCATCAAAGGGGCGCAGATCCCGATGACGGCGGTACTGGGAGGGATCGGGACGTTCGCGGCGTGGATCGCGGTGGTCGCGCTGCACGTCGAGGCGCGCTACGTCGGGATTCCGTGGATGGTGTTCGGGATCCTGGGTTACGTCGTCTACCGTCGCAGCCAGGGGCTCGACCTGTTGCGCTCGCATCGCATACCGCGCGCGGAGCGTCCGCCGGATTTCGAGCAGCTCGGCTATCGCACGGCGCTGGTGCCGATCTTCGGCGAGGATGTCAGCGCGACGGCGCTCAGCAGCGCGGCGAAGCTGGTCGGCGAAGACGGTGTGCTGTACGCGATCTTCGTGCTACCGGTGCCCAGCCAACTCTCGCTGGAGGCGGGCCTGGAGGAGGAGGAGGCCCAGGGTCGCTCGGTGCTGGAGAGCGCGCGCATCCAAGCGCGTCGCGCGGGGATCAAGATCCACACGGGTCTGATCCGCACACGCAACCCCGGTGCGGCGCTTGTCGAAGAAGCGCGGCGGGTGCACTCGGACGTGATCTACTGGTCCACCTTGCACGCTCCGGCGGGCGAGCGGCGCATCGGCCCGACCGCGGTCTACCTGCTCAGCAAGCGTCCCTGCCGTGTGATCATCGAGACCGAGAACCGGCCGCCGCTCAACCGGCCGACTGCAGCCCGAGCACCAGGCGCGCCCGTTTGACGCCCGCGCTCGGGGTTCCGCCGGTGCCCGCGGCGAGACTGTCGAGCGATCCCAGCGTGGAGGCGATTCCCGAGAAGCCCGGAGCCTGGTTGAGCCCCAGCGATTCGATCAGGCCGCTCAGCGTGTGGAATTCGATCGCGGCGCTCGGTTGGATTCCCTGTCCGAGTGCGCTCGCGGCGTTGTTGTAGAGGGTGCTGCTTTCGAGCGTGCTCTGCGGGCTCAGGGCTTCCTGGACGGAGGCCTGGCCGAGTCCGAGCACGAACTTGCCCTGGCCATCGGCCAGCGTCAGCGCGAGCGGGAAGTTCGGCAGCTTGACGGTGACCGCCGTTTCGGTGCCGGGGATCGAGGTGGGTGCGGTCTCGCCGCCCGCTTCACGGTAGGCGCTCGCGAGCTTTGCGACTGCGGCGCGGGAGAGCGCGGGATTCTTCGAGGTGATCACCACGGCGGCCTGCAGCTCGAGGACGTTGCTGCCGCCAACGAAGATACCGGTCGGTCCCATCCAGCTCAGCAGGTCGCGCTGGACGTTGATCGCGGGCGAGCTCAGCGGCGCGAACACCTTCGCGATGCCAAAGGAGCCGATTTTGATCCCCGAGGCGAGCGTCGCGAGCGTGTGCAGAGCGGCGCTGCCGCCGCTGAGCGTCTTGCCGAGGTCTCCGAGCCCGATCGCCAGCCACGCGCCGCCGGGTAGCCCGCGCAGAACCTGGGCGCCGCTGGGAGTCGATTCTCCTCCGCTGGAGCTCGACGCGCCGGCGGCGGCGGGTAGCGTGTCGACGTCGAGCGCGAGCGAGCTGGCGGTGGGGATCAGCGAGGCATACGCCTGGCCGGTCTCGCCGAGCAGTCCGCGCAGTAGCGCGAGCAGCGATTCGCCGCTGCTGTGCACCTTAAGGGAGGAGTCGAGCGCTTCGAGATCGAGGTAGGCGTTGGCGAGTCGTCCGGACTCGGCGCTGGCGAGAAGCTTGGAGTAGGCGGAGGCGTGCGCCAACGATTCGCCGCCGCCGCCGGTGTCGATGACGCTCTTCAGCCCCGCTTCGCTGCCGATCACGGCAAAGCGGTGCACGATGCCCTCGGCGGTTCCATCGGGGGAGACCTCGAAGGAGACGCCGCGGTAGCTCACGGTGTGGGCGCCGGCGGCGTGTGCCTGAGCTTCCAGGAACGAGCGCGCCCGATCGACGTCGGTGGTATCCAGCACGAGCGCTCCCTGGAGCGTGCTCTGGCTGAGCAGGCTGGTCAGCCCGCCGCTCCCGAGCAGCGCGGTTTCGGCGCCGGTGAGTCCTTCCGAGAGTGCCTTGCTCAGCGTCTGTTGGAGCAGTTCCTGTACAGCCGAGGACGCGCTCTGGGCGCCCGCGGTGCCGATCGAGCTGAGGAACACGCCGGCTTCGGGCCCCAGCCAGGGCTTGACTTCATGCTCGTAGTTGGGCGTCTTGCCGCTGGGCCCCTGCAGCAGCTTCAACAGCCCCGTGAAGGGCTGCGCGCGCTGCGTCAGTCGCTGCCCGACGGCGAGCGTGTCGGTCTTAAGGCTGCCGCTCGGTTGCACGACCGCGTCGATGTACAGCGGCGCGGAGCCCGGGACGACGGTGGCGGGACTCGCGCTGGTGCCACTGGGAGCGCTCGAGCCGCAACTGGCGAGGACGAGCAGCGCGGCGGCGGTGGTGGTGGCGAGCAGCAGCAGTCGTGCGAGACGAGACGTGAGCGAGCGGGCTGGGGACAACGCGGGGAGTCCTTTCTCGGTGGCCGCCGCGAGGTGGCGGCGCGGGTGAGAGACACGACGATCGTATGCGCCGGCCCGGCATATGTGCAAGGGCCATCGCAGATTACGTCGCTGCAGCGTCGCTTGCGGCAATTGCGCTCCCAAGCCACGCGCGCCGTGGTGGCCCGAAAGTGGCTCTGAGCAGCGATTTTCGCCCGCATGAGGGTTGAGGGACAGAAAAGTGGGGAAAAATGTGCAATTAGGGTTGCGTTGTGGGGGAAAGTGGGCTAACTTCCCGGACAACGCGCAGGAACCGGGGTGGAGAGGCTCCTCCCACCTCTCCACCCCGGCTCTCGTGCACGACACCTTTCAGGAGCCGACGCAGTGGCCTTCCGTGGCACCTTCGACCACACCCTTGACGCCAAGAATCGCCTCACGGTCCCCGCGCGTTACCGCGCGACGCTGGCGGAGGGAGTCGTGATGGCGATGCCCGTTGACCTCGAGCCCTGCATCGGGGTCTGGCGCCCGGAGCAGTACGAGCGCTACACCGAGCGCGCGCTCGCGGAGCTGCCGCCACTCTCCCCGCGCCTGGCCGAGCTCGAGCGCTTCTTCTACGGCAGCTCCCAGGACGCCGAGCTCGACGCGGCGGGGCGGATCATGCTGCCGAGCTTCCTCGCCGACCACGCGGGGCTGAGCAAGGACGTCGTCGTCGTCGGCGCCGGCGACCGCCTGGAGCTGTGGGACAAGACCCGTTGGAATGACCACCGACCGACGCTGCTGGGTGGCGTCGCGGAGATAACCGCGCGTGTCGACCACACGGCCTAGAGGGTGGCGCAGCCGGCCGCAGGCCGGCGAGCCGGGCCCCTCTTCAGTCAAATCAGGGTGGCGCAGCCGGCCGCAGGCCGGCGAGCCGGGCCCCTCTTCAGTCAAATCAGGGTGGCGCAGCCGGCCGCAGGCCGGCGAGCCGGGCCCCTCTTCAGTCAAATCAGGGTGGCGCAGCCGGCCGCAGGCCGGCGAGCCGGGCCCCTCTTCAGTCAAATCAGGGTGGCGCAGCCGGCCGCAGGCCGGCGAGCCGGGCCCATCGTCCATTCTGTATGACATGGGCACGATCCACATCCCCGTGCTCGCGGGGGAGCTGATCGGCCTGCTCGAGCGCTCGGATGTGCCGGGCCCGCGGGGGCTGCCGGGCGAGCACGCCGGGCAGGTCGCGATCGACTGCACGTTCGGCGGTGGCGGTCACGCGCGCCTGGTTGCGCAGCGCCTGGGTCCGAATGGGACGCTCATCGCGATCGACCGCGACCCGGAGGCCGAGGAGCGCTTCGCGGAGCTCGCCGAGGAGGTGCCGTGCGCGGTGCGCTTCATCCGCGGCGGCTACGCGGAGGCGCTGGAGCTGCTCGCCGCGGAGGGTCTGCGCGCGGATCTCGCGTACTTCGATTTGGGAATGTCCTCGATGCAAGTCGACACCCGCGAGCGCGGCTTCTCCTACTCCTTCCAGGCACCGCTGGACATGCGCATGGACCCCGCACAGGAGCTTGACGCGCGCGAGATCCTCGCCAGCTGGGAGGAGCGCCGCCTCGCGGTGAGCCTGCGCGAGTACGGCGAGGAGCGCTATGCGGGCGCGATTGCACGGGCGATCGTGCGCCGCCGCGCGCAGGCGCCGATCGAGACGACGCAGGAGCTCGTGGAGGTCATCAACTCCGCGATTCCGGTTCCGGCGCGCTTCGCGGGCGGGCACCCGGCCAAGCGGGTCTTCCAGGCGCTGCGGATCGCGGTCAACGACGAGCTTGGACAGCTCGAGCGCGCGCTTCCACTTGCTTGGGAGCTGCTGCGCGACGGCGGCGTGCTCGCGGCGATCTCCTTCCATTCGCTGGAGGACCGGCGGGTGAAGCACTTCCTGGTCGATCGCGCGCGGGGCTGCATCTGCCCCCCGGATCTGCCGGTCTGCGCGTGCGGGCACGAGCCCGAGGCGCAGCTGCTGACGCGCCGCGTGATCGTGCCCTCGGCGGGCGAGATCGCGCACAACCCGCGCTCGGCCTCCGCGCGGCTGCGCGCGGCGCGCAAGCTTGGAGACGCGGCGTGACGCCGCCCCCGGCAGTCGCCGCGACACCCGCGGGCCGTCCGCGCAGCGTTCCGCGCCGGCCGGCGCGCGCGCCGGCGCCCCGCCGGGTGTCGGGACCGGCGAAGCGCAAAGCCTCGAGCGGCGACCCCGCCGCGCGTGCGCGCCCGCACACGTACGTGCGCGGCGGGGCTCTCGCGCTGCCGGCCCCCCGCGGCCTCGCCGCGGGCCTGCTGGAGGCGCTCACAGGGATCTCCAGGAATCGCGGGCTCGACCGCCTGATTCGCGGGCGCGCGTGGATCGCGCTGCTCGCGTTTGCGTTGATCGGGATCGTCGCGATGCAGCTGTGGGTCGTCAAGCTGGGCGTCGGCATCGGCCGCGCGCTCGAGCACGAAGGGCTGCTGCAACGCGAGAACGCGACGCTCAGCATCGAAGACGCGAAACTCTCCTCCGGCGAACGCGTCGAACAGCTCGCGGCGGCACGCGGAATGGTTGTGGCCCCGCCGGGGGCCCTGCACTTCGAGACCGCTCGGGGTGGTTTGGACGCGCGCCTGGCGGCTGCGGCGCTGGCCCACAGCGGACAGCTCGCGGGCACGAGCGCCGGCTTCGCGAGTGGCAGCACAGGAACTGCGAGCACCGGCAGCGGCACCGCGGAATCCGCGGCAAGCCAAAGCGAAAGCACGGCTTCGGGGGCGAGCACCGAAACGACAGCCGCGAGCACCACTGGATCTACGGAAAGCCCCACGGAAAGCGCCTCCGGTTCGGCCGCGGGCTCCGCCACGGTCAGCGAAAGCTCCTCGACGCCGGCGAGCCCGTCTGTCACAGAAGCTGCGAGAACCCCTGCGAGCAGCGGCGCTCCCTCCGTGGCGTCCACGAGCACCGGTGGCGCGACTCCAGTGGCGGGCGAAGCAGCTCCAGCCGGCGCCACGGGCGCGGTGTCCGCCGACGGCGGTACCCAGCAATCGGCTGCGGGGGGCTGACGGCGCCCGTGGCGAGCCTCGAGCATCGCGTGGGGATGCTGTTCGCGGCGTTCTTCGCGCTGCTGGTGGTGGCTGCGGGACGCACGCTCTACCTCGGCGTCCTGCACAGCGCGGCGCTGCGCAAGGTGGCGCGCACGCAACAGGTGACCGATGAATCGGTGCCCGCGCAACGCGGCACGATCACTGACCGCGACGGCGTGATCCTCGCGACCTCCGAACCGGCGGATGAAATCTCAGCGACGCCGTATCTCGTCAAGGAACCTCTGAGCGCGGCGACGCGCCTGGCGCCGCTGCTGGGCCTCTCACGTGCGCACGTCCTGACCGACCTCAGCGAGCGCAGCGGCTTCGTGTACCTCGCGCGGACGCTGCCCGCGACGCAGGCGCAGGCGGTGCTCGCGCTGCACATCCCCGGCATCGCGGCTACGCCGACGATGCGCCGTGTGTATCCGCGCGGGGCGCTCGCCGGTCAGGTGCTCGGCTTGGTGAACACCGAAGGCAACGCGCGCGCGGGCCTCGAGTTCTCCGAGAACTCGCTGCTGCGCGGTGTGACGGGCAAGCGACGCGTCGTCAGCGACGCCATCGGTCAGCCGATCTCGATCACCGACGTCCACCACGAGCAGTCCGGCGCGCGGATCGCGCTGACGCTCGACGCGAACATTCAGCAACGCACCGAAGCGGTGCTCGGCGCGGTCGGCCGCGTCTTTCACCCGGCCGACGCGACCGCGATCGTGATGGACCCGCGCACGGGCGCGATCCTCGGAATGGCGAACTGGCCGCAGCTGAACCCCAACGATCACCTCGTCCCCTCGCTTTCCGCGCTCGAGAACCGCGCGGTGAGCTTCGACTACGAACCGGGCTCCACCTTCAAGGTCGTCGCGGTCTCGGGGGCACTGGAAAGTGGATTGATCACTCCCAATACGCCCTTCGCGATCCCCGACCAGATCCAGGTCGCCAACCGCGTAATCCACGACGCCGAGGAACACCCCGAAGAGACGCTCACGACCTCCGAAATCCTCGCGCAATCCAGCAACGTCGGCGCGATCAAGATCGGCGCGCTGGAGGGCGCCGAACGCTTCAACCAGTGGGTGCACAAATTCGGTTTCGGAACACCGACCGGCGTCGGGCTGCCGGGTGAGGAAATGGGGGAGGTGCTGCCGCTCGACAAATACTCCGGCTCCTCGATGGGCAACCTGCCGATCGGCCAGGGCGAGCTCGTCACGCCGATTCAGATGGCCACCGCCTACTCCGCGATCGCCAACGGCGGAATCCTGCGTACCCCGCACATCATCCAGTCGACCAACGGGCACGCCACCCACGAGCCGCACGGGCGTCGCGTGATTCCAAGCACCACCGCCGCCGAGCTACGCGAGATGCTGCGCGGAGTGCTCGCGCCAGGCGGAACCGCCTCGGAGGTTTCGATTCCCGGGTACCAGTTGGCCGGGAAGACCGGAACGGCGAGCAAGGTCGACCCGCAGACCGGGCAGTACTCCGAAAGCGCCTACGTCGCATCGTTCATCGGGTTTGCGCCGGCTTCCAATCCCAAGCTGCTGTGCGCAGTGATCGTCGACGAACCGCAGACCGGGTCGATCTACGGCGGCACCGTCGCGGCGCCGGCATTTGGGCAGATCATGGGGTTTGCGCTGCCTTACTTGGGGATTCCGCCGGGGTCGTGAATCTCTCCGGGCTGCCGTTTAAGCCGGTTAGGATGGTCGGGTCGGTCACGCGGGTGGAAAAGAGGTCAGGTCCGTATGATGGCGCCGAGCACCTCGCTAGTTTCGGTCCGCCAGAGTGAGGGTCACTCCACTGCTATTGACATAGCTCCCCACAGTGACGCAATTGTTTGGTTCGGTACCGCAGTCGACGCGATTGAGCACGCTACTGGTAGCGGCAGCCGGGGCCGGGATCGATGTGAGACTCCAAGTGGATCCGGCAAACTGCTCCGCGAGGTTTTCGGTCACCGCGCCTTTGACCGATTCGCCAACGGCATAACAGACTTTAAAGCTCGATGGGCATGCGACGCCATATAGTCTATTGGTGGGGTTAGTGGAGTTGAGGGTGCTCAGCATGCTCCACGCTGGTATCGCACCGGCCCATTCCTCGCCGAGAGTCACTATGGCGCCAAGACTATTGGTGTAGTAGCCGACCATTAGGCATCGTTCCAAAGATTTACAAAAGGTAGAGGTCGGATAGAACTGCGTGTCACCTGTTGGGTTGACGGTACTCCGGATGGTCCAAACGCTTGATTTCCATTCGTCGGCCACCGATAAGACTACGCCTTCTTTGGTGTAGACGCCGACGGCCATACATTCTTTTACTCCTGGGCAATCAATCGATACCAGGCCCGGATTGGTTGCGGATGGAGGGGCAGCTGGTGTCATTACCGACCACGTTCCCCCGCCAGTGCTTGTCCACCGCTCGACGAGGAAGTGCTGGCCCGCCGAGTCGTGATAGTCACCGTCGGCGACACATTCTTCTGTATTCGGGCAAGAGACCATCCCGAGCTCGCTGAGTTTCTCTTCAGCCGGCATGGGTAGGGTCTGCAATTCCCATACGCCGCCTTTTAACCTCTCCGCGAGGGCTTGGTGTTCCCCGGGCGACTTCAAGAACGATCCGACCGCCATACAGAATTCCGTTGTCGGGCACGAGTCGTTGTAGAGGACGGGTTGAGTCCCGACCGGGTTTTTCGGGTAGATGATGCTCCACGAGCCACTTTTCATTCGCTCGGAAAGTGTTTCCTGTACGCCCGAGCTATTGACGTAGTTTCCGACCGCCATACAGTTTTCTTGGTTTTCGCAAGACACGCCGTAGAGCCGGCTCGCTTTTGCCAGCGAAGGATTGGGCGTTGTCAATACTTCCCAGGCGGACGCGCTCACGGGGCCCAGCCCAAATATTGTCAGAATTGCCAGCAGAGATCCACCGAAGGCCCTCGCTGCAGTCCAGATTGACACCGCGCACCACCCATCTTGGCAGGAAGCTGAATAATAGGATGATAGCTATAAATAGGAGCAAGTCAAGCTCACTGCCGGAACTCCCAGTTGGCGCCCGACCTCCGGCAAGAACGCGCTCATCAATTTCGCCCTTGAAACCCAGCCCGCATTGGTCTACCACTCCTATGTCGCCGCGGCGACGCGCGAGCGCGGCGCATCCTGCCTCCCGACCGAAGGGATTATCTCGTGACCACAGAGCTCATCGTTCAAGACGTCCATCCCACGCTGCGCCACGAGGAGCGCCAGGGGCTGGGGGCCGACCTGCAGGGCATGCTCGTCGACCTCACCGACCTCGCGTTGATCGGCAAGCAGCTGCACTGGAACATCCAGGGTCCGCACTTCCGTTCGCTGCACCTGCAGCTCGACGAGCTCATCGATGTGTGGCGCGAGCTTGGCGACCGGGTCGCCGAGCGCGCCGCCGCGTTGGGTATCGCCCCCGACGGCCGCGCGCAGACGATCGCGCAGGACAGCGAGCTCCCGCCCCCGCCCGCCGGGCCGCTGCCGACGCACGAGGCCATCGCCTATCTCACGCAGGCGCTCGTGGAGGTCATCACCCGTGCTCGCAAGCGGATGGAGCAGACCGCCGAGTACGACGACGTCACCAACGACCTGCTGATTGAGGTCGTCGGCCAGATCGAGCAGCAGCATTGGATGGTCAGCGTTCAGCTACGCGGCTAGATCGCTCGTCAGCAGAACCTCGTAACCCACCGCTGCCGGGGGCTATATCCCAGCGACTACCAGGAGGTAGCGAAAGATGGCCAAAGTGATCTATACCGCCGAGGCGCACGTTACCGGCGGGCGCGCCGCGGGCCACGGTGCCAGCTCCGACGGTGTCCTCGCGGTCGACCTGCGCTCGCCCGCCGAGCTAGGCGGGGATGGCGGCGGCACGAATCCCGAGCAGCTGTTCGCCGTCGGATACGCGTCCTGCTTCGAGAGCGCCCTCGGTGTCGTCGCCCGCCGCCAGAAGCTCGAGGCGGGAGATGTCGCGATCGACTCCCAGGTGATGCTGATCGCCGGGGAGGATCGTCGGTTCGAGCTTGCGGTCGCCCTCGACGTCACGCTGCCCTCCGTGAGCGACCCCGACGCCGCAGTTGAGCTCGTGCGTGCCGCGCACGAGGTCTGTCCCTACTCCAACGCCGTGCGCGGCAACATCGAGGTCTCGCTTCGCGCCAACGGTCGCGAGGTCGCCTAGCGGCGGAGCGTCCGCCTAAAGGGGGGCGCGTCCGCAACAGGCGTTGAAACTCCCGTTGCCGCGCTGCGGCCGTCGGGCCGCGCTCTCGATACCAAGAGGGCCAGATGCGACCCGACCTTTCGAATCCCGTGCCCGGACGCAGTGGGTGGCGAGCGAGCCAGCGGATTCGACTCTCGCTGCTGCTCGCCTGCGCCGCGGCGCTCGCGCTCTGGTTTGCCGCCGCGCGCACCGGCGCGCTCGGTCACACCACCGCCACCGCGCCTTGCCCGCTCACGCGCGCTCCGCGCGTAGTCGAGGTCAGCGCCGCCGATCTCTCCGCGCTGCGCGCCAGCGTCGCCCGCGCACTGCCCGATCGTATCGGGCGCCTCTACGAAGAAGGCACCGTCGAAGGCGCCAACCTGTGGACCGACGGCCTGCCCAGCCCGCCGCCAGCACTGGCCGCCACGCCACGGTCCGGCGGCTACGAGATGCGCTGGTGGGCTCCCAATCGCGACGACATCGTCGCTGATGTCCTCCTCTTCCACGGTCCCGCCCAGGCCCGCGCGTTTCTCGCGCGCGCCGCCAGCCCCCAATGTCGCAGCGCCGCGCGCGCCGCCGGCGCGCGCTGGCCCTCCCGGGCGCGCAACCTCCGCTGGGTCAATCCCGATGCCTTCGCCCAGGCCGACGTGCTGTTCGCGCGCGGATTCTCGCGTCTACCGCGTCGCCGTCGTCCAGCCCGGTCGTGCCGCGCAAGCGCCCACGCCGGCCGATCTGCGCCGCGCCTTTCGCGCCGTCGACACCCTCGCCTGTCTACTGCCCGCCGCCGCGTGCGAAATCGCCGGGGGGTTCACGCCGGCATGAGCACCTCCCGCGCCTTCAACGGATTCGCCTGCGCGGCGCTCCTCGCGGCGAGCGCCCTGCTCGCCGGCTGCGGCGGCGCACAGGGCGGTTCGGCCAATAGCACCGGCGGTTCGGCCGGCAGCGTCGCCACCGGCTCCCCGCGCCGCCCACCGCGCGGGATCTTCGCCACGCGTGCCACGCACGCGAGCGCCCCGATCTCGGTGGCCGCCGCCGAAAGCTTCGCTCACGCAATCAACCTCACCGCGGCCGACGTTCCGGGTGCCACCGCGCGCAAACACGAAAGTTACGGCGAAAGCTCGCGCGAACGGCACCGCGAAAAGCACGCCTTCGCGAAGTGTCTCGGCATCCAGCCCACGCACGAAATCGTCGCCGTCAAGTCGCCCCGGCTCGATCGCGGCGCGGGAATCGAAGACGAATCGTTCACCTCCAGCGTCACCGTCGTCGCGCACCCCTTCGAAGCCGAACGGGAAATCATGGCTGTTCGGCGCTTCGGCCGTCGGTCCTGTCTGGCGCGGCTTCTGCGTCGGCGCTTGCTCGGCGAGAACCTCGGGCGCGCCCGATTCCGCGGCCTGCGCATCTCAGTGCTGCGCCCCCGCGTGGGCGGCGCCACCGCGAGCGCCGGGCTGCGCATCGAGCTCATGCTGCTAACCGCGCGCGGCAGGTCGATTCCGCTCTACACCGACGAGCTCGCCTTTGCGCTCGGATCCGCCGAAATCCAGCTCGCAGCGTTCAGCATCGCCCAGCCCGTCGCGTCCACGACCGAGCAGGAGCTGCTGTCACTGCTCTCCCAGCGCGCTCACGCGCATCCCCTTTAGAGCGCTCACTGCAACGTGCGCGCCGCACCGCGACGGGCCGCTCACTGCAACGTGCGCGCCGCGCCGCGACGGGCCGCTTACTGCAACGTGCGCGCCGCGCCGCGACGGGCCGCTCCCGGCTCCGAGGTCTTCAACGGACGGCGCGCCAGCGCCTGGTAGACGCGCGTGTAGCCCACATCGAACCCGTGCCGCGCCGCGCGCAGATACAGGCGCCAAACCCGCAGGCGCTCCGCTCCCGCCAGTCGCTCCGCCTCCTCCAGGTGCGCGTCCAGGCGCTCCTGCCAGTGGCGCAGCGTGTCCGCGTAATCCCGCTGGAAGCCCTCCACATGCTCGGTATGCAGGCCCGCGCGCTCCAGCGCGAGCTGCACCCGCGAGTACGGCAGCGGCTCGCCGTCCGGGAACACGTAGCGCATCGTCACCTCGTCGTCCAGCGGGTCGTCCTCGGGGTTCGTGACCGCGATCCCGTGGTTGAGCAACACACCGCCCGGGCGCAGCAGACCCGCGAGTGTCTCCGCGTAGCGGTCGATCTGGCTCGCGCCCACGTGCTCCACCATGCCGATGCTCGCGATCGCATCAAACGACTCCTCCGCGAGCTCCCGATAGTCCGCCACGCGAATCTCCACCAGCTCGCTCACACCCGCCGCCGCCGCGCGCTCGCGCGCCAGACGCGCCTGTGGCTCCGAGAGCGTGATGCCCGTCACGCGCACCCCGTACTCGCGCGCCGCGTGAATCGCGAACGCGCCCCAGCCGCAGCCCACGTCGAGTACCCGCTGCCCTCGCTTCAGCGCCAGCTTGCTCGCCACCAAGTCGAGCTTCGCGACCTGCGCCTCCTCGAGCGTCCGTGCGCCGCGCGAGAACACCGCGCAGCTGTACGTCATCGAGTCGTCCAGGAACAGCGCGAAGAACTCGTTGCCGACGTCGTAGTGGTAGCGCACCGCCGCCGCGTCGCGCTCCACGCTGTGGCGCTCGCCGCCCAGCAGCAGCTCCAGTGCCGGGCGCCGCGGGATGCCGCCCGGGATCGCCGCCAGCGCCACGCCCGCCAGCAGCCGCGCGCGGTCCGCCCGCGAGATCGGCGGCGGCTCCCAGTCATCGACCACTACGAACGCCGCGTCGAGGTCATCGACCTCCAGCGAGCCCTCTACGTAGGCGCGGAACAGCCCCAGCGCCCCCGGCGCCTTCAGGCAGTGCGCGAGCGCCGCCGGGCGCCGCACGAAGAACGTCGGCGCCCCGCTCACCGTCGCGCGCACCTCGCCTCCGTCCCAGAAGCGCACGTGGAACGGGCGCTCGGGCAGCGCTCGCTGCAGGACACGACGCAGAGGGAGGGAGAACGGAAGCGGCCTCAGAGAATCCCAGTCTGCCACGCCACCCGCGATCCCGCCGGTCCACCCGGCGTCGGTGCCCGTCGGCCCGTCGGCGTCGGGTGCCGAAACTAGACTCACCAGCGATGCCCACTTCGGGATTCGCACCGCTGAAGCCGACCGCCCGGCGATGAGACTCGTCGAGCTCATCCCCAGCGGCCTCGCCGCCGGCTCCCCGCTGGATAGCGCCGCTGTCGAGATCACCGCGCTCGCCTACGACAACCGCGCGGTGCGGCCCGGAACGCTGTTCTTCTGCGTTCCCGGCCTGCGCAGCGACGGGCACGACTTCGCACCCGCCGCCGTGCGCGCCGGGGCCGCCGCGCTCGTCGTCGAGCGCCCGCTCGGACTCGGGGTACCCGAGGTGCTCGTCGCCTCCGTTCGTGCCGCCATGGGGCCCGTCGCCGCGCGCTTCTTCGGCGATCCCACCGCCGAGCTCGCCGTCGTCGGCGTCACCGGCACCAACGGCAAGACCACCACCGCTTTTCTCGTGCGCGCTCTCCTGCAAGCCGCCGGACGGCCCTGCGGGCTGCTCGGCACCGTGACCGCCGTTGTCGGTGGCGTCGAGCGACCCGCCACCCGCACCACCCCCGAGGCCATCGACCTGCAGGCCGACTTCCGCGCGATGCTCGCCGGCGGCGAGCGCGCCTGCGCGATGGAGGTCTCCTCGCACGCCCTCGCGCTCGGACGCACCGACGGCACACGCTTCGCCGCCGCGATCTTCACCAACCTCACCCAGGACCACCTCGACTTCCACCCCACCATGGAGGACTACTTCCAGGCCAAGCGGCGCCTGTTTCTGCCGGCCGCCTCGCCGAGCGGCGGGCCCCCCGACCCGCCCGCCGTCAGCGTCGTCAACCTCGACGATCCCTACGGGCGGCGGCTTGCCGCGGAGCTGCCCCACGCACTCACCTTCGCGATCGACCGCGAGGCCGACTACCGCGCGCTCGATGTCCGCCTCGGCTTCGACGGCGCTCACCTGCGCCTGCACACCCCCGCCGGCGAGCGCTCGCTGTCGCTGCCACTGCGCGGCCGCTTCAACGTCGCCAACGCGCTTGGCGCGCTCGCCGCCGCGCACGCCCTCGGCGCAGAGCTCGACACGCTCCTCGCCGCGCTTGCGCGCGGCGCGCACGTACCCGGTCGCTTCGAGCCCGTCGCCGAGGGCCAAGACTTCGCCGTGCTCGTCGACTACGCCCACACGCCCGACTCGCTCGAGAATGTCCTGCACGCCGCCCGCCAGCTGATCGCCCCCGCCGCGCGCGTGCTCTGCGTCTTCGGCGCCGGTGGCGACCGCGACCGCGGCAAGCGTCCGTTGATGGGTGAGATCGCGGCGCGGCTCGCCGATGTCGCGATCGTCACCTCCGACAACCCGCGCTCGGAGGATCCCGAGGCGATCATCGCCGAGATTCTCGCCGGCGCCGCGCGCGCGCGGGCGCTCGGCGAGCCTCCCGTGAGCGCGCTTGCCGACCGCCGCGCCGCGATCGAGCACGCGATCGCCACCGCGCGCACCGGTGACGTCGTGCTGATCGCCGGCAAGGGCCACGAGCAGGGTCAGGAGCTCGCCGACGGGCGCAAGGTGCCCTTCGACGACGTTGCCGTCGCGCGCGAAGCCCTGCACGCGCGCGCCGCCGCCACCGGGGCCGCCGCGTGATCGACTGGGACGCCGCACGCGTCGCCGCCGCCGCCGGAGCTCGCCTGGTCTCCGCTCGCCCCATCGAGGGCGCTGGCGGTCCGCGCCGCGTCACGATCGACTCGCGCGACGTGCGCGAGGGAGATCTGTTCGTCGGGCTGCCCGGGGAGCGCGTCGACGGAGGGCTCTACGCGCAGCAGGCCCTCGCCGCCGGGGCATGGGGGGTGCTGGTCGCTCCCGCGCACGCCGCGCGGATCGCGGCGGACGGGGATCGCGCGGGCGAGCGCGGGAGCGATGGTGGCGGCGGGGGCGAGGGTGCCGGCGGGGGCGAGGGTGCCGGCGGGGGCGAGGGTGCCGGCGTCGTGCTCGCGCACCCCGATCCGCTGGCCGCCCTGCAGTCGCTCGCGCGCGCCTGGCGGCGCGCGCTCGGCGCCCGGGTCGTCGCGATCACCGGCTCCACCGGCAAGACCTCCACCAAGGACATCCTCGCCGCCGTGCTCGCCCAGCAGCTGCGCACCGCCGCGAGCCCGCAGAATCTCAACACCGAGATCGGCCTGCCGCTCGCTGTGCTCGCCGCGCCGTCCGGCACCGAGGCACTGGTGCTCGAGATCGCCATGCGCGGTCCCGGGCAGATCGCGGAGCTCGTCGCGATCGCCGAGCCCGACGTCGGTGTGATTGTCAACATCGGACCCGTGCATCTCGAGCAGCTCGGCTCGCTCGAGGCGATCGCCGCCGCGAAGGCCGAGCTGATCGCCGGCATGGCGCCCGGGAGCACCGTCGTGACGCCCGCCGGCGAGAGCCTGCTGGTGGCGCACCTGCGCTCCGATCTGCGCAGCGTCACCTTCGGCGAGGGCGGCGACTATGAGCTCGCGCCCGCTCGCGGTGACGGCGAGGTCACGATCCTCGAGCATCCGCACGATCCCCACGTCGATCGGCCCCCGGACGCATCCGCGGGTTCGATAACTGACGCGGACCGGCCGATCGTCGTGCGGCCCTCATTCTCGCAATCGCATAACCTCCGCAACCTGCTGGCCGCGGTCGCCGCCGCGCGTGCTCTCGATGTGACCCCCTCGGGGAGGCTCGACGTGGCCTTCTCGGCGCTGCGCGGCGAACGCGTTGCGCTGGCGGACGGAATCGTGCTGATCAACGACTGCTACAACGCCAACCCCATGTCGATGCGCGCCGCGCTCGATGAGCTCGCCGCGTGCGCGCCCGCGCGGCGAGTGGCGGTGCTCGGCGACATGCTCGAGCTCGGAGCGCAGCGCGGGCCCCCTTGCACCGCGAGGTCGCCGCGCACGCGCGCGCCAGCGGCGTCGAGTTGCTGATCGCTGTCGGCCCGCAGGCCGCGGAGATGGGGGAGGTCTTCACTGGCGAGATCCGTCTGGTGCCCGACGCTGCTGCCGCCGCCGCGCTGCTGCCCGGCCTACTGCGGCCGCGCGACACCGTGCTCGTCAAGGGCTCGCGCGGAGTTGGCCTCGAGCTCGTCGCCGAGCGACTCCTCGCGCAGCAGCCCGCCGCTGCGTCGGAGCCCGCGCCTGTGTCGGCGCCCGCCGCCGAGTCGCAGTCCGCGCCGGTGTCGCAATCGGCGCCCGCGGTCGCGCCTGCGGTCGCCGGACCGGACGGGCCGCGCGGGTCGGGCGGAACCAGCTGATGGGTCGCATCCTGCTCGGCGGCACCGCGGCGCTGCTGATCTGCATCTTTCTGAGCCCCAAGTTCATCGAGTTTCTGCGCAAGCGCGAGTTCGGCCAGCAGATTCGCGAGGAGGGCCCCGAGGGTCACCGCCAGAAGGCCGGTACACCGACGATGGGCGGCATCATCATCTTCCTCGCCGTCTCGATCCCGTTCCTGATCCTGACCGACTGGGAATGGCGCTCGCTCGGCGTCTTCGGTGTCGCGATCGCCTGCGCGCTGCTGGGGTTCGCGGATGACTACACCAAGCTCGTGCGGCGCCGCTCGCTCGGCCTGCGCGCGCGCACCAAGCTGATCATCACGATCGCGATCTCGCTCGGCCTCTGGTACATCGCGCGCCACGAGGCCCATCTCGCGCCGACCCTGCGCCTGCGCACCGTCGATTACACCGTCGAACTGGGCCCGTTCTACCCGGTGCTCATCTACCTCGTGGTAGCCGGGACCACCAGCGCCGTCAACCTCACCGATGGGCTCGACGGGCTCGCCGCCGGCTGCGCCGCGATCGTGCTGCTCGCCTATGTCGGCATCGCCTTCATCACCGAAGACCTCGATCTCGCGATGCTCGCCGGCTGCCTCGTCGGGGGCTGCATCGGCTTTCTCTGGTTCAACGCCTTCCCCGCGACGATCTTCATGGGCGACACCGGCTCGCTCGGGCTCGGCGGCGCGATCGCGGGGCTCGCTGTGATGACCAAGACCGAGGAGCTGCTGATCCTGCTCGGCGGGATCTTCGTGATCGAGGCCCTCTCGGTCGCGATCCAGGTCATCTACTTCCAGTTGCGCCACAAGCGCGTCTTCCTGATGGCGCCGATCCACCACCACTTCGAGCTGCGCGCGTGGTCGGAGACCAAGATCATCCTGCGCTTCTGGATCATCGCCGCGATCTGCTGCGCGATCGGTTTCACGATCTACCGCGCGAGCATCGCCTGAGGACGCCGAGGGTGACGTGCTGAGGATGGCCCCGGAGGATGGCCCGCCAAGATGGTCTCCGAGGATGCCGCGCCAGCGATGGCCTCCGAGGATGGCCCAGTGACGATGGCCTGTCGACGATGAAGCCACGGCCACCGATCCCACCGGGCCCCTATCTGGTCGTGGGGCTCGCGCGCTCCGGGGTCGCCGTCGCGCGCGCACTGCGCGCGCACGGAGAGCGCGTCGTGGGAGTCGACAGCGGCGCGCCCCCCGCCGCACGCGCGCTGGCGCGCGACGGCGTCGAGCTGCACCTCGCGAGCGATGGCCTCGCGCAACTCGCGGACCTCGGCCGAGGGCAGGCCGGCGGTATCCGCACGGTCATCAAGAGTCCCGGAGTGCCCGCGCAGGCCCCCGTCGTGGCCGCCGCGCGCGCCGCCGGGCTGGAGGTTCTCGGCGAGCTCGAGCTCGCCTGGCGGCTGCTGGCCAACGAGTTCATCGCCGTCACCGGCACGAACGGCAAGACCACGACCGTCCACTGGATCGGCCACGTCCATCGCGAGGCCGGGCTACCCGTCGCCCTCGCCGGCAACGTCGGCAGGCCCTCAGCTGCTTGGTGGATCGCTCGATCCCGACCGCGACCGTCGTCTGCGAGTCCTCCTCCTTCCAGCTCGAGGACACCGTCGCCTTCGCGCCCGAGGCCGCCGTGCTGCTCAATCTCAGCGCCGACCACCTCGACCGCCACGGCACGATGGCGGGCTATCGCGAGGCGAAGCTGCGGATCTTCGCCCGCCAAGGCGCGGGCGATCTCGCGGTGCTCCGACCCGGACTGCATGATCCGCCGACGCCCGCCGGGGTGCGGCGCGTGCGCTGCGTGGCGGGACGCCCAACCAGGTGGCCATACCCAGCCACGCGCCCCCGGCTGCGAGCCCCGCCGTCGAGTGCGTCGCGCTACGACGGGCGCCTGTGGTGGGAGGGGCAGCCGCTGATCGGCGCTTGAGGAGCTGCGCCTGCGCGGCGCGCACAACCTGCGAGAACGCGATGGCCGCCGCCGCCGTCTGTCTCGCGCGCGGGATTGCACCCCGACGCCGTGCGCGCCGGTCTGCGCAGCTTTGCGGGCGTCGCGCATCGCCTCGAGGAGATCGCGCGCCACGAGGGCGTGCTCTATGTCAACGACTCGAAGGCCACCAACGTCGCCAGCACGCTCGTCGCGCTGGAGGCCTTTGCCACCCGATCCCGAGACGCTCCGCGGCTGTCGACGGGCGACCGTTCACCTGATCCTCGGCGGCCGGGGCAAGGGTCAGGACTTCAGCGCCCTGCGCGAGCCGGTCGCCGCGCGCTGCGCGCGGTCTACCTGATCGGCGAAGACGCCCCGCTGATCGCCGCCGCGCTCGCCGGGGTCGCGGACCTGTGAAGCGTGCCGCGAGCTCGAGGCGCGCCGTCGCCGCCGCGCGCACCGCCGCGGCGCCCGGAGACGTGGTGCTGCTGTCACCGGCCTGCGCCAGCTTCGACCAGTTCGCAGACTTCGAGGCCCGCGGCGAGCATTTGCCCTACTCGCGCGTAGCCACACATAGGCATCGGCAGGAAAGCCGCGCGACGTCGGGCGAGGGCCAAGCAGCACAAGCCGTAGACGCCCAGCAGGCTTCGCCATGCCGACGTCGAAGTCAGCCGGGATGCCAGCAGCCGCACGGGGCGCCAGCGCAGGCGCGGGGAAAGCCAGCGCGCGCGAGCGCGGCAAAGCCAAAGCCCAGGGAAAGGGCACACGCGCGCAAGCCGCGGCGCAGCCGCTCGAGCAGCGCATCCTGCTCACCGCCACGCTGTGCCTGCTGGCGTTCGGCGCGGTGATGGTCTACAGCGCCTCCTCGGCGACGCACCCTGCTGCAGGGGCAGGGCAACGGCACCGGCTACCTCGTCAAGTTCGTGATCTACGGCGCGCTCGGACTGGTGCTGATGCGCGGTGCTCGCCCGCGACGGCGTCGCCAAACTGCAGCGGCATCACCGCACCGCTGCTCGCGGTCTCGTTCGTGCTCGTGCTCGCCGTCCACATGCCGCACGTCGGGTGTCGCGTCAACGGCGCCCGCCGCTGGATCGGTCCCGGCATCGCTGCAGTTCCAGCCCTCCGAGCTGCTGAAGCTCGCGCTCGTGCTCTACGCGGCGCGACGCTGCTCGCGCGCAAGCCCCAGCGACGTGCACGACCTGCGCGCGCTCGCCCGGCCGCTGCTGGTCGTCGTCGGCGCCGCTGCCTGCTGGTCGTCACCCAGCCCGATCTCGGCACCGCGATGGTGATCGCCTTCACGACCAGCGCGCTGCTGCTCGCCGCCGGCATGTCCCTCGCGTAATCTCGCGATGCTCGCGGCGCTCGCGCTTCGCGCTGGTCGCGCTCTACGCGCTCGCCAGGCCGTACGCGCGCGCGCGCCTGACCTCCTTCATCGATCCCTGGGCGCACGCCTCCGGCAGCGGCTTCCAGGCCGTGCAGGGCCAGATCGCGATCGGCTCGGGCGGCCTGTTCGGCGTCGGCCCGGGGCAGTCGGTGCAGAAGATCTTCTACCTGCCCGAGGCGCAGACCGACTTCATCCTCGCGGTGATCGCCGAGGAGCTCGGCGTGCTCGGCGTGCGCGCGCTGCTGTTCCTCTACGGGCTGATCGCCTACGCCGGCCTGCGCGCCGCCAAGGGCGCGCGCAGCCTCTACAGCGCGCTGATCGCCGTCGGGGTGACCGCGCTGATCGTCTCCCAGGCGCTGCTCAACGCGTTCGCCGTGCTCGGCCTCGCGCCGCTCACGGGCGTGCCGCTGCCGTTCGTCTCCTACGGCTCGAGCAGCCTGATCGTGATGCTCGGCGCGATGGGGCTGCTGCTGAACGTCGCCTCCGGCGCAGCGCGCACCTGCGCGCCGTGCGGCGACACCGCGCGCGCGCAACCGGCGGACTGCGCCAACGGGCGCCGCACCGCCGAGAAGCCAGATGGCGATGAGCCGAGCCGCGAGAGGATCGTGATCGCCGCCGGCGGGACCGCGGGGCACGTCGTGCCGGCGCTCGCGGTGGCCGACGCGCTGCGGGCTGAGGGGGCCGAGGTCAGCTTCATCGGCGGCGCAGCGCGCCGAGGCGCAGCTCGTGCCCGCCGCCGGCTTCGAGCTGCACACGATCTCCGTCGAGGGTCTCAGCCGCACCAACCCGCTGCGCGCGCCGCGCGCGCTCGCGCGCGCCGCGCCGAGCGTTCCTGCGCGCCCGCGCGCTGCTCGGGCGAGCTGCGCCCGACGCGGTGATGGGCGGCGGCGGCTACGTCGCCGGGCCCGGTCGGCCTGGCCGCCCTCACGCGGCGCATTCCGCTCGTGCTGACCGAGGCCGACAGCCACCTCGGGCTGACCAACCGCGCTGCTCGCGCCGTTCGCGCGGCGCGTCTGCCTGGCATTCCCGCCGCCGGAGGGCAGTGGCGGAGCCGCGCAGGCGAGCGCGCGCTACCGCGTCACCGGCCGGCCGATCCCGCCGCCCCAGCAGCGACCGCGCCGCGGCGCGCGCGCGGCTCGGCATCGAGCCGGCAGGAGACCGTGCGTGCTCGTCTTCGGCGGGTCGCTCGGAGCGCGCTCGATCAACCTCGCCGCGATCGAGGCGCCTACGCGGAGGCCGACTTTCACGTCCTGCACGTCTGCGGGCGCCGCGACTACCCCGAGCTCGCGCGGCGCGCGCTACCGCCGCGGCTACGACCTGCGCGAGTACCTCGAGCTCGAGGACTTCGCCGACGCGCTCGCCGCCGCCGACCTCGTCGTGGCGCGCGCCGGCGGCTCGGTGTTCGAGATCGCCGCCCACGGCCTGCCCGCGATCCTCGTGCCCTACCCGCACGCCGCCGCCGACCACCAGAGCGCCAACGCGCGCTGGATGGCCGACGCCGGCGCCGCGATCGTGATCCCCGACGGCGAGCTCACCGCCGGCGCGCCTCGCGCGCGAGGTCGCCGCGCTGCTCGCCGACGCCGGCGCCTGCGCGACGATGGCCGCGCGCCTCGCGCGCCTCGCGCGGCCCGATGCCGCGCAGAGGTCGCCGACGAGCTGCTCGAGGCCGCGCGGCGCATGAGCGAGCCGTCGAGCGCTGAGCGCGGTGGCCCCCGCGGCGGCCCTGGAGCGGGCGGCGCCTGCACTTCGTCGGCGTCGGCGGCGCCGGGATGAGCGGCTACGCGCGGGCCGCGCACGCGCTCGGGGCGCAGCGTCAGCGGCTCCGACGGGCGCCACTCGCCCGTACCTCGAGCGCCTGCGCGACGACGGCGTGCTGGACGGCGCGCATCGGCCACGACGCCGCCAACGTCCCCGCCGGCGAGGACGTCGAGGTCGTCTACTCGAGCGCCGTCCCGGCCGAGAACCCCGAGCGGCGTCGCCGCGCGCGAGCGCGGCCTGCCGCGAGCGCCCGCGCGCCGAGCTGCTCGGCGAGCTCACCGCGCTGCAGCGCGACGATCGCCGTGGCCGGCACGCACGGCAAGACGACGACCGCGTGCGATGCTCGTCCACGCGCTGCGCGCGCGCCGGGCTGGACCCGGCTGGCTGATCGGCGGCGCGATCGGCGCCGGGCTGCCGAACGCGCACTGGAGCGCCGGCGAGTGGCTGGTCGTCGAGGCCGACGAGTCCGACCGCTCGATGCTCGCGCCTGCGACGTCGAGATCGCCGTGCTGACGAACGTCGAGCTCGACCACCACGCGACTTCGGCTCGCTGCGCGGAGCTGCGCGAGGCCTTCCGCGCCTTCCTCGCGCGCGCGCGCCGCGGGCGTCGTGATCTGGGACCGGCCGAGCTGCTCGCTCGCCGCGCTGCGCCCCGACGGCGGCCGCGAGGTCGTCGCCCTACGACGTCGCCGCCGCCGCTGCTCGACGCCGAGGGGTCGCGCTTTCGACTGGCGCGGGCACGAGGTCGCGCCTGCGCGGTCCCCGGCGCGCACAACGCGCTCAACGCCGCCGCCGCGCTCGAGGCCGCGCGCCTCGCCGGCGCGCCGCTCGCCGGCGCGCGATCGCCGGGCCTCGCCGACTTCCGCGGCGCCGGCACGGCGCTTTCAGCCGCTCGGCGCCAGCGCCGGCGGGGCGCGATCGTACGACGACTACGCGCACCATCCCGACCGAGGTAGCCGCGACGCTGCGCGCCGCGCGCACGCTGGCGCACGAGCGGCTCGTCGCGGTCTTCCAGCCCCACCTGTTCTCGCGCACCGCGCTGCTCGCGCGCGAGTTCGGCCGCGCGCTGGCGCTCGCCGACGTCGTCGTCGTGCTCGACGTCTACCCGGCGCGCGAGCGCGCCGAGGACCATCCCGGGCGTCAGCGGCCTGCACGATCGCCGAGGCCGCCGCCGACGCGGCGGCCGGGCGCCCCGTCTACTGGCTGCCCGACGTTCGCAGACGGCCGAGCCGCGTGCTCGCTGGCGCTGCTGCGGCGCGGGCGACCTCTGCCTGGTGATGGGCGCCGGCGACGTCGACGAGCTCGCGCGACGCCTGGTGGGCGAGTCGCGGGGCGACGCTCGCGCGGACCGAGGCGTCGTGGCGGCGTCATGAGCGGGGCCCCGCCGGAGCGTGCAGCGCGACTTCCCGCTCGCGCGCCTGACGACCGTCCGCACGGGCGGGCCGGCCGAGTACTTCGCGCGCGTCGGGCGACGAGGCGCAGCTGCACGAGCTGCTCGCGCTGGGCCGCGCGCGCAGGGCGTCGCGGTCGAGCGTCGTCGGCTCGGGCTCGAACCTGCTGGTCGCCGACGAGGGCGTCGCGGGCCTGGTGCTCAAGCTCGACCGCGAGCTCGCGCGGATCGAGCGCGATCGGCGCGCGCGCCTGGCGCTGCGGCGGCGGGGCGCGGCTGCCCGCGGTGGCCGCCCGCGCCGCGCGGCGCCGGCCTGTCGGGCATCGAGTTCGGCGTCAACATCCCGGGCACCGTCGGCGGCGCGGTGCGGATGAACGCCAACGCCTACGGCGGCGAGCTCGCGCGCGTGCTCGAGTGGGTCGAGCGTCGTCGACCGCCGCCGGCGCTCGAGCGCCGCGCGCCCGCGAGCTGGGGTTCGGCTACCGGCGCTCGGACCTCGCCGCCGGCGAGATCGTCGCGCGCGCCTCGCTTCGCGCTCGAGCCCGCCGAGCCGCGAGCTGGTCGAAGGCGACGCTCGCCGAGCATGCGCGCGCGCCGCCACGAGGCGCAGCCGTCAGGGCATCAAGACGTTCGGCTCGACCTTCAAGAACCCCGAGGACCCGCGCGCGGACGGTCGCAGCGCGGGGCTGCTGCTCGCCGAGGCCGGCTGCAACGGGCTGCACGTCGGCGGCGCGCGCTTCTCGCCCAAGCACGCCAACTTCGTCGAGAACACCGGCGACGCCAGCACCGCGGACGTGCTCGCGCTGATGGCCGAGGGCCGCCGCCGCGTGCTCGAGCGCTTCGGGGTCGAGCTCGAGCCCGAGGTGCAGACGCTCGGGCCGGTGCGCTTCCCCTGGATATAGGGGTTTGGGCGCCGAGTAGGGTTTGAGCGCCGACGGAGGGGTTGTGCGCCGAGTAGGGTTGATGCGCCGCCGAGTAGGGCGCCTCGTCGCGCCGGCGGGGTTCGCGCGTCCGAGGTCGAAGAGGTCCGGAATGGATCGCGCGCTCAGCGCCCGTCTCGGCCGACCGCTCGCCCTCGCTGGGGGCGCCGCGCGCGCGCGCGGCGGCCGCGTTCGTCTGGCAGCGGCGCGCCTGCGCATCGCGCTCCTCGCCGCGCTGGGCGACGCTCGCGCTCGCCGGCGGCGCGCTGCGTTCCTGCGCCACTCCTCGCTGGCGGCCGTCGCAGCGCGTGCACATCAGCGGCGTGCACGGCGCCGACGCCGCACAGATCGACGCCGCGCTGACGCGCGCCGCGCGCGGCATGAGCACGCTCGACGTCAAGCGCGGCGCGCTGCTCGCGGCGGTCGCGCCGTTCCACGTCGTGCGCGACCTGCGCCTGAGCCCAAGCTTCCCGCACGGCTGCGCATCCACGTGATCGAGCAGCCGCCCGTCGCGGTGCTGCTCGCCGCGGGCGCGCGCACCGCGGTCGCCGCCGACGGTGTCGTCGCTCGGGCCCGCGCTCGTCGCGGGACGCTGCCCAGCGTGCACATCGGTGCGCCGTCGACGCCCTGCCCGGGCAGCACGTCGCAGACGCGCACGTGCGCGCCGAGCTGAGCGTGCTCGGCGCCGCGCCGCGCACGTTGCTGGGCTGGGTGCAGCGCGTCTTCATGGGCCCGAAGGGCTCACCGTCACGATGCGCGACGGCCTCGCGATCTACTTCGGCGACGCCACGCGCCCGCACGCCAAGTGGATCGCGGCGGCGCGCGTGCTCGCCGACCCCAGCTCCGCCGGCGCCAGCTATATCGACGTGCGGCTGCCCGAACGGCCCGCCGCGGGCACCGACGCGGCCGGCGGGCTCGCCGACAGCGGCTCGCCCGACCACCCAGGTGAGCGCCTCCGATCCCAGCGCCGCGGCGCTCGCGGCGACGCTCGACGAAGCGGTCTCCGGCGGTGCCGCACACCTCCGGCGCCGCGACCGCCCCGAGCGAACCGAGCAGCGCGACCCCCGGTGAACAGGGCGCGACTCCCACCGGCGAACCGAGCACGACCACTTCAGCGAACCGGCCGCGGCGACAGGCTCCAGCGAAGCCGCGACGGCCCCCAGTGAAGCCATCGCGACGCCCGCGGCCCCAACAACCGGGGCCTCCAGCCCCGAACCCTCAGTCTCAACTTCAGGTTGATACCGTGAGAAAAGGCGTTCCTCGGGCAGTGGTCGAGAGTTCGCGATTCTGCAACCGATCCTGCAAGAGTCGTCGACGACGTTGACAGGGCGAAGTTCCCTGCATAACGTGCCCAATTCAAGAGGACGCGGGAAGCACGCTTCCGCGAACCCTTAATACTTACTGAAGGCTTCGGACGGATAAACATCATGGAGAGCAGCGAGGAGCTATCTGGCGGTCATCAAGGTCGTGGGCGTCGGCGGCGGCGGCACCAACGCGGTCAGCCGCATGGTCGACGCCGGCCTGCGCGGCGTGGAGTTCATCGCCGCCAACACCGACGCGCAGGCGCTCGCGATGTGCGACGCCGACATCAAGCTGAACATCGGCCACGAGTCGACCAAGGGCCTCGGCGCCGGCGCCAACCCCGAGGTCGGCTTCGCCGCCGCCGCGGAGTCGCGCGACGACATCAAGGAGGCGCTGAAGGGCGCCGACATGGTGTTCGTCACCGCCGGCGAGGGCGGCGGCACCGGCACCGGCGCCGCGCCCGTGATCGCCGAGATCGCCAAGAACGAGATCGGCGCGCTGACCGTCGGCGTCGTCACGCGTCCCGTTCGACTTCGAGGGCACGCAGCGCGCGCGCTCGGCCACCGAGGGCATCGAGCGCCTGCGCGAGGTCGTCGACACGCTGATCGTGATCCCCAACGAGAAGCTGCTCGCCGTCGTCGAGCGCCGCACCTCGATGCTCGACGCCTTCAAGGAGGCCGACGACGTGCTGCGCCAGGGCGTCCAGGGCATCACCGACCTGATCACGATCCCCGGCCTGATCAACCTCGACTTCGCCGACGTGCGCACGATCATGCACGACGCCGGCTCGGCGCTGATGGGCATCGGCACCGCCAACGGGGAGAACCGCGCCGCGGAGGCCGCCAAGATCGCGATCTCCTCGCCGCTGCTGGAGGAGACCGTCGACGGCGCCACCGGCATCCTGCTGAACATCACCGGCGGCAGCGAGCTCGGCCTGTTCGAGGTCAACGAGGCCGCCGAGATCATCCAGAACGCCGCCGACCCCAACGCCAACATCATCTTCGGCGCCGTGATCGACGAGGAGCATGGGCGACGAGGTCCGCGTCACCGTGATCGGCACCGGCTTCGACCACCGCCCCGGACGCTCCGTGCGCGTCGAGCGCGGTGGGCGCGCCGCGCGCGAGCGCCCCACCGACCGCGGTCCGCGCATCGACGATCGCCAGCGCTCTTCGCTGGAGATCAGCGACGACGACATCGACGTGCCGCCGTTCCTGCGCTGATGTCGATGTAGTTCGGGGGTCGCATGCGACCCCCGACCGACAGGCGCATGCGCCTGTCGGCGACGCCGCACATGTGCGGCGTCGAACAGCAAGCGCCGCGCGGTCGCTAGCCTGCGCGCCGATGTCGCCGCGCCGCACGCCCCTCTACGACCGCCACGTCGCCGCTGGCGGCAAGCTCGTGCAGTTCGCCGGCTGGGAGATGCCGGTCCAATACGACGGAGTGCGCGAGGAGCACATGGCGGTGCGCGAGGCCTGCGGGATCTTCGACGTCTCGCACATGGGCGAGATCGAGACCGCCGGTCCGGGCGCGCTCGCGCTGCTGCAGCGGCTGCTCTCCAACGACGTCGCCGCGATCCCCGTGGGCGGAGCGCAGTACAGCGTGCTCTGCCGCGAGGACGGCGGCGTGCTCGACGACCTGTTCACCTACCGCCTCGAGGCCGAGCGCTACCTGACCGTCACCAACGCCGCCAACCACGAGCGCGACCTGGACTGGTTTCGCGCTGGCGCGCGCCGGTTCTCGGCGGATGGACCTCCCGCGGCGCACGTCGCGGTCGAGGACCGCCTCGCCGACTACGCGATGCTCGCCGTGCAGGGCCCGCGCGCGCGCGCGATCGTGCAGGCGCTCGCCGATGAGCCCGCTGCCGGCGCGCATGCGCGCCGCGGGGCGATCGCTCGCGGGCGCCGAGGTCCTGGTCTGCGGCACCGGCTACACCGGCGAGGACGGCGTCGAGCTGCTGCTCGCCCCGGAGGACGCGCCACGGCTGTGGGATGAGCTGGTCGCTCGCGGCGCCACGCCCGCGGGCCTCGCCGCGCGCGACACGCTGCGCCTGGAGGCCTGCTTTCACCTCTACGGCAACGACCTCATGCTCGAGCGCGGTCCGATCGAGGCCGGCCTCGGCTGGTGCTGCAAGGAGGACACCGGCTTCATCGGCGCCGACGCGGTGCGCGCCGTGCGCGCGGCTGGACCGGCCGAGCGGCTCGTCGCGTTCGCGCTCGACGGCCCCGGGATCGCGCGGGCCGGAAACACGATCGTGGGCGGCGGGGTCGTGACCAGCGGCACGCTTTCGCCCTGTCTGGGGATCGGCATCGGCCTCGCCTATGTGCCCGCCGAGCGCGCCGCGGTGGGTACGCGCCTTGAGATCGACGTGCGCGGCCGCGTGCGGGGGGCCAGCGTTCGTCGCAAGCCCCTCGTCGCCAAGCACGGCTGAGTAGCACTCGCGTCTCGTCGCTGGGTATCGTTTCGCCCTCCGTCGAGAAGCACCGAGCGTAGGAGTGAAGCCGATGGCCGAGGCCAGCTACCCCGACGACCTGCTGTACCACCCCGAGCACGACTGGGCGCGCATCGAAGACGAGTCGAGGCCACCCTCGGGATCACCTGGTACGCCCAGGACGCGCTCGGCGAGGTCGTCTTCTTCGAGCCGCCCGCGTGGGCACCAGCTGACCAAGGACGAGCCCTACGCCGAGGTCGAGTCCGTCAAGGCGGTCTCCGACGTCTTCGCGCCGCTCTCCGGCGAGATCGTCGCGGTCAACGAGGCGCTCACCGAGAATCCCGAGACGATCAACGAGGATCCCTACGGGGCCGGCTGGCTGGTCCGCGTGCGCCTGCGCGACCCCGCCGAGAGCGAGAGTCTGCTGGACGCCGAGGCCTACGCCGCCAGCCTCGCTGACGCCAGGCCATCAGGGCCCGATGCGGGATCGACGTTGACCGCTACACCGCCACCACCGACGCCGATCGCGCGCGATGCTCGCCGCGATCGGCGTCGGCGCTCCGTGCAGGAGCTCTTCGATCGCCAGATCCCCGAGCCCGTGCGCCTGCGCCGCGCGCTGGATCTGCCCGCCGGCCTGTCCGAGCAGGAGGTCTACGCGCATCTGCGCGAGTTGGCCGCGCGCAACGTCAGCGCCGAGGAGGAGCTCTGCTTCCTCGGCGCCGGCATGTACGACCACTACGTGCCCGCGCTGATCGACATGCTGATGGAGCGCTCCGAGTTCCTCACGCCCTACACGCCCTACCAGCCCGAGATCTCCCAGGGCGGTCTGCAGGTGATGTTCGAGTACCAGACCGCGATCAGCGAGCTCACCGCGCTACCCGTCGCCAATGCCTCCGTCTACGACGGGCCGAGCGCGGTCGCCGCGGCGGCGTATCTCGCCAAGCTGCACAACGGCCGCCCGCGGATCGTCGCCAGCGCGGGTCTGCACCCGCACACGCTGCGAGACCCTGCGCACCTACGCGCACGGCTACGGCGCTGAGGTGATCGAGGTTCCCCTGCGCGACGCGCGCACCGACCTCGATGCCTGGGCGCACGCGATCGACGAGCGCACCTCGGCCGCGATCTTCGCTCAGCCGAACTTCTACGGCGCCGTCGAGGACGCGCGCGCGCTCAGCGCCGCCGCGCGGGGCGGCGCCGCTGCGGGGGGAGCGCTGCGGGGGGGCCGCGAGCGGGGCCGCGGCGTGGAGAGCGATGTTGCAGATGAGGGGCCCGCCGCGCGTGCGCACGCGCGCGGCGGGGTCGATCCGGTGGTCGTCGCCCAGGTCGACCCGATCGTGCTCGGCGTGCTCGCCGCGCCCGGCGAATGCGGCGTCGACGTCGCCGTCGGGGAGGGCCAGCCGCTCGGCAACCGCCTGGACTTCGGCGGTCCCTCGTTTGGCTTTTTCGCCGCGCGCGAGGAGTATCTGCGGCGCATGCCCGGACGCATCGCCGGCGAGACGCGCGACGTCGACGGGCGCCGCGGGTTCGTGCTGACGCTGCAGACCCGCGAGCAGCACATCCGCCGCGAGAAGGCCACCTCGAACATCTGCACCTCGCAGGCGCTGAACGCGCTCGGGGGAGTCGTCTATCTCGCGCTGGCTCGGCCGCCGTGGGATCGTCGAGCTCGGCGAGCTGCTGCTGGCGCGCACGCACTACGCGCGCGAGACGCTCGCCGCCCTGCCGGGCGTGGAGCGGCTGCACCACCAGCCGGTGATTCGCGAGTTCGCGCTGCGCCTGAGCGGCCCCGACGACGCAGCGAGGCTGGACATCGCGGCCGTCAAGCGCCGCTGCGCCGAGCGCGGGGTCAACCCAGGGGTCGACCTGCACGCGCTCACCGGTCGCGAGTTGCGATCGCGGGGGGCTGCTGGTCGCGCTCACCGAGCGGCGCGACGCGCGCCGACATCGACCGGCTCGCCGAGGTTCTCGCGGATGCCATCGCCGCCGAGAGCGCCGCGCAGAGCGCCGCGGCTGGCGCGCTTGCCGGGCGGCCCGCTCAGGCGGTGCCCGCGTGAGCGCCCCAGCGAGTGCCGTGGTCGGCAGCGAGCAACCGCCGCAGGAGCCCGTGCTCACGATCTTCGAGCGCGGTGCGCCCGGACGGCGTGCATTTCAGTGCCCCGCGCTCGACGTCCCCGCGGTCGACTCCACGGGAGCTGCTGCCGGCGCATTGCGCCGCATCGAGCCCCCGCGGCTGCCCGAGCTCTCCGAGCCCGAGATCGTGCGCCACTACGTGCGCCTCTCCAAGCGCAACTTCGATCTCGACTCCGGCTTCTACCCGCTGGGCTCGTGCACGATGAAGCACAATCCGCGCCTGCACGAGCGCGTCGCCGCGCTCCCCGGGCACGCGCGGCTGCACCCGCTGCAGGATCCCGAGCGCGCCCAGGGCGCACTCGAGCTGATGTGGAACCTGCAAGCGGCCCTCGGCGAGATCGCGGGCCTGCCGCACGTTTGCCTGCAGCCCTCCGCGGGCTCGCACGGCGAGCTCGCCGGCGTGCTGCTCACCCGTGCCTACCACGAGGATCGCGGCGAGACGCGACGCAAGGTGCTCGCGCCGGACACCTCCCACGGCACCAATCCCGCCACCGTCACGATGGCGGGTCTGCAGGTCGTCAAGCTCGCCACCAATCCCGACGGCGGCATCGACCTCGACGACCTGCGCGCAAAGGCCGACACGGACGTGGCCTGCCTGATGCTCACCAATCCGAACACGCTCGGCATCTTCGATCCGAACATCGCGGAGATCGCGCGCATCGTGCACGGAGTCGGCGCGACGCTCTACTACGACGGCGCCAACCTCAACGCGGTGATGGGCCTCTCCCGGCCCGGTGACATGGGTTTCGACATCGTGCACTTCAACCTCCACAAGTCCTTCACCCAGCCCCACGGCGGTGGCGGACCCGGCTCGGGTCCGATCGCCGTATCCGAGCGGATCGCGCCGTACCTGCCGGTGCCCGTGATCGCACGCGAGCAGGACGGCGCCTTCGAGCTCGACTACGACCGTCCGAAGTCGATCGGGCGCCTGCGCGGCTTCCAGGGCAACTACGGCTGCTTCGTGCGCGCCTACGCCTACATCCGCTCGCTCGGCGCCGAGGGGCTGCGCGACGCCTCCGAGACAGCCGTTCTCAACGCCAACTACCTGCTCGCCCGCTTGCGCGAGCACGACATCGGCGAGGGGCGCACCGCCGGCGATCTCCTGCCGCTCGCCTACGGCGAGCTCTGCATGCACGAGTTCGTGCTCTCCGGCGGCCCGATGAAGCGTGAGCTGCAGATCAAGACGCTCGACCTCGCCAAGCGCCTGCTGGACTTCGGCTACCACCCGCCGACGGTCTACTTCCCGCTGCTCGTCGAGGAGGCCCTGATGGTCGAGCCGACCGAGACCGAGACCAAGGAGACACTCGACGAGTTCGCCGACGCGATCGCCGCGATCCTGCGCGAGGCCGCCGCCGATCCCGAGCTCGCGCGGCGGCGCGCCGTACTCGACGCCGGTGCGCCGCCTCGACGAGGTCGCGGCCGCCAAGCAGCCCGTGATCCGCCAGGCGCTGGCCTGAGATTCCCGGGAGGAGCCGCGGCGGGCCGCGCTCGTTTCGTTAGCCTCCCCCCTCTCGTGCGCATCTTCTCCGGCATCCAGCCCACCGGCACCAAGCACCTCGGCAACTACATCGGCGCCATCAACCAGTACGTCGCCGCGCAGGAGCGCGGCGAGGCGCTGTTCTGCATCGTCGACATGCACGCCACGACCGTGCACTACGAGCCCGCCGAGTTGCGCAAGAGCCTCTACGACCTGACCGCGCTGCTGCTCGCCGCGGGCCTTGACCCCGAGCGCTGCATCCTTTTTCGCCAGGGTGACGTTCAGGAGCACACCGAACTCTGCTGGCTGCTGTGCAGCGTCACCGAACTCGGGCGTCTGCAGCGCATGCACCAGTTCCGCGACAAGTCGCTCGCTCAGCGCGAGCTCGTTCCCGCGAGCCTCCTGCTCTACCCGGTCCTGCAGGCCGCCGACGTGCTCGCCTACCGCGCCCACGAGGTGCCCGTAGGGGAGGACCAGCGCGAGCATCTCGAGCTGATGCGCGACGTCGCGCGGCGCTTCAACGCGCGCTTCGCCGGCGGCGAGCAGGTGCTCGTCGTCCCCGAGCACCGCATCCCCGAGGTCGGCGCGCGGATCATGGACCTGCAGGAGCCCACGCGCAAGATGTCCACCACCAGCGGCAGCCCGCAGGGCACCGTGTACGTGCTCGACGAGCCGCGCGCGATCGAGAAGAAGCTCAAGAGCGCCGTTACCGATTCCGGCAGCGAGATCCGCCGCGGGCCCAATAAGCCCGGCGTCTCAAACCTGATCGAAATCCTCGCCGCCGTGCGCGCGAGTACCCCCGCGCTCGTCGAATCCGAGCTCGCTGACCTCCGCTACGGAGACCTCAAGAGCGCCGTCGCGACCGCCGTCGTCGAGTTCCTCGCGCCCGTGCGCGAGCGCTACGAGCAGCTGCGCGTCGACGAGGACGCGCTGGAGGACGTTCTCGCGGCCGGTGGCGAGCGCGCGCGTGCGATCGCCTCGCAGACCCTCGCCGACGTACGCGAGTGCATGGGCGTCGGCGTGCCGCGCCGCGGCGGCCCCGGCTCGCCGTCGGGACCAGCCGCTACCGTGACCGCGTGAGCATCGCCAATCTCGAGCTCGACCTCGACCTCTTCAGCGGCCCCTTCGACCTGCTGCTCACACTGATCTTGCGCGAGGAGATCGACCTGCTCGAGCTCGAGCTCGCCGACGTCGTGCTCGCCTACCTCGACCACCTCGAGGCCCGCGGCGAGCTCGACCTCGAGACCGCGACCGAATTCATCGTGCTCGTCGCGGCCCTGCTGGAGCTCAAGTCGCGCCTGATGATCGCCGGCGACGAGGACGAGCAGCTGCTCGACATCGAGCCCGACGAGGCCGCCGAGGAACTGCTCGCGCGGATGCTCGACGCCAGCCGCTACCGAGCCGCCGCCGCGCATCTGCAGGAGCTGCTCGCGCGCGAGCACGGCGTGCGCTTTCGCCAGGCGCCCCCGCCGGCCGCGCTGCTGCGCGCGCAGCCCGAGCCGCTAGCGGGTGCCCATGATCCCGTCGTGCTCGGCGCCGCGATCGGCCGCTTACTGCGCGTGCCGCCGCCGATCAGCCTGCGCCACATCACGATCCACCGCGTCACGCTCAGCGAGCGCCTCGCCCACCTACGCGCGCTGCTCGGACGCGGGCGCTTTAACTTCGAGGACGCCGTCAGCGGCGCCGACCGCGTCACGGTCGCGATCACGCTGTTCGCGCTGCTCGAGCTCTACAAACGCGGCGAAGCCGCGTGGGAGCAGCCCGAGAGCTTCGGCGAGATCCAGGTCCACGCGCTCGCGAGCGACCCCCTCGGCGTCGCCGCCGTCGGCGCCGGAGCGGCTGGGTGAGCGAGACCGCCGACGCCGCCGACGCATCCGCGCAGGACGACCCGTCGGAGCTCGCGCGGACGATCGAGGCGCTGCTGTTCCTGAGCAGCGATCCGCTCAGCGCCCGCGAGCTCGCCGAGGCCGCGCAGGTCGACGAGGCGACGCTCGCCAGCGCGCTGCAGGCGCTCGCCGAGCAGTACGCGCCCGGCCGCCGCGGCATCCAGCTGCGCGAGCTCGCCGGCGGCTACACGCTCGCCAGCGATCCCCTCGCCGAGGACGCCGCGCGGCGCCTGTTCAGCCGCCCGCGCGCCGCCACGCTCACGCCCGCGCAGGCCGAGACGCTCGCGATCGTCGCCTACCTGCAGCCCGTCTCGCGGCCCGAGATCACCCGCATCCGCGGCGTCAGCGCCGACTCCGCCGCCGCCACGCTGCTCGAGCGCGGCCTGATCGAGGAGGCCGGCCGCTCGCAGTTTGGGGCCGTGCTCTACCGCACCGGTGCGCAGTTCCTGAAGCTCTTCGGCCTGCGCTCGCTGGAGGAGCTGCCCGACGTCGCCCAATGGGATCCCACACCCGAGGAGCAGAGCGAGCTGCGCGAGCGTCTGCTGCGCGCCGGCGAGGCCCGCGCCGAGCGCGGGCCCGCGCCCGAATAGGCCCGCGCATTCCGGGTAGGGCTCGCGCACCCGGGTAGGGCCTGCGCACCCCGGGGATGGCTCGCACTCGAGTAGCCGCGCCGGTGGCCGTGCTCAGACCGCGCTTGCCGCCAGCTGGCCGCAGGCCGCGTCGATTTCGCGTCCACGCGTCAGGCGCACCGTCGCCTCGATGCCGCGCTGCTCGAGCGCCGCGCGGAACGCCGCGATCGCCTCGCGGCTGGAGCCGTCGTAGCGCGAGTCCGTGGGGTTGTACGGGATCAGGTTCACCTTGAACATCCGCGGCTCGCGCGCACCGACGCTTGTCGCGCTGCGATGAGGAGCGCCAGCGCCGCGCGCGTCGGGAGCGCTGCTGCCGCGTGTGTCGCGGGCGGCCCCGCCGCGCGCGCGTGTGGGTGCGCGCAGGCGCGGCGCCGGGGCGAGCAGCTCCGCCAGCGCAACCGCCTGCTCGTAGCGGTCGTTGACGCCCGCCAGCATCACGTACTCCACGAAGATTCGCCGGCGCTTGCGCGCGTAGAACGCGCGGCACGCCTCGAGCACGTCGCGCAGCGGGTAGCGCTCGTTGACCGGCATCAGCTCCGAGCGCAGCGCTTCGTCGGCCGCGTGCAGCGAGAGCGCCAGGCGCAACGGCAGCTCGCACTCCGCGAGCCGTTCGATCCCCGGAATCCAGCCCACCGTCGAGATCGCGGTGCGGCGATGCGCGATGCCGAGGTCCGGCAGCCGCTCGCACGCCGCGAGCACCGCGTCGAGGTTCAGCAGCGGCTCGCCCATACCCATGAACACGCAGTGATCCACCGGCTCCAGCCGGCGGAAGTGCAGCGCTTGATCGAGGATCTCCGAGGTGCTCAGGTTGCGCGCGAAGCGCATCTGCCCGGTCGCGCAGAACGTGCACGTCAGCGGGCACCCCGACTGCGAGGAGACGCAGATTGAGCGCCGCTGATCGCGATAGCGCATCAGCACCGCCTCCAGCGGGCGCCCGTCGGCGGTCGCGAACAGCGCCTTCACCGTCCCGTCGCGCGAGCGCGCCTCGTGGCGCAGTTGCAGGCTCGAGAACGGCGCCTCCTGCGCCAGCGCCTCGCGCAACGCGCGCGGCAAGTTCGTCATCGCCTCATACCCCGCCGCGCCCCGCGCGGCCCAATCCCATATCTGTCGCGCGCGGAAGCCCGGCTCGCCGTGCGCGGCGAGGGTCTCGTCCAAAAGCCGAAGGTCCATCTCCGCGATGATATGCAGAGGGGCACGGCTCCCCAGCCTGTGGCCGGCTGCGCCACCCGCTTATCGTTGCAGCACATGCGCCTCGCCAAGTACCTCGCCCACGCCGGCGTCGCCTCGCGCCGCGCCGCCGAGACGCTGATCGTGGCGGGCCGCGTGCGCGTCGACGGCGAGCTCGTGCGCGATCCCGCGCGCGACGTCGACGAGCGCAACCGCGTCGCGGTCGACGAGCGCGAGCTCAGCGGAGCCGAGGCGCTGGTCGTCTACGCCTTGCACAAGCCCGTGGGAACGCTCAGCACCGCGCACGACCCCGGCGGCCGACCGACCGTCGTCGAGCTGATCGCAGAGCGACGGCGCCTGTACCCCGTGGGGCGCCTCGACGCTGACAGCAGCGGGCTGATCCTGCTCACAAACGACGGCGCGCTCGCCAACCGCCTCACGCACCCGCGCTACGAAGTACCCAAGACCTACCGCGTGCGCGTCGCGCGCGGACCCCTCTCCGAGCGCGCCCTGAGCGCGCTGCGCGGCGGGGTGGAGCTGGAGGACGGTCCGACCGCTCCCGCAAGCGCGCGCCGCCTGCGCGGGTCCGGCGACGAGCTCGAGCTCACGATCCGCGAAGGCCGCAACCGTCAGGTGCGGCGCATGTGCGAGGCGGTCGGACATCCCGTCCTGAGCCTGCAGCGCGTCGCTTTCGGTCCGCTGCGCCTCGGCGCCCTCGCGGCGGGCGAGCATCGGCGTCTCGGCGGCCGCGAGCTGGAGGCGCTGCGCGCGCCGCCCGCAGGCACGCAGGGGCCCGGAGCCACGCTCTGACAGAATCGCGCCCCATGCGCCTCTATGCCCTGCGCGGCGCCGCGAGCGTCGAGCGCAACGACGCCCAGGACATCCTGAGCGCCACTACCGAGTTGATGCAGACGATCATGGAGCGCAACGCGCTCGCGCCCGAGGACGTCGTGAGCTGCATCTTCACCGCCACCAACGACCTCAACGCCGAGTTCCCCGCGGTCGCCGCGCGCGCGCTCGGGTTCGACCGCGTGCCGCTGCTGTGCGCCCGTGAGATTCCCGTGCCGCGCGCGCTGCCGCGCGTGATCAGGGTTTTGATTCACTACTACGCCGCGGAGAACCACCAATCACGGCACGTCTACCTCGGGGAGGCCAAGGCGCTGCGCACCGATCTCGAGGCCGCGCAGTAGCACGGGCGACCCGCTCCGCTCGGCCGACGATCCCGAAGCGACAGGCCGGCGATCCTGGGAGTGCCCCGGCCCCGCGGGAACCTGGCTCCGGGTCCGCGGCGGCGCTCGCATATGGCGTCCGCCACAATAGGCCCGTGGCGATCGAGTTTTCAGAGCGCATCAAGCGCCTGCCGAGCTACCCGGCCGCGGGCGGCTACGCCGATGCCGCGCCGCCGGTACGCCTGGCGAGCAACGAGTCGCCGTGGCCGCCGCTGCCGGCCGTACGCGAGGCGATCGAGCGCGCGCTGGGGTCGCTCAACCGTTATCCCGACCCCACCAACGCGGCGCTGCGCGCGCGCCTCTCCGACCGCTACGGGGTATCCGTCGGGCGCATCGCGATCGGCAACGGCTCCTGCGACATCCTGCTCGCCGCCGGCGAGGCGCTGCTGGAGCCGGGCGCCGAGCTCGTCTACGCGTGGCCGTCCTTCTCGGTCTACCCGCATCTGAGCGCCGCCTCCGGCGCCCGCGAGATACGGGTTCCGCTGGACGAGCGCGAGCGCCACGACCTGCCCGCGATGCTGCGCGAGATCACCGTCGCGACGCGCCTGGTGATCGTCTGCAACCCCAATAACCCCACCAGCACCGCGGTGGCGCTCGCCGAGATCGCGGCGTTCCTCGATGAGGTGCCCCCGCACGTCTGCGTGATCCTCGACGAGGCCTACTGCGAGTTCAACCTCCTCGAGGATCCCGACGCCTCGGTGGACCTGCTCGCTGCGCATCCCAACCTCGTGCTGCTGCGGACCTTCTCGAAGGTCTACGGGCTCTGCGGACTGCGCGTCGGCTTCGCCCTGTGTGGCTCGGAAGCGTTTCCCGCAGCGGTCGATCAGGTGCGCCAGCCGTTCTTCTGTAACGCTGTCGCGCAGGCCGCGGCGTACGAGGCGCTCGCGCACCAGGATGCCGTCACCGAGCGCGTCGCGCGGACCGTCGCCGAGCGCATCTCGGTCGCCGAGCGACTGCACGCGCTGGGACTGCGCGTCGCCGAGTCGCAGGCCAACTTCTGCTGGTTTCACCTCGGGCAAGACAGAGACGAGCAGGAGGTCATGCGCGGCCTGCTCGAGCGCGGCGTCCTCGTGCGCGGCGGTGGCGCCCTCGGGCAGGCCGGCGCCCTGCGCGTCACCTATGGGGCCGCCGAGGAGAACCTCCGATTTCTCGACGCGCTCGCCGAGGTGCTGTGAAGAGCTCGCGGCACCCCTCGACGGTGAGCCGCGCGTCTGCTACAAACCACTGAGACGATCATGACCGCGTCCCCAATCACATCTCCCTCGAGCTCCGCCGGACAGCTGCTGTTCGCGTCCCAGCTCGGCGCGTGGTCCTGCTCCTACGTCTACGCCTGGCGATTTAGCTAGGCGCTCCGGCCGGTGCCCGTTCGTGAGCGGGCACGCGCAGCACAAGGCCGCGGAGGGCTCCCAGTCAGGAGCCGAGCGCCGTTCCAGCAGGCGTCGGACGCCTCTCACGAGCCCGCTTTACCCGCGGACCGCACCGAGTCGAGCGCCGGCTCTCCGAACAAATAAGCTATTTCCGGGGATTTCGAAAGGAAGAATCGATGATGATTGTTATGAAGGAGACCGCGACCGATGAAGAGATCGCCGCGGTCGTCGAGAAAATCGAGCGCGCCGGCGCCTTAGCTCATCGCAGCCAGGGCGCGCGCGTAACCGTGATCGGCGCGATCGGCGATGTCGAGCAGGACGCCTCCGTGGAGAGCCTCGGCTTGGAGGGCCAGCCCGGCGTGGACCGCGTCGTGCCGATCCTCAAGCCCTACAAGCTCGCCTCCGCCCAGATCCGCCACGGCGAGCGCACCGTCCTGGACATCGAGGGCGCCAAGGTCGGGGGCGGTAACTTCGCGCTGATCGCCGGGCCGTGCACGGTGGAGACGCGCGAGCAGACGCTGGAGACCGCGCGCGTGGTGCGCGACGCCGGCGCCACGCTGCTGCGCGGCGGCGCCTACAAGCCGCGCACCTCCCCCTACGCCTTCCAAGGGCTCGGGCAGGAGGGGCTGCGCCTGCTCGCCGAGGCCAAGGCCGAGACCGGCCTGCCGGTCGTCACCGAGCTGATGGACATGCGCGACCTCGACCCCGTGCTCGAGGTCGCCGATGTCATCCAAATCGGCGCGCGCAACATGCAGAACTACCCGCTGCTCGCCGAGATCGGTCGCTCCGGGCGCCCCGCGCTGCTCAAGCGCGGGCTCTCCTCGACGCTCGACGAGCTGCTGATGGCCGCCGAGTACATCCTCAAGGAAGGCAACCCCAACGTGATGCTCTGCGAGCGCGGCATCCGCACGTTCGAGACCGCCTATCGCTTCACGCTCGACCTGATGGCCGTGCCGGTGCTCAAGGAGCTCACGCACCTGCCGATCGTCGTCGATCCCTCCCACGCCGCCGGCCGGCGCGACCTCGTGCTGCCGCTGTCGCTGGCCGCCGCCGCCGCCGGAGCGGACGGCATCATCGTCGAGGTGCACCCCCACCCCGACGAGGCGATCTGTGACGGGCCCCAGGCGCTGGCCACCGAGACCTTCGCCGAGTACGCGCGCGCCGTCGAGCAGGCCGCGGCGCTCGCCGGAAGGGCGCTCAGCGCCGTCTGATGTCCTGCCGCCGGATGCTCTGCGGCCGCACGCGGGCCAACCGGCGGTGGGAGGCGTTGGCCCGTTGAAGGTCGCGGTGCTCGGCCTCGGCCTGATCGGAGGCTCGATCGGGCTCGCCGCGAGGCTGCGCGCGGGCGCGCAGGTGTGCGGCTATGACCCCGATGCCGCCGTGCGCGCGCGGGCGCTGGCACTGGGTGCGATCGACACGGCGGCTCCGGATCTCGCGAGGGCGGTCGCGGGCGCCGATGTCGTGTTCGCCGCCGCGCCCGTCGCAGCGCTGCCCGACACCGTCCGCGAGGCGCTCGCGAGCGCCGGGCCCGGATGCGTCGTCAGCGACGTCGGCTCGACCAAGCGCCTGCTCGGTGCCGCGGCCCGCGACGAGCGCTTCGTCGGCGGACACCCGTTAGCCGGCGCCGAGACCGCCGGCGTCGAGCACGCGCGCGCCGATCTCTTCGAGGACGCCGTCTGGTATCTCACTCCCACGCCGGGCACCGCGGGCGTGCTCTACGAGCGCCTGCACCGGCTGCTCGTCAGCCTCGGCGCGCGGCCCAGCGCGATCGACGCCGAGGTCCACGATCGCTTGATGGCGTGCTTCTCGCACCTGCCGCACGTGCTCGCCAACCTCCTCGTCGAGCAGGGCAGCGCCCGCGTCGCCGGCGCCCTGGACACCGGCGAGCCCCTGCCCGCGGCCGGTCCCAGCTTCCGCGACGCGACGCGCGTCGCTGGCGCCAACACCGCGATCTGGGCCGACATCTACCTCGCCAACCGCGAGGCCCTGATCACGGAGATTGACGACGCCGTCCGCCGCCTCGGGGAGGTGCGCGAGCTGCTCGCCGACGGAGACGCCGCGGCGATCGCCGCATGGAATGACAGCGCGCACAGCGCGCGCGAGCGGCTGCGCGGCGCCGGTTTCGCGGGCGGGCCGGTGCACGAGCTGCGCGTCGCCGTGCCCAATCGGCCGGGCGTGCTTGCCGAGATCGCGCTCGCACTCGGCCGCGAGGGGGTCAATATTGTCGATATGGCGCTCTCGCCCTCCGCCGATAACAGCCAAGGCATAATCGCGCTGTGGCTACGCGGCGCCGAGCACGCCCGGCGCGCCGAGCGGTTGATCTCCGAACTGGGCTTCCCGGTAGCCGCGCCATGACAAGCATGCGCTTCGAACCCGCCGGCGGGCTGGGAGGCGAGCTGACCGCGCCCGCCGACAAGTCGATCTCGCATCGCGCCGCGCTGCTCGGAGCGATGGCACCCTATCCCGTGCGCATCGAGAACTACCTGCACGCCGCCGACACCACCTCGACACTAGACGCCGTGCGCGCGCTCGGTGCGCTGGTGGAGTCGCGCCCCGGAGAGGTCGTCGTGCGCGGCACCGGTCTGCGCGAGGCGCGCGAGCCGCCGGGCGCGATCGACGTTGGCAATGCCGGCACCCTGCTGCGCCTGCTGCCCGGCTGGCTCGCCGCGCAGGAGGGCCGCACGTTCACGCTCGACGGCGACGAGTCGATTCGCCGCCGTCCGGTGGACCGCATCTCCGAGCCACTAACACTGATGGGCGCCGAGCTGCGCGCCCGCGATCGGCGCTTCGCCCCGCTGTCCGTGAGCGGCGCGCGGCTGCACTCGATCTCCTACGAGCTGCCCGTCGCGAGCGCTCAGGTGAAGTCCTGCGTGCTGCTCGCCGCGCTCGCCGCCGATGGCGCCACAACCGTCGGTGAGCCCGAGCGCTCTCGCGATCACACCGAGCGCATGCTGCTACGCGCCGGGGCCAGCATTCATCGCAACGGCCGTCACGTCACCGTAACCAACACCGACGAGCTCGAGCTCGAGCACGTGCGCGTGCCCAGCGACCCCAGCTCCGCCGCTTTCCTGATCGTGGCGGGGGTGCTGGTGCCCGGGTCGCGACTGCTGCTGCGCGACGTCGGGGTCAACTGGACCCGCACCGGCTTCCTGCGGATCCTGCGCCGCATGCAGGGCATCGTGCTCGGCGATCTCGAGGACGAGTCCGGCGAGCTCATCGCGCACGAGCCTATTAGCGACATTGACGTCGCCGCGGGGGCCCTCGAGGGAACCGTCGTGGGGCCCGAGGAGGTGCCGCTGGCGATCGACGAGCTGCCGCTGGTCGCGCTGCTGGGCTGCTTCGCCGAGGGCGAGACCGTCGTGCGCGGTGCGCAGGAGCTGCGCCTGAAGGAGTCCGACCGGATCGCCACCGTCGTCGACGGGCTGCGCGGCCTGGGGGCCGAGATCGAGGCCACCGAGGACGGGTTCGCCGTGACCGGCACCGGCGGTCTGCGCGGCGGCAGCATCGAGGCTCACGGCGATCATCGGCTCGCGATGCTCGGCGCGATCGCCGGGTTGGCGTCCCGCGAAGGGGTCGAGGTCCACGGCATGGAGGCCGCCGCGATTTCCTACCCGGGCTTCGTCGAGGACTTGGCGCAGCTGACGTGATAGACATCTCGGGATATCTTCCCTGAGCTTCCAATTTTGAGCCCGAGCGCTGATCCTTTTATCGTCGTTACAGGTAACATCGCCGTCGGGAAGTCGACGATGGTTGAGCGTCTCGCGCCGGCCATGAGCCTTCGTGCTTACCCAGAGCACCCCGAGGAGAACCCGTTTTTCGGCCCGCCGGGGCATCGCGATTTTGCGTCCGAGACATGGTTCCTGGCTGACTCGGTAGCCACTCATCGTGCAATTCGAGATAATCAGGGTGGCGCGGTCCAGGAGCGCTCCGTCTATGAGCAGGTGCCGGTCTTTGCACGCGCACGGTTGCGTCAGGGATGGCTGGAGCAGGAGGCATTCGATCTTCTTCGTATTCTCCAACGGCTCCTGTGTGATGGATTGATACCGCCCGATCTTGTTATCTTCTTGCGGGCCGACCAGGTCTCGATCGAGCGACGTATTGCTAAACGTAGGCGACCCGCCGAGGACGACATCGACTCATCGTACTTACAATTACTTGGGGAGTATTACGAGGAATTTATTGCCGACTGGCAACTGTGCCCCGTATATTACATAGACACCGAGCAGATCGATCTTCGCGATGAGGGTACATTGATGCGAGTGGTTGGTGATGTAGAGGCGTCGTTGTCATGAAATTGAAGATGAGAATCGAGCGCGACGGTATTACTTTGCCGACGCGTGCTTATCCAGGCGATGCGGGCTTGGATCTGCAGGCGGCGCGTGATGTGACGATACCGCCCGGTGAGCGCTGTCTTGTTGAGACCGGCCTACGCGTCGAGATCCCGACTGGATATGTAGGCCTAATCGTGCCTCGCTCGGGCCACGCCGCGAAGTACGGGATCACGCATCTGGATGCGCCTGGTGTCATCGATTCAGAATATCGCGGGGAGCTTCACTTTATTCTTTATAACTCTGATAAGCATGACTCATTTGTCGTCCATGTGGGAGATCGTCTAGGGCAGTTGCTGGTGATGGCTGTCGCCGACGTATCTCCGCTGTTAGTCGCTAATCTGTCGGAGACCGAGCGTGGTCGACGCGGACTGGGCTCTAGTAGATAAGGGTCTTGTATATATGAAACCTACTCCACCAGGGGGTGTTCTCGCCTCCGCAGAGATTAGGGCTCTCGTTGAAGAGCCAGAGGAGGGTCAGCGTCCTCTGATAGAGAATTGGGAGCCCGAACCGCATCTAAGAGCTGCCCGCTATGACGTGCGCGTTGAGCTGGATGAGCCTGCGGCGAGAGTCAACGGACAAGCCTCTAGCGATCCGGCGTTGGTAGCGAGATACCTCGACTCTCTGATCATCTATCCCGGTGGGAGCGGCTGGTTTTCTACACGTGAGCTCTTCAACATGCCACGCAATATTGCCGGTACGGTGACATTGCGGTCCGAGTTCGCCGCCCGCGGTCTGTTTCTGTTGAGTGGTACGCTCATCGATCCGTGCTATGGGACTAGTCGTCCGAGGAGTGGGCGTCCTTTGCACTTTTTTTTGGCCAATCTGGGCTGTGAGCCTATCGTTCTGAAGCCCGAGCGTGACGCCGTTGCGGCCGTGCAGTTTTTGGTAGTTGCAGGCCAGGTTGAAGATGAGAAGGCGCAAGATCCAGCCGGTTCTTTGACTGCGAATGAGGCGACGCTTGGCTTCATCGAAAACCTGCAAGGCTTGCAGAGGGGGCATCGAGAGCTTGAGAGCGAGTTCAAGCGCACTCGTGACTTGACGCGTGGTTTGATCGTTCTCGGGTACTTCGTGCTCGGTACGGCGGTGATAAGCGCGGCGCTAGCCACTATCTTCAGCATTACCGCAGATACAAGCCTCGTGGCTGATATTCGCCAAGCCGGCCCGAGAAGCGATTCTGGTAGGTGGATGCTGGCGATCATGGTCGCCAGCGTGGCGCTCGTGACCTATACCGCTTCCGTCGTGCTCGGCCCGAGACGTCCCGAGCCACGAGTCACGAACGAAGGGCGCGATCCGCATGTCGCTGTCGTCGATCAGTTACGGGCTAGGGCAAACGCAAAGGTCTTGACAACGCTGATCGTGGCGCTGGCACTGGCACTGATGCTGGGAGGTTTAATTGCGGATGGCGATCCGGATCTGCATTATTGGTGGGCGTGGCTGGTCCCATACACAGTGTTGAGCATAGCCACGATCTGGACGGTGCAGCATTTCCGCGCGTCGTTGACAATGCAAGAGGTCGAACTGCGCACGAGTAAGCTCCTCGTTGCCGCGGGCGACTCAGATACCTTAGTAGGGCCGCCCGGCGGTAGCGACGCCAGCGGGCAAGGCTCCTAGGATGCTGGTCGCAATCGATGGGCCGGCAGGTGCAGGCAAGTCGACCGTCGCTCGCATGGTGGCGGAAGAGCTTGGCTTTACATACCTCGACACCGGCGCGATGTATCGGGCGGTCGCGCTGGTCGTGGTTGAGCGGGGGGGCGATACACGCCCCGACTATCTGGATGTCGCGGTATCCGCTGCAAGCCAGGTCGAAGTCGCCGACCACGGGGGCATAGCAATCGATGGGAGAGACGTGACTTCGGTGATCCGCACTGCTGGGGTCACAGCGATGGCTCCGCGCATTGCCGGCACCGCCGCCGTGAGGTCCGCGTTGCTTGTTCAGCAACGACATTTGATCGAGAAGGGCGACTGGGTCGTAGAGGGGCGTGACGTGGGGACCGTTATCGCACCCACCGCTGAGGTGAAGATCTTCTTGACAGCCAGCGCCGAGGAGCGGGCCCGGCGTCGCGCCAGTGAGCTTGGAATAGACGAGGGCAAAGTGATGGCCGAGCTCAGTCGCCGCGACGAACTGGATCGCATGCGCGAGCACGCGCCGCTGATCCAGGCGAGCGACGCCGTAGTGCTTGATAGCACTGGTCTACGCCGGGAAGAGGTCGTTGCCGAGATCGTCGGACTTGTAAGTCGGGTGCGGTCGCTGCGGGATGCTTAGGGGCGTGCGGCGACGTCTCGACGTGTCTCCGATCAGCCCATCGCTCATACTGGGCTCATGAAGGTCGCGATCGTCGGATACCCCAACGTCGGCAAGTCCTCGCTCGTCAACCGCCTGAGCGGCCGACGCGAGGCGGTCGTGCACGAGCGCGCCGGGATCACCCGCGACCGCAACGAGATCGAGTGCGAGTGGAACGGTCGCACGTTCGCGCTGATCGACACCGGCGGCGTCGACTTCCAGGACGAGGATCCGCTGTCCGGCTCGATCCGCGACCAGGCCCGCGCCGGGATCGCCGATGCGCAGGTCGCGGTGCTCGTCGTCGACGCCCGCGCCGGGGTGCGGCCCGGGGATGAGGAGCTCGCCGACCTGCTGCGCCGCGCGCTGCTGCCGTGCATCGTCGCCGCCAACAAGTGCGACGGGGTCGCCGAGCTGCCCCTGGCCGCCGACTTTCACCGCCTCGGCCTCGGCGAGCCGCTGGCGGTGTCCGCCGCGCAGGGACTCGGCACCGGCGATCTGCTCGATCGGATCGTCGCGCTGCTGCCCGCGGCCGCCGAGGAGCCCGAGCGCGACGAGCTGCGCCTGGCGTTGATCGGACGGCCCAACGTCGGCAAGTCCTCGCTCGTGAACCGCTTCCTCGGCGAGCAGCGCGTGATCGTCTCCGAGCTCGCCGGCACCACGCGCGACGCGATCGACACGCCGCTGAGCGTCGACGGCCACAGCGTCGTGCTCGTCGATACCGCCGGTATGCGCCGCCAGGCGAAGGTCGCGGACTCCGTCGAGTACTACACCGCGCTGCGCTCCCAGCGCGCCGCCGAGCGCGCCGACGTCGCGCTGGTCGTCTGCGACGCCTGCGACGGCGTCACCTCCCAGGATCTGCGCATCGCCGAGCTCGCCATGAAGGCCGCCTGCGCGACCGCGATCGTGCTCAACAAGTGGGATGTCCGCGAAGGCACCGAGGAGGATCTCGACCACGAACGCGCGCGCGTTGCCGAGAAGCTGCGCCTGCGCCCGCGCGTGCTGACCGCCAGCGCGCTGACCGGTCGCCACGTGCCGCGCCTGCTGGTTGAGGCGCTCGCGCTCGGGGAGCGCATGGGCGGACGCATTCCCACCCCCGAGCTCAACCGCTTCCTCGCCGAGGCCGTGCAGGCGCGCCAGCCCCCCGTCGGCACGCGCCGCGGCTCCAGCCAGCACCGGCTGAAGCCGATCTACATGACCCAGACCGGCACCCGCCCCCCGCGTTTCGCGATCCAGGTCAACTCCCGCGCGCGCGTCACACGCGACTACGCCTACTTCCTCGAGAACCGCCTGCGCGCCCGTTACGCGATGGACGGCGTGCCCCTGGTGATCGACTTCGTCGAGCGCGGGCAGCGCGCTCACCACGACGATCGTCGTCACGGCTCGCGCGCCGCGACCGGTTCACGCTGAGTCCCACACAAACCACCTAATTCATCTAAGCTTTCCCGACTTTTTGAGAGTTCCGCCTCCCTTCCAGCAGGGCGGGGACCGGCGGGCGCGACCAGTTTGGAGTGGACCCGAACCCATGAGCAACCTGTCCGATAACGAGTTTCTGTTCACCTCGGAGTCCGTGACCGAGGGTCATCCCGACAAGATCGCCGACCAGATCTCCGACGGTGTGCTCGACGCCGTGCTGCGCGATGACCCCTACGGTCGCGTCGCCTGCGAGACGCTCGTGAACACCGGCCTGATCGTGGTCTCCGGCGAGATCTCGACCGATACCTACGTCGATATCCAGGAAATCGCGCGCGAGACCGTGCGCCGCATCGGCTACGACAACGCCGCCTACGGCTTCGACTGCGACACCTGCGCGGTGATCAACGCGATCGACAAACAGTCCCCCGACATCGCGCAGGGCGTCGACGCCGCGTACGAGACGCGCCACGACCCCGCCGACGAGGACGTGCTCGACATCGCCGGCGCCGGCGACCAGGGCATGATGTTTGGCTACGCCACGCGCGAGACCGATGAGCTGATGCCGCTGCCGATCTCGCTCGCGCACAAGCTCGCCAAGCGCCTCGCCGAGGTTCGCAAGGCCGAGGTGCTGCCCTACCTGCGCCCCGACGGAAAGACCCAGGTGACCGTCCGCTATCAGGACGGCCAACCCGTCGAGATCGAGAAGATCCTGATCTCCACGCAGCACGCCGACGGCATCGACGCCGAGGCGCTGATCAAGCCCGACCTGCTCGAGCACGTGCTGCGCCCCGTGCTGCCCACCGACCTCTACGACGAGAAGAAGCTGCTCAAGAACTTTCTCGTGAACCCCACCGGACGCTTCGTGATCGGCGGCCCGATGGGCGACTGCGGCTTGACCGGGCGCAAGATCATCGTCGACACCTACGGCGGCATGGCTCGTCACGGAGGCGGGGCGTTCTCAGGCAAGGATCCCTCCAAGGTCGACCGCTCCGCCGCCTACGCCGCGCGCTGGGTCGCCAAGAACATCGTCGCCGCCGGGCTCGCCGACCGCGCCGAGGTGCAGGTCGCCTACGCGATCGGAGTCGCCCACCCGGTGTCCGTGATGGTCGAGACGTTCGGCACCGAGAAGCTCGGTCGCGCCCAGATCGCGGCGCTCGTCGCCGAGCACTTCGACCTGCGGCCCGGCGCGTTTCGCGAGGAACTCAAACTGCACCGCCCGATCTACCAGAAGACTGCCGCATACGGACATTTCGGGCGCGACGATCACGACTTCACGTGGGAGCGCACCGACCGCGCGCAGGCGCTGCGTACGGCGGCCGGACTCTGACCGGAGGCCGCGCGCGACGGGATCTGGGGGTCCGGCGCTCCGTCTAGGGTGACGGGGTGTTTAGTGCGATTGCTCAGGTCGAGCCGCTGACGACGGCCCGCGCGCTGCGCGGGCCGTTCGACTACCGGCTGCCCGAGGAGCTACGCCCCGGGATCGCCGTCGGATCGATGCTCGTCGTGCCCTTCGGCCGCCGCGAGGTGCTCGGCGTAGTCGTCGGACTCACCGAGCGCAGCGAGGTGTCCGACGAGAAGCTCCTCGCGCCCCTGCGCGCGCTCGAGCTCGGGGTTCCCATCGACCTCGTCGCGCTCGCCGAGTGGATCGCCGCCGAGTACTGCTCCACGATCGCGCGCGCGCTGCGCCTGGTGATGCCGCCCGGTGCCAACACGCGGGTTGCCGGTCGGCTCGGCATGCCGCGGCGTCGCAGCACCGTGCGGCGCCCCCAGCACTTGGCGGTCGGGGCGCTGCACGCCGAGCCGCCGATGCTGACCGACGATCAGCGGGCCGTGCTCAGCGAGCTGCGCGAGCTGCTGCGCGAGGGCGCTCCGCCAGCAGCCCACGCCCCGCGGGCCCATCGGCCGTCACCGACGGACGGTTCGTCCTCGGCGGACGGACCGTCATTGGCGGACGGCCCGTCACCGGCAGAAGGGCCGGCGCGGCGACTGCTGCACGGGATCACCGGGTCGGGTAAGACCGAGATCTACCTGCAGGCCGCCGCTTGCGCGCTGGAGCAGGGGCGCGGGGCGATCGTGCTCGTGCCGGAGATCGCGCTGACTCCCCAGATCGTGGGTCGCTTCGTCGCGCGCTTCGGGGAGACCGTGGCGGTGCTGCATTCGCGCCTCACGCCCGCGCAGCGGCGCGAAGAGTGGCGGCGGCTGCGCTCCGGTGAAGCCCGCGTCTGCGTCGGTCCGCGCTCCGCCGTGTTCGCTCCGATCGAGCGTCTCGGTTTGATCGTCGTGGACGAGGAGCACGACTCCTCCTATAAGCACGAAGGCGATCCGCGCTACGACGCCCGCGACGTCGCCGCCTGGCGGGCGCGCGAGCAGCGCGCGCTGCTGCTTGTCGGTAGCGCGACGCCACGCCCCGAGAGCCGCCATGCGCTGAGGCGTCTGCGCCTGCCGCGGCGCGTCGATGGCGGTCCACTGCCGCCGGTGCAGGTGCTCGATATGCGTGAGCAGGTCGATGCCCTGCACGCCGCGACCACGCAGGCACTCGCCGAGGTGCGCAGCGCGGGGGGCAAGGCGATCGTGTTGCTCAACCGTCGCGGCTGGTCCAACTTCCTCTCCTGCCGCACCTGCGGGGCGGTCTGGGGGTGCCCGCAGTGCGACGTCGCGCTCGTGCTGCACCGCGCCGCGGGCCTGCTCGCGTGTCACCACTGCGGTCATCGCGAGCGCGTGCCGGCGCGCTGCGACTGCGGCTCGACCGCGGTCGCCCGCCACGGCGCCGGTACCGAGCGACTCCAGCATGACCTCACCCTCGCGCTGGGCGACGGCGAGTGCTTCCCGATCCTCCGCCTGGATGCCGACACGCTCGGCGGGAACGGCGGCCAGGCGGGCCTCGATACCGGGGGCGTCGGTGCGCTGCTGCGTCGCTTCCAGGACGCGCCCGCCGGGGTTCTGATCGGCACGCAGATGGTCGCCAAGGGCCACGACTTTCCGGACGTCAAGCTCGGCGTGGTACTGGACGCGGACGCGACGCTGCGCTTCCCCGACTTCCGCGCCGAGGAGCGCACGTTCGCTCTGATCGCCCAGCTCGCCGGGCGCGTCGGGCGCGGCGGGGAGGGACGCGTGCTCGTGCAGACCATCGCCCCCGAGGCCCGCGCGATCACCCACGCCGCGCGGCACGACAGCGACGGCTTTCTCGACGGCGAGCTCGAACGCCGCGCCGCGCTGAGCTACCCGCCATTCGCGCATCTCGTCAGGATCGTGTGTCTCGCGACCGAGGCCGCTCGCGCGCAGTCCGCGGCGGACGCGATTCGCGCGCAGCTCGCGAAAGCCGAGCTCGGGCCGACCGCCACCGCGTCCGTCCTGGGGCCCGCGGCGCTATTTCGCCTGCGCGGCCGCGAGCGCAGGATGCTGCTCGTCAAGACCGCCGACCGCCGCGCGAGCGTGCGCGCGATCGGCGCCGCGGTGCAGCGCGCGGCCCGCGCGCGCGAGCACGCCGGGGTCAGCTTCAGCGTGGACGTCGACCCTCAATAGAATCAGTCCGCATGAGCGCCGATGCCGAGAGCCCCGTCGAGCAGGAGGAGCCCGAGACCGAGGTCGAGGAGCTCGATGCCGAGACGCGCGTCCGGCGCGACGCCGCGCTGCGCGCCGTGCGCAAGCTCGGCGATCCCGTGCTGCGCGCCACCGCGCTGCCCGTCGAGCGCTTCGACGAGGAGCTACGGATCGAGGCCGAGCGCATGGACGAGCTGATGCAGGCCGCGCAAGGTGTCGGCCTGGCCGCCACGCAGGTCGGGATCCTGCACCGGCTGCTCGTCTACCGCGCCTATCCCGAAGACCCCACCACCACGCTCGTGAACCCCGTGCTCGAGTGGGTCAGCGAGGAGCTCGACGCGGCCGAGGAGGGCTGCCTCAGCCTCCCCGGCATCCATGTCGAGGTCGAGCGCCCCGCGCGCCTGCGCGTGCGGGCGCGCGATACCAGCGGCGCCGAGCTGCTCGTCGAGGCCGAGGGGCTGGAGGCACGGGTGATCCAGCACGAGATCGATCACCTCGACGGCGTCCTGATCCTCGATCGCATCTCGCGCGAGGCCCGACGCGACGCGATGCGCGCGCTGCGCGAGGCACGCACCGCCGGCGAGCCCACCGCCGACGCGCCGCCGCGTGAGGGCCGCCGTCCGGCTCGCCAGAGTGTCGATACCAGCCACGGGAGTGCCGATGCCGACCGCGAGGGTGTCGATGCCGGCGGCGAGGGTGCCGATGCCGACCGCGAGGGTGTCGATGCCGGCGGCGGCGAGGGCCGCGAGCATCCCGCGCGGGATGCCACCCCCGCCTAGCGTCGGCGTCGCGAGCTTGCGCACCGTATACCTCGGCACCTCCGAGTTCGCCGCCACCGTGCTCGAGCGTCTCGCTCACGGGTCGCACCGACCCGTGCTTGTGATCACGCGGCCCGATCGTCCCAGCGGGCGCGGGCGCAAGCTCACCGCGCCGCCCGTCGCCGCGGCCGCGCGGCAGCTGGATCTGCCGGTCGCGCAGCCCGAGCGGATCGGCGATCCCGAGGTGCCGCGCGCGATCGAGCACGCCGCTGGCGCCGTGGGTGCCGCGGCGGACGAGTTGCTGCTCGTCGTGTGCGCCTTCGGCGCGCTGATCAAGGAGCCCCTGCTCTCCGCGTATCCGCTGCTGAACGTGCATCCCTCGCTGCTGCCGCGCTGGCGCGGGGCCGCCCCGATCGAGCGCGCGATCATGGCCGGTGACAGCGAGACCGGCGTCTCGATCATGCGTCTGACTGCCGGTCTGGATAGCGGGCCGGTGTGCCTCACGGCCACCGCCGCGATCGCGCCGCACGAGACCTACGGCTCGCTGGCCGCGCGACTGGCGCCGCTCGGCGGAGAGCTGCTAGTGCGCGCGCTGGATGGCTGGGCGCAGGGCATCCCCGCGCCGTTCGTCGAGCAGGACGACACGCTCGCCACCTACGCCGAGAAGATCGGCCCCGCGGATCGTCTGCTCGATCCCGCCCGCCCCGCGCCCGAGCTCGAGCGCTGCGTGCGCGCGCTGCATCCGCACATCGGCGCGCGGCTCGCGCTGAGCGACGGCACCCTGCTCGGTGTGCACCGCGCCGAGGCGCTCGCCGGCTCCACCCCCGATGGTCTCGCGCCGGGGCAGCTCGCGGACATCGAGGGAGCGCTCCTGTACGGGACGCGCGCCGGCGCGCTGCGGCTGCTCGAGGTGCAGCCTCCCGGCGGGCGCCCGATGGACGCCGCGGCCTACCTGCGCGGCCACGATCTGCGGTGCCCGTGAGCGCGGTCGCGCCCGCGCGCGCCTGCGCCTATCTCGTGCTGCGCCGCGTGTTTGAGCGCGGCGCCTACGCCGATATCGCGCTGCGCACCCAGGCCGCCGAGCTCGACGCGCGCGATCGAGCCCTGGCGATGCGGCTCGTCTACGGGACCGTGCAGCGGCGCGGCACGCTCGACTACGTGATCGAGCGCCTCGCCGACCGCCCGCCCCAGCAGCTCGATGCACCATTGCTCGCCGCGCTGCGGCTCGCGCTCTACGAGCTGCTCTACCTGCGCGGTGCCCCCGACCACGCGGTGGTCGCCGACGCCGTCGAGCTAGCCAAGGGCGCCGGTCGCGGGCACGGGCTGGTCAACGCCGTGCTGCGCCGCGCCGCGCGCGAGGGACCGGCGCTGCTCGCCGAGCTCCGCGACGACACGCCCGAGCGCGCCGCCGTCGCGCATTCCCACCCCCTGTGGATCGCGCGCCTGTGGTGGCAGGAGCTCGGCGCCGCCGACGCCCGCGCGCTGCTCGCCTTCGACAACGAGCCCGCCGAGCTCGCGCTGCGCGCGAACACGCTCCTGGCCGACCCCACGACACTCGCGCGCGAGCTCGCACAGGGCGCCCCGCCGGTGCTCACGCGCGCCGATCCCAGCATCCCCGAGGCGCTCGTCGTCGAGGGGCCCCTCGATCTGCACCGCCTACCCCAGTGGCACACCGGGGCGCTGCTCGCGCAGTCGCGCGCCGCGATGCTGCCCGCGCGCGCGCTGGCTCCGCAGCCCGGCGAGCGCGTACTGGACCTGTGCGCCGCGCCCGGCGGCAAGAGCACCCATCTCGCCGCGCTGATGGAGAACGACGGCGAGGTGCTCGCCGTCGAGCGCAACCGCCGCCGCGCCGCCGAACTCCAGCGGACCGCTCAACGGCTGCGGACGAGCTGCGTGCGGGTTGTGCTCGCCGACGCCGCGCAGCCGCTGCCGGGGGAGGGACAGTTCGATCGTGTGCTCGTCGACCCGCCGTGCTCGGGGTTGGGAACGCTGCAGGCGCGTGCCGACCTGCGCTGGCGGGTATCCGAGGAGCAGGTGCCCGAGCTAGCCCGCCAACAGGCCGCGATCCTCGCCGCCGGCGCCGCAGCGGTCCGTCCGGGCGGCGTGCTGGTCTACTCTACGTGCACCATCTCTCCGTACGAGAACGAGCGTCAGGTCTTCGACTTCATGGAATCCAACCCCCACTTCAGTCTCGATGACCTCTGGGGGGATACCGACAGATCCGCCGCGCTCCCGCTCGGCACGCCAATCATGGACGGACGCGCCGTGCTGACGCTGCCCCACCGCGACCACACCGCCGGCTTCTTCCTCGCCCGGCTGCGCCGGCACTGAGGCGACGATGGACAATCAGCCACCGGTATCGACCTCGAGCGTGGACCTCGGTCCGGTCTGTCCGAACTGCTCCGAGCCCTGGCTGCGCCCCAGCAATCTGCCGGGGCGCTACCGCTGCGTCTACTGCCTGCACCGCTTCGAGCTCGCCTCCGTCTGTCCCAACTGCGGCGAGCACTCCACGATCGTGCGCATGTCCACGACCGCGATCATGAAGTGCAACAACTGCGGCGACAGCATGCTGATGGCGATCTGAGTCCCCGCCGCCGTGCTGGATCCGCGTCCCATATGAGCCCCGCTCCCGCCGAGCTGCTGCGCGGAGTGCACGTCGCGCCCTCGATTCTGTCCGCCGACTTCGGTCGGCTGCGCGAGCAGGTGCGCGAGGTACTCCACGCCGGCGCGCGCCTCGTCCACGTCGACGTGATGGACGGGCACTTCGTGCCGCCGATCACACTGGGGCCCGTCGTGGTCGCCGCGCTGCGCGAGGTCGTCGAAGAGAGCGGCGCGATACTCGACGTGCACCTCATGATCGAGCGACCCGAGCGTCACGTCGAGGAGTTCGTGCGCGCCGGCGCGCACTCGCTGACCTTCCACGTTGAGGCCACGCCCCACGCCGCCTACACCGCGAATCTGATTCGCGAGCGCGGCGCCCGCGTCGGCGTCGCGATCAATCCCGCGACCCCGGTTGAGGCGCTGGCCGAGCTGGGAGACTCGATCGACCTCGCGCTGTGCATGACCGTCAGCCCCGGCTGGGGCGGGCAGCCGTTCATCGCGCGCTCCCCCGAGAAGATCGCGCGGTTGCGCGCGCAGCTCGATCGTCACCTCGACGCGCCGGCGGCGGTGGCGCTGGAGGTCGACGGCGGCATCGACCCGCTGACGGCTCCGCGCTGCCGCGCCGCGGGTGCCAGCTTGTTCGTCGCCGGCTCCGCGATCTTCGGCGCGGACGATCCCGGGAAGGCCTATCGCGCGATCGCCGACACGATCGATGCCGATCGAGCCGGCTCCCGCGCACACTCCGCTTAGCGCGGCACGCCGTCCCGCAGAACGCGGCGCGGCGCCCCGTACGACGTTACGCGCGGGGCGACCCCGCACGACGTTACGCGCTGGTTCAGCGAGGCGCCCGGCGCCGGTAGAGCAACGCCAACAGCAGCGCCAGCAGACTCGTCGCGCCGAAGTAGCCGAGCTCGGCGCGCAGTACTTGGTTGCCGACCGCCGGGAGCAGCATCCAGATGATGAACACGATCGCCGCCGCGAGCCAGCAGGTCGCCGCCTGTCGCGCGCGGTTGCGCGCCAGCGCCGCCTGGTTGAGCGCGCCCGAGGTCAGGTGCATGCCCATCCCCAAGCCAATCAGCGCCAGTCCGAAACGCCCGTAAGTGTAGGGCTGACCGAACAACACGTGACCCATCACGAACGGGCCGATCGCTAGTAGCCCGAGCGCGACTGCGGCCGCGAATGCCGCGATCGCGAGGACCGTCAAGCGGATCGCGCGGGCAAAGGCCGCATGCCCCTCCTTCGCCTCCAGGCCCGTCAGGTGCGGCAACAGCGACGTCTGGATCGCCTGGAAGAGCTGCAGTGGCGCGCGCGCGATCAGCATCACGTTGAAGACGATCCCCGCGAGCGCCTGATCGGAGGTCGCATACACCGTCAACACCGCCGCGTTCAACAGCGTCTGCTCCGAGAGCATGATCCCCGAGACCCATAGCGCGAAGCGGCTCCCGTGACGCAGCGAGAGCTCGCCACCGATCGAAGATCGGCCAGCCGCTGCCTCCTGGACGCCCTCGGCGCCCGGCCCCGCCAGCGCCGCATCGGCCTCATCGGCGGTGAACTGCGCGTCGTCTACCGCGGCGAGTGCGACCGCGTCCTCGCGTTCGTGGCCGCGGCGCGCGAACGCCGCCGGGATGACCACCAGCGAAAGCAGCGGCGCCGCCGCGATCCCGAGCGCGATCGCCGTCTGGCCGCTCGCGATCCCCAGCGCGACCGCGAGCGCGAAGCAGATCCGCGACGTCGCCTCCATTAGCACCAGGCCGCCGTAGAGCGCGAAGTACTCGTGCCCCGCCAGCCAGCCACGTGCGAAGTAGCTGCCCGCGTACGCCAGCGTGCCCACCACGAGCACGTCGTACAGGGCCGCGTAATGGTCGAAGACTTCGCTCAGCAGCTCTTCGCGAAATGCCAGTGCGAGGATCACGAAGAGCAACGCAAACCCCGCCTGGAGCGCGATCGGGACGCGCAGCGAGTGCTCCACGTGACCCCGCGCGCGGCGCTCCGCGATCGTGCGCGAGAGCAACTGTTCGACCGGTCGGTAGATCACCGAGATCACCACGAACATCACCGACCACAGCACGTCCACACGTTCCGCCGCTTCCGCGCCGAGCACGTGGCTCGCGATCGAGAAGAACGCGAATGTCAGTAGTCCCGTCGACGCGATCCCGATCGACAGGATCCGCGCGCCGCTTCCGTAGCCGCGACCGGCCGGGCGATCGGCGGCGGGAGGTGGAGTCGTGGGGGAGTCGCGGGCGGGGGAGTGCGGTCGGGAGGCAGGTGGGCCCGGCACGCGGGTGCGATCAGAGGCGGACAAGCAGCATCGTCCAGGGAAACGGCGAGCGCACCTCGACGACCTTCCCATGACGCGCGAGCAGCGCAACGAAGGTCCGCCTGGACCAGTGGTTGAGGTGCCCCGGGGTATTGCCCAGCGCGCCCACGTAGGCTCCGCGCGCCATGTTGAGCATTCGCCACAGCGGCTCGCGCGGCACCGAGACCAGCAGGTGGCGCTCCGCGCAGCGCGCCATCTCCGCGAGCGTGTGCTCCGGATCGGGCACGTGCTCGAGCACCTCGATCGCGCACGCCACGTCGAACTCGCTCTCCGCAAACGGCAGATTCTCCGCACGCATCACGATGTACTCGAGATTCGGCGCGCCATGCTCCGCCCAGCCCGCCTGGATCGACTCCTCCTCGAGGTCGATGCCCACGACGCGCCGCTGCGGGAGCTGCGTGGCCCAGCGCTGCACCAGCACACCCTCGCCGCAGCCCACGTCGAGCAGCGAGCGCGGATCCGCGAGCGTGAACAGCTCCCCCAGCGAGCGCTCGAAGCCCGCCATCATGCGGCGCACCACCGGGTTCGACGAGCCGTACTTGTCATACGTGTTGCCCGTCACGATCCCCTCGCGCGAAAGCGTCACCGCGCCGCCGCTCACAGCGCCCGCACCGCCTCGCGCTCGCCGGTCTGCCCGTCGGCAGCCTGATCGGCTGTAGGGCCTGAGCTCAGTGCGGGAGAGCCCGGTGCCGGAGAGCCCGGTGCCGGAGAGCTCGGACTGGGGGAGCTGGGAGCCGTGGAGTCTGGGAAGGGGGCGGTCGAGCCGGGCGCTCCGCCCGGCTCGTAGTGCGAGGGCGCCACGTCCAGCTGCAACTCGATCCGTCGCACGCGCTCGAAGGTCCGCTGCGTCATCACTCGCTGTGCCGCCAGGAGATCGCCGATCACACCCAGCGCCCACAGCACCACCGCCGCGATGAACAGCACCGCGCCCAGGATCAGCGACTGCACGTGGCCCTTGCCGCCGCCTTCCGCGTACGCCACCGCGAAGCGGATCCAGACCGCCGCCGCCGCCACGCCGATCAGCGCCGCCAGGCTCCAGAAGATCCGCAGCGGCTCGTACTGCGCGTAGATCCGGAAGATCGAGACCGCGTTGCGCCGCACGTACGCGCTCATCGAAGGGAACAGGCGCGACTCCCGCGTCACCGGGTTCGTGCGGATCGGCACGTGCTCGACCGCAACCAGCAGCTTGCCCGCCTGGATGATCGTCTCCAGGGTGTACGTGAATTTCGAGACCACCTGCATCTGCAGGGCCGCCTCGCGGTTGTACGCGCGAAAGCCCGACGTCGTGTCCGGGATCGAGGTCGAGGAGGCCTGGCGCACCACCCACGAGCCCAGGCGCTGCAGCGCCTTCTTCAGCGGCGAGAAGTGCTCGATGCCGCCGACCTCGCGGTCGCCCACCACCATGTCCGCGCGGCCCTCCAGGATCGGGCGCACCAGCCGCGCGATATCCGGCCCGTAGTACTGGTTGTCCGCGTCCGTGTTCACGATCACGTCCGCGCCCAGCTTCAGGCAGGTGTCCAGGCCCGCCTGGAATCCGCTCGCCAGGCCCTTGTGGTTGGTCAGCGCCACGATGTGGTCCACGCCGTGCCCGCGCGCTACGTCGATCGTCGCGTCCGTCGAGCCGTCGTCGATGATCAGCCACTCCACCGCGTCGAAGCCCTCCAGCGCGCGCGGTAGCTCCGCGAGGGTTAGCGGCAGTGTCTGCGCCTCGTTCCAGCATGGGATCTGGATGATCAGCTTCATCGGTCAAAGCCTATCCCGTCGTGGGTACGGGACTCTCGTTTCCGGGCCCCGCCGCGCGTGCGCGCGCGCGGCGGGGGGTTCGGCGGACTTGGCAGCGTGCGCGCCATTTGGCTGCCGGCATGTCGACGGGAGGCGCCCGGATAGGCTCTAGCGTCAATGGAAAGCGCCACGCTCTCCCCGCCGCCCGCGGGCTCCGCGCCGCGGGCGCACGCGAGCGCCGACCGGTTCTCCGCCTGGAGGAGCCCCACGTGGGCGAAGCTCGCTTTCGCGCTGCTCTGCGCGCTCGCGCTCGTCGGCTACTTCGCCTTCCCCACCTACCCCACCTACGACTCCTTTTACGCGCTGCTCTGGGGCCGCGACCTGCTGCATCTGCACCTGCCCGACTTCAGCGTCTACCGCGGCCCCACCGAGCACCCGCTCGCGATCGCCTTCGGGCTGCTCTGCTCGATCTTCGGCCAGGGCGGCGCGCGGTTGATGGTGCTCGGCTCGATCGGGTCATTCGTCGCGCTCGTCGCCGGCATCTACCGTCTCACGCGGCTCTGCTTCGGGACGCTCGTCGCCGCGCTCGCCGCGCTCTTGATGCTCAGCCGCCTGTTCGACGCCAACCTCGCCGCCCAGGGCTACCTCGACCTCACCTACGTCGCACTGATCGTCTGGGCCACCGCCCTCGAGGTCCAGCGCACGCGCCGCGGCACGCCCGTCTTTGCGCTGCTCGCCGCCGCCGGGCTGCTGCGCCCCGACGCCTGGGTGCTCAGCGGGGTCTACTGGCTGTGGTGCGCCGCGCCCACGCTGCTCGCGCTCGCCCGCGGGCGTCACGGGGGGGAGGGGCGGCGCGGGGACGAGCAGCCTGCGATCCGCCCGCTGCTCGGCTATGCCGCGCTCGTCGCGCTCGCGCCGCTCACCTGGGTCGCGCTCGACGCGATCGTCACCGGCGATCCCCTCTACTCGCTGCACTCCACCGCCGTCCTCGCCGCCGAACTCGAACGCACCCAGGGCTTCTCCGCCGTGCTCGACGCCACCTGGCGCTACGCCGTGCGCATCGACAAGCTGCCCGTCGTCGTCGGTGGGATCGGCGGCGCGCTGCTCGCGCTGTACCTCACACCCCGCCGCGCTCGCGTGCCGCTCGCCGTGCTCGCCCTGCTGCTGCTCGTCTACATCGGCGAGGGCGCCGGCGGCGCCTCCGTGATCGACCGCTACATGCTCGGCGCCTCCGCACTACTGCTGCCCTTCTGCGCGCTCGCCATCGGCGGCTGGTCGCTGCTGCGCGCCGGCTCCTGGCTGCGGCGCGCCTGGATGGCCGCCGGCGCCGCGCTCGTGCTCTACGGCGCGCTCGCTGCCGTCTCAGTCACCAGCCTCACCAACGCTCGCACCACGCTTTCCTACCACGACGACTTCCACGAAGGGCTCGCCGCCGCGCTGCACGCCCCCGCCGTGCGCGCCGCGCTCGCGCGCTGCCCACTCGTCTCGCTGCCCGACAACAAGCTGATCCCCGACGCCCGCTGGATCCTCGACACCACCAACCAGCGCGACATCGTCGCGCGCAGCGAGGCCCGCGCCGACGCCCAGCAGGGCGTCCGCACGCTCCAGCGGCGCATCGCGCGTGGCAGCGTCGACGTCTATCCGCTCGGCGCCGCCGTCTTCCAGGAGGCCATCGTCGACGTCGGCGACGATCCGCTCGACCAGGTGCCGCTGCCCGGCTTCCGCCGCATCTACACCAGCCGCTACTACGCGGTCTATGGCAACTGCTGAGGGGTCCACCGGCCTCGCGCCGGCGTCCACCGGCGCGGCTGATGGGACGCCGGACGACGCGCGACCGCACGCTCGGCGGGGGCGGCTGCTCGTCTGGGGAGCACTCGCCGCAATCCTCGCGGTCGCGCTCGGGCTGCGCCTGTGGGGGATCCGCCAGGGGCTGCCCTACGCCTACAACTCCGACGAGGACGCCCACTTCGTGCCGCGCGCCATCGGGATCTTCGCCGCCGGCTGGAACCCGCACTACTTCGCCAATCCACCCGCCTTCACCTACCTGCTGCACTTCCTCTTCGCGCTCCGGTTCGGTGGCGCCAGCGGCACCTCCCACACGTTCGCCACCAATCCCACCGCCGTCTTCACGCTCGCCCGCGCCGCCGCCGCGATCCTCGGGACGCTCGCCGTGTGGCTGCTCTATCTCGCCGGCGCCCGCCTGTTTGACCGCGGGGTCGCGCTGCTCGCCGCCGCGCTTGAGGCCGTTGCCTTCCTGCCGGTCTTCTACGCCCATCTCGCGCTCAACGACGTTCCGACGCTCGCGCCGCTCACGCTCTCGCTGCTCGGCACCGCCGGCGTGCTGCGCAGCGGACGCCGGCGCTGGTACCTGCTCGCCGGCGTCGGCCTCGGGCTCGGTTGCGCCACCAAGTACACCGCCGGCATTGTCCTGTTGCCGCTGCTCGCCGCCGCCGCCGCGCGCTACCTCGACGAACCGCGCCGCGGCGCGCGGGTGCTTCTCGGACTCGCGCTCACCGGGATTTCAGCGCTCGCCGCGTTTTTGCTTGCCAATCCCTACGCGATCCTCGACTTCCACAACTTCGAGCAGGGCATCGCGCACCAGTCCACCGTCTCCAGCGAAGCCGAAGGCAAGCTCGGCGCCCCGCACGAGAGCGGGATTCTCTACTACCTCTGGTCCTTCACCTGGGGCCTCGGCTGGGTGCCCGCGCTCGCCGCGCTCGGTGGCGCCTTCACCGTTTGGTGGCGCGAGCGCCGACTCGGCTGGGTGCTCGTACCCGCGTCGCTGCTCTACCTCGCGTTCATGGGCGCCCAAGGCCGCTACTTCGGTCGCTGGCTGCTGCCGATCTTCCCGATCGTCTGCCTGCTCGCCGCGCTGTTCGCGCTGCAGCTCGCCGGCCTCGCCGCGCGGCTGCTCACGCGCGGCTTTCTCGCCGTCGAAGCGCGTCCCTCCCGTCGCGGGGCACGACGCCCCGCGCCCACCGCCGCCGAGACCCCGCCGCCTGCGCGGATGCGCCCCAAAGGATCGCCAGTCCGTCCGCCGCGCGCCCTCGCCCTCGCCCTCACCGCGCTCGTCGCGCTCGCGCTCTGCGCGCAGGGGCTCCTCTACAGCGTCCACTCCGGGCTCCTGCTCGCGCGCGCCGACACCCGCAACCTCACACGCGCCTGGCTGGTCGCGCACGTCCCCGCCGGTACGCGCATCGTCGTCGAGCCGCTCGTGCCCGACGAGTGGGCCCAGGACGTCGGCCAGCCCACGCTCAGCACCGCCGACGGCGACCGCTGGATCAAGTGGCGATCGCTGGTCTCCGTGATCGACGCCGACGGTGCGCTCGATCCCGGCCATCCGCACGTCGTCGGGATCGAGAACTACGAGCGCACGCTCAGTCCCCCCCTGATCGGCTGGTACGAGCGCAACGGCTACTGCTGGATCGTCAGCGGCTACGCCGAGTCCGGCCGCGCCTACGCCGACCCCACGCAGGTTCCGCAGGCCGTCGCCTATTACCGCGCGCTCGCGCGGCAGGCGGAAGTGGTCTATCGCGCCTCGCCCTACCGCCGCCGCGCGCGCCCCGTCGCGTTCAACTTCGACTGGACCTTCGACTACTACCCGCTCGCCTACTCTCGGCCCGGACCCGAAATGACCGTATATCGGTTGCACGGCGGCGGGTGCGCGCGGGCGACCGGGATATCCTCAGCCACGAGATGACCGCCACCACCGAGACCGACCAGCTGCACCTCGCGCGCGCGATTGAGCTCGCCGGGCGCGGCGTCGGCGCCGTCAAGCCCAATCCCGCCGTCGGCGCCGTCATTGCGCGTGACGGCGAGGTGCTCGGCGAGGGGTGGCACGAGCGCTTCGGCGCCGCCCACGCCGAGGTCAACGCGATCGAGGCCTGCGGTTTGGCCGACCTCAGCGGCGCCACGCTCTACGTTTCGCTCGAGCCCTGCTGCCACGAGGGCAAGACGCCGCCCTGCACCGACGCCATCGTCCAGGCCGGCATCCGCCGCGTCGTCGTCGGCTCCGACGATCCCACCGAGAAGGCCGCCGGGCGCGGCCTCGGGATCCTCCGCGACGAGGGCATCGACGTCGTGCTCGCCGACGGCGAGCTCGCCACGCAAGCCCGCCTACTCAACCAGGCCTTCCGCAAGCACGCCCGCGTCGGGCGTCCCTGGGTGCTGTTCAAGTCCGCCATGACCCTCGACGGCAAGGTCGCCACACGCGCCGGCGACTCCCAGTGGATCAGCGGCGAGGCCAGCCGCGAGCTCGCCCACCAGTGGCGCGCCTCCGTCGACGCCGTCGTCGTCGGCATCGGCACCGCGCTCGCCGACGACCCCCAGCTGACCGCGCGTCCCGCCGGTACGCCCGCCGAGCCCGGCGAGCAGCCCCGCCGCGTCGTCTTCGATTCGCTCGCCCGCTTGCCCGCCACCTCCCAGCTCGTCGTCGCCGCCGCCGAGATCCCGCTGACCGTCGTCGTCTCCCGCGCCGCCGCCCGCGCCGACACCGATGTGCTCGAGACCTCCGGGGCGCAGGTGCTCGTCGCCACCGGCGAGAACGAGCCCGCGCGCGTCCGCTCCGCGCTGGATCAGCTCGGTCAGCTCGGGGTTGCCTCCGTGCTGCTCGAGGGCGGTCCGCATCTCGCCGGTGCCTTCCTCGACGCCGGCGAGATCGATGAGATCCGCCTGTTCCTCGCGCCGCTGCTGCTCGGCGGGCGCACCGCGCGCGATCCGCTCGAGGGCGAAGGCGTCGAGCGCATCTCCGAGGCGCTGCACGCGCTCACCTTCGATTGCGCCCGCGTCGGCGAGGATCTGCTCGTCTCCGCGCGGCTGCGCGAGTGGTGAGGTGTTCACCGGGCTGATCGCCGATCTCGGGCGCGTCGCTGCCGTCGAGCGCGATGGCGCCGGGGCCACGCTGCGGATTGCGACCGCGCTTGCTCGGGAGCTGGGGGAGGGGGACTCGATTGCGGTGAATGGGGTCTGCCTGACCGCGGTTGATGTCATCGGTGGGGGCCCCGCCGCGCGCGTGCGCGCGCGTACGAGTGCGCACGAGGGCGCGGAGTCCCCGATCGCGGAGTCCGAGATCGCGGTCGAGGGCACCGTCGTCGCCGAGTTCGCCGCGCAGGCCATGCGCGAGACGCTGCAGCGCTCCACGCTCGGTGCGCTGCAGGTCGGGGACGCCGTCAACCTCGAGCTCGCGCTACGCGCCGACGGGCGTCTCGGCGGGCACATCGTGCAGGGGCACGTCGACGGGGTCGGCTGCATCGCGCAGGGCCGCGAGGAGGGCTTCTCGCGCGTGCTCGCCATCGACGCCGACACCGAGCTGCTGCCCTACCTCGTCGAGAAGGGGTCCGTCGCGATCGATGGAGTTAGCCTCACCGTCAGCGCTCTGCGCGAGAGCGGCTTCGAGGTCTCGCTGATACCCGAGACGCTGCAGCGCACCACACTCGGCGCCGCCGCGGTCGGGCGGCACGTCAATATCGAGGTCGACATTCTCGCCAAGCACGTGCAGCGGTTGCTGCAATCCGCCGCGCCCGCCGCGCGCGCGTAACGCGCTGCACCAGGCGCCCCGCAAACCGCGGGCGACCTCGCGAGCTGGGCCGCCTCGGGGGAAGTTTTGGCTGGGGGGGTTGACGCGAGTCGTTACTAGTGTCTATGATACGCCTTGGTCCGGTTGGTCAAGGGGTCAGCCGGTATCCACACATAGACCAGGCTCGGGTCGCCAGACGGTGAACCCGCGGTAGCCGGTATTGGCAGCAAAACGCAAGAGATATTTGGGAGAGGGAGCGGGTCGCTTCTATGAGGGAGTCGTGTTTTCGCGTGAGCTCGAGAGGGAAAGACGTGACAGGGGTCGCTGCGACCCCATCCGAGACCGTAACTAGATGCCCCAGCAGCTTGCTGGAGCATCTCTCTCTCTCTCTCTCTCTCTCTTCGGGTTCCCGGCTAGCCGCTGAGGCTGCTGGTTCGGCGCTTGCGCGCAGTCCCGCGGCAACCCCCAGGCGCGGGTGGGTCACGCATGCACGCCTCCCGGTCTCGGTCACGCGTTCACGCCCGAAGGGTGAAAATCGCGACACACCGCCCGGCGGCGCATCGCTCGGGCCGGATGATCGGGTTATAAGGCTCGAGGGATCCAGCAGTTCGCGTGCCCACAAGCGGGCGCGTCGCCATCATGCAACAGGCAGGGGTCTCATCCCCTCCGATCTCAAGGAGGGATAGTCGATGAATACCCGCATGCTGAAGTTGACAGTCACAGCTACGCTCTGGGCGCTGACAGCGGGGTTGCTGCTCGGCGGCGCGGCCGCGCAGGCAGATGTGACGCACAACTATTTGTTCCAGTTCAATGAAATCCCGGCGGGCCCGGGCGTGACGGCACCCGGGCGGCTGACAGCGCCCGAGACGATGGCCGTCGACTCAGGTCATGTGTGGACCACAGAATTCATCGAAGGGAACCCCGAATTCAACCCGGGCCTCACGGGCGGCTTCAGAGTGGAGGAGTTCAACGCGACGACTGGCAAGCACATCTCACAGTTCGCCTTCGCCACCCCCGGATCAGGCGCGGACTACCTCGCGGTCGCAGTCGGGCACCTAGCGGGCGAACCCGAACCCCAGGTGTATCTATCGGAAGAGGCCGAGTCGGGCGGTTCATCGATCGGCGTCTACAGCGAATCGGGCGCCAAATTGGCGAGCTGGACCGGCGCGGAAATGCCTGCCAAATCCTTGAGCCACTTTGTCACCGGCCTGGCTGTGGACAACTCGACCAGTCTCGCCGACTCGGCGGCCGGCGACGTGTACGCGGCAGATCCCGGCGCCGGGGTCGTCGACGTCTTCAAGCCTCAGATCGGCGGCAAAGAAAAGTATGTCACGCAGTTGACGGGGACGTCACCGACCGAACCGTTCAACTTCGCCAACCAGTTGGCGGTAGCGGTGAACAATGTCAACGGCGACGTGATGGTCGCCGAAACAAACGCCGTGGATGTGTTCGAACCGGTGTCAGGGATGCCCGGGCAATACAACTTCGTGCGGAAGATCACGACGACCCCGAGCGGTCCCTTGCAAGGGATCCACAGCGTGGCGGTGGACGCCGCCGGCGACATCTACGTCGCTGAAGAAAGAGCAAAGGTCATCGACCAGTTCAGCGCCACGGGCGCATATCTCGGCCGGCTGACGGGAACGCCTGGCAGCCCATTCAGTGATCCCCAAAGCGTGGGAGTCGACGCAAGCAGCAACGACGTGTACGTCGGCGATCGCGTAGCGAGCGAAGCCGCGTACGTGGACGTGTTCGGGCCAAGCATCGTAGTCCCGGACGTCACGACCGGAGCGGTCTCGAGTCTCAAGAGCCGGAGCGCGACCGTGAACGGCGCCGTCAATCCTGAAAACGCGGGTGCCGCGACCTGTCAGTTCGACTATGGGACGACCAAGTCCTTCGGCGAGGTCGCGCCGTGCTCGGAACCGGTCGCCAATGGCGAAAGCGCGGTGGCGGTGCACGCGCTGCTGCCCGCGCTCACGCCCGACACCACCTACTACTACCGCCTGCAGGCGAGCAACGCCAACGGCACGAACCCGGGCGAACCGGTCCAGGATCAGGAATTCACTACGCCCGGACCGGGCATCGACCAGGAGGCGGCGTCGAATGTGACATCTGTCTCCGCGACGCTCGACGCCACGATCAACCCACACAACACCCCGACGACCTATTACTTCCAATACGGCACGAGCGCCGCCTATGGCACGAGCCTGCTCGCCCCTCCCGGTGTCGGCATCGGCTCAAGCGAAGGCGACCTGAGCGTCAGCGTGCACCTGCAGGGCCTCGCCTCTAGCACGGTCTACCATTACCGCGTCGTCGCGATCGGCGAAGCGGGCGGCGAAGTGGTCATCGAGGAAGGCGCCGATCAGACGTTCACCACGCAGGCCGCCGGCGGCGACTTCACGCTCCCCGACGGCCGCGCGTGGGAAATGGTTACCCCACCCAACAAGCAGGGCGCAGGGCTCATCGCCGTGGGCAACGAACAGGGCGCCGACATCCAAGCCGCGGAAGATGGCGGCGCGATCACCTACGCCGCGTCGTCGCCGTTCGCCGTCAATCCGCAGGGCAGCCGTTCATTCGAAATAACGCAAGTGTTCTCGGCCCGCGAGGCTCCCGGCAGCTGGGAAACGCAAGACATCACGACGCCTCACACCGAAGGTGCTTCTGAATTGGCCGTCGGACACTCGGCCGAATACAAGCTCTTCTCCGCGAATCTTGCGTTTGGTCTGATCGAACCGGTCGGCCGCACACCGCTGCCGCCGTTGCCGGCGGGTGCCGAAAAGACGCTCTATCTTCGCGGACCCCACGGTGAATACATTGCGCTCGTGAGCGCGGCGAACGTGCCACCGGGCACCAAATTCGGAGGCAACGGCGAAGATGCTGGTGGAGTTGGATACGAGACAGCCTCGCCCGACTTCAGCCACGTCGTACTTCATTCCACGGGCGTCGCGTTGACTAAAGGCGGACCTGTCAGCGGGCTCTATGAGTGGGCCGAAGGGCAGTTGCAGCCGGTCAGTGTGATGCCCAACGGGGAACCGGCGGACGGTTTACTCGGCGTGAGGCACGGAATCTCCGATGACGGCTCACGGCTCGTGTGGGCCGATGAAGACACATACTACTTGCGCGACATGACGAGGCGGGAAACGATAGAGATCGATTCGGGTGTGCACTACACGACCGCCAACAGCGAAGACTCGAGAGTGTTCCTCACGACTACCAGGCATCTGACGGCCGATGCGACGACCAGGCCGGAAAAGGAAGATCTCTATGTGTTCGAACTGACCAGCGGCAAGAGCGAACCGCTGGCGGGCAAGACGGTCGACCTGACCGTCGACCCGAACGCGGCGAGTGAAAGCGCCGATGTACTGGGTGTCATCGGTGCTAGCGAAGATGGCTCGTCCGTCTACTTCGTCGCCAACGGCGTGCTCGGCGACGGGGCCGAACACGGCGCCAAGCGCGGCACATGCGAAAAGAACGAGAGCGGGACGCCTTCGGCGCAGAGCTGCAACCTCTATCTTGCGCGCTACGACGCGGGGGCGAAAGCGTGGGCGCCACCGGTGTTCATCGCTACGCTCTCGGGTGCCGACTACCCGAGTTGGAACGGCGGCGGTCTACCGGATCTCGCCCGTGAGACTTCGCGGGTCGCTCCCAATGGCCGCTACCTGGCGTTCATGTCGGAAAGGAGTCTGACCGGGTATGAAAATCGTGACGCCAGCAGCGGCGTGCCCGACGAGGAGATCTTCCTCTATGACGCCGACACGGGCCGGCTGGTGTGCGCCTCATGCGATCCGACGGGCGCGCGGCCGAAGGGCCTGTTCGAGGGCAGGGGATTCGACGAAAACCTCGTGGATTACGCCAAGGTGTGGTCCGAACGGTGGTTGGCGGCCAACATCCCGGGATGGGACTCGACTGACCTCGGTAGCGCCCTCTATCAGACGCGTTATCTCTCCGATAGCGGCCGGCTGTTCTTCAACAGTGCCGACGCGCTCGTACCGGCGGATGTGAACGGGAAAGAGGATGTCTACGAGTATGAGCCCGCCGAAGTGGGCAGCTGTCGAGGCAGCGGCCACGGCGAAAGCGCGAGCATCGTCTACAGCAACGCCGCAGGCGGCTGCGTCGGCCTAGTCTCGGCGGGCACCTCACCCGCCGAATCGGCGTTCCTCGATGCGAGCGAATCCGGCGGCGACGTCTTCTTCCTGACAAGCTCCCGCCTGACGGCGCAGGACTACGACACGAGCGTCGATGTCTACGACGCGCATGAATGCACGACCGGCGCGCCGTGCGCGCCGCCGACGGCGCTCTTGCCGCCGCCGTGCACGACAGGCGACGCGTGCAAGCCGGCGCCCACGCCGCAACCGGCGATCTTCGGCGCGCCGGCGAGTGCGACGTTCTCCGGCGCGGGGAACGTCGTCCCGCCGGGATCCCCAGCGGCGATCACGCCGAGGTCAACGCAAGCGCAGAAGCTCGCGAAGGCGCTGAGAGCGTGCGCGAGGAAGCCCAAGCACAAGCGAGCCTTGTGCAAGTCGCGGGCGAAGAAGAGATACGGAGCGAAGGGCGCCCGCGCGCGCAAGAGCTCGTCCACTAGGACCGGGCGCTGAGCGCCGGCGGAGGAGATGACCATGCGAAGGATCATGTTCAAAGGCCAGATCAGGAGTATCGTGTGTGTGCTCGTCCTCACGGCCGTCGGCGCGGCGGTCGTCGGCGCGGCCGGCGCGCCGACGGCGTTCGCGAACGTGCCCTGTGACGGGTGCACACCATGGTGGCACGTCAACCTCAACTCGCTTCCGAGGAATCTGGCGCCGGGGGGCAACGGTAAAGTCGCCGTGGTGGCCGAGAACCTCGGTGACGAAGCGATGAACGGCACGCCCGTGATCCTGAAGGACAAGCTACCCGCTGGTCTGAGCGCGCAAAGCGCCGAACTCGGGCTGTCCACCACCGTCGTAGAACCATTCTTCGGCAGCGCCTTTTGCACGACCTTGCCGCAGGAAGTCACGTGCAGCCTGCCGGAAGGTGTGTCAGAAGTGATTCACGCTGACGGCTATATCGCGCTCTTCATCAACGTCAAGGTTGCTCCGGACACGAAATCGGGCGAAGAGAACAGCGCGAGCATCGCAGGCGGCGGCGCACCGGGCGTATCGGTGAGCTCCCCGATCACCGTGGACGCCGCGGCAACGCCGTTTGGGGTCGAACAGTATGAACTCACCGCAGAAAACGCGCATGGGCTCCCAGAAACGCAGGCCGGTTCGCACCCCTTCCAGTTGACGAGCACTCTCGTCTTGAACCAAGCGGCCGAAGTGAAAGATCCTCCGGCGGCCGTGAAAGACCTGCGCTTTAACCTGCCTCCCGGCTTGATTGGCAATCCCACCCCCTTCCCACAATGTTCGACAGAAAAGTTCACGACTACCGTGGAACCGTTTCACAACCTCTGTCCCGACAACACGGCGGTTGGTGTGGCATCGGTGACACTCACCTATCCGATGGGAAGGTTCCCCATCGCGACATTCGATGTGCCGCTGTTCGCGCTAGTTCCGTCGGTCGGCGAACCAGCGCGGTTTGGCTTCTTCGTCGCTGGAGTGCCGGTGTACCTAGACACCTCCGTTAGAACGGGGAGCGACTACGGCGTGACCGTGACCGTTCCGAACATCACAGAGCTCACAGGGCTGATGTCGAGTCGCGTGACGTTTTGGGGCGTTCCGGGCGACCCGCGTCACGACCCGGTGCGAGGCTGGAACTGCGTGGAACCAGGTGTGCCGACAGGTGCCCCGCCCTGCACGCCCACCCAGCAAGAAACACCGCCGCCGTTGCTCACCCTCCCAACTGCATGCACAGGACCGGTGCATACGAACGTCGAAGCCGACTCCTGGGAGCAGGCGGGAGACTTCCTGCCACCGGTCGAATACACCTTCAAAGACAACCTCGGGCGGCCCGCCGCGATGGATGGCTGTAACCAGGTGCCATTCTCGCCGAGTGTGAAGGTGACGCCTGATGGGCAGGCGGGGAGTACGCCGACGGGGTTGACCGTCGACGAGCACGTTCCGCAGGAAAGCAGCCTGAACCCGACGGGTCTTGGGGAGGCGGATGTGAAGGGGCTTTCGGTGACGTTGCCGGAAGGGGTGGCGTTGAACCCGTCGGCGGCCGATGGTTTGCAGGCGTGCTCGCAAGAACAGATTGCGCTGGAGAGCAACGCCGCGCCGACCTGTCCGGAAGCGGCAAAGGTCGCGACGGTGAAGATCAAGACGCCGTTGTTGCCAAACCCGTTGGAAGGCGCGGCGTATTTGGCGACGCAGGACGCGAACCCGTTCGGGTCGCTGGTCGCGCTGTACATCTACGCTGAAGATCCGATCTCGGGTGTGCGTGCGAAGGCGGCTGGTGAAGTGCTGGAGAACCCTGTGACGGGTCAGTTGACTGCGCATTTCGAACGCGATCCGTTGTTCGCGAACGACGCGCGGTATGCCGGTGAGCCCGAAGCGCAGTTCCTGCCGGAGGTGCCTTTCGAAGACATCGAATTGCATTTCTTCGGTGGTGATCGTGCGCCGCTGGCGACCCCAGCCGCGTGCGGCTCTTACACGACGACGGGGACGTTCACCCCCTGGTCGGAAAACCCGACGGCGGAATCCTCCTCGCAGTTCCAGATTGCGTCGGGTCCGAATGGGAAGCCGTGCGCGAGTCCGCTGCCGTTCAGCCCGTCGTTGACGGCCGGGACGACGAGTATCCAGGCGGGTGGGTTCACGCCGTTTACGATGACGATGGGCCGCGAAGACGGCAGCCAGAACTTGCAGTCGATTCAGCTGCGCATGCCGCCCGGGGTCTCCGGGACGCTCTCGACGGTCAAGCTGTGCGGCGAAGAACAGGCCAACGCCGGGACGTGCGGGCCGGAAAGCCTGATCGGGCACACGATCGTCAGTGTCGGTGTTGGCGGCGACCCGTTCACGGTCACCGGCGGGCAGGTGTTCATCACCGGCCCCTACAAGGGCGCCCCATTCGGCTTGTCAATCGTCAACCCCGCGAAGGCCGGCCCGTTTGACCTTGGGAAAATTGTGGTTCGGGCGAAGATCGACGTCGACCCGACCACGGCGGTGCTGACGATCACCAGCGATAACGAAGGCCCGTACAAGATCCCGAGCATCATCGACGGGATCCCGCTGCAGATCAAGCACGTCAACGTGACGATCGACCGCAACGACTTCACGTTCAATCCCACCAACTGCGATCCACTCGCGATCACCGGGACGCTGCGGAGCACCGAAGGCGCCGCCGAGGCGCTCTCCGTTCCGTTCCAGGCGACCAATTGCGCGGTGCTCGCGTTCAAGCCGAAGCTGACCGCGTCCACTTCGGGGAAGACCTCGCGGGCTAATGGGGCGAGCCTGACGGTGAAACTGGGCTATCCCGCGGGGCCCTATGACGCGAATATCGCGCGGGTCAAAGTCGAACTGCCCAAGGCGATGCCCTCTCGGCTGACGACGTTGCAGAAGGCGTGTGCTGCTGCGGTCTTCGAAGCGAACCCCGCGGACTGTCCGCCGGCGTCGATCATCGGGCACGCCATCGCGACCACACCCGTGCTCCCCGTCCCCCTGAGCGGCCCGGCGTACTTCGTCTCTCATGGTGGGGAAGCGTTCCCGAGCCTGATCGTCGTGCTGCAGGGCTACGGCGTCACCGTGCACCTCGTCGGCTCGACCTACATCAGCAAGCAAGGGATCACCAGCAGCACGTTCAAAACCGTGCCCGACGTGCCCGTCGGCACGTTCGAATTGACGCTGCCGCAAGGCCCCTACTCAGCGCTCACCGCCAACACGAGCCTCTGCAAGTCCAAGAGCCTCGCGATGCCCACCGAATTCGTTGGGCAGAATGGCGCGCTGATCAAGACCACCACCAAAATCGCCGTCGGCGGCTGCCCGAAGGCCAAGCAGGCCAAGCACAAGCGAAAGACCAAACACGGCAAGCGGCACAAGCGGTCCGCGGGCGCCGGCAACGCGAAAGGCCAGCGCAAGAAGAAATAAGAGGGATGCGAGCTCGCCATGGCACAGCGCGGCAGAAGACCGGCCCCAGCCCCTAGCAGCGCCACCATCGAGCAGGGCGCACGCGTCGAGCTCGGGGAGATTCAGCGCTCGCGGATCATCGCCGCCGCGACCGAGGTCGTCGCGGAATTGGGCTACGGCGGGCTAACCGTCGCCGAGATAATCGCCCGCGCGAGAATCTCCAGGCGCACGTTCTATGAACTCTTCGCCGATCGCGAGGAGTGCTTTCTGGCGGCCTTCGACGCCGCGCTCGCGCGGGTTGCCGAGCCCGTGCTCGCCGCCTACGCCGAGAGCGGCCCCTGGCGCGAGCGGATCGCCGCGGCGCTGCTCGCGGCGCTCGCGAGCTTCGACGAGGAGCCCGCGCTCGCGCGGCTGCTGCTCGTCGACGCGCTCGCCGCCGGGCCGCTCGCGGTCGCGCGCCGGGCGGCGGTGATCGAGGCGCTCGTGCACGCGGTCGACGAGGGACGCGCCGCCAACGCCCGCGGACGCGACCCCGGGCCGCTCGCCGCCGAGGGTGTCGTCGGCGCCGTGCTCAGCGTGCTGCACACGCGGCTGCTCGACGAGCGGCGCCGGCCCAAGTCGCTGCTCATACTTGCCGCCCCGCTGATGAGCACGATCGTGCTGCCCTATCTCGGTGCCGCCGCCGCTGCGCGCGAGCTGGAGCGGCCCGTCGCAAGCCTCGCGAGCGGCGGTCGCGCAAACGGGAGCGCCCCCACGAATTCGCAGGCCAATCCCCTTTACGGGCTAGACATGCGCCTCACCTACCGCACGCTGCGCGTCCTCTCGGCCGTCGGCGCGCACCCCGGCGCCAGCAACCGCGCCGTCGCCGAGGAAGCCGGGATCGGCGACCAGGGGCAGATCTCCAAGCTGCTCGCCCGCCTGCAGAACCTCGGGCTGATCGAGAACCACCAGGCCGGGCGCGCGAACGGCTCGCCGTTCAGGGGCGAGCCCAACCGCTGGAGGCTCACACCGCGCGGCGCCGAGGTCGTCGAGGCCGTTCGCGCACGGCCCGTCCTCGTGCGCTGAGCCGTCCGGCGCGAGTCGGGGAGTCTGCTCGTGCAGCGCCGCTCGCACCCGCTCTCATGGGAGCGGCTGTAAGCCCGGGGTATCGGGTGCCGATGCCAAGCCACGGCTCACGAGGTCTTTGTCGTCCGTGCTGACGAGCGTCCAGTCGTGCCGGCGCGCGGTGGCCACGTACGCGGCGTCGTAGGAGGTCAGTTCGTGCTCGGCGATCACAGCCACCATTCGCGCGGTGTGCTCCGCGTCGATCCGCACGATGTGCTCGCCGCAGCGCGCCAGGATCGCACTGCAGATGCGCTGCGCCAGCTCCGGTCGTCGCTTGCGGGAGCCCAGGACGTTTGCCACCTCGTAGAGCGTGAGATCGAGGGCGGCCGCCGGCCCCGTCGAAGCTAGTACTAACGAGCGCGAGGCGGCGTGGTAGCGATCTTCTGGATCAACCGCCGCGATCCACACGCCCGCGTCGAAGAGCAACACACTCAGTGCGATTCGCGGTCTTCGCGGAGCAGCTTCGTGCTGTCGCCGCCGAGGCGCACCGGCTCGCCGAGCAGCTCTTCGACATGCTGGCGCCGCCGGCGGCTCGCTTGGGTGAGCTCACGCTCGGCCAAGCGCCGCAGAAACTCGCTGCGCGTCGCGTGCTCCGCGCTCACCTGCTCGTCGATGCGGGCCAGCAGCTCATCCGGCATCGAGATCATGACCTTCGCCATCGCGAAGGAGTATAGCCGGTATTGCCAGGTCGAAGAAGGCTGCTTGCAAACCGAAAATGGGCTGCTCAGGCTCCCCCGCGTGGCAAAGATCGGCCGCTGGAGGCTCCTCTGCGAAGTAACCTAAGGGCACATGGCACCAACCGAGCCCACCCCGCAGACGACCTCCACCGCGACCCCCTTCGCCACGATCGAGGAGGCGATCGAGGAGATTCGCGCCGGGCGCATGGTCGTCGTCTGCGACGACGAGAACCGCGAGAACGAGGGCGACCTCACGCTCGCCGCCCAGTTCGCCACGCCGGAGACCATCAACTTCATGGCCCGCGAGGGCCGCGGGCTGATCTGCCTCGCGCTGACCGCCGAGCGCTGCGACGAACTCGGCCTCGAGCTGATGGCCGCCAAGAACGAATCCTCCTTCGAGACCCCCTTCACCGTCTCCATCGAGGCCCGCGAGGGCGTCACCACGGGGATCTCCGCGCACGACCGCGCGCGCACCATCCAGGTCGCCGTCGACCCCGGCGCACACCCCCGCGACCTCGTCCAGCCCGGGCACATCTTCCCGCTCAAGGCCCGCTCCGGCGGCGTACTCGAGCGCACCGGTCAGACCGAGGCCGCCGTCGACCTCGCGCGGCTCGCCGGTCTCAACCCCGCCGGGGTGATCTGCGAGGTCATGAACGACGACGGCACCATGGCCCGCGTCGATGACCTCGCCGGCTACTGCGCCCGCCACGGCCTGAAGATGATCACCGTCGCCGACCTCATCGCCTACCGCCGCCGTCACGACAAGCTCGTCGAACGCGTCGCCGTCGCGCGCCTGCCTACCGCCTTCGGCGAGTTCGACGCCGTCGGTTATCGCTCCCTGGTCGATGAGAAGCACCACGTCGCGCTCGTCAAGGGCGACGTCAAAGGTCGTGAGGACGTACTCGTCCGCGTGCACTCCGAGTGCCTCACCGGCGACGTCTTCCACTCGCTGCGCTGCGACTGCGGTGAGCAGCTCGAGTCCGCGCTCGCGATGATCGAGGCCGAGGGCGAGGGCGTACTGCTCTACCTCGCCCAGGAGGGCCGCGGCATCGGTCTGCTGAACAAGCTCAAGGCTTACCGCCTGCAGGAGGAGGGCCTGGACACCGTCGAGGCCAATCTGCAACTCGGGCTGCCCGCCGACCTGCGCGACTACGGCATCGGCGCTCAGATCCTCGTCGACCTCGGGCTCTCCTCGATCCGGATCCTCACCAACAACCCCAAGAAGATCCGCGGCCTCGAGGGCTACGGCCTCTCCGTCACCGCCCAGATCCCGATCGAGCACGCCCCCAACCCGCACAACGAGGAGTACATGCGCACCAAGGCCCAGCGCATGGGGCACACGCTGCACCACCAGGGGCTCAACCTCGACGCCGAGATGCTGCAGGGCGAGAAGGACAGCGACCGCGCGCAGGGGGACGAGCGCCGTGAAGGCAGAGGCGATGCGTGAGCGCTCGCGTCTCGGCGCCCGCTATCCTTGACCTATGCCTGCAGAAGTAAAGAAATCAACCCGGCACAGTGCGGGTCGCTCGCGCATCTCCGGCAAGCATCAGATCACGATCCCGATCAGCGCGTTCAGTGAAGCCGGGTTGCGCGAGGGCGACGTCGTACACGTTGAGGCCCAGGGACGCGGCCGTGTCGTCGTCGCGCGCATCGACGATCTCATCGACGAGTACGCCGGCTGTCTCAGGACGGGCGGCGAGCTCCGCCGAACCGTCGGACGGCTGCGCCAAGAGTGGCACTGATCCTGCTCGACTCGACCGTGATCGTTGGCTTTCTCGACGCCGATGACGCCCACCACGAGGCCGCCGTCGCGCGCTTCAAGGAGCTCGCCGGCAGCCATCCGCTCGTGGCCTCGGTCATCAGCTACGCCGAGGTCATGACCGGAGTCTCGCTCGGGCACCATCCCCGCGAGCATGCCGAGGGCTTCTTCGACGCTCTCCTCGCCGACGTCCTGCCCGTCGACAGGCCCGTCGCGGCGCGCGCCGCGACGCTGCGAGGCGCGCGCAAGTCACTGTCGATGCCCGATGCGCTGATCCTCGCGACCGCCGATCTTCAACCGGAGGTCGAGACCGTGCTCTGCACGGACGGCGACTGGCCGAAGGTCAAGGGGCTCAGCTGCAAGGTGGAGCTCTGTCAATGACCATCCCGCGCTACGCGATCGCGATCGGTCGCTTCTACGAGGATCTCGCGCAGCGGCTGCTCGCCGGCGCGCAGGGCGCGTTCGTCTCCGCCGGCGCCGATGAAGCCGACGTCTTCGACGTCCCCGGCGCCTTCGAGCTGCCGCTCGCCGCCAGCTATCTCGCGCGCTGTGGCCGCTACGCCGGCGTCGCCTGTCTCGGCGCCGTGATCCGCGGCGAGACCGATCACTACGACTTCGTCTGCTCCGAGGCCGCCAACGGCATCCAGCGCGTCCAGCTCGACACCGGCGTGCCCTGCGCCTTCGGCGTCCTCACCTGCGAGACCATGGAGCAGGCCCTCGCGCGCGCCGGCGGCGGCAAGCGCGACCAGGGCCGCCACGCCGCCGAGGCGGTCCTGCGGATGGCCGCGCTACGCGAGGAGCTGCGCAGCGGCTAAACTGCGTCCTCGCTATGGCCAAGGTATGTCACAGCTGCGGCAAGGGCCCCGCGTTCGGTCAGAGTCGCAGCCACTCGATGGTCGCCACCAAGCGCCGCTTCGAGCCCAACCTGCAACGGGTTCGGATCCTCGTCGGCAAGGCACCTCGGCGCGTCTACGTGTGCACGCGCTGCCTCAAAGCCGGCAAGGTCGTCAAGGCGCTCTGAGCTCCGCTCGGTGCGCCCCACGGCTCACCGGCCGCGAGCTTCGGCTGAAAAGTCGGATATCCGGGGAGTCGTCCGCGCATCGCGTAACCTTCACGTGCGCGCCGCGTAAGCAGCTCCGAGCTTCGCTGCTCGCGCCGCCGCCGGGCTGATGAGGATGATGCAGACCGCCGTGACCGACACCAACCTGGTTCGCTTTCGCGCCGCCGTCGCCGGCGCGCTCGCCCACCTCGAGTCCCGCCGCCAAGAGGTCAACGACCTCAACGTGTTCCCCGTCGCCGACGGCGATACCGGCGACAACATGGTGCTCACGCTGCGCGCCGTGCTCGCCGAGCTCGATCGTCTGCAGGGCGCCGACGGCAACCGCACGATCGACGAGATCGGCCGCGAGGAGATCGTGCAGTCCGTCGCGCGCGCCGCACTGCTCGGCGCGCGCGGGAACTCCGGCGTGATCCTCTCGCAGTTGATCCGCGGCGCCGCCGAGGAGCTCGTCGCGCGTCCCGGCGAGCTGATCGACGCCAACGTGATCGCCGCCGCGCTCGCCAATGCCGCCGAGCGCGCCTACGGCTCCGTACGCAACCCCGCCGAGGGCACGATCCTCACCGTCGCCCGCGAGATGGCCCAGCGGATCGCCGCCGACGTCCAGCGCGAGCCCGACGCCGCCGAGCTGCCGCCCGACGCCGCTCCCGAGACGCAGGACCGCGCGATCGCCGCCGCGCTCGAGCGCGCCGTCGCCGCCGGGCAGGAATCCGTCAAGCGCGGCCCCGCGCTGCTCGCCGCGCTGCGCGACGCCGGCGTCGTCGACGCCGGCGGCTACGGCCTCACGATCCTCTTCGCCGGCGTCGTCGCCGCGCTGCGCGGCGACGAGCCGCCGCCGCTCGACCACTACGAGCCCGCGCGCATCCACCACCCCGAGCACAGCTCCAGCACCTACCGCTACTGCACGAACTTCGCCGTCACCGGCGACGCGCTCGACGCCGCGCACTTCACCGCTCCGCTGGAGGCGCTCGGCGACTCCGTGCTGGTCGTCGGCGATGAGACCACGCTGAAGATCCACATTCACACCGACGCGCCCGAGCGCGCCACCGCCGTCTTCGAGGGCCTCGGCGAGGTCTCTCATCTCGACGTCGCCGACATGCACGCCCAGGTCGCCGAGCGCGCCGGGCGGCTCGCCGCGGACTCCACCGATGGCCGCCAGCCCGCCGCGACCGAGTCCGAGGCCGCCGTGCGCTGCGGCGCCGTCGCCGTCGTCAGCGGGGACGGTCTCACCGCGCTGTTCGCCGAGCTCGGTGTGCACACGCTCGACGGCGGTCCCACCCTCAATCCCTCCACTTATGAGCTGCTCGCCGCGATCCACGACGTGCCCGCCGAGGAGGTGCTCGTGTTGCCCAACAGCCCCAACGTCGTGATGGCCGCCGAGCGCGCCGCCGAGCTCTCCGACAAGCAGGTTCTCGTCGCGCCCGCCACCAGCCAGCAGGCCGGGCTCGCCGCCGCGCTCGCGCTCACCCCCGACCACCCCCTCGAGCAGAACGCCCACGCCGTACGCGACGCGCTCGCCGGGCTGCGCACCGGCGCCGTCGCGCCCGCCGCGCGCGCCGATCCCCGCGGGCGCTTTCAGCCCGGCGAGGCCGTCGGCTTCCTCGAGGACGAAGTCGTCGCGTGGGGAGAGCCCGCCGCCACGCTGCGCGCGGTGCTCGCCGCGCTTGCCGACGGCGCCGAGCTGCTCAGCGTGCTCACCGGCGCCGACGCCCCGCTTCCCGATGATGCCGTCGCCGCGCTGCTCGACGGCGATCTCGAGGCCGAGCTCGAGTTGCGTCGCGGCGGTCAGGCCGCCTACTGGTGGCTGCTCGCCGCCGAGTAGTCGACTGGGCGAGCGTTCATCATGGGGTCGCCGATGTCCCCGCCCGCCCTCGCCGTGACAGATCCCGCGGCTGACCCCTCCGGTCCGGCCCCCGCCGCGCGCGTGCGCGCCCACGCGCCCGCGGGCACGGCGGGACCAGCTCCTCAATCTGAGGCCCCTTCTCGCGCGTTCGCCGACCGCAAGCTCCTGGAGCGCGACGCGCTGCTCGCCGCGCCGCTGCACTGGCCGCGGCCCTCGCGCCTGGAGCGAGCGCTGGCGGCACCCGCCGGCAAGGTCGCTCACGGGCTCGCGACGCTCGGGATACAGAGCGTCGGCGCGCTGCTCGAGCATCTCCCGCGCGAGCGCCGCGCGGCGCGCACCGTCGCCGAGCTGGGGCTCGGCGAGCAGGCCACAATCGAGGTCGAGGTCCGCGCGATCACACGGCGCCCCGTGCGCCGCCGCGGGATGCGCCCGCTCGTCGAGGCCACCGTCTTCGACGCCACCGGCACGCTGCGCGCGACGTTCTTCAACCAGCCCTGGCTCGTCGAGCGCTACACGCCCGGGACACGCCTGCTGCTGCACGGCAAGGCCGCGCGCGGCGGGGCCTTCAACGTCGCCTATCACGCGCTCGGCGCCGAGCTCGGCGCCGCCGCCGCAGCGGCCGGGGTCGCGCACTACCCCGCCGCGGAGGGCGTCAGCTCGACGCAGATCCTCACGCTCGTCCGCGAGCACCGCGCGGCGCTCGCCGACATCGCCGAGCCGCTCCCCGCCGCGTTGCGCGTCGCCGAGGGACTCCCCGAACGGGCCGCCGCGCTCGCCGCGATGCACTTCCCGCGCGAGGAGCGCCAAGTCGAGCAGGCGCGTCGAGGCCTCGCGTTCGAAGAGCTGCTGTTGATGCAGCTCGCCGTGCTGCGCCGCCGCGCGCTGCGCGGCTCGGGCAGTGCCACCGCGCTTGCCGATCCCCGCGAGTTGACCGCGCGCTGGCTGGCCGAGCTGCTGCCGTTCGAGCCCACCGCCGAGCAGCACGCCGCAATGACCGCGATCGATGCCGACCTCGCCCGCGCGCGTCCGATGCAGCGCCTGCTGATGGGGGAGGTGGGCTCCGGCAAGACCGTCGTCGCGCTCTACGCGCTGCTGCGCGCCGTCGAGCACGGGATGCAGGGTGTGCTGATGGCGCCCACCGAGACGCTCGCCGAACAGCACTTCGCGACGCTGCAGACGCTCGTCCCGGCCGCGCTGCTCCCGAGCGCTCTGCTGACCGGCTCGACCCCCGCGCGCCGGCGCGCCGACGTGCTCGGCAAGCTCACCTCAGGGCAGCTCAGCCTGATCGTCGGGACACACGCGCTGATCGAGGCCGATGTCGCCTTCGACCGCCTCGCCGTCGCCGTCGTCGACGAGCAGCACCGCTTCGGCGTGCGCCAGCGCGCCGCCCTCGATCGCAAGGGGCCCGGAGGGTTGGCTCCGCACGTGCTGCACATGACCGCCACGCCGATCCCGCGCACGCTCGCGCTGACCGAATACGGCGACCTCGACGTCACGCGCCTGCGCGAGCTGCCGCGCGGGCGCCAGCCGATCGCCACGCACGTCGTCGCGAGCCCCGCCGCGCGCGCGCGCGCCTACGAGCGCGTCCGCGAGGAGCTGCGCGCCGGGCGCCAGGCCTATGTCGTCTGCCCGCTCGTCGAGGAGTCCCAACAGCTCCAGGCGCGAGCCGCCGGCGCCGAGTTCGAGCGCCTGCGCGCCGGCGAGCTGCGCGACTTCGAGGTCGAGCTGCTGCACGGGCAGCTGCGTCCCCGCGAGAAGCAGCGCGCGATGGCACGCTTCACCGAAGGCGAAGCCCAGGTGCTGGTAGCGACGACCGTGATCGAGGTCGGCATCGACGTGCCCAATGCCACCGTGATGCTCGTCGAGGACGCCGAGCGTTACGGAATCTCGCAGCTGCACCAGCTGCGCGGGCGCATCGGCCGCGGCGAGCATCCCTCCGTCTGCCTGCTGCTCGGCCCCCACGGCTCGCGTCGACTACAGGCGCTCGCCGAGAGCGGCGACGGCTTCGAGCTCGCCGAGATCGACCTGCAGCTGCGCGGCGAGGGCGAGCTCGCCGGCGTGCGCCAGAGCGGTCGCGCCGAGCCCCGCGTCGCGTGCTTCCCGCAGGATGCCGAGCTGCTCGAGCGCGCTCGGGAGTGCGCGCAGCGGCTGCTCGACACCGACCCCGAGCTCCTCGCGCCCGAGCACGCGCTGCTCGGCGACGCGCTCGAGCGCGCCTTCGGCGCCGCGGCAAGCGAGCCGATTCCCGCTTGAGGGCGACCGGTCGCTGCCGGCGGTGTCGCCTGCCCGCACGCGCGATGATCCCGCGATGCGCGTGATCGCCGGCACATACGGAGGCCGCCGCCTGCGCGCCCCGCGCGGACGCGCGACGCGCCCGACGGCCGAGCGGGTCCGCGAGGCGCTGTTCGCGGCGCTCGGCGAACTGCACGGCGAGGTCGTCCTCGACCTCTTCGCCGGCACCGGCGCGCTGGCGATCGAGGCGCTCTCGCGCGGCGCCGCGCGCGCCGTGCTCGTCGAGCGCGACCAGCGCGCGCTCCTCGCGCTGCGGGCGAATATCGCGGAGCTCGACCTCGGTCCAGACGTCGCCGAGGTCCGTCGCGGGGACGCGCTGCGCGCCCTGCGCACCGCACGCGAGCGCGCTGAGACATACGATCTGCTCTTCGTCGATCCGCCCTACAGCCATGCGGGTGTGCTGGGGCGCGAGCTCGGGGTGGCGCTGGCGCCCCTGCTGGCGCCGCGGGCGCGTGTCGTGGTGGAGAGCGATCGACGGTCCGTCCCGCTGGATCTCAACCTCGACATAGAGCTGCAACGACGCTACGGCGACACCGTGATCACAATCCACCGCCAACGATGACCATCGACAAGTCCATCGCCGTCTGCCCCGGCTCCTACGACCCGATCACCAACGGTCACCTCGACGTGATCCGCCGCACCGCCGCGCTGTATGAGGAAGTCGTCGTCGCCGTCGTCAACCGCTCCGTGCGCAAGAGCCCCACGCTGTTCGCGATCGAGGAGCGCGTCGCCTTCATCGAGGCCGCCACCGCCGATCTGCCCGGCGTGCGCGTCGAACCGTTCAACACGCTGATTGTCGAGCTCGCGCGCAAGGTCGGCGCGAAGTCGATCGTCAAGGGACTGCGCGCGATCTCCGATTTCGAGTACGAGTTGGAGATGCACCAGCTCAACAGTCGCCAGGATCCCGAGATCGAGTCGGTTTACCTGATGGCCAACCCGCAGTACAGTTTCCTGTCATCTAGCGGCGTCAAGGAGCTCGCGACGTTCGGGGGCAGAATTGACGACCTGGTCCCGGCCGACGTGGCCCGGCGATTGCAGGAAGAGCTCGCGCGCTGACGAACTTTGGATCGGAGACTGAGGTAACCCTATGGATGTCCTGGTATTGATCGACAAGCTCGACGACTTGGTGCACAACGCCAAGTCCGTCCCCATGACCGACCAAGTCCGGGTCGACAAGGAGGAGATCTACGACATCCTCGACCAGATGCGCGCCACGATCCCCGAGGAGATCAAGCAGGCGCGCTGGATCGTCAAGGAGCGCCAGGAGATGCTCGCCGAGGCCAAGCGCGAGGCCGAGCGCATCGTCAAGGAGGCCCGCGAGCGCCAGGAGCGGCTGCTCGGCGAGGAGGAGGTCACCAAGCAGGCCGAGCGCGCCGCCGAGGACATCGTCGAGGACGCCCGCGCTCGCGAGCGCGAGATCCGCCTCGGCGCCGAGGACTACGCCGATGAGATCCTCAGCACGCTCGAGGCCAATCTCTCGAAGATCATCGCCGCCGTCGGCCGCGGCCGCGAGCGGTTGCAAGGCAAGGACGAACCCGCCGAAGTGTCCTGAGGCGCCCGCCTCAGGCGCCGCGCTCGGCGGACTCGCTGTGACGACAAATGAATGTCGTGAGATAATCAGCGGCCGATGAGCTCGCCGGCCAAGTATCGCCTAGAAGTCGCGCGTACGCTGCTCGAAACGCGCATGTTCAAACCCGAGCGGCCCGACCGCGCGCTGCGCGCGGTGCGCACGCTGCAGCGCTGGGGGTCGAACGCCGCCGCGGCGTACACGATCTGTGCGATTCGCTGCCCCGATCGCATCGCGCTCGTCGATGAGCGCGGGACGCTGACGTTCGCCGAAGTCGAGCGCCGCACCAACGCGCTCGCGCACGGGCTCGCCGCGGCGGGCGTGCGCGAAGGTGACGGCGTCGCGATCATGTGCCGCAACCACCGCGGGTTCGTCGAGGCGACGATCGCCGCCGCGAAGCTCGGGGCCAGCCAGCTCTACCTCAACACCGCGTTCGCCGGCCCCCAAATCGCCGATGTCTTGCGACGCGAGGCGCCCACCGCGCTCGTCTACGACGAGGAGTTCGCCAACCTCGTCAGCGCCGGCTCGGAGGGCATGCATCGCTTCGTCGCCTGGGCCGAGACGCCAGCGGAGAGCGCCGCCGCGGAGGACCGCGACGGAGGTGGCGATCGAGACGGAGGTGCCGATCGCGCTGACGACGCACACGGTCCAGCGGATCCCAAGCTCGAAGATCTGATCGCCGCTGGCGATCCGGGGCCTCTGGAGCCACCGCACGAGCACGGCCGCGTGGTGATCCTCACCTCCGGCACCACCGGCACGCCAAAGGGGGCCAAACGCAAACAGCCCGACTCGATGGAGCCACTGGCGGCGATGTTCTCGAAGATCCCGCTGCGCGCGCGCGAGACCACCGTGATCGCCGCGCCGATGTTCCACTCGTGGGGCTACGGGCACTTCACGCTCGCGATGCCGCTCGCCTCGACGCTCGTCCTTCCGCGCCGCTTCGACCCCGAGGCGACGCTGCGCGCGATCGCCTACCACCGCGCCAGCGCGCTCGCGGTCGTGCCCGTGATGCTGCAGCGCATCATGGAGCTGCCGCCGGAGACAATCGCGCGCTACGACCTCAGCTGCCTGCGGATCATCGCCGCGTCGGGCTCCGTCCTTCCGGGCGAGCTCGCGACGCGCGTGATGGACACCTTCGGCGACGTTCTCTACAACCTCTACGGCTCCACCGAGGTTGCCTGGGCGACGATCGCCACACCGCAGGATCTCCGCGCGGCGCCCGGCACCGCGGGGCGCCCACCGCTGGGCACCGTTGTGAAGCTGCTCGACGCGGAGGGCCGCGAGGTCGCCCCCGGTGAGCGCGGGCGGATCTTCGCGGCGAACGAGATGGTCTTCGAGGGCTACACCGGCGGCGGGGGCAAGGAGATTGTGCGCGGACTGATGAGTACCGGCGACATGGGTCACTTCGACGCCGCCGGGCGCCTGTTCGTCGACGGACGCGACGACGAGATGATCGTCTCCGGCGGTGAGAACGTCTTCCCGCGCGAGGTCGAGGATCTGCTCGCCGACCACGAGCAGATCGAGGAGGCCGCCGTGATCGGCGTGCCCGATGAGGAGTTCGGCCAGCGCCTGAAGGCGTTCGTCGTCACCCGCGCCGACGCCGACCTCGACGAAGAGGCGATCAAGGAATACGTCAAGCAGAACCTCGCCCGCTACAAGGTGCCCCGCGAAGTGGTGTTCGTCGAGGAGCTGCCGCGCAACGCCACCGGCAAGGTGCTCAAGCGCGAGCTGAGCGCCGCCTCCTGACCTATAGATGTGCGGGGCCGCGCATGCGCGGCCCCGGGACCGGCCGCATGCGGCCGGTCCTCCGGCAGGCGCATGCGCCTGCCGGCTGGCCGAAACGGGAATGCTCGCCAGAGGCGAGTGTCTCCCTGCACCGGAAGCACATGTGCTGGGTCGAACGACAGCCGCCGCGTCGCTAGCCTGAAGGAGATGCCCGCGCAGGCCCACAACCTGGATCTCGCGAGCCTGCGCCTCAGCCCCGGTGAGGGCCGCAGGCTCGAGCTCGAGGTGGCCATTGAGCCCTTCGTACTGGGCGGCGAGAGCTATGCCTGCGAGCCCTCGCACGTGCACGCGCTGCTGGAAGCCTCGCGCATGGTCGGCCACGGATACGCGCTGCGGCTGCGCTTCACGGCCGCGCTCGCGGGGCCCTGCATGCGCTGTCTGGTGCCCGCGGCGCCCACCATCGAGGTCGACGCGCGCGAGGTCGACCGCCCCGGAGGGGGCGAGGAGCTCTCCAGTCCCTACATCCACGAGGAGATCCTCGACCTCGAGGCCTGGGCACGCGACGCGTTCGCGCTGAGCATGCCCGTGCAGGTGCTCTGTCGCCCCGACTGCGCCGGGCTCTGTCCCGAGTGCGCCGCGAACCTCAACGAGGCCGGACCCCAGCATCGCCACGAGTCCGCGCCCGACCCCCGCTGGGCGAAGCTGCGCGAGCTGCGCCTGGAGTGAGGCCGCCGCCTGGTCGGGCCGCCCGGCCGGGAGCGGACCGTACGGGCGGCTACTGCTACCCTTCCCAGCCGACATGGCCGTTCCCAAGAAAAAAGCAGTCTCACAGCCGCACCGCCAAGCGTCGCGCCCAGCACAAGGTCACGGCGCCCGCGCTGAGCGAGTGCCCACGCTGTCACTCCCCGCGTCGTCCGCACCGCGTCTGCGCGGTGTGCGGCACATACGCCGGTCGCGAGGTCGTCGCGCCGGTGGTACACGGCGAGCACGACGGACACGACCACGAGTAGCCCAGTCGTCGTCGCGGTCGACGCGAACGGCGCCGACCTCGGGCCCGCGGAGGTGGCGGCGGGTGCTGCGTTGGCGGCGGAGCAGGGCACGCGGATCTTGCTGTTCGGTCCCGCTGCCGAGCTGACCCGGCACGGCCTGCCGGACGGCGTCGAGGTGATCGACGCGCCGATCTCGATCGCGAAGAGCGCCGATCCCGCAAGCGCGGCGCGCGCGACGCCCGACGCGTCGATTGTGCAGGCCGCGCGCGCCGTCGCCGAGGGGCGCGCGCAGGCGCTGGTTTGCGCCGGTGGCACCGGTGCGGCGCTTGCGGCCGGGCTGTTCAACATCAAGCGCGCCCGCGGCATCCACCGGCCGGCACTCGCCCTGCCGCTGCCCGTTCCCGGACGCGGCGGGGGGCGAGGGGGCGGACATACAGTCACGCTGCTCGACGTCGGCGCCAACGCGCAAGCGCGCCCCGAGCATCTCGTGCAGTTCGCGTTCATGGGCGCCGCGCTTGCGCATGTGGTGCTCGGGGTTGCGCGCCCGCGCGTCGCGCTGCTCTCTAACGGCGAGGAGCACTCGCGGGGCGGGCCGCTCGTGCTGGAGGCCGCCGCGCAGCTGCGGGAGCGCCTCTCGGTGGAGCACCCCGCCGCGCATCTGCGGGAGGGCCTCTCGGTGGAGTACCCCGCCGCGCATCTGCGGGAGGGCCTCTCGGTGGAGCACCCCGCGGCGCATCTGCGGGAGGGCCTCTCGGTGGAGCACCCCGCCGCGCGCGCGCGAGGGGACCGGTCGCGGACTGGAGACGGGCTGGCGATGGAGTTCGTCGGCAACGTCGAGGGCGGCGACCTCACCGACGGCGCCGCCGATGTGATCGTCACCGACGGTCTCACCGGGAACATCGCGCTGAAGCTGATCGAGGGCGTCTCGCAGACGATGATCCAGTCGATCCGCGCCGCCGCCGAAACCACCCCGCGCGCGAAGCTCGGGGGGCTGCTGCTGCGTCCCGCGCTGCGCGCCTTTCGCGACGAGATCGACCCCGAGGCGCAGGGCGGGGCCTACCTGCTCGGTCTGCGTCGGCTCGGAGTCGTGCCCCACGGGCGCTTCACTCGCCGCGGATTCGCACAGGCGATCGCGCGCGCCGAGCGCGGCGCGCGCGAAGATGTCGTCGGTGCCACCCACGCGGCACTCGAGCAAGCCGGTGCACTGCGCCGCGCGGCCGGCGAGTCATCGCCATCCGCCGAGGACGCTAGCCTGCCCGGGAATGACTTCTGAGCAGGTTTACGAGCTGATCCGTGCCCATCTTGCCGACGAGCTCGACGTGGATCCCGCGAAGATCGCGCCCGAAACGCGTTTCAAGGAGGATCTCGCGGCGGACTCGCTCGACCTCTACACGCTCGTGCAGGAGCTCGAGGACAGCTACGGCGTGCGCATCTCCGACGAGCAGGCCGCCGATATCCTCACCGTCGGGCAGGCCGTGGACTTTGTGCTGGCGCACTCCTCGGGAGCGTGATGAGACGCGATGAAGTTGCTGTACGGGCTGTTGGAGGAGCTGCCAGAGGAGCTCGCGCGCCAGGTCTTCACCCACGCTTCCTGGAGCGAGCGTCGCAGCGACTCCTACGCGCGCCTCGCGTTCCTAGGAGACAGTGTGCTGGGGCTCGCGGTCACCACGCACCTCTACCCGCGGCTGGAGGCCGAGCGCTTCGGTGCCGGTCGGCTGACGAAGATCCGCGCGCAGGCGGTCTCCGGCCCCTCCTGTCGCTCGGTCGCCGAACGGCTCGCCGTGCCCGAGCGGCTGCACGCCGCCGCGCCGCAGGACGTGCGCGAGAACGCGCTCGCGCTGGGCGAGACCGAGCGCGTGCTGGCGTCGGTGATCGAGGCCGTGATCGGCGCGTGCTACCTGCACTCCGGCTACGAGCGAACCGCGGAGGCGGTCGTCGAGGCCTTCGAACCGGAGATCGCGCAGGCGCTCGAGCATCCCGTCGACTTCAAGTCGACGCTGCAGGAGATCCTCGCGCAGCGCGGGGCCGTCGTCGTCTACAAGGTGACCGCCGAGCAGGGGCCGCCGCACGAGCGCACCTTCGAGGTCAGCGCGATCGTCGACGGGCGGCCGCTGGGCAGCGGCTCGGGACGCAGCAAGAAGCACGCCGAGCAGGAGGCCGCTCGCGAGGCCGTCGAGAAGCTGCAAACGCCGTGAGGGGCGAGCGGTGCATCTGAAGTCGCTCACGCTGAAGGGCTTCAAGTCCTTCCCCGACCGCACGCGCCTGGACTTCGGGCCGGGCGTCAGCGTCGTCGTCGGCCCCAATGGCTCGGGCAAGTCCAACGTCACCGATGCCGTGCTGTGGGCGATGGGCGAGCAGTCCCCGCTGGCCGTGCGCGGGCAGTCGATGCAAGACGTCATCTTCGGTGGCGGGCGCGGGGTGCAGGCGCGCAGCTCCGCCGAGGTCGAGATCGTGCTCGACAACTCCGACGGCACCGTCGCGCTGCCGGTCTCCGAGATCTCGATCCTGCGGCGTCTGGATCGCTCCGGCGAGGGGGAGTATCGTCTCAACGGCGCGCGCTGTCGGCTGGTCGATGTGATCGAGGTGCTGTCCGACACCGGTCTCGGCAAGGAGACGCACTCGGTCATCTCCCAGGGTCGCGTCGAGGGCATCGTGACTTCGAAGCCTCGCGACCGGCGCCTGCTGATCGAGGAGGCGGCCGGGCTCGGCAAGCACCGCAAGCGCCGCCGTCGTGCGCAGCTGAAGTTGGAGCGCACCCAGGAGAACCTCGACCGCGCGCTCGATGTCGAGCGTGAGGCGCGCAGCCGCCTGCGCCCGCTCAAGCGCCAGGCCGAGGCCGCCGAGCTGCACGAGCGTCTGGAGCGCCAGCTGTTGGAAGCGCGCCTGGAGCTCGCGCGCGAGGCGCTGCGCGCGCGCCGCCTGGAGCTCGACGGCGCGGAGTCCCGCGCGCAGGCCGCGCGCGCGGCTCGCGAGAGCGTTGAAGGGGAGCTTGCCACCGTCAGCGAGCGCCGCGGCCGCGCCGAGCGCGCGCTCGGCGAGCGCTCCGCCCGCCACGACGAGCTCGCCGGTCGCGTCTTCAAGGCGCGCGCCGCCCACGAGCGTCTGCAGCTGCGCAGCGAGCACGCCACCGTCGCCACCGAGGGCATTGAGGATCGTCGCGCACGCACACAGCGTGAGATCGACGGCTTGCGCGAGCTGCTCGCCACGACCCCCGAGGAAGGCTCACAGAGCGGTGCCAGTCGCATCGAGGAGCTCGAAGCGCGCTTGGCCGAGCTCGACCGCGAGCGCGAGCGCGAGCTCGAGCGGGAGGTCGCGGAGCTCGCGACCGCGCACGAGCGCAGCGGCGCCGAGGTAGCGGAACTGCGCGACGCACTCGCCACCGCCGCCGAGGCGCGCGAGCGCGCCGACGCTCAGGCCGAGACGGCCCGCACGGCGCTGCGCGAGGCCGAGCGCGAGGTCGAGGCCGCGCGCCGCGAGGCGGCGCGTGTCGGCGCCGAGCTAGCGGCGGTCAACCAGTTCCTGCGCAGTCACAGCCGCTCCTTCACCGCGGCCGGCGCGAATGCCGCCGCGTCCGACGCCGCGCCGCGCGCGCTCAGCGAGATTCTCAAGGTGCAGAGCGGATACGAGCTCGCGCTCGCCGCCGTGCTCGGGGCACGCCTCGACGCGGCGCTCGTCGCGGACATCGCCGGTGCCGCGAAGCTGCTGGACCGTGCGGGGCCCGACGGCGCGACGGTGCTGCTCGCCGGCGACGCGGCGAGCAGCCTCGCGGCTGGGGAGGAGGGCGCTGCGGCGGAGCCACTCGATGTCAACGGCAGTGAGGATGCCGGTGCCCCCGCGGGTCCACCGGTCCCCGACGCGCGTCGGCTGATCGACGTCGTACAGGGTCCGCGACCCGCGCTCGACCTCGCCGCGCGCCTGCTTGCCGACACGTGGGTCGTTGAGTCCCTCGATGGCCTCTCCGAGCAATTCGAAGGGGTCGCGGTAACGCCCGGCGGGCGCGTCTGGTTCGCCGCTGCCGGCGAGGTGCGCCAGGTAACCGCGGGCGGCGCCGAGCGTGTGCTCGCGCGGCGCAACGAGCGCGATCAACTGCTCGCCGCGACCGACCTGGCGGCGAGCGCCGAGCAAACCGCGCGCGCCGGCGTCGAGAGTGCACTCGAGCAAGCCCGCGCCACCGACGCCGCCCGTGAACAGGCCGAGGGCGCGATGCGCGCAGCTGAGCGCGCCCACGCGCAGGCGCTCGAGCAGCAGCGCCACGCCGCGTGGCTGATCGAGCAGCGCCGCGCCGCGCCCGAGCAGGGTGCGCTCGCAGTGCGCCGCGCCGAGCTGCAGGGTGAGCTCGCCGCCGAGCGCCGCCAGGCCGAGCGTGCGCAGCGCGAGCATTCCGAACGGCTGGCGCGGTTGGAGGAGTTGAGTGCCCAACTGGCCGCCGACACTGCACTGGCACCGCTTGCCACACGGCTGGCGGCTGCGCTGGAAAGCGCGGCCGGAGCGGTCGGCGCGCGCGTCGCCGAGCTCGATGGCGAGCTCGCCGCGCACAACGCCGCCGGCGAGGAGATGGCCGGCGAGCTGCGCGCCTGCGCCGGCAGCGAGGCCGAGCTCCAAGGCCGCCTGCGCGCCGAGGGCGAGGCCGTCACGAGCGCCGAGGTCGCCGCGCAGCGCCTGCGCGACCAGGCCGCGGAGGCCACGCTCGAGCTGCGCACCGTGGCCGAGCGCCTGGAGCTGCCCGAGCCGGACCTCGCGCGGGACGCCGAGCCGCTCGACTCCGAGCAGGAGCGGGCGCTGATCGCGCGCGTCGAGCGCCTGCAGCGCCGGCGCGAGCAGCTCGGACCCGTCAACCCGCTCGCGCAGGACGAGTACGCCGAGGCACTCGCGCACGTCGAGGAGCTCGAGGGGCGCCGCGCCGACCTCGAGACCGCGCTGCGTGAGCTGCGAACCGTGATCCGCGACACCGATCGCCAGATCCACGAGACCTTCCAGGCGACCTTCGAGGCCGCCGCGCGTAACTTCGAGGAACTCGCCCGCGACGTCTTTCCCGGCGGCAGTGGGCGTCTGCGGCTGGTCAAGGACGAGCTCGCACCGCGACCGGTGCTGGGCGGCCAGCCCGTCCCCGATGGCGCCTCCGGGGCGGCCGACGGCGCACCCGACGCGGCGAGGGAGGCCGAGGCCGAGGCCGAGGCGGATGCGGAGGAGGAACGCGGCGAGGTCGATGCCGAGGACCGATCGGAGATCGGCCAGCACGGCGTCGAGATCGAGATCACACCCGCCGGCAAGTCCTCCAAGCGTCTCTCGCTGCTCTCCGGAGGCGAGAAGTCGATGACCGCGCTCGCGTTCCTGTTCGCCATATTCCTCGCGCGGCCCTGTCCCTTCTACATCATGGACGAGGTCGAGGCCGCCCTCGACGACCTGAATCTCGACCGCTTTCTAGACCTGCTGCGCCGCTACGCCGATCGCGCGCAGTTCATCGTCATCACCCATCAGAAGCGCACGATGGAGGCCGCCGACTGGCTCTACGGCGTCTCGATGGCCGGCAACGGCGTCTCCAAGGTGCTCTCGCGACGGTTGCCACCGGCAGGAGCGGTCGAGCAGCAGCAGAGGCTGGAACCGGAGTCGGCGCAGCAGGAGCGGACGGGGGAGCAGGAGACGCCGCCTGGCGAGGTGCAGGCATCCGGCGGTGCACGGGCACCGGGTGAGGAGCAGGCACCGGCTCCAGAGCAGGCACTCGACATGGCCGAGGTCGCCTAGCTCATGACCGCTCCGCGTCGCAACTGATCGGCATGGCGCGCGACTGGCAGGATCTGTTCATCGCCGAGGGGCGCGACGGCGACGGCGCAACCGACGAGCCGGCCGCTGAGGGCCGCGAGCCGCGGCGGGGTCTCTTGCGGCGTCTGCGCGAGAATCTCTCCAAGACCCGCCAGGCGCTCAGCGGCGAGATCCAGGCGACGCTCTTCCAAACTCTCGACGAGCACACGTGGGAGCGACTGGAGGAGGCTCTGATCATGGCCGACGTGGGCGCCGCGACGACCGCGTCGGTTGTGCAGACGCTCGAGGCCGAAGCGAGCAGCGGTGAGCTCAGCGGGGGCGAGGCCCTCTCGGAGCGGCTGATCGAGCTGCTCGCGCAGACCGCGCGCACCGGTGAGGGACGGATCGACATTCGGCCCCGTCCAACGGTGATCCTTGCTGTCGGCGTCAATGGCACGGGCAAGACGACGACGGCCGGCAAGCTCGCCTGGCACCTGCGGCGCGAGCTCGGTCGCAGCGTCATGCTGGCCGCCGCCGACACCTTCCGGGCGGCCGCCACCGAGCAGCTGGAAGGCTGGGCGCAGCGCGCGGAATGCGAGATCGTCACCGGTCCGGAGGGCTCCGACCCCGGCGCGGTCGCCTTCGAGGCGGTCGCGCAGGCGAACAGCCGCGGCATCGACGTCGTGATCATCGACACCGCGGGCCGCTTGCACACCCAGGACGATCTGATGGCGGAGCTCACCAAGGTGCGCCGCGTGATCGCGCGCCAGCTCGATGGTGCTCCCCACGAGACCTTGCTGACGGTCGATGCGACGACCGGACAGAACGGATTGCGCCAGGCGCGCATGTTCGCCGAGGCGGTGCAGGTCAGCGGGATCGTCCTCACCAAGCTCGACGGCACCGCGCGCGGCGGGATCGCGTTGGCGATCGCGCGCGAGCTGGGCTTGCCGGTCAAGCTGATTGGTGTCGGCGAGTCGCTGGAGGATCTGCGCCCGTTTGACCCCGAGGACTTCGCGCGCGCGCTCGTCCAGGCGTAGTGCCATCTGCCCGCGGACGCCCGCCTGGGGTGTCTCGGTTTGGGAGGCCGCCGCGCGCGCGTGTGTGCGCGCGGCGGGGTCGTGGCGCGATACGCCCGGCAAGGTGCGCGACTGCGGCAACGCCGCGCGGTGCGATAATCGAGCATATGGACGTGTGGATCATCTGGCTTGCCGCGGGCTGCGTGCTGGGCGTGGGAGAGATGCACACCGGCGGGTTCTTCCTCGCACCGTTCGCTGTCGGCGCGTTCGTCGCGGCGCTCCTCACGCTGGCCGGAGTCGGGTCGGGCTTGGCGATCGTCGTCTTCCTGTTGGCATCGCTGCTGGTGCTGCTCACGCTGCGCCCGCTCGCGCGCCGGCATCGCCGTTTGCCGCCACCGATCCGCACCGGCGCCGCCGCGCTGGTCGGACGTGACGCGACCGTGCTCGAGCGGATCGCCAATCGCGAGGGCGTTGGCTGCGTGCGCATCGGCGGCGAGGTTTGGACGGCGCGCAGCTATGACGAAGACGACGTGATCGACGCGGGCGAGCGCGTACAGGTCGTCGAAATCCGCGGCGCGACCGCGCTGGTGATGCATTGACCCACTCCGACAGGCACTAGAAAGGCTTTCCATGGTCGCTCTCATCGTTCTCGCCGTGATCGTGCTGTTCGCGCTCGTCGTTGCCGCCCGCGCGATCCGCGTGATCCCCCAGGCGCGCGCCGGGGTCGTCGAGCGCCTCGGCCGCTACAGCCGCACGCTGGAGCCCGGTCTGACGATCGTCACGCCGTTCATCGATCGCGTCAAGCCGCTAGTGGACCTGCGCGAGCAGGTCGTCAACTTCTCGCCGCAGTCGGTGATCACCGAAGACAATGTCGTCGTCGGCATCGAAACGGTCCTGTACTTCACGATCACCGACCCGCGCTCCGCGACCTATGAAATCGCCAATCCGCTGCAGGCGATCGAGCAGCTCACCGTCACCACGCTGCGCAACGTGATCGGCGGCCTCAGCCTCGAGGCGACGCTGACCGCGCGCGAGAACGTCAACGCTGAGCTGCGCACCGTGCTCGACGAGGCGACCGGCAAGTGGGGCATCCGCATCAACCGTGTCGAGATCAAGTCCGTGGACCCGCCCGCGGACATCAGGACCGCGATGGAGAAGCAGATGCGCGCCGAGCGCGATCGACGCGCGGCGATCCTGACGGCCGAAGGCCAGCGCCAGGCGCAGATCCTGACCGCCGAAGGCGAAAAGCAAGCGGCGGTGCTTTCGGCCGAAGGCTCCAAGCAGGCCGCGGTGCTGCGCGCCGAAGGCGAAGCGAAGGCGATCGACACCGTCTTCAAAGCGATCCACGAGGGTCGCCCGACGCGCGATTTGTTGAGCTACGAATACCTGCAGATGCTGCCGCAGCTCGCCGAAGGCGACTCGAACAAGGTGTTTGTGATCCCATCGGAGTTCGCCGAGGCGTTTGGGGGTATCGGCGAGGCGCTCGCGCGTCGTGCCGAGGAGCGCCCCTCCAGCGAGCTGCCGACGAAGGACGCCGGCCCCGGGGAGCTGCCCGCGGCTGGCGGCGATGCCGCCGCCAACGGCGACGTCGCCGCCGGCGGGGCCACCTCGGGCGCTCAGGGCTGACCCGCGCTGCGATGTTCGACTCGCTTGCCGAGAAGCTCCAAGCGACGCTCTCCGAGGTTCGCCAGCGCGGAACCCTGACCGAGCAGGACATTGATCGCGCGATGCGCGAGATCCGCCTCGCGCTGCTCGAGGCGGACGTCAATTTCAAGGTCGTCAAGCAGTTCACCAGCGACGTCAAGGAGCGCTGTCTGGGCGCCGACATCGTCGGACGCCTCAATCCCGGCCAGCAGGTCGTGAAGATCGTCTCCGAGGAGCTCACCGCACTAATGGGCGGCGAGGTCGATGGCCTACGCTTCTCGGCGCGCCCCCCGACGGTGATCCTGATGGCGGGTTTGCAGGGCTCCGGCAAGACGACCGCCGCGGCCAAGCTCGCGCGGCATCTGCACGAGGAGCACGGTTCCGCGGTCGCGCTCGCCGCGTGCGACACCTATCGCCCGGCCGCCGTCGATCAGCTCGTGAAGATGGGCGCGCGCGCGGGAGCGGCGGTCTACGAGCGCGGCACCGAGCCCGATCCGGTCGAGATCGCCGCGTGGGCCCTGGAGCGGGCCCGCGAGGACGGCAAGGACGTGCTGATCGTCGATACCAGCGGTCGCTTGCACATCGATGCCGAGTTGATGGCCGAGCTCGTGCGCATCCACGAGGCCGTCAAACCCGAGAACACGCTGCTCGTGATCGACGCGATGACCGGCCAGGACGCGGTCAACGTCGCCGAGCAGTTCGGTGCGGCGGTCCAGTTCGACGGCGTCCTGATGAGCAAGCTCGACGGTGACGCCCGCGGCGGCGCCGCGCTGTCGGTGAAGGCCGTCACCGGGCGTCCGATTCTCTACGCCTCCACGGGCGAGCATCTCGAGCAATTCGAGCGCTTCCATCCCGACCGCATGGCGCAGCGGATTCTCGGCATGGGCGACGTAATGAGCTTGATCGAGCACGCCGAGCGCGAGTTCGACGAAAGCGACGCGCTCGAGTTGCAGCGCAAGCTGCGCCGCAACGAGTTCGGTCTGGATGACTTCCTCGAGCAGCTCCAGACGGTGCGCAAAATGGGGCCGCTAAGCAACCTGCTCGGCATGATCCCCGGTCTCGGCGGGGCGCAGCTGCGCAACATGAAGATCGACGAGCGCGAGTTCGATCGCCTGCAGGCGATAATCCTTTCCATGACCCCCGAAGAGCGCCGCCGCCCCGAGCTGATCAAGGGCTCCCGTCGCCTGCGCATCGCGCGCGGCTCGGGCACCAATGTGCAGCAGGTCAGTCAGCTCATCAAGCAGTTTGCGCAGATGCGCAAGATGATGCGCCAGATCGGACGCGGCAAGATGCCCGACGTCGGCGCGCTCATGCGCCAGGCGCGCTGAGCGGGCGCCAGGCGCGCAGCGGCTGACTACGACGCGCGCGATCGCGCGCGAGGGGCGCCGAACCGTCTAAGCTGCTTCCCGATAATTTAAGTTGAAAGCGATGCAGAGAGGAAGTTGATTCGTGTCGGTAAGGCTGAGGCTCACCCGCGTCGGCGGCAAGAAGGATCCGATCTGGCGCGTCGTCGTCGCCGATCAGCGCTCCCCGCGCGACGGACGCGTGATCGAGACGATCGGCCAGTACAACGCGCAGACCAACCCCTCGACGATCGTCATCGACGAGGATCGCGCCCGCAGCTGGCTCGCGCGCGGCGCGCAGCCTTCGGACACGGTGCGCAAGCTGCTGCGCATCCAGGGGATTCACGCTTAGCGCATCCGGAGGTTTGCGCCGGCGGCCGCGCACCCGCGCCGCAGAGCGCCGCCGAGGGTGCCAGACTACGAGGCGATGGCGGCCCAACGGGTGCAAGAGCTCCTGACCTACCTCGTCGAGGGCCTCGTTGACGATCCCGACGGGGTGTCCGTCGAGCAGTTCGAGGAGGACGACGGTACCGTCGTCCTCGAGCTCGCCGTCGCCGCCGAGGACTACGGCAAGGTCATCGGGCGCGGCGGGCGCACCGCGCAGGCGCTGCGCACCGTCGTGCGCGCCTCGGCCGCGAGCGCCCAGCGCCGCGTGCTCCTTGACATCGTTGACTGAGGCGCCGTTGCTGGAGGCGGGTCGCGTCGGTCGTCCGCACGGACTGGACGGCAGCTTCTACGTGACCGGCGCCCGGCCGCGTCTGCTCACCGTCGGCGCGAAGATCACGCTCGACGGCGCCGCGCGCGAGATCGTCCGCCGGGCCGGCGTCGCGGAGCGCCCGATCGTGCGTCTCGCGGGCCTCCACGACCGCACCGCCGTGGAGGCACTGCGAGGTCTCGCGCTGCACGTTCCGCTGGCCGAGGCGCCCGCCCTGGAGGACGGCGAATGGTGGGGGCGCGAGCTCGAGGGCTGCGCGGTCTTCGACGGCGCCCGCGAGGTGGGGACGGTCAGCGCGTTGCTGGAGCTGCCCTCCTGCGAGGTGCTCGAAGTGCGTCGCCGCGAGGGCGGCGAGCTGCTCGTGCCGATGGTCAAAGACGCGCTGCGCAGCGTCGACGTCCTCGCGCGACGGGTCGAGATCGACCTCCACTTCCTGGGCGAGGCGTGAGGCGAGCGCGGTGGAAATCGACATCTTCACGCTGTTTCCCACCTGGTTTGAGTGGTTCGCCACCCAGCGCCACGTGCACAACGCGCTCGCTGCCGGCAGCCGCCTGGAGTGCGTCGACATCCGCGCCCACACACCGCTGAGCGCCGGCCAGGTCGATGACACGCCCTTCGGGGGCGGCGCCGGGATGGTCCTACGGGTGGACGTCATGGACAGCGCGCTGCGCGCGCGCTACGGCGTGGATCCCGCCGAGCTGCCGCGCACGCGCCGCGTGATCGCGCTGACCCCCGGGGGACGACAGCTCGATGAGCGCTATGTCGGCGAGCTCGCCGCCGAGCCCGCGCTGACGCTGCTGTGTGGGCGCTACGAGGGCTTCGACGAGCGGATCGTCGAGCACTTTGCGAGCGAGACGCTCTCGATCGGCCGCTACGTGTTGGCTGGCGGTGAGCTCGCCGCGATGGTGCTCTGCGACGCCGTGCTGCGCAAGCTGCCCGGCGCCCTGGGGCACGCTGAGTCCGCCGTCGAGGAGTCCTTCAGCGAGGCTCTCGACGGCGATCCCGAGTACCCGCACTACACGCGGCCCGCGGAGTACCGCGGGTGGCGCGTTCCGGAGGTGCTGCTCTCCGGTCATCACGAGCGCATCCGTCGCTGGCGACGCGAGCGCAGCCGCGAGCGCGGAGGCGGCTCGAGGGGTACCGGCAGCTAGCGATCGCGCGGTCCGCTACCATTGCTGACCTCGCGAGGCCCGGATGTCGCAGGATGGGTCCGTCGCGAGCAAACCTCTTCCTTTTGGATCATGAGCAGCGTCATCGACAATCTCGAACGCGCACAACTGCGCCGCGTCCCCACCTTTGCGCCGGGCGATCGCGTCAAGGTCCACTTCCAGGTGATCGAGGGTACGCGCCGGCGCATCCAGATCTTCGAGGGCGTCGTGATCAAGCGTCAGGGTCACGGGGCCCGCGAGACGTTCACGGTGCGCAAGCAGTCTTTCGGGGTCGGCGTCGAGCGCATGTTCCCCGTCCACTCACCCAAGATTGAGCGCATCGAGCTTGCCTCGCGCGGGGACGTGCGTCGCGCCAAGCTCTACTACCTGCGCGATCGCGTCGGCAAGCGCGCGCGGGTGCGCGAGCGCCGCTACACCGGACCGGAGGAGACGGTGCAGCCCGGGCTTCTGCATGAGAAGGAGACAATCGAGACGTCCGACGCGCCGAACGCGAGCTCCGGGGAGGCGCTTGTCGATGGTGGTGTCGCGGTGGAGGAGACCGCCGTGCAGGAGACGACGGCGCAGGATGCGGCGGCCGTAGCCGACGGCGCCGCCGAGAGTGAGTCGGCGGACGCGTCCGCCGGGGGGGACACCTCGAGCGAGGCCGAGCAGCCCGCGCGCAGTGACGGCGCGGCCGCCGAGCCCGATCGAGCGGAATCCCCCTCCGATGCCGGTGGCGCTGACGCCGGCAACACAGAGGCGTGACGCCTCTCTTCATGGCGGCCGGAGCGCGAGGGCGGCCATGGGAGTGAGATCAGCCAAGGGCACCGCCAAAGGCCCGGGCCAGCCCGGCGCGAATCCCGCGGGCAGCGCGAGCGGGGGACCGATGTCCGCAAAGGGCACGCCTTCGTCGAAGAAGCGCACCAAGTCGACGACGAACTCGGCGATCGAGCTCGTCGTGATCATCGTGATCGCGGTACTGCTCGCGGTCGGGATCCAGGCCTTCATCGTCAAGCCCTACCGCATCCCCAGCGGCTCGATGGAACCCACGTTGATCAAGGGTCAGCGTGTGCTCGTCGATCGCATCGGGATGGATTTCGGCAAACCGCACATCGGCGAGGTCGCCGTCTTCCATCCGCCCGAAGGCGCCGAGAACGAGCAGTGCGGCTCGGTCGCCCGCACGACGATCACCTTCGGCGGCGCGGCCTGCGATCAGACCAATCCGCAGGAAGCCTCGGTCAACTTCATCAAGCGCATCGTCGCCGGCCCCGGCGACTCGCTCTACGTCAAGGAAGGCCACGTCTACCGCAAGGCCGCCGGCACGAGTCGCTTCGTGCGCGAGTCCGACTCCTACATCAAACCCTGCGGCGGTGTGCAGGAGTGCAACTTCACGACCCCCATCACGATTCCGGCCGGCCATTGGTTCATGATGGGGGACAACCGTGGCGAATCCGACGACAGCAGATTCTGGGGACCGGTCCCCACCAGCTGGATCATCGGCGACGCCTTCGCCACCTACTGGCCCCCCGATCGCATCGGAACCCTCTAGCCCGCAGGCCGCCAAGGGCGCCCGGAGGGGAAACACGAGATCCCGTCGTCGCGCACGACGCGGTCCCAGCGGTCGCCGGCTTTTCGCGTTCGATCGCGCGCTCGAGATGCGTCTCGTCGCCGGCGCCGACGAGGCCGGTCGCGGCTGCCTGGCGGGGCCGCTCGTCGCGGCGGCTGTGCTCTTCGATTACCAGACGCTCGGAGTTCGCGAAACGCGCGCGCTCGCCGCGCTCAACGACTCCAAGCAGCACAGCGCCGAGGCGCGCGAGGAGCTCTATCCGCTCGTCCTGCGCAGCGCCGCGCGCGTCACGGTCGTCTCGCGGTGTGTGCGCGGGATCGACTCCACCGGCCTGCACAAAACGAACCTCGCGGCACTGCGCGACGCGCTGCAGGGCGTCACGGCGGGAATTGAGGACGACGTCGCCTGCCTGGTCGACGGCTTCGCCGTCCCCGACATCGGGCGCCCGCAGCGCGCGATCGTCGACGGCGACGCCACCAGCGCCGCGATTGCCGCCGCGTCAATCGTCGCGAAGGTCACGCGCGACCGCTACATGCACCACGCCGACGTCCTGCACCCCGGGTGGAGCTTCGCCGAACACGTCGGCTACTCGACACCCGCGCACCGCGAAGCGATTCGTCGCCAGGGTGTCTCGCCGCTGCACCGGATGTCATTCCAGTCGTTGGCGTATCGGCAGTCGGCGCTGTAGAGCCGCTGGCTCACGCCGCTCACCACGCGCTCTCAATATGGTCGAGGCAGGTCAGTCGGTCTGCTGGATCGACGGTCACGCCGATCGCGTCAAAGCGGATCGTGTGCGCGGTGGGGCGATTGCGGGACTCCTCGTGTAGCCACGCCGCGGCGAGGCGGCGCACCCGCGCGCGCTGCCGACAGCGCAGCCATGCCAGCGGCTGCTCCTCGGCGGTCAGACGCCAACGTCTGTCCGCGCGTCGCGTCTTGACCTCGACGAAGATCAATGTCTCGCCGTTGAACGCAATCAGGTCGATCTCCCCGTGGCGAGTGCGGACATTGCGCGCGACGATCACGAAGCCGAGTCGCTGTAGATGTGTGGCGGCCAGCCGCTCGCCGAGTCGACCGAGCGCGCGACGCGAGTCCATGGGCTGTCGTTCGGCTGGTCGGCGTGGGGGTGGGGCGGGAAATCGCCTGGGCGATCGCGGCTCGGTAGAGCTCATGCGGGTAAGCATGCGCCGAGCTTGGGATGGAACGCGCGCTCCGGGCGGCGTGTGGCCGGGCGGAGCGCGCGGGGAGAGTCTCCTGCGGTTGCGGCGATGAGGGATGCGGAGCGTGTGGTCCTTGAGGGGGAGTGAGCCGCCTTGGGTGCTACAACCACAAGACGTAGGACGTATCGCTACTCCGGCCCTCGGTATTTTAGTGAAAGCTCCACTTACTGCCGCTCACCAAGGCCAGTAATGTCTTGCCTTTTTCGATAAATGCCTTGTTTTTGTCGAATTCCAGACTATTGTTGCCTTCAAGCGAGCCCAATCCGACTACGGCCTGCGATGGCTCTTCTGTCTGACCGGTTGGCATACTCAGCTTGTACTTGCCACTGAGCGGCTGTTCGCCGGCGAACGAACAGGTTCCTGTGAATATCAGGACGCCAATAACCTGACCGGTTGTCGGTTGGACCTGTAGAAAGTCGCTTGTACCGCTGCCCGTGATGGTTAACATTGTCAGTAGTTCTAACACCACTGTAGAGGGTTCTACTTTACAGGTGGAAGGTTCGATCTCGCTGCAGCCTAAGTGCACGACTTCTTTTATTGTGGTGACGTCTGTGCCGCGAATGAACCCGTTGATGATATGAGTTTCGGTACATGAGAGTCGAAGACCGAGGCCCGGCACTTTCAGCAGCGTCTTTTCATCTACGACTGCTTTGGAAGCTAGCGCCGCGGTTTCTCCTGACGCTAGTGCTTTGCCCCCTATGAACCATCCTGCGGCCGACGCCGAGGCCGACATCATTGCAGTAACTGCCAATGCCGCTATGCATGTGAGTGCAATTACGTGTGTTCTGGACATGTAGATCTGATCTCCTTTAGCTTTAGGCGTACTAGTCAATATCGCGAGATGCCGCCTAAGTCATCTTCTAGCTAGTCGGGCCGGGGCGGTCTGTAAAGTGCGTCCGGTAGGCCGTTCCCGTTATCTCGTACGGCCACGCGGTCGCCGAGCGGCGTTGCCGCATGGGCGGAGTCGCGTTTCGTGTTACGCTCGCTCGTTCGCTGCTGCCTACTGTGCACGTGATTCTTAGCGAAACGGCGTATCGCGACCATGGCAGCTTTTCTTGGAATGTCAAGGAAATCCGCTCAAGAGTGGCCGTAGATGGATTCCGTTCTCCCATTGGCGTCTCGATGATCAGTGCTATACGCGTTATTCGTAATTGTGGTTGTCGCCGGAATTGGAGACGCATGGACGGAAGCTTCGTCTCCCATCTCGGGTTTGGTGATGTGTCGTTGGCATCGTCGACGAGCGACGCACCCATAAATAGGTACCGCTACTGTTGCGAAACGATGGCAATGCAGGAACGCACCCCTCGCGTGCTCTCGATCGCGGGCTCGGACTCGGGCGGCGGCGCCGGCATCGAGGCCGATCTCAAGGCGTTCGCGCGCTGCGGAGTGCACGGTATGTGTGCGATCACCGCGGTCACCGCGCAGAATACGGTGGGGGTGCTGGCGGTCCACGCCATGCCCGGCGAGATCGTGCTCGCACAGGTGCGCGCGGTGCTCAGCGACATCGGCGTCGACGCGGTCAAGGTCGGCATGCTCGGCACCGCCGAGGTCACGCTCGCGGTGGCGCGCGCCCTGCGCGAGCTGCCGGCCTCGACGCCGGTCGTGGTGGACCCCGTGATGGTCGCCGAGTCGGGGGCGAGGCTGCTAGACCGCGATGCCGCGAGCGCGCTAGTCGAGGAGATTCTGCCGCTGGCGAGCGTCGTGACCCCCAACGTTGCCGAGGCGCGCGTCTTGGCCGCCGTGCGCCCAGACGGAGGAGGAAGCGCGCCGGATGCCGACGAGCAGGTCGCGCGCGGTGGGGGTCGCCTTGAGGAGCTGGCGCCCGAGGACGCCGAGCGACTCGCGCGCGCGGTGCTCGCGCTCGGGCCGCGTAGCGTCGTTCTGACCGGCGGTCATCGCGCCGAGAGCGTCGACCTGTTCGTCGACTCTCAGGAGCCCTCGGCGGCGATCGAGATCCCCGGCGCGCGCCACCCGCCTGGCGCCGCGCACGGCTCCGGCTGCACGCATTCCAGCGTCCTCGCCGCGCAACTCGCGCTGGGGCGCACGTCGCTGGAGGCCGCGCGCGTCGCGCGCGGCCTCGCCGGCGAAGCGGTCGCGCGGGGCCTGCGCGACATCGGTGCCGGCGCGGGGCCCGTCGACATTCTCGGCCTGGAGCGCCAGCGGGGTGGCATAATCGAGGAGCGATGAAGCTACTGCGACTCAAGCCCGGTCACGGTGAGGTGGTGCTCGCGGAGGGCGACGTCGAGGTGCCCGCGCAGGAGGCCGAGCTGATCGAGGCGTTTCGTCGCGAGCTCGACGCGGGCATGTGGGCGGCGGTCCCGACGGAGCGCCGCGACGGGCGCCGCGAGGCGGAGCTCGTCAAGAGCTTCGGTGAGGTGCCGCGCGACGCCGAGCGCGTGATCTTCTTCCCGCGCGCCGCCGGCGGCGCGCCGCGGTAGTCCGCGATGGTGCTCGCGCTGGGCGCGACCGCGATCGTCGCTGCGGCGCTGCTCTGGGAGCTCAGCCTCCCTCGGGTCCGCGCGATTCTCGCGAGCGCGGCGGCGACGCTCAGAAGCAACCGCGCGCGTGCCCGCGAACACGCGGGGCTCGCGCAGCGGATGGGTTATGACCCGGGTCGCGAGCGGCGCGCGGAGCAGCGTGCGCGCGCGCTGCTGCGCTCGTGCGTCAACGAGGAGGAGTGGTCGATGTATCGCGACCTCGGTTTCCTCCGCGTCGCGGGCCGCGCTCCCCAGGGAATGCCAGCCGCGCCTTACGCGTATCTGATCTATCCGCACCGGCCGATCGTGGCCTACCTCACCGAGAGCGGTGCGCTGCTCAACGAGTACTGCGTCGCATTCCCCGATCACTCGCGTCCGTACGGCAGTACGCGGTTGCCCGACGCCGACGACGTGCTCGCCAAGTGGATGGCGCTGGCCGCCGACGAGCGGCGGCTGATCGCGGACGCCAACATGCACCTGCCCGGCCGTCAGCTCGACCCGGCGCAGGTGCGAGACGATCTCGCGCGTCTCGCGCGCTGGGAGCACGAGCGGCTCGGGACCGGGAGCGCCATCGCGGAGCTGGAGCGCCACGGCATGTGGCCCGCGCGTCCGCGGCGCGGCGCGGGTAGTGTTCCCGCGCAGTGAGCGCCTTCGACGTCAAGCACCGCAGCCGCGCGCTGATCGAGGGGCCCGAGCGCGCCGCCGCGCGCGCGTACCTGCACGGGGTCGGCTACTCGGCGGAGGATCTCGCGAAGCCGATCGTGGGCGTCGCGCACTCGTGGATCGAGACGATGCCGTGCAACTTCAACAATCGCATCCTCGCCGCGAAGGTCAAGGAGGGCATCCGCGCCGCCGGTGGCACGCCGATGGAGCTCAACACGATCGCGATCTCCGACGGCATCACGATGGGGACCGCGGGGATGCGCGCCTCGCTGGTCTCGCGCGAGGTCATCGCGGACTCGATCGAGCTGGTCGCCAGCGCGCACTGCTTCGACGCGCTGGTCACGATCTCGGGCTGCGACAAGACGATCCCGGGCACCGTGATGGCGCTCGCGCGCCTGGACATCCCCGGCTTGATGCTCTACGGCGGCTCGATCCGCCCCGGTCACTTTCATGGGCAGGACGTCACGATCCAGCAGGTCTTCGAGGCCGTCGGCGCGTTCGCCGCGGGCAAGATCACCGAGGAGGAACTGCACGAGCTCGAGGAGGCCGCCTCGCCCGGCGCGGGCGCGTGCGGCGGGCAGTTCACGGCGAACACGATGGCGATGGCCTTCGAGGTGCTCGGCATCTCGCCCGCGGGCTCGGCGATGGTGCCCGCCGAGGACGGCCGCAAGCTCGAGGTCGCACGCGGCGTTGGCGAGCTCGCGATGGACGTCCTGCGCCGCGGCCTGCGGCCCAGCGAAGTCATCACCAAGGCCGCCCTGGAAAATGCGATAGCGGCGGTCGCGATGAGCGGCGGCTCGACAAACGGCGTGCTGCACCTACTGGCGGTCGCCAGCGAAATGGGGGTGCCGCTGGAGATCGACGAGTTCGACGCAATCTCCGAGCGCACGCCGCTGCTCTGCGACCTGCAGCCCGGCGGGCACTACGTCGCGACCGACCTCTACGCCGCGGGCGGCGTGCCGCTCGTGCTCAAGCGGCTGCAGGAAGCCGGGGTGCTGCGCGGCGAGGCGATCACCGTCACCGGGCGCACGATCGGCGCTGAGGCCGAAGCCGCCCGTGAAACCGCCGGACAGCAGGTCGTGCGCCCAATATCAGATCCTTTGAAGCCGACCGGCGGATTTGCGATCCTGCGCGGCAACATCGCTCCCGACGGTTGCGTCGTCAAGCTCGCCGGCCACGAGCGCCGCCGTCACGTCGGTCCCGCACGCGTGTTCGACGGCGAGGAGGCCGCGATGGCGGCGGTGCTCGCCAAGGAGATCCGCGAGGGCGACGTCGTCGTGATCCGCGGCGAGGGCCCCGCGGGCGGCCCCGGCATGCGCGAGATGCTCGCCGTCACCGCCGCAATCGTCGGCGAGGGGCTGGGGGAGACCGTCGCGCTGATCACCGACGGTCGCTTCTCGGGGGCGACGCACGGCTTCATGGCCGCCCACATCGCTCCCGAGGCCGTCCGCGGCGGTCCGATCGGCGCGCTGCGCGACGGCGATGAGCTCACCGTCGACGTCGACGCGCGGCGGCTCGACGTCGCGCTCTCCGACGCGGAGATCGCGCAGCGCCTGGAGGCGTATACGGTGCCCGATCGCAGCGGCGAGCACGTCGAGGTCGCGATCCAGAAGTACGCGAAGCTCGTCGGCAGCGCCGCGCAGGGCGCGATTGCCCGCTAGTTCGAGAGTCCTTAGGGATCATCCGCGCGACGCTGCTCGCGGGCCACGCCGGTGGGCACGGGGCCTCCGTGCCCCGCGTCGGCGGTCGGCACGGGGACGACCGTGTGACGTGCGGAAGGAGACCGTGTGACGCGCGGGGAGGACCGTATGAGCCTCGAGTCCGCGGCCGTCTGGCTATTCGCCGAGGAACTTATTCGCCGAGGAACTCGTCCAGCAGCGCGTTGAACGCGCCGGGGCGCTCGAGCATCGGCACGTGCCCGGTGTCCTCGAAGACCACCTTGCGCGAGCCCGGGATCAGCTCAGCGAAGCGGTCCGCGTCGCGCGCGGTGATAACGCGGTCCTTGTCGCCCCACACGATCAGCGTCGGACACGCGATCTCCGCAAGGCGATCGCGGAAGTCGTAGTCCAAGTTCGCCGCCAGGCCCTGCACGAAACCGGGCTTGCCGGCACCGCGGATCTGCTCGGCCGCGAGCGCCGCCGGCAGCCGACCGGGGTGGCTCGCGACAAAACCGAGAGTCGCATTGCGCAGGCCGGGACGGCGCGCCACGGCATCCGAATGAGCCGCCACCCAGCCCGCGTAGGCCGAGACCATGCGCTCCGCGCGCCGCAGCCCCGACAGCGCGCGAGTTCCGGCTCTGTCGTTGTACGTGCTGAGGCCCGCCGCCGAGACCAGCACCAGGCGCTCGACCCGGCGCGGAAAGTTGATCGCGAGCTCCGCCGCGACGAAACCACCCATCGAGTTGCCGACCACCGCCGCCGCGTCGATGTCGAGGCCGTCCAGCAGCGCGTCGAGCGTGCGCGCGTAGCCCGAGATGCTGATCGTCTCGCGTGGCATCGGCGAGTGTCCGAAGCCCGGCAGGTCGACGGCCACCACGCGATGGGTCTCCGCGAAGACCGGCAGTTGCTCCAGCCAGTTTGGCCACGAGCCGCCGAGACCGTGAATGAAGAGCAGCGGCGAACCCTCTCCAAGTTCGATGAAGTTGACCGGAGAAGCGTTTATAATTGTCCAGTGCTGATGCTGACTCCACGCGACATCGAGCCACGGGGATCGTCCCACCGGCCCGTAGGGTTGCGCGTCGGCATCAAGCTTTGCGGGGGAGGACACGGAGCTCATATAGGGCATAATGTATCGAGCTGGGGGTACGGCCATGCGGATCGCGGTGGACATCGACTCAACGCTGCACGATTACTGGGACGTGCTCTCGGAGATATCCGTGCGCCGTTTCGGCATCGAGCTGCCCTATGAGGAGCAGCTGACCTGGGGGCTCACGCGCCTGCGCCCCGAGCAACTGGCGCTGTGCATCAAGGAGAGCTACAGCGAGGAGCGCATCCTCGCCGGCGTGCCCTATCCCGGCGCCGTCGACGCGGTACGCGTCTGGCGCGAGCAGGGCCACTCGGTGTATGTCGCCAGCAACCGCGAGGCGGAATGCCATCGGGCCACCGCGGCATGGCTGCAGGCCATCGGGTTGCCCTTCGACGACCTGCTGTGCTCCTCGCGCAAGCTCGAGCACTGCGCGCGCCTGGGCGTCGAGCTGTTAATTGACGACAGTCCGATGAGCATCGCCGGTGCGCTCGAGCGGGGAATTCTGGCGGCGACCATCGTGCATCCCTGGAATGAGGAGATCTGCGAAGAAGAGGACGTCATCTGCGCGCACGATTGGCACGAGCTCGCGCTGCTGCTGGCCCCCGTGGTCCAGAGCGCGCCGACCGAGCTGAGCGCGGGACGCGTCTAGCGGCGCGGACGGCCGCGCTCGCGCGCGGGGCGGCCCGGAGTCCCAGGCAGGGCACTCGACCCCGGGCGGCGAACTACAGCGCCATGTCACGCGCCAGCCCCAGCGGTTGCACGATCGACGAACCCGCTGCGAACGAGGGGCCGGGGGCGAACGACGAGCCACAGTCCCGGCACTGGCGGGCCGCGCTCGCCCTGCTGGAAGACGATCTCTGCCGACGCGACGCGGCGCCTCGTACGCGTCGTGCGTACACCGCCGATCTGAGCCAATTCGTGGCGTGGGCGCTCGCGGAGGGCCTGGCCCCGCAAGCGGTCGGCCCGCGTGAGCTGCGACGCTACGTCGCGCGGCTATCGACGGAGGGGATGGCGCCAGCTAGCACCGCCCGTAAGCTGGCGGCGCTGCGCGCGCTGTTCGCCAGCCAGCGCGAGCACGGGTACATCGCCCACAGCCCCGCCGATCTGGTTGCGACGCCCAAGCGCGGCTCGCACCTCCCGCGCGTGCTGCGAGCGGCGGACGTCGAGGGGCTGCTCGACGCGATTCCCGCGGGAGGGGCGCTGGAGATTCGCGATCGCGCGCTGCTCGAGCTCGCTTACGCGTGCGGTCTGCGTGCCGAGGAGCTCGTCTCGCTGCGGGTCGAGGATGTCGACCACGACGGCGAGCAGCTGCGCGTCGAGGGCAAGGGCCGCAAGACGCGCTTCGTGCCGATCGGCGAGATTGCGCTGGCGGCGGTAGCGCTCTACCTGGAGCGCGCGCGCTCCGCGCTCGCAGCGGCACCGAGGATCGCCGGCGAGGGCCAACGGACCGGCGCCGAGCGCGCGCTCTTCCTGAGCAAGTCCGGTCGCGCGCTCAGCACGAGCGACGTGCGGCGGCGGTTGCGCGTCTGGACCGAGCGCGCCGGCGTCGCCGGTGGGGTATCCCCGCATGTGCTGCGCCACAGCTTCGCGACTCACCTCCTGAATGGCGGCGCCGACCTGCGCAGTATCCAGGAGCTGCTCGGTCATGCCAGCGTGTCGACCACGCAGGTATACACTCGGGTAGAGTCCGCGAGGCTCAAAAGCGCATATTCGCGCAGCCATCCTCGAGCCTGATAAGCGGAGAAAGATCCTGGAGACCAACGTCAAAACGGTCGAGCTGCGCGACCTGTGGCGGCGCTACAAGTCCGACGGGGATCGGCGGGCGCGTGAGCGCCTGGTCGTGGCGTATTCGCCGCTGGTCAAGTACGTCGCTGGGCGCACCGCCGCGGGCCTGCCCCCGCACGTCGAGGAGGCCGATCTGATCTCCTACGGCTTGGTCGGTCTGATCTCCGCGATCGAGCGCTTCGACCCGGGCCGCGAGATTAAGTTCGAGACCTACGCGATTACCCGCATCAAGGGCGCCATCATCGACGAGCTGCGCTCGATGGACTGGGTTCCGCGCAGCGTGCGCGCGCGGGCACGCGAGATTGAGCGCGCGAACTCCAAGCTCGAGCACAAACTGCAGCGCGCGCCCAGCGACGCCGAGCTCGCCGCCGAGCTCGGTCTCACCGACGACGAGCTGCAGGACTCGCTGCTGGCAATCTCGCACTCTTCGATTGCCGCGCTCGATGAGCTCTGGAGCGTCTCGGACGCGAGCGGCGATCAGGTCTCGCTAATGGACACACTGGAGGATCCCGGTGCGCCCGACCCCGCGCGCTCGCTGGACGTCGGCGACATGAAGGACCGCATCGCCGACGCCATCGCGCGTCTGCCCGAGCGCGAGAAGCTCGTGATCGCGCTCTACTACTACGAGAACCTGACGCTGCGCGAGATCGGCGAGGTACTCGGTGTCACCGAGTCGCGCATCTCGCAGTTGCACACCAAGGCCGTTCTGCGCCTGCGCTCGCGCATGCAGGGCGACACCTTCGACTGACCGCGCCGCGCGCGTACGAGACACCCCTGGCGCGCACCGGCGGGGCGCTGTATCGTGAATGGATACCCCGGACATAGGCGCCGGCGGGAGCGAGGCGCCGGGCAGGAGAGGAGCGTCCATCGTGCACACAGCGGCAGATCGGATTCGCAACGTCGCCCTCGTCGGGCATCGCGGGGCCGGGAAGACCTCGCTGTTCGAGGCGCTCCTGTTCGAGGCCGGCGTGACGAGCCGGCTCGGCTCGATCGCCGACGGCAACACCGTGTCCGATATCGATCCCGATGAGCGCGCGCGCGGGATGTCGATCGCGACCGCGCTCAGCGCGATCGAGTGGTCTGAGCGCAAGGTCAACCTGCTCGACACGCCCGGCGAGCCCAGCTTTATTGCCGATGCGCTCGGCGCGCTGCGGGTCTGCGAGTCCGCGGTCTTTGTCGTCAATGCCGTGATGGGCGTCGAGGTCGCCACCGCCCGCCTGTGGGCCCGGGCCGCGGAGCTGGACATCGCGCGACTGCTGTTCGTGAATATGCTCGACCGCGAGCGCGCCGACTTCTTCCGCACGTTGGAGCAGCTCAAGGCCGCGTTCGGCTCGCATGTCGTCGCGAGCGAGATCCCGATGGGATCCGAGCACGAGCTCGCGGGCGTGATCGACCTGGTCGACATGCGTGCCTACCGTCAGGACTCCGCCGAGCGCCGCGGGTGGAGCGAGATCGCGATTCCCGAGCAGCACCTCGAGCAGGCGCAGCGCTACCGCGAGAAGTTGATGGACGAGGTCGCGGAGGTCTCCGACGCGCTGATGGAGCGCTACCTCGAGGGTGAGGATATCTCCCACGAGGAGATTGTCGGCGCGCTCAAGGAGGGCACCAACCACGGCCGCATCTTCCCCGTCGTCTGCGGCGTCGCCACTCGCAACCTCGGCACCTCGCGGCTGCTCGACGCGATCGTCGAGGATCTACCCTCGCCCGTCAAGCACGGCGCGCTGGCCGTCGGCGAGCTCGAGCTCGAGCCGATAGCCGATCGCGAGCTCTACGCCTACGTCTTCAAGACCCGCGCCGACCCCTTCGCCGGGCGCATCAACCTCTTCCGCGTCTACCAGGGGACGCTGAGCCACGACAGCCACGCGCTCAACACTCGCGCTCACGTCAAGGAGCGCATCGGACAGCTCCTGACATTCGCCGGCAAGGAGGTCGTGCACGTCGAGGAGTTCGGGCCCGGCGACATCGGTGCCGTGGCCAAGCTCAAGGAGACGCGCTCCGGGGATTGGCTCGCCGCGCGCGATGAGCCGATCGCGCTGCCCGCGCTGAAGCTGCCGGCGCCCGTGATGGCGTTCGCGATCGAGGCCGCCAGCAGGGGAGACGAGGACAAGGTCTTCACCGCGCTGCGCCGTCTGCAGGAGGAGGATCCCACGATCGACCTGCACCGCGACGCGCAGACCGGCGAGCAGATCGTCGCCGGCCTCTCCCAGGTCCACGTCGAGGTGATCGTCGATCGCCTGCGCCAGCGCTTCGGCGTCGAGGTCTCCCTCCAGCCGCCTCGCGTGCCCTACCAGGAGACGATTCGCGGGTGCGCGAAGGCACACGGGCGCCACAAGAAGCAATCCGGGGGGCGCGGTCAGTTCGGCGACTGTCACATCGAGATTGAGCCGCTCGGCGATGCCCCCGCGGGGGACGGCACCGACGCCGAGCTCGAGTTCGTCAATCAGATCAAGGGCGGTGTGATCCCGAGCTCATTCATCCCCGCAGTGGAGAAAGGCGTTCGCGAGGCGATGCGCGCGGGCGTGCTCGCCGGTTATCCGGTCAAGGGCGTGCGCGTGCGGCTCTACGACGGTTCCTACCACGCCGTCGACTCTTCTGAGATCGCCTTCAAGCTCGCCGGCGTCGCGGCGATGCGCGATGCGCTAGAGCACGCCGATCCCGTACTCCTGGAGCCGATCATGGTGCTCACGGTCTCCGTGCCCGAGGAGTGTGTGGGTGACGTCATCGGCGATCTCAGCAGCCGTCGCGGCCATCCGCAGGGGATGCAGCCGGCCGGTGCGATGACCGAGATCAAGGCCGAGGCGCCGATGGCCGAGCTGCTCGGCTACGCACCGGACCTACGCTCGATCACCGGCGGTCAGGGCGACTACACGCTGGAGTTTCTGCGCTACGAGGAGGTTCCCGCGCATCTCGCGCAGAAACTCGTCGAGCAGTCCGCGGGCGAGCGCGCCGCGGCGCACGCGTAGCTTTACTGCTCAGACGATTACGGTGCCGCTCTCGGCGCCGACGGTTGTCGGTCGATTCTCGATTTGCCAGCTCCCTGAGGTAAAGGTCGATCGCCTGCTGAATTTCTCGCTCGGCCTCCGCGCGTGTCGATCCGGCGGAGAACACAGGCAAGTCCGCGGCGCTCGCGCTCCAACTGCCGTCCGCCGCCATCTCGTAAATCACGCGATAGGTGCTCATCGAAGGTTCCTCAAGCCGGTTCTCTTACGAATGCTAGCCAATGTGCCAACCGGTACCTCGAGGCTGTCCTTCCCCCGCCAGGGACGACTACTACTCGCGCGTCCGGGTGAACCCAGATTTCATGTGAGCCCTCGGTTCGCAGTCGCCTCCAGCCTGCGTCGCGCAGTGCGCGCTTGACATCCCTGTACTTCTTCGCCATCGGCCGAGCGTACGGCGTGCTTGGGATGGCATGGTCGCTCTACGCGGGCCGCCGCGCGCGGTCTGAGATCACCAGCAGCAGCGCCAGCAGCACGAAGTTCATCGCCACCGACGACCCCCCGTAGGCCACGAAGGGGAGTGTCACCCCGGTGAGGGGGATCACGCGAGTCACGCCGCCCACGATCACGAACACCTGCATCGCGACCGTGAACGCCAGGCCCGTCGCGAGCAGCTTGGAGAACGAGTCGCGCGCGAGCATCGCGATCTTCAGGCCGCGCGCGACGAACAGCAGGTAGGTCAACAGCAGCGCGCCCGCGCCCGCGAGGCCCAGCTCGTTGGTGATCACCGCGTAGATCATGTCGCTTTCGGGGATCGGGATCAGCTTCAGCAGCGACTGGTCAAAGCCGGTTCCCAACAGACCCCCGTCGGCCTGTGCGAACAGCGACTGCGCGAGCTGGTAGCTGCCGCCCACGCGCTGGTTGTAGAGGGTTTCATCGAATGGGTGTTCCCACGCCAGCACGCGCGCGTGCACGTGGCTCACGTGGCTCGCGACGAACCACGCGCCGAACGCGAACAGCAGCAGGCCGATCAGCGGGAATGACAGGCGCCCGGTGGCCACGTAGAGCAGCGCCAGGAACGAGCCGTAGAACATCAGCGAGGTGCCCAGCTCGCGCGTCAGCAGGAGCGTCAGCATCGCCGCGCCCCACACCAGCAGCATCGGCCCGAACTGCTTCATCGGCGGGAGCGTCACGCCGAGCACGCGCCGGCCCGCGGTCACCAGGATCTGGCGGTTGTCGCGCAGGTAGCTCGCCAGGAAGATCACGACCGCGATCTTCGCGAGCTCCGCGGGCTGAAAGGAGATGCTGCCGAAGTGCACGTTTAGGTACGCCCCGTTAACTTCGCCCCCGATTCCCGGTAGCCGCGGCAACACCGTGATGCCGATGCCGACCGCCGCGATCGTGTACCGATAGCGCTCCAGCACCCCCACCCCGCGGCGACGCAGCAACAGGATCGTCGCCGCGAACAGCAGCAGTCCGAAGACCATCCACTGCGCTTGCTGGCGCGCCAGCGTCGGATTGATGCGATAGACCATCACGATCCCCACGCTCGCCAGCACCGCCCCGAGTGGGAACAGGTAGGGGTCCGCGTCGGGCAGCGCGAAGCGGATCACGAGGTGCCCCGCCAGGCACAGCCCGAGAAAGATCGCTCCGTAGGTCAGCGAGAGGCTCGACGCGTGGTTGAGGGTTAGGTTGGTCGAGCTTCCGGGAGTGCTCTTCTCGGCCTGGATGAAGATCGCCGTGAAGCCCGCCATCACCAGCAGTCCCGCCGGCAGTAGGCCGAGAAGCTCGCGGTTGCGGGGGCTCAGCATCGGTTGAGCCTAGCCATCGGAGCGGCGCGGGCGCGCCGACCGCGCGGATAACCTTGGGCGCTGTGGGAGACGAGTACCCGCCCCGGTTGTGGCTCGGCATGTGGAAGCGCTTCCTGATCGGCGGCGTGCTGATCGTGCTGCTCTGCGGCGCCGCCACCGCCGTCTGGGCGCTGCGCACCGCCAATCAGCTCGCCGCCGAGGTCTTCCCCAAGCTCAACCAGATCCACACGCCCAGCGGGCTCATCACCTCGATCTACAGCGGCGGCCCCAAGACCTTCTTGATCCTCGGCTCCGACAAACGCTACGGCTCCAAGAACTCCGAAGAACGCCTCGCCGCCGCGCACAGCGACACCATGCTGCTGGTCCGCTTCGACCCCGAACAGGAACAGACCTCCGTCCTGTCGATCCCGCGCGATTTGCTCGTCTCAATCAAAGCGCCTAACGGGCAGATCTACTACCCCGCGAAGATCAACTCCGCCTACACCATCGGCAGCGTCCTGCCGGGGCACGACGAGGGCGCCACGCTCGCCGCCGAGACCGTCAAAAAGGTGCTCCCCGGACTCAAGCTCAACGGCATCATCGACGTCACCTTCACCGGCTTCATCCGCCTCGTCGACAAGCTCGGCTGCGTCTACGTCAACGTCGACCACCGCTACTTCAACGAAAACATCGGCACCCCCGAAACCGACTACACCAACATCAACCTGCAGCCCGGCTACCAGAAGCTCTGCAACGAAAACGCGCTCGCCTACGTCCGCTACCGCCACACCGACTCCGACTTCGTGCGTGTCGCCCGCCAGCAGGACTTCCTGCGAGACCTGCGCGAGCAGGTCTCGCCTGAACTGAACCAGGTCGGCACGATCGCCAAGGCCGTCGGGCACGCCATCAGCACCAACTTTCCCCCCTCCGGGAGTGTCCTGCTGGAGCTCGCCAAGCTGATCGGCTTCTCCCAGACCAAGCCCCTGCGCCAGGTTCAATTCCAGCGCAACAACGTCGACTACATCCTCGGCGGCGGCTCCTACGTGACGACGACCCCCGAGCTGGCGGCCGCGACGCTCAAGGATTTCCTCTACGGCCGCGAACGCGTCACAGGGTCCAGCTCGCACGCCAGCCCCAGCTCACACGGAGGCTCCCACGGGCATCACCATCACAGCTCCGCGTCCTCCGATCCAGCCGCGATCGACCTCTACCCGACGCCCTCCACCGATGAGGAGCAGGCCGTGAGCGCCGCCGTGCAAGTGCCCTTCCCGGTCCTCTATCCCCGGCTGCAAACCGGTCCCGCGACACAGGAAACCGTGCGCCCCTACGCGCTGCGCGACCCAGAAGGGCACCTGCACCACGCCTACGACATCGTCTTCCAGCAGAACATCCTCGGGGGCTACTACGACGTTGAGGGCACCGACTGGCTCGATCCGCCGATCGTCTCGCATCCCAACGAAACCCAGAATCGCGACGGTCGCAGCTACATGATCTTCGCCGACGGCGCCCATATCCACATGGTGGCCTGGCGCCACGGCAAGGTTCTCTACTGGGTGATCAACACACTGCTGGAGGAACTCACCAACCAGCAGATGCTGACCATCGCGGATTCCGTGCAGCCGCTGCGCTAAGTAACGAGCAGACACCGCAAAGCCGGCTGTCCGGCGAGGGTTAGCCCGGGGTAGCGGCTCGGGCCTGGTCGAGCGCAGCGTTGACGAGCGCGTCTGCGTGCGCGTTGCGAGCGCGCGGCACCGTGCGAATCGACCAGCGATCGAACTCTCGCAACGCGGCCATCGCTTCACTGTGCAGTGGTCGCATGGCCGGGTGCTTGACCTTGTAGAGACCCTGGACCTGCTTGGCGATGAGCTCCGAGTCGCCGATCACTTCGACCTCGCTCGCACCGAGGGCTCGCGCACGCTCGAGACCGAGTAGTAGCGCGCGATACTCCGCGACGTTGTTCGTAACGCTGCCGAGCAGCTGCGCGCGCTCCTCGAGCACTTCTCCGTCGAGATCGGAGATTACGCACGCCGCCGCCGCCGGTCCGGGGTTGCCGCGAGCGCCGCCGTCGACGTGAACGATGACTTTCATAGCGGGAAGTATCGCGACCGCTTGGGACGGTACGGCGGCGCGAGGGGCGAGGCGTGTGTCAATCCGGTCGCCGGTCGGCGCCGCAACAGCGCCGTCCCGCTCAGGGCTGGGCGAGCGGGAGCAGATCCCCCGCTACCCGGGCGCGGCGGCGATCTCGCACAACGCGACGCTGACTGTCCTCTGCAGCGACCGGTCCGGCCTGGCGGCCACGCCGATCGGCCTCGCGACGCTCGACGATCACGGTCACGTTCTCGTCGTGCGCATAGTGCGCGGTGAGCTTCGGATAAAGCTCATCCTCGAGTGCCTTGGGAACCACGCAGTAGATCATTGCCTGAGCATCTTAGCTCAGCTTGCCAGGAGTGAGAGCATTCCGTGCTCGTCGGCCGCCGCGTTCGCGACGCGGTCCTCGGCGGGGAGTTCCTCCAGCTCCATGCCCTCGGCCGCGATCCTCACGCCCGCGGCCTCGTCCGCGAGGTCGATCTCGTAGCGATACCAGCAGAGCTCCCAAGCAACCACGATCGCGACGGTGTTGTTGCCGGCGACCGGGCTCGCACGCACGCAGGCTGCGCCAAGCGAGCGCGTCACGCCCGCGACGCGACGCGGCGGCTCGCCGGCATTGAAGATCTCCAGTGCCCGCCGCACGTCGGCATCGGCTGCCGCTGCTGCCGGGGCTCCGCTGCTCGTGGTATTGCCGTGGACAGCGATTCCCGGGGATATCTCGCCGGGAGGATGCGCGAGCTCGCCCACATCGTCTTCGAGCTCGCCGGCGTGGCGCTCCGATGCGGTGTGCTCCTCGGTGACGCCCGCCCATTCGTCGTCGCTACCGGTCCACTCGCTTTCGATACCCGCCCACTCCGGTTTCCCCGCGGCGCTCGCCGAGTGCAGGCCGGGGTCGGACCCCAACGCACCGGCGTTCGATCGCTGGTCGGCTGCCCGGACCGGCTCGCGCAGCTGCCGCAGGCGTCCCAGCAGCGAACGGCTGCGTTGCGGATGCTGTGCGCGCGGGCTTGTCAACTGCGCCTCGACCTCGCGCCGCCAGCCCTCATGGGTGGCGCGCGGGGCGCACAGCTCGCAGACCATGCGTCGCTGGCCGCCACCGAGGAAGACGTCCGGACGCTCGCCGCGCAGCAGCCGTCGACCGCAGAGGTCACAAGCCACATCGGGGTGGAAGGTCACGATTGTTCTCGCCGCCATCGAGATCCCAGGGTAGACCACGCCGGCTTGCGAGGCCCCTGAGGGGTGCGCGGAGGGGCTGCGCCTCGGCTCGTTGCCGAGCTATATCGGCTGCGCCCGCCGCGCGGGCGTGCGTGCGGCGGGGTCGCACGGCGCGGTGCACGGACGCTCACAGCTCAAGGAACAATCGGGGGCCGCGTCGAAGATCGCTCGCGAGATGGACAGCAGCTCGACCACGACCGCCGGGGGGACGCAGGCGCCACGCTTCGTGCTGCGCGCGCAGAGCGCGCTGGCCTCCAACGCGGGCCTGCATCCGCGTCCGTGGCTCGGACGCCTGCGTCGCGCCTTGCGCGAAGGAGCCTTCGTGCTGCACTTTCAGCCGATCGTCGAGCTCGCCGGTGGCGCCGTCTCCCACTACGAGGCGCTCGTGCGGCTCGCCGACGAACCCGACGGGCGCCTGGTGGCACCTGGTGCGTTCCTGCCTGCCGCTGAGCGCTACGGGCTGGTGCGCGAGATCGACCGGCTAGTCGTCAGTCGCGTCGCCGGCCTGCTCGGAGGGGAGCTCGCGGGCGAGCACGCCGCGGGAGACGCCCGCAGCGTCGCGCTGAATCTCTCGGCGCTGTCCGTCACCGATCGCGGGATGCTTGCCCACATCGAGTCCGAGCTCGCTCGCAACCGGGCCGATCCGCGCCGCCTCGTCGTCGAGATCACCGAGACCGCCGCAATCTCCGACATCCGCCGCGCTCGCGCCTTCTGCGAAGGTGTGCAGTCGCTCGGCTGCGCGATCGCGCTCGACGACTTCGGAGTCGGCTTTGGCTCCTTCTACTACGCCAAGCGCCTGCCGTTCAGCTACCTGAAGATCGACGGCGACTTCGTGCGCGAGCTCCCCGCCTCTCGCAACGACCGACTCGTCGTGAGAGCGATCGTCGATGTGGCGCGCGGCATGGGCCGCCAGACGATCGCCGAGTTCGTCGGCGACGAGCCCACGCTGAGTTTGCTGGGCGAGCTCGGGGTCGACTACGCGCAGGGGTTTCACGTAGGACGACCCGCGCCGCTGATCGCCCGCTGAGGGATAGGAGTTGGGTGTCGGTTTGCGGACCCCGCCGCGCGCGCGTACGCCCGCGCGGCGGGGTCCGATTTTTACTATCGAGGTTGCGGCTAGCGAGGCTGTGGAAACTGCACGCGCATCGCGGCGTCCCACGCGCGGTCCGGGAGCAGGCGGCGCTGGAGGACTGTGAGCCGCGCCGAGGGCGTGACGAGCACGCGCGCGGGGGCGCGGCGACGCGAGATCGCCTTCTCGATCGCCTTCGCCACGACGTCCGGGCCGCCACCGAGGCGGCGCATCGGACCTTCGTAGACACCGGTCGTCAGCGCCGCGACCTTTGCGTTGAACTGCTCGTAGACGCCGCCGGTCGTGTTGTGCTCCTCATCCAGCGTGGCGGTGCTCGCGACCGCCGCCTGTGCGAAGTCGCTCGTGATCAAACCCGGCTCGATCAGGATCGCGTCGACGCCGAAGCCGCGCACCTCGAAGCGCAGCGCGTCGCTGATCGCCTCCAGCGAGTACTTCGTCGCGTGGTACAGACCGCCGCCCGGGAAGGTCACGCGGCCGCCCATCGAGCCGACGTTGACGATCTTGCCCCAGCGCTGGTCGCGCATGCCTCCGAGCACGAGCTGCGCCAGGCGAATCGCCCCGAACACGTTCGTCTCGAACTGACGGCGCACCGCCTCCATCGGTACCTGCTCGATCGGGCCTCCCTGGCTGTAGCCCGCGTTGTTGACGAGCACGCCCACAGCGCCCTCGGCGTCCTGCACAGCGCTCACCGCGGCGCGTATTGAGGCCTCGTCGGTGACGTCCAGCGCGAGCGTCTTGCAGCCCACCTGCGCGAGATCCTCGATCGACTCCGGGCGCCGCGCCGTCGCGTAGACCGTCCAGCCCGCCCGCGCCAGGCGCTCCGCCGTCGCGCGGCCGATGCCCGTCGAGCAGCCGGTGATGAGCACGGCCTTGGAGACGCTGGCTGCCATAGGTGAATCCTCCTGGTCGGAATCGGGCGGCGGAGAGGTCAAGATAGCCGCTCGTCAGGTGGCCGCTCGCTCGCCCCGAGGCTAGCGATACCAGTGCTGACCGTTGTCTGCGTCCCCGTCACTTATCCTGGTCGGATATGACTGTAGATGCCCGCACGACAACAGCCGAAGAGCTGCTGCGCATGCCCAGAGGCCGCTGGCGCTACGAGCTCGTGCGGGGGGAGCTACATGTGATGGAGCCCGCCGGGATCGAGCACGGGCGCGTCGTCTCGACCGTTGGCGCGCTGCTGTTTGCACACGTCCGGCGCACCGGGAGCGGGGTAACGCTCGGCGCCGAGACCGGGTTCGTGTTGGAGAGCGATCCCGACACCGTGCGCGCCCCCGACGCCGCCTTCATCTCCCGGGAACGCTACGAGCGGGTCGGTCCCACCACGAAGTACTGGTCCGGCGCTCCCGACTTTGCGGTCGAGGTGCTCTCGCCGACCGACCGTCCCGGTGAGGTGCGCAAGAAGCTCGAAGAATGGCTCGCCGCCGGCACGATCGCCGTGGTCGTGCTCGATCCCGACACGCGGACCGCGACCGTCCATCGCAGCGGGCGTGAGCCGCACGTTCACGGTCTCGAGGATACGCTGGACCTGAGCGACGCCGTACCCGACTTTCGCCCCACGGTCGCCGAGCTGTTCGCCTGAGCGACAAGGGCGCCCGCGGCGCGATAGGGTCGCAACTCCATGCGTGCCGTCACCTTCCAGGCCCCCGGCGAGGTCCGAGTCGTTGAGGTTCCCGAGCCCAAGATCCTCGCTCCGACCGACGCGATCGTCCGGATTGAGGCCACCGGCGTCTGCGGCTCGGATCTGCACATCTACCACGGGCGCGTGCAGATCGAGCCCGGCTTCACGATCGGCCACGAGTATGTGGGTACCGTCCTGGAGATTGGCGAGGACGTACACGAGGTGTCCGTCGGCGACCGCGTGCTCGGCTGCTTTCAGACCGCATGCGGGCGCTGCTTCTTTTGCCGTCGCGGCCTCTTTCACAAGTGCGACGCCTCGCGCACGTTCGGCCACGGCGCGACGCTCGGCTCGCTGCAGGGCACGCAGGCCGAGCGCGCGTTGGTGCCCAGCGCCGATCTCGTCCTGCGCCGCGTGCCCAAGGGAATGAGCGATGACCTCGCGCTGTTCGCCGGCGATGTGATGGGAACCGGCTTTCACGCCGTCGTGGACAGCGGTCTGCAACCCGGCGACGTGGCCGCCGTGCTCGGCCTCGGACCGGTCGGGCTCTGCGCTGTGCAGGCCGCTCGCGCTGCCGGCGCCGCGCACGTGATCGCCGTGGACTCCGTACCCGAGCGCCTCGCGATGGCTGAGTCCTTCGGCGCGCAGGCTGTGCATCTGGAAGAGGGCGACCCGCGCGCCGCCGCGCGCGCGGCGACCGCGGGGCGTGGGGTGGATGTCTGTATCGACGCGGTCGGTCACCCCAAGGCACTCGACCTCGCGCTGCGTCTGACGCGCAAGTGCGGCACCGTGCAGGCGATTGGTGTCTACGCCGAGCGCACGGAGGTGCACATGGGTCTGCTGTGGATCAAGTCGCTGCACGTGTGCGCCGGGCACGCCAATGTGATCGGGCACGTCGACCGCGTACTCGCGCTGATGGACGCCGGCGTGCTCGATCCCGGGCCGCTCGTCACTCATCACATGAGCCTCGACGACGCGCCCGAGGCCTACGCGCTTTATGACAAGCGCGAGGCGTTGAAGATCGTGCTGCGGCCGTAGACTCGCCCGGAGCGTGGGCGGTCGAGGTAGGCTCTAGCGCATGCCCACCGATACCGCCGCCTCCACACTTCCCGACGCCCTCGGCGATGCCGCGCGCGCCTTCATCGCCGGTCCGCACCGCCTGCTGATCGGCGCCGAGCGCCCCGCGGCCGCCGACGGGCGCACGTTCGCGACGCGCGACCCCGCCACCGGCCGCGAGATCGCGCAGGTCGCCCACGCCGGGCCGGCCGATATCGCGGGAGCGGTGGCCGCCGCGCGCGCCGCGTTCACCGATGGCCCCTGGGCGAGCATGCCCGCGAGCGGTCGCGAGCGCATCATGTTCACCCTCGCGCAAGCGATCGAAGACCACGCGCAGGAGCTCGCCGAGATCGAGTCCCTCGACAACGGTAAGCCCGTGAACCTCGCGCGCTACGTCGACGTCGCCGGCACCGTCGCTCACCTGCGCTACTTCGCCGGCTGGCCCACCAAGATCGAGGGCGCCGTGCTGCCGGTGACCGCGCCGGACATCCACTGCTACACCCGCCGCGAGCCCGTCGGCGTGTGCGCACAGATCGTCCCCTGGAACTTCCCGCTGATGATGGCCGCCTGGAAGATCGCGCCTGCGCTCGCCGCCGGCTGCACGATCGTGCTCAAGCCCGCCGAGCAGACGCCGCTCTCGGCTCTGCGCCTCGGGGAGCTCGCGCTGGAGGCCGGGCTGCCGCCGGGCGTCCTGAACGTCCTCACCGGCGATGGCGCGACCGGCGCCGCGCTCGTCGAGCACCCCGACGTCGACAAGATCGCGTTCACCGGTTCCACCGCGGTTGGGCGTGAGATCGGCGCGAAGGCCGGTCGCGCCCTCAAGCGCGTGACGCTCGAGTTGGGCGGCAAGTCGCCGAACATCATCCTGCCCGACGCCGACATCGACGCCGCCGTCAAGGGAGCCTTCCAGGGGATCTACTTCAACTCCGGCCAGGCCTGCAACGCCGGCTCGCGCCTGTTCGTGCCCAAGGAGCGCTTCGATGAGGTCATGAGCACGCTCGCCGAGCGCGCCAACGACACTCGCCTCGGGGCCGGCCTCGACACCGACACCCAACTCGGTCCGCTCGTCTCCGCCGAGCAGCAGCAGCGCGTGCTGGGCTACGTCGACTCCGGGCGCGAGCAGGGCGCTGAGCTGCTCGCCGGGGGAGAGGCCGCGCTGCGCGACAGCGGCGGCTACTTCGTCGCGCCCACGCTGTTCGCCGTCACCGACGACGAGTTGAAGATCGCGCGCGAGGAGATCTTCGGGCCGGTGCTCGTCGCCTCGCCCTACGACACGCTCGAGGAGGTCGCCGCGCGCGCCAACGACAACGAGTACGGGCTCGCCGCCGGCGTCTGGACGCGTGACGTCGGCTCCGCGCACCGCCTCGCCGCGCTGCTGCGCGCAGGCATGGTCTACATCAACACCTGGGGCAACGTCGAGCCCAACGCACCCTTCGGCGGCTTCAAGGCATCCGGCGTCGGGCGCGAGCACGGCCACGACGGGCTCGGCGCCTACCTGGAGACCAAGAGCGTCTGGACCGCGCTATAGCGGCTACAATGCATGCATTGCATGCAATGACAGCCGGATAGAGGAGGTGCCGATGGCGACGTTGACCATACGCGGGCTCGATGAGGACACCAAGCTTCGCTTGCGTGTGAGCGCCGCGCGTCACGGGCGCTCGATGGAGGCCGAGGCGCGAGCCATTCTGACCGATGCGCTGCCCTCCCAGCAGCCGCGGGGCGCTCTCGGCAGTCGCATCCACGCTCGCTTCGCTGCTCTTGACGGAGCGGAGCTCGCCGTGCCCGGGCGGAGCGAGATGCCGCGCGCGGCCGCCCTGCAGAAGTGATCTTGCTCGATACGACCGTCCTCTCGGAGCTCGTCCGCCGCGAGCCCCACGAGGGCGTGGTGGAATGGGTGGACTCGCTTGACGTCTCGACCGTCGCGACGACTGCCATCACCGCCGCCGAGTTGCTGTACGGCGCCGCACGTCTGCCCGCGGGCAGACGCAGGGAGCGACTGAGCACCGCGATCCGAGGGCTGATCGACGACGACCTCGGAGGTCGCGTCGAACCCTTCGATGCGGCGGCCGCCGCTCACTACGCCGACCTCGTCACCAGTCGCGATCAGGCCGGTCGCCCGATCGGCATGGCAGACGCGCAGATAGCGGCGATCTGTCGCCGCCTCGCGGCGACGCTCGCCACACGCAACACCGCTGATTTTGAAGACACCGGGATCGAGCTCGTTGACCCCTGGCAACAGCGGTGAGCGGGGTGGCCGGCAAAGTCCCGGCGGCCCGCTCAGGGTCGCGTTGGGGCTGCTCTGTGCATTAGAGTCCCTGACATGAGCGCCTCCGCGCCGACTCCCGGAACCCTCGTGGTCACGAGTGCCATCGAGGACAGCACGGCCAGCATTGCGCTGGCCGGCGAACTCGATCTCGCGGGCGCGCGAGAGCTAGAAGCGCGCCTGGAGGAGGTGGAGCGAGGGAATCCGGCGCGCCTCGTGATCGATCTCGAGCGCCTCGCTTTCATCGACTCCACCGGTCTGCGGCTGCTGCTGCAGGCCGACGCTCGCGCTCGCGAGCGCGGCTGCGAGCTCTTCCTGCGCCGCGGCGAGCCCTCCGTGCAGCGCGTCTTCGAGGTCACCGGCGCCCTCGACGTCCTGCGCTTCCAGGATTGACCCTCCAGCCCGCGCACGTGAGCCCCGAGGGCGCCGCCGGGCCCCTCCGCGGCGATGGGCTCGATGCCGCGCGTGCCGCCGACGGCTCCGGCGCGCAGCGCTGGGTGCCCGCGCTCGCGGGACTCTGCACGCTCGTGCTGCTCGCCGCGACGCTCGAGATCGTGCTCGATGCAGCCCTCGGCCACGCGCCGCTGATCCCTCGCTCGCCGGAGATTTCAAGCTGGCTGCAGGGTATCGGCGAGCGCCTCGGCTACCGCGTCTTTCTAATCGCGCTGCTCGCGTTCACCGCGGCCTATGCCGGCATGCTCGCGATCGCCCGCCGGCTCTCCGCGCGCTGGGCGATCGCGCTCGTCGCCGCGCTCAACTTGATCGTGTTCGCGGGGCCGATCCTGTTCTCAACCGACGTCTTCAGCTACATCGCCTACGCCCGCATGGGCGTCCTGCACGGGATCAACCCCTATCTGCACGGCCCGCACGCGATCCGCGGCGACGCCGTCTACACCTACATCGGCAGTGACTGGCTGCGCACCGCAACCGCTTACGGTCCGCTCTACACGCTGCTCTTCAGCTATCCGCTCGTGCCGCTCGGACTGAAGGGCGCGCTATGGGGGATGAAGCTCGAGGCGCTACTCGCCAGCGGCGCGACGCTCGCGCTGACCTGGCGCTGCGCGCGCCAGCGCGAGCTGAACCCCGTCCCCGCGCTGATCGCCGTCGGCGCGAACCCGCTGTACGTCATCTACGGCCTCGGCGGCGCCCACAACGACCTGATCATGACCGCGTTCATGATGGCCGCCGTGAGCCTCACGCTCGCCGGCCGCGACGCCCCCGCCGCGGCCTCCGTCGTCGCGGGAGCATTGATCAAGACGGTTGCCGCCGCGCTGCTGCCGTTCATGCTGCTCGCCCGCCGCAACCTCGCCGGGCTCTTCGGGGTGCTCGCGATGGTCGTACTGGTCACGATCGTCTCGCTGCCAATCTTCGGGCTGCACGGCCTAGACATCATCGCCGCGCTCAACCGCGACGCCGCGCTCGTCTCCACCGACAGCTTCGCGACCGAGATTGCGCACCTGTTCGGCAAGCCCGGGGTCTTCCCGATCGACCACGACCTGCTCAAGCTGGCGCTCGTCGCGATCGTCGTGCACCTGCTGTGGCGCACCTGGCGCGGCTACGACTGGGTGGCGGCCTCCGGCTGGACGTTGCTGGCGATCGCGGTTACCAGCACCTGGCTGCTCGCGTGGTACACACTCTGGTCGCTGCCGCTCGCCGTCGTCACGCGCGACCGACGTCTGCTGATCGCGACGCTCGCGGTACAGGTGCTGTTCATCGCCCATCAGACCGCGCCGCTGTTCTCGCCGGTGTCCAAATGAGCGACACCTCCGCGAGCCTGCCCCGTAAAAGCGCTTGGGAGCGCCTGCCCGAGCGGCTGCGTCCGCGCGATCGCGAGCTGCGCGGCCGCGGCGACTTGCGTCGCATCGAGAGCACGCTGCTGGTGCTCGCCTTCCTGCTGCTCGCCGTCGCCGTCGTCAACGACGTCGTGCTCGACACCCACACCGCGACGCGCATCACCGCCGACCTGCGCACCTGGCGCACGCTGACCGGCCGCAACTACCACAACATCTCCGTCGAGCAGGATCTCGAACACCACACCACGCGCGACGTCCTCTGCGGCAACACCTCGCCCGGACCGCCCGGGGCACTCCCCCAGATCTGCCTGATCGTGACCGGGCCGATCCTCCACGGCGCGCGCGCCTCGCATGGCGGCTTCTACCTCTTGCCCTACACGCCCAACAAGCGCATCAACCGCTACGCCTGCTTCGGCTCGGCGGTCGGCGAAGACCTCTGCGGGCGCGCCACGCCGGCGGGCGCGCCGCACGCACCGCTCGCAGGCGTCAATGGCTGACACCGCGAGCGCCGCGGTAGACGCGGGCCCACGCGAGGCACGGGCCGAGACATCCGCTCGCGCGCGCTCACTGCCACCGTGGTGGCCGCTGGTCGCGCTGACGCTGCTCGCAGCCGCGCTGCGCCTCGGCACCCTGAACCTGCAGAGCTTCTGGTACGACGAGGCCTTCACCCCCGTGCACGTCTTGCACCCCGGGCTCGTGGCGACGCTGCGCGCGTTCGTGCACACCGAGAACACGCCGCCGCTGTGGTACCTCGTCGTGTGGGTCTTCTCACGCGCGCTGGGAACCGGCGAGATCGCGCTGCGCCTGCCCTCCGCGCTCGCCGGGATCGCGACCGTCCCCGTCGCCTGGGGGATCGGCTGGGAGCTCGCCGGGCGCGGGGTGAGTGGCCGGCGAGCCGCGATCCTCACGGCGGCCCTCGTCGCGGTCAACCCGCTGTTCGTCTGGTACTCGCAGGAGGCCCGCGCGTACGCCTTCTTCGTGCTGTTCACCGCGCTTGCGATGCTCTGCATGCTGCGCGCCGATCGAGCGCCCGCAACGCGCCGCTACGCGCTGTTCGCGCTCACCGCTGCGCTGGCCCTGCTCAGCCACTACTTCGCGATCTTCTTGCTGATCCCGATGGCGCTCTGGTTGCTGCGGCCCCGCCGCGCGTCCTCGGATGCGGGGCAGGCCGCTGAGGGCGATGCTGAGCGCCGCGGGACCGCCCGGCGCCCCAGGCTCGAGGGCGCGCTGCGTCCCCCGCCGCTGTCCGCCTTCGCGGCGGTCGCCGCGCTCGCGCTGGTGGGCCTCGCGCTAGTCTCGCTGATCGTCGCGCAGGGTGGCCACGGCACGCAGTGGATCGGCGAATGGGCGCTCGCGGCGCGCCTGGAAGCGCTTCCGCAGTACTACCTCACCGGCTACTCCGCGGCCCCCCTCGGGCACGGTGTCGAGCTGCTCGTCGCGCTGGTGATCCTCGCTGGCGTGGGACTCGCACTGTGGCGCGCGCTAACCCCGCAGGAGAGCGACGGCGCGCTGCTCGCGCTCGCGATCGCCGCCTGCGGCGTGCTGCTGCCGCTGGTGCTCGCGCTGCTCGGTGCCGACTTCCTCGCGCCGCGCAACCTCGTCGCCGCGATGATCCCGCTCAGCGCGACGATCGGCGTGATCGTCGCCGCGCGCCGCTGCGGGCGCGCCGGCATGGTGCTCGGCGCGCTGATCGCCATCGCGTTCCTCGCGCTCAGCATCGACGTCGATCTCAGTCCGCGCCTGCAGCGCGGCGACTGGCGCGGCCTCGCGCAGACGCTGCGCCGCGATTGGCGCGCGCCAGCGTCGGCCTCGCAGCCGGCATCGGCGGCATCGCGCGGAACGCTCGCGCAGCACGGTGTCCCGGCGCAGACCGCGATCACGACCGTCGAGCTCGGCGCGGCGCCGCTGGAGTACTACCTGCCGCCGCTGCGCAACCTCACGCGCGACACGCAGGTCCGCTTGCGCGAGATCGACGAGACCGGCTACGCGCCGCTCGCGCCCAATGCCGGCACGCCGCCCGCGGCGGGCTTTCGCCTCGTCCAGCACGCCGATGTCAACGGCCTGATGCTCTACCGCTTCACCTCACCCGTACCGCGTGTGGTCTCCGAGGTCGCGTTGCGCACGCACGTCATCACGTCGCACGCGCACGCCGAGGTGCTGGTCCGCGGCAGCGGCGCCGCGGAGGCCGGTGCGCCGTAGGTCGCGGGCGCGAGGACGCCCCGAGGTCGAACCTTTGCGACGGGCGGGCCGGCAACGTGATATCACCGCGTCCGCGAGCGCTGTGAAGCGAAAGGATCTAGCTTGTCGATCATGTCGCCGTCGACCGTCGAGATGAGCACCGATGCCCGGGTCGCGCTGGAGCGCGCCTGCGCGCATCTGCTCGCTCTCCAGGACGATGCGGGCTGGTGGAAGGGAGAGCTGCAGACCAACGTCACGATGGACGCCGAGGACATGCTGCTGCGCGAGTTCCTCGGGATCCGCACCGCGCAGGAGACCGAGCGCTCGGCCGCCTGGATCCGCTCCCAGCAGTGCGCCGACGGCACCTGGTCGAACTTCTACGGCGGGGAGGGCGATCTCTCGACGACGATCGAGGCCTACTGGGCGCTGCGCCTGGCCGGCGACAGCGCCGAGGCCGCGCACATGCAGCTCGCGGCCGACTACATCCGCGCCGGCGGCGGCCTGCAGCGCGCTCGCGTCTTCACGCACGTCTGGCTGGCGATGTTCGGCCTGTGGCCCTGGGAGCGCATCCCGGCGCTACCGCCGGAGATCGTGCTGCTGCCGTCCTCGGTGGCACTGAACATCTACGACTTCGCCTGCTGGGCGCGCCAGACGATCGTCGCGCTGACGATCGTCACCGCACACCGCCCGCAGCGCGCGCTGGCATTCGGTCTCCAGGAGTTGCACGGCCCACCGGTCGACCGACCGCGCGCCTCGGGGCTCTCCGCGGGTGCCTGGCTAACGCGCCTTGACCGCCTGCTGCGCCTCTACGAGCGCCATCCGCTGGCGCCGCTGCGCCGCCTCGCGCTCGCGCGCGCCGAGCGCTGGATCGTGCGCCGCCAGGAGGCCGACGGCTCCTGGGGCGGGATCCAGCCGCCGTGGGTTTACTCGCTGATGGCGCTGCACCTCGCCGGGTACCCCCTCGAGCATCCCGTGATGCGCCGCGGATTGGAAGGTCTCGAGCGCTTCATGGTCGAGGATCGCGACGATGGTCCCGAACCCCGCCCACCCGGTGCGCCGCCCGGAGCGAGCCGGCGCCTGGAGGCCTGCCAGTCGCCGGTCTGGGATACCGCGCTCGCCGCGATCGCGCTCTCCGACGCCGGTGTCCCGGGTGAGCATCCCGCGCTGCGACGCGCGCTGCAGTGGCTGCAAGCGGAGGAGGTGCGGGTGCGTGGCGACTGGGCCGTCGCGCGGCCACAGCTGGAGCCGGGCGGGTGGGCGTTCGAGTTCGCGAACCACAACTACCCCGACACCGACGACACCGCGGAGGTCGGGCTCGCGCTGCTGCGCGCCGCGCCACCCGATCGCGAGGGCGCGCGCGGCGCGCTCGATCGCGCAGCGCGCTGGCTGGAAGGCATGCAGAGCGCCGGCGGCGGCTGGGCGGCGTTCGATGCGGACAACACGCGCGCGCTCGTGCGCGCGCTGCCGTTCCTCGATTTCGGCGAGGTGATCGACGAGCCCAGCGCCGACGTCAGCGCGCACGTGCTCGAGCTGCTCGCGGCGCTCGGACGCGGCGAGACACCGATCGCACGCGCGGGCCTGCGCTGGCTACTCGAGCAGCAGGAGGCCGACGGGTCGTGGTTCGGTCGCTGGGGAATCAACTACGTCTACGGCACCGGTGCCGCGCTGCCCGCGCTGGCCGCGATGGGCCTCCCGCCGCAGGAGCCCTGCATCCGCCGTGCCGTGCGCTGGCTGGAGGAGCACCAAAACGACGACGGCGGCTGGGGTGAGGATCCGCGCTCCTACGACGACCCCGCGTGGGTCGGGCGCGGGGACTCCACGGCCTCGCAGACCGCGTGGGCGCTGCTCGCCCTGCACGCCGCCGGCGACGCGCACCAGCCTTCGCGCGCCGTCGCGCGCGGGATCGCGTGGCTCGCGCAGACCCAGCGCGCGGACGGCACGTGGGATGAGCCGCAGTACACCGGCACCGGCTTCCCGTCGGACTACTACATCAACTACCACCTCTACCGTCTGAGCTTCCCCGTAATGGCCCTCGGCCGCTGTCTGCGCGCCGCCGACGAGGAGTCCGACGCTCACGCCGAGCATCGCGATCGCGATGTGGACACGGCCGTCGTCGCGCCGGCCGAGAGCGCGGTGTGATGCTGCTGCTCGCCGACACGCCCCCCGTCGCACCCTCGGTCGCGGCGGTGATGGCGCGGGCCCGCGGCGAGAACTTCCCGGTCGCCAGCCGCGTGCTGCCGCGCCGTGCGCGGACACACCTGCTGGCCCTCTACGGCTTCGCGCGGCTGGTCGACGAGCTCGGCGATGGTGAGGCCCGCCCGCCGAGCGGCTGGCGGCGCTGCAGTGGCTGCAGGAGGAACTGGAGCGCGCCTACGCGGGCCGCGCACGGCACCCGTTGCTGGTCGGGCTGCAGTCGACGCTACGCGCGTGCGCGTTGCCGCGCGAGCCGTTCCTGCGCCTGATCGAGGCCAACCGGGTCGATCAGCGGGTCGTGCGCTACGAGACATGGGAACAACTGCTGGGCTACTGCGCGCTCTCCGCGAACCCCGTTGGGGAGCTCGTGCTCGGCGTGTTCGGCAACGCGAGCGCGGAGCGCATCGCGCTCTCAGACCGGATTTGCACGGCGCTGCAGCTCGCCGAGCACTGGCAGGACGTCGCCGAGGATTTCGCGCGCGGGCGCATCTATCTGCCGGCCGCAGACCGCGCGCGCTTCGGCTGCGAAGAGGACGAGCTGGCCGGCGTAGGACACCGCGCGGAGGCGGAACATGGCGCGCAGGCGGGGCGCGGCGCGGCAGGACACCGCGCGGAGGCGGAACATGGCGCGCAGGCGCGGCGCGGCGCGGCAGGAGACCACGCGGAGGCGGAACATGGCGCGCAGGCGCGGCGCGGCGCGGCAGGAGACCACGCGGAGGCGGGCGACGGCGCGCAGGCGCGGCGCGGCGCGGCGGAAGACCACGCGGAGGCGGGCGACGGCGCGCAGGCGGCGGGCGGCGCGCAGGCGGGGCGCGGCGCCGGAGCGAGCTGGCGCCTGCGCGGCCTGCTGGCGTTCGAGGTCGCGCGCACGCGCGCGCTGCTCGCGCAGGGTCTGCCGCTGCTCGACACGCTGCGCGGGCGCGAGCGGCTCGCGGTCGCCGCTTTCGCCGGTGGTGCGCGCGCGGCGCTGGAGGCGATCGAGCGATCCGGCTACGAAGTGCTGGCGGGTGCGCCTCGCGCCTCGCGCGCGCGGCGCCTCGTGGTGACAGCGGCGCTGCTCGCGGGGCGCGGCAGGTGAGCGCCGAGACCGCACGCACGCGGCTCGCCTACCGCCAGTGCGAGTCGCTCACGCGCGCGGCGGCGGGAAACTTCTACTACGGCATCCGCCTGCTACCCGCGCCCAAGCGGCGCGCGATGTGCGCGGTCTACGCGTACGCGCGGCGCGTGGACGACATCGGCGACGGGGAGCTCGCCAAGGAGGAGAAGCTGCGTCGTCTGGATGCGCTGCAGGCAGCGCTGGGCGAGCTCTCGGCGGGCGACCCCGACCCCGTGATGGCGGCACTGGCGGATGCGTGCGAGCACTTCGCGCTGCCGCTGGACGCCCTCGAAGACCTCCTCGCGGGCGTCAGGATGGACGTGCTCGAGACCTCCTACGCGAGCTTCCCCGAGCTGGAGCTCTACTGCCGACGCGTCGCGGGCTCCATTGGACGGCTGTGCCTGGCGATCTTCGGCAGCCACGCGCCCCCGTCGGCGAACGGGGCCGCCGGCGAGCCCGCGCAGAACGCGACGCCGCGTCCGGCCTCGCAGCTGGCCGACGACCTCGGCGTGGCGATGCAGATCACGAACATCGTGCGCGATCTGCACGAGGACGCGCGGCACGGACGCGTCTACTTGCCGACGAGAGATCTCGTGCGCTACCACCTGCACGACGACGGCCCGCTGGACGCCACCGCGCTGGCGGCGCTGGCGCGCGAAGCGAGCGTCGCCGAGCCGGATGTGATCGCCGGCATGGGAGGCGGCGAGGTCGGGCAGCTCTACGCCCTAACACGCTTTCAGTGTCTGCGCGCGCGCGACTGGTTTCACCGCGGGCTGCCGCTGCTGGCGCTGCTGGACCGGCGCAGCGCGGCGTGCGTGCTGGCGATGGCCGGCATCTACCTGCGCGTGCTGCGCCGCATCGAGGAGCGCCCCGACCAGGCACTCGCGCAGCGGGTGACGCTGACCGTGGCAGAAAAGGCGTGGGTCGCGGCGCGCGCGCTGCACGGCCGCGGAGTCCCCGAGCGCCATCCCGCCGAACGCCTGCCCGCGGAAGAGTGAGCGCGCGCGTCGCGGTGATCGGCGGTGGCCTCGCGGGGATCACCGCGGCGCTCGACTGCGCGGCGGCCGGCGCGCGGGTCACGCTCGTGGAGGTACGCCCGCGGCTCGGCGGGGCCGCGTACTCCTTTGAACGCGAAGGACTGCAGATGGACAACGGCCAACACGTGTTCCTGCGCTGCTGCACGGCCTACCGCGCGCTGCTCGCACGGATCGGCGGCGAGCGCGGGGTGTCCGTGCAGCGGCGTCTGGAAATACCGGTGTTCAGCCCCGACGGGCCCCCGATCACGCTGCGACGCTCCGGGCTGCCGGCACCGCTGCACCTAGCCGGCGCGCTTGCGCGCTATTCCTATTTGCGGCTCCCACAACGCCTGGGGGCCGCACGCGCCGCGCTCGCGCTCGGACGCCTCGATCCGGAGAAGCCCGGGCTCGACGAGCGCAACCTGGGGGAGTGGCTGGCCGCACACGGGCAGGACGCGCAGGCGGTCGCCGCGCTGTGGGATCTGATCGCGCTGCCCACGCTCAACCTGCCGGCCGCGCAGGCGTCGCTGGCGCTGGGCGCGTTCGTCTTCCGCAAGGGCCTGCTGGAGCGCTCCGACGCGGGCGACATCGGCTTTCACCGCCGTCCGCTCAGCGAGATCGTGGGCGAGCCCGCCGAGCGCGCGCTGCGCGCGGCGGGCGTGGAGCTGCTGCTGGGCTGGCGCGCGCAGGAGCTGCGAAGCGCGGGGGCGGCCTTCGAGGTGCGCGGTGGCGAGGAGGGCTTGAGCGCGGAGGCGGTCGTGGTCGCGCTCCCGCACGCGCGCGCCGCGAAGCTGATCGAGCCGCTGGACCCCGCCGCCGCGGCGCGCGCCGGAGCGCTGCGCGAGGAGCCGATCGTGAACCTGCACGTGGTCTACGATCGCCTCGTGTGCCAGCGGCCCTTCGCGGCGGGAGTGCGGACCCCGGTGCAGTACGTGTTCGATCGCAGCGCCGCCGGCGGCGTAGGGGAGGGCCAGCAGTACCTCGCGGTCTCCCTCTCGGGCGCCGAGCGCGAGATGAGCACCAGCGTGGACGAGCTGCGCCAGCGCTTCCTGCCGGCCCTCGCCGCGCTCTTCCCGCGCGCGCGCGCCGCGCGCGTGGAGCGCTTCCTCGTGACGCGCGAGCACGCCGCGACGTTCCGCGCGCAGCCCGGCAGCGCGGCGCTGCGCTGCGGCCCGCGCACCGCCACGCCCGGACTCGCGCTCGCTGGAGCGTGGACGGCGACCGGCTGGCCCGCGACGCTGGAGGGCGCCGTGCTGCAGCGGCCACGCCGCTGCGCGCTGCGCGCTGCGCTCCCTCGGCATCCAGTCCGCGGGCGGCCGCACCGGGAGCGCGCGAGGGACGCCGGCGGTGGCCGGCGCGGAGGCGAGCGGCGCATGAGCGACCTCCTGATCGCCGCGCCGCTGCGTCTGGAGGCGGCGATGATCCGAATCGGATTGCGGCGGTCCGCTCGCGGAGCGCGCTCGACGGTCCCCCCGCCGCGTGTGTGCCAGACCGGCATGGGGCCCCGCCGCGCGCGCGAGGCCGCCGCGGAGCTGCGCGCGGACCCCGCGCGGCGACTGCTGGTGATGGGCTTCGGCGGCGGTTTGGATGAGCTGGGGGAGGTCGGCGACGCGATCGTGGCCGATGCGGTGATCGGACCCGACGGAGAGCGAGTGACATGCGCGGGCGCCGAGCAGCTCGCGGCGGCGCTGCTCGCCGGTGGGATGACCGTACGGCGCGGGGTCATCGCCTCCGTCGAGCGCCTGGCGATGGGGGACGCGCGCACGCAGCTGCGCGAGCGCGGGGCCGTCGCAGTGGACATGGAGTCCGTGTGGCTCGCCCGCGCGGCGGGCGAGCGGCCGTTCGCGGTGGTGCGGATCATCTCCGACACGCCCACCCGCGAGCTGACGCGCCCGCTGGCGACGGTCGCGGGTGTCGCGCGCGCGGCAGCCGCGCTCGCGCGCGCCGCGGGCCCGGCGAGCGCAGGAGTAGGCGAGCCGCAATCGTCTACTGTGAGCCCGTAGATGGCAGCGCGGTTGAGACAGAGCACGCGCATGGGGTGGTACCTGATGCGCCAGCGCTTGGCGCGGCGAGAAAAGTTCCCGCTGATCGTGGAGCTGGAGCCGCTGTTCCAGTGCAACCTGGAGTGCGCCGGCTGCGGCAAGATCCAACACCCCGAGCACACGCTGCGGCGGCGCATGTCGGTCGAGCAAGCCGTGGGTGCGATCGAAGAGAGCGGCGCGCCGATGGTCTCAATCGCGGGTGGCGAGCCGCTGATCCATCCGGAGATCCACACGATCGCGGCGGAACTGGTCAAGCGCAAGAAGTTCGTCTACCTCTGCACGAACGCGCTGCTGCTCGAGCGCAAGCTCGAGAACTTCAAGCCGAGCCCCTACTTCGCGTGGGCGGTCCACATGGACGGGCTGCGCGAGCGCCACGACGCCTCCGTCGAACGCGCGGGCGTATTCGATAAGGCCGTCGCGGCGATCAAGGCCGCCAAGGCGGCCGGCTTTCGCGTGACGACGAACACGACGTTCTTCACGCAGGACTCCCCCAAGACCGTGCGCGAGGTGCTCGACTTCCTCAACGACGACCTCGGCGTCGACGAGATGATGATTTCGCCCGCCTACGCCTACGAGAAAGCGCCCGACCAGGAGCACTTCCTGGGAGTGCGCCAGACCCGCGAGCTGTTCACCGAGGCCTTCGCCGACGGCCGGCGCAAGCGCTGGCGGCTGAACCACAGCCCCCTGTTCCTCGACTTTCTCGAAGGCAAGGCCGAATTCGAGTGCACCGCGTGGGGGATCCCCAGTTACTCGCTGTTCGGCTGGCAGCGCCCCTGCTACCTGATGTCCGACGGATACGCGCAGACCTACAAAGAGCTCCTGGAGACGACCGACTGGAGCAAGTACGGCCGCGGGCGCGACCCCCGCTGCGAGAACTGCATGGCCCACTGCGGGTACGAGCCCACGGCGGTGCTGCAGACGACGCACTCGCTGCGCCAGGCGCTGCGCGCGATGGTCAACTGAGGGCCGTCGCCACAAAGCCGCCCCCCGGCCCGTCCGCGGATGCATTCCCGGCGGTGCCGCTCGAATGAGCGTCCTCACAGAAAGGTTCGCCGAGCTCTGCGCGGGGTAGAGAGGTTTCACTACCCACACCGGAGTCAACGAAAGGAGGGTTTTATATGGGCCTCATAGAGCTACTTTTGATTGTCCTTGTCATCCTCGCCATCGCGGGCGGGCTTGGTATCAGCCCATTTCTTTGGCTGCTATTGCTGGTTGCCCTCGTGGTCTTCTTCACGGGTGGCGGATTCGGCTATCGCAGAGGCGGGAGGGTTTAGGTATGTCTATTGGCACGTCGATCTTCCTGATTGTCGTCGGTGCGATCGTCCGCTACGCCGTCACGTTTCACGTCTCGGGAGTATCGCGCCCGGTGATCGGCCTGATCCTCATGATCGCCGGCGTCGTCGGCCTCGTGCTGTCGCTGATCTACATGACCAGCGCGCGACGCCGAGTCGCCGCCGGACCTTACGAAGAACCGCGCCTTTAGGAGGAAACTATGAGCACAGGAACGGTCATCGCAATTGTCGTTGGCGTCGTCGTGGTGCTAATGCTCATCGGGTTGCTCGCTCGCGTCGCGAGTCGCAAGCGTGAGGAACGTAATCGTGAGCAGGCCGGCGAGCTTCGCCAGCAGGCCAGAAGCCGTTCGCTGCAGGCCGAAAGCGCCCGCGCGTCAGTCGACGAGCAGGCCGCCGAAGCAAAGCGCGCTCAGGCCGAAGCCGACGAACGCGCCGCCCAGGCGCGGCAGGGACGGGCCAGCGCAGAGCGACAGGCCATCGAGGCTGAGCATCTCAGCGAATCCGCCCGCGATCAACACGAGCAGGCACGTGCGATCGACCCCGACGCGAGCGACAGCGGACAAGAGGAGGCACTGGCGATCAACGAGCGGCTTGGCTCTGAGGGCCGCTGAGTCCCCTGCGTCGGGTCACTCCTCGGCCGCGGCCCGTCGGGTCACTCGCCGGCCGCGGCGTCGCTCTCCAATGCGGCGCTGGAGCGGATCTCGCGCCAGGTCATGCCCTCGCCGAGCAGTGCGGGAATGCCGAGCGCGAGGGCGGTGAGCAGCTCGACGGCCTGCAGGATGATCCCGTAGGCGAGCGCTGGCCCGGCGCCGACGCCGTAGGCGGCCAGCACGACCAGGCAGGCGGCCTGGAAGACGCCGACGTTAGAAGGCGTCGCGGGCAGTACCGCACTGACGTTGACCGCGAGTAGGATCGCGGCCGCCGCGGCGAGGCCGCCCTCGGATTGCAGGCCGAGGGCGAGCAGCACGGCATAGCAGGCGAGCCACTGCAGCGTCCACGCAAGCAGCTGCGCGATCACAGCGGGGATCCCGTGGCGCGGCACCGCAAAGGCCGCGAGGCCCTGGCGCGCGAGGCGCAGCATGCGCGCGAGCGTCGCCGCGGCGAGCGAGAGGCGCAGCGAGCGCGAACGCTGCGCGAGGCGCAACAGGCGCGGCCCGGCGAGCACGAGCACACAGATCACGAGCGGCACGAACAGCACCCCCAGGAGCCCGGAGAGCCCCTCGTGGCTGAAGAGCTGGACGCTCGTGAAGGTGACCGTCGCGAGGATCGCGAGCGCGAACAGGTTGATCAGGGTCTGCGAGAAGACGGTGCCCGCGAGCACCGGGATCAGCCGTCGCGTGGAGCCCTCCAAGCGACGGCTGAGGACGAGCACGCGCGTGGGCTCGCCGATGCGCCCCGGGAAGACCGCGGAGCCCATCACGCCGATCATCGTTGCGCGCACGACCGGCGCCCACGGAACCGCGATCCGTGGCAGCGCGGCACGTAGCACCTCGTGCCAGGAGATCGCGCGCAGGAGCAGCGAGACCGACATCAGCGCCAGCGCCAGCGCCACCCAGCCGGGGGAGGCCGAGGCGAGCGCGTGTCCGATGCGGTGCAGGCCGAGCCGCGAGAGCGCGAACGCGAGGATCGCGACGAGCAGGATCGCGGCCACCACGATCCCCGCACGCCGCCGCGTGCGCCGAGGCCTTTGCGTCAGGGTCTCCGACTCCATGGCACTCCCGGTGTATCAGAGCGCGCGGGCGGCGCGGGGCGGCAGCGGGTTCGGAGTGGTCTTCTAGGACGATTGACCGACAGGCTCGCCCGGGCCGATCAACTTGGTCACCCAATCACCGGTGACCTGTCTGGTGGACCCGTTGATGCGGTTCCACGCGTTGATCCCCGCGATTGTCAGCACGAGCGCCGCGAGCTCCTGCTCGTCGTAATGGCGGGCCGCCTCGTCCCAGACATCGTCCGGGACGGGTCCGAGCGGTCGGCGATGCGCGTGACGGCCTCGGTCAACGCGAGCGCCGCGCGCTGCGCGTCCGTGAAGTAGGGCGTCTCGCGCCACGCAGCGAGGGTGAAGATGCGCTCGTCTGGCTCTCCGGCCGCCTTCAGCTCGCGGGAGTGCATATCCGCGCACACCGCGCAGCCATTGATCTGGCTGGCGCGCAGCTCGACGAGATAGTGCGTCGTCTCCGGCAGGCCGGCTCGCCTGGCTGCCTCGCCGAGCTGCTGTAGCGCCTGCATCGCGCCGGGGACGGTCATCGCGGGGTTGCTGATCCGTGCTTGCATGGTGGTCCTCCAATGGGTTGCTCGATTGGTTCTTACCCGCTGCTCGGGTCTTCATGTCGGCGTGGGCGCCGGCGCCTGCGCCCGTCTCGCCTATCTCAGGTCTATGAGCGCTGGCGGAGGCGAATGTGACCGACGGGTCGACACCGGCCTCGACGTCGGTGTCACACCGCAGTGCTACCATAGGGAGATGCCGACACGATTCGTCCGCATACCAGTAACCAAGGATCCGGCGTTGGCAGCGGCGCTGGACCGAGTCGCGCCGCTCGTCGAGCCCGATCGGCCGGCAGCATCGCTCGTGCACGACCTCGCGATCCGCGGCGCCGAGGCGATGATCGCTGAGCGCCAACAGCAGGCCGAGGGGATCGATCGTCTGATCGAGCGATCGACCTCGGCCGATCCAGGGTTCGATGTCGACGTCGCGCTACGTATCGACGAGCTTGCCTGGGGTGAGTAGCAATGGGTCACGAGGCCCCCTTTGGGGGCACGGTGCTGATCGCCGACACGTCCGCCTGGGCGCGCGCATCGCATCCACTCGTTCGTGACTCATGGGCCGCTGCGCTACGGGGGCGGCAGATCGCGACTTGCTCGATCGTCACGCTCGAGCTGCTGTACTCGGCGCGCAACGCGCAAGAGTTCGCGATCATCGAGGCTGAGCAAGCACTTCTGCGCGAGGTAGCAGTGGCAGTCTCTACACAGCGAGCCGCAATTGGCGCGCTGCGCGATCTCGCCGCCGATGGGCCGAGGCAACACCGAGTTCCCCTCGCAGATGCGTTAATCGCAGCCGCAGCGCAGGACGCCGGCATCGGCGTGCTGCACTACGACCACCATTACGACCGCCTTGCGCAGACGCTTCACTTTGCGAGTGTCTGGATCGCGCCATCCGGCACGCTCGAGTGATGGGCCTGTGCGGTGATGCGACGTGGATTTGGCATGAGCTCCTCTTCGAATCTCGATGGACATAGATGAGGCTCGCCGGGAGGCAAAGGATTCCGAGCGTCGATTAGCGACAAGGGCTGCGATGTCGCGTCCGCGCTGTAACGATGCCGCGGGTGCGCGCCACCTGTAGGGCATTAGCAATTCGACCGACCAGCGCGCGCGGCGTGCACGACATCACAATCGCCAGGGCGTACTCTGTACTCACCGATGCTGCCCAAGCTCGCGATCACGTGGATGTTCAACACCGTCGCCCTGTTCGTCGCGACATGGCTGCTGTCCGGGCTGGGCTACGGCAGCGACTGGTGGGCGCTGCTGATCGCCGGGCTCGTCTTCACGCTGGTGAACACGTTCCTCAAGCCACTGCTCGCGATCCTCTCGATCCCGTTCATCATCGTCACGTTCGGAATCTTCTACTTCCTGATCAACGTGCTCATGCTCTACCTGACGCACTGGATCGTCCCGCAGTTCACGATCGCGAGCTTCTGGTGGGCGGCGCTCGCGGCGATCATCGTCAGCGCCGTCAACGGCCTCCTGCACATGTTCTTCGGGCGCCCCCGCGATTTCGGCGCACGTCCGGCGACAGTCGGACGCGACGGGGTCATCTAGCGCCCGCACGCGGCGAGGACGGCGAGTCAGGGCCCGCCGTCGGGCGGCGGACGATCACTCGCGGCTCAGTTCATGTTTACGTAGCCGGTTGCTTCGCTGGGCGTGCGGGTGTTCAGCGCGACCTTGTTTTCGTAGTTGCCCTCGATCGTCTGGATGTCGCCATTGGGGAGCACGTCTTTGACGATTCCCACGTGCTCGCCGCCGAAGACGATCAGATCGCCCGGCTCGGGTACCACGCCGGGGCCGTTGGCGATCGCGCGGCCCGTGCTCTGCGCCCACGACCAGATCTCCGAGACCGAGCCCAGGCCTTCGCCCTGGGGCCCCAATGGCGCGCCCGCCTGGCGCGCCGCCCAGGAGGCGAAGTAGGCACACCACGGAGCGCCCGGCATCGCGCCCGCGGTCGCGGTCCGGTACTGCGCGATCGCCGGCGATTCGTTGGAGCCCGGCGGCTGCTCGGCCTGTCCGGCCTGGCTTTCGGCGATCGCGACGATCTGCGCGCCCGTGCTCGCACCGGGTGCGAGACCTGTGGTGCTCGCCGCCAGTGTGCCCAGACCCGATACACCGGCGAGGCTACCGGAGGGGGAGGTGGCCGACAGGCTTGCGCTGCCGGTCGCCTCGTAGGAGTTCGGAATGGCAGCCCCGCTTGTGCCATAGGAGGTGGGGGTGAGAGCGGAGTCGGCCGTCGCGCCGGCGTTGGCGGTGTGGAGCGTCGGGTTGGCCGCGCTGGCGCTCTGTAGCGCTTCGGCGAAGGAGCCCTCGGTGCTCGCTTGCGGTGTCGCGCCCGCGAGTGCCGCGGGCGCAGCCGTACCGCCGGTTCGCGCCGCGGCGCTCAGCAGCGTGGCCGGGTTCGATAGTGCCTGTTCGAGCACGGCGACGCGCTGCAGGACGGATTCGACCGACATCGCACCGGGTAATCGACCGCGCGGGCGCCAAGTTGAGCCCGCGGCTGCACTGCGGCGTCGAGCTTAGGCATGTGGCTCGCCGCCCGCGCACCCCAAAACGACGAGATGGGCGACCGGAGTCGCCCATCTCGACCACCGTTCCCTCGATGAATCGGCGGTATGTGGCTTCTGTGGCCTTCCCTGACCGCATGAAGCGTTGTTGTCCGTACCGCGCGAGCGAACCCACGCCGGACGGCCTCGCTGCAGCGGCGGCATCCGAAGACGCCGCCGCTGAGGAAGATGTTGGCTTATTCGAGCAGCTTCAGAACTGCCTGCGGCAGCGACTTGGCCTGCGCCAGGACGGACACGCCGGCCTGCTGCAGAACCTGGTCCTTGGTGAAGTTCGTCGTTTCAGCCGCCATGTTGGCGTCGACGATCGTGCTCTGGGCGGCCGAGAGGTTCTGGCTGTAGATCGCCAGGTTGCTCTCGGTGTACTGCAGGCGGTTCTGGACCGAACCGAATTCACCGGCGGTCTTCGCGACTTCCGCGATCGCCTTTTCGGCCGTTTCGATGCCTTTGCCACCTTTCAGGGTGACTTCCGGCGCGATTTTGGCCAATTCGACTGTTTTCACGGAGATTTTTTCCGCCGCGCCTTCGTTGGAGCCGACCTGGAACGAGATTTCGCCAGCTTTGGTGAACAGCGAAATACCGTTGAACTGCGTCGTTTCACCGACGCGCTTGATCTCGGCGTTGAGCTGCGTGACCTCGCCTTCGATGGCTTCCTTGTCGGATTCCGAGTTGGTGCCGTTTTCGTACTGCACCGCGAGCTCACGAGTACGCTGGAGCATCTGCGTCACGTCGTTGAGCGCGCCCTGTGCCGTCTGCGCGAGCGCAACGGCGTTCTGGCTGTTCTGTTCGGCCTGACCCAGACCGTTGATCTGGCTCTGCAGGCGCTGGTTGATCGCGTAGCCCGCTACGTCGTCGGCGGCCGAGTTGATCTTCAGACCCGACGAGAGGCGTTCCATCGACTGCGACAGCATGTTCTCGGTGTTCGCGAGGTTCCGCTGCGCGTCGAGCGCGTTGATGTTGGTGTTGATCGTAAGGGACATGCGTTCATCTCCTTGATGACGGTTGGTTGATTAGTCCCGGGCCGACTCCCTGTCAGCCCTTGCTTCATGCCGGTTTATCGTCAGCGTCGCAGCGAACTTGAGCGCGTCGTACGAGATTGGCCGCAAGCCCCTAGGAGACTGGGCCGCGAGCGCCAGCGTGCTCGTGAGCGCGCGTGCCTATACGAACGCATGCGCCGGATATCTGCGCGGCGAGGCTCACGCGCGCACGTCGATATGGCCGCCCGCTTCGCTCTCGTCCTCCGGTTGCGCTGGCGCCTGGCGGCCGGTGGGCTCGCGACGAGCGCGGCGCTCGCGTTCTTCGCGCAGCTTGTTCTCGCGCCGCTCGCGCTGGCCGCGCTCGGGACGCTCGGGCGCGATCGGGGAGATCCAGGTGGGGCGCGGCTCGACTGGCTCGATGCGATCCATTGCGAGCTCCTCGGCCGGGGTGCAGAGCTACCGCGCCGCGGGCGCCCGAGGGCGCTCTCTGGTGGAAGACGCGACCGGGTCTGCGCCCTGCAGCTTGGCCAGCTCGCTGCTGAGTAGCTCGTGTTCGGCCTGGCGCAGCTCCGCCACGACCAGGCGCCGCCAGATGAAGACCGCCGCGGCCCACACGACCACGTAACAGACCACCCCCGCCAGCAGCGCCCGCAGCGCCGCTTCGGACGCCGAGTGTGTCGGCAGCGAGAGGTAGCCGCCCAGCAGGAAGCCGCCGAGGCCGCCCCACGCCTTTGCCTCCGCGACACGACGCACCGCGCGCGGGTGCGCCGCGAGGCTCAGGCCAGCGCCATCCTCGCCGCTCGCGGACGACTTCGAGCCGGAGCCCTTCACCTGCTTGCCCTTCTTGCTCGTGGACTTCTCCGCGGCCTTGTCCTTGGACTTAGCGGCCACGGCTGTCGCTCCGGTCCAGCCCGCGGCGCCGTTCGGCGCGCTGGCACTCGAAGATGTAGCGCACCAGGCGACGGTGGTCGCCCTCGCCGATCTCGTCGAAGCAGATCGCGCGATGGCCACGTGAATCGGCGCGTACGACCGTCCCGCTGCCGGTGATCGGCGCGCCGCCCTGCGCGGTGCTCAGGCGGAACTGCACACGCTCGCCGATCTTCAGCGTGCTCGGACCCGCCAGCAGCATCCCGCCGCCGCTGACGTCTACCGAGAAGGTCTGAATCGAGCTCGGGCTGGAGCCCGTCGTGACGGTTACCGGTCGCGTGGAGGGGACACGCACGTACTCGCGCTCCTGGATCGTCTCGAGCGAGTGCAGCTCGCGGAAGCGCAGCAGCTCGCTGTCCTCCAGCGTCACCCTGCCCTGCACGCGCACGCGACCGTAATCGTTGGTGAACTCGAGCACCAGCTGGTCCAGACGGCTGCCCTCCAGTGGCCGCTCCGCGCGGAACATCAGCGCGACGAGCAGGCTATCGCCGGCGCTCTCGGCCACGCGCGCCTGCACGCGCTCGCCGGAGGGGCGGACGATCGTCACGACGTCGGCGCGCGCCGGCAGCGGCGGAAGCTCGGTGGCGGCGCGGCTCTTGGAGCGCATCAGTTTCATGGCTTGATCTGGGGTGGTTGACGAGTAGATCGGTCGCGGAGTCCAGGAGGTTGAGGCTCACGCGCGGCCACCCGCGGATTCGCGGCTAGGGGAGCAGCCTCTCGGCGAGGTAGGCCGGGTCGATCTGAAGCAGTCCGCCGCGGCCGCGGCCGCGATCGAGCAGGTACTGCGGCGCGAGATCGAACGCGCACGCCGCCTCCACCGCGACGCCGAGCTGGTCTGTCTCATCAGCGTGCGTGATCGCCAGCGCGTTTGCACCGAGCGGACGCAGCGCCTCCAGCAGCTGTGAGACGGGCTTCGCGCCGAGGGTCGCCGGGAGTGCGACGATCACGCGATCGGGATCCAGCGAACGCAGCAGCGCCGCGAAGGCCTTGATCGAGCCGCGATCGGTGGGGGAGAGCGCGGGCAGGTCGAGCAGCAGCAGGCCCTCCGCACGCGCGTCGCGCAACGCCTGTGCGACCTCGGGAGCCGCGATCGGCGTCGGCTCGAGCACCGCCGGGCTGAGCAGCGCCTGCAGCTCACCCGGCGCGCCGCTCGGCAGAATCGTCGCGCACGCTGCCGGCAGCGTGCTGCGCTCGCGGTATGCCTCCAGCAGCGCCGCGCAACAAGCCGTCTTGCCGCTGCCACCCGGACCCACCACGGCGATCGTCGCGCTACCGACCGGCAGCGGGCCAATCGAGGGGATCCGCTGCGCGATCGTCCTGTGCACCGCACGCGCCAGACTCGCGCGCGCCGGCATCAACGGCAGCACGTGCGCCGCTGCCGTCTCGATCAGCTCGCGCACCAGCGGCTCGCCGACTCCAAAGCCGAGCAGGCTCTCTTCGATCTGCGCCCGCGCGCGCCCGCGCGGAGCCACCGGCTGGCTCGGTGCCGCCGCGCCCCCCTGGGGGGATACCGGCGCGTTCGTCGCCGCGAGCTCCGTGGCGCTCGGTGCCAGCGGCGAGCTCGCGGTCGGCAGCACCGCGGCCTCGGCCTCGGCGAGCGCTGCCGCAAACGGGTCTCCGTTCTGTGGCGGGAGCGAGCCATTGCTCCTCACCGCGCGCTCGATCAGGCTAGTGGGGGTCAGTTCGCGGAACTGCTCCGCGGCGTCCGCGCCAGCGAAGGTCGCGAGCGAGCTGCTCGCGTACGTGCCGCGCAGCGGCTGCGGCGCGTGTTCCTGCTCGGCCGCTGCCGCCGGCGCGAGCGGCGGCGGCAGCGCCGGTGCGCCGTCGTCCTCGTCGTAAAGATCGACGCGCGGCGTGCCCGCCTTCGCCTCGATCTCCACGAAGGGCCGCTGGAAGAAGCCCGCGATTCCGCCCGTCAGCCCCTTTTCGCGGCGCACCACGATCGCATCCGCACCGAGCTCGGCCTGGATCTTCGGGATCAGCTCCTCGACGGTGCGCCCACGGTATATACGCGTCGCGCTCGCCTCGCGCATGCTCTCCAGAGGCGCGGTCTCGCGCAGCGTGCTGTCCTGGGTGGCGGTACTCATGCGTGGATGACTCCAATCGTCTCGACGTTGACGCCGGGTGCGATCTCGTTGTAGGAGCAGACCGGCAGATGGGGCTGGGCTTGGGCGATCAGCCTGCGTAGATGGCGGCGCACGCGCGCGGAGCAGAGCAGGACCGCTCCCCGTCCGCCGCCCGCGGTTGCGTGGTCGACCTGGGCGCGCAGTGCGCCCACGATCGCTTGCGCGCGCGGAGGGTCGATTGCGAGGTACTCGCCGTCTGTCGTCTGGGTGATCGAGGTCGCGACCTCCTGCTCGATCGCGGGGTCGAGGGTGATCGCCCGCAGGCAGAGCCGCTCGTCCAAGTGCGGAGCCGTGATCGCGCGGCCCAGCGCCTGGCGGGCGTACTCGGTCAACAGGCCCGTGTCCCGCGTTATTCGCGCCTTGTCGCCAATCGCCTCCATGATCGTGCCGAGGTCGCGCACCGCGACGCCTTCGCTGAGCAGCGCCTGCAACACCCGCTGGATCTCTCCGAGCGAGAGCACCTCGGGGACGATCTCCTCAACGACCGCCGCATTGGTCTCCTTGAGCTGGTCGAGCAGCGTCTTGACGTCCTGGCGGCTGAGCAACTCCGCGGCGTGCGAGCGGATCGTCTCCGTCAAATGCGTGACGATCATCGACTCCGCATCGACGACCGTGTAGCCGAGCGTCTCCGCTTCCGCGCGCGCGGACTCGTGCACCCACACCGCCGGCAGGCCGAACGCGGGCTCCTCGGTCGGGATGCCCTGCAGGCCGCCCACCGCGTCGCCCGGGTCCATCGCCAAAAGGTGGCCCGGCATGATCCGCGCGCGCGCCACCTCCGAGCCGCGGACCTTCAGCAGATACTCATGCGAGTCCATTCCCAGCTCGTCGTGGATGCGTACCGGCGGAATCACGATCCCCAGCTCGCCCGCGATCTGGCGGCGGATCATGCTCACGCGGCGCAGCAGCGCCCCGCTGGAGCCGCCGTCGACGAGCGGCACGAGCCCGAAGCCGATCGCGAGCTCCAGCGCATCCACCGAAAGTCGCCCGAGCGCCTCCTCGGAGCTGCTTGTGCCCGCGGGGAGCGCGGCGGGTGTCGCGGCCGCCTGGAGCGCGGCGTCCTCCTCGCCCGGCATCCCTTTGCGCACACTCCAGCCGATCGCACCGAAGATCCCCCCGATCAAGAGGAACGGCAGCTTCGGCAGGCCCGGTACGAGCGCGAACAGACAGATTGCGGACGCCGCGACCAGCGGCGCCTTGCGCTGGCGCAGGATCTGGTTGGCGATATCGCTACCGAGATCCCGGTCGGAGGTAGCGCGCGTGACGATGATGCCCGTCGCAACCGAGATCAGCAGCGCCGGGATCTGCGCCGCGAGACCATCGCCGACGGTGAGCAGCGAGAACTGGTGCGTGGCTTCCGCGAAGGAGAGGTGATGCTGGAGCATCCCCACCACGATCCCGCCGACGAGGTTGATCGCGGTGATAATCAACGCCGCCATCGCATCGCCCTTGACGAACTTCGACGCGCCATCCATCGCGCCGTAAAAGTCCGCTTCCTGGGCGATCTCTTTGCGACGGTTGCGGGCTTGCTCGTCGGTGATCAGACCCGCGTTGAGGTCCGCGTCGATCGCCATTTGCTTGCCCGGCATCGCGTCCAGCGTGAATCGCGCGCCGACCTCCGCGACGCGTCCCGCGCCGTTGGTGACGACCACGAACTGGATAACGACGAGGATCAAGAAGATCACGAGGCCGACGACGACGTTGCCGCTGACGACGAACTCTCCAAACGCCTTCACGACGCTGCCCGCATCGCCGGTCGTGAGAATCAGGCGCGTCACAGACACGTTGATCGCCAGACGGAACATCGTCGTCAGCAGCAACAGCGAGGGGAAGGCCGCGAAGTCCAGCGCCTTGCCGAGGTACATAGTCGCGACCACGATCGTCAGCGCCGCGGAGATGTTGAGCGTGATCAGCAGGTCGAGCAGCGCCGCCGGCAGCGGCACGACGAGCATCGTCACGACCATCACCACCGCGATCGCGGCAAGCAGATCGGTGTGGCGCAGACCGCGACGGACGGTGTCGAGATTCACGAGGACACCGCCCGGTCGCTGTCATCGAGGGTCGCGTGGACGGCGCTCATAGCGCGTACCTCTGTCGCCGCGCCGCGCGATACACGAACGCCAATACCCGCGCGACCGCCGCGTAGAGCTCCTCGGGGATCAGCTGGCCGATCTCCGTCGAGGAGTGCAGGGCGCGCGCGAGCGGGGGATCGGGCACGATCGGCACGTCGTGCTCGGCGGCGATCTTCCTGATCTGCGCGGCGATCAGATCCTGGCCCTTGGCGAGCACCTCCGGCGCGGTGCGCGAGCCGTCGTAGCGCAGCGCGACCGCGAAGTGCGTGGGGTTCGTGACCACGACGTCGGCCTGCGGCACCGCGGCCATCATGCGGTTGCGCGCAGCGAGCATTCGGCGGCGGCGCTGTGCGGCTTTGATCTCCGCGGGCAGCCCGTACTGGCGCTGCTCGTCCTTGAGCTGCTGCTTGGTCATGCGCAGCTGGCGCTCGTGGCGGCTGCGCTGCCACCCGTAGTCGATCGCCGCGATCAGCAGATATGCGAGCGCGGCGCGCTGGGCGACCGCCGCCGCGCGGTGGTCGAGGATCAGGCCGAGCGCGGCCGGCGGAATCCCGACTTCGGAGGCCACGCTGCTCATCCCCGGAATTAGCGCCAGGCCCGCGACGAGGCCGACCGCGCTGACCTTCGCGATTGCCTTAAGCGCCTCGAAGATCATGTTCGGCCCGAAGATTTTGCGCGCTCCGGAGATCGGGTTGAGCCGCTTGAAGTCGAGCTTCAGCGCCTGCGGATGGGGACGGAAGCCGACCTGCGCCCCGCCGGCGAGCAGCCCCGCGCCCAGGCAGCACGCCGCGATCGGCCCGAAGCCGAGCGCGACCGTCGAGAGCATCGTGTTCATCAGGCCCTTCAGGCCCGCCGCGCTGGTCGCCTGCGCGGGGTTGGCGATCGTCGCGAAGATTTGGCGAAACGCGCCCTCGGAGGAGCTCACGATCCGCGGCCCCCAGAGGCTGATCGCGAACAGGCCCCCGGCGAGCACGAGCGAGCCGCCGACATCGGTCGAGCGCGCGATCTGACCTTCCTTGCGCGCCTTCTCGCGATGTTTGGCGGTTGCCTTCTCGGTGCGATCCTCCTGGGCCATCGCTTCAGATCACGCGTCCTTGAGGGTCGTCATGGCCGGGCATCACGCGACGTGCAGGGCGCCGAGCGCCGCGCCGACGCTGGTTGACATCTGACTGGAGATCCAGCCGGCCACGAACGGCATGCTCGCGCCGACGATCACCAACGCGACCGCGACCTTCGCCGGGAAGCCGATCGCGAACACGTTGAGCTGCGGCACCACGCGCGAGACCACGCCGAACGCGGCGTCGGTGATCAGCAGCGCGATCAGCACCGGCGCGGCTATCTCCAGTGCCGAGGCGAAGACAGTGGAGAAGACGTGCTCCGTGCCTCCCATGAGCGTTTTCAACTGCGGCGCGGAGGTCAGCGGGACGAGCTGGAAGGTTCGGGCGAGGCCGCGTATGACCCACGCTTCGCCGCCGATCACAAAGAAGATCGCGATCCCCACGAGCGAGTACAGGTGGGTGAACGCGCCGCTCTGGTTACCGCTGAAGGGGTCGATCAGGCTGCCGTAGGAGAAGCCCGCGCCGAGGTCCGCGAGCGCGCCCGCAGTTTCGATCGCGCCGAAGAGCACCGCGAAGGAAAACGCGAAGCCCAGACCGACCAGGCCGCCCTCGATCACCAGCGCACCGAGTGCGAGGGGGTCACTCGGGATGTGCTGTCCGTGCAGCGCGATCGGCGCGAGCCCGATCGAGATGCCCACCGCAATGATGCCGCGCACCCGCGTCGGGATGATCGGCGAGGAGAACGGCGGTGCGATCAGGAACAGCGGGCTCACACGCGCGAGTACCAGGATGAAGCCTGCGAGCTCGTTGCCGGCGAGCTTGTCCAGCAGCTCGGTCATGAGCCGATCATCGTTGGGATCGCGGTGTAGAGATTCGTCGTGTACGCGACCAGCTGGTCGAGCATCCACGGGCCCAGCAGGACCGTGATCGCCGCGATCGTCGCGATCTTCGGGATCAGCGTGAGGCTCTGCTCCTGGATCTGGGTGACCGCCTGGAAAATGCTCACCACGAGGCCGACGACCATCGCGCCGAGCAGCAGCGGCCCCGCGACCTTGAAGGCGAGGCTCATCGCCTGTGCGGCGAGGTTGATGACGGTGTCCTGATCCATCAGTGAAAGCTCTGCACGAGCGCCTTGATGACGAGATCCCAGCCGTCGACGAGTACGAACAGCAGGATCTTGAACGGGAGCGAGATGAACGTCGGCGGCAGCATGATCATCCCCATGCTCATCAGCGTCGAGGAGACGATCAGGTCGATGATCAAAAACGGCAGGAAGATCAAAAAGCCGATCTGAAAGGCGCTCTTGAGCTCGGAGACGATGAACGCCGGGATCAGTACCTCGGTCGGCACTTCCGCGCGCGTCTTCGGCGGTTTGGCGTGCGCGAGGTTCACGAACAGCGAGATGTCCTGCACGCGTGTCTGGCGGAACATGAATTCACGCAGCGGCTGCTCCGCCCGTTCGATCGCGACCGTCGTCGAGATGTGGTGCGCCTCCAGCGGCGCTACGGCATCCTTCTTGATCGCGCTCACCGTCGGCGCCATCACGAAGATCGTCAGGAACAGCGCGATCCCGACAAGCACCTGGTTGGGCGGCGCGTTGGTCGTGCCGACCGCGGTGCGGATGAAGCCGAGCACGATCAGGATGCGGCTGAAGCCGGTCACGGTGAACAGCACCGCCGGGACCAGCGTCAGGCCGCCCAGCAGCAGCAGGATCTGCACGGCGTTTGAGGACGTCACGTTCATCGGCGCACCGTCCATTCGCGCAGGCGCTCCATGAGCTTGGAGTCCGCGCCGGGGACGCGCGGGCCGCGCGGCTGTCCGGGCATCTGCACCGGACGCGCCCGCGTGCGGCCGGGAGTCGCGCTCTCCGTCGGCGTGGCGCCGAAGGTCGGGTCTCCCCTACCGACATAGTCGCCCTCGGCGGGCTCCTCGTAGGAGTCCAGCAAGCCGGTCTCCAGCGCCTGCTGCTCGGTGTAGCGGTAGATCGGCACGACGCCGTGCTCGGCGCTGCCGAGCAGCAGGTAGTCACGCCCGGCGCGCACCAAGTGCAGCGTGCGACCCGAGCCGAGCGGCAGCGTCGCCATGCTTGTCAGACCCGCGCCCGCGGCGCTGCGTCCGCGCCCGGACTTCACCTGACGCAGGATCCACGTCAGGCCCCAGATCACCGCAATCACGATCACGAGACCGACGATCGTGCGCACGAGGCTCGGCCCCGTCGTGCTCGCATGCGAGCTGCCGGTGCCCGTCGAGAAATTCAGCTTCGTGTTTTCACTGCCACCGCTCGAGCTCGGCTTGAACGCCTGCGCAGGGCACGCGAAAGCGAGCACGGCGAAGCCGAGCATGGGAAGGGCGGCCCGCAGGACCGCACGCGTAGGCGTGATCGACCAAGTCATCGAGGGACGACTCCGAGGAGAGTCGCTCCCGGTTATCGGCGCCGATTCGGATGGCTTTAGCGCCGCACGGAGAGCTCGCAGCGCGGCGCGCAAAGCGCAAGAAGAGCTGCGAGGAGCACCGTGCGCTGAAGGCTAGTCAGCCTTCAGCTCGGGTTCAGGTGTTTGCAGGAGATCGGGGAGGTGAGATGCTGGTCGTCCCTGCGCTGTCGGTTCTGCGAGCGGCCTCTGGATGTCGGGGCGAGCGATGGCGAGGTAGGTGACGAGGAGGAAGACGGCGAGGGCGAACACGATCGCTGTGGGGCCATCGCCGAAGTTGATCCCGGTGAGGTTCTGGGGCTTGCTGATGTAGTCGGCGAACGACGCGCCGAGTGGCCGTGTGACGACGTAGGACATCCAGAACGCCGCGATACCGTTCAGCCCAAGCCGCCACCACGCCAAGCCCGGGAGCAGGATGATGACCCCGAAGAGGATCCCCGAGTCCAAGTAACCCAGGTTCAGCGAGTCCGCGGTGAAGTCGCCGAGCGCGGTCCCAAGCGCAAAGGTCGCGAATACGGTTGCCCAGTAGTACGCCTCGCGTCGCTGGGTCGTGATGCTGTGGATTGACAGCGTGCCCTCGCTGCGCTGCCACATCCAGAAGATGCCGGCCAGGATCACCGCCCACAGCAGGCTCGTCCCCGCGTACGGGATGTGGCCGTCGAGATGCAGGAAATCCGAGACGCCGGTCCCCGTGATCGCGATCGCAAACGCTAGCGTCCAGTACGCGAAGGCGTGGTAGCGACGGGTACCGAACTGCAGCAGCAGCCCCACGAGGATCACGAGGATCTCGATCCCTCCACCTCCGAAGTTGCCGTACGTCTTCAGGTAGTCCGAGGTGGCCTCACCGCCGGCGGTCGTCAGGATCTTCACGACCCAGAAGACAAGGATGACCTCTGGCACCTTCGCCGCCACAGGAGCGGGAAAGAAGCGGCCAATCAACGGAACCAGACCATCCACCGCCCCCACAGGGCGATCGGGGCTCGACGAGGACCGGGGATCACGGCGAATGGGTTGCATGTGGCGAGCGTCCCTTCGGCGGGCGAACGCGGACCCTAGCAAGCGCCCGCTGCCCACGTCGCAGCCTCAGACGAGCGCGTCGATCTGCACGGCCCACTCGCCCTCGGCGGCGACCTCGAGGCTGCCGTGCGCGAAGCAGAGACCGTTGACGAACAGCTCGATCGGCGCTTCAGCACCTTGGTCGAGCTCGATCACCGTGCCGGGTGGCAGCTCCAGCGCGTTGCCCAGCGGGATCCGCGTGCGCCCGAGCTCGGCCCAGACGCGCACCGGGACGCCGAGCATCCGCGCGAGGCCCTCATGAGCCGGAGCGCTCTCGCCGTCGAGTACGCCCGGCTTAGAAGGCGGCGCCGAGTGCATCGCCGCCGGGCCGGCCGGCGTCATCGCGTCGGTGAGCTTGATCGCGCGCCGCGCGCCCCGCAGGCCCGGACGCGCGCGGCCGAGCGGCACACCCTCCGCATAGAGCTGCACGCCGTCCTCGGCGCGGTCCTCGAGCGCGAGCAGTGTGCCCGGCGTCAGCGCGAGCATCTGCTCGACCGGCATCCGCGCCGAGCCGACCTCCGCTCGCAGCAGTACGTTCGCCCCGGCGAGCCCGCGGCGAACCGCGCGGCCCTCCTGCGGGTCGGCGTCCTCGGGCTTCGGTCCGGCGCCGAAGATGTCATCGGCGACGGGCGCGATCGCCGACCAAGGGATCAGCAGCGACATCGTCGATGCCAGTCCGTCGATCGTGCCGGCGAGCGTCAATGCGAAGGTCGGTTCTCCGATCGGCGCGATGACGCCCGCATCGCCCTCGAGATCGACCTCGCCGAGGCTCAACTGCAGGCCCCCCAGGTCACGCCAGGCGTGGTTCAGTTGGGCGGTCATCGACTCCAGCAGCCGCCGCGTGAGCGTCCAGTCAATCTCGCTTAGCTTGCGCTCGGAGGGCGCCTGCGAGGCGGTGCCGCCGAGCAGGCACTCCAGCGACTGCAAGATCAGCGCGGGCTCGATGCCCAGCAGCATGTGACGCTCGATTTGCTGCACCTCCAAGGCGACCGCGATCGCGTGCGGGGGCAGCTGCCCCTTAGCGGCCGACCACGTCAGCTGGCTGGAGTCCGCGACCGCGAGCTCGACGGGTGCGCGCAGCTCGCTGGAGAGACGGATCGCGAAGGCTTCGCAGAACGGCGCCAGCACGCGCACGATCCGCCGTCGCAGCTCAACCGTGAACTTCGTGGGCTGCGAGAAGTCCACCGTGCGGATGCGCGGTGCGCGGCGCACCACGAGCGGCACATCATCGTCCTCGGGCACGAGTACCGCCTCGTCCTCGTCGGCCTCGGGAGAGGAGGCATTCTCGGCGGCCTCCGGCAGGGCCTCCTCGCCGGTAGCCGGCACCGCAGCGCCGCTATCCGCGTCGGGCGCCGAGGCGCTCTCCTGGGGGGCGGGTGTGAGGGCGTCATCGCCCGCGCCCGCCGTGGGTGGCGAGTGCCCCTCATCCGCGCGGGCACCCCCGGCGGCGACCTCGGCGCTCGCGGGGTCGCGTGCGTCGCCGCCATCGGACTCCGCGACGGCTGTCGGCTGCGCCTCCTCGGCGCGCTCGGTCTGCTCCTCGTCGGTCTCGCTCATCGCAGTCTTCGTCCTACTCGCTCACGCCGGTGAGCTCGTCGCCGTCAGCCTGCTCCTCACCGACGGCCTCGCCGTCGGTGATCTTCGTCACCCGCAGCCCGAACTGCTCGTCGACGACGATGACCTCGCCGCGGGCGATCGGCGTACCGTTGACGAGCAGGTCGACCGGCTCGCCGGCGAGCCGGTCGAGCGTCACGATCGAGCCGATGCGTAGCTCCAACGTCTCGCCGACCGTCATCCGCGTGCGACCGATCTCGACGCTCAGCTCCATCGGGACGTCGCTGAGGCGCCGCAGGTCGGAGTCGGCTTGCTCCGCGCCGGCCGGCTGGCCGGCCTCGTCGAACTGCTCGTAGACCACTGCTTCGGACATGGCGTCGGCTCCTATTGCACGGTGAGTTCGGGGAACAACACGGCTTCGACCTTCACATCGGTCTGATGTCTGATCGCATCGAGGATCTGGTGCTTGATCGCGCTGCGCCCGTGGGAGTCGACGAGCGTGCTGCCGCTCTGACCAGTGACCGCGTTGGTCACGATTTCGCGCACGACCGGTTCCTCGGGGAGTGTCCCCGCGCTTTCGCCCGAGCCCGAGGAGGCGCCGGCGGCGGCGGGTGCGCCGCTGCTCTGACCGGGCGCGAGGTCGAGCGCGACCGAGAGCTTGGCGTAGTGGCCTTCGCTGAGGTTCAGGAGGAAAGATTGGGGCATCACGTAGATCGTTCCCTGGATCTTCAGCTTGGGAGCCTTCTGCGGCTTGGCCATGACAACGTGCGCGGCAAGCCCGAGCACGATCAGCACGATCGGGATCAGCAGCTTCTTCTTAGACATGTTCGCTCGGCTTTCCGATATGCCTGCGCGGAGTGTGATGATTTGTCGAGGTCATGCTGGGGGTCGTTTCAGAGGCCGGTAGAGGATCAGTAGAGACGCTGCAGGACGATCTCCACGCGCCGGTTAAGCGCGCGCCCCGCCGCAGTCGCGTTGCTGGCGATCGGCCGCAGCGAGGCGTAGCCGATAGCGGTGAGGCGCTGCGGGTCGACGCCCTTGCCGATCAAGTAGCGCACGACTGTGCTGGCGCGCGCGGTAGAGAGCTCCCAGTTGCTCGGGAAGATGCCCCCTTGGACGGGCACGGCGTCGGTGTTGCCCTCGACGGCGATCGGGTGGGTTTGGTCGACGTTTACGAGGTCGGCGACCTCGCTGAGCAGCGGATCTCCCTGTGCGTCGAGCGTCGCGCTGCCCGAGGCGAACAGCAGGCTGTCGGTGAGCACACGGATCACCAGGCCCCGCTGTTCGATCGTCGTGTGGACGTTCTGCCCGAATCCGTGCTTGGCGGCATAGGCGTCGAGCTCGTGCTTGAGGTGTTCGAAGTTGCTCTGCTCCGCTCGCGCGGCGGACACGTTGGTGGTGGCGCTCTGTGCGGTCGCGGAGGCGCTCGCGCTGGAGCTCGCGTGGGTGGGGGCTTCGGGGTTGGTGATGCTCTGTGGGGAGATCGGCACGATCGCTTGCAGCGGCGTGGCGGTCGGGGCGTGGCTGGCGTTGGCAGTGGAGCCCGGTTTGGCGATCGCCTTGCCGCCGGGCAGGATATTCCCGGAGAAGGCCGCGCGCAGGGACTCCTGCAGGCTCTGCACCTTGGAGATGTTGACCGAGGAGATCGAGAACAGCACCATGAACAGCGCCATCAGTAGCGTGATCATGTCCGCGTAGGTCAGCAGCCAGCGCTCACCGCTCTCCTCGCCCTCGCCGCCGTGCCCGCGCTTGCGTCCGCGTCCGTGTGAGCGCGCCATCGTCCTCAGGCCGCCTCGGCCGCGGCCGCACGCGCGCCGCCGGATTCGGGCTCATCCGCCGCGTCGCGCTCGGCGGGCGGCAGGTAGGACATCAGCTTGTCGGCGACCAGCCGCGGGTTATCGCCCGCCTGGATCGAGAGGATTCCCTCGAGCGTCATCATCCGCAGCTCGACCTCTTCGGCGGAGATCGCCTTCAGGCGGTTGGCGATCGGCAGGAAGATCACGTTGGCCGAACCGACCCCCATCAGCGTCGCCAGGAACGCGGTGGAGATCGACGGTCCCAGGGTCGAGGGCGCGGCGAGGTTCTGCAGCACGTGCACGAGACCGAGGACGGTGCCGATGATGCCCATCGTCGGCGCGAAGCCGCCGGCCTTCTCAAACGGTGCCGCGCCCGCCTCGTGACGGGCAGACATACCGTCGACCTCGGCCTCCATGATCGCGTGCACCATCTCGGGGTCCGTGCCGTCGACGACCAGTTGCAGGGCATTGCGGGTGAAGGAGTCCTCGACCTCCGCGAGCTGCGCGTCGAGCGCCAGCAGGCCATCGCGGCGGGCCTGGTCGGCGAGCGAGACCAGCAAGTCCAGGCGTCCGCGCATGTCGGGCGGTTCGGCGGAGAACGTCAGCTTGTAGAGGCTCGGGATGCGCTTCATCGAGTCCATGCCGACGCTCGCGAGCGTCACGCCGCCGGTGCCGCCGAGGATGATCAGCAGCGCCTCCGGGTTCAAGAAGGCAGCAGGACTCGTTCCATCCATCATGGAGCTGAGCGCCAGGGCGGCAAAGGCAACCCCGATTCCGATCGCTGTCGCGGCCTTCATCGCCCTCGTTCATCGGCCGGGGACCGCAATCCTTCAGTTGATCCGCGCACGTCTGGGCAAACCTTGCACTGGAGCCCGCCCGCCCGGCTCTTGCTCGGGCCGGCGGCTTCGCATCGCCTCCGAGAGCACGTCCACGCGCCATGCGCGCATCGCGGCGGAGACCTCCTCGGGGGTCTCGGTGACGACGACCTTCGCGGTCGTTGCCAGCGTCACCACGGTGTCGGGGGTCGACTCGATCGTGACGATCAGATCGGGATTCAATTGGAATGCCTCGTCGGTGCGTCCGAGCTTGTGCAGCGTGATCATCGTGGTCCTCCTCGCTTGGGGTCCGGCCGGGACGGCTCGCGGCGGTCACCCGCGGGAGCGGGCGACGGCGGTAGGACGACGGCGGCCGGTTTCGCCAGGCGGTCGGGCGCGTGCACAGGAGGTGCCGCGCCCGACCCCGGGCGCCTCGTTTTGTCGTCCCGCGGTTGATTACTGGACCATCGTCACCGCCGTCTGCAGCATTTCGTTGGCCGTCGTGATCACGCGCGAGTTGGCCTGGTAGCCGCGCTCGGCAGTGATCATTTCGGTCATCTGCGTTGCGAGGTCGACGTTTGACATCTCGAGCTCGCCACCGATCGTCTGGCCGAAGCCGCCGGTGTCAGGCGTGCCGACCAGCGGCGCACCGGAGTTGGAGGTCTGTGACCACAGCGAGCCGCCGAGGCGTTGCAGACCGGCCTGGTTGGGGAACTGCGCGAGCGTTAGGTAGCCCGCGGTCACCTGCTGTTGGTAGGTTTTCGATTCGGGGTTCTCATCGGTGTATGACACCGAGCCGTCCTGGCCGATCGAGATGTTTGCCGAGCCGGGCGGAATCACTATGTAGCCTTCTTCTTTGCCCGGCTTGTAGGTTTCCGGCGCGGTTTCTTCGGCCTTCATGCCGACCACGTACAGCCCGGCCTGGGTCGTCAAATAGCCTTTGGTGTTGGTCGAGAGGTTTCCCGCGCGTGTGTAGTCGACGTTTGCAGGCAATGCCGGCGGAGCGCCCGCGCCGACGCGCAGGAAGCCTTGACCCTGGATCGCGATGTCGAGCGGGTTGTTCGTCGACTGGAACGAGCCCTCGGACATTTCGTTTTCGGTCGCCGCGACCTGCACGCCGAGCCCAACCTGCAACGGGTCGGTGCCGCCATTGTTGGCGGTCACACCCGAGGCTCCACGCAAGACCTGCGTGAGCGAGTCCGAGAAGGACACGTGCGCGGCCTTGAAGCCCACGGTGTTCACGTTCGCCAGGTCGTTGGCGGTGTTGTTGAGCATCGTCTGATTCGCGTCGAGGCCGCTGATCGCGGCGTACATTCCACCCATCATGAGGGCGTCACTTCCTTTCGCGGCCTCCTCTGCGAGGTCCGGCCGTGGTCGTCGTGTCTGTCGGTGTTCCCTCGGGGTCAGTCTTTGATTCCTCGGGGTCTGTCTTTGTTTCCTCGGGGTCTGTCCTTGATTTCTCGGGTCAGTCCTGGGTGTTTCCTCGGGTCAGTCCTGGTGTCGGTGGTATTTGTCCTCCGCTCTGATCGGTGTGTCTTGCGGTCTCATCGCGGTGCGCCTCACGCGATCACGGCGCTGTCGATGTTGGTGAACACGTGCTCGCGCATGTGCTCGGAGCCGACCGCCGTGATGACGGTGCGGTTGGGAACGGACACCACGAAGGCGTTGCCGTCCACAAGTACGAGGGAGTCGCGCGAGCCCTTGCCGGCGATGCGCCCCACGCCCTCCTGCAATCTGCCGAGGGTCGCGGAGTCGAGCGGGATGCCGCGGCGCTGGGCGCGTTCGAGGGCGTGCTTGGAGAAGCGCAGCGGCTCGGTGCCGGCGCCGGCCGCGGTGCCGGTGGAGGGCGCGGTACCGGTACTGGCGCTGGCGTCCTTGAGGACGTCCGCGAAGGCCGGCCCCGCGGGCGCGCCGCTGCCGGCGCGGGCGGGGCGCCCGGCGGGCTGCGCTGGAGCGGCGGCCCCGGGGGGCAGCAGCGCTGGGTTCAGCTCGACGCTCACGAGACCTCGGTGATGCCGGCGGGCGCGATCCCCGCGATGCCTTCGATGGTCAGCGTCGCGCCGGTGGAGCCGATCTCGACGTTCTGGACCTTCCCCTGGGCGCTCGCTCCCGTCGCAGGATCGATGTAAGAGACGGTGTGGCCGATCAATCCGACGGCCTGCGCGACTTGCTGGGAAATGGCGGACTGTGAGCTGGTCTGGGCGATGTTGGTGGTCTGCTCGAGCTGCGAGAACTGCGCGAGCTCGGCGATGTATTCGGTGTCGTTGGTCGGTTCGAGCGGGTTCTGCGCCTGCAGTTGGGCGACCATCAGCTTCAGGAAGTCGTTCTTGCCGAGTTCGCCCTTGGGGTTTTCGGGGGTCGTGGCTTCGGTTTCCCCACCCGCTTTGCTCGTCGCGCTCGGCGTGGCCGCGGCGGCTGTGGGAATTGCGGTGGCTGTGGCTGTGGGGATCGTCATGTCGATTGCCTCTCGGTCTCTCTCTGTGTGGGCGTGAGTCGTGTGTCGGTTTGCGGATCAGGCGAGCACGTCGACGAGCGCTCCGGGCTCAACGGCGGGCGAGGTCTGCGCATCGCCGGGGGGCTCCGCGTCGGTCGCTTGCAGGTCTGGGTCGGCGATGGTGCCCACGCGGCCGGTGTCGGCTCGACGGGGTGCGACTTCACCCCGCGGGGTTTCGCGAGCGCCACCCTCGCGACCGTCCGCGGAGGCCGAGAGACCGTCGTGGTGGCCGATATCCAGGCGCGTCAGCGTGAGCCCCAGCGAGCGCAGCGACTGGCGCAGCTCGGCGTGGCCCGCCGCGAGCGCCTGCGCGGCGGCCGGTGACTGGGCCGTGACCCGTGCCGAGAGACCCGCGGAGGTTTGGGTGAGGTGGATGCGGATCTCACCGAGCTCTTCGGGGGAGAGCTCGATACGCGCCTGCGTGAGGCCCTGACGGGCCGCGAGGTCGATCGTCGCGTTGACGGTCTCGATCGCCTGGTGCAGTTCGACTCCGTAGCTCGCGGGCGCGGTCCCGCCGGCGGACGTCGCCGCGGCCTGCTCGGAGCTGCCCGATGGCGCGCTGGCGAGGAGAGAGGCGAGTCCCGTGCTCGCGGCCGGTCGCGCGGAGGCCTGAGTCTGCGTGAACGCGGCGGTCGCGGGCTGGCGATCGCCGCCGGCGCCGTCACCGCCCCCATCCGAGTGGGTGCTCCCGGCGGTCGCGCTAGCCCCCGGAGTGCGTGCCGCGGCAGTGCCCGTCGCGTTTGTCGGCTGGGAGCTCGCAGCGTCCTCGTGACCGGCGGCGGAGAGCTTCGCGGTGCCGGTGGCCGCGGTACTCGCCGCGCGCTCGCCGGCCAAGCGGGTTCCGGCTGAAGAGCTCGCTGCTTCGCTCTGGCCGCCCGAGGCTGCTTCTGGGCCGGCGGGCGCGCCGGCTTCGCCACTGATGGACGCTCCGCTGCCAGCGGCGCTGGCGGTCGCCGTTGTGAGATCGCCAGCAGCGACCGCGCCGGGCGGTGCGGAGCCGGCTGGGGCGGTGACACGATCTGCTGAGGAGCCGGTGGCGACTGCGGGCGTCTGCGTAACCGGGGCCTCGGTATTTGCCGCCGAAGTCTCGCCGGCGGCGCTCGGCGTGGGTGCGATGGCGGCTTGGCCCACCGATGCGGATAGGGCGGGGTGGATCTGTGCTGGATCGGGTTCCGCCGGGTCGCTCTGTGCCGCGTCGAGCTGTGCCGCGTCGGTCTGCGCCGGCTGCTTGCCGAGGGCCTCGAGCGCAGTGGGGGCCGGCGTGGGGGTACTGGCCCCGTCGGTCCCGCCGTCGGGTGTCGACGCGGGAGCACTCGCCAGGGGCTGAGCGCTGTCGCCCGCGGCGGCGCTGGCGCTGCCCGTAGCTTCCGCGTCGGACTGCGGATTGTCCGGTGAGGGTTTTGCCGTCACGCCAGTCACGCCAGTCGCGCCACTCGCGCCGGCGGGTGGCGCTGCGGCGCTCGTCGTGGCCGCGGACCGGGAGCGCGTGGCGACGGATTCACGACGGTGAGGGTGCCCGTGCCGGGTCGGAGCCTGGCGGGAGGCGTCTGCTGCGACTTCGCGCAATTCGCGCGAGTGGGCTTCCTGGCTGGGGGTTTCGCCGGCCGGGGTCGTCGCGGGCGGCGCTTCAGTCGTGCTGTCCTGCTGGTGGCCTTCCGCGGGTGCGGTCCGGGCCCATTCGGCGTCGAGCGCGCTCTGAAAGCGCGGCCCTTCGGGAGGCCCGCCGGGCGGGGCGCCGGCGGACGTCGCGGGTGGCTCGGGCGGTGTGCCGAGCGTCGACTGGGTGAGCAGCGCGCTCATGCGATCGCCTCGGGGGCAGCGGTGGGCGAAGTCGAGCTGTAGGCGGCGGCATTGGCGAGCACTTTGCTCACGTACTGCTGCGTTTCGGGATAGGGAGGCACGCCGCCGTACTGTTGGACGGCGCCGGGTCCGGCGTTGTAAGCGGCGAGCGCGTCGGCGGTGTTGCCGGCGAACTGACGGAGCATCTGCCCCAGGTAGCGCGCGCCGCCTTCGATCGACTGCGCGGGGTTCAGCGGTTCGCTGACACCGAGTGAGGAGGCCGTGCCCGGCATCAACTGGGTGAGGCCGACCGCGCCGGCGCTGCTGGTGGCCCTCGGGTCAAAGCCGGACTCCTGCTGGATTAGGCCGTAGAGGACGGCGGGGTCGACGCCGTTGCGGGCGGCGGCCTGTTCGATTAGCGGTACGTAGGCGCTACCCGCCGCACCGGCGGCGCCGGTAGCCCCCGGGTAGGAGGCGGTGCTCGCGGCGCTGGTCCCGTAGAGCCCCGCGGGGGCGTAGGCGGCGGTTGTGGCGGCGGGGCCGCTCGTAGCGGACTCGCCGATGCCGGCGCTCGCGCCTTGCGCGGAGGAGGAGCCCGACTGAGCCGCGTCGAGCGCGGCGGCGAAGCCGGCGGGCCCCCGCTCGACCTGGGCGATCAGGGTCTGCAGCTGCTGCATGCGTTCGGCGGCCGCCGCCGCGCCGACGGCGCTCGTGTCGGTGGCTGCCCCGAGAACGGATGCGCTCATGCCGCGCTCCGCCGGAAGCGATCGATGGCGATCTCATCGAGCGCGATGCCCTCAAGCCGTCCGGCCTCGCGGTCATGCTCTGCATGCTGGCGCTCCTTGAGGCGCTCGAGCATGCGGTGCTCGCGGGCGGCCTCGCCGAGCTCGCTGTCGCGCTCGGCGACGTCGGCCTCGTGGCGGCGCAGCTCCAACGCTTCGCTGACGCGTTGCGCCTCGATGCGCTCGACGAACGCTTGGCGAGCGCGCAGCTCCTCGGCGTCGACCGTCGTCGCGGCGCTGGTCGCGACGCGCTGCTCGGCGAGTACTCGCTGGAGGTGGGCGTCGACGGCATCCAGGCGATGCTGGCTGCCGCTCAAGCGCGAAACGGCCTTCGCGAGCTCCTGTCGGGCGACGTCCTCGCGGCGCTCGCGCAGGGCGCGGACGCGCTCTAGTCGAAATCGGAACGAGGATCCGGTGCTCACCGCCGCGTAATCGGACGGCGGGCGCGGTTCTTGAGAAGCGGGGCCGCTGCGGGGCGCACGGGGAAGCTTCCGAAAGCTCTCCGAGAGCCGCTCGGGAGGGGTGCGAGTCGGATCAGTTTGAACGGACGGGACGCCGCAGGCGAAGCGTTTCTCGGAAAGTCCGCATTAAAGGCGCGATTGGCGCGTTCTATCTACGTCACAAATTGTGATCCGAACGGCCCAACTATTCGCAAAAGAAGTATCGGATCATGGATCACGTCTCGTCCGGCGACGATCGCTCCTCCCACGGAGTCGCCGTCGGCATGCGCTGATTCGTCCCGATCGGTCAACCGGTTCGAAAGCAATCTCACCCTGGGGATGAAACCATGAGCAAGAAGAAAAAAGGCGAGGTCACAATCGTCCTATCGCCGTTGCAGGTCGAGCAGGTCATGCGCGAAGCCGGCCAGCAGCGCAACGGGACCGTATCTAACCTGCTGCTGGCGGCGCTCGACAACGCTTACCAGCCACCCAACGGGGACCGGCCGTCGGACCTGCAGAAAGCCACGCGCCGGGCGCTGGAGCAGGCGTTGGGCGATCCGCAGCTCTCGCAGTCTCTGCTGCGGGGCCTGGCGATCCTTGCCTCCTACGGCCCGGAGCGGCCGTGGCGCGCGATTATCGATCTCGCTCAGCAGCTCGGGATGTCGCCGTCGACGACGCACCGCTACGTGAAGACGCTGCGTGCCGTGGGTTTGCTGGAGCAGAATCCCTCCACGCGCGAGTATCGCCCGGTGGAGGTGTGAGCGAGATGCACTATCCGCGGCATCTGCGGTGGCGACCGGGTTTGGAGTGCGACACGGCGCCCTACCCGGGCATGCGCCGAGGGTGCCACTCGCCGGTGGGTTGCGAGCGGGGTGGGCGCAGACCGCGCGCACTCGCGACGTATCTCACAGGCTCAACCCGAGCGCGGGGATCGCGGACGGTCCTGGCTCGGGCTGGGCGCCGGCACGCGCCTCGGCGCTGATCTCCTCGCCGTCGAGGATCTCGCCGCTGCGCTGCGCGACGGCCTGCTCCAGGGACGCGGCGAGCCCGAGTAGCTGTGTGTCGGTGCTCTGCGGGTCGCTGGGCTCGGCGACGGACTGGCGCAGGAAGGCATCGATGCGCAGGCGATGTTCCAGCGCGGCGTCGAGCAGCGGGTCCGAGCCCGAGTTGTAGGCGCCGATCGAGATCAGATCCTGCTTGTCGTGCAGCGCGGCCAGCGCGCCGCGCAGCTGCTGGCCGGCGTGCGCGACCTCCGGGGTGACAATCTCGCCGACGAGTCGCGAGACGCTTTGCAGGACGTCGACCGCGGGGTAGTGCCCGGCGTGTGCGAGTGAGCGTGTCAGGACGACGTGTCCGTCGAGGATCGAACGCACGGCGTCGGCGATCGGCTCGTTCATGTCGTCGCCGTCCACGAGCACCGTGTAGAGGCCGGTGATCGAGCCCGCGGGGCTCGTGCCGGCGCGCTCGAGCAGCCGCGGCAGCAGCGCGAAGACACTCGGCGTGTAGCCGCGCGTGGCGGGCGGCTCGCCGATCGCCAAGCCGATCTCGCGTTGCGCCATCGCAAAGCGCGTCACCGAATCCATCATCAGCATCACGTCGTGGCCCTGGTCGCGGAAGTACTCGGCGATCGTGGTGGCGGTGAAGGCGGCCTTGATGCGCACGAGCGCCGGCTGGTCGGAGGTCGCAACGACGACCACCGAGCGCTGCAGGGCGTCGCCGAGGTCGCGTTCGACGAACTCGCGGACCTCGCGGCCACGCTCGCCGACTAGCGCGATGACGTTCACTGAGGCGCTGGTCGAGCGCGCGATCATGCCGAGCAGCGAGGACTTGCCGACGCCCGAGCCGGCGAAGATACCCAGACGCTGCCCGCGCCCGCAGGGCACGAGGCCGTCGAGCGCGCGCACGCCGAGCGCGACGCGCTCACTGATGCGCGGCCGCTCCAGGGCGGCCGGGGGAGAGGCAACGGTCGAGCGCGCTCCGGCTCGCGGCGGCCGCTCGCCACCATCCAGCGGATTGCCGAGACCATCGATCACGCGCCCGAGCAGGCCCGTGCCGACGGGCACGCGAAACGGCGCGCCGGTGCCGAGAACCTTGGTACCGGGGCCAATCCCGTGCAGCTCGCCGAGCGGCATCAGCAGGGTGCGTCCTTCGCGGAAGCCGACGACCTCGGCGGGGACGGCATTGCCCGATCCATCGCGGCCCGCCGATCCACGCGTGGCGCCGCTGATGAGGCAGACCTCGCCGACCTCGGCCTGCAGGCCGGTGGCCTCGATGATCAGGCCGATGAGGTTGCTGACACGCCCGTGCGAGCGGGCGAGGTCGGCGTTGCGCAGCGCGCCGACCGCGCGGTCGAGGAGCTCGCCGCTCACGAGGCCGAGGGCTCCTCGCAACCGAGCTCGGTGCGAATCACCTCGCGGGCCCGCTCGAGCTGGGTCGCCACGGTGGCGTCGACCTCGCTCTCGAGGGTCCGCACGATCGCGCCGCCGCGGCCCACGCGCCGGTCGGCCTGAATCTCGCAGAGCTCGATCCCGCCGGTGCGCGCCTGCAGCTCGCCCAGCGCCCCGCTGACGATCTCGAGATCGGCGGGGTCGACGAGCACGGCGATGCGGCGACGGTCGGCGATGCGGCGCAGAGCGCCGGCGACGGTATCGAGGACGCGCTCGGGCTCGACTTCGAGTGTGCCCGCGACGATCTTCGCGGCGAGCGCGAGCGCGAGCTCGACGGCGTCGCGCTCGACGGCCTGCGTGAGCTCCTCGGTCCGTCCTTGCAGCGCGGTGAGCGCCTCGTGCAGCGCCAACGCGCCGGTGCGCGCCTCGGCGATCCCATCCGCATGCCCCTGCGCGCGGCCTTCTTCGTGGCCCTGCACGCGCGCGAGCTCATGGATGCGCTCGGCTTCGGCGGCGGCATCGGCGAGGATCCGCGCCGGGGTGCCCACCGGTGGGGGCGCGGAGGGCTCGAGCTGCTCGAGCTGGAAGGCGGCGGCGGGCACCCTCAGACCACCGCTTCCGCTTCGTCCTCGCCGTCACCGCTTGCGAGCACGATCGTCCCGGCCTCCTCCAGGCGGCGCACGACCGCGACGATCCGGCCCTGCGCCTCGTCGACGTCGCGCTTGCGCTGGGGCTGCTGGATCTCCATCTCCTCCTTGAGCATCGCGGCACCGCGCTCGGACATGTTCTCCAGCAGCTTGTCCTTGACGGGATCGGGGACGCCGCGCAGCGCGAGCACCAAATCCTTCTGGTTGGCCTCGCGCAGCACCTGCTGGATCGCGCGGTCCTCGAGCTGGACGATGTCCTCGAAGACGAACAGCATGCGCCGCACCTCCTCGGCGAGATCCTGGTCGGTAGCGGCGAGGTGGTCGAGCACGTTGCGCTCGGTGGGGCGATCGGCGTGGTTGAGGATCTGGGCGAGCGCCTTCGCGCCGCCGGCGGCCGAGTACTCCTGTTCGACGACCGCGGTGAGCTTCCTGCGCACGACGTCCTCGACCTGCTGGATGACCGCGGGGCTGGTCTCGCCCATGCGCGCGATGCGCAGCGCGATATCGGGCTGCAGGCGCTCGGGTAGGCGTGCGAGCACCTGCGCGGAGAGCACGGTGTGCAGGTTGGCGATCACGAGCGCGATCGTCTGCGGGGACTCGGCGCGCAGGAACGCGACGATCTGCTCGGGGGGGGTGCGGCGCAGGAACTCGAAGGGGCGGCTCTCGATCACTGTCGAGAGGCGCCCGAGCAGCTCCTCCGCGCGCTCGGCGCCGAGTGCGCGCTCGAGCACTTCGCGCGCGAACTCGATTCCGCCGGCGACGTCGCCGACGCCCTCGGCGCGGGTCGCGTCGGCGAGCTCGCCGAGGATCGCTTCGGTGGTCTCCTCCTCGACCGAGCCCATCTTCGCCATTTCCAGCGAGAGCCCCTCGATTTCCTCCTCGCGCAGGTGCTGGATGATCTCCGCGGCGCGCTCGGGGCCGAGGGCCGCCATCAGCACCGCGGCCTTACGCCGACCGGCCAGACGCGAGACGGTGCGCACCGGCAGCGCGCCGAGATCCTCGGAGGCGGCGGGCAGCTCGATTGCCATCAGTCCTCCTGCATCCAGCTACGCAGCTGCTGGGCGACGCGTTCGGGGCTGCTCTCGGCGAGCTGCTCGACCTGGCGGCGCACGGGATTCCCGCCGCCCCCGCCCGCTCCGACACCGGCGGGCGCTGCTGAGAGCGCCTCGGTCGGCCGCGGCGGGTTTTCGCTCTGCAGCTCGGAGAGCCGGATCGGCAACTCGAGCTCGCGCAGCCACGTCGGCGCGTGGTCGATTGGCTCCTGCTCGCGGCGGCGCAGCGTGCGGGTGGTGAAGAACAGGAAGATCGCGGAAGCGATCCCGATCAGTGCGTACTTGGCGTAGCCGAGCATCCCGCCCGCGGCTCCGGCGGCCGCGGTGGAGACGGGCTTGGCGAAGGCCATCTGGCCAATCGAGATGGTGTCGCCGCGCTTGGTCTGGATGCCGGCGGCGTTGGTGACGGCTTCCTTGATCGCCGGCACCGAGGCCGCGGGGACGGTGTGGTCGAGTAGCACCGAGACGTGCTGGCTTTCCACCGCGCCGGGGGCGATCGTCGAGTGGGTGACGGTCTTATCGACGCCGAGCGTCGAGGCGCTGACTTCGTGCTTGTAGTTGGACTTGCCCGAGGCGCCGGTCTGGGCGTAGGCGGGGATATTCGCGGTACCGGTCGCGCCGCCGCCCGCGCCGCTGCCGTTGCCGGCGAGCGTTTCGAGATTCTTGGTCTGCTGCAGGGGCACGCCGGCCTTGCCGTAGGTGAGCGATTCCTGGGTGGTCTGATTGGTGTTGAGCGTCCCGTTGACCTGCACCTCGGCCTTGCCGGGGCCGAGCGTCTGCGCGAGCATCGCGTCGATGTTCGCCTCGGTCTCGTCGTCGTAGCGTTCTTCGGCGGCCTGTTTGTTGCTCGAGCCGGTCGCACCTTCACCGTTTTGGGAGGGCCAGAGCAGTTGCCCGGAGCCATCGGTGATCGTGACCTTCCCGACCTGCAGACCGGGTACGGAGGAGGCGACGAGCTGCGCGATGCCGCGCACCGAGGTCGCGCTCATCGAGCTCGAGCCGCTCAGCAGCACCGCCGCGGAGGAAGCGTTCTGGTTTTCGCCGAAGAGCTGGTTCTGCGCACTGGGCAAGACGAGCTCCACCTGAGCGCCTGAAACTCCCTGAATGTTGTCGATCGTCTGCTCGAGCTGACCCTGCAGCGCGCGCTGATAGGTGACCTGCTGCTGGAAGTTGCTTTCGCCGAGACTCGATTTTTCAAACAGCGAGAAGCCCGGCTGGGTGTTGCCGAGCAGGCCCGCGCCGGCGAGCGCGACGCGCGCGCGGGCGGTCTCGTCGGACTGCACGGCGAGCGCGGTCCCGTTGTTCTGCAGTTCGTAGCCGATGCCCTGCTGGTCGAGGGCCGCGGTCATCTTGCCGGTCTGCGCCGGTTCCAGGCCGGTCGCCAGCGTCGAGTAGCTGGGCTGGGAGACCATGTGCAGGAACAGGTAGACGACCATGATCGCGGCGATTGCGCCGCCTCCGAGGATGATCCAGCCGCGGGGCGTGAATCGTGATGTGAGCTGTCGTATGGGCATCGTCGCTTATCCGTTGGTTTGGATTTGGAGGAGGGGGAGGGTGTCGCTGGGTTGCTCGATCGTGCCTGGCTCGTCGGAGTGCGCTCGAGGTCAGACCTGGGTCTGGAAAATCTGCTGGGCCGCTTCGGTCGCCTTAGTTCGGATCTGCGAGGCGAGCTGCATCGCGAGCTGCGCTTCCTCGACGGTCACGACCGCGCTCTCGGGATCGCTGACGGTGCCGGTGGCGAGCGCCTGGGAGGCGTTACTGGCGTTGTTCTGGGTCTGCTCCAGCGAGGAGATCGCGCTCGTCAACTCAGAGCCGAAGCCGCCTTCGCCGCCCGCCCCGGCCGCTTCAGCGCCGCTGGTACCTTCGACGCCGCCGACGCCTTCGGTGCCGCTGAGCCCTTCGACACCGTTCGCGCCACCGGAGCCGAGGGCCGAACCGCCGCTCGCTGCCTGGGTGCCGGCGAGACCGCCGGTGGCCTGGGAGGGTTCGCTGGCGCTTAGCTTGCCGATGTGGCTCACCGACCATTCCCCGCCGACCGCGCCGATTGGCAGCACCGTCATCGCCGACGCCGATCGCGAGCGCCGCTCATTTGAGCAGCCCGAGGGTCGCGGTGAACATCGACTTGGCGGTCTGCATCGCGGTCACGTCGGACTGGTAGGAGCGCGACTCGGAGATCAGGTCGACCATTTCGGTGACGGTGTTGACGTTCGGCATCTCCACGTAGCCCTGTTTGTTGGCTTCGGGGTTGCCGGGGTCATAGACGAGCTGGTCGGGAGTTTTGTCCGCGACGATCCCTGAGACCTGCACGCCGCCCGCGGGCGCCTGCGTGGCGGCGGCGCCGTCGCTGAGGGCGCCGGCGAGCGTGGAGCTGAAAGCCGAGGGCGAGCCGCTCTGCTGCAGCTCGACCTCTTGGCGCTGATAGGGCTGGCCGGAGGCGGTCTTCGTCGTCTGCGCGTTGGCGAGGTTCTCGGAGGTGACATCCATGCGGACGCGTTCGGCGCTGAGGCCGCTGCCGGCGATGTCGATCGCGTCGAAGAGTCCCATCAGGCGATGCCCATCGCGGAGCGCATGATTTCGTCGCGTGTGCCCATGACCTGCACGAGCGCCTGATATTCGAGGCCGTTCTCGGCGAGCGTCGCCGATTCCTGATCGACGTCGACGCCGTTGCCTTCCGGTCCGGCGGAGCCGGCCTGAGCTTCGGGCGTCAGCGCGACTTCGGTCGGGGACTGTCCACTGGCGAGCGCGTCGCGCAGGGCGCCCTGGAAATTGAGATCCTCGCGCTGATAGCCGGGGGTGTTGGCATTGGCGATGTTGTTGGTCAGCAGCGTCTGACGCGTCCAGGCGCCGCGCATCGCGGTGTCGAGGGCGAGCTGAGTGGTATCGGCGAGGGACATGGACAAGGCGAATCGGTGTGCTTGCGCCCTCCGTGGGCCATACCGACCCTCATCCATGAGAGTCATCCTGGCTCGGGTCTCGCCCGAGTCCCTCCCGTCATCGGCCGCGGGTCGCGGATCTTTAGCCCCGGGATCCGGGTGCGATCGGCCGCGCGCTTGGGGTGCGCTGCGCCGTGCGCTCCGCGGCGGTGAGGCTCACCATGCCGGTGGGCCCGACTAGGCGCTCTGATCGATGCGCCGCACGCGCCGCTGGGCCTGGCGGGCGTAACCGTGGGCGGCGCGGCTCGCGCGCGCGGTGGTGCGCAGATCGCAGAGCATCGCCTCGCGCAAGGAGAGCAGCGTGGCGTTGGTGCGCGCGTGCAGCGCCGCCGCGCGCTCGAGCGGTCCGCGTGCGGAAGGCGGAGGCACGGCGGGCAGCTCAGCGGTCAGCGCATCCCACTGGGGCGCCAGCGAGCGCAGATCTTCGATCCGGCCATCCCGCGCGAGCTCGAGCTCGCGCTCGGCGAGCTCCAGGATCGCGGCGTAGGGATCTAGTGCGAGCGGGGCCGGAGGCTCCTCGATGGCGGGCGCGGCGGTGTTCTCGATGGTCGCTCCCATCAGCTCATCCGTGCGCGATCTCGGCCCAGGACTCGCGTAGCTCGCCGAGCAGGCCGGCCACCTCTTCGAGCTTGCCGACATCCTGATCCATGCGCGCGCGGTGCAGGTGGGTCAGGCAGAAGCGATAGATCGGGTGCAGCTGGGAGGCGATCGGTTCGCCCTGCTCATAGTCGAGCACGCCGTCGAGGTGGGCGACGATCATTTCCGCGCGTCGCAGCGCGTTGTGGGTGCGCTCGATTTCCCCGGAGCGCATCGCCTTGCCGGCCTGACGCAGGAAGCGCTGCGCGCCGTCGTAGAGCATCACGACGAGCTGCTCGGGCGTCGCCGAGAGCACGGCGTTCTCGCGGTAGGCCTGGGGTGTTGCGGTGGGTGGGGTCATCGCGCTCCTCGGTCGCTGCTACTTGTTTTGCCCTGCACCGGTGATCGGTCGCGGCGAGGCAAAGTTGAGGAGCTAGAGGCTCAGCTTTTCGAAGATGAGCTCGCGTTCAGCTCGGCGAGCTGCTGCGTGAGGTATTCGCCCTCGGCCTTGCTCTTGGCAATCGCCTTTTCCATCGCCTCGTACTGTTCCTCGAGGGTCTTTTGGCGCACCGTGAGCAATTCGTTCATCGTCGTTATACGGCTCGCCATTTCGCTGACCTGGCTACTGTCGCCGTTGACGCGCAGTTCGAGTGCGGCGCCGGGGCCGGCGACCGTGTTGACGGCGCTTTCGAAGCTTTTGGCCCACTTCTGGAGCATCTGCTGGACGCCGGCCGGGTTGGACTGCACCGCGGCTTCCAGCTGCGCGGTGTTCAACTGTAGCTGGCCTTCGACGGAGGACTGCGAGTAGGTGGCGGTTCCCGACGGCGCTCCCGTGCTGATGCCAATCGCGGCGAGACTCGACATTTCGGCGGGCTGTTCGGCAATCGGTTCGTAGATCGACTCGCGCATGCCGCTGAGCGCCGTGCTGAGATCGAAGTCCCCGAACAGCGTGCCGGTCTTCAATTCGGAGGCGGTCTGCGGGCTGGTCGGGGGCTTGGTGTTCAGTTGTTTCTGGATCGCGCTGATCGTCGAGTTGTAGAGGCTGACGAACGACTGCACCTGAGAGGTGATGGCGCTCGCGCTCGGCGCCGGCGCCTGGACGTCGATCGTGACGGGGCCCGTGGTGGTTGTCAGGGCGAGCAGGTTGAGCGTGACTCCGGGGACGGCGCTCATGACGGTGTTCGTCGCGGAGCTCGCCGCGACTCCGTCGACGCTGTATTCCGCGTTGCGACCCGCTTTGGCGAGCGCGGCCTGTTCTGTGAGACTGCCGCCCGGAGCGGAGACCTGAATGAAGCCTTCGCCGCTCGCGCCCGTCGCGCGCGTGGAGAGCACCAGCGTTTCGCCGTTGACCGCGGCCGCGTAGACCGTGGCTTTGGAATCGGAGTTGATCGTGTTCGCGAGCGTCTGGATGCTCGCGCCGGCGGCGACGCTGATTTCCTGTCCGTCGATCGTCAGCGTTTCGGCGCTCGCGGGGCTTTTGAAAGCGAAGGTACGCTGCGCCGAGTTCGCCAGCTGGGTGACTTCGAGCTCATAGCCGCCGATCGCGGCCCCCGAACTGGTCGTCGCGGTGATCTGGCTGGGGTTGCTCGAGCTGACGGTCTGGAGGTCGTTGAACAGCGTCGGCGAGCCTAGTTCTTGGGCGGCGAAGGCGAGCTTGCTGAGGCTGCTTTGAGTCGACTGCAACTGTTCGCGCTGTCCTTCGAGCGTCGTCTCCTGATCGGTCAACCGTGTGATCGGCGCCCGTTCGACGGCGAGCAGCGCCGTGATGATTTCGCTCGTGTTCAACCCCGACTCCAGGCCGGTGATGTTCAGCGGCGCCCCCGCGCCGGAGCCGATCGAGGCGGTCATCGTGCGCTCCTACTCCAGCGGCGCGCCGGCCGCAACCTCTAGTGCCTGTGCGGGCGAGAGCCGCTTGAGGACGTTGCCGCGACGATCGCGCACCTCGATCGTCATGCGGCCGCTGAGCTCCTCATGCGCGAAGCGCAGCTCGCGACCCTGTCCCCTGAGCCGCTCGTAGGTCTGCGCTGCGCTGGCCATCTGGTCGAGAACCTCCGGCGGCGGGCTGCTCGGGATTGCGTCCAGCTCGAGCGAAGAGTCGAGCGTGGTGGCGAAGCTGGGGGCGGTGCTCGCGGGGGAGCGCTCAGCCGCGGCGCTGCCGCGAACCGGGGTGCTGCCAGCGGGGTTCTGAAGTGGGGTAATCGGCGAGCTCATGCTGTTTTCCTCCTGAAAGCATTCTTCGCGGACCCATCCATGGGCCGCTTCGCTCTTGTGTTTCCTCATGTTGATCGACCGGTCCTCTGAAAACTTTAGGCGGGTGTCGTGGGGGTGGGGCGTGAGCCTGGACCGCCGATGGGCGGATGTCCTGCGGCGCTCCCGGTCATCGACCGCCCGCGGCGAACCCTGAGGGTCATTTTGGGCCACAAGTATGCCCTTTCGCGTGCCGTCGTAAACACGCATTCCGATACCCGGGAGCACTCGTCTTGCTGAGAGTCGCACGCCGGCGCTCAAGCCTACGGGAGAACGCTCCGATGAGGGCGGGGTCTCCACGGATCAAGACAGCGGGGTCTCTGCGGATGAAGAGCTCCCGAGTTGGCTGTGGAGGTGACCACTTTCCCTCGAGAGTCGGAGCAAGCAATGAAAAGCATGGAACAGGGGGGGGCCGCCAGAAGCTCGGCCTCTGAGGTACTGAGGTTGTGGCAGCAGTACAAGCGCACCGGGGATCTCAAGCTGCGGGACCGCTTGATCTTCACCTTCACCCCGATGGTTAGGTACATTGTGTACCGCAAGGTTCGCGAGGTTCCCGCGCAGTGCGATGTCGAGGACTTCCTCTCGTGTGGTCTGGAGGCATTGATTCGCTCGATCGAGCGCTACGACCCCGAGAAGGGGGCGACGCTCGAGCAGTTCGCGTGGACGCGAATTCACGGCGCCGTCCTCGACGAGTTGCGCCGCCACGACTGGGCCCCGCGCTCACTGAGGCGCGCCGAGCGCGCGATCAACAGCGCGCAGGAGAGCTTCGCGGCCGAGCACGAACGTCAACCCACCCGCAGCGAGCTTGCCGCCGCGGTCGGCATGAGCGCCGGCGAGCTCTCGGGCCGCATCGACGAGCTCGCGCTCGCCGAGATCGGGTCGCTCAATAAGACGATTCGCGCCGAGGACAGCACCACGATCGAGCGCATCGACACACTGGAGAGCGCCGACGAGCACGCCGATCCGATGCTCAGCGCCGAGCGCCACGCGGCCAAGGAGCGCTTCCGCGAGGCCTTCGCGGAGCTCCCGACCCGCGAGCGTGAGGTTGCGGTGCTGCTCTACGTTGATGGTCGCACGCTGCGCGACATCGGCACGCGTCTGGGCGTCTCGGAGAGCCGCGTCTCCCAAATTCACACCGAGCTGCGTCGTCGCCTGCGCGAGCGCCTGAAGAGCGACGAGGCACTCTTCAGCGCTGTCTAAAGGATTCGCGTCCGCGGGCGATCACTCGGACTACGATGGACCTCGGTCTCTTCATCGCCGCTTCCGGGATGGTTGCGGAGCAGACCCGCCAGGATCAGCTCTCCAACGATCTCGCCAACGCCTCGACTCCCGGCTACAAGCCCGACGCGACGCCGCAGCGCAGTTTCGGTGAAATGCTGCTGCGCAACAGCTCCAACGGTCAGGCGATCGGCACGCTGAGCACCGGTGTCGCGCTCGGCAAGACCTACACCGACATGGCGCCCGCGGGAATGCAGAGCACGAGCGAACCGCTGGACTTCGGGATCGTCGGCAGCGGCTTCTTCGGCGTGCAGACCCCGCAAGGCACGCGCTACACGCGCGACGGTCAGTTCACTACCTCCGCGCAGGGACTGCTGGTCACCGCGGCGGGGCAGACCGTGCTCAGCCAGAGCGGCGCGCCGATCAAAGTGCAAGCTGACGGCACCGTCCCGGCGAGTGCACTCGGAGTCTTCAATGTGCCGGGTGCGGTCAAGCAGGGTGAAAACCTCTTCAACGGCACCGCCACCACCGGCGCCGCCCCGGGAAGGCTCGGAACTGTGCGCGAGGGGGTACTCGAGGAATCCGGCGTGAACCCGACGACCGCGATGGTCGAAATGGTCGGCTCGCTGCGCACCTTCCAATCGGGCCAGCAGGCAATTCAGGCAATCGACCAGACTCTTCAGGCAGCCGCCACTCAGGTCGGCTCGATGAACGGGTCGAGCTAAGGGAAAGGGGCGCAGCGAGTGCTCGAAGGCATGTACGCGGCCGCCGCCGGTATGACGGCCCAGCAGCAGCAGATCGACGCGATCGGCAACGATCTCGCCAACGCCGACACGACCGGCTACAAGGCCGAGCGCGTCGGCTTCCGCGACCTGCTCTACAACCAGATCGACCAGGCCGGCACAACGAGCACCGCTGGCGCGGGGGCGGCCGCTGAAACGATCGGCGCCAATCAGACGCAGGGGTCGATCCAGCGCACCGGCGATCCACTGGACCTCGCGATCGAAGGGGCCGGCTACTTCACCGTCAAGCGCTCGGATGGCAGCACCGCGTTGACGCGTGACGGTGCCTTCGAGGTGAACGCGAATGGTCAGTTGACGACCTCCGAAGGCGATCTCGTGCAGCCGCCGATCACACTGCCCAAAGGCGTCTCGCCCAGCGAAGTCGCGATCGGCCCCGATGGCACGGTTAAGGACTCCGCCGGCCGCACGCTCGGCAAGATCTCACTCGTCGAAGTCGCCTCCCCCGACCACCTGCTCGGAGCCGGCGGGAGCCTGTTGACAACGAGCGCGTCCAGCGGCGCCCCGCGGCCGGTCGCGGACGCCAAAATCCAGCAGGCCGCCCTGGAGGGCTCGAATGTCGACAGCGCGACCGAGATGGTCAAGATGATCAGCACCCAGCGCAGCTACCAGCTGGAGAGCAGCGCGATTCAGACCGAAAACCAGATGCTGCAGATCGCCAACCAGCTACGCTCATGAGCACCACGATCGCATCCACCGTCGCGGCCGTCCCCGGCCTGTCGATCACCGACGAAGCGCACGCGCCGGCAGCGGTGCGCAATGGCTCGGCGACCGTCAAAAAGGCGTACGCGAGCGCGCAGGGCTTCGAAGAGATGCTCATGCAGCAGCTCTCCCAGGCGATGCTGCAGAGCAGCGGTCTCGGCGGCGAAGGCGGCAGCGAAGGCGAAGAAAGCTCCGGCGGCTCCTCGGGAGAAGGTGGAATGCTCACCTCGCTGCTGCCCCAAGCGCTCACCGAAGGCGTGATGCGCGAGGGCGGACTCGGGCTCGCCACGCAGCTGATGAGCTCGCTCGATCCGGCGGCGAGTGCAAACGCAGCAGGCGCCAGCGCAAGCGGCGGGACCGCGAGTGGCGCAGGCGCATCCAGCCAGGACGCGAGCGGTGGCTCGGCTGCCGGCGCGAGCGCGGCTGACGCCGGCGCGGACAAGGCAGCCGCGCTCGCCAGCGTTGAGGCGAGCGGGGGTGTCGCGCCATGAACAGCGCGAGTCCGATCGTCGTGCTGCCCGAAGCGCTTGAGCCCGAAGGCGCGCTCAGCGAGGAAGTGCTGGCGCACCTCGACACGCAGATCGCCTCGGCGCAGCGGCTGCTGGAGATCGTGCTCGAGCAGGGCGCCGCGATCCGCGCGCGCGACGTGCACACGGTGGTGCGCCTGGCGGGCCTGTTGCACGGTGAGCTCACGCGCCGACAGCAGATCGAGGGCGAGCGCTCGCTGCTGCTGGCGCGCGCGGGCGCATTGCTCGGCATCCCCGCCGAACTGGTCACGCTGACCCGCATGAGCACCCTGATGGACCCGGCGGCCGCGCAGCTAGCGGCCGCGCGCAGCGCCGGACTGCGCGGCCTGCTGCACGAGCTGCGGCGCGAGCACACCTGCAACCGCACGCTGATGCAGATCGAGCTCTCCTTCCTGGACCACCTGATGCAGTCACTCGCGCTGGACGGCGCGACGCATGGCTATGACCCGCGCGGTGCGAGTGCCGCGGGCGGCCGTCCACGCCAGCAGCACGGCGCGCTGCATCTACTGGACCTGAAAGCGTAAGCGCGATGTCGATACCCACACTGCAAGGACTCCAGACCGCGCTCTCCGGGTTGCTCGCCGACCAGCAGGCGATCGACGTGGCGGGGCACAACATCACCAACGCCAACACCGAAGGCTACTCGCGCCAGGTCGCGGTCCTGCAGACCAACGAACCGATGCGGATCGCCGCGCTCTCACCGACCAACGGTGAGGGCGGGCAGCTCGGCACCGGCGTGAGCGTCGCGACGTACATGCGGATCCGCAACACCTACCTCGACGCGCAATACCGCACACAGAACGCCGGCCTCGGCGCCGCGACCACGCATGCCAACGAGCTCCAGCAAGCGCAGAGTGCCTTCGACGAACCCTCCAGCGCCGGGCTCTCCAGCCAGCTGTCGGCCTTCTGGAGCGCGTGGGGGGAACTCGCGGATGCCCCTGCCAGCGAAGCCGCCAAGGTGAGTGTCGTCAGCGCGGGCCAGCAGGTCGCCGACACGCTACACGAGGTCAACGCGCAGCTGGAAATGGTGCAGGCGCAGGCCGCCCAGCAGTACACCGCGATCGCGGGCCCCAGCGGCGAAGTGCAGGCCGACGCGAAGCAGATCGCACAGCTCAACCACCAGATCAAGCTCTCGCTGCAAGCCAAACAGCAGCCCAACGACCTCGAAGACCGCCGCGACCTGCTGCTCGACAAGCTCTCCGAACTGGGCAACATCACGGTCACCAAGGAAGCTGACGGCACCGAGACCGTCGCCTTTGGCAACGCCGCGCAGCCGCTCGTGGAAGGCTCGGAAATCAACTGGCCGCAGGCGCTCACGAGCGCCGCTGGCGGCAAGCTGGGGGCGCTGCTGGAACTGGCGAGCCCCGAAGGCGCGATCGGCAAATACCGGACCTCGCTCGACGGAGTCGCCAAAACACTCGCAGGCTCGGTCAACGAACTACACACCGCCACGCCGTTCTTCACCGGCACCACCGCTGCAACGATCGCCGTCGCGGTCAAAGCCTCCGAAGTGCAGACCTCCAAAGGCGGGACAGCAGGCGATAACGAAGTCGCGCTCGCGATTGCCGGCCTGCGCGGGGGCGCCGCCGAACAGCAGTACGCCGCTCTGATCGCTCAGGTCGGCAGCGACGTCCAGAGCGCCAAGAGCGACGAGACCAACGCGCAGGCCGTCGTCTCGGCCGTCAACGACCAGCGCCAGAGCGTCTCGGGCGTCTCCCTCGACGAAGAAATGACCAACCTCATAACCTTTCAGCGCGGCTATCAGTCCTCCGCGCGCGCACTGACCTCAATGGACGAAATGCTCGACACGCTCATCAACCACACCGGAGTGGTCGGGCTATGAGCGATCGCATCACGACCAACATGGTGATCGGCTCGACGCTCGCCGACATCAACAGCGCGCAACTCGCGATGGACCGCAGCCAGGAGGAGCTCTCCTCGGGCAAGACGATCCAGGAACCCTCCGACAACCCGTTCGGGGCGAGCCAGGTGATCGGGCTGCAGAGCTCCCTCGACGGCCTCAGCACCTACGAAAAGAGCGCCCAGAGCGGGGTCTCGTGGCTGAACACCGCCAGCGGCGCGCTGGCCAACATCAACGAACTCTCCGAGCGCGTGCGCGAGCTGGTCGTGCAGGCCGCCAACGGCATCAACAACAAGGCCGACCTCGAAGATATCGCCGACGAGGTGCAGCAGATCACCGAAACCGTCAAGCAGGACGCCAACACGCAATACGCCGGGCAGTATGTGTTCTCGGGAACGCTCACCAACACCGCCCCTTACGGACAGGGCGAAGCAAACGACGCCTTCCAGGGCAACGCAGGCGCGATCGAACGTGCGGTGGGACCGGGCGCGACCGTCAACATCAGCGTCGCGCTCTCCTCGGTGCTGGGCAGCGGCAAAGCGTCCGGCGACGGCAAGCTGCTGGACACGCTGCGCAGCATCACGCAGAGCTTGCGCGAAGGCACTCCCGCGGCGATCGAAGCAGTCAGTGGCGCGGACCTCAAATCGCTCGATACGAACCTCGAAGCGCTCGCCAATGTGCAGGCCGACGCGGGCTCCGCGACCGACCAGCTGAATACCGGTCTGACACGCGTGCAGGATCTGCAGACGACGACGACCGAGCAGCTTTCCAATGTTCAGGACGCGAACATCGCGCAGGTCGCGCTCGAATTCTCAAACCAGCAGTCCGCCTATGACGCCGCGCTGCGCGCCGGCGCCTCGATCGTCCAGGAGTCCCTCCTTGAATTCCTCCATTGATCCCACCGAGGCAACCGTCCTGCAGAGCCTGCGCTTCGGCACCCTGACGATCGAGCCCGAGGACGTGCTCGAGTTCCCGCGCGGGCTGATCGGACTGGGTGGCCATCACTACACGCTGCTGGACCGCAACCCGGGCACCGGCTTTTGGTGGCTGCACTCGCTCGACGATCCCGCGATCGCGCTGCCCGTCGTCGATCCGCGCAGCTTCTTTCACAACTTCGCGCTGCAGCTGAGCGACGACGAGCACGAGCGTGTGGGTGCCGGCGATCTCGACGAGGCTCAGCTCTACGTGACGGTTCGCACCGCTCCGAACCCCGCCGACGTCCTCGTCAACCTGCGCGCACCGATCGTCGTCTGGGAGCGCCGCGCGCACCAGGTCTTGAACACCGCGCCCGGCGCGGACCTGCAGGTACGCCTGTTCGCCCCGGCGGATGCGGCATAATTCCGATTCATGCTGATACTGACGCGTCGCCCGGGAGAACGCGTCGTCATCGGCGAGGACGTCCTCGTCACCGTGATGGAGGTCAGCGGCCAGACGGTCCGCCTCGGAATCGCGGCCCCGGAGGGGCTGCCGATCTACCGTGAGGAGATCTGGCTCGCCGTCAAGGAGGAGAACCGCGCCGCCGCGGAAGCGGCCGACGCGCTGCCCACCGCTGCCGATGGGCTGCCCGCCCCTGCCGATGTGCTGCCGACTCCCTCGCAGGCCGCGCCGGCGGGCGACACCGATCAGCGTCCCTCGTAGCTCGCGTGTCCCGGGCCGCGCTGCAGGAACGAGCGCACCGCGCCCTTTAGATCCTCGGTCTCAAACAACGCCCCCGCGAGCTCCGGTACGCGCCGATCGGCTCCGTGGGTGCCGCCTTCATCGAGCGCTGCCCGCACGATCGCCTTCGTCGCTGCGTGCGCGCGGGTCGGTCCCTGTGCGAGTCCGAGTGCGAACGCTCGCGCGGCCTGTGCGAAGCCCTCGTCGGGCAGCACGCGGTTGACGACGTTCCAGCGCTCGAGTGTCGCGGCGTCGTAGAGCGCGCCCGTCATCACGAGCTCCCGCGCGCGCGCCGGACCGGCACGCTCGGCTAGGCGCTGCGTGCCGCCCATGGCCGGTGTGAGGCCGACAACGGTCTCGACGAGGCCAAAGCGCGCCGACTCGGCCGCGAGCAGCAGGTCGCAGCCGAGCGAGAGCTCGAAGGCGGCGGTCAGGCAGAGGCCGTGGGCCGCAAACACCGTCGGCGCCGGCAGCCGCTCGACGCGGTGCACCATGCCCAGCAGCCGCTCCCACAGCGCGCCGGCGTCGGCGACGCTGAGCCCGTCGAAGACGTGGACGTCGACGCCGCCGCTCACCACGCGGCCCTCCGCCCGGATCAGCAGGCCGCGCGGGGGCTCGGCCGCGAGGTGCTCGACGGCGAGCTCGAGCTCGTCCATCAGCCGCTGGTCGAACAGGTTCAGCGGTGGGCTGTCGATGCTCAGGATCCTCAGCGGGCCGTCGTGCTCGATGCGGATCGTGCTGTTCGTGTCTGTCTGCATGTGTGCGGAGCCGCAGCCTACCGGTCGCGTGCGCGCCGCTCAGGTGACCCAGACGATGTCCCCGATGGTAAGCATCGGGAAAACCTCGGCAGCCGTAGACACGGGCAGCTCGACGCAGCCGTTGGACTGCGGGAAGCCGTAGGAGCCGCGTACGAAGCCGTGCACGGCGTCGCCGCCGTTGAAGTAGTTCACCCACGGCACGCCAGGATCGCTGTAGTGGCTGCCGTCGGGGTTCGTGCCGGTCATCGTCGTCGAGGTGTAGCGCGCGTAGACCGGGAAGATTCCCGGTTCGGTTTCGGCGCCTGGGACACCGGTGTTCGCGGGGGTGGTCAGCGCGACGTGGTCGCCGCGGTGGACCTCGAGCGTCTCCGGCAGCGACTCCGTGACCGAGACCCACGTGTAGGGCTCCGGGTTGCGATGGTCGAGCGCGGCGACGATCAGCAGCTTCTGCCAGGTCGCGGGGTTCGGTTCGCCGGTCACCGCGAGGTCGTGGTCGGCCTGGAAGATCTCGATGGCGCCCTTGGTGGTCTCGTCCAGCTTGCCCATTTCCACCGGCGGCGCATCCGAGGGGTCCGGCGCGAGACGTCCGTGGAACGGTCGATAGGCCTGGATCGCGGCTTCGCGTCGCGTCTCCGGTCCGTGCGGCAGATGAACCTTGTAGATGGGGTGCATCACGGCGCCCAGGTAACCCAGCCGCGCGAGGATCTGCTGCATACCTGCCAGGGAGGGGCAGGCGACTTTCAGCGTCAGCACGTGACGCCGGCCGACGCGCGAGTGGCCGGTGGCGGTCGTGTCGGCCCATACCGTCAGCGTGTACGTCGAGCACGGTGTCAGCGTCGAGCTCGCCGTGAACAGCTCGGTGTTGCCGCTGGTGCTCCACGTACCGGGCGCCCGCGGCCGCAGTGTGGGACGGGGCGAGCTCGACGCGGGAGGCGCCGAGAGCGTCACGGCGAGCGCATCGGTTCCGTTGACGATCGTCTGCGGAGGCAGGTGCACGATTCGTGTCGGGCTCAGGGGCGGCACCGGGGGCACGGGCGCGCTCGGCGTGCTCGAGGTGAGCAGGCTGCCGATGCCGCCGTGGTGTCCGAGCGCCGCCGCGGTGGTGACGCCCGCGACCGCGAGCACCGCGACGAGCACGCCCAGCACGAGCAGCTGGCTGCGCCGCGACACCGACCGTCCGGGCCCGGCTGGAATGCCGGTGGAGTTCGCTTGGTCGGAAGCACGCTGCTCATCGGGGAGTTGCCCACGCGGGGAGGGTATCGGCATGGCACAAGGCTAAAGCATCTACCCGCCGGCGCTGCCAAATTGCCTGCAAAATCGACAAACGCGCGACCTGCGAGCTCGGGTGACGCAGCGCATAAGCTGTTCGGTATGTCCCGCGCCACGGAAACCTTCTTTAGAAGCTCGCCATCGGTGCTCCTCGGGGCGTGCCTGCTGTTGTTGTTTGCGGGCCCCGCCGCGCGCGCGAGCGCGCACGTGACGCGTGCCGCGGGCGCACACGCGGCACGCTTGCGTGCATCGAGCTCGAGCCGCACCGCGTCGAGTCCGAGCCCCACCGCATCGAGCTCGAGCGGCACCTCGAGTCGCGCGCGCGATGTCGCCGCGACGCGCGCCTACATCGAGGCCAACTACCGGCTGACGCGTGTTGCGCGCGAGAATCTCCAGGCCAGTGAGGCCGGGATTCGTGCGCTAGTGCATCGGCTCGTCGGCGAATGTCCGCTGGCCGGGGAAGGGTCTTACGCGAACGGAGCCGCGAGCCAGGTCAGCGAAGAGGTCATCGGCACGATCGTGACGACCGCCTATCGCCCCGACGTCGGGGCGATCCACGCGTTCGCCGGCGTCGTCGAGCATCTGCGCTGGAGCAGTTCGGGGCTCACGCGCATCGTCCACCACTACCTCGTCAAGCTCGAGAATCTCGCGGTACTCGCGCCCGCCGACATCTGCGAAGACGTCAAAGCGTTTGCCGCCACGAGCTTCCGCGCCGCCCCCGAAGGGACCATGCGCTACGACAAGCTCTATCTCGCCGCGGACATCGAAGCCGAAGAAGTGCCGCTGCGGCTCCTGGCACCCTACGAGGATGCTTCTCAGGCCGCGTTGCTGCGGCGGACCAAGCAGCTCGAAACTCCGCTCGCGAACGCCGAAGCTCAAGCCGTCTCGCAGTGGACCGCGATCATGCGGGGGCTGGCGCTCAGCGAGTAGGGGGTAGGCGCACCAAGGTTGACTCGCGGCGGGCGGTCCGCGGTGCGCGGCGGCTAAACTTCCGCGTCCCCGCCGGAGTAGCTCAGTCGGTTAGAGCAGCGGAATCATAATCCGCGTGTCGGGGGTTCGAGTCCCTCCTCCGGCACTGCCACAAAGCCTTTTCCCAAGCGGTTTTGACTGTATCAAGGGGTGCAGGCGGGGCGTCTTAATTTCCCCACTGATTTCCCCAGGGGCGTCGCGGGGCGTGGAAGGTCGGAATTGGCCCCCCGACAGGCACAACGCCGTCTCGATCAGGCGGCCCGGAATCCTGGTGCGATCCGGCAGGCCAGGTCGCACGATCCGGGGTGCTCTCTACCAGGTCTGTCCGGCGACCGGTTCGGGGTCGTGCAGTGCTCCCGCACCGACGCCAGCGGCCGGGCCGGCGACCGTGACGGTTCCCGGCCCCGGAAGCTGGAGCATCGACGATTCGAGTCACCGAGGCGCTGCGTGGGCGCGAGCTGGTGGTGACCCGCGAGCGGCACCGCTCGCGTGGGCTTCATCGGCCGGCTGCGAGGGCGAACCATCGCCTCGGGCGCGAAGACGCATCGGGTGATCTCCTTTGCTTCGTGGGCTTGTTCCCGCTGGTGGCCCACCCGCACCGGGCGCGTCCTTGCGTAGGCTATTCCCGACTTGTCGTGTGTGACTCGATGACCGGGTCGTGTCGTGGCGTGTAGAGCAATGACTGGCGAGCCGGATAATCGTGTGGCCGCCCACGCTCTTGTGAGCGTGGGCGGCCACGTTGTCATTGCGTCGTGGGTTGCTTCTCGTGTTTGCTATGCCGTTTGTGCTTGGTTTGGTTTATGCGTGGAAGCTGAAGCTGGCTCCTGATGCGAGTGAAACTAACGCCTTGCCTTTTTCGATGAAGGCCTTTTGTGCGTCGATTTCGAGGCTGTTGTTTTCTATGGAGCCGATGCCGGTGAGTGTGTGGCTTGCTGCTTCGGTTTCTGCACCCGGCGCCTCAAGTTTTACCAAGCCGTTCACCGGTTGTTCGCCGGCGAACGGGCAGGTGCCGACGAATTTTATCGTGGCGAAGGTTTTCCCGGTCTTCGGTTTGAAGTTTATGAAGGTTGTCTCTGTTTTGCTGTTGGGTAATAACCCTAAGACAGCTAACGCTGTCACCGCTTCAGTTACGACTTCTGCTGGGGTTACTTTGCAGGTTGAGGGTTCGATCTCGCTGCATTCGGTGAATGAAAGGTTTTCTGCTTCGCCGGCGTCTAAGCCGATGAGTGCTGCGCCGGCGCCGGTGAGGCCTCCGCATGAGACCTTGAGGCCGAGTCCGGGGTCGTTTAGTACGGCGCGTTCGTCGACTACGGCTTTGCTGTTGAGGGCTATTTTGGATGTCTCTCCGACCTTTGTGCCGCCTACGAACCATGAGTCCGCGGATGCTACGGCTGTCGTTCCGATTGCGCTGAGCGCGAGGGCGACGGTGAATGCTGCGAGCATCAGTTTTGCTCTTGACATTGCTGGTGATCTCCTTTCACTTCATCGTGTTGTCCCGGCGCCGGTTCGTGGTCGCGTGGGCAGCGTTGCCCCACGGGGGCGTTGGACTTGCGGCGGGGACCGTGTGTTGCTTCGGTAGCCGCGGGCCTCGGCCCCTCTTCGGCTTGATCCATGCCCACCCGTCCGCGAACCGTATCGCCACTCGTCCATTCTTTAGGATTATCCTACTGAGTGCAGTATGTCAATGGCAGTCGGCCGATTGGAGCGTGAAAGGGCGGCTGGAGTGCTGTTTGGTCTCGTGGATAACCCCTGTCAACAAGGGCTCTCTGGGCATGGGCTGTGCCGCAGCTGGATCGGAGACAGAGCGAGCTCGAACGGTGTCTTGGTTGGCTGGCGGCATGCGCCGAAGGGCCTTGCGGGGGTGGTGGGGTTCTCCCTGCGGGTAGAGCGGTCGGGGTCTTGGCCTGTTTTCTAGCGGAGAGAAGGAGTCGTGTGGTTGGGTGCTTGTTTCCTACTGGCCCCAATGATGTTTCTGGGCTCCCGCGGTCAGTGTCCGGATCGTGTTTGGCCTGTGCTGAGCTTGCTTTGCGTGGGTGGCGGCGCTCGGGATGGTGTGTCGTTGGTGGTAGTTGCCATTGACAGTGGCGTGGGGATCGGGTAGGCCTACGACGGCTATGTGTTGAGGATGGTGATGCTTGGAGGGAGCTTGATCGAATGACGGGATTGCGTGCTGGGCGTCTGCTCACAGGGCGGTTCTCGCTAGGGCTGTGCCTGCTGGCCGGGTGCGTGGCCTGCTGGCCTGGTGTGGCGTCAGCAGCCGAAGGGCTTCCTGACGGGCGGGTCTTTGAAATGGTCACGCCATCCCCGAACCACGAAGCAAACGTGTATATCCCCTACTCGGTCGCTGAAGGTATCTTCAATGCGGGGGAAGGTGGCACGCATACGAAGCTGCCGTTTCAGGTAGCTCCCGGTGGCGGTGCGGTCGCGTATGTCGCGAATGCGACAGTTGGCGGGATCGGTAACGGGGGTGCAGGGCTGGGTAGCGAGTATGTAGCTGCACGCGCCGTGGGGGGTGGGTGGTCGCAGGTCGGCCTGCAGCCAGCCGGCCGTAAGGACGTGTTCTACCAGGCGTTCTCCAGTGACCTCTCAGTGGGCTTTTTGAACGCGGGTGCCAACGAACCGGAAGTGGCTCCGTTGTCGGCGGAAGCGCCGGATGGGGGCTATCCGGTGCTCTACTCGCATGGCACGAGCAGCCCGAGTGATAGCGGCTACCAGCCGTTGTTCACTGCGATACCGACGGAGCCCGTCGAAGAATTCCGATCCTATGATGTTCCCCTCAATTTTCCGAAGGTGGGGGAACAGCAGGTGGTGTTTGCGGGTGCGTCGACGGGTCTTGGTGAGTCGTTGTTCGAGGTGCATGGTGTGTTGGCGGCGGGTGCGGTGGATGCGCCGGAAGCGAACAATCTCTACGTGTCCTCTGGTGGCGGGGTGAGCCTTGTGAACGTGTTGCCGAGTGGCGTGTCCGAGGCGAATGCGACGTTCGGCGCGCCACGGCTGGCATCTGGTAGGGCTGAAGATCCGCCTAATTTCGAGGGCGTGGTCTCTGGTGATGGTTCGCGAATCTTTTGGACGGACCTGAATACTGCGGTGAGTGTTGAAGATCCGGCTGGGGTGTCGCGGTTGTTCGTGCGTGAGGATCCGACGTCGGCGGGCGCGAGGACGGTGCAGGTCGATGCGTCGCAGGGCCCGGGTGCCAGTGGTGGGGGGCGGTTCTGGTCGGCGAACAGCGATGGGTCGAGAGTGCTGTTCACCGATGAAAGCCAGTTGACGGAGAATTCGACGGCGGCTTCAGGTGCTCCGGACTTGTACGAGTACGAAGTGGAAACCGGTCACCTCGTTGATCTGTCGGTCGATGCGCATGCTGGTGAATCTGCGGGTGTGCAGGGCGTGGTCGGCGCGAGTGAAGACGGCTCGCATGTGTATTTCGTCGCGCAGGGTCTGCTCGCGGCGAACGAGAACAGTGAGGGCAAGGAAGCGGTGGCAGGCGGGGACAATCTCTATGCTCTGCAGGTGGGCGGCGCCGCGAGATTCATCGCGACGCTCTCGTCGAGAGACGACGTCAAAGCGACTTACGTGACTCCTAATAATGGTTTGTTTGGTGATTGGGAGCCTGGGTTGGGGCATCGGACGGCTGAGGTGACACCAGACGGGCTGAATGTAGTGTTCGAGTCTGATAGCCAGGCGGTGGAAGGGTATTCTCCGGAAGTGGAAGGCACGAAGCTGGAGGAGGTGTATGACTGGGATGTTCAGGGTGAACACTTGTTCTGCGTGTCGTGCAGCCCTGACCATTCACCGCCGCCGGTGGACAACGAGACAGCCGAAGGTCATCTGGGTGCGTTTTTGCCGCCGAGCTGGAGCTTTACGTACCGGCCGACGTGGGTTTCCGCGGATGGTGACCGCGTGTTCTTTGATAGCGCCGAGCCGCTCGTGGCGGCGGATACGGATGGTACGCAGGACGTCTATGAGTGGGAGCGTGAGGGGTCCGGTGGCTGCACGGTAGCCCGGGGGTGTGTGTATTTGCTCTCGGGCGGGGGGAATGAATCGGCGTCGTGGTTGATCGGGTCGAGCGCTAGTGGCGATGACGTGTTTTTGATTTCGCGTGCCGAGCTGACCCCGGAAGATGGCAATGAATTGTATGACGTGTTCGATGCGCGGGTGGGTGGTGTTCAGCCGGTGACTCCGCCGGCGTGTTCCGGGACTGGCTGTCAGGGTGTGCCGGCGCCGCCGCCGGTGTTCTCGACTCCTGCGAGTGAAACGTTCGGCGGGGTCGGAAATTTCCCGCCGACGACGAAGCCGGTGGTCGTAGCGAAAAAGCCGAAGAAGCACAAGAAAGCGAAGAAGAAGGGCAAGAGGCGAGCCAAGGCGAAGCGCAAGACTGCGAAGGCCAAGGTAAAGAGCGTGGGGAGGCGCGGGCGATGAGGGGGCGCAAGACGGGTCTCGCGGTTGGTGTGCTGGTGTGGCTGGCGTGCCTATCGTTCGTTGCGTGTGGAGTGGCGCTGGCGACACCGGATGGCGCTGGCTGGCAGGTGTTCGGGTATTTCGCTCCGACGGTCCTGCATCCTGGTAGCCAGGCTAGTCTTGACTTGTACGTTTACAGCACGGGCGCTGAATCCAATGCGAGTCCTGTGAAGGTCGTGGATCGGCTGCCTGCCGGTTGGACGGTGGGCAGCGGGTCGACTTGTGAAGGCGAAGGCACCGAAGTCGCGACATGTGAGCTGGGGCCTGGTTTGCCGCCATTGGAAAGCCAGGGCCTGCCCGCTTCGATCGTCGTCCCGGTCGTGGTCCCCACGGACGCTTCGAGCGGGGTGGATCATGTGGAAGTGTCTGGTGGCGGGTCGGTTGAAGTGGTGCATGCGAGTGTCCCTGCGACGGTTGGGTCGGGGACGGCTGGGTTTGGCCTGGCGAATGTCGCTGGGTGGGCTACGAACGCCGATGGGTCGATCGATACGCAGGCCGGCTCGCACCCCTACGAGGTGACCTTCGCGTTCGCGGTGAACAACTTGGTCAAGGGTGGGAACCAGGTGCTGCCGGCTGGCGGTGAAGCGCGGGATATCGAGACGAGGCTGCCACCCGGATTCGTCGGCAACCCAAACGCGATACCACAGTGTAAACACCGGCAGTTCGAGGAAGGCGAATACCAGACCGGTAGGGGCTGTCCGGCGGACACGATGGTGGGCCAGGACACCGCGCGCATCAGCGAAACCGGAGCAGGAAACGGGCTGCTAGCCGTACCGGTCTTCAACCTGGTGCCGCCGAAGGGCGTCGCGGCGCAGTTCGGGTTCACACTCGCGAATGTGAATACGTATCTGGATGCGCGTGTGCGTAGTGGCGGGGATTATGGGATCACGGTCCACACGGACAACGTGGTCCAAGACGAGATCCTTGCCGATAGCGCCACGTTTTGGGGTGTGCCTGGTGAAGCAAGCCACGATTTCACACGCGCGACAGCAAAAGGTACGGGCTGCCTTGAAGATGGTAAAGGCGGGTGTGGTTCGAGTGCTGGTTTGAAGCCGTTTTTGAGTATGCCCACGTCGTGTGGCGCACCGTTGAAGTTCGAAGGCGAAGTTTTGGGTACGTGGCAGGATGAAAACGCTAGGGCGCTTGGTTCGTATGTGACGCGTGATGCGTTGGGTGAACCGGTTGGTGTGACGGGTTGTGAAAAGCTTGTGCATTTTGAACCGTCTGTTGCGATCTCACCTGATACGGGTGTCGCGGATAGCCCAGCTGGGTTGACAGCCGATGTTCGTATTCCGCAGGGTTTGAACCCGGAAGGGTTGGCGACGTCGGGGCTGAAGGGCACGACGGTCGTGTTGCCTGAAGGGATGTCAGTCAACCCGGGTCAGGCGACCGGCCTGACGGCCTGTCAGCCTTCGCAGGAGAACATTGGCGGCGAAGGCGAAGAATTTGACGGTCCGCCGTCGTGCCCGCCGTCGTCGAAAGTCGGGACGGTCGAAATCACGACGCCGTTGTTGCCGGACAAGCTGGAGGGCAGCCTGTACGTCTTGCAATCGAACCCACCTGACTTGAAATTGTTGCTGGCGGCGTCGGGGGATGGTGTGAACGTAAAGCTTGTCGGTGAAGTTCATTTGAATGAATCGACGGGGCAGTTGACGACGACGTTCGAAAACTCTCCAGATTTCCCGTTGACGGAGGTCAAGCTCGCGTTCAGCGGCGGTGCGCAAGCCGCGCTCGTGACTCCCCCGACATGCGGTGTGTATCGGACATCGTCGCTGTTCACCCCATGGGCTTTCCCGGCGGTTGAAAGTGCGCTGGTGGAAGGCCGGTTTCAGATCGAAGCGCGTGCCGATGGCTCGTCGTGCTCGAGCGCGCTGCCGTTCAGCCCGGTCATGAAAGCCGGTTCGACGACTGACCAGGCGGGTGGGTTCACGGGGTTCTCGATGTTGCTGCAGCGCGGGGATGATCAGCAGCGTGTGTGGAGCTTGCAGTTCAAGGCGCCGGCGGGTCTCGGCGGGATGCTCGGCCAAGTCCCCCTATGCCCCGAACCACAGGCGGCTGGTGGGACGTGCTCGCCGGCGTCGCAGATCGGGCATACCGTTGTCGGTGCTGGCCCTGGCCCGTACCCGCTGTTCATTCCGCAGGCAGGACAGCCACCCGCACCGATCTACCTCACAGGACCATACGAGGGCGCCCCGTTCGGCCTGTCGATCGTGGTGCCGATCATCGCGGGCCCGTTCAATCTGGGGACTGAAATCGTCAGGGCGCGGATCAACATTGACCCGAGTACGGCGCAGATCACGGTCACGACAGATCCGCTGCCGCAGATCATCAAGGGCGTCCCGGCGGATCTACGCTCGATCGACGCGGTGATCGACCGGGCCGGGTTCATGTTCAACCCGACGAATTGCAGCCCGATGAGCTTCTCGGGGACCGCAACTAGCACCCAGGGCACGAGCGCTGCGATCTCCAGCCCGTTCCAGGTCGGCTCGTGTCAGGCCTTGAAGTTCAAGCCCGACTTGAAAATCACGACGCGCGCGAAGACCTCGAGGCTCAATGGTGCGAGCCTCGACGTCAAATTGCTCTACCCAAGCGGGCAGCTGGGTGAGAACCAGGCGACTTCGCAGGCGAACATTGCGAAGGTCAAAGTAGAACTGCCAAAGCGCTTGCCGTCGCGGTTGACGACGCTGCAGAAAGCGTGCCGTGCGGCGACCTTTGAAGCGAACCCCGCGGCGTGTCCGGCAGCGTCGATCGTTGGTCATGCCACGGCGATCACACCGGAGCTCCCGGTACCCGTCAGCGGCCCGGCATATTTCGTGAGCCACGGTGGCGAAGCGTTCCCATCGCTTGTCCTTGTGCTCCAGGGCTATGGTGTCACGGTCGATTTCGTCGGGACGACCTTCATCAGCAAAGCCGGGGTGACGAGCAGTACATTCAAGACCGTTCCCGATGTGCCGGTTACGTCCTTCGACTTGAATCTGCCCGAGGGCCCGTTCTCCGCTCTTGCGGCGACAGGGAGCCTTTGCAAAGGCTCCCTGTCGGTTCCTACTGAACTGGAAGGGCAGAATGGTGCGACGCTGATACAGAGCACGAAGATCACGACCACGGGTTGTCCGAAAGTCAAGAAGGCGAAGGGCAAAAGCTCGAAGAAGCGGCGGTAGGGGCGGCCGAGGGCTCAAGGGAAAGGCGGTAGGGCTCTAGGGCCGGGGGGCTTGCTGGTTGTAGTTGTTTGTTGTTGTGTTGTCGATATGAAAGGGATGTAGTTTATGTTGATTATTCGTGTTATGGCCAGGCGTGGGTGTGCTGGCGTGTTTGCCTGAGGCGCTTGGTGTCCTGTGTGTTGTGGTAGCGCGTGGGCGCATTCGGGTAAATTCGCTAAATGCAACTTTTGCCGGTCGACGAACCCTGAAGTCTTTAAAGTGGGCTGCGAACGCGGGCGGCGGGCCGTCTAGTATTTGATGTGCGCTTCGGCTTCGGTGTAGGGGGTGCCTGCTTCGGATTTGAGCTTCAGGATGGCTTCGCTCGTGCCGGAGGCGGGGCTGATGTATTCGAAGGTGCTCGCGGATTCGGCGGGGCCTGATGTGGGGATTGTGAGGGCGGTGGCGTTCGAGAGCGTGCCTTCGCCGCTTGTCTTTTCGACCTTCGCCGCGCTGGCGGTGCCGAGGTTGCTGACGATGTTCCCGTATCTGTCGGTGACGCTAACGCGGGCGGTGAATTTCTTGCTATTGGTGATGCTGGCGGTCGTGCAGGCAAAGAGACAGATCCCTTCGATTTTGCCGGCGGTCACCGTGGCGTGCGCCCAGGCGAAGCGTTCCGCGGCGGCCGCCTTGACGGTGAATGATCCCGAAGCGCCCGCGACGGTGGCGCCTTCTTTGACTTTGAGTGTGATGGTTTGGGCGTCGTAGAGGTCGATCTGAGAGGCCGTGCCCACGCCCGCGGTGAACATGACGTTCGTCGCGGTGGACGGGTATTCAGGCGCCTGTCCGCTGGGGGAGCTTGCGGGTTCGCTGAAAACGAGCGTCTTTGCGCCCGCGTAGCTCGCGGTGAGGTTGCCCCATTCGTCGGTGGCTGTCAGCGTCACGTTGAACGCGACGCCAGCTTCCTGTTCTGACGGCGTTGGCACGGTGAGCTTTTTCGTCGCGGCCGCCTTGACCGTGAAGGAGCCCGTGGTACCTTCGATCGTGCCTTCTTTTGCTTTCAGCGTCGCTGTCTGGGCGTCATACAGTTTGATCGAGGCTGTGCCCGCGCCCGCGACGAAGGTGACCGTCGCGGGGTAGCTGGGCGCCTGCGCGCTCGGCGAGCTTGCGGGGCCACTCCAGAGGAGTGTCTTGGCGCCTGCGTAGCTTTTCGCGGTGTTGTGCCACGTATCCAGGGCGGTAACGGTCTCGTTGAACGCGGTGCCGGCCGTCTGTTCGGCGGGGGTCGGCAGGCTGAAGCTCGTGGCGGCGGCGCTCTTGACCGTGAAGGCGGCCGAGGTGCCTTCGATGGTGCTTTCTTTGACTTTGAGCGTGGGGGCCTGGGCATCGTAGAGCTTAAGGGCGGAGGCGGTCCCGACGCCTTCGGTAAATGTCACGCTCGTCGCTGAGGTGGGGTATTCGGGCGCCTGTCCGGTGGGCGCGTTTGAGGGGCCGCTCCAGGTGAGTGTCTTTGCGCCCGCGTAGCCGGTCGTGGTGTTTGCGTATTCGTCGGTGGCGGTGAGCGTCACGTTGAAAGCTACGCCGGCTTCCTGTTCTGATGGTGTCGGCAAGGTCAGTTTCTTTGTCGCGGCTGCTTTGACGGTGAGGCTGAGCGAGGTGCCTTCGAGCGTGCCTTCCTTTGCTTTGACCGTTGTCGCCTGCGCGTCGTACAGTTTGATTGCGGCCGTGCCCGCGCCCGTGGTGAACGTGACCGTCGCGGGGTAGGCGGGCGCTTTTCCGTTGGGCGAGTTCGAGGGTTCGCTGAAAGTGAGCGTCTTCGAACCCGCGTAGGTGCTGACCGTGTTGTTGCTCGCGTCCTTGGCGGTTATCGTCAGGTTGTCGGTTTCGCCTGCGGTGGGCGTGGTGTTGGCGGCACCAATCTGGAAGTGGGTGGCGGGGCCGAAGGTGACGCTCACCGATTTGGCCGTGCTCGTCATGGTCCAGCTGCGCCACAGCGCCGTGACTGTGTATTCGTGGGCGCCGATTGAAACACCCGTGTCTGTGCAGCTCATCACGGTCGAGGGAGAGGCCGACCTCGGACAGCCGCCGCTGGGCGCTCCCCCGTCACGGCTCACGTAGTATTCGACCGTGCCGCCGGCTGGTGCGGTGACGCTCGACCATGTGAGTGCGACCGTTTCAGCGCCTGCTGTGGCGCTCGAGATCGTCGATGCGGGGAGCGTCGCTAGGTTCGCCGCGCCGCTGGCTTCGCCGGCGTTTGGCCAGTACGCGAACGCTCCGGCGGAAAGCAGACCTAGCGCCAGGACGGTGCTGGCCGCAATCCGCTGGAGCATTTTGCGCCTACGAGGCTTTGTACTTGAGCGTGACCGTAGCGCCCTTGCACGCGTTCTGGTTGACGGCCGCTTCTTCTTTCATTTTCAGGTTCACGGTGTATTCCTTGGTTTCACCGTGGGCGACCACGACTTTTGGTTCCTGGGATGCGGGCGTGACTTCGAACCATTCTTTTTTGCATTCCACGACCGAAGTTTTTTCGACTTCCACTTCGAGCTTCGTCAGGAACTCGTTCTGGCTCGCGTCGACGTCCTTGACCTTGACAGTGACCGCGGAGCTGCCCCCGGGATAGAGGCCTTCGACCAGAGTGCTGCTGACTTCGAAGGCGGCGCCTCCGGCGCTCGCTTTGACGGTGCCCGTTCCTTCGCCGGAGCTCGTCCAGTAGGCGACCGCGGTTGCGACCATCGTCAGCGCGACTACGGCCATACCAAACGCAATACGTATCTTCTTCTTTGTGTTCAAAAAGCGGGACATGGCAGGGCTCCTTTCTAGATTCACAGACGTGCCGGGCGGCTGGGCGATCTGCGGGAGACCCCTGGCTTTGCGAGCCCGCCTCGCGGCGGGTGTGCCTTTTTCCTTCATCGCGACCCGGCGCCCCGTGAAAGCGGAGCTAGGCGCGCTCTCCCATCGGCTGTCCCCCGGGCCGGCTTTAGCGCTCTGCGCCGGAACCCCTCGGGGCCGCGCAAACGACTCGAACATACGTCCAGGCCGCAGGCCGCACAACACGGGCCTGGGCGCCTCGCTCACGGCGCCAACCGCAACGACGCGCTTCTGGCCGACGAGCGATGGGCGCAGACGCCGGCCCGCGGCGAACCGCCGGCTTGCCCGGGCCCGTAGGAGGCGGGCGCGAGATCGCGACACGGCACTCCTGCTACGTTGATGTACATGACGACGGTTGGTGTCGCGGAGCTGCGGCAGAACCTCAGCAAGTACCTTCGTCTCGTCGCTCGTGGCGAGCGGCTTGTTGTGACGGAGCGCAACAAGCCCGTCGCGGAGCTCGGGCCGCCGCCCAGCACCGGCCAGGCGCTCGACCGGCTGATCGCCGAAGGGCGCCTCGCGCGTCCGCGGCGCCATGGCCTGCCCGAGCCGCTGCGGCTCGCCGGCGATCCGCAAGCGCTGAGTCGCGCGCTCGATGAGATCCGCGGCGAGCGCTGAGCGTGGCGCTGTTCTATCTCGACGCCTCCGCGCTTGTAAAGCTAGTGCGCGCCGAGCCCGAGACCGAGGCGCTGCGCCGCTTCATCGCGAATGCCGATCTGGCCTCCAGTGAGCTGGTGCTCACCGAGGTGCCCCGCGCGATACGTCGCGCAGCGGCGCTCGATCCCTTGCTTGCGCCCGAGCCGCTCGTGACTCGAGCCGGGGAGCTCATGGAGGCGGTCGCTCTACTTCCACTCGACGGTGCGCTGCTCGTTGCGGCCGGTGCGCTCGACGAGCCCGCCCTGCGCGCCTTGGACGCGATTCACCTCGCAGCAGCGATCGATCTCTCGCCGATCGACGCGTTCGTCAGCTACGACGAACGCCAGAGCGCAGCCGCCCGGCTGGCCGGCCTGCGAACAGTGGATCCCGGACGCTGAACCGCGACGGACAGGCCGCCAACGTGGGCTTCTCCAATCTCACGCCACCACCGTAACCGCTCCATGTGCCGCCAGCACCACCGGCGTGCCCGCCGGCAGCGCCTGCTCGCCCTGCACCCGTGCAAGCAGCACCTGCTCGACGCCGGGTGCGTCGAGGCGGATATGCAGCAGCGCGTCGTGCCCGTAGTAGCGGCACTGCTCGACCGCTCCCGCGAGACCATCGCTCAGCGTCTCCTCGCCGCGTGGCCGCACCTCCAACTGCTCGGGGCGCACCATCACGATTCCGCTGCCCGTTTGCGGCGTCGCCGTGCTCGGAGCATCCGGCTCGGCGCGCAGCGTGAGCGCGCCGAGCGGCGTGTGGGCGATGCCCCGCTCGAAGTCCGCGCCGATCAGGTTGACCGCGCCGAGGAACCGCGCCAGCTCGACGTCCGCGGGCCGCGTGTAGAGCTGGTCGGGCGTGCCGGCCTGCACGATCGTGCCCTCGCGTAGCACCGCGACGCTGTCCGCGAGCGACAGCGCCTCCTCCTGGTCGTGGGTCACGAGGACCGTCGTCACGCCCTGCGCGCGCAGCAGCGTATGCACCTCCTCGCGCACGCGCGTCCGCAGCGAGACATCCAGCGAGGAGAACGGCTCGTCGAGCAGCAGCACCTCGGGCCGGCGCGCGAGTGCCCGGGCGAGCGCCACACGCTGCTGCTCGCCGCCGGAGAGCTCGTGCGGATAGCGCTTCGCGAGCGCCGCGAGTCCCACCATTTCCAGCAGCTCCGCCACCGCACTCCCACGGCGCTGCTCGCGGGTGAGGCCGAAGCCGACGTTGCCCCGCACCGTCAGGTGCGGGAACAGCGCGCCCTCTTGGGGCACATAGCCGATTCCGCGGCGCTCGGGGGAAACGTAGGTGTGGCTGTCGTCGAGCGTTCGCGCGCCGAGCGCCACGCGCCCCTCCTGGGCGCGCTCGAAGCCCGCGATCACGCGTAGCAGCGTCGTCTTGCCGCAGCCCGAGAGGCCCAGCACCGCCGTCAGCGAGCCGGCGGGCACGTCGAGATCCACACCCCGCAGCACCGGCTGGGCGGCGTAGCCCTTCCAGAGGTCGGTGACCGTCAGCGCGCTCACCGTCGGCCGATCCTCGCGAGCGTGATCATGCGGCGGCTCAGCAGGTACGCCGGCACCGCCGAGATCGCAACCATCAGCGCGGCGTAAGGGGCGGCCGCGCCATAGGAGAAGTCGCTGCTGTAAGCCCAGAATTGCGTCGCCAGAGTGTTCACGCCAGTCGGGTGTAGCAGCAGCGTCGCCGTCAGCTCGGTCGCCGCCGAGATGAACACCAACGCGAACGCCGCTCCGAGCCCCGGCGCCAACAGCGGCAGCGTCACACGCCACCACACCACGACCGGACCGCGCCCCAGTGAGCGTCCCGCCTCCTCCAGACTCTGCGAGGTGCGCCCCATCGCTGAGCGCACGCCCACCACCGCGAGTGGCAGGAACAGGATCGCGTAGGCCACGATCAGCTCCAGTGTGCTCTGGTAGAGCGGTAGCGCGTAGCGAACCGAGAACGAGACCAGGCCCAGCGCGATCACCAAGCCCGGCAGGGCCTGAGGGAGGTAGGCGAGGCGCTCGATCAGCACCGTCAAGCGGTTGCGATGGCGCATCGCCAGCGCCGTCACCGGGACCGCCAGCGCGCTCGCCAGCGCCGCCGCGGCGGCGCTGAGCTCCGCGGTGTGCCACGCGTCAGTGAGGATCGAGGCCGGGGGCAGCGTGGTCGAGCCGCCGCGCACCAGCCAGTACACCAGCGAGCCCACCGGGACGCCCAGACCCAACCCACTCAGCACAAGCAGGCCGACTAGCGCCGGCACCAGCCAGCGTCCCAACGCCACGCGCGGCGCCCGGCGCCGGACGCCCACGCCGCCGCGCTGCGAGCGTCCGCGCCCGCTTAGCGCGAGCTCGCCGCCGAGCACCGCCACGCTCAATGCGACCAGCACGAGTGAGAGTGCGCACGCCGCCGCGGTGTCGAAGCCGAGGTTGAACTCCGTGAAGATTGCCACCGTGAACGTCTGGTACTGCACAATCTCAAACGCCCCGTACTCGGCCAGCAGGCCGAGTGTCACCAGCAGGCAGCCACCCAGCACCGCCGGGGCGATCTGGCGCAGCGTCACCCGCCAGAACGTTCGCCACGGACCGAGGCCGAGGCTGCGCGCCACCTCCTCCAGCGCCGGATCGACGCCGCTGAGCGAGGCCGCCACCGGCAGGTACACCAGTGGATACAGCGACAGCGTCATGATCAGTAGCGCCGCCCAATAGCCGTGCAGGCCCGGCTCGAGCGAGACCCAGCCAAAGCCCACCACAAAGTCCGGGATACCGAGCGGCAGCACGAGCGCCACCGCCCAGATCCGGCGGCCCGGCAGCCTCGTGCGCTCCACGCACCACGCCGCCGCCACACCAAGCACGGCGCACAGCGCCGTGCTCGCGAGCGCCAAGCGCAGCGTGTTCCACAGCAGCACCGCGGTGTTGTGACGCAGCAGCAGCCGTTCGATTTCCCCCCAACCCGGCTGCAGTGCCTCGTCGAGCAGGAACACCAGCGGCAGCAACACCAGCCCGGCCGCGAGCACGCCGCCGGCGATGCTCACCAGCGGCCAGCGCCGCCACCCCGACCACGCGCGCGACCAGCGACCCGCCCGCGACGCGCGCGCCCTCGATGCGGAGGGTTCGGTGGGGACGAGGGCGCTCATCGCTCGCGAACTACAACAGACCGAGCTTCTGCTCGAGCGCCAGCGGTGCGCTGCCGTTGCCCAGATCCTGAATTGTCACCGGTGCCGGCTGCAGCTGGCCGAAGGGCTTCAGCGGCTGTGCAGTCTGCACACCGGAGCCCAGCGGGTACTCGTAGCTCTGGCTGTGCGCGATGATTTCCTGGCCGGTACGGCTCACCAGGAAGGCCACGAACTTCTGCGCCGCGGCCTGCCGCGAGCTCGACTTCAGCACCGCCGCGCCCGACACGTCGATCAGATATCCCGGATCGTGCGGCGCGTAGTAGTGCAGCGCCGAGTGCATGCCACTCTGACCGAGCTCGTCGCGCAGGCGGTACCAGTAGTAGTGGTTGATCAGGCCCACCGCGCTCTCGCCGTTGTTGACCTGGGCGACGACCGTCTCGTTGTCGGGGTACACCTTGCCGTTGGCCTGCAGCCCCCGCAGCCACTTTTCGGCCGCCGCGACACCGTCGAGCTTGGTGATCGAGGTAATCAGCGGCTGGAAGTCGGTCTCCGAGGGAGCGAAGCCGACCTTGCCCTTCCAGCGCGGCTGCGCCAGTTCGAGGATCGAGCTCGGCAATTCGGAGGGCTTGACCAGGGAGGTGTTGTAGACGAGCGCCGACGCGCGCGCGGAGACTCCCACCCAGTCTCCCTGCAGCGAGCTGTACTTGCGCGGCACCGCCGCCAGCGTCGAGGTCGCGACCGGCACGAGCATGCCCTTTTCCTGCAGATCCTCCAGCACCGGCGTGTTCTCGGTGTAAAACACGTCCGCCGGTGAGCTCGAGCCCTCCTGCAGGATCTGGTTGCCGAGCACGTCCTCGTTGTCGGAGCGGACCTTCACTTTGATCCCCGTCTGCTTTTCGAACCCCGCCACGAGCTTCGCGGTGGTCTGTTCGTGCTGGCCGCTGTACAGCGTGATCGTCCTCGCCGAGCTCGACGAGGAGCTCGAGCTGCCGCAGGCCGCCAAGACAACCGCGGCGATGATTGCGATGGACAGTGCTGCGGGAGGGGCGAAGTTCGTGCGCTTGGGCATCGATATCCGATCGTGTGAGTAGGGATTGCGCCCAGAAGCTATCACACCGAATTAGGGTCGCCTAACCCCGCCCGTGCGCGCGCTCGCGTCAGCCGTGCATGACCACGACGCGGGTCACGCTGACCGCCGCGCCGTGCGCGGGCGTGAGCGTGATCCTCGCCGTCAGCAGCAGCTGGCCGCGGCGGTGCAGCGCCACCCGGCCCTGCCGACTCAGAGGAACCGAGAAGGAGTTGCTGCCCGGCTGCAGCGACGCGTGCACCAGGCTCCCGACATGCACCCGCTTTGAGCGCCTCTTCTTGGCCAGCGCGGTGCCGTTAGCTTCAAGCTCGACCGCTAGCCGAGCGCCGGCTGCGACTGGGGAGAGCTGGATCGAGCCGCGCACCGACTGGCCATGTTGGGTTCCGGCGAGCCTGATCGCCTTCGAGGGGCTGCCCGCCAGCGGCGAGGCAGTCCCCGCTCCTGGAGGTGCTTCTCCGCCCGGGGCCGGCGGGGGTGTCGTGGTTGTGGCACCCGGAGTCGGGGGCGCCGTCGGCGTAGGCGCCGGCGGCGTGCCGGGCGAACCCACCACGATCGTGCCGGACATCGCCATTCCGTGCACCGAGCAGTAGTACCTGTACGTGCCGGCCTTCGTAAACGAGCAGCTGCCTTTCCAGTCGGTCTGGCCTTCATCGATCGGAACCCCGTCGCACGTCGGGGTTTCCGGATCGCCGCTATCCCAGACCACGCCGTGCGGTACCGCTCCGCTGCTGTCCTGAAAGCTCACCGTGCCGCCGCTGGCCACGGTGACTTCCGCAGGAGACCACATGATCGATTCCAGGCCGCTGACCGTCGGGCCCGCTTCGGAGCTTGCCACCGCGGGTACGAGCGCGACGGTACCACCGAGCACAGCGGCCAGCAGCAGGCGGTGAGCGCGCGGCCTCACGATCGCAGCAGGAGGCTCCGCAGGATCATCAGCGCCGCGCCACGCGCCGGCGTGAGCACGATCTCCACGGTGAGCGCGAGCTTGTGGTGGCGGCTCAGCGCGCGCTTGGCGGCCGCATCGAGCGCGATCGCGAACGACACCTTGCCGGCCGGCGCCGCCGCGCGCACCAGGCGACCGACGCGCGCGCCGCGCGATCGCTTGACTTTCGCCAGCAAGGCGCGCGGGACGAGCAGCTCGACTTCCAGGCGCGCGCCCGCGTCGGCGGCGGGAATCTGGACTGAGCCGTGGACCGATCCACCGTGCTGCGCGCTCGCCAGTGCGAGCGTCGGCGCGACGCCGGGTGGGGAGGTCGGCGCGTGGGGAGCCGCGACCTGAGGAGCCTCGACGGAGGGATGGTCGGCGGTCCTGGCCACGGGCGTTGTTGGTGGCGCCGGGGGCGAGGCTGGGGCGGCGACGGTCGTAAATGACTGCGCGGCACCGGTCGCCGGCTGAGTCGAGCTGTCCGCGCTGTTCGTCGCGACGATCCGGAAGTTATATGTCTCACCCGCGGCCAAGCCACTCAGCGCGGCCGACACGGCGTGGCTGCTGTGATCTTCGTCCACCGCTAGTTCAGCGGTCTTGTGGGTGTAGCTGCCGCCGGTGCCCCATTCGAAGTAGTAGCTCGTGGCGAGGCCATCGGGGTTGACCGTGCCGTTGAGCGTCGCCGTGGTTTCGCCCAGCGCGGTCGCCAGACCGGTCACCGCTGTGGGCGGGCCGGGTGGCGAGTCGGTGGTGAAGGTCTCGTCCCTGCCGAGCGTCGTGCTCGCGCTGTTCTTTGCTACCAATTGAAAGTGGTAAGTCGTGCCGGGCGTCAGTGAGCTCACCGGAATCGATACCGACTTGCCTTCTGTGGCTTCGCCGGCGGACTGTTCGCCGGTTTTCGCGCCGTAGTTCGTGCTCGTGCCGTAGTTGAAGAAGTAGCTCGTCGCTTTACCTTCCGGGTCGACCGTTCCGGCGAGTGTCGCTTCGGTTTCACCAACCGCGGTAGCCGGTTCAGTGTTCACAACCGGGGCGCCGGGAGTCGTAACGGTAACCGTGCCCCGCATCAAAGCCATGTGGTAGGAGCATTCGTAGGTATAGGTGCCGGGTTTCGCGAATGTACAACTGCCGTTCCAGCTCGTCGACCAGTTGCCCGCGCCGATCGGAATGTTGTCACCCGCCTGCGTGTTACAGGTCGGCGTCGCGCCGGCCGTGCCGCCGGTCCAGATGATGCCGTGGTTGATCCCGCTTTCGTTTTGAACGTCAGGGTGCCGCCGGCGCTCACCGCGGCGCTCGCGGGCGACCACGAGTACGGAGCGAGGGCGTGCACGGTTTCGGTAGGCGAGGCCGAGCTCGCGATCGCCGGCAGCAGGACCGCCGTCGCCACGAGCGCGGTCGCGAAGGACAGGTAGCCTCTGCGTAGCCTCACGATCTCAGCCCCACCTCTCTCTCGAAGTACCCAGTTCGACCCCGCGCTCCGCACTCCGCAGAAGCCGATGCGCGCTTCTCACCTAGGGACAGCTTCAATAGACGACGCATGTTCACTCCTATAACTGGCTATTGGACCTTCAAGGTGCCTTCCATGCCCGCCGCGCGATGTCCGGGAACTGAGCAGAAGAAGGTGTAGGTGCCCGGCTTGAGGTTCAACGTGAGCGTCTTCGACCCGCCTTGGAAGGTCGGTGTCGCGCCGATCACCGCACCGGAGGAGGACGCCAGGGTCATGTTGTGGCCCTCGGGGGACATGTTGGTGAAGTCGATCGAGACTTTGCCGGCCTTCGCGGTCAGCGAGGTCTTGTCGTATTTGAGCTGGCCTTCGGGGTTGGCGGCGAGGGCCAGCGCCTGCCCCGAGCTGGTCGTGCCGCCCGCCGGGGCCTGCGCCGGAGCGCTCGCGGTACTAGAAGTCGTCGGCGTTTCCGTCGCGCTGGACGGTGTGGAGGTCGCGGGCGGTGTGGATGGGGAAGAGCTGGCGCTGTTCGAGGAACTGCCGCAGCCGGCGATCGCGAGCAGACCGACGAGGAGCGTCGGTGCCCCGAGCTTGGACAGTGAACGCAGTTGTGCTGGACGTGCGGCTGTGAGCCTCAACTCAGATCCTCCATGTGTTGTCGTGGTCGTCGATCATCTAGACACCGCCCCCGCCGGATCCTTCCCCGCGGAGCCGAGCGGCGGTAATTGGATGGGTGCCGTGCGACTTAGTCACTCGTCCATCAGTAGCCGTAGCCGGGTGTCGGGCTCGGTGTGGTGGGCGTGGTGGGCGTCGTCGGTGCCGCGGGGGTGGTGGGCGTCGTGGAAGTGGTGGGCGTTGGCTGCGTCGGGCCTGGCTCGGACAGCACGTGCCAGATGCCGCCGAAGCTGTGGATGTTCTGGCCGTTCGCTTCTCCCTTGGCGTGATCTCCCGAGAAGCGGTACAGCGGCAATCCACCGAGCGTGACCTGCAACACGCCGGTGCTGCGTCGCAGGATCGCCAGCCGTCCTCGCACGCCGGGGCCGGCCGCGAGTTTGGTCTTGCTCGAGTGCACGGTCAGCGGTGGCCAGAACTTCAAGCATTCGCTGCTCTTGCACAGGAGGTGATGCGCGGTCTCGGGCTGCAGGGCATAAAGCGCGCGACCCTGCGCGTCGACCGCGATCTGTTTGCCGAGCTTTACGTTAGAGGCCGAGCTGACCGTCGTGCCTCCGCCGCTCGCGGGTGCCATCACGACGAGCGACGCGAAGAGCGCTAGCGTCACCGCTGCGATCCCCATGAGGAAAGCCGGCCTGCGCCGGGACGACGAGGACTGCGAGGGCTGCTGCTCCTGTGGACCATTCATCGCGTCTCCCTTTGCGCTAGTGGGCGTTATCTAATACCGACGCCGGCAACACCCGAAACCTTCCCCTGGGGACGTGCGGTCTCAGTGCAAGAGGCGCAGCGTGTTTTCACCGTCGTCGACGTAGTAGATCCCTTTCCCGCTGGGTGCGATGACGAGGCCGAAGAGCGATCCTGCGCCGGTCGTCTTATCCGCGGTCCGCACGACCGCCTGCTTGCCTGCGGGGGTCGTTTCGACCATGTTGCCGTCGCCCGCGTTGGTGGTCAGGATGTTGCCGCTTGGGGTGAGAGCTAGTCCAAGCGGCTGGTTAAGATGCCCACCTTTGGCGACAGTGCTGCCGCCGTCTGGTGCCGCGGTCGTGCGCGTCATCGCATTGGGGATCGCAGTGATGCGATTGTCAAGCGTGTCGGCGAGATACAGCGTGCCGTTGCTCGCGAGGGCGACGCCGGTCGGGCCGATCACGAGCGCTTCGGGATCGTCGCGCCAGGGAATCTTGTCGGCGATCACCTGTTCACTGAGGATCTTGGGCGGCTGGCCGACTCCCGATTGCAGGCGAAGCCGCAGGACGGTCGAGTTCTTGATCGTGTGGAGGCCCTTGGCGGCGCCGCCGTTTAGAGCGTTGCTGACGAACAGCGTCGTTTTGCTGCCCTGGCTCTGCGAGGTCATGTCCCACGGCCCAGCGATCTGCGGGCCGGAGATCGTGCTCACAGGCTTGCCGGTGCTGTCGAGCACGATCAGACATCCCAAGCGCGCAGTCGCCGACTTGCCGTTGGTGGTGGGCAGGCTGCCGACTACCACGTAGCCGCCGGGGAGCACGCTGAGGGCGGTCGTGAGCCCGACGCCTCCTGGACAGCTGCCCGGGAGCGAGCTCGCGTGAACGGTCGCGAATAGCGACTGCTTGCCGGCCGGGCTGACCTGGACGATCGTCGTGCCGGTCCCCTGGTTGTTGGCCTTGTCGTTGAAGTTGCTTACCAGCAGCTCGCCAGCCAGCAGCTTGCCGGTACTCCTCGGCACGATCGCGATCCCGTAGGGGTTGACCTCGCCGCTGGCGGGCACCGTCGATGCGACCGTTGAGATGGTCTTCAGCGGGGCGAGGAGCGAGCTGCTCGCCGAGGTCGTCGCGGTCGGCGGAGGTGCGCTCGCGCTGCTGGAGCTGGATGTGCTGCTGCTGGAGCTGCCACATCCGGTGATCACGAGCGCTGCGCCTACAAGGGCGAGAAGCGACGGTCTGGGCACTGGGAAGATCTCCTGTCGTTTGACGGCGGGGATGTCTGCAGGGACGCCGGCATCTGCGCATTCCTTCCCGCGATGGCCGCGCGGCGCGCGGACGCGCTTTCGGTGCGCTTTAAGCGGAACCTTTAGGTTGCGCGGCTGGAGGGACCACGATCAGAGAACACGTTTGCCGAGGGGGAAGGGTCATCAAGTCAATGCGCATAACCGGTCTACTGTCGCTGCCCGCGCTCGCACTGCTCGTCGGTCTCGCCGGCTGCGGCGAAAGCGCCTCGAACTCGACCTCCTCCGCCGCCGCGCCGACGGCGGCCTCCAGCACGGCGCTGGCGAGCAGCCACTCCGCGGGGCGCGCCGCCGCGGTTGCCTCGGTCGCGGGCACGCCGATTGCGAAGGCGAGCTACGAACACTGGCTGATCGTTGAGCGGGCGCTCGGTGGCGACTCCAACGCGAGCCACCGGGCGCTCGGGTTCCTGGTGACCACGCGCTGGTTGCTCGATGAAGCGGCGGCGCGCAAAGTCTCGGTCTCGCCCGCGGAAGTCAAGCAGCGACTAACCGAACTCAAGCAGCAGAGCTTCCCCAAGGCGGGCGCGCTGCAGAAGTTCCTCGTCCGGTCGCACGAGACCGAAAGCGACCTGCTGGCGCGTGTGAAGGTCGAACTGCTCGAGTCGCGCATCGCTGCGCAGGTTGCCGCGGGCCAGAGCGGCGCCCAGCGCAAGGCGACGCTGACGAGCTTCCAGCAGGTCTTCCAGAAGCGCTGGAAGGCGCGCACGACGTGCATCGCGGGCTACGTGATGGAAGACTGCTCGGAGTATCGCGGCAAGCCCGAAAACCTCACGGGAACGAGCACCAGTTCAACGAGCGCCGCGAGTTCGTCGAACTCGTCGACTCGCTCACGATCCGCCGGTGCCTCCGGAGCGGCGGCCTCCTCGAGCGCCGCCAGCGGCGAGGTCTACTCCTCGCCGGGCTCGCTGGCGATCTCGAGTCCGGCGTTCGAACGCAACGGTGCGATCCCCGCGCAGTACACGTGCGACGGAGCGAATATCAGCCCGCCCCTGGAATGGCAGAACGTGCCGGCGAAGGCCGCAGCGCTGGTGCTGTTTATCATCGACGACAGCCCGACCGGCGCCGCTAGCGGAATCCGGTGGGTCGTTGGCGACATCAGTCCCTCGAGCAAGGGCGTCGCCGCCGGCAAGACCCCGGAAGGGGGAATCGTGGGCTCCGACACACAGGGGCGTAGCGGCTACGGCGGCATCTGCCCCGCGCACGGCAAGACCAGCACCGTCGAGTTCGTGCTCTACGCCCTCAAGAAGCAGATCCCGCTGTCCTCGGGCTTCTCGCCAGCGACAGCCGAGAGTGAGTACGGCGCCGGCAAGGATCTACTCGGATCGGCCGCGGTGACCTACGCGGTCTACCACCGCTCCTGAAGCACACCTCGCGCGTCTGACGCACTCGAGCCGGCTGAAGGCTGCTTGGGCGGCGAGCTTAGCGGGGCGTGTGGCGGGGTAGCAAAAGGGGTAGAGGCCCACACGCACGGGCGCAGGCGCAAGCTCCGAGAGCGAGAGAGAGGAGTTTCGGCATGAGATGGTTCGGCCGCCAGCATCAGGAAGCGGAACGCGCATCGTCCTCCCAGCAGTCGGGTGCGGCGCCCGCTGGAGCGCCGGCTGCGGCTGGCTCGAGGGCGGGCGGCTCAAGTGCGGAAGGCACCACGCGCGCGGAAGGCGCTACGCGCCCGCAGGCCAGTCAAGCGAGACCTCTCGCCGCTGACGAAGCCACGCAGCCGCGGCGCAGAGCCACTCGCCGCGGCGCGCGCGGCGGACTCGGCTGGCGCACGCGGGACGCGGGAGCGGCGGCGGTGGGAACGCTGGGCTCGGGTGTGATGCTGCTGGCTCGTCTGGTGATGACCGCGGCGGCTCTGATCGCGCTGCTGATCGCATTGGCGATCGTGCTGCGCGACATCGATGCGAACCAGAGCAACACGATCGTCAAAGGCATCCACGAAGGCGCGAACTTCTTCGCGGGAGCGTTCACGGGCTTGATCACCTTCAACGGCCATCCCAAGCGCGCGATCACGGTGGACTGGGGAATCGCGCTCGTCGTGTATCTCTTGGTCGGCGCGCTGATCGCGAGTATGATCGCGCGGATCGGACGCGGCGGCCTGCGTTTCGAGCGAAGCCACCGCGTCGCGCCGATGCCATAGTCGGCTCCCGCGGGAGCCGACCCCGAGAAAGGGAGGAGCGAGGAGATGCTGTTCGGCGAGGAGCATGTCAAGCGCTATGTGGAGAGTGACGGCGCCGAGGGCCACGACTGGCAGGGCACGACGGTGCTGATCCTCACGACGAAGGGGCGCCACTCGGGTAAATCTCGCAGCACGCCGCTGATCTACCAGCGCAACGGCGAGGACTATCTGGTCGTGGCTTCCAAGGGCGGTGCGGATGAGCCGCCGGCGTGGTACCTGAACCTCGAGGCGGATCCCGAGGTGGAGGTGCAGGTACTGGGGGACCGTTTCGCGGCGCATGCGCGTACGGCGCAGGCGAGCGAGAAGCCGGCGTTGTGGCACACGATGACCGCGGCGTGGCCGGCGTATGACGAGTACCAGGAGAAGACCGGGCGCGAGATCCCGGTCGTAGTACTCGAACGGTCGCAGTGAGCGTTGCTGCGGAGGCGGGACGCGAGCGCAAGGCGCATGCGCGTGCGTTGTTCGCGCCGCTGCCGCGCCACTATGACGCCGTCGCGGCGGCGCTGAGCTTCGGGCAGGATCCCCGCTGGCGCACCGCGCTGGTCGCGGCGGTCGACGCGGCGGCGAGCGATCGCGTGCTGGACGTCGCGACGGGCACGGGCCTGGTCGCGCAGGCGCTGGTGCGCCGCTACGGCTGCGAGGTCGTCGGCTTGGACCAGAGCGCGGAGATGCTGGGTGGTGCGCGGGCGCGGGTGGCGCGCGCGGCGGACCTCGCGGCGCGGGTGTCGCTGCTGCAGGGCGAAGCCGAGCACCTGCCGTTCGCGGATGGAGAGTTCGACCACCTGACGTTCACGTACCTGCTGCGCTACGTGGAGGATCCCGGCGCGACGCTGCGCGAGCTGGCGCGCGTCGTGCGGCCGGGCGGCCGGGTGGCTTCGCTGGAGTTCGCGGTCCCCCCGAATCCGCTGTGGCGCGCGGCGTGGCGGCTCTACACGCACGTGGGGCTGCCGGTGCTTGGGCGCGCGGTCTCGCGGGAGTGGGCCGCGGCGGGGCGTTTCCTCGCGCACAGCATCCCGGAATTCTACGAGCGCTATCCCCTGCCGCGCGTGCTGGAGCTGTGGCGCGCGGCGGGCCTGGAGGCGGTACAGGCGCGGCGCATGAGCCTCGGTGGCGGGGTCGTGATCTGGGGCACGCGCGGCGCTTCACGACCGGCTGATACGGGGACGGCTGATACGGCGCCGGCTGATACGGGGACGGCTGATACGGGGACGGCTGGCGGATTGACGGGCGGCTAGCGAATGGCGACGGCCTCGAAACGGTTGGAGCGCCCCGCGTTCTACGCGCTGCGCCCGGGCGGCTGGCGCGATCTCGTCACGCTCCTGCATCCGCCGTACACCGCGTGGAATCTGGCGAACGTCGCGATCGGTGCGTCGCTCGCGCCGCACCTCTACGGCAACCGCCTGCTCGCGGCGCTAGCGGCGTTCCTGCTCGGCGTCGGCGTGTGCGCGCACGCGCTGGACGAGCTCAACGGCAGGCCGCTGCAGACGCGCCTCTCCGATCGCGCGCTGTGGGGGCTTGCGGGTGTCTCGCTGGCGGGCGCGGTGGCCATCGGGATCGTGGGGGCGGTAACGGTTTCGGTCACTCTGGTGCCGTTCGTGCTGGCGGGGGCGTTCATCGTGAGTGCCTACAACCTGGAGTGGTTCGGCGGGCGCTTTCACACGACGTTCTGGCTGGCGGCGTCGTGGGGCGCGTTCCCGGCGCTGACGGGCTACTGGGTGAACTCGCAGACGCTGCGCGCGCCGGCGCTGCTGGCGGCGGCGGGGTGCTTCATGCTGACGGTGCTGCAGCGGCAGCTGAGCACTCCCGCGCGCGAGTTGCGGCGGCGCACGGTGTCGCTGACGGGGGAGCAGCGGCTGAGCGACGGCTCGACGGTGGCGCTCGACGCGGCGCGCATCGCGGCGCCGCTGGAGGGCGCGCTGCGCGCTTGTGCGGCGGGGGTCGTGCTGCTGGCGATCGGGCTGGTGGTAGCGCGCATCTGATGTAGCGTCTGCATCATGGCAACTCGTAGGACTACTGTGGTGGCGCGAGAGGAGGATCTCGCGGTGCTCGCCCATGAGGCCCGCGACCGCGGGCTTTCGCTGGGCAGGATGTTGGGCGAGGTCGAGAGCACCGTCGCAACGCTCAATCGACGCCATTTCTCGGTCGTCCGACCCAGTCACTGCGACCACCTCACGTTGCTACCGGAATGAGATGTCCCTAGCGACCGTCACGCCCCTGCTCGCGGTCCCCAACGTCTCCGAGGGCCGCGACCGCGCGAGCGTCGAAGCGATCGCGGCGGCGTTCGCGGCGGACGGCGCGGCGCGGCTGCTGGACGTGCACGCGGATGTCGATCATCACCGCGCGGTGGTGAGCCTCGCGGGCTCTCCGGGAATGCTTGCGCAGGCGCTGGTGCGCGGCGCGGCGGAGGCGGTGCGCCATATCGACCTCGCTGATGGGCGCCGCGGGCAGCATCCGCATGTGGGCGCGGTGGACGTGGTCCCGGTGGTGTACCTCGAGGAGCGCCAGCGCGGCGCGGCGTGCGCGGAGGCGCTGGTCGCGGCGCACGCGATTGGCGAGGAGCTGGACGTGCCGGTGCTGCTCTACGGCGAGCTGGCGGGGGGCCGCACGCGCGCGGAGCTGCGCCGCGGAGGCGCAAGCGCTCTAGCGCAGCGGCTGCGTGGCGGCGAGCTGCGACCCGATTTCGGCCCGCGAACCGCGCGCGCGGCGGTGGGCGTGACGCTGCTCGCGGCGCGCGCGCCGCTGGTGGCGTTCAATCTCGAGCTGGCACCTCCGGCGGGGGTGCGCGAGGCGGCGGCGATCGCGGCGGCGATCCGCGAGGGCGGGGCGGAGGGCCTGCCGGGGCTGCGTGCGATCGGCGTAGCGCTGCGGCGCGGCGAGGGCGTGGTGGGACAGGTGTCGATGAACGTCGAGCGGCCCGCGGAGCTGTCGCTGGCGGAGGTTGTGGCGGCCGTGGCGCGTCACGCGGGGGTGGCGCGGGCGGAGCTCGTGGGGCTCGCGCCGCGGGTGGCGCTGGAGGGCTTCCCGCGGGAGCTGCCGATGCCGGGCTTCGATCCCGCGCGTCACGTGATCGAGAACGCACTAGGCTTGTAAGCAATGGCCCAGACCAAGCGCAAACGCCAGACCAAGCATCGGGGTAACGCGGCGGGCGTGGTGGAGTCGCGCGGGCGCACCGGCCGGCGCCCGACGGCGGCCGAGAAAAGTCCGGAGGGGCGCGAGAAGGCGCAAAAGCGCGCGCAGCGCGAGCAGCGCTATGACCGTCCGCCGACGTGGCGCGGGGCGTTCTACCGGGCGCTCGCGGCGGCGGTGGTGCTGGTGGTGGCGGTGATCGTGCTGGGGATCAGCAAGAAACCGCTGCAGGCGGCGCTGGTGTTCCCGTTCGTGCTGGCGCTGTACGTCCCGATTAGCTACTACACGGATGCCTGGATGTACAAGCGTCGGCTGCGCAAGAAAGAAGCGGCGCAGGGGGCGGGCACGCAGTGAGCGAGCCGGGCGCGCCAGGCGCGGTGGATGCGCGGATGTTCACGGTGGGCGCGGTGCAGGAGAACGCGTATATCGTGCGCGCGGACGCCAAGAGCGAGCGCGCGCTGCTGGTCGATCCGGGCGAGGAGCCGCAGCGGCTGCTGGACGCGGTGGCGGCGCTGGGCGTGAAGATCGAGGCGATCCTGATCACGCACTGCCACTTCGATCACATCGGCGCGGTGGCGCCGCTGGCGCGCGCGACGGGAGCCCCGGTGTACTGCCCGCAGATCGAGGCGCCGCTGCTGCGCGACATCATGATGTGGACGCCCCCGGGCTTCGGGCCGTTTGAGAACTGGGAGCCCGAGCACACGCTCGCGGGCGGCGAGCGCCTGAGCCTCGCGGGACTGGACATCGAGGTGCTGTTCACTCCGGGTCACAGCCCGGGTCACCTGACATACGCGATCGGCCCCGCCGCGCGCGCGCACACGCACGCGCGCACGCGCGCGGCGGGGCCCTCAGCCGAAGAGCCCACCTCGACCTCCCTGGCGGACTCCACGCCGACGCAACCGGCACCCCCTCCGGGTGCGGCGCCGGCGCTGCTCTCAGGCGACGTGCTCTTCCAGGGCTCGGTCGGTCGCACGGACCTCCCGGGCGGCGACTGGAGCGTGCTGGAGCGCTCGATCGCGACGCTCATGGAGTGCTTTCCGGCGGAGAGCGTGATCTACCCGGGTCACATGGGTGTGACTACGCTGGGAGGCGAGCTGCAGAGCAACCCGTTCCTCGCGGAGATCCGCGCGGCGCTGGCGCAGCGCGCCGCCGAGGTCTCGCAGGAGGCATCGCCGGCGGGGGCGTGGCCGGCGAGCGCTCAGCGCGCGCCGGCGGACCCGATCGGCCGTTGAGCGCTCCGAAGCTGAAGGCGCCGCGTGGCACGCACGATCTGCTGCCCGAGCAGGCGTCGGCGCGTGCGCGAGTGGAGGCGGCGGCGCGGTCGATCCTGGAGGGTGCGGGCTACGAGCGGATCGAGACGCCGTGCTTCGAGGCGACGGAGCTGTTCGCGCGCGGCGTGGGCTCCTCGACGGACATCGTGCAGAAGGAGATGTACACCTTCGAGGACGGCGCGGGCCGCTCGCTGACGCTGCGCCCGGAGGGCACGGCGCCGGTCTGCCGGGCGTACGTGGAGCACGGCATGCATAAGCTGCGCCAGCCGGTGAAGCTGTGGTATCTGTCGAGCTTCTTCCGCTACGAGCGCGCGCAGGCGGGGCGCCAGCGGCAGTTCTGGCAGGTGGGGGCGGAGGCGCTGGGCTCGCAGGAGCCGGCAGTCGATGCGGAGTCGATCGTGCTGCTTGCCGAGTTGCTGGGCGAGCTGGGGATCTCCGGCGGCCTGAGCCTGCGGCTGTCGAGCCTGGGCAGTCCCGAGAGTCGCGCGGAGTACGGGGCGCGCCTGCGCGAGCACCTGCGCGCGAACGAGGAGAGCCTCGCGAGCGAGGTGCGCGAGCGGATCGATCTGAACCCGCTCCGCGCGTTCGACTCCGAACACGAGGGCACGCGCGCGGCGATGGCGAGCGCGCCGCGCCTGCTCGACTTCCTGGGAGCGCAGGACGCGGAGCACTTCGCGGAGGTGCGCGCGCTGCTCGATGAGGCCGGCGTCGCCTACGAGGTCGACTCGACGCTCGTGCGCGGCCTGGATTACTACACGCGCACGGTGTTCGAGTTCACCTCGCAGGCGCTGGGCGCGCAGAGTGGCGTGGGCGGCGGCGGGCGCTACGACGGTCTCGTGGAGCAGCTCGGCGGCCCGGCGACGCCGGGCATGGGCTGGGCGGCGGGGATCGAGCGGATCCTGCTCGCGGGACAGCTGCCGGCGTCGGGGTCACAGGCGATCGATCTCTACGTCGCCTTCGAGGATCGAGGATCGGACCCCTTGGAGGGGGCCCCGGAGGGGTCGCCCGTGGGAGGCTCGAGAGCCGCATTCGGAGTGCTGAGCGCGGCGCGCGGAGCGGGCCTGCGAGCACAGATGGAGCTCGCGGGGCGCTCGCTGAAGAACCAGCTCGGCCACGCCAACCGGCTGGGCGCGCGGTACGTGGCGATCGTCGGCGGGGAAGAGACGACGCTCAAGGACATGCAGGGTGGGGGGCAGGAGACGATCTCGACGGACACGGTGGTGCACGCTGTGCTGCGCGGCTTGCGCGATCTCTGAGCGATAGCTCCAGTGTGCGCCGCGGCCGCGGTTAGAAGCGCGCGGCAGCAGGGGAGTTGACAACTTGGCTAGACCTGTTTATAGTGGCGTCTACCTTGAGCTTCGATTGCTGGAGCGCGAGTCATGTTTCACACATATAGGGAGTCGGGTTTTGGGTTGGCCTCCTTGGGTCGGCCCGTTGCAGTGCTTTAGCGGGAGTGTCCGCGGGAGAGGGAATCCGGGTCTGTCTGCTTCTCAAAAGGAGCTGGTTTACGCGTGAGTTCTGGAGGGACATACGTGACGGGGAGTGCTGTCGGTCTTGCGGGGCCGGTAGCTAGATGCATCGGCATTGCCGAGGCATCTCTCTCTCTCTCTCTCTCTCTGGACGAACTCTGGGCTAGCAGCTAGGCCCTGCGCGCACGCTACGGCGTGTGCTCCGAGCATCGGTGACGGTCTTCACACGAAGGCCCTGACGGCCGCCGCTCGCATATCCGAAGAGCCGCCGGCGATCGCAGCCGGCCTCACAAGCCGGTATGTCCCCGGCCTGTTCGCCTTGTCGTCATTCGATGGTGTCGCCGTCGAGGCGTCTCCGAGGAGGGATCTGTGCTCATGAGTCCCATTGTCGAGCGTGCCCGGGGCACCGCGCGGTTGGTTGCGCTGGCCTGGTTCGTCCTCGCGATGTCACTGGCGCTCGCGCTGCTGGTGGCACTGTCCACCGCGCAGGCTTCCAGCAGCTGCCCCAACGAACTCTTCCGCACAGGCCCCGGAGCGAGCCTGCCCGACTGTCGTGCCTATGAGATGGTCTCGCCGCCGCAGAAGAACGGGGGCGAGGTCGACGGCGGCGTGGATCCCGAAACGATACCGGCGCCCGAGCAGGCCGCACTCAACGGCCAGGCGATCACGTACGGCTCGCAGACGGCGTTCCCCGAAACCGACCCCGCCGCGGGGGCGGTAACCATGCAGTACCTCTCCCGCCGGAGTCCCTCGGGCTGGATCACGCAGGCGATTACGCCCGAGCAGGATCTGCCGGGAGGCGTCTACGACCCGAATCCGGGCTCGGAGGGGCTCAGCCTGTTCACCGGCTTCACCGAAGATCTCTCGCACGCGTACCTCAATGCCTATGAACCATCTCCGGTGCTCGGCGCGCCGGCGGGTTACTACAACCCATATGTGCGAGACAACGAAAACGACAGTTACTCGCTGCTCTCGAATGTAACTCCGCCGATCGTGCCGTCGGGACCGGCGGATGCGCAGACGCCCGGCCTGACGACCGAATACGCCGGCATGTCGTCCGACGCCAGTCACGTGATCTTCGTCGCCGACGACGCCCTCATGCCCGGAGCCCTGCCCGGCACGACCGAATATGGCGAACACGGCACCCGAAATCTTTATGAGTGGTCGGGCGGGCACCTGGAACTTGTCAGCGTGCTACCGTCCGACGAAGGCGGTGAAGCCGTCGTGGGTCAGTTCGGGTCGGTAGGGGAAACCTCCAACCATGGAAACTGGGGCGAAGGCTTCGACCACGTCCTGTCGGCCGATGGCTCGCGGGCATACTGGGGTGACCGCGAACAAGGTCGCTTGTTCCTGCACGAACTCGCCCCCGGCGGCGCGCGGACCATTCGCATATCGGCCTCCCAGAGGGCGGGCGGCGAACAGCCCAATGAACGACGGCCGGCGCACTATTGGGCCGCCAGCGTTGACGGCAGCGAGGCATACTTCACCAGCTGTCAGCAGCTGACCGACGATTCCACAGCGTCGGTCAGTGGTTCTGGGAACTGCACCGTCCCCGGCAATACCAGCACCCATGGGGAAGATCTCTACCAGTACGACGCGAGTACCGGCAAGCTCACCGATCTGACCGTCGATCCGACACCCGGTCAGACCGCCAATGTGCGCTCGGTCTTGGGCGTCAGCGAGGACGGCTCCTATGTCTATTTCGTGGCACAAGGGTCGCTCGTGGCGGGGGCGCCCAGCGGCGAAGGCGTCTTCGATATCTACGCGTGGCATGACGGTGAAGTCAAACTGATCGCGAGCACGACGGCGGGCGACTATTTTGTGCGACCCAACAGCCAATATGAATCGGAACAGAGATTTATCGCAAAAGGTTATGACCTGACGAAATTCGGTCGCACGCGGGTGTCGCCATCAGGTCGCTATCTGGCCTTCGAGTCCTCGGCATCGCTGACGGGCTACGACAACCGGCCGGCGAGAGCCGGAGACTGCCAACAGCTCGCGGCGTTGGGAAACGCCGGGTCGGGCATCTATGAAAACGAGCCCGGCGCTTGCGTCGAGGTGTACGAGTACGACTACCAGGCCGGCAAGCTGGTGTGCGCTTCCTGCAATTCAGCGGGACTGCCACCGGAAGGAAACTCGTTCGTGCCCTTCGCCCAGCACCTCGTCGTGATCGAGGAGGGCTGGCAGTCGACGACCGTGCAGCAGCGTTACCTGCTCGACGATGGCCGGGTCTTCTTCGAGAGCACCGACGCACTTCTCCCGCAGGCCTCGAACGCCGGGAAGGCCAATGTGTACGAGTATGAGCCGAACGGCGTTGGCGATTGCACGCGTCAGACCGGCTGCCTGGCGCTGATCTCCACCGGCACGAGCAACGACAACTCGCTGTTCATCGACTCCAGCGCGAACGGGGAAGACGTGTTCTTCACTACGCGCCAGTCGCTTGTGGCCGCGGACGGCGACGAAGCGCTCGACCTCTATGACGCGCGTGTGGGCGGTGGCTTTGCGCCGCCGATCGCACCACCGTGCGGCGGCGAAGCGTGCCGGCCCCCGGTTGCTCCGGCGCCGGCGATCTACCAGGCGCCGCCGAGCGCGACGTTCGTTGGACCGGGCAACCCGTTACAGCCACAGATCCCGGCGACCACCAAGCCGAAGTCAAAGTCCAAGTCGAAAGCCAAGAAGCACAAAGCCAAGCCGAAAGCTCGGCGCCGGGTCGCGCGGCATTCGACACGTAACACGAGCAGAGGGGGACATCGATGATCGCGCCAGCCAACCGCGCAACTCGCAGCCGGCTCGCGCGCGTCGCGGGCGCGATCTCGGCGGCGGCCCTGCTCGCTGTGCTCGCATTCGCGGCACCCGCGAGCGCGGGCGAATTCGGTTTCTCCGCAGAAGGCGGCTTCGTGTCCAGCGCGACGAACGAGGACGGGACCGTCGACACTCAGGCGGGCTCGCACCCCTACGACTACACGACGACGATCGCGGTCAATCGTGAACGCGCCATCGAAAGAACGCTCCTTAATGGTCAGTTAGAAGAAGTAGAGCGGCCGTCGGGGGGTGATGTGCGCGACATCGAAGTGAGTTTGCCGCCAGGTTTCGTCGGAGATCCGAGCGCGACGCCGCAGTGCCCGGAAGTCGCGTTTCGTCACACGGTGGGCTTTCTGGGTCTCTACGGCGACGAGTGTCCGGCGGACACGCAGATCGGGATGACGAACCTCGAATTCGGCGGGGGAGGGATCACTCACGAATACAACCAGGTCTTCAATCTTGTGCCGCCGAAGGGGATGCCTGCGGAGTTCGGCTTCGTGATCCTCGGTAACCCCGTCGTGCTGGTGCCGCGTGTGCGCACCGGCAGCGACGATGGGATCAACGTGCAGTTCACCGCGCTCGGGCAGGGATACTCGCTGCTGCGGGGCACCGTCACGCTGTGGGGCGTGCCGAGCGATTCAGGGCACGACTCCGAACGTGGGGTCTGCTGGGTTGGCGAAGGAGGCTTCGGCGGCGGCATCCTCATTGGTAAACCGGAAATCAGTGGCGCGGAAGCCGAAAAGCGCTGCTCGTTCACGGGCGTCTCACGCCCGTTCTTGAGCCTGCCGACATCGTGCACCGGGCCGCTGCAGCTCTCGGCGCGGATCGACTCCTACCACGCGCCCGGTGTCTTCCACGAAGCGCAGGCGACGATGCCCGGGATGACGGGCTGCGACAAGCTCGACTTCGCGCCACGGGTGCTCGCGCAACCGGAACCGGCGCAGGCCGCGTCGCCGAGTGGGTTGAGCGTAGAAATCCAAGTCCCACAGACCTACGACGACCCTGGAGGGCTGGCGGAGTCCAACTTGAAGGATACGACGGTCACGCTCCCGGCCGGGGTCGCGGTGAACCCTTCCGCGGCGGACGGGCTGGCGGCATGCAGCGAAGAGCAGTTCGGGTTGCACACCGCCGCGGAAATCGCATGCCCGGACGCTTCAAAGCTGGGGCAGGTGGAAGTCACGACGCCGCTGCTGACGCATCCGCTGACGGGAGGCGTGTTCCTGGCCCAGCAGGGTAACCTGCCGGGTAACGGCAGCAACCCCTTCGGATCGCTGCTGGCGCTGTACCTGCAACTGAAGGATCCCTATTCGGGCGTGCTGGTGAAGCTGGCGGGCGAAGTCAAACCCGATCCGGCCACCGGCCAGCTGGTCACTACGTTCTTGAACAACCCGCAGGTGCCGTTCGACAGCTTGAAGCTGAGCTTCTTCGGCGGCCCCCGTGCGGCGCTCGTGAACCCGCCGCTGTGCGGCACCTACACGACCGAGACCGAGATGACACCGTGGTCGGGCGGGGCCTCGGCGACGCCGTCGTGGAACTTCGCGATCGACGCCGGGCCCGGCGGCTCGCCGTGCACGGTCGGCCAGCCGTTCAGCCCCAGCCTGGTGTCGGGCACCACGAGCAACCAGGCGGGTGGCTTCACGCCGTTCAGCCTGACGTTCTTCCGCTCCGACGGCGAACAGAACATGTCGCGCATTCAGGTAAAGACACCCCCGGGGTTGCTGGGGTCGCTGGCAAATGTCGCGCTGTGCGGCGAACCGCAGGCCCAACAGGGAACCTGCGGTCCTGAGAGCCTGATCGGACACACGACGGTGGCCGTCGGAGCGGGCAGCAACCCGTTCTACGAGACTGGGAACGTGTATCTCACGGGCTCCTACAACGGCGCGCCGTATGGCCTGTCGTTTGTCGTGCCGGCCGTCGCTGGGCCGTTGAACCTCGGCACGGTCGTGGTCCGCGCGGCGATAAATGTGGACCCCTCGACGGCTGCGCTGACAGTGACCAGCGAACCGTTGCCGCAGATCCTGCAGGGCGTACCCCTGCACATTCGAGCGGTGAACGTGACGCTCAACCGCGAACGGTTCATCTTCAACCCGACGAACTGCGGTCCGCTCGCGGTCGATGCGAAGATGACGAGCGCGCTGGGGGCGAGCTCGCAGGTGTCCACGCACTTCCAGGCGACCAACTGCGCGGCGCTGTCCTTCCACCCGAAGTTCTCGGTCACGGCATCGGGGCGCACCTCTCGCGCGAACGGCGCGAGTCTCGACGCGCGGCTGGTCGAGTCCGGCGCGGGCGGCCAGCCGGTCCTCGCGACCAACGGCGGGCAGGCGAACATCGCGCGGGTAAAGGTCGAACTGCCCAAGGCGCTGCCCTCGCGGCTGACGACGCTGCAAAAGGCCTGTACGGCGCGGACGTTTGAAGCGAATCCGGCCGACTGCCCGGCCGCCTCGCTGGTCGGCTACGCGAAGGCGAGCACGCCGTTGCTGCCGGTCGGGCTGACAGGTCCGGCGTACTTCGTCTCGCACGGCGGGGAAGCGTTCCCGAGTCTGATCGTGGTACTCCAGGGTTATGGGGTGAGGGTGAACCTCGTCGGTTCGACGTTCATCAGCAAGCAGGGGATCACGAGCAGCACGTTCGCCGCGGTTCCCGATGTACCGGTCACGAGCTTCGAGCTCTACCTACCCGAGGGCCCCTACTCGGCACTCGCCGCCAACGGCAACCTCTGTAAGCAGGCATTGAAGATGCCCACCGAAATGGTCTCCCAGAGTGGGATCGTCATCCATCAGAGCACGCCGATTGGTCTCACCGGCTGTGGCAAGACAAGCAGGAAGGTCAAGCAGGCAAGCCGCGAGAAAGCGCGCAGGGCGCAGACGACGAGCGTCGGCTGGAGTCATCGAGACAGGAGGAGCAGCTGATGAGAGGCATCCGGATCACGATCCCCACCTTGGTGGCGGCGGCGCTGTCGCTTGCATGCCTGGGTGTGACGCCGGCAAGCGCGCTGGAAGTCAACAATTTCGTCGAACCGTCATTCGGAGCATTTCAGAACATCAATGGAATCGCGGTCAGCCCGGCGAATGGCAACGTGTACGTTGGTGAAGTAGATACTGGAGGGACCGGCTCAGGCGCCGTGAAGGTGTTTGGGGGGGAAGGAGGTGCACCCGCGGAAGGTTTACCAGCCATCATCGAAGCGGCAGGTAGCTACGGCGGCAACATCGCTCCCGAAGGCGTCGCGGTCGACTCGACTGGGAGCGACGTCTACATGTCGGGCTATGTTCCAGGTATCGGCGGCGCTGTCGATGAGTATCGCTTGAGCGGTTCACAGTATGAATATGTTTGCTTGCTGCGCTTCTACGGAGGCGGCGGGAACAGATGTCAAGCTGACGGCGGCCAACCCGGTCCCGAAGAAGTCAATGAACGTACGAATACGATTATTCGAGGCGGCGGTGTCGCGCTCGACCCTGCGGGGGATCTATATGTGGGGGAAGTATCGGCGCCCCCGGAGATGGGACCGAACAGAGGGCGACTGTCTTCGAGTACAACCCCGCGGGCGAAGCTATCAGCAAGCTGTCGCTGCCGCGCACCCCGGAAACCGGTCAACAGGGAGTTGAACTGGGTGCTATTGCGGTAGCCGCGAATGGCACCGTCTATGTGATCTCCGAGGCCGAAGAAACCCATCTCGATGAGGTAGTGGAACTGAAACGCAGCTCTTTGAGCGGTCCCGTCGAAGGTGAACCGGTGGTAGTGCCCCATACAAATGGTGCGCGAAGCATCGCGCTCGATCGCGCCAACGAAGAGTTGATCGTGAGCTTCAAAGGCTCCGGGGTGATGCTGAACGGCGCACACGAAATCGTATCGCTGTTCGGCGGGGGAATCCTCACCGAAGGCGGCGCGCTCGCCGTGGACGAAGCCACCGGTGAAATCTATCTCGCCAACTTCGCCGAACGCAAGGTTGACAGGTTCGCGGCAAGTGTTCCGGCGGTCGTGCCGGCCGTCGATGCGCCGCCGCCGGCGGTCATAGGAGTGACCCGCACGAGCGCGCAGTTGACGGGAACGGTGGCCACGGGCGATGCGACGACCCATTGGCACGTGGAATACGTGGCGGGAGACGAATATGATCCCGCCGGGGCCGACCCCTACGCGGACGGCGGCGGTACCCCGGTCACCAAGCTGGCCGCGGCTAGCACGGCTACGAGCGTCGGGCCGCTGCCGCTGACCGGATTGCTGCCGAGCACGACCTACGACTACCGGCTGGTGGCCAGCAACGAACTCGGCACGACCGACGGTCAGAATCACACTTTCACGACCAGCGCGGCGACACCGCCGCTTGTAAACACCGGTGCGGCGAGCGAAGTGACGCAGACCGGTGTGCTGCTCGCGGGCACCGTCAACACCGAGGAACTGCGGACCAGCTATGAGTTCGAAGTCGGAACCGACACCACCTACGGTGGCGCGAAGCTGTTCGGCAACGCTGGTGGCAACGGCGTCGAAGCGGTCAGCGAGAGCCTGCAGTATCTGATCCCCGGCACCACCTACCACTACCGGCTGGTGGCGAGCAACGAGGACGGCACGACCTACGGGCAGGACATGACGTTCACGACCCCCGGCGTGTCCGGCGCGATCGCTCAGCCGCCGGTGCTGGGCATGGTGGCCAGCCCAACCGTGACGTTCCCGTCGGTCGCCGGGGCGATCACCAAAGCCCACGGTTCGGGCAAGAAGAAGGCGAAGCCCAAGCGACGTAGGCTGATGAAGCGCCGCAAGAAAGCCAAGCACACGAAGGCCACACGGTGACGACCGTGACCGAGCGGCGTAGCGGGGTCTCCGGCGGGCGGCGCGGCGGGGCGCGTGGGCGCGTGGGCCGCGTCGGCGCGGTCGCAGTTCGGGGCGGCGCGGCGGGCCTCGCCGGCGGCCTGTCGCGGGGCGGCGTGCCGGAGATTCAGCGCGCGCGGATCCTCGCGGCGCTCGGCGAGAGCGCGCGCGAGCGCGGCGCCGGGCAGGTCACCGTCGCGCATATCGTCGCGCGCTCCGGTGTCTCGCGACGCACGTTCTACGAAATGTTCGAGGATCGGGACGCGTGCTTCCTTGCGGCGTTCGAGGACGCCGTCGAGCGCGCCGCGGAGCGTGCGGTGCCGGCCTTTCGGGGCGATGCGGCCGCGCGCCCTGACATCGGCGAGCGCCGCAGCCGGCGTTCCGGCGGGGGCAAGAACACGAAGGACGCCAAGGCGTGCGCGCCGGGCAGCTGGCAAGCCAGGGTGCGCGCAGGTCTGCTGGCGCTACTGGAGTTCTTCGACGAGGAGCCCGGTCTCGCCGCGCTGTGCATCGTCGACGCGCTTGGAGCGGGGCCGCTCGCATTGTCGCGCCGCGCGCGCGTGACGCGCGCGCTTGTCGACGCGGTCGACGAGGGACGCGGCGCGGCTAGTGCCGGGCTGCGTCCGACGCGGCTCACGGCCGAAGGCGTCGTCGGTGGCGTGCTCGCGGTGCTCTACGCACGCCTGGGCGAAGGCACGTCGAGCGCCGAGCAAGCGCAACCCCTCGTGGGGCTGTTGAACCCGTTGATGGGCACCATCGTGCTGCCCTACCTCGGCCCCGCCGCGGCCGGTCGCGAGGCGACGCGAGTTGCGCCCAAGGCTAGGCCGCAGGCTATGCGCCCCCGCAGCAATCCGCTGGAGGGGCTCGACATGCGCCTCACCTATCGCACGATGTGCGTACTGCGTGCGATCGGGTCCGTTCCCGACGCCAGCAATCGCGAGGTCGCGGACGCCGCAGGTGTTCAGGACCAGGGCCAGATCTCAAAGCTCCTAGCGCGTCTGGGGCACCTCGGCCTGGTCGAGAACAGCGGCGCGGGTGCGCTCCATGGCGCGCCGAACGCCTGGAGGCTGACGCCGCGTGGTCGTGAGGTCGAGCTCACGATCCGCCAGCAGACCACGCCGACCGCCAGCTGACTTCGCGCGCGCCCACCCGCTTGTGTCGGCAGCTCCGCCGTCCAACCCCACTTGCCGGGCTCAACTCGCGCCCGCGATTTGCCGAAGGAGGGGGAGATGGCCCAGATCTCGCGTCCCTTTCAGGTCGTGCTCGCCGCGTTCGTGCTGTTCGCGATCGCGTGGTTCGCGCTGCTGCACCGGCCCGGCACGAGCTCCTCGGGCAGCTCGTCGGCGTCCTCGCGCGTCGTGCACCCCGTTGTGTCGCATCCCCACGCACCGGCCCATGTCGGATCGTCCACGGCCACGCCGCCCGCGCAGCGGCCAGGTGGCAGCGTCGAGCACGGGCGCCAAGTCATCCACGGGCCACGGCGCGCACGTCACTCCCACCTCGGTCACCCGCCACACGACGTCGGTCACGCACACCGCGCCCAGCGGCGCCGCCACGCACCACCAGTCTTCGCACCACCAATCTTCGGTCACGGTTCGCCACTCGGTGACACACACGACCACGCGCACCACCTCCGCGGCGGCTGGCGCCTCACAGAAGGCCGCCACCGCTCCCCGGCGCACGCAACCCGCGCACCCTGGCTCCACCACCACGGCGAAGACTCCGGCGGCGCCGGCGATGCAGGCGACGGTCGCCGCCGAGCTCAAGCAGCACAAGGTCGTGCTGCTCTTGTTCTGGAATCCCAGCTCGAGCAGCGACAACGCGGTGCACCAGCAGGTGCAGATCGTCGCCCACAAGCTCGGCCACAGCGTCGCGGTGCACGCGACCTCCGCCAGTCAGGTCGGCTCCTTCGGGTCGATCACCCGCGACATCCAGATCTACCAGACCCCGACGCTGCTGGTCGTCAATCCCAAGGCGCAGGTCACGACCGTGACCGGCTACACCGACGCGTACGCGCTCGAACAGACGATTCGCGAAGCGCGCGGGTAGGCCTCTAGACTCGGCGGCATGCCCGTCGAGTCGCCGTTCGCCAGTCATCTGCAGCAGCCGCTTGCGCGCGGGCACACGCCCGCCGACGCCAGCACCGGCGCCGCCGGCGGCGCGGCGTGCGGGGATCTCCTGCGGATCTCCGTGGCGCTCGACCCGACCCACCCCGAGGGGCTGATCGTCGACGCCGGCTTTGACGCCTCCGGCTGCGGCTCCGCGATCGCCGCCGGCAGCGCGACCATCGCGCTCGTCCGCGGCACGCCGCTACTCACCGCCGCACGCGTGGGCGCCGAGGAGATCGCGGCCGAGCTTGGCGGGCTGCACCCCGCCAAGCGCCACGCCGCGGAGCTCGCCGCCGACGCGTTGCACCGCGCCCTCGGCGATGTCGCGCGCGCTCGCGCGCACCTGCGCGGCCCTGCCGAGGGCTCCGCGCGCGCGCTCGTGGCGATGAGCGGCGGCGTCGACAGCGCGGTCGCGGCGCTGCTCACCGCACGCTCCGATCAGGATGTCGTCGCGGTCACGCTCGAGCTCTGGTCGGACCCCGAGAACGACGGCGAGCGCAGCTGCTGCTCCGCGCAGGCCGTCCGCGGCGCCCGCGCGCTCGCCCACAGCCAGGGTCTACCGCACCTCTCGATCGATCTGCGCGCCGAGTTCCGCGCCGGCGTCGTAGACGGCTGGCTCGCCGACCACGCGCGCGGGCTCACACCCAACCCGTGCGTGCGCTGTAACGGCAACGTGCGCCTCGACGCGATGCTCGAGCTTGCGAGTCGGCTCGGTGCGGAGCAGCTCGTCACCGGCCACTACGCGCGCGTGCACGACGACGGCGCCGCGCCGCTGCTGCGCGCTGCGCGCGATCCGATCAAGGACCAGAGCTATGTGCTCGCGGGGCTGCGGCCCGACTCGCTCGCGCGGCTGCGCTTTCCGCTCGGCGACATGACCAAGGACGAGGTCCGACAGATCGCACACGACGCCGGGCTCGCCGTCGCGCGCAAGCCCGACTCTCAGGATCTTTGCTTCCTCGCCGGAACACGGCTGCCGCGTTTTCTCGAGCGTCACGGTACCCCCGCGCAGGCCGCCGATGAGGGTGACATCGTCGATCGCGGCGGTCAGCCGCTCGGGCGCCATCGCGGCGCGCGCGCCTTCACGGTTGGGCAGCGCCACGGCCTCGGCCTTGGTGGGCGCCAGCCGCTCTACGTGCTGAGCACCGATCCACGCGCCAATACGGTGACGGTCGGCGCGCGTGAGGATCTGCTCACCGAGACCGTCATCGTGCGCGACCTCACTTTGCGTCGCAGCGGGGCGCGCATCGACGCCGTCAAGATCCGCTCGCGTGGCCGCCGCTATGCCTGCCGCCTATCGAACGACCTCGCTCCCGGACGCCATGTCGCCGCCGAGGTCAGATTTGCGGAGCCCGTCGAGCGCACCGCGCCGGGGCAAATCGCCTGCCTCTACGCCGGGGATGTCATCCTCGGCTACGGCACCATCGCCGACTAACCGCGCGCTCGCGTCCGTGCACCGCGCTTAGCGGCTTGGCTGCGCAGCCTTGCCTTGCGCTTACGCGTCCGCGCCGCCTTCTTGGCGGCCGCGCTGCGCTTCTGCGGCCCCTCGCGCAGCCGGTCGTGGATCTCATCGACGACCGATGCCAGGTCGGCCATCGCGCGCCGTGCGACCTTCGTGTTGGCGTTGGTGCCGGAGCCAGTTGCGCGCGCGACCTTGTTCGCGAGCTTCTTGCGGACTCCACGAGCACGCAGGCTCCTACTCAGTTGCTTGTCGTGTTTGCTCATCACAACCTCCCGGGCCATTCCGCTTCGGCCCATCGAATTGATATGTGCTCGCACTACCCGCCGCAGACGGCGTGAAAACCGACGCGCCGGCTCAGCCCGAGGTTCTCGTGCCCGATTCGGTCAACCTCGTGAGCTCGCGCAGCAGCCCATCCATCCCTGCGATCTCGTAGGCGTCACGCTGGCGCCCGGCGCCGCCGCCGGCGGCGAGCAGTGCCGGCAGTCGCTCGAGCTCCGCGGTGCAGCGCAGCTCGTGGGCGTGGCGGCGCGCGAGCGACAGCGCCTCCTCGAGCAGCTCGTCGACGGGATGGAGCTGGCCGTGCGCATCGGGGAGCCGCGCCGCGACGCCGAAGCGTGCCGCGCGAAACGACGCCTCCTCGAGCACCTCCGCGGGCGGATCGGGCTCGGGCTCGGCTTCCGCGGCGTGGCGCGCCAGGCAGTGCGCGAGGGCGACCAGAGCCGCGGTGTCCGCCAGCGACCCCTGCACGTCGAGCGCGCGGATCTCTACGGTGCCCAGACGCGGATGCGGGCGCATCTTCCACCAGAACCACGTGTAGTCCGGCACGTCCGCCGCCCGGGCGAGCAGCTGCGCCGCCTCGCAGAAATCCGCGTAGCCGCGCATCGCGCGCGGCACACCCGAACGTGGCCAGCCGCGGATCGTGACCTCGCGCGCGGACGCCAGGCCCGTATCGCGCCCATGGCGAAATGGCGAGTTCGCGGCCAGCGCCTGCAACAGCGGCAGGTGCCGGCGCAGACCGTTGAATGCGCGGATCGCCGTTTCGGTGTCGGGCATCCCGATGTGAATGTGCAAGCCACCGACCGGTGTCGCGACCGCGTCGCCCAGCAGATCGCGAATGCGCTCGTAGCGCTCCTTGTCGGTGATCTCCGCCTCGCCCTCCAGCGCGTCGGGATGCGTCCCCGAGCCCAGCAGACCGGCCCCGGTCGCGAGCACCGCTTGGCGCATCGCGCCGAGCGCGCCAATCGCCTCGTCGGCCGCGCGACAGACATCTGTGATCAGCTCGACCTGGCAGGCGTGCAGCTCGCGCTCGACCGTGCCCGTTACCGGCCCGAGGCGCGCCTGCACAGCTGCCGACGCGTTGATCTGGCGCCCCGTCACCGGATCCACGAGAAACAGCTCCTCCTCGACCCCGAGCGAGAACGGCTCGCTGGAGCCAAACACGTGCTCGATCTCCTGCACCTGCTCGATCTGATAGCGCGCGCTCACTCAGCGAGACTACCCCCGCATCGCGGGGCCGACCCCTAAGATCATCCGACGATGACCTCTGAGGAAATTCGCGCGCGCTATCTGGCCTTCTTCGAGGAGCGCGGCCATACGCGACTGCCCTCGGCATCGCTCGTGCCACCCGCGGCCGACCGCTCGGTGCTGCTGACGACCGCCGGGATGCAGCCGCTGAAGCCCTACTTCCTCGGCCAGGAGGCCCCGCCGGCTCCGCGGCTCACGAGCTGCCAGCGCTGCTTTCGCACGCCCGACATCGAGAAGGTCGGCTCGACGCTGCGCCACCTCACCTTCTTTGAGATGCTCGGCAACTTCTCGATCGGCGACTACTTCAAGCAGGGCGCGATCGAGTTCGCGTGGGAGCTCTCGCGCGAGGTCTTCGGCTTTCGCGAGCAGGACATCTGGGTCACGGTCTTCGCGGGCGACGAGACGCTTGGCCTCGGCCCCGACGAGGAGGCGATCGCGTTGTGGGAGGCCGTCGGTGTCCCGCGCGAGCGGATCGTTGGCTGCCCGCGCTCGGAGAACTTCTGGGAAGCGGGGCCCGTGGGGCCAAGTGGGCCCTGCTCGGAGCTCTACCTCGACCGCGGCGTGCGCTTCGGCGCCGCCGAGGATCTGCCCGGCGGTGAGAACGAGCGCTTCCTGGAGTTCTGGAACCTCGTCTTCATGCAGTACGACCAGAACCCGTCCAACCGTCTCAACCCGCTACCCGCGAACAACATCGACACCGGTCTCGGTCTGAACCGCCTGGCGGCGATCCTGCAGGGTAAGGACTCGGTCTTTGAGACCGACCAGTTTCAGCCGCTGATCGACCTCGGCGAGGAGCTCTCCGGACAGCGCTACGGCGAGAGCCCCGCCACCGACCGCGCGCTGCGCATCCTCGCCGACCACACGCGCGGCATGTCCTTCCTCGTCGCCGACGGTGTGGTCCCCTCCAACGAGGAACGCGGCTACGTGCTGCGCCGCGTCATGCGCCGCGCGATCCTGCAAGGACGCTCGCTCGGCATGGACGGCGGCTTCCTCACGCGCTACGCCGCCAATGTGCGCGAGCTGATGGGCGACGCCTACCCCGAGCTGCACGAACAGCGCGACGCGATCGAGAAGTGGCTGGCCGCCGAGGAGGAGAGTTTCGGTCGCACGCTCGAGCAGGGCACGCGGCTACTCGACGAGCTGATCGTGCGCGCCCGCGAGACCGGCGCCGAGGGCATCGCGGCCGGGGACGCCTTCACCTTGCACGACACCTATGGATTCCCCTTCGATCTCACCCGGGAGCTCGCCGCCGAGCACGGGCTCGGTGTCGACCCCGAGGGCTTTGAGGTTCTGATGGAGGGCCAGCGCGCCCGCGCGCGCGCCGCGGCCGGCACAGGCGGCAGCGGCGCCGCGGGCGAGGATCCCCGCGAGCGCGCGCGCGAGCTCGCCCAGCTCGGCGCGCAGACGCGCTTCACCGGCTATGAGACCGAGCAGCAGCGCACCACCGTCACCGCACTCGCGCCGAGTACCACGACGGGGGAGAGCGCTCCCGCCAACGGCTCCGCGCCATCGGCCGCGGGGGGCGTGGGGCGAGCTAGTCACACCGAGCGCTACCTCGTCAAGCTCGCCGAGTCACCCTTCTACGCGGCGGGTGGCGGCCAGGTCTCCGATGTCGGCGTGATCGAATGCGAGCACGGCGACTGCCGCGCCCGCGTGGAGGGCGTCTTTCGCCTCGGCGATGACCAGGCGCTCGCCGTCGTGCTCGAGCGCGGCGCGCTTGACCCAGACGAGCCGGTCCTCGCGCGCGTGGACCACGCCGCACGCCACGCGACCGAGGCCAACCACACCGCGACGCACCTGCTGCACGCGGCGCTACGCGAGCGTCTCGGTACGCATGTCCGCCAGGCGGGCTCCTATGTCGGCCCCGACAAGCTGCGCTTTGACTTCAGTCACTCCCAGGCGCTCTCCCCGGAGGAGCTGCGCGACGTCGAGGATCGCGTCAACGCGTGGATTCTTGCCAACGACCCGGTGCGGCCGATCACGACGACACTCGAGGAGGCCAAGCGGCTCGGCGCGATGGCTCTCTTCGGCGAGAAGTACGGCGACGTGGTGCGGATGGTGCAGATCGGCGAGGGGGGAAGCGGGCAGGGAGCTCCATACTCGCGTGAGCTCTGCGGCGGCACGCACGTGCGCGCCACGGCCGAGATCGGGCTGCTGCGTATCCAGAGCGAGACCTCCAGCGCCGCTAACGTCCGGCGCATCGAGGCGCTCACCGGCCCCGCCGCGGTCGCGCGTGTGCGCGATCACGACCGCTGGCTGGCGGAGATCGCGAGCACCCTGCGCACCCGACCCGAGGGCGCCCCCGAGGCGGTGCGCGAGCGCGAGCTCGAGCGCCGTCGGTTGGAGCGGGAGCTCAAGGACGCCCGTGGTGGCGGGGGCGGGGGTACGGGTCTCGACATCGACGCGCTTGCCGCGCGCGCCACCGAGGTCGCCGGGGTACCGGTTCTCAGCGCAACCGTCGAGGTTTCCGATCCCAAGGAGCTGCCGGAGCTCGTCGATCGACTCAAGGGCAAGCTGCCCGACGCCGCGATCGTGCTCGGCGGCGCGCACGATGGCCGCGTGCATCTGATCGTCGGCGTTGCTCCCGCGCTGGTCGCGCGCGGCGTCAAGGCCGGCGCGGTGGTCAAGGCCGCCGCTGCGCTCGTCGGCGGCGGGGGCGGCGGACGCGACACGCTCGCCCAAGCCGGAGGGCGCGATCCGAGCAGGCTCGACGACGCGCTCGCTACCGCCGCGGCGGCGATCGAGACCGCGCTCACGGAGAACCAGCCCGCGCGCTGATGCGGGTGCTGGGTCTCGACTACGGCAGCGCCCGCTGCGGCTGCGCGCTGAGCGACGCGACGGGCACGCTGGTGACACCGATCGAGACGATTCCGCGACCCGCGGGACGGCCGGGCCTCGAGGCGCTCGCCGCGCTCGTCGCCGCGCGCGAGGTGCAGCGGGTCGTCGTCGGCCTGCCGCTGTCGCTGGGCGGTGCCGACAGCGCCCAGACCCGCGAGACTCGCCGCTTCGCCGGGCGCCTTGCGCGCCGCCTCGGCGAGGAGGTACCCGTGGAGCTGCACGACGAGCGCTTCACGACCCGGATCGCGCAGCGCATGGCGGGCGCCAGCGCCGCGGAGGACTCGCGGGCGGCCGCGCACATGCTCGAGAGTTGGTTCGCCGCGCGCGAGCGCACGCATACCCTCCCCGGCAACACGTAGGCTGGCGGGGAATGAGCGCCGGCAACCGACAGCAGCGCACCGCGGAGGAACGCGAACAGGCACGCCTCGAACGCGAAGCGCGTCGCGGACGTGCCGCCAAGCCGGCGAGAACCGAGGTCGCGCAGTCCAACGTCGGGCCTGTGTCACAGGAAGTCGACTCGACGCCACTGGCGTTTGACCCCGAGCCCGATAGCGTCGATCACGCCCTCGCGGTCGCCGAATCTTCCCCTGGGGGCATCGACTCTGACCTTGTGGCCGTTGACCCGGGTACCGTGGCCGTCGACTCTGACCTTGTGGCCGTTGACCCTGACCCTGTGGCCGTCGACCCGCACTCCGTGACCGTCGACCCGGGCCACACGTTCAACGAGCCCGGACGCGGATCCCTAGAGCCGGTTGCGCTCGAGCACCCCACCGAGACTGCGCTGGTGCCGATCCCGGTGAAGCTACCGCCGCCCGCGCCGCTGCCGCCGCGTCTGCCGCCGCCACGCACGCCGGGGGCGCCGCGCGGCCGATGGGGGGCACGCTTTCGGGCCGGCACGCTGCTGCTGGCGGTCGCGGTGGTGCTGGGCGGGCTGGTTGCATTCGTGCTCTTGCGCTCCAAAGCGACCGCGAAGCCGCCGGCGCCGATTGCGGTCGTGTCGGTCACGATTCCCGAGGGGGAGACGGCCGCGCAGATCGCGCAGCTCGCCAAGGCGAAGGGTCTGACGGGCAGCTACCTAAAGGCGGCGCGGCACTCGGCGCTGCTGGCACCGGCGCACTACGGCGCGCGGGCGGGGACGCGTAACCTCGAAGGCTTTCTATTTCCGGCGACCTATGAAATGTATGCCGGCGCCCCGGCGTGCCAGCTCCTCGCCAGAGCAGCTCACGGCGTTCGGAGAAAACTTTGGCGCCGCGGAGGAGCGCCGTGCGCGGCGCGCTGCACATCACGCCCTACCAGCTGCTGATCGTCGCCTCGATCGTCGAACGCGAGGCGCTGCTCGCGCGCGACCGCCCGCGGGTGGCGGCGGTGATCTACAACCGCCTGCGGCTCGGGATGCCGCTGGGGATCGACTCCACGCTGCGCTACGCGCTGCACGACTTCAGCAAGCCGTTGACCGCAGAGCAGCTGCACTGCGACTCGCCCTACAACACTCGCACCCACCACGGTCTGCCGCCGACGCCGATCAGCAACCCCGGGACTCGCCGCGATCGAGGCCGCGGCGCACCCCGCGCACGTGCCCTACCTGTATTACGTCGCCGGCGCCGACGGCTGCGGCGAGCAGGTCTTCTCGACGAGCTACGCCGCAGTTCGAAAGCAACGCCGCCGCCTACCAGCAGGCGCTCGCGCGGCACGGCGGGCGCGTTCCGACCTGCTCGAGAAGCGAGTAGTGCGTGCGTACGCCTCGGAGTCCTCGGCTGGCCCGTCGCGCACAGCCGCTCGCCGGCGATGCAGACCGCCGCATTCGCGGCGGTCGGGCTGCACGACTGGAGCTACCAGCGGCTTCCGGTTCCTCCAGAGCTGTTCGCGCAGACCGTGCGCGCGCTGGGCGGAGCGGGCTTCCTCGGCGCGAACGTCACGATCCCCCACAAGGAGGCCGCGCTCGCGCTCGCCGATAGCGCGAGCGCCGCCGCGCGCGCGATCGGAGCGGCCAACACGCTCACCTTCGCTGCCGACGGCACGATCGAGGCGGAGAACACCGACGCTCCCGGCCTGATCGCCGCGCTGGACGCTCGCCCGCGGGCCGCCCAGAGCGCGCTCGTGCTCGGCGCGGGCGGCAGCGCGCGCGCGGCGGTCTGGGCCCTGCTGGAGGCCGGCGCGCGCGAGGTCTCGGTCTGGAATCGCACCCCCGCAGCGCGCGGTCGAGCTGGCGCATGCGCTCGGCGCCGCGCGGTCGTCGCACCCGACCCGCGCCGACCTGCTCGTCAACTGCACCGCGGTCGGACTGCGCAACGGTCGGCCAGACGGGTCCGAGGCGCTCAACCAACTCGGCATGACCCACGATCTAGTCGGTAGGTATGCCTATGTCGTCGATCTGGTCTATCGAGATGGTCCCACGCCGCTGCTGCGCTGCCGCGCACGAGCGCGGCGGCCGGTGCTCGACGGGCTCGAGGTGCTCGTCGCCCAGGGCGCGCTCAGCTTCGAGCTTTGGACCGGCCACGAGGCGCCGATCGACGTCATGCGCGAGGCGGCTCGCGCTGCGCCCGCCGGCGAGCTTCGCTAGCTCCCGCGCGCGGAGCGCAGGCGCATGAGCGCCGCCAGCCCGGGGGCGGCCCGGATCTGCACGAGATCTTCGGCATGGACCGCGGCGAGGAGGACGCGCCGCAGGTCGGTCGCGAGCTCCGAACAGCGCACCGGCCAGCGCGAGCCGCAACCGCCCGAGGTCAGCATCGAGAGCGCTCCCCCCGAAGTGCGCGAGGAGCCCGTGGCCGGATCGCCGGCCCGACGTCGGCCGTCACCCCCCCAACGCGGCGCGGCTCCTCCTCGCGCTTCCTGACCGATGTGATCGTCGAGATGGGGCTCGCCTCGCGCGAGCGGGTCGACCAGGCGATCGAGTCCTCGCGCAACGCAGGCACGACGCCCGAGCGCGTGCTGTCGGAGGACGGCGCGCTCACCAACGACGGCCTCGCGCGCGCGCTGGCCGAGCGCTACGGCCTCGACCACCTCGATCTCGGCGTCTTCCCGGTCGACATGGGCGCCGCGAACCTCGTCACGACGACCGCCGCCAAGCGCTACCAGGCGGTGCCGGTCGCGTTCGTCGACAAGCGCACGCTGCTGGTGGCGATGGCCGACCCCTCCAATGTGCTCGCGGTCGACGACATCGCGATCATGACCGGCTACGAGGTGCGCGTCGCGGTCGCCGCCCCGGATGACATCTCGATCTGATCTCGCGCCTGGACCGCCTGGAGGACGTTGTCGGCGAGACGCGCGACGGGCGAGAGGAGCCCGAAGCAGCAGCGCCGACATCGTCAACCTGCACGAGACCGCCGACGACGCGCCGGTCATCAAGCTCGTCAACCAGATCGTCGCGCAGGCCGTCGAGCTGGGCGCCTCCGACGTGCACCTCGCGCCCGACGGCAAGGAAGTGCGCGTGCGCTTGCGCGTCGACGGCGTGCTGCAAGACATCACGACCGTCCCGCGGCGCATGGCCGCCGGCGTCGTCTCGCGCGTGAAGATCATGGCCGAACTGGACATCTCCGAGCGCCGCCTGCCCCAGGACGGTCGCGTCAGCCTGACCGTCGACGGCCGCCACGTCGACCTGCGCGTCGTCACGCTTCCCAGCGTGCACGGCGAGTCGATCGTGATGCGCATCCTCGACAAGGACTCGGTCGTGATGAAGCTCGAGAAGCTCGGCATGGCCGACGCCGAGCGCGAGCGCTTCGAAGAGGCTTTTCACCAGACCCACGGCGCCGTGCTGGTCACCGGCCCGACCGGCTCGGGCAAGTCGACGACGCTGTACGCGGCGCTGCAGGCGCTGAACACGCCGGAGAAGAACATCATCACCGTCGAGGACCCGGTCGAGTACCAGATCGAGGGGATCACGCAGGTGCAGGTCTCGACCAAGGCCGGTCTGACGTTCGCGACCGGCCTGCGCGCGATGGTGCGCGCCGATCCCGACGTGATCATGGTGGGCGAGATCCGCGACCGCGAGACCGCGCAGATCGCGATCGAGTCGGCGCTCACCGGCCACCTGGTGCTCTCGACGCTGCACACCAACGACGCGCCGTCGGCGATCACGCGCCTGATCGAGATGGGCATCGAGCCGTTCCTCGTCGCCTCCGCGCTGGACTGCGTGCTCGCGCAGCGCCTCGCGCGCATGCTCTGCGCGAACTGCAAGCAGCGCACGATCGTGCCCGCGGAGGTGCTGCGCGACAACGGCTACAAGGCGCTCGTCGACCTCGAGGCCTACGAGCCGGTCGGCTGCCGGCGCTGCGGCGGCACGCGGCTACCGCGGGCGCGCCGGGATCTACGAGGTGATGACCGTCACGCCCGAGATCCGCAAGCTCGCGCTCGAACGCCGTCCCTCGGAGGAGATCCGCGACGTCGCCGTCCGCGAGGGCATGCGCCGCCTGCGCGACGACGGCCTGGAGAAGGTCCGCCGCGGCCGCACGTCGATCGCCGAGATCGCCCGCGTGATCGGCAGCACCGGATGATGCCCACTCGGCGATCGGCACCCGCCACGCGTACGCGCGCGTGCCCGGTGGCGTCGGCGGTTGGGGCGTTCGGTGATGGCCCCTCCGCGCGCCCACACGTGTGCGCGCGCGGCGGGCTCCGTGCAAGTTTTCACCCAGCTCGGAGTGCGCACTCGAATCTTTGTCCACTGCGCCGCGACACCGCGCTTGGGCAGCTCACGCGGCGTCGATGCGCGCAGCGATGAGTCAGGATCGACTTCGCCGATCTCCTGATGGAGGTCGTCGCGCGCCGCGCCTCCGACCTGCATCTGGCTGCCGGCGCGCACCCGACCGTGCGCGTGCGCGGCCGGCTGACGCCGCTCGAGGACTACCCGGTGCTCTCCGGCACCGACACGCGCGAGATCGTCTACTCGATCCTCAGCGGCGACCAGCGCCAGCGCTTGGAGACCGACTGGCAGATCGACTTCGCCTACTCGATCCCCGGCCACGCGCGCTTCCGCGTCAACGCCTACTTCCAGCGCGGCGCCGTCGGCGCGGCCTTCCGCCTGATCCCCTTCGGATTGACCTCGATCGACGAGCTCGGGCTGCCCGCCACCGTGCACGAGCTCACGCGCAAGCCGCGCGGCTTCGTGCTCGTCACCGGCCCGACCGGCTCGGGCAAGTCCACCTCGCTGGCCGCGATGATCGACGAGATCAACGCCACGCGCGAGGAGCACATCATGACGATCGAGGATCCGATCGAGTTCCTGCACGGCCACAAGCAGCTGCCTCGTCAACCAGCGCGAGCTCGGCTCCGACGCGCACACCTTCGGCGATGCGCTGAAGGCCGCCCTGCGCCAGGACCCCGACGTGATCCTCGTCGGCGAGATGCGCGACCTGGAGACGATCTCCACCGCGCTGACCGCGGCGGAGACCGGCCACCTCGTGTTCGCGACCCTGCACACGCAGGACACCGCGCAGACGGTCGACCGCATCATCGACGTTTTCCCGCCCGAGCAGCAGGGCCAGGTGCGCGTGCAGCTGTCGGTCGCGCTACAGGGCATCATCACCCAGCAGCTGCTGCCGACCGCCGACGGCTCGGGCCGCGTCGCCGCGTGCGAGGTGCTCGTCCCCAACCCGGCGGTGCGCAACCTGATCCGCGAGGGCAAGACCCACCAGATCTACTCGGTCCTGCAGACCGGCTCCGCGCAGGGCATGCAGACGATGGACGCCGCGCTGGCCACGCTCGTGCGCACGGGCAGGATCTCCCAGAAGCTGGCCGAAGAGCGCTCCTCGGCGCCCGAAGAGCTGCGGCGCCTGCTCGGCGCCGGATCGTTGGCGGCCTAGCGAAGGCACGCGGATGAGCACCTACGTCTTCAAGGCGATGGACCTCGCCGGCGTCAAGGCGCGCGGCGAGATCGAGGCCGACTCCAAGGAGGCGGTCTCAGATCAGCTCAAGTCGCGCGGCATGATCGTGCTCGACATCGCCGACAAGCACGCCTCGCGCGAGATCGAGCTCAGCTTCATGAAGAGCGTCAAGCGCCGGCGAGCTGGCCGTCTTCTCGCGCCAGCTGGCGACGATGATCTCCTCCGGCATGTCGATCCTGCGCGCGCTGTACGTGCTGGAGGAACAGACCGAGAACAAGTTCCTCAAGGAGACGATCGTCGAGGTGCGCAAGGACGTCGAGGCGGGCCTGCCGCTGAGCGACGCGATGGAGCGCCACCCGAAGGTCTTCAACCCGCTGTTCGTCGCGATGACGCGCGCGGGTGAGGCCGGCGGACTGCTCGAGGGCCGCTGCTGCGCGTCGCCGACCAGCTCGAGAAGGAAGCCTCGCTGCGCCGCCAGATCCGCTCGGCGATGATCTACCCGGTGCTCGTGATCACTTTCGCGGTGGCCGTGATGATCGCGCTTGTCGCGTTCCTCGTGCCGGTGTTCGTAGGACGTCTTCAAGCAATTCGGCGGCGAACTGCCCGCGATCACCCAGGTCTCGGTGCTCATGTCACACGCGGTCCCCGGCTACTGGTGGGCCATGTTCGGCGGGCGCCGGCCTGGTCGGCTTCGCCTTCATCAAGTGGAAGAAGATCCAAGTGGGGGCGCCCGCAGTGGGATCGCTTCCGCCTGCGCGTGCCGATGAAGATCGGCACGATCGTCCAGCAGGTGGCAGTCGCGCGCTGGTCGCGCACGCTCTCCTCGCTGATGAGCGCCGGCGTGCCGCTGCTGCTGGCGCTTGAGATCGTCGGCAAGACCGGCGGCAACATCGTCGTCGAGGAAGCGATGGACGGCGTGATCGCCTCGGTCAAGCGCGGCGGCACGCTCGCGGAGCCGCTGTCGAAGACGACGATCTTCCCGACGATGGTCACGCACATGGTCGGCGTCGGCGAGGAGACCGGCGCGCTCGACGCGATGCTCGCCAAGGTCGCGGACTTCTACGAGGACCAGGTCGAAGCGTCGGTGAAAGCGCTCACCTCGATCCTCGAGCCGATCATGATCATCGTCATCGGCTCGATCGTCGGCTTCATCGTCATCTCGATGTACATGCCGATGTTCACGGTCTACAACCACATCGAATGATCACCGGAGGTAACCTGCATGGCGGCGGTCTTTCCTCGCTCATGTGCAAAGCACACTTCGCTCGGTGCGTACTGCCAGGCTTGGCTCTACATCCCGAGCCCTGATAGCCTGGCGGCTCAGTCGATCTGAGCTTGCCGCGGCTGACCGAAAGCGAGATGCGGCCGTCGAGCAGCTCCGAGCAGCTCCTCGCCGACCAGCTCGCGCGCGCCAGCCGCGCAGGGTGCGCACGTCGGCTCGCTCGCCGGCGCGCATGCGCGATCACGATCGCCTGCAGGTCGGCGCGGGCGGCGAGCAGCTCGTAGGCGAGGCCCGCTTCGCGCGCACGGGCTCGGACGAGTGCCTCGCAGAGTGCGACCAGTGGCGCGTCGTGCGGCGTCGGGTGCGGCGGGCGCGGGTCGCTCGCGAGCGGCTCGTGGCGTGCGCTCGCGGCCGCGTGCACCGCCGCCAGCAGCTCCTCGCCGCGCCTGCGCAGGCTGCTCTGGGCAACGCCGCGGATCTCCTCGAGCTTGCGTGTCGATGTCGGCCTGCGCTTGGCGATCTCCACGAGCGCCGCGTCGCCGAGCACGCTCTGCACCGGCCTGTCGCGCCGCTGCGGCGGTGCGCTCGCGCCAGGCGACCAGCTCGCGCGCGACGCCCTGGGAGGCCGCGCTCAGCCCCCGACGCGCGGCAGTCGCGCGAAGATCGCGTCGAGGTCGCGCTCGTCGCTGACGCGCTCCAGGAACTCGCACTCCTCGCGCGCCCACTGCAGGCGCCCGCGCCGCCAGACGTCGCTCCAGCTCGGCGGCGAGCTCGAGCAGGTGCACGACGTCCTCGCGCGCGTAGGCGAGCTGCTCGGGCGAGAGCGGGCGCGCGTCCCAGCGCGTGAAGCTGGCGCTCTTGGCGATCTGCACCCCCAGCATCTCGGCGAGCAGCGTCTCGTAGGAGGACTGCGCCGGCATGCCCAGGAAGCCGGCCGCGACCTGCGTGTCGAAGATGTTGCGCACCTCGCAGCGAAGCGCGCGGCGCAGCAGCGCGATGTCCTGGCGTCCGGCGTGCACGACGACCTCGATCTGTGGGTCGGCGAGCACGCTCGCGAGCGGCCGTCCGTCGAGAGCTCCTCGGCAGCGGGTCGATGATCTCGATGCGCTGGCCTCGCGGTCGTCCGTCGGCGACCGCCAGCTGGATCAGGCACAGCAGTGTGCGGTAGCGGCCCTCGCCCATGAACTCGGTGTCGAGCGCGATCCGCCCGGCCGCCGGTGCCTGTGCGGCCAGCGATGGCAGCACGCTCGGCGCCTCGAGCGTGCTCGAGGGCTCGCTGCCATCTGCGCCGCCTGCGACTCATGCGCGCAGTATGCTCCTCTGCGTCGTGCTCGACCGCCGCCGCTGGCAGCCGCAGCACAAAGCACGCGCCGCGCATCGGCTCCCCGCCGCAGCTCGAGCGTGCCGTCCATGCGCGTCGCAAGCTCGCGCCCGATCGCCAGGCCGAGGCCGAAGCCGCTGCGCCCGCCCGTGGTGCTGCCGCGCTGGAAGCGCTCGAAGATGCGCTCGCGCTCGGCCGGCGGCACGCCCGGGCCCGTCGTCGCGGACGCTCACCTGCAGCCCACGGCCCATCCGCGGCGGCTCGCAGCGTCGACGCTCGAGCCCGGCGGGGCGACGCGAGCGCGTTGTCGAGCAGGATGCGCACGATCCGCGCCACCGCGCCCGGATCGGCACTTCGCCCAGCACGGCTCGTGGCGTGGCTGAGCAGTTCGAGCTGCGACCTCGCGCTCGGCAGCGCGCAGCTCGAATTCGGCGGCCACCGCGCGGCACAGCTCGCCGAGCTCGACCGGCTCGGCGCGCAGCGCGACCTCGGCGTCCAGGCGGCTGAGGTCGAGCAGGTCGGTGGCGAGGCTGCGAGAGCCGGCGCGACTGCTCGCGTGCGCGCAGCGTGCGCTCGCGCGCGTCGCTCCAGGTCGAGCCTGCCCGGCGTCGAGGTCGTCCTCGAGCAGCTCCAGCGTGCCGTCGAGCGAGGCCAGCGGGGTGCGCAGCTCGTGCGACGCGGTCGCCACGAACGCATGGCGCGCCTGCCTCCTGGCGGCGCAGGCGCGCCTGCATGCTCGCGAACGCGCGCGTCAGATCGCCGATCTCATCGGGGCGCGCGTCCTCGGCATGGATCGGCGCTCGAGCCCGCGGCGCTCGAGCTCGCGGGCTGGCGTCGCGCAGGCGCTCCAAGCGGCGCAGCAGCGTCGTGGTCAGCGCGATTCCCAGCAGCAGCGCGATCGCCAGCCCGACCGCGGCCGCCTCGAGGAAGGCTTTCTTGACGACGTTCACGGTCGGAGGATCACGTATTCCAGCCGCGGCGCACGAGCACGACCGCGTCGTCGTGCCGCCCTTGCCGACGGATCGGCTCGACCGCGACCAGATCGTCGCCGATCAGCGTATGCACGCCGCGGCCGCTGCGCAGCGCGCGGCGTGCCTGGGCGTAATAGTCGGGCACGTCGAGGTCGCTGGTCGGCGGGCGCATAGATCGTGCTCGAGCTGCTCGTCGAGCACCGTCACCTCGGCGCCGCGAGCGGTGGCGCAGCAGCGACACGGTCGATCGTTCCAGTTCGCTCGTCGTCCGGGCGTCCCGGTGCGCGGGTCGACGCCGATCTCTCTCGAACTCCGGGCGCGAGGTGGAGATCGCGGCGTAGACACCTCGACTCGCCCTCCGAGCGCAGCCGCTGCTCCAGCGGGGAGAGCAGCGCCAGCGCGGCGACCGCGAGCGTCACGGCGCTGAGAGCAGCAGCGCGGCCAGCAGCTGGGCGCAGCCCGAACGTGCCGCTATGCCGGCACGCGCGACGTCGTTGCTCGGCCGCGCGGGCGCGCTCACGGCTCCTGGAAGCGGTAGCCGGCGCCACGCACCGTCAGGATCAGCTTCGGCTCCTCGGGCGCTCCTCGAGCTTCTCGCGCAGATGCCTGATATGCACGTCGATCGCGCGCGGATCGCGATAGGCCGAGTCGCCCCAGATCGCGCGCAGCAGCTCCTGGCGGTTGAACAGGCGGCCGGGCTCGGACATCAGCCGGGCGAGCAGCTCGAACTCCGAGAACGTCAGCCGCACCAGCTCGCCGCCCACCGTCACCTCGCGATGGCTGCGGTCGAGCGTCACGCGGCCCGACGCTGAGCACCTCGCGGCCCATCGCGCGCGGACCCGAGCGGCGCAGGACCGCGCGCATGCGGCTGCGCAGCTCGGCCAGGCCGAAAGGCTTGGTGACGTAGTCGTCGGCGCCGGCCTCCAGCCCCTGCACGGCGTCGGCCTCGGTATCCAGCGCGGTCAGCATGATGATCGGCACGATGTTGCGCCGCTCGCGCAGCGCGCGGCACACCTCGTAGCCGTTGGGGCCGGCGCCGAGCGCGACGTCGAGCAGGATCACGTCGAAGTGCTCGCTCGCCGGCGCGCTCGATCGCCTCGGCGCCCGTGCGACAGCGCCTGGACGGTGTGGCCCTCGCGCGGAGAAGGAGCGGGTCAGCGTCTCGCGCAGCGACGCCTCGTCGTCGACGACGAGGATGTTCAGGGAGACAGGCGCTTCGACCGTCCATGTCGCTCTTACGCTACACGTCATGGCAGTCGCCACAGCATGCCCGTACGCGGCAGGCCCGCCTCCCGGGAGACATCGAGCCGTGCGTCTCGCACCCAGCGCGCCGGCGCCGTGCAGTCGGCGTCGCTCGGCGGCGAGTGCGGACCGCACAGTGTGTCCAGGAAGGCGTAGCGCACACGCCCGCCGCCGCGAGCGCGCGCAGGCGCGCTACAGACGTGAAGACGCGTTGCCGTTGAGGGTGCGTCAGCACGAGGATCGGGCGCGCATCGCGTACGACCAGTTCGCCCATCTTGGTACCCGAGTCAAACGCGGTCTCGTAGTAGGCGCGCAGCCCTGTTGTGCGCGCAGGTATGCGCTCAGCGGCTGCAGCTCGCCGGCGTGCAGGGCGCCGAGCGGTTGGTGTCCGAGACATTGTCGCGCACGTCGCGCAGCGAAGTCGACAGCGGGATCGCAAGCAGACCGAGCAGCGCGAGCGCGAGGACCGCCGCCGCATCGCCGCGACCAGTCCGCACGGCTCGCTGGCGCTCCGGCCGCCGGCTGCGCGCCGCCGCGCAGCGCGCAGCGCGCGCGCTCCACGCGAGTACCAGCGCCCCGGCGGCGCCGGCCGCGCCGATCAGCCACGACCGCTGTCGCTCCGAACAGCAGTGACTGCACGTAGACGGTACGCCAGTCAGCGTCACCGCGAGCAGCCGCAGCACGCAGCGCTGCAGGGCGCTGCGTCGCCCACGCGACGCCGACCCCGAGCATGGCCGCGACGGCGGGCGTGAAGCTCTCGATGTAGCGTGGGTGCAGGCGTGCCATGTCGCTGAACAGGACGATGCCCGGTGAGCAGCCACAGCATCAACGCCGCGGCAGCGCGAAGCGTCGCTCGCCGCACGTGGCGGTCGGCGGTCCGTCGCTCCCTTGCGGCGGTGCGCCAGCCCGCAGATCAGCGCGCCCAGCAGCGCGCACGCCGAGCAACAGCGCCGCGAGCGCCTCGATCCCGAGCCGCTCGCCCGAGAGCGGGCCGATGCGAGCGAGCAGGCGGGTGGGGGAGGGCGGCAGCGATCGGGATGCGCGTCGCGCTGAGCCTGCGTGCGCTCGGGGTAGTGGTGGCCCGGCAGGAAGCCCTGCTCGGGCCCTTCGACGCGGCTTGCCGCTCCAGTCGATCCAGGCCGTTGAAGACGAACGCGGCGTTCCAGGCGCTGCCGTTGGTCGAGCCGTCGCGTAGGCCGCTCGTGGGCCGGGAACAGCAGCGTCGCCGACAGCCAGGCAAGCGCGACCGCGACGTATACGCGCGCGCGCGCCGAGCGCCAAGCTGCAGCGGCGCGCCGCTGCCGGCGCTGCCGCGGCAGGCCCAGCCAGGCGAGCAGCGCGAGCGGCCGGCAGCGCCAGGAGCGACTCGAGCAGCTTCACGTTGAACGCCACCCCGAGCGCCGCCGCGCACCGCAGCAGCCAAGCGGTCCCCCCGGTCTCGCGCGCGCGCACCGCAAGCAGCAGCGCGAGCACCATCAGCACCATCATCACCGCGTCCATCGTGTCGCTGCGCGCCGTGATCACCTCGATCGGCAGCACCGCCAGCGCCAGCGCGCCGGCGAGTCCCGCGCGGACGCCGAAGACGGCGCTTGACGGCCACGATACAGCAGCGGCACCGCGAGCGTTCCCGCCAGCGCCTCGGGCAGCTTCAGCGACGCCGAGCCCCAGCCGAACATCTTCGACGCTCGCGACCTGCAGCCACAGGTCGACCGGCGGCTTGTCGATCGCGACCGCCCCGGAGGGCTCGAACGCGCCGAAGAAGAAGTTGTGCCAGGAGAGCGCCCATGCTGCGCACGGCGGCGTCGTAGAAGGGATCACTCACGACCGGCCCCGAGATGCGACAGTCGCAGCGCCGCTGCGCCGATCGTGATCAAGATCGCCGCGAGCCAACCGCTGCGCCACACCCCGCGCGACGTCGCCGTCCACGCGTCTGGCGGCGACGTCGCGGCGCCGGTGGCGCTAACCTCGCCGCCGATGGCGAAACACGAGGCCGAACCATGCATGCCCTGCCGGGGGACCGGGCGGGTGATTCTCGAATCTGGGCGACAAGCCGCAGGAGGTTACCTGCCCCTGGTGCGGGGGCGGGGGGGTTCGCACCGCCGGCATCGACGCGCAGGCCGCCTGGCTCGGTGAGGACGGCGGCGAGGGCATCGCGCCGCCCGTTGTCGAGCCGGCCGCCTGAGCCGCTCGCCCCGGTTGGCCTGAGCTCGTTCACCACGCCGTCTGAGCCCGTTCGCTGGGGCTGCCGAGAGTCCGTTCGGCAACGCCGCCCAGAGTCTGTTTGCCAAGGCCGTCTAGAGTCCGTTTGCCAAGGCCGCCCAGAGTCTGTTTGCCAAGGCCGTCTAGAGTCCGTTTGCCAAGGCCGCCCAGAGTCTGTTTGCCAAGGCCGCCGCCGGGCCACTCGCGAGAACTCCTCCCAAGTGCTCCTGCGGCGGGCCCAAGCCTCGTTGCCATCTGTCCATCTGGCGCTTGCACGATTCAAGGGCGCGCTCTGATGGTCGATGTTGAGGCCAAATAGAGCCAGCGCCGAAGCGCCAGGGCAGAGTGTCCGAAGGGACGCGTAGCAAAGCCGGCGACTCTCGCGTACCGACCAAAGTCATATCGGGGGACGCATCGCCAACTATGGGGCGGTGGAGCCGAGGGCTGGCGCCCATATACCCGGATCCTAGGAGGATTCAAATGTTGTATCGACTGCGCCAGCGCACCCAGGATGAGGGTGGTTTCACCCTTATCGAATTGCTGGTCGTTATCTTGATCATCGGCATTCTGGCCGCGATCGCGATTCCCGCGTTCCTCAGCCAGAAGAGCAAGGCTGTCGACGCCGGGGCCAAGACCCTCGCCAGCACCGCTGAGACCACCGCGGAAACCTACGGGACCGATCACGGTGGCGAATACACGAACCTGAGCACCACCGAAGAGCACGAATACGAAAAATCGATCAACACCTCCAACTCCAACGAAGCCAAGCTGATCACGGCGACCGGCACCGCGACGACGTACGAAGTCACCGCCGAAGCGCCGAACAAAGCGACGTTCACGATCAAACGCGAAGCTTCCGGAGAATTGAAGCGCACGTGCAACAAAACCGCCGAAGAAACGCACGGCGGTTGCGTAAGCGGTACGTGGTCTTCGTAGACGACGGCTGGTAGGACGTCTGGAGCCTAGGCTCCAGACGATCAGTTCGACGACATGAGAGGGGGCGGTCGACCGACCGTCCCCTCATCTCTTCAGACATGGAGTTTCCTACATGCTGCGTAATCGATATAGAAAGGTGAACTCAGAGGAGGGTTTCACCCTCATCGAATTGCTGGTCGTTATCTTGATCATCGGCATTCTGGCCGCGATCGCGATTCCCGCGTTCCTCAGCCAGAAGAGCAAGGCTGTCGACGCCGGGGCCAAGACCCTCGCCAGCACCGCTGAGACCACCGCGGAAACCTACGGGACCGATCACGGTGGCGAATACACGAACCTGAGCACCACCGAAGAGCACGAATACGAAAAATCGATCAACACCTCCAACTCCAACGAAGCCAAGCTGATCACGGCGAAAGGCACCGCGACGACGTACGAAGTCACCGCCGAAGCGCCGAACAAAGCGACGTTCACGATCAAACGCGAAGCTTCCGGAGAATTGAAGCGCACGTGCAACAAAACCGCCGAAGAAACGCACGGCGGTTGCGTAAGCGGTACGTGGTCTTCGTAGACGACGGCTGGTAGTCGCGGCACTCGGATCCCACCAGCGGGCTCTGGGTGCCGCGCACTACGCTAAAGCCGCATCGGCCTCCCGCCGATCAGAGCTGCATGGAGGCCACCTTCGCCGGCGTGCTCGGCGCCGTCTTCGGCTCGTTCCTGAACGTCGTCACGTTCCGCCTGCCGCGGCGCGAGTCGCTCGTCAAGCCGCGCTCGCACTGCACCAACTGCGGTGCGCCGGTGCGCCCCTACGACAACGTCCCGATTCTCTCGTGGCTGCTGCTACGCGGGCACTGCCGCGACTGCTCCGCGCGGATCTCCCCCCGCTATCCGCTGGTCGAGGCCGGCACCGCGCTGCTCTGCGCCGGCGCCGTGATTGTCCACAGCGGCGCTGCTTCGGTCGCGCTCTCGGTAACGCTGGTGCTGATCCTGGTGCCGGCCGCACTAATCGACCTGGAGCACCGCATCATCCCCAACCGCCTGAATGCCGTCGGCGCCCTGCTCGCGCTCGCGCTCGGAGGAGCGCTCGACCCCTCCGGCGAGCTTGGGAGGCTGATCGCGGGGGCGGCCGCCGGCGGCTTTCTGTTGGCCGCCGCGCTCGCCTATCCCGGCGGCATGGGCATGGGCGACGTCAAGCTCGCCGGCGTCATGGGCCTTTTTCTCGGCGCGGCAGTCGCGCCAGCGCTACTGGTCGCGCTGCTCAGCGGCGTGCTGATCGGTGCGGTGATCATCGCTCGCAAGGGCGCGCGCGCGGGCCGCAAGACCGCCGTGCCCTTCGGGCCGTTCCTCGCGCTCGGGGGAATCCTTGCGATCTTCGTGGGACAGCCGATCGTCAACTTGTACATCAACCACTTCGTGCACTGACATGTCGAGTGGACGAATTGGCAACGCCATCTTGCAGCCCTACAGCGCAAGCCCCGAACCGTCGATGACCGGGTCGTGTCAAGGAGCGCCGGCCGCGGACCGCGAGGTTGCGCTCCGGGAATGCCCCGCGACGAGAACCGCCTAGACGACCTATGCCCTCCCTAGCGCTCAACAAGCCCAGCTTCAACATCAAGCTGCCCCGCGGCGGCCGTCGAAGCCACAACCTCGTCGGCCTCGACATCCAGCCCGGCTACATCGCCGCGGTGCAAGCGCACGTCAACGGCGGTATCGCCGTGCAGCACGCCGCCGGGGCGCCGCTGGCGCCCGACGCGCTGCGCGAGGGCGAGGTGCTTGACGAGCGCACGCTGAGCGACGCGCTGCGCGAGCTGTTCAGCGACGGGCGTCTCGGCAAGCGCGTGCGGATCGGACTTGCCAACCAGCGCACCGTCTTGCGGACGCTCGAGTTGCCGCCGGTTACCGATCGCAAGGAATTGGCCGCCGCGGTGCGCTTCCAGGCTGAGGACCAGGTTCCGATGCCGCTCGCCAGCGCGGTGCTCGACTTCCACTCGCTCGGCATCTTCGACACCCCCGAGGGCCCCCGCCAGCGAGTGATCGTCGTCGCAGCCCAGCGTGAGATGGTCGAGCGGCTACTGCGCGCCGTGCGCCACGCGGGCCTGCGTCCCGAAGGAGTCGACCTCTCGGCGTTCGCGCTGATCCGCTCGCTCTACCAAGCTGGCGCGTCGGAGTCCAGCGCGGAGCGCGTGCTGTATCTGAACATCGGTGGCCTCACGAACATGGCAATTGCCGAGGGCACCGTCTGCCGCTTCACGCGGGTCGTTGGCGGCGGCCTGGAGGCGATGGCCTCGGAGATCGCCGAGCGCCGCGGGATTCCGCTCGTCGACGCGCGCGCCGTGCTCGCCGCCTACGACATCAGCCGCCCGCCGGCCGTGGTACCCATCGCGCCTGCTCCCCCGGCACCGGCGCCGGTCCCCGAGGTCGCGGCAGCGAGCGCGCTCGAGGACGAGGAGCCCCTCGTCGACTTTCACGCCGGCTTCGGAGTCGTCCCCGACGCGGAGGGCGCCGCGTCCGCCGAAGTGCCGCCCACGCCCGCACCCGTCGAAACTTGGGCGCTCGCTCAGGATCCCAGTGGCGCGACGAGCGCCGCCGAGCAACCCGCCGCGTCCCAGCCTGCTGCATCGCTGCCCGCTGAATCCCAGCCCGCTGCTGTCCAATCCGTCAGCTCGCAGCCGGCGGTGGCCGCCGGTGGGGGATCCTCTACGTCCGATCCCGAGGTGCGTCTCGTACTCGAGAACGGCATCCGCGAGATCGTCGGCGAGGTGCGCAACTCACTGGACTTCCACCGCTCCCAGGAGGGTGGCGGGGAGGTCACGAGCGTCGTCCTCAGCGGGCCCGCGCTGGAGATGGCCGGTTTCGCCGAGGCCCTCGAAGCGGATCTCGGTCTCGCGGTGCGCCGCCAATCGGTGCGGGGCGTCGACGGAAAAGTCTTCGCGTCGGTCTCCGCCGATCGGCTGGCGATCGCCGCCGGGCTCGCCACTGAGGTGCTACCCGGATGAGAGCCGTAAACCTGATCCCCTCCGAGCAGCGTGGCGGCGGTACCGTCGGTGCGCGCTCCGGCGGTGCCGTGTTCCTCGTGCTCGGGCTGCTCGCCGGTCTCGTCGTGCTGGCGCTGCTCTACGGAAGCTCCCATCACCAACTTCAGACGCGCAGCACCGAAGCGGCCACATTGAGTGCGCGTGCTCAGCAGGTCGAAGCGCAGGCCGCGCAGCTCGCGCCCTACGCCTCCTTCATGACGCTGCGCGAACAGCGTCTGACTGCGATCGCGCAGCTGATCGGGGGGCGCTTTGACTGGTCGAATGTCATGGGCGAACTCAGTCGGGTCTTGCCGAGCAATGTCTCGCTCACCTCGCTGGTAGGCACCGTCGGGGCGGCGAGCACCGCCAAACCGGCGGCGTCGACGAGCACCTCCGGCGCGGTCAGCTCGGCAACTCCGCCCGGCGCGACTCCTTCGTTCACGCTCGGCGGCTGCGCCGCCAGCCAAACCGTCGTCGCACAGACGCTCGTGCGACTACGCCTGATTAGTGGCGTCAGCAACGTCGCCCTGCAGAGCTCGGTCAAGTCCGGTGGCGGCTCCAGCGGAGCCAGCAGCAACGGCGCATGCCCGGGCAACGATCCCGTATTCAGCGTCCAGGTCAGCTTCGAACCGCTGCCCTCCGCGGCGACGCCCAGCATCCAGGCGCTGACCGCACCGGCGAGCACCGGTGGCTCGAAGCACACCACGGCCGCCGTATCGACGGGGGGCTCGCGATGACCGGCCGCGACCGTCTGGTCCTCATGTCGATCGCGGTGCTCGCCATCCTTGCCGGTGGCTGGCTACTGGTGGTCTCGCCCGAGCGCAAGGAAGCCGCGCAGGCCGAGAGCAAGATCGAAACCGCGCGCACGAAGCTTCAGAGCGCACAAGCCCAGGCCGCGAGCGAGCGCAGTGCGGAGGCCCGCTACGCCTCCGCGTACGTCTCGGTCGTCAAGCTCGGCAAAGCGGTCCCGCCGCTGCAGGAAGTGCCTTCGCTGGTCTACGAACTCGAACGCGCCTCCAACCAGCGCTCGATCGACTTCAACTCGATTACGAGCAGCTCGACCTCCAGCAGCGCGGCTGCCGCCGCCTCGGCTACACCCGCGGCGAGTGCGACGCCGGCGGCCTTCACGCAGATGCCATTCACGTTTGTCTTCAAGGGCAGCTACTTCGGGCTCGCGCACCTGCTCGGGCAGATCGACGGCTTCGCCCGCACGACCACCGGCGCCGGCGGCTCGAGCAAGAGCACCGACGCCAGCGCCTCCACGCCAACCGGCGTGCAGGTCAATGGCAGGCTGCTGACGATCCAGGGTGTCAGTCTCGCCGTTGAAAATCAGGGCGGCTCGGGCTCCAAGAGCACCGGCGCCGGCGAACTCACCGCGACGATCACCGCGAGCGCCTACGTGTTGCCCGCCAGCCAGGGCCTGACCGGCGGCGCCACCGCCGCGGGCCCCGCGGGGAGCGCGCCGGCATCCGCTGCGAGCACCGCGTCCTCGGGCTCGCCCGCGAGTCCCGCTGTGATCGAGGGGAGACCATGAACGAGCTCTTGACATCACTGAAGTCCGATCTGCTCGACCGCCGGCTGCTGCCTGTGCTCGTGCTGCTCGGTGCCGTGCTCGTGGCGGCGATTGCCTACGCCGTGCTCGGCGGCGGATCGAGCTCGCCGGCGACGCCCGTCGCGCGAGTGGCGCCCAATCCCACATCCACGGGCTCCTCGCTCGCGGTCAGTCAGGCGCCCAGCGACCAGAACGCGGCGATCTCCGAGACAACCGATGGGTCGCGCTATCAGCATCACAGCGGCGCTCACAACCCCTTCGTCCCGCTTCCCTCGCCGAAGGCCAAGGGTGCGGCGAACAGCTCTTCAAGCGCGGCGACGAGCCCGTCATCTTCCTCCTCCCCGTCCCAGTCAGGTGCCTCCAGTGGCACCGGGGCAACCGGTGGGGGCACCACGCCGACGACGCCCGCGGCCCCAGCCGAACCGGCTCCGCCCGCCAAACAACAGAAGCAGAAGACGGTCTACGTGGTGGACATCCTCTACGGCCTCGCGCCGACCACGCCCGGTCAGCTATCGCAGCTGACGCCCTACGCGGGCCTCAAGCGTCTGGAGCCGCTGCCGTCCTCGAGCAATCCGAAAATCGTCTTCTCCGGTGTCAGCGATACCGGCAAGGGAGCCATTTTTACGCTCGTCGGCGAATCGATCCTCAAAGGCGAAGGCGGCTGCATGCCGAGCGATACGCAGTGCGAAGCGATCGTGCTCGCCGCTGGTAAGACTGAGGAATTCGATTATGTCGAAGCCAACGGGCAGAGCGCGACATATGAGCTGAAGGTCGTGAGCATCGCCAAGCGCCAGGCCTCCGCGGCTACCGCCGCGCGCCTGAACCGACGCAACCGTGCCGGTGCGGCGCTCGTGCGCCGGCTCGCCCCGGCGGTGCTCAAGCACCTGCACTTCTCCTCCGCCAAGGGCGTTCTGTTCTACGTCGCCCACCACGGAGCCTGAGCACAAATAAGCTAAGGCGGACATGATCGTCCGCCTGATCACCGCCGGCGAGTCCCACGGACCCGGTCTCACCGCCATCGTGGAGGGATTGCCCGCTGGCTTGGAGCTGCGTGCGGAGGATCTCAACACCGACCTCGCGCGTCGCCAGCTCGGGCATGGCCGCGGTGGGCGCATGAAGATCGAGCGCGACGGTGCCGAGGTGACCGCCGGCGTGCGTCACGGGCGCACGCTCGGCGGGCCGATCGCGCTGCAGGTCGCCAATCGCGACTACGCCAACTGGGAAGAGCGCATGAACCCCTGGCCGGTGGACGAGGAGATTCCCGAGGTCCATCTGCCGCGGCCCGGGCACGCCGACCTAGTGGGAACCTGGAAGTACAAGCAGAGCGACGTGCGCAACATCCTCGAGCGCGCCTCCGCTCGCGAGACCGCCGCGCGCGTCGCCGGGGGGGCACTCGCTAAGGCGTTCCTGCGCGCGCTCGACGTCGAGGTCCGCTCGCACGTCGTGCAGATCGCATCCGTGCACGCCCCCGCGCGGGCCGGAACCCTGACAGTGGCGGATTTCGATGCGGTCGACGACTCGCCCGTGCGCTGTCTGGATGCCGAGACCTCGCGGGCGATGGTCGCCGAGATCAACAAACTGCGCAAGGCCAACGAGTCGCTCGGCGGCGTCTTCGAGGTGCAGGCCTTCGGGCTGACCCCCGGCCTCGGCTCGCACATTTCTTGGGAAGAACGCCTCGACGGGCGCCTGGCGATGGCCGTCCTGTCGATCCAAGCCATGAAGGGCGTCTCGATCGGTGAGGCATTCCAGATCGCGGGCGTGCCCGGCTCCGAGGCGCACGACGAGATCTTCTACTCCGAGGAGCAAGGCTACTTCCGCGAAACCAACCGCGCCGGCGGCTTGGAGGGCGGCATGAGCACCGGCGAGCCGCTGATCGTGCGCGGCGCGATGAAGCCGCTGCCGACGCTCACCAAGCCACTGCGCTCAGTCGACATCGCCACGCACGCCCCCGCTGAAGCACTGCGCGAGCGCACCGACTCCTGCACCGTTCCCGCCGCCGGCGTCGTCGGCGAGGCGATGGTTGCGCTCGTCCTCGCCGACGCCTACCGACGCAAGTTCGGCGGAGACCACATCGACGATGTCCGGGAGGCACTCCGCGCCTACGAGGAGCGGATCCGGTGGCGCCGCTAGGCCACCGTGTGCGCGGGGTCCGTCGTGGCGCCGCTAGCGCGCGCGCTCGTCTTCATCGGCTTCATGGGCGCCGGCAAGTCGACCGCCGCCGCCGAAGTCGCCGCGGCGCTCGGCGGGGAGGCGCTCGACTCCGACCTGTTGCTCGCCGAGCGCCTCGGGCACTCCGTCGCGCGCGAGTTCGAGCTGCGCGGCGAGGCGGCCTTCCGCGAAGAGGAGGAGCGGCTCGTGTGTGAGCTACTGGACCCCGCCGCGCGCGCACACACGCGCGCACGCGCGCACGGCGGGGTCCATCTGCCGGTGATCGCACTCGGCGGCGGCGCGGTGCTCTCCGAGCGTGTGCGCGCCGCGCTGGTGCCCCACCTCGTCGTGCTGCTGGACATCGATCACGGGCTCGCCTGGGAGCGCGTGCGCGGCGCGCGCGACGCCGATGGTGGCGAGGGCCAGCAGCGTCCGCTTGCGCGCGACGCCACGGCGTTTGCGGCCCTGCACGCCGAGCGCCGTGAGCTCTACGCGAGGCTCGCCGACGCCGTCCTGCCCGCACATCTGCCGGGGGTCGCCACGCACGCGTTGCCAGCTCTGCGCGCGCTCGCCGCCATCCGCGAGGGAGCACGCGAAGGCGGCGCGGCGCGGCTGCTGTGGGCGACGTCGACCTCCGGCGAGTACCCGGTGCTGATCGGTCGCGGTCTGCTCAAGGAGGGCGCGCCGGAGGAGGTGTGGCGGCTCGGTGCGAGCAGCAGCGCCTCGCGCCCCTTCTGCATCACCGACGAGAACGTCGCCGCGCTCTACACGCCGCCGCTACGCGCGCGGCACGCGCCGATCGCGATTGCGCCCGGTGAGGCTCACAAGACGCTCGCGAGCGCCGAGCGTGTCTGGCGCGCGCTGGCCGCGGCGGGCGTGACGCGTGCGGATCATCTCGTCGCGCTCGGCGGTGGCGTCGTCGGCGACCTCGCGGGATTTTGCGCCGCGACTTACCAGCGTGGTGTGCCCGTAGTGCAGGCGCCCACGACGCTCGTCGCGCAGGTCGACTCGGCCTACGGCGGCAAGACCGGTGTCGATCTTCCGGAGGCCAAGAACTACGTCGGCGCCTACCACCAACCCGCCGCTGTGATCGTCGACGCGGATGCTCTGCGCACACTGCCCGCCGCGGAGCTGAACGCGGGTTGGGTCGAGGTGTTGAAGACCGCGCTGATCGCCGGCGGCGAGCTATGGGAGCGCATCGCCGCCGACGAGCCCGTCGACGAGCACACGATCCTCGCCTGCGCGCGGCTGAAGCTCGCCGTCGTCGCGGAGGACGAGCGCGACGCCGGACGCCGCCAGGTGCTCAACCTCGGGCACACCGTCGGTCACGCGATCGAGACCGCCACCGGCTACTCGCGCTACCGCCACGGGGAAGCCGTCGGCCTCGGGTTGCTCGCCGCGCTGGCGCTCTCCGGGCAGGATGCGCTGCGCGCGCAGGTCCGCGAGCTGCTGGTGGCCCACGAGCAGCCCGTGACGCTCGAGCTCGCCGGTGGCGGCGGCAACGACGGCATCGATCTGGAGGACGTGATCGCCGCCGTCGCCCACGATAAGAAGCGCGTCGGCGAGCAGGTTCCGTTCGTTTTGCTCGACGGACCCGGTGAGGCACGCGTCGGCTGCGAGGTCGCACCGCAGGAGCTGCGCGCCGCCGTCGCGGCACTGGCCGCCACCGCCAACACCCCCGGCTGAGAGCACGCTCGCGACGGCTCTTTGCGCGGAGACCTTCGCGGCCACGCGTCGCGCCGGCGGTTAGGCTCTGAGGGATGACCGACGCGTCCTACCGAATCGAGGTTCTGCACGGGGTCAACCTGAACATGCTCGGGCACCGCGACCCCGCGATCTACGGCACCGTGACACTCCCCGAGCTGCAGGTGCGCATCGAAGAGTTCGCCGTCGAGCTGGGGCTGCGCGTGCGCTTCTCCCAGACCAACGACGAAGGCGAGCTGATCGAGCATCTGCACCGCCTGCGCGAGGAGGCCGACGGGATCGTCCTGAACCCCGGCGCCTGGACCCACTACGCGTGGGCGATCCGCGACGCGCTGGAGATCGCGGCGCTCCCGACCGTCGAGGTCCATCTCTCCGACATCAAGAACCGCGAGCCCTGGCGGCGGGTTTCAGTGATCGCGGATCTCTGTCTTGCGAGCGTCACCGGACAGGGCCCCGATGGCTACCGCGTCGCTCTGGAGCGACTGCGCGCAGCGCTCGAGCAGGCCGGGCAATGAGCGACCTCTCCGAGCAGGTTCCCGAGGTCGCCCGCACCGGGCAGCTGGCCGCACTGCTGCGCGATCACGAGCTCGACGTGCTGCTCATAAACGAACCCGTCAACCTGCGCTACCTCACGGGCTTCACGGGCTCCAACGGCCTCGCTCTGATCGGTGGCGCCGCGGATGCCCCGCGGCGGTTCCTCACCGACTTCCGCTACGCCACGCAAAGCGCCGAGCAGGTTCCCGAGCTGTACCACCGCCAGGTGGTCCAACTCGATCTGCTCGAGGCCGCCGCCGGCTACCTGGCCGAGTGGGGCGACGGGGGGCGTCTGGGCTTCGACGACGGCACGCTCACCGTCAAGCAGCATCGGCGCGTAAACGAGCTGCTCCCGGCCGGATGGGAATCGATTCCCGCTGCCGGCCTCGTTGAGGGGCTGCGCGAGCTCAAGGATGCCGCCGAGCTGAAGCGCATCCGTGCCGCCGCCGAGCTCGCCGACGAGGCGCTGCGCGGGGTGCTCGAAGGCGGCCTCACCGGTCGCAGCGAGCGCGACGTCGCGATCGACCTGGAGCTGCGCATGCGCCGCCTCGGCGCGAGCGCTCCGAGCTTTCCTTCGATCGTCGCCGCCGGTCCGCACTCGGCGCTGCCGCACGCCGAGCCCCGCGAGGTTCCGATCCCGCGCGACACGCTCGTCACGATCGACTGGGGCGCGCTGCTGGACGGCTACTGCTCGGACTGCACGCGCACCTTCGCCACCGGTGAGGGGCTGCCCGAGGAGGATCGCGAGGTCTACGAGCTCGTCCTGCGCGCGCAGCGAGCGGGGCTGGCCGCGGTGCGCCCCGGGCCGAGCGGGCGCGCGGTGGACGCCGTCGCACGTGAGGTCATCGAGCGGGCCGGTCATGGCGAGCACTTCGGCCACGGTCTCGGCCACGGCGTCGGCCTCGAGGTCCACGAGGCGCCACGTCTCTCGCGCACCGCCGCCGAGCAGCCGCTGCGCGCCGGACACGTCGTAACGGTGGAGCCCGGCGTCTACATTCCGGGTCGCATCGGCGTGCGCATCGAGGATCTCCTCGCCGTCACCGAGGAGGGACACGTCGTGCTCAACGGGCTGCCGAAGGAGCTGACCGTCGTCGCGTGAGCGCCTCGCCCGCCTCAGCACCCCAGCGCGCGAGTCGCGCGAGCGTTGCGGGCGCATAGAGACGCAGCGCGAGGCCGGCTGCGAGCGGCAGCGTCCACAGCAGGAAACAGGCTGCCTGTACGTCGGGGCTCGCGTGGTAGCGCAACCATTGGAAGTCGATCCACGCCAAGACCGTCGCGCTCAGCGCGAGCGCCGGCAGGCCACGCTCGCCGCGGCACTCCCACGCGCTCAGCGCCAGCAGGAAGGGCAGCATGTAATAGGTCGTGTCCCACGTGTCGAGCATGCAGCGCAGGAGCAGCAGCAGCGCGAGCAGCAGTAGCGCCTCGTGCTCGCCGACGATGCCGCGGCCGCGGTGCCGGCGCCCCCACAACAGCCCCCCGAGTGGCAGCATCACAAAGATCACCAGCGGATGGCTGAGCACGCCGGTCCACGACGGGCCGGTGCGGTAGCCGGGTTTGATGCGTCCGAAGGTGCCGCGCACGACGGCGCCGTGGTGGCCGAGGAACCACCAGATCTGCCACGGCTGGAAGATCGAGCTGGACGGCGTCGCGGTCGCGCGCGTGACCGCGAGAAAGCCCCCCGCATGGACGAGCGCCGGGGGCGCCAAGATCGCGCTCGCGACCCCGGCGGCGCTCAGCAGGCACACCAGTCGCCGCGAGGGCAGCGCCAGCAGCACGGGGATCAGCGCGAGCAGCGCCCACTCCTTGTTTGCCACCGCCGCGCCCAGCAGCAGGCCCGCCCACAGCGCGCGCCCGCGCGCGGCGAGCAGCACCGCCGCGACACACAGCGCTCCGCCCAGAAGCTCCTCGGGGTGGCCAACTTCCAAGGCGCTCAGCGTCAGCGGATTGGCGACACACAGCGCGAGCGCCACGCCGCGCGCCAGCGGCGGTCGGCCGCGCCGGCGCATGTCGGCGACGAGCCACACACCGAGTGCCGCCGCCGCCAGCAGGCACGGCAGCGCGACCATTCGGTAGACGGCGAGTTCGCCCCCGCCCCAGAGATCGGTTAGCAGCGCAAACGGCGCGCGCAAGACGAGCGAGCCGCCGTAGACCGGCGTCATGCGCAGAAACTCCGTGAGATGGCCGTGCACGAGCGCCTCCAGCGGCGCGCGCGCCTCGACTTCGTAGTCGTTCCACGCGAACCCGTACAGGCCCAGCCACGCCATCGCCGCGCTACCGCACGCCGCCGCGAGCACGCACACGACGTTCTCACGCCCCGCCCGCAGCGCTCGACGGCTCATGCGTTCAGCATCGGCGCGCCGAAGGATGGGCTTGAGCGGCGCGCGGCCGCTCGGCTGGCGCGGCGTTTACACGCGCGCGATGGGCGCGCCCTGCCAGCGCATGTCTCCGGGGGGACTCGCCGCGCAGCAGCACCGAGTGACCCTCGATCCAGCCGATGTCGAGTAGGGAGCCACTGGCGGGCGGGGGTCGAGCGACGCTGTCGATCCGCGCTCGCGCTGCATGTCGCCGCGATACTCAGCGGCGCAACTGCCCGATGCGGCTGCGTGTGAACGCGGGCCATGCCCGGGGACGCCGAGCGAGGCTCAGCGCCAGCCGCAGGGAGTCGAAGTAGGTGAACCGCTCGGTGGCGAGCCCGTTCTCGTCGAGGATGAAGCGGTCTACCGACTCCCAGGAGATGGGGCTTGCGCCCGCGGTGCCGCGGACGGTGAACTCGATCAGGACTCCGTCGGCGGTGGCGCCCCAGCGGTGGACCTCGGTACTCATGCCGGCGATCAGCTGAAAGAGGTCGGCGAAAGCGCGCTTGCCCGCCTCCAGGCCGTACGTGGCCGGGATCATCGGCGCGAAGAGGCGCGCGTTGGGTGCCAGCAGCGTGTCGAGCCGCTCAGGGTCCGGTGCGCGCCAGAACTCCGCGAAGCGCCGGACGAAGTCCGCAGCGCGATCCTCGCTCATTCCTTCACCTGAACCCGGAGCATGAATGGGTATGTTTAGCGATCGAGCGGACGGGGGGCTACTCCGCAGGGTTGGGGAGGCTTGGCATTCGCACGCTGGTGAGCGCTGCTTGAGGTGCATCGAGCTCCGATCCGCCGGCAACGCCAAGGTCGCCCATCCGTCGTGCTGTGTCGAGCAGCTTGCCCTCAAAGGAGCCCACGACCTCGTTGTGGGCGCGAACCGCCGAGTCAAGACCTCTCGATGCCTTCGTCAGTTGTTTTTTCACATCTCCCAGGCGCTTGACAAGCGCGGCTCCCAGCGCTCGAATCTGCTCTGCGTTCTGGGATAGGTCGGCCTGATGCCATCCGACGGCTATCACTTGCAGTAGTGCGAATAAGGTGTTCGGTGTCGTGATGACGACTCGCTGCCGGATGGCGTATGCGATCAGCTCGGGGTCGCGTGCCGCCGCTGCGGCGAACGCGGCCTCGGAGGGAATGAACAGAACCACCATCTCGGGTGCGTGGGCGAACTGCGACCAGTACGTCTTCTGGGCAAGCGTCTGTACGCACGAGCGGACGCTGCGAGCGTGCTTGTCGAGCAGCTCGTCGCGAGCCGACGGCTCCTCCGTGTCCAGACTGTCGCGGTAGGCGTCCCAGGTCGCCTTGCTGTCGACCGGCACGCAGCCGCCGCCGGGCAGACGAAGGACAAGATCCGGTCGTGCTGTCCGCTCGCCGTCTGACAGATGCACCTGTACGTCAAAATCGGTGTGCTCTCGCAATCCCGCGGCCTGGACGAGGTTCTGCAACGTGAGCTCGCCCCAACGCCCGCGGTCGCCGGCGTGGCCGAGCAGCTGGTTCCACTGAGTCGCCTCCGTCACGAGGCGCTCCTGCTGGTGGCGCACGCCGTCGAGCAGTCCGCGTAGCTCGCCGAGCGAGTCGGCGACGCCGGGATCGCCGCCAGCGTGGCGGCGCAGAATCACGATGATCAGGGCGGCAGCGCTTGCCGCGCCAAAGATGTAGCTGATCAGGAGGCCCACGTAGCCTCTGTCGACAATCAAGTGCCTAAGTTGAGATTTGTCCGACTATTTGCATCCGCTGTCTGGTCGTCGTCGACCAGCTCGGCCAGCACTTCCCGCGCAAGGGGTCATTTCAGCTACGCTTCGACATGCTGTTAGCATGCTACAATGCGATAAGCATGTCTTCGATGATTCAGATTCGCAACGTGCCTGACGCGCTGCATCGCGAACTGAAGGTCAGGGCCGCTCAAACGGGTATGACGCTCTCCGACTACCTGCTCGCGGAGCTTCGGGCGCTGGCGGTGCGACCTACGGTGCGGGAGTGGCTCGCGCGCAGCGAAGGGTGGGCGCCGGTTGAGGCCAGCGAGCTGCCTGCGGCCGCGATTGCTGCGGAGCGCGAGCGCACTGCTGCGTGATTGTCGCCGACGCAAGCGCAATAGTGGAGGTGCTTCTTGCCATGCCGCGCGCGGGCGAGGTGCGCGCGGCACTCGCAGAGCACCCCGAGTTGCACGTGCCCGAGCACTTCAATGTCGAGGCGCTCTCAGCGCTGAGGCGCTACGCGATTCGAGGCGAGCTCAGTCAGCTGCGCGCCGCCGAGGCGTTGGCTGCGCTTCGCGATTTGCGAGCGCTTTCCTATCCCGTGATCGAGCTCACTGCGGAGATATGGGATCTGCGTGGCGCGCTGACGACTTATGACGCTGCGTACCTAGCTCTTGCCCGTCGGCTAGATGTCGGGCTCGTCACGCTCGACGGGGGGTTGGCAGCGGTGGCCGCGAAAGAGGGGCGCCTTGTGTCGTCGGGAACGTGGGGCAAGGTCGGTAAGCGGTGACGCACTGATCGGTTTGATCGACTCGCCGGAGCGCACGTTAGTGCTCGTTGGCTAGCTCCGCCAGTAGTGCCTGGGGGCTCATGATTCGCATACCGCGATGCTCTCGGACGGGCAACATGTGCCGACGATTCGCCCGACACGACAACGTGTGTATCCGCGCTAACGCCGCATGCCAGAACCACGTCGTCGTCGGGGTCGCCAGTGATCGCCTCGACCTGATCTGTCGGGGTATCGATGCGTGCGACTGCAATATCGAGTAGGAGCGCCTTTATCTCACTTACTCGATCGGGCTCGAAGCCGAGCTTGACAGTCAAGACCCGTTCGAGCTCGTCAAGGACCGGATCGGCCAGGACGAGCTCGACGCGTCCTTCGATCGATGACTCGATCACACGACTCGGTGGTCCGCCGGCGATGAACGCCGACACAAGTACGTTTGTGTCGCAGAGCGCGCGCAGCGTCACGCGCGCGTTGCACGCAGATCGTCTACCAGCCCTTCGACATCTTCGGGCGCGAGTCCCAGCGTCTCGGCACGACTGCGTCCGTACCGGCGCATCTCGGCGAATCGCTCGTGCTGTACGTGGCGCCGCAGCGCGTCGCGCACGACTTCGCTCTTTGTCTTTCCGGTCGCACGGGCCAGGGCTTCGGCCTCTACAGCGAGATCGTCCGGTACGGATACAGAGAGAAGGCGTGACATATGAAATCATCATATCACCGGTAGCGAGGAACATGCAGCTGTGGAAAGGCGAGGGCGTGGTGCTCGTCGATACGTCTGCATGGATGTTCGCTCGCCGGGTTCCCCAGGCGAGGGAGCGTCTGTTCGTCGCGGCTGAGCATGGCGACGTAGCCTGGTGGTATGCTTCCTGGTACCGAAGTACCGAGGGGCCATTATTATGCGCGCGCAATCCCCGATCAAGGTCCATGAGGCCACCAAGGAAAAGGTCCGCTATGCCGCACTGATGGCCGGGCTGAAGCAGACGGAGCTCGTCGAGCGCGCGGTCGACGAGTACGTGGAACGTCACCGCGAGGACTTCGCGCAGCGTATGGAGCGGGCGCGCGAGGCGTTGCTGGGCGGTAAGGCGGCAGCCCTGGCGTACTCGGTGGGCGTCAACGCAACCGATGTCGAGCGGGTCGGTGGGGTCGCGTCCGATCAGCTCGGTGGTTCTCTGCGCAGGCCCAGGCGCGCAACCTCGAACCAGGCGAGTTCACCCGAGGGCCAGTCCGCGCGAGGCTCCCACAAGTCGGCTTCAGCAGCGTCCAAGGCCAAGGCGAAGAGCACGTCGCGCAAGCGCGCCTCGACGAAGCGCCCGTCGGTCGCCTGAGTTGCGATCGATCCTCACGAAGACAGCGGAGTCACTCGCGTTCGTCGTTCTGGTCTACTTGGCATTGAGGGAGGACCATATTCAGCACCCCCGACCCCTCCTGCGTGTGATCTTCCCGCTTCTTGGCAGCTATTGTGGTCGAGCAGCCAGCGAGCCAGACGACGGCCGAACCACATTGAAATTTGGCTCTAGAAAGGGCTGATCAGCCATCATCAACACCAACCAATTCAAGAACGGAAATCACATCGAGGTGGAGGGCACGGTCTTCAAGATCCTCGAGTTCCAGCACGTCAAGCCGGGCAAGGGCGGGGCGTTCGTGCGCACGAAGCTGCGCCGGGCGAGCGACGGCAATGTGATCGACCGGACCTTCCGCGCGGGCGAGAAGTTCCGCTCGGTGCGCACGGAGGCGCGCAAGATGCAGTTCCTGTACGCGGACGGGAGCGACGCGCACTTCATGGATACGGAGTCCTTTGAGCAGCTGGCGGTGCCGGAGGCGAGCTTCAGCGAGGTGCTGCGTTGGATCAAGCCCTCCAGCGAGGTGGATGTGCTGTTCATCGACGATGAGCCCTCCGACGTGCAGCTACCGAGCGCGGTCGACCTGGAGGTCACCGAGACCGAGCCGGGCCTGCGCGGGGATACGGCGTCGGGGGGCGGCAGCAAGCCGGCGACGCTGGAGACGGGCGCGAGCATCCAGGTGCCGCTGTTCGTGAGCGTGGGTGAGCGGGTGCGTGTCGACACGCGCTCAGGCGAATATGTCTCGCGTGCTTGAGAGCCGACCCCGCCGCGCGTGTCCGCATGCGCGCACCCGCGCGCGCGGCGGGGAGCGTTAGCGATTTGCGTCGCTCCGAGCAGCGCCGGGTCGCGGTGATCGCGCTCTACCAGCACGACCTGACCGGCCGCGAGCTCGGCGAGACACTGGGCCGATCGGCGTCGCTGTTCGCGCGCGCGCTCGCACACGCCGCGGCGGACCGCGCGGAGGAGCTCGACGCGGTGATCGACCGCCACGCGCACGGCTGGTCGGTGGAGCGGATCCAGCCGCTGGAGCGCAGCATCCTGCGGGTGGCGCTGATCGAGATCCTGCACCCGGACGCGGCGCCCGCGGATCGCGAGATTCCCCCGGAGGGCGCGATCGAGGAGGCGGTGGAAAGCGCGAAGGTCTTCTGCGGTGCGCAGGCGCCGGCGTTCGTGAATGGGGTGCTGGCGGCAGTGTTGCGCGAGGTGCGCGAGAATTCCTCGATCTCATGAGCGACGCGGAGCTACCAGAGGAGACGAGCCCGGTGGCGGAGGGCTTGCCGGAGGTGGATCCCAGCGAGCAGGGCGTTCCCGCGGCGGACGAGCAGCGCGTTCCCGCGGTGGACGCGCTGGAGGGGTTGATTGGGCGTCTGGAAGCGGCTGCCGAACAGCTGCGGTCGGGCGATCTCTCGACCGACGCGGCGGCGACGCTGGTCGAGGAGTGCGCGGTGTTGGCCAACCGCGCGGGAGCGGAGCTCGAGCGGCGCATGCACGCGCCGCCGCGCGGGCAAGGCTCGCTGCTGTAGTGGCCACGAGGGAGGCGCCGGGCGCGTCGTACCCCGAGCACCTGCGGGTCGAGGTCGAGCGCTATCTCGAGGGCATGCGCTTCTCCGAGGAGGGCCTCACGGCGGGCTTGGATGAGGCGATGCGCTACTCGCTGCTGGCGGGTGGCAAGCGGATCCGTCCGGTGCTCGCCTTGGCGACCGCGGGCGCCGTGGGTCTGGAACCGCGGGAGGTGCTGCCGCTGGCGGGCGCGATCGAGCTGATCCACACGTATTCGCTGATCCACGACGACCTGCCGGCGATGGATGACGACCCGCTGCGGCGTGGGCAGCCGACGTGTCACGTGGCGTTCGGTGAGGATGTCGCGATCCTCGCGGGGGACGGGCTCTACGCGGAGGCGTTCAGTCATCTGCTTACGCATCAGCGCTCCGCACCGGAGCGCGTGCTGGCGGCGGCGGCGGAGCTGGCGGCGGCGACGGGCGCGGGCGGGATGGTGGGTGGCCAGTACGCGGACGTGCGCGAGACGGCGCCGCGCGACGCGGCGGGTTTGCGGCGCCTGCACGAGCTCAAGACGGGTCGCCTGATCGGGGCGTCGGTGCGCTGTGTGCTGGCACTCGGTGGGGCCGACGAACCTGCGACAATGGCGTTCAGCCGCTTTGCGGCGGAGCTGGGTGTGCTGTTCCAGATCGTCGACGACATCCTCGACGTGACGGGTACGGAGGACGCTCTCGGCAAGCCGCGGGGAAGCGATGAGCGACACGGCAAGCGCACATACGTGAGCGAGTTCGGAATCGACCAAGCGAAGGATCTAGCCGGTGAGTCACACCGGCTGGCGCTCGCGGCGCTTGCGGAGGCCGCGCGCGCGGGCGCGGGGGCCCCGCACGAGACCGGCGAGCTGGCACGGATCGCGGACTTCATCTACACACGCACCTCATGAGCGACGAGACACCCAAGCCCCCCAACAGCGCCGCCACGCGGCACAAGCATGCGCTGCTCGGTCGCGTGGACGGGCCGGCCGACCTGCAGGGGCTCTCCGAGGAGGAGCTGCAGACGCTCGCGCAGGAGGTGCGCGAGCACATCATCGAGACGGTCGGCGAGATCGGTGGGCACTTCGGGGCGAACCTGGGGACGTGCGAGGTCGCGGTGGCGCTGCACTCGCTGCTGGACTCGCCGCGCGACAAGATCCTCTGGGACGTGGGCCACCAGGCCTACCCGCACAAGATCCTGACGGGCCGCCGCGACGAGTTGCACACGATTCGCCAGTACGGCGGTCTGGCGCCGTTCTGCTCGCGCGAGGAGTCCGCACACGACATCATGGGCGCAGGCCACGCCTCGACGTCCGTGGGCTATGCGGTGGGGATCAAGGAGGGAATGCGCCACATGCGCGGCGCGGCGCGCTGGCCGGCGGCCGGCGAGGTGCGACCGGTGGAGGCGCTGGAGCCCGAGGGCGCGGCGGGGCGCGAAGGCAAGGTCGTGGCGGTGATCGGCGACGGCGCGATGACGGGTGGCGTGGCCTTCGAGGCGATCGGCCAAGCGGGGGGGCTGGGGACGCCGATCGTGGTCGTGCTCAACGACAACGGGATGTCGATCGCGCCGAACGTGGGGGCGCTGTCGCGGTACTTCAACCGCGTGCGGCTGAATCCGAAGCTGTGGCACGTGCGCGAGGGCGTCGAGGGCGGCCTGGCGCGGCTGCCGGGCGGGATCGGCTCGGCCTTCGAGCGGCTGGGTCCGCAACTGAAGGAGTCGATCAAGGCGTTCTGGGCGCCGGGTCTGTGGTGGGAGGAGCTCGACTGGGCCTACATGGGTGTGATCGACGGCCACGACGTGCGCGCGCTGCGTAAGGCGCTGCGCGAGGCGCTGGCGGCCGAGCGCCCGGTGGTGGTGCACATCGCGACCGTCAAGGGCAAGGGCTTCGCGCCCGCCGAGGACGGCGGCCTGGAGGGGATGGAGAAGTGGCACGCGGCGAAGCCGAAGTCGATCCTCAACGGCTCGCCCACGAAGGCGATCCCGGGTGCCGCCGCGACACGCGCGCCGGCGCCGCAGTACACACAGGTCTTCGGTGAAGCGCTGGTCAGGGAATGCGAACGCGATCCCCGCGTTGTCGGGATCACAGCGGCGATGAACTCGGGAACGGGCCTGAATATCCTGCAGAAAGCGCTGCCGGAGCGCTATTTCGACGTGGGGATCGCCGAGCAGCAGGCGATCCTGTTCGCGGCGGGTCTCGCGCTGGAGGGCGTCAAGCCCGTGGCGGCGATCTACTCGACGTTCCTGCAGCGCGCGTACGACCAGATCGTGCACGACGTGTGCCTACAACGGCTGAACGTGGTGTTCGCGATGGACCGCGCGGGCCTCGTCGGCGACGACGGTCCGACGCACCACGGCGCGTTCGACATCGCGTATCTGCGCTGTCTGCCGAACATGGTGCTGATGGCTCCCCGCGACGAGGCGATGCTGGTGCACATGTTGCGCACGGCGCTGACCTTCGACGGGCCGATCGCGCTGCGCTACCCGCGCGGCGAGGGCATCGGCATCGAGTTGCCGAGCGAGCCGCGCGCGATCGCGATCGGCACGGGCGAGATCCTGCGCGAGGCCGGCCAGCAGGGGCCCGCCGACACACACCGACGGCGGGTCGCGCTGATCGGCTACGGCAGCGGCGTAGGCAAGGCGCTGGAGGCGGCGGACCTGCTCGCCGAGCACGACCTTGCGGTGACGGTCGCCGACGCGCGCTTCGCCAAGCCGATCGACGCGGGCCTGATGGCGCAGCTCGCGGCCGAGCACGACCTGCTGGTGACCGTCGAGGAGGGCGTGCTCGCGGGCGGCTTCGGCTCGGCCGTGTGGGAGACTCTCAGCGAGGCCGGCGTGACGCCGCCGCGGATTCTGCGCGTGGGTCTCCCAGACAGCTACGTAACGCACGGTAAGCCCGCGCTGCTGCACGAGCAGGTCGGCTTCACCGGCAAGCGCATCGCCGAGCGCGTGGCCGCGGCGATCCTCGACCGCGACTCCGCGGCCGTCGAGGCTTAGAGCTCGTCGAGCAGCGCGCCCGGTTGCACCCCGAGACCGCGCGCGATGCGCAGGATGGTCGTCAGACGCGGCTCGCGATCGCCGCGCTCCAGGCGTCCGATCGCGGTTGGATGCACGTCGGTCCTGCGCGCCAGGGTGTCCTGGGATATGTGGCGCTCCGCGCGGAGCTCGCGGAGTCGCTGGCCGAATGCGAGGCTCGCGGCGCGGGGATCCTCGTCGAGGTTCGTCATCGCGGACGGGCTCCGAGGATCGCTCTCAGTTCATGCGAGATGGTAGGGCGCGCGTTGGTCTGGTAGCGTGTAGGCGCAGACATTTGTCTGCAAGACCCTACGACACGGACCGGAAGGAAAGAGATGAACGCCCGTTGGCCCGCGAGACTCCCCAAGCCGGCCGCTCAGGTATGACCGAACGCTACGTCTTTGCGGATGAGGCCGGCAACTTCGACTTCTCGGGCGGCCGCGACGCTTCGCGCTACTTCGTGCTGTGCACCGTGACGGCCGAGCATTGCGCGGCGGGCGACGCGCTGCTCGCATTGCGGCGGGATCTCGGCTGGCGCGGTCTGCATCTCGACCGCGTCTTCCACGCCACCGAGGACTCCCAGGCGATTCGGGCCGAGGTCTTCGGCCTGCTGGGCCGCCAGGATTTCTGGGTCGATGCGACGATCCTCGACAAGCGCAAGGCGCAGCCGCATCTGCGCAGCGAAGCGTCGCTGTACGCGATGGCGTGGTATTTGCACTTCAAATACCTCGCCAAACAGATGAAGGCGTCGGATCGCCTGTTCGTCGCGGCCTCGAGCTTGGGCACTAAAAAGGCGCGCGGGGCGCTGCATACGGCGATCGACGACGTGGTTCGCCGCTTTTCGCCATGTCGCTCCCATCGAGTTGCCTTCTGGCCCGCCGAAAGCGAGCCCTGCCTGCAGGTCGCCGACTACTGCACGTGGGCGATCCAGCGCAAGTGGGAGCGCGGAGACGCTCGCTCGCATGCCCTGATCCTCCCGAAAGTCCGCAGCGAGTTCGACGTTTGGCGGCGCGGACGCACCACGTATTACTAGCCGAGGCCCATTGCGTACTACAAGCGAAATGGTCGGCCCCCGCAAAGCTAGCTCGCCCTCGCGGATGGAGATCCGCGGCTGAGCAGAGCCCGGGGGCTCTTTCGCCGTACGAGAGCCGACCCAGATCTAATCGATACAGCTTGTCGATTGTCGCACAAGCTTGAGATGGCTCGGTGGGCGCAGGGGGCGTTCGGGGCGGGCGCGACGGCCATATTTCGAGGACTTTTATGAGTATTGAGGCCGCATATCAGTCATCTGTGCGCACTCTCACACACAGCGCCTCTCGGGTGGCGCACTATGTCTCTCGACCCGAAGTACAGCAGCATCCCTCCTCCCTCGAAACGGCCCGCTTCCCCAGCGGGCCGTTTCTTTGAAACCGGGCGCGGCATCTCACGGCTGGGGTGAGGGCGAGAAGCGGGTACCGTTGCGACGGCGGACCGATGCGCAAGCAGCGTCTTGACACCCTCCTGGCCGAGCGCGGCCTCTTTCCTTCGCGCACCCGCGCGGCGGCGTCGGTGATGGCCGGCGAGGTCTGCGTGGGGCCGGAGCGCCGGCGCGCGCAGAAGCCGGGGGAGATGGTGGCCGAGGATGCGCCCGTGAGCGTCGCCGAGCGCGCGCGGTTCGTCTCGCGTGGCGGGATCAAGCTGGAGAACGCGCTCTCGGGAACCGGGGTCGCGGTCGCGGGTCGCCGTGTGCTCGACGTCGGCGCTTCGACGGGGGGGTTCACGGACTGTCTGCTCCAACGTGGCGCCGCCGAGGTGCTTGCGGTCGATGTCGGCTATGGCGAGCTCGCCTACGCGCTGCGCATCGATCCCCGCGTGCGAACCCTCGAGCGGACCAACGCGCGCAACCTGACCGCTGAGGCCGTCCTGAGGGCGCTGCCGCCGACGCTGCCGGATCTCGCGGTCATCGACGTCTCGTTCATTTCGCTGCGCAAGGTGCTACCCGCCGTGCTCGGCTGCCTGGCCGAGCCCTGGGAGGTGCTGGCGCTGGTCAAGCCACAGTTCGAGGTCGGTCGTGCCCGCGTCGGCAGCGGGGGGGTCGTGCGCGATCCCGCCGATCGCCGCTCCGCGCTGGTCGCGGTCGGGCTCGCCGCACGCGAGCTGGGAGCCACAATTCGGGGGTTCTGCTCCTCGGGCCTGCCGGGGCCGAAGGGCAACCGCGAGACGTTCCTCTGGCTGGCTCGCGGCACGGGTCCAGAGGAAGAGGGCGCTGAGGGCATCCCGGGGGCGAGCGTCGAAGGAGACGGGGAGCTGAGCGTCGAGGTGGACGTCGAGCGGATGGCGCGCGAGGTCGAGCCGTGAGCATCGGCGGCGAGCATCTCGCAGGTCAGGTGCAAGCTCCTCAGGTGGGGGTGGCTGGCGCACAGGAGGGATGCGCGCGGAGCATCTCGGTCCTCACCCACGGGCGCGCGGAGGAGACCGCCGCGGCGCTGGAGCGGCTGGTCGAGCACGCGCGCATCGCTGGCGTGACGCTGCGCTTTGACGTGGAGGAGGCGCGCAAGCACGGTCTCAGCGCCGCGCCGGGTCTGCAGGTCGTCGAGGCCGTCCCGCGTGGAGGTGGGAAAGCCGCGATCGAGGAGCAGCTGTGCGTCGTTCTCGGCGGCGACGGGACGATCCTGCGTGCGCTGCGGCGCTACGCGGGCACCGACGTGCCGGTATTCGCGATCAACTTCGGCGAGATCGGCTTCCTCGCGACGGTCGATCCGGAGGAACTCGAGGATGGCCTGCGGCGCGCGTTGAGCGGCGACTTCGAGCTGCTGCAGCTGCCCGCGATCGTGCTCGAGACCCCGCGGGGAGAGGAGACCGCGATCAATGACGTCGCGATCCACCGCCGCGCCGGCGAGCGCGTCGCGCGGCTGGCCTACGAGCTTGACGGGGAGGAGGTCGGCAGCGTGCGCTGCGACGGGCTCGTGATCGCGACTCCCGCGGGCTCGACGGGCTACAACCTCGCCAACGGCGGACCCGTGATGGCGTGGGGAGTCGAGGGGTTCGTCGTCTCGTTCATCGCTCCGCACTCGATCACCGCGCGCGCGCTCGTCGCGGCGCCAAGCGACCGGATCACGATCCACAACCGCTCGCGCGAGGCGCTCGACGTCGCCGTCGACGGCCGGCCCGCGTGTGCGCTGGAGGCCGGCGGAGCGATCAGCGCACGCTTCGCCGACGCCGTCGGCACAATTGCGCAGCTGCCCGGCTCGTCCTTCTACCGCCGCTTGCGCGAGAAGTTCGGGCGCCTCGCGCGCTAAGGGTTCGGGCGCCCGCGTTGAGGCTGGGCGCCCTCGCGCTGGTGGCTCAGGCGACGCGCGCGCTGACGTGCGCGCCGAGGTCGCTGGTGCGCTGCAGCGAGTCCACGAAGCTGTCGAGCTGCTCGCGCGAGAAGCGTCGCTGGCCGCCGGGTGTGCGATAGCAGCCGAGATGGCCGGCGTCGGCCCAGCGACGGATCGTGGCCAGCGAGACGCCTAGATAGCGCGCCGCCTGGGAGCTCGTGAAGACCAGCTGGCGGTCGCTGTGGGGAAGAGTGGGGGGGAAGGCCATGAAAGTCGGTTTCCTCTCGTTATCGGGCCGCACGAGGACGGCCTGGGGACGGCTGGCGGGAATCGGGCGGATGCCCACGCCCCCGGAGGGGACGCTCCCGATGCGTCGAGATTCGGCCGGATGCCGGCGGAAGTCGAGCGCAGCACACCTTTGTGGACGTTTGATCGACGCATTCCGCGAAAAACCTAAGCTGTGGGTGCCCAGCAAGAGCATTTCTCGCCAAAGCCTTCTATTTGCAAGCAAATCATTGTGCAAGATGGACAAACCGCCCTCGATCTGTAGTATTCTGTGCAAACCTACTCATTGGTACGGCTTTCCTGGGAGGATCGGAGCCAGGAGTCGTACGCCTCCGACGGCCTCTGGCCCGAGCGAAGGAGAGCAGAATGCACTGGCAGAAATAAGTCAAGAAGCTGCAGGCCGGGTGATCGAGCCCGGTCGCCGATCCTTATGAGGCTCGGCTGCGGAGCGTCGCTGATTCAGCGGCGCTTTTCGCATTTAAGGAGCGGGGTTGGGGCGCCTGCTCAAAGCGCTTTGGCGTGCGCCTCGGGCCACGCCGATGGAGAGCGATACGGCGACTAGCCCGAGGTGGGCTGCGCGATCGCGCGCGCGCGACGCTCGAACGCGAGCTCCGCCTCGAAATCCGCGTCGTCGCCTTGGACTGACGTCACGGGGCCGTCGCGCTCGAGCATCGCGATGAAGCTATTGACGAGCTCGCCGTCGAACTGGCGCCCCGCCGTGCGCCGCAGCTCGGCCATCGCGTCCTGCGGTGTCTTCGGCGAGCGGTAGGAGTCGCGGGAGGTCATCGTGTCGTACGCGCTACAGATCGCGAGGATGCGCGAGATCAGCGGAATCTCGTTGCCGATCAGGCCCGCGGGGTAGCCGCTGCCGTCGACGTGCTCGTGGTGGTAGAGGATCGCGTCCGCGATCGGGCCGTAGCCGTCGAGGCGCCCCACGAGCGTCGCGCCATCCTGCGGGTGGCGGCGAATCAGCGCCCAGTCCTCGTCGGAGAGCACCTCCGCATTGAGGATCCGATCGGGCAGCGCGAACTTGCCGATGTCGTGCAGCAGGCCCGCGGTGTGCGCGATGTCCTGTTCGGCCTCGTCGCAGCCCGCCTCTCGCGCCAGCGCACGCGCGTAGCGCGCGACCGCCGCCGCGTGGCGCGCGGTCATGCGGTCGCGCAGCGCGAGGGTCTCGACGAGCGTCACCAGCACACCGAGCTGCAGCGAGGCGAGGTGCATCGAGCGCGCCTCCAGCTGATCGGCGCGGTCCTCCGAGCGCAGCAGCGCCACCGCCAGCGACTGGAATACCAGCAGCACGATCACCGAGCCCAACAGCGCGGGGAAGCCGAGATTGGTGTACGCCACCGCGAGAATCGCAGCGAGCACGCCGGTCGCGATCTGCCCCGGCAGCAACGGCACGAATAGATCCCGCACCTGCCCCAGCAGCTTGCGCCCGTAGATCACGCGGTTGTCGAGGGCGACCATCGCGAAGTTCAGCGCATTCGTGACCATGAACACCGCGAACACGATCAGACCGAACATCACGCTCTGAATTTCTTCAAGGTTCGCCGGATCGTGGACGTCGCCGACGATCGCGCGCACCATCAGGCCGCCCACCACCGGGAATACGGCGACCGTCGAGAGGTTGTTCAGCCACGAGGTCAGCGGCAGGCGTCGCGGCGCCGAGGTGAGCGCCGTGATCGCGATCCCGAATAGCGCCGCCGGCGCCGGGCCGAGCAGGCTCATCGCGAGCACCCACGCCACGAACGCCGCGGTCAGCCGCTGCCCGCGGATTTCCACCGTCAGCCGCTGCCCCAGCAGCGCGAGCCCGAGCAGCAGTGCGACCAGCGTCAGCGGCGTCCAGTCCTGCGCGCGCGAGGTCAACGCCGCGACCGCGACCGCGGCCACGAACGCCAGCACCTCAGCGAGCATGAAGAGTCTTCTGGTCAGTGTGGACGCGGGCATCTGCGACGTACCTCTGTCGTCCTTAACGGCCGATCCGACGTAGTACTTGAAGGCCGCCCCGCGAGGTGCCGGGCTGCTCGACCGGTGCACCCGAGCTGTCGACCGCCACGCGCCAACCCATCCACAGGCGCAGGAAGCCGAGTGTTGCCCCCGCCGCCGCGAGACCGAAGACGAGAAACGCGATCCGCGGCGAGCCCAGTGTCAGCACGAGCGCGCTCAACGGCAGACCGATCAGCGGACACAGCGCGCCGATCGATTCGACCGTCCCCATCAGGCGCCCGTGCAGGCGCTGCGGGGTGAGCTGCTGCACGGTGCCGATCAGCGAGGCCCACTGCACGCCGTTGCCGATCCCCCCGACCACCGCCGCCAGCGCCGCCAGCTTCAGCGACGGTGCCGCCGCGAAGCCGATGTACGCGAGGCCCACCGCGAAGGTTCCGCCCGTCAGCATCGCTCCCAGCGAGCGCTTGGTCGAGCGCGCGAAGAACAGACTGCCGAGCACCATCCCCACGCCCCACGCGCTGAGCAGCGTCCCGTATCCGAGGTCGCCCGCGTTCAGCGTGCTCTTCGCGTAGATCACCTCCGCCGGCGCGCCCGTCTCGAAGAAGATCAGCGCGGCCGCCTCGGTCAGCAGCAGTGCCCGCAACGAAGGCGTTTCGCGCAGGTACTGCAACGCCGCCCCCAGACGCGCGCGGACGGATGTACCGGTGCGCTCCTCCACGTAGGGGTAGAGCTCGATCAGCAGCGCGCCGCAGGCCAGGAACGAGACGGCGTCGATCAGCAGCGCGAGCGGCACGCCGAGCGCCTTCACCGCGATCGCCGCCAGCGCGGGGCCGACGACGACCGAGACCGACAGTGCGAGGTTCAATGCCGCGTTCGCGCCGTGTGCGCTCGCGGCCGGCGGCTCCGGCTCGGAGTCCCCGCCGAGCAGCGCATCGGGCCCGCGGGGGCCCGCGGCGCGCGTGTCCTTGGCGGCCCTGTCCTCGGCGTGTCTGTCCTCGGTGTGTGCCCCCTCGAGCGCGTCCTCCGGGTCCGCTCGCGCCGCCTCCGCACGCAGCAGCGAGCTCGCCGTGAGCGCTCCCGCGCCGTCGAGCGCGACCAACACGAGAATCGCGGGCAGCCAAAAGTGCCAGACGAACCCCGCGAGCGCCGCCGCACTGGCGGCCTCGAGCACGTAGATCGTGCTGAGACGTCCCCGGCGTGGCGATGCCTCCACGCGCGCAACCAGCGCGGGCACCCCAAGCGCGGGCAGGAAACGCGCCAGAAACAGCGCCGTGACGGCCACCGCGCTGTGCGTGTGGTCGTAGACCGCGACCGACAGGGCAACGGTGCCAAACCAGGTACCCAGTTGGTTGATGGTGTAGGCGGCGAGGATCCTTCGCAGCCGGGGCGAGGAGGGCAGCGCGGACACGCCGCCACGCTAACGCTTGGACGAGACGCTCGTCGGCAGACGCTCCGCCCCGCGCGGAGGGTACGCCACCGAACAGGGTCTCACCCGGCGGCTGAGGCCGCCTGCCCGAGCCGTCCGCCCCGTGCCGCGCCCTCGGTGAACAGGCCGAGGGCGACGACCGGAAGGCTCGGATGACGGTGCCCGAGCACATGCATCAACGACTCCGCGGTGACTTCGTGGAGGTCGCCCGCAAGCATCACCACGCCGCTGGAGGGCGCCTGGTCGAGAACCTCCCACGCGGCGCCCGCCTCGCCGAACTTGGTGTCCGCGGGCAGCGCCTCCGTCAGATCGGCGAGCACCGCGGCGCGCCGCTCGGGATCCGCGCCGGCGATCAGGATGCGCGAGCGCTCCGGCGGGGTCTGCGGTGCCGGCACAGACCTCTCGTCCGCGGGCCGAGGCTCGGGGCCATTCGCCTTTGTCGCGCGCTCGGGGACGGAAGCCTCGCGCTCGGGACGGTCGCCGCCGCGGAGTATCCGCAGGTGCGAGCGATGCGCGCCCGCGCGGCGGTGATCGGATGTGCCCAGGAAGTTCATCGCGTGTAGCCCGCGCCTCTGTAGCCGGCGCCCGTGTAGGCGGCCGCGCCGCGTCGACTGCTCTCGCCGCTCATCCACGCCATCTGTGCGGCCGGCATACCAAACTGCATCAGACGCCCTTGGTGGGATGGGCGCAGCTCGTCACGAGCGCCGACCAGCATCCGCAACTCGGCGTCGCCGACGATGCCCAGGTCGGCCTCGACGTCCCCGCGCGCCGTCAGGCGCGCGAGCCCCGAGTAGGTGAAGAACGCGACGCCGGCGAGACCCAGCCAGCACGCAAGTACCACGCCCGCGAAGCTCATTCGAGCTCACTCCCACTTGCTGCCCGTCCTGCCTCTGGGATCTGCATGTCGGTCGGTCCTTGCCTTAGCGCTTTTGCCGGCCCGTCCGCACCGCCTACCTGCGTCTCTGCCCGGAGCGGGGGCCGAATGATCTTTCGCTACAAGCGACATGATGCGCCCTCGCGAGCCGTTTGTCTGTCGGGCAGAGGGTGCCGATCGTGTCGTCCCAAAGGTGCCGATCTATGTCGTCCCAGAGGGTCTTCTGCGGCGGCGTGGGGAAGTTGCCGCTGCCGGGCTCGCTACGGTGTGCGCCATGCAATCCGGCACACCGGGGGTAGATCGGCCGATCGAGGTCATCATCGCAGACGACCACGCGGTCGTGCGCGACGGTATTCGCACGGTCCTCGAGCGCGAAGCCAACGAGTTCCATATCGTCGCCGAGGCCGCCGACGTGCCCGCGACGATCCGCGAAGTTCGCGCCCACAAGCCCGACCTGCTCACGCTCGATCTCTCGATGCCCGGTGGCTCCAGCCTCGCGGCGCTGCCGCAGTGCTTCGTCGCGCATCCCACGCTCGCCGTCGCGATCCTGACGATGCGCGAGGATCCCGAGTACGCACGCCAGGCGCTGCGCGCCGGGGCCCGCAGCTACGTGCTCAAGGAGGCCGAGCCCGCCGAGCTGCTGCAGGCCTTCCGCCTGGCGGTCGCCGGCGGCAATTACCTGCACCCGCGGCTCGGCGCGCTGATGGTCGCCGGGGGCGAGTCCCCCCAGGACGGGATCGCGCTGAGCGACCGCGAGCGCGAGGTCGTGCGCTTAATCGCGCTCGGGCACACCAACCCGCAGATCGCCGAGCAGTTGCACGTCGCCGAGCGCACCGTCAAGACCTATCGCGCCCGCGCGATCGAAAAGCTTGGCTTCTCCTCGCGCGCGGAGATCACCGCCTACGCACGGCGTCTCGGGCTCGTCGACTAGAACCCCGCGGCCTACGCACGGCGCCTCGGGCTCGTCCACCAGAACCCCGCCGCGCCCGCGCGTCGCGCGCGACGGCCTGTCTCAAGCGACCCGCGGACGGCCCGCCACGGGGATCGCCAGACGCACACGCGTCCCCCCGCCCGGGGCGGGTGCCAGCGTCAGCTCGCCGCCCACCAGCTCCGCGCGCTCGCGCATCCCGGACAGCCCGAAGCCGCCCTGCAGGCCGTCGCCGCGCGGGCCCGTGGGGGCGCCACCGGGCGGCAGCCCGCGCCCGTCGTCGGTCACGGCGACCAGCACCGAGGAGCCGTCGGGGCTCGCCGCGATGCTCACCTCCGCGCGCGTGGCCTGCGCGTGGCGGCTGACGTTCGTGAGCGCCTCCTGCACGACGCGATAGATCGTGCTCTCGAGCTCCGCGTCCATGCGCTCGTGCTCGTGGTCCAGGGAAATCTCGGTCTGCACGTCCAAACCGTCGATCGCCTGCGCGCGCCGCGCGAGCGCCTCCAGCGCGGCCGCCAGGCCGAGATCGTCGAGCGCCGCCGGCCGGAGCTCGGTGATCAGGTGGCGCAGCCCGTCAATCTCGGTGCCCAGACCCTCGAGCACGTCGTCGACGGCGCCGCTGAGCGTCGCTTCGTCGCGCTGGTCGCGCGCGTTGGCGAGTTTCAGTCGCAGCGCGCCGAGGCCCTGCACCACCTCGTCGTGGATCTCGCGCGCCCAGCGCGTGCGCTCGCGCTCCTGGGCTTCCATCCCGTAGCGCAGACGCTCGATCTCCACCGAGCGCTCGGCCGCCAGCCGCTGCGCGACGCTCGCCGCAAACGCCCCCAGTGCGCGCCGGTCGGGCTCACGAAAGCCCCCGTCGCTGCGCAGCGCGATCACCAAACCGCCGCCCTGACCCTCCATGCTCAGTGGCTCCACGAGCGCCGCGCGCGCCTCGATCCCGAGTTCGTGCAGCCACGCCGCGTCGCGTCCGCGCGGGCGGTCCAGCGCGACCGGCTGGCCCGCGAGATACAGCGCTCCCAGGGCACTGCCCTCGACGGGCAGCACGCGCAGGCGCACCGAGCCCTCGCCGCTGGAGGCCGCGACGCGCAACTCGCGGCGCTCCTCGATCACCATCAGCAGCGTGCTCGCGTCGAGCAGCGCCAGGCCGCGATCGGCCATTAGTCGCAGGAGCCAGAGCTCAGAGCCGGAGAGCATCCCGGAAACCTAACCGCTCGCGGCCGACCGCCGCGCGCGCCTCCGCGAGCAGCCGCTCGGCGCTCATCCCCTCGCGCCACGCCGCCAGGCCGATCGCGATGCGCAGCGCGCGGCGCTCGCCGCGCACCTCGAGCTTAATCTCCCGCAGGCGCACCAGCATTCGCCGCGCCACGATCTCCCCGCGCGGGCCGTCGGCCCCCGGCAGCAGGATCAGCAGCTCTCCCTCACTCGGCCGCCCGAGGCGATCGAAGCCGCGCAGCTCGCGGCGCAGCGCCAGGCCGGCGTAGGAAAGCGCGCGCTCGGCGAGCTCCGGACCATGCGTGCGCGCTATCTCGCCGAGATCCTCGATGTCGAGCAGCAGGCAGCTGAGCGTCGTGCCGTGGCGTCCCGCGCGGTTGACCTCCTCCCGCATGCGCTCTTCTAGCGCGAGCGCCGAGAGGTATTCCACGGCGCCCCCGCTGGGAGGTGCTTGGGAGTTATCGCGGTCGTTGGCAGCCATGCCTGCGGGCGGGCGAGATGGGGGTGGCATCGCGGAAATGGCACCCAATCAACGAAAGTCTAAGGGCCGGCCTCGCGTCGCCGTGCACTGCGCTCCACGCGCGCTCGCGGCGAGCGATCCGTCGGGGCTCGCTGATAGACCTGCATGCATGCTGCATGAGCTGCGGGTCGAGAATCTCCTGCTGATCGAGCGCGCCGAGCTCGAGCTCGCGCCGGGACTCAACGTCCTCACGGGCGAGACCGGCGCCGGCAAGACCGTGCTCGCGCACGCCCTCGACCTGCTGCTCGGCGGGCGCGCCCGCTCGGGCATCGTGCGCCCGGGAGCGGCGGAGGCCTACGTCGAGGGCAGCTTCGCGCTGCCGCCCGCGCTGCACGACGAGCGCGGCGAGCTGCTCGCGGCGGACGCCGAGGAGATTGTGCTCGCGCGGCGCGTCGGCACCGATGGACGCACCCGCGCCTACGTAAACGGCCGCTCGGCCTCCGTCGCGGATTTGCAGCGCCTGGGGAGAGTCTGCTCGCGTTCTACGGCCAGCACGAGCACCGCAAGCTCACACTCGCCGCCGCGCAGCTGGAGATCCTCGACCGCTTCTGCGGCCCCGCGCAGACGGCGCGCCGGGATGCCTGCGCGGCGGCTCATCGCGAGCTGCGCGCGGTGTGCGGCGAGCTCGGGGAGCTGCGCGAGCTCGCCGGCGCGCGCGAGCGCGAGCTCGACCTGCTCGAGTACGAGCTCGCCGAGATCGACGACGCCGCGCTGCGGGAGGGGGAGAGCGAGCAGTTGCTCGCCGACCGCGAGCGCCTGCGGCGCCTGGACTCCCTGCGCGCCGCGGCCGGCCTCGGCGCGCAGGCGCTCGTGCCGGAGACGCCCGATGCGCCCGGCGCCGGCGCATTGCTCGCGGCTGCTGCCGGGCGTCTGGATGCGCTCGCAGGTGTCGATCCCGAGCTGGACGCGCTCGCGGAGCGCTGCCGCGCGCTGCAGATCGAGGCGGAGGACGTTGCCGGCGAGCTGGCGCGCTACTGCGAAGCGCTCGACGCCCGCGACGGCGCGCTGGAGTCCGTCGAAGAGCGGCTCGCGCTGCTGGAGCGCCTGATGCGCAAGTACGGCGGCACGCTGGAGGCAGCGCTCGCCCACGCCGAGCGCGCGCGAGAGCGGCGCGCGCAGCTGCTCGGTGCCGAGGTTGCGCTCGAGCAGGCCACCGCACGCCAGGCGAGCGCCCAGGCCGCGCTCGACGCGCAGATCGAGGCGCTGCACCGCGCGCGCGCCACCGCCGCTCCGCGTCTGGAGCGCGCGGTCGGCGAGCAGCTCGCGTCGCTGGCGATGCCCGACGCGACCTTTGAGGTGCGACTGACACCGCGCGAGGCGGGCCCCCATGGGGGAGAGGGCGTCGAGTTCCTGATCGCGCCCAACCCCGGCGTCGCGCCGGGGCCGCTGCGTGAGATTGCCTCCGGTGGAGAGCTCTCGCGCATCATGCTCGCGCTCACCGCCGTCGCCGAGGGCGGCGGCTTTGCGGCGCGGCGCGCCCCGCGGGCGGCCAAGGGCGCTAGCGCGGGGGGCAAGGGATCGCAGGCCGAGGGCGGCGGATCGAAGCTCGGGGTCACCGAGCGCGGAGAGTCGGCTGGGGCGACGCTGGTCTTCGATGAGGTCGACGCCGGGATTGGCGGGCACACCGCGCGCGCCGTCGGCGAGCGCCTGCGGGAGCTCGCAAGCGCGCGTCAGGTTCTGTGCATTACGCACCTGCCCCAGATCGCATCGCTCGCCGACCGGCACTTCTCGGTCGTCAAGGACGTCGCCGCCAAGCCGACGCGTACCACGGTGGTCCGGCTGCGGGAGTCCGAAGTGGTCGCGGAGCTCGTGCGGATGCTCGGTGCTCCCGACGGCGACGCATCCGCCCGCCGTCACGCCCGCGAGCTGCGCAAAGCCGCTTGAGTGCAGGGCGTCTTGATTCCGTGACAGCGCCGACTAGACTCCCGGGTAGGCCTTCATGACCCCGAATCTTCCCGACCGACCGGCCGACGCTCCCGCAAAGACGCGGTTCATCTTCATCACCGGTGGCGTCGTCTCATCCCTCGGCAAGGGCATCGCGGCGGCCTCGCTCGGACGCCTGCTCGTCTCGCGGGGGCTGACGGTGGGCCTGCAGAAGTTCGATCCCTACATCAACGTCGATCCCGGCACGATGTCGCCCTACCAGCACGGCGAGGTGTTCGTGACCGAGGACGGCGCCGAGACCGACCTCGACCTCGGTCACTACGAGCGCTTCACCGACTCCAACACCGGGCGCGCCTCGAACGTCACCGCGGGCGGCATCTACGACACGGTGATCCGCCGCGAGCGCCGCGGGGACTACCTCGGCGGCACCGTGCAGGTCGTCCCCCACATAACTGACGAGATCAAGCAGCGCATCGCGCTGATCGCGCAGTTCAGCGACGTCGACTTCGTGATCACCGAGATCGGCGGCACCGTCGGCGACATCGAGTCGCTGCCGTTCCTGGAGGCGATCCGCCAGTTCCCCGTCGACGTGGGGCGGCGGCGCTGCATGTTCATCCACCTCACGCTCGTCCCCTACATCGGCCACGCGGGTGAGCTGAAGACCAAGCCCACGCAGCACTCCGTCAACGAGCTGCGGCGCATCGGGATCGCGCCGGACATGCTGATGTGCCGCTCGGAGGGCTCGCTCTCGCAGGAGATCCGCAAGAAGATCGCGCTGTTCGCGAGTCTGCCGCCGAGCGCGATCGTCTCGGCGTGCGACGTCGACAACATCTACAAGGTTCCGCTGACCTTCAACGAGCAGGGAGTCGACGACTTCGTCCTCGAGCACTTCGGCGTGCAGGCCCCCGAGCCCGAGCTCTCGCGCTGGCAGGAGCCGATCGAACGCGCCGAGGGCGCGAGCAGGACGGTACGGATCGCGCTGGTCGGCAAGTACGTGCAGCTCGAGGACGCCTACCTGTCGGTCTGCGAGGCGCTGCGCCACGCCGCGGCGCTGCAGGACGCGCGCGTGCAGATCGATTGGGTCGATTCAGAACAGCTCGAGGGTGGTAAGGCCGCGCGGGAGCAGCTCGCGCAGGCCGACGGCATCCTGATTCCCGGTGGCTTCGGCGGCCGCGGCATCGAGGGCAAGATCGAGGCCGCGCGCGTCGCGCGCGAGCGGCGCGTGCCCTACCTGGGCATCTGTCTCGGCATGCAGATCGCGGTCGCCGAGTTCGCGCGCAACGTCGCCGGCATGGAGGGCGCGAACTCGACCGAGTTCGATCTCGAGACGCCCTACCCGGTGATCGATCTGCTGCCCGAGCAGAAGGAGGTCGCGGACCTCGGCGGCACGATGCGCCTGGGAGCCGACCCGATCAAGCTCCACGAGGGCTCGCGCGTACGCGAGATTTACGGCGAGGCGGTCGTCTACGAGCGCCACCGCCACCGCTACGAGGTCAACAACCTGCTGCGCAAGCGCCTGCAAAGCGCCGGCCTGTGCGTTTCGGGCACCTCCCCCGATGAGCGCCTCGTCGAGGTCGTCGAGCTCGAGGAGCACCCGTTCTTCGTCGCCTCGCAATTCCACCCGGAGTTCAAGTCGCGCCCCGAGCGTCCCGCGCCGCTGTTCCGCGACTTCATCGCCGCGGCGCTCCTGCACACCGAGCAGCACGGCGAGCAGCCCGAGATCCACGCCTCCCAGGGCGGCGAGCGCGAGCGCTCGGAGAACGACCGCTCGAAGCTTGGCCGGCAGTCGCTCGCCGGCGGCTCGTGAGCGCCGCGAGCGGCGCCGACGAGCTGGAGCGCCGGTACCTGAGCGACATCTTTGCCGAGCTATGTCGCATCGAGAGCCCCTCCGGGCGCGAGGGTGCCTGCGCGGCGCGCGTCGCGCAGGAGCTGCGCGCGCTCGGGATCGAGGTCGAGGAGGACGACGCCGCCGCGCACACGGGCTCGGATTGCGGGAACCTGCTCGCACGGATTCCCGGCGGCGAGGGCAAGCGCCCGTGCGTGCTGCTGTGCGCGCACCTCGACACCGTCCCGCTGCACGCGCCGGTGGAGCCGGTCATCAGCGAGGGTTACTGGGAGAACGCCAACGCGGGCATCCTCGGCGCCGACAACAAGGCCGCGGTGGCGGTCCTGCTGGCGCTCGCGCGGCGCGTGCACCGCACCGGCGCGGCGGTCGATCTGGAGCTGCTGTTCACGGTCGGCGAGGAGGTCGCGCTGGCCGGCGCGCGCGCGTTCGACATCACGCGTCTGCGCAGCGGCTTCGGCTACATCCTCGATCTCTCCCGCCCGATCGGGGAGCTCGTCATTGCGGCCCCCTGCCACTACCGGCTGCAGGCGACATTCAAAGGTCTCGCGGCGCACGCCGGGGTGCGCCCCGAGCAGGGTCGCAGTGCGATCCTCGCGGCGGCGCGCGCGATCGCCGACATGCCGCTGGGCCGCGTCGATGAGTACAGCACCGCGAACGTCGGAACGATCGCGGGCGGCAGCGCGATGAACGTGATCCCCGAGCGCTGCGTGCTCGTCGCGGAGGTCCGCAGCCAACAGGACACGCGCGCGGAGGCGCTGCTCGCGGAACTCGTCGACTGCGTGCACGAGGCCGCGAACCTGCCGGAGTGCGAGTGCGATGTCGACATCGACGTCGCGCGCACCTTCGAGGCCTACCGGCTCACGCCCGGCCTCCCCGTGGTGCGCGCCGCCGAGCGCGCGCTGCGCGACTGCGGATACGAGCCCGTGCGCGTCGCGAGCGGCGGCGCCTCGGACGCCAACGCCTTCATCGCGCGCGGCCTGCCGGTGGTGAACCTCGCGAACGGCACCGAGCGCAACCACGAGCCCGGCGAGCGCGTCGCGGTGCAAGCGCTCGAGCGCATGCTCGACGTCGCACTGACCCTGCCCGACGCTGTCGCTTCCGTCCTCGCGGCACCGCCCGCCGCGGTCTCTCCCATAGCGCTGTAGCGTCCCGCGTCGATGCTGAACCCGCGCCGCGCGACACTGCTCCAGACCCACGCCCTGAGCGTCCGCGATGACGCCGCGTCCGCCAGCGCTGCGCCGCGGCTGCACCCAAACCACGAACGCTCCGCGGACCCGGTCCTAGAAGAGGGTTGGCAGCTGACGCTGCCCCTGGGGGGAGCGGTCGCGGTGCTCGCCCTCGACGGCCAGCTCTCCTCCCTCGCCTGGGCTTTCTCCCGTGCCCTGCCCGGTGCGCGCCTGGGCTACGTGCAGAGCGCCGCCGGCGCCCTCGCGGGCGGGTACCCGGCCGAGGTCGACGCGCTGCGCGAGCGCGGGCTGCTCGCGGGACAGCTCGCGATCGGCGCCGCGTTCGGAGCTCGGGGCACAGCGCTGACGACCGGCGGCGCGCTGCACCACGGATTGGGGGCACTGGGCTGGGACGCGGCGGTCTGCGGCCCCGGCATCGAGGGCGGCGAGGAGATCGCCCACGGCGGCCTCGCGGCGCTCGAAGTGGCGCACACCGCGCTGGCGCTCGGCTGTCCCACGCTGCTCGTGCCGCGGATGTCCTCCGGGGATTCCGGCGCGCGCCGGCGCGGTATCTCGCACGAGACGCTGCTCGCGCTCGAACTGCTGCTCCAGCCGCTCACCGTCGCGCTGCCCGCGGGGTTGCGCTCGCCCGTCGGCGCCGACCTGCGCGCGGGGCTCGGTGCGGTCTTCGGCGCGCCGCGCCCCGCACCCGCGCAGCTGGAGCTCGACGTGGCGCGTCCCGCGCGCATCGCGCGCCACGACTGGCGCCGCGCGCCCGTGGACCTGCCGGGCTTCGCCGCCGCGGGGCTGCCCGCGAATGCCGCCGGGCGCGGTCCCGCGCAGGATCCGCTGTACTTCGGCGCCGCGCTCGCCGCGGGCGCGACGCTCGCGGAGCTCGTCGCCGAGTCCCGCGGGCAGCGGCCCATCGGCTACGCGGAGGACGGCGAGGACGCCGCGGCCTGAACGCGCGCTTGCACCCGCAGGTCGCGGGCCTCCCGCCCGCGAAGCTTGGAGGGTGCCATCGCCCAGTGAGACCCCCGTCCTCGCGAGCGACGACGCGCACCTGACGCTCGACTTCCTCGCCTACCTCGAGCTCGAGCGCGGTCTCTCGCGCAACACGCTCGAGGCCTACGCCTCCGACCTGAGCCAGCTGCGCGAGTTCCTCGCGCCACGCGGACTGGGTCTGCTGCAAGCCGGTCACGGTGAGCTCGCCGCGTTCCTCGCGGGGCTCGCCGCCGGCAGCGAGACGCGTCCGCCGGTCGCGCCGGCGACGCTGCAGCGCAAGGTCGCGTGCCTGCGCTCCTTCTACCGTCACCTGCGCCGCGAGGAACTGCTCGCGCACGACCCCACCGCGGATCTGCGCGGTCCGCGGCCCACGCAGCGCCTGCCCGCCGTCCTCAGCCGCGAGGAGGTCGCCGCGCTGCTGGCCCAGCCACGCGGAGAGGAGCCGCTCGCGCTGCGCGACCGCGCGCTGCTGGAGGTGATGTACGCCTGCGGGCTGCGCGCCTCGGAGGCGATCGGACTGCAGCTGGGGGACATCGACCTCGACGAGGGCATGCTGCGCGCGCGCGGCAAGGGCTCCAAGGAACGGCTGATCCCCATCGGCCGCCACGCCGTGCGCGCGCTGCGCGCGTGGTGCGAGCGCGGACGCCCCGCGGTCCTCGCCGCGGCCGCCGGCCGCTCCTCCGCCAGTCGCTCCTCGTCCGCCCGCCGCTCGTCCCCCGCCGAGCCCGCGGCCGCCCGGGGGCGCGCCGCGGGGGTCGCGACCCATACCGCGGAAGCGGTGCAGAGCGCGCTGTTCCTAAACCGCCGCGGGCTGGCGCTGACGCGCCAGGGGCTCTACAAGATCGTCCAGGGGCACGCGCGCCGCGCGGGCCTGCACGAGCGGATGAGCCCGCACACGCTGCGCCACAGCTTCGCCACGCATCTGCTCGCCGGTGGCTGCGACCTGCGCTCACTGCAAGAGATGCTCGGGCACGCCGACCTCGCGACGACGCAGATCTACACGCACCTCTCCGCGGAGACCCTCAAGGAGGTCTACTTCAGCGCCCACCCGCGCGCCTCGCGCTGAGCACCCCGCCGCGCGCGCCCGCGCGCGCCCACGCCCGCGCCCGGCGGGGAGGGCGCGCTCGCGGCCCCCGGGCGCTCACGGCGCGGAGAGCGCGATGCGGGCCGCATAAGCTGGAGGACAATGCCCGAGCTACCCGAGGTCGAGACCGTCAGACGCCAGCTCGCGCCGCTCGTCGAGGGGCGGCGTCTGCAGCGCATCGAGATCCTCGACGCGCGCTGGTCGCGTCCGCTGGAGCCCCACGAACTAGCCGACGCGCTGCGCGGCCGGCGCGTGCGGGAGCTGGGGCGACGCGGGAAGTACCTCATCTGGGGCCTCGACGAGGAGGTGCACCTAGTCCAGCACCTGCGCATGACCGGCGCCGTGCTCTGCGAGCCCCGGCCCGAGCCCGCGCATGTGCGCGTGCGGATCGAGCTCGGAGCGCGCTCAGCCGCCGCTACGCGCGCCGCGGCCGACGGGCAGGCGGGCCCGCGCCGGCAGCGCCTGGTGATCGTCGACCCGCGCCGCTTCGGGACCGGCGAGCTCGTGCTCGGAGCCGCGGAGCTCGAGCGCTTCTTCGCCGCGCGTCTCGGCGTGGAGCCACTGGAGGAGGAGTTCACCGCCGCGCATCTGCGTGCGCTCGCGCGCGGGCGCAGCGCGCCGATCAAGGCGTTTCTGCTCGACCAGCGCCGCGTCGCGGGGGTCGGCAACATCTACGCCGACGAGGCGCTGCATCGTGCGCGCATCCATCCGCTGCGGCCCGCCGGGGCCCTCACGCGAGACCAGCACGAGCGGCTGCGCGACGCGGTAGTCGCCGCGCTGCGCGAAGGCATCGACGCGCGCGGGGCCACGATCGACGACTTCCGCCACGTCGACGGCTTCCGCGGCTCCTTCCAGGACCGCTTCCGCGTCCATCGCCGCGCCGGCGAGTCCTGCGCGACGTGCGGAACCAAGATCGTCAAGATGGTCGTCGGTGGCCGCGGAACCTACGTCTGCGAGCGCTGCCAGCCGCGGCCGCGGGCAACCAAAACGGCGCCCTAGCCTAGCCCTAGCCCTAGCTGTCGGTGGCCGCCACGGCCGCGGCGCAAGGTCGCGCGATAACCAGCGAGATTACCGCCGCGGGCCCTGGTCGCCGGCGCCGCAACTAGGCCGCGAGCAGCTTGTCGAGGCTGCCGTCTTGAGCGGCCGCGCGCGTCTCGTTGAAGCCGCCGATCAAGCGGTCCTCGATCAGAACCTGCGGGAAGGTCATCATCCCCGTTTTACGCGCCAGCTCCGCGCGGCCCTCGGGATCCTTTTGGAGGTTGATTTCGGTGAACTCCAAGCCCCGCGAGCGCAGCAGACCCTTCACCTGCGCGCAGTACGGGCACGGTTCCGTTGTGTACACGGTTATCTTGCTCATTACTTCAGAAAGTATAGAAAGCCATGCGCACAGCTAATCGGCCGGCGCTGGCAGAAAGGGAGCGACCAGCGCCGGCCATGCGAAGGGCCCAGGGAGCCTTCGAGCGCCAGCCTACCAATCGTATAGCGCAAGCGAGTAAGAACTAGTGCAGCTGTGCATGGATTTGACGACGGGTTGTATGGGATGTTTATCGCGTGTGTCCACTCGACCGGGCGAGTTTGGCGCTGGCCAGGGCGATCCGACGTCTGCGCGAGCACGCCGGGATCACCCAGGAAGAGCTCGCGCACCGCGCCGGGATCACGACGGGAACCCTCTCGAAGATCGAACGCGCGGACTCCAACCCCTCGTGGACGACCGTCGAGCGGATCGCCCGCGCACTCGAGATCAGCCTCGCGGAGCTCGCACGGGCCGCGGAACGCGACGCCGGCTAGGTCCGCCGCGCGCGATCCTAGACTCGAACGATGCCCGGACCGGTCAAGACGGAGGCCGTCGTGCTGCGCTCGATGCGCTACGGCGAGGCCGACCGCATCCTGCACGTCTACACCCCGCACCGCGGCCGCCTCAGCGCGATCGCCAAGGGCGTGCGCCGCGCGCGCAGCCGCTTCGGCGGGCGCCTGGAGCCGTTCTTCCGCCTGCGCCTCGAGCTGCACGAGGGGCGCAGCGAGATCCTCACCGTCACCGGCGCGAGCACCGTCGAGGGCTATCCGCGACTGCGCGCCGACGCGCGCGCGCTCGATGCCGCCGCGCGCGCCTGCGACGCCGTCGGGCGGCTCTTTGAGACCCCCGAGCCGCACCCCGCGGTCTTCAACCTGCTCTGCCGGCGGCTCAGCCTGCTCGACGCCGCGCCCGCGGGTTCGAACGCGCAGTCCGCGGGCTCGACTGCGCCCCCCGCGGGGCTGAGTGCTGGGATCGATGACCCGAGCGCCGCGCCGCGCGCGGCGAGCGCGCCGGCCTCTCGCGCCGCGGCGCTGCAGTTCCGCTTGAAGCTGCTGCACGCCGCGGGCCTCGCACCGCAGCTCGGCGCGTGCGCGTGCTGCGGCGAGCGCGAGCATCTCGTCGGCTTCTCCGGTGCCGCCGGCGGGGTCGTCTGCGGCGCCTGCGAGGCGGGCTCCTTCCCGCTGGGAGAGAGCGCACACAACTTCATGGCCGCGGCGCTCGGTCACTCCCTCGCGGAGACCCCGCACGCCCCCGAGCAGGCCCTCGGACAGGCCGAGCGCGCGCTGTCCGAGACCCTCGAGCACCACGCCCACGTGCGGCTGATGCCGGCAGTCGCCAGGGGTCAGTGACCCCGAGGGCGCGCAGCGCCTGTATCGTGCCGCTAATGGACGAGGGCCTGCCCATCGCCTACCAGCTGCTCGACAAGGGCGTGCCCGTGCTCGCCTCCGACGGTAAGCAGGTCGGCACCGTCACGAGCGTGCTCGCCGCGCCCGAGGAGGACGTCTTCCATGGCCTGCTGATCGACACTCCTCACGGCGGGATTCGCTTCCTCGCCGCCGACGCGATCGCCGCGATTCACGAACACGGCGTCGACCTGCGAATCGACACCGCCGCCGCCGCCGGGCTGCCCGGTCCCGAGCACAAGGCGCCGGTCTACGACGAGGATCCCTCCCGGCAGGAGCGCTGGCGCCACTACGTGCACCGCTTCACCGGGCGCAGCGACTGGCATCACGAGCAGTAAGCCTCCCCATTCGCTGCGACAATCGAGGGAGATGGCCGTAGTCGAGCACACCGGGTCCGTCGGGGCCGCGTTCGCGAGCGCCCGCGCGGAGCTCGAGGAGCAGCTGCTCGCGCCCGCCGCCGCGCGCTCCTACCCCGCGCGGCGCGCGCACGAGGAGCCCGATTGCTCGCTGCGCACACCCTTTCAGCGCGACCGCGACCGGATCGTGCACTGCAAGGCCTTCCGGCGCCTGAAGCACAAGACGCAGGTCTTCGTCGCGCCGATGGGCGACCACTACCGCACGCGTCTCACGCACACGCTTGAGGTCACCACGATCTCGCGCACCGTCGCGCGCGCGCTGCGCCTCAACGAGGATCTCGTCGAGGCGATCGGGATGGGGCACGACCTCGGGCACCCGCCCTTCGGGCACATCGGCGAGGAGATCCTCGACGAGTGCCTGCGCCACCGTTTCGGCACGGGGTTTCGCCACTACGAGCACTCGCTGCGCGTCGTCGAGCACCTCGAGCGCGACGGCGCCGGGCTGAACCTCACCGAGCAGGTGCGCGACGGCATCGCCCGGCACTCCAGTCGCGCCGAGGAGCCGCTGACCCAGGAGGGGCGGATCGTGCGCGTGATGGATCGCGTCGCCTACATCAACCACGACATCGACGACGCCGTGCGCGCCGGCCTGCTGGACGAGCGCGACCTGCCCGCCGAGCCGATCGCGGTGCTCGGGCGCAGCGGCTCGCAGCGCATCGACGCGCTCGTGCACGACATGGTCGAGCACTCCGCGCGCGCCGGCGAGATCGCGCAGGGCGAGCGCGCCGCACGCGCGATGGCCGCGCTACGCGAGTTCATGTTCGAGCGCGTCTACCTCGGACCCGCCGTGCGCGCCGAGCGCGAGCGCATCGCCGGCGTCGTGCGGCGGCTGTTCGAGCACTACGTCGAGCACCCCCAGCTGCTGCCCGACCCCCGCGCGGGCGGCGGGACGGGCGCGACGGGCGCGGCGGGCGACCTCGCGCAGCGCGTCACCGACTACATCGCCGGGATGACCGATCGCTACTGCATCCGCGAGTACACCGAGCTGCAGGTGCCCCGCGCGTTCGAGGGGCTAGCGTAGCTCTCGATGGCGCTCTACACCGCCGAGTCCAAGGACCGCGTCCGCGACGCCGTCGACATGATCGAGCTCGTCTCCGCGCGCACCGAGCTGCGCCGCGCCGGCCCCAGCAGCTACGAGGGGCTCTGCCCCTTCCACGACGAGCGCACGCCGTCGTTCGGAATCGACCCCACCAAGAAGGTCTACTACTGCTTCGGCTGCCAGGCCTCCGGCGATGTCTTCACATTCGTGCAGGAGACCGAAGGTCTCGACTTCAAAGGCGCGCTGGAGCTACTCGCCGAACGCTACGGAATCGAACTGCAGCGCGAGGCCGAGGATCCCCGCGCCGCCGAGCGCCGCCAGCGCCGCGAGCGGCTGCTGGGGCTGCTCGCGCGCACCGCCGCCTACTACGAGCGCTACCTCTGGGAGTCCACCGAGGCCGCGCGCGCACGCGAGTATCTGGAAAGTCGCGGGCTGCGCGAGGAGACCCTGCGCGAGTTCCGCGTCGGCTACGCGCCGAGCGCCTGGGACAGCGTGCTGCTCGCCTCCCGCCGCGGCGGTTTCTCCGAGGCCGAGCTCTACACCGTGGGCCTCGCGCAGCGCTCCCAGGAGAACGGCCGCCTCTACGACCGCTTTCGCGCGCGCATCATGTTCCCGCTCGCCGACATCCGCGGTCGCGTGCTCGGGTTCGGTGCGCGCGCCATGCGCGAGGAGCAGCGCCCCAAGTACCTCAACACCTCCGACAACGACCTCTACCACAAGGGCCTGCACCTCTACGGCGCCGATCTCGCGCGCGCCTCCGCTTCGCGCGCCGGCGAGGTGATCCTCTGCGAGGGCTACACCGACGTAGTCGCCCTGCGCCAAGCCGGACTACCCAACGCCGTGGGGCTGATGGGCACCGCGCTCACCGGCGAGCAGGTCGCCGAGCTCGCGCGCATGGCGCAGACCGTGCTGCTCGCACTCGACGCCGACAGCGCCGGGCAGGACGCGATGCTGCGCGCCGCGCGGCTCGCCGCCGGACGCAACCTCGAGCTGCGCGTCGTCACGCTGCCCGGCGGCAAGGATCCCGCCGAGCTCGTGCAGCGCGAGGGCCCCGACGCCGTCAAGGCCGCCGTCGCCCAGTCGGTTGCCTTCGTGCGCTTCCGCGTCGAGCGCGTGCTCGCCGCCGGCGACCACTCCAGCCCCGAAGGGCGCGACCGCATGGTCGATGAGCTGCGCCCCGTCTTCGCCACGCTCGCGCCCAGCGCGATGCGCATGGAGCTCACGCGCCTCGTCGCCGGGCGCCTCGAGCTGCCCGAGAGCCTCGCCGAGACGCTGCTCGCGCAGGCCGCCGGGTCCGGTGTCGGCGAGCGCTCGCGCACCGCGACGCCCGGCGGCGGTGAAGCACACCGCGGTCGCGATCCGGGCGGCGGCGATCGGGGCGGCGGCGATCGGGGCGGCGGCGATCGGGGCGGCGGCGATCGGGGCGGCGGCGAACGGGGCGGCGGCGATCGGGGCGGCGGCGTTGGTGCAGGTAGTGGGCAAGGCACCCCGCCGCGCGCGACGCGCGCGCTCGCGCGACGCGAGGACACCGAACGGACCTTTCTCGCGCTCTGCATCGCCTCGCCCGAGGACGGCGCGCGCGCGCTGGCCACGCTCGATCCCGCCGAGCACTTCACCAGCGAGCGTCTGCGGCGCGCCGCCGAGCACCTGCGCGCCGGGCGACTCGTCGAACCGATGGTCGCCATCGACGAGCAGGATCCCGAGCTCACCAGCGTCCTCGCCGAGCTCGTCGTGCAGGCCGGCCGCGAGTTCCCCGTGCCCGCGATGCTCGACGTGCAGCGCATGCAGCTCGAGCTCGCCCGGCTCGACCGCCGCATTCGCGGTGCCAGCGGCGCCCAGGGCAGCGGCGAGGTCGTCAGCGAGCTCGCGCATCGCCGCGCCGAGGTCAAGCGCGCGTTTGAGCTCGCCTACGAGCGCGCGCTCGAGGAGACCGGGGGGTAGGGGGGCGACGCCGCTCGAGGGGCGTCGCGGGTAGCAGTGAGACGGCCTCGCCGCGCGCGCGGGTGTGCCCGTGGCGCGCACACGGTCGTCACGAACACTTGTTCGCTTTTCCGTCCGAGTCGTCGTAGACAATGCGGTGCATGGATCGAAGTTCGTTGGAGCACATGCTGGGGGAGGGCCTGTCGCTGGCGGAGATTGGCCGACGGGTAGGTATCCATCAATCAACCGTCGGATATTGGATCAAGAGGCATGGTCTTGCCGCCATCGGCAACGAGAAGTACGCCGCCAAAGGGGGATTGCGCCGCGAGCAATTAGAGACGCTTGTTGCCCACGGCGCATCCCTCGCGCAGATCGCCGACGCGGTCGGGCGTAGCACTTCGACGGTGAGGCACTGGCTCGCGAAGTACGAACTGCGTACGCAGTGCCTTGCGGGTGCGCCCCGGCGTTCCGGGACACAGCAAGCGCGTGAGGAAGGACTTCGGCAGGCAGTGGTGGTTTGTCCGCGACACGGTGCCGTCGCGCACGTCCTGGATGGGCGCGGGTCTTATAGATGTCGTCGGTGTCGTGCGGATGCCGTCGTGCGCCGACGGCGGAGGGTCACGCAGATTCTTGTTGAGGAGGCCGGCGGACGCTGCCGGCTATGCGGCTACGACCGCCACGCCGCGGCGCTGGAGTTTCATCACCTCGACCCGAAGGCCAAGGAGTTCGGCTTGGCGCAGCGTGGGGCGCACAAGATCGACAAGCTCCGTGCCGAGGTCCGCAAGTGCATTCTGCTGTGCTCGAACTGTCACGCCGGGGTTGAGGCGGGATTTGTCGAGCTGTCGTAGACTGGTAGGCAGTAGTCGATTTCCGTGGTAGCACGGTCCGGGGTAACTCAATTGGCAGAGTGCGAAGCTGTTAACTTCGAAGTTGTGGGTTCGAGTCCCACCCCCGGAGTGATGTTCGGTGTAAGGCAGCGCTAGCGAAAGACGTGCGCGCAGCCGATTAGCCGGTAGTCGCCGCGGTGGGTCGTGTAGATGATCACGCGCGAGGACTGGCAGTGGACGACGCCGTGCCCGAAGTGCGCAAAGACCTTGGTGGGGCCCGCGCCGGTGTAGACGTAGTTGGTGCCGTGGCTGGTGTAGATGAAGTTCGGCCCGTCCCCCGCATAGATGCGGTCGACTTGCGTCGTCGGTTGACCGGAGGGCTCGTAGTCTCCCAGATCACGTCCCCGACCTGACCCCCGTAGATCGTGTCGTTGCCGTTGCCGCCGAGCAGCTCGTTGTGGAGGTCGCGATCTCCGCGCATCGTCTCGGTGAGGTTTTGTTTGTTAATGATCAGCTTGCCGTTGATTTTCGGCCAGCCGGCGTGGCTAGCGTCTCCCGCGGCCCCCGTCGCCAGGGCGAGCGCAAGCGCGGCCGCACCGAGCAGGGTGCCGCCCAGGCGGGTCAGCCTGAGTCGGGCCTGTCGCGGTCGATCTGGCGGGGGGAAGCTCATGTCGCTCCGTTGCCCAGTTGCGTCGGGACTCATGCGGGCGTGGACGAAGCTACGAAGCTGACTCAGACGTGAGCCGCCGGCGGGCCGCATGATGAGCGCCCCGCGGCGCGCTCGGCCAGCTTCTCGACGTGAGCGGCAGCGATGTCGGCGGGGTCGTTGGCGGTGTACCAGGAGGCGAGCTCGCGCGCGCGCGCAGTGATCGTGCGGTTTGCGAGCGCGCGCTCTACCGCGAGCCGCAGCGGTCGCGGAGCGATGAAGCGCCGCGGCAGGCGCACGCCCGCGCCGGCCCACTCCACGCGCGCGGCGTTCTCGCTCATGTCTCCCGCGACGGGGCACGCGACGACCGCGCAGCCCGAGCTGAGCGCGCGCACGAGCGTGCCGTGGCCGGCGTGGCAGACAACAACGTCGCAGTGGGGCATCGTGCGCGCATAGGAGACCCACTCGACGAGTCGCGTGTTGGCGGGCACCGGTAGTGGCAGCGAGGGCAGACGGCGGTTCCAGGTCGCTAGGACACGGACGGGAGCATCGGCGAGGCCGCGCAATGCGGCCTCCAGTAGACGGTGCTCGGCGTCCTGTGCCGTGGAGGGCGCAATCAGCACGAGCGGATCGTCGCCCGGCGGCAGCTCGACCGCGGCGGCGGGTGGCTCCCACAGCAGCGGGCCCACGACGTGCACGTTCGGGCGTGCCTCACGGCGGGGGTATTCGAGCTGCGGAAAGGTCGCGATGAGTGCCAGCTCGCGGCTGGTGCCGTTGTGCACGTGCGCGAGCGCCGGTAGGCCGAGGCGCTCACGCACGTCGTTGAGCTCGCGCCGCCCGCGCTCCAAACCATTCTCGACCGGTCGCGAGGCGCGGCGCCAGAAGGCGCGGCCCAGCGCGGTGCGCGGCAGTCGCGCGCCGATCGAATAGATCGGAGCGCCCGCCGGCGGCTGCGGATCGACGTGCGGGATCAGCGTCGCGTAGGGGACGCCCCGCAGCTCCGCCGCCAGCGCCGGTGCGAGCGTGAGGATGTCCGCGACGACCACTTCGGGTGCCAGCTCGCGCACCAGCGGCAGCGTGTCGCGCGTGGCGTGCACGACCGCCTCATAGAAATCCAGCGGCTCCGCGCCGTTCGGGAACGCCTGGTACTCGGGGGCGGTGGCGAACCGCACGCCCTCCGCCTCGATCGGCGCGCGCCAGCGCTCCCACGTCTGCACCGTCACGTCGTGACCGCGCGCCAGCAGACCGCGCGCGAGCGCGATCATCGGGAAGGCGTGCCCGGATCCCCGAAGGCGCCGAGCAGGATCCGGCGCGTGCGCATCACGTGGCGCTTTTTAGGCGGCGATCTCGGCGAGCATCCGCAGCTGCGCGAGACGGCCCTCGACATCGAAGGCCAGGGGGGTCACGCCCAGCGTGCCCACGCCGGCCTCGCGGAAGACCTGCAGGCGCTCACGCACGAAGTCCTTGGGTCCGCACAGCGAGACCATGTCGATCAGCTTCTCCGGGATCGCCGCCATCGCCTCCTCGCGCTTGCCTTCCAGGTATAGATCCTGGATCGTTTTGGCCTCCGCCTCGAAGCCGTAGCGCTGCACGAGGTTGTTGTAGAAGTTCTGCTTGCGCGAGCCCATCCCGCCGACGTACAGCGCAATGAACGGACGCGTCGCGTTGCGCGCCGCGTCGAGGTCATCGGTGATGAAGACATTGACCGTCGGCGCGATGTCGAAGCCCTCCAGCGATTTGCCCGAGCGCGCCGCGCCTTCCTCCAGCAGCGGCCGCAGCTGGGAGACGTGCTCGGGGGAGAACAGCGTCGGGATCCAGCCATCGGCGATCTCGCCGGCGAGCGCCGTGTTCTTCGGTCCGATCGCCGCGAGGTAGATCGGGATGCGCTCCTGCACCGGCGCGATCGTGAGCTTCAGTGCCTTGCCGGGACCGTCAGGCAGCGGCAGCTCCAGGGTCTCGCCGTGGAACTCGACGCGCTCGCGCGCAAGCGCCATCCGGATGACCGCGACGTACTCGCGAGTGCGCTGCAGCTGCTTGGCGAAGCGCTGGCCGTGCCAGCCCTCGGCGACCTGCGGCCCCGAGGAGCCGATCCCAATGATCATGCGCCCGTCGGAGAGCTGATCGATCGTGGCGGCCGTCATCGCCGTCATCGCCGCGGAGCGGCCCGGCATCTGGAAGATGCCCGCGCCGAGGCGGATCTTCGTCGTCTGCCCCGCGAGCCACGCGAGCACCGTCGCCGTGTCCGACCCGTAGGCCTCCGCGGCCCACACCGAGTCGTATCCGAACCGCTCCGCCTCCTGGACGATTCCGAGCTGATCCTGCGAGGTGAGGCCGAGGCCCCAGTAGCCGATGTGGACTCCAAGCTTCATGGCGTATGCAAGTTACCTTTCATCGCAAGGGAATCAGTTGCCCGGCACGAATGCGTGCCCTAGGCTTGGCCGAACCGGTCTGAGATCGGTTGCGGCGGGAGCAGGGATGCTTCCGCCGGGTCACAGCTTATGCGACTGCTCCCCGCCCATGCCCATCGGACCCGCGGCCGCGGACGGCTGATCGAGGAGCTGCGCGGTGCGATCGACTGCCTGCCGGTGCGCACGCGCGAGGCGATGCTCGCCGGTGTGCGCGACGGTCAGCCGATCATCATCGGTGCCTACGTCGACGGCGAGGGCGGCGTCTGCCCGATGCTCGCCGCGCACCGCCGCGGCGGGCGCACCGACTTCCTCGCCTTCGCGCGCGCCTGGGATCGCTTCACCGGCGCCGGTCGCCGTCCGCGTCGCGCGAGCCGGCGCGAGCTGGGGGTGCTCGTCGCGCATCTGGAGGCCAGCCTGCTCGAAGACGCCGCGCCGCAGCTCGGCCGCGCGATCGCCGAGCACCGCGATCTACTGAGCCGCCGCCGCGCGCGCGAGGCCGACCCGCCCGGCGAGCGGATTCGCGTCCGCCGCTTGCTGCCCCGCCGCCCGCGCGAGAGTGCCCGCTCGCGCGAGCCGCGCGACTACAGCGCTTCGCCGGGTCGCGTGAACATGATCTCCGGGACCACACACGCCGGCGAGGTTCTCAGCAGGTAGCGCACCGACTCCGCGATGTCCTGCGGGCGGATCATCTCCTCCGCCTTGACCTGGCCCTTCACGAAGTCCGTCATCGGCGTGTCCACGAACGCCGGGCACAGCGCGGTCGACTTCACGCCCCGCGCGCCGAGCTCCTTGTTCATCGCTTCCGTCCAGCCGACCACCGCGTGCTTGGAGGCCGAGTAGACCGACAGCCACGCCTCCGCGCGCTTGCCCGAGATCGACGACGTGTTGACGACCAGCGCGTTGTGGTGCTCCGCGCCCGCCGCCAGCAGCAGCTCGACGCATTCGCGGTAGAAGATCACGATCGAGCGCAGGTTGACGTCGAGCTGCATGTCCAGATGCTTGGTCTTGATGTCTCCCACCGGCGCCCCGATGCCCACGCCGGCATTGTTGACCAGCACGTCCAGGCGCCCATGGTGCTCACGGTGCGCCGCGACGACCTTCTGGATCTCCGCCTCGTCGGAGACATTGGCCGCGACGCCGCGCACCTCCAGGCCGTCCGCGGCGAGCTCGGCCACGGCGGCCTCGAGCTTCTCCGCGCGCCGCGCCGCCATCGTCACCGCGTAGCCCTCCTCGCCGAGCACCCGCGCGACCGCCAGGCCGATGCCGCTCGAAGCTCCCGTCACGATCGCCGCCCGCTCTGCCATCTGCGCCCTCTTTCCTCGTGGTGGACCGCCCCAATCAAACCAGTCGCGCCGCGCGCACGCATCACCGCGCGCCGCTGGTAGCGTCTGGCCCATCGCGCGTCCGCGCGCGAGGCGGGCCTGTAGCTCAGTTGGTTAGAGCAGCGGACTCATAATCCGTCGGTCCCTGGTTCGAGTCCAGGCGGGCCCATCGCTCAAGAGCGCTTTGTGGTGCGGTTTTGGGCCTTGCGGGATTGGCGGAGGCTGGTCTGCGGGCTCTTGGGGCCACCTTTGGGGCCACCCATCCCCGGCTTCGACGCCAGAGTGCGCCGCTACGGCGTATCGCCCCAGCTCCTAGATAGCGCGAGAACTTCTTCTAGGCCCTGCTGGGCAACGTCGACGCCGGAGCGTCAGTTAGGGTCCGGCAAGTGGGCACGCTTGTCCAGATGCCGCCACGGGGCCGCTATCTCGCTCAGTGGAGGGAGAGCACGTGATATCGCAAGTGTTGGGCAATCGCGCCGTGCAGCGACTCACTAGACTGACGGGGACGTTGAGTGTCCCGATGGTGGGGATCAGCGTGCTACTGCGCGATTCAGGGCATCATCCTGGGCGAATCTGGGAAGTAGTTGAGTTTGTGGGTCTTGCCCTAGTCGTCCTCTCGGTACCGCCTCAGACGTATTACTGGAGCGTTCTCAGGAGGCGCAGCCAGGCGAAAGTCTTGCCGAACAAGTCGGGGTTCGCCCGGTGGCGCGATCATAACGAGCACGGCTCGGGGCCGACCTAATTGACGACAAGACATGCGTATGACCGGATATCGTGCTAGCGCGCTGAACCCAACGGGTGCTTAAGTAATGAACGATTCGTCATCGCGGCATCGAGGCGGCCTGGGACTGGCTTCCAACTACAGTGGACCGCCGGCACCCGAGGATCTCGGCCAGAGACCGAGCGAGGGACGCATGGCGCGCGGCACGCGACTGGCCAGCGAGGCGTTTGCGCTGCTGCGCGATGACCGCCGCCTGTTGCTGTTGCCCGCTGCGGCTCTGTTCGTGAACGTGATCTGTGTTGGCGTGTTGCTCGCGCTTATGGCAGCGGCGAGTGGACGCCACGGGCACGAGACGGTGCTCATGGTGAGCTTTGCGGCGGCCCTTTATCCAGTCACCGTGTCTTCGACGTTTTTCAACGTGGCGCTCATGCGTGTCGTCTCGCAACGCTGGAAAGGTCAGCAGGCAAGCGTTCGAGATGGCCTGCTTCTCGCGCGTCAGCGGTTCGGGACGATCCTCGCGTGGTCGTTACTCGCGGCGACCGTGGGCGTAGTGATGCAGTTGGTGCAGCGAATCGGGCATTTCGCGTGGATTGAGCGTCTGCTGGCGCTGATGCTGAACCTCGCTTGGTCTGTGGCGACGTTCTTCGTCGTCCCGGCGTTGGCGCTCGAAGATATCGGTCCGCTGGCTGCGGTCAAGCGGTCCTCATCGGTCGTTCGGCGGCAGTGGCCGGAGAGCTTGACGGGGTCGATCGCGATCGGTGGCGCGGCCGGCTTCGCGTTGATCCCGGGAATGCTCGTATGTATCGCGGGGATCGCCGCATTCAGCTCCGACCCAGTCTCAGGCGCAATCTTGTTGATGATTGGCGCGGCGTTGGTGTTGCCGGTGATGCTCTACATGAGTGCCACCAGCGCGGTATTCTCGCTCGCCGTCTGGGAGTACGCCAACCACAGGGTACAGAGTGGCCCATTTAGCGCAGAGGATCTGCAGCGGCCATTTCACGGCGGAGAGCAAATCGGCAAGGCGAGACGCTGGATCAAGACGCGCGTTCTCCGTCACGCGCTGTAGCGCCTATCAACCGTCGAGCGTGAGAGGCCCTTGGATGAGTTGTAGGGCTCGCCCTGCCGGCACCGTGACATAGTTGGCCCAAACGGCTTACGACTACGTCGCGCGCCGTTAGTAGTCGTCAAGTGAGCACAGAAAAGTTTGGGGGACCGATAGTTGCGAGCTTCCGGTCTGGGCGAGGCGCGCGGGACTACCGGAGCTGTGTTCTGAGTCGCTCTACGTCCGCGACTGCTGCCTGTGCCTGCTGTTGCGTGACGGGGGTCTGCTCGTGAAGCGCTGTATTTCGCAACATCAGCCACTGGAGCAGGCGATGGCGCAGTGACTCGTCGATCTCGAAGCGTTGGTCCCGCAAGAGACGGCCGAGTGTAGGCCGCGAGGGCCTTCCGCGCTGTAGGCCCTCGCTGTAGGCCCCGCCCATCGATGCGACGAGCTCTCGCTCTAGGTCTGCCATCGCGGCGATCTGGAGTGGACGCGGTGACGATCAGGGGAGCGCTTTAGTGGCTGGGCTGCGAAAGGATGCAGTTCATGGCACGAACGAGACCGCCGTATCCGCCGGAGTTCCGCCGCGAAGCCGTGCAGCTCGTGCTGGGCGGCAGGAGCGTGAAAGACGTTGCGGGAGCGCTGGGGTGCAGCGAGCAGTCGCTGCATAACTGGGTCAAGCAGCGCCAGCTCGACAATCGAGAACGCCAGGATGGGTTGACGAGCGCGGAGCGCGAGGAGCTTCGTGAGCTTCGCAAACGGGTCGAGCGCGACATCCTCAAGCGAGCCGCGGTTCTCTTCGCAGCGGAGACCGAGACCGGTGAGTGCCTATCGGATCATCTCGGCGGAGAGGGCCAGTTTCCCAGTCTCTGTGATGTGCGAGGTGTCAGTGATGTGCGAGGTGCTCGGTGTGTCCAGGCCGGGGTTCCACCAGTGGGAGCGCCGGGCGCCGTCTGATCGCGTGCTGAGCGACGCGTGGTTGACCTCGAGGATCACCGAGACCCATGAGCGGGCTCGTGGCGTCTATGGCTCGCGACGTGTGCAGGCCGAGCTCAGGCTCGGCCAGGGTATCCGCGTCTCGCGTCGACGTGTGCAACGGCTGATGAGGGCGGCCGGCATCTCCGGCGTGGTGAAGGTCAAGAAAGGTCGCACTACGATCCGGGTGTCCGGCGTCCGCGTTGGCGATGATCTCGTCGAACGCCAGTTCAGGCCGGGCGGGCCGAACGTGCTGTGGGTCGCGGACATCACCTACCTGCACACCTGGGAGGGCTGGCTCTACCTCGCGGCCGTCCAAGATGCGTTCTCCCGGATGATCGTCGGCTGGGCGATGACCGAGCACATGCGCAGCGAGCTCGTCGCCGACGCGTTGCAGATGGCCGTCGCTCGCCGCCGGCCTGAGCCCGGGCTCATACATCATTCCGATCAGGGGCTCGCAATACGTCGCTCTTGGCTTCGGCCAGCAGGCGCGGGATGCGGGCATCTCAGTCTCGATGGGATCAAAGGGCGACGCGTTTGATAACGCCGTCGCCGAGAGCTTCTTCGCGACCATCAAGAAGGAGCTCGTACACCGCCACTCATGGCCTACCAGGCAAATCTCAGCTCCGCCGTCTTCGAGTACATCGAGGGCTTCTACAACCGCCAGAGAAGACACTCCACGCTCGACTACCTCACACCCGAGGAATACGAGCAAAAGAAAACCACGACCACCAACGACGCCTAGCGACTAAAGCCAAAAACCGTTCGCGGAAACGCGTCCACTCCAGACCCCCACCAGGCGCGAGGCTAGAGCGGTCCCGGTCTCGTTTAGGCTACTCCAGCGTGGCGTGCCCTCCGCGAGGCGTCTCTGCTGTCCGTCCCGGTGTCCTCCAATAGATCGAGTGGGATTTGCGTCAGGTCCATGTCTGCGGGCTACGAGCTGGAGCATCTTGAGCAACTCCTGCTCACGCGCATCCGTGACGGTCGCCGCATAGCGGGCAGCTTCGGGCACCGAGCGCCCCAGAGAGCGCCGCGAACGGAAGCCTGGCGCGTATGGCTGAGCGGTCGAGCAGAGCCAAAATCGCTAGCAGCAATCAAGAGGAACTGCCGGTAAGCCGCGGCGTCCGCCCCCATGATCCTGCTTGTCTCGGCCGCGCTGTAGCCGACAATGCCGCGATGCCTCGTCTCGCCACCTTCTATGGGATCGTCATTTGGATGTACCGTCCCGATCACCCACCACCGCACTTCCATGCCCAGTACGGCGAGGAGGTCGCTCAGGTCGAGCTGGCTACCTTGCGGATTCTCAATGGCTCGCTTCCGCCGCGTGCGCTGCGGCTCGTTCGGGCGTGGGCACGCCTCCATATGGAGGAGCTCGCTGATAACTGGATGCGCGCTCAGGCATTGGAGCCCCTGGCGCCGATCGAGCCTCTGCCGTAGCATGAAGCGATGATGCTCCGAGTCACTAGCGTCCAGCCGCTTGATGGCTATCGCCTGCGGGTTGCGTTCAATGATGGCGTTGAGCGCGATGTCGACTGCGCTTTCCTGCTTCGCGGGTCGCTTGGGGAGCGCTTGCGCGACCCCGCGTACTTCCGGCAGGTCCGGGTCGACGACGAGGCACGAACGGTCGTATGGCCTAATGGTCTTGATCCCGCGCCCGAGCTTTTGCACGGCGATTACGAGCCGGCTACGTCTGAGGAGACGTACTCCAAGCCACCTGCCGTCAGCCGGGCCGCCTGACCGTTCAGAGCGCAGAGCTCAGCAGTACCGACGTCCGAGATCAGATCCCCCTCGACAGCGGGGCCACCGAGCACCCGGAGGGCGCCTCACGCTGGAACCTGGCGCGGATGGCCGAAGCGCCCTAGCAGAGGCAAATCCGCCAGCAGCCGTAAACAGCCGCAAGTGCGTGATCGCACTCATAATCCGTCGGTCCCTTGTTCGAGTCCAGGCGGGCCCATCGTTCAAAAATAAACTCTCGCCTACCCGACCCACGTCGTTGTCCCGCAGGAGCCGTTTCCAGCTAGTAGTCGACCTGCTCTGCCTGCTCGAGGATCTTCGGCTCTGTCTTGTCCTGGAAGCGATCGAGGACACCCGAGGCGAGTAGCTTCGCCCGGCCCGCCCTCGCCTGCTCGGCGGTGTCGAACTCGACCATCACAAAGACCTCGCCTGGCTTGTCGGCGTTCCGCAGGACTCGGTGGCCTTTCGCTGCTGAGCGCGTTCCGGGGGTGTCCTGGTCGAACATCGGTTTCCAGCGGTCGTAGTCGCCTACATCTATGCGGGTGAGAATGAACGCCATCGCCTAGATCATCTCGCCCGGGAACTGCAGCTCGAACCGCTCGAGCAGCACTGGGACGCTATCTGGATCCATCTCAAGCTCATAGCGGGCACAGAGCTCGCCGAGAGTCTGCTGGTCGGCCTGGGTTACACCGCCGAGGTCGACGAGCGCCGCAAAGAATTGCTCGAAGCCCGCGGGCGAGATGATCTCCAAGATCCGTGCCGGCTCATCGCCTGCGTTCCAGAACGTGTGCCACTGATTGCGCGGCTTGCAGATCAGATCGCCAGGACCGCCAATCACCACGTCTTCGCCCAGGAGCGCACCGACGCGCCCCTCAATAACGTAGCTGTACTCGTCCTCGCGGGTGTGTCGATGTAGGGGTGCCGCCAGCGCTCGCGCCGACATCGGATGTTCGACTAGGGAGAATCCACCGCCTGCCTGCTCATCGATCATGAACCGTACGCCAATGCTCCCGAGGAATCCCGACTTGCCGTCCTTGGAACCCACAACCTTCGTCGTCGTCGTTGCCATAGTTATCTTTGGCCTCTCTTGGATGCTGCGTTAGCTGGCTCGCCGAGGCCGTACCGGCCTGGAGTGCTGCTTGGCTGCGCGACTACCGGGTCTGGAGATTGTGTACCGGGAACTCCTTTACATCGGGCGGGTTAGGAAAACCCTGATCGCCGAGATCGTGAAGGCGAGGCATGAGCCGCTCGCCGACGAATTGATCGAAAGCCTCGCGCGACTCCCAAAAATCGATCACGCCCCAGCCGCCATCGACTGGGCCCGCCGAATGGACGATCATCCCTGCCGGAGGCTTGCTATCGATCTCCATCACACCGTGGGCGGCGTCATAATTCTCCTGCGTCCCACCGGCGAACTTGAGTCTGATGCCTACAGCCATCCTGGATCCCCTCCTCGAGTATGTACAACCACCGTACTCCTTTGTGGGAGCACTGACATAACGAGCGGGCCAGTTCCGCCGCGCTGGCGCCGGAACCTCCGAAGGGGCGGCCTCCAAGTCGCCTGCCGTCAGCCCGGCCGCCTGACCGTTCCTTGGGGAGAGGACTCGGCAGTGCTGACGTGAGAGATCAGATCCTGCCCGACGGCGGTTCCCCGCGGGGCCACCTTGGGGCCACCGAGCACCCGAAGAGTGCCGCAAACGGGAGCGCGGCGCGGATAACCGAAGCGGCGCCGTCTCGCTCAGGCCTGCGCGCCCACGTCCCGCTCATCCTGCGCGTAGCGCGCGACGGTGAAGCCGATCAACACCGGCACGTGCACCGCGAACACCACCAGCGAGAGCGTGAGGACGACCAGCGGACCGCCGCTGATGTGATCGCGCGTAAATGAGTACAGGATCAGCCCGGCGATGAGCGCGTAAGCCAGCAGCGCCCAGCGCGCGACTTCGAAGAAGCGTCCCCACGCGAAGCCCTCCACTCGCGCCAGCGAGAGGAGGTTGCCGGCTAGCAGCAGCGCCGAGGCGCCCAGCAGGACGATCGCCGGCGCGAGCGGCACGTGTTCGGGCAGGTGCGCCGCGAGATAGATTCCGCCGGCCACGATCAGCGCCAGCGAGAACATGCCGACCTGCGTGACCGGGGGCAGCCGGCGCTCGCTCATCCGGCGGCCAGCTTGGTCATGATCACGAGCGTCGCGATCTGCATTAGTCCGGTGAGGCCGGCGGTAAAGATGAAGCGTTTCATCAGCCGCTCGATCACCTGCGGGTTGGGCTGGCGCTTCTTGAGCTCGGTCAGCACCGCGATGTTCGCCGGCTCGAGCAGGCCGAGCGCGATCACCGCCATCACGCCCACGACGATGTAGCTCGCGACGACCCAGCCGTGCAGGTAGTAGCTCGTCTGGACTGTGCCCAGCTTGGTTCCGAGCTGCCAGCCCGCGGCGAGTGTGACGGTGACGACGGTCGGCATGATCAGCACCATCTTCGGCATCAGGCGCGTCGTCAGCTCGATCCGCGCGGGAATCGAGAGCCGCCCCATGATCGGACCGATCACGAAGCCGAGGAACAGGTCGATCACCGTCCACGCCGCGCCGCCCACGACATGCAGGAATTGCAGCGGCCACGGGGTGTTGACGGCAATGCCGGCGATCAGCAGGCCGAGCACGACCGCCACGATCGGCAGGCCCGCGCGGGGCACGATCTGGAAATCCGCTCGCGCGGCGGGGGACGCGTGGGGCTCGAGGAGGACAGGCCCGGCACTCCCCCCGGAGACGGCGGTCTGAGCCATCGCGCGAGCATACTCCTCGCGACGGGCGCTGCCAAGAGCGACGACGCCGATCCGCGGCCGCTGAAGATCACGAGATCGGCGCCGATATAGAGGATGCGAGGATCGTCTAGGTTTGACCGCTCCCGTGGCCGGGTAGCGTGTGAGCCACAGGTTCTGGGGTCGCTGGCCGGGAGAGCGCGTCGCGCTTGCCCCGATATTGCGAATAAGTGGAGAGAGCGTGCGAAGAATTGCAATGCGAGCTGATGGTGTGGCCGGCACCCTGACGGTGGCGCCCAATGTCGCGGGTAGCCGTGCCAATCCGCCGCGTGAGCGCGCCCAAAAGCGCGCCAGCTGCCCGGACGCAGGCCCCGAGCGCGCCGCAGCCGAGACCCCGGTTGGAGACAGCCCTCGGCCTCCGATTGGGGAGGGCCCGCAGTCTAAAGAACAGATCGTGGCGTCTCTGTTTGAGGCCTTCAGCCGCCACGATTTCCTGAGCGCGCTGCCGCTGCTGCACCCCGAGGTGGTCTTTCAGCCGATGACGGCCGCGGTGACGCGGGCCGGCGAGCCCTATCGAGGTCACGAGGGCATCCGGCGCTACACCGAAGACATCGAGTCCTACTGGGAGGAGTTGACTGTCCACCCGGCTCAGATTCGCGCCGCGGGCCGCGCCGTGGTGGTGCTGGGCCTCGTGAGCGGCAGCGGCCCCGCGGGATCCTTCCAGGACGCGCCGACGACCTGGGTGATCAAGTTCAAGGACGGTCTGGTCTTCGGAGTGCAGATCTTCTCCGACGCGCGCCACGTTGTCGGGGCGCTCGTCGGCGAAGACGAAGGCTGAGCGCGAGGACGGGAGCCCTCCGCCGTGAGCAATACGCTCAGGTAGATGTCCTCCAGCGAGCGCCTCGCCGTCATCGACCTCGGCTCGAACTCATTCCGCCTCGTGGTGTTCTCCGCGACGGGCGGCTGGTGGCAGCGCACCGACGAGATCTACGAGCCGGTGCGCATCGGGGAAGGGATGGGCGCGACCGGCAGGCTCGGCGAGGAGCCGATGCGCCGCGCGCTGGCGACCCTCGACGTGTTCGCGCATTTCTGTCAAGCCGCCGGCCTGCGCGGGCGGGAGGTCGACGCGGTCGCGACGAGCGCGATCCGCGATGCCGAGAACCGCGAGGAGTTCCTGGCGCTCGCGCGCGAGCGTTCGAGCCTCGCGATCCGCGTGCTCAGTCGCGAGGAGGAGGCGCGCTACGGCTACCTCGCGGCGATCAACTCGACGACGCTGCGCGACGGTTGCGTGCTCGACCTCGGCGGCGGCTCGCTGCAGCTCGTACACGTCGTCCAGCGGCTGGCGCGCGAGTCGGGTTCGTGGGGGTTGGGCTCGGTGCGGATGACCGAGCGCTTCCTGCCCGGTCCCGGGCCCGCCAAGCGCCGCCAGCTGGAGGAGCTGCGCGAGCACGTCGCGGGCGAGCTCGCGCAGGCCTCATGGCTCAACGGCGCCGGGCCGCGGATTGTGGGGCTCGGGGGGACGGTGCGCAACCTCGCGGTGGCCGCCCAGCGCACGCTCGGCCGACCGAGCAACGGCGTGCAGGGCACGAAGATCGAGCGCGACGTCCTGGAGGAGCTCGTGCGCCGACTGGCGGCGCTGCCGACCGCGGAGCGCAGCGGTGTGCCGGGGATCAAGCCGGTGCGCGCCGACGTGATCCTCGCCGGCGCGCTCGTCGTGCTCGCCGCGCTGGACGCCGGGGGCTTCGCGGAGCTGGAGGTGACCGAGGCGGGATTGCGCGAGGGCGTCTTCTTCGAGCGCCATCTGGCCACGCGCGTGCCAGCGGATGGCGTTGCGCGCGCCGGCGAGGACGCCGGCGGCGCGCGGGTGCCGCTGGTTGCGGACGTGCGGCGTGCTTCGGTCCTGAACCTCGCGGCGCGCTACCACATGGATGCCGCGCACACCGCTCACGTCGCGGCGCTGGCGCTCGGCATGTTCGATCAGCTCGCGAGCCTCGGACTGCACCCCGGCGATCCACGCGAGCGCGAGCTGCTGTGGGCGGCCTGCGTCCTGCACGACATCGGGATGTCGGTGGACTACGACGACCATCACAAGCACTCGCGCTACCTGATCCTCAACGGCGGCCTGCCGGGGTTCTCGCCGACGGAGGTCGCGATCGTCGCGCAGGCCGCGCGCTACCACCGCAAGGGCATGCCCGAGCCCGGGCCGCTGGGGCCGCTGTTCGAGGAGGGCGACCGCGAGCGCCTCAATCGCTGCGCGGTGCTACTGCGCCTCGCCGAGGATCTCGAGCGCTCGCGCGACCAGCTCGTGCGCGACACCGAGCTGACCGCGCGCAATGGGAGCGTCGAGCTGCGGCTGCTCGCGCAGGGCGAGTTGGCGGTACCGCGCTGGGCGGCCGGTCGCGAGAGCGAGCTGTTCGCGCGCGCCTTCCACCGCGATCTAGCGGTGATCGTCTAGGTTCCCCGGTCCGCGCGGGCGTGGGGTCGGGGCGTGAGGTCTGCGCGCGCCGTCAGGTCTGCGCGGCGAGCCGGCGTTCGCGTCCGGCGCAGTCGTAGAGCACGAGGCTGTAGACCGAGAACCGCGGGAAGTGCAGCCAGCTTTCGTTGGGAATCTCTCGACACGCGTGGATCACGGCGACCGTCGCGCGGTTGCCGCCGCGGCTGGAGTACGCGCCGCCGAGCACCACGTAGCGGGCTTCGCGGCGAGCGACCATCTGCGCGAGGCGCGCGCCGTTGACCACGGGGTCGGTGCCGCTGTAACCGCCGAGGGCACCCGCGCGATAGCCCAGCAGGATCGGCGTCGCGGAGGTGTTCGAGGAGACCGTCAGCAGTTCCCAGCGTCGCGTGGGGTGGTGGGCGTCGATGTAGGCCAGCAGGTCGCGGTAGACCTTCACGTCGTGCGCGTTCACACCGTAGGGGCCCAGCGCGCCCGCGACGCGCGGGCCGGCCGCGGGGAAGGTGCCCTCGACGGGAACCGACCAGGTCGTCGCCGCGTAGACCGTGGGGGCGAGCGTGAGTACGAGCAGCGTGAGCAGCATCGCGGGCGCCGCCAGTCGGCGCACCGCGAGCGCCGCGAGCAGTGCGAGCGCTCCGACTGCGGCGCCGATCACCAGCGGCGTGTAGTACCAGTGCAGGTAGTGCGCACGGTGCAGCAGAACCAGCTGCCCCGCGACAGTGGCGGCGATCGCGAGGGGTGCGAGGAGGACGAGCCAGTTGCGCGCGCGCGCGCCGCTCGGCGCGCGGCGCGCGCAGTGCCCCGCGAACACGCCGACGCCCGCGCCGACCATGGCGGCGGTACCGGGGCCGAGCGCCGAGACGTAGTAGGGGTGCACGATGCCCTTGGAGAAGCTGAGGATCACGGCCTCGGTCAGACACCAGCCACCGAGTACCAGCAGGCCCGCGGTGCGCGGGTCGCGCCGGATGCGCTCCCAGCGCGAGCCCGCGGTTGGCTCTGAGGCGGCGGTGCCGCGTGCGGTACCGGTGGGCGCGGACGCATCGTTGGGCGCGGGCCCGTCGATGAGCGCGGGATCGCCAGCAGGCGTTGGCTCGCCGGCGGGCGCCGGATTGCCAGCAGGCGTTGGCTCGCCGGCGGACGCCGGATTGCCAGCAGGCGTTGGCTCGCCGGCGGGCGCCGGATTGCCAGCGGGTGCGGGATTGCCAGCGGATGTGGGATCGCCGGCGGGCAGCGGATCGGCGCTCGCCGCGCGCGCGGGCTTGCGCGCGCGGGCCTTCGCGACGAGCTCGCGCGGCGCGATCAGGATCGAGAGCGCGAGTGCGATCATGCCGAACAGCGCGAAGGGCAGCATCCAGCCGCCCTGGTCGCCGAGGCCGGCCTCCCACAGCCGCAGCGGACCGGGGGGAACCCCGAACGGCGTGGGGTTCGCGTAGTGGCCGTCGGGAAGGATCGGGTTGGGTGTCGCGATTTTCGGCGCGCGGGTGCGCTTGGGCTGCAGGTGCAGCGCGGTGTGGTAGTGCGTCGAGAACGGCGCGACGGCGCCGAGGCGCACGAAGATTTCACCGGGTCCGCCGACCTCGCCTTCGACGCGGCCGAAGCCGTTGTAATCGAAGGTCAGGCCGAGCTCGGTGTTGTTGGTCGAGCCACCCACGTAGGGGCGCTGAGAGGCCGGGGTCGCTTCGACGTAGGCGATCCACGCGAAGGAGACCGCGCCCATCAGGATGCCGGCCGCGAGCAGCTTGCCCACGCGCCGCGGGAAGCTCGCGGGAGCACAGAGCAGGTACGCGAGCGCGATGCCGGGAACGACGAGGTAAGCGGCGAGCGTCTTCGTGTTGAACGCGAGTCCCACGAATACCGCGCTGGCGAGCAGGCTGGGCCAGCCGCCGCCGCGGATCGCGCGCAGGGCGGCCCCGGCGGCGAGCAGCATCATCAGGATCAGCACGAGATCGACGCCGTTATCGCGCGAGGAGGCCACGTAGGCCGGGAAGACCGCGAGCGTCAACGCTCCGGCGAGCGCCGCGAGTTGGCCGAAGGGCCGGCGCATGATCGCGTAGAGCGCCGCGACGCCGAGCACGCCGATGATCGCGTTGGGCAGCAGCAGGCTGAGGGGCGAGAAGCCGAAAAGCTTGGCGCTGAGCGCCTGCACCCACAGCGCCAGCGGCGGCTTGTCAATAGTGACCAGTCCGCCGGGATCGAACGAGGCGAAGAAGAAGTTGTGAAAGGAACCCAGCATCGACTTCACGCCGGCCGAGTAAAAGACGTTGGCGTAGTGGTTCTGGGCGAGGCGGTGCGTGTTGAGCACCGCCGAAAGCCCCAGGATCGGCACGAGCGCGAGATAGCCGAGCACGCTCTGCGGGTCGCGCAGCGCGGGTCCACGCGCGGGGCGCGGCGCGGCGTGCGCGCCGTTGGAGCTCGGCGGGAGCGCGGGGGGCGCGGAGAGGCCCGGGTCGAGGATCCCCGGCGTGCGCGCCTCGGTGGGCCTCACCGAGAGGGGGTCGGCGTCGGTCGGGAGGGGTTTGCGATCCCCGGAGGAGGGCTCGATGTCGGGGGAGCCGGGATCGGGATGGCGGGGAGGAGAGGTGCTCATGGCGGTGAGGGGGCGCGGCGCTCGCGCCGCACGCGCAGGACGACGCCTCGCGCGCGCCGCGCGAGGAAAGCAAAGCGGAAACCGTACTAAGAGGGCGTTAAGACGCATCCAGTGCGTCGAGCAGCCGCGCGAGATCGTGCTCGTCGTTCCACGCGCCGACCGACGCGCGCAACCACGGACGGCCGGGGATGTCGCGCAGGATGACGCCGCGCTCGGCGAGGCGCTCGCGCTCGGCGAGCGCGTCGGAGCTGGAGAATGGAGATCAGCGTCGCTCCCGCGCGCTCGGGCGCGGACTCGCACGCGAGCGCGCGTCCGCGCGCGGCGAGCTGCTCGGCGAGGCTCGCGGCGAGCAGCCGCGCGCGCTCGTGCACGGCGTCCCAGCCGGCGGCGCGCAGCACCTCGAACGCGGCCAGCGCGCCGGCGAGCGTCTCGGCGCTCAACAGGTAGGTGTCCAAGCGCCGCGCGTCCTCGTGCAGGGCGAGCGTGGCGAGGTCGACCGCGGGGTCCGAGGGCGGGTCGGCCATGTTGGCGTAGCTGCGGCGGCCCACCGCGAGCTGCGCGCGCAGCTCGGGGCTGACGTAGAGCATGCCCGTGCCGTCCGGCCCGCAGAGCCACTTCTGTCCCGCTCCGGCGTACGCCGCGCAGCGCAGCGCGCGCACGTCGGTCGGCACCGCGCCCACGCCCTGTGCGCCGTCGAGTAGTACCGGCACGTCGAGCTCGGCCAGCTCCGCGGGCGCGTGGCGCCCGGTCATCCAGCTGACGTGCGAGCACGCGACCAGTCGCGTGCGCGGGCCCACGGCGTGCGCGATCTGCGACCACGGCGCGCGGCGGACCGCCACGCCGCGCAGCTGCTGCGCGGCGGAGAGCGCGCCAAGTAGCCCGGGATGCTCCTCGTCGCTGGTGAGAATCTCATCGCCCGGCGCGAGCGGCAGGCCCTCGAGCACGAGCGCGAGCCCCTCGCTGGTGCAAGTCGTCAGCGCGATATCCTCCGCGGAGCACCCGAGGATGGAGGCGTAGGCGGTGCGCAGCGCGAGACTCAGTTCTTTGCGACGATCGAAGTGCCGATGAGTGCGACCGTGATCGGCCTCACTTTGCAGCTGCGCGGCGGCGGCGCGCACGGCCGCGCCCGGCAGTGGGCCGTCGGTGCCGGCGTTCAAATATGCGAGTCGGCCCAGAACCGGGAATTGCGCGCGTAGCGCGGGGGGATCCAGGAGCGAAGGAGCCGGCATGAGCGCTGAGGATAGCTGCGGAGCTAGCGACGCCGAGCGACACGCCGCGTCGCGATGGTCATACTGACGTTTTCGGTATATCCGAACGAACAACTATTCCGGGGGGAATGGGAGGCGGGATGATGGGCGTTGCCGGGGAGGGGCCACTGTGGGAGCCGACCGTCGAGGATCGCGAGCGCGCGTGCATGACGCGCTTCATGCGCTGGGTCGCCGAGCGCGAGCCGAGCGCCGACGCGCCCGCGGACTACGAGCAGTTGCGGCGCTGGTCGGTGACCGAGGTCGAGCGGTTCTGGGCCGCGATCTGGGAGTTCTGCGAGGTGCGCGCTTCGCGCCCCTACGAGCACGTGCTGCAGGGCGCGATGCCCGCCGCGCGCTGGTTCGCGGGCGCGGAGCTCAACTACGCGGAGAACATGCTGCTGCGCGACCGCGACCCCGATGCGGTAGCGGTGTGGCATGCCTCGGAGCTGCGTGCGCTGGAGCGCATCACGTGGGGCGAGCTGACCGCGGAGGTCGCGCTGGTCGCCGGCGGCCTGCGCGCGCTGGGAGTCGCGCGCGGTGACCGCGTGGTGGCGTACATGCCCAACATTCCCGAGACACTGGTCGCGTTCCTGGCATGCGCGAGCATCGGCGCGATCTGGTCGAGCGCCGCGCCGGAGTTCGGGGCGCGCAGCGTGATCGACCGCTTCGCGCAGATCGAGCCGCAGGTGCTGCTGGCGGTTGACGGCTATCGGCACGGCGGCAAGGACTTCGATCGCGCCACCGCCGTCGGTGAGATCCTCGCGGAGCTGCCCAGCGTGCGCCACGCGGTGCGCGTCGCGCATCTGTTCCGCGACGAGTCCGCGGGTGAAACCGTGCCCGCCTCGTGGCCGGGTGGGCTGACGTGGAATCAGCTGCGCGAGCGCGGAGCGGACGCCGCCCGATCGGAGATTGGCCAGCACTTCGAGCAGGTGCCCTTCGAACATCCCCTGTGGGTGCTCTACTCCTCGGGCACCACGGGCCTGCCGAAGGCGATCGTGCACGGACACGGCGGGATCCTGCTGGAGCAGCTCAAGAAGAGCCTCCTGCATCTGGACCTCCGCTCCGGTGACCGCATGTTCTGGTTCACGACCACGGGCTGGATGATGTGGAACTTCCTCGTCGGCTGCCTGCTCACCGACGCCGCGATCGTGCTCTATGACGGCAGCCCCTCGCACCCCGACCTGGGCGCGCTGTGGTCGCTGGCGGAGCAGACCGCGATGACCTGCATGGGCCTCAGCGCGGGCCTGCTCTCAGCGTGTGAGAAGGCCGGGCTGCGACCGGGACGCGAATACGACCTGAGCCGGCTGCGCGCGATCGGCTCGACCGGCTCGCCGCTGGCGCCGGAGAGCTTCGAGTGGGTCTACGGGCACGTCAAGCGCGAGGTGTGGCTGTTCTCGACCAGCGGCGGGACCGATGTCTGCACGGCGTTCGTCGGCGGCTGCCCGCTGCTGCCGGTGTACCGCGGCGAACTGCAGTGCCGCGCGCTGGGCTGCGCGGTGGAGGCGTGGGATCCGTGGGGCAGGAGCATCCTCGACGAGGTCGGCGAGCTCGTGCTGACCGAGCCGCTGCCGTCGATGCCGCTGTTCCTGTGGGGCGACGATGATGGCGGACGTCCCGGCGGGGTGGGCGAGCGCTACCGCGAGAGCTACTTCGCGATGTACCCCGGCATCTGGCGCCACGGCGACTGGGTGCGCATCACGCCGCGCGGCGGCGCCGTCATCTACGGGCGCTCGGACGCGACGATCAACCGCCAGGGGGTGCGGATGGGCACCAGCGAGATCTACCGCGCGGCGGGAGCGCTGGAGGAGGTGGTGGACGCGCTCGTCGTCGACATCCCGAACGGCGCCGGCGACGGCGAGCTGCGGATGATCCTGTTCGTGGTGCTGCGCGAGGGCGTCGCGCTCGATGAGCGGTTGCAGGGTGCGATCCGGCGGCGGATCCGCGAGGACTGCTCGCCGCGGCACGTGCCCAACGAAGTGCTGCAGATCGAGGAAGTGCCGCGGACGCTCTCGGGGAAGGTCTTGGAGGTTCCGGTGAAGCGGATCCTGATGGGCGCCGCGCCGCACGAGGCCGCGAGCGTGGACTCGCTGGCGAACCCCGCCGCGCTCGACTACTTCGTGGCGCTGGCAGCCAGCCTCGGTTGAGCGCGCGCGCCGCCATCGGGGAGGTGGATGTGGCGGCTTGCGGACGAGGGCCCCGCCGCGCGCACGCACGCGCACGCACGCGCGGGCGCGGCGGGGTCTCTAAACCGACATCTGTCATCGACCTCAGGAGGACTCCGCGGCGGCGGCGTCGAACAAGGGGCCCGATGAAACGAACTGCATCCCCCGCCATCGACGCGCCGAGCAACGGCGCCGCCCGCGCCGAGATCGGCGGCGAGCGCCAGAGCCTCTCGCATTACATCCAGACACGCTTCGACGAGTGCTCGCGCTCACAGAAGGACGTCGCGCAGTACATCGTCGATCATCTCGACGAGGCCGCCTTCCAGACCGCCGAGGAGCTCGCGCGCCGCGCGAACACCTCGAGCTCGACCGTCGTGCGCTTCTCCCAGGCGCTCGGCTTCGAGGGTTTCCCCGAGCTGCAGGCCGCCGCGCGCGAGGAGTACCGCCGCGTGCACGCCGCGCCGCAGGCCGCGGTCGCCGGGACGGGCTCGACGCCGCTGTTCTCCCTGGACCAGAACGAGTTCGAGGGCGCGCTCGCCGCGGATCACCTGAACGTCGAGGAGACCGCACGCAAGGTCTCGCGCAGCGCCGTCGACGCGTTGATCGACGCGATCGTTTCCTCGGAGAAGGTGCTCGTCGCGGGCACCGACCAGATGGCGTTCTTCGCGAGCTACCTGCGCCACTTGCTGATGCTGCTCGACCTGCGCGTCGACGTCGTCGCGAGCCCCTCCCAGGAGGCGCTCAGCCGCCTCGGGCGCATCGACGAGCGCACGCTCGTCATCGGCCTCTCCGCCGGGCGCCCGCACCCGCTGGTCGTGCGCGCGATGAAGCTCGCGCGCCACCGCAAGGCGCGCACCGCCGCGGTCACCGACGCGACGCTCTCCGAGGTTGCCAAGCTCGCGCAGATCAAGCTCTACTACTCCTCCAACAGCCCCGCCTACGTGCGCTCGCACACCGCGCTCTTGAGCCTCATCCAGGCGCTCGCCTACGGCGTCTACTCGCGCGACAGCGCGCAGTACGAGGATCGCATCAAGGCGTTCCGGCTGAAGTAGTCCCACTCACGGAAGGGCATGTCGCATGCGACATGCCCCCTGGCCGTGCATGCACGGCCAGACCGCAGGTGCATGCACCTGCGGAACAGCTCAGTGGATGGCCGCGGTGACGTCCTGGCGCACGGTGCGGTGCGCGGGGATCGTGACGTGGATGGGGAGCGTCTGGATCGGTCGACCGTCGCTGAGCGCGTCCGCGAAGGTGCCGGTGATCGAGTAGCTGCCCGGCGCCAGTGCGATCACGGCAAGATGTCCGTTGGCGACGGTCCGGGTGGCGAGCGTCTGTTCGGTGCCCGCCGCCCGCACGACGATCGTGCCGGCGGCGGGGATTCCGCGGCGGCAGTGCGCAGAGCGCCTGGGCGGGCCGCCGTCCAGGAACAGCCCGCTGATCAGCTCCGTCGGCCCCTTGCTCACGAAGGGCTCGCCGGGCGGCGGCCCCGGTTCGGCGGACTGGTGGCACACCGTCCTCGCGCTCGCGGTCCTTGCGCTCGTGGCGGATGGCGCCAGCGTCGAGACGGTCGCCGTCGCGATGACGGCGGCGGCGAGCGCGTGCAAGCGAACCGGGGTCATCGGTCGCGATCATCCCATACGCGCGGCGGTGACACCGCGCCGTTTGCGCCCCGGGCCGCAAGCTATCCTCCCATCCATGCGCGACGAGGCGACATTCCGCGTCAAGGCCGGCCTGGCCGAGATGCTCAAGGGCGGGGTCATCATGGACGTCGTCACCCCCGAGCAGGCCAAGGTCGCCGAGGACGCCGGCGCGGCCGCGGTGATGGCGCTCGAGCGCGTCCCCGCCGACATTCGCCGCGACGGCGGCGTCGCGCGGATGTCCGATCCCGAGATGATCGGCGGCATCCAGGAGGTCGTGAGCATTCCCGTGATGGCCAAGGCGCGCATCGGGCACTTCGTCGAGGCGCAGGTGCTGCAGGCACTCGACGTCGACTACGTCGACGAGTCCGAGGTGCTCACGCCGGCTGACGAGGCCAATCACATCGACAAGTGGGCCTTCAAGGTGCCCTTCGTCTGCGGCGCCACCAATCTCGGTGAGGCGCTGCGGCGGATCGGCGAGGGCGCCGCGATGATCCGCTCCAAGGGCGAGGCCGGCACGGGGGACATCGTGGAGGCCGTGCGGCACATGCGCGTGATCAACGGCGCGATTCGCCGGCTGCGCTCGCTCGAGGAGCAGGAGCTCGCGAGCGCCGCTAAGGAGCTGCAGGCGCCGCTGGATCTCGTGCGCGGGGTCGCTAGGGAGGGCCGGCTGCCGGTCGTGCTGTTCTGCGCCGGCGGCATCGCCACGCCCGCCGACGCCGCGTTGATGATGGCGCTCGGCGCCGAAGGGGTGTTTGTGGGCTCGGGGATCTTCAAGTCCGAGGATCCCGCCGCGCGTGCGCGCGCGATCGTCGAAGCGACCACGCACTGGCAGGATCCCGCGCGCGTCGCGCAGGCCTCGCGCGGCCTCGGCACCGCGATGGTCAGCCTCGAGAGCTCCAAGCTCGAGGGCGAGCAGCTCTTGGCCCAGCGCGGCTGGTAGCAGGACGGCCGATGCTCTTCGCCGGCTGCTGACGGGGTTGTCCGACTCACCACTGATCGGGGTGCTGGCGCTGCAGGGCGGCTTCAACGCGCACGCGCGGATGCTGCGCGGGCTGGGCGCGCGGGTGCGCGAGGTACGCACGCCCGCCGATCTCCCCGGGCTGGACGGTCTTGTGCTGCCCGGTGGCGAGTCCACGACGATGACCCTCGGGATCGCGCGCGAGGGGCTCGCGCAACCGTTGCGCGAGTTGGCGCAGTGCGGGACACCGATGCTGGGAACGTGCGCGGGGCTGATCATGCTCGACCGCGAGCACCTCGGGTTGATGGACATGCGCGCGCAGCGCAACGCCTTCGGACGTCAGATCCGCAGCTTCGAGGCCGACCTCGAGCTCCGCGGGAGCGGCATCCCGCCCGGGCCGCCGCTGCGCGGCGTGTTCATCCGCGCGCCCCGGATCGCCGAGCACGGGCCCGCGGTGGAGATTCTCGCCGAACTCGACGGGCATCCCGTCGCCGTCCGGCAGGGCGCCCTGCTGGCGGTGGCATTTCACACGGAGCTCACCGACGATGCGCGTGTGCACCGGCTGCTACTCGACGCCGCGGCGGCTCCGCGCGTGGCGGCGTGAGCGGGAGGGCGCGCTCGCCATCGCTGAGGTTCTCGATCGCGCCGTTCGGCGTGGAGAACTTGCTGGCGATCGAGTAGACCTCCGCGGTGGCCGCCAGGGGCGGAAGCTGGGGCTCTCCGAGCACCGCGAGCACCTCGTTGATCGCGGCGCGAATCTCGACCGCGAGCAGACCGTCGTCGTCGAGCGCGGTCGCTTCCTCGAAGGACCACGAGCGCGCGACGTGCATGCTGGGACGCAGGTGCGCGTGGCGGCGCCCCAGGGTTCGCAGAAACGATTCCACGCGCGCGAGGTCGCGCTTGGAGGCGTAGCGGCGCTTGAGCAGCCACGGCCACAGCTCCTCGAGGATGCTCTCCGGCTGGTGCGCGCCGACCTGCTGCCAGTCCTCTCCCTGCCAGCGTCGCGCGTAGGTCGCGGCGTCCAGGCGGCACGTCAAGTAGACCCGGGTCCGCGCCGGCGCGTTGCGGAAGCCGAGCTGCGGCTGCGGCTCCACGCGCCACGCCGCCCCGCTGCGTCGCGGGAGCTCGCTGAGCCGCGCGGCGTGCTCGTCGCCGTAGAGGTGCTCCGCCTGGCGCTTGAGCTCGCCCGGCCACATGTGCAGGACGAGCTCGCGGCTATCGAGATCCAGCGCCGCGCGCTGCAGCGACGCGGTGCCGAGCGTGGTGTCCAGGCGCACGTGCGCGAGTCCCAAGCGCTCCGGCTGCAGGCCCGTCGCTTCCTGCAGCAGCGAGCGCAGGCGCCACTTGCGCCGCACCGGGTCCACGCCCACGCGGCGCAGGCTGCCGAAGGGCAGCAGATGCGCGAACTCGTGGTGCGCATAGGTCAGCAGGTCTTGCACCAGCGCGCGCTCCGCCGGGCCCAGCAGCCCGAGCTCCACCAAGCGCCACCACGACTCCAGCAGGTCGTGCCAGCGCAGCACGCACGTGCGCCGCTGCGCAAAGCGCGCGCTGCCCAGGTTCAGCTCCGCGACGCGGTGCCCGTCGCGGCGCGCCCAGCGCGTGCAGACCTTGCTCTCGACGAGCACCACCAGCTCGGGGTCAAAGCGCAGCACGCCATCGAAGCGCTGGCCGCGGTTCGTGTCCGTGACCTCGCGCACCGGCTCCTCCGGTTCGGTGTCCGGTGTCAGGAAGACGCTCACCAGGCGCTCGCGCTGAACCTCGCCGCCCGCGGCGCTCTCCTCGGAGACGTCCACGATGTACGTCGCCTGCATGTCGATCGTGCAATCCGGGAGTTCGCTCTGCGAGCGCTCGCCGATCGCGCGCAGCAGCGTCTCGCGGGCGAGCGGCACGAGCCGCAGGACGATCATCGCGGCGCGCGTCAGCTGATCCTCGTGCGTGCGCCCCAGCTCGCGGTAGGGCTCGAAGACGTTCAGGTGCGGGTTCGCGGTGGCGCTATCCACCCGATCCTCTCCCAGCGCAACGCGCGTCGCCTACCCCCAGCAATGGCCTCATCGAGCTCCCTCGGCCGTGTCCAACCCGGCCCTCATCGTGTCAACCGATGCCGAGTCAACTATCATGGACTTTAGCGCAGCGCGGCGTTTATGGGAAGGGCGTGGCGGATGTGAACCGCCGCGTCGCTCCCGTCACGTGTCGCTCCCGTCACGCATCGCTCCCGGCGCGTCGTCGGGCATCGACGATACTTGCGCCCATGCGGATCGCGGTGGCGGCAGACGAGCGCACCGGAGTCGCCGACGTGCTGGTCGGCGAGCTGCGCCGCCGCGGCCACGAGGTGAGCGCGCACGGCGTGCTCGCGCCGCGCGATTCGTCCGAGCGCGAGGAGCGCCCAGACTGGGCGTGGGCCTCCGCGGCCGCCGCGCGCGAGGTCGTCGAGGGCCGCGCGCAGCAGGCCGTCGTGTGCTGCTGGACCGGCACCGGCGCCTCGATTGCCGCCAACAAGCTTGCCGGCATCCGCGCCGCTCTGTGCGCCGATGCCGCCACCGCCGCCGGCGCGCGCCGCTGGAACGACGCCAACGTGCTCGCGCTCAGCCTGCGCGCGACCTCCGCCGCCGAGCTGCGCGAGATCCTCGACGCGTGGTTCGCCGCGGAGCCCAGCCCCGAGCGCCAAGATCGCGAGAATATCGCGCACCTAGGAGAGATTGAGCGTCGCGGGCGCTGAGCGCCTCGGTCAGGCGGCCGCGAAGCGCGCGATGCCCTCGTGCTCCTGCTCGACCGCGCGGCCCGCGTTCAACAGCAGATCCACGTGCCCGAGTACCTCGGAGATCGTGAGATACGCCTGCGTAACCGCGACATTGCCCCACATCTCGTGCGCCATCTCATACGCCGAGCGCGGACGCTCCGCGATCAGACGGTGGATGCGCTCCGCGCGGCGCTCGTGCAGGTGCCGGCGCTCATCGATCAGCTTGACGTGATCGCTCACCGGGGCGCCGTGCCCGGGAAGTACCAGCTCCAGCTCCATCGCGCGCGTGCGCTCCAGTGAGGCGAGGTAGGTGACGAGCGCCTGCGGGCGCGGCCCCTCGTAGTCGCCCTCCGCTTCCAGCGGGCGCGCCAGCAGCGGGTTCGAGGAGATGTGCCCCAGCAGATGATCGCCTGCCACCAGCAGCGCGCGCTGCTCGTCCCAGAAGACCGTGTCCGACGGGCTGTGGCCCGGTCTGTGCAAGACCCGCAGCGTGCGGTCGCGCAGCTTCAGCTCCTCACCGTCGCTGAGCGTGCGCGTGACCTCGACCGTGCAGCCCCACGCGCGAAAGCTCGCCGACACCGCCCGCAGGGCCGTCACGACATCGCTCGGAACCCCGTGGCGCAGCATGATGCGCGCCGCGAAGCGGTCGTCGAGCTCCGCGTCATCGCGGAAGTTCGCCAGTCGCCGGTCCAGGCCGCTCAGCGCCGCCACCTGCGCGCCCGAGCGCCGCGCGAGGATCGCCGCCAGGCCGAAGTGGTCGATGTGCTGGTGCGTCACCACCAGCAGCTCCAGATCCTCGATTCTGTGGCCCCGCGCCGCGAGCGCCCGTTCGAGCTCGTCCAGCGCCTTAGCCGAGTTCGGCCCCGAGTCGATCAGCGTCAGCGGCTCGTCCTCGATCAGGTACGCGTTCACGCGCCCCACCGCGAACGGCGTCGGGATCGCCAGGCAGTGGATGCCCTCCGCCGCCGCGCGCGCGAGCGCCGCGGATGCCCGCGCCGCCGCCTCGCTCCGCGCCGCTGCCGCCTGCTCCGCGGCGTCGGCCTGCGTGGCACCCGTCTCCGCGGGCCGCTCGCCGGCGACCCCCTCGGCACTCTCCGCGTCAGCCCGCCCCGACGCGCTCATACGCGAATCAGCGCGAGCACCTCGTCGCGACGGCGCTCCATATCCTCGCGCGAAACCAGCGACTCCAGGCACAGGCGTAGCAGCGGCTCCGTGTTCGACGGGCGCACGTTGAAGTGCCAGTCCTCGTAGTCGATCGAGATGCCATCCAGCTCTTTCTGCTCCGCGTCGGAGTAGCGCCGCGCGATCTCTCGCATCTTCGCCTGCTGATCGGAGACCTCCGAGTTGATCTCGCCCGAGATGAAGTACCGCTCGCGGTAGGGCCGCAATAGCTCCTTGAGCGTCCGCCCCGTATTCGAGAGATGCTCGAGCAGCAGCAGCGCCGGGAGCGTGCCCGAGTCCGCGCAGTAGAAGTCGCGGAAGTAGTAGTGGCCCGAGACCTCCCCGCCGAACAGCGAGCCCTCCGCCCGCATCCGCGTCTTGAAGAACGCGTGCCCCACGCGGTTCACGTACGGCGTGCCGCCCGCTCGCTCCACGGTGTCCGCGACGGCGCGCGAGGCGCGCACGTCGTAGAGGATCGCCTCGCCGGGGTGCTTCTTCAGGAGTGACTCCGCCAGGAGCGCCGTCAGGAAGTCGCCGTCGACGAACTCGCCCTCGCCATCGATGAAGAAGCAGCGATCCGCATCCCCGTCCCACGCGATGCCCAGATCCGCGCCGGTCTCGCGCACCTTGTCGATCACGAATTGCCGGTTCTCCGGCAGCAGCGGGTTGGGCTCGTGGTCGGGGAAGTTCCCGTCCGGCGTCCAGTACGTCTCGATCAGGTCGAGCCCCAGGCGCTCCAGCAGTGGCCCCACCATCGGTCCCGCCATCCCGTTGCCGCCGTCGAGGACCACCTTCAGGGGCTTGATCGCCTCGGGGTCGATGAAGCGCAGCGCCGCCTCCTGGAACTCCGCGTAGACGTCCACCTCCTGCACCGTGCCGCGTGTCGCCGGTGCGCTGCCGTCATCTAGGCCCGCCTCGAGCAGCCGGCGGATGTCCTGAATTCCGCTCTCGCCCGAGAGCGCCAGCGCGCCCCCGCGCACGAGCTTGGCCCCGGTGTACGCCTTCGGGTTATGCGAGGCCGTGCACATCAGCCCGCCGTCCAGCTCGCGCGAGCCGACGAGGTAGTAGAGCATCTCGGTGCCCACCTGGCCCGCGTCGAGCACCTCCACGCCCTCCGCCACGAGTCCCGCGCGGTAGCGCCCCGCCAGCTCCGGCGCCGTCAGGCGCATGTCGCGCCCCAGGCCCACCCGCAGTTCCGCCACGGGCTTGCCCTCCAGCTTCCCCAGCACTCGCGCGAACGCCCGCCCGACCTGTTCGGCGACCTCGCCGTCGATCTGCTCGCCGTAGAGGCCGCGGACGTCATACGCCTTGAAGATTGCAGGGTCCACTGCTGCCGCCATCAGTGCCGCCATCCTATGTCTTTCGGCGAGCACACCGCCCGCGCCGGTCCGCGGCCCGGCGAAGCGGAGCGGAGTCCCGCGAGACACTATCTTTAGGGCCATGTCCGGACACTCCAAGTGGTCCTCGATCAAGCACAAGAAGGCGATCGTCGACTCGCGCCGCGGCGCGCAGTTCACCAAGCTCGCCCGCGCGGTAACTGTCGCCGCACGCGAGGGCGGGGGAGACCCCGAGTTGAACGCCGCGCTCGAGAACGCCGTGCGCAAGGCCAAAGCCGCCTCGATGCCCAAGGACAACATCGAACGCGCGATCGCCAAGGGCACCGGCGAGGGCGGCGACGGCGACGCGCTGGAGACCGTCGTCTACGAGGGCTACGGGCCCGCCGGCGTCGCCTTGCTCGTCGAGACCGTCACCGACAACCGCAACCGCACCGGGCCCGATGTTCGCAACCTCTTCACCAAACACGGCGGCTCACTCGGCGAGCCCGGGTCCGTCGCCTACCTGTTCGAGAAGAAGGGCGTGATCCTCGTCGACGCCGCCGCGGGCGCGGCGGGTGGACCCTCGATTACCGAGGACGACCTGCTCGTCGCCGTCGAGGCCGGCGCCGAGGACATCTCCGAGGACGACGGCGTCTTTGAGATCGTCACCGCGCTCGCCGACTTCACCGCCGTGCGCCGCGCGCTCGAGGAGGCCGGCATCGAACTCGACAGCGCCGAGCTCACCTACCGGCCCTCCAGCCTCGTCCCGATCCAACACGACGGCCAGGTCCAGAAGCTGATGAAACTGATCGACTCGCTCGAAGAGAACGACGACGTCGCCGCCGTTCACGCCAACTTCGACGTGCCCGCCGACGTGCTCGAGCGCGTCGCGGAGTGAGCCCCGCGCAGGGACCGCCGGTCGCCGCGTCGGGGCCCCCGGTCGCCGCGTCGGGGCCCCCGGTCGACACGTCGGGGCTCCCGGTCGACACGTCGGGGCTCCCGGTCGACACGTCGGGGCTCCCGGTCGACACGTCGGGGCTCCCGGTCGACACGTCGGGGCTCCCGGTCGATACGCCGGGGTCGACGGTCGACACGCAGGCGGCGCCGCTCGCCGGGACGCTGCCGCCGGTCGCGATCCTCTGCGGAGGACGCGGCGCGCGCTTGCAGGAGCACACCCGCGAGATCCCCAAGCCGTTGGTCGAGATCGGCGGTCGGCCGATCCTCGAGCACGTCATCGCGCTCTACGCCGCCCAGGGGTTTCGGCGCTTCCTGCTCGCCACGGGTTACCGCGGCGAGCTGATTGAGCGCTTCGCGGCCACCGCGGACTGGCCCGCGGAGGTTGGTGTCGAGTGCATCGATACCGGCCTCGACACGCCCACCGGCGGGCGCCTGAAGCTGCTCGAGCCACGACTTGCCCAGGCGCCCACATTCTGCGCCACGTACGCCGACGGCCTCGCCGACATCGATCTCGCGCGGCTGCTCGCCTTTCACGAGGACCACCGCGCGCTCGCCACGATGACCGTCGTGCAGCCCGAGCTGCAGTTCGGGATCACCGAGCTCGACGACGAGAGCGGAAGCGTCATCGGGTTTCGCGAGAAGCCCCGCTCCGAGCACTGGATCAACGGCGGCTTCTTCTGCCTGCGCAGCGGGGTATTCGCCTATCTGCGGCCGGACAGCGTGCTCGAGCGCGCACCGCTGGAGCAGCTCGCCGCCGCCGGTGAGCTGCGCGCTTACCGCCACGAGGGCTTCTGGGAGTGCATGGACACTTACAAGGACGCCGTCGCGCTCAACGACCTCTGGGCCGCCGGGGCCGCGCCGTGGCGGGTAAGCGCGCGCACGGGCTCCGTTTGAGCGCTCCCCGCCGCGCGCGCGGGGGCGGTGTCCGATATCCCGTTTGGGCAGGCGTCCGGCGTCGCGCGCAGAATCCCTTCCTCATGATCGTCCTCGGCATCGACCCCGGGCTAGCCAACGCCGGCTACGGCGTCGTCGCGCGCCGACGCGGGCGGCTCGTGGCGCTCGACGGCGGCGTGATCGACACACCCGCCGGACTGTCGCTGGAGACCCGGTTGGCGACCGTCCACGAACGCGTCCTGGCGTTGCTCGACGAGCACGCCTGCGATGCGATGGCCCTCGAGCAGCTCTACTTCGGGGCGAATGTCCAGACCGCGTTCGCCGTCGGTCACGCCCGCGGTGTCACGATGCTCGCGGGCGGCCAGCGCGGCGTGCCCTGCTTCTCCTACACGCCCCAGCGCGTCAAGTCCGCGGTTTGCGCCAACGGCCGCGCCGCCAAGGATCAGGTCGCGCGGATGGTGCAGACGCTGCTCGCGCTGCCCGAGCTGCCGCGGCCCGACCACGCCTCCGACGCGCTCGCGGTCGCCATCTGCCACCACAACGCCGCCCCGCTCGCCGGAGCGCTCGCCGCTGCGCAGGTGCCCGCGCGGCCGGCCGCCGTCGGGGGGCGGTCAGCTGGTGTGGGTAGCGCCGGTGAGCACCCCGCCGCGCGTGCCCGCGCCCGCGTGCCCGCGCGCGGCGGGGTCGGAGTATCGCGATGATCGGTCTGCTGCGCGGCGAGGTTGCCGTCCGTCGCGCCGACCACGTCCTGCTGCTCTGCGGCGGGGTCGGCTACCGCGCCGCGGTGTCCGCCGAGACGCTGCGCCACGTGCCCGCGGTCGGCAAGCAGAGCACCCTCCACACGCACCTGATCGTGCGCGACGACGCGCTTTCGCTGTACGGCTTTCACTCCGAGCAGGAGCGCGACCTGTTCCTGATGCTGCTCTCCGTGCAGGCCGTCGGCCCCAAGGTCGCGCTCGCCGTGCTCTCCGGCGGTCCCCCGCGGGAGTTGGTCGCGGCGCTGGCCGCCGGCGACAGCGCACGTCTGCAGGCCGTGCCCGGGATCGGCAAGCGCACCGCCGAGCGCATCATCGTCGAGCTGCGCGAGAAGGTCGGCGTCATGGGTGACCTCGCCGACGTCATCGACATCGACGGCGGACAGCTCGCCGCCCGCCGCGCCGCAGGTCCGCGCGCGCTCGCTCGTGAGGGGCTGCTCGAGCTCGGCTACGGCCCCACCGAAGCCGACGAGCTGCTGCGCGGCACCGAAGGGGAGAGCGCCGAGGCGCTGATCGCCGATGCACTGCGCGGCGCCCGTACCCCGACGGACGCCGGCCGATGAGCCCCACGAGGACCGGCTCGCGAGGATGACCCGCATCCAAACGCCCTACCTGGACGGTGAGAACGAGCTCGAGGAGGAGCTCGAGCGTTCGCTGCGGCCGCGTCGCCTGAGCGAGTTCATCGGCCAGCGCGCGCTGCGCGAGCAGCTCGCAGTTGCGATCGAGGCCGCCGTTGCGCGCGGCGAGGCGCTCGACCATCTGCTGCTCGCCGGGCCGCCCGGACTCGGCAAGACCTCGCTCGCGCAGATCGTCGCGAGCGAGCTGGAGGTGCCCTTCGTGCAGACCGCCGGTCCCGCGTTGGAGCGAAAGGGAGACATTGCCGCGTTCCTGACGGCACTGGAGCCGCGCAGTGTGTTCTTCGTCGATGAGATTCACCGCCTGCCGCGCACGCTCGAGGAGACCTTCTACCCCGCGATGGAGGATCACCGCCTGCCGATCACCGTCGGGCAGGGTGCCGGTGCGCGGGTCGTCACGCTCGACCTGCCGCCCTTCACGCTCGTCGGTGCGACGACTCGCAGTGGGCTGCTTACCACGCCCCTGCGCGATCGCTTCGGGATCCAGGCGCGCCTGGAGCACTACGCCGTTGCGGAGCTCGCCGCGATCGTCAAGCGCTCCGCCGGGATTCTCGAGATTCGCCTCGAGGACGGCGGGGCGGAGGCGATCGCGGCGCGCAGCCGCGGCACGCCGCGCGTGGCCAACCGGCTACTCAAGCGCGTGCGCGACTACGCCGAGGTGCGCATGGAGGGCATTCTCAGCGCCGCCGCCGCCGACGCCGCGCTGGAGCTGCTCGAGGTCGACGAGCGCGGTCTCGACCGGCTCGATCGCGAGATCCTGCGCGCGATCTGCGAGAAGTTCGATGGCGGCCCCGTCGGTCTATCGACGCTCGCCGTCGCCGTCGGCGAGGAGCAGGACACGATCGAGGACGTCTACGAGCCGCACCTGCTGCGCGAGGGGCTGATCAAGCGCACCCCGCGCGGACGCGCCGCGACGCTCGCGGCATTCGCGCACCTGGGTCTCGAGCCTCCGGCGCAGTCGAGTGGCCCCGAGTCCCTCTCCGCTCCGGGTCTTTTCTAGCCTCCCCAACGGGTTTCCCGAGCTCCTCGCTGGCGGCGGCCTTCACGGCGCGGCTTCCCTACTCTGTGGGTGGCATGTCCCACCCGTTCATCTGCCCCAACTGCGGGCATCGCTCCAGCGAGATCGATCGCAACCTCGGCTTCACGCGCCAGCCCAAGGGCTGCGCGAAGTGCGGCTTCGCGTTCCTCTTCGAACTGCTCGACGACTACTACCCCGCGCCGGATGCCGCGTTCTTCGTCTGCGACCGCGAGGGGCGCGTGATCGGCTGCGGGCGCAACGCGTTTGCGCTCACCGGCCTGGAGGAGGAAGCCGTGATCGGCCGACCCGTCGAGCAGGCGCTCGGCTTGGAGTTCGCCAACGGCGACGATCCCGTCGGCACCGTGCTCGAGTGGGGTGTGCGCGCGATGGGCAAGCCGGTGCGCGTTAACGGCGAGCGCGATCTGCCCGCAAGTGCTCGCGCGGACATGTTCCCGGCGTACGACGACGAGGGTGGCCTGTTGCTCGTGCTCACTCCCGACAAGTAGGCTTCAGTCGTGATCGGGCATCGAAATTTGTCGCTGTGTCGAGTAGTGTCGGCGAGGCTCGGGTGTGCGCGGGCACGAGTAGGCGCACAGGCGAGGAAGTCGCTAGCGCCGATGGGCAGTCGCCGCCGCAACCTGCTGATCCTGCTGATCGTCGCCGGCCTGCTCGCGGCGTCCGCGGTCGTGATCGCCGTCAAGCCCACGCGGCTCGGACTCGAACTGAAGGGTGGCGTCTCGCTCATCTACAAGGCGCGGCCGACCCCGCAGGCGAAGGTCGACACCGAATCGCTCAACCGCACGATCGACATCATGCGCAAGCGCGTCGATCAGCTCGGCGTCGCCGAACCCGAAATCCAGCGCACCGGCGGCGAAGAAATCGAGGTTTCGCTGCCCGACGTCACGAATGCCGCGCGCGCTCAGGAACAAAGTCGGCAAGACCGCCCAGCTGCACTTCTATGACTGGGAGACCAACGTCATCGGCCCCGAAGGCAAGCCCGATCCGACCAACGCGGCCGTCACCGGCGGCGGCGAAGCGGCATCGGTGGAGCACGGGCTGCTGGAGTACAAGGCGGTGCAGCGCGCCGCCAAACGCCCCGCGATCCTGCGCTCGAACGACACCACGCTCGATCCCGGCTGTACCCCCAAGCAGGTCAACGGCTGCATCTACGGAGCCTGGTACCTCGTGGAACCCAAGCACGAAAAGATGCTCTGCGAGGGTGGCAAGCCGGTCTGCCCGCCACAGGACACCGAGGCCGATCTCTACGCCGACGGCTACAAACCGCCGGCCGGTGCGAAGGCCGAAGCCGATCCGCGTGAACCCCGGCACGATCCTCGTGCAGGCGCACCCCGAAGAATTCAGCGGCAAAATCAGCAATCCCTCACCGAACAGCTTCTACGTCCTCAACGACGAACCCGTGCTGAACGGCACGGACATCAACAACCCCCAGCAGAGCTTCCAGGAAGCGGCTCCGGGCTGCCCGATGTCACCTTCGGCTTCTCCTCCAGCGGGCGCAAGATCTTCGAACGCGTCACCAAGAAGATCGCCCAGCGCGGCGAAAACGCGATGCTGCCCGGCGTGATCAAGGCCAACGCGCTGCAGCACTTCGCGATCGTGCTCGACGAACAGGTCATCACGGCCCCCTCGATCGACTTCACGCAGTACCCCGACGGCATCGACGCCACCAACGGCTCGGAGATCACCGGCGGCTTCACGATCACCTCCGCGCAAAACCTCGCCGACGAGCTCCAATCTGGCGCGCTGCCGATCAAGCTCGAACTGATCGCCAAATCGCAGGTCTCCGCGACGCTCGGCAAACAGGCGCTCAAGCAGGGCCTCGTCGCCGGGCTCGTCGGGCTGGCGGTCGTCTGCCTGTTCCTGCTGATCTTCTACCGCGTGCTCGGGATGATCGCGATCGGCGGTCTCGCGATCTACGCGGTCTACTTCTACGCGCTGATCAAGGCGATCCCGGTCACGATGACGCTGCCCGGCATCGCGGGCCTGATCCTCACGATCGGCATCGCCGCCGACGCGAACATCGTGATCTTCGAGCGCGTCAAGGAGGAGATTCGCGGCGGGCGCTCGATCACCGCCGGGATCGCCGCCGGCTACAAACGCGGCTTTGCCGCGATCGTCGACGCCAACGTCGTCACGTTCATGACCGCCTTCATCCTCTTCGCGCTCGCCACCGCGCAGGTCCAGGGCTTCGCGTTCATGCTCGGCATCGGCACCCTGCTGACGCTGTTCACCGCCGTGCTCGCCACGCAGGCCGCGCTCGGGTTGATGGGCCGCTCGCCGCTGGTCGGCCATCCCGCGATGCTCGGCGCCGCGCGGCGCGGAAAAGGCTGGACCTTCGACTTCATGGGCGCCTCCAAGTGGTTCTTCTCGCTGTCGGGCACGATCCTGCTGATCGGTGCCCTGGCGATCGGCGGCAAGGGACTCAACTTCGGCATCGACTTCACTTCCGGCACGCGCATCCAGACCGCGTTCGTCAAGCCCGTCAGCGAGACGCAGATCCGCAACGTGCTCGCCCAGAAAGGCCTCGGCGACGCCGAGATCCAGAAGCTCACCGGCGACAAGAACATTGGCGGTACGGGCTATCAGATGTCGTTCAAGAAACTCAAACCCAAACAGGTCGTCCAGGTTGAGGAATCGCTGAACACCGCCTACGGCCTGCGCAACACCTCCGACACCTCGATCGGGCCGACGTTCGGGCAGACCGTGGCCAACAGCGCCGTGATCGCGATCATCGCCTCGCTGCTGGTGATCTCCGCGTATATCGCGCTGCGCTTTGAGTGGAAGTACGCCATCCCCGTGCTGATCGCGCTGATGCACGACCTGCTGATCACCGCCGGCGTCTACTCGCTGACCGGCCGCGAAGTCTCGACCGCGACAGTCGCCGCGCTGCTGACGATCCTCGGCTATTCGCTCTACGACACCATCATTGTCTTTGACCGCGTGCGCGAGAACGTGCCGCGCATGCCGCGCGCCGCGTTCTCGCAGATCGTCAACCGCTCGATGTCTGAGGTGCTGACGCGTTCGCTGGCGACCAGCTTCTGCACGCTGCTGCCGGTGATCGCGCTGCTGTTGTTCGGCGGGGAAACGCTCAAGAACTTCGCGTTCGCGCTGATGATCGGGATCGCCTCCGGCGCCTACTCCTCGATCTTCATCGCCTCGCCCGTCCTGACCCATTGGAAGGAGCGCGAGGGCGCCTACCGCAACCGTCGCGCGCGGATCGTGGGCGAGCTCGGCCATGTGCCGCCCTACGCGACCACGATCGAGGGCGCGCCCGTGGACACCGAGCCTCCCAAGGAGCCCCGACGCGGGCGCCGCGGGAGCCTGATCGCGCCGGAGGAGCCCGGGGAGAACCTCTCCAAGGCGGAGTTCGACGAACTGGTGCGCGACCTCGACATCGAGGAGACCGCGGGCGGCGCTCCGCCGGCCCGACCGGCGGGGGCCAACGGTCCGCGGCGCGGCGCCGGCCGCGGGGGCAGCTCGGCCACCGGCAGCGTTCCCGTCAAGGATCCGCCGCGCGCGGGTACGCCGACACGCACGCCCGCGAGCGAGCAGACCCCACCCGCGGAGGCCGCGCAAACACCGCGGGATCCCGCCGCGGACCTCACCCCGGAGGATCTCGTGCTCAAGGATCAGTCCAAACAGCGCAAGAAACCGCGCAACAAACGGCACGGGAGGGCGCGCTAATGGGGATGCTCGCCTGGGTCATGATGGGCCTCGCGATCTGGCACTTCACGATCTTCCTGCCCGACCGCTTCTGGGGTGGCATCGTCGGCGCCTTCGTCGGCGCGCTACTCGGCGCGATCGTGATCGCCACTGCGATCTACAGCGTCAAAGTCTCCGGCCTGCAGATCCCCGGCAAAAAGGCGACCGACATCGCCGTCGTGCTCTACGCCGTGCCCGGAGCGCTGATCGGCATCGCCGCGGTCTACGTCGAGGGCATGCGGCGCGAACGCGCCAAGCTCGCACCCCTCGACTGAGCGCGCCGCACGTCTGGGCCGGGCGCGCCGCGGCGTCCGAACTGGCCCGTATGGTGGGCCGATGGACGAGATTCGCCGTTTTCAGATCGCGCCCTGCGCGGACTCCCAGGTGCTGCGCCTGCAAAGCGAGCTCGGCGTGAGCGGCGCGCTCGCGCAGATCCTGGTGCGCCGCGGCTTCGCCGAGCCCGAGCACGCTCGCAGTTTCCTCGCCGCCGACGAGGAGCATCCGCCGGGTGCGTTCGCGGGGATCGAGGAGGCGATCGCGGTGATCCTCACGCACGTCAAGGCGGCGACGCGGATCACGGTGCACGGCGACTACGACGTCGACGGGATTTGCTCTACCGCGGTGCTCGTCAGGGTGCTGCGCGCGCTGGGGGCCGACGTCGACTGGTACCTGCCCGATCGTGCTCGCGACGGCTACGGCCTGAACCCCGAGACCGTGCGCCGCCTCGCGCTGCGCGGAACGCGCCTGCTGGTCACCGTCGACTGCGCGATCACCGCGGTCGCGGAGGTCGAGCTCGCCAAGTCGCTGGGAATGGACGTGGTCGTGACCGATCATCACGCCCCGCGCTCGGACGGCGAGCTGCCGCGCGCCCCGATCGTGCACCCCGTGCTCTGCGGCTATCCCTGTCCGCATCTGTGCGCGGCTGCCGTCGCGCACAAGCTCGCACTGGGACTGTGGAGCGGCGCCGGCCGCGACGCGGGCGAGGGCTCCGGGGATCGCGATGGCGCCGTGGCTCACGGCCGCTACGACCCGCGCGAGGATCTCGACCTCGTCGCGCTCGCGACGATCGCCGACGTCGTGCCGTTGCTCGGCGAGAATCGCGCGCTCGCGCACCGCGGGTTGCGGGCGCTGGCCGGAACCTCTAAGCCGGGGCTGCGCGCGCTGATGACGGTCGCCCGGATCTCCGACCCCGCGAAGGTCAGCGAGCGATCGGTCGCTTTCGCGCTTGCGCCGCGACTGAATGCCGCTGGGCGCCTGTATCGCGCGGACGCCGGCCTGGAGCTGATTCTCACCACTGACCCCGCGCGTGCGCAGCAGATCGCCGCCGAGCTCGACCGCGCCAACCACGAGCGTCGCGACACGGAGTTGCGCATCCTCACCGATGCCGAACAGCAGCTCGCCCAGCTGCGCGAGTCGCGGGGGGAGCTGGCCGGATACGTGCTCGCCGGCGAGGGCTGGCACCCGGGGGTGATCGGGATCGTCGCCTCGCGCCTGGTCGAGCGCCACCATCGTCCCTTCGTGCTGATCGCGCTGGACGGAGACAACGGGCGCGGATCGGGCCGCAGCATCGAGGGCTTTGACCTACTAGGTGCTCTGCACGCGAGCGGCGGGCACCTCGTGCGCTACGGCGGGCACCGCGCCGCGGCGGGCCTGGAGATTGAACGCGGGCGCCTGGAAGACTTCGGCGAGGCGTTCGTCGCGCACGCCGAGGGGCTCCTCGGGACGGAGCTGCGCACGCGCCCCGAGCGCGTCGACGCGCTCGTCGGCTGTGGCGAGCTCGGAATGGAGCTCGCCGAGGAGTTGCAGCGGCTCGCGCCCTTCGGAAACGCCAATCCGGCGGTCTCGCTGATGCTACGCGGGGCTACGTTCGCCGATCGACGGCCGATGGGCGAAGGCCGGCACGTGCGCTTTACGATCCGCTCTGGAACGGACAGCGCGCGGGCGGTCGCTTTCGGTCGCGGTACGCAGCTGCCGGTGGAGGATGGCAAGCCCGCCGATGCGACGTTTGCGCTCGAGGTCAACGAGTGGCGCGGCGTGAGCGAGCCGCGGCTGGTGTTGCGCCACGCGCAGGCGTGCGCGATCGCGACGCCCGAGCCCGATAGCAACGAGCGGTCGGAGACTCACGAGCGGGTCGAGGAGGAGCTCGTCCTGTTCGCCTGAGCGGCGGCGGGCGCGGGCGAATACGACTCTAGGATCGCGGCTCTCCTTCAAGGCGCCCACCCGGTCCCCTACCCTTAAGGAATGGCGATCCCGCAAGATCCCAAGAGTCCCGTCAAGGAGCCGAGCACCGAGGGCGCGGCCGCGCGGCCCGAGCAGGCGCGTGGGCAAAGCGCGCAGCGGCTAAACGAGCTCGAGCGTCGGCTGCTGGGCGACCTGTTCGCGATCGTCTCCGAGCACGCCGCCGACTCGACCGTCCGCATCGATCGTGAGCGCGTCGAGGAGGCCTTCGTGTTCGCGTGCGAGCATCACGCCGACCAACTGCGCAAGACCGGCGAGGACTTCATCGTGCACCCCGTCGGCGTAGCACGGATCTGCGCCGGGATGCGCCTGGACACCGAGACGCTCTGCGCGGCGCTGCTGCACGACACTGTCGAGGACACCTCGGCCTCGATCGAGGAGGTCCGTGAGCGCTTCGGCGAGGAGATCGCCGCGATCGTCGACGGCGTCACCAAGCTGACCGGCATCACGTTCCGCTCACGCGACGAGGCGCAGGCCGAGAACTACCGCAAGATGATGGTCGCGATGGCCACCGACGTGCGGGTCATCCTAATCAAGCTCGCCGACCGCTTGCACAACATGCGCACGATCGAGGCGATGCCCAAGCAGAAGCAGATCGATAAGGCCAAGGAGACCCTGGAGATCTACGCGCCGATCGCGCATCGTCTCGGCATCCATGCGATCAAGTGGGAGCTCGAGGATCTCGCGTTCGCGACGCTGCACCCGCGCAAGTACCAGGAGATCAAGGGCCTCGTCGCCCAGCAGCGCGACGAACGCGAGCGCTATGTCAGCGAAGCGGGCGAGTACCTCGCCGCCGAGCTGGACAAGCTGGGCGTGAACGCCCAGATCGCGGGCCGCGCCAAGCACTTCTACTCGATCTACTCGAAGATGACCAAGAAGGGCCGCGAGTTCAACGAGATTTACGACCTCACCGCGATGCGCGTGATCGTGGACTCGGTCAAGGACTGCTATGGCGCGGTCGGCGTGATCCACTCGCTGTGGAAGCCCCTGCCGGGACGCTTCAAGGACTTCATCGCGATGCCGAAGTTCAACATGTACCAGTCGCTGCACACCACGGTGATCGGGCCCGAGGGACAGCCGCTGGAGATTCAGATCCGCACGCACGAGATGCAGGAGATGGCCGAGTTTGGCGTCGCGGCGCACTGGATGTACAAGCAGCGCGGAGGCGGTCCCTCCGAGCAGCACGGCGGCGAGAGCGGATCCTCGCGCAAGGGCGAGGCCGGGGCGGCGTGGCCGGAGGACGCCAAGCTCAAGTGGCTGCGCTCGATGCTCGACTGGCAGCAGGAGCTCTCCGACCCGCAGGAGTTCATGGAGAGCCTCAAGATCGACCTCTTCGAGGACGAGGTCTACGTGTTCACGCCCAAGGGCGAAGTCAAGTCGCTCGCTGCCGGCGCGACGCCGCTGGATTTCGCCTACGAGGTGCACACCGAGATCGGCCACCGCTGCGTCGGGGCGCGCGTGAACGGCAAGATCGTGCCGCTGCACTACGAGCTGCGCAGCGGCGACATCGTCGAGATCCTCACCGCCAAGCGCGAGCGCGGTCCCTCGCGCGACTGGCTGGCGATGGTCAAGACGACACGCGCGCGCAACAAGATCCGCGCGTGGTTCAAAGCGGAGTCCCGTCAGGACACCGAGCACACCGGCCGCGACCTGCTCCAGGAACACCTCAAGAAGCAGGGCCTGCCGGCCCAGAAGATCACCGGTTCAGCGCTGCTCGCCGACGTGATCCGCGAAATGGGCTACCGCAAGGCGGATGACTTCTACATCGCGCTCGGCGGCGCGAAGATTTCGCCGAAGGTCGTGCTCAACAAGGTCATGCAGCGCCTCAAGCAGGGCGAGGCCGCCGACGGCGGCGCGACCGCGGCGAGCGACCTGCTGAAGGTCGGCGGCTCGCGCCGGCGCCCGACGCGCTCCTCCGGGCAGTATGGGATTCGCGTGGAGGGCGTCGAGGACGTGATGCTGCGACTGGCCAAGTGCTGCCGCCCGGTTCCCGGCGATCCGATCGTCGGCTACATATCCCTGGGACGTGGCATCACGATCCACCGCGAAGACTGTCCCAACACGACGACGCTGCGCAAGAATCCCGAGCGCTTCACACCGGTCTACTGGGAAGGCGATCAGGCGACTGCGTTCGTCGTCGAAATCCAGATCGACGCGTGGGACCGCCACCGTCTGCTGGAGGATCTCTCGCGCGTGTTCTCCGAGGCCGGCGCCAACATCCTCGAAGCGCGCTGCCTTTCCAATCCGCCGATGGTCAAGAATCGCTTCGTCGTGGAGGTTGCCGACACGCACTCGCTGAAGGGCGCGATCAATCGTCTGCGCAACACCGAGTCGGTGTTCGACGCCTACCGCGTCACGCCGGGCGTCGCCGGCTAGCGTCAGAGCCCGGCGTCCTCAGGTCGCTCAGGCGAGGACGTTCAGCGCCTGTGGCAGGACCGAGTAGCGCGCCTCGGTGACCTCCCCGAGGTAGTCGCCGTCGACCTGCAGCGGCAGTGGCTTACCGTCGGCGGTGCGCACGGTCAGCTCGGTGAGCTCATGGAAGCTCGAGATTTGCCGATGCCGCGCCAGGCGCGCCCGTCGCGAAAAAGCCCGCCACGCAATGAAAGGCATGTCGATCGGTCGCGCGCGGTGCAGCACGCAGCCGACCAGGGTTCCCGAGTCCAGCGCGGCATCCTCGGCGATTTCGATCGGTCGGTTCTGAAAGTAAGTGAAGGGGGAGCCGTTCTGCACGATTGCCGTGACCCCCGCGAGCTCCTCGCCACCCACCGCTGCCGTCAGCCGCGGAGGTCGCACCAGGTAGCGTCGCGCGAACGTGCTCACCGCGACCCACGTGAAGTACCAGGGGCCCAGGCGCGCCTTCAGATGCGGATTGGAGTCCACGCGCTGCACGACGCTAGCGTCGAGCCCGAGTCCCGAGGCGAACGCGAAGCAGCGCCCGTTGACGACGCCGAGATCCACCTGGCGCACGCGCCAGTCGTCCGCTAAGCCCAGGAGATGCTCGGTCGCGTCGACCAACTCGCCGGGGATGCCGAGCATCTTGCCGAACACGTTCGCCGAGCCGCCCGGCAGGCAGCAGAGTGGGGTGGAGGAGCCCAGCAGTCCGTTGGCCGCCTCGTTGACCGTTCCGTCGCCGCCGAAGGCGACGACGACGTCATAGCCCTCGTGGGCGGCCTCGCGGCAGATCTCGGTGGCGTGGCCGCGCGCCTCGGTATCGACGGCGTCGACCTCGAAGCGGCCCTGCAGCGCGTGCACCACGAGATGGCGCAGATTCTCGGAGACCGTCGAGGCGTAGGGGTTGACGATGATCAGCATTCGCTTCTTGGTCCGCGGCTCGTGGGGCTCGAAGTCGCTCGCCTGCCGGTCGGGGAGCCGCTGCGTGTCGGGCACGGAGGTACTCATCGAGAGGGGCTACACCGTCGCCGCGAGGGCGTTACCGTAAAGCTGGCGACGCGCCAGACACGCGTCTGAGGCCCTATGCATTTCCGCCGCAGGTCCGATATAGTGCCTCGTAGCTGTACACATCCAGAGGGGTGGAGGGACTGGCCCGACGAAGCCCCGGCAACCACCGCAGACGTCACTGCGGGAAGGTGCCAATTCCAGCTAGATGTGTGGCGGGCTTCTGCTCTTCGCCACACCGTGACACGGCGAAGACCACAGATCGAAGGAGTCCGAGATGGCTGCAACCAATTTGAAGTGTCGGGAGTGCGGTACCCCTTACCCGCTGGAGGCGCTGTACGTGTGCGAGCGCTGCTTCGGCCCGCTCGAGGTCGCCTACGACCACGAGCGCGCGAGCATCGACGTCGGCGAGCTGCGCCGTCGCATTCAGGGCGGCCCGCAGAACATCTGGCGCTACGCCGACTTCCTGCCGCTCGCCGGCGGTCCTCCCGGCCCCTCGGGGCGCCTGGCCTCGCGTGTCGGCCTGCCGGCCGGCTGCACCCCGCTGATTCGCGCCGATCGCCTCGCGCAGCGGCTCGGCCTGCGCGAGGTGTGGGTCAAGAATGACGCCGCCAACCCCACGCACTCCTTCAAGGATCGCGTGGTCTCGGTCGCCGTCACACGCGCTCGCGAGCTCGGCTTTCAGACTATCGCCTGCGCCTCGACGGGCAACCTCGCGAACTCCGTAGCCGCGCACGGGGCGGCGCTCGGCCTCGACTCCTACGTGTTCATTCCCTCGGATCTGGAGGAGCAGAAGATCCTCGCGACGGGCGTCTACGGCACGAAGCTCGTCGGGGTGAAGGGCAACTACGACGACGTCAACCGCCTCTGCACCGAGCTGTGCGCCGAGCGCGAGTGGGCGTTCGTGAACATCAACCTGCGCCCCTACTACGCCGAGGGCTCCAAGACGCTCGCGTTCGAGATCGCCGAGCAACTCGGCTGGGAGCTGCCCGACCGCTGCATCGTCCCGGTCGCCTCGGGCTCGCTGTTCACGAAAATCGCCAAGGGCTTTCAGGAGTGGACCGAGCTCGGCCTGATCGACGGTGAGCTGCCGCGCATGAACGGCGCTCAGGCCGAGGGCTGCTCACCGGTGGCCAGCGCGTTCGCCGCCGGTCACGAGGTCTGCCGGCCGGTGAAGCCGAGCACGATCGCCAAGTCGCTCGCGATCGGTAACCCCGCCGACGGTCCCTACGCGCTCGACCTCGCGCGCCGCAGCGGCGGCTCGGTGGACTCCGTCAGCGACGATGAGATTCGCGCCGGCATCAAGCTGCTCGCCGAGACGACCGGCGTCTTCACCGAGACCGCCGGTGGCGTCACGACGGCGGTCCTCGCCAAGCTCGCTGCGCGCGGTGACATCGATCCCGAGGAGCGCGTCGTGCTGGTCATCACCGGCGAGGGTCTGAAGACGCTCGACGCGGTGCGCGGCACGTTCGAGACGCACACGATCGAGCCGAGCGTCGAGGCGTTCGAGGCCGGGGTGCCCAGCACGGTAGCGACCGAGAGCATGACCGCCGCGCTCGCGGGCGCGTGGAGCTGACGGCGATGTCCGTAACGGTGAAGATCCCCACGCAGCTGCGTGCCGCGGCCGGAGGTGCCAGCGAGGCGCAGCTGGACGGCGCGACCGTGCAGGACGTGCTCGACGGTCTCTACGACCGCTTCGGCGAGCTGCGCGAGCGGATCTCCGACGAGGACGGCTCGCTGCGGCGCTTCGTCAACGTCTACCTCAGCGGCGAGGACATCCGCTTCCTCGACGGCCTGCAGACGCCGGTCGCCGACGGGGCGGAGTTGACGATCCTGCCAGCTGTCGCGGGGGGCTAGCGCCGGCTGACGGCGTGATGCGTCGCGCGCGAGGTGTGCGCGGCAGCCGTCGGCGGCGAGGAGCCGCTGACGCCGATCGTCGAGACGAGCCCGGCGGCGCACATCGCGCCGATCGTCAGGCGACGCATGCGCTGCGGCGTGAGCCAGCCGAAGTGGTGGGTCTGCAGCCAGGTGCGAAAGCCGCTGGCCGCGGAAGCGGCCGCCATTGCGCATCCGACGCACATACCGCTCAGGATAGGGTGCGGTGTGGTGCAGTCGCAGGTCGCGGTTCTCTTAGCGAGCGCTCGGCTCGCCGAGATCCTTGCGCAGCTGGGGCGCCGGCGTGCCGCTCGCGTCGCTCGTGCCATTCTCCAAGTGACCTTCCAGACGCTTGCGCAGGTCGCCGCCGCGGCCGGCGGCGATTGCGCGCGCGGCGCGCTTCTCGCTGAGCGCGACGCCGTGGCGGGTCGCGAAGTCGAGTAGATCCTGGCGTTCCTCGCTTTCGCGGGCCGTACGCAGGAACAGCCAGCAGAACAGGCCGATCGTGAGCAGACTCTCCTCGACCATCATCACGGCGCCCGCGATGTTCTGGTCGGCGATCGGGGAGATGTGGTGCAGCGAGTCGCTCTGCAGGTAGAACGGATAGAAGACCGTGCCCGACCACAGGAAGATGTTGCCGAGCGCCGTGCCCGCCAGCCGCACGGCGACAATGTAGATGAGCTTGCCGAGGTTCCCAAACCAAGCCGGCGTGGGCAGCGGCCCGAACAGGCACATCCACATGTTGATCCCGAAGCCGAGGAACATCGCGTGCTCGAGCGCGTGCCAGCCGGAGTGGCGCAGCGCGGCCTGGTAGAAGACCGGCAGATGCCAGGCGTAGAGGTCGATCATCCACAGCGGGAACGCGATCAGCGGGTTGCTCAGCACCCGCAGGCGGTCGAACAGCCGGATTTTTAGGATCGGTGCGATCAGCGGCGCGGTGAGGCCCAGCACGATCAACAGCGACGCGAGGTCGCCCAGCAGGAGGTGCTCGATCATGTGCACGAACAGCAGTTCCTGGCTGGCGCCCCCGAGCGAGGTCAGGGCGACGCCGATCACGACGAAGCCGCCGTAGAAGCACGCCTGGCGCCAGCCCGGCACCGGACGACCAGCGATCGCCAGCGTGTGGGCCCGCCGCGCGTAGAGCAGACCGAGGATCATCAGCGGTCCCAGCTGCGTCGCGGCGAGCAGCTCGTTGGACACGGCGAGCGGCGGTGCGAAGGTCACCACAGCAGCCTATGCGAGTGGTAGCTTTTGGGTCGATGTTCGTCTTTGCGTGCTTTTACCACTGGTACACCTCGATGATGTATGTCGCGCCAGTGCTAGCCGTCGGCGGCTGGGGCTGGTGGAGCGCACGGCGCGTCGGCAAGCGTCAGGACAGGCGCCAGGCGTAGAGCAGCGCAGCCACCGAGGTCGCGAGATTGAGGCTCGAAACGCCCTCGCGCATCGGCAGGCTGACCCGCGCATCGGCGCGATCCAGGAGCTCCGCGGAGAGACCCCGGCGCTCGCCGCCGAATGCGAGGATCGCTCGCGCGGGAAGCTGTGTGGGATGGAGCTGATCTCCGTCGGGGTCGACTGCGACGAGCGGGCGATTATGCGTGCGCTGCTCGGCGGTCCCGCTGAGCTGCGCGAGCGCCTCCTCGGAGAGGTGGGCGACCGGCAGGGCGAAATGCAGTCCCGCGCTGCCGCGTAGCGCCGCCGGATCCCACGGGTCGTGCCCGCCGCTGCTGAGCACCCCGGCGATGTCCGCCGCGGCCGCGACGCGCACGCACGCACCGAGGTTTCCGAGGTCGCGCGGGTTCTCCAGCAGCACGATCGGCGCGGCACGCCGATCCTCTTGCAGGAGAGCCGCGAGCGCTTGGGATGGGCGGCGTGCCAGCGCGATCACCCCCGTTGGCGGCGGCTGCGGGGCGAGTGTCCGGAACGCCTCCAAGGAGAGCGTCTGGGCGCCGGCCGGCATGTGCCGCAGCACATCCGGCGCGAGCGTCTGTGCCAACGCGCTCAGCCGCTCGGGCTCGGTGATCGCGACGCACACGATCTCGGCGCCGAAGCGCAGCGCGTGCTTGAGGGCGTGCAGCCCCTCCAGTACCGCGAGCTCCGGATTCCGCCGCGCCTCGCGGAAGATCCGGCGCAGCGCGGCGGGGGAGAGCTGCTCATGCTCCGCGGAGGAAGCGGCTCCCATGCGATCGTCCGGGTCGGGCTGCACCCCGGCATCTTCTCAGGGCACGATCACCACCCGACCGCCGCCGGCACCATAGCCGCCGCCGCTCGCGCCGTACGCTTCGGCGCCGCCGGCGCTTCCTTCAACGCCCGTGCTCCCTTCCGCGCCCGTGCTCCCTTCCGCGCCGGTGCTCCCTTCCGCGCCGGTGCTCCCTTCCGCGCCGGTGCTCCCTTCCGCGCCGGAGCCGCCGGGGGCGCCGTAGGGGGACGCTTCGGTGTCACCGCCTTGGACTGTGCCACTCGCACCTTCGGCCGCGCCACCGCTCGCTTGCGTCGTTGCGCCGCTGCTGCCGCCACCGGCCTCGATCGTCTTGATGACCTGGCCGGCGGTATCCGAGGAGATTGCGAAGCCGACGCCCGTGCTACCCGGCTGGGAGCCCACGGTCTCGACCTGTGTGCTGGCGATCTGGGAGTTGACCCCGATCACTTCGCCCTCCGCGTCAATCAGCGGCCCGCCGGAGTTGCCGGGGTTCAACGCGGCATCGGTCTGGATCGCGCCCGTGATCTTCGCACCGTCGGGAGCCGCGATTTCGCGGCCCAGCGCGGAGACGATGCCGCGGGTGAGGGTCTCGTCGAGGCCGTAGGGGTTGCCGATCGCGTACACCGGGTCGCCGACCTGCACTGTGCCCGAGTCCGCGAGCTTCAGCGGCTTCAGGCCGAGCCCCGAGGGGTCGACTTTGATCAGCGCGAGATCGCTGTTGGGATCGGCTCCGACGAGGGTCGCGGTCCTGGTCTGGCTGGTGGACTTGCCGGGACTCACGACGATCGCGCTCGCTTCGGCGACGACGTGGTTATTGGTGAGGACCAGGCCACTGTCGTTGAGCACGATCCCCGTGCCGCTGTCTTCGCCGGAGGCGGTCCGCACGCGGATCGCGACGACCCCGCTCGAATCCTGCTGATAGATCTGCGTCGCGGTCAGCGCGCCGGTGCTCGAGGAGGAGACCTCGCGCCTGGAGCCGGCGGCGGACGTCCTACCGCTTGCCGTCGAGGCCGAGACCGTGGTGGTGGTGCGGTTCGCGGGGGAGCCGCCGAGCAGCAGGACGGCCGCGGCTGTCACCGCGGCCCCCGTCAGGGCCGCGAACATCGCGAGGGGTATCAGGCGCTTCATGGGTCACACCTCCGGATCGGGGTGAATCCATCCTGGCGCCCACGAATGTGCGGTGGCTAACGGGCGGCGAAAACGAATGTAAATCTCGCCGGGAAGTGGCGCTATCGTCTCGCCGCCCGCGCCCAACGGGTTGCTATGCAGGCACCACGCGTATGCGCGGTGTGCTGCGCCTGGGTCTAATGGTCTGTCGGGCTGAGGGCGCCGCGCGGTCCGGACGGCGTTGCTCGACATCCTCGGCGTCGTTGATCGCCCAGGCGAGCCGCTCGACGAGCTGCGCCGCGGCGTGGTCGTTGCTGAGGTGCACGGAGTGCACGTGCTCGTCGAGCAATACCGGGGCGTCCGTTACCGGCGAGGAGACCGGATCGGTGGTGACGATGATGCGGGGCATGGGATCTCCTTTGACTTAGCGATGAGGGATGGAGGGAGGCCGGCGGGGCCGGCCGATTCGGCGGGTGCGCATTCGGGCATGCCGGAGCTCGCTCATTGCGCGGGAAGCGAGGCGAGCGAGGTCAGGTGCGACGCGAACATCGACCGCTCGCTCCGCGCGGGTTGCTTGCGGCGCGGGGGTTCGAGCCGCTCAGCGCCGGCGGCGCGAGGGGGTCTGCGATCGATTCAGGTTGCATTGTGCACTGATCATATCGAACTTCTGAGGATTATGAAGGGGGCGCCGTCGGCAGGAGGCGCCGGCAGCGCCGCACGCGTGTTCGCCACGGCAGCTCGGCCTCCTGGCGTCCGACCAGCCCCGGTTCCTGCTCCCACAGCCGATCGAGGCTTGCAAGTACGCTCTCGCGCTCGGCGTCGGACATCACCGCGAGCGTGCTGCGCGAGCTCGCGAGGTCGCGCAGGCCGGCGCGGTCGAGGCGCTGCGTGTGCGGAAACTCGCGCTCGTCGACCTCCGCGAAGCGCTCGCGCAGATCGGCTGGCGAGGGCCAGTGGCCGGGGCGCTCGATCGCGGGTGGCCCCAGGATCTCCCGCACACGCGCGACCCACGCGGTCGTGGTGTCGAATCCGTTTCCCAGCAACCCCAGGACACCGCGCGGGCGCAGCACCCGCGCAATCTCCGCCAAAGCGGGCTCCTGATCGAACCAGTGAAACGCGGCGCCGACGAGCACCGCGTCGACATCGGCGTCCGCGAGCGACAGTCGCTCGGCCGTTCCCGCCAGCACCCGCGCCCGCGGCAACCTCGCCGTCAGGATCTCCCGCATCTCGCTCAGCGGCTCGACCGCGATCACGCGATGGCCCGCGTCGAGGAGGCCCGCGGTCAGCTTCCCTGTTCCCGCGCCTAGATCGAGCACCTCGAGCGGGGTGCTGCCGAGCAGCCACTCGATCGCCGTGCGCGGATACGCCGGGCGGCCACGCTCGTACTCCGCGGCCACGCCGGCGAACGAGCGCGCACGCTCGGCCTTCGTTGCGGTGCGCCCGGTCGTGGTTGGAGTTACGCGATCGCGATCTGGGTTTGGAGTCATGTCAAGACGGCTACCGTGAGAGAGAGTATGCGAGGGCCACCGGGCGAGTCGCGATCGCACGGCGCGTATGGGCACCGACAATCGAGCAGGCTCTGCAGGCGATGGTCGAGGATCGCTGGACCGACGTCACGCTCGAGCAGATCGAGCACGCGGCGGCCGAGGAGGATTTGGGGTGGGAGTGAGGGCTAACGCCTCCGACACGCGCCCGGCAAGATTCGAACTTGCGACCTCCCGCTCCGGAGGCGGGCGCTCTATCCACTGAGCTACGGGCGCCGGCGCCGCCTCGCGCGAAGGCGGCGTCTGCCCCGACAGCCTACCCGCTGCGAGCCGCCCATCCCCGGCCGCCGCTACCGTTGCCCCCATGGATCTCTCGCTGTTCTTCGCCGGGACCGGCGGCTCGGTACCGAGCGCGCGTCGCGGGCTGCCGGCGGTGCTCGTGCGTCGCGGTGGCGATCGGCTGCTGTTCGACTGCGGCGAGGGCACGCAGCGCCAGCTGCTGCGCTCGGTTGGACTGGCGGACATGGATTGTGTGTTCATCACGCACTTCCACGCCGACCACTGGCTGGGCCTGCCGGGAATGCTCAAGTCCTTCGCGCTGCGCGACCGCGAGCGGCCGCTGACAATCTACGGACCGCCCGGGTTGAACGAGCTGATGGGCGCAACACGCTTCATCTATGGGCGGCGACTGCCCTACGAGCTCTCGATCATCGAGCTCGGTCCGGCCGAGACGGTCGAGCGCGACGGGTACCGTGTCGCCGCTATACCCGTCAATCATCGCGGGGCCTCGGCCTACGGCTACGTGCTCGTCGAGGACGCTCGCCCCGGACACCTCGATCCGCAGCTCGCCGAGCAGCTCGGCGTGCGACCCGGACCCGACTTCGGGCGGCTCGTGCGCGGCGAGACCGTGGCCGGCGTGAGCCCCGCCCAGGTGATGGGGGCCACGCGCGAGGGGCGCAAGGTCGTGCTCTCCGGCGACACCTCTCCCTGTGAGGCGCTCGCGATCGCCGCGCATCAGGCCGACGTCCTCGTCCACGAGGCCACGTTCGTCGAGGAGGAGGCCGAGCGGGCACGCCAGACCGGCCACAGCACGGTACGCCAGGCGGCCGGGCTCGCGCACAAGGCGGAAGTCAGGATGCTCGTGCTCACGCATCTCTCGACCCGTTACGCCGGTGGCGAGGTGCGGCGTGAGGCGCGCGCGGCGTTTCCCGATACCGAGGTGCCACGCGACTTCGACACCGTCGAGGTGCCGTTTCCCGAGCGCGGATCGGCCAGCCTGGTCCGCTGGTCCGAGCGCCTCGCCGCCGCGACCGACAGGGCGGGTATGCCTGCCGGGGAGACCGGCGGCGGCCCCGATGGCGCTGCGGAGGAGGCTCCCGAGGAGTCGCTCGCCGGGGACTTCGGGGACCGGCAAGACGCGAAGCGGGCGTCGTCCTCGATAATTCAATGAGCTTGCCTACCTGCCGAGCACCAAGAGCCTCACGGGGGAGCGTTCGATGAGCGCCCCCAAGCTCGTTCGTTCTCCTCGGCCACCGGCAGATCTGCTGTTGCGAGATGTGCGCGTGCTCGATCCGCGCCTGCGCTTGGACGCCCGTCACGACGTGCTCGTGCGCGCCGGCGCGATCGCGGAGCTCGCCGCTCCGGGGACACTAGACGCTCGACAGCCCGAGCTCGAGCTGGTGGAAGGCCACGGGCGCCTGAGCCTGCTGCCGGCGTTCTTCGATCCACACGTGCATCTGCGCAGCCCTGGACAGGAGCACAAGGAGGACATCGAGAGCGGGACTCGCGCGGCCGCCGCCGGGGGCTTCGCGGGAGTTATCGCGATGCCGAACACCGCTCCCGCGATCGATACTCCGGAGGGGCTAATTGCGGTGCGCGAACGCGCGGCGCACGACGCGTGCGTCCCGGTCGGATTTCTGCCGGCAGTCACGCGCGGCCTCCAGGGGGAGCAGTTGACCGACCTGACCGCGATGCGCGAGCAGGGAGCGCTGGGCTTCACCGACGACGGCCAGCCGGTGGCCAATGCGGGCATTCTGCGCGCCGCGCTGCGTCAGGCCGGCGCCGTGCTCGCGCTACACGAGGAGGACCGCTCGCTCTCGCGCGGCGGCAGCATGCACGAGGGGATTGTGAGCGCCGAGCTCGGGATCCCGGGTGTCCCCGCGGCGAGCGAGGCCACGATGGTCGCGCGTGACGCCGAGCTGGCGGGCAGCGAGCGCGCGCGCGTGCATTTTCAGCATCTGAGCTGCACCGCGTCCGTGGAGGTTGTGGCGGGTGCCAAGGCGCGCGGCATCGCGGTCAGCGCGGAGGCGACTCCGCATCATCTGCTGCTCACCGAGGAGAACGTGCGCGGTCTGGACACGAGCATGAAGATGAATCCGCCCCTCGCCACTGCCGCCGACCGTCAGTCGATCGTGGAGGGGCTGCGCACCGGTGTCATCGACTGCGTCGCGACCGACCACGCTCCGCACGCACGCGCGGAGAAGGCGCTGCCGTACACCGAGGCGCCGATGGGTACCACAGGCTTGGAGACCGCGTTCGCGGCGCTGTACACCGAGCTCGTGCTGCCCGGCACGATCGGCTTCGGACTGCTAGTCGAGCGTATGACGGCGGGCGGACCGCTGTTCGGGCTCTCGCCCGCGCGGATCGCCGTCGGGGAGGAGGCCAACCTCACGCTCATCGACCTCGACGCCGAGTGGATCGCTGGCGAGCACGGATGGCAGAGTCGCTCGGAGAACTGCTGCTTCGCCGGCCGGCGCCTGCGCGGGCGCGTACTGCTCACGCTCGCCGCCGGCTCGCTCGCCTTTCGTATGAGCAGCAACGTCGCGAACGCGGGCGCCCCGCGGGCGGTGACGGCGTGAGCCTGCTCGAACGCGAGCGCGCGGCGCTGGTCGTCGTCGACGTGCAGGAGGCCTTCCGCCCCTACGCCTCCTTCGCGAACGTCGCACAGGCGTGCGCCAAACTGATCCAGGCCGCGCGCATCATGGAGCTGCCCGCGCTCGTCAGCGAGCAATACCCCAAGGGCCTCGGTACGAGCGCTCCCGAGCTCGGCCTGCAGGACGAGCGACGCATCGAGAAGACCGTCTTCTCTGCCGCGCGCGCCGACGGGTTCGACCTCGAAGGTCGCACGCAGGCGATCGTATGCGGCATCGAGACCCACGTCTGCGTCTCGCAGACCGCGCACGACCTACTCGCGCGCGGAGTCGAAGTGCACGTGCCCGCCGATGCCGTCGGCTCGCGCCACGAGCTCGACTACGCGCGCGGGCTGCAGCGCCTGGAGGACGCCGGCGCGATCATCAGCACCGTCGAGGCCGCGCTCTTTGAGCTGCTCGGCACCGCCGGTGCGCCCGAGTTCAAGGCCGTGCAGAGGCTGATCCTGTAGATGCGCCCGTCCGCGCCCATCACGATTGCGCAGAGGCCCGCCGTCTAGATGCGTCCGCCCTCCTACATCCTGCTCGAGGACGGCATCCGCTTCGACGGCGAGGCCTGCGCCGCTGAGGCCCACGCCGTTGGCGAGGTGGTCTTCACGACCGGCATGTCCGGCTACCAGGAGTCGGCGACCGACCCCTCCTTCGCGGGACAGCTGATCACGTTCACCTACCCGCACATCGGCAACTACGGTGTCAGCGCCGAGGCGATGGAGTCCGAGCGCGCCTGGGCACGCGGGGTGATCATGCGCGAGGCGTGCGATCGCGAGGACGCACCCGGCGCCGAGCGCGGCTGGCTGGCGTGGCTGGCCGATTGCGGCGTCCCCGCGATCACCGGTGTCGACACGCGCGCGTTGGTGCGCCACATCCGCGAGGCCGGCGCGATGCGCGGCGGAATCTTCCCGGGCACTCTCGACCAGGAGGATGCGGCGGCGCTGATCGCAGCCGAGCCGCCGATGGCGGGACAGGATCTAGTGGGACTCGTGACACCGAATGAGGCAACCCACCACGGTGAGGGCGGCTCGGGGCCGCGGATCGCGGTGCTCGACACCGGCATCAAGGGCTCAATTGTGCGCCATCTCGTCGCGCGCGGAGCGCGGGTCTCGCTTTACCCGTGCACCACGCCCGCCGCCGAGCTGCTCGCGGCGGATGTCGATGCGGTACTGCTCGCCAACGGCCCCGGCGACCCCGCCCCGCTCGGGTACGTGGTGGACACCGTCCGCGAACTCATCGGTCGCCGGCCCGTATGGGGCATCTGCCTCGGGCACCAGCTGCTCTGCCGCGCGCTGGGCCTGCAAACGTTCAAGCTCCCCTTCGGCCACCGCGGGGCGAATCATCCCGTCAAGGATCTGCAGACCGGACGCGTGGAGATCACCTCCCAGAACCACGGCTTCGCCGTGCTCGGACCCGCGGGCGCACGCACGATCGACGGCATGCGGCCCGTGCGTTGGCACACCGACTTCGGCGCCGCGCAGCTCACGCATGTCAATCTCTACGACCGCACCGTCGAGGGCATCGAGCTGCTCGACGTGCCCGGGGGAGCCGTGCAGTACCACCCCGAGGCCGGGCCGGGTCCGCACGACTCGGTGCACCTGTTCGACCGCTTCCTGGCGCGGATCGCGGAGGCCACCGCCTAGATGCCCCGGCGCGATGACATCCACAAGATCCTGATCCTCGGCTCCGGGCCCATCGTGATCGGCCAGGCCGCCGAGTTCGACTACTCCGGTGTGCAGGCCTGCAAGATCCTGCGCGAGGAGGGCTACGAGATCGTGCTCGTCAACTCCAACCCCGCGACGATCATGACCGACCCCGAGTTCGCCGACGCGACCTACATCGAGCCGCTGCTCGCCGGCCCCGTCGCGCAGGTCATCGAGCGCGAGCGCCCCGATGCGCTGCTGCCGACGCTCGGCGGGCAGACCGCGCTGAACCTCGCCAAGGAGCTCCACGACAACGGAACGCTGCAGCGACTCGGCGTCGAGCTGATCGGCGCCAACTACGACGCGATCAGCTGCGCCGAGGACCGCGAGCTGTTCGGCGCCGCGATGCAACTGGCCGGTCTGGCGATGCCCAAGAGCGCGATCGCCTCCGGGCGTGATGAGCAGACGCAGACCGTCGACGTGCAGCGCGGCCTGCAGGAGGCGCTGGATGCTCTCCCCGACCTCGGCCTGCCCTGCATCGTACGTCCCGCCTACACCCTCGGCGGACGCGGCGGCGGGATCGCGCGCACCCCCGAGGAGTACCGCGCGATCGTCACGCGTGGCCTGGAAGCCTCGCCGATCGGGCAGGTGCTGATCGACCAGTCGGTGATCGGCTGGGGCGAGTTCGAGCTCGAGGTCATGCGCGACCGCGCCGATAACGTCGTGATCGTCTGCTCGATCGAGAACGTCGACCCGATGGGCGTGCACACCGGGGACTCCGTCACCGTCGCGCCGCAGCAGACACTCCCCGACCGCCTCTACCAGCGCTTGCGCGACCAGGCGATTGCCGTGATCCGCGCCGTCGGCGTGGAGACCGGCGGCTCCAACGTGCAGTTCGCGGTCAATCCCGACACCGAGGAGATCCTCGTGATCGAGATGAACCCGCGTGTATCGCGCTCCTCGGCGCTCGCCTCCAAGGCCACTGGGTTTCCGATCGCGAAGATCGCCGCGCGTCTGGCAGTTGGCTACCTCCTGGAGGAGATCGACAACGACATCACCGGTGTCACGCCCGCGAGCTTCGAGCCCACGATCGACTACGTCGTCGTCAAGTGGCCGCGCTTCGCCTTCGAGAAGTTCCCCGGCGTTGAGCCCACGCTATCCACGCACATGAAGTCCGTCGGGGAGGTCATGGCGATCGGGCGCACCTTCGGGCAGGCATTCGCGAAGGCTCTGCGCTCGCGCGAGCTCGACAAGCCTGCGCGTCTTGAGGCGATCGCCGACGAGGAGCTGCTCGACCGCCTGCGCACCCCTGGGCCGGAGCACTTTGAGACGATCCTCGAGCTGTTGCGCCGCGGCAGCTCGATCGAGTCGATTCACGAGCGCACCTCGATCGACCCCTGGTTCCTGCGTGAGCTCGCCGCGCTCGCCGCGGACCCCAAGGCGCCCTTCACCGGCCAGCGCACATTCAAGTCCGTGGATACCTGCGCTGCGGAGTTCCCCGCGCAGACGCCCTACTACTACTCCGGCTGGGAGCGTCCGCCGATCGGCGGTGCACACGCGGGAGCGCCGGCGCACGAGGTGCGCCGCGGCGAGCGGCCCTCGGTCGTGATCCTGGGCTCCGGACCGAACCGCATCGGCCAGGGCATCGAGTTCGACTACTGCTGCGTGCACGCGGCGATGACCGTGCGCGCGTCCGGGCGCGATGCGGTGATGGTCAACTGTAACCCCGAGACCGTCTCCACCGACTACGACACCTCCGACCGTCTCTACTTCGAGCCGCTCACGCTCGAAGACGTGCTGGCGGTGGTCGCGGTCGAGCGGGGGGGCGGGGGTCTAGACGGCCTGATCGTGCAGTTCGGCGGGCAGACGCCGCTGAAGCTTGCCGCCGGACTCGTCGCCGCCGGCGTGCCGCTGCTCGGCACGAGCGTCGACGCGATCGACCTCGCCGAGGATCGCGGGCGCTTTGGCGAGCTGCTCGGGCGCCTCGGCTACAAAGCGCCGCCCTACGCCACCGCGCACAACGTGCAGGAGGCCCTCGACTGCGGCGAGCAGGTCGGCTACCCGCTGCTCGTGCGCCCCAGCTACGTGCTGGGCGGCCGCGCGATGGAGATCGTCTACTCGCGCGAGGGTCTCGCCGACTACCTGCGCCGCGAGGTCGAAGGCAACCAGCAGATCTTCCTCGACCGTTTCCTGGAGAACGCGATCGAGGTCGACGTGGACGCGCTCTGTGACGGCCACGAGGTCTGGATCGGCGGAATCATGCAGCACGTCGAGGAGGCCGGAGTGCACTCCGGCGACAGCGCCTGCGTGCTGCCGCCGCACTCGCTCGGCGAAGAGATGCTCGAGCAGATCCGCGCTGCCACACGCGACATCGCGCTGCAGATCGGCGTCGTCGGATTGCTCAATGTCCAATACGCCGTCGTCGAGGGCCAGCTCTACGTGATCGAGGCCAACCCGCGCGCTTCGCGCACGGTGCCGTTCGTCTCCAAGGCCGTCGGCCTACCGCTGGCGAAGCTCGCCTGCCGGATCATGCTCGGCGAGCGCATCGCCGCACTCGGCCTGCCGCGCGAGCAGGAAGGTCTCGGTTTCGGCGATCACATCTCCGTCAAGGAGGCCGTACTGCCGTTCGACCGCTTTGAGGGCGCCGACGCGATCCTCGGCCCCGAGATGCGCTCCACCGGCGAGGTGATGGGCATCGCGCGCGACTTCCCCACCGCTTTCGCCAAGGCGCAGGCCGCCGCCGGCGCGCCGCTGCCGCTCGGTGGGACCGCGTTCATCTCCGTCACCGACTCCGACAAGGACGGCGCCTTCGCGATCGCGCAGATCCTCAGCGACAACGGTTTTCGCATCCTCGCCACGCGTGGCACCGCCGCCGCAATCGAGCGCATGGGCGTCCGCGCGCAGGCGCTCAACAAGATCGGCGAGGGCTCCCCGCACGTTGTCGACTGGATCGAGCGCGGCGACGTTGACCTCGTCATCAACACGCCCACCGGCTCGGGGGCACGCACCGACGGCTGGCAGATTCGCCGTGCCGCCGTGACTCGCGGGATTCCCTGCCTGACGACCCTCGCCGCGGGCGTCTCCGCCGCACGCGCGATCTCGAGCGCCCGGCAGGGTGGCGCTCCGCCGGTTCTCTGTCTGCAAGAGCTCCACCGCGGCCGGGATCCCATCGGGGTCAGCTGATGGCGCTCGCACCCTTCGAGCGGCGCGCGCTGCGCGTCGCAGGGGTCGAGGAGCTCGGCGCCTACCGCCTCCTACGCATCAGTGATCCCGAGGGCGTCGCGCCCGCGCCCGGCCAGTTCGCGATGCTCGCCGCTGTCGAGCGCTGGGGGGGAGGGGAGGACGAGCGCCCACACCTGCCGCGCGCCTGCTCCTACGCCCGCTGGCGCGACGGCGAGGCGCACTTCCTGCTCGAGGACGTCGGTCCCGGAACCCGCCGGCTCTGCGAGCTGCACTCAGGCGAGTCGCTCTGGGTGCTCGGCCCGCTCGGCACCGGCTTCAGCGCGCCGTCCGATGGCCGCCGCGCGATCCTGCTCGGTGGGGGCGTCGGAATCGCGCCGCTCGCGATTTGGCAAGACGCTCTGCTTGCGCAGGCGCCCGCTGGCGTCGATGCCACCGCCACCGTGCTGCTCGGGTTCCGCGACGGCTCGCGCGTGGCCGGGTCGAGCCTCCTGCGCGACCCCCAGATCGCCACCGACGACGGCTCGGTCGGACATCACGGACTCGTCACCGAACTGCTCGCCGACGAGCTCGCACGCGACCGCCACGCGGTCCTCTACGCCTGCGGGCCCGCGCCGATGCTCGAGGCCGCTCGCGCGCTCTGCGCCGAGCACGCCATCCCCGCGCAGCTCGCGCTCGAGTCCGGGATGGCCTGCGGCTTTGGCGCCTGCTACGGCTGCGTCGTGCCCCGCCGCGGCGGCGGCTACCTGCGCGTCTGCGTCGACGGGCCCGTGGTTGACGCCGCCGAGCTCGAGCGCATCGAGGTGCACGCCGGGGCACCCGCGTGAGCGTTCGCTTCTGCGGCCTCGAGCTCGCGCACCCCGTCATCAACGCCTCCGGCACCTTCGATCTGCTCGCCGCGCGCACCGCCTTCGGCGAGAGCGCGCTGTGCGCCGCGTTCCCCTTCGCCGCGTTCGTCTCGAAGACCATCACCCTGCAGCCACGCGCCGGCAATCCACCCCCACGGCTGTTCGAGGCTCCCGCCGGCCTAATCAACTCGATCGGCCTGCCCAATAGGGGTCTCGAGGGCTATCTCGCGCAGGAGCTGCCCGGCATCTCGGCGCTGCTCGCCGCGTGCGGCGCGCCGCTGATCACGAACATCATGGGCTCGACCGCCGCCGAGATCGCGACCCTCCTGGAGCGCTGTGAGGAGCGCGAGGAGATCGCCGCGTTCGAGCTCAACGTCTCCTGTCCCAATGTCGAGACTGGCCTCGACATCGGCGCCGATCCGGTTGCGCTCGAGCGCGTCGTTCGCGCCGTGCGCTCCGCTACGCGCAAGCCGCTGATCGTCAAGCTCACGCCCAACGCCGCGGACGTCGCCGCTTGCGCGTGTGCCGCGGAGGCCGGCGGGGCCGACGCGGTCTCGCTGATCAACACGCTGCGCGCCATGGCACTCGCACCCGGTTCTCGCGACCTCGCAGCCGACACGCGGTCGACCGCTCGCGCCGCCTGGCTCGGGGGGCGCACCGGCGGGCTCTCCGGGCCCGCGATTCGCGCTATCGCGCTCGCTCAAGTCGCGGCTGTCGCCGCGAGCGTCGCGATCCCAATCGTCGGTATGGGCGGAATCCAACGCGCGAGTCACGCTCGCGATCTGCTCGACGCCGGCGCGACCCTCGTAGGCGTCGGCACCGAGAGCTTTCGCGACCCCGCCGCGGGTGCGCGAATCGCCCGCGCGCTCGCATGAACGCGAGGCCGCGCGAGGCCGGAACGGGGCTTCAGAGCAGGGCTATCCAGCAAGCGCGCGGTGGGGTGAAAATCCCTGCAAACACGCCTTGGCACCATCCACTAGCCTCTACATACCTAAACCTCAAGTCGAGCTTGAGATGAATTCACTGCTCAAGCTTTGCTCGCGCGGCGCGGGTGTGTAGACTCGCCGCCCATGGCGATGGCGACGGGCACGACGCCCTCAAAGCACTCCGCGGCCCCCGAGCGCTCCCTCAACCAGCGAATGGACGCGCTCGCCAGAGCCAACCGCATTCGCACCGAGCGCGCCCAGCTCAAGCGCGATCTGAAGGCCGGCCGGCTCTCGATTCACAAGCTGCTGCTGAATCCCCCCGAGTACGTCGAGACCGCCAAGGTCTTCGACATGATGCTCGCCGTTCCGAAGTACGGGCGCGTCAAGGTCAACAAGATCCTTGCCCACTGCCGGATCGCGCCCAGCAAGACTATCGGCGGGCTCTCCGAGCGCCAGCGCAGCGAGCTGGTCTCCCTCCTGCGCCGCTAGAGCGGTCGCTGGGTGGCGCGCGTGTTCGTCATAACCGGACCCTCCGGGGTCGGCAAGGGCACGCTGATTCGCGGGCTGATGGAGCGCCTGCCGGCACTCGAGTTATCCGTCTCCGCCACCACGCGCAGCGCGCGCCCCGGAGAGCGTGACGGTGTCGACTACCACTTCCTCAGCCCCGAGGAGTTTGCGCGGCGCATCGAGCAAGGGGACTTCGTGGAGCACGCCGACTACGCCGGGCGGCGCTACGGCACGCTGCGCAGTGAGCTCGACGCGCGCGTTGGCGCGGGCGTGCCCGTCGTGCTTGAGATCGAGGTTCAGGGTGCCCGCCAGGTCCGCGCCGCGATGCCCGAGGCCCTGCAGGTCTTCATCGCGCCACCCTCGCTCGAGGCGCTACGCACGCGTCTCGTCGGGCGCGGCACCGACGACGCCGAGGAGGTCGAGCGCCGCCTGCGCGTCGCCGAGCACGAGCTCGAGGCCCAGCCCGAGTTCGCTCACGTCGTCGTCAACGATCGCCTCGAGGACGCCCTGGAGCGCCTCGTCGCGATTGTCTCGGGCGAGCTCGACTGAGTTCGCTTCACGGGCGAGCCGACGGAGCCCTCCCGGCGCGGGTGAGCTCAACTCCCATCGCGCGGGAGAGCTCGACAGGCCACTCTCCGCGAGAGAGGCCGCCGCGCGCTCGCGTGCGCACACGCGTACGCGCGGCGGGGCCCATCGCAAGTAGCCACTACAATCCACAAGCCAACCACGAAAGGCCAGCCCCAGTGATCTCTCCCCGCATCGACCGTCTGCTCGAGAACGTCGACTCGAATTACGCCAGCGTTGTCGTCGCCGCCAAGCGCGCGCGCCAGATCAACAGCTACTACCACAACCTGGGCGAGGGCACCTTCGATGAGTTCCCGCCGCCGATGGTCGACACCGCCTCCAAGAACTACCTCACGATCGCACTGGAAGAGGTAGCCAACGGGAAGATCAAGTACCACTACCGATAGGACGTCTGCACCCGGGGTACGTCCTTGCATCGCTTGCCCATCGGACCTCCTAGGCGCACAGGTCGCGACGCAAGGTCATCACCGTGGCTTGCCAGCCGCAGGCCGAAGGTCTAAAACCGGGGCATGTCCAGAATCCTGCTCGGCGTCAGCGGCGGGATCGCCGCGTACAAGGCGCTCGAGCTCGTGCGCCTGGCGAGCGCCGCGGGCCACGCCGTGCGCGTCGTACAGACGCCCGCAAGCCGGCGCTTCGTCGGCTCCGCGTCGTTCGCCGCGCTGACCGGCGCACCGGTGCTCGTCGATGAGTTCGAGCGCGATCCCGCGCGTGGCGCCTTCCCCGACCAGCCATCACCCACGCACGAGCCGATCGGTCACCTCGAGCTCGTGCGCAACGCGGACCTCTATGCGATTGCGCCCGCCTCTGCGAACACGATCGCCAAGCTCGCGCATGGTCTCGCCGACAATCTGCTCACCAGCGCCGCGCTCGCCGCGCGGTGTCCGCTGTTGATCGCGCCCGCGATGAACAACAACATGTACGAGCATCCCGCCGTGCAGGCCAACCTCGAGCTGCTGCGCGCGCGCGGCGTCGAGGTGGTCGAGCCCGACAGCGGCCGGCTGGCCTCCAAGGGCGAGCAGGGCGTCGGGCGCCTGCCCGAGCCGATGCGGCTACTGAAGGCCTGCGAGGCGCTGCTTGCCGGTGTCTCCGCGCAGAGCGGATTGGAGGAGGAGCGTCCGCCAACTGGCGCCTGGAGCGGTCTGCGCGTGCTCGTCACCGCCGGCGGCACCCGTGAGCCGATCGACAGCGTGCGCTTCATCGGCAACAGCTCCTCCGGGCGCATGGGTCTTGCGCTCGCACACGCCGCTCGCGCGCGCGGCGCCGAGGTCACGGTGATCGCCGCGAACGTCGCACTCCCGCGTCCCGATGGCGTCGCCTGGCACGAGGTGCGCACCGCGGCCGAGTTGCAGGCGGCCTGCGAGCGCGAGCTGCCGGCCTGCGACATTTTGTTGATGGCGGCCGCGGTCGCCGACTTCCGGCCTACCGAGCCCGCCAACGGAAAGCTCAAGAAGGCCGGCCGTGAGCACCTGCGGCTCGAGCTCGAGCCGACCGCCGACGTGCTCAGTGGCCTGGCCGCCAAGCGCCGCTCCGGCCAGACACTCGTCGGGTTCGCCGCCGAGCACGGCGAGGGAGCCCTCGGATACGCTCGCGGCAAGCTGCGCGACAAGCGGCTGGACGCGGTCGTCCTCAACGACATCTCGCGCTCGGACATCGGCTTCGAGGTCGATCGCAACGAGGTCACGATCCTCACCGCCACCGGCGAGCGACACGTCGCGATCGCCGCCAAGGCGGACGTCGCCGCGGAGATCCTCGACGCGGTTGCGCAGCTGCGCGCATCCGCATAGTCAGCGCGTCACCTCGGCACTGCGCGGGCGCCGCACCCGCGCCACGGCTGGCGGCGCGGCCGCTGGCCGCGGCTATCGCCGGATGGCCTTTCTACAGTGGGAGGGAACCCGACCATGGACAGTGTCTACGAGCTCTACCGGCGCGGATGCGATCTGCTCGACCACGGTGACTATCAGGCCGCGATCGTCCCCCTGACCCGCGCGCGTGAGCTCGAGCCCGACAAGGCCTCGATCCGCGAGGCACTCGGACGCGCGTTGTTCCACGCGCAGCGCTACGAGCGCGCCGTCGCCGAGTTTGGTGCGCTGGCCGCGCAATCTCCGACCAACGATTACGCGCTCTTCTGCCTCGGACGTGCGATGCAGCAGCTCGGTCGCCACCGCGAGGCCTGCCACCCGCTCGCGCTGGCGTGCTCGCTGCGACCCGAGCGCAGCGACTACCGCCTCTACCGCGACCGCGCGCGCCGCGCCGCCCACAGCTCGTGAGCACGCCGATGCTATGCTCGCCCGACAGCTTTCGAGCCGGCGTTTGGACGTCGGTTGTCGTACCGAGAGTGGGCGCACGCCCGCTTTTTTTATGTAAGGAGGGCCAATGACGCCACTGCAGACAGAGATCGAAGAGCGGCTCGCCGTGAGCGAGCCCGACGTCGAGGTGCTGCTCGCCGAGCTACTCGGCGGCGAGACCCTGCGCGTGTTCATCGACCACCCCGACGGCGTCACGCTCGCGCTCTGCGAGCGCGTCACCACTGCGCTCGGCGACCTCCGCGAGCGCTACGCCTTGGAGGTCTCCTCGCCCGGCTTGCAGCGTCCGCTGACCAAGCCCGATCACTTCCGCCGTTTCGTCGGCCGCCGCGCCCGCGTGCGTACGCGCGGCGTGCCCTCCACCGATCGGCGATCCCCGAGATCGCCGATCGGCCAGCGCGCCGCCGCCGCCCGGAGTCGTCGCAGCTACACCGGCGAGCTCGTCGGTGCCTCCGATACCGAGATCACGCTCGCCGCCGAGGAAGGTCTCGTGACGATCCCCTACGCGCAGATTCGCCGTTCGAATCTGATCGAGGAGTAGAGGCCCTATGTCAAGAGAGATCCTGGAAGCAATGCACGCGCTTGCGCGCGAGAAGGGCATCGAGTCCGAGAAGCTGATGATCGCGCTCGAGGACGCCCTGCTGTCGGCATACAAGAAGCAGCCCGGCTCGGCCAAGTACGCGCGCGTGGAAATGGACCGCGAGACCGCCGACTTCCGCGTCATCGAACTGATCATCCCCGAACGTCTCGAGGCGCACCTGATCGTCGAGACGATCGACGAGGGCACCGTCGTCGATCCCGAGACCGGCGAGCTGCGCGAGCCCGAGGAACCGGAAATCGACCCCGCGAAGTTCGAGGAGTACCGCGATCAGATTGAGGAACAAGACGTCACGCCCGACGATTTCGGACGGATCGCCGCGCAGACCGCCAAGCAGGTCATCCTGCAGCGCATTCGCGAGGCCGAGCGCGACATGATGTTCGAGGAGTACCGCGACCGCGTCGGCGAGCTCATCACCGGCATCGTGCAGCAGTCCGACTCGCGCTACACGCTCGTGCAGCTGCGCGAGCGTGTCGAGGCGCTGCTGCCGAAGTCCGAGCAGGTCGACGGCGAGCGCTACGACCACTCGCAGCGCATCAAGGCCGTCATCAAGGAGGTCTCGGCCTCCACTAAGGGGCCGTCGATCATCGTCTCCCGGCGCGATCCCGAGCTGATCAAGAAGCTGTTCGAGCTCGAGGTTCCCGAGATCGCCGATGGCCTCGTTGAAATCGCCAACGTCGCGCGCGAGCCCGGCTACCGCTCGAAGATCGCCGTCGTCTCGCATGCGGACGGCGTCGACCCCGTCGGCGCCTGCGTCGGCCCGCGCGGCTCGCGCGTGCGGATGGTCGTCTCCGAGTTGCGCGGCGAGAAGATCGACATCATCCCCTTCAACGAAGAGCCCGCGCGCTTCGTCGCCAAGGCGCTCTCGCCGGCGCGCGTGCGCGAGGTGCTCGTCGACGACGACGCCAAGCAGGCCACCGTGATCGTGCCCGACGATCAGCTTTCGCTGGCGATCGGTCGCGAGGGCCAGAACGCGCGCCTGGCCGCGCGTCTCACCGGCTGGCGCGTGGACATCCGCTCGGAGACAGAGTTCGCCGCCGAGGAGGCCGAGCACGGCTATGAGGAGGAGGAGGTCTCCGGCCGCTGCGCCGCGATCCTCTCCAACGGCCGTCGCTGCCCCAACGCGACACAGCCCGGCTCGCGCTACTGCGGCCTGGAGAGTCACCAAGCGCTTGCCGCGATCGCCAGCGACCGCGTCGCCGATTTCTCGACCAACGGCGACGCCGACAGTGGCGAGGTCGCCGAGGTCCAGGAGAGCGCGGGGGGGCAAGCGCCATAGTCGGCCACGTGCCGCGGCGCCGCTGCGTGGGCTGTACGCGCATCGCTCCCAAGCCCGAACTTCTGCGCATCGCTGCAGCCCCCGATGGCGACGGGCGACGCGCGCCGCGTGCCGTAATCGACCTCGACGGGCGGATGCCCGGTCGAGGTGCGTACCTCTGTCGCGGCTCGGCACCTGGTCTCCCCAACCCAGAGTGCCTGCAAAGCGCGCTGCGCAGGGGCGGCATCGCCCGTACGCTGCGCCGTAACGTCAAGCTCGACCTCGGAGATACCTCGGTCGAGACCTCAAATTCGTAGAATCGATAATAAGAGGGTGGCGCCGAGCCGAGCCCTCGATCTTTCAAGCACATGACTAAGAAGCGCATACACGAGATCGCCAAGGAGCAGGGCATCCCCAGCAAGGAGTTGCTGGAGCGTCTGCGCGCCGCCGGCGTCGAAGTCAAGGCCGTCGCATCCTCAATTGAGGAGTCGGTTGCCCTGCGCGCACTAAGCGGCGATGGCGCCACCGCTACGAATGCCGGCTCCGCGTCGGCCCAAGCTATCGCGAGCCCGCCGGCGCCCGCACCGCCGCGGACATCGAACGCAAAGCCCCAAGCTTCCTCTGGCCCCGCGTCGAGCGCATCGACCACCGCCGTCGCGCCGCCTCCGCCTGCGGCGAACCCCGACGGGAGCAGCACCGCTGCGCCCGGCGCCGACGGCGCGGCAGGAGAGCGAGTTCGCCCGACGCGCGACTCGCGCACCGGTGAGCGCGCGCCTGGCGGTGCCGGGCCCGGAGGCCGCCGACGCGTCGTGATCGACTCGCAGGCCTCGCGCCGCCAGCAGGCCGGACCCGCCAACCAACCCCAGCGACGTCCGCGACGCGGACGTCGCCGGCGCGGCACCTACGACGACACGATCGCGCCGATCGACAACACCGCGGCGACCGGCGACGGTCAGCTGACGCGCATCAACTCGGGCTCCACCGTGAAGGATGTCGCGGAGTACCTCGGCGTGCCGGTGCCCGAAATCATCAAGAAGCTGATGTCCCTTGGCGAGATGGCAACGCTCACGCAGACGCTCTCCGACGACGCGATCCAGGTGCTCGCGGGCGAGTTCGACAAGGAGATCGAGATCGTCCACGCGGCCGACGACGTCGACGTTGAGCCGACCTACGAGGACGCCGAGGATGACTTGGTCGACCGGCCCCCGGTCGTGACGGTCATGGGCCACGTCGATCACGGCAAGACCTCACTGCTGGACGCGATCCGCGAGACCGAGGTCGCCGCGGGCGAGGCCGGCGGCATCACCCAGCACATCGGCGCCTATCAGGCGCACCACGCGGGAAAGGTCATCACTTTCCTCGATACGCCCGGCCACGAGGCATTCACTGCGATGCGCGCCCGCGGTGCGCGGGTTACTGATCTCGCCGTGATCGTCGTCGCCGCCGACGACGGCGTCAAGCCACAGACCGAGGAGGCGATCGATCACGCGCGCGCCGCCGACGTGCCGATCGTGGTCGCGGTCAACAAGATCGACAAGGAGGGCGCGCAGCCCGAGCGTGTGCGCACCGAGATGACCGCGCGCGGACTGCAGCCCTCGGAGTGGGGCGGAGAGATCGAGTTCGTCGACGTCAGCGCCAAGACCCGCCAGGGTCTCGACAGCCTGCTCGACACGATTCAGGTCGTCGCCGACCTCGAGGAGCTGAAGGCCAACCGCGACACCGAGGCCTCGGGCGCGGTGATCGAGTCCAAGCTCGATCCCGGCCGCGGCCCGGTCGTGAGCATCCTGATCCAGCGCGGCACGCTGCGCGTCGGCGACGCGCTCGTCGCGGGCGCCCACTTCGGGCGGGTGCGCGCGATGCACGACTTCACCGGCGCGCGGATGAAGCACGCGCAGCCCGGCGAGCCCGTCGAGGTGCTCGGCTTCGACGGCGTGCCGGAGGCCGGCGAGCACGTGCGGGTCGTCGAGAACGAGCGCCGCGCGCGCCAGCTCGCAGGCGAACGCGCCAACCGCCTGAAGACCGAGGCGCTCGCGCGGCGCTCCGGTCGCAAGATCTCGCTCGAGGACGTCTTCAAGCTCGCCCGCGAGGGTGCCGTCAAGGAGCTCGGTCTGGTCGTCAAGGCCGACGTCGCGGGCTCGCTGGAGGCGATCGAGGACGAGATCGCCAAGCTCCCGCAGGACGAGGTCAAGGTCAACATCATCCACCGCGGCGTCGGTGGCATCAACGAGTCCGACGTGATGCTCGCGGCGGCCTCCGAGGGTGTGATCCTCGCGTTCAACGTGCGCCCCGTCGGCGACGCGCGTCAGATCGCCGAGCGGGAGGGCGTTGAGATCCGCTCCTACTCGGTCATCTACCGCGCGATCGAGGAGCTGCGCGCCGCGATGCAGGGTCTGCTCGAGCCCGAGGAGGTCGAGAGCTCACTCGGCCAGGCCGAGGTGCGCCAGCTGTTCCGTGCCTCGCGCATCGGTGTGATCGCAGGCTCCTACGTCACCGAGGGCAAGATCACGCGCGGCGCCCGCGTGCGGGTCGTGCGCGAGGGCACCGTGATCTACGACACCACGATCGCCAGCCTGCGTCGCTTCAACGAGGACGCGCGCGAGGTCGCCACCGGTTTCGAGTGCGGGATCGTGCTCACCAACTTCCAGGATCTGCGCGAGGGCGACGTGCTCGAGAGCTATGAGACGCGTCAAGTCGAGCGCGAACTCGCCTGAGACGTCCCACAGCCGGCGCAATGCGGCGTCCTCACTCGCTCACGTACTCAGTACCCCGCGCTCGCTGCGTCCTTGCCTTTCTTGGCCCTCGAACGTCTTACAGGTAGGCTGCTGGCATCGGGATTGCAATCCCGAGTCGGGGGGAGGGTAGGATGAGTACAGGGCGCATGCGCCGCGTCGACGAGGCGATCAGGCAGGTGATCGGCGAGGCGGCCGCAGGCGAGCTCAAGGATCCGCGCGTGGGATTTGTGACCGTGACCGATGTAAGGACTAGTGCTGACCTTAGTCAGGCCCGTGTGTACGTGAGCGTGCTCGGCGATGAGCCGCGCCGCGAGGCGACGCTCGAGGGTCTGCGCAGCGCGCACGGCTACCTGCAGCGGCGGCTGGCCTCCGAGCTGCGTCTCAAGCGCACGCCGACGCTGGCGTTCGTTTACGACGACACCACCGATAAGGCGCTGCGCATCGACGCCCTGATTGATGAAGTGATCCCCGAGCAGGAAAGTGGGCACTCGTGAGCGAACGCAACGGCATGGCGCGCGATGCCCGGGAGCTGGTGCTGGAGCGCATCCGTGAGGACACGCGCTTTGTGCTGGCCACGCACGAGAGCGTCGACGGCGACGCGCTGGGCTCGCTGGTGGGAATGCAGGGCCTGCTCAGCGCGCTCGGCAAGGAGTCGCTGATGTTCATGGCACCCAGCGAGCTGCCGCTACCCGAGGAGTATCGCTGGTTCGAGCTTGAGCACCTGATCCAGGAGGTGCCGCCGGACATCGCGGAGCGCACCGTCGTGTTCCTCGACTGCGGCAACATCGATCGCAACTCGGCCGAGGTACTGCGCGACGGCGCGCACCTACTGAACGTCGACCATCACCACGACAACACCCACTTCGGGACACTCGACTATGTCGTGGCAGACGCCTCCTGCACCGCGGAGATCATCTGGGATCTGATGCATGGATTGGGAGTCGCTCCGACGCCCGCCGTGGCGGAGGCGCTATACGTTGGTCTGGTCACTGATACCGGACGCTTCATGTACGAGAATGTCGGGCCGCGCTCCCATCAGATGGCGGCCGAGCTGATCACCGCCGGCGTGGACGTGCAGGCGATTTACCGCCGCCTCTACGAGGATCTGCCGTTCGCCAAGCTCACACTGCTCGGTCGCGCGCTCGCGCAGGTGCGGCGCTACGACCAGGGGGAGTTGACCCTCGCGGCGCTCAGCGCCGAGGATTTCCGCTGGGCCGAAGCGGAGGACAGCTACTCCGAGGGCATCATCGACCATCTGCGCGCGGTCAAGGGGACGAAGGTCGCCGCGCTCGTACGCGAGCTCACCGCGCCCGATCGCCGCGGTGAGCGCAAAGTCTCGCTGCGTGCAACCGACGACGACGTTGACGTCTCGGCGATCGCGCGCGCGCAGGGGGGAGGCGGCCATCGCCGCGCCGCGGGGCTCACGACCTCGCTGGAGCTGGACGAGTTGATCGAGTTCTTGCGGCGTGAGATCGCCGCGCAGTTGCACCCGGCCCGCGACGTTCACGCCGCGCCGGCGCCGGCGTGAACGGAGTCCTCCCGATCGACAAGCCCGCGGGGATGAGCTCGCACGACGTCGTCGCCGCCGTGCGGCGCGCGCTCGGCGGCGTCAAGACGGGACACGCCGGCACGCTCGATCCGTTCGCGACCGGCCTGCTGCTGATCCTGGTGGGCCGCGCGACGCGCATTCAACGGCAGCTGATGGAGCTGCCCAAGCGCTATGAGACCGTCGCGCGGCTGGGCGCGGTCTCGAGCACCGGGGACACCGAGGGCGAGCTCACGCTCACCGGACGCGTTCCGCCCGCACAGGCGGTGCTGCCAATCGGCGAGCTGCGCCAGCGCCCCCCGATCTACTCGGCGGTGAAGATCGGCGGCGAGCGCGCCTACCGGCGCGCGCGGCGCGGGGAGCGCTTCGAGATGCCCGAGCGGATCGTGACTGTGTATCGCTTCGAGCAGCTCTGGCGCGAGGAGCCCGCCGAGCCGTTAGGCGCCGCGCGAGCCGCTTATCTGATCGAGTGCTCCTCGGGCACCTACGTGCGCTCGCTGATTGCGGACCTTGGTGACGCGTACTGCGAGCAGCTGCGGCGCACCGCGATCGGACCCTTCACAGTCGAGGACGCCCTCTCACTGCCGCCGCGCGGAGCGCAGTGGAGCCCGCAGCCGATCTCGATCGAGGCCGCGCTCGAGCTACTGCCGCAGCCGACATCGCGCGTGCTGGCAGCGCGCGCGGATCGCGCTCACGAGCGGACCGCTCGCACCGCGCGGCCCACGAACCCATAGGCTTCTCCTCCGTGGAGATCACTCGCCTGCCCGATGTCGAGCCCCGGGAGGGGCGCAGTGTGGCGGTCGGCACGTTCGACGGCGTGCACCTCGGCCACCGCGAGGTGATCCGCGACTCCGACAGCGTGCTCACCTTCGACCCGCACCCGGTCGCCGTTGTCGCTCCGCAGCACGCGCCGAAACTGCTGACCAGCCTCGCGGTGAAGGCTGAGCTGATCGCCGCCCTGGGGGTCTCCGAGTTGATCGTGATTCCCTTTGACGCCGGCTTCGCGGCACGCGGCGCCCGCGAGTTCATCGAGGATGTACTGGTCGGTGCGCTCGGTGCCGCGCGCGTGTCCGTCGGCGAGAATTTCCGCTTCGGACACCGCGCGCAGGGCGATCCACAGCTGCTGGCCGCCGACGGACGCTTCCAGGCAGTCGTGCACCCGCTGCTCGAGGTCGACGGCGAGGTGGTCTCCTCCAGCCACATCCGCGGCCTGGTGCTCGCCGGGGAGGTCGACCTTGCGGCGCATTTCCTCGGCGCTCCCTTTCAGCTTCGCGGCGAGGTAGTCCACGGTGACGAACGCGGTCGCGAGCTTGGGGTTCCGACCGCGAATCTCGTACCCGAAGAGGCGCTGGTCTGTCCCGGGCACGGCATCTACGCGTGCCTGGCCAGCGGACCCACGTTTGGCGAGCGCCCGGCGGCCGTCAGTATCGGCGTGCGGCCGACCTTCAAGACCGGTCGCGGCGAGCTGATCGAGGCCCACCTGCTGGACTTCGAAGGCGATCTCTACGGCACCGAGCTGCGCCTTGACTTCCTCGCGCGTCTGCGGGGGGAGCGGCGCTTTGAGAGCTCCGCGGCGCTGGTCGAGCAGATGCACCGCGACGTGCAGCGCACGCGCGAGATCGTCGCGGCGCGCGCGCACGCCGCCTGAGCGGCCTGCGGGGGCACGCCGCCGCTTGGGGCGGCGCTGTTGTGCATCGTCCGGCGGCCCGCCGCGCGCGCACGCGCGGCGGCAGCGCAGACGTCTGCTACCGTGTGCGCCCGCCATGACTTTGACCACTGAGAGAAAGCGCGAGCTCGCCGCCAAGTTCGGCGCCGGCGAGCAGGACACCGGCAGCACGAAGGTACAGATCGCGTTGCTCACCGAGCGCATCAACCACCTCACCGAGCACCTGCGCGAGCAGAAGAAAGACCACCACTCGCGCCGCGGCCTGCTGATGCTCGTCGGACGTCGCCGCCGCTTCCTGAACTATCTGCAGCGCAGCGACCTCGAGGGCTACCGGTCGTTGATCAAAGAGCTCGGCCTGCGTAAGTAGCAAACGCTGTGAGCATCCTCGCCCCCGGCACACCGGCGCCGACCTTCGCGCTGACCCGCGAAGACGGCGAGCGCTTCACCGAGCAGGATCTGCAAGGCAAGACGACCGTGCTGGTCTTCTATCCGTTCGCCTTCAGCCCCGTGTGCACCGACCAGCTGCAGCTCTACGAGCGCGAGCTCGATCAGATCGCTGCCGGCGGCGCGGTCATCTACGGCATCTCGTGCGACAGCTCCTACGCGCAGAAGGCGTTTCGCGAGAAGCTCGACGTGAGCATCCCGCAGCTCTCGGACTTCGAGCCCAAGGGCGCGGCGTGCCGCGCGTTCGGCGTGCTGCACGAGGGCGGCTTCCCGCAGCGCGCGTTGCTCATCACCGGCGCCGATGGTGTCGTGCGCTGGAGCTACGAGGCGCCCTCACCCGCCGATCTGCCCGGTGTGCACATGATCCTGGGCGGCCTGAAGAACGCCTAAGTTGCAGGGGCTTCACACGTCGAGGACGCGCCTTCCGCTAAGCTCTCGACGTTCGGAACAGAGATAATAGAGACAGCGCCGCCGACCGACGGGCGGACAGGAAGGCAGAAAATATGAGTAGTGACACCGTGACGCGGGTTTCCGTGGAGATCTCCGGCAGCGAGATTTCGTTCGAGACCGGCAGGATGGCCAAGCAGGCCTCCGGTGCAGTGGTCGTCCGTCAAGGCGACACGATGGTTCTTGCGACCGCGACCGCTGGCGGCCAGCGCGATGTGGATTTCCTCCCGCTGACGGTGGACGTCGAGGAGCGTATGTACTCCGCTGGGAAGATCCCCGGCTCGTTCTTCAAGCGCGAGGGGCGCGCGGGCGAGAAGGGAACGCTGACGGCGCGCATGATCGACCGTCCGCTGCGTCCGCTGTTCACGAAGGGCTGGAACTACGAGACACATCTCGTCGCGATCCCGATCTCGGTCGATCACGTCCACCCTTACGACATCCTGGCGATGAACGGCGCCTCGGCGGCGCTGATGATCTCTAACGTGCCCTTCGCGGGCCCGGTTGGGGCGGTGCGGATCGGCAAGGTCGAGGGCAACTTCGTCGTGAACCCCAACGAGGAGGATCTGTTCGAGGGCTCGGATCTCGATCTCGTCGTCGCGGGCTCGGAGGATGCGATCTTGATGGTCGAGGCCGGCGCGAATGAGATCTCTGAGGCGGAGATTCTCGACGCGCTTGACATCGCGCACTCAGAGATCAAGAAGATCTGCCAGTTGCAGCGCGACCTAGCCGCGAAAGTCGGCAAGGAGAAGACGCCGGTGCAGGCGCCGGCGGTCGACGAGCGGGTGCTGGCCGCGATCCGCGACTCGCACGGCCGCGCGCTTGACGAGGCGACGCAGGTTGAGGACAAGCTCGAGCGCCAGGATGCGACGAAGGCGGTCGAGGAGGCGGTGCTCGCCCAGCACGCGCCGGTGGCTCCGGAGGGCTCCGCGGAGGAGCAGCTGCAGGCCGCCAAGGAGCGCCGCGCGGCGGTGCAGCTCGCATTCGACAAACTCGAGAAGGCGATCATCCGCGAGCGCATCGCGGTGCATAAGAAGCGCCCCGACGGTCGCGCGGAGAACGAGATCCGTGACATCACGATCGAAGTCGGCGTGACGCCGCGCACGCATGGCTCGGCGCTATTCACGCGCGGGCAGACGCAGGCGCTGAGCGTCGCGGCGCTGGGCACGCTCAAGGAGGAGATGCGCCTCGACACGCTGGGCCTGCAGACCAAAAAGTATTACTTCCACCACTACAACTTCCCGCCGTTCTCGGTCGGTGAGGCGGGCCGGCTCGGCGTCAAACGCCGCGACATCGGTCACGGCGCGCTGGCCGAGCGGGCGCTGGTCCCGGTGGTGCCCTCGATCGAGGAGTTCCCGTACACGATTCGCGTGGTCTCGGACATCTTCGAGTCCAATGGCTCCTCCTCGATGGCCTCGGTGTGCGGCTCCTCGCTGTCGCTGATGGACGCCGGCGTGCCGATCAAGCGCCCGGTGGCCGGGATCGCGATGGGCCTGATCAAGGAGGGCGAGGATTACATCGTGCTCACGGACATCGCGGGCGTGGAGGACCATCTGGGAGACATGGACTTCAAGGTCGCCGGCACCGAGCGCGGGATCACCGCCCTGCAGATGGACATCAAGATTCTCGGGCGTCACGTTCGAGATTCTCAAAGACGCCCTCGCGCAGGCGCATACGGCGCGCACGTTCATCCTCGGCAAGATGGCTGACGTGATCGAGGGCCCTCGCGGGCAGCTCAGTCAGTTCGCGCCGCGCATCCAAACGATCCAGATCGACCCCTCCCAGATCGGCCTGCTGATCGGCAAGGGCGGGGAAACGATCCGCGGTCTCTCCGAGGAGTTCGAGTCCCAGATCGACGTCAACGACGACGGTCAAGTGCTGGTCTACTCGGCCAACGGTGAGCTCGGCGACGCACTCGTGGAGCGCGTGCGAATGATGATGAAGGAGGTCGAGGTCGGCGATGAATACGCCGGCAAGGTCGTCAAGACGACGACCTTCGGCGCCTTCGTCGAGCTCGCGAAGGGCACCGACGGGCTGCTGCATATCTCTAACGTCTCTCCCGGCCAGCGGGTCGAGAGTGTCGAGGACGTGCTCAACAAAGGCGACGAGATCAACGTGCGCGTGGTCGAGGTCGACCGTGAGCGCGGGCGCATCGGGCTGCGCCTCGCCGATGACCCCGAGATCGCGGGCAAGTCGGTCGAGGAGCTCGCGACGGTCGGCACTGGTGGCGCGAGTGGTGGCGGAGGACGTTCCTCCGGTCCCTCGCGCAATGGCCGCGAGGGCCGTGGCGACCGAGGCGGCGAGCGCGGTTCCGGTCGCCCGCGTCACGGTTCGGGCCGCGACCGCTAGGAGCACGCGGCTGCGCCGGCGGTCTCGGTCGATTCGCGACCCTGACCGCCGCCGCGGCCCGGCTGCTCCCGAGTCAATGGACGACGCGACGCATCGCATCAGCACCCTGGACTCCGGGGTGCGGGTCGTGAGCGAGCGCATGCCGGCGGTGCGCTCGGTGGCGCTGGGCTTCTGGATCGGTACGGGCTCCTCGCTCGAGCACGACGCGCAGGCCGGAATCTCACATCTGCTGGAGCACATGCTGTTTCGCGGGACCAGCCGCTACGGCTCGGCGGAGATCGACGAGATTTTCGACGCGATGGGCGCCGAGCTCAACGCGGGTACCGACAAGGAGACGACGTCGGTCTACACGCGCGTCCTGGACCACCATCTCGAGCACGCCTTCGACGTGATCGCGGACATGGTCTGGCGTCCGCGCTTCGGCGAGCTGGAGGCCGAGCGCGAGGTGGTGCTCGAAGAGATCGCGATGTACGAAGACGACCCTCAGGACCGCGTCTTCGACGTGCTCGGCGAGGCGGTCTTCGGCACGCATCCCCTCGGCCGCGCGGTGATTGGGCGCGCCGAGGTCGTCGGCGCGGTGACACGCGAGCATCTGCGCACGTTCCACGGCGAGCGCTACACGCCCGCGCGCGTCGTAATCTCGGCGGCGGGCTCGGTGGACCACGATGCGCTGGTCGAGCTCGCGCGCGCGGCGGAGCGCGCGCAGGACGGAGCCCACGCGGCGGCTGCCAATGAGCTCCCGCAGCTGGGCGAGCCGCAGTTCGAGCGGCGCGTGCGCTTCCTGCGCAAGGACACCGAGCAGTACCACCTGTGCCTCGGCGGCCGCGGAATTTCGCGCGTGGACGATCGCCGCTTCGCGCTGCGCGTGCTGGACACGATGCTCGGCGGCGGTGCGTCCTCACGAATTTTCCAGGAGGTGCGCGAGCGCCGCGGGCTGGCGTACTCGGTGTTCTCGTTCTCGAGCACCTACTCCGCGACCGGCGAGGTCGGGCTGTACGTGGGCACGCGACCGGAGAACCTCACCGAGGCCGTCGCCGTGATCGCGGCGGAGCTCGAGCGCTTCGTGCGCGAGCCCCCCCAGGAGGCCGAGCTGGCGCGCTCGCGCGAGAATGCCAAGGGTCGGCTGGTGCTCTCGCTGGAGTCCACCGGCGCGCGCATGAATCGCCTCGGCGGATCGGTGCTCGCGGACCTGCCGATCCTCTCGGTCGAGGAGATCATCGCGCGTATCGATGCGGTCACCGTCGATGACGTGCGCGCGCTCGCCCAGGAGCTGTTCGGCTTCGCGGGCCTTTCGGTCGCGGCGATCGGGCCCGACGAGGACGCGCTGCGCAGCGCGCTCACGCCGCTGGAAGGGATCGCTGCGTGATCGGGGTGGCTCGCACGATCCGGGGTGCTCGCACGGTCCGGATGGCCGCATGATCCGGGTAGCGGTGGCGGGCGCCGCGGGACGCATGGGCGAGGCGGTGTGCGCCGCGGTTCAGGGGGCGCAGGATATGCAGCTCACCGGCCGCGCTGATCCGGCGCTCGACACGACACTGGCACAGGTTCTGGACGATGCGGACGTGGTCGTCGACTTCACACAGCCCGAGGTCGCGCTGGCGAACGCCCTGGAATGCCTGCGCGCGGGTGTGCACGTCGTGATTGGAACGACCGGCTTCAATCTCGAGGAGTTGCGCCGAGCGTGCGCCGTGGAGCCCCGCGCGAAGGTGCTGGTCGCACCGAACTTCGCGATCGGCGCGGTGCTGATGATGCGCTTCGCCGCCGAGGCCGCGCGGCACATGGCCAAGGCGGAGATAATCGAGCTCCACCACGATCGCAAGCTCGACGCGCCGAGCGGCACGGCGGCGCGAACCGCGATGCTGATGGCCGCGGCCAGCGGCGGCCCGGAGCCGCCGATTCACTCGGTGCGACTTCCCGGCCTGGTCGCCCACCAGGAGGTGATCCTCGGCGATCTGGGGCAGACGCTGACGATCCGCCACGACTCGATCGACCGCGAGTCGTTCATGCCCGGGGTGCTGCTGGCGGTGAGGCGGATCGCGCAGTTGCCGCAGTCGCCGACGGTAGGCCTCGAGCATCTGCTGTTCGATGGATCTGAAGGCGTGTGATAATGGCTGCCATGAGCCACCTGGGGACGATCCTGACGGCGATCGTGACGCCGTTCGACGCCGACCTGCGAGTCGACGAGGAAGCGTTCGTTAAGCTCATGCATCACCTGGCTGAGCACGGCTCCGACGGCTTCGTGGTCGCGGGGACGACGGGCGAGGCCTCGACGCTCACCGACGAGGAGCAGCTCGGCCTGATCGAGCTCGCCGCGCGCGAGCGCCCGTCGGGCACCACGATCGTCGCGGGCACCGGCACCAACGACACGCGTCACGCGGTGTTCCTAACCGAAAAGGCAAGCGCGATGGGGATCGACGCGATCCTGAGCGTGACGCCGTACTACAACAAGCCGAGCGCGCTCGGTCTCAAGCGTCACTACGAAGCGATCGCGAAGTCGACGGACAAGCCGGTGCTTCTCTACAACCACCCGGGGCGCACGGGCACCAATATCGGTCCGGAGCTGCTCGCGGAGCTTGCGCAGATCGAAGGGATCGACGGCGTCAAGCAGGCCAACCCCGAGGAGCTGCAGTTGATCGACGGACTCGAGGTGTACGCGGGCGACGACGCGACGTTTGCGCGTACGCTGGACATCGGGGGGGCCGGCGGGATCCTTGTCGCGAGTCACATAGTCGGAGACGTGCAGCGCCGCATGGTCGACGAGCCCGTGCGCCGGCAGGAGATCGACACCTCGCTGCGCGACGTCTATGAAACGCTATTCCTGACATCGAGCCCGACGTGTGTGAAGGCGGCTTTGAACCTACTGGGGCACGAGACGGGCGGCGTGCGGCTGCCGATCGTGGAGGCCACCGATGAGGAGCTGGCGACGGTGCGCGCGATGCTCACGCGTCACGGTCTGCTGGACGCCGCTAGGCCATCCGCATCGCCGGCATCGGCGCAGCCCGCGTGAGCGCCAAGGTGCGAGTCCTCCCGCTCGGGGGGCTGGGGGAGATCGGCAAGAACATGACGGTCGTCGAGCACGAGGACCGCATCCTCGTGGTCGATGTCGGGCTGCGCTTCCCGACGCCGGAGATGGTGGGCATCGACCTCGTGTTGCCCGACTTCTCCTACCTGCGCGAGCGCGCGCGCGACATCGAGGCGATCGTCGTGACGCACGGCCACGAGGATCATCTGGGGGCGCTGCCGTGGGTGCTGCGCGAGCTCGGCCGCCACGGCGAGACGCCGCCTGTGTTCGGCGGCCCGCTGACGATGGCGATGGCGCGCTCGAAGCTCGAGGAGCACAAGCTGCGCGACATCGAGCTGAACGACGTCGCGCCCGGCGACGCGTTCGACCTGGGTCCGTTCGAGCTCGAGATGATCCACATGACGCACTCGATTCCGGACTCCAGCGCGGTGGCGATCGGGACGGAGCTCGGGACGGTGCTGATCACGGGCGACTACAAGTTCGATCAAACCCCCGTTGACGGGCAGCCGGCGGACATCTCGCGCCTGGCAGAGCTCGGCCGCGAGGGCGTGCTGCTGCTGTGCGGCGACTCGACGAACGTCGACCGCGACGGCTTCTCGCCCTCGGAGTCGGTCGTGGGGCCGCACCTGCAGGAGGTCTTCGCGCGCTGCGAGGGCCGCATCGTGGTGACGAGCTTCGCGTCGAACATCCACCGCGTGCAGCAGGTCGTCGACGCCGCGCACGAGCTCGGGCGCAAGGTCGCGCTGGTCGGGCGCTCGATGCGCAAGAACGTTGGCATTGGACGCTCGCTCGACCACATCGAGGTGCCAGAAGGGATGCTCGTCGGGCCGCGCGAGATCGACGACCTCCCGGATGAGCGCATCGTGATCATCTCGACGGGCTCCCAGGGCGAGCCGCTCTCGGCGCTGCGACGCATGGCCTACCGCGACCATCCGCAGGTGCAGCTGCGCCGCGGGGACACCGTCGTCTTCTCCGCGACGCCGGTGCCGGGCAACGAGCGCGCGGTCAACGAGACGATTGACCGGCTCTACCACATCGGCTGTCACGTGGTGACCCCACGCGACGCGCCCGTGCACGCCTCCGGGCACGGGTACGCGGAGGAGGTCAAGCTGATGCTGAACCTCACCCAACCGCGCTACGTGATGCCGTTCCACGGCGACTTCAAGCGCCTGCGGCTACACGCGCAGCTCGCCGAAGCCGTCGGCATCGAGCCACGCGACATCTTCCAGGGCGACAACGGTATGCCGCTCGACATCGACACGCGCGGCGCGCGTTTCGGCGAGCGCGAGCGGGCCGGGATGGTGTTCGTCGACGGGGTCGAGATCGGCGATATGGCCGACGTCGCGCTGCGCGACCGACGAATGCTCTCCGCGGACGGGATCTTCATCGTCGTCGCGACGATCGCCGAGCAGGACGGGCGCTCGGTCGCCGAGCCCGAGGTGATCTTCCGCGGCGTGCCGTTCCTCGATCAGGCCGGCCAGCTCGTCGAGGAGATTCGCAGCACCGTCGAGGAGTCCCTGCGCCGGGCCGCCGGCGAGGAGATTCGCGAGGTCGACCTGCTGCAGCAGACGCTGCACGATGATTTGGCGCAGCTGGTCTATGACCGGCTGCGGCGGCGGCCGATGGTGCTGCCGGTCGTCGTTGAGGTTTAGCGGGGGCTCGGATCTGGGCTGCGGCTGGCTGGGGCTCGCCAAGCGCGGACCCTCCTGGTCGGCAACGGCCGTCGCGTCAAAGATCCATCAGGAAACGCAAGGCGCGGGCGATTTGAAAAGTCGCCTGCTCGTTGGCGCCTCCGAGACGTCCGACCAGTCGTTCCTCGGAGATGGACTTGACGTCCTCGCACTTCGCGTAGCTGACCTCGTCGAGGCTGGAACCATCCGGGTCACAGAGGGACGGCCGACCCCTCGGCATCGGCGCAGCCTCCTCCGACCCATCCCGCCCGTGGCCCTGATGAACCGTCGCTGGCCCGTCAGACGACGATCGCGCTGACGCCGTCGAGCTCCGCGAAGTCCCGGTCGCGCGTGATCAGCGGGAGGCCATGCGCGGCTGCGGTTGCCGCGATGAGCGCGTCGGCTGTTTGCAGCTTTCGAACTCGGCGGCGTCTGACGTCGGCGAGCAGCCGACCGTAGTGCGGTGCGATGCGCGCGTCGATCGGGAGTGCGGCGAACCGCCGCTCGGCGAAGATGAGCGTCGCCAGTCGGCCGGGGCGCTGCTCGTCGGTGGCGACGAGTACGCCGTGGTGCAGCACACAAAGGGTCAAGGCCGAGATGGCGGCCTCATCGGGTGGATCGTCGAGCGCGAGGTCTTCGCCGCGTGCGAGTGAGATGACGAATGAGGTGTCGAGCAGGGCTCGCTTCATGCGAACGGATCGCTCGGGATCCCGTCGAGCTCACGTAGCTCGTCCTCGAGGCGGTCTGCGGGGAGCATCGTGCCTCGGAGCCCTTTCACGAGCTCGTCAAAGGGCACGAACTGCTGGGCGCGATCGATGGGAACCAGCTCTGCGACAGGATGGCCGTGCACGGTGATCCGCAGCTGCTCGCCGGCTTCAACGCGACGCAGCAGGTCGGCTGTGTTGTTGCGAAGCTCGCGCTGTGGTACTTCCGTCGCCATAGGGCTACATTGTAGCTTGTAGCGAGGTGCTTGCTACGCCTGGATCTCCCGCGCCGAATCGGCAGCCGGACGTTCTTACGCCGACGGATTACCGACTGCCGGCGCACGCGCAATCTGATCGGACCCCTCACGCCCCGCGGCCAGCGGCAGCCGCACGACGAACCGCGCCCCGTGCTCGACCCCGGCGCGGCGCGTTTGCTCCAGCGTGACGGACCCCCCGTGCGACTCGGCGACGGCGCGCACGATCGCGAGACCGAGCCCGAACGAGCCGCCGCGATCGCCGGCGCCGCGCACGAAGCGCTCGAACAGGGTGGGGGTGAGCTCGCCGGGGACACCGGGGCCGTCGTCCTCGACGATGAGCGCCGCCTCGGACCCCTCGGTAGCGGTCGAGACCCAGATCGAGCTGCCGGGCGGCGTGTAGCGCAGGGCGTTCTCGATCAGATTCAGCGCGACGCGCAGCAGCTCGTCGTGATCGCCCTCGACGACGGCGGGCCGCACGTCGAGTGAGAGCTCGTGTTCGCTGCTCAGCGGCCCGAGCTCGGCGGCGGCCTCGGGCAGGATCTGCGCGAGATCGACGGGCGCGCGCGGCGCGGCGCGTCCGACGTCGGTGCGGGCGAGCAGCAGCAGATCGGCGACGAGCCGGCGCATGCGTCGCGAGGAGCGCAGCGCGGAGCGTGCGGCCTCGGCCTCTTCGCCGTGCAGCGACTCGGCGAGCAGCTCGAGGTTGGCGAGCACGCTGGTCAGCGGTGTGCGCAGCTCGTGCGAGGCGTCGGCGACGAAGCGCCGCTGGCGGTCGAGCATCGCCTCGGTCTGGGCGTGGGCGTCGTCGAGCGAGTGCAGCATCCCCTGCAGCGTGCGCGCGAGCTCGGCGACCTCGTCCTGCGCCTCGGGCAGCGGCACCGTGGCGCCCGCGTCCTGCGTGCGCGCGATCTCCGCCGCGGTGCTCGTGAGACGCGCAATCGGCAGCATCGCGCGGCGCGCGATCATCGCGCCGGCGGCCAGCGCGAGGCCGCTACCGGCGAGCACACCGAGCACTAGCAGCAGCTCGACGCGCGCGATCGTGGGCTGCACGTCGCTGAGCGGCCGGCCGTACTGGACGAGGACGTAGCCGCCAGTGGATGCGTTGAGCGCTACGCGCAGCGTGTCGACGCGATAGCCGTGGATGTTGAGTTCGTTGGCGACCCCGACGGCGGGAGCATTGCTGGTGCTTTGCAGGACGTTGCCCGCGGGGTAGAGGATGCGCACGAAGGCGTGGTCGGGCGCGGCGTACTGGTCGATGTTGGGCTGCACTTCGAGGGTGTCGCTCGCGGTCACGCCGATCCGCAGCAACCCCGCGAGATTCGCGGCGGAGACCTCGACTTCGCGGTTGAAATCCGAGCGGATTCGGCGCACCGTGAGCGAGCCTACGACGAGCGCGAAGCCGCAGAGAATTACGAACGTCAGCAGCGCCGAGACGACGGCGAGGCGCGTGCGGATCGGCAGCCGGTCGAAGGCCGCCGAGATGCGCCGGCCGAGGGCGCGGCGCGCGCGGCCGAGGTCGCGGCGCACGCGATCGACGTCACGCGCGAAGGACGTAGCCGGCTCCCCGGATGGTGTGCAGCAGGCGCGGCTCGCCCTCGGCCTCGAGCTTGCGGCGCAGGTTCGAGACGAAGACCTCGATCGTGTTCGTCGTCGAGAACGGGTCGTAGCCCCAGACCTCGTCGAGCAGACGCTGACGGGAGATCACGATGCGCTCGTTGCGCATCAGGTACTCGAGCAGTTCGAACTCGCGCTGCGTGAGGTCGATCGCGCGCTCGCCGCGCGTGACTTCGTGGGTGTCGACGTTCAGCGAGAGGTCGCCGACGCGCAGCGGCGCGGAGCCGCGCGGGGGGCGGCGGCGCAGCAGCGCGCGCAGCCGCGCGAGCAGCTCCTGGCGCTCGAAGGGCTTGACGAGATAGTCGTCGGCGCCGGCGTCGAGACCCTCGACGCGGGACTCCAGCGCGTCGCGCGCGGTGAGGATCAGGATCGGCAGATCGTCGCGCTCGCGCAGCGTGCGGGCGACGTCGAGACCGTCGACCTTGGGCAGCCCGAGATCGAGGATCACGAGGTCGGGTGCGAACGCCTGCGCCTGCGCGAGGCCGTCGGCGCCGTCGCCGGCGGTGCGGACCTCATAGCCCTCCATGCGCAGCGAGCGCTGCAGCGCCTGCGCGATGTCGTCGTCGTCCTCGACTACGAGAATCCGGGGGGCGCGAGAGAAGTCGTTCATAACGGAGGTCCGAAAGTTAGATGGGTCGGGCGGTGTCACCCTCTGTGTAGCGACCGCCGCTAAACCGATGGTAAGCGCTCGGTGCAGGGTACGGCGGCCGGGCGTCGAAGTCTGCGCGGTGAATGGCTAACACTCGCAACTCCGGTAGGGGCACGGCTAAGCGCGCCTCGCGCGCCTCGACGACGGGTCGCGCAAGCGGACGAGGCTCCGCGAAGGCCCGCCGCGGGCGCGCGGCATGCGGGCGCGCGCGTCGCGCGCGCGGCGGGGCCCTGAATTGGCCACCCACCGCGTGGCCGCCGCGCCTGCCGGAGCTCGACCAGCGTCAGCGCGACGTGCTGGCGCTGGGACTGATCGCGCTGGGCGTGTTCATGGGCTTCGTGCTCTACGGCGGTTGGAACGGCGGGCGCGTGGGTCACGGTCTATCGATCGCGCTCGGCTGGAGCGTGGGGCGTGCGAAGGTACTCGCGCCACTTGCCTTGGTCGCCGGCGGTGGCGTGCTGCTGATGCGCCCGGTGCTGCCGGCATTGCGACCGCTGCGCACCGGCAGCATCTGTCTGGCGGGCTCGATCGTGCTCGCTCTGGCGGCGGGAACGCTGGGGGCGAGCGCGGGCCAGGGTGAAGGTGGCCAGGGACTCGGACGCTCGCAGTGGTCGGCGAGTTTTCTCGACGCGCGCGGCGGCGCGCTGGGCCAGTTGCTCTACGACGTCACGCATCGTCTCGTGCAGCAGGTCGGCGTTGACATCCTCGTGGTCTTCCTGTTCATCGTGGGTGTGACGCTGCTCACGGGCGCGTCGCTGGCGACGCTGCTGCGCGCGACGGGCAGCGGGGTGGTCGACAGCACCCGCATCCTGCGCGCGCGTGTCGAGGAGCGTCGCGGCGAAGCCGATCTCGACAGAAGCGCGCGCACGGCGTCTAAGCAGGCGGGCGCGTTGGATGAGGCGCACTCGCTGCTGCCCCCGGACCCGGCGGCCGATCAGCTGATCGTGAGGGCGACCCACGTGGAGGCGCCGCCGTTGGACGACACGGGGACCGCCGCCGCCGAGGATCCGTGGGACACGGTTGAGGATCCCGCGGAGGAGCTGCAAGAGGCGCCCGAGGCGGATCTGGCGAGCCAGCTCGGCGAGGGTGGAGATGATGCGCAGGAGGAAGAGGACGCCGAGGAGGAGTCGCTCCCGGGCGTCGCGGCGACCGATCCGAGCCAGTTGACTCCGCAGGGCCGCCTGCGCGATGTGGTGACCGACGACCCGGACTTCGTCTGGAAAATGCCGGATGGCAGCCGTGTGCTGACGCGCTCGACCGCCGAGCAGGTGCGTCCGGACACCGCGGGCCAGGAGCGCACGGCGGCGAGCCTGGTCGAGGCGCTCGGCCACTTCGGCGTGCAGGCGAAGGTGATCGGGACGGTCGCGGGTCCGCACATCACGCGCTACGAGTTGCGCCTCGCGCCGGGCACGAAGGTCGCGAAGGTGGCGCAGCTCAAAGACGACCTGGCGTACGCGCTGGCGGCGACCGACATCCGCATCCTCGCGCCGATCCCGGGCAAGCAGGCGGTGGGGGTTGAGGTTCCCAACGCACGCCGGCGGATCGTGCGCCTGGGCGACGTCTACCAGGAGCCCCCGGCGGACTGGTCGCCGCTGACGGTGTGGCTGGGCAAGGACGTGGCGGGCAAGGCGATCGGCGCGGACCTCGCGAAGATGCCGCACTTGCTGGTGGCGGGCACGACCGGCGCGGGCAAGTCCGGAGCGATCAACGCGATGCTCTGCAGTGTGCTGCTGCGTGCGAGCCCGCACGAACTGCGGCTTGTGCTGGTGGACCCCAAGCAGGTGGAGCTCAATCACTACGAGTCGATCCCGCATCTGCTGACGCCGGTGATCACGAGCCCGCGGATGGCGGCCAACGCGTTGCAGAACCTGGTCAGAGAGATGGAGCAGCGCTACGGGATCATGTCGCTGGCGCGCACGCGCAGCCTGCCGGAGCTCAACCGCCATCGCGAAGGGCGCGGAGAACCGCCGCTGCCGTACATCCTGTGCGTGATCGACGAGCTCGCGGACCTGATGATGGTGGCGCCGGCCGACGTCGAGGACTCGATCATTCGTCTTGCGCAGAAGGCGCGCGCGGTGGGGATGCACCTCGTCCTGGCGACGCAGAGCCCGCGCGTGGACGTGATCACGGGAATGATCAAGGCCAATGTGCCCTCGCGGATCGCCTTCGCGGTTTCCTCGCAGACGGACTCGCGCGTGATCCTCGACCAGAACGGCGCGGAGTCGCTGTTGGGCCAGGGCGACATGCTCTTCAGCCCGGTTGGCAGCTCGCGCCTGCAGCGCATTCAGGGGGCGTACATCGACGAGCCGCAGATCGCGAAGCTCACCGAGTTCTGGCGCCGCCAGGGCGAACCGGAGCTGCGCGAGGAGCTGCTGGAGGAGGTCGAGCCGACGGTCGAGGAGGGCGGTGCACCGGACGAGTTCGACCCCGACGAGGATCCGCTGCTGCGCGATGCGATCACGCTGGTGGCTGAGATGCAGACGGCTTCGACCTCGATGCTGCAGCGGCGGATGCGGCTCGGATACACACGTGCGGGCCGTTTGATCGACATGCTGGAGCGGCGCGGGGTGATCTCGGGCTATGAGGGCTCCAAGCCCCGCCAGGTGCTGATCACCGAGAGCGACCTGCCGCGGGTTCTAGCGGCCTTGGAATCCCACGCACCCGCGGGTGCGGTTGCCGTGGAGCATTCGGAGTCCTGAATTTTTAGGGATTGGACCCCTTCGGGGCCCGGGGATTCGGCTTGCGCAGAGTGGTTGGCAGCGGCGCAAGCGCGCGTGCGTGGAGTGCAGTTATCCAGCCAGTCACTAGCCTTCAGGATCGAGATGCCCGAAATAGGAGCCACGCTGCGCGAGGCGCGGATGCGCGAACGGATCGACGTCTCGGAGATCGAGGCCAAGACGAAGATCCGCGCCAAGTATCTGCGGGCGTTGGAGAACGAAGAGTGGGATCTGCTGCCGGGGCCGACATTCGTAAAGAGTTTTCTGCGCACCTACGCGCAGGCACTGGGGCTGGACGACAAGGCGCTGCTGGAGGAATACAAGCTGCAGTACGAGCATCCGGGGGATGGAGTGGAGCCGATCCAGCAGCCGACCGGCGCCGCCTCCCGGCGCGCGCGTGCGCGAGGGCAGACGGGCGCGGCGCGACGCCCCGGGGCGGCGCCCCGCCAGGGCCCCTCGCGCGGCTACGTGGTGGCGGTGGGAGTTGTTGGCGTGCTGATCGTGCTGCTCGTGGTGGGCCTGCTCTCCGGCGGCGGCTCCCCGAGCTCGCCGGCGAGCACGCAGACGCGCCAGCCCTCGCGCAGTGTTGCCTCTGGCACGGCCAACGCTGGGCATCGCCATGCACAGGCCGCCTCCAAAGCGAGTCTGGCTTCGCTGAAGCTCGAACCGACCGCGGAAGTGTACGTTTGCCTGATCGGCGACGGCGGGCGCAAGCGCGTACCGGGATTGATCCTCAAGCCGGGTAGCGCCACGGTGCCGGAATACCATGCGCGGCGCTTTCTGCTGACGCTGGGCAACAACGCGATCACGCTGGTCGTCAACGGCAAGTCCCGCGCCGTGCCGGCGTCCAGCGGCGCGATCGGCTACGCGATCACGCGGACCGGAATTCGCACGCTCGCGTCCGCCGAACAGCCAACTTGCACATGAGCCCCGAGGAATCTACGCCGCCGTCCGGAACGTCCGGCGCAGTGGATGCGCGAGCGGATACCCGTGGCGCCGCCGGCGGCGGCGCGCGCGCGGGCATCGTGGTCACGGGGACGGAGGTGCTCACGGGGCGTGTGAGCGATCGCAACGGGCCATGGCTCGCGGATCGCCTGGAAGAGCTGGGCGTGGACCTCGCGCACATTGCGATCGTCGGCGATCGCCGCGAGGACATGCTGGCGGCGCTGCGCTTCATGGCGGCACAGGGACTTGAGCTGATCGTGACCAGTGGCGGCCTGGGGCCGACCGCGGACGATCTCACCGCGGCGGTCGTGGGCGAGTTCCAGGGTCGTGAGATGGTGCTCGACGAGGCGCTCGAGGAGCGCATCGCGGAGATTCTGCGACCGCTCGCCAAGCGCTGGCCGGACCTCGATATGGAAGCGATCAGGAAGAGCAATCGCAAGCAGGCGGTGATTCCGCGGGGTGCGAGCATCCTCGAGCCGGTGGGGACGGCGCCGGGTTTGGTGGTGCCGCCGGGCGAGGGCACACCGTCGGAGGATGAGGCGAGCTCTGCCGGGAGAACCCCGCCGCGCGCGCACACGCACGCGCGAGGGCCGACGGTCGTCGTGCTGCCGGGACCGCCGCGCGAGCTGCAGCCGATGTGGAACACCGCGGTGCAGACCCCCGCGCTGCGCGCCGCGCTGACGCGCGCGCGGCAGTATCGACGGCGGATGCTGCGCCTGTTCGGGATCCCGGAGTCGGAGATCGCGGAGACCCTGCGGGCCGCCGAGCGCGAGGGCGTGGAGCTCGAGCGCTTGGAGATCACGACATGCCTGCGGCGCGGGGAGATCGAGGTCGTGACGCGCTACGAGCCCGACGCGGAGCCGGTGTACGAGGCGTTCGCGGGGGTCGTGCGAACTCGCCACGCGGACACGTTGTTCTCCGAGGACGGCGGCTCCGTCGACGAGCAGGTCGCGGCGCTGCTGCGCGAAAAAGGCTGGACGATCGCAACGGCGGAGTCCTGCACGGGTGGCCTGCTAGCGGCGCGCCTCACGGAGCTGGCGGGGGCCTCCGACTATGTGCGCGGCGGCGTGGTGGTGTACGCGGACGAGGCGAAGATCGCGCAGGTGGGCGTGCCGGCGGAGCTGATCGAGCGCCACGGCGCGGTGTCGGTGGAGGTCGCAAGAGCGCTCGCCGCGGGCGCGCGCGAGCGTCTGCGCGCGGACGTCGGCGTGGGGGTGACCGGGGTGGCGGGTCCGGGCGGCGGCACCGAGAGCAAGCCGGTCGGCCTGGTCTGCCTGAGCGTCGTGGGTCCGGGCGAGGCGGCGCTTACGCGCTCGGTCAATCTGCCCGGGGGCCGCGTGGATGTGCGCGATCGCTCGACGACGGTGGCGCTGCACATGGTGCGCCGGCTGCTGCGCGGCGAGCGCGACGCCTAGCGCGCGTCACAATCTCGATATGCCCCAGGGCGCGACCGCGAGGCTGTTCGTGGCAGTCGATCTGCCGAGTGTCGTGCGGCGCGAGCTGACGCGCTGGGCGCGCGGCGCGGCTTCGAGCACACGTTTGAGCGGCGGGCGGCTGCGGCTGCTGGAGTCCGAGACGCTGCATGTCACGCTGTGCTTTCTCGGTAGCCAGCCCGCGGGCGCGATCGAGGCGATCGCGCGGGCGGTCGCGGGCGCGTGGACGGAGCCCGTTGGCGAGCTTGCGCTGGGCGCCCCGCTGTGGCTGCCCAAGCGCCGGCCGCGGGCGCTGGCGGTTGAGTTGCACGACGATGCGCAGCGTGGTCTGGAGTCGCTGCGCGACGCGGTGGTGCGGGAGTTGGATGCGGTCTGCGTGTTCGAGGCGCCGTCGCGGCGCTTTCTCCCGCACGTCACGGTTGCGCGCATGCGCGCGGCGGAGTCCCCGCGCGAACGCGGGTTGCCGCCGACGCCGCAGCTTGCGTTCGAGCCGATCGCGCTGACGCTTTACCGCTCGTGGCTGGGGCCGACCGAGGCGAGCTACGAGGCGCTGGCGAGCTGCTCGATGGTGCATCCGGCGGTCGATTAGCCACCGTTTGCGCAGCGGAAGATCTCGCTGCAACCGGTCGACAGGGCTCGGCCTCAATCGAACAACTGTTCTGTCCGAAGCCGCATTTACCGTATGCGATCCAATCTCGATCCCGGAGGAGTTAGACCATGCCCGTAAACGAGCAGGAGAAGGCCGCCAAGGCTCGCGACGCCGCGCTGAAGGGGGCGCTTGGACAGATTGAGCGTGAGTTCGGCAAGGGCAGCGTCATGCGCATGGGCGACCCGGGCGCGCAGGTGCGCGTCGCTGCGATCCCCACGGGGGCGCTGGCGCTAGACCTCGCGCTAGGCATCGGCGGCGTGCCCCGCGGGCGCATCGTCGAGGTCTTCGGTCCGGAGTCCTCCGGTAAGACGACGCTGATCTACCACGTCCTCGCGGAGGCGCAGAAGCTGGGAGGCGTGTGCGCATTCATCGATGCCGAGCATGCGATGGACCCGCTTTACGCGAAGGAGATCGGCGTCGACATCGACGAGCTGCTGGTCTCCCAGCCGGACTACGGCGAGCAGGCGCTGGAGATCGCCGACATGTTGGTGCGCTCGGGCGCTGTGGACGTTGTCGCGATCGACTCGGTCGCCGCGCTGACCCCGCGCGTGGAGCTCGAGGGACAGATGGGCGACCAGACTGTGGGCTCGCAGGCGCGGATGATGTCCCAGGCGATGCGCAAGCTCGCGGGGAACCTCAACCGCACACAGACGCTCTGCATCCTCACCAACCAGATCCGCGAAAAGGTTGGCGTGATGTTCGGCTCGCCGGAGACCCAGCCGGGCGGGCGCGCGCTGAAGTTCTATGCCTCCCAGCGCCTGGACATCCGGCGCATCGAGACACTCAAGGACGGCACCGAGGCGGTCGGTAACCGCGTGCGTGTGAAGGTTGTCAAGAACAAGCTCGCGGCGCCCTTCCGCCAGGCGGAGTTCGACATCGAGTTCGGCAAAGGCATCTCGTCCTCGGGCTGTCTGGTGGACCTCGGCATCGAGGACAACATCGTCACGAAGTCGGGCTCGTTCTTCTCTTACGGCAACGAGCGCCTCGGCCAGGGCCGTGGCAACGCCAAGGCCTACCTCGACGAGCACCCCGCGATGGCCAAGGAGATTCGCGAGAAGATCTTCAAGGCTCGCAAACTATCGCCGGAGGGCATGGCGATTCCGGTCGGAGACGTGGATGAGCCGCTTGCGGACGCGCCCGTCGAAGCTGTCGAGACCCCCGTTGTCACCGCGGCGAGCCCGCTGGGCGACCGCGAGCCCGTAGCTGCCTGACCGCCTCCCGTCGTCGGCGGCCGCTGGAGAGATTCAGCGGCCGCAGTTTGCCTCTGGCCAGTGCTCTTTGATGAGTTGGCAGCTGTAAGCACGTGGCCTTCGGGTCGCGTGCGGCGGTTGTGCGACTACCCTGTCTGCCATGCCGCGCTACCACGTGACGACCTTCGGCTGTCAGATGAACGAGCACGACTCCGAGCACATGAAGGGCATGCTCGAGTCGCTCGGCTACAGCGAGGCGGCCGAGCGCGCGCAGGCGGACGTGATCCTGTTCAACACGTGCTCGATCCGCGAGACCGCGGACAGCCGCTTCATTGCACATCTCGGTGAGGCGAAACGGCTGAAGCTCGAACAGCCCGAGCGGATCGTCGGCGTGGGCGGCTGCTGGGCGCAGTCGGTCAAGGAGGAGGTGTTCGAGCGCTTCCCGTTCGTCGATGTGGCGTTCGGTCCGGGGCAGGTGCATAAGCTCGCGGAGTTCCTCACCAGCGACTCGCTCACCGCGCAGGGCTACTTCGAGTTCGAGGGCTTCACGGGCCGGCTGCCGGCGCACCGCGCGCGGCCCTATCAGGGGTGGGTGCAGATCAGCGTCGGCTGCAACTGCCGCTGCTCGTACTGCATCGTGCCCTCGACACGCGGGCGCGAGGTCAGTCGCCCCTTCGAGGAGCTCCTCGCGGAGGTCGGCCAGATGGCGGCGGAGGGCGTGCGCGAGGTGACGCTGCTCGGACAGAACGTCAACTCCTACGGGCGCGACCTGCGCGCACGCCGTGACGGGACACACTCAGTTCGGGATGCAGACAGGGAGGTGGGCGGCGGCTCGCGTAGCTTCGCCGAGCTGCTGCATGCGCTCGACGGAATCGAGGGCATCGAGCGCATCCGCTACACAAGTCCCCACCCCAAGGACATGCGCGAGGACGTGATTCGCGCGCACGCCGAGCTGCGGAGCGTCTGCGAGCACATCCACCTGCCGCTGCAGTCGGGCTCTTCGCGCATCTTGAAGGCGATGCGCCGCACCTACGACCGCCAGCGCTACCTGGACCGCGTGGCGCTGATCCGCGAGCACGTCCCCGACGTGGCGCTCACCACCGACATCATCGTGGGCTTCCCCGGCGAGAGCGAGGAGGACTTCGAGCAGACGCTCGAGGTCGTCGAGGAGGTCGGCTACGACGGCGCCTTCACGTTCATCTTCTCCGCGCGTCGCGGCACCGAGGCGGCGGAGATCACGGAGGGCATCGTGCCGCACGCGGTCAAGGTCGCGCGCATGGAACGCTTGCTGGAGGCGGTTCAGGGTCACGCGCGTCGTCGCGCGCAGCGCTTCATCGGACGTACCGTCGAGGTGCTCGTCGAAGGCGCCTCGCGCAACGATCCCGAGCGGCTGCGCGGACGCACGCGCCACAACAAAGTCGTCAACTTCACCGGCCTCGCCGCGCCCGGCGAGCTCACACGGGTCCGCATCGATGCGGCGAGCAGCCAGACCCTCAGCGGAGAAGAGCTCCTGCTGACCCGCGCGGGCTAGCGTCGCGTCGAGAGGCGAGGCCTGCCACGAACGTCCGCCCGCGAGGACGCCGGCCGGCGGCTGAGTGATTCAGACAACTCGCAAAGTGCGGGAATTCCGTTCGTATTCCGAGGACATCTATGCGAACATATGTTCGTGCGCTGGAGCAATCTCACACCGGAGGCCGAGGAGCAGCATCGGCTGCCGGGCTACCGCGACGAGGTCGTGGTGCGACGCTTCGAGGCGCCCGACGCACTCGACATCCGCTTCTACGAGGTCCGCGCGCGCTCGATTCTCAACCGCGTTCCCGGCCGCTCACCGCTGCCGGCCCCGTGGACGATCAACCCCTACCGCGGCTGCACACACGCGTGCTCCTACTGCCTGTGGGGGGGAACGCCGATCCTGATGGCCAACGGACGCACAAAGCCCCTCGCGCACGTCGAGGTCGGCGAGGCGATTTACGGAACCACGCACGACGGCACGCGCCGGCGCTATGCGCTGACGCGCGTGCTCGACAAGTGGTCGAGCATCAAGCTCGCCTATCGCGTCGCCCTCGCCGACGGCACCGAGCTGCTCGCGAGCGGTGACCATCGTTTCCTCTCCTCGCGAGGGTGGAAGTATGTGGCGGGCTCCAAGCAGGGGCCGCTGCGGCGCCCGTACCTGACATGCGCCACGCGTCTGCTGGGGCCCGGAGGTGAGGGTTCCGGAGCAGGGGAGGGGAAGCTGGTGAGGGGCGATCGCGCCCTGCGCGTCGTCGCGGTCGAACCGCTGGGGATGGCGGTGCGCATGTACGACATCACGACCGCCAGCGGCGACTTCATCGCCGACGGCGTGGTCAGCCACAACTGCTTCGCGCGGCCGACCCACAGATATCTCGACTTCGACGCGGGCCGCGACTTCGAGCGCGAGATCGTCGTCAAGGTCAACGCCCCCGAGTTACTGCGTGTCGAGCTCGCGCGGCCGTCGTGGAAAGGCGAGCACGTCGCGCTCGGCACCAACACCGACCCCTACCAGTGGGTCGAGGGCCGCTACAAGCTGATGGTCGGCATCTGGGAAGCGATGCGCGACGCCGCCGGCGGGGCGGGCAATCCCTGCTCGGTGCTCACCAAGTCCCCGCTGCTGCTGCGCGACCTGCCGCTGATGCTCCAGATCGCGCAGCGCGCGCCGTTCAGCGCGTGCCTCTCAATCCCCACGCTCGACGAGCGCGCGTGGCGCGCGAGCGAGCCTCACACACCAAACCCCCGCGCGCGCCTGGAGGCGGTCGCCGAGCTCAACCGCGCCGGCATCCCCACCGGTGTGCTGATCGCCCCGCTGATGCCCGGCATCAACGACGCCCCGCAGCAGCTGGAGCATCTCCTGCGGGGCGCGATCGACGCCGGCGCCACCAGCATCGGCGGCGCCCCACTGCACTTGCGCGGGGAGGTCAAGGACGTCTTCATGCAGTGGCTGCGCGACCAGCGACCGGAGCTCGTGCCGCGCTACGAGCGGCTCTACGCACGCGGCGCCAACGCACCGCGCGAGGAACGCGAACGGCTCTCCGATCTCGTCCGCCGGGGACGGGCCGGCCGGCTGCTCTCGCGCCCGCGCTTCAGGCCGACGTCGCTGGAGCGCTCACCCACGCCCCCGATCGCGCCCGCCGCGCGGGTCAATCGCCAGGAGCGCCTCTTTTGAAGGCATGCGATTAGCATGATTTAGGCATGCTAAAATCATGCTGTGAGTGCGATCCAGGTCAAGAACTTTCCCGAGGATCTACACGCGAAGCTGCGTGAGCGAGCCGCCCGTCAGGGGCGCAGCGTGAGTGGCTACGTGACCGAGGTGCTCAGGCGAGATCTCTCGCAGTCGACGACACGCGAATGGCTCGACAGTCTCAGAGAGGACGAGCCGGTGAGCGCGATCACCTCAGAGGAAGTCGTGAGCTTGATCCACGAGGGGAGGGCCGAACGCGATGAGCAGATTCTCCGCGCCCTCTCCGATCGTGATTGACGCTTCGGCGCTCGTCGAACTGCTGCTCCAAACCAACGTTGGGCTGAGGGTTGCCCAAGCGGTCGGCGAAGCTGAGCTCATTGCTCCGGATGTGATCAACCCCGAGGTGCTGCACAGCCTGCGTGGACTCGAGCGGGGTGGCAAGCTGACGGGGGCTCGCGCGGCCGATGCAGTTGGACGGCTCACTCAAGCCGCGATAACTCGTGTCCCCACTGTGGGATTACTGCGCGAGGCGTGGTCGGTGCGCTCCAACCTTTCGGCCTATGACGCTTGCTACGTGGCTCTGGCAAAGGCATTCGACTGTCCGCTGCTCACAGTCGACAGGCCGCTCACGCGCGCACCTGATCTTGGCATTGCGCTAATCGTGATCTGAGGAGATGCCTCCTCAGCGCTTCGCGTCACCGTGACCGGCGGCGAGCGCGGTGGCGATCTCGTCGCTACCGGTCTTGCGTGTGACCGTCGCCGCGAACTCCGGCGCGACGTTTGCGAAAATCGCGCCGGCGCGCAGCGAGAACGGCGCGACGTCGACCTCGCCGCGGTTGCGCTCGATCGCGCCCGCGGTCGCGTGAGCGACGTCCTCGGGGCTACGCGTACCGACACCGCGCGGTAGCTTCACTTCGGCCTCCGCGAACATGCCCGCGTCGCGGATGAAGCCCGGGCACACGACCGAGACGCCGACGCCGCTCGGGCGCAGCTCCGCGCGCAATGCCAGCGCGAAGCCCCGCAAACCGAACTTCGTTGCGTTGTACAGCGTCGAGTTGGGCGAGGCGGCCTTGCCGGAGAGCGACGAGACGAACAGCAGGTGGCCCGTGCCGCGCTTGGCCATCGCGGGCGCGAGGGCGTGGGCCATCACGATCGGCACCCGCAGGTTGACGTCCAGTGCACGATCGATCTGCTCCACGCTGAAGCTCTCGAGGGCCCCCGAGCCCGGGAGCGCTGCATTCGCGACGAGAATGTCGACCTCGCCGGCCTCGGTCAGCAGACGGTCGACCTCGGCGGGATCGGCGAGATCGACCGCCAGCGCCCGCGCGCCGAGCTCCGCCGCCAGCGGCTCCAACACGTCCGCGCGCCGGCCCGTCACGATCAGCTTCGCACCACGCCCGGAGAGCTCGCGCGCGATCGCGTGGCCGATGCCGCCGGTGGCGCCCGTCAGTAGAACCGTCGATCCAGAAATTCGCATAACTGCAAGCCTACGCGAATGCGCGTCATCGCACTGTTCGGTCCCACCGGCATCGGCAAGACCGCGCTCGCGATCGCCCTCGCCGAACGGCTGCGCGAGCGCGGCGAGGATCCCGTCGCCGTCTCCGCCGACGCCCTGCAGGTTTACGTGGGCCTCGAGACGCTCACCGGGGTCGCGACGCCCGCCGAGCGCGCCCGGCTCGAGCACCGCCTGATCTCCTTCCTGCCGCTCGACGCCTCCTTCAGCGCCGGTCAGTACGCCGAGCTGGCGCACGCCGAGATCGACGCGCTGCTCGCCGGCGGTCGTCGGCCGCTCGTCGTGGGCGGAACCGGCCTCTACCTGCGCGCCGCGCTCACCGAGCTGAGCCTGCGCCCGCCGCCGCTCGAGGGCACCCGCGAGCGGCTGATCGCGGAGCTCGAACGCGACGGCGTATCGGCTCTGCATGCGCGTCTCGCCGAGCGCGCGCCGTGGGCCGCCGAAGGCCTGGATCCCAACGATCGCCAGCGCATCGTCCGCGCGCTCGAGCTGCATGAGGCCGGCGAGCTCGAGCCTCCCGGCGGCCCCTCGGAGCTCTGGAGCGAGGACGTCCGCCGCCCGACGCTGCTGGTCGGCCTCGTGATGGATCGCGAGCAGCTCTACGCGCGCATCGACGCGCGCGTAGAGCGGATGCTCGCCGCGGGCGTCCGCGAGGAGGTCGCGCGCGCGCACGCCGCCGGCGCCTCCGTCACCGCTCGCAAGGCGCTCGGGTTCGAGGAGCTGCTCAGCGGCGACACCGAGGCGATGAAGCGCCGCACTCGCAACTACGCGCGGCGCCAGCTCTCCTGGATGCGCAAGCTTGGCGGGGTGCGCCTGCTCGACGCGACCGGGCGTGGGCCTGAGCAGCTCGCGGCCGAGATTGAGCGCACCATAGACTCCGCCGCCTCATGAACTTCGAGAAGTGGCAGGCGCTTGGTAACGATTATCTGATCGTTGAGCGCGACCAGTTGCCGTTTGAGCTAACACCCGAGCGCGTACGCTTGCTCTGCGCGCCGCATTTCGGCGTCTTCGCCGATGGGATCCTGCTGCTGTCCCGCTCACAGGATCCCGAGATCGTCGCCGAGCTGCAGATCTACAATCCCGACGGCTCGGAGGCTGAGCTCTCCGGAAACGGCGCGCGTGAGGCGATTCTCTACCTGCGCCATCGCGGCTGGACCGATCGCGACAGTTTCACGATCCACACCGCCGCAGGGCCCATTAGGCCGGAGATAACCGGTCCCGACACCTGCCGTGTGGACATGGGCCGAGCGAGTCTCACCTCAAAGGACTATCCCTCCGGCGCGCCTGACGGACGCGGCGAGCTGACGGTCTACAGCGGTGGTCCCAGCACGCTGCGTTTCCAGCACGTCTCGATCGGCAATCCGCAGTGCGCGATCCACGTCTCGAGCATCGATGCGCTGCTCTTCGGGGTGCAGATGGAGGCGACCGGCCCCGAGGTCGAAGGGCACACGAGCTTTCCGAACCGCACCAACGTCTCCTGGTACACGCAGATCGCGTCCGCTCCCGGCGATCTCGGCGGCTCCACTCGAATCCGCGCTCGCATCTTCGAGCGTGGCGTGGGGGAGACGCTGTCCTCCGGAACCGGCGCAACGGGGGCCGCCGTGGCTCATGTCCTGGAAAGCGGAGGACCGCCGGGGAGCGTGATCGTCGTGCTCGACGGTGGTGAGCTGCTAGTCGAGGTGGGCGAGGAGCTGGACATTCACCTGACAGGCTGGGCGCGACCCGTCTTCGTGGGGAGCCTCAGCGACGAGCTCGTCGAGGAGCTCAGGAACAACTTCAGTGAAAAATCCGAGCGAGGAGTCGCATGAAACCCAGTCAGCGCCTGAGCCGCATCCCGCCGTATCTGTTCGCCGAACTGGAGCGCAAGATCGCCGCCAAGCGCGCCGCGGGAGTCGACGTGATCAGCCTCGGCATCGGCGACCCCGACCGGCCGACGCCCGCGTTGATCGTGCAGGCAATGCAGGAGGCGGTCACCGAGCCTCAGACTCATCAGTACCCCTCCAACCGCGGCCGCGCCGATTTCCGCGGCGCGCTCTCCGACCACTACGCGCGACGCTTCGACGTGCAGCTCGACCCCGAGACCGAGATCATCCCCGCGATCGGCGCCAAGGAGGCGATCTTCAACCTCAACCTCGCCTTCCTCGACCCCGGCGACGCCGCCTTGGCGTCCGACCCCGGTTACCCCGTGTACACCGGCGGGCCGCTGCTCGCCGGCGCGGAGGCCGTCGTGATGCCACTCGTGCCCGAGCTCGGCTTCGTGCCGGACCTCGACGCGATTTCCTCCGCGGACCGCGCGCGCGCGAAGCTGATGTACCTCAACTACCCCAACAACCCCACCGGCGCCGTCGTCCCGCCGGGTTTCTTCGAGCGCGTCGTGGAGTTCGCGCGCGAGCACGAGATTCTCGTGGTGCACGATCTGTCCTACGCGGAGATCGTCTACGACGGCTACCGCGCGCCCTCGTTCCTGGCGACCCCCGGCGCCAAGGAGGTGGGGATCGAGGTCTACTCGCTCTCCAAGGGCTACAACATGACCGGCTGGCGCTGCGCCGCGGTAGTCGGAAACGCGCAGGCGCTGGAGAGCTACTGGCGCCTGAAGACCAACATCGACTCCGGTCTTTTCGAGGCCGTCCAGCTCGCCGGGATCGCCGCGCTCTCGCCCGACACCGACGCCGAGGTCGCCTCGATGAACGAGCTCTATCGGATCCGCCGCGACCTCGTCTGCGACGCACTGCGCGAGGCCGGCGTGCACGTCACTCCGCCCAAAGGCACCATCTATGTCTGGGCCCCGATTCCCGCCGGCTTTGAGAGCTCCGCGGCCTACTGCGAGCATGTGCTCGAGCAGACCGCCGTCGTGATCTCGCCCGGCGGCGCCTACGGGCCGAGTGGCGAGGGTTGGTTTCGCATCTCGCTCACCACACCCGACGAGCGACTCGCCGAGGCGGTCAGGCGACTCGCCGCGCTGTCGTGAGACTCGCGGCGACTGTCATGAGGCCCGTGGGGCCTGTCGTGAGGCGCGCGGGGCTGTTGTGAGGCGCGCGTGCTCTGTCCTGAGGCCGGCGGCGGCTGGCTTGAGGCTCGCGACGCTGTCCTAGACTGGGAGGGGAATGGATCGCAGCCGCAACGGTCGCAGCGCCCTCAGTCCCCAGGCGCAGTCGAGCGCGAACGGAGCCGAGGGCGCACCCCGCGCGCGCCAGCGCGCCCTCTGTATCGCCGCGCTTCCCGGTGAGGACGAAAGCAGCGTGCGCGAGCTCGGTGAGCTGCTGCGCACCGCGGGAGTCGCGGTCGTCGGCACGCTCACCCAGAGACGCGAGCAGCCCCACCCCAACACGTATCTCGGACCCGGCAAGGTCGCCGAGGCGAAGGCCGCCGCGCAGGCCTGCGACGCGAATGTGATCGCCTGCGACGATGAGCTCACCCCGCGCCAGGAGCGCAACCTCGAGCAGGAGCTCGGGATTCCCGTCGTCGACCGCACCACGGTGATTCTCGACATCTTCGCCGCGCACGCCGCGAGCGCCGAGGGCAAGCTGCAGGTGGAGCTCGCCCAACTCGAATACAACCTCGCGCGCATGCGCGGCCTGTGGAGCCATCTCGAGCGCCTCGGCGGCGGCATCGGCACGCGCGGACCGGGGGAGAGCCAGATCGAGACCGACCGCCGTCTCGCGCGCGACCGCATCGCGGCGCTGCGCCGGCGTCTGGAGCACGTGCGCAGCACCCGCGCGGTGATGCGCGCCGAGCGCGAGCGCGCCGCGCTGCCGACGGTCGCGCTCGCCGGCTACACCAACGCAGGCAAGTCCACGCTGCTCAACGCCCTCACGGCTGCCTACGGCCGCGGCGCCGGCGCCGAGGTCCAGGTTCGCGACCGCCTCTTCCACACGCTCGATCCCACCACGCGCACGCTGCGCCTCGGCGGCCGGCCGCACCTGTTCACCGACACCGTCGGCTTCATCCGCAAGCTGCCCCACCAGCTGGTCGACGCTTTCGGCGCGACGCTCGAGGAGACGATTCGCGCCGACCTGCTGCTGCACGTGCTGGATGCCTCCGCGCCGCTGCAGGAGATGGAGGAAATGCAACACGCCGTCGAGGAGGTGTTGCAGGAGATCGGTGCCGGCGAGAGCCCGCGCGTGCTCGTCCTCAACAAGATCGACCTCGTCGACCAGCAGACCCTGCACGAGCTGCGCCTGCGCCACCCCGAGGCGATCCCGATCAGTGCCGGCAGCGGCGTCGGCCTCGCGGAGCTCGCGGAGCGGATCGAGCGCGAGCTGCGTCACCTGCTGTGTCCCGTCGAGCTGCTCGTGCCCTACGCCAACGGCGCCAGTCTCGCCGAGCTGCACGAGGTCGCCGGCGAGATCGCCCGTCGCGACACCCCCGAGGGCGTTCGCGTCCGCGCGCTGCTACCCGCCAGGCTCGCCGCTCGCTACGCGCGCTTCGCCGTCGCCTGAGAGCCCCAGATCCCCGCGAGTCGCACCGCGCCCGGGCGCCCTTCAAACTCCCGCCGCGCTGCGCGCGTCGCGGTGCGCCTGTAGCTCCAGCTCATCGTCCAGCGGCGCGAGCTCCGCGACCTCGATTCCCAGTGCTTTTGCGATCAGCCAATCCGCGAACCACACGTTCTTTGGCAGCAGCGGCCCATGCAGGTAGGTGCCAATCACATTGCCGCTGCGTGCTCCCTCCAGGCCGCTGCGCCCATCGTTCCCGCGCCCGGCCAATACCCGGCCCAGCGCCGCCTGACCGGCGCCCAGGTGGGTCCGCCCGCCGTGGTTCTCAAAGCCCGCCAGCACGCGTCTCTCGCCATCATCCTCACCGTCCCCCGCACCCTCGTTCAGGCGGACCTCGATCGCGACGTTGCCGATCAGACGCGGTCCTTCCGCGCGCACCGTGCGCACCGCGAGCAGCCCGACTCCGGGCAGCGTCTCGCCGGGGCCGAGCTCGTAGGACTCGCCCAGCAGCTGGTAGCCGCCGCAAACGCCGAGCACGATTGCGCCGCGCGCCGCCGCCGCGCGCAGCCCCTCGCGCTTGAGGCTCACCAGATCCTCCGCGCACAGACGCTGGTCGCGATCCTGACCGCCGCCGAGATAGAAGAGGTCGTGCTCGGCCGCGCCGTCCAACACCTCGCCGAGCCCGCACGCTGAGAGCTCGAAGCCTAGTCCGCGCCACGCGCAGCGGCGCTCGAGCACCAGCAGGTTCCCACGATCAGCGTAGATGTTCATCAGGTCCGGGTACAGCGCGCAGACGCGCAGCACTCTCATGAGAACGCTCCTTGCAACGTCCTCACGATGGCGCTCGATGTCGCGTCTTCACGACAACGCCCCGCGCACGGTGCCGCCACGCGCGTCACCGCTGGTCGCCAGCAGCTCGCGCAGAGCGAGCATCGCGGTGTAGGTCGGCAGCGCGTAGAGGGGCCGCGGTACGCCGAGAGGATCCTTCTCGGCGGGACGATCGGAGCCCGCGCTCGCGAGCGCCGCGGCGAGATCGGGCTGTAAGCGAATGCGCGCGGGCTCAAGACCCGCGTACTTCAGGCGCACCGCCAGCTCCGCCGCGCGCGAGCCCGAGCATGTGAAGCGCCGCACGCGGCCCGCGAGCAGCTCGTAGTCGGCGTCCCAGATCCACGACACGTCGCGCCCGTCGGCGATCCGGTCGTTGAGGATCCCCAGCAAATCGTGCTGGCCGGGCTCCAGCGCGAGCGTGCGCAGCACCTCGTTGGCGCCCACCGGATTCTTGACGAGCAGGATCCGCAGCTCGCGGCGCGCCGGCTCCGCGAGCATCACGGTCTCCGCGCGACCGAACACCGCGTGCGCGTCCTGCAACCCGGCCACGATGCGCGGCAGTGGAACGTCCAAGGCGGTCGCGAGCGCCGCCGCGGCGAGCGCGTTGTAGACGTTGTAGAGGCCCGGTAGCGCGAGCGCGACTGCGGCCGTCCCCGCCGGCGTGTGCAGGGTGAAGCGCGCCGCGCGAACACCATCGAGCTGCACGTCGGTGGCGCGAACCGCGAGCGCGTCGCCGCTTGGACGAGAGCGACCGCAGACCGCGCAGTGGTAGCGCCCGAGATGTCCGAGGTAGATCGCATCGAAGACGTACGGTGCGCCGCAGTTGCGACAGTGCTTCGCGTCGGCCGCGTGCGCCATGCCGCTGAGAGCCAGCGAATCGTCCTCGATGCCGAAGTAGAGCACGCGCTCGCCCGCCTCGCGGCCGAGATCCGCGAGCAGTGGATCGTCGGCGTTGAGCACCAGCCGCGCCTCGCGCGCGGCGTCGCTGCGCACCGTGCTCGCCCAACGCGCGGCGATCGTGTCGAGCTCCCCGTAGCGATCGAGCTGGTCGCGGAAGAGGTTGCCGAGCACGATCGCGCGAGGCCGCAGCTGCGCGACGATGCGCTCGAGCCACAGCTCGTCGACCTCGAAGAGGCCCATCGCGCCCACGCCGAAGCCATGCTTGCCGCTCGCAGCGAGCAGCGTCGAGGCGATGCCGCCGGCCATATTCGCGCCCGCGCGGTTGTGCACCAGCGCGATTCCCTCGCCGGTGAGGATCGATGCTGCGAGTGCCGCGCTCGTGGTCTTGCCGTTGGTCGCGGAGACCAGCACATTGCCGCGCTCCAGACGTCCGCCGAGCTCACGAATCGCATCCGGCTCCAGTCGCAACAGCACCTTGCCCGGTGCGCTCGTCGCGCCGCCGCCGCGCCGCCGCGCGAGCGCACCGACGGCTCGCGCCAGCGCGAGCTTTGGGGCAAGCGGTCCGATCATCGCGCGTCCTCGGCGGCCTCAGAGCGCGGTGTCTCGCCGCGGGACGGTCCCGCGGGTGGCGCGGGCATCGCGGTGTGATCGCCGGTAGCGCCGAGAAACGCCGCGGCCCCCGCGGCTTCCGCGGGGGCCAGCACCGTCACGGCGCCCGCAAGCGAGCGCACCCGCACCGGCAGCTCTCCGATCGGATCGCCGTCGGCATACATCGTGAACGGTCGCTCGGCTGCGATCCGCACCTCGGCGGCGCGCAGCACCCGCACATTTGCCAAGTGCACATGCGCGCCCCGGAAGGCCTTGGGCAGGTTCCACAGGTAGCGCGGCTTCGCGACCTGCTCGATCAAGACGACATCGAACAATCCGTCGTCGAGCAGCGCGTCGGGTGCGAGGTACATGCCACCGCCGAACGCGCGCGAGTTGGCGGTCGCGACGGAGTAGCCGGTGAAGCTCACGCGCTCGCCGGAGGGCTCGAGATCGACCTGAAAGCGCACCGGGCTCCAGGACCACATCGCGCGCAGCGCGCCGTAGGCGTACACCAGGTTGCCCAGGCGCGGGGGCGCTTCGTTGGCGATGCGATTCGCATCGCTGTCGAAGCCGACGCTGGCGATACCGACGAACGCCCTGCCGTCGATCTCGCCGACGTCCATCCGGCGCGGAGTCCCGCGCGCGATGACCGCGCAGGCGGCCACCGGATCGAGGGGAATCCCGAGCACGCGCGCGAGGTCATTGCCACGCCCACCCGGCAGCACGCCGAGGACCGCCTCAGAAACATGACGCAGAGCGTCCGCCACAGCGCCCACCAGCCCGTCGCCGCCGAGCGTCACCGCGATCTCGCCGGCGTGGGCGGCTTGCAGGGCCAGCTCGCGAGCGTGCGCGAGATCGCGCGTGTCCTCACGCCGAATGCTCAGTCCATGCTGCTGCAGGGCGCGTAAGACATCGTGCGCGACGCGCCCCGCGCGCCCGCCGCCGGCGGCGGGATTGACGATCAAGCAGACCGGGGCGCGGGTGTCGGCGGCGGTAGGTTCGGGCACCGCGCAAGCCTAGTCGCCGCGGCCGCCGCGTTCGCTTCCGATGAGCGCTTGCTTAAGAATGCGCAAAGAGTTCGAAGGCGCAGGGTGCATCCCAACTATGCTGCCCGGGTGTCTGGCGATCGGCCCAACCGCGGGCGTGCAGCGGGACGACGGACGCTTGCCGGTCTGCTCGTCGCCGGTGCCACGCTTGCATTGGCCGCGTGCGGCTCGAGCAGCGACGCCGGCACCGCTGCCAGTAGCGCCTCAGCGTCGGCAGCCACCGACGCCAGCAGCGCGAGCGCATCCACCGCCACCGCTTCGGGGGGGTGCACGCGGGTCAGCGCGCCGGCGCCGCGCGGTCCGCAGCACATCGCGCGGCCCGCGCTGCGGCTCGATCCCAGCAAGCGCTACGCCGTGACGCTCGCGACGAACTGCGGAGCGATCACGATCCAACTGGACGTCAAGCGCGCCCCGCGGACCGCGGCCTCGTTCGCATATCTCGTGCGACGCGGCTTTTACAACGACCTGACGTTCCATCGCGTCGCCGCGAACTTCGTGATCCAGGGCGGCGATCCCAACGGCGACGGCTCCGGTGGACCCGGCTACGCGATCGTCGAGCCGCCACCGCAGAATCTGCACTACACGCTTGGAACCGTCGCGATGGCCAAGACCGGCGCCGATCCCTCCGGGGCGTCGGGAAGCCAGTTCTTCATCGTCACCACACAGGAAGCGCCGCTCCCAGCTCAGTACGCGTTGGTGGGCAAGGTCGTTGGCAGCTTCGCCGGTGTGGAAACGATCGCCAAGCTGCCGACCAACCCACCCCAGGACGGCGCGCCCGACCAGCCGGTCGTGATCAGTCGCGCGACACTGTCCGAAAGCTGAGAGCGCTCAGCCAACCGCCAACCGGGAAGCGGTCCGTTTTAGCCTGCGAGGAAGCCCGCGGCTTAGCCCGCGGATCCTCGCGCCGCCGCACGCGCTCGATCGCGCCGGCGCCGTCCCACGAGCGCGACGATCGCGAGCGCCGCGATCACCACGAACAGCCCGAGCAAGATACCCGGGGCGAGGCCGAGGCCTCCAAAGGGCAGCGCGACGAGCTCGACGATGCCGAGGCCGACGGCCAGGAGCGCGACGATCAGCAGGATGATCAACAGCACGCCGCGCACACGCGCGAGGATGCCCGCACTCCCGGGCGGCATCAACAGCCCCATTGCGCGCAGCGCGAACATCTGACGTCCCGTCGGCGGCGTCTGCCCCAGTCGCTCGACGGCCTCTTTGAGATCGCTCGGGCGACGCTCGGCCAGCGCCAGCGAAGCGTCCGCCATCCGCCGGATCTGCATGCGCTCCTGGGGGCGCGCCGCGGCGATCGCGCGCTGGAAGTACGCGCGCGCCTGGTCCGCGTCGAAGCGCTCCGCGGCACGCGCCCCGAGGATCGAGAGCGCGGCCGACTTGAACTTCGTCTCGCTCTCGAGCTCCTCGTCGGTGCGCTGCTCGAGCGCCTGGATCGCCTCGAAGGCGCCGCGCTGCTCAATCTTGATCTGGCGCTGCTTGGGAGGCATGGGCTCGGCATTCTAGAGCCCCGCGCAAGCAGCGTGTGCCGGCCTTCGCCAGACTCGTTGCGATCGCGCACCCAGGCGCTATGCTCGCGATCACGATGACGCCGACCCGTCGAGCCGTGCTCACACTGTGCGCCGTGCTTGCACTCGCGGTAAGTGCAGGCCTGCCGGCGCTCGCCAGTGCGGAACTCTCCGCCAGCGGCGGGATTCAGGAATACATCAACAAAGCCCAGCAGCAACAGGAAACCGCCACCACGACGGCGACGGTGGCCAGTGAAAAAGAAACAGGCAGCTCCTCTTCGATCTCGAGCTCCCTGGTGATCCTTGCGCTCGTCGCCGGCGGGCTGCTGCTGGGTGGCATCGCGTTCGTGATCGTCAGGGACGCGCGAGCGGCCGCGCCCGTCGCGGAGGGCTCATCAGCGGGCACCGGCGCGCGCAACGCCGAAGCGCAGCTGCGCCGGCGCCGCGCGAAAGCCAAGGCGGCCAAGCAGCAGCGCAAGCGCAACCGGTAGCTCAGGCGCCGATGCGAGTCGCGCGCCGGGGCAGCGTGCGGGTATGGCGCGTCAGGCGCCGATGCGAGTCGCGCGTCGGGGCAGCGTGCGGGTGTGGCGCGAGCGCGCGGGAGCCGCGGGGCTCGGTGCGCCGTGAGGTCCGCGGCGCGGGCCGCGCGGTCCGCGCCAGCCGGGACGCGGACGCGGGCGGTGAGGGCTCGGCCGTCGCGGGGTGCCGGCAAGCGTCTTGCTACCACCTTCGTCTTCCTCGGCCGAGTCGCCCTCCTCGCCCGCAGTGAGCGCGACCAGCGATTCATCGGTGCGAAACGGAAGCCAGAGCATCAGCAGGGCGATCGGCAGTTTGATCAACCCAAATCCGAGGATCAGCACCCACGTCCACGTACTCATCGCACCCCAGAGGCTACTACCCGCGAGCCTCCTTGCCGGGCCAATTGCGCGGTTGCCGCAGGCCGACATTCGCACGAGCGCTCCATCTCAGCCAAGTCTTCACGCAAACTGATCCTTACGTCATCGTAAGGTTGCTAGCGTGGGGGGCAGATGGCCACAGCGACTGCCACGCGCCCCGCCGCTCCGCGCCACGGCTCGGACTCCTACAAGTGGATCGCGCTCTCGAACACCACGCTCGGCGTGCTGCTCGCGACGCTCGACGCCTCGATCACGCTGATCGCGATGCCGGACATCTTCCGGGGCATCCACCTCGACCCGCTGCAGCCCGGCAACAGCTTCTACCTGCTGTGGATGATCCTCGGCTTCCTCGTCGTCTCGAGCGTGCTGATCGTCAGCCTCGGACGCCTCGGCGACATGTACGGGCGCGTGCGGATCTACAACCTCGGTTTCCTGATCTACACCGTCGCCTCGCTGATCCTCGCCGTCGACTGGCTCACCGGGCGGTCGGGGGCGATGTTCCTGATCGTCTTTCGCATCGTGCAGGGGATCGGCGCGGCCTGCCTGTTGGCGAACGCCGCCGCGATCATCACCGACGCGTTTCCCGCCGACCAGCGCGGGATGGCGCTCGGCATCAACAACATCGTTGGGGTCAGCGGAATGTTCGTCGGGCTTGTCCTCGGTGGGCTGCTCGCGCCGATCGACTGGCGGCTGGTCTTCCTGATCTCGGTGCCCGTCGGCCTGTTCGGGACCGTCTGGGCTTACCTGAAGCTCGAGGAGCGCAGTGAGCCACGCCGCGCACCGGTCGACTGGGCCGGCAATGTCAGCTTCGCGCTGGGCCTGATCTTGATCATGGTCTCCGTCACCTACGGCATCCGGCCCTACGGCACGCACTCGACCGGGTGGGGCAGCCCGCGCGTGCTCGCGCTGCTCGGCGCCGGCGTCGCGTGCCTGCTCGCGTTCGTCGTGATCGAGCGCCGCGTGCGCAACCCGATGTTCCGCCTACCGCTGTTCGGCATCCGCGCGTTCACGTTCGGCACGCTCTCGACGTTTCTCTCCGCGGTCGCGCGCGGGGGACTGATGTTCATGCTGATTATCTGGCTGCAGGGCATCTGGCTGCCCCAGCACGGCTACGACTTCGCCGACACGCCGCTGTGGGCCGGCATCTACATGCTGCCGCTGACGCTCGGCATGCTGCTCGCGGGGCCCACCTCGGGCTACCTCTCCGACCGCTACGGCGCGCGTTGGTTCGCGACCGGCGGGATGCTCGGGACGGCACTCAGCTTCGGCTTGCTCCTACTGCTGCCGATCGACTTTCCCTACCCGCTGTTCGCCGCCGCGCTGTTCCTCACGGGCGCCTCCATGGGCCTCTTCGCCTCACCCAACCGCGCCGCGGTGATGAACAGCCTGCCCCCCGCCGACCGCGGGGCCGGCGGGGGGATGAACCAGACCTTCCAAAACTCCGCACAGGTGCTCTCGGTGGGTGTCTTCTTCACGCTGATGATCCTCGGGCTCTCCGCACACCTCCCGCAGACGCTCAGCAGCGGCCTGCGCGCACACGGCATGAGCGCCGCCGCCGCGCATCAGATCGCACAACTGCCGCCGGTCTCGATTCTGTTCGCCGCGTTCCTCGGTTACAACCCGATCGGGCACCTCGCGGGGCCGCACGTGCTCGCGGGCCTCTCCGCGGCCAACCGCGCGAGGATCACCGGGCGCTCGTTCTTTCCGCATCTGATCTCCGGCCCGTTCAGCACCGGTCTGCACGAGGCGTTCCTGTTCGCGATCGTCGCGTGCCTGATCGCCGCCTTGGCCTCGCTGATGCGCGGTGGCAAATTCCACTACGGCGATGCCGCTCAGCCACCGGCGGGGGAGCGGAGCATCCCGGTAGCGGGCGCAGAGCTCTCACTAAATGGCGCAGGTGAATCGCAACACGACCCGAGGGGAGCAACCGTTGGCCAGCATCACGGTTGAGTGGTACGGACAGTCGGCTTTCAAGCTGAGCGCCGCGGAAGCGCCAACAGTGTTCATCGATCCGTTCGGCGACCTCTCCGCGATGGCCGGCCGCGGGATGCAGTTCGACTACCCCGCAATTGCCGGCGTGCAGGCGGATCTGCTGCTGGTCACGCACGAGCACGCCGACCACAACGCGGTCGAGGCGATCGGCGGCGAGCCCATCGTGCTGCGCTCGACCGCCGGCCGCCTGCAGTCCCCCCTCGGGGAGGTCGTTGCGGTGGCCTCCGAGCACGACGAACAGGCCGGCACCGCGCGTGGACCGAACACGATCTTCGCCTTCGAGCTCGCCGGTGTGAGGGTCGCTCACTTCGGCGACTTCGGACAGAGCGCGCTGCGCGAGGAGCAAGCCGAAGCGATCGGCGCGGTTGATCTGCTGATGCTGCCCGTCGGCGGCGGTCCCACGCTCGGTGGGCCTGGTGCCGCGGCGATCGTCGAGCGCCTGCGCCCGCGGTGGGTCGTGCCGATGCACTACCGCACTCCGCGCATCAGCTTCCTGGAAACCGCCGACGGCTTCCTCGAGCTCTGCACCGATGTCCACCGCCTCGAGGAGCCGGTCTTCCAGACGGGTGAGCTGCCGGCCGACGCCGGGCCGCTGACGGTCGTGCCGGCGACGCCATAGCTGGACGCTGCTGTTAGGCCCGTGTTTTTCGCCAGTTCGCTGCGCGGGTAGCCTGTAATTTGGATCGCACAACCCGAGGAGGCCCCATGAGGATCCTGCTAACAGCGGCAGCGGTATCGGTCGGTGCTCTCACCGCAGTCGGGGTGCTCGGCGTCGCCGGCGCCGAAACGACGACGACCGTCACTACACCGGTAGCCAGCGCGCCGCTGCGAACGGTCAGCGTGCAGGGCGTCGCAAGCGCACCGGTAGCCCCCGAAGCAAACGCCGCCACGGCGACCGCCGTCTACCGCCAGGCGATGGCCAGCGCAGTCACCGACGGGCAATCCAAGGCGCAGTACCTCGCCGAAAAGGCCGGCGCAACGCTAGGAGCGGTGCAGAGCATCGCCGAGGGCGGGGGCGGCATCGAGTGTCCGGGCGAAGAGGAATATGTCGGCGAACAACCCGATTTTGGCTACGCCACCAGCGGCGGTGGGATCGTCGCGGGCTCAAGCGCGCCCGCCCTCGCGCGTCCGCGCACGCCCGGCACGCATAAGCCGGCCGCCAAACCACATAAGAAGAAGAAGCGCTCGGCCAAAGCCGCCGTGGCCGCGACGTGCACGCTCTCCACGCAGGTCGCGCTCTCCTATCAGCTCGGGTGAGTTCGCGGCGGCCGTGGGTGAGCCACACGTCCTGGCAGAGCAATGGCCTGCCACGGAGTGAGTTCGCAGACGCCGACTGGCCGGCTGGCCAGGACGCGTCGGCTCCTCTAGAATCTCGCGCGGCGCGCTCGCGCCGCAGCGCGTTCAACGACGACGGGAGCAGCCAGCGATGAGCCAGAAGACCTACGTGATCGGCGTCGGCATGACGAAGTTCGACAAGCCCGGCAGCAAGGAGGGCGACTATCCCGACTGGGCGAACGAGGCCGGGACCAAGGCGCTCGCCGACGCCGGCATCGCCTACGACCTGGTCGAGCAGGCGTTCGCGGGCTACTGCTATGGAGACTCCACCTACGGCCAGCGCGCCGTCTACGGGCTGGGTCTGACGGGCATCCCGGTCGTCAACGTCAACAACAACTGCTCGACCGGCTCAAGCGCGCTGTGGCTCGCGCGCCAAGCGGTCAAGGGCGGGCTGATCGACTGCGCGCTGGCGATCGGCTTCGAGAAGATGGAGAAGGGCTCGCTGGGAATGAAGTACACCGACCGCACGCCCGCCCTCGACAAGCACATGGAACGCATGATCCAGCTACGCGAGCTCGAGGCCTCGCCGTTCGCGCCGCAGATGTTCGGCAACGCCGGGCGCGACCACATGCAGCAATACGGCTCCACGCCCGACCACTACGCGTGGATCGGCTGGAAGAACCACAAGCACTCCGTCAACAACCCCTACGCGCAGTTCCAGGACGAGTATTCCCTGGAGGACATCAAGGGCGCGCGCATGATCCACGAGCCGCTGACCAAGCTGCAGTGCTCGCCAACCAGCGACGGCGCCGCCGCCGCGCTCGTCGCCAGCGAGCGCTTCGTCGAGGAGCACGGCCTGTGGGATCAGGCGATCGAGATCGCCGGACAGTCGATGGTCACCGACCTCTCCTCGACGTTCGACGAGACCGCCGACTGCATCAAGATCGTCGGCTCCGACATGACGCGCAAAGCCGCGCGGGAGGCCTACGAGGAAGCCGGCGTCGGCCCCGAGGACATCCAGGTGATCGAGCTGCACGACTGCTTCAGCGCGAACGAGCTCATCACCTACGAGGCGCTCGGGCTCTGCGGCGAGGGCGAGGGGCACAAGCTCGTCGAGTCGCAGGACACCACCTACGGCGGCAAATGGGTCGTCAACCCCTCCGGCGGGCTGATCTCCAAGGGCCATCCGCTCGGCGCGACCGGTCTCGCGCAGTGCTCGGAGCTCACCTGGCAGCTGCGCGGCAAGTCCGAGGGGCGCCAGGTAGACGGCGCGAAGGCGGCGCTGCAGCACAACATCGGTCTCGGCGGAGCGGCCGTCGTGACGGTGTACCGGCCGCCCGCCGCGTGAGCGCGCGGCGGCCCTCGTGAAGCGGACGATCTTCAGCGACGAGCACCGCGACTACCGCGAGTCCGTCCGACGCTTCCTCGCCGCGGAGGTCGTTCCCCATCACGCGCAGTGGGAGCGCGATGGCATCGTGCCGCGCGAGCTGTTCGTGAAGGCCGCACGGCAGGGACTACTGGCGATGAGCGTTGATGAGTGCTACGGCGGTGCCGGCGTCGCGGACTTCCGCTTCAACCAGATCGTCGTCGAGGAGGTCGCCTACGCCGGCGTCGCCGGCAGCGGCCTCGGGATCACGCTGCACAACGACATCTGCCTGCCCTACTTCCTCGCCTACTGCGATGAGGAGCAGCGTGCGCGGTGGCTGCCGGGGATCGCCGACGGGTCGCTGATCACCGCGCTCGCGATGACCGAGCCCGGGATCGGCTCGGATCTCGCCTCGATGACCACGAGCGCACAGCTGGAGGGCGACCATTACGTGGTCAACGGCGCCAAGACATTCATCACCAACGGGATCAACGCGGACCTCGTGATCGTCGCGCTGAAGACCGACCCCTCCGAGCGCCACCGCGGCATCTCGCTGCTGATCGTCGAGCGCGGCATGGAGGGCTTTGAGCGCGGGCGCAACCTCGAGAAGATCGGGATGCACGCGCAGGACACCGCCGAGCTGTTCTTCGCCGATGTGCGCGTCCCGCTCGCCAATCGGCTGGGGGAAGAGGGGAGAGGCTTTCACTATCTGGTCTCCAACCTCGCCCAGGAGCGCCTTTCGATTGCGATCGCCGGCGTCGCCGCCGCGCAGGCCGCGCTCGACTGGACGCTCGCCTACGTCAAGGAGCGCACCGCCTTCGGTCAGCCGCTCGGCGCCTTCCAGTCCGCGCGCTTCGCGCTCGCGGAGATGAAGACCGAGATCGAGCTCGCGACCGCCTACACCGACCAGGCCGTGCTGGCGCTGGGACGCGGTGAGCTCTCCGCGGAGGATGCCGCGATGGCGAAGTGGTGGTGCACCGAGCTGCAGGGCCGCGTCGTCGACCGCTGCGTGCAGCTGCACGGCGGCTACGGGTACATGCTCGAGTACCCCATCGCGCGCGCCTATGCCGACGCGCGTGTCACCCGCATCTACGGTGGGAGCAACGAGATCATGAAGGAGATCGTCGGGCGCTCGCTCGGGGTCTGAGGTGCCGTCCGGCCGGGCGAGATTGCGCGGGAACGAGGTGGGGCACGCCGCGCTGGCCGTGCCCCACAGCACATACGGAAACCCCTATTCGCTTTTGATGACCGCTTCAGCGGTCGCGAACTCGACGGTTCCGTTCACAATCACCGTGTTCTTGCCGTCCGCCGCAGGCAGGCCGATCTTTTCGTCCACGATTGGGTCGATCAGGAACGAGTAGATCCCGCCGCAGCCGCTGGCCGCGGGAGCTGTGAAGTTATTTTCGACCAGCGAAGCCCCGATCGCCTTTTCGAGCGTGCCGCCTTCGAGGATTTCGACTTTGCCCGCGGTGCCTTTGATGCTTTTGCCGCCCGGCGGTGCTGTCGTGGCGCCTGTCGTTAGCGGCCACACCACGGGACTGCTCGCGGAGCCGACGTAGCATTCCGAGCCGAGGAACGGGTTTTCGAGCTTGAGCTTCACGGGCAGCCGCAGCGCGACGCCTTCTTCTTTGAAGAAGTTCACTTTGCTGATCCCGATTTCACTCGCCGGCTTGGCCAGTTCCGCGATCACGTTCACTGCGGTCTGCCCGCCTTCGAACTCCACTTCACAAGCCCGTTTCTCGAGTGGGTTGCTGATTTCGCGGCAGGTGAGCAGGCCGGACAGCCCGCCGGGGAGGGCCTGCGGAGTTTTCGACAGTGTTTCGCCGTTGAGCGCCGCGATAAATGTTTCTGCACCAGTTTCGGCGTTGCGTTTGATCCCGCCCTGGATCGTCACGCTTTTCGTGAAGGGGATCGTGGATTTGTTCAGATGCAGTTCGCCGCCCGTGCTCGACAGGTAGAAGCAGTATGTGGCTGTCGCGGTCGGACATTGAGCGAAGACCGCAAAGGCGCCTTTTGGTTTCGCGAGCGCCGAGGGCGCCAGCAGCATGCACAGCACCAACGCGCCGAGCGCCGCCACGCATGCGTGCGATGCACGCCGGGAGGTCCGGCCGGGGAAAACGCGCACACCGCGCGCAAAACGTCTGCCAGAGGGCATATCGAGCTCCTGTTCTTCGCGAGAGCGCAACCGCACCGATCAAGGAGTGCCAGCACACGAGCGTCGCGGTTACCACGGTAGCTTCTGGGCGATCATCCCACGTCCGCCGAGCGCCGCTGAAGACTGTTTCTGTCTCCCGCGGCGCTCTGTCGCCGGCGCTGCGCGTCCCGTTCGCAGGGGGGTCGGGGGCCTCGCGGCGTAGAATCGCCGCACTGCCCAACGCCTTCGCTGCCTGAGGAGAACGACGATGCCCGACCGTAACCGCCGCCTAGTGCTAGCCGAGCGTCCCACTGGCATGGTCGACGAGCGCACCGTGCGCCTCGAGGAGGTCGACCTGCCCGAGCTCGGAGAGGGCGAGGCGCTCGCCAAGGTCCGCTACCTCTCGATCGATCCCACGATCCGCACGTGGATGGACGACGCGCCCGGCTACCTGCCCCCGATCGCGATCGGGGAAGCCGTGCGTGCCGGTGGCGTCGCCGAGGTGCTGAGCAGCAACAACGACCAGTACGCGCCCGGCGATCTACTCTTTGGCCTGACCGGCTGGCAGGAGTACGTGATTGCCGACAGCGCGCAGCGTACGATGCAGAAGCTGCCCGCCGGCGTCAGCGCCACAGCCGCGCTCGGGGTTCTCGGCCTCAACGGCACCACCGCCTACTTCGGGCTGCTCGACGTCGGCGCGCTGAAGGAGGGTGACGTCGTTGTCGTCTCCGGCGCCGCCGGCGCAACGGGCTCGGCGGCAGGGCAGATCGCCAAGCTCAAGGGCGCCGCCAAGGTCATCGGGATTGCCGGTGGGCCGCAGAAGTGCGCGTGGATCGTCGACGAGCTCGGCTTCGACGCCGCGATCGACTACAAGCACGACGACGTGCCAGCGCGGCTGCGCGAGCTCTGCCCGGATGGGATCGACCTCTACTTCGACAACGTCGGCGGGGAGATCCTCAACGCCTGCCTCGCCAACCTCGCGATGCGCGGGCGGATCGTGCTGTGCGGAGCAATCTCCTCCTACAACGAGACCGAGCGCTCCGGGCCGTCCAACTACGGTGCGCTGATCATCCGTCGCGGGCGCATGGAGGGCTTCATCATCCTCGACTACTTCGACCGGCTCCCGGCCGCGCAGGCCGAGCTCGCGGGGTGGCTCGGCGAAGGCAAGATCAAGAGCGCCGAGCACATCGTCGAGGGGCTCGAGCGCGCGCCCGAGGCGCTCAACCTACTGTTCACCGGGGGAAACACCGGCAAGGTCATCGTGCAGGTTTGAGAGGGACGCGGCCGACCGTGCGAGTGCGCAGCCGTCAGCCGACGATCGCGAAGCGCAGGGTCGCGGTATGAGAACGCCCACTCGCGCCCGACGCGACGACGGCCACCGCGTAGCTGCCGGCTCCTAGACGGGTAGGACCGATCAGGCCGTCGAAGCTGAGGTGGTGCGCGCCGGCCGCGACGCTGTAGGTGAGCGCGCCGCGCCGCTCGGCGCGCTGGCACGCCTTGGCGTGTCGATCGGTCGCGCTCGGAGCGGCGCAGCGGCGCTTGACTCGCCGTCCCGGGAGCAACTGGGTGAACGTAAACGTGATTCGCGCGCTCTGGTTGAGCGTGAACGCGAAGCGCGTACCGACCGGAGTTGGCTTTGGGTGATGAGCACTGGCCAGCGACGCGCGGGCGTGGCCGTCGCGCCAGCGCCGGTGGCTCTGCGAGATGTGCGACAGCGTGAGCGCAGTTGTGCTCTCGGCCGGTCCCGTGCCAGCCCCGCCCCCGCCAGCGCTGCCCCCAGAACCGCCACCGCTCCCGAGGCTCCCGGAGCCGCCACCACTCGCGCCGCCGCCGGAGCCAGCGGGGGCAGGCTGGATCGTGATCGTGCCCGTGCCGGTGTTCGGATTGCCGAGGATGTCCGTCGCCGTGACGCCGACGGTGTATGTGCCGGGCTGCGTGTAGGTGTGGCTGACCGTCTCATCGAGCGCGGTGGCGCCGTCGCCAAAGCTCCACTGCGTGGCGCTCACCGCCGACCACGCGTCCAGTGGCGAGACCGCGAAGGTCACCGGTACCCCGACGGTCCCGGTGGCCGGGATCGACAATCCGCTCATCACCGGACCGGTCGCGTCGTACGCCTCCATCGCGACGTCGAGGCGTTCACGCCCGTTTCGTTCTCTCTAGGGTGAGCGCTCCGCCGCCCGCAGGCCCGAAAGCGTCCAGATCGAGAACAGCGCGATCAGCCCGACGCGCGCAGACGAAGGCCAGCCAGGTGTGGTCGTGCACGCCGGAGATCAGCCCGCGCCCGGCGTCCAGGAACGCGGTCGCCGGGTTGACCCTCGCCACCGCGTGGATCCAGCCCTTGAGCAGCGTGCAGCGGCACGTACACCGGCGCCAGGAACAGGATCAGGAACACCGGGGTCTGCATCAGCGGGCCGGCCTGGATCGAGCGGAAGCGGAACGCCACGCCGGCCGCCCAGCCGTAGCCGACCAGCACGAGCAGCGCGGCCAGGCCGTACAGCGCCAACATGTCCACGCCGCTGCCGGTGATCTGCATGCCGGTGACGAGCGCCACCGCGGTGACGACGGTGAGCGTGACCACCGCGCGGGTCAGCGCCACGAGCGCGTAGCCGAGCGCGATGCCGCGCCGGTCCTCGGCCGCCAGCATCAGCCGTCGCGCGAACCCGGTCTCGAAGTCGAACGCCAGCGAGAAGCCCGTGAACAGGCCGCCGAACATGGCCGACTGCAGCAGCACGAACACGAACTGGAACGCCGTGTAGCCGGCCGGGAAGTGAAAGCCCGGAACCGACCCGAGGCGGACAGGCCGCCGGCGAAGCTCGCCAGGAACACCAGCGGGAAGACCAGCGAGGGGACGAACAGATCGGGCCGGCGCAGGTAGGTGTGATTGCCGCGCCAGGCGATCGCGCCGGCCACGCGCCAGAGTCCTCCGTGCGTCGGCGCGCTCGACCGGGGCCGCGAGCCCGCGGGCCGCGATCGTGGGGAGGTGTCGGCGATTGCGCTCATGTCCGCTGCAGCCTCGAGCGCAGCGCCGCCTGCACGACCAGCAGCCCGAGCACCAGCAGTCCGGCCGCGACACGCGAATCCGCGCACAGCGCCGTCGCCGTCCCAGCCGATGATGAACAGGCTGCGAAAGCCCTCGATCAGGTAGGAGATCGGGTTCCACGTGGCCATGGTGTGAAACCAGCCGGTCCTTGAGCAGATTGCGCGGCAGGTTGCTGGAGGACAGGAAGATGAACACGAAGAACAGCGGGAACAGGCCCTGCACCGCTTCGCCGGAACCGGTGCGCAGGGCGCCGAAGCAGCCGAGCGCGCCGAACGCCGAGCGCCGCGAGGCTCCCGAGCACGATCACCACGAGCGCCCCGCCGACGCCGGCGTGAGTTTGCGCGCCGGCGACCAGCCCGATCAGGATGTAGACGAGCGACTGCAGCGCGCCGAGTGCCTCGACGCCGACGAGCAGCCCGGCGATCAGCGCCACGCGTCGCAGCGGCGTCAGCGCGAGCCGGTTGAAGAAGCCGCTCTCGATGTCCTCGGCGAGGTTGGTGCCGGTGTTGATCAGCGAGAACATCGCCGCCCTGGATGAATGCGACCGCGATCGCGAACGAGATGTAGGAGTGGGTCGGAAAGCCCGGCAGGCAGGTCGCCGCGCGCAGGCCGCTCGCGTTGACGGCCAGCAGGATCGCCGGGAAGAAGATGATCGGGAACATCTGGAAGGGCTGGCGCAGGGTCTTGAGCATCGACGCGCCGCGCCAGCACGCCGACCTGCGTGAGCAGGACGCTGCTCACGCCGAGACGGTCTCCGCGGCCGCGCGCTCGCCCTCAGGTCGCTCGTCCTCGTCGCCCGCGCCCTCCAGCGAGCGGCCGGTCTTGGCGAGGAACACGTCGTCGAGGCGTGGGGGAGTGCAGGCGCAGATCGGCGACCCGCAGGCCCTCCGCGTCCAGCGCGCGCACGATCTCGGCGAGATCGGCCGACGCCCTCCGGCAGCCGCACCGCCACCGCGTTGCTCGCGCCCGCCGCCTCCTCGCCGAAGCGGTGCAGCACGGCGGCCAAACGCTCGCGGTCGCCGGGATCCTGCGGCACCGCTTCGACGCTCGGGCGCCCGATCGCCGCCTTCAGTTCCTGCCGGCGTGCCCTCCGCGACGATCTTGCCGTGGTCGATGATCCCGACGCGATCGGCCAGCACGTCGGCCTCCTCGAGGTACTGCGTCGTCAGGAAGACCGTCACGCCGTCGTTCGCCAGGCGGCGCACCTCGTCCCACAGCGCCGCCCGGCTCTGCGGGTCGAGGCCCGTCGTCGGCTCGTCGAGGAACAGCAGCCGCGGGTGGTGCACGAGCGCGAGCGCCAGGTCCAGGCGGCGCTTCATGCCGCCCGAGTAGCCGCCGACCTTGCGCTCCGCGGCCTCGGTCAGCCCGACCCGCTCGAGCAGCTCGCGCCCGCGCCTCTCGCGCTCGGCCTTGGGCAGCCCGTGCAGCGCGCTCTGCAGGCGCATGTGCTCGGTGCCCGTCAGGTACGTGTCGAGCGCGGACTCCTGCAGCGAGGCGCCGATCGCGCGGCGCACCGCGGCGCCGTCGCGAACCACGTCCAGGCCCGCCACGCGCGCGCTGCCCGCGGTCGGCGGCAGCAGGGTCGTGAGCATCAGCACCGTTGTCGACTTTCCGGCGCCGTTGGGCCCGAGGAAGCCGTAGATCTCGCCCGGCGCGACCCGCAGGTCGATGCCGTCGACGGCGCGCACGCCGCCCTTGAAGTCGCGGACCAGGCCCTCGACCTCGATCCCGTTGTCGCGCTCGCTCATGGGCCATGACCTTAGCGAGCGCCGCCGATGCTTCCATCTCGCGGTGTGCTGTATTTCGCGCGGCCGCGCTCGAGCGCGGATCGATCGCGCTCAGAACGCGTGGTCGGCGAGTGCCAGCCCGCCGCGCGTCGCGCTCGCGCTCATCGCGCGCAGCGCCGGGACCATCTCACTGGTCACGAGCCCGTGCTCGCCGGTGAGCTCGTCGACGATCGCGAACGCGCGGCCGATGCGCTCCGGAGCGTCGATCGCGGTGGTCAGCACCGGCACGTGGCGGCCGAGCTGCAGGAACCTGTCGCCGTGGATCGCGCGCTCGTCGTGAAAGCCCCAGATGCCGCGCACGCTCGTCGCGCCGGCGGCGCCGGCCTCGCGCAGCCGGCGGACGATCTGCAGGTGCAGCGGGCGCCCGTCGCTCCTGGCCGCCTGCGAGGTGTAGATCGTCAGCTTCTGCCACAGCGCGAGGCCGCGCTCGTCGGTCGCGGGCAGCTCGTGCGGCCTCGCGAGCAGCTCGCCGTCGCGCTTGCACACCCGCACGCGCTCCAGTGTCATACGGGGTCGGTCCAGCAGGCCCCCGAGCTCGGGGAGCACGCGCGCGATCCGCTCACCGGAGCCGACCGCGAGGATCATCGTCGGGACGTCCGCGTTGCGAGCGAAGAAGCGCGCGCGTGTGCGCCGCCCGTCGCGCGTGCCGTCGACGCCCAGCAGCACGCTCGCCCCGGCGATCCCGCGAAGGCGCAGCAGCTCGCAGACCGCGACGTGCGCCGGCTTGCCCGCGACGCGCTCGTGTCGTCCGAGGTAGAGCGTCAGCTTGCTCGCCTCGTCCAGCTCGGGCGGCAGTTGGACGGCCGCGTCCGCGGCGTCGAGCGCACGGGTGCGCTCGAGCGTGATCAGCCCGCGCCGCTGGAGCCCCAGCACCGGCTCGATCACCGCCTCGATGCGCGCCTCGGTGTCGACCGCGATCGATACCACCGGCAGGTCTTCGGAGAGGCTCAACAGACGATCGGTGCGCAGGTGGTGCAGCTCGCCGAAGCCCTCCGCGCCGCGCAGCAGCACGCTGGTGTGCAGTGCGTGACGCGCATACAGGTCGAGCAGCTCGTCCGCGAGCAGGCCACTCGGCGTGCGGTCGCGCTCGCCGCTGTACGTCGTGAGCTTCAGCTGCTCGCGCTTCACAGCTGCGCTCCCAGCAGCCGGCCGAGCGCCGCGGCCGCGACCCCCGCGAGGAGGCTCAGCGCGACGTTGAGCAGCGCCAGCGGGATCTCGAGATCCTCGGTGAGCCGCTGCGACTCGAGCATCCAGGTCGAGAACGTCGTGTAGGAGCCGAGCGTCGCCGTGCCGAGCAGGATCAGCGCGTTGCCGCTCAGCGCCACGCCGGTCACGAACCCCAGCGCCAGCGCGCCGCTGAGGTTGATCGCGAGCGTCCCCAGCGGAAACCCGCCGCCCGTCCGCGTGCTGATCGCTCCGTCGAGCGTGAAGCGCGCGATCGCGCCGCCGCCGCCGAGTAGCGCCACGCCGATCCAGGTCCAGAAGTTCACAGTCGCGTTCTTTCGTGACGCTTCATCGCAGCACCCGCGTGCGGCGCACCGTCGCGGTCGCGACCCAGATCGCGAGGTAGCCCGCGAGGATGCTCGCCGCGGCGTAGCCCGCCGCGAGGCCGTAGAGGTGGCGGTCGAGCATCCGCAGGATCTCGACCTGGACCGTCGAGAACGTCGTGTAGGCGCCGCAGAAGCCCGTCGCGAGCAGCGGGCGGCGATAGGTCGAGAGCGGCAGGCGCTCCTGCAGCCGTGTCGCGAAGTAGCCGAGCGCGAACGCGCCGCTGATGTTGATCGCGAACGTCGCCCACGGCCACGTGCCGGCGCTCGCGGCGAAGTTCAGGCCGATCCAGACGCGCAGCAGCGCGCCGGCCGCGCCTCCGAAGAAGATCGCGGCGAGCTCACGACGGTCGATGTCAGGCATGGGTCTGGCTCGCATCGGCACGCACCGTGGCCGCAGGCGCCGTCAGGTAATGGGGGGTCCGCTGGGGAATGATCGGCACGGCGCTCGACGGCTCCTCTCGCGTGAAGAAGTTCGCGAAAGGAGCTATCAGCCCTTGTCCTGCGGCGGGCGGTTCGGAGCGCCTGCTGCGACGCTCGCGTCAGAGCCCCATCTGACGCACGGCACGATAGCGGAGATCCGCGCGCGCTATCGCTGGCGACGGCGAGCTTGCCGGTAGGCGCGATACGCCCGCGGACCGCCCGGCGCCGTGCCCTTCAGCAGCGCGATCGCGACGAGGGCGAAGCTCGGCAGGTTGCGCTTCACGCTTGTCCTCGGCCAGCGGCGCGCGACGTGGCTCGCCACGAGGGCCACCGCCGTCACCATCCAGCCCTCGACCGAGGCCGGGCCGAGTCCCCAGCCGATGCGGTGGGGACCGAACCACACCTTGCTTCCAAGTAGGGGAGTACTTCGCACGCACATATCTTCGCGCATCGCGCGCGACGGTGGGCGCCGTTGCGTAACCTCTAGATCGTGCCGCCGAGGAGAGACCTGGGAAGCGATGGCTGACGAGCAACAGCTGCTGGACGTGATCGCCGCCAGCAACCAGGGGATCCTGGCGGCCGTGACACGAGCCGGCTACCCGCATCTGACTAACGTGCTCTACACGTGGGATGCCGATCGGCGCGTCGCGCGCGTCTCCACGACCGCCGATCGCGTCAAAGGCCGCATCCTGCGCCGCGACAATCACGCCGCACTGCACGTCGCCGGAGGGCACTTCTGGTCCTATGCCGTCGCGGAGTGCGACGCACAAACCTCCGAGGTCGCCGCCGTTGCGGGCGATGCGGCGTGCAAAGAGCTGCTCGAAGTTCACTCCGCTTTCTACGGGGAGCTGGACGAGGGTGAGTTCTTCGAGCAGATGATCGCCGCGCAGCGGCTCGTAGTGCGCCTGCAGGTCAGGAAGCTCTACGGCGTCGTGCTCACGGCACCACCCGGCGCCTGACTTCGGATTGTCTGCGCGTCGCGCGCGTGCGTAGCGGTGCCTTCAGACCCTCGAACGCTGCGAGCTTTGGACGCGCTCACTCAACGTTCCAGCCGAAATAGACCTCGATCCGGCTGATCTTCTCGCCCGCAAAGGTAAGAATCTCGGTGTTGCGAAATCGCTGGCCGCCGACCTTGGTGCTCTCATAGGTAACGACCACCTCGTCGCCGGCCTCGATCAGGCGCTTGAACTCGAAGGCCTCGAGCAGCTCGGAGTTGGGCCAGCAGCGCTCGAAGTACCGCGCGCGATCGATGCCCACATCAGCCGGGCTGAAGAAGGTGAGATCCTCGGCAAGGAGCTCTTCGAGGCGACGTCGGTCTCCTGACTCATAGGTTCCGTACGCATCGCGGACTAGCTGCAAGCGGCTATCGGCAGACATGGTGCACCTCCTGATCCGTGGGGGTCTGAGAATTAGACGGCGATCGCGAGCGCAACTCATCGGTCGCCGCGTCACTTTGCCGTGTAGCATCCGCACATGCGCAATCGAACCGTCGCCAGCTGTGCGCTGCGAGTCGTCCTGGGAGTCCTCGCCGGGTGCGTCGCGCTGGTGCTGCCCGCGGGCGCGCTCGCCACTGCAGGGTTGAGCGTGAAGTCTCACGATTGGGAAATCGGGATCAACGATGGGCCCACTCACAAGGTGCCGGCAAACGGAACCTTCAAGTTCTGCGCGAGCAAGACCGTTGGCGCGATCACGCCCAAGATCGACTTGAGCGCGGCGCCCGTCGGCGAGGCGTATTCCTTCGGACTCGCCGGTCCGGCGGCAGCCGGGAACTCGCTGGCGACTGAAGGTGAAAGCTTCACCAACGCGCAAGGTGGCGTAATCGCCCCGGCGTTCATTCCGCTCACCTTTCCCAAGCTCAAGGCAAAAGACGCGACCAGCTTTCCTGCTGGCGCCTACCGTTTCACGCTGACCGTGTCCGGCGCACCTGCGCTGACCGAGAAGGTCAAGCTTGTCCGTCGCGCGGGCTGCTAGTCCTGCGGCGCGCCGCCGCCTCCAGCGCGGGATTGCTCCAGCCGGCGTCCGTCGGATTCACGGTCCTGCCGGGCGCGACGATCGCGTCGATGCGATCCAAGATCGCGGTGTCGAGCTCCACATCGGCCCCGCCGAGCTGCGACTCGAGCTGCTCCATCGTCCGCGGGCCGATGATCGCCGCGGTGACCGCCGGGTGGCGGATGACGAACGCCAGTGCAAGATGGATCAGCGAGATGCCTGCCTCGTCAGCTAGCTGGCCGAGCGCGTCCGCCGCCTCGAGCTTGTCCTGGTTGGCGGGGATCGAGAGGTCGTAGCGCGCCGGGATCATCGCCGCGCGTCGCGAGGTTAGATCCTCCGCGCCCTTGCGCCAGCGCCCCGAGAGCCAGCCGCCCGCGAGCGGGCTCCACGGGATCACGCCCATCCCGAACTCGCGGCACGTCGGCAGCACGTCCGCCTCGATGCCGCGCGCGAGAATCGAGTACGGCGGTTGCTCACACACGAAGCGCTGGTGCCCGCGATCGCGCGCGACCCACTGCGCCTTGACGATCTGCGCCGCCGGGTACGTCGAGGAGCCGATGTAGCGCACCTTGCCCTGCACGACCAGATCGCTGAGCGCGCCGAGGGTCTCGTCGTGATCGGTCCACGGATCCCAGCGATGCACCTGGTAGAGGTCGATCCAATCCGTCTGCAGGCGTTTCAGCGAGGCCTCGACCTCGCGCACGATCCACCGTCGCGAGTTGCCCGCCTCGTTGGGGTCATCGCCCATCGTGCCGTGGAACTTCGTCGCGAGCACCACGTTCTCGCGGCGGCCGCCCGCGAGCGCCTTGCCGACGATCTGCTCGGACTCCCCGCGCGAGTACACGTCGGCGGTGTCGATGAAGTTGATCCCCGCATCCAGCGCACGGTGGATGATGCGGATGCTCGCGTCGTGGTCGGTCTCGCCCCACGCGCCGAACATCATCGTGCCCAGGCAGAGGGGGCTCACCTGGACGCCCGTGCGCCCGAGCGTTCGCTGGTCCATGGCCGCACTGTAGCGACCGCGCTTGTCCGCTCCATGGCCTCTCGGAGAGGTTCTCTTGACAGGTGACTATATAGGGCGATTATCCCCTTACCGTAGGTAAATCTGCTAGGATTGGCCTATGTCGAAGGTCAATCGCAACGCGCCGAAGCGCTCGAAGGCGTCGGAGTCGCAGTACTCGCTCATGGAGTTCTCGCGGGAGTTCTCCGACGATGCCGCGTGCCTAGAGCACCTTTGGCGCTCGCGGTTCTCCAAGGATGGCGAGCACGCCGACTGTCCCAAGTGTAAGCGGGAGCGGAAGTTCCACCGCGTCAAGTCGCGACCCTCGTGGTCGTGCGACTCGTGCGGGCACCACATCCACCCCACGGCAGGGACGATCTTCCACAAGTCCGCCACGTCTCTACAGCTTTGGTTCTACGTCATGTATGTGATGACTAGTACTTGCTGCGGAGTGTCTGCCAAGGCGATCGAGCGGGAGATCGGCGTCGGATACAAGACCGCGTGGCGGATGTGCAATCTGATCCGCACTCACCTCATGACTCAAGAGGACGACACCTACCTGGAAGGCGAGGTTAAGGCCGACGAGACGGCCTACGGCGGCAAACCGAAGGCAGGGATGACGCGCGGGATGTCGATGTCCGAAGCGCAGAAATTCGCCAAGGACCGCAAGACGGGGATCGTCGCGATGGTCGAGCGCGGCGGCCGAGTCCGCGCCTACGTCCAGCCGCGCGAGGGAGCACTAGAGACCGTTAGCCAGCACGTCCATCCGACCGCGACGGTCTACACCGACGAGTGGGCCGGCTACCGCAAGCTCCACACGACCCATCCGACGCACCACACGATCAAACACACCGATCGCGTCTACGCGAGTGGCGACGTCCACACGCAGACCATTGAGGGCTTCTTTGGCAACGTCAAGAACGGGATCGCCGGGAACTATCACGGCGTGTCCGTCAAGTGGTTGCAGTCCTACATCAACGAGTACGCGTGGCGCTACAACCACCGTGGCAACGACCGCGCGATGTTCGCCGAACTAGTCCGCCGAGCTGCCATCCTCAAGCCCTGACGGCGGCGGCGCGACGGTCTCCAAGTTCCGCAGGAACGCGTCACGCGTCGGGATCGGAATCTCAAGGCCGGCGTCCGTCACCTGAGTAGGCCCTTGGAGCGCGTGCGCGCGATCCCACGCGATACGGGCCGCGTCGCGCTCTATGTCCGCCTCGCGTCGCTCATGCTCGGCCCCCTCCTGCTCACCACGCTTGTCGAGGAACCGTGCAGACTCCTCGCGGAGCGCAACCCGGCGTTCGTGGCTTTCGGCCTCAGCCATGAGTCGCTTTGCTTCCGTTAGCGCGCCCCGCCGATTTGGCTGGGTAGGCTCCCGCTCGTGTCTGTCGTCGGCCATGATGTCTGAGGATACGCCGGTAGGGGACGAACTCGGGGATGACCCCTTCGCGGATGCGAGGCTGCGCCTGCGGTGGGCGAACGACGACGGACAAGCCTTTAGCGAGCTGAGCAAGGGGTTCGCTGAGTCGGGCGCGTATGCCGTGCACGTCCAGCGCGAGGGTGATCGCTGGCAAGCATCGTGGCACCGCTTCATCGATCCAGAGGTCGAGGCCGAAGCGTTCGCTGAGCTCACACGGAGACTCGGGTCGTTCCTCGACCATACCCGCGCCGTGCTCAACTACGCCACGTATCAACTCGCGCTGCTCGCGCTCCGAGAGAACCCAGCCCTTCAAGGCGACCTCAACCCTGAGTCCGTCGAATACCCCATCTTTCGCGACGCCGGGCTGTTCAAGCGCCAGAACCGGATAAAGAAACTGCCCGACGAGCACCGGGACGCGATCGAGGCGGTACAGCCGTACGAGGGACGCTATCCGGGACTCTGGATGCTCCACGAGCTTGCGCGGGAGTACCGACACCGGGTCGTGCACGCCACAGCGATCCTTCCGGCCGAAGACTCCTACCACGTGCTCGTCAACGGCCAGCTCATCCAGCCGACGGACCTTGAAATCATCCCGCATGACCGCCTCGAACACGGCGACATAATCATGCGGTTCTCGCTCCCCGGTATCGACTCGGACGCGGACGTGCACCCCCAGGTCACCATCACGGTAGGCATCGATCACGTTCTCTGCCGCAAGCTGATTGGCGTGAGCGTCCTCAATCAAATTCGGAACGACACCGAAGCCGTGCTCGACACCATCGAACCGCTGCTGAACCGCGCATAGCGGCAATGGGAGATCGGTAGTCTGGGACGCCACGTGCCACCTCGCTTCTGCCCCAGCTCATACAGAGGCTTTATATGTGTGACATGTGACGAACCGAGAGCGGCGGCTACCGACTACCTGCGAGTTGTAGTGAGCAGATCGCTCTGCACTAGATCCTCTAGCGAGGGTCGTGCGGCCTTCTCGCGCGCCTTGGGTAGCGGCAAGTCTAGGAAACTCTTGGTTAGCTTGGGGAACATGTCGTTAACATCAGGCGCCTTCAGGTTGGGCTCGTCGGTCGGTCCGAGCAGATCGGCAATCCTTACGAGCCGAATGTCCAGGCCCGCCTCCGCCTTTGCCCTGGAGACCTCCTCGCGTGCTCCTTTTGTGAAGCTAAATGCAATAACGTAGCCCTTATGGCGTTTGGCCCGCGCGATCGCTGTCTCAAAGTTGTCGATGACGTTGCGGCCCACGCGGTCTGACTGCTTGACCTGGATTGGGTCATGCTCCATAAACGAGTAGCCGTCAATTCCCTTGTCCCCGGTTTTTCGTGGTGAATGCGTACCATTGAGGCGTTGCATGACCCAGTTTTGAAACTCAAACGGCCTGAGCTCACGCAGCTCGTCAATCGTCACGGGGAGACCAATAGTCTGCACATTTTGTGCGCCGACCTTTTCTACTCTGCGTTTCATCAGACCTACGGCCGTCGGACTGATGTCTATGCCAATCCATTGCCTCTTCAAGCGCTCGGCGACAGCGATGGTTGTCCCACACCCGCAAAAGGGGTCCAACACGAGGTCGTCGGGGTTGCTGCTGGCAAGTATGATCCGTTCAAGGAGGGACTCAGGCTTTTGCGTGGGGTACCCAAGTCGCTCAGTTTTGTCTGATGGCATCAGGGGCTGGAGTGGCCAAACATCATCTGGATGCTTGCCGAGCGGGTTCGGTCGATAGCCGCTGTAAACCTTGTTTGTGCGATATGACTTGTCATAGCGACTCGTGGGGCTCTCCATCACCGACTCGGAGTACTCAGTACGTACCGGATCAACGTTAAAGACCCAGTCGGCCCCCTTCGTATAGAAGAAGATAGTGTCATGTCGTCTTCCCCAGCGAGCAGGAGATACGCCTCCGCCCCGGTAGTACCAGATGATCTCATTTTGAAAGCAGTTCTCCCCAAAAACTTCATCGAGAGCCAGCTTGAGTCGATGGCCGGCATGCCAATCACAGTGAAGATAAAGAGAGCCCGTCGGCTTGAGTACGCGATGAAGCTCAAGCAACCGATCACGCATCCAATCTATGTAGTGGTAGATACCACCATCCCAGCGATCCTCAAATGATCGGACCTCGGCCTCATCACCCCAGATGACCTCGTAGTTCCGATTCGAAAAGAACGGCGGATCGAGATAGATCAGGTCAACGCATTCACTTGGGAAATCGCGAAGCCGCTCTAGGTTGTCGTCGCAATAGAGCGTGCGAGACTGTACAAAGGATATAGGCTCCATCGAGTCGCTTAGATTCACGAAAGGAGTTCCCCTTCCTGCTAGCTGCAAGATACGTTGCCGAGTGAGCGCCTGCGCGGCGCCACGCCCACCACTGCGACGTGGCGCCCTTCGCGAGCGTCAGCCCTCGCCGTCGGTGGGCAAGTGCCCGAAGTGCTCCTCGAACTCCTCTGGCGTCAGCCGCCGCTCGCCGAGGTCGTCCAGCAGCCGGCCGGGCTTCACGCCCAACCCTTCCGCGAGGCGCAGGATGCTTCGCAGTCGTGGTTCGCGGTCCCCGCGCTCGAACCGGCCGATCGCGGTCGGGTGGATGCCCGTCGCGAGCGCGAGCGTGTCCTGCGAAACGAGGCGCTCCGCGCGCAGCTCGCGAAGTCTCTTCCCGAAGGCGATGGTCTCGTTCGTAGCCATCGCCGCCACCTACACGCAGATCATGTCCAGCGCGTCGATGCGCCGGACAGCCGGGGACGCTTGCACCTGCTCGCCATCGAGGCTCACAACACCAACGGCATCGAGCGACACAAGGGAGCCACGGATCGCATTGGGGTCTACGTCGTACAGCTCGCGCTCCAGCTCCGGGCGCGACCATCGCTCGGAATGCGCCCTGCGTAGAAGCACAAAAGGACGATGCGTTCGGTGCCAGGAAACGCAAGCCGGGTATCTTGAGCAGGCATCAGGGGTTCCTCCTGGTGTCGCGGCCCGGGGCAGTTAGCGCTGTCGCCCGGGCCAATCGATTGTTCGGAGCGAGGAACGTAGAACCCGCTGCGGATGTGATCGCTACCTACCATTAGGGGATAATCTCCCTATATAGTCACGTATAATGAGGACATGGACGATGTGTTCAAGGCCCTCGCCGATCCGACGCGCCGCAGCCTGCTCGACGAGCTGTTCCGCGAAGACGGGCAGACGCTGAGCGCGCTGGAGCGGCGCCTGCCGATGACGCGCTTCGGGGTGATGAAGCACCTGAAGCTGTTGGAGGAGGCCGCACTGGTCACGACGAAGCGTCGCGGTCGCGAGAAGCTGCACTTCCTGAACCCCGTCCCGATCCGGCTCGTCCACGACCGCTGGGTAAGCAAGTACGCCGAGCCCTGGGCCGCAGGTCTGAGCGACCTCAAGCACACATTGGAGGACAGAACGATGGAGAAGGTGTTCGAGATCTACATCAAGACCACGCCCGAGCGTCTCTGGGAGGCGATCACCGACAGCGAGCAGCGCCGCAAGTACAACTTCGGCGTCGGCGTCGAGAGCGACTGGACCCCCGGCTCGCACTACGCGGGCGTTACGCCCGCGATGGAGGGGCCGCTCGTGGAAGGCGAGAACCTCGAGGTCGATCCGCCGCGCCGGCTCGTACAGAGCTTCAACGCGCTGTGGGGCGAGCAGGTCAAAAGCGAAGCCACCTCGCGCGTCACCTGGGAGATCGAGCAAGTCGAGGACTCCTGTCGGCTCACCGTCACCCACGACGAGCTGCGCCAGGGCGCCAACGACGAACTGTTCGGTGGCTGGCCGATGATCCTCTCGGGCCTGAAGACGCTGCTGGAGACGGGGGAGACGCTCACGACCCCCGGCTCGCTGCGCTACGCGAATGCCTGACCGCGCCGACGCGGGGCACGGAGGCCCCGCGCCCACGGTCGCTGGCACCAACGAGCTCGCGCGGATGATCCCAAGTGATCGCCCCGGAAAGCCAAAGCTGGCGATCGGCTAGTCATTGGCACGGTCGCACCGCCGTCGCGGTAGCGCCGATCGGGCCCCCATAGCGGGATTGCAGGCTCGCCGCGAGCACCGCCACCGCGTCCCGCGGATCGCCGGGATCGACTTTCGCTTCCGAACTGCGACGGCGCGCGCCCGGCGCGACCACCACGTCGAACTCGAAGCTCTCACCGACGACCGGGCCCAGAGCAGTGACCGCGGCGGGGCAGAGGACGGTGATCGTCTCCGTGCCATCGCTCACACGCACACACGTGTCCACGCCGCCCGCGAGGGAGAGCACGCGGCCGGCGATCGTCGCCCGCGCCTCGCTCGCCGGATCCGACGCCAGCAACTCCGCGACCGTCGCCGTCGCCCCGCGCGGCGCGATGTCCGCGGACTCGATACCCACCGCGCGCTGCCAGTGCGCCGGCCACGCGATCGGGTCACGCGGCACCGCAGTGGCCTCGCCATAGATCGGATGCCTCACTCCGCCCGCGCGCAGCGCCGCCGATCGAATTTCGTCCCACTCGTCCACGATTCGCAGCGCCGCACCGCCATCCCGGTGCGCATGGCGCTCATAGGATCCCGCTCGCACCAGGTCCGCGATCCGCGCAAGCCAATCGCCGAGCTCGTGGTAGCCCAGGTGGAAATCACCGCCGTCCAGACTCCACTGAAAGAGTGCGCCGCCCGCGCTGTCCACTCCGTCGAGCTCCACCGAGATGCAACTCCAACTTTCATAGCCCATCAAGAACAGAATGGCCGGCAGCTGGGGGAACTCCTCGCGCTCTCGCTGCCAGGTTTCCAGTGCAAACCGCGGCTCGCGCAGTGTCGGAAAGACATCCGCTCTGAGCGTCCCCGGATCGATCCGTTCCCAGAAGCGCCGCACATCCGCCGGCAGGCACAGCGGTGCGATCGCGGTCGCTATCTGCTCCAGCACCTCCCGATCCGCCGGTGCTCGCGGGGGCTCCACGTCCGCCGCCTCCAGCGCCTCGATCAGGGCATCGATTGAACGATCGATATCCATGCTCCGAATCCGTATCGGAAGGGCGCTCCTCCGTCTAAAGTTTACATAACATACATTATCGAGCGTTGCTCGGTAGTGCATCAGTTTGAAACCTCCCTGCAAACGCGCTGCTTCTCGGGCTACGGTCAGTGGCGATGCTGCGACCAGGCCACGTTGCCACGCAATGCGAGATCGTGCGACTGGTGCTCGCACGCGAGCGCGAGCTGCACGCGCTTGAGCGGCTGCTCGGCCCGGATGCACTTGCGGCCGTCAAGACGCTCGCGGCTGATCGTGTCGTGATCCGGCATGGCGAGCTGCTGTGGGCGTCCCCCGCCCTGTCGCGGCTGGCTGAGCTGGAGCTAGTCGCCGTCTGAGGCGCTGGTACCCTCAATGGATGCCCGACCGCTCACGCAAACGGCCCCGCGACCCTAACCAGCTGGGGAAGCTGATCGTGGATCTCGCGACCGGCGACGCTGAGGAGCTCAACCCCGATGAGGGCAAGAACCTGGCGGCTGTCGAGTTAGGCCGCAAAGGAGGACTGAAGGGCGGACGTGCTCGTGCCGAGAAGATGACACCTCGCCAGCGCAGTGAAGCCGCGTCACGCGCGGCAAAGGCACGATGGGAACGGGGCTCTTAAACTAAACCTTACCGCCGCCGTTTTTTGGCCTGTTTGGGTTTGGTTCGATTAGTTGGGGGCCGTTTTGTCCGGGGAGCAGCAGCAGGTATGAATTCAGTCGCTGCTTGAGACTCGTCAATCACGACAGGAAACGGTATCGAACCGTACTTCTCGTCGTTGACGCTGATCTCCGTCTGGTACAGGCCGGTACGCACAGCCAACCCTCTGAGAGACAATGCAATTTGCATAAAACGCTTCTCTCCCTCTAGAGTCGGCTCCAGCTCTTTATTAGGTGCTCTTTCTATCGCTAGTGGAGGGATATTTGGATATCCCGTAGGACCAATTAGCGCGATCAGTAGGGTTTGCTTAGTTAGAAGCTCCTCGTCACTAACCTCAAACCGCGCAAAAATTCCCAACTCAATCGGGAAAGGTAGGTCAGGGACTTCTAGCCGCGTCAGGCCGCCTCCATGGATATAGAACTTACCGTCCGCCGGGGCGGCAACCGCGTCAGCGATTAGGAAAGTGTCAAGCCGCATCGTTTAATGATTCCCCTTGCAGGACGCGCTTATAGTCAGCGCCCAGGCGAAGCCTGATGATCTTCCACCACAAACTATTGCGAGAGTCGTCTGATAGTGACGCGATACGCTCGCATTCGAGGAGTTTCATCATGCGTATTGGCTGTACTGTCCAAAGGTCAACCACTAGCTCCTCTAGTTGGTCCTCGGCTGCGAGCACCAGGTATCGGGCCATCTTGTCTTCTTTGGCTGCCTTTTTACGACCTCCTCGTAGTTGACTAATAGGGTGAACGATGGCCACAGTTACACGCCACTCGTAGCGTTCTTGTTCTGTCAGAGGGGTATTAGGCTTGAGATACTTGTCGCAGTCACAGTCATGGGAGATGACCATGACCATGGCTGTTTTTGCCAAGGAACTTTCGAGGGGTGCCTCTCTAAAGAGATCCCCTTGATTAGCTTCATGTTCTGAACGATTGGCGTAGACGGCCAACGCTAGCTAGAACCCAAGTGGACCAGACCCCTCTGGCCACTCCTCATCCGGGTGGTCAGGCGCGGCAAGATCGGGCACGGGCGAGTAGTCCATCGCCTCTTCTATATGACCGTCAAACTCTGGGGGAGGCACCGCTTGTAGCGCAGTCAGCGGGACGTTGACAACCACAGCTACGGATCGGGTGATGGTCGAGATGTTGTTCTGTTGGGGTGCTTCGACAGTGAGCATGCTTACGCTCCGCGGGGGTGCATCTGTAGCCATAGACCGAGCATCGGCTCCTGCCTTTCTAGGCTTGAGGACCGGCTTTCGTGCAGCACGACGCATCATCATTACACATGCAGTCGATTGTCGCGTCGATCCCCAATATCGAGAGTCATTATCCCAACATATAGAATAACGCTTGCTTTTCCCAACGCATAGGCCTACCTACCCAATTCCGAGGGGCTATGCCTCGCAAGCATGTCTCCGACGCCGTCAGACGGGACTAAATGAACTTCTGTCCGACCGCTCACGCATAATGTTCAGCTATGAATCGTCTGAGCGCCGACAAGCGTGCGACCGTCCTTGGGATGCTCGCCGAGGGGAACAGCATGCGAGCAACGGCCCGGATGGCTGGATGCGCCTTCAACACCGTGTCCAAGCTGCTGCTCGACGTGGGAGGCGTCTGCACGGAGTTCCAAGACCGCACGCTGCGCGATCTGAGCTGCGCTGAGGTCCAGTGCGACGAGATCTGGAGCTTCGTCGGAGCGAAGGCCAAGAACGTACCCGAGGACCGCAAGGACGAGTTCGGCGTGGGCGACGTATGGACGTGGGTCGCGATCGACGCCGAGACTAAGCTCGTGCCGTCATGGCTGCTCGGGGAACGCAAGACCGCCGACTGTGTTGCGTTCCTTGACGACCTCTGCGACCGGCTGCGCTATCGCATCCAGCTCTCAACGGATGCTCACGCGAGCTACAAGGGCGCCGTCGGGCTCGTGTTCGCCGGTGATGTGGACTGGGCCCAGGTAGTCAAGGAGTACAAGTCCACGAACGTCGCACCGGGCCGCTATAGGCCGCCTGCTTGCACGGGGATGCACGTAAAGCCGCAGCTCGGGAACCCCGATCTGGCCAAGGTCAGCACCAGCTACATAGAGCGGCAGAACCTCACGATGAGAATGAACATGCGCCGGTTCACGAGGCTCACCAACGCCTTCTCGAAGAAACTGGAGAGCCACGCGGCAGCAGTGGCTCTCCACTTCATGGCGTACAACTTCGCCCGGCCGCATAAGACGCTCGCCAAGCCATACCCGCGCACCCCGGCGATGGCAGCTGGGGTCGCGGATCACATCTGGACGATGCGGGAGATCGCGGAGCTGCTCGACTAGGCGAGGATGTCGAGCAACGTCCCAGGTGGCACATCGAGGCCGCGTGCGAGGCGCAGGATCGCGGTCAGCCGTGGCTCGCGGTCGCCGCGCTCGTAGCGGCCGACCTCGCTATCGCGTATGCCAGCTCGCAAGACGAGATCGTGCTGAGAGATACCAAGCTGCCTGCGTACCGTGTGGAGCTGTTGCCCGAACGCGGCGACGTCCGGCTCTTGAGCGCCCATCGCTTAAGCGACCTTGCCCACGATCTCGACCATGCGCTGCCCAGCTCGTGCGGCGAACACGAACCCGTCGCCGGTCTGGTAGAGCAGTCCGGCGGTTCTCAGCCCGTATACGGCGTCCTCGACACCTGTGGAGGATCGTCCAGTTCACGGCCGAGATCCGCGACGCTCCAGATCGGCAAGCCATTCGTGAGCAAGTAGAGGATCTGTTGTTCGAGCGCGTCCCAGCGCGCACCCAGCGCACGGGTATCGTCTTGGTCGGGCATGGAGCTAGTACCTCCGTGTCTAGGCTCCGGCGTCGGGTTACCGCCCGGCGTCGGGGCCGCTGGTCTATATCGCCAGCGACCCTAACCGCAGAACACGCCCAAATGCAGGCGCTTCTCAAACTGATGCACTACCCGTTGCTCGCCGGCATCGCTGATCCCCGCTTGAGCACACCAAATCACCTGCTGAGCTAGCGGCTGCGTTTCTCAGGCATTATGACGACCGCGAGGCGACCCAAGTGGCCTATGCGCGTGATCTCGCCGGCTGGTTTGTTTGGCTTGCTCACGCTGGCGTGGAGCCCTTCGACGCTACGCTCGCGACCGTCGAGGCCTATATACGCGAGCCGCTCTCAAGCGACAAGCCCGCGGCGCCCTCGACGACGGCCCGGCGGATGGCGTGCATGTCGAACTTCTACCGTCGCATCGCCTACGAGGGGTTCATTGAACGAAACCCCGTCGAGTTCGCCGACCGTCCCAAGGTTCCCGACCAGGCCGCGACCGCAGGTATAGGCAAGCAGCGCGCCCGGCGCTTGATCGCCGCCGCGCGCGCTGAGGGTCCGCGCGAAACAGCGCTGGTGTTGCTGCTGTTGGAGCTCGGTTTGCGGGTATCGGAGGCCGTAGGCGCCGATATCGAGGATCTCGGTGAGCAAGGGCGCCACCGTGTGCTGCACCTGAAGGGCAAGGGCCAACGCACGAAGGCCTCTGTGGCCCCGTTGAACGCTGCGGTCGCGCACGCGGTCGACCAGGCTACGGCAGGACGTACCCACGGCCCGTTGCTGATCACCAGCAGCGGGCGTCGCCTCGCGCGCCCGCACGCCGGGAAGTTGATCAAGCGCCTCGGCGAGCAGATAGGTCTCCCCTCTCTTCACCCGCACGCCCTGCGACACGGTTTCGTGACTATCTCCCTCGACGAGGGCGCCTCGCTGCGCGACGTCCAAGACGCTGCTCGCCACGCCGATCGTCGCACCACACGCCGCTACGACAAGAACCGCAACAGCCTCAACCGCCACCCCACCCATCGGCTACTCGGGGCACTCGAACCCTAAAGGCCCTCTCGCGCAGGAGAGCTACCGCCATCGTGCTGAGCTGGAGGGCGAACTGACTCATCCGCTGTCGGCGGGGTTGATGTTGGTGCCGGGGCGACGATCTCTCGATGCGATCGAGCACGTCGTCGGAGAGCGTGATCTCAGCGGCTGGTAGTTGGCTCTCGAGCTGGCCTCTTCGTGCGTGGGTCAATGATCGGCGGTGACCGCTGGTGGGTGAGTGTTAGGAGTAGCCGTTGGCGAGATAGAGGCCGATCCAGACGATCGCCAGTGAGAGTAGGAACACCGCCGCCTCGAGGACATGCCAGTTCGGCCGCCGGATGTGCCAAACGAGTAGCGCGCAGACGATCAAGACGAGAGCGAGCTTGACGTGAAAGGTGGGATTACTCCACAAGTGCAGATGAAACGCCAGGGTCGTGCCGGTCACGATCAGCATCCCGAGCGCCACGAGTGTGCCCTGGCCGAAGCGTCGGGCGATCGCACGCAGACCGTCACCATCAGCCGAGCGCCTCGCGACCGGCACGACGACGGCGGCGAGCATCATCTGTCCGCCGACGAAGAACGCCATCGCGAGCAGGTGTAGCCAGCGGACGAGAAACCAGGCGTGACTCACGACTAGCGGGCGGCCCCGGGTGCCTGCAGGACGTGGTCGAGGATCCCCGCGAGCGCTTCGATGCGTGGCAGGTGCTCCCTGGTCAGGGTCTCCAGCTGCTGGCGTCCGTGATCGGTGAGCTCGAGGTGCATGCGGCGGTGGTCGACGGTGTCCCGGGCACGGCAGATCAGACCCGCGGTCTCTGCGCGCTGGGCGAGCTCGACCGCGCTGTGATGGCGTATGTGCAGCTCCTCGCGCGGCCTGTCCGATCGTCGGTCCCGGTGTAGTGGGGTGGCCGCGTATGACGAGCAGCAGTTGGTGAAGAGACGGGGTCAGACCGCTGTCGTTGGCGCTCTGCTCGCTCCAGCGCAGGAAGTCGCGTAGCTCGCTGCGAAACGCGAGCAGCCGCTGGTAGTCCTCGTCGAGCAGCGGGCGAGCGGCGGCGGGGCTCATGCTGTCGGCTCGTGGAGGGGGAGCAGCTTGCCGGGCTCTGAGACCTTCCGGCGTGGCCCGAGTGGCCGCTCGCGGTGGCGCTCCTCGATCAATACCCGCTCGTGGGCCCTCAGCAGGTCGAACTGGCTGATCAGCCCAACCAGCCGCCGGGGATCCTCACGGGCTGTGACGGGCAGCACGCCGTGTCCGCTTGAGACCATCCTGTCGGCGACCTCACGCAGCGTCTCATCGGAGAAGGCGATCATCGGCTGGCGTGCGAGCTCGCGGCCTAATTGGGCTGGTCGACTGGTGCGCGGCGAGCACATCGGAGAATGCCAGCACACCGACGAGGTCCCTCGGAGTCGAGGACGGGGTACAGCCGTTGGCGGCGCTCGTCGCTGCCCTCGGGCAGCCGCTCGTACAGCTCCTCGGCGGGCGTCTGCAGCTGCACGGTCAACACGTCGGTGCTCATCACATCGCGCACGAGTAGGGCGTGCAACGGATCGATCTCGTACTCGCGGGTGACGTGGTAGCCACGCCGGGCGATCTTCTCGGTCAAGATCGAGCGCTTCAGCGTCAGGACGCTCACGAGGTGCGCGATCGTACACGCGACCAGCAGCGCCAACAGCGCGTTGACGTCGTGCGTGAGCTCGAGCGCGAAGACGATGCTCGTAAACGGCGAGCGCATCACGCCGGCCATCGCGGCGGCCATCCCGATCAGCGCCCAAGTGCCCTCCCCGGCGCCTGGGAGCATCGCGCCCAGCAGCCCGCCCAGGGCGGCGCCGAGCATCAGCAGCGGGGCGAGGATTCCACCGCTGGTATTCGACCCGAGCGCGATCGACCAGACCGCCAGCTTGACGACGAGCAGCACCGCCAGCGCACCGAGTGCAAGCTCTCCCGCGAGCTCCGCTCCGATCGTCGCGTAGCCCACGCCGAGCACTCTCGGATCGATCAGACCGCCGACGCCGACGAACACGCCACCGATCGCTGGCCACCACGACCAGTGAAAAGGCAGCCGCCCGAACAAGTCCTCCGCCCCATAGACACAGCGCGTCATCACCCACGCCAGCCCTCCACACGCAACACCCACCAGCACCGCCCCGAGCGTCACCGACACGCCCAAAGAGCCATGAGCGCTCATCGCAAACAGTGGAGCCGCGCGCAACAGCCCAGCACTCGCGAGCGCTTCCCGCACCGCCTCGGCCGAGCACGCGGCGAGCGCAACCGGGATCATCGAGCGCGGACGCCACTCGAACAACAACAGCTCCACCGCCAGCAGCACCGCCGCGACCGGCGTTGCGAACACGGCCGTCATGCCGCCCGCCGCGCCGGCCACGAGCAGCGTCCGCCGCTGTGCCGCGGTCAGATGCAAGAGCTGCCCGACGATGCTCCCAAGCGCACCGCCGGTCACGATGATCGGCCCCTCCGCGCCGAACGGGCCGCCCGTGCCGATACTCACGGCGCTTGAGATCGGCTTCAGCACCGCCAGCCTCGGCTCCATACGGCTACCGCGCAACAGGATCGTTTCCATCGCCTCGGGGATCCCATGCCCACGGATGCGCTCCGAGCCGACCCGTGCCATCACACCCACGATCAGCCCTCCGACCACGGGCACCAAGACACTCCACACCCCCAGCACATGGATATCAGGGCCGCGAGGCTGGTGCTGAGCGTCCCCGTGTAGGCAAGATGAGTGATCAAGCCGATCAGGTCCAAGAACGCCAACGCGAGGAGCGCAACAGCCGCGCCCACCAGTACTGCCGCCGCGGCTAGCCCTAGAACCGACCGCGTCGTGGTGAAGTCCCCCAGCTCACGCTCAAAGGCACCCGCCAGGCCTCGTATCCGGCGGAGCTATCGCGTCAGCGGGACACCGCTCGGCATTGCCATTGCTCGCCACATAACGATTATATCGGGTGGCGATACTTCGAGAATCAGCCCCCTGCGCTACCCCGAGGGCCGTACCCGATGGCCGGCAGATCATCGCGATCGACCAGGCCGCCTGGCGCCGGGCCCCACGGCTCGGCCCAGTAGCGCCGGCGATGCGGCGATGCTCGTCCGATTGACCTCGCTAGGGCTGGCGAGGTCAATCGCAATCCAGTCGCATATGGATGCGAAACGGCAGTTGCATAACAATGAGACCGAGCCGTCGCATATGGATGAGACGCCGCCGCAGTGCGCGTCCCGCTCATGTGAGATGGGAATCCCGTTCATCTGAGACGGCGTAATCCCGCTCATGTGAGACAGGAGCGCTGGGGCTTGCTTCCTTCGAGTTGCCGCCGAGCGGCGTCAGTTCGGCCAGTAGCCGACGCCGGTATTCGCTGAGTCGGCGTGGCTGTAGTCGCAGTTGTTTGCAGAGCTCTCGCTCTCTCGGCGCTGTGTGCCTTTGAGGGCTGCCGCGAGGTCGGGCGTCTCGATCCCGGCGTGCTCACGCGTCTCCCAGGACGCGGCGGACCTTGACAGGTTCGGATTCTTGGTCAGCGGCGATATAAGGCGCGCGTGGTCACTTCGGAGGCGCGTCGATCGCCCTGCGTGCCTGGTCGCTGATCGACCAGGGCGTTTTGCTCGCAGCCGTGTTCCCCAGGAGCACGGAGACCATGGGTGCCGCCCTGGATTCGATCGGCTGGCGACAGTAAGCCTCTGCTGTGGAGCGGCTGTTACGACCGTGGTGGCGGTGCGACGCTGCACTGGACGACGCCGCAGGCGATGCCCCTCCACTTCAAGGGCCATGTCGAGCATCCTGCGAGCCAGAGCGAACCCGAGCACTTGGAGCTTCCGGTCGAGGAGCTGTTGCGTCGGGCGCGTCCGCTGCCTGACCACGATGAGATGGTGATCGAGGGTCTCAGCGAAGAGGAGGGCGAGGCCTTCCTCGTAGCCGTCCAGTCGTGACCGCGCCCGGATCGCGCGGCGCGATCGTGATCGACACCGACGTCTTCAGCGCCGACCTGGTCCCGACCTCACGGCTCGCTCAACGCTACGCGCCGCTCATCACCGGCCGGCCAGCGTTCATCTCCTTTCAGACTGCCACGGAGCTGCGCTACGGGGCGATCCGCCGCGGCTGGGGCGAGGCGCGGATGTTGAAGCTCGACAGCAAGATCCAGCGCGCGGGGGTCGTCCACACCGGCCCTGAGCTCGTGGCGATATGCAAGGCCGTACCCGACCTCACGCTCGAATCGCTCGCATAAGGAGCGCCGCTCGGTCGGAAGCGCAGCGAGCGTCCTCGCATGTCGTCGTCTCGCGGGCCGCCCCATTGAGATCCTCGCTTCGGTCTCACATGGACGGGACGTCACGGTCTCAGATGAACGGGACTGGGTTGTCTCAGATCGGCGGGACGCCGCACGCGGCGGTACGACTGGGCCCGCATGGGCCTCAATCGGAACCTTTGGCCGGGACGCAACGCGTGGGTGTCCGGCGCTGCGGGTCGAGAGTCACGCAGGTCTCGCCATGCGCGGCGGGCTGAGCGCGAGGCGGCAGTACGTCGGCGTCGGCGCGGCCATCGCCCGTTTCGGAGCAGGTGGACCTGGACGGCCGAGGCGCTTGGTCCACCCCAAGCGCCCAAGGTCGGGCCAACTATTCCGAGCCCTAACTCGGGTTGGCCGGTAAGGCGCTACGCCGGCTCAATTGATCGTAACGGGTGTGCCTGGGCCGATGCGGGCGGCCAGCCAGTCGATGCTCGCGGTGGCGAGCCGGATGCAGCCGTGTGATTCGGCTCTGCCGAGTGTTCCACCGAGGCCCTCTCGTCCGTGTATCCCGATCTGGCCTGGGCCTCCTTCGAATTCCTGCAAAACATTGGAGCGTGCGCTGAGTGCCAGCGCGAATGGACCATCGGCCTCACCGGGTTCGATCTGCACGGTCTCCTCCACGAAGAACTGGCCGGTCGGGGTCGGCGTGGACGGCTTGCCCACCACTGCTTGAAAGGCTCTAACCCTCCGCCCCTTGCGATAGACCGTTACGCGACGCGCACCGAGATTCACCAGGATGCGCCAGCTAGTCACGAGCTCGCGGGTACCGGCCTGGGCAATCCATCCCGTCGATCCGTCGGGGCGGCCGGGCAGCATCACCTGTAACCATGCCGTCCCGTTGGGCGCCGCCGAGTGCCCAATCACTGGCAGCGTCGTCTGCTCTCCCGTGATCGGTCTCCTGTCGCGAACGAACGCAACCCGGCGCGCGCCGGCCGCCGGGGCGCTGTGTGCGGCATGGCCACTCAGCAGCTCCACCAGCTGCTGAGTGGCCCGCACCCGTGTTGGAGTGTCTGCGCCGAACGTCGAGCCTGCCGTGAAGCCGAGCAGGCACACCGCCAGCCCGACGACACTCAGCCGGTAAATGAGCCGCGCCTGTGCGGGAGCGCCGGACGGGCCGGCGAGCGTGGCCTGGCGGCTTTGTGCGCGCGATGGCGTTTATGGTGCCTGGCAGTCGTCTTCGACGCAATCGGCGCCTTGTGGCTATTAGTGCTACCGCCGGTACTCGGGACGATCGCTCCAGCGCCCATTGTCCTCCCGGAAGCAGTGCTCACGCCGGTGCTCGAGGTGCTTGCTCCAGCGCTGCTAGTGGTCGTGCCTGCGCCGGTGGTCGTGGTCGTTTCTCCTCCGGCGGTCGCTTTTTCGATCGCGGCCGTTTCTTGCGGGGTGGTGGTTTCCGTGCCGCCGCCGCTTCCGCTGCTGCTAGAAGCACAGGTGGACGTGGTGATCGTGTTGTTTTCGAGGGTCACCGCGGCGGTCTGCGCGAGCAGCCTGCCGTGGATCGTCGCGCCGGTGTTTGCCGTGATGCTGTCCGCCGCCATGATCGTGCCGACGAAGTGCGTGCCGGTCCCAAGCGTCGCCGAGGAGCCGACCTGCCAGAAGACGTTACACGCCTGCGCGCCGTTTATGAGTGAGACGCTGGTGTTAGAACCCGTTGTCAAGGTGGAGCCGATCTGGAAGATGAACACCGCATTCGGGTCACCCTGGGCGTTCAACGTCACGCTCCCGGAGGAAAGCAGCAGCGATGTGCTTGCGGTATAGACGCCCGGCAGGAAAGCGTGCCCCGCGAGATCTTCTCCGGCCGAGCCGTTGCTCGCTTCGTTCGCGGCTGTCGTCGCGGCGGTCGTGAGGGCGCTCTTGGCTTCGTTCGCCACCGCATCATCGATATGTTCTTCGCCCAGTACCACCGGGCCGCCCGTCACCGATGAGCCGGGAGCGAGACCGAGATCGCCGAACATTGTCGTCAGGCCCGTATTCGTGATCGTCGAGCCGCCCAGCACCGAGAAGCTTGCGGCTTTCCCCAGCCCCACGCTCGTGGCGCCCAGGGCGCTACTCGCGAAGATCAGGGTGGACAGCGAGCCGAGCAGGATCGATCCCACTCGAAACGTCCTCCGCCCGCCCCTCCGGGGGGAACAGCGCTCTACTGCGAGGGAGTCGCCGGTCGGCGGCTCGTGCTGCGGGGAGACGCCGCGTTCGGCGAGCGTCTGGTGCTGGGATGGGACGCCGCTATTCATAGGGCGTCTCCTGACTGCGGCTTTGAGTCGCCGCGATAGAAGGGGATGGCTCCCGGGTCTCTTCGACCTGTTATGTAAACCGACAGTTCGCCGCGATAGCGTGAGCAATGCGCGAGCAAGTCAACATATGTCCAGCACGATTTTGCTCACGATCTAAGCCCAACGCGTTCACGATGGCCGCGGTGACTCGGATCGAGAGGCGCCTTTCAGGGGTGTCGTACTCCGTGTCCGCGCCGCGGCCGTCGATGCGGCGTGAGGGTCCGGGCTCGAGGGGCGTGCGTGTCTCGGCTCGGTTGCTGGCTCGGTTCATGTGCAGGCGCTGCGAGCTCCCGGCGGTTGCGAACCCCGAGCTTGCGGTAGATGTTGCGTGCGTGGGTGCGGACCGTCTCGACACCCACCCCCAGGGCGAGAGCGATCTGGGGGTTCGAGTCACCGCGCTGCAACAAAGGGAGCACCTCAGCCTCACGCCGGGTCAAGAGGCCGCTTGGGGTAAGCAGACCGCTGCCCGTGCTCGCCGCTACCCTAGGGATTACCTGGAGTCCCCGCGACGCGAGATGGATCGCGTTGATCACATCACGCGACTGTGTATCCCTCCCGAGGCACGCACTCGCTCCGAACGCAAGCGCCTGCGCGCACTCGGCCGGTGCGGGATCGTGCCCCAACAGGAGGAGCCGGGTCGCGGGATAGGAGCTCGTGAGCTCGCGCACCTCGGCCAACTTGGCTACGGCGGCGATGTCGAGGATCGCGACGTCCGGACGGTGAGCACGCAGCACCACTCCGATGCGCCGATACTGCACATCGGCGGCGACAATCAGAAGGCTCCGATCGCTCTCAATCAGCTTGCGTAGCCCCCCGGCGAAGAGATCGTCGAAGTGGGCGAGGACTACGGTGATGGGGGTATGTGACTGCATAGACGACCCAGGCGTGGGTCAGCGCTTATGTCCTCATCGGCGGCAATCGGCGCAAGGGTGAGCTCCACCTCACCCCCAGCTCCCCCCGCCACTCCTCCCAAGACCACCCTTCCCGGAGGAAGAACAGGGCGCCCGCCGGCCTCAGCATCTAAGGCATGGTTCGTCTCGCGCTTTCGGTCATCCTCGCAACAACGCTGCTCCTCCCCGCGTCGGCCGCCGCTCGCGGCGGCTCGTCTCGCGCCCCGACCACAAACCCAGTCGCGCTCTCGCTGAAGCTCGCCGAGCGGTACTGGCATGGCGCACCATCCTGCGGAGCTCCCACGATCGTGAGGAGCGCGCATCAACTTCCCAACTCCAACTACGAAGCCGTTACGAGCCCAGAACCCGCGAATTCCGTTGTCGAGATGTGGACCGAAGTTCAGAAGTGCACGATCACGATCAACACCTCCCTCTGGCCAAGCTGGCATCAGGACGATGAATACTTCCAGTGGTTCTGCGACGCGATGACGCACGAGATAGGACACCTCTTCGGGCACCTCGACAGCGGACAAACAAACCCCTCCTCGATCACCTACCCGTTCCTCAGCTCGACGAGCCCCAACTTCAACTCTGTGCCTGAGTGCAAGAATGTCGCCCTGCAGTACGGCACGCAGGAAATTCGAAACGAAGAAATATTCCTCCGTCACTGATCGCAGCGATGGTCGGTCAGCCCAGCTGCTGGATAACGATCGAGGCAACCGCGGGATGCGTGCCTCCGGCGAGCGGTGTGATCGTGAGCGCCGGAGTGTTTCCCGCCGGATTACGAAGCTCGATCGTCGAGCTCGCGGCGGTAGTTGTGATGAGTGCATCGCCGGTGATTTGACTGGTACCTGTCGCCCGTCCATACACCGTATAGGGCAATTCGACCATTCCGCCCCCAGAATCGAGTGCGACCACCAACTGCCCCGGCTCGGTCACAGACACCGAGAAATCCACGCTAAATGTGCCCGCGCGGGGTAGCACGAACTCGCCCGAGTTGAGCCTAGCGATACCGCCCGCCGTAGGGCCATTTTGGGGAAAGAAGACCGGGGTACCGGCCGCAACCGTCGCCGCGTTGTCCGGCGGCATGAGAGCGTAAAACTCGGCGTAAGTCGGTGATCCCGACGAGCCTTCAGGGCCAGCCGGCCCCGCGACTCCGGTCGCGCCTGGGGGCCCGACCGAGCCCGAGGAGCCCTCTGCGCCTGTTTCGCCCTTGGAGCCCGCGCTTCCCGCGAGGCCAGTTTCGCCTTTGAGCCCCGCTGGCCCCGCGACACCTTTTTCGCCCTCGGGCCCGGCTGGCCCCGCAATTCCCGCGGCGCCCGTTTCGCCTTCGGGTCCAGCTTGTCCTTCGGATCCCGCGTCGCCCGGCAGCCCAGTCGGTCCCGCGGAGCCCGCCGCGCCCACAGCACCAGGGAGTCCCGGTAGTCCCGCAAATCCTGGGGCACCCGTCGCGCCCGTGAGCCCCATTGCTCCCGCGGCTCCGCTGGCGCCCGTAGCCCCCGTAGCGCCGCTGAGTCCTGTGAGTCCGATCAGCCCCGCGAGTCCAATCGGCCCTGGCGGTCCAGCTGCCCCTTCGTTTCCGGTTAGCCCCGTGGATCCCGTGACGCCTATAGCGCCTTCTTGGCCCGTCAGCCCGGTCGCGCTTGCCATGCCTGTGAGTCCAGCCGGCCCTGTCGCGCCCGGTAGACCCGGTAGGCCTTCTGGGCCGGGTAGTCCCGCCAAACCTGCTGGGCCACGCACGCCCGCGTGTCCGCGCCGTCCGCGGGGTGGTCCCGAAGTCGGCCTTGCTCGTCGTTGGCACCGTGAGGGGCGTGCAGGACCGACCCGCCCTGTGAAAGCGACTGGCGCACACGATCGAGCAGAGTGCGACTGCCCTTGCGCTGTTCCGGGACTCGCGGCCGCAATTCCTGAAAGACACCAAATACAGGTTGTCACAGCGAGACAGGTCGCCCCTGCGAGCACGCCCCGGGGCCTTCGGAGCACCGGCTGACCTAAGTCGATTGGTCTGAAAATAACCACTGTATAGAATCTCGACTAATTGGCCCACCGGCTTGAGGGCCAGTGTCACAGGTCGCTGAAGGGCGGCCCTCCCGCGGGCCGTGTCTGGAGTCCCTTAGAAGTCGAGGCAGCGAGCAGGAGCGACGCAGCCGGAAGCTCGCCGATCAACAGGCCGCGCAGTCACGCGACTTCTTTCAAATAACGGCGCCGTGACCGTCAGTCGCCTCCTTGCGACACCGCGCGACAGCACCCTCACCCCCTCCTCGCCGGGCCAACAGGTCGGCGTCGGCGCGCCGGCCGTGTCGTTGACCCGCTTCAGACCGTCGACGTCGACGAATGCGACTACGAGCCCTTCGTCGGCTCGGCGAGTGCGCTCCAATTCACGCTCGAGCTGTTCTATGCCCGCTCCGCGCCTTCTGACGTGGGTCAGCTCATCGACCTCGGACGCCTCGCGGTCAAGCGCGGCCTGAACCCGATCGCGTGCCCGCCACCATAGGATTGTGCGCGGACTGCTCGCGTTCGGTGGCTGCCAATGCGCGTCAATCGCCGTCGATCGGATCGCGACACGATGAGGAGGTCAGCATGAGGGTCGTTTTCGTGCACGGGGCGTGCGTCAAGGACGGATCGTGGTGGTGGCAGCCGACCGGTCAGCTGCTGGCCGAACGGGGCCTCGCCAGCCAGGCGCCTCTCCTGCCCAGCTGCGGCGAGGGCGGAAAGCCGACGGGTGCGCCCAGAGCTGGGCTGGCCGAGGATGTCGCGTCGGTCCGGCGAGTCTTGACAGCGAGCGAGGAGCCGACCATCGTGGTCGCCCACAGCTACGGCGGCATCGTCACCGCGGAGGCAGCGACGGGCATCGGAACCGTGCGCCAGCTGCTGCTCGTGTCCAGCTACCTGCCCGAAGTCGGGCAGAGCCTCTCCTCGTTCGGCGGCGAGGAGCCCGCTCCGTTTCTCGACATCGATCCCGAGGGCGGCACGTTCACCGTTCGGTCCGAGGCCCTGGCTGAGACGTTCCTGCAGGACTGCGATCCCGAGATCCAGCGACAGGCCATCGACAAGACAGCCCGGCAGAGCCTGGCCGTCCTCCAGCAGCCGGTGCAGTCAGCCGCCTGGCAGCACGTGCCCTCGACGTACCTGCTCTGCGCGCAGGACCGCGGCACCCCGGCCGAGCTGCAACGCGAGTTCGCCGGTCGCGCGACCAGCGTCGTGGAGCTCGACGCCGGCCACCACCCGTTCCTCTCCCAGCCCGCCGCCGTCCGCGACCTGATCCTCACACTGTGAGGACGAGCACCGCCGTGCACGCGAACGCCGCGAACTTCTGCTGCGGACGTGCGTTGCCGCCATGCGCGTCGCGAGTTATCGGCGGCGAAAGCCGCGATCCGGTGCGGGATCGAGCGGGCTCGGCGGCAGACCGGGCAGTGGATCCTCGAGGTTGTAGCCCGACGGCGCGATATCGTTGGGCGCACCGGGATGGAAGAGCGACGCGAGCAGCTGGGCCTGCCCGCGGCCGACGCCGAGCTCGCCCATGCCGCCGTTGTACATCTGGATGCCGGCCGATTCGCAGTGCACGTACAAGCGGCTGAGCTCCCGCAGGCAGCCGACGCGACAGGGCTTGATGTTGACGATCCGTGCCTCGATCGGGGTTGCGTCGATCGACTCGACGCTCGTGATCGGCGCGTCGTAGGCGACACGATCCGCGATCGGCGTGAGCAGCTCGAGGACCGCCGGATAGTCATGCGGATCCTCGAAGACGACCTCCGTGAACGTCGCCAGCGTGCGTTCGTACATCGCCAGCAGCGCCGCCTCGTCCTCGACCTCGAGTCCGTACTGGCCCTTGAAGTCGATCGTCGCGATGCCCTCGACCGCCGCGACGCGGTCCATGATCTCCTGCGTCCACGACGGCGCGACGTCCAGCTTGAAGCCAACCGTCGGATGCATCGCCCGCCGGTGGACGACCTTGTCGATGTCCGGTGGATCGCCGAGCCCGAACGAGTTGACGAACCTCACCGGCTGGGGCTTGCGGCGGAGAATCTCCGGCAGGCTCGTGGCCGCCTGCCGCAGCGCGAGATCGAGCGCCGCGGACTCGAACGTCCAACGCCGCCAGTTGCGCTGCAGCTCGTGCTCCGGCGGCTCCGGCCACATATCGATCGCCTCGACATCAGCCAGGAAGCCCGCGAGCGTCACCCACTCGCCGCTCAGCGGGAAGTCACTCGCGCGCAGACTCTCTTGGGCCTCCCCCATGCCCACCTGCTCGCCCACGCCCTCCTCCCCGCGGCCCCGCAGTCGCAGCTGCGTCGTCGAGAAGTCCTCGAGCCCCGTCGGGCCGCTCGGTAGGAGCGCCTCGAACGAGAACGACTCAATCGCGATCGGCAGATCCTTGACGGCGCTCCAGAGGTCGATCAGGCGGGCTGCCACAGCTCGACCCGATTGCCCTCAGGATCGGTGACCCAAGCGAATCGACCGACACCCTCCATTTCTTGCGTCGCTTCAGCCACCTCCACTCCTCTGGCGCGCAACTGTGCCAGCATCGCATCCAGGTCGCGGACGCGGAAGTTGAGCATGGTCTGCTGCGTGCGGGATCCGAAGTAGTCGGTCTCCGACTCAAACGTCGCGAATACCGTCGGCCCGGCCTCCTGACGCCACAGGCCGTTCTCCTGGGCGTCCAGACCTAGGCAATCGCGATACCAAGCGCCCAACGCCCCCGGGTCGGCAGCCCGCATGAAGTGTCCACCGATTCCAAGCACACGCTCCATATCGCTATCGCCGGCGCTCATCTCGCGGCTTGCTCCAGCATGGTTGCGAGACTAGCTTACGGGCGCCGGCTTGATGTTCTGGTTGACCCGGAAGAAGTTCTCCGGGTCATAGCCCCGCTTCGCGCGCGCCAGCCGCGCGTAGTTCTCTCCATAGGTCGCACGCACGCGCGCATCGCCCTCATCCATCATGAAGTTGACATACGCGCCGCCCGCGGAGTAGGGATGCAGCGCCTCCCAGTAACCAACGGTCCAATCGCGCAGCGCCGGTGCACTCGCCGGCTCAGTAGCGACACCGATCATCACCTGCGCGTAGCGGGCGTCACGGTATGCCCAGGGCGTCTCCCCGGCGCCGATCTGATGTGCGACGCCGTCGATCGGGTAGATATGCGAGCCAGACTTCCAGGTCGGCATGTTCGTCGCCCACTCCTAGGAGCACGACATGACCGATGCCCGGCGTGTTCGCCGCCGCGTGCCGATCACCGCCCCCATCCGACGGTGCGTGAAACGAGTCCGAGCTCAACGAAGAACGCCTTCGCGGCCGCGAGGTCATCCACCACGATGCCCACATGATCCATGCGCCGGATCGTCATGCGCTCGACGATAGCTAGGTGCGCACGGCTCAGTCTGCGGGCGAGCGCCAGTTGAGCCCGGGGAAGCGCGCGAAGTCGCGATCGAAGCTGATCCACTCGCAGCCGGACTCGATCGCGAGCGCCGCCAAGTAGGCGTCGGCTGCGAGGTTGCCAACGGCGTCCGCTCCTCGGCAGAGGTCGGCGAACAGGGTCCAGTGGCGAGGACCGGGAGTGACGACACGCGCATTGCGCCGGGCGCGCAGACCGTCACAGAAGTCGAGGGCATCGCCAAGCGGGGTTGGCGGATCCAGCGCGCGGCGGTGGGTGGCGATGCGCACGAAGGAGCCGAGGATGAGCTCGGAGAGAGCAAAGGGACGCACGTCCCCCGCAGTGCGTTCGAGCAGATCACGTGCGACATCGTGGTGGGGCTGCTCCACGCGGTGGGCGTTGAGCAGGACATTGACGTCAAAGAGGATCACTCGCTGTGATCGAGGATCTCGACCAGCGCCGCGTTGCTGTTCAGGTCGACGCCGGGCACCAGCGCCGCCCCGTGAAAGGTCGGAACCCTGTAGGGCTCGGACCGTGCCGTCTCGATCTGCGCGGCCAGCTCAGAGCGCAGAGCCTCCTCGATCTCGTGGGCCAGCGACGTTCGGCGCTCCGCCGCGCGCTGCTTGAAAGCACGGAACACCTCGTCATCGAGCTGAATCGTTGTCCGCACGCATATTAGTGTAGTGCTCCCGCATAAATATGCGGCCCTTGCTCTTTGTCCGTCGCGATCGTGCCCATGTTCCTGCAGGCCCTCGCCACCCAAGGCACCAGCCTCGCGCTGGAGATCGGCGGAGGTATCGCCGGCGTCCTACTCGGCATCGCCGCGGTCAGCATGATGAGCATCCGTCGCGAGGCCGCGACCGGCCGGCTCGTGACCCGTCGCGATGACGCTCACCCGTACTCTTAGCCTCGCCGTCCGCGCCAACCAGAGCCGCCGTCACCCCGCAGTCGCTCCGATCGCCGCCTGAACCACCACCGCGGACACTTACCGGCCCGCGATCTCGCGGCGCGCACGGCTTTATGACGCCTTCGTGTAGATCAGCTCGAAGTCATGCTCCCAGTGCGCGCCGTCGCTGGAGGTCTCCCAGCTTCCGCGGATCGTTCGGCCGTCGTCGCTGAATGAGCCCGTGTAACGCTGGGAGAAGTCAAGCGGCGAGAAATCGGGCACCGCTCGCCACAGCTTCCACACTCCGTCGGCGAAGCTCATCTCGTACAGCCTGGCGACACCCCGCGAGTCGAAGTAGTGCTGCACATACGCGCCTTTCCCCCGCTCCCAACCAATGATCGCGATCCCGTCTGGCATCGCGGGGTGAGGAACCTCCCAGCGCTGAACCACGAACTGTCGCCCCGCCAGCCACTCGAACACGATTCGCGCGACGCCCTGCGTCTCGGTGACCTGAACCGGCGAGGTGTCCGGGAATACCGCCCGCATCTGCCATTCGCCGATGTACGGCGCCAAGCGCGCCATCGGGTCGCTATCGAGGTGCTCAGCCATCTGCAGCCTCCTTCAGAAGATCGTACCCAAGGATGTCGATAGAGACCGCCGCGTCATCGGAAACTCATCGCCACGAGCCTCCATCAAGCCCGCGCGTCGACCACCGCTAGCGTTGCGTGCACGACCGGTGTGAGCACGCCTGATCGTTGCATACGGGGACCGTTGCCCAGACCGATCAGGAATCGAGAAGCGCCGGCTACCGACGTCTCCTAGAGTGACACGCTGAGAATGGCCAAGAGCACGAAAACCCAGCCGCCTGCGCTGCACCTCGCCGACAGCCACGAGCTGATCCGCGTGCGGGGCGCGCGCGTGAACAACCTCAAGGACGTCAGCGTCGAGCTCCCCAAGCGCCGGCTGACTGTGTTCACCGGCGTCTCCGGTTCGGGCAAGAGCTCGCTGGTGTTCGGCACGATCGCCGCGGAGTCACAGCGGCTGATCAACGAGACCTACAGTGCCTTCGTACAGGGCTTCATGCCGACGCTGGCGCGGCCCGAGGTCGACCTGCTGGAGGGGTTGACCACGGCGATCATCGTCGACCAGGAGCGGATGGGCTCCAACCCCCGCTCAACCGTCGGCACCGCCACCGACGCGAACGCGATGCTGCGGATCGTCTTCAGCCGGCTCGCAAAGCCGCACATCGGCTCGCCCAAGGCGTACTCCTTCAACACCCCCTCGATCAAAGCCGCCGGCGCAATCACCGTCAAGCGCGGTTCCCGGAAGACCGTGAAGCGAACCTTCAGCGTGACCGGCGGCATGTGCCCGCGCTGCGAGGGCATCGGCAGCGTCACCGACCTCGATCTGAGCGAGCTCTTCGACGAAAGCAAGTCGCTCTCGGAGGGTGCGATCACCGTCCCCGGCTACACCGGCGGTGGCTGGAACTCGCGGCTGTACAGCGCGTCGGGCTTCTTTGACCCGGACAAGCCGATCCGCAAGTACACCAAGAAGGAGCTGCACGACTTCCTCCACCACGAGCCCGTGCGGATGAAGATCGCGGGCATCAACATGACCTACGAGGGACTAATTCCGCGGATCCAGAAGTCGATGCTCGCCAAGGACAAGGAGGCGATGCAGCCGCACGTGCGCGCGTTCGTGGACCGTGCCGTGACCTTCACCACCTGTCCCGATTGCGGCGGAACTCGGCTCAGCGAGGGCGCCCGCTCCTCGAAGATCAAGGGCATCCACATCGGCGAGGCCTGCGCGATGCAGATTAGCGACCTCGTCGACTGGATCGCCGCTCTCGACGAGCCGTCGGTGGCGCCGCTGCTGGGCGCCGTGCGCGAGACCCTCGAGTCGTTCGTGGAGATCGGCCTCGGTTATCTCTCGCTCGACCGGCCGACGGCCACGCTGTCCGGCGGCGAGGCACAGCGCGTCAAGATGATCCGCCAGCTCGGCGCCTCCCTCACCGACGTCACCTACGTCTTCGACGAGCCCACCACTGGCCTGCACCCCCATGACATCCAGCGGATGAACGAGCTGCTGCTGCGGCTGCGGAACAAGGGCAACACTGTGCTCGTCGTCGAGCACAAGCCGGAGACGATCGCGATCGCCGACCTCACCGTCGACCTCGGCCCCGGCGCCGGTACTGCGGGAGGCGAAATCTGCTTTGAAGGCACCGTCGCAGAGCTGCGGGCCAGTGACACCATCACCGGGCGCCATCTCGACGACCGCGCCGCCCTCAAGGAGACGGTGCGCGAGTCCGCCGGCACACTGGAGATCCGCGGTGCGAGTGCGCACAACCTGCGCGACGTCGACGTCGACATCCCGCTCGGGGTGCTCGTCGTCGTCACCGGCGTCGCCGGCTCCGGCAAGAGCTCGCTCGTGAACGGCTCGATCCCCGCCGGTGCGGATGTCGTGTCGATCGACCAGGGCGCGATCGGCGGTTCGCGACGGAGCAACCCGGCGACGTACACCGGACTGCTCGAGCCGATCCGCAAGACCTTCGCGAAGGCCAACGGCGTGAAGCCCGCGCTGTTCAGCGCCAACTCCGAGGGCGCTTGCCCCAACTGCAACGGTGCCGGCGTCATCTACACCGACCTGGCAATGATGGCGGGCGTCGCGACCACCTGCGAGGTGTGCGAAGGCAAGCGCTTCCAGGCATCGGTGCTGGAGTACCACCTCGGCGGCCGCGACATCAGCGAAGTGCTCGCGATGCCGGTGATCGAGGCCGCCGAGTTCTTCGGCGCCGGCGAGGCACACACGCCGGCAGCGCACCAGATCCTGGAGCGGCTCGCCGATGTCGGCCTCGGTTACCTCAGCCTCGGCCAGCCCCTCCCGACGCTGTCCGGCGGCGAGCGCCAGCGGCTCAAGCTGGCCACCCACCTCGGTGAGAACGGCGGCATCTACGTCCTCGACGAGCCCACCACCGGCCTACACTTGGCCGACGTCGAGCAGCTGCTCGGTGTGCTCGACCGGCTCGTCGACTCCGGCAAGTCGGTCATCGTCATCGCGCACCACCAGGCCGTGATGGCGCACGCCGACTGGATCATCGACCTCGGCCCCGGTGCCGGCCACGACGGCGGGCAGATCGTCTTCGAGGGTACGCCGGCCGAGCTCGTCGCCGAGCGCTCCACTCTCACCGGCGAGTATCTCGCGACCTACGTCGGCAGCTGACCGCGGCCCTCGCGGGTTCCGGCCGTCTCAGAGCGGCGAGGTGCCGCAAAAGCTAGGCTCGCTGGGTGACCTCGGAAGAGCTCGCCAATCTGGCATATCTGCGCCGCGCCCGCGATCTGATGGATCGCGAGTACGCAAGCCCGCTCGACGTCGCCGCGCTCGCCCGCGCCGCGTTGATGTCCACCGCGCACTTCGCGCGGCAGTTCCGCGCGACATACGGGGAGACACCCTACGCCTATCTGATGACGCGGCGCATCGAGCGCGCGAAGGCGCTGCTGCGTCGCGGTGATCTGTCGGTCACCGAGGTCTGCATCGCGGTCGGTTGCACCTCGCTTGGGTCGTTCAGCGCCCGCTTCACCCAGCTGGTGGGCGAGACACCGACGGCCTACCGTGCCCGTGACCACAGTGCACTCGCGAGCGTGCCCGGCTGTCTCGCCAAGGATCTCACGCGCCCGACCGGCAAGCCGGCTAGCAAGCCGAGCAGGATCGAAGAAACGCCCGGGGTGCTGGCTCCCTAGTGTTAGGAGCATGAATCTCACTCTCTCCACATGCTTCGTCCTAATCCATGACCCCGACCTCGCACTGGACTTCTACCGCGACACGCTCGGCCTCGAGCTGCGCAACGACGTCGCCCGCGAAAAGTTCCGCTGGATCACCGTCGGCGCCCCCTCCCAGCCCGGCGTCGCGATCGTCCTCACCAATTACCTCAACGGCAGTCCCGCCGACCACGACGCGCTCGCCGCCCTGATTGCCAAGGGCGCCCTCAACGGCGTCCACTTCCACACCGATGACCTCGACGGCACCTTCGAGAAGCTGCGCGCCGCGGACGCCGAGATCGTGCAGGAGCCGACCGACCAGCCGTGGGGCACACGGGACTGTGCCGTACGCGATCCCTCCGGCAATATGGTGCGCATCGACCAGCCGCCCGCCGCGTCGTCGTGACGCGGCCCGGCGGATTCGGCTGTGCGGCGCCCGCTCACGCAGCCGCGGGTTGCGCCTGTCGAAAGTAGTGCCCCTGGTCGAGGTCCGCGATGAGCCCGGGCTGGCTCGGCTGCCACCCGAGCAGCTCGCGGGTTAGGGCGCTGGAAGCCCGGCTGTCGGCTGCGAGGAAGCCGGCCATCCAGGTGAAGTGCTCGCCCGCCTGTTCGGGAGCGATGGAGTTCACCGGGACGTCGAGATGCCTACCGATTACCGCGGCGATGTCACGGATTGGCACGCCCTCATCTGCGACCGCGTGCAGCGTCGACCCCGCCGGTGCCTGCTCCAGCGCAAGGCGAAATAGACGCGCGGAGTCGGCGCCCGCATCACTTGCGTCGATCGATGCGGCGGCCGCGGGGCTCGAGGCCGCCGGCGCTTTCCTGCAGGAGGGCCGCGAGCTCGCGCAACAGCGCCAGGCCATCATCGCCGCCAGCGCCGAGCTCCAAGAGCGCGAGCTGATCAAGCTCGCATCGCTGGCCGCCGCGCTCGCCGAGGCGCTGCGCCAGCGCGGCGTCGAGGAGCCATCGGCGAGTCTGACCGCCGAGGCGGGGATCGCCGTCTTCAAAATTGCCTTCGAGCGCTGGGTGCAGGAGACCAGCCGACAGGACTTTCCGGGACTCATCCACGAGTCGCTCGACGAACTGCGGGTCGCTGTCGGTCATTAGCGCTTAGCTGTCGAGCAGGCGCGCCAGCAGAGCGGAGTCGGCGTGGTGGCCGGTGAGGTGCCGCTCGCCGTCGAATGCCACCGCGCCGGCGGTGTCGTCGGCCAGAGGTCACTAGCGCTTCAGCGTGAACCTCTCCGCCGCGCTGACCGTCCCTTCGCCTTTGGGCGCAAAAGATCCTTTCGCTTCCAGCTTGACCTTCGCGGCGTGCCTAAGCAGCTTGCTGCCTTGAGTCGTCAATCTGACACTGACCCCAACCGTCTCTCCCGCCGTGAATGAAGCCCGGCCCGTGGCCACCAACAGCGGCTTGCCCGCGGTCCTTTGGGCGCGGCTCTTTCCGGAGGACATCAGATACCACTTCACCATCAAGGTGCCGGCCTCGGGGAACTTGAAGCTCATGCGCACGCCCCCGCGTTTGAGCAGCGGCGAGATCGAGGCCGTCTTGCCCGACGGTACAAGCTGTCGGGCAAGCAGGCTCTTGAGTTCGGCCGGACTTACATGAGCGGGCAGATTGCAACACGAGACAGGTGGGCCACCGCCACCGCTCGGTCCACCCCCGCCCCCGCCGTGTTCGCCGCTTGCCAGCGCTTGCACCACCGCGGTCGGTTCGGACACCGAAGGCGTAACGGCGCCTTCGGCATCGCGAGCGCTCTCCCCCACTCTGATCCTGAAGCCGACATCCGCAGCCGTGAGAACGTAGGCCTGCGTCGTGGCTTTCGAGATCGACTGGCAGCCGTTGCCTGCGCTATTGCACCGCTGCCACTGGTAGGCGTAGCCGGCGGGCGGCGAGCTCCAGGTCGCGTGTTCCTCCCTCAGCGTTTGACCTTCTACGGTCTTCCCCGTAATCGTTGGAAGTGAGAGGTCTGTGAATACCGCTGCGGCTGCCGGCGATTGCCCGATGCCAGCAAATGCGCTTGTCATCGCCAAGACGAGCAAGGCCAGCGATGTTCTCGCTGCGACCCGCTTCGGCCATGGCGAGCGCGCGAGCGGCGACACTGCTCGGGTTATCCGACTCAACCGATGCGCACCTTGAGGAGGGCCGAGCCGCCGGCCGAAGAGCGTGCGAATATCAACATGGCGCCGCATCCTAGCACTCCGCATGAACTTGGTGCTTAAAGACACGAGGTGAAGCTGCGTGAAGTCTTTCTTTAGCCATCGAGTGAGAAAAGCGGCCAGCGCCCCGGCGCGCCCTTGAGCTCGTGCAAGCCGCGCTCCGCGAACGCAAATGGACCACCCACGACCGTTCCGAACACCGTGCCCGAGACCAGTATCTCGCCGCTTCCCGCGAGCGCAGCGATGCGGGAGGCGATGTGCACGGCCATCCCACCGACATCCTCGCCGATCAGCTCGCACTCCCCTGTGTGAGCACCCACGCGAACCTCGAGCCCGAGCTCGCGTGCGGCGGCGGTGATCGCCATCCCGCAGCGCAATGCCCGCGACGGCGGTCCCGCGAAGGTCGCGAGAAAACCATCTCCCACGGTCTTCACCTCGCGACCGCCGAAACGCGTGAGCTGCTCTCGCACCTGCGCATCGTGGTCGGCGAGCAAATCGCGCCAGCGGGAATCCCCCAGCCGCGCCGCGCGGGCGGTCGCATCGACGATGTCGGTGAACATCACCGTCAGCAGCGCCCGCGCGGGCTCGGTATCGGCACGCGCGCCGGTCAGGAACTCCTCGATCTCCTCGATCACCGCATCGCTGTCGCCGACGAACGGCAGCGAGTCCACCCCTTCCAACTCGACGTAGCGCGCGCCCGGTATGTGCTCTGCCAGGTAGCGCGAGTGGCGTGGATCCCACGCCGTGTCGCCGGCTCGATGCATGACCAGCGTCGGGACGCCGATGCGGGGCAGCGTGTCGCGCACGTCGAGATCGATCGCCGCGTTCAGGAGTGTGCGCGCGGCGCTCGGACTCGCCGCCAGCCGCTGCAGCCGCGCGAACCACGCCGTGAGCCCGGGGTCGTCAGCCATCGAGGGCGCCACCAGCGAGAGGCCGGGGCCGTCTGTCTCGCCCCAGGCGGCAACGGTCCGCTCGGTCCACTCGGCTCGATCCTCGACCGTCATCGCCCACTCGTAGCCCGGGGCCCACGAGGTTCGTGCGATCGAGGCATACATAATCAGCGCGCCGACGCGCTCCGGCCGATCGGCGGCGAGCAGCGCGCCAACCGGGCCGCCGAGGCCGTAGGTGAGGAGCGCCGCCCGTTCGCTGCCGGCGGCATCGAGCACCGCCAGCGCATCGCGCGCCTCGTGCTCGAGCGTGTAGGAGTCGCCAACACCATCGGAGAGCCCGCTGCCGCGACGATCGAACAGGATCAGGCGACTGAACACCGCCAGACGCTCGAGAAAACGGCGCATCGCGGGTCCGTCCCACAGCTGCTCGATCTGCGAGATCCAGCCGGGCAGGAACAAAAGGTCGAGCGCGCCCTCGCCCGCGACCTGAAAGGCGATCCGCGCTTCGCCACTGCGCGCGTAACGGGTCGTGGGGATCATTAAGCGAGCCGACGCCTCGCGAGCGAGCACATGTAGGGCGCCTACGTTAGGTCAACCAGACCGAGAGCTCCTCCAGCGCGCCCGGAACCACGTAGTAATATGCCCATAGGCCACGGCGCTCGGAGTCCACGATTCCGGCGGCGCGCAGCTTCCCGAGATGGTGCGAGAGCGTCGGCTGGGCAATCTCGAACAGCGGTACCAACTCGCAGACGCAGACCTTGCCGGCGTGCCGGCGCAGTACGTCGACTAGCTGCAGGCGGATCGGGTCGCCGAGCGCCTTCGCGACGGCCGCCATGCGGACCGCGTGCTCGCGTTGCACGTCGGGATAGACGACCGGCTCGCAGCAGCGCTCCCCTGCGGCTCGCTTCTGCTTCGGCGCGAGTTTCAAATCGACACTCACTTCGGCGCGAGTTTCAAATCGACACTCATCTATCTACATATACCTATTGAAGCAACCTTTGTCAATGTAATAGGATCACGCTGTGAGCGATCGCCCAAGCCTTCCCCGCCGCGCGTTGATGGAGGCGATCGGCACATTCGCGCTCGTGACCGCCGGTTGCGGCGCGATCGTCACCAATGCCGTGCACCCCGGCGCACTCGGCGGCGTCGGCGTGAGCCTCGCCTTCGGCCTAGTCATCATGGTGATGATCTACGCGGGCGGACATCTCTCCGGAGCGCACTACAACCCGAGCGTCACGGTCGCATTCGCACTCGCGCGCCACTTTCCCCCGCGCGACGCAGTCGCCTACGTAGCCGCGCAGCTCACCGGCGCGAGCGCCGCCGCGTTCATGCTGCTTGCGGCTTGGACCAGCAAGCCCGCGCACCTGGGCGCCACGCTCCCGAGCGTCTCCACCTCGACGGCGCTGCTGTACGAGATCGTGCTGAGCGCGTTCCTGATGTTCGTCATCACCGCGGTCGCGACCGACACCCGCGCTGTGGGCGCTGCGGCTGCGATCGCGATCGGCGGCACAGTCGGGCTCGACGCGCTGTTCGGCGGACCGATCACCGGCGCCTCGATGAATCCCGCTCGCTCCTTCGGCCCGGCCTTCGCATCGGGCACCTGGCACGACCTATGGATTTACATTGCCGGGCCAGTGGTCGGAGCTGCGATCGGCGTGTTCGCCTATCAGCTCGTGCGCGCAGCGGCGCGGGCTCCGACCTCAACCACATCCACTCCCGAAAGGGACTCAAGCGATGGCGAGCGTCCTGTTCGTCTGCCTGCATAACGCCGGTCGCTCACAGATGAGCCAGGCGCTATTCGAGCGCGCCGCCTCCGGCAGGCATACGGCCCGCTCGGCTGGCACCACGCCGACTGAACGTGTTCACCCCGAGGTGCTCGAGGTCATGCGCGAGCTCGGCATCGATCTCTCCGAGCGCCGCCCCCGACTCCTCACCCGCGAGCTCGCCGAGCACGCTGACGTCGTCGTGACGATGGGCTGTGGCGATGAATGTCCTTATATCCCCGGAAAGCGCTACATCGACTGGGATCTGCCGGACCCCAAGGGGCGCCCGCTGGATGAGGTGCGCACGACGCGAGACGCGATCACCCATCGCGTCGAGGAACTTGTAATGGAGCTCGACGCTCAGATCGTCTAGCCGTCGCGCATGGATCGCCGTGCCGCCGGTTCGTGATTGAATCGCGCTCATGAGCGATTCGATGACCGCAGAGACGATCTTCATCGGCGGCCACGCCGAGGATGAGGTCCAGGCATACCTCGCCCGTCCCACCGACGACGGCTCCCGGGGCGGGGTGATCGTGATCCATCACATGCCCGGCTATGACCGCGGCACGAAGGAGATCGTCAGACGCTTCGCCGAGCTCGGCTACGACGCGATCTGCCCGAACCTCTACTGGCGCGAGGCACCGGGCGCCGCACCGGACGATGCCGCCGCGACCGCTCGCGCACAAGGGGGTGTGCCGGACGAGCGACTGATCGGCGACGCTGCCGGCGCAGCCGCGTTTCTGCGCTCGCTGCCGAGCTCAAACGGGAAGGTCGGCGTGATCGGCTACTGCTCCGGCGGACGCCAAAGCGTGCTGGCTGCGTGCAATATTGACCTCGATGCCGCGGTCGATTGCTACGGCGCCTATGTCACCGGCACGCCGGCGGAGAACTTTCCCCTCAAAGTCACCAACCTCGTCGACCAGCTACCGCGGCTTCGCGCACCCCTCCTCGGGCTCTTCGGTCAGGAGGACTCCTACCCCAGCCCCGAGCAGGTAGCCGAGCTCGACGAAATCCTCACTGCCAACGCCAAGCCGCACGAGTTCCACAGCTACGAGGACGCCGGCCACGCCTTCTTTGCCGTCGAGCGACCCTCATATCGGGTGGTAGCCGCCAACGATGGCTGGGAGCGAATCGCGACGTTCTATAACACCTATCTCGGAGGCTAAAGAACATGTGCACCTACGCGACCGTGCAAACCGCGCTGCAAGGCAGCGCGAAGGGGCCCGACAGCAGCTGGTTTCACCTCACCGACGGCACCGTCTACTTCGATCACCCGGTGCACGCGATGGCTGAGCACACGCTCAACATTGATTTCGCCGACCCCGCCAGAGGGCCCTCCGCGCGTGTCGCGGTCGAGCTCACCGCGGCGTCGGCCCGTGAGCTCGTCGCGGCGATCCAGAGCGCGCTGGACTCGGCGCCGCCAGAGCTCACCGCCTGAGCCGCTCAGAGCAGCTCGACCGGCAGCACCTCGCTACGAGCGATGGCCGCATTGCGCTCGCCGTCTCCAGATAGCTAGGACGCCTTGTGTTTGGGGCACGGCTGGCGATAGGCAATCGTCACCGTTTCACCGTTCATGAACTTCAGTTCGGCCTTCAACGGGGCGCCGGCTTTGGGACAGCTCTTTGAGAGGGTGATGTAGGACACCGTCCGCTTGCCCTTGCGGTATGCCGCGCCGACCTTCACCTTGAAGGACAGGATCGAAGCGTCGTCGGCACCGGGCACCGTTTCGACCAGTGGCACTTCGACGATCAGCTCCGGTCCGTAGGGGGCACTGGCAGTCGTCCAAAATGCCTTTTCGAGAATTTCGAAGAGCGTGGGTGTCTTGCCCACGACGTAGAAGCTCAGGCCCCCAGTCGGTGCAAAGAAGCTCTGAATCGAGACCTTCTCGTTGACGCGTTCGCCCCCGAAACTGACAACACCCAGCCCTTCACCGGTGGGACCGGCACGTGAGCTCTTTGGGCAGCCCGCGGGCCCGTCGGCTTCGAGCGCCGAAGGCACGCAACTGCCAAACCCCTTAGCGCTCACCTGGACTCCACTCGGCGCGTAGATCGCCAGCCCGACGAGTGGGGACGGGAAGCCTCCATATTCGGTCCCGCTGATATTCACCTGAACTTCCACCCCCGCACCGGCCCCCAAGATGTCGCCCGTCCCCGCGAAGCCTGGGATTGGGATGGGGGTCGCCTCGAATGTCACCTTTGGCGTCGCCGAAGCCGCGGCCGCGAACACGAGTGCGTAAAAGGCCGACAGAACCACGCAAACCGACGCCCTACGCAGCGAAGCCCAGGTTCTACGCATCGTGCGGTCCGACCGTTCGTGCTGCCGTCATCTAAGCTCGCCTCCAGGCCGCCTCTAAACTCAACCGTCCGAAACATACCATCCGGTTCGGATTAAGTCAAAGGTCGTTTGCATGAGTCGCGAAATAGAGCTGACACACACCTCACACATCGTGCTGGGCCTGCTCTCGATGAGCGGCGAGGCCACTCCCTATGACCTCAAGCAGATGGTCGCGGGCACCGTCGGACACTTCTGGTCGCTGCCCCACTCCCAGCTCTACGCCGAGCCCGCGCGACTCGCGCGCGGCGGCTACGTGAGCGAGCAGCGCGAGCCCGACGGCCGGCGCCGCAAGCTCTACTCGCTCACCGATCGCGGCCGCGAGGCCCTAGAGACCTGGCTGGGAGTCCTCACTCCCGAGCCCTACATGCTGCGCGACCTCGCGCTGCTCAAGCTCTTCTTTGGCGCCGACATCCGCGCGCTCGCCGAGGTACAACTCGAGACCCACCGGCAAAAGCTCTCCGAATACGAGGCGCTGCTGGCGGCGCGACCCGATCAGGGGGCGGCCGGTCCCTGGCTCGCACTTGACCTCGGGACTCGCCACGAGCGCGAGACCGTCGACTTCTGGGCCGAGCACACGCGCTCGAGCGAGGATCCCGCCTAGCTGCTCGATCGCGGGCAAAGATGCCGAGCGAGTGGCCCCCGTCAACCGTCGCCGCCGCTTAGGCCGGAGCGCTCGCGCCACCGAGCCCCTCGACGGTGAGCTCGGTCTCGATCGCCGAGCGGATCGCCGCCAGCGAGCCTTTGCGAGCGCGGAGCTTGGTCGCGGTATGCGCCGCGGCGTTGAGCCCGGCGAGCTCCGCTGCCTCGGCCAGGCTTGCGGCGCGCAGCTCGCTCGCCGTCACGACGCGGTCGAGGAATCCCGCCGCCAGCGCCTCGCCGGGGTCGTACATGTTCGCGGTCACAACCGCCCGCGAGAACGCAGCCGGCTCCAGGCGCTGGCGCGCCAGCTCGATCGCAAACCACGGCATCGTCAAGCCGATCTTCACCTCATTGAGGCCGATGCGAAAGGGCCCCTCCGTCCCGATCCGCAAGTCCGCGGCCAGCAGCACGAACGAGCCCGCCGCGACCGCATGACCGTTGCAGGCCGCGAGCACGGGGGTCTTGAACGACAGGATCCGCTCGGTGAGCGTCGCTCCCAGCCTCAGCATCTCGATCACGCGCTCGACGTCGCCGCTGGCGAACACCTTGAGGTCAAAGCCGGCTGAGAAGTAGCCCTCGCGACCTGTCAGCAACACCACCGCGTCGTCTTGCTCGGCACGATCGAAGGCCGCGTGGAGCGCCTGCAGCATCGGGATCGAGAAGGCGTTGACCTTCCCGTCGTCCATCGTGATCGTCGCGATCCGGTCGTCGAGCTCGTAGGTCGTGAGGTCGCTCATCGTCGTCTCCTGTTCGCTGGCAAGGGAAAGCCCACTATAATGTAACGATGTTCCGGAACAGAGTTCCGAAAGGTGCCCGCTAGTGCCGCGACCCAAGCAGCGCACCCCGGAGCTTCGCGATCAAGTGCTCGGCGCCGCGCTCGAGCTCCTGGCCCGAGAAGGTATCTCCGGATTTACGACCCGCAGCCTCGCGCGCGAGGCCAAGACCTCCACGCCGGCCGTCTACGAGCTCTTCGGTGACCGCGCGGGATTGCTGCGTGAGGTGTTCTTCGAAGGCTTCCGGATGCTGCGCGGCGAGCTCGACGCCCTCCCCCCCGCCAAGCATGCGCGCGGCGAGTTGATCGCACTCGCCAACGCCTACCGCGGCTTCATGCGTGAGCACCCGGTGCTCACCCAGTTGATGTTCTCGCGTCCATTCGCCGACTTTGACCCCACACAGGCCGAGCTGCACGCGGGCGCATCGGTGCGGCTATTCATCCTCGAGCGCGTGCGCCGTGCCATCGAGGCCGGGGTGCTCTACGGCGAGGAGACCGACCTCGCGCACGTGCTCGTCGCCCTCGTACAGGGTCTTCTCGCTGCCGAGAACACCGAGCGTCTCGGTAGCACCGCGCAGTCGATCGATCGTCGTTGGACACTCGCCGTGAATGCCATGCTCGATGGTCTGGGCCTGCCGCCCGACAGGCACGCAACGAGCCGGTAGCCTCGAGAACGCCGATGCGCCCGATCGACGGCATCCATCACATCAGCCTGATCACCGGCGACGCGCCGCGCAACGTCGACTTCTACGTGCGTGTGCTCGGCCTGCGCCTGGTCAAGCGAACCGTCAACCAAGACGAACCGGGGGTGTATCACCTCTTCTACGCCGACGAGTGCGGCTCCCCCGGAGCGGACATCACGTTCTTCGAGTACCCCGGCGCGCGGCCCGGACGCGCCGGCGCGGGCATGATCTCGACGATCGTCCATCGCATCGGCAGCGAGGACGCCCTGGACTTCTGGAGCGCGCGCCTAGAGAGCGAGGGCATCGCGAGTGAGCGCGAGCCAGGGCGGCTGCGCTTCGCCGATCCCGAGGGCATGAGCCACGAGCTCACGCTCGACGAGAGCGCTGACGAGCCACTCATTGCGCGCTCGCGTGAGGTTTCCGCCGAGCACGCGCTGCGAGGCTTCGCAGCGGTCCACGCGCTGGTCGCCGACCCGACTCGCAGCGAGGCTCTGCTGCGCGAGACCCTCGGTTTCACCGAGCTCGCGGACGACGACTGGCAGGCGCGCGGCGAGCATCGCGGCGGGCGCATCCGCTTCGAGCGCAGCGACGCGCGCGGGATTCCGGGCGCCGGCACCGTGCATCACATCGCATGGTCTGTCTATCGCGCCGAGCAAGAGCAGTGGCGCGAGCGCCTGATTGCCACCGGCATGCATCCCACGCCGGTGATCGACCGCTTCTACTTCGAGTCCGTCTACTTTCGCGAGCCCAGCGGCATCCTCTACGAGCTAGCGAGCTTCGACGGCGCCGGCTACACCGTCGACGAGCCCGCTGAGACGCTTGGCGAGGCGCTTTCGCTGCCGCCTGACTACGAGCCGCTGCGCAGCAGGATCGAACCGCTGCTGACACCGCTGCCCGACATTCGCCAGTGGCGCCCGCCGGTATGAGCAGGGCTCACGCCAGCAGGCGCACGATCGCCGTGAGGCCGACCACCACGATCAGCGCTCGCAGCGCCCTTGGCGGCAGCCGCCGTCCGTAGCGCGACCCCAGCTGTCCGCCTACGATCGATGCCCCGGCGATGATGCCAGCGGGCCCCCAATCGACGTGGGCCGCAAACACGAAGTACAGGCCGGCCACGCCGTTGACCGACCCCGCCAGCACGTTCTTCAATGCATTCGTGCGATGCAGATCCTGATTCAGCGTCACGCCGAGGATGCCAAGCAGCAGGATGCCCTGGGCGGCGCCGAAGTAGCCGCCATAGACACCGGTGAGGTAGATCGCGGGCGCCAGCAGCAGATGACGCCGACGCGCGCGACCCGCGGCCTCCCGCGCCGCCAGCAGGCGGTTTAGACGTGGCTGCAGGATCGCCAGGATGAGCGCGAGCGCGATGAAGACCGGCACGATCGCCTCGAACGCTGCCGCCGGCAGCACTAGCAGCAACGCCGCTCCCGTGATGCCGCCAAGCACCGACATCGTGCCCAACCGCAGCGCACGAGCGCGCTGACCGGCGAGCTCGCGCCGGTAGCCGATCGCACCCGAGACCGATCCCGGCACGAGCCCGATCGTGTTCGAGACATTCGCCGTCACCGGCGCATAGCCGAACGCCAGCAACACCGGAAACGTGATCAACGTCCCGCTGCCCACGACCGTGTTGATTGTGCCCGCCGCAAGGCCCGCGATCGCGATCGCGAGGACTTCGCCGACGCTCACGCCGCGGACTATAAGCTCCCTGGGGTGATCGGCCGCTCCTCCCGCCGCCGTCCTCATGGCCGGCTGCGCAGCTATAGCCAGCTGCTCGCGCCTAGTGGCGCGACCGGCATGCGCCTCGCGCTCGAACGAGGGCGTACCGAACGCCTACAGCGACTAGCGCACGCCGCCGGCGAGCGCGGCAGCGAGCGGCTGCGCCGCACGCGACCCAGCATGCGCGCACTCACGGCGTCCCCCGGTGGACGCCTGCGCTGGAGCGGGACGCCCGCGCCGCCGCTGCCTGGGCCGCAGGGCGCGATCGTCCACCCGGTCGCCGCCGCGACCTGCGACCTCGACTGCCCGCTGGTGCTCGGGGCGACCCAGTTCCCCCTACCGCTGCACCTGGGACACGAATGCGTCGCCGAGGTACTCGCGGTGGGTGAGCAGGTCGCGACGGTGCGCGTCGGTGACCGCGTCATCGTCCCCTTCCAGATCAGCTGCGGCACCTGCGCGGCGTGTCATGCGGGCCACACCGGCAACTGCACGAGCGTCCCCCCCGTCTCGATGTACGGCTTCGGTCTCACCGGCGGGCATTGGGGTGGGGCCTTCTCCGACCAGCTCGCCGTGCCCTACGCCGACGCAATGCTCGTCCCGCTGCCTCAGGGGGTAGAGCCCGCCACCGCCGCGAGTGTCGCGGACAACGTCTGCGACGCCTACCGACACCTCGCGCCGCACCTTCCCGCGCTGCTCTCCGAGGATCCCAATGCGGAGGTGCTGATCGTCGCGGCCACGCGCCCGCGGACGCTGTTCAGCGGGAGCATGCCCCTGTATACGGGGCTGATTGCGCGCGCCCTCGGCGCCCGTAACATCATCCTCGCCGACAGCCGTCCCCAGATTCGCGCGCACGCCGAGCGCCTCGGCCTGGAGACGCTGCACCCGCGCGCACTGCGCCGCCACCGACCGGCGCCGCTGGTGGTCGATGTCAGCGGCGGCGACCTGCGCCTCGCACTCGCAAACACCGCGCCCGACGGGATCTGCTCGAGCGCCGGCGGTCTGCATCGCAGCACCCGCATCCCGTTCCTGTTGATGTATGGACGCAACGCCACTCTGCACGTCGGTCGCACCCACGCGCGTGCGCTGATGCCGAAAGTTCTCGAGCTGATTCTGCAAGGGGATCTGCATCCCGAGACCGTGACCACCTGCCAGGCGCCGATCGATGAAGCACCGCGTGTCCTGCGCGAGCACTTCCTCGGTGCCGGTGTCAAGACGGTTCTGACGGGAAGCTGACGGAGCGTACGACGGATGCGGCGGATCTGGTCGAGCGCTGAATTGGGGCGGTGCGGATGAGCATCGTGCGCGATGTCGCGCAAACCTTTCGCCCCCCAGGCGGTGACCGGCACGGGCCGCTCGTACCGCTGCTCGTCACGCTCACGATCCTCACGGGCGTCGTCGACGCCGTGAGCTACCTCGAGCTCGGCCACGTGTTCGTCGCGAACATGACCGGCAACATCATCTTCCTCGGATTCGCGCTCGCCGGCGCCGGCGGCCTCTCGCCGGTCGCCTCGCTGATCGCGCTCGCTGCGTTCCTGTTCGGAGCGCTCGCCGGCGGCTGGCTCGGCGCGCGCTATCACGCGCATCGCGGTCACCTGCTGCGCGCCGCCAACGCCACCCAGGTTCTGCTGATCGGCGCGGCCGTCCTGCTCGCGATCCTCGCGGTGGAACCGCCCGCTCGCGCCACGCGCTACGCCCTGATCGTCCTCCTGGCGCTCGCGCTGGGTGTGCAGAACGCGGCCGCGCAGCGACTCTCGGTGCCCGATCTCACGACCACTGTGCTCACACGCACGCTGACCGGGCTCGCATCAGAATCGGGGATCGTCGGCGGGGCCGGCGCGAAGCTCGGGCGGCGCATCATTCGCGATCGGCGCGATGCTGCTCGGCGCGCTGATCGGCGGTCTACTCGCACTGCACGTATCGATCGCCGCGGCACTCGCTGTAGCACTCGCGATCGTCGCCTGCAGCGGCTTGGCCGTCCATCTCCTCTCTCGTACTGGTGGCGCGTGGACACAGGATTAGCCCGGGCGCTCGTCTTCGCGGCGGTAACCCAGCCGTGCCGAGATGCGATCGGCTGTGGAGATCAGATGCGGCCCCAGTTGCTCGAGGAGCACCTGGGGGGAGAGCATGGTGGTGTGTGCGGCCATGCCCGCGGCCGCGACAACCTCGCATGAACCGTCGCGCACGGGCGCCGCGATTGCGATCAGTCCAGGGGCAAGCTCCTCGCGGCTGCTGGCGAGAACATCGCCGGGGATCGACTCCAGCTCCTCGCGCAGTGTGCTCTTGCTTGCGATGGCGCCCGGACCGTGCCGGCTCAGCTTCAATTCGACGAGCAGCTCGCGTCGCTCCCGTGCCGGCAGATGCGCGAGCAAGAGCTTGCCCATCGCGGTGCAGTGCGCCGGCAGACGCGATTCGCTTCGCAGACCGAGCTCGATCAAGCCCTGTCCGCGTCGGCGGCCGCGCACGCGATCGACGAGCAGGATCTCCGGTCCATCTAGCACGGCGACGGCGACCGTGAAGGTTGAACGCCGGCTCAACTCCTCGATGAAAGGCCGCGCGTGCTCGCGCAGGCTCGTCGAGTTCATCGCCGATAGACCGAGCTCGGTAACCCGCAACGCCAGGCGGTACTTGCGCTGCGCGCCCTGGCGCAAGTAACCGAGCGCGACAAGCGTGATCACGTAACGATGCGTCGTGCTGCGGCTCATGCCGAGCATCTCGGCGAGCTCCGCGATCCCCAGCAGCGGGCGCTCGAGACTGAAGCACGCCAGGATCGCCAGGCCGCGCTCCAGCGACTGCGAGTAGCGCGCCTCGCCCCCGAGCGTCAGCGGATCCTCCCACGCCGCCGCGGGAGGGCGCGCGACCCCGTTGAACGCGTGGCCCTGCGCTGCGCGGGCGAGGTTGGCCTTGCTGTCACTTGTACTCATCGCCGGCATTAAATAGCAGACGATCGTCTGCAAGGCGTCTCCGCGGGCAATCTCTCACCGCGGTGCGCAACAGTCGGCCGTCGTCCGTGTTGCATCAAAGCGTGCTCCCCCCATCTCCATATGCGACTCTGCGTGCCGCGCTGGCGCTACTCGTCTGCGCCGGCTGCCTGGCCGCCTCGCCGGCCGCGGCCGCGCCCTCGCTGACCTGGTCGGGGCCGGCGGCAGTCGACGGTGGCCACGAGCTGAGCGGGATCTCGTGCCCCTCGACCACGCGGTGCGTAGCGGTCGACGACGCGGGACGGGCCGTGACCGGCGCCCGCTCGGCGGGCAGCCCAGCGTGGTCGTGGTCGGCGTTCGCAATCGACAACGGGACCGCGCTGAGCTCGGTCTCTTGTCCCTCTAGCGCGCTGTGTGTCGCCGTCGACGCTGAAGGGCGAGCGCTCATCACCCGCGATCCCTCCGCGGGCCCGGGATCGTGGTCGCCGGTCACGATCGACGGCACAACGCCGCTCACGTCGGTGTCGTGCGCCTCGAACGTGTTCTGCGTCGCCGTCGACCGCGAAGGTCATGAGCTCTTCAGCACGAGCCCCACGGTCGCGATATCGAGCGCGTGGTCGGCGCCGGTCGCAATCGCGACGTCGCTCGTCTCGATCTCCTGTTCCTCGAGCGCGCTCTGCGTCGCGGTTGACGGCGAAGGGCACGCGGTGCTCAGCACCAAACCGACGGGCGGCGCCGAGGACTGGCACAAGCGTCTGATCGATCCGCTAACCGAACCCGCGCTTGGCCTCGATGCGATCTCGTGCTTCGTCGCCGAATCGTGCGTAGCGCTTGACAGGGCCGGCAGCGTGTTCGCGAGCTCAGACACCACCGCCGCAATCGGCTCCGGCAGCGCGCCGGGATCGGGAGCAACGTGGAGCTCGACCGCACTGGACACCTTCGGTGAACCCGGCGCGGTGTCCTGCGCAGCGACCGGCCTGTGCGTCGCCGTCGATGGCACGGGCTACGCCTTGGCCAGCGATAACCCGACGGTCGCGCCGCCGGCTTGGGTCTTGAGTGGGGTCGATCCACCCAAAGCCCTCACGGGGGTCTCCTGCACCTCTGAAGGGTTCTGCGCGGCGGTCGACGCGAACGGGCGTGTGTTCACCGCCGAGGTGCCCGCGCCCCTCGCAAGTACCGCGCCCGCGGGCGAAGTCGCGCATACGAGCGCGTTGCTCACCGGCACGGTGAACCCCAACGACGCCGCGCTGAGCATCTGCCGCTTTGAATACGGCACGAGCGCCATCTACGAAACCAGCGTGCCCTGTGCGAGCTCACCAATTGGCAGCACGGCGGCACCCGTGAGCGCCATCGCGGCCAACCTGGCCGCGAACACGACCTACCACTACCGGCTGGTTGCAATCACTGCGAGCGGCGCCAGCGATGGCGCCGATCAGACGTTCAAGACGCTGGCGCCGAACGTCGTCGAACCACACCCCTCGATCAGCGGCACGCCGGCACCCGGCCAGCGCCTGACGTGCAAATCGGGTGTCACCGCAACAACTGGCCTGACTCTCGCCTACGCGTGGTTGCGCGACACCAAGGCGATCGCTGGCGCCGGTACCTCGACTTATGCCGTGAGCAGCGCCGACGTCTCGCACCATCTGCAGTGCCGCGTGAGCGCGACGACGGCCGAAGGCACCAGGAGCGCGACGAGCGCGTTCGTGACAGTGCCCGCGGGCGGACTCGGCACGATCTCCGAGACGACGGTCGGCGCGCCGCGCGCGGGTCGCAACGCGGTCAGCGTGCCGCTGCAATGCTCAGCGCAGGCCGCCGGCAGCTGCACGCTGAAGCTACGCCTGAGCGTGCTCGAGACGCTGCACGGCGCCCGCGTCGTAGCAGTCGCCGCGCAGACGCGTCGCGTGACGGTGACCGTGGGGGCCAGAACGGTGCGGCTGAAACCGGGCCAGCAGGCCACCGTGGCGGTCGCTCTGAACGCCGCCGGCAAGCGACTGCTAGCGCGGATGCGGCGCCTGCCGGTCAAGCTGTCGGTGAGCGGCACCGTCGTCGGGGCGATCAGCGCGTCGCTGAAGAGCACGACCGTGACGCTCTCGCTCGCCGGTAGAGCCTCCTCGCGCAAGGCCTCGCACGGCAAGAGCGCCACCCGCGGTAAGCGGTGAGCGTCGTCCGTGAGCAGGCGCATCCGACCTGGCGGCGCCTGCTGCCCGGTCTCCTCGCGCTGCTCTTGCTGGCGCTCCCCGCCGCGCCCGCGCACGCGCGCGCGGCGGGCCGCACAAACGGAACAGGTCACCACCCCTCCGCGCACGGGTATAAAGCGGGCGCTGGGGCTCGCCGATCCGCGACAGCTCCCGCCGGGGTGCTCGCGCCGACGCCGTATATGGGTTGGGATACGTACTTCACTTTCGGCGCGCACTTCAACGAGGCCTCGGTCCTAGCCCAGGCCAGCCAACTAGTAACCCGGGGCCTCGCGCGCGAGGGCTATCGCTACGTGTGGCTGGACGTCGGCTGGTGGCAGGGGACGCGTAACGCGGCCGGCGAAATCACCGTCAGCGCGACGCAGTGGCCACACGGGATGAAATGGTTGACGAGCACGCTGCACGCCGCGGGGTTGAAAGTCGGGTCTCTACACGGACGCCGGCAGCGAAGGCTGCGGCGGCGCGCACCAGGGCAGCTATGGGCACTATCAACAGGACGCCAACACGTTTGCCGCGTGGGGCTTTGACGCGGTCAAGGTCGACTTCTGCGGCGGCGTACGCCAGGGTCTTGAACCCGCGGGCGCATACGCGGCGTTCCACGAAGCGATCCTGCACAACTCCAGCCATCGTCCGATGCTGCTGTCGATCTGCGACTACCTGCAGCCGGGCCAGTTCGCGACCGAAGTACCGAGCCTGCAGAACTCGAGCTTCTCCTCCTACACCTTCGGTCCAACCAGCGGCAACAGCTGGCGCACTGATACCGACGTCGGGGTTCCCGGAGACATCGAATTCGGCTCGGTACTGCGCAACCTCGATGCCGACGCCGCGCAGCCCGAAGCGGCCGGCCCAGGCCACTGGAACGATCCGGACTATCTCGCTCCCGATCAGGGGATGTCCGCAGCGCAGTTCCGCAGCCAATTCAGCATGTGGGCGATGCTCGCCGCGCCGCTAATGGTCAGCGACGACCTGATCTCGCTCTCAAGCGCCAGCCAGACGACGGTCTCCAACCGCGAAGTGATCGCGATCGATCAGGATCCCGCCGGCCTGCAGGCGCGTCTGCTCACCGCCAGCGGCAACGCACAAGTCTGGGTCAAGCCGCTGGCCACCGGCACGCGCGCCGTCGCGCTGCTCAACCGCGGCTCGGGCACAATTCGGATCGCGACCACGACGAGCGCGGTCGGGATGCCAGCGGCGGGCAGCTACCTGATCCGCAACGTCTGGACGGGTGCGGTGTCAAGCGTGGGCTCGCCTGGCACGATCGCGGCGAGCGTACCGGCGGACTCCACCGTCTTGGTGAAGGTGTCCGCCAACTAGTCGGGCATCACTTGCGGTTCGGACGCGGCAGGATTCTGGAGCTGGTGCGTCGCGTAGACCTTGAGGTTCTCGAACTCCTCGACGTCTTCGTAGTTGGCGATCCCGCGGCGTTGAGCGGCGTGTAGCCCGGAGGGCAGCGGCGCGCGCAGCTCTCCCGTGAGAACCTCCGTTTCCAGCACCTCCCATAGCTCCTCTTCGAGTTCGGTCTGCACACCGGCGCTGTTGAGCACCTCCGCGCGACCGGACGGCTGGCTGTAGTCATAGAGCTCGAGTTCCTGACCGGCGACTTCCTGGTGGGTCGTTTCGGGCTGCCAGTTGGAGTAGAGGGCAAGCTTGCCGCGTGGACTGCGCAAGGCGACGACATGCCGCGGCGCTTCGGCGGCGTACGGTTCGGTCGCGAACTCGGTGACGTCCTCGTCGGTCGCGTGCACGATCCACGGGCGCCCCGGCGCGGAGGGATGCGCGCAGATCGCGGCGAGATCCTGGCGCTTGGCGAGATGTTCGTAGCGGCGTTCGCGCCGCCACGCCTCGGAGCCGGTCGCAAGGCTGAGCAGCAGTCCGACGACGTCGACCGAGGAGCTCAGCTGGGTGCGCGGCACTCTGCTCGCGGCTGTCGCCGCGGCGTGCGCGGGGCGGAAGTCGCGCACCGAGAGCGGCACGTGAATCGCCTCCTCGTAGGCCGAGGCGCCCTTGCCGCGCATCCCGTGCGAGCCGCCGTACTCGCCGTGATCGGAGGTGAAGAGCACGACGGTGTTCTCGCGCACCGCGGGCTGGGAGGCGAGCGTTTGGAGCACCTTGCCGATCTGCGCATCGACGTAGCCCTGGAGCATCAGGTAGGTGTCCATCAAGCCGGTCCACATCGACAGCGCTTCCGGTCCACTGAAAGGCACCTTCCCGAATGAGCGGTCGGCGGTGTCCTGGAGCGAGCGCTGCAGGCGCGGCTTGCGCTGAGCTTCGAGCGCTTCGGGAGTCTCGAAGTTCGCCGGCAGCTGGCTCGCGAGCGCCGGCGGCGCGCTCTCCGGGGGCACTTTCTCGGTGAAGCGATACCACCAGGCGATGTCGTGGGGGTTGACGAAGGAGACCGTCGTGCACCACGGCCCGTCCCCCCCGGCTTCGCGGAACCATTCGGCGAATTGCGCGGCGATTTCGGGGTCGACCGTGGTGCCCTGCCCGGGCGCGCCGTTGGGCGAGGGATAGGTGCCGCCCGAGAACCCGTATTGCTCGAGCGACGCGTTGGGGTCGGGGTTCAGGTGCCACTTGCCCCACCAGCTCGTCTGATAGCCGCGCTCGCGCAGCAGTGTGCCCCAGGTCGGAAAACCGGGGTCCAGCAGGCTGTCGCCGGTGATCAGGCAGCCGGTTTGGTGGGAGTAGAGGCCCGTGAGCAGCGTGCCACGTGAGGGCGAGCAGTCGTTGGCGGCGGTGTAGTGGCGTTCGAAGTTGACGGCGCCGTTGCGCAGCGCTGCCAGATTCGGCATCAGCGTGGACGGCGAGGCGCCCAGCGGCATCCACACTGGCGTTCGCAACTGATCGACGAGGATCACGAGGATGTTCGGCGGCCCCTGGCGAGCGTGCTTGGCGCGACGATGCGCGGCGTGCTTAGGCGCGCGTGCCGCGTAAGCAGGGGCATTTGCGCTACCCGCGGCTCCGAGCACGAGGCCGCCGGCGGCGAGTAGGCCCTGCTTGATGAATGTACGGCGGTCGCTTTGCGGCGTCTGCGGCATGCCTGTAGATATCGACAACAACGAGGATCACTCGATGGAGCGCTGTCGCGGCAAGACAACCTAATCTTAATTGGCGCGCGCCTAGATGCCGGTCAGCTGCAGGACGACGAAACCAACGTAGAGCAGCACTAGTATGGCGCCGGCGCCGCGCCCGGCGCCGCGGTGCCGCGCGAGGCACAACAGGCAGATACACGTCATGCCGAGCAGCCACGCGAGATCCACGCGCCCGATGGTCGAGGAGCTCCCGACGGCCAGGAACAGCGCCGGCAGCATGGCGCCGCCGGCGAGGTTGATCGTGTTGCTGTTGAGGGTCTCACTGACCAGCGCGGCCCCGCGCCGCGCGAGTCCTAGCCGCACGCCGGTGAAGGCATTGGGCAGGCTTGTCAGCGGACCGAGCACGAGCACCCCGACGAGCGCACCCGAGACGCCCCAGTGTCCGCCGAGGCTGACGGCGGCCTGCACCATGCCAAAGCTGCCGGCGACGATCAGCGCTATGTCACAGACGACCCAAAGTGCGTGGTGCGGATGGACCGCCGCTGCTGTGCTCGGGACATCGTTCTCGCTTGCGTCCGGCGCATGAGCCGCAGCTCGTTCGCTCAAGATCGAGACCAACGCCGCGCGCGTGCTGGCAGGCAGGGGTAGGCGCTCGACGAATGGCGAGCCGTCGATCAGCACGAGTAGGTATGGGATCGCAAAGCACGCCAGCAGCAGCACTCCGACGATCGGGGCGAGTGCGCCCAACAGCACCGCGCCCGCAAGCAGCGTCGCGGCCAGCCCCATCGCGCCCTCGAGCGCGAGCGTGGAGCGGCTCAGCACGACGGCGCCCGTCAGCAGCGCGCTCACCCCGATCATCGTCGCGAGATTCAACGTGCTGGCGCCGAGGACCACCCCGACGCTCACGCCGTGATCGCCCTTGGCGAGTGCGACCAGCGCCGAGGAGAGCTCGGGTCCGTCGGCCGCGAGGGCCGTGAGCAAGCCGAGCAGTGCCTCCGGGAGTCCGAAGGCGACGCCGAGCCGGTCCAGGCGCCGCGCGAATGTGCGTGCTGCGCCGAGCGTTACCGCGAGCGAGAGCCCGAGCAGCACTAGGGCGAGGCCCGCAGGCATTAACGGTCGGCGGCGCGGATCGAGGTGCGCGCCAGGCTCGGCCCGGCGGCGGTGTCGCTGGCGGATGGAGTGAATCGAGGCAGTTCGAGATCGATGCGTGCGCCGCCACCGAAGCTCGCTCCGGCATGCACCCGCCCGCCGTGCGCCTCGACGATCGCGCGGACGATCGCGAGACCGAGACCCGTCCCTCCCGAGGCGCGGTCCCGCGCCGCGTCGGTGCGATAAAAGCGGTCGAAGATCCGCTCGCGCTGGTCAGGTGGAATGCCGGCTCCGTCGTCTTGCATGGTGAAACGCAGCCGACCGCCCGGGCTGTTCTCGACGTCCAGGCGCACGAGGCCGCTCGGCGGCATCGTATGCTCGATCGCGTTGCCAACGAGATTGCGCAGCGTCTGCGCGAGGCGATCGGGGTCGGCGATCAACGTCCCGCGCGGCACGTCGCCGAGCTCGAAGCGGCGCTCCTGGCCTAAGAGGGTCATGCCATCCCAGAGCTCTCCCACGAAGCGCTCGAGCTCGATCGGCTCGAGTCGCAGGAACTGGGTCTGCTCGCTCTTGGCGAGCAGCAGCAAGTCGTCGACGAGCCTCGTGATGCGCGCCACCTCGGCCTGCACGAGGCGCTCGACGCGGCGTACCTCGGCCGCCTGTGGATGCGCTTGGGTGGCGAGTACTTCGAGCTGACCACGGATTACGGTCAGCGGCGTTCGCAGCTCGTGCGAGGCGTCCGCTACGAACGCGCGCTGGCCGGCGAAGGCGTCGGTGAGACGGTCGAGCATGTGGTTGAAGGCATCGGCGAGCACCCGCACCTCCTCGCCCTCGCGGCCGACGTCGTGGATGCGTGGGTGCAGATCGCCGGCGTCGACCTGCGCGGCGACCGCCGCCATCCGCCGCAGCGGACGTGAGACGCGCGTGCCGATCAGCAGCGAGCCGAGTAGCGCGCCGAGCAGCGTGAGGAAGCCGGCCAGGATGAACGCCCGTGCGACACCGCGCTGTGCATGCGCGACGCTCGCCAGCGGCTCCCCCACACCAACCGTCACCCGTTTACCGACTCGAGCGCGCCCACTGCCCGGAATTCGGACGACCTGCTTGAGCAGTCGCAGGTCGCCGATATCGGGCAGGTCGAGCGTCGAATGGCCTGGGAGGGCCCTCAGCAAGCCTTGCGAGAGGCGGTTCTCCTGGGCCTGCTCGGTGGCGCTCTCGCCATTGTCAGGCCTGAAATCGCCGAATAGCTCGGGCCGGTTCGTGCTGGTGCCGGCGCCAGGAACCTGCACGAACAGCAGGGTCGAGCTGGCACTAAACGGCTGGCCACGGATGTAGCGCTCGGCGGCGGCGGCGAGCCCGGCTGGTGTACGCACGCCCGCGGTCTTCAGCGCCTGCGCAAGCTCGCCCGCGTCGCCCTGGATCTCCTGGTCAATCTGCGTGCGCAGCTGTGTACCGGTTCCGCGATAGACCACGACGAAGGTGATCGCGGAGGAGAGCAGCACGACCAGCGCGACCCAGGCCGCCAGCCGCCAGCGCAGTCCGGGCGGCAGTCGCAGGCCGCGCGGCGCGCGATCGACCCTGGTCCGGCGAGCGACGGGCATCCCAGCGCGGTCAGCCGGCATGACCGAGGCGATAGCCGACGGCGCGCACAGTGTGGATTGGCGCGGGGCTCTCGGGCCGGCTCAGCTTGCGACGCAGATAGCCGACGTAGACATCCACGATGTTGGTCGCCGGGTCGTGCTGGTAGCCCCAAACCGCACTCAGGATCTGCTCGCGTGAGAGCACGCGGCCTTGATGGCGCAGCAGATAGACGAGCAGTTCGAACTCGGTGCTCGATAGCAGCACGGGAACGCCGGCACGCTGCACCTTGCGTGTGAGCAAGTCGACCTCGATGTCCTCGCCACTGAGCACAGTCGCCGCCCCCTGCTGGGTTGCGGCCCGCAGCTGAGCGCGCACCCGCGCCAGCAGCTCGGCCAGCGAGAACGGCTTGACGAGATAGTCGACCGCGCCGGCGTCGAGGCCCGCGACGCGATCCTCGACGTCGCCTTTCGCGGTGAGCACGATCACCGGCAGGCTCGGCTTGGCGGCGTGCAACGACGCCAGTATCTCCAGACCGCCGCGATTGGGAAGCATCAGATCGAGCACGACCGCGTCGAAGCTCTCGCGCAGCGCGCGCCGCTCGCCCTCGGCCCCATCCAGCTCGGCTTGAACCTGAAAGCCCTCCGCCTCCAGGCCACGTCGCACGAAGTCGACGATTCCCGGCTCGTCCTCGATGACGAGGATCGCCGGCGCCATCGTCGGCTCACGGGCCGGCTCCGCGGGAGGCGCCATCGCCCCAGCATAGGACCATCGCTACGGGCGAGCCACGCCTCGAGCAAGTCCAAGAGGCTTCTCATCAAGCGATTATTGGGTTCTTAAGGATCGAGCCGACACTCGCTTAGATGGATAGCCCCCCGGTCACACCCCCGCGCGGCTCCGCGCGTCCGCGGGTGGGCTCAGCATCCGCCGGTCCGCGACGCCGGTCGCCCCCGACGGCGGGCTCGCGGCGGTCGTGGATCGCGCGCCTGAGCGCCGGTAGCACCGATGGCAACGAGCAACTCACCGTCCTGACGGGCCTCGTTCTGATCGTGCTGCTGGCGGTGCTCGGCGTGACGATCCTGCGCATCGGTCAGCTGCTTTGGGTTCACCTGTTCGTCGGCTTGCTGCTGATCGGACCAGTGGCGCTGAAGCTCGCCAGCACTGGCTATCGATTCATGCGCTATTACACGCGCGAGCCGCGCTATCGGCGCAAGGGCGCCCCCGCGCCGGTCCTCAGGATGTTGGCCCCGCTGGTCGTGCTGAGCACGCTTGTCGTGTTCGCCAGCGGTGTCGCGCTGCTGTTGCTGGGCCCGAGCTCGCGGAGCTCGCTGCTGCTGGTCCACAAGGTAAGCTTCATTCTCTGGATCGCGGTCACTGCGATCCACGTGCTCGGGCATCTGCCGGAGATCCAGCGCGCGCTCAGCAGTGACCGGAAGGTGCGCGGAGCGATCTTCGCGAGCGCGACGCCCGCGGCTCGGCTGGAGAACTCAGCCGTAGGAGCGGGCCGCGGTGGGCGCGTCCTATCGCTCAGCGCGGCGCTCGTGGCAGGGCTTGTGCTAGCGCTGGCGCTGATCCCTCAGTACGGCTCGTGGCTGGGCTACCACCACTTTCACTGACACCGACAGAGAGGCCGCGAGCGCCGGTGTACTGGCCGGAGATGGGGCACAGATGTAGGCCTCAATCCAGCCAAGTTCTATGGAACTTCTCACACCTCCTTTAGTCGCTGCTTTATCTCCCGTTGCACACTGATGGACAGCTCCTTCCAAGTCATCCGCCATGAGCCACGAGACTCCCCCAACTCAAAACCCGCACAGCACCCGCACCCGTGACGCCGCGCTGCGTCGCCTGGGCCGTCTCAACCGCTGGCTGATCGCCGGTAGCGCGGCGCTTACGGGTGCGTTCACGGCGGTCGCCGCGAACGCCTTCCCAGGCAGAGCCGCCACTGCGGGGGCCGCCAACAGCGCAACGCGTCCCGGCAGCACGGCCCGCGGGAGCGCAAGCCGCGCCAGCGGAGCACTGAAGCCCCCCGCCCAGAAACCGCGATCGAGCGAAACGCCGACGACCAGCGTTCCTTCCCGAGAAGCCGCCGCCCCGCAAGCAGAAACGCCATCTCAGCAATCGACCCCTACGCAGGAATCCGCTCCCGCGCAAGAATCGGCGCCCGCACCGGAATCCACTCCGGCTGAAACATCCGCGCCGGCGCAAGAATCGGCACCGGCCCGGGAATCGGCGCCGGCCCCGGAAACCTCCAGTGCGCCAACTCAGGAATCGGCGCCGGTAACCTCCGGCGGATCATGAGCGCTTTGTGCGAGAAGGGCCTCGCGACGGCGCGCTGGGAAGCATTTGCCACGAGCGTTGTTCTGCGCGTGAGCGACCCCCTATGTCTTGCCCGCGCGCGAGGCGTGGTGGCCGCCGAGCTCGACGCGATCGATCGCGCGTGCAGCCGATTTCGTGCGGACTCCGATCTCACGCGCGTGAACGCGCACGCGGGTGGGCGCGCGGTGCGGGTCGCCTCGCTGCTAATCGAGGCACTGCAGATCGCGTTGCGCGCCGCCGAGCTAACCGAGGGTGCCGTCGACCCGACGGTCGGAGCGGCACTGGTACTCGCTGGCTATGACCGTGACTGGCGGCTACTGGAGCCCATCGCGACGGACGTCGCGACCGATCCGCTGCGCCCACGCGTGGCGACCGTCCAGGCGCGGATATGCAGGGGCTGGGAGACCGTTGAGCTCGATGCCGCCACGGCGAGCGTTCGCATTCCCCGCGGGATCGCGCTCGACCTAGGCGCGAGCGCCAAAGCGTGGGCCGCCGATCGTGCCGCGACCGCCGCCAGCGCGGCATGCGACTGTGGCGTGCTTCTCGGCATCGGCGGCGATATCGCGACTGCCGGGAGCGCTCCGGTCGATGGCTGGCGTATCCACGTAACCGACGACCATCGAGCCGGCCCCCAGGCACCCGGCCAGACGATCGCGATTTTCTCCGGTGGCATTGCGACCTCGAGCACCGTCACACGCCGCTGGCGCCGCGGCGGCACGAGCATGCACCACATCATCGATCCGGACACGGGTATACCGGCCAGCGGCGCCTGGCGAACCGTGAGCGTGGCCGCTGCGGATTGCACGGACGCGAATATCGCGAGCACCGCGACGCTCGTCCGGGGCGATGACACCGTGGCGGCGTGGCTGGAGCGAAGCGAGCTACCGGCACGACTAGTCGACCATCGCGGCGGGGTGCGGCATATCGCGGGCTGGCCCACTAGCGCCAGGCCCGAGTGCGGCTCAGAGTTGAGCGATGCGGCATGAGCGCGCTTCTACCCGCACTCGCGACGACGAGCGGCTCGAAGCTCGACTGGTATCTGACCCGCTCCACGGGGGCGGTCGCGCTGCTGCTGCTCACCGGCTCACTGGCGCTCGGCATCGCCGACGTCCAGCGCCTGAGCACACCTAGCTGGCCGCGCTTCATCGTCGATTCGCTGCATCGCAACGTCTCACTGCTGGCGCTGATCTTCCTCGTCCTGCACATTCTGACGGCGGTGCTCGACAGCTTCGCGCCGATCTCGCTGACCGCGGCATTCGTGCCGTTCATCAGCAGCTACAGACCCCTGTGGCTAGGACTCGGCGCGATCGCCTTCGATCTGACGCTCGCGCTGATCCTGACGAGCGTCCTGCGCCAGCGCATCGGGCACGCGGCCTGGCGAGCGACGCACTGGCTTGCCTACGCGTGCTGGCCAATCGCACTGCTGCACTCGCTGGGGACGGGCAGCGACGTCAAGAGCTCGTGGCTGCTGGTGGTAGCGGTGGGGTGTCTGGCGCTGGTCGTGGCAGCCGTGATCGCACGCGCGCTCTCGGGGTGGACGGGCACGAGCGCTCGCGGGCGTGGCGCCGCAATCGGCGGGGTCGCGATCTTCGCGCTTGGCTTGCTGCTGTGGCTGCCCCGTGGGCCGCTGGGCTCGGAATGGGCGCGCCGCTCGGGCACGCCGCCCGCACTCCTAGGTCACAAGAGCAGCAGCACACAAGGGTCCGGTGGCAGTCGATGAGCTTCGGCGAAGCGCAGGCGCGCGCGGGCGCCGTACAGTCCGAGCCCGGCCTGCCGCGGCTGTTGGCGGGGATGCCAGCACACGGAGCGTTGAATCTGCGCGAGCACCTCGCGTTGCATGGCGAGCTGCCCACGTTCACCGGGCGCAAGCGCCGCGGGGCGGCGACCCTAATCGAGCAGGTGGAGCTCGCCGGGCTGCGCGGACGCGGCGGCGGAGGTTTCCCGGCGGGCGCCAAGCTGCGGGCGGTGGCCGGAGCGCGGGGGCGTCCGATCGTCGTCGTCAATGCGGCCGAGGGTGAGCCGGCGAGCTTCAAGGACCGCACCCTGCTGTCACTTCCGCATCTCGTCCTCGATGGCGGCGAGCTCGCCGCACGCGCGGTGGGTGCCGATGAGATCGTTCTCTGCGTCTGCGAGACGGCCACCGGAGCACTTCGGGACGTCAGCGACGCGCTGAGCGAACGCGCGTCACACCGGCACCGCGGCGCGCCCCGCGTGCGGCTGGCGACAGTGCCTAACCGCTACGTCGCGGGCCAGGAGTCGGCGCTCGTCAATCACCTCAACGGGGGCCCGGCGATCCCGACGTTCACACCGCCGCTGCCGTTCGAGCGCGGGGTGCGTCGCCGTCCGACGCTGGTCAGCAATGCGGAGACACTTGCGCACATGGCGTTGATCGCCCGCCACGGACCGGATTGGTTTCGCGAGCTAGGAATCGCCTCGCAACCGGGCTCGGCGCTGGTTACGCTCTCCGGCGCGGGGCTGGCCTACCCGGGGGTCTACGAGATCGAGCTCGGCTCGCCGCTCCCGGCCTTGATCGATGCCGCGGGCGGCATCGCGGGTCGGCCGCGTGCACTGCTGCTCGGGGGCTATGCCGGCGCCTGGGTCGACGGAGGCCTGCTGCATGGCGTGGCACTCTCCGACGAGCAGCTCGCGCCCCACGGCGCCTCGCTCGGCGCCGGTGTGATCGTGCTGCTCTCCGACGAGGTGTGCCCCGTGGCCGAGCTCGCGCGTCTGACGCGCTGGCTTGCCTCGCAGAGCGCGCGCCAATGCGGCCCCTGCCTCTTCGGCCTCGATGCGATCGCGAACACCGTCGAGCAACTCGTCCTCGGCACCGCAGAGCCCCAGGCGCAGCGACGGTTGGCGTCGCTCAGCTCACTGGTGCGCGGCCGTGGCGCCTGTAGCCATCCCGACGGCGCCGCCCGCCTGGTCTCCAGCGCCCTGGAGGTCTTCGCCGAGGAGCTCGACGATCACGCACGCCACGGTCCGTGTGCCGCCTGCGAGCGCCCCTCAGAGCTACCCCGACCGCGTGCATCCGCTGCCAAACGCTCGCCGGGCCGAACGGTGCGCGAGCCGGTGAGCGCGAGATGAAACACCGCCTGCGCGTGAATCCGATCGCGTGCGAGGCGCACGGAATGTGCGCGGAGCTCCTGCCGGAGCGAATCTCCCTCGACGAGTGGGGCTATCCGGTACTCGACGGAAAGCCGCTCTCGGCTGAGCTGCTCGCGCATGCGCAGCGCGCCGCGCAGGCATGCCCGACCTTCGCACTGCTGGTCGAGCAGCGTCGCGACTGACCAACCGCGGGCGCCGGCACTTGCAGGTGCACCGGGGGGCAGTGGCCGAGTGATCCCTGCTCGACCACCGCTGGTGCCTGCCGGACGGATCAGTGAACGATAACCTTGCCCCTCATCCCTTCGGCGGCGTGAATCGTACAGCGGTAGTTGAACGTGCCGACATGGGTGAAGCGCACGGTGAATGAGCCATTGGTCTGTGTGCGGGAGCGGAAACTGCTCGCGGTCACATTGTGCGCGACGCCTTCGTCGCGCCAGAGCCAAGTCACGCTTTCACCGCTGCGGATCGAAAGCGTGCTCGGGTGGAAGCGAATGTTTTTCAACACGACCGTGTGGCTCCCGGCGAGGCGCCCGTCGCCGCCGCTCGCTCCACCGGCGCTCACGCCGCCCACGGCGACGGCGGGCAGCGCGATTGCCGCGACGGCGCCGAGCGCGATCGCGGCATGGGTTACCTGCCTGCGCATCTGGTGCTCCTCTCGTAGGCCTCGATCACGAGTTATCGACCTCCTGCCGTCTTGATTTGAGGGCGTATGGCTGCCTCACCATCCCAGACGCCGCCAGCACGCCCATACTTCCCTCTCACCAACCGGCTGTGCGATGCCGCTACAGTCGTGCGAGGGATGTCTCGGCTCGACCCTCAGTCGCTGCCCCAACACATAGATCGCCTGTACCGGGCCGCGTGGGCGCTCTGCGGCTCGCCTCACGACGCCGAGGATCTCGTGCAGGAGACGTTCTCGCGTGTCCTCGCGCGCCCCCGCCTCATGCGTGGCCAGGACGAGCTCGCGTACCTGATGCAGGCGCTACGCAACACCTTTCTAACACAGCGCCGCACAGCCGCGCGGCGGCCGCGCGCGGGGGTGACGACGCTTGAGGAACTCGAACCGATGGACCCCCGCACCGGTGAGCGTCCCGAGGAGGCGCTGCAGACACGCGAAGTCTTCTCCGCGATCTCCGAGCTCGCCGAGAACCACCGGCTGGCGCTTGTCGCGGTCGATGTCGCGGGCCTCTCCTACCGCGAGGCCGCCAAGGCACTCGGTACCCGCGAGGCGACGATCGCGACCCGCGTCTTTCGGGCGCGCGAGCAACTTGCGAAGAATCTCGACCGCGGGCGAGGCGCGCAGACCGAGGGCGCCAGCTCACCGGCTACCTCGCAGGTGCCGGCTGCGACTCGCAGCTCACAGTCGACCGGCGCTGCGCAGCGTGGGAAGCTTGCCGGCGCCGGTGGCGTCCTTGCAGGTGAGGCTGCCAATGACTCATAGAGAATCCAGCGATATCGAGGCCGAGCGGGAGACGCTCGCGAGCATCCGCTCGTTGGATGCCGTATGCGCCCCGGCTTCGCTGCACCGCTCGATTGAGCAGCTCGTGGGCAGCGCCCCACCCAGACGGCGCCGGCGTGTACCTGCTCTGCGATTGGCCGGCGCCGGAGCGCTGGCGGCGGGCGCTACGGCAGCGGTGCTGCTCGTATTGGCTGGCGGCTCGCCGCACACTCCGACGGCGCTCGAGGCCGCGCGGGTGGCGCTCGAGCCCGCGCAGCTCGCGGCCCCCGCGGAGAACCCTCGCCAGCATGGGGTGCTGGCGAGATCGGTGGAAGGGACGAGCTTCCCGTACTGGGGGGGGCAGCGCGGTTGGCCGGCGGCTGGCGCACGTACCGATCGTCTCGAGGGCCGCGCGATCACGACGGTCTTCTACACCGCGCCCGACGGGAAGCGCATCGGGTACGCAATCGTCGCGGGCAGCCCCCTCCCGACACCCGCGGCGGGCACGGTGGTCGACCGCGGCGGTGTGCGCTTTGACGTGCTCGACGCGAGCGGTGCGACGGTGGTGACCTGGCGCGAGGCGGGACACACGTGCATCCTTGCGGCGCGCGGCGTCCCCGCACATACCCTGTTGACCTTGGTCAGCTGAGTCAGGTGCAATACGCGCCGGCCGGCGCCGAACCGGAACGAGTCGTGTCTGGCCGTGCAGCCAGTGTGCCTGCACGGTGGCACGCGGATGCGCTACCTTCAGGCTATGGCAGGCGGCGGGGCCGGCGAGGGATACTTTCCACGTGGGCGCTCGATGTTGCGAGCGGTCCACGAGGAGAAGGCGGTGGGCCTCCTATATGGCCAGCGCGCGCTGTGCATCGGCGCGGTGAAGCCGCTGAACTACGTGGGCACCAGCGAGCACACACGCAACAAGTCGACACCGTTTCGACGTATCACGCACACCGCGGCGATGTTCGAGGCGGTTTTCTTCGGCACCCGCGAGGAGGCCGATAAGGTGCTCGGCGCTGTGCAGCGCATGCACGAGCGCGTCGTCGGTGAGCTGCCCGAGGATGCCGGAGCGCATTATCCGGCCGGCACTCCCTACGCGGCGCTCGATCCGAACCTGATGGTGTGGACGGTCGCGGTGATCGCGGACTCCGCGATCTGGTTCTATGAGCATCTCGTGCGTACCCTCGCCGAGGAGCAGCTTGAAGCGCTGTGGCAGGACTACGTGCGCTTCGCCGAGCTCTTTCGCACTCCGCGCGCGGCGATGCCTGCGACATATGTCGCGTTTCGCGCGTGGTATGAGGATCAGCTCGCGGGCCCCGACCTGTTCCTCACCGAGGAGGCCCGCTACATGGGCTACGCCTCGGCCTTTGAAATTCCGATGTCGGCAAATCGTGCGCTGGCCAAGCGAATGCACGATCTGGTGCTGCTCGGCTCGCTGCCGCCGCGGGTGCGCGAGCTTTACGGCCTGCGATACACGCGGGCACAGGCCACTGCATGCGCAGCGACACTCGCCGCGGGGCGCCTGACGCGGCCGCTTGTACCTAACACGCTCAGATACGGCTCCTGTGCCGCGGAGTTCGCGGGCGTGGCAGCGGTCGAGCGCCGCCGGATTGAACGCGGTCGGCGGACCCCTCAGATCGTCTAATCCCCTGCGCTGCGCTCAAGCGCGGGCCCTCGCAGGTCGATGCGACCGGCGATGCCCCAGCTATCTGTCAAGCCCCCCGCCGGGCCGGCCGGCAAGCAGACGCCTCCACGGGGCGTGACTCTGGCCGGCGCGCGCGAGCGCGAGCGGCGCGCCGAGGCGCTGCGTCGCCAGCGTGCCGACACGCGCGCACAGACAATGGCGAGCGCAGGCGAGCTCAGCTACCTGCGGGCACAGCTGCGCGTGGCGGCAAACCTCACGGCGCGACTTGCCGCTACGACGGAGATCGAGGATATGGTGCGGCTGGTCGTCGACGAGCTGCACTGCACGTTTGCCTTTTACCTAGCAGCCGTGCAACGCCTCGACGGTGACGGGATGCTGCGCCTAATCGCAAGCGCGGGCCCACTGGCGGAGGTGATGACCGAGTTCCTGCTGGTCGAGCAGCCCGTCGCGGTGGGGGTCAACGGTCGCGTCGCGCGCTCGGGCAGCACGGCGCTCGTGCCTGACACGCAGCTCGATACGGACTACATCGCGCGTGACCCCCAGACCGACCCGCGCTCGGAGCTGAGCGCGCCGATCTTTGTCGATGGCGAGGTGTGGGGCGTGCTCAACATTGAGGCGGTCGAGCCGGGCGCGTTGGGGGAGGCCGATGCGGTGCTCGTCGAGACGATTGCGGCGAGCCTCGGCGCGGCGGTACACCGGGCGGGGCTGCTCGCCGATATGGAGCGCACATTCACCACGACCCTTGCGGCGCTCACGAGCACGGTCGAGGCGAAGGACGACTACACGGCCTGCCATGGCGAGGACGTCGCGAGCCTCGCGGCGCGAGTCGCGCTGCGGATGGGCCTCTCGCGCGCGCAAGCGCGCGACGTGCGCTACGCGGCGATGCTCCACGACATCGGCAAGATCGCGGTGCCCAGCGAGATCTTGCTGAAGGCCGGGCCGCTGACGGATGAGGAGTGGGTCGTGATGCGCGCACACGCGGCCGGCGGCGGCGACCTCGTCGCGCGAATCGACGCCTTCGCGCACCTTGCGCCCGCGGTCCGCGCGAGTCACGAGCGCTGGGACGGGGGCGGCTACCCGGATGGTCTTGCGGGCGAGCAGATCCCGCTCGCGGCGCGCATCATCGCGGCCTGCGACACCTACGACGCGATCGTCACCGATCGCCCCTATCGACCGGCGCGGACGCCCGTCGAGGCCACCGCGGAGCTACGCCGCGTCGCAGGCACGCAGCTCGACGAGCACGCGGTGGACGCGTTGCTAGTCGAGCTCGCGGACGGCTGAAGTCCGCTGCTCCTGCGGCGAATGTCCAGGCGCGCGGGCGCGAATCTCCGACGACGGGCCATACAGCCTCGGCGTGTGCTCGACGAAGCTGCAGGTGGTCGATTCATCGTCACCGCCACCGAGCCATGCAGCCACCCACTCCCCAGATCGTCGCCCTCGGCGGAGGAGGCTTCTCGATGGAGCGCGAGAACCCGATGCTCGACGACTACGTGCTCTCGCTAACTGGGCGCGCGCGGCCCCACGTGTGCTTCCTGCCGACCGCCTCGGGCGACGCCGATCACTACGTGGTGCGCTTTTACCGCCGCTTCTCGGCCAGCTGCGAGGCGAGCCACGTCTCGCTTTTTCGTCGTGACCAGGGCACGGGCGGCGTCGAGGAGAACCTCGCGGCGCATCTGCTCGCCCAGGACGTGATCTATGTCGGCGGCGGCAATGTCGTGAGCATGCTCGGTGCGTGGCGCGCTCACGGCCTGGACGGCGTGCTACAGCGCGCGTGGCAGCGCGGCATTGTGCTGTGCGGGCCCTCGGCGGGCTCGCTGTGCTGGTTTCACGATGCGCTGAGTGCGTTCCACGGCTCCTGCCAGCGCGTGCGCGGGCTGGGGCTGCTGCCGTACTCCAACTGCGTGCACTACGACGCGGAGCCGGAGCGACGCGCGGAATACCACCGCTTCGTCGGTGACGGGATGCGCCCGGGGTTCGCCGCGGAGGACGGCGTGGGCCTGCACTTCTGTGGCACGCACTTGGAGCGGGTGGTCAGCTCGCGTCGCGGTGGTCGTGCCTTCCGGGTGGAGCCGGGTGCCGGCGGCGTCGTGGAGATTCCGCTCCAGGCGGCCTATCTCGGCGCCGATCCGACAGGCGCGACGGCGAGTGCCGAATGCGCGGCGGCGTGAGCTCCCCCACTGCCGCAGCATTGTGTGACCGCCGGATCTTCGCGATGGGCGGCGGTGGCTTCACGATGGAGCCGACGAACCCGCTGCTCGATGATTACGTGCTTTCGCTCGCGCGCGCACCATGTCCGCGGATCCTCTTCCTGCCGACGGCGGCGGGCGACACGACCGGACAGATCAACGCCTTCTACGCACGCTTCGCCGGGCGCGGATGCGTGCCCGAGCACCTTTCGCTATTTCGCTTGGCCGAGGTCGAGCGCCCGCTGGCGGAGATCCTCGGCGAGCAGGACATCATCTACGCCGGCGGTGGCTCGATGCGCAACCTGCTCGCGATCTGGCGCGCGCACGAGCTCGACACGATGCTGGTCGAAGTCTGGCGAGGGGGCACTGTGCTCGCTGGCCTGAGCGCCGGCGCGATGTGTTGGTTCCAAGGTGGTGTCACGCGCTCCAGCGGTCCACCCGCACCTCTAGAGGGGCTGGGGTTGCTGGCGGGCTCGCTAACGGTTCACGCGGACGGCGAGCCCGAGCGTCTGCCGGTATGGCTCGCCGCTGTGCGCTCCGGAGCGCTTCCCGGCGGCTGGGCGCTGGACGACGGTGTGGGGCTGCTGTTCGCCGGGGAGCGACTCGAGCGCGTGGTCAGCTCGCGGCCGGGAGCGGGCGCGCAGCGCGTGGATGCGATCGCCGGTGAGCTGGTGCGCCGGCGCCTGGATCCCGAGCTGCTCGGTGCGGACGCTCGGAGCCGATCGGCTGACCTCGACGAGGACGTTCAGGAGCTCCGACGCGTCAATCGCATGCGCGGGCGAACCTCGCGTCAGGCGCGAATGGAGTAGTCAGAAACATTCATCTGACCCGTCCCGCGTGTTGTATCGTCGTTGGACGAGTGAGGTCCACGGCATCGACCATGCGGGCGGCCCTGGTGACGGCGCTGCTCGGGGCCATCTGCATCGGTTGCACCTGGCTGACAACGCCGGCCCGCTCGGCGCCGACGGTGCAGCTCAGCGCGGCGTTGACGCCGGAGCGACTGGGATTTGGCACCACGATCCACTTCGCCTTTACGGTCGCGGGCGAGGCCACTCACGAGCCCGTCCCGATCCGCGAGATCGACTTGCTCTATCCCGCAAACCTGGGCATCGCGACGAGCGGTCTCGGCCTCTCGACGTGCCGCGCCGTAATCCTCGAAACCGAGGGGCCACCGGGTTGCCCGTCGAACTCCGTGATCGGCTATGGCTCGGGTACGGTGGAGGTGCCGTTCGGCCCCGAGACCCTCCAAGAGATCGCGCGCACGACGACCTTCATGGCGCCCGTCCAGCATGGGCGACTCGGGCTGCTCTTCTACGCGGACGGCGAAAGCCCGGTGTCCGCGCAGCTCGTCTTTCCCGGGCTCGTCCTTCCGGCCGCGGTCCCCTTCGGCGGGGATCTCAGCGCGACGCTGCCGCTGGTCCCTAGCGTCCCCGAAGCACCCGACGCGGCCCTTGTGCATCTCACGACCACGCTCGGACCCAGTCACATCATCTACTACGAATACCGCAAGGGCCGCACGATTCCCTATCACCCGCGCGGCATCTTGCTGCCGCGTGTCTGTCCGCGCGGCGGGTTCCGGTTCGCGGCGCGGTTCGCATTCAACGACGGCAGCAGCGCGAGCGCGCACGCCGCGGTTGCCTGCCCCCGGCGCTAGGGCTGTGTAGAACTTGATCGGCTCGCTATTTCGCGGACCATTTGGACCCGGAGGCAAGCCGAATTTGAGCGCGCTTCCTGAAGTTGCAGTGAATTCAAGTAGGTGGATGAGCGATTCGGTTTCCACACCCGGATAATTAACAGCTCCTTTGAGTGAGGTTCACAAGTATGGCAGAGTTCGAATATTTTGACGAATACTGTGCGCGCTTTCCTGTGTGTGCTCCGTGCTTTCCCGCCAAGCACGTCTCCGACCGACGCGAGGGCAGGTGAGCGGCTGAGACGCTCGCCGCGGACCCAGCGACCCACCAAAGCGTGTTGAATGTCGCCCACGGCGCCACGGCCACCCCGACCCCGTAGCGCCGACACTGCCCATGAGAGCCATCCAGATCGTCGACCTCAGCGGACCTACCAGCGCGCTTGCGCTGGTGGACGCACCCGAGCCGCCGGAACCGCCGGAGCACATGCTCACTCCCGGGGAGGGCGTCCTGATCGACGTCCACGCCGCCGGTGTCTCGTTCCCCGAGCTGCTGCAGACGCGCGGCGAGTATCAGCTCAAACCGCCGCTGCCATTCATTCCCGGCAGCGAGGTCGCCGGCGTCGTGCGCAGCGCCTCGCCGGACGCCGGCGTCGCCGTCGGTGAGCGCGTCGCGGCGTTCTGCGCCCTGGGCGCCTTCGCTGAGCGCGCCGTCGCTCCCCCCTTCCTCACCTTTGCCCTGCCCGACGCGCTGGACTTCGGCCAAGGCGCGGGGCTGATCCTCAACTACCACACCGCCTACTTCGCGCTCGCGCTGCGCGGACGTCTACGCGCGGGCGAGAGTGTGCTCGTCCACGGCGCCGCCGGCGGCGTGGGCACCGCCGCGCTGCAGGTCGCGCGGGGGCTCGGCGCGCGACCGATCGCGGTCGTCTCCAGCGACGCCAAGGCGCAGATCGCACGCGAGGCGGGCGCGGAGGAGGTACTGCGCCTCGACGGGCCCTGGAAGGACGAGGCCAAGGAGCTCACGGGCGGCGGCGTGGACGTCGTGCTCGACCCGGTCGGCGGCGAGCGGTTCACGGACAGCCTGCGCTCGCTGCGCGGGGACGGTCGCCTCGTCGTCGTCGGCTTCACCGGCGGGTCGATTCCCGAGGTCAAAGTCAACCGCCTGCTGCTCGGCAACACCGAGGTCGTCGGCGCCGGCTGGGGCGCCTACGCGCTGGCCCGCCCGCAGCTCTGCCGCGAGATCGGCGAGGCGCTCGCGCGCATGATCGAGCAGGGCGTCGTGCGCCCGCTCGTCGGCGAGCGCTTCCCGCTGGAGCGCGCCTCCGAGGCGCTGCAAGCGATCGACGAGCGACGCGCGACCGGCAAGGTCGTCCTCGACGTGCAGAGCGCCTGATGGATTTCGAGCACACGCCGCGCGCACGCGAGCTGATTGAGCGCCTCGACGCTTTCATCGCGCAGGAGATCACGCCGCGCGAGGAGCCCTACCACCGTGAGCTACTCGGCGGCCAGAACCCGTGGGTGGTGCTGCCGGTGATCGATGAGCTCAAGGCGAAGGCGCAGGCCGCGGGCCTATGGAATCTCTTCCTCCCCGACGAGCGCCACGGCGCGGGGCTCTCCAATGTCGAGTACGCGCCGCTCGCCGAGCGCATGGGACGCTCGCTGATCGCGAGCGAGGTCTGCAACTGCAATGCGCCCGACACCGGCAACATGGAGGTGCTGCTGCACTTCGGCTCCGAGGAGCAACACGAGCGTTGGCTGAAGCCGCTGCTCGCCGGCGAAATCCGCTCCGCTTTCTGCATGACCGAGTCCGAGGTCGCCTCCTCGGACGCCGCCAACATGCAGGCCACGGCGAGGCTCGACGGCGAGGAAGTCGTGCTCAACGGACGCAAGTGGTGGAGCACCGGCATCGGGCACCCCAACTGCCGCGTTGCGATCTTCATGGGGCTCACCGACCCCAACGCCGACCGCTATCACCGCCATTCGATGGTCGCGGTGCCACTCGACGCCGCCGGGGTGAAGATCGAGCGGATGTTGAGCACGATGGGCTTCCTCGACGCGCCGGGCGGGCACGGCGAGGTCTCCTTCACCGAGGTGCGCCTGCCGGCGAGCGCGATCATCGGCGGCGCCGGGCAGGCTTTCGCGATCGCGCAGGCCCGTCTCGGGCCGGGCCGCGTGCATCACTGCATGCGGCTAATCGGGCTAGCCGAGCTCGCTCTGGAACTCGCTTGCCGGCGCGCCACCAACCGCGTGGCGTTCGGCAAGCCGCTGGCCAATCTCGGTGGCAACCGCGAGCGGATCGCCGACGCGCGGATCGCGATCGACCAGGCGCGTCTGCACGTCCTGCACGCCGCCTGGCTGATCGATCGCCAGGCGCCCGAGATGCTCGGTGCGGTCTCCCAGATCAAGGTCGCGGTGCCGAACATGGCCCAGCGCGTGGTGGACATGGCGATGCAGCTGCACGGCGGCGCCGGTCTCAGCGACGACTTCCCGCTCGGCGCGGCTTGGACCGTCGCGCGCGCGCTGCGCTTGGCCGACGGACCCGACGAGGTCCATCGCGGCGTGATCGCGCGCCTAGAGCTCGCGCGCTACGGGCGCGGGAAGTGGGGTTCCTGAGCATCCGCCGCTCGCCGCGCCATCCTGTGCGCAGTGGCGCCGGATAGCACGCCAACCGCGGACAGCACGCGTCCTTTCGAGCATCGCTACGGCGTCGTGCTCGGGCTGACGATCCTCGCGGTGCTCTTCTCGATCCTCGCGCCCGACACTCCCGTCGGCCGCGGCGTCGCGGTGCTGCTGCAGAGCACGATGTTGCTCGCGGTGATCGCGACTTCCCGTGAGAGTCACGCCACGCGCAACACCACTACTGCGCTCGCCTTCCTCGCATTGGTCGCCCTCGCCGTGCTCGTACAGCAGTCCCTCGTTCCCGGGTGGGTCGGCGCTGCGGGGAGCGCCGCGGCCGTGCTCGCAGTGCTCATCGTGCTGACGCGCGGGATCGTGCGCCTGGTTCGCGAGCGTGGCGTCACGCTGCAGGCTGTCGCGGGGGCGCTGACCACCTACCTGCTGATCGGCCTGCTGTTCGCGCTCGTAGTCCGCGTGCTCGTCGGTATCGCGCCCCATCAGTACTTCGAGCAGGTCTCCAGCTCCGCGGTGACGCAGAGCCAGGAGATCTACTTCAGCTTCACGACGCTCACGACGACCGGCTACGGGGATCTAACGCCCGCACTCGGCATGGGCCGCGCGCTCTCGGTGCTCGAGATGCTAATCGGCCAGATCTATCTCGTGACCGTGATCGGGCTGCTGGTCGGCAATCTGCGGCGCGGGTCCGCGCAGGCGCCGGAGGCGTGAGGCGCCAGAACTGCGACAGAGTCGAACAATCGACGAGGTCCAGCGCCCTATGCAAGGCGCTGTCACTGTCACGCGAAAGAGCTAACGGCCCGAGTTGCCCCCGCCGCGTGGCTCGCCCGGCCATTGGGCTAGGACGCACAGGCTCAGGACGGGGGGACGGGTGATGACTCGTCCTCGTCCTCCCCACGCCCCTGCCCCCGCAGCCACCCCGCGAGTCTGCTGGCCGATCGAGTTGATCGACTCGCCGGCGTCGCGGAAACCTTCGCGGAAACGCTCGGCGTAGAAGGAGACGGCCTCGCCGCCCTCCGAGCGGGCGTCGGCGGGCTCCTCGCGCTTGGGATACTCGCCGGCGGCGATGCGGTCGAAGTCGCCGCAGCGCACCCACGCCATCAGCTCGTGCGCGCGGCGCACCGGCAAGGGGTGGGTGACTCCGAGGTCGAGCATCAGCCGCGTCAGGCGCTCGAGGCCGCCTCCGCTCTCGTTGTAGTCGAGGCCCTGGCGCATGAAGACGTCGAGATCGAGCTCGTCGACCATTGCGCCACCGGCCAGCGACATCAACGTTCGGCAGACGACGAGGGGATCACGCACGACCAGCGCCGCCGCGCGATCGCTGCTCAGCTCGGTCGCGCGACTCCACTCCAGCAGCGCGGTGCGTACCGGCGCGAGTGGCAGCGGCAGGCGCGCGGTACGCGTCAGCCCGATCAGGATCAGCAGCGCGGTGCGGTAGAGCTGATGATCGGCGAGCACGTGCGCGGCCTCGTGGGCGAACACCGCACGACGCTGATCGGCGTCGAGGAGCCGTACGAGACCGGACTGCACGACCACGATCGGTTTGCGCGCGCCGATCGTCATCGCGTTAGGAGATGGAACCTGGGTGAGATAGAGGTCGGGGACGTCTTGCATGTCGAGCGTCGCGTAGGCGAGGGCGTGCTCGCGCCAGACCGCGCCGAGCTGCTCCTCGGAAAGTCGCACCGAGGAGCCGAGGTAGCTTTGTCGCAGGGCGCGCTCGTAGCCGAGCTCGATCAGCTTGCGCACTACCTTGTCGAGGTGGGGAATCGCTTTCAGGGCGGCCGAGGCGGCGCGATCGGCGGGATGCTGGAAGGCGCGCGGCGAGATGCCCGTTAGGCGATAACCCTCAGCAGGCGCTGTCGAGCCGGAGGAAGCCATGCACCTACCCTACTCGGCCCCGCGTAAGCACCAAACCATCGGGACGTAGTGTAAGGTCGCGTTCATGGATCGAAAGATCGCGGTCGGTGGCCTCGCGGGGCTGCGCATGGTAATTGGCGTCGGGTCGTGGGCGACACCGCGGGTCGCCGGCAAGCTGTTCGGGCTGGACGCGGCCGCGAATCCGCAATCTCCCTACCTCGGACGGCTCTTCGGCGCGCGCGACTTCGCGCTCGCGTGGGGCGCACTCAGCACTGAGGGCGAGGCGCAACGGCAGTGGCTCATCGCCGGCCTGGCGTGCGACCTCGCAGACGCGTTCGCCGGGATTGCCGGGGGGCGCGGCGGCTACCTGCCGAAGCTGACGAGCACGCTCGTCACGGGCACGGCGCTAGCGGCGGCAACGATGGGCGCCGCGGCGCTGCGCGAGGCCTAGCTCCCTGCGCCCCACCCACGCCGGGTGCGACTCGAATGTCTAGCGGATCGGAACACAACTCCAACGGCGCGGCTCACCGACCGCTGGTCATGCTCGTCACGGGCGCCTCCAGCGGCATCGGCGAAGCCACGGCACGACGGCTGGCGACCGAGCCCGGCGCGCAACTCGTGCTCGTCGCGCGCCGCGAGGAGCGCCTGCGCCGCCTTGCGGACACGCTGCCCGCCCCCTGCAGCATCCTCGCCCTGGATCTCACCGAAGAGGACGCTCCAGCGCGTGTGCTGGCGCATCTACGCGAGCATTACGACGGTCGTCTCGCACTCTTGGTCAACAACGCCGGCGCCTCCTGGCGCGGTACGTTCGCCGAGGGCGGCTACGCCAATGTGCGGCGCACGATGGAGGTCAATTTCGACGCGGTGCTGCGCCTGACCGAGGCGCTACTGCCGCTGCTGCGCGACTGCGCGCCAAGCGCGATCGTCAATGTCGCGAGTACCGCCGCGCGCGTCACGCGCCCGGGTACGGGTGCCTACTCGGCAAGCAAGTTCGCGCTGGCCGGCTGGAGCGATGCGCTCTATGCGGAGGAGCTCGCGCACGGCGTGCACGTCGGCTTGGTGCTTCCCGGCTTCATCGCCACCGAGGGCTTCCCCGCCAGCGAGCTGACAGCGAGCGCGCGGACGTCGTGGATGGTCTCCACGCCGGATCGCGCCGCGGAGGCGATCGTCGAGGTGGGCTTGGGCCGACGTCCGGAGCGCTACGTGCCGCGCGCATATGAGCTCTTCGCCCTCGCGCGCGTGCTGGTGCCGGGGCTTGTGCGCCGCGTGATCAGCGGCGGGCGCGGCGCGATGCTCACGACGCGTACCGGCGCCGAACAGGCCGCGGCGCCCGACACCACGCGCTAGCCAACCCCGCCGCGCGCGCGTACGCACACGCACACACGCGCGCGGCGGGGTCCGTAAAGCAAAGACTGCGGCCGCGTGCGCTCTGCGCGATGGTTCCCGAGCGCTTCGAGTACCGCCGCGGAGCGACCTATGTGGGTTCGAGTGTCAGCGACCTGCTGGAGGCCGGGGCGGGTGTCTGCCAGGACTTCGTACATCTCTCGCTGATCTTGCTGCGCCGGCGGGGGATCGCGGCGCGCTACGTCTCCGGGTACCTGTGGGCGGCCCCGGAGAACGGCGGTGTGGACTCGCTGGAGGTGGACACGCACGCGTGGCTGGAGGTACTGCTGCCGGGCAGCGAAGGCCGCGCCGAGCCGGTCTGGGTGGGTGCCGATCCCACCAACCGCCGGCTCGCGGACGAGACGCACGTGAAGATCGGACATGGCCGCTTCTACGCAGATGTGCCACCGGTCAAGGGCGTCTACATGGGTGCGGCGAGCGCGGAGCTGGACGCTTCGGTGACGATTCTCGCGCCTGGATCCGCATAGCAGCGCGCGCGCCTGAGCCGATCAAGCGGCCATTGCGACGGCCCGTGCCTCGCGCAGGGGGCGACTCGCACCGATGCTCTTGGACAGCGCAGGTTTATCGGGCTCGCGCGCGAATAACAGGCTCACAACCCCCGGGGAGGATGATTCGAGCATCTTTCCGGGTAGAGCGTCTATGGGTAGAGCAACTTTCGGGCCGCAGATGGGCTCAAGCTAAGGGGCTCGGCGTGTACGAGTCGTCCGATTTGGCGCGCACATCCGCTACCGCAGGAATAATTGACAACGCAACTACTGTGCCCTATAATTCCGACTCCAGGCATCGGATTAGAGGGTGGCGAAAGCCGCCGCAAGGCGGTTGAGCCGGGGCCCCTCTGCTCTCTATTAGAAGGACCAGGCACCATGTCAGACACCAAGCACCAGATCACCACTCTAGACACACTTGACACGATCGACCCCGCCGCGCCCGCCGCGACGCTCGATCCGGTCTACGACGAGCGCGCCGCTCGCGCGGAGGCGGCGCTGCGCGCACGCCCGGTCGCGGCCGCGGAGAGCTTCATCCCGGAGTCCGTCGACCAGCTGCTCGCGCACTCGCGGCGCTACCCGCTGCTCACCCCGCATCAGGAGATCGAACTGGCGCAGCGAATCGAGCGCGGCGACCTGCACGCCAAGGAACTGCTCGTCAACTCCAACCTGCGCCTCGTCGCGTCCAACGCGCGGCGCTACCAGAACCAGGGCCTGCCGCTCGCGGACCTCGTCCAGGAGGGCATGCTCGGCCTGATCCGCGCGAGCGAGAAGTTCGACTGGCGCAAGGGCTTTCGCTTCTCGACCTACGCGACGCTGTGGATTCGCCAGGCGATCCAGCGCGGCCTTGAGAACTCGGGCCGCACGATCCGCCTGCCGGTGCACGTCGCGCAGCGCACCCGCAAGGTGGGCCGCGTCGAGCGCGAGCTCTCCGTGCGGCTGGGGCGTGAGCCGACGGCCGAGGAGATCGCGACCGAGACCGGGCTGGAGCTCGAGCAGGTCGAGGAAGTGCGCCACCAGCGCGCGGCGCTCGTGAGTCTCGACCAGCAGGTCGGCGAAGACGGCGACACCGCGCTCGGCGACCTGCTGCCCTCCGATCAGGAGCCGCCGGAGGAGACCGCCTACGAGAACGAGCGCGAGCGCCTCGTGCACCGCGCAATCGCCTCGCTGCCCGACACGGAGCGCACCGTTCTGACGCTGCGCTTCGGCACCGGCCGCGAGGAGCCCCAGACGCTGACCGCGATCGGCAAGCGCCTCGGGTTCTCCGCGGAGCGCGCCTCGCAGCTCGAGCAGCGCGCGCTGAAGAAGCTCGCCGAGTCGCCTGAGTTGGCGGCGCTGCGCGAGGCTGCCTGAGCTACGAACGCCGCCAAGACAACTCACTCATAGATAGCCAGCGGTAAGACGACGACAATCGGAGGCTTGAAGGTCACCGATTTGCGCACGTCGGTTAGCGTCTGCTGCTCGGATGTGCAGCGAGCCGTCCGAGCGGCGGCGCTCGGCGTCGGCGCCGCTAGCGCAGTGCTTTTGGGGATGCTCCGCAAGGGCGGGGCCTTCGCGCAGACCCCGAGATCGGTGCGCAGCGCCGGCTTGGCGTCCAGCAGCGCCCGCCCGAAGGCGTCGACGGTCGGGTAGTCGATGTAAGGGGCGCCGGCGCCGGCACTGTAGACGAGCTCGCCGACGATCGTCACCGATCCACTGAGCAGGCTCGGCTCGGAGGTGATCCCGCGATAGCCGGCGGGCAGGAAGAACGTCACCCCACGGCCGACCTGCTCGTTGGCGCCGTAGGGCGCCGCCACGAAGGGCATCCTCGGGTCGGCGCCGATCTGCTGGGCGTAGCCGTGCAGCGCCGCGGTGACCGCGACCGACTGCGTCGGTGAGGTAAACGCGGTGCGCGGAGCGGGCAGCGCGCCGAAGAACGCGTTGGCACTCTGAACCCGCGGCAGTGCTTGCGCGAATGGCGGCAGGAACAGCTGTGCATGGCGAATGCGGATAAAGTTGCCCACTCCAATGCACTGCACCTCGTCCATGACTTCCGAGGCACCGTCCTCATCATTGACGTCTCCCAGCCAGTGCGTGGACCTTTCCCCGTTGCAGGTGCTCGGCTTTCGGTAGTTGGCCTCGCCGCCCTCGCGCAGGCGGCGCAACAGCGTGTAGAAGCGGTCAGCGGCCTGTGGCGTAACGGTCGCGACGGTGCTCAACTGTGTCTGCTGTGAGCCGCCCACCTGGCCAGTGCCGCCGATTGAGACGCTGGCATTGATCGAGTCGGTGAGCTGTTCAGAGCGCTGTTCGCTGTCGGCAAGCCCACCCTCTGCCTGGCCCAGATATGCGTCGGCGCGCAGCGAGTCGAGGTAGGCGAACTCGATCGGCGGCGTGTCGGCTTCGGGCAGGGGCTTATCCGCCGCCTGCGATTCGTTGAGGCTGATGGGCACGACTCCGAACATCGCGAGCACACCAAGCAGGGCCAGGGCGCCGAGTACAAAGATGGCAATCTTCGCGGACGTGCTGGAACCCGTTATCGCAGCCATTGTTCGAGAGGCAAATACTATTCTACTTTTGGCAATCACTCCCTGGTCGTGCATCGACCGGGAGTCGACCGAGGCTTTATTAAGATGCGAGTCGTGCCGGTAGCCTCGGAGAAGTCAGTATGGGATCGCGTCGTCCAGTGGACGATCGCGGCAGGCGAACGGATCCTCGCGCCGATCGAGCGCTTCATCGGCAGACGCTCGCTCGTCGGCGACGCGACGTTCTTCGAGCTGGAGCGCTTCCCGTGGGTCGCGCGCGTCGAGGAGCACTGGGAGGTGATCCTGCAGGAGCTGCAAGCCGTGCTCGCCGACCGTGAGGCGCTACCGAACTTTCAGGACATCTCCAAGGACCAGATCGAGATCACCGACGACGATGACTGGAAGACGTTCTTCCTTTACGGCTACGGGTTCGAGGCGCAGCTCGGCGTCGAGATGTGCCCGCGCACGGCGGCGCTAATGCGCGAAATCCCGGGGATGACGACGGCGATGTTCTCGATCCTCTCGCCACACAAGCACATCCTCGACCACCGCGGCCCCTACAAGGGCGTGCTGCGCTACCACCTCGGGCTGATCGTGCCGCAGGACGCCGAGAGCTGCCGCATCCGGGTCGGCGAGGACATTCGCCACTGGGAGGCCGGCAAGTCGATGATCTTCGACGACACCTTCAACCACGAGGTCTGGAACGACACCGAGGAGACGCGGGTGGTGCTGTTCGTGGACGTCATGCGGCCGCTCCCCTCACCCGAGTCGAAGATCAACGAGCTGATCGTCAAGGCGATCGGGATCTCGCCGTTCATCCGCGACGCGAAACGCAACCAGGAAGCTTGGGAACGGCGGTATCGGGAGCGGCGGGTGGGCCTGCGGTCCTCGCAGAGCGCTCCCGTCGCGTGAGCCGGCTCTCAGAGGGCGACGGCCTGCAAGCGCGCGGCGAGAGCTACCGGTCCGCCGCGACGTGCCCGAGCAGCTCGGCGAGCACGCGCTCGGCGTCGGCGTTCGCCACCTGGCAGGTGCCGGCCGCCGGGTGCCCGCCACCGCCGTAGGCGAGCATCAGCGCGCCGACGTCCACCTCGCTCGAGCGGTTCGTGATCGACTTGCCCATCGCGAACACCGTGTTCTGCCGTTTCAGCCCCCACAGTACGTGAATCGAGAGGTTGCACTGCGGGTTCAGCGCGTAGATCATGAACCTGTTGGTCGGGTGGATCAGCTCGTCCTCGCGCAGGTCCAGGACGACGGTGCTCCCGTGCACTGCGGAGCGCTCGCGCAGCTGGGCCGCGGCGGCGCCGGCGTGCTCCTCGTAGAGCGCGACGCGTTCGGCGACGTCGGGCAGCTCGAGGATCTCCTCGGCCGTGCGCTCCAGGCAGACGTCGACGAGCATCATCATCAGCTGGTAGTTCGAGACGCGGAACTCGCGGAAGCGACCGAGCCCGGTTCGCGGGTCCATCAGGAAGTTGAGCAGCACCCAGCCGCTCGGATGCTCGATCTCCTGCAGTGAGAACATCGCGCTGTCGGCCTTGTCGACGGCCTGCATCAGCTGCTCGGGCACTCGCGGGAACTGCTCGGCGCCGCCGAAGTAGTCGTACACGACACGGGCCGCCGAGCGCGCGTCGGGGATGATCACGTGGTTCTCCGGGTGGCCCGCGACGCGCAGCGTCTCGCTGCCGTGATGGTCGAAGGCCAGACGCACGCCGGGCGAGTAGGGCAGGTTGGTCGTGATGTCGCGATCGGTGAGCTCGACCAGGCCGTCCTGCACGTCCTTGGGGTGCACGAACTTGATCGCGTCGAGCATCCCGAGCTCTTTCAACAGCGCAGCGCAAACCAAACCGTCGAAGTCGCTACGAGTAACTAGGCGGCACTTCTCGAGCGTCTGTGTGGCCATGCGCGGAGATCCTCTCGTACGATGTTTGCTCCAGAGAGATCGGCAGCGGAGCCGGGAATCTAAAGGGCCTCGCCCGGCGCTACAATGACGCACATGGAGGTTGTCGGTATTCGCGAGATGCGCCAGAACCTGAGTCGCTACACGCACCGGGCAAAGCACGGGGAGTCGTTCGTGATCACCGATCGCGGGCAGGCCGTTGCCCAGCTCTCCCCGGCGCCGGGGAGAGCCTCGGCGATCGACAGGCTCGTCGCCGAGCGCGGCGCAAGGCGCGGTCAGGGCAATCTGCTCGACGCGTTGGAGGAGCTGCCCAGGACGATCCCCGGCCCGCCGTCCGCGGCGGTACTCGACGAGCTTCGCGGCGAGCGCCTGTAGGCGCTTGCCCGCCTATCTCGACACCTCCGCCTTCATCAAGCTCGTGCGCTCCGAGCCCGAGAGCCCCGCGCTGCGGGACGCGCTTCGCGGCGCCGAGACCGAGCTGATTAGCAGCGTCCTGCTGTCGGTCGAGGGGCGGCGCGCCGCGCGCCGCTACGGCAAGCTCGCCCGCGCTCGTGCCGCCGCGGCTCTGAGGACGATCACGCTGCTCGCGCTCGACGAGCCGATCATCGAGCTAGCGGGCGCGCTCGAACCCGCTGAGCTGCGCTCGCTGGACGCTCTGCACCTCGCGACGATCCTGAGCTTCAGCGAGGACATCGAGCGTGTGTACTGCTACGACGCTCGCCTCGCCAGCGTGGCGCGAGCGCTGGGAGTCGAAGTCGCCGAGCCCGCGTAGCGTCCGCTGCGCCTTGGAGGGGCGCCGCCCACCCAGCGAACACTCAGATACTCGAGACGTCCAACCCGGTGCCCTGAAGCAGCGCGTTGGCCTTGGCGTTGAGGATCGTGAACTCGCCCGTCAATATCAGCAGCCCGAGCGCGATCATCACCGCGCCACCAACACCGACGATCACGGGGAAATGGCGCTTGACGACGGCAAGCGCGTCGGTCATGCGCTCGAAGGCGAGCGCGATCAGTAGGAACGGGATCGCGAGACCCGCGGAGTAGAAGGCCAGCAGCAGCGCGCCGTGTGCGGCCGAGTCGGAGACCGCGGCCTGCGTGAGGATCGCGCCGAGCGTGATGCTCGTGCACGGCGTCCACGCGATCGCGAACGCGGCCCCTGCGAGCAGTGGCCCGCCGCGCCCGGCGAGCCGCATCAGCGACTCGGAGTGCCACTGGAAGTTCAGCGCGTCGACGAACGGCGTCGCGAGGAACGCGACGCCCATCAACAGGATCAGCACGCCGCCGATGGTGCGCAGGGTCGCGATGTGGTCGTTCAGCAGCGATCCGAGCTGGGTCGCGGTGAGACCGAGCAGGATGAAGATCGCTGAGAAGCTCGCGATGAATAGCAGGCTCGGCACCAGCACGCGCCGCGTGCCGGCGCTCTCGATGTCCGCGGGCGCGACGCCGATCACGGTCGAGAGATAGCCCGGCACCAGTGGCAGCACGCACGGCGAGAGAAATGAGACAAGCCCCGCGGCGATCGCCAGCGGGATGCCGACGCCGGTCGCGGTATCGCCGCTGGAGCTGGCGGCGAGCAGCAGCGCGTGTGTCATCGCTCGGACCCCACGGGCTCGCGGAGCGCGGCGCGCAGCTCGGCGAGCTCGCGCTCCAGGTGGGCGACGCGTTGCTCGAGCTGCTCCATGGCCGCCGTGGCGGGGGCCGCAGCGGACGGTGCAAAGGTGGCCTGCTCGCGCGCGGCGGGAGCACCGATCGAACCGGGCTGGCCAGCAGCAGCGGACTGGTCAGCGAGGCCGGGCTGATCGGGGAGGCCGGGCTCACCTGCGGGGGCAGACACGCCGGCCGCGGCGGGCGGCCCCCACGGGGCCTGCGACTGCCGCTCGCCTCCCCCCTCCTCGGCTTCCTGCAGCAGCTGCGCGTAGCGGTCCTCCTTCTGACCGGGCCGGCGCCCGAGGCAGGCGACAAGCTCGCGTGCGATCAGCCGCTCGAGCGTCTCGTGCACGGCGCCGAGCTCGACGAAGGGGTGCATGCGATCGGCGCGCTGCTTGAGCTCGCCGGGGGTCTGCGGCCCGCGCAGCATCAACACGCAGATCACGGCCTGTTCGTCCTCGGCCATCGGCAGCGCTTCGGCGAGCAGGTGGCGGTACTTCGGTGTGCGGCTGCCGGCGCCGCTGGCGTAGCGCGTGTAGCCGCGGCGCTCGAGGCGGTGCAGCGCGTCGCGCAGGATCGCCTCGTCGTACTCGACGACGGGGTCGCGGTTGGTCGACTGGTTGCAGGCGAGGCGCAGCGCGTTGAGGCTCAGCGGGTATTGATCGGGGGTCGTGCGCTGCTTTTCGAGCAGGCAGCCCAGCACGCGGGTCTCTGAAGCGGAGAGGTTCACGGCCCTTAACCCTAGTGCGCGCGACGATACAGTCGTGCCGATGGCCTCCCACGGAGAACGCGGCGGCGGCGAAGGGCGCAGCGGCGGCCGGCGCAAAGACCGATCGAAGATCGGCCAGCGCCCCGAGGATCTTCCCGATGGGGCGGGCGGGGATCCCGTATCCCTGCGTCGCGTCGCGCGGCTGTTTAGGCCCTATCGCGCGCGGCTCGGCGGCCTGCTGGGACTGATCTGCCTGACCTCGCTGCTGAGCGTCGTCTCGCCGTTCCTGCTGCGCGGTGTGATCGACAAAGCAATCCCGCAGCACAACATCCAACTGCTCTCGCTGCTGGTCGGCGGGATGATCGCGGTGTCGATTGTCAGCGGCGTCTTCGGCGTCGTGCAGACGCTGATCTCAAACCAGGTCGGCCAGCGGGTGATGCACGACTTGCGCGCCGCGGTCTACGCGCACCTGCAGCGGATGTCGCTGGCGTTCTTCACGCGCACGCGCTCCGGCGAGGTGCAGTCGCGGATCGCCTACGACATCGGCGGCATCGACGACGTCGTGACGAGCACCGCGACCTCGACGGTCTCGACGGTGACGACGGTCACGGCGACGCTCGTGGCGATGCTCGCGCTGAGCTGGGAGCTGACGATCTTCTCGCTGTTCCTGCTGCCGTTCTTTGTGTGGCTCACGCGGCGCGTCGGCAACGAGCGCCGTCGCATCCAGTCGGTGCGCCAGGGGCGCCTCGCGGACATGTCGACGCTCGTCGAGGAGTCGCTGTCAGTTTCCGGCATCCTGCTCGGCAAGACGATGGGCCGCTCGGCGGAGCTCGTCGAGCGCTTCTCGGGCGAGTCCAGCCAGCTGGCCGACCTGGAGGTCCGCGCGCGGATGGCGGGCCGCTGGCGAATGGCCTCGGTGCAGATGAGCTTCGCGATCATGCCGGCGGCGGTCTACTGGTTCGGCGGCTATACGATCGCGCACGGCAACCACGCACTCTCGATCGGGACGATCGTCGCGTTCACGACGCTGCAGACGCGCCTGCTGTTCCCGATGCAGTCGCTGCTTTCGGTGGGGCTCGAAGTGCAGACCTCGATGGCGCTGTTCGGGCGCATCTTCGAGTATCTCGACCTGCCGGTCGACATCGTGCAGCGCCCCGACGCGCGCACCCTCAGCGACGTGCGCGGCGATGTGCGCTTGGAGAACGTCTCGTTCCGCTACGCGCCCGACGGGCCGTGGACGCTCAGCGGCATCGACGCCGAGATCCCCGCGGGCACGCGCACGGCGCTCGTCGGCGAGACCGGCTCGGGCAAGACGACGCTCGCGTACCTCGTCGCGCGCCTGTACGAGACCGAGCGGGGCTGCGTGAGCATCGACGGCGTGGACATCCGCGACATCACGCTGGAGTCGCTCGCGGCGACGGTCGGGCTGGTCTCGCAGGAGACCTACCTGTTTCACGCCTCGATCCGCGAGAACCTGCGCTTCGCGTGTCCGCAGGCCAGCGATGAGGAGATCGAAGCGGCGGCGCGCGCGGCGCAGATCCACGAGCTGATCGCCTCGCTGCCGGAGGGCTATGACACGCCGGTCGGCGAGCGCGGCTACCGCTTCTCGGGCGGTGAGAAGCAGCGCATCGCGATCGCGCGCACGGTGCTGCGCAACCCGCCGGTGCTGATCCTCGACGAGGCGACCTCGGCGCTGGACACCGAGACCGAGCGCGCAGTGCAGGTCGCGCTCGACGACCTCAGCCGCGGGCGCACGACGATCGCGATCGCGCATCGCCTCTCGACGATCCGCGACGCCGACCAGATCCTGGTGCTCGACGGCGGGCAGATCGTCGAGCGCGGGACGCATGCCGAGTTGCTGGAGCTAGGAGGGCGCTATGCGGCGCTCCTCAGCGGGGCGGAGATTGGCGAGGAGCGGCCGGATGCGGATTCGCCGGCGGCGGTGGCGTGAGAGTCAATCGAGATCGAACGCGGCTTGAATCGCTTCGCTGAGTGCAGGCTCTTGGCGATCGAGCAGGACGCCGACCTGCTCGCCGAGGGAGTCCGCGGGGACGGTGGTGATGTTGTCGCAGCTCACCACCGATGGACCGGCGAGACCATTCGCCGTATCCAGAGGCACCTCAGTCGATAGTCCGCGACTGGTTGTCGTGATCGGGGCGACGGTGACGGTGTTCAAATGCGGGCGGACGGGCTCGCGCGTGAGAACGAGTACCGGCCGAGCCTTGTCGAGCCGAGCGACGTGGATCGGCCGCATTAGGCGAGTGAGGAAGGACGACCGGCGGCATACTCGGCCAGCCCCGCAAGCTCGGGATCCGGACCCGTGCGGGCCAGGATCTCGACATCGCGCGCCGCGACGGCGCGGCGACGTTCGCGCTCGAGCGCGCGAGTGACGACACCGGCTCGGCTGCGTCCCACGCCGGCCTCGACGAGGTCATCCACGAAGTCCACCAGATCGTCTGGCAGGCGAACGGCAATTTGCTTGCTCATCCCCTTATGGTACCGGATTGGTAGCGTCACTCGGCTGTACTAGCGCATGCTTTACGTGCCGACTAAATCGACCTTGCCGGTAGCCTGAGCCCATGCCCACCTGGGACGACGTGCGCCGCCTGGCCCTCGCCCTACCCGAGACGAGCGAGCGCGTCTCGCGTGAGAAACGCCAGTGGCGGGTGAAGGACAAGCTGTTCGTCTGGGAGCGCCCGCTGCGCCCCAAAGAAATCGCAGCTCTCGGCGCGGACGCCCCCGACGGCCCGATCCTGGGCGCGCGCGTGGAGCACGTCGGCGCGAAGGAGGCGCTGATCGCGGACGATCCGCGGGTCTTCTTCACGACGCCGCACTTCGAGGGCTACGCGGCGATCCTCGTGCGCCTGGATCGCATCGCGCCGGAGGATCTCGAGGAGGTCGTGACGGAGGCGTGGCTCGCGCGCGCGCCGCCGCGCGCGATCAAGGAGTATCTGGGCGAGTCGTCCTGAGGCCGCGGCCGCAAGGCCGAGATTTTCGACGAGGACAGATCATTCGATCAACGCGAAGTCGCCGGTGTCGCATCGCAGCCTGACCGAGAGCGGCCGGGCCGCAGCTACCAAAGCGCGCGCGCGAGCGGACGCGGCGACCAAGCGCGTGAACGAGCTGCGCCCGCGGATCCCGGCGCTCGACGTGGCGCTCGGCGCGGGCGAGCGCGACAGTCGCAGCGGCGGCAGCGTGCTGGCGGGCGCGCTGGCGTTCCGGCTGTTCGTGCCGCTGCTCCCGTTCGCGCTGCTGGTGGTCGCGATCCTGGGCTACGCGACGAGCGAAGACGCGCAGGCGCCGTCATCGATCGCGCACACGCTGGGGGTGCGTGAAGCGGCGCTGACGACGATCGCGGACTCGGCGCGGCTCTCCGGCGGGGACCGGTTGAGCGTGATCGCGTTCGGCCTCTTCGCGCTGATCGTGGCCTCGCTGTCGGCGGTGCGCGCGCTGCGCGCGATTCACGCGCTGGCGTGGGGTCTGCCGCTGGGCCGCTTCCCGCGCACGCCGGCGGCAACGCTCGCGTTCATCGGCTGGGCGATCGTGTTCTTCGGCCTGTGGGCACTTGGGGGCTGGGCGCGCAAGACTTTGGGACCGGCGGGAATTCCGCTCACCATCGCGCTGATCGGCGGCTTCTTCGCGCTGTGGCTGGCGGTCTCGATGATGCTCCCGCACCCGCCGGGTCTCTCGTGGCGGGCATTCATCCCGGGGGCGGCGCTGGTGGCGGTTGGCATGGAGGGCATCCACCTGGCGACGGTGCTCTACATCTCGCACAAGGCGGAACGCGTCTCGGCCTCCTATGGAGCGCTGGGGATCGCACTGGTGTTGCTGTTCTGGCTCTATCTCCTCGGCCGGCTGATCGTGGCGTCGGCGTTCCTGAACGCGACGGTGTGGGAGAACCGGCGCCCGGACTGAGCGACCGACGCGCGCAACTGGACGCCCGCGCTACGCGACGGCGTCGATATTGAGGCGCACGTAGTCGACGACGACGGGCTCCCCCAGCTCGGCGAGCACGGCGTCCATGAACGGCTCGCGCAGCTCGGCGGGCAGCTTCTGCACGTGCGGCCCGAGCACAATCGTGGCGAGAAACTCGCGCGGGTGCTCGGGCTGCTGCGGCGCGGGCTGTAGCCGGCACTCGGCCGCGGTGAAGCCAGCGGCGAGCAGACGCTCGCGTGTGGCGGCGGGCGCGGCGTAGTGCCACGGCGGGCGCCAGTCGCGGAAGTGCGCGGCGTAGGGTCCGCGTGCGAGCACTTCGTTGGCGACGCCGCGCAGCACATCGATGTTGCCCTCTCCCCCGCACTGCGCGAGCAGCCGCCCGCCGGGGCGCAGCGCGGCGTGCAGGCGCGCGAGCAGTCGCTCGTGATCGGCGATCCAGTGGAAGGTCGCCGTGGAGAGGATCGCGTCGAGGGGCGTGTCGAGCTCCAGCTCGAGCAGGTCGGCTTGGCGGATGTCGACGTCGGGACCGAGCCGCTCGCGTGCGGCGGCGACCATCGAGGCGGAGGCGTCGATCGCGATGACGCGCCCGCGCGGCAGGCGCTCGATCAGCGCGGCGGTGATCCGCCCGGAGCCGCAGCCGGCGTCGAGCACGGTCTCATCGCCCTGCAGCGAGAGACGGTCGAGGACGGCCAGGCCGAGCGCCTCCATCGGGCCGGATATCCGGTCGTAGGTCTGTCCGTCCCACTGGCGCACCTCTGGCATACGCCCGTACGTTATCACGCACAAAGGGCAGGCGTGACTGCGGCTGCGATGGTTGCCTGCCGCAGGCACGCACGCGGGCACGGGCACGCACGCGCGGGCGCAGGCACGCATGCACGGGCGCACGCGCGCGGCGGGGCCGGCGAAATCATCCCCGAGACACGCGCCCTGCGCGGGCCGCCGCGCCTAGCTCTACCAGCGAGCGCGAGCGAGCAACTCGACCAGCACCTTTGAAAGCTGCCCCCCCTGCCACGCAAGCGGCGACTTCGTGGGTGGCCCGCCGTCCTCGACGGTGAGCGTCGCTGCGGGGATCGCCGCGGCGTAGCTTTCGGCGAGCGCGAGGGGATGACCGGGATCGACCTCGTCGCGACTCGCCACGACGACCGTCGGAGCGGAGATGCGAGCGAGCTCCTCCAAGCTCTCGAACGGCCGCGAGCGCGACACGACTTCCAGCGTGTCGGCAACGGCACCGGGGTGCGCGTGCGCGGCGAGCCGCTGCGAGACGACGCGCTCGACGGTCTCGCGCCAGGCGGGCGGCACGGCGGAGAAGTCGTAGGCCGCGAGGAACCCGTCCACCCCATCCGCGCGCAGCCCGCGCGCGAGCGCGGCGCGGTCGCCTTCGGGACCGGCCCCGGGTGCGGCGTCGGGATCGAAGGCGGGCGTGATGATCCCCAGCGCGGCGACGCGCTCGGGCCGCTGCAGCGCGAAGCGCAGAATCGTGTGCGCGCCCATCGAGGCGCCGGCGAGCGCGGCGCGCTCGATCCCCAACCCGTCGAGCACCGCTTCGAGGTCGCGGGCGAGCTGCTCGTAGTCGTAGGCGGCGGGATCGGGGGCGGGGCTGGACTGCCCGTGACCGCGGGCGTCGTAGGCGATGACGCGATAGCCGGAGCGCTCGAGCAGCCGCGAGCCCATCACGACGTAGCGACGCGTCGCGGTGAGGCCGTGCAGCAGCACGATCGGGTGCGATCCCTCCCCGGCCTTCTCACCGGACAGCATCACCCCGTCGGGTGTCGCGATGTTCAGCGCGCCCTCCGCCGGGCGCGCGCGGACGGGCGCGCGCGCGCGCGTGGCGGGGCCCTCCTCGGACACCCTCAGCGGCGCCTGCTCGGACACACCCACCGACGCGCCGTCAGACACCGACGGCGGCGTGATCCCGGACCAGTTCGGCGGAGTGCTCGGGCTGCTCCCAGAAAAACAGGTGCCCGACGCCGTCGAGGATCTCCAAGTGCGAGCCGGGAATCAACCGATGCATGATCTCGGCGTTCGCGGCGGGGATAACCTGGTCGGCGGTGCCGTGCACAATCAGCGTCGGCATCGCGAGCTGCGCCAGGCGGTCACTGGTGTCATGCGCGACGCAGGCCTGCATCTGGGCCATGATCACGGGCACGGGAACGGCGCGCCGCATGCCGATCGCGTTGAACACCTCAAACGCCTCCGCGTGGGCGGAGTCGTAAGCGGCCGAGACATTCACCTCCCAGGCGGTGCGCACGGCGAGCGCGCGATCGCCGGAGGACATGCCCTCGACCAGCCGTTGGATGACCTCGGGGCTCGTCAGCGAGCTGCCGGGGCCGCCGCAGTAGGTGCAGCCGAGCGCGAGTGTGCGAATGCGCTCGGGGTGCGCGAGCACGAGCTCCTGCGCGACCATGCCGCCCATCGAGATGCCGAGCACATGCGCGGTATCGACCTGGAGCGCCGCGAGCAAGCCGGCGGCATCTTGCGCGAGCTGCGCGATCGTCAGCTCGCCCTCCAGCGGGCCGCTCTCGCCGATACCGCGATGGTCGTAGACGATCACCTCGAAGCTGGAGCGCAGACCCTCGAGGAACGGCTCGGCCCAGTGCGAGAAGGTGCCGCTCATCCCCATGATCAGCAGCAGCGGCGGCCCGGAGCCACTGCGCTCATAAGAGAGCGAAACCTCACCGGTGTCGATCACGGGCATGCTCGCTCGATCCTACCCTTTTTCCCTTTCCACTTGGGGATCGTCCGCGCGGGCCGGCTCGGGCTCGGCGCGGGGTGGGCGCGGAGCATCCATGCCCCGCGACCGCGCTTGTACCTGCGCACGAAAGTTCGAAAAATTCGGTTCAACGGTCATGACCTGCGGAGCGGGGCACGATGGGTCCACCGTGCCCGACCGCAACCGTGCGTCCGCGCGCGCGGCAGTCGCGCCGAGCAGCACCCGCGCGTCGTCGCGGGGCACGGAGGCCCGCGCCTATGGCCCTGGCGCCGCACCGGCCCGCGCGGAGGATCCCCTCACCCCTACACCGGGAACGCCAGCTGGTTCTCGGCCGGTCGCTGCTCCGCGGTGGGGGCGACGCGCTCCGCGCCGGCCGAGAGCCCCGCGACGCGTACCCCCAGCAGCCGCACGGGCCGCGCGGGCGCGTACTCGCTCAGTAGCCGCTGCGCCACGGCATTGACGAGCTCGGTGTCGCGCGTGGCTTCGGGGAGAGTGTGCGCGCGGGTCGCCGTCGTGAAGTCGTTCAGGCGCACCTTGATCCCGATCGTGCGCCCCGCGCGCTCGTGCGCGGCGAGGCTCGCGCAGAGCTCGCGCGACATGCGCGCCAGCTCGTCGCGCAGCCGCGCGGGGTCGCGCACGTCCTCGTCGAAGGTCCGCTCGCGGGACTCGGAGACGACCTTGCGCGCGGCGCTGACCGCGCCGTCGTGTTCGAAGCGCGCGCGGCGGCGCAGCTCGCGGCCAAGGTTCGGCCCGAAGTGCTCCACCAGCAGCTGCTCGGGCGCGACTGCGAGGGCGCCCAGGGTGTTGAGTCCCAACGCGGCCAGGCGCGCGGCGGTCTTCGGCCCGATACCCGGCACGAGCCCCGGCGGTGACTGCGCGAAGCGCGCGCACGCCTGCTCGCGAGTGAGCACCACGAAGCCTGCGGGCTTCTCCGCGTCGGAGGCGACCTTTGCAACGAGCTTGTTCGGGCCGATGCCCACCGAGCACGTCAGGCCGGTCTGCGACTTGATCTCCGCGAGCAACCGCCGCATCGCCGCGCGCGGCGAGTAGAGGCCGGCGATGTCCAGGTAGGCCTCGTCAAGGCCCACGACCTCGACCTGTTCGACCTGCGCGCGCACGATCCCCATCACTCGCGCGGAAACTTCCCGGTACGTCGAGAAGTCCGGCGGCAGGAACACCGCTTGCGGGCACAGCCGCCGCGCGCGCGCGGCGGGCATCGCCGAGCCCACGCCGAAGCGCCGCGCCTCGTAGCTCGCGGTCGTCACGACCGCGCGCGGCCCCGTGCCGGCAACCACCACCGGCAGGCCGCGCAGCTGCGGGCGGCGGCCGAGCTCGATCGAGACATAGAAGGCGTCCGCGTCGAGGTGCGCGGTGGTCAGCTGGGACGATGCGTCGGGCACTTCGCTCGAATCTAGCGCCCCCCGCGGCGGGTTTTCAGGGCGGACGCCGCGAGCTCGCGCACGGCTGGTGCAACCCTTTAGCTCGTGGAGGCCACCGGCGTAGCCGGGGCCGCGACCGAAGCTTTGAGCGCCTGCAGGAGCGTGCCACCGTTCGGTGAGCCGAGACCCGTGCAAGCGTCCCACCCCGGTCCCGCGTGGTAAGCGCCGTTGTCTTTTTTGGTGATGTCGTTCAACGTGCCGGTTGGCATCGTGTACAGCTGTGGCTGCAGGAACCCGACCGGCGCGCGCAGCGACTGGTTGAGCAGCGCGACGAGCCCAGCCCACAGGGGCGCGACGGCGCTCGTCCCGCCGACCGTCTGCGCGGTCCCGTGGGCGAGGATCTGATAGCCGGTCTCCGGGTCGGCGTTGCCGGCGATGTCCGGCACACCGCGCCCCGTGGCTTTGGTGTCGAAGTTCGCCGGAACGTTCGCGTTTGCCTGGTAGCTCGGAAGGGGGAACTCGATGCTCACGCCACCGCCCGTCGCCCCTCCGCCGGACCGGTCGTTCCAGACCGTCTCGCTGCTGATCTGGGCGCCTTGCGCGACGAGCGACGTGCCGCCGCAGGCAAGGGCGTGGGGCGCGGAGGCGGGAAAGTCGACGTGCTGATGGCCGTCTTGGACGCCATCGGTGGATCCGTTGTCGCCGGCGGCGACGGTAACCGTTACGTGTAGTTCCGCGGCCTCGGTGAGGATCTGCTCCATCTGTTCGCGCGCCTGCTGGGTCCAGGAGTCCTCCGGTCCGCCCCAGCTGATCGAGACGACGGACGGCCTGTTGGTGGTGTCGTGCACGGCCTGGGAGACCGCGTCGATGAAGCCGGCGTCGGTGTTGGGCGTGAAGTAGACGACGATCGCGGCACCGGGCGCGACGGCGCCGGCGACCTCGATGTCGAGCATCACCTCGACGTCCGCTTCGCCACCCGGTGAGTTGCTCCCGCCGTCGACGCTCTGCGTCGTGACGCTCGGCAGCTGGACGCCGAGGTTCTCGAAGTAGGTGGAGAGATCGCTCGCGCTGTATCCGCCGCCGAGCTCGACGATTGCGATCGTCTCCCCCGCGCCGGTGACTTCCGTTGGGAAACCGTAGGCCTGGGCAACCTGCGGCGGCGTGTAGGAGGTGCCCTGGCCGGCGTGTGCTGCCTTGCGCAGGTGCGCGCGCGCCTGCGGGCGATTGTCGATCCCGAACACACCGACGATGATCCCCGCCAACTGCGCGGGCACGCTGAGCTCACCCTGTCGAGCGCGATAGGTCGTGCCGTCGGGGTGCTTGAACAGCGCCATCTCCTGGACACCGAACGCGCCGGCGATCCCCCCAAGTGTCCCGCTGAGTCGCAGCGCACGGCGCGCGGCGCTCTCCTCCTCGACGGTGAGCCCGTGCTCGGCGGCGAACGCGCGCACGGCCGCGATGTCCTCCTCGCTCGCGCCGTGCGTCTCGGCCCACTGCTCGCGGGTCACGCGGCCACCCTCGGCCGCTGACTGGAGCTCCTGTGCGGCGCCGTCTTCGAGTGACGCGCGATCGCGCAGATACAAGGTGACGGTCGCGCGTTCCTGCTCGTCGACCTCGTCGACGCGCGGGTGGGTCGTCGCGAACTCTCGCTTGCTGCCCGGTATGGAGATGCGATCCGTCGATGCCATTGCTCGCTCCTAACTGTGGTCTGGATCTGGACGGTGGTGGCTGCGATGCCGACGATGCGAAGCCGGTGGTGCTGTTAATCGGGCTCAGGTGGTGAAGGTGTCCCTGCCAGGGGTGACCGTGCCGTCTTTGGCTACGGCGATGTACTCGCCGGCGATTTGACCGGGGGTGAGCGACAGCCGCAGGAAGCCCCACTGGTCATCGCAGAAGGCCTCCAGCTGACAATCTGCGCTCGCCGTGAACGGCAGCTCCAAAGCTCCGCCGCCGGAGGCCTTGGCCATCTTGTGAAGGTTGTGGTAGCCGCCGGCGCCCGCGACGATGTAGGGAACCCGCTTGCCCGCGATCGTGCGCGTGAAGCGCTGGTAGTTGTGAACGTGGCCGGAGAGCACCATCTCGGGCACCCGACTGGAGTGCTGAAAGGCTTCGTCGAGCAGCGCGCCCATGCGGGCCGATCCACCGTGGTGCGAGTCGGCTGAGTAGGGCGGATGATGCAGGGCGAGGATCAGCGCGCGATCGACCGGCGCAGCCTCGAGCTCGCCTACCAGCCATTCGATCTGTTCCTGATGGACCTGACCGCCCTCGGGCACGTTGGTGTAGAGCCCGACGAGGCTTACGAGAATCGTCGGTGAGCGTCCAGTAGACGTTCGGCTGGGTCATCGTGTCGCGGTTGGTCTCCCCCGCCTGTGAGTCCAGATGCGGCGTGGGCGCGCAGAAGTTCTCCACGAAGCCCGTGAGTGACGGCACGCTCGCGTTGTCGGAGTTATCGCCGTCGTGGTTTCCCGGAATCGCGACGATCGCGGCGTTGTAGTGCGCGTAGGGTTCATAGAACTGCGGCCCGTATTCGCTCTCGTCGCCGTAGAAGTACACGACGTCCCCGACGTGGAAGAAGAACGACGGCGCTCGCCCGGCGACCTGTGCTTGGAGATCTTCGACCATCGCCTCAGCAACGTGCTTCTGCGGATTGGGATCCAGGATGCCGCCGGTGTCGCCGGTCACATGGAACACGCGCTGGCCACCCGCCGGTGCGATGCCGAGTGCGGCGGTCGCGAGCCGATAGGGGGGAACTCCCGTCGGTTTTGGCAGGGGCTCGTATTTCTGGTTGGACTGGAAGGCGTGGAACTTCTGCACCTGCTCCTCCGCGGTCCTCGGCGGTATGCCGAAGCGACGCGGCCCGACGGAGTCCTGCGTGTTCACGGCGTCCCCCCGTGGTTTGGGTTTCGACGGCACAGAGCGCGCGCTCAGACGCGAGCGATCTAAGTACCAGCTAGCAGAATATTCTCATAAGTCACCATTTCTTGCTTACGAAAGGGTAGGCCCAGATCGCACGGAGGAGTAAAGAATCTGTGACCGATTAGCCGAATGTTTCCGACTGCGAACAGCTTTCTTTGCCTCGGATACCTGTCGGATACTTCCGAGCCGCCTCGAGGGCGCTCACCGTTGGCGCTTCTAGGGATGCCCGCCCGGTAGACCGGCGCGGCGCAGCAGACGCGCCATGTCATAGAAGCCGGTCTGAAAGTCCGTGAGGCGCCCCGGCGGCCTCGCGGCCGCAGTGGGGTTCTCAAAGCGGGCCTCCGCCCAGGCGCGGCGGGCCTGCACCATGCGCTCCGCAAGCGCGCCATGGTCGACCACACCGCGAGCGGGCGCCGAGTCGGTCAGGAGATGTCCGAGGTGCTGCGCCGCCGCGACACGCGCCGTCGGCGCCGGGATCCTCCCATCGACATTGCAGAATCGCATCAGGATCGTCTTGATGATCGAAGCGTGGTCGAAGTGGACGTCCGGGCCCAGCAGAGCGGTGGCAGAGGATCCGCGCGCGACCAGCGGCGAGACGAGGAGGGCGGGCACGCGCACCCCCAGGCGCTGGAACTCGTGCTCGTCGTCCACCGCGGCCGGGGGCGCGACGTGATCGTAGAAGCCGCCGTGCTCGTCGTAGACAAGGATCAGGAGAGTCTTCGCCCAGGTTTCGGCCGAGCTCAGAGCGTGGTAGATCGTCAGGATCAGATCCTGTCCGGCAAGCACATCGCTCGGCGGGTGGTCGTCGTTGGAGTCGGGACCGAGCACGCGGAGATCCTTGAAGCGGGGATCGACCCAGCTGACCGCTGGGAGCTTGCCGGCGGCGACGTCGTCTAGGAAGGACGGGCCCTCCTCGGTGAGCTCGCCCACCGCGCGTTCGTCTGTGCTCAGCTTGCGCGAGTCGAGGAATGAGAAGTGGTGATGATTGCTGAGGCGATATTCGGGGTCGATCGCTCGCAGGGTGCCCGGGTCGAACGAGTACCAGCGCCAGTCGACGTCGTGCCGATCGAGATAGCGCGCAAAGCTCGGCAGGGCGTAGATCGGCGGCGAGCTGTCATCGCGACTGCCCGCCGCGCGGCCGGCGACCGAGTAAAGACGATTCGGCCAGGTGGCGCCCGGCACCGAGCTGAACCACCTGTCGACCACGCAGTACTCGGCTGCGAGATGGTCATAGACGGGCAGATCGTCGGCGTCGTAGTAACCCATCACGAGCCCCGGTTCCGGTGCGGGGACGCCCAGCTTGGCGGCGCGGGCTTGAGAGATACGCGCGAAGTTACTCACGAATCCGTTGCCGCCATCGGCGAGCTGCTCGTCGACCGAGTGTCCGGAGTGATCGGGATCTTCGGCCTCGCCGCTGAAAGCCGTTCGCGTGAGATGGTGGATCGGGTAGGAGCCACCCGCAAAGGTGTTGAGATTCTCAGCGGGGCCCGTCAACCCATCGACGTCGGCCCGGCCTTTGCCGCCCTGCTCGGATGGCAGCGAGAGATAACCGAGCATGTGATCGAACGAGCGGTTCTCGAGCATCACGACTACCACATGCTCAATCTGCCCCACTCGCGCCGCGACGGGATCGGCCGGCGCCGGCATCGTCCTCGCCGGCGTCGGCGGAATCGGAGCGCCGACCAAGTCGATGATCCTACGCCACTTCGCCGGCAGCAGGTGAGCCACAGCGCGCAGCGCCGCTCGCTCAGCACCCTCCACGAAGTCGCTCATCCTACGGCCGCCCTTCAAGAGAACGATTCTGTCTACCGGGAGTCGCAGGCTACAGCATCAGCCCGCTATCGCAACGGCGGGACGCCCGACTTCGCCCTTCTGTATGGGAGTAGCGAGCGTCCCCTCACATGACCGGCGGCGGTTTCCCCTCGGCGCTCGCCGGCAGCGCCGGATCCCACGCGCACACCTCACAGGCATGACGGAACGCGGAGCGCGCGAAGTCGAGCGCGACGGCGTGCGGGTCGGGGCTGGCGATGACGTCATCCCAATCGAGCACGTACTCCCCCAGCGTGCCCTCCCAGCGTGCCGCCGCGGGTGCGAGCGTCGCCGCGGCGAACCCCTCCGGCGCGGGGTGCGCGTAGGCGTAGAAGGCGGCCTTCGCGTAGCGTCCGTCGCCGGGCCACCAGCCGACGGCGACCTCTTGGGCGTCCATCGCGTTGCGCATGATGAAGTCCTTCGACGGTGGATCCGCGGGCTCACCCGAGAAGAGGTTCACCGCTAGATCGAACGAGCCCCACCACGCGTTGACCGGCGTCGAGCGTCCGCGATAGGGCGCGCGGAACGCTGCCAGCACGAGCGCCGCCCGCGTCGCCGCGGCGAAGTAGGCGGCGACCCGGTCCGGGTCATAACGTCGGTGCTCGTCGTCTTCGTCGAGCGGCACGCTCCACGACACCTCCTGCGGGGTGGGATCGATCGCGACCTCGCCCGCCAGCTCGCGCGCGGCTGCGAGCAATCCACGCGTGACCTCGCCGACCGGCCGGTCGGGGCCCAGCGGCACGCGCCGCACCTCCCCGTCGCTGTGCTCGACCACGGCCTCGTGTGCGTGCAGGTCGAGCGCGAGCACCAGCGACCCCGAGCCGTCGGGCGCCGGCAGCGGCGCGGTCTCCCAGCCGCGCGCGCTCAGCCGCAGCGCCGCGTGCTGGAGCTGGGGCTCGGGCGGGGCGAGCGCCACCGCGAACTTGCCGAGCACCTGCGTGTGCGCGTGCAGCGTCTCGCAGGTCTCGCTCCACGTCTCATAGGACACGCTTGGCCAGCGGCGGGGCATCGACCCACGCTAGCAATCCCCGCCGTGCCGGTCACGATCTGTAGCGCTCGCGATGCCCCGGTGCGCGGGCTCAGGCCGGCGGCGGATCGGACGGCGGCGGCGGGGCGACCGGCGACTTCGCGCCTCCGGTCCGCAGGAGCTCGGCGAGGAAGCCCTTACCGAGGACGCTCAAGCTGAGCAGCGAGCCGAAGAGCACCACGGCGTCGATGCTCTCGCGACCCTGCTTGGCCCAGTAGACGTCTTCCAGGTTCAGCCACAGCGCGAACTCGTCGAGGGTGAGCGCCGCACCGCTGCCGTACGCGCAGGCCGTCGCCCGCGAGCCCCAGCGTTCCTCGTTGATGCCGATCTCGAGCATCCACAGGTAGCCGACCGCCAGCAGGCCCGCGATGCCGAGCGTCATGTGGTGGACGTGCCGGCCGCCCGGCGTGATGTTCCGAAACGGTCCCCGTTCGGCGCGGATCGCGTGCGTGATGACGCGCACCGTCACGAACGTGGTGAAGAACGAGCCGGTCGAGAACAGCTGGCGCTCCTTGCGGCGGTCGCCGAAGTGCTTGTAGTAAAGGCCGCGCAGATCCCGCTCGGAGGCGAGCCAGAACCGCGAGGAGCGCGCCCAGGGGCCTCCGGGCGCGGGCCTTTGTGGCGATTCGCGGTCCGCGCTCAATAGGCGCCCGAGCATAGAGGTTCGCGGGAGCCGATCAGCCGACCGACCTCGCGGGCTCCAGCAGCGGCAGCGTCGCAACGGCGAAGTCGCGGCCCACCCTCGCGACCTCTTCGGGGACAGCGGCCAGGTTGACGTTGGTGAGAACCCCATCGCGGCGTCCAGCGGTCGGAAGAAATCGTCGAAGTGGCTCGCCACGATCGTCCGCGGTCGCAGGCGCCGCAGGATCCGCTCCCAGTAATCCGGCGTGAAGCTGCGCCCGGCGATGCCCGCCAGGAACACGTCGACCTCGCTGTGGCGCAGCGCCTCGTCGATTAGGTTCGCGCTGCCCTGGTGGTAGAAGGTCATCCCGGCGACCTCGATGTGGATGCCCCACACCTGCCCGCAGCGGTACGCCGAGGGGGTCAGCGCGTCGAGATGCTCGCAGGTGAACTCGCCGTCGAACGGCACCGCGAAGCCGAGCAGCAGCTTGGAGTGCAGGCTCGGAACGAACGTCACGACGAACGGGCCGAGCTCGTAGCGGTGCTCCGGTTGCACTTCGACGGCGCGCTCGGCGAGGCCGTGGAGGCGCATCAGCGCCACCAGTGAGCTCGAGCCGTACGCCGCGCACTCGCAGCGACGCGCGATCGCCGGCACGTCGATCGCGTGGTCGAAGTGCGTGTGGCCGACGAGCACACCGGCGACGCGCCCCGGCGCGCGCAGGTAGCGCTCGTGCAGCGCCGGGTCCGCCAGTGCCGGCCTGCGACGGATCACACTCGCCAGCGGCACCCGCGAGAGATAGGGGTCGATATAGAGCGTCTGTCCCTCGTAGCTGAGGCGGTAGCCCGCGACTCCCAGCCATTCCAGCTCGAGACCCCGCGCCAATTCGAGCGGGTGCGCCGCCAGCTCGCGCATCGCGTCGGCGTCCTCGCCTTCGCGCGCTTTGCGAGCCGCCGCAAAGCGCGCGAAGCTCGCGATGTGATGAGCGAGCTCCGCCACCGCCGCGATCTTAGCCCCGCCGCCCCGCGCGCCAGCGTCGGCGCCTACGCGCAGCAGGTGCGCGCGAAGCTAGGAGGGCTTGTAAGGCCCCGGCTTCGGCCGCGGCTTGCCGCCCGGGAATGCCAGGCGGAGGATCGTGCGGTGCACCGTGCCGAGCTGCTTGTGCAGCGGTCCGGTGTTGTAGGGCAGCCCGTAGCGACGGCAGATGTCGCGCACGCGCGGTGCGATCTCGGCGTAGCGGCTGGAGGGCATGTCGGGGTAGAGGTGATGCTCGACCTGGAAGCTGAGGTTGCCGGCGAGCAGATGAAAGAGCGGTCCGCCGTCGATGTTGGCCGAGCCGAGCAGCTGGCGCACGTACCAGCCGCCACGCGTCTCGTTCTCGACCTCCTGCTGGCTGAACGTGTAGGTCTGGTCGGGGAAGTGTCCGCAGAAGATGATCGAGTACGCCCACACGTTGCGCACGATGTTGGCGGTGAAATTCGCGGCGAGCGTCGACTTGAAACTTTGCCGCGCGGTGACCCTGCGCTGGGAGAGCGATCCAGATCGTCCGGAGGCGAGCGCCGCGAGGGCGGCCAGAGCAGCGGAAAGGCGATGTAGTCCTTGACGATCTGCCGGCGCGCCTTCAGGCCGATCGCCTTCAGCTCCGCGAGCACCTGCTGCTTGGACTTCTCGCCGGAGTGGATCGCGCCGAGGTTGAGGTCGTGCAGCGCGACGCCCCACTCGAAGAAGCCCATCAGCAGCAGGTTGTAAAGCGGCTGCAGCAGGTAGACCGGGTGCCATTTCTGGTGCGGGTCGATGCGCATGATCTCGTAGCCGAGGTCGCGATCCTTGCCGCGGATGTTGGTGAACGTGTGGTGCTCGTAGTTGTGCGAGTGCCGCCACGCGTCCGCCGGCGAGGCGGTGTCCCAATCCCAGCTCTGCGAGTTGATGTCCGGATCGTTCATCCAGTCCCACTGCCCGTGCATCACGTTGTGGCCGATCTCCATGTTCTCGAGGATCTTCGCCACCGACAGCGCCGCCGTGCCGCCGAGCCACAGCGGCTTGTAGCGCGAGCCGCATCAGCAGCGCGCGCGCCGCGAGCACGAGCTCGCGGTGCAGCTTGATCGTGCTGCGGATGTAGCGCGAGTCGCGCTCGCCGAGATCCGCGAAGACCTCGTCGTGGATCGCGTCGAACTCGCGACCGAGCTGCTCGATCTGGGCCGCGGTGAGGCGTGCCAGAGGGCTCTCGAGCTCCCCCGCTCGGATCCGCCGGCGGCCTGGGCGTCGGCTCAGGTGTGACAGCGGGTGTGACGGCATGCGGCGGCGGCCCCTCGACCTCGTTGAGTCGCGCGGCGGCCGGCGGGCTGTGAACAGCTGACATGTTCTGAATCCTTCGATAGCGGTTTCAGAGCTCGATCTCGATCGCGCCCTCGGGCGCGTTGATGCAGGTACGCAGCATCTCTCCGGGCTGGCCGTGGACGCGACCGGTGCGCAGATCGCGGACCTGACCCGCGCGCAGGCGTCCGACGCAGGTGTGGCAGATGCCCATGCGACAGCCGTACGGCAGGGTCAGGCCCGCCTCTCACCGGCCAGCAGGATCGGCTGCTCGCCGTCGCTGGAAGCCTCGATGTCGCTGGCGCAGAAGTGGATCGTGCCGCCCGCGCCGCGCGCGCCATCGCCGACGTGCACGTCGGGCTGGAAGTGCTCGACGTGCAGACGCTCGGGGTCGCCCTCGAGCCGCCAGCGCTCGCTCATCGCCTCCAGCAGCCCCGCCGGCCCGCACAGGAACGTCTCGCGCTCGCGCCAGTCCGCGCACAGCCAATCGAGCTGATCCGGGGTCACGCGCCCCTGCTCGCCGGTGATGCGCTCGTGCAGTCGGTATCCCGGGTGGCGAGCGTCGAGCTCGCGAAGCTCGCGACCGAAGATCACTCCGGCCGCGCTCCGGGCGCAGTGCACATGGACCACGTCCTCCAAGGCGCGCTCGCCGGAGAGGCTGCGCAGCATGCTCATGATCGGCGTCATCCCGCTCCCCGCGCTGATGAACAGCAGCCGCCGCGGCAGCGGATCGGGCAGCACGAACGTGCCTTCCACGCCTCCCAGCCGTACGATCGCCCCCGGCTTCACGCGGCCGAACAAGAAGGGCGAGACCTTGCCGCACTCGACGAGCTTTGGGGTGATCGCGATGCAGCCGTCCGCGCGTCCCGGATCGGAGGTCAGCGAGTAGGCGCGCCAGTGATGCACGCCGTCGACCTCGATGCCCAGACGCAGGTACTGCCCCGGGCGATGGCCCGGCCATTCCCAGCCGGGCTTGATCAGCACCGACACCGCCTCGGGAGTCTCGCGCTCGACGCGTTCGATGCGGCCGCGCAGCTCGCGTGTGGACCACAACGGGTTGACCAGCTCCAGGTAGTCGTCGGGCAGCAGCGGCGAGGTGAACGAGCGCACCAGGCCCAGCGCTCGGCGCCGGCCCGCCGATACGCGCGGAACCGCTCCGCGCTCAGCCACGAACACCTCCTGGCGGCTGAGTATTTGATTTGAGATGCACGGTACTCATAGCAACCTGGATCAATGCTACCTCATTTGAGGGAACGTCAAACATGGTATCTTGAAATCACCGATGGCGGCTAGCGCTTCAGAGACCCTCGAGGCACCGCGGGGAAAGCGCAACGATCCGTCGGCTCCAAACGGGAGGCCTCCCCCACCGGCTATGACCTCACCGTCGAGCAGCTCGCGGCCGAGGTGGGGATGTCGGTGCGCAACATCCGCAACCACCACACCCGCGGCCTGCTGCCGCCGCCCGAGGTGCGCGCACGCGTGGGCTACTACAACGCCGACCACGTCGCGCGGCTGCGGCTGATCCTCGACCTGCAGGCCGACGGCTTCAACCTCGCCGCGATCGCGCGCCTGCTGAGTGGATCGGACGGTCTCGCCGAGCGCCTGCTCGGTCTGCGCCGCGCGGTGACCGCGCCCTTTGAGTCCGAGTCCCCGGAGGTCATCACCGGCGAGGAATTGGAGAAGCGCTTCGGTCCCGTCGATACCAAGGACGTCGAGCGCATCCGCAAGCTCAAGCTGCTCGTCCCGCTCGGCGAGGGACGCTTTGAAGTCCCCAGCCCCGCACTGCTGGGAGCCGCCGAACAGGTCGTGGGTCTCGGAATCTCGCTGCACGCTGCACTGGCACTCGTCGAGCGCGTCAGCCGCGACTGCGAATCGATCTCGCGCGCATTCACGAAGCTGTTCCTCAAAGAGCTCTGGGAGCCCTTCGAGCAGGCCGGTCAGCCCGACGAGCGCTGGGACGAGCTGATCGAAGCGGTCGGCTCACTGCGGCCGCTGGCCTCCGAGGCGCTACTCGCGCTGTTCAAGCAACGAATGACCGCGCAGCTCGAGAGCGCCTTCGGCAAGGTGCTCGAGCATCAAGCCAAGCGCAAGTAGCTCAGCGAAGCCGCTGGGCGACCAAGGCGTCCGCATCGACCTCGTCGATCGCGGCGTAGCCGCTCAGCGCCATCGCGAGATCGAGGTCCGCCAGGAACGAGCGCAGAACCTCGACCACTCCCTGTGCTCCGCCGAGCGCTAGCCCCCAGATATACGGGCGACCGAGTAGCACCGCGCGCGCGCCCAGCGCGAGCGCCTTCAGTGCATCCGCACCCGAGCGCACGCCACTGTCGAACAGCACCTCACAGCGACCGTCGACAGCCGCCACGACGCCGGGGAGCGCATCGAGCGCGCCCACCGCTCCGTCGACCTGACGTCCACCGTGGTTGGAGACGATCACTCCCTGGACCCCGTGCTCAACCGCCAGGCTCGCGTCCTCGGCGCGCAGGATGCCCTTCAGCACGATCGGCAGCTCGGTGATCTCGTGCAGAAACGCCAGATCGTCCCAGGTGACCGCAGGGTTTGAGAATTCCCACGCCCAATGCCCGATCGCGGCCTGCATATTCTCCTCGGGAGGCTGCTGTAGTGCGGCGCGGAAGACCGGATCCTCGAGATAGTTGCGATTGCCCTCCGCCCACAGGAACGGTAGGAACGCATTCGTCAGATCGGCCGGGCGCCAGCCCAGCATCCACGTATCCAGCGTCAGCACCACCGCCTCGTAACCGGCCCGCTCGGCGCGCGTCACGAAGCTGCGTGCCAACTCGCGATCGCGCGGCCAGTAGAGCTGGTACCAGCGCGGCAGCTCGCCCGCGGCCTGCGCGATCTGCTCGATCGTATGCGAGGCCGCCGTGCTCGCAATGAACGGGATCCCCACCTCGGCCGCCGCGCGCGCCATTGCGAGCTCCCCCTCGTGGTGCGCGAGTGTCTGCACGCCGATCGGTGCCAGCAGCACCGGCGCCGGCAGCGGTGTGCCCAGCAGGGTGCGCGCCAGCGTGCGCTGCGATACGTCGCGCAGCATCCGCGGTTGCAGGCGCCAGTGATCGAACGCCTCACGATTGGCGCGCATCGTCTCGCCGAGGCCCGCGCCACCGGCGATGTAGCCGCGCGGCCCGTCCGCCAGCAGCCGGTACGCGTCGCGCTCCAGCGACTCCCAGTCCAGGGGACGTGCCGGGCGCTGTCCACCCATCCCGCGCAGGTAGATCTCGTACTGGTAGTTGGCGAAAGGGATCTGCTCACTCATGCCGCGCGACCTCCGATGCACGCGTGACTAGCACTCCGGGCGGGAACTCTAGCGCCGGGCGGGGGAGGAACTCTCGCTTGGGAACCCCGCCGCGCGTGCGCGCGCGCGGCGGGGTCACCGAATGCCATTGCAGACACGGGGCCCCACCCGGCGCCCGCGGGGCTTGTGCCGGTCGCGTGCCCCACAGCGCGCTCAGGCTGTCGCCCACACCTCCCCCGTCCCTTCGAAGCCCAGCGCGCGCTTGGTCGCTTCAGTTAGGTCGTATTCGCGCCCCACGACATAGGGACCGCGGTCGACAACCGGCACGCGGACGGTGCGCCCGCCGTAGCGCAGCGTCACGAGCGTGCCACACGGCAGCGTCTTGTTGGCGACTCCTAAGGTCGAGCTCGTCAGCCAACCCCCGCACGCCATGGTGCCTCCTCCTCCGTACCACGAAGCGCCGGCAAGCCGAAAGACGCTGAGCAGCCCGAGACGGCGGTGCGAGCCGCGCGCCCGCGCGTCGCCCGCGAAGAGCACTCGCGCCCCCCTGCTGCCCAGCGCGTGCGCGCGCAGATGCAGCCGGTAGCGCCCGCGCGCGCCGGTGTGCGTACCGGCGACTGTTCGCCAACCGTGGCGAGCACGCAGTTGCAGAACGACCCGTTGATCGGCAAGCCGCGGTATTAGCGTGCCCACGATCGTCGCGCTGCCGCCGACGAGCACGTCGAGGTCGGCGCCGCGTACATGCAGCGCGGTGCGCAGCGGCCCCGGCTGCACCGGCTCCCCTACCGCGACTTCGCCGGCAAGCAGTTGGGTAGCCGGCACACCGGCCGATGCTATGTCGGTCGCTGGTTGGGTGGCCAGCACACCGGCCTGGCTGGGTGGCGTCACGGGCAGCGCAAGCGTTGCGGGGACGTACATATTCCTCCTTGAGTCCACGCCTACGGGGTTAGCTGTCGGGCTCACGCCACCTCGCGCGCACGAAGGCGTGCGCCGACCTGGCGTTACGGCCACAGCAACGGCCGATTCGCCCCATCCGAGCCACCTCATCGCGGCCCGGCAGTGGGCCCCCGCCCGCCTCCAACAACGGAGACGACTCGGCGAAAAAATGCTCTCTTGGACGAGCCGGAACAGGTTAGGTGAGCATTTGTAGCGCTTGTGTGCGCAAGGGCACACATCTCCGAGAACCCGCTCGCACGCTCAAACGGCCTCGCGACGGCTGTCTCTCACCCCCAGCGCCCCCGCGTGCGCGCGCTGCGTGAAACGCCGAGTTGAGCGCCCAACTATCAAGGCATTGCTGCGGAGATCCGATGGTCGTTCGAATATGTCATCTTCGCTGGCCTCCAACCCCGCACTTACGAGCGCTCCACGCACTAGCTCCAGACGCGCCGTGGCCTCTCGGCCGGCCGGCCGCTGGATCGACCACTGGCTGGAGTCCGTAGCTGACATCGAGGCACTGCGCGCCGCGCATCCGATGATGGACGCCGTGATCGCCGAGATCGACGGGCGCATGATCCGCGTCGGGGAGCGCTGGCTCGCGGACTTCGCCTCGTGCAACTACCTCGGCTTCGATCTCGACCCCGAGATCATCCAGGCGGTTCCCGCGTTCCTCGAGGAGTGGGGCACCCATCCCAGCTGGTCGCGCCTGCTGGGCAGCCCGGTCCTCTACGAGCAAATCGAGGAGCGCCTCACCGCGCTGCTCGGCTGCGAGGACTCGCTGGTACTGCCGACGATCACGCACATCCACGGCTCGGTGATTCCGGTGCTGGCTGCCTCCGGAACGATCTTCCTCGACGCGCGTGCGCACAAGACGATGTATGACGGCTGCCAGGTAGCACGCGCGCGCGGTGCCGCGGTCCGTCGCTTCCGCTTCGAGGATCCCGATCATCTCGACGAGCTGCTCACAGCCGAGCGCGACAGCGCGCGACTGGTCTGCATGGACGGGGTCAACAGCATGACCGGCAATCCCCCGGACCTGCGGGCGTTCGCCGAGGTGACGCGTCGCCACGGCGCGCTGCTGTACGTCGACGACGCTCACGGCTTCGGTGTAATCGGCGAGCACGGCCCCGGTGAGCTGTGCCCCTATGGCGCGCGCGGCAACAGCATCGTGCGCCACTTCGGCGAGAGCTACGACGATGTGGTCCTCATCGGCGGCTTCTCCAAGGCGTACTCCTCGCTGCTCGCGTTCATCGCCTGCCCGACCGAGGTCAAGAACCTCTTGAAGGTCGCCGCGCCTCCGTATCTATATTCGGGCCCCTCGCCGATCGCCTCGCTGGCGACGGTACTCGCGGGCTTCGACGTCAACGAGCGCCGCGGAGACGAGCTGCGCCGCACCGTGCATCGCCACAGCGTCCGCGTGCTGGACGCGCTCGGCGAGCTCGATGCCCACACGCCCAATCGCTCGCAGCTACCGATCATCGAGGTTCCGCTGCGCGAGCACACCCGAATCGACGAGGTCGGCCGACTGCTGTTCGAGCGCGGCATCTACGTGACGCTCGCCGCCTACCCGCTCGTGCCCAAGGCGGAGGTCGGCTTCCGCGTGCAGCTCACCGCGGCAAACACCGACGCCGAAGTGAATTCACTGATCGCCGTCCTCGGCGAGCTCGCCGAGCGCGGCGAGCTGCAGTCGGCCGCGACCCACTCAGCGCTGGAGAGGGCATGAAGGACATAATCGCCTTCGCTCCCTCGCGTCCCCGTGGGGCCGCGCAGGGGCCGCCCGTCGCGGCCGACGCGCAGCGCAGCCCGTCGCGCGGTCGTCGACCCCGCATCCAGCTGTGGGAGGGGTACCTCGCCTTCGGCGCGGTGGGCGCTTTCCTGTATCTCCTGGTGCCGCCGCTGAAGGGCAATCCCGCGTTCTTCAACACGCTCGGCCTGACCAGCTGGATTGCCGTGATCCTCGGCATCCGCCGCAACAAACCCAAGTACGCGCTGCCGTGGTGGCTGTTCGCGTTCGGCTTCTTCCTCTATTGGCTGGGCGACGTCTACACCTACAGCTACCCCCGCTACATCCTGCACGGCGAAGTCCCGTTCCCTTCGATCGGCGACGCGATCTACCTCACCGTCTATCCCGCGCAGATGCTGGGCCTGCTGCTGCTCGTGCGCAAGCGCAACCCGCAGCGCAACCGCAACACGCTGATCGATGCCGCAATCCTGACCCTGGGGCTCTCGCTGCTCTCGTGGGTGCTGCAGATCGCGCCCTACCTGCACGACGGCTCGCTGGAACTGCTGCCCAAGCTCGTCTCGGTGGCCTATCCGCTCGGGGACATCATCTTGCTCGCCGCCGCGATCCGCCTCGTGCTCGACGCCGGCCGGCGTCGCCCGTCCTTCTACTTCCTCAGCGCGAGCATCCTCGCGCTGCTGAGTACCGACTTCGTCTACGGGGTGATGACGCTCGAAGGCGCCTTCCACCATCAGCTACTGCTCGACCTCGGCTGGTTCTCCTACCAGCTGCTGTGGGGTACCGCGGCCCTGCATCCCTCGATGGTCGACCTCGACGAGCCGGTGCTGGGCCGCGAGGCCAAGCTGACGACACTGCGCCTCGCACTCCTCACCGGCGCCTCGCTGATCGCTCCGATCTGCATTCTGCTCAAGGAGCTGCGCCGTGGTGATCTCGACCTGATCGTGATCATCTGCGCATCGATGGTGCTGTTCGGCTTCGTCGTGATGCGCATGGTCGGACTGGTGCGCCAGCAAGAGCAGTCAGCCGAGCGCGAGCGTGCCTTCGCCGAGGAGAAGGCACGCCTGACGGCGGAGCTCCAACGTCGCAGCAGCGAGGAGCGCTTCGCCTCGCTCGTGCAGCACTCCAGCGACCTGATCACGGTCGTCGGCGCGGACACCACGATCACCTATCAGAGCCCGTCCTCCGAACACGTGCTCGGCTATCCGCCGGACGAGCTGCTGGGAACTCGCTTCGATCGCATCGTCGCCAAGGAGGACGCCGGGCGTCTGCTGCAGCTGCTCGCCGACGGCGCGGCCTACGCGCGTCGCGATGGACAGGTCATCGAGTGCACGCTGCGCCACCACGATGGCAGCCTGCGTCAGTTCGAGATTCTGCACACGAACCTGCTCGATGACGAGCACGTACGCGGCATCGTGCTCAATGCGCGCGACATCTCAGAGCGCAAGGTCTTCGAGGAGCAGCTCGCCCACCAGGCATTTCACGATCCCGTGACCAACCTGCCCAACCGCGCGCTGTTCGTGGAGCGCGTGCGCCACGCGATCGGTCGCGCGCGGCGCGAGGAGCGCGAGCTCGGGGTGATCTTCCTCGATATCGACGACTTCAAGACGATCAACGACAGCCTCGGCCACGGCGCCGGCGACGCGGCGCTGATCGACGTTGCCAAGCGCCTGTCGGCCAGTATCCGCACGAGCGACACCGCGGCGCGCTTCGGTGGGGACGAGTTCGTCGTGCTGCTGGAGGATTCTCGATAGTACGCAGACCGCGGTCGACGTCGCCGAGCGTGTGCTCGAGGATCTGCGCCGGCCGCTGATGGTCGCCGGCAAGGAGCTCGTCGTGCGCGGCAGCATCGGGATCTCGATCCTCGAGGGAACCTCGGGCGCCGGCGCCGACGAGCTGATCCGCGACGCCGACGCCGCGATGTACATCGCCAAGCGCGACGGCAAGGGCGGCTATCGGCTGTTCGAGCCCGAGATGCACGCCGGCGTGCTCGCGCGTCTAGAGCTACGCGCCGACCTGCAGCGGGCGTTGGAGAACGGCCAGTTCGAGCTGCATTACCAGCCGATTGTGCGGCTCGCCGACGGGTGCGTCGCGGGCATGGAGGCGCTGCTGCGCTGGCACCACCCCGAGCGAGGCCTGGTCGTCCCTGGCGATTTCATTCCGTTCGCCGAGGAGACCGGCCTGATCGTCCCGATCGGGCGCTGGGTGCTGCGCGAGGCCTGCCGCCAGGCCGTCTCGGTGCAACGCCTGTGGGCGGAGAACGGGGCCGACGGGAGCCTGTACATGTGCGTGAACCTCTCCGTCAAGCAGCTCCAGCACAGCGACGTGATTTCCGACGTGCGCGACGCGCTCGCGGAGTCCGGCCTGGAGCCGAGCCTGCTGACGCTGGAGATCACCGAGTCGATGCTGATCGACGACCCGGACATCGCGGTCGTCAAGCTCAAGGAACTGCGGGCGCTCGGTGTGCGCGTCGCGATGGATGACTTCGGCACCGGCTACTCGTCGCTGAGCTACCTGAGCCGCTTCCCGGTCGACGTGATCAAGATGGACCGCTCTTTCCTACGGCCCGATACGACCCGCGAGGCGCTCGATCTCTCCAGCGCGGTCGTGGCGCTCGGGAGCTCGCTCTCGCTGGAGGTCGTCGCGGAGGGCATCGAGCTCGACGAGCAGCTCAGCCGTCTGCGCGACCTCGGCTGCGAGCTCGGTCAGGGCTTCCACTTCGCGCACCCGATGGAGTCGGGGCACCTCGCCGACTACCTCGCGGGCAGGCCGGAGGCGAATGGGCTGGAGTCCGGCGGGCCGGTGCCGGCCCCGCAAGATGCTGCGTAGCGGCGTCCTCGCGAACCGCGACTTTCGGTTGCTGTTCGCCGGGCGCAGCGTTTCGCTGCTCGGGGACGGCGCGTTCTTGGTGGCGCTTGCCTGGCAGGCATACACCATCTCGAACGCGCCGTCCGCGCTGGCCCTGCTCGGCATCGCGATGACGGTGCCACTGATCGCTCTGCTGCTGTTCGGCGGGGTGGTCAGCGACCGGCACAGTCGCCGCCGCGTGATGCTGCTCGCGGACCTGATGCGCGCGGTTCTGCTCGCGCTGCTCGCCGCGCTGGCGATCAGCGGCACGTTGCACCTGTGGCAGATGATGGTGATCGTCGCCCTCTATGGCGCCGCGCAGGCGTTCTTTGATCCGGCTAGCGACGCGATTCTGCCGGAGCTGCTGCCGGAGTGGCAGCTTGGACAGGCCAACGCGCTCGAGCAGGTAGTACGTCCGGTCGCGCTGCGTCTGGCGGGCCCCGCGGTCGGAGGTGTGCTCGTCGGGGTGCTGGGGGCCGGCTCGGCATTTCTGGCCGACGGAGCGACGTTCCTTGTCTCGGCGGCGACGCTGTGGTCGATGTCTGTTGCGAACCCCGCCGCGCGCGCGTACGCGCGCGAGCGCGCGCGGCGGGGCCCCGCAGAGGACAGCCGGCACGCGGATCGGCGCCACGCGGGTAAGCGCTGGGCGCTTGCGAGCAGCGGCGAGCTGCGCGAGGGCTGGGTCTACGTGCGCCGTCACGTCTGGCTGTGGGGAACCTTCGCGAGCGCGGGCATCGCCTACCTGCTGTTCATGGGGCCCGCGGAGGTACTGCTGCCGTTCATGGTCAAGCACGTCCTCGGCGGCAGCGGCGTGCAGCTCGGCCTCGTGTTGGGCGCGGGTGGCTTCGGTTCGGTCGCCTGTGCGCTGGTGATGGCTCGCAGCGGGTTGCCCTCGCGCGGCATGACGTTCATCTATGTCGTCTGGGCGCTCGCCACGCTCGCGGTTGCCGGCTACGGACTGGCGAGCGCGATCTGGCAGCTGATGCTGGCCAGCCTCGCCTTCAACCTGCTGGAGACCGCGGGGACGATCGTGTGGGCGACGATCAAGCAGCGCCACGTGCCCGGCCACATGCTCGGACGCGTCTCGAGCCTGGACTGGCTCATCTCGATCGGGCTGCTGCCGGTGTCCTTCGCGCTGACCGCGCCGCTCAGCGCCGCATTCGGGGTTCGCGCGACCCTGATCGGCGCGGGACTGGCGGGCGCCGCGGCGACGCTCGGAGGACTGCTGCTTCCGGGGATGCGCGCGGTAGACCGCACGCTGGCCCCGGCGGGGCGCGGCGCGATCTCTCCATCGGCCTCCGCAGCCGGGATGACTTGAGCGTGCTCAGGAGGCTCGCGACAGAGCTGGCTGGCGGCGATTTCGATCTGCGACGAAGATTTCAGCCTCGGTCGTTGACTCCCCGTCCCCGAGCAGCCACAATCAGCTGATGGCGAACCCCGATCGGCTCACCGGGCTGGATACCGCGTTCCTGCATCTCGAGGACAACTCGACGGCGCACATGCACGTCGCCTCGGTAATGATCTTCGAAGGTCAAGCGCCGACCCCGCAGGAGCTCGTCGATCACGTGCTCAGCCGGCTGCACCTCGTGCCGCGCTACCGCCAGCGCCTGGCTTACGTGCCGCTCGACCAGGGACGTCCGGTGTGGACTGACGACCCGCACTTCAACCCTCACTACCACATCCGCCACACCGCGCTGCCGCGTCCCGGCGACGAGGCCGCGCTCAAGCAGCTCGCGGGGCGGCTCTTCTCCCAGCGCCTTGATCGCTCCAAGCCACTGTGGGAGATCTGGCTCGTGGACCGCATGGCCGGACAGCGCTTCGCGCTGATCGCTAAGACCCACCATGCGCTTGTCGACGGCATTTCCGGCGTGGACATCACGACCGTGCTGTTCGACACCGCCGCCGTGCCGCTCACCTCACCGGGGCACACGGAGCCGTGGAACCCGCGGCCGCTGCCCGGCTCGGCGAAGCTGCTGGGCGAGGCGCTGCTCGAACGCACCACGGTGCCCGGCGAGATCGCACGCGGGGCACGCAGGGTGATGCGCGCGCCGCGCCGCGCGCTGGGCCAGCTGCGCCGCAACCTCGAGAGCATCAGCGCGACGACGCTCGCGGGCATCAACGCGCCGGCACCGCCCTCGCCGCTGAATGTCGACATCGGCCCACATCGCCGCTACACGTTCGTCGACGCCGATCTCGCGCTGTTCAAGAGCATCAAGGACTCGCTCGGCGGCACGCTCAACGATGTGGTGCTCGCGTCGGTCAGCCTCGCGCTGGGCCGCTGGCTGCGGCGCAGCGGCCACGACACAACGGGCCTAGTGCTTAAGGCGATGGTGCCGGTCTCCGTGCGCGCCGATAGCCAGCGCGGCGCCCTCGGCAACCAAGTCGCGGCGATGTGGGCACCGCTGCCGGTGGGCGTCGAGGATCCCGCGGACTGCCTCGAGCAGATCCGCCTGGCGATGGAGAACCTCAAGCGCTCCGGCCAGGCCGTCGGCGCACAGGCGCTGACCAACCTCGCGGGCTTCGCCCCACCGACGATCCTCAGTCAGGCCGCCCGGCTGCAGGCCCGCCAGCGCTACTTCAACCTCGTCGTGACCAACGTGCCGGGGCCGCAGTTCCCGCTGTACCTGCTCGGTCACCGCCTGCGCTCGCTCTACCCAGTCGTCCCGCTCGCGCGCCGCCAGGCACTCGGGATCGCAGTGATGAGCTACAACGGCCACCTCGGCTTCGGCCTGCTCGGCGACTACGACGCGCTCCCCGACCTCGACGCGATCGCACTGGATCTCGAGCATGCGGTTCGCCAGCTCGCCCGAGCCGCACATGTGCCATCGCCGCAGAGGGCCAAAGCACCTCGCGCGAGCAACGGCAAGCGCGCCGCGACACCAACCACTGCCGCGGCTAAGACAAAAGCTCCGAAGAAGGCGCGCCCGCGCGCGAAAGCGTCTGCAGCAACATCCGGCAAAGCGGCGCCGGTCAAACCCTGACCGGTGCGTCTGGCCCTCTGCCAGTTGAACGCCACCGTCGGCGACATCGACGGCAACGCGGGGCGCATCCGCGCGGGCATCGACGCGGCCAGCGAGGCCGGCGCCGAGCTGGTGCTGTTCCCAGAGCTGGCGCTCACGGGCTATCCGCCCGAGGATCTGCTGCTGCGCGAGCACTTCCTCAGCGACGCGCGACGCGCGCTGGAACAGCTTGCGAGCGACACGCGGGGGATCGTCGCGGTCGTCGGCTTCCCCGAGCGCGCCGAGGGCGTCTACAACGCGGCGGCCGTCCTCGCCGACGGCGAGATTCGAACGATCTACCGCAAGACCCACCTGCCCAATTACGGGGTCTTCGACGAGCAGCGCTACTTCCAGGCCGGCCACGGCGGCGCGGTGATCGAAATCGGCGCCGAGCGCATCGGCCTGACGGTCTGTGAGGATCTCTGGCGCCCGGGCCCACCCGCCTCCGAGGAGGCCGCGGCGGGAGCGACGCTGATCCTCAACATCTCCGCCTCGCCCTATCACGCCGGCAAGGGCGACGAGCGCGAGCGACTGTTCGCGGAGCGTGCTCGCGAGCACGGTGCCTACATCGCTTTCTGCGGGCTCGTGGGTGGCCAGGACGAGCTCGTCTTCGACGGGCACTCCTTCGTGCTCGACCCCAGCGGCGCGACGATCGCCAGGGCCGCGCAGTTCGAGGAGGAGCTGCTGCTCTGCGATCTCGCTACGCGCGGGCCGCTACGCGCACCGCTGGCACCCGAGGAGGCCGCGATTTATGCGGCGCTGACCCTGGGCCTGCGCGACTACGTCGAGAAGAACGGCTTCGCTCACGTCGTACTCGGCCTCTCGGGGGGAATCGACTCCGCGCTGGTCGCGTGCATCGCAACCGACGCGCTGGGCCCCGAGCGCGTCAGCGTCGCAATCATGCCCTCGCGCTTCTCCTCCGCCGCAACCCAGGACGACGCACGAGCGTTGGCGGCCGCACTCGGGGTCCAGGCGCAGGAGCTGACGATCGAGGCCGTCATGGACGCTTACACGGCGACGCTGCGCGAGCCGTTCGCCGATCGCGATCCGGATCTCACTGAGGAGAATCTTCAGGCGCGCATCCGCGGCAACCTGCTAATGGCGCTCTCTAATAAGTTCGGCTGGCTGGTGCTCACCACGGGCAACAAGTCCGAGATGTCGGTCGGCTACACGACGCTCTACGGCGACCTCGCGGGTGGCTTCGCGGTGATCAAGGACGTACCAAAGACCCTCGTCTACCGTCTCTGTGAGTGGCGCAACTCGCCCGCGGGCGCAAATGGCGGGGCTCGCGCGAGTGCTCCGATCCCCACGTCAATCCTGGAGCGCGCGCCCTCGGCGGAGCTGCGAGCCGACCAGCGCGACGAGGACTCGCTGCCCCCCTACGCGCTGCTCGACCGCATCCTGCAGGCCTATATCGAGCTCGACCACGGCCGCGAGCAGCTCATCGCGCAGGGGCTGCCGGCGGCGGAGGTCGACCACGTGATTCGCCTCGTGGACCTCGCCGAGTACAAGCGCCGCCAAGCGCCGCCTGGCATCAAGCTCACCACGCGCGCCTTCGGCCGCGACCGCAGAATGCCAATCACCAATCGCTACCGCGGCTGAGGTCGGCCGCTACCCTGCGCGGGTGCGCTCCTCTCAACGCCCGCGCCTGCGCGCGTTCCTGGCCGCGGCCGCACTGCTCACGCTTTGTGGAGCGGCGCTGGGCGCCTGTGCGAACACACTCCAGAACGAGGCGGTCGCTCCGAGCTTCCTGGAGCCGCTGGCGATGCAGAGCGAATACCCGGTCTACTGGCTCGGCGGCACCTTTCGCAAGCTGCCGCTGATCAGCGTCGGGCGCGATGTGAGCGGCGCCTACACGATCAAGTACGGCGATTGCAGGCAGGGCGGTGAGAACGTCTGCGTGACACCGCTGGAAATCGTCACCTCGCCCGACAACAGCTTCCGCCCGGGCGGCTCCACCGCGCGGCGCACGATCTCGGTGCGCGGCGTCGCGAGCACGAGTGCGCAGGGCGGTCGGACGATCGAGGTGTCCACCGCTGGGGTCGTCGTGGACATCTACGCCGATAGCGTCGCACTCGCGCGTGCCGCGGCGCAGGCAATGGTGAGCATTAACGCCGTCGAGCTGCCCGGCGCGCCGCTGCCGCGGCCGCTGCCGACCACGACCTTCGCGCAAAAGCCACTGCTCTCCCAACAGCCACCCGCGGCGCCCCTCGTGCCGCGCGCCTCAGGCGGGTAGCGCGCGGACGGCGATCGTCATCCGCGTAAGCGCACAGAGACGGCCCTCGTCGTCGCTGAAGTGCACGTCCCATACCCACGTCGTGCGACCGCGATGTAGTCGCGTGGCACGCGCGTGGACGACCCCCCCGGTCACCGGTCGCAGGAAGCTCGTGCTATTGGAGAGACCCATCGCGGTGGAGCCCTGCGGGAGCACCGACAGGCCCGTCGCCAGGGACGCCATTGCCTCGGCCATCGACGCGTACACGCCACCGTGGACCAGGCCGGCGGGCTGCTTAAGCTCGTCGCGAACGTCGACGCGTGCGCGCACCAGCTCGTCGGTGACCTCGAGCAGCTGCAGGCCGTAGTGACGGTCGAAACCGAGGAGCACCTCGTTGAGCTGCTCCGCGCTGGGGATGCTCATCGCGGCGCCACGATAGCCTAGACCGCCCATGAGCCGCCTGGAGAGCATCCCACCCGACCTCAGCGCCGTGCTGTCGCTGCTGCTGCGCCGCGGCAAGCGCTACAGCGAGGTCGCGGGAATGCTGGGAATCCAGGAGCGCGCCGTGCACGACCGCGCGCACGCAGCGCTGGCCCTACTAGCCCCGGCACAGGCACGCGGGCTGAGCGCCGCCGAGCGCGAGCAGCTCGGGGACTACCTGCTTGGCCAGCAGTCCACGAGCGCGGCGAGCCAGACGCGTGACTTTCTCGCGAGCTCCACCGCGGGACGCGCGTGGGCGCAGGCGCTCTCCAGCGAGCTGGCGCCGCTGGCCACCACGCGCGCGTTGCCGCAGATCCCCGGCGCCCGCGAGGCGCCGTCCGGTGCCGCGAGCGCCCGCGCGGATGTTCCGGCGCGCGCGACCCGCGATCCGCGGAGCGCCCGGGAGCCAGCACGTCCGCGCGAGCCGTCCAGCACACGCGCACCGGTCGACTCGCCACCGGCGACGGTGGCCAAGTCACAGCCCCCAAGCTCGCGGGTCGGCGGCGCGGTCGTCTTGGGCGCGCTCGCGGCGATCGCGATCGTCGTCGTGGTCCTGGTAATTGTCGGCATCGGCGGCGGGGGCGGCGGCTCGCACACCGGCACCCAATCCGGCGATGCCACGACGCCCGCCCACCACACGGGCACGAGCAGCTCGGCGCAAGGGAACAAAGACACATCGAGCACACCCGCGACGACGACGACCGAAAGCCCGGCGAGCAGCACAACCTCGACGGGCGCGTCCTCGACGAGCCACGGCAAGGCGCTCACGCTGAGCCCACCCGACCCGGCCAGGAGCAAAGCGATCGGCGTCGCATACGTGCTGACGCAGAAAAGCGAGCACGCGTTCTACATTTTCGCCAAAGGGCTGCCCGCGCTTCCCAGTGGCGCGTTCTACGCGGTGTGGCTCGAAGGTGGCGCAAGCGCCCCCGACTATCCCCTCGGCAGCCTGCCAGCGGCGGGCTCCAGCGGGCTGGTCGAAGGCGGCGGACCGCTGCCGAGCAGCGCGGGCAGCTACAGCCGCATCATCCTCACCAGCGAGACCAGCCGCCACCCCTCCCACCCCGGCCCCACGCTGCTGGGCGGGGCCTTCTCGCTGCACTAGCTAGCCGGGCGGCAGCAGCTTGCCGGGGTTCATGATGCCCGCGGGGTCGAGCTGCGCCTTCAATGCGCGCAGCGCGCCGAGCCCGGTGGCGCCGACCTCGCGCTCCATCCACGGCAGGTGAGCGCTGCCGACGGCGTGATGGTGAGTGATGGTGCCCTCGTGCGCGAGGATCGCATCGCCGGCGGCCTGTTTGACGAGCTGCCACTGCTCGAGCTCGGCGCCCTCGCGCTGGCGGGCGATGAACGTGAAGTACAGCGAAGCACCGGTCTCATAGAGATGCGAGATGTGGCACAGCACGAGACCGGGCGTTCCCTGCGCGACGAGCGAGCCCTCGATCGCGCGCGCGACCGCACGGTAGAGCCCCATCAGCTTCGACCACGGGGCGGCGGTCTCGAGTGTCTCGACCATCACCCCGTAGGTGAGCAGCTCGTCGCGCAGGTAGGGCGCGGCGAAGCGCTGCGCGCGCCAGGCCTCGCCGGGCGAGCGCCCAACCGGCAGACCGCCGTGGCGGCGTACCAGCTCGAGCGCCGCGGGACGGCGCGCGGCGAGCTCGCGTGCGGTGCCCTCGAAGCCGAGAATCGCCAAGCAGCCGGCGGCGTAGCCGCGGACTCCTAGGTAGGCGCGTCCGGCGCGACCTTTGAGGCCCCCGCTGCCGGCGAGCGCGAGCGACATGCGCGTCTCGGCCTCGTCGGAGAGCCGCGCGACCGCAGGCGCGAGGCCCTCCTGCGCAAGGGCACGGAGAGCCGCGCCTCCGCTGGCGAAGCTCTCGAAGAAGACTCCCTCGTAGCGGCTCTGCTCGGCAGCGGGACGCACGCGCAGCGTGAGCTCGTGGATCACCCCCAGCGTGCCCTCCGAGCCGACCAGCAGCTCGCGCAGATCGGGGCCCGCGGCGCTCGCGGGTTGCGCGCCCGGAGCGAGCTCTCCGGCGGGTGCGACCATCCGCAGGCCGCGCACCAGCTCCCCGAAGCGCCCGTAACCCGTCGAGGCTTGACCGGCGGAGCGCGTGGCGGCGCAGCCGCCCAGCGAGACGTACTCGTAGGACTGCGGGAAGTGGCCGAGCGTCAGCCCTCGCGAGGCCAGCCATCCCTCGAGCGCGGGCACGCGCATGCCGGCCTGGGCGGTAACCATCCGCGACTCGCGGTCGAGCTCCAGCACGGCGCCGAAGGCGCGGAGGTCCAGTGCGAGCGCCGCGCCGTGCTCTCCGCGCAGCGGCGCGAGACCTCCCACGACGCTGGTGCCTCCCCCGAAGGGAACGAGCGCGAGGGAGCGGCGCGCGCAGAGCTCCATCAGCGGCTCCAGCTGCGCGGCGTCGGCGGGATAGAGCACCGCGTCGGGCGCCCCCTGCGGCTCGCCGGCGCGCAGGCCGACCAGGTCCGGGTAGCCCTTGCCGGCGGCGTGCAGGACGCGCTCCTCGTGCCCCTCGCGCACGGCGGCGCCGCCGAGCAGCGAGCGCAGCTCGCCGAGCGTCTCGGCGGAAAGGGCCGAGGACGGCAGGCGCACATTCGCGAGCGCGACCGGCGGCCGGGGCTGCGCGGCGATGCCGACGCTCTCGCGCAGGAAGTCCAACGCGTGCGCGGGCAGGCCCGCGGGTCGCGCGGGATCGCCCCAACCCCACCACCGCATCGCGGGCGCCGCGGGCGGCGCGGTCGGCGAGGTGCGGCTAGCCAACGATCCGCTCCAGGCCGTCGAGTGCCTCGTCGAGCGTCGCGCGCGCCGCGCGGCGTACCCGGCTGGCTCCGAGATTGGGGAGCAGCCCGTGCAGGGCCTGGCGTAGCTCGATCGTGACATTCGCGGCACGCCCGGCGGGCTCGACGCGCAGCTCGGTCTCCGCGGAGGCGAGCAGCCGCGCGAAGGGCGTTCCCTCGATCTGCTGGGACCAGCGCAGCAGCAGCTCCTGCTCGTCGCGCGCGAGCACCCGGAAGTCGGCCCGCACGAGCCGTCCGCGGCGGCTCGTGAGCACCTCGGTGAAGGCGCCGGGCTCGACGGACTCCACGCGCGCAACGCGCGGCCACCAGCGCGGCAGGTGATGCGGGTCGCCGATCAACTCCCAGATGTCCTGGGCGGGCGCGGCGATCGCGCGGGTGCGGCGCGTGGTGGGCATCAGACCAAGCCTACGAGGCGTAGGAGATCAGCGCGTGCGCGTCGCGCGGCCGCAGGCGCTCGCGGCCGCCGAGGAAAGCGAGCTCGACCAGGAAACCGCAGCCCACGACCTCTCCGCCGAGCTGCGCGACGAGCTCGCACAACGCGAGCGCGGTGCCGCCGGTGGCGAGCAGATCGTCGTGCACGAGCACGCGCGTGCCGCGGTGCACGGCATCACTGTGCAGCTCGAGCTCACCGGAGCCGTACTCGAGCAGATACTCGGCGCTGACCGTCTCGTAGGGCAGCTTGCCGGGCTTGCGCGCGAGCACGAACCCCGCGCCGAGCTCGAGCGCGAGCGCGGGACCGAGCAGGAAGCCGCGCGCCTCCGCGGCCAGAACACAATCGACTTCCAACGGGCGCGCGTAGGCGGCGAGGCCGCGCACGGCGTGCGCGAGCGCTCCGGCGTCGGCCAGCAGCGGCGTGATGTCCTTGAAGAGAATCCCCGGCTTGGGAAAGTCGGGGATGTCTCGGATCAGCGCCCGCAGGTCGGGCTCGTCCATCAGCCCGCGATCTTGCGCAGGTCGCGCACGAGCAGCAGGTGGCGTAGATGCGTCGTCACCGCGGCGAGGTTCTCCAGGGCCTCCAGCGCCTCCTTGCGCCGCTGAGGATTGCGCGAGCGCAGCGCGGGCGCGAGGATCTGCTGCAGCAAGTTCGCCTCGCGATCGGCGGAGGAGCGAAACACGCGCAGATTGCGCCCGCCGACGCCGTAGCGCGCGAGTTCGGCGACGGCGCCGATGATTTCGCGCTCGGTCTCGTCGTAGTAGCGCGCGCCCCCGCGCAGCTCACCCTTGACGACGCCGTACTCTTCGAGCTCGCGCACGAGCTTCGCGTCGGCCTTGGTCTCCTCGAGCACTTCCTCGAGTGAGAACAGCGCGCCGCTATCCTCACGGACGCTGACGCCGGCGCGGCGCGGGCGCACGCTCTCGCGACCCGGCGCGGGCGTGGCGCCACCGTCCCCGCGCCCCGAGGCCAGTTCCTGGCGGATCACGCGCAGCGGCAGGAACTCGTCGCGCTGCAGGCGCAGGATCATGCGCAGACGGGCGACGTCGCTTTGCGTGTAGAGCCGGTAGCCGCCCGGGGTACGGCGCGGGGTTACGAGCTTCTGATCCTCGAGGTAGCGGATCTTGGAGATCGAGATGTCGGGAAACTCCTGGGCGAGTGCCTTGCAGACGGCGCCGATCGTGATCGACTTCTGGCGCACGGCCTCCGGGTCCGCGCGGCCCGCCGCCAGACCCTGCTCGAGCTCGCCGACGTCGGCCTCGAGGGCGCTCTCGGCGGCTGGCGTACGGATCGCCATCAGCGCGCGTGGAAGGTGAGCTTGTACTTGCCGATCTGCACCTCGTCGCCCTCTTCCAGGCGATGGGACTCGATCCGCTCGCGATTGACATAGGTACCGTTCAGCGAGCCGCAGTCGTCGAGATGCCACATGTCACCGCGGCGAATCAGCAGCGCGTGATCGCGCGAAACGGTGATGTCATCGAGGAACACCTCGGAGTCGGGCCGCCGGCCGATGCTCATGCGCTCGCCGAGCACCTGGAAGCTCTCGCCGACGCGGCCCCCGCCGGCACGGATTACGAGCGCCGGCCCCAGCGCGGTGACCTCGTCGAGCTCGATCGGCACGAGCTCGCCGCTCTCGTCGATGCGGTAGGTGGCCGTCACCGGATCCCCTCCGCCGACGGCCTCGTTGCGCAGCAGCGCCCCGCAACGCTGGCAGTAGTTCGCGCCGTCGTCGTTAGCGAAACCGCACTCGGGACAAGACTGGGCCATCGTGCTCGGCGTTCCTAGCCGTCGGTCCCGTTGCCGGACTGACGCCGCGCGAGAATGTCGGTGAGCTGCTGGACGTCCTCGCCGGTGATCAGTTGCTCGCCGCCGTCGTGCTTCTTGCGCATGCGATTGACCAGCTCGGCCCGCAGGATGTCGATCTTGCCGTGCAGGATGCGCCGCTTGTAGGAGATGTCGGTCTCCTCATCGGTGAGCTCGCGAATCAGCTCCTTCAACTCCGCTTCGTTTAGTGAGCCGAGGTCGGGAAAGGTATCCATCTGGGTGTGATCACCGCTCCTCTCGCAGCTTGTGCATGTGTGTGGGATCCTCGTGGATGAAGCGCCCGGGAGAGCCGGCGCACCTACCCCTACTACATCGGCAACTATAGCCCAAACGTAAAGCTGAGCTTGAGACTCAGTGGGAGTGAGTTTCGCGGGCCTGACGCGCGCCGTCGCGGATGTAGAGCGCGGTGGCGGCCAGCGCGAGGGCGAGACCGATGTAGAGCAGCACGGCGCCGAACCCTTCGAGGCCGACCATCGCGAAGAAGAACGCGCCCATCAGCGGCGCGACGGAGAGGCGCCCGGGCCAGTTGATGCGCAGCTCGACCCCGCGCGCGAGGCCGTAGCGGCCAAGCGCGAGCATCGCGAGCTCGCGCGCGATCAGCACCCCCAGCGCCCAGCGGGGCAGCAACTGGAAGTGCCAGCAGACCACGACCCCCGAGATCGCGAGCAGGCGGTCGGTGACGGGGTCCATCAGCGCTCCCAGGCGGCTGTACTGGCGCGTTACGCGCGCGGCGATCCCGTCGGCGTAGTCGCCCCAGCCGATCACCGCGAACAGCACCGCGGCGCTCACGCTGGGACTCCCGGAGCTCGATAGCGCGACCGCGAGAAACACGGGAATCAGCGCGAGCCGCACGAAGCCGATCGCGTTGGGGATCGTCCACGGTCGCAGGGGCTCCCCGGCGGTGGTCTGCGGCGGCGGCGGCCCGGAGCGGTCGAGGCCCGAGAGACGCGCAAAGGTGAGCCGCCGCGCGGGCACGTGCGTGCGCGTGCGCGCGGGCGTGCGCTCGCGCTCGCGCGCACGCCCGGCGGGGCCCCCACCGGACGTCCCACCGGACAGCCGCTCCCCGCGCTCGCCGCCCCCCGGCCCGTCCGCACACGCGCGCGCGGCGGGGTCCGGCGCGGGGGGCTCTAGGGAAGGGTCCGGCACAGCTCGTCCAGCGCCCGGATCAGCTCGTGCGGCTCGCTCGTCAGCGAGATGCCGGGCACCTGGCGACGGCCGCGGCGAACCTGCACCTCGATCTCGCCGGACTCGATCGTGCGCTTGCCGACGGTCAGCCGCAGCGGGCAGCCCAGCAGCTCGGCGTCGGCGAACTTCTCGCCGGGTCCGGCGTCGCGGTCGTCGTAAAGCACCTCGACCGCGCCGGCGCGCAGCGTCTCATACAGCTCCTCGGCCTTCGCGCGCGCCGGACTGTCGGCCTTGCCGACCGCGACGAGGTGCACCGCGAAGGGCGCGAGCGGGCGCGGCCAGGCGATGCCGTGCTCGTCGGCGTACTGCTCGACGGCGGCGGCCGCGATGCGCGCGGGCCCAATTCCGTAGCAGCCCATCCAGATCGGCTGCTCGCGACCGGACTCATCGAGGAAGTGCGCGTCGAGCGGCACGGAGTAGCGCGTGCCGAGCTTGAAAATGTTGCCGATCTCGATCGCGGGCTCGATCGTTAGCGGCTGGCCGCCAACGGTATCCCCGGCGCGGACCGTACGCACGTCGACCGCGCGAAAGGGAAAGTCGCGCCCGGGAACGACGCCGCGCAGATGCGCGTCGGGGCGGTTGGCACCGGTGACGTAGCCGCGTTCGCCGCTCACCCCGCCGGCGCTCGGAGCCGCACTCGCGCCAGGGGGCAGCGCGGCCTGGTCCAGCAGGATCTCGACCCGTCCGTCGAGCCCAACCGGACCGACGAAGCCGGGCGGACCGAGCTGCGTGGCGATCTCCTGCGGGTGCGCGGGGCGGCTGCGCTCGCCGAGCACGCCGGCGAGCTTGATCTCGTTGACGCGGTGATCGCCGCGCAGCAGCACCAGGATCATGCGGCCATCGCCTTCGAGCACCACCGGGTACGCCTTCAACAGCGCGCCCTGCGGCACGCCGAGCGCACCGGCGACCTCGAGCACCGTCGTCAGTCCCGGAGTGGAGACCTCCGCGGGCGCCGGCGGAGCCGGCGGCAGCTCCACCGGCTGAGGATCGGCGGCGGCGACCTCGACGTTCGCGGCATATTGACTCTCGCCCGATCCAGCGAGGGCAATCTCGTTCTCGCCGGCGGGGCAGGGCGCCATGTACTCGTGCGCGCCGGTGCCGCCCATCATGCCGACGTCGGCCTCCACGCGATACCAGCGCAGGCCGGTGCGTTCCATGATGCGGTCGTAGGCGCCGACGTGCAGCTCGTAGCGCTCGTCGAGACCGGCGGCGTCGCGGTCGAAGCTGTAGGCGTCCTTCATGATGAACTCGCGCGTGCGCAGCACCCCGGCGCGCGGGCGCGGCTCATCGCGCTCCTTGACCTGGAAGTGGTAGAGGATCAGCGGCAGGTCGCGGTAGGAGCGCACGGTCTGCGCGACGTGCGTGGTGACGGCCTCCTCGTGGGTCATCGCGAGCACCAGCTCGGAGCCCTTGCGGTCCTGCAACTTGAACAGCTCCTCGATCGAATAGCGCCCGCTCTTGCGCCAGAGCTCGGCGGGCTGCAGCACCGGCATCAGTAGCTCCTGCCCACCGATCGCGTCCATCTCCTCACGGATGATCTGCACGACCTTCTGATGCACGCGCCAGCCGGCGGGCAGCCAGCTCCACATGCCGGTCCCGATCTGGCGGATCAGCCCGGCGCGCACCATCAGCTTGTGCGAGATCGCCTCCGCGTCGGCGGGGGCCTGCTTCTCGGTGGGGAGCAAGTATTGGGAGAGGCGGGTCATCGCTGGCAAGCAGCGTATTACGGAGCGCGCCGCGGGTGCTTGCCTGCGATCGCCCGCGGCGCGCCGTTGGTTTCCGTCGCGGCAGATCCGCGCCCGCTCGACGGCCTTCGTTCGCCCGCGAGTGGGCGCGGCGCCTCTGATAGAACAGCGAGCAACCGCTGACCAGTCAATCGAGAACCGAGGAGCCCGACATGGCCTACACAGTTCCGCCGCTCCCCTACGCCTATGACGCACTGGAGCCGCACATCGACAAGGCGACGATGGAATTTCACCACGACAAGCACCACCAGGCCTACGTGGACAAGGTCAACGCGGCGCTCGAGGGCACCGCGCTCGCGGACACCCCGATCGAGGACGTGCTGAAGGATCTCGGCCAGGTGCCCCAGGACAAGCTGGGCGCGGTCAAAAACAACGGTGGCGGACACTACAACCACACGCTTTTCTGGGAGAGCATGAGTCCGGACGGCGGCGGCGAGCCCAGCGGCGAGCTCGGCGCGGCAATCGCCTCCGCGTTCGGCCCCTTTGCGGACTTCAAGGCCAAGGTCAAGGAGACCGGCGTCAACCAGTTCGGCTCGGGCTGGTCGTGGCTGGTGCGCGACGGCGGCAACCTCGCGGTCGTGGGCAGCGCCAACCAGGACAACCCGATCTCCGATGGCAAGACGCCGCTGCTCGGCGTCGACGTATGGGAGCACGCGTACTACCTGAAGTACCAGAACCGCCGCCCCGACTACCTCGACGCGTGGTGGAACGTCGTGGACTGGTCGAAGGTCGCCGAGCGGTTCGCCGCGGCATCCTGAGCCTCACTGCCGAGCCGGCGCTCAGCTGCGGCTGAAGCGCCGGCCGGCGACCGGCGAGACGGACTCGTCGAGCACCGTGGCGGGTTCCGCGCGCGCGGTCGTCACGGGTCCGGCGTCGTCGGGTAGCGCGGAGGGTGTGAGCATCGACTCGAGCACGGCGTCCGCGGCGTCGTCGTTGGCGGCCGCCGCGGCCTCCAGGGCGGCCAAGCGCTCGGGTGTCATCTGCGTGTCGTCCTCATTGGCGGCGAGCCACGCGCGCGCCTCCGCGGCGGCGGCCTCGTCGCGCTGGACGGTCTTGCCGGCGGCGTAGTAGCGGTCGATCTCCTTGAAGAGCTCATCCACGAGCTGCTCGGTGGGAACCTTCTTCAGCGGCTCGCCCTTGGAGTAGATCATCCCCATGTCCTTCGCGCCGGTGATGCCGAAGTCGGCGTGGCGCGCCTCGCCGATGCCGTTGACGGCACAGCCGAGCACGGAGACCTCGATCGGATCCTCGTAGGCTTCCAGGCGCCGCTCGACTTCGGCGACGACGGTGTCCATGTCGAACTGCAGACGGCCACAGGTTGGGCAGGCGATCAGGTCGGGGCCGCGCTGGCGGAGCTTCAGCGCCTTGAGGATCTCCCACGCGACCTTGACCTCCTCCTCGGCGTGGAACGTCGAGAGCGAGATGCGGATCGTGTCGCCGATGCCGTCGGCCAGCAGCGTGCCGAGTCCGACCGCGGACTTCAGCGAGCCCGACCACTTGGTGCCGGCCTCGGTGATCCCGAGGTGCAGCGGGTAGGGGATTTTCTCGGAAAGCAGCCGGTTGGAGGCGATCGTGTTGGGAACCGAGGTCGACTTCATCGAGACCTTGAAGTTTTGGAAGTCCAGGCTCTCCATCAGCTGCACGGTCTCCAGCGCCGCGGTGACGAGCGCCTCGACGGGGTTGTCGTACTCGAGCTGGCGCAGGTGCTTGGGCAGCGAGCCCGAGTTGACGCCGACGCGCAGCGGCGTGTCGCGCGCGAGCGCGAGCGCGACCACCTCGGCGACCTTGTCGGGGCCGCCGATGTTGCCGGGGTTGATGCGCACGCAGTGCGCGCCGGCCTCGATCGACTTCAGTGCGAGCGTGTGGTTGAAGTGGATGTCCGCGATGATCGGGATCGGCGACTGCGCGACGATCGACTTCAGCGCCTCGACGTCCTGCTCGCGCGGGACCGCGACGCGCACGATGTCCGCACCCGCGGCGGCGACCTCGTGGATCTGTTTCATCGTCGCCGCGAGGTTCGCGGTCTCGGTCTTCGTCATCGTCTGCACCGCAACCGGTGCGCCGCCGCCGATCGCGACGGGGCCGACGTGGAGCTGGCGTTGGGAGGCCATCTGTGTCCCATTCTACGGCGGCCGTCGGTGTAGCTCGATGAGGACGTTTTGTGCACGAGTCGTTTTCCGATCGCGACCAAGGATGAAAGACCGCAATGACTAAGATGACTAAGTCTGCTAGACTAGCCACATGGGGAGCAAGGTTAGGCGTGTCGGCGTTCACGAGGCCAAGACGCACCTCTCGCGTCTGCTGCGCGAGGTGGAAGAGGGCGACGAGGTGGTGCTGATGCGTGGCGGCACCGCCGTGGCGCGCATCGTCAGCGAGCGCCCGGAGCCCTCCGTGGCGGACTCCTTCGGCATGTTCGCCGGCCAGTTCGAGATCGCCGAGGACTTCGACGCCGACAGCGAAGAGCTCGCCGACCTCTTCGGCGTGCCGCGCACTTGAAACTGCTGATCGACACGCACGCCGCAATCTGGTGGCTCGCGGGCGACCGCCGGCTCACCCAGCGCGCGCGCGCGGCGATCGCGGACGCCGGCGCGCAGGCCGTGGTGAGTGTGGCAAGCGTGTGGGAGGCCTCGATCAAGCGCTCCGCGGGACAGCTGCGCGGCCCGGACCTTGCGGTCGCGTTGAGCGCGGCGGGCCTCCCGTTCCTGCACATCGACGAGCACCACGCGAAGGTCGCCGGTGAGCTCCCGCTGGTGCACCGCGATCCATTCGACCGCATGCTCGTCGCGCAGGCCAGCGTCGAGCGGCTCTCGATCGTGACCGCTGACCCGCAAATCGCCAAGTACGACGTGTCGGTGATCTGGTGAGCTGCACCGGTTCGACCAGGCGGCTCGCTCGCGGGCATCCCGCGATCCGCGTCCGATGACCCCCGCCCTCTCCCCCGCCGAAGACGTCTACCCGACCGCGCGCGGGCCGCTCGCGCGCCTGGCCTCCCCCTACGCGGCGCGCGCGCGGCGTAACCGCCACGAGCGCTTCTTCGCGCAGACGCGTCTGCCGGCGGGCGGCCGCGTGCTCGACGTCGGCTGCGGGCGCCTGGGCCTGCGGGGCCTGGAGCCCGCCCTGGACATCACGGGTCTGGACATCGCCCCGTGCCCGGACTACCCGGGCCCGTTCGTGCAGGCGGACGCCGCGGAGGGCCTGCCGTTCGCGGCCGGGGAGTTCGACCTCGTGTACTGCAGCAGCGTGATCGAGCACGTCGCGCCGGCGCGACGCGAGGCTTTCGCGTCGGAGCTGCGCCGTGTGGGCCGCGGCTGGTTCGTGCAGACGCCGGCATGGTCGTTCCCACTGGAGCCGCACGCGCTGCTGCCGTTCGCGCACTGGCTGCCGCCACGCCTGCGCCGTCCCTACTGGCGGCTCGGGGTCGCGGGCAAATGGGAAGCGATCGAGCTGCTACGCCGCGGCGAGCTGGAGCGGCTATTCGGACCCGCGCAGGCCGAGCGCGCGGGTCCGCTGGTCAAGAGCTGGGTCAGCGTGCGCGCGGTTGCCGAGCGGCCCGCGGCTTCCTGACGGTCGCGACGCCGACAAGCATTTCTTCGCGTGGGCTCAGCAAAGCGCCCGCGTTCGCGTCGTAGTGCACCTTGAACGTCATCCTCGTGCGACACGCGTTCGCGAACACGCGAACGTGAGCGCGCACGAGCTCTCCGGCGCGGACGTTGCGTTCCAGCGCCCTCGCTTCCGCGCCGCCGCGGCAGTCGGGTATTTCGACCGAGTAGTCACTCAACGCGCTGCGCACCGCGAACGGCGCGCGGAACGCGACGATCGCTTCATAGGAGCCGCCGGGTGCCGCGCGCGGCACGGCGGTGCGTCCGCGACCGACGCCGCTTGGCACGAGGACGCTCCCAGCGCCGCGGATCGCGCGCAAGCGCACACGGATCGCTCGATGCAAGTCACGCGGTTTCAGGGGCGGCTCGAAGGCGTTTCCACGCGGGCACGCCCGCGGGCCTCGCGGACTTGCGATCGGGAGTTCCGCGCAGCTGCCGCGTCCAAGTCGGTAGGTGATCTCGGTTAGGGCGCCCGCCGGCACGAAGCGTCCGTTTCCGGTCCTGCCACCGTCTTCGACGTTGCGCGGCGCGGGCCGTGCCCCCGGCAGGACGATCAGATACGCGCCGCTGCCAGGTTGCACGGGCACCGTCACCGACCGTCCATTTGAGCGATAGGTAACGCTCACCGCACCGCGCCCGAGCAGCCCGAAGTAGAGACGACGTTCCTCGGAGGGCCTGCCGAGCGTGCCCGCCATCGGCGTCGGCAGCTGCGCACTTGCTGGCATCCCCGAGACTTCCAGTGAGGAAGTCAAGTCGGCGGGGTCGCAGATCGAGAGGAATCGGCCCGGAACCTCGCTGATTGCGCCGGGCGGCAGCGGATGGAAGCGCCGATCGTCATCGAAGGCGCCGTCCTCGCCAATCACACCGAGCTGCCCGCCGTAGAGACGACCGATCTGCATACAGAGGAAGTCGCGGCTGGTGCGCACGACGCGCATGCTCCACGGCGGACCGCCGGCGGGGTCCGGGACGCTCCTGGCGATCAGTCGCGAGCGGCCCGCCAACGGCAAGCCGAGCTGCGCGTTGCGCGTGAGGTACGGCGTCGCCGGCACCGCGCTCCCCGAGCGCAAGACCCCGCTCGCGGCGAGCGCGACGGCACCGCCGCCGAGGACGACCAGCAACGGCAGCGCCAGCAGCGGACGGCGCAGGAGCCCCGCCAGCACCGATCGCACCCGCGCGTAACCGTGCGTAGCACCGCGTTGCCCGGCCCCGCGAGGCGTGGCCGGCTGGTGCTCGAGCGGCTGGTACTCGCTCGCCAGCGCGGCCCCGTGCAGTGCCTGTCCGAGCTCGTCGAGGATCGGCAGTCGCGGATCGATCGGTGTCTCACGCATGGTCCGGCTGACCTCCCAGCTCCTTGAATGTGGGTGTCTCGCGCAGTGCGCGCAGCGCGCGGCTGACCCGCGCCCGCGCGGTCTGCTCGCTGACGCCGAGCTCATGCGCGACCTCGTCGTAGGGACGCTCCTCGAGCACGCGCAACCGCACCGCGTCGCGCTGCTCGGCCGCGAGCGCGTCGAGCTCGCCGTCAATTCGTGTCCCCAAGGTCGCGAGCTCGGCGAGCTCCTCGACGCGGTCGTACTCGGCATCGCTCAGCGCGCGGCGCTCGACGCCCAGCGCGCGCAGCGCGCGCGCTTCGACCGCGCCGCGGCGCTGGTAGGAGGCGAGCACGTGCCGCGCGATCCCGTACACCCACGCGAGCGCCTCCTCGTTGCCCTCGCCGCGCAGGCGCGCGCGATCGCGGTAGGCGCGGGCGAAGGTCTCGGCCAGCAGATCGACGGCGACCTCCGGGAGCAGCACGCGCCGCGCCAGGAAGGCCAGCAGCGCGGGCGCGTGCTCGCGGTAGAGCTGCGCGACCTCGTCGTGGCTCAGGGGCACGGCGGCACGCGGGGTCGCAATCGCATCATCGTCTTATGGTCGCGCGAGCGCCCGCTGTTGTGACAGCGCGACGCGTGCGCCCGACGAACGACTCAGAGCGCCGTGTGAGCCGGGGTGGGAGCCCAGCCGCGTGAGCCCGCAGCGTGAGGCGGGGCCGGTCGGTCGACTCGCGTCAGGGGTACATCGCGTCGATCGCCGCGGCGTACTTCGCGGCGATCGGCTTGCGCTTGAGCTTCATCGTCGGCGTGAGCTCCTCGCCGCCGGCGAGCCAGTCGCCGCGGACGATCGTGAACTTCTTGATCTGCTCGACGCGCGCGAGCGCGGCGTTGGCGGCGTCGATCGCCCGCTGGACGGCTTCGCGCACGGCACCCTCGTCGGCGAGTTCCTCGAGTGTGCGGCCGTCGAGGTCGTGCTTGGAGGCCCACAGCGGCGCGAAGTCGGCGTCGAGCACGATCAGCGCGGTGTTGTAGGGGCGCGCGTCGCCGATCGCGCAGGCCTGGCCGATCAGCGGCGAGGCGCTCTTGATCGCGGCCTCGATGTTCGCCGGCGACATGTTCTTGCCGGCGGCGTTGATGATCAGCTCCTTCTTGCGGTCGACGATCTTCAGATAGCCGTCCTCGTCGAGCTCACCGATGTCGCCGGTGTGCAGCCAGCCCTCGGCGTCGATCGCCTCGGCGGTCTTCTCGGGCGCACCGCGGTAGCCCAGCATCACGACGTCACCGCGCACGAGCACCTCGCCGTCCTGCGCGATCGAAATCTCGACGCCGGGCGCCGGCGGACCGACGGTCCCGAGCTTGATCTTCTCGGGCGGGTTCACGCAGCCGGCGCCGCAGGTCTCGGACATCCCCCAGAGCTCGGAGAGCGGGATGCCGATCGCGTGGAAGAGCTCGAGCACCTCAACCGGCGTGGGCGCGGCGCCGACGTTGACGGCCTCGACCTGATCGAAGCCCAACATCGCGCGCAGGCCCGCGAAGATCTGCGCGTCGGCCGCGGCGACCTCGGCGGCGAGCTCTGCGGGCACGGATTCCCCGCGCTGCTCCCGGCGTACCTTCTCGGTCGCGGCGGCCAGCGCGCGCTCGGTGCGCTCGCGCTGCTCGTCGGGCAGCCCGCCGAGCATCGTCTCCAGGCCCGCCTTGAGCTTCTCCCAGATGCGCGGCACCGCGAAGAACCACTGCGGGCGCACTTCGGGCAGATAGGCCATCACTTCGCGCGGGTCCGCGCAGCTCGTGATCTGCAGGCCGAAGACGATCGGCAGGTAGTGGTGCGCGGCGCGCTCGGCGATGTGCGCGGCGGGCAGCCAGGAAATCACGCGCGAGCCCTCCGGGAAGCGCACCATGCGCTCGATGCCGGAGACCGCGGAGAGCAGGTTGCGATGGCAGAGCTGCACGCCCTTCGGCGGCCCGGTGGTCCCGGAGGTGTAGATCAGCGTCAGCACATCCTCCGGGCCGACCTGCGCGGCGGCGTCCGCGACCTCGCGCTGGGTCTCCTCGCCGCGGCCGGAGGCCTCGACGTCGGCGAGCGCGAGCACGCCCTCGGGCAGCGAATCCGCGCCGCTCGCGCCCTCACCGGCGCCATCCGCGGCACCCTCGGGGTCGACGAGGATGACGTGCTCGAGCCGCGGCAGGTTGCGCCGGGCCTCGAGCAGGCGGTCGAGATACTGGCGCTCGACGAGCGCGATCCGCGCGTCGGCGTCGGAGATGACGAACTCGATCTGGTTGGCGGCGTAGGTCTGGTAGATCGAGAATGGCGTCGCGCCGAGCGTGACCGCGGCGAGGTCAGCGACGTGAAACTCGGGCCGGTTGCCGAGCAACAGCGCCAGCGTCTCTCCGCGCCGCAGGCCGAGGCGCTGCAGGCCACCGGCGAGGTCGCGCGTGCGCCGCCGCCACTGCGCCCAGGTGAGCGTTTGCGCGTCGCCCTTGGTGCGAATCGCGACGCGGTCGGCGAGCGCGGCGCTGGTCAGCTCGAAGGCCTGCACCATCGTAGCGGCGTGCGCGGCGGCGGGCACGCCGTCGCGCAGCTCCGCGGGTGCGCCGCTCGCGGCGTGCTCAGCGGACTTTGAAGCCGCCGTTGGAGAAGGTGTGGATGTCATTGGTGAAGCCGACCAGGAAGAGGAATATGACGAGGGCAAAGCCTACGACGCTCGCGCGTTCCATGACGGCGAACGGGATCGGGCGCCCGCGAACCTTCTCGGCGAGCGCCCAGAAGATGTGCCCGCCGTCGAGCGGCAGGAACGGGAACATGTTGATGATCGCCAGCGAGAGCGAGACGAGCGCGAGCAGATACAGCGCGGCGGTGGTGCTGTACTTGAAGTATTCGTTGGCCAGGTCCGAGACGCCGACAACGGAGTGGACTTCTTTACGCGCGTGCGAGCTGACGAAGATCTTTGCGATGTGCGCGACCGTGAGGGTCGTCACGTGCCACATTTCGCTGACGCTCGTGCCCGCGGCCTGACCCAGCGATTCGGTGGTGAGCGCGGGCGCCGTTTCGATGCCGACGAGTGTGCGCTTGTCTTTCAGGTCGTAGCGAGGCGTAACCGCATAGGTCAAGCGTCGACCGTCGCGCAGGACGGTGAGGCGCACCGGCGTCGCCGCCGCGCAGCCTTCGACGGGCCGACCGGGGCAGTGGTGCGCGGAAATCTCGGAGATGAAGTTGGTCGCGCCGCTGCTCGCGTCCAGGTGCACCGGCCGCCCTTCCACCGCGACCAGCACGTCACCCGAGCGCAGCACCGCCGCGGCCGGATGACCGGGCTGCACCTTAACGATTCGCACCCGATTGCTAACGGGCTGCTGCGCGCTGAAGGCGTAGATGCCCCAGAGGATCGCGAACGCAATCAGCACGTTCATCGCGGGGCCCGCGCCGATCACGACGAGGCGCTTCCAGACGGGCTGGCGATAGTAGGCGCGGTGGACGACCTCCGGCGGGATCTCCTCGCGGGGGCTCATGCCGGTGATCTTCACGTAACCGCCCGCGGGGATCGCGCCGATCATGTACTCGGTCTCCCCCCGGCGGATGCCCACGAGCTTCGGGGGGAAGAACAGCGAGAAGCGCTCCACGCGCATCCCCACGGCCTTGGCGGCCGCGAAGTGCCCGAACTCGTGCAGCACGATCAGCGCCATGAAGCCCAGCAGCGTCAGAACCCAGCTCATCGGACCAGTTTGGCAGCCTCGGCGCCCGAGCCGGAGGGTAACCGGGCACGGCGCGGGGCGGCGAGGGACTCAGGGCGATGACCGGGCCGCTCAGGTCGGCACGCCGGCCGCCTCAGGCCAGCGCGGCGACGGCCTCGCCGGCGACGGCGCGCGCCTCGCGGTCGGCCTCGTAGAGTGACTCGAAGGCGCGCACGGGGGCGCCACCGAGGCGCTCGAGCGCCTGCTCGATGACGACGGGGATGCCGCTAAAGGCGAGGCGCTCGTCGAGAAACGCGTGCACGGCGACCTCGTTGGCGGCATTCAGGATGCACGGCGCGGTGCCGCCGGCTCGCGCGGCCTCACGCGCGAGGCGCAGACAGGGGAAGACGTCGAGGTCGACGGCCTCGAAGGTGAGCTCGCCGACCTCGACGAGATCGAGCGGCGCGATCGGCAGCGGGACGCTCGCGGCGCCGTGCAGCGCGTAGGAGATTGCGAGGCGCATGTCGTGCGGCCCGAGGTGCGCGAGCATCGCCCCGTCGGTGAGCTGCACGAGACCGTGGATCAGCGACTGCGGGTGCACGACGATGTCGATGCGCTCGTAGGGCGTGCCGAACAGGTGGTGGGCCTCCATCAGCTCGAGGCCCTTGTTCATCAGCGTCGCGGAGTCGATTGTGATCTTGCCGCCCATCGCCCACGTGGGGTGCGCGAGCGCCTGCGCGACGCTCACCGATTCCAGCTGCGCACGCGTAAACCCGCGGAAGGGACCGCCACTGGCGGTGATCGTCAGCCGCTCGACGGACCCGGCGGGCTGGCCGGCGAGCAACTGGTGCAGCGCGGTGTGCTCGGAGTCGACCGGCACGATCTGCGCGCCGGTCGCTTCGGCGAGCGCACCGACGAGCTCGCCGCCGACGACCAACGACTCCTTATTGGCGAGCGCGAGGTCGATGCCCTCGCCGAGCGCGGCGACCGTGGGGCCGAGACCGGCGGAGCCGACGAGTGCGTTGAGCACGAGATCGGCACCGGACTCGACGACGAGCTCGACGAGACCCTCGGCGCCGCGCAGCACCTCCCCGTCGGTCCACGCCTCCGCGGCGCGCGCGGCGGCGTCCTCGTCGACCAGCGCGATGCGCTGCACGCCGTGCGTGCGCGCCTGCTCGAGCAGCATCTCCCAGGAGCTCTCGGCGGACAGCCCGATCAGCTCGAGCTCGTCGCTGCGGGCGACAATGTCGAGTGCCTGCGTCCCGATCGAGCCGGTGGAGCCGAGGATCAGCAGGCGCTTGGGCATCGCTGCGCTAGAGAGTAGTGGTCGATCCCCGGCGCGAGTGACGGGCGGCTAGACATAGGCGAGCCAGATGTAATAGCCGACGACCGCCGTGAACAGCACCGCGTCGAGCCGGTCGAGCGCGCCGCCGTGCGCGCCGAACAGCCGCCCGGCGTCCTTCGCACCGGCCTCGCGCTTGACGAAGGACTCGAACAGATCCCCTACCGGTCCGGCGAGTGCGACGCCGAGCCCGAGCACGAGCGCGTGGCCACCGGGCAGCCAGTCCTGATAGCGCCCGGCGAACCACACGGCGAGCACCGCGGTGAGCATCCCGATCAGCAGACCCTCGACGGTCTTGTTCGGCGAGATCGTGGGCGCGAGCGGTCGACTGCCGAAAAGGCGCCCGCCGAGATAGGCGCCGGTGTCGCCGAGGAAGGTTCCGACGAGTACGTCGAGCACGATCCCCTCGCCGTGCGGCAAACCGCGCAGCAGCACGGCGTGCGCGAGCGCGAAGCCGATCCAGTAGATCCCGAGCAGCGTCACCGCGAGCCCACCGACGCTGGGGCGCCGCTGCGCGAGGGTCAACGCGAACAGCATCGGCAGCACGGCGACCCCCGCTAGCAGTACCTGCGGCGGCCCGCCGTAGAGCGCCGCGGCGAGCAGCGCGGCGAGACCGATGAAGCCGGCGAGGCGCACGGGGTGCGCGCGCTCGTACATCGAGAACAGCTCGTGCAGGCAGACCCCGCCGAGTACGAGCAGGCCGAGCGCGAAGATCGCGCCGCCCTCGATCACGATGAACAACGCGACGGCGATCGCGGGCAGCGCGGCGAGGACGCGCGCGGCGAGGTCCGAGCGTTCACGGCGCGGCGCCCCGCCGCGCGCGGGCGCGCGCGTACGCACACGCGCGCGCGGCGGGGTCTCCTGCGCATACATCTCGGCACGCCCCGCCCCTCCCCCCGCCTCGCCGCCGCCCTCCCGCGCGCGCGGCGGGCTGCGGCGCGGACCTTCGCTACCGGCCATCCTCAGCGCCCGCCGAAGCGCCGCCGCCGCGCGCTGAACTCGGCGAGCGACTCCTCGAGGGCCGCGCGCGTGAAGTCAGGCCAGAGCTCGTCGCGGAAGATCAGCTCGGAGTACGCGGACTGCCAGAGCAGATAGTTAGACAGGCGCCGCTCGCCGCTGGTGCGGATGATCAGGTCGGGATCGTGCATCTCGGGTGCGTAGAGACATTGGCGAAACTCCTCCTCACCGCCGCCCTCAAAGCGGGCGGCGGCGTCGATGATCTCGGCGCGCCCGCCGTAGTTAAAGGCGACGCACAGCGTAATCGTGCGGTTGGCGTCGGTCAGCTCCTGCGCCCAGTGCATCTGCTGCTGCAAACCCTCGGAGATTCCCTCGCGGCGTCCGATGAAGCGCATCCGCACACCCTCCTCGTGCAGCTCGGGCGTCTCGCGCGCGATCCGCCGGGAGAACATCTCCATCAAGCCCTGCACCTCCTCGACGGGGCGCGACCAATTCTCGGTGGAGAACGAGTAGACGGTGAGCTCCTTGATGCCGAGGTCGACGGCGTCGCGCAGGCGCGCCTTGACGGTGTCGGCGCCGGCGTCGTGGCCCTCGTTGACGGGCACCCCGCGGGCGCGCGCCCAGCGCCCGTTGCCATCGGTGATGATCGCGACGTAGCGCGCCGCGGTGGCAGGCTGGGCGCGCTCGACGGCGGCCATCAGACCTCGAGGATCTCCTCTTCCTTGGCCTTGAGCACCGCGTCGAGCTCGGCGATGCGCGCGTCGGTGAGCTTCTGCAGCCCGACCTCCGCGCGGTGCTCGTCATCGGAGCCCGCCTCGCCCTCGGCCTTGAGTTCGCGTAGATCCTGCATCACGTCGCGGCGCACGTTGCGGATCTTGACGCGGCCCTCCTCGGCGAGGTTGCGCACGATCTTGACGAGGTCGCGGCGGCGCTCCTCGGTCAGCTCGGGGACGACGAGCCGCACGACGTTGCCGTCGTTGGAGGGCGTGAGCCCGATGTCGGACTCGTTGATCGCCTTCTCGATGGCCTTGATCGAGGACTTGTCGTAGGGCTGTACCGTCAGCAGCCGCGCCTCGGGCGCGGAGAGCGTGGCGAGCTGGTTAAGCGGGGTCTGCGCGCCGTAGTAGTCGACGACGATGCGCTCCAGCAGTGCGGGACTCGCGCGGCCGGTGCGGACGGTCGCGAACTCGTGGTGGGTGGACTCGACGGACTTCGCCATGCGCGTCTGCGCATCCTCGAGCAGCCCGTCGATCAGCTCATCCTCCATGCTCGTCCTCCCCTTCGGATGTGGATACCAGCGTGCCCACGCGCACCCCGGAGATTATCCGCGCGATGCTCGTCTCGTCGTCCATGTTGAAGACGTTCAGCGGCATCCCGTTCTCCATGCACAGCGCGAGCGCCGTGGAGTCCATCACGCGCAGGCGGCGCTCGAGCGCCTCCATGTGGGTGATCTCGGGGATGAACCGCGCGGTGGGGTCGAGCGCGGGATCGGCGGTGTAGACACCTTCGACGCCGTTCTTGGCCATCAGGATGATCTCGGCGTGAATCTCCTGCGCGCGCAGCGCGGCGGCGGTGTCGGTCGTGAAGAACGGATTGCCGGTGCCGGCGGCGAAGATCACGACGCGCCCCTTCTCCAGGTGGCGCATCGCGCGGCGGCGAATATAGGGCTCGGCGACCTCGGAGATGCCGAGCGCGGACTGCACGCGCGTCGCGGTGCCGCGCTTCTCCAGCGCGTCCTGGAGGGGCAAAGCGTTGAGGACCGTGGCGAGCATCCCCATGTAGTCGGCCGTCGCGCGGTCCATGCCGGCGGCGGCGCCCTGCATACCGCGGTAGATGTTGCCGGCGCCGACGACGATCGCGACCTCGACGCCCGCCTCGCGCACCTCGCTGACCTGCCGCGCGACGGCGGCGACGCGCGCGGGGTCGGTGCCGAACTCGAGCTCCCCCATCAGGGCCTCGCCGGAGAGCTTTAAAAGGATGCGTTTGAAGACTGGCGCCATCGCCGAGAGCCTAGATGAAGAAGAGGGTCCGGGCTCGCCGGCCTACCGGCCGGCTGCCCCACCCTCTATTGGCCCACGGCGAAACGGGTAAAGCGGCGAATCACGACGTTCTCGCCGGTCTTCGCGGTGAGCTCGTCGCGCAGCTGCTGGACGGTCTTGCCCTCGAACTTCGGGTTGTGCAGCTCCTGCTCGAGCAGCACGATCGTCTTGTACCAGGCGTCGAGCTTGCCGTCGACGATTTTGGCGCGCACGTTCTCGGGCTTGTCGGCGGCCTCCTGCTCGTAGACGCGCGCCTCGGCGTCGCGGGTATCGGCGGGAACCTCCTCGCGGCTGACGTAGCGCACGGTCGGCGTCGCGGCGATCTGCATCGCAACGTCGCGCGCGAAGCCGACGAAGTCCTCGTTGCTAGCGACGAAGTCGGTGTTGCAATCGACCTCGATCAGCACGCCGACCTTGGCGCCGGCGTGCACGTAGGCCTGCACGGTTCCCTCGGTCGCGGTGCGCTCGCCGAGATCCTGGATTTTCTTGCCCTGACGCACGCGCAGCAGCTCGATCGCCTGATCGATGTCGCCGGAGGCCTCCGTGAGGGCCTTCTTGCAGTCCATCATCCCCGCACCGGTGCGCTCGCGCAGGGCCTTCACGTCTTGGGCGCTGATCTCAACTGCGCTCACGCCTTGGCCTCCTCACTCTCGACGATATCGGCGGTCTTCTCCGCCTCGGGCTCCGCGGGGGCTGCCGGCGGCTGCTCGGCGGCCTCCTCCTTGGGTTGCTCGGCGGCCTCCTTGGGCTGCTCGGCGGCCTCCTTGGGCTGCCCGGCGGCCTCCTTGGGTGGCTCGGCGGCCTCCTTGGGCTGCCCGGCAGCCTCCTTGGGCTGCTCCGGGGCCGCGGGTTGCGCGGGGTGGCTTGCGGGCGCCGCAGCGGGTGGGCTTGCAGGCGCCGCTGGCGCGGCGGCAGCCGGTGGGCTCGGGGACGCCGCGGGCGGCGGGCTCGCAGATGTCGCCGCGGGTGGCGAGGTGGCGGCCTGACCCGCGGGCGCTGCCACCGGTGGAGGCGTCGGCGGCTGCGTGGCAGCCGGCGCTGGCGCGGCGGGCGCGGCAGCCGGCTGAGCGGCTTTCGCCTCGGCGGGCGCGGGCTCCGTCGCGGCCTGTGCCGCCGCAGCCGCGGCCTGCGCGGCGGCGGCCTCGCGTTTGGCCTGCTCGTCGGCGGCGCGCTTGGCCTCTTCCTCAGCGGCGCGCTTGGCGTCTTCCTCGGCTTCGCGCTTGGCGCGCTCTTCGGCCTCGCGCTTGGCGCGTTCCTCGGCTTCCTGGCGGGCCTTCTCCTCCTCGGCGCGGAACACCGAGCGGCCTTCGGCGACGACGTCGCCGATCGCGCGCGTGATCAGCGCACAGGAGCGGATCGCGTCGTCGTTGCCGGGAACCACGTAGTCGATCCCGTCGGGATCGCAGTTGGTGTCGACGAGGCCGATGATCGGGATGCGCAGACGCTGGGCCTCTTTGACAGCGATGGCCTCGGTTTTGAGGTCGATGACGAACATCGCGTTGGGCACGCGCTGCATGTCTTTGACCCCGCCGAGATTGGCGCGCAGCTTCTCGAGGTCGGCCTGCGCGGCCATCCGCTCGCGTGTGGGCAGCAGCGCAAGCTGTCCCTCGGCGGCGTAGCGTTCGAGATCGTGCAGGCGCCGGATGCGCTGGCTGATCGTCTGGAAGTTGGTCAGCAGCCCCCCGAGCCAGCGATGGTTGACGTAGGGCATGCCGGCGGCCTCGGCGACGTCCTTGACGGTGTCGCGCGCCTGCTTCTTGGTCCCGACGAACAGCACGGTCCCACCGCGGTGGGCGAGCTCGCCGGCGAACTGGCGGGCCTGCTCGAGCAACACGGCGGTCTTGAGCAGATCGATGATGTAGATGCCGCTGCGCTCATCGTGGATGAAGCGGCGCATCTTGGGGTTCCAGCGGCGCGTCTGATGACCGAAGTGAACCCCGGCCTCCAGCAGTTCCGCGATGCCAACTTGGGCCACGGTCTTGCAACTCCCTTATTTGTAGTGCGTAATTAGCTGCCGTACGGACGGTGCGGACTCACGCCTGCGGCGTGAGCAGGGCCGCGATCCGTTTACCGCACGGGTCGAGGGTCTCTGAAGCGCCTAGGATAGCCGCTCGGCTCGCTCCAGGGCCCGCGCGAGATCCTCGGGGAGATCCGAGTGGACCTCGACGCGCGCGCCGCTGAGCGGATGATCGAAGGCGAGACGCGCGGCATGCAGGAACTGGCGCTCCAGCCCTAGTGCGCCCGGCGCGCCGTACTCGGGATCGCCGGCGACGGGGTGCCCGATGGCCTGCATGTGAACGCGGATCTGGTGCGTGCGGCCTGTCTCCAACCGCACGCGCAGTAGCGTGTATCCGGCCAGGGAGCGCTCGAGGGTGAAGTGCGTGCGCGCTTCGCGGGGCGCGTTGCCGCCGATCGCCATCCGCGTGCGCACCTGCGGGTCGCGGCCGATCGGCGCCTCGATCGTGCCGCTGCGCGCCGGGGGGCGCCCGAGTACGAGCGCGAGGTATTCGCGCTCGAGCAGCCGCGCGGCGAGTGCGGCTTGCAGCAGCCCGTGGGCCTCCTCGGAGCGCGCAACGACGAGCAGGCCGGAGGTGTCGCGATCGAGGCGGTGCACGATGCCGGCCCGCCCGGGGTCGCCGCCGGCGGCGACCCCCTCGAGCAACTGCGAGAGCGTGCCGTGGCGGTGTCCGCGCGCGGGATGCACAACCAGCCCGGCGCCCTTGTCGACGACGAGCAGATGCTCGTCTTCGTAGGGGATCGTAAAGTTGGCGGTGCTCACGCCCCGCGTGGGCGCTCGATGACGAAAACGAGGATCAGCACGCCCAGTGTGATCGAGGTGTCGGCCAGGTTGAAGGGCGGCCAGCCGAGCGGCAACTTGATGAAGTCCGTCACCGACCCCTCGCGCAGGCGGTCGATGATGTTCCCGAGGGCGCCCCCGATCAGCATGCCGGTCGGCAGCCAGATCAGCGGTCGCGTGGCGTGGCGCGCGAAGTAGGCCAGCAGCGCCAGCAGCGCGAGGCCGATCACGATCGTCACCGCGAGATGGTCCCCGGGCAGAAAGCCAAAGGCGACGCCGTGGTTGCGCGTGTCGACGAGCGTGAGACCGGGGAGCACCTTGTGTTCTTCACCGGGCACGATGCCGGCGCGAACTGCGTGCTTGGAGAGCTGGTCGATCGCGATGACGGCAGCCGCGACGAGCGCGGTGCGGATCCACGCGGAGGATGCGCGTAGCGCCGTCAACCGTGGATGATGCCTTCGACGACCACGCGATTGACGATCCCCAGCACGAGGATCGCGACGATCGGGCTCAGGTCGATCGCCCCGAAGCTCGGGATGATGCGGCGAAAGATCCGCAGGAAGGGTTCGCAGATGTCGCGCAGGAAGCCCAGTACCGCGCTGCTCGCGCGCGAGTACGGCGGGCGCAGGCCGAAGGCGAGCAGCCACTGCACGACGATGTGCAGCAGAATCAGCAGCGTGTAGACGTAGATCAGCGCCGAGAGGTAGTTGGCGAGCTCGACGCGCGCCGTGGCCAGCACAAGCGTCATGGCGCGGTCCAGCGAGCTGGGTAGCCGACACGAGGGTCATGGCACGAGTCGAACGAGCGCGGTGGCCGCCACGCGAGTCATGGCGCGGGTCGCACGAGCTCGAGAACCGCATCGAGGGCATCACTGAAGGCAGTGCGCACGCCGCCGCGCTCGAGCGCGTCGAGACCGCGGGCCGTGACTCCGCCGGGAGAGGAAACCTCGCGACGGACGGCGAGTGTGTCGTAGTCGCGCTGACGCAGCAGCTCGGCGGTGCCGGCGAGTGTCTGCACGACTAGCTCGGCCCCCTGCGCGGCGGGGATCCCGCGCCGGACGCCGGCGTCGATCTGTGCCTCGGCGATGAGCGCTACGTACGCCGGCGCGCACGACATCAGGCCCATCGCGACGTCGAGCAGCGCGTCGTCGAGCACAACGAGGGTGCCGAGCTCGGCGAACAGCTCGCCGACCTGCGCGTCGAGCGCGCTGTCCTGCGGCGCATCGGCGGCCTGCGCGACGGGGCCCTGACGAACTTCGACGGGCAGCGAGGGAATGAAGCGGTACACCGGACGCTCGGGGTAGGCGGCCTTCAATTTCGCGAGCGCGACCGCCGCGAGGATCGACGCGACCGCGCGCGCGTGCGGGGCGACTTCCCGCGCGACGTCCTTGAGCTGGGAGGGCTTGTGGCAGAGCACCACGAGGTCCGCCCGTTCGGCGACCGCGGCGTTGCTCGCCAGCGCCTCCCCCGCGGTCTCCGCCGCGAGCGCCTGCGCGCGCTCGGCGACGGGGTCCGCGCAGAGCACGGGACGTCCCCAGCCGCGCGCGAGGGCGCGCGCCATGTTGCCTGCTCCGATCAGACCGACCTGCATAGGCGCCTAGGCTACACGGGCATACGGCCCGACGAGGGCGGGCGTTGGCTCAAATCAGCGGTCCTAGGTGCCAGATCCAAGCATGGCAAGGACGTACCCCTTCGGGGCACAGGCAGTTCGCGTGGCGTGCGCTGCACACGAGCGACCGAAAGGATGCGGCTCAGGCGCCGGAGATGGCGCCTCAGGATTGGTTGAAGAAGCCCTTCTCGATCAGCCGCGCGCGCTCCTCGGCTGAGATCTCGACGTTGCGGGGAGTCAGCATGAAGACCTTGTCGGCGATGCGCTGCATACCGCCGTCGAGCGCATATGTGAGGCCGCTGGCAAAGTCGATCAGCCGCTTGGCGAGATCGGTTTCGGTGCCCTGCAGGTTGAGGATCACGGGGATCGTGTCCTTGAACTTGTCGGCCACCTGCTGGGCGTCGTTGAAGGACTTGGGCACGACGAGGTGCACGCGCACGTCGCCGTTGCCGTTGCCGCGACCGCCGACGGGCCGCAGGACGGTGGTCGCTCGTCCGCGACTGGCACCGACCTCGGCGCGGTCGTCCTCGGCGAAGATGTCGTCGTACTCGTCCTGGCGGCGGCGCAGGCGCCGCACGTTGGGACGCTCGCGATAGCGATCCTCGAGCTCCGCCTCGGGCGGAGCCTCCTCCTCGTAGTCGTCGTGGTACTCCTCGGCGAGGCCGAAGTACACGAGTGCGCGGTGCCATGAGTCGCGGAAGGCCATTGGTTAGGGGCGTTCTTCGCTGGGGGCGACGTTTTCCCTGCTCATGCTAACGATCGATCTTCGGCTCGCTGGCCGGCGCACGCCCCCCACGAGCCGCGTTTGTGACCGGCGGGAGCGGTTCTTGACAATGACCTGAACGACCTAAGCGTACAACCTCGCGCCAATCCGCACAATCGTTGCGCCCTCGGCGACGGCGGCGGGATAGTCCTGACTGGTGCCCATCGAGAGGTGAGGCAGGCGGTACGCAACGGCAAGCTCGCGCAGCGCCGCGAACCAACGCCGGCTGTCGCGGGGATCCTCGGCGAGCGGCGGCATCGTCGTCAACCCCACGACCGGCAGCGGCGCACGCTCAAGGAAGCTCTCGAGCTGCTCGGGCGCGATCCCCGCCTTGCCGGGCTCGCGGGCGACGTTGACCTGCAGCAGCAGCTCGAGCCCCGGCCGCGCGTGCTCGCGGTGGCGCGCGAGCTCCGCCAGCGCCGACTCGCTCGCCACCGAGTGGATCAGGCACACGTGTGGAACGATCGCGCGCACGCGGCGGCTCTGCATCTGCCCGATGAAGTGCCAGTCGAACAGCGCCCCGTGCGCGGCAACCTTCTCCTGGAGGTCCGCCGCGCGGTTCTCCCCGACCAACGTCACACCGGCCCGCGCGAGCTCCGGCAGGTCCGCGAGGGCGACGTACTTCGTCGCCGCCAGCACGCGCACCGCCTCCGGGCGGCGCCCCGCCGCGCGCGCCGCGCGATCGATCTCCTCGCGCACACGCGCGAGGTTCTCGCGGATGCGCTCCGCGCCGGGATTCGCGATCAGCTCAACCACGCGACTCCGGCCTGGCGGCCGGCGCGATCGCCTTCGCGGCGGTGCGAGTACAGCCGCGCGTCGCAGATCGTGCAGATTCCCACGCGCTCGACGCGCTCGACGCCGGCGGCCGCGAGCCGTTCGTGCGCGAGCGCGGGAAGATCGATGTTGCGCGCCCCGACGCGCTGCGCGCCGCGGAACGCCGCGTGGACCTCGGCGCCGACCTCATAGCAGCAGGGGCCCGCGCCGGGCCCGACGAGCGCGACGATCTCACCGGCGCCGCCGAGCTCGCGCACGGCGCGCACGCCCTCCTGGAGCACGCCTTCGGCGAGCCCCCGCCAGCCGGCGTGCAGCGCCGCCACCGCACCCTCACTCACGAGCAGTACCGGCAGGCAGTCGGCGACCAGCACCATCACCCCGACCCCGCGTAGCGCGGTCGCGTGGCCGTCCGCGTCGAGTGCGAGCGCCTCGCCGCCACTGCCGTCGCGGGTGCGCACCCGCAGCACGCTGCTCCCGTGGACCTGGCGGCTCGCGCACAGCCAGCGCAGCCCGAGCTCCTCGCAGAGGCGATCGCGTTCGCGCCGGCCGTGCTCGGGGTGCTCGCCGCGCAACGTCGAGAGGTTGCCGTGCGCGCGCGTCGTGAACAGCGCGCCCGCGCCTGCGGGCAGCTCCAAGCGCGCTCCCGGGATGCTCGCCGTCGCGTCTGCCGGTTGGGGTGCCACCACGCTTACCGTACCCGAGCGAAAGCGGGGCTAGGGCAACGCGAGCGCGGCGCGCAGCTGAGCGTCGCGCTCGTCGGGCAGCTCGCCGTCGAGGCACATGCGCAGGGTCGCCTCCAGGCGGCGACCGATCTCGCGACCTTGCGGGACTCCCGACCGCAACAGCTCCTCGCCGCCGATTTGCAGGCGCACATGTCGCAGCTCTCCCAGCCAGCGGCGCGCCGGGAGCTCCGCGGTCGCGCTGAGCGCGCCGGCGAGCGCGATCCCCTCGGGGGGAACGCGCAGCGCCACGGCGCGCAGCTGTGAGGGATGCACGGCCGCGGGCAGCGCCTCGATCAGCGCCGGCACCGCGACCGCCGCGTCGGCGACGCGGTCGCGTTCGGTGGCCGTGAACTCCAACCATTCCAGCAGCGCCGCGATCTCACTGCGCGGCTTCCCGTCCGCGCGTAGCGCCAGTGGCAGCGCGAGCGTCGCGAGCGGCAGCAGGTCCGCGCGGTCACCGCTCTCGGCGTCGGTCGCGAGCAAGTCGAGCGCGCGCCCCGCGAGCTCGCGCTCGAAGCGCAGCCGCGGATGCAGCGCGCCGAGCAGCCCCAGCGCATCGAGCGCCGCCAGCGCCTCGAGTGGATCGGGCTCGGCCAGCGCCAGGCGCAGCTCGGCGCCGATGCGCGCGCCGGAGACCGTCGCGGGCGCGCCCGCCGCCACGGCGGCCGTCGCGAGCGCGGCCGTGCGCTCCTCAATCGCGAAACCCAGTCGCGCGCGATAGCGAGCCAGCCGCCACAGCCGCGTGGGATCGTCGAGGAAGCTGCGCTCGTGCAGCACGCGCAGGGTTCCCGCTCGCAGATCCGCCAATGCCGAGGGCGCCGCGCGCAGCCCCCGGGGGTCGGACCCGTCGAGCGCGACCGCGAGCGCGTTGATCGTGAAGTCGCGGCGCAGCAGATCCTCCTCCAGCGTTGCCGGCTGGACGTCGGGTAGCGCGCCCGGGGCCGGGTAGCGCTCGCGTCGCGCCGCCGCGATATCGATCCGCGCTCCCTCCCACTCCACGCGCGCGGTGTCAAAGCGCTCGTGCGCGCTCGCGCGCACCGCGCTCCCCTCACCTCGCGCGCGTACGCGCGCGGCGAGCTCCCCGCGAGTCGCGCCGGCGCTCCCGCAGCCGCGGGCCGCGCACCCGCCAGCACGACGTCGAGCTCACGCGGCGCGCGCCCCAGCAGCAGGTCGCGGACGGCGCCGCCGACCACGTACGTCCCCGCGGGCGCCACCGCGAGCAGCTGCTCGGCACCCGGCTGCTCGCTCAGTCGCTCCAGCAGATCCGTGGTATCCATCTCACAATCCCGACGATCCCGACGATCTCACACGATCCCGCCGAGCGCGCGGCGCTAGCGGCGCACCGCGATGCCCGCGCGCTGGAGGTGCTCCTTGGCCTCTCCGATCGTGTGCCGGCCGTAGTGGAAGATCGACGCGCACAGCGCCGCGTCCGCGCCCGCGGCGAGTGCCTGCGCGAGATGCTCCAGCTCACCCGCTCCTCCGGAGGCGATCACGGGCACCCCGACCGCCTCGCCCACGGCTGCGGTCAGCGCGAGGTCGTAGCCGTCGCTGGTCCCGTCGCGGTCCATGCTCGTCAAGAGGATCTCGCCCGCCCCGCGCTGCACCGCCTCGCGCGCCCACTCGACGACGTCGCGGCCGGTCGGCGTGCGCCCGCCGGCCAGGTACGCCTCCCAGCTCGGCGCGCCGGGGTCCACCAAGTCGCCATCGCTCTCGGACGCCGTCGGTGAGCGTCGCTTGGCGTCGATCGCGAGCACCACGCACTGTGTCCCGAACACGCGCGCGAGCTCGTCGATCAACTCGGGGCGCGCCAGCGCCGCGGAGTTCACCGCGACCTTGTCCGCGCCCGCGTCGAGCACGGCCTGCGCGTCCGCCACCGAGCGGATCCCGCCGCCGATCGTGAACGGCACGAACACCTCATCCGCGGTGCGTCGCGCGAGCTCCACGATCGTCTCGCGGCGCTCGTGCGTCGCGGTGATGTCCAGGAACACCAGCTCGTCGGCGCCTTCGCGGTCGTAGTGCGCCGCGAGCTCCACCGGGTCGCCCGCGTCGCGGATGTCGAGGAATTCGACGCCCTTGACGACGCGGCCGCCGTCGACGTCCAGGCAGGGGATCACGCGCTTGAGATGCACGCCTCCACCGTAGCGCCATGTCTGTCGTTCCGGTCGTCGCATGCGACGACCGGCCGGGCCGCGCATGCGCGGCCCGGGGGACGGCCACATGTGGCCGTCCCGGGTGGTGCCGCATGCGGCACCACCGACCACGACCTCAGCCGCCCAGGACCGCCAGCGCCTGCGGAACGGTGAAGCGCCGCTCGTAGAGCGCCTTGCCGACGATCACCCCCGCGAGGCTCTCGCGCCCGAGCGCCGCGAGACCTTCGAGGTCCGCCAGCGCGCCGATCCCGCCGGAGTAGATCACGCGCCCGCGCACCGCCGCCGCGACCTCGTCGACTTCCGCGAGATCCGGGCCTTCGAGCATCCCGTCGCGGTCGACGTTCGTGAACACCAGCTCGCGCGCGCCGCGCTCGTGCAGGCTCGCGATGACCTCCGCGGCGCTCAGCTGCGTGCCCTGCGTCCAGCCCGCCGTCGTCACGCGCCCGCCGCGCACGTCCACCGAAACCACGATTCGCTGCGGCCAGCGCGCCAGCGCGGCGTCCAGCAGCGCCGCGTCCTTGAACGCCGCCGTCCCGAGGATCGCGCGCTGCGCGCCCGCCTGCAACGCCGCGTCGATCGCCTCCAGCGTGCGCAAGCCACCACCAAATTGGATCGGCACTTTCAATTCCTGCGCGATGCTCCGCAGATGCTCCAGGTTGACCGGACGGCCCTCTTTCGCGCCGTCGAGGTCGACGACGTGCAGGTACCGCGCACCCGCCTGCGTCCACGCGCGCGCCGCCGCGAGCGGATCCTCGTCGTAGACCTTCTTCGCCTCGAAGTCGCCCTTCACCAGGCGCACCGCACTGCCGCCCAGGATGTCGATCGCCGGGTAGAGGATCACGAGCGCCGCGCCAGCGAGGTCGTCGATCCCAGGGCCACATGCGACGACGACGGCCCCGCCGCGCGCGCGTGTGCGCGTGTGCGTACGCGTACGCGCGTCACGACGCCAGCGCCGCGCTGCCGGCCGACCGCGCCGCGCAGATCCCGACGAAGTTGCCGAGCAGTGCGAGCCCATGCGTCGAGGACTTCTCCGGGTGCGACTGCGCGCCGAACACGTTGCCGCGCCCGACGACCGCCGGGAAGCGCTCGCCGTACTCCGCCGTGCCCAGGATCACGTCCTCGTCGATGGGCTGAGCGACGAAGCTGTGCACGTGGTAGAGGAACGCCGGGTCCGGCAGACCCGCCGTCAGCGGGTGCGCGCCGCCGCGCCGGCGCACCTCGCTCCAGCCGATGTGCGGCAGCTTCAGGCCCGGCGCGCGCAGCTCGCGCACCTCCCCGCGCAGCAGGCCCAGGCCCTCCGCGCCGCCGTGCTCGGCGGAGCGCTCGAACAGCAGCTGCATGCCCATGCACGACCCGAACAGCGGCATCCCCTGCGCCGCCAGCTCGCGCAGCAGTCGCTCCAGGCCCAGCTCGCGGATCGTCGCCATCGCCGCCGGGAACGCGCCGACGCCCGGCAGCAGCACGCCGTCCGCCGCGCGCAGCTCGCCCGGATCGCGGGTGACGAACGCGCTCGCGCCGACGCGCTCCAGCGCCTTCTCGACCGAGCGGCGGTTGCCCATCCCGTAGTCCACGACCGCGATCCGCGGCCGCTGATCCGAAATGCGGTGCTCAGACACAGGCCCGATGAGACGGTCGAGGGACGAGCGAGACAAGGACGCACCGAGCGAAATGTGCTTCGCACATGAGCGAGGGAGGACGCCGTATCGCGAAGTCCATCGGCCGTCTCATCCTCATCCGGTCAGCGTGCCCTTCGTGCTCGGCACGCCGCTCTCCGTCGGATCCAGCGCGATCGCCGCGCGCAGCGCGCGCGCGAAGGCCTTGAACGCGGCCTCGATCATGTGGTGCGCGTTGCTGCCCGCGGTGACCCGCAGGTGCAGCGTCAGCTTCGCGGCGTTGGCCAGCGCGCGGAAGAACTCCTCGGTCAGCTCGTGCTCGAAGCCGCCCGTCGCGCCCGCCGGCAGCGCGGCCTCGAACAGCGTGTGGGGGCGCCCGGAGATGTCGATCGCGCAGCTCGCGCGTGCCTCGTCCATCGGCACCGTGGCCGCGCCGTAGCGCACGATTCCGGCGCGATCGCCGAGTGCCTTGTCGAGCGCCTGGCCGAGCACGATCGCGGTGTCCTCCACGGTGTGGTGCGCGCCCGTCGCGAGGTCGCCGTCGACTCTGACCTCGAGATCCAGCCGCGCGTGACGCGCGAGCAGGTCGAGCATGTGATCGAAGAAGCCCACCCCCGTCGCGCGCGTACCCGCGCCGGTGCCTTCCAGGCGCAGCTTCAAGCTCACGTCGGTCTCGCCGGTGCGGCGCTCGATTTTGGCCTCGCGACTCATGGGGAGGGATTCTCCCCCATCCGCGCCTCCATCGAGCGCGCGTGCAGCTCGAAGCCCTCGGTGCGCGCGATCGGCGCGCCGGCCGCCGCGAGCTTGCTCGCGGTCTCCCCGCCGACCTCGCCGAGGCGCACCTCGGCCATCTGCCGGCGGAAGTGCCGCGGCGAGAGCCCCGAGGCGAAGCGCGCGGCGCCGCTCGTGGGCAGGATGTGGTTGGAGCCCGCGACGTAGTCGCCGAACGCCGTCGCCGCGGCGGCGCCGACGAACAGACAGCCCGCCGCGCGCGCGCGGGAGGCCAGCGCCTCGGGCTCGGCGCCGACCAGCTGCAGGTGCTCGGGCGCGAACACGTTCGCGATCTCCAACGCCTCGCGCGCGTCGGTGCTCTGTACCAGCACGCACGCCGCGGGGCGCAGCTGCGGATGCTCGTCCGCCAGCCGCTGCAGCTCATCGGCGAGCAGGTCCAGCGCGCCCTCGGAGGCCGAGATCGCACCCACCAGGCTGCCCGGGCCGTGCTCCGCCTGCGCCGCCAGGTCGAGTGCCACCAGACGCGGGTCGGCGTCCTCGCCGAAGACCACCAGCAGGTCGCTCGGGCCCGCGAACCCGTCGATCCCGACGCGATCGGAGAGCTGGCGCTTGGCCTCCTGCACGTAAAGGTTGCCGGGCCCCACGATCACGTCGACGGCGCGCACCGTCTGCGTGCCGTACGCGAGCGCCGCCACGGCCTGCGCGCCGCCCATCCGGTACACGCGCTCCACGCCCAGCAGCCGGCAGGTGCCGAGCACCGCCGTGTCCACCTCGCCGTCGCGACCCGGCGGCGAGCACACCGCAACCTCCAGCACTCCCGCCGCGCGCGCGGCGACGACGCCCATCACCGCCGTGCTGGGGTACGGCGCGCGGCCGCCCGGTACGTAGACCGCGGCGGCGCCCACCGGAATCTCGCGCAGCGTGACGCGCTGACCTTGGGGCAGCTCGAGCGGCGTGTCCTCGTGCACGCCGACCTGCGCGACCTGCGCGACGTTCGCGATCGCGACCTGCAGCCCCGCGACGACATCCAGCGGGAGCTTGCGGATCGCCTCGTCGAGCTCCTCCGGCGCGACCAGCAGGGGCCGCGGATCGAGGCCCGCGGTGTCGAACTCGCGCGTCAGCTCCAGTACCGCCCCGTCGCCGCCTTCCCAGACGTTCGCGATGATCATTTCGACGTCCTCCGCCACCGACGCGCCGCCCGGAACCAACGAGCGCAGGCGCTCGGCGACGGCCGCCGGGCCGCCCGCGCGGCGCACCTCGTCGAGGCTCAGCCGCTCGACGCGCAAGTCGCTCCTCTCCCCTCCGCTCTAGCGCGCACGCAGCCGCTCCAGCAGATCGTCGATCGCGGCCGCCTTCAGCTTGTGCGCGACCGGGTTAGCGATCAGGCGCGCGGTGCACTCCAGGAAGCGCTCGCGCACCACGAGGTTGTTCTCGCGCAGCGTCGTTCCCGTTGCGGTGAGGTCCACGATCGCCTCAACCAGTCCCGTCAGCGGCGCCAGCTCGACCGAGCCCTTGACCTCGACGATCTCGGCTTGGCGGCCCGTCTCCTCCAGGTGGCGCGCCGCGATTCGCGGATACTTCGTCGCGACTCGCATCACCCCCAGGCGCCGCAGCGCCTCCGCCGCGGGGTCGGGCTCGCCGGCGGTCGTCGCGAGCACCATCGTGCAGCGTCCGTAGCCGAGGTCCAGCAGCTCGTAGACCTCGCGCCCGCCGAGGGCCCGTCCGGCGCCGGCGGCTACCCCACCCGCGCCGTCGGTGAGCGCGCGCTCGGCGAGCACGTCCTTGCCGGTGATCCCGAGGTCCGCCGCGCCGGCCTCCACGTAGGTCGGGACGTCCGAGGGGCGCATCGTGATCACGCCGATCTCCTCGAACAGCAGCTTGCGATCGTTGCCGCGCAGCTCCGCGGTCTCCATGCCGAGCTCCGCGAGCAGCTCCAGGGTGCCCGTGAACAGCGCCCCGCGCGGCACCGCGATGCGCAGACCGCCGAGCGCGTTCATCGCGTCAGCCTCACGCCCGTGCCGCGCTCCTCGCCGGCCAGCGCGATGTGCAGACGGTCGATGTCCAGCGCGAAGCCCACCGCGGGCAGCGCGCGTCCGAAGTGCCCCAGCAGCTCGTCGTAGCGCCCGCCGCCGCCGATCGGCGCGCCGAGCGCGCGGTCGTACACCTCAAACACCGCGCCCGTGTAATAGCCCAGGTTGCGCGTGAGGCCCAGATCGAAGATCACGCGCTCCGCGACACGCGGCTCCAGCAACTCGTGCACCATCCGCATCCCGGCCGCCGCGTCCGCCGCCGGCCCCGGCAGGTCGGCGAGGATCTCCGGCCCCCCGCGGCGCTGGGGCACTCCCAGCAAGAGCTCCGCGTCTCCCGCCGCCAGCCCCGCCTCGGCCAGCACCCCCTCTAGTTCGACGAAGTCCCGCCGCGTCAGTGCCTCCAGCAGCGCACCGCGCGCCTGCGGCGCGACCCCGAGGCCCGCCAACAGCGCGGGGAACAGCGACGCGTCGCCGAGGCCCACGCGGTAGCCCTCCAGACCGATCGCCTCCAGCGCCTCGCAGAGCACACTCAGCGCCTCCGCGGTGCCCTGCGGCGCCGCGGCCCCGATCAGCTCGATCCCGGCCTGCAGCAGCTCGCGCGACTGGCCCCTTTGCGGGAGCACCCCGCGGTAGCAGTGCGCGAGGTATGAGAACCGCAGGGGCGGCTGCGCGGTCGCGTAGCGCGTGGCGGCCATCCGCGCGATCGGCACCGTCATGTCCGAGCGCAGCACCAGCACCGCACCGCTCTCGTCGAACAGGCGGTACGCGGATGGCGCGACCGTCAGATCCGCGCGCGCGAGCACCGCCTCGTACTCGAGCGCCGGCGTGTACACCTCCCCGTAGCCGCTGCGCTCGAACACACCGCTCAGCGCTTCGGTGATCGCGCGCATCTCGCGCATCTCGTCGGGCAGCACGTCGCGCGTACCGCTCGGGATCGGATGGATCATGGCCGCAGCCTATCTAGAGGGTCGCAGTCGGCCGAGCTCAGACGTGAATCGCCGGCTCGGGCTCGACGGCGACGCGCTCGATGTTCGCCCCGAGCTCGCGCAGGCGCTCGTCGATGCGCTCGTAGCCACGGTCGATCTGACGGATGTTGCCGATTTCGCTGCGCCCGTCCGCGCACAGCGCGGCCAGCAGCATCGCCATGCCGGCGCGAATATCCGGCGACTCCACGCGCTCGCCGCGCAGTCGCCGCGGGCCGGTGACGATCGCGCGGTGCGGGTCGCACATCACGATGTCCGCGCCCATCAGGATCAGCTTGTCCGCGAAGATCAGGCGGTTCTCGAACATCCACTCGTGCACCAGGATCGAGCCCTCCGCCTGCGTCGCCAGCGCCACCGCGATCGACGTGAGATCCGCCGGGAACGCCGGCCACGGACCGTCCTGGATCTTGCTCTTGTACTCCCCGACGTCGGCCTGCACGACCAGGCGCTGGCCGCCCGGCACGAAGACGTCGTTGCCGTGCAGCTCGGTGCGCAGACCCAGGCGTTCGAAGACCAGGCGGATCATGCGCAGGTCGCCGGGCACGGTGTCCTTGATGCGCAACTCGCCGCCCGTCACTCCGGCCAGCGCGATGAAGCTGCCGATCTCGATGTGATCCGGCGCGACGTCGTGTTCGCAGCCGTGCAGGCGCTCGGAGCCGTTGACCGTCAGCAGGTTCGAGCCGATCCCCTGAATGTCGGCGCCCATCTTCACCAGCATCCGCGCGAGATCCTGCACGTGCGGCTCGCACGCCGCGTTGCCGATCACCGTCTGGCCCGGCGTCAGCGCTGCCGCCATCAGCGCATTCTCGCTCGCCATCACCGAGGGCTCGTCCATGAAGACGTCACTTGGGCGCAGCCCGCGCGGGGCGCTCAGCACAATCTCGCGCTCGCAAACCGCGGTGGCGCCCATCGCGCGGAACGCATCCAGGTGCGGGTCCAGACGCCGGCGACCGATCACGTCGCCTCCCGGCGGTGGCATCACCGCGCGCCCGAAGCGCGCCAGCAGTGGCCCCGCCAGCAGGAATGACGCGCGGATCTGCTCCGCGAGCTCCGGATCGACCTCCACGCTGTCCACACCGGCGGCGCACAGCGCCACCTCGTGCAGCCCGCGCCGCTCCACGCGTACACCGAGCCGTTCAAGGATTGCCAGCATCGCGTCGACGTCGCGAATGCGCGGCACATTGCGCACGACAATCTCGTCCTCGGTGAGGACCGCGCACGCGAGGATCGGCAGCGCTCCGTTCTTGTTCCCAGCCGGTACCAATGTGCCGGACAACGGGGCGCCGCCTTCGATGACGAACTTCTCCATAGGCTTCCTGGGCGAACGCCGAGCCACGATCGGGCTCTCGGCGCGTCCTCCGACAAGCGTAACAGCCATATCTGCCCAAGGAGTTCGCTGCGCGGCGCGACCCACCTGCTCGGCCCTCGCGATCTTCCTCGATTGCGGACCCCGCCGCGTGCGGGCGCGTGCGCGGGCGCGGGACGCGTACGGGGGCGTGCGCCGCGTGCGCGCGCGCACGACGCGTGCGGGGGCGCACGACGCGGCCGCACGCCACGCCTGTCGGCGAGCCGCCGATCGTCACGCTCCACCCCCAGCACGGCGATCTGCAAGTTTCATTGCAGCTTAAACCGCACATATGCCGCTCAACCAAGCCATTTCGACTCCCCGCTGCGACTGTCGTACGTCTGTTCGCCTCGTTCCGTCCGAAGTCAAACGTACTCTACGAACACGTGTTCTGTTCACTGGCTACATCGACGCTCGCGCAGCGCGCCCGTACGGCGCTCTCGCTGACCCGCTCCTTCCTCCTGCTCGAGGACGACGATCCAGTCGACTGGGAGGTCGACCGGGAGGATCGCGCGATCAGCGGACGGGAGCCCGCGTGGGCTTCCGCGCACCGTACACCGCTGCGTGGGCGTCGACTAGCACGGCGACCGGGCCAGCTGCGACCTCGGCCCCAGCCCTGTCTCTGCCCGATCGAGAACGCCTCCAGCGGCGCACGCCGTGCGACCGGCGACGGCTACGTCGAGTCGCCTTGCCCTGCGCCTCAGCGCGGCTCGAGGATCACGACGGGCAGCTCGCGCGTCGCGATCGACTTGTAGTGCTCGTAGCCGCTGTATAGCTCCACGAACCGCGGCCAAAGCGTCTCGATCTCCTGCTCGCTGGCAGCGCGAGCGCGAACGGGGTGCGTCTTGCCCCGCACCAACGCCTCCGCGTCGGGTTGCGCCTGCAGGTTCAGCCACCACGCGGGCGGCCGCTTGGATGCACCGTTGGACGCGACGACCGCAAAGCCCGCTCCCTGATCCAGAAAGAACATCGGCGACTCGCGCTGCTGTCCGCTGCGCCGCCCGGTGCTCCTCAGAATGAGGATTTCTACCCCGAAGGCCTTGCCGCCGAGCCGCCCTCCGGTGCGTCGCACGAGCCACGCGTGCGCCCGCGAGGCCTGCGTCGCGCCCGGCCGGTGCGCCAGGTACGGGCTTACGTGGGCGTAGAAGTCTTCCAACTTGGCCATCTGGCCAGCAGCCTACCTCAAGGAACGACCACGAGCCGCCCGAAGGCGGCTCGTGTGAGAAAAAACCGGCGGCGTCCTACTCTCCCAGGCCCTTGCGAGCCAAGTACCATCGGCGCTGAGGGGCTTAACTGCTCTGTTCGGAATGGGAAGAGGTGTTTCCCCCTCGCCAAGGCCACCGGAAAAAGTCGAGAGACCCTCCGCGGTCCTTCAAAACTGCACAGCGCCACAACGAGTACCACATACCCCCTTCCGGGGGCACTTATCCCTTACGGGATAAGCAAAAAATCCGTCAAGCCCTCGAACCATTAGTACCGGTCTCCTACAGGCGTCACCGCCCTTCCAGATCCGGCCTATCAACCTGGTGGTCTACCAGGGGTCTTACTCCCTCTAGGGGATGGGAGAACTCATCTTGAGGTTGGCTTCCCGCTTAGATGCTTTCAGCGGTTATCCAGTCCGCACGTAGCTAGCCTGCTATGCCCTTGGCAGGACAACAGATACACCAGAGGTGCGTTCATCCCGGTCCTCTCGTACTAGGGACAACTCCTCTCAATTCTCCAACGCCCACGGCAGATAGGGACCGAACTGTCTCACGACGTTCTGAACCCAGCTCGCGTACCGCTTTAATGGGCGAACAGCCCAACCCTTGGGAGCGACTCCACCCCCAGGATGCGACGAGCCGACATCGAGGTGCCAAACCGGGCCGTCGATGTGGACTCTTGGGCCCGATAAGCCTGTTATCCCCGGAGTACCTTTTATCCGTTGAGCGACGGCACTTCCACTTGCTACCGCCGGATCACTAAGACCTGCTTTCGCACCTGCTCGACCTGTCGGTCTCGCAGTCAAGCTCCCTTGCTACCTTTGCGCTCTACGCACGATTTCCAACCGTGCTGAGGGAACCTTTGCGCGCCTCCGTTACATTTTGGGAGGCGACCGCCCCAGTCAAACTACCCGCCTGGAACTGTCCAGCACCCGGATTCACGGAATGCTGTTAGAAACCCAATACACCAAGGGTGGTATCTCAAAGTTGGCTCCACACTGGCCGCAACCAGTGCTTCAAAGCCTCCCACCTATTCTGAGCGAAATGCATCGAATCCCAATACCAGGTTGTAGTAAAGGTTCACGGGGTCTTTCCGTCTAGCCGCGGGTACTCGGCATCTTCACCGAGACTGCAATTTCACCGAGCCCATCGTTGAGACAGCGCTGAAGTCGTTACGCCATTCGTGCAGGTCGGAACTTACCCGACAAGGAATTTCGCTACCTTAGGACCGTTATAGTTACGGCCGCCGTTTACCGGGGCTTAGCTTTGGTGCTTCGGGTCAAGCCCTAACACCTCCACGTAACCTTCCGGCACCGGGCAGGCGTCAGCCCCTATACGTCGTCTTACGACTTAGCAGAGACCTGTGTTTTTGGTAAACAGTCGCTTCAGCCTATTCACTGCGGCCCCCTCGGGCTCCAGACGCGAAGTCCTTCACCCTACTGGGGCGCCCCTTATCCCGAAGTTACGGGGCAATTTTGCCGAGTTCCTTAACGATGGTTATCTCGATCACCTTAGTATTCTCTACTTGCCCACCTGTGTCGGTTTTGGTACGGGCACGCGCTTCCTCCCTAGAGGCTTTTCTCGGAGGTATGGCGTTGGGGACTCGCCGGCTTAGAGCCAGCTGACATCGCACCTCGGGTTAATGCGGCCCCGCATTTAACTAGGGCCACCCCTACATGCTTGTCCCAGGACGACCATCGCCTGGGTTCCCTTAGCCTTCCTCGTCCCCCCATCGGTCAAACGGAAGCGACGTGGTACAGGAATATCAACCTGTTGGCCATCGACTACGCCTTTCGGCCTCGCCTTAGGTCCCGACTAACCCTGAGCAGACGAACTTTACTCAGGAATCCTTGGGCAATCGGTGGAGAGGATTCTCACCTCTCTTTCGTTACTAATGCCGGCATTCTCACTTCCCAAGCCTCCACGGCTGGCTTACGCCGCCGCTTTATCGGCATGGGAACGCTCTCCTACCGCGCGATCGACTCGAAAGTTTCACGCACCCGCAGCTTCGGTGACTAGCTTGAGCCCCGTTACATTGTCCGCGCTCGAACACTTGACCAGTGAGCTGTTACGCACTCTTTCAAGGGTGGCTGCCTCTAAGCCAACCTCCTGGTTGTCTATGCACTCGAACATCGTTTCCCACTTAGCTAGTACTTAGGGACCTTAGCTGGCGGTCTGGGCTGTTTCCCTTTTGACGCTGAAGTTTATCCCCCAGCAACTGACTCCCGGAGTAGACGTGATGGTCTTCGGAGTTTGCCTGAAGTCGGTAACCTGGTAGGGCCCCTAATCCAAACAGTGCTCTACGGCCACCACGTAATTTATCCGAGGCTATACCTAAATATATTTCGGAGAGAACCAGATATCACTGAGCTTGATTAGCCTTTCACTCCGACCCACAGGTCATCCGCCCAGTTTTCAACCTAGGTCGGTTCGGCCCTCCACGAGGTCTTACCCCCGCTTCAGCCTGCCCATGGGTAGCTCGCTCAGTTTCGGGTATACCGCCTACGACTATGACGCCCTATTAGGACTCGCTTTCGCTACGGCTCCGCTCATCGCTTAACCTTGCCGCAGACGAGTAACTCGCCGGCTCGTTATGCAAAAAGCACGCGGTCACAGGACAAGCCTGCTCCCACCGCTTGTAGGCACGCGGTTTCAGGTACTATTTCACTCCCCTTCCGGGGTACTTTTCACCTTTCCCTCACGGTACTTGTCCGCTATCGGTCACTAAGGAGTACTTAGCCTTGGAGGGTGGTCCCCCCAGGTTCAGTCCGCGTTTCACGGGCGCGGACTTACTCAGGAACGTCTGACGGAAGGCCATGCAGTTTCGTCTACGGGACGGTTGCCCTCTATGGTGCGCGGTTCCACACGCTTCGACTACCACACGACTTTGTAACTTCCGCCGAGCCGGTCACAGCTCGGAACAAACGCCCTACAACCCCCGCTACGCAACGTGTGACCACTTACACGCAGCAGGTTTGGGCTGATCCCTTTTCGCTCGCCACTACTCAGGGAGTCTCGGTTGATTTACTTTCCTCGGGGTACTGAGATGTTTCACTTCCCCCGCTTGTCTTCCACCGGCCTATGTGTTCAGCCGGGGATAACGCCGCATTACCAGCGCTGGGTTTCCCCATTCGGGAATCCACGGGTCAAAGGCTATTCAGCGCCTAACCGTGGCTTATCGCAGCCGTTCACGCCCTTCATCGACTCTTAGTGCCAAGGCATCCACCATGTGCCCTTACTATCTTGACGGTGATCAGACCGATCGTGATCCTCCGAATCCCTGAACAAGCGAACGCGGATGAGAATGATCGCGAGCGGCCCGGTGATACCCGTTTTCAGCCGCCGCTTATCGATGGCGGCTGATGTGGCTTCTGTGCAGTTTTCAAGGACCGTGGAGAGGCTGTAACGCCGCTCTACGCTCGGTATTTGCGGACGCGATCTCTATATCGCGGCTGCACCGGTCGCAGAGGAGCGCCGGTCTCTCAAAACTCAACAGCATGCTGGGGTTGTTGCGACCAGGACCGTCCGCTCTCCCCAAGTAGTCTCGGAGCGCTCGCGGTACGAGGCCATCCAGCCAGATTCGGTCGACATGCTAGGCCCGATCTGCTCTGTCACCGCCGGTCTCCGAGCTCCTCCGAGGAGGATCTGTCGGACCGATGGCCGCATGGATCGGGGCACCGTAGTGCTCCCTAGAAAGGAGGTGATCCAGCCGCAGCTTCCGCTACGGCTACCTTGTTACGACTTCACCCCAGTCACGAGCCCCACCTTCGACGGCTCCCTCCCTTGCGGGTTAGGCCACCGGCTTCGGGTGTTGCTCACTCCCGTGGTGTGACGGGCGGTGTGTACAAGGCCCGGGAACGTATTCACCGCGGCAATGCTGATCCGCGATTACTAGCAACTCCGCCTTCATGCAGGCGAGTTTCAGCCTGCAATCCGAACCGAGACGCGCTTTAAGGGATTCGCTCCACCTCGCGGCATCGCAGCCCTCTGTACGCGCCAATGTAGCACGTGTGTAGCCCTGGACATAAGGGGCATGATGACTTGACGTCATCCCCACCTTCCTCCGGTTTGTCACCGGCAGTCTCGCATGAGTCCCCAACTAAATGCTGGCAACATGCGACGGGGGTTGCGCTCGTTGCGGGACTTAACCCAACATCTCACGACACGAGCTGACGACAGCCATGCACCACCTGTGAAAGTGCCCCGAAAGGAGGGTGTGTTTCCACACCTGTCACTCACATGTCAAGCCCAGGTAAGGTTCTTCGCGTCGCGTCGAATTAAACCACATGCTCCGCTGCTTGTGCGGGCCCCCGTCAATTCCTTTGAGTTTTAGCCTTGCGGCCGTACTCCCCAGGCGGGCAACTTAATGCGTTAGCTTCGGCACAGGGGGAGTCGACACCCCCCACACCTAGTTGCCATCGTTTACAGCGTGGACTACCAGGGTATCTAATCCTGTTTGCTCCCCACGCTTTCGCGTCTCAGCGTCAGTCACGTCCCAGCGAGCTGCCTTCGCCATTGGTGTTCCTCCTGATATCTGCGCATTTCACCGCTACACCAGGAATTCCACTCGCCCCTTCCGGACTCTAGCCCAACAGTATCCACCGGCATTCCAGGGTTGAGCCCTGGACTTTCACAGCAGACTTATCAAGCCGCCTACACGCTCTTTACGCCCAATAATTCCGGACAACGCTTGCACCCTACGTATTACCGCGGCTGCTGGCACGTAGTTAGCCGGTGCTTCTTGTGAAGGTACCGTCACTCCGGCCGGCTATTCACCGGCGAAGCTTCGTCCCAACTGAAAGGGGTTTACAACCCGAAAGCCTTCTTCCCCCACGCGGCGTTGCTGCGTCACGCTTTCGCGCATTGCGCAAGATTCCCCACTGCTGCCTCCCGTAGGAGTCTGGGCCGTGTCTCAGTCCCAGTGTGGCTGATCGTCCTCTCAGACCAGCTACCCATCGTTGCCTTGGTAGGCCGTTACCCCACCAACAAGCTAATGGGCCGCGGGCCCATCTCGATGCGGAGGCCGAAGCTTCCTTTCCCCTTGCGGGCACATCCGGTATTAGCCCGAGTTTCCTCGGGTTGTCCCGGTCATCGAGGCAGGTAACCCACGTGTTACTCACCCGTTCGCGGCTCTGCCCCAGGGCAAGCCCTGGTTCGTCGCTCCACTTGCATGTGTTAAGCACGCCGCCAGCGTTCGTCCTGAGCCAGGATCAAACTCTCCGTGAAGAACTTCACGAAAAGCTGTCATGGAGTTACATGATCGCCGTCTTACGACGGTGATCGGTGTCCCGAGACTCATACACGCGGCCTCGAGACCATGACGGGGTACTACTTTCCTACTTGACTCATTTTTGTCCACCTCCGGGACCGATCGAAATCGGTAGCGCTTGACGCGCCGACCCGTTGGTAGGTCGAACCTGGACGCACACCACGATCGAGGTCGATCGTCGGTGCGCATGCTGTTGAGTTTTCAAAGACCGTCGAGCCTCGTCAGAAAGGGCTTCTCTTCAGAGGAGACCGCACCGACCCTAGGCGCCCTTGGGCACCAACTGCGGGCCGACCGGGAAGTATAGCGCGCAGAGACGGACCGGAGCGTGCACCTCGCACACCCACTCGGCCATCCACTCCGAGCTACCGAGCGCAGCATAGTAGTAGATCTCGTGGACGGCAACCACTCCGGTGGCCCGGTGGAGATTGTCGTGTCTGTCGGGGAGGCCGCCGCGCGCACGCACACGCGAGCGCCCGCGCGCGGCGGGGCCGCCGACGCAGAGGATCTCCCGGCCCCATCCGTCCCCGACTGCCCCGGTCCCCTCCGACCATCCAGAGCCGCGCTGCAGGTGCGGCTACTGGACGCGCAAGCGCCGGAAGCGCCGCTTGCCGACGCGCAGAACCTGCCCGTCCGCGCGCGCGGCGGGGACGTCGTAGCTGCCCGCCGCTAGCGGCGCCTCGCCGAGCGAGACCGCCCCCTGGTCGATCAGGCGCCGCGCCTCGCCGCGCGAGAGACCGAACAGCTCGGCGATCACCCCCGGCAGGTGCAGTGCCCCGTCGACCGCCGCGACCGGGGCCTCGGCGATCTCGGCGGGCTCGCGCCGCTCGACGAACACGCGGTCGAACTCGCGCTCGGCCGCGGCGGCGTCCTGCGGCGAGTGCAGCCACGAGACGAGCTCCCGCGCGAGCTCGCGCTTGGCCTCGCGCGGCGGTACGCCGGCGGGCGGCTCGCGATCGAGCAGCAGCCGGTAGTACTCGCCCGTCGCCTCGTCGGGCACGCTCAGCGTCTTGCCGTACATCTCGCCGGGCGCGTCGGTGATGCCGATGTGATTGCCGAGCGACTTGGACATCTTGCGCGACCCGTCCGTGCCGACCAGGATCGGCATCGTCAGGATCGCCTGCTCGGGCTGCCCGTAGGCGCGCTGGACGTCGCGGCCGAGCAGCAGGTTGAACTTCTGGTCGGTGCCCCCCAGCTCGACGTCGGCGCGCACCGCGACCGAGTCATAGCCCTGCAGCACCGGGTACATCAACTCGAGCAGCGAGATCGGCTGGCGCGCGTCCCAGCGCTTGGAGAAATCCTCGCGCTCGAGCAGCTGCGCGACGGTCGTCGTGCGCACCAGGCGCAGCAGGTCGCCCATCGGCATGTCAAGCCACTCACCGTTGCGCCGCACCTCCAGCCGCTCGGGGTCGGGATCGAGGATCTTCAGCGCCTGGTTCTGGAAGGTCTGCGCGTTGGCATCGATCTCCTCCGGTGAGAGCAGCGGGCGCAAGGTCGAGCGACCCGAGGGATCGCCGACGCGCGCGGTGTAGTCGCCGACGATCAGCACAACGCGGTGACCGGCGTCCTGGAAGGCGCGCAGCTTGCGCAGGACGACCGCGTGGCCGAGGTGGATGTCGGGTGCGGTCGGGTCGATCCCAAGCTTCACGCGCAGCGGACGCCCCTCACGGAGCTTCGCCGCGAGCGCACCGGTCGGGAGGCTCTCGACGGCGCCGAGCTCGAGCGCGGAGACCCCGAGCGCGGCGTCGTCGGGCTCATCGGTCGGCTCGCCGGCGGCCTCGTCGGGGGTGCTTGGCATGCGGCGGCCAATGCTAGACTCTCGCCCCCGGTGGAGCTAGCCACACTGCCCTCCGGCAGCCGGTCGCGCCTGAAGAAGCTGCGCTTCTTCCTCATCTTCCTCGCGCTCCTGTTGCTCGGCCTCGTCTCGTTCGCGTTCGGCATGTTCATGGCCGTCGCGTCCGACCTGCCGGGACTCGAAGATCAGCAGCAGTACAACAACGCGCGCAACTCCGTGCTACTCGACGACCGCGGCCGTGAAATCGGGGTGCTAAGCCGCCAGAACCAGATCCTCGTGACCCCGCAGCAGATCCCCCCGATTGTCAAGGAGGCGGTGATCTCAATCGAGGACAAGCGCTTCATGACCAACAGCGGCGTCGACCTGCGCTCGATGGCGCGCGCGTTCGTGGACGACTTGCTCCACCAGGGCGCTGTGCAAGGCGCCTCGACGATCGAGCAGCAGTTCGTCAAGAACGCGCTCCAGGAGCAGGCTCACCGCACGATCTTCGAGAAGCTCCGCGAGGCCGCGCTGGCCTTCCACCTGGCCCACAAGTGGTCCAAGGAAAAGATCATCACCGAGTACCTCAACACGATCTACTTCGGCAACGGCGCCTACGGCATCGAGGCCGCCGCGCGCACGTACTTCGGCCAGGACGTCAACCACCGCGGCTGCGGGACTCCCAAACAGCGGCTGTGCGTCGAAGAGCTCGAGCCCTGGGAGGCGGCTCTGCTGGCGGGCATCATCCAGTCGCCCACGGGCTACAACCCGGTCACGCATCCGTCCGCCGCGCGCGCGCGGCGCGACGTCGTGCTCGGGCAAATGCTCCAGCAGGGCTACATCACGAGAGCGGTCTACGAAACCAGCGTGCAGCAGCCGCTGCCAGCGCCGCGCGACATCGCGGCCCCTAATCAGCCCCTGATCGATGGCATCGATACCGGCTACTTCGACGCTTGGGTCGGCCAGCAGGTCATCGACCGCTACCACGCGGGGACGACTTACGACGGCGGTCTGCAGATCAAGACGACGCTCGATCTCGAACTGCAGCGCGCCGCCGAACAGGCGATCGACGGCTACCTGCCGGGCCCCGAAGGCCCCGGCGCCGCGCTCGTGGCGATCGAAAACTCAACCGGCAAGGTGCGCGCGATGGTCGGCGGGCGCGAATACAACCAGAGTCCGTTCAACCTCGCAACCGAGGGCGAGCGCCAGCCGGGCTCCTCCTTCAAGGCCTTCGACCTCGCGGCAGCGCTCGAGGACGGCATCTCGCCGAGCTCGGTATGGACGTCCAAGCAGAAGACCTTCAAGGCATCGGGCGAAGTATTCGTCGTCCACAACGACGAAAATGCGTACACCGGCGAGAACACGCTGACCAACGCGACGGCGTACTCGGACAACTCGATCTACGCCGAAGTCGGCCTGAAGGTCGGCACGCACCACATCGCGGCGCTCGCGCACCGCATGGGCATCACGACGCCGATCTCAACGAACCCGGCGATGACGATCGGCGGCCTAAAGATCGGCGTGACGCCGCTGGACATGGCGCACGCCTACGAGACGATCGCGCACGGCGGCCAGCGCGTTGCGGGCTCACTCGGCGAACCGGGGATGCCGGTCGGGATCGAAGAAGTCAGCGCCGCACACCGCACCCTCCCCAACGGGCATCACCGCGAAACCGATCGCACGCAACTGCACCGCGTGTTGCCGCCGACGATCGCGAGCACCGAGACCGAAGTGCTCGAGACCGTGCTGCAGTACGGCACCGCGCGCTCGGCCGCCCTCGGGCAGTTCGCGGCGGGCAAGACCGGGACGACCTCCAACTACGGTGACGCGTGGTTCGTGGGCTGGGACAGCAAGTACACCGTCGCGGTCTGGGTCGGCTTCCCCAACAGCCTCGTGCCGATGACAACCGAGTTCGACGGCGGGCCGGTACTCGGCGGCACCTTCCCGGCGTTGATCTGGCACAACTTCATGATCGCCGCGTTGCACATCGAAAAGCAGCGCGTTGAAGAAGAAAACGCCAAGCGCGAAGCCGCCAAGAACCCCAAAGGCGATACGAGCACGACCGCATCAGGCGAAGCGAGCGGGGGAATCTCAACCAGCTCGGCGACGCCTGCGCCGGAAACCACCGCGCCCCAAGCGCCCGCCAAAGCGACCCCGGTCCCTTCGACCCATGAACAGAGTGAAAAACCGTCCGCCGCCGGCGGCGGCAGGGAAGGCGGCGCACCATCCTCCGCCGAACAGAGCCCGCCGGCGAAGGCCACGCCGGCACCCGCGACGCCATCGCCGAACACCCCGCCCGCCGCGACCCCGACTCCAGCGACGCCGGAAGCCGAAGCTCCGAAGGTCAGCGGCGGCACGGGGGCGCCAACCGGGGGCGCCGCACCCTCGGGATAGCGCCGGGTCGAGGCTAGAGCGAAGCGACGCTCGCGAGCGGCCGCGGGCGTGAGACATGCTGGTTGCCGGCAACCGAGAAGCGCCACGGCAGATCGACGGCCTTCGTGATGCCGATGCGCTCGCTGGCGAGGATCGGGGGCTCGCGCCAGGCAACTTCGCGCGAGCGGATACGAACCGTGCCGGTGGCGAGGTCGCCACCGTTCTCGCGCAGTCCGATGCCGAGTGCCTGCGTGAGCTTGCCGGGCCCCGAGCAGAGAATCCTCCTCGCGTTGCACGCCCCGCCGCGCTTGCATGGCAGGGATTTCCGCGAGTGGCTGCAGCGCGCGGATCAGGACCGCTGCCCCGATCCCCTCGGCCTCGCAAACCGCGTTCAGCAGCGCGTGGATGCCATAGGAGCGATAGACGTACGCGCGGCCCGGCGGCCCGAAGAGCGTCGCGGTACGCGGGGTGAGCCCGACGAAAGCGTGACAGGCGGGCTCGCTGTCGTGGTAGGCCTCCGTCTCCACGATCACACCGGCCGCACCGTCGTGTTCGACGACGCAGCCGATCAGCGCCCGCGCAACCGTCAGCACGGGCCGCGCATAGAACTGGGCCGTCAAAATCGACATCGCTCAGCCAACGGGAGGGCCCTGCAAGACGCTGCGAGCCAGCTCCAACTGCTCGCGCACTCGCGCCAGCGCGGTCCCGCCCTCGGAGACCTTGGACTCCAGCCACGAATCCTGGCGCAGCGCGACGTAGTACTCCTCGGCGTGCGCGCCCAGCAGCGGGCTGTGCGCCGAGAGCTCCGCGGGGGTTAGCTGCGAGAGCGTGCGCCCGTCCTCCAGCACGGTGCGCACAAGCCCGGCGACGACGCCGTGCGCTTCGCGGAAGGGCACACCATGACCGACCAGCATGTCGGCGACGTCGGTTGCGCCCAGCAGCTCGTCGCAGGCCGCAAGCCGCATGCGCTCGCCCGAGAAGCGCGCACCCGCGATCATCCCGTGCGCGGCGCGCAGCGTCAGATCGAGCGTGTCGGCGGCGTCGAAGAGGTTCTCCTTGTCCTCCTGCATGTCCTTGCTGTAGGTCAGGGGAAGCGCGTGAAGTGCTCCGTGCAGCGCGACGAGACGACTGAGGACGCGGGGCGCCTTCGCGCGCAGCAGCTCGGCGGCGTCGGGATTCTTCTTCTGGGGCATGATCGAGGAGCCCGCGCTCCATGCGTCGGGCAGCTCGCAGAATCCGAACTCCTCGGTGGACCACAGCACGAGCTCGGCGCCGAGCCGCGAAAGATGCGTGGCACAGAGTGCGGCGGCGCTCAAATAGTCGAGCACGAAGTCGCGGTTGGAGACCGCGTCGATGGAGTTGGGGACGACCTCGGCGAAGCCAAGCTCCGCGGCGACCAGGTGCCGGTCGGTGTCGAAGCTCACCCCCGCCAGCGCGCCGGCGCCCAGCGGCAGGCGCGCGGCCTGGCGCGCGGCGAAGGCGAAGCGCTCGCGGTCGCGATCGAACATCCAGAAGTATGCGAGCAGATGATGTGAGAGATAGACCGGCTGGGCGCGCTGCAGGTGGGTGTAGCCGGGCAACGGCCAGTCGAGGTGCTCCTCGGCGCGCGCGAGCAGCGCGGCCATCAGCGCCGCGATCGCGGCCTGCGCATCACGCGCGCGCTCGCGGGCGTACAGCGCTACGTCGGTCGCGACCTGGTCGTTGCGCGAGCGCGCCGTGTGCAGTCGTCCGCCGACCGGCCCGATGAGCTCCGTCAGGCGCCGCTCAATCGCCATGTGGATGTCTTCATCGTCCTCCCGGAAGGGAAAGCGCTCCGCGGCGAGCTCCGCCTCCACGGCATCCAAACCGCGCAGCAGCTCGTCGCGATCGGCCTCCGGCAGGATCCCGCGCGCGGCCAGCATGCGGGCGTGCGCGCGGGACTGCGCGATGTCTTGAGGCCACAGCCTGCGGTCGAACTGCAGCGAAGCGTTCAGGCGCTGAAAATCGGGGTGCTGGGGCTCGCGGAAGCGGGACATGAGGAACGCAGGCAGCGTACACGGACTCCGCCTCGCGGCGACCGCGCGGGTGCTGGAAACAGCACCTGTACAGCCAATGACAATGCGTGATAATCGAGAGGTGTCGCAAGTAAGCGAACGTCCGCGGGAGACGTCCGCCGGCGCGCTGCCACGCGGTCCTCACTCGCTCTCGCGCGCGGAGGTCGCCGCGAACCAGCGACGCCGGATGATCGACGCGACGATCGACGTCGTCGGCGAGAAGGGCTACGCCGAGCTGACCGTCTCGGACGTAATCAAGCGCGCCGGGGTCTCGCGGCGGGCCTTCTACGAGCACTTCGCCAACCGCGAGGAGTGCTTCCTCGCGACCTATGACTCGATCATGGCCGAAAGCGCGCGCGCGGTCGCGGAGGCCTTCGATCAGGCGCGCGGCCTCCCCGGCAACGCGCAGACCGCGATCGCCGAGGTCTTCGCTCGCGCGCTGCGACGTCCGGACGCGATGCGCGTGTTGATGGTCGAGATCGGCGCCGCCGGACCGGAGGGGCTCTCGCGGCGCGAGCAGCTCGGGGTCGCCTACGAAAGCGCGCTGCGCGAGCGCCTCGGACTGCCGCCCGGACCGGGGCCGATCCCGAACCCCGTGCTGCGCGGCGTGATCGGCGGGATCGGCGCGGTTCTCTACAGCCACGTGCAGAGCGGTCGGCGCAAGCAGCTCATGCAGCTCGTCCCGCAACTAGTGCGCTGGGCGACCTCTTACTGGCCGGCGCCGCCCGAGCTCATGGGCCTCACCGACCCCGACGCGCGGACGCTACCGCGCGAGTACGCCGCGGGACGCGCCCCTGGAACGCTCTCGCTCGGTGCGGCCGCGAGCCGCCGCCGGCGCCTCGTCGGCGGCGAAAGCGGCGTCTCGCCGAGCTACGTCGCGCACAGCCAGCGCGAGCGCATCCTCGACGCCGTCGCGAACCTCACCGCCGCCAACGGCTACGCCGCGCTCACCGTCGAAGGGATCGCCGCGGAGGCCGCAATCTCGTTGCAGGCCTTCTACGAGCACTTCCCCAGCAAGGAGGACGCGTTCCTGCTCGCCTACGAGGTCGGCCACGGGAAAGGCCTCGCGCTCGTCGAGCACGCTTTCGACTCGCAGGCCGACTGGCACCACGGCGTGCGCGCCGGCATCGCCGCGCTGTTCGACTATCTCGCTAGCGAGCCCGCGTTCGCGCACCTCGCGCTCGTCGACGTGCTCGCCGCCAGCGACCGCACCACCGAGCGCGCCGCGAAGGGCATCACCGTCTACGCGCAGATGCTCGCGCCCGGCTTCGACGCCGCCCCCAGCCGTCAGCGCGCACCCGACGTCACGATCGAGGCGATCGCGGGCGGCCTCTTCGAGCTGTGCCTGCACCACGCGCTACAGCGCCGCATGCACGAGCTACCGCTGATGGTGCCGCGGGCCACCTACTTCGCGCTGGCGCCCTTCGTTGGGGCGGATGTCGCGGGGACCATCGCGACGTCCGCGCTGTAGCGTCCTTCAGCTGAGGCGCCCGAGCCACAGGGCAACAGGCGCCTCAGCTCTAATGCGCTAGGAAGCGGCAGCGGCCCAGGTGCCCTGGACGGCCATGCCTGCAGCTTCTTTGGCGAGTGCGAGGACCAACGCGCCGGTCTTGCCGGCTTCACCGCCGCCTTCCGCCGATTCGGCGTTGCCAGGGAAGAGCAGCGAGACGTTTTCGGTACCTTCGCCCACGAAGATGCATAGATGCCCGGCTTCGGCCTTCGGTTCGTTGACGTTGCCCTTGCAGCCGGCCGGCAGGTTTTGTTTGGCTTCGCCTTCACCTTCGCCGAGCTTGACGATGTTAGCCGTCGGCGCCTGCGGCAGCGGTATGGCGAAAGAGATGGCAGCGGTCATCGCACCATTCGCGCCCTTGCTCGGATCCGGCATCCCGGCGGCGCCCCATACGCCGGTCTCGGTTGCTCCTTCTGGCAGAGTGCCGCCGGCGGTCCACGGCGAGCCGTTGCAGGCATAGGTCGTCGTAGTGCCGACTTTGAATTCAGAGCCGCCGGCCTTGCAGGTGCCCTTGCTCGACGCGAATTCCTTGCCGCTGACGCTTTCGCCGTTGTTGCCTGGTGAACCCGGAGAACCCGGTTCGCCTTTGGCCCCGGTCTGGGCGGCTCCCGCGGGGCCCACCGCTCCGGCGGGCCCGGTTTCGCCGCGCGCGCCGGGCGCCCCGGCATTGCCTGCCTTGCCGCGTAGCGCCTTTAGCACCTTCGGGCTGATCTGGCTCGTGGAAGTGATCAGGTATTGCTTGGCGGCGTAGGCGCCCCCGCTCATCGCAAACACCATCGCAAGGGTCGCGACGACATTGGCGTAGGTCATGTGACTGCGTGCTCTGGAGAGCAATATGGGTTCCTCCTTCAAAGTTTTCTTTCCGAGTTCTCATCGCCGGCGTCATGGAGCACGCCGGGCGACTCCTCTGCATTTGATTACGACCAGACGTACCCGCTCGTTGGCTACCTCCCCCTGCCGCGAGCGGCGCGCGTGGAGCGGCGCATGCCATTGCGGCGCTCGGCCCGGCCAGTCCGTCCGCCGCGCTTGTGCTTCCCCTTGACCTTCTTCGCTTTCGGACAACCAGCGACGGCGACCTGTGTAGAGCGATTAATTTCCATCCCGTTTTGAGCGATGAGCCGGGTCGGCATCTCGAGCTTTCCCTTGCAGAGAGAGCCAATTGCGGTCAGCGCGGAGTATCGGCCCTCGGGCAGCGTCAATTCGAATGTGCCCACCGGGAGGTCGGGAACGGACTGGAATGCACTGCTAGTGATTCCGTGTTTGTTGATGAAGGTGGTACCGGTCACGTCGACCGTGACACCGTAGCCCTGGAGCACGATAACGAGACTGGGAAATGCTTCGCCGCCGTGACTGACGAAGTACGCGGGGCCTTCGAGAGGCACCGGCAGGATCGGCGTAGTGGCCTTGGCGTGTCCGACGATCGACGCCGGCGGGCAGGCCGCGGGATCGGCGGAGAACTGGGCGGCGAGACAGGCCTTACGCAGCGTCGTCAGCCTCGAGGGCAGCCGCTTGGGCAGTTCCACCTTGACCTTGGCCAGATTTGCCTGCGTGCCAGCGGGCGTCGACGGATAGCTCAACCTCACGTGCAGGCTCGCACCCCCCAGCCGCGAAGTGTGGGCGGATGTCGCAACGGTGAATTTTGGAGCGAATGCAAGCACCGCGCAGTTCGTGGCCTGGAATGGAACCGAGAGACTCGCAGTCGTGCCTTCGGAGCTGGTGGCAAGGCCGTTGATCCTCATCGGCGCGCAGTTCGTCGGGTTGAAGGTAAAGTCGGGCCGGTTGGCGAGGACATCGACCTCTTTGATCTGCAGCGGCACACCGTCGAGAATGTGCGGAATCGCGTACAGGCCTGAGGCATTGGTCCTCACCATCAGGGTCGCCGTCTCGGGATCGACTTCGATCTTGGCGCGTGCAACCTGCCGCCCGAACCCGGCGTTGCCCTGCAGCGTGAACGGACCGGCGGTCGTCGGTACGACCACCGACAGTCCGAACGGCGCTCCCTCGTACGGTCCGGTGAGGTAGACCTTGCCGCCGGTCACGACGTACGGCTTTTCGCCGAGTCCAACTGTCGCGCTGAGTTCGCCGATCAGACTGCCGGGCCCGCAGGTACCCGCATTTGCCTGTGCTTCTCCGCAGAGCGTGACGCCGGCCAGCGTGCCGGCAAGGCCCGGCGGCAGGTGCACGCTGAGCCCGGCGAGAGTCTGGCTGCCGTCTTCGCGGCTGAAGCTCGCGACGAGTGGGCTGAAGGCGCCGGCTTGGTTGTTCGCGGTGCCGAGGCTGACGACCGGCGCGAACGGCAGGCCGCTGGGACAGGCGCGACCGTGGGGGCCCGCGTCGATGACGAAACTCGCGTTTGCGGGTGCCGGCTCGTTACCGGACCATGGTGTGAAGCTAGCGGCGGTCGTGTATTCGCCACACAGCGGCGGTGTGCCGAGCGGTGCGCCGGGTTCGCCGAAGAAGCGTAGGCGCAGGTTTTCAAAGGGCAGCTCCGGGGTGTCCTTGAACGTCGTGACGAGCTGCCCGGTGCTTTCGTTGAGCGCGACTTCGCCGGCCAACTTCACGAGCACACCCGAGACGGGGTCGCTAGCGACGAGATAAAGCGCGATCAAGCTCGAGAAGGGGTTTCCGGTCTGAGCCGCGAGATAGGCAGCTCCCTTCAGCGGGTGGCCGAGTAGTGGTGTTTCTATTTCAACGGTGCCAATCTTCGCGGCGTTGGGACAGAACGGGCTCGCCAGTTCCGGCGTGAAGAGCAGCTGCTCAGGTTCGCCGGCTTCGCTTCCGAGGTAGCCGATCTCGCTCTCCGCGCATGTCTGCAGTCCGTTGGCCTCCCCGGGGTTCACCGCGACGCCCACCGGCAGCGCGACGGTCGTGTTGCGCACGGCCGACTCGGCTAGCCCCTCGGGGTTGAGCATCGCCGTCTGCGGCACGTGGACCTGAACTTCGAGGCCGGTCGCGGTGCTCGCGTCCAGGGTTTCCGGGGCGACGGCGATCGAGGGATCGAACGACAAGTGGTTGCAGCCGTCGAGCGTCCCCATGGTGTATTCGGCCCGCGCAGGCTCGGCTTTCGGTTCGGCCCACGAGTAGGCTTCGGTCGAGGTGCGCAGCGGCACACCGCAGACGGTGGGCAGCGAGAGCAGCGGCGGCGGCTCGTTTTCATCGACCGACGCGCAGCCGGTGGCTTCTTCCAGACAATCCCAGCCCCGCGCGGCATCGTGGCGGGGATCTCCGGGCACGCCCCAAAACGTGACCTTGCTGAGCAACAGGCCCGGCGTCTGGGTGATGTTCTGCACGCTGACCGTCACCCCGTAGTCCGTGCCGGTGCGGACCGCCGTGTCGAGTGCGACGCGGAAGCCTTTGACTTCGAACCCGAAGCGCGCCGGCTCGCCGCGCAGCGGTGTGAGATTGAAGAGCGGCACCGTTCGCGTATCGACGCGCCCTCCGTTCGGGGTATCGGCTGTCACCGTCGCCGTTCCGACGGCCGCCTGGGCGGTGCACTCGTCGTGATCGATGCCCGGTTCCTGGGTGGTGAACTGGGCGTAGGTGCACTGGGGAAACGGCGTGGGGTTGCCGACGAACCCCGCAGGCAGATCGAAGACCTCGTTCTTGGGCATGCCGGCCGGCTGCTGTTCCTCGGGTTCGGCGGCGAGATCGGCGGTGTCGAAGGCGAGCACGCTGGTCAGCTGGAACGGGTGTGCACCGGCCTGCAGGGTCGGCTGGCCACCTTCTTCTTCGGGCTGCATTTCGTAGTCTTCGATTCCGAAGCCAGCGGGTTCTTCGCTGATGTCGAGCGCTCGAGTGAGGCTCTTTTGGCTGCCTGCCCCCGTGATCTGGACCGTGTTGGCTTCTTGCGGCGCGACCAGGGCGGAGACCTTGACGAGGATCCTCACTTCGATCTCTTCGTAGGAGGGGAGCTCGCCGGTGAACGCGCACTGCACTTCGCGCGGCCCGTCCAGCGCACATTCGACCGGGCCCCGATAGTGGTGGCCGCCGGGTTCGAGGACTTCGCCGGCGTGTCCTTCGAGCTCGGGTTTGCCGAGGTGTTCGAGCACCGTCAGGCCCGCGGGTAGCGTGTCGCGGAGGACGATCGTGCCGTTCTGGCCTTCGGCGACGGCGTCGCCGAGGTTCTCGGCGCTGACCACGATGCGACCGGTGCCGCCGGGCGCGAGATGCGTCGGCCAGGAGCCCGATGTCAGTCCCCACCAAACCGAGCCGGCGAGCGCCGACGAGGCGCCCGCGAACAGGCCCAGCGTGGTGAGCACGGCGACGGAGACAATCAGCATCGTCAGGCGGCGCACGCCGATCACCTGCCCTTCCGGCGGCGAGTATGCGCCCGCGCAGTTTTGCTTGCAGGTCGCTTCCCGCTGGCTTTCACCGGCCCGTAACGGCGGCGCGCCTGCCGCCGACACTCCGCACGCCGACGGCGGAGCTCCTGCTTGCACGCCTGCAGCGCACGGATGAGCTTCTGTGTGCGGGTGAGCGACCTTTTTTTGGCTTCGGGCGGCGCAGCCGGCGGCAGATTGCCGGAGCCCGTGATCGTGGCACTCGCCGGCGGCCCCGCAAAGGGGGAGGACGCCTGGCTGCTCCCACGGCAAGCGGTGGAGGAGTCGCATTCGCTTTCTTCCTGCACGGCAGAGCTCGCGCAGGGCGCGCGCGTGGTGCACTCGTGCGCGTCGTAGACGTCGAGCGCCCCGTCGAGGTCTTCCGCAACCAGGTTCGCCCCGGTCAGGAAGAAGACGTCTTCACCCGATTCGCTGGCGTCCAGAAAGGCCGATTCGCCGAATGCGGCACCCGAGGAGATCAGCCCGATGCAGCCTTCGGCGGCGGCGCTGTAGGTCGTGAGGCCGGCGTTGCAACTGCCGACTTCCGGGGGCTCGTACTCGTAGACGTCCTCGTTGCCGTTGGTGTCCTGCGGCACGAGCGCGTCGCTGCTGTTGAAGAAGAGCCTTCCGCTGTTGGACAGATAGCGCGACTGATGAAGCGCCTTGCCGTTTCGGTAGGGCGTCCAGCCGGGTATGTTGGCCGCCAACCACTGTTCGGGCGACCAGACCCGGTCACCGCCCGCTAGCCCATAGTCGAGCGTCCCGTATTCGACACCGAGCGGGCGCGCACCATCGGGGTTGCACGAGGCGCAGATCAGCCTGCCGCTTGCGGCGTCGTAGAGGTAGACCTCCTCGTCGGGCCGTCCGCTGAGCGCGTCGTGGTTGTCATAGCCAGTGAGGGAACGGTCGGACATGAAGGCGAGCCAACTGCCATCGGGCGATACGCGTGCCGTCAGTTCGTTGAGTGCCGGCGCCCAGTCAGGCGCGTCGTCGCCGGAGAGCGTGGCGATGAACGTCGTGGTCCATTGTTCGCCTCCGGCGCTGTGCGCGACGTAGAGATTGCAAGTTGCTTCACCAGATGCCGTGCGTGGTCCGCAGTCACCGGGAGTCGCGCCCGGCGCGAGGACTCCATCGGCGACGAAATAGACGTAGCTGCCGTCTTCGCTGGCGCCAAGCACATCACCCTGCACGGCCGCGGGCTCTTCTTCGCGGGGCGCAGGCGTGAGGTCGCGCAGATCGCACCGCGCGTGTGTGGCCGCATTCACTTCTTCGAGTCCGCACACATAAAGGTCTTCCCCTGTCTTGCCCGATTTGCCGGTGAGCGGTGCGGCGTCGGTGAAGAACGCCCGCGTGCCTTCGGCGTTGGCGGTCTGGAAGAACGCGGATCCCTGACTCGGCGGCGAGCCGCCTTCAGCGAGATCGAGCCGCACGGTTTCGGCGTTGGCGGTGTCGCGCATATAGAGGTGCTGCTCGCTCTGCGATGGCGCAGCGGCGGAGAAGAAGATGCGTTCGCCGTTGGCCGAAATCGCATGCCGGGCAATGCCTTCGGTGTGAGCGCCAAGCTCGGCCTGTGTGGCCGCGACGGCGCCTTCGCCGGCCGGCAGGATGCTGAGGAGCGCGAGTCGTTCTTTGGGCGGCTGAGCCGGGGTCCACTCGTACAGGCCGCCGTGAGGCGCGTGCGTCGCGGTCAACCCGATGCTCGATTCCAGCACGACGTGGCCGAGGTCCGGCGTCGCGCCGGCGAAGCCGACGTCGCCGCTATCGTTGGTGGGGCTGCCGCCGAACCGGGTGCTCGGCGGGTAGACGTCTTCGTATTCGGGAGCGGCCGTGACCATCGGCGCGTAGCAGGTCGCGGGTTCGATCGCGCAGGTGGTGTCGTGGCGCAGGTAGGGCGTGCGTTCGGTCGCTTCAGGGAACGCCTCGAGCGCGTGTTCGCTTTCCGGCTCGGTGAAAGGCCCGAAGGATTCGGCAACGCCAAGCGAGAGGTCTTCGGAGAAGAAGCGGTATTCGTGACCCACGCCGACGAGGACGCCGACCGGTGCGCTGTGCGGCAGGCCGATGTCGCTCGAGGACCAACCGCCACTGGGGCTACGCTGGGCGAGCACCTGGGGCTCGTCGCCAAAGCCCTGGGGTTCGGCTTCTGTTGGGACGCTTGCCAGATAGGTGAAGGCTTCCCCGCCCGCCGCGGCCTGTACCAGTTCGGTTTCGCCGATCGGCATGATCACGGCGCCGTGCTTGTCGGGAGGAGAGACCAGTTCCCAATGGCGGTCGTCGGGCAATTCGAACTGGCGCGCGGCGGGCTGTGTCGAGAACGTCGCGTCGGGCCCGTCGAATTCTTCGCTGACTCCCGGGGAGATTTCGCTGATCACGACAACCCGGTAGTGGTAGCGCGTGTTGGCGGCAAGGCCCTCGACGGGTTGTTGGACTTCGACTTCAGCGTTGCCGTTACCAATCGAGACATCCGTCAACGGCACGCGGATTCCATGCGGCGCTTCTCCCAGCGCATACGGAGCGGTGTCGTATTCGAAGCGATACGCAGTGGCTGCTTCGTTCGGGCCAATAGTGGCGTGCAGCGTGGCGCCTTCGGCGGCGACATCCGTCACCGACTCATCCCGCAGTCCGGGCCCGGGGGTCGTGAATTCCTCGTCCTGAGGTGCTTCGCCAAGATTCGTGCCATTTTCGTTGCGGGCCTGAAGCCGGTAGGTGTAGCGAGTGTCGGGCGCCAGGCCGTGCAGCACGGCGTGCACGGCGACCGCACTCGAGCCGTCGCCCACGACGGCGGCGCAGGGTTCGCGGCTTTCCAGCGCGGCGGTCAAGCCCCAGGCGAACCAGCAGGTCGCTTCGCCGGCGCCGTCGGGGTCGACCGAGCCGTTCAGCTGGACGCTCCAGGTGTGGCTGGTCGGTTCGATCGCGACCTGCGTCACGGGCCCGCCGACGACGTCGGGAACGACGACGTCGGGGCCGAAGCGATCCAACACGCCATGTGGCGGTTCGGCGTCGAAGGCGGCAAGGAAGACGTCGTGTGTCGTCGGGTCCACGGCAGCGCTGCGCGGTTCCCAGGTATCGGGGGAGAAGCTGTGTTGTTCTGTTTCTTCGCCACCGAACGAGCCGAGATAACCGCCGGCCGCGCTGAACTGGTAGAGCCGGGTGCTCGTTACCACATAGATCTCGCCACTGTCCGAGTCGAATGTCAGGTTGACGACGCCTTCAAATTTCCCCGAAGGTGGCGCGAGCGTCCCGAGGAAGCTGTATTCGCCGATGCCGGCGGGCACGAAGAGGTCGACCTCAGTCCCATCCTGGACGGCCAGCTCGCCGTTGAAGCCGGAGACCGCCATCCGTTCCGTCGCGGAGCTGAACGGCTGCCCGATCGCGGTGCCGCTGACCTGAGCCACGTATTTCTCGCCACCGGCGACTTCGGGCTTGAAGATGTCAACAACGCCCGCCGTCGGGCCGTTGGCGAGCACGAAGACATCGCCGGCCGCCCAGTCGCTGGAACTCGTGGAGGCGTCGAGCGCGACGTCGTCGACCTCTCCGCCGCCCCGGTGTTCTTCGCCGAATCGGCCCGCGGGAGTGTCGGCTCCCGTCCACATCGCTTGGAGGCTTGCACACCCCAGGTTTCCGCAGGGGCCGACGCCGAACGCGGCAACGACGGGCCGCGACGTGCCGCGTTCCAGAGCGCCCAGGTACAGCTCGGTTTCGGCGCCGACGTCAGCGAGCGCTATGCCTTTGTCGGATTCGGCCAGCCCCGAGAGCTGAGCGGGCGGGAGCTGCGACACACACGCCCCGGTCGCCGCCGAGAGCTCATCGACGCGGTCTTCGACGCCTGCGACTTGTCCATCCAGGCTTTCCGTCGTGTAGAGGTCGCCGCCGAAGACGGTCATCGCGTCAGCGTTCTCGAGAGACCCGACGTTCGGGCTGCATGTCGGCGTCACTTCGGTGACCGCGGGAGGCTGGTACCTGTGCTCCGTGAACGCCACGGCAGGCCGGCTGCCCGAAAGCAGAAGGACCGCCAGGCAGATCGCCGGGACCAACAGGAGCGGTACGGGACGGCGTGTGGGTAGCGGCCCCGGCTTGCGCGGCACCGCTCGCACGGGGATAGCGGAGCTAGGGCTCACGACGGCCTGCCTATCGTCGCTCGCGCGCCCCGCCGCATAGCAGCAGCTCCCCGTCGCGTAATCCGTTCCTCTCACTCACGCCCTCTCTCCACTTCTTGACACGTGTCGCCTCTCGTGGAGCTGTGGACCACATGAATCGTGGCCCACAGCCTCGAACATCTATGCCAGATGGCCGCTAACTACCCTTCGATCAACCTGATTTTTATCGATTCGCCAGCACTGTTCTTGAAGTTTTTGAGCGTATCTGTAGTTTCCTCGCCCGATTCGGCTTCACCGAACAGTTCTGAGCTAGAGTGCAGATGCTGACCTGTCATCAGTTCGTTTTCTGGTTTTGTTAAAGCTAATAAGAATTCAGTGAAGGCCTGTTTGCCAGACGTCTGTTTGAATACGATTTTCGATTCTGACATTTCTTCACCGATTTTGGGAGTTTCGCCTTTGCTGTTCTGCATGAGGCCAATTACGTCTCCGGTAACCGTTACCCCGCTGCCGCCGCACGAGAACTTGAATTGGTGTTTGCCTTCTTCTTCTGGCAATAAGAACAATGTAGCCGGCAGATCGCCCGGGTCCGCTAACCCGAGATGAGTCACGCCTGATTTGAGCACGATTTCTTCCGCACCAGCACCACTAGTACTACATTTCAGTGTGATGAGGATTTTTGTGGTGCATCCTTTGAATTTAATTTCGGACGTGCCTAAGTGGGCGTTTGTCAGCGTACCTGTGTCTTTTACTTCTTTACATTTTATTTCGGTGCCGCCCGTGGTGACCAGCTTGGCTTCTCCACCTTCCGATTCGAAGCTAGCCGGGAAGCCGCCTTTGTTGAGCGCGTATAAGACTTCTTTCGCCGAGGCGCTCGCCGCGGCGACGGCGCTCAGCGCGAACGCAGCCACCAATAGGAGCCCAAGTATTCTGAATGGCCTCATACAAACATCTCCTGACTTGAGGATTGACGTTCCGTCGCCGGCGCACCCGTCTTTGCGCAGAGAGGCACCGGCGTGGATATACTTCTCTATACCTCGTTGTAGAAGGGTGGCCGAGCCGAAGACATGAGCGCGTAGTCCATGCACTCCGACTGTCACACCCAGCTACCGGATGTAGCATAGCTATATGTCAATGACAGGTAAAGCCTTGTTTCTTACCTGTTTGTGGCGCTCAGCTAATTACGCTCGGCGCTCTTTGGCTATCATGAGAATGCCTAGCCGGCCAATCGGTCGGCGAGGATTGACGGCCGGCGCCGGGGTGCTCGTCTTCATGCGCAGAGACACTCTGGCGCCGGCTTATCACGTTGCACGATTCGGTTTAGCAGAATGACACTAAAGAGTCAACGAGCTATCCGGCTCGGGGAGCACTTGTAGCGGACTGGACGAACCGCGACCCAGGCCGCCTTGGCCAGCACCGAGCGTACCGCGGCGGACCCGCGCCTCGAGATCTGCCGGGGACGAGGCGGCCTCATCCCCGACAGACGCACGGCAAGGCACATGATTCGACCTCTCTAGCCTTCGAGCGCGACCCTCAGTGCCCGCGTAACCCCTTCCACCTCTCGCTCCTTCATTTCCGGCCAGAAGGGCAAAGCCAGCGATCGCGCCGCAACGTCCTCGCACACGGGAAACTCCCCCGCGAGATATCCGAACCGCTCGCGGTAGAAGCTCATCAGGTGGATCGCCGGCAAGTACGGCTTGCTCTGAATCCCCTGCGCCGCCAGCGAGCGGATGACGTCGTCGCGAGCCACCCCCCGCGGCAGCTGTACGACGAACACGAACCAGCTGCGTATGTCTCCGTCTCTGTCCTCGCAGGGCAGCTGCAGCCCCTCGATGCCGCCCAGCGCAGCCCGATAGAGCGCCGCGACGCAGGCCCGCGACGCCAGCATCTCCTCCAGTCGTCCCAGCTGCGCGAGCCCCAGCGCACATGCGATGTCCGACAGCCGGTAATTGAAGCCGAGTCGGTCGTGGTCGAGCCACCCCATATCGGGCGCGCGACCCTGGTTGCGCTCGGAGTCCATCCGTGCCTTCAGCGCGGCGTCGGCGAGCGTGACCATCCCGCCCTCGCCGGTCGTGATCTGCTTGTTGGCGTAGAAGCCAAAGACGGCAGGGTTCCCGCGCCCGCCCACCGAGATGCCGTCGGCGTGCCGCGCGCCGAGCGCCTCGCAGGCATCCTCGACGATGCTCAGGCCGCGACTCGCGGCGATGACCTCGAAAGCGGGCATGTCGGCGGGATAGCCGAAGATGTGCACCGGCAGCAGCGCGGTGGTGCGCTCCGTGACAGCGGCGGCCGCCGCCTGCGGGTCGAGGTTTAGCGTGACGGGGTCGATGTCGGCGAAGACCGGACGCGCACCCTCGTACAGCGCCGCGTTCGCGGAGGCGACAAACGAGAAGGGGCTCGTAATGACCTCGTCGCCGCGCTCCACGCCGACCGCGCGCAGCGCGAGGTGCAGCCCGGCGGTCCCGCTCGAGACGGCCGACGCAAGCGGAGCTCCGACGCGCGCGGCGAAAGCCCGCTCGAACTCCGCCAGGCGCGGACCCAGCGAAAGGTGCCCGGAACGCAGCACCGCGAGCACGGCGCGCTCCTCCGCTTCACCCAAGACCGGCCGCGCGAGCGGGATGACGGGCTTCGGCACTACGCGGCGTCGGGATGGATCGGCACGACCTGCGCGAGGCGCGGACCGCCGCGCGAGCCGTCGGGCTGCATCCCGTACTCGAGCGAGTCCACGAGCGCGTCCCAGGAGGCCTCGATCACGTTCTCGGAGACCCCGATCGTGCCCCACACGCGCTGTCCATCGGAGGCGTCGATCAGAACGCGCGTGACGGCGCCGGTGCCCTTGTCCTCGTCGAGGATGCGGACCTTGAAGTTGACGAGCTCGATGTCGCGCAAATGCGGGTGAATCTCACCGATCGCGTCGCGCAGCGCGCGGTCGAGCGCATTGACGGGGCCGTTGCCCTCGGCGGTCCGCACGTACCGGCGCTCCTCGCCCCCGGTCCGCGCGACCGGCGCGTGGGGCGCGCCGCCGATCGCTTGCGCGGCCGCGACGGGCTCCTCGCCCTCGTCCGCGGCGGGGTCGCCGGGAATCCAGATCTTGATCGTGGCCTCGGTCTCGACGCGCCCGTCGGCGCGCTTCTCGACGATCACGCGCCAGGACTCGAGACGAAAGAGGGGCTCGTACTCGCCGGCCTCCTTGCGCAGCAACAGCTCGAAGGAGCCGTCGGCGGCCTCGAACTGGAAGCCCTCGTGCTCGAGCCGCTTGACACGCTCGGCGGTGCGCAGCGCGGCGTCTTCGTCGAGCTCGATCCCGGCTTCGCGAGCCTTCTCGATCACTGTGCCCTTGCCCGAGAGCTCGGAGACGAGCACGTCGCGGCGGTTACCGATCCACTCGGGCTCGACGTGCTCGAAGCTGCCGGAGTCGGCACGCACGCCGGCGGCGTGCAGCCCGGCCTTGTGCGCGAAAGCGTGCTTGCCGACGTAGGGCTGCGTCGGGTTGGGGGTACGGTTGAGCAGCTCATCCACGAAGTGCGCTGTCTCGGTGAGCCGCGCCAGTTGCTCGTGCGTTAGCAACTCGTCGTAGGCCATCTTCAGTTGCAGGTCGGCGATGACCGTGACGAGGTTCGCATTGCCCGTCCGCTCGCCGATGCCGTTGATCGTGCCCTGCACCTGACTTGCGCCGGCCTCGACGGCGACGAGCGTGTTGGCAACGGCGCAGCCGGAGTCGTCGTGCGTGTGGATGCCAAGGGCGAGCTGCGGGTCGTGCTCGCGTGCGCGCGCCACGACCCGCGCAACGGTGCTCGGGAGGCTGCCTCCGTTGGTGTCGCACAAGACGACGCGCTCGGCGCCAGCGTCGGCGGCGGCGCGCAGGCAGTCGAGCGCGTAGCCGGCGTCGAGCGCGTACCCGTCGAAGAAGTGCTCGGCGTCGAGCAGCACACGCTTGCCCTGCGCGACGAGGAACGCGACGGACTCCTCGATCATCGCGAGGTTCTCCTCGCGCGAGACCCGCAGCACGCGCTCGACGTGCGCGATTGAGCTCTTGCCGACGAGTGTGCAGACGGGCGCGAAGGACTCGGCGAGGATCCGCAGCCCCTCGTCGGCCTCGGCGCGCGCGCCCCGACGACGCGTCATGCCGAACGCGACGATCTCGGCGTGCTCGAGCTGCTCGTCCTCGAGCAGGTCGAAGAGTTCCTGCTCCTTGGGGTTCGAGGAGGGAAAGCCGGCCTCGATCAGGTCGATGCCGAGCTCGTCGAGCGCGTGCACGACGCGCAGCTTCTCCTCGGCGGTGAGCGACAGCCCGCCGCCGCCCATGCCGTCGCGCAGGGTCGCGTCGTAGAGCTCGATCGTGGACATCAGCCGGTTGCTGCGGTCTGCTGCGGCGCGGCGGCGCCGTTCTGCGCGTCGCCGGTCGGCGTCTGCAGGGGCAGCGCGCCGACGACGTCGAGCCACTCGCGATAGCGCTCGCTGCGCCCGTGGATCGCGTCATCGAAGGCGCTCTGCAGCACGCGCGTTATCTCGCCGGGCTCGCCGGTGCCGATCTTGTGGTCGTCGACTTCGCGCACCGGCACGAGCTCCGCGGCGGTGCCGGAGAGGAAGACCTCGTCGGCGAGGTACATCTCGGCGCGCGCGACGTTGCGCTCCACCACCGCATAGCCGAGATCTTGCGCGAGCTGGATCACGGATTTGCGCGTGATGCCGTCGAGGATCGAGTTGTGCTGGCCCGGTGTCGCGATCTCGCCGTCGCGCACGACGTAGACATTCTCGCCGGTGCCCTCGCAGACGTGGCCGTGTTCGTCGAGCAGGATCGCCTCCTCGTAGCCCGCCTTCAGCGACTCGACCTTCGCGAGCACGCTGTTGAGGTACTGCCCCGACGCCTTCGCATGCGGGATCAGCGAGCGCGGTCCGATGCGCTCCCACGAGGAGACCTTTGCGCGTACGCCGTGGCGCATGCCCTCCTCGCCGAGATAGGAGCCCCACTCCCAGCAGGCGATCGTCACTTCGACGGGCGCCTCTAACGGGTTGAGTCCCATCGAGCCATAACCGCGGTAGACCAGCGGGCGGATGTAGCAAGAGCGCAGGCCGTTGCGCGCAACCAGCTCGAGCGTCGCGGCGCGCAGCTCCTCGGCGGCGTAAGGCACCGGCATGTAGTAGAGCTCGGCCGAGCGCAGCAGGCGATCGACGTGCTCGGCGTTGCGGAACACGGCGGGCCCGAGCTCGGTGTCGTAGCAACGCACACCCTCGAAGACTCCCGTGCCATAGTGCAGACCGTGCGTCAAGACATGGACCTTGGCGTCCTCCCAGGCGACGAATTCTCCGTTCATCCAGATGAGGTCGGTCGGATCCATGTCGTTACGCTCCTGCTGATCTGATGTGTTGGGTTGAGCGCACGACCCTGCGCTCATAGGGGCACTCATCTCCTCATGGGCATCCGCCGTCGTCCGCGACGCTTGCCGAGGCACGATTCTATCGCGCCCGATCCGTGTCGGCCACTGGCCGCTGCCATGCAAGACGGGCGTGCCGACCGTAGAAGGCGGGAATGCAGGGCTACCTCTCTGTCGGCCCCTGGAGCGGGATGAGAGACATTCCCTTCCCTATCGCTAACGCAGCTTCGACGAGCGGCAGCTACCCCCAATACCCGAATCGCCTCTATCCGCCACAACCCGCATCGCGCTGCCGTGTCGCCGACAGGCAATCTGCGTACTCCGAGTCAGCCGCAGTGTGATCCAGGTCGAGCGTGAGCGCCGATAATCGCCTATGAAGAATGTCGACGAAAGGCCTCACAGTGTTTGGTGCGAGGAGCCGCAGGACGATTCCCGCGGGCCTTGCCGCGGCCTGCGCCGCGACGATGCTCGCCGCGTGCGGAGCCACGAGCCCTTACTCCAATGCCTCGGCGGCCCACCACAGCAGCAGGCATGTAGCCGCGCACAGCGGCATCGACCTGGGTCGCAGCACCACCACCCATCGCGACCTGCTTTCGCTCGTGGCTCGATGCATGCGCCACGAGGGAATCGCGGTCCCCGAGCCCAACGCAGCCGGCGAATTCGATCTCCGCGGCCTCGATGTGAGGAGCCCGCACTTCAGAGCAATCGATCTGCAGTGCTACCGCAGCACGACAAAGGAACTCGAAAGATCCGCCGCCACGCGGCTCGGCAATGGAGTCCCGTGAAATCCCTTGTTATGCCGCATCGATCAGCCGAGGTTATCGAGCACCGCGCGCGTGGCAGCCGCAGTATCTGCCGAACCCCCGAGATCAGCGCTGCGCAGGCCCTTATCTAGCGCAACTCTCACTGCATGCTCTAGCGCCGCGGCCTCATCGTTCATAGCGAGCCCGTGGCGGAGCATCAGCGCGGCCGAGAGAAACATCGCCAGCGGATTGGCGATCCCCTGCCCGGCGATGTCGGGCGCGGAGCCGTGCACGGGCTCGAACAGGCCAGGGCCGTGGCCTCCCAGCGAAGCGCTCGGCAGCATTCCGATCGAGCCGGTCAGCATCGCGGCCTCGTCGGAGAGGATGTCGCCGAACATGTTCTCCGTGAGGATCGTGTCGAAGTGGCGCGGCGCCGAGACGAGCTGCATCGCGGCGTTGTCGACTAGCACGTGCTCGAGCTGGATGTGCGGAAACTCGCGCGCGTGCAGGTCACTGACTACCTCGCGCCAGAGCCGCGATGTCTCCAGCACGTTGGCCTTGTCGACACTCGAGACCTTCGCGCGGGCGGCGCCGAACGCGATGCGCGCGATGCGCTCGATCTCGGCGGTCGTGTAGAGGCAGAGATCGGAAGCGGAGTCCACGGTGCGCGTCTTCTCGCCGAAGTAGATCCCACCGGTAAGCTCGCGGACAACGAGCAGGTCGGTGCCCTCGATCCGCTCGCGTCGCAGCGGCGAGGCGTCATAGAGCGCGGGCAGCGGCTTGACGGGACGCAGGTTTGCGTACAGCCCGAGCCCCTTGCGCAGTCCCAGCAAACCCTGCTCGGGGCGCGGCGCCTTGGGATCGGTGGTGTCCCACTTGGGTCCGCCGACGGCCGCGAGCAGCACCGCATCGGCGCCGCGGCAGGCGGCGAGCGTCTCATCGGTGAGCGCGCTCCCGTGCACGTCGATCGCGGCGCCACCGAAGACGTGCTCCTCGAACTCGAAGTCGCCGACCGCGCGCAAGACCTCGAGCGTCGGCGCCATGATCTCGGGGCCGATCCCGTCTCCGGGGAGGGTGACGATGCGATGCGCCATAGGTCCGGCAGGCTAGCGGCTCATGGCGAGGCGAGTCTCTCTCACCGACCCCGCCGCGCGGGCGCGCGCACGCGCGGCGGGGTCGACAACCAAGCAACCTTCTCCCCCACCCGACCGGCCGATCGCGACCGCGACCTCACAGCGCGGTCGTGACCGGCCCGGCGCGTTCGCGCTCGGCCTCATAGCCGGCAATCGCCCCCTCCTCGCCCAGTGTCACGCCAATGTCGTCCAGCCCCTCGAGCAGGCGCCGACGGATCTCGTGGTCGATCTCGAAAGCGACCTCGCGCCCGGCGAAGCGAACCTCCTGGGCGCGCAGATCGACCTCACCCTCCCCGGCGTGCGCGAGCGCATGACAGTCCTCATCGCTGAGCACCACCGGCAGCAGCCCGATCTTGGTGCAGTTGGAGTAGAAGATGTCGGCGAAGCTCGGCGCGACCAGCGCCTGGAAGCCGTAGTCCTGAAGCCCCCACGGCGCGTGCTCGCGCGAGGAGCCACAGCCGAAGTTCTCGCCCGCGACGAGGATCGGATTGGCGGGCAGATCCCAGCCGTCCTCCTTGGCCCAGTCGTAGAAGAGGAACTCGCCGAAGCCGGTACGCTCGACGCGCTTGAGAAACTGCTTGGGCATGATCTGATCGGTGTCGACGTTCGCGCGATCCAGGTGACTGACCGCGCCGGAGATGATCTCGATCGCTTCCATGTCCTCTCCTTAGCTCCAGGTGCGGATGTCGGTGAAGTGCCCCTCGATGGCAGCCGCGGCGGCCATCTGCGGAGATACAAGGTGCGTGCGCCCCCCGCGTCCCTGGCGTCCCTCGAAGTTGCGGTTCGACGTTGAGGCACAGCGCTCGCCGGGCGCGAGCGTGTCGGGATTCATCCCCAGGCACATCGAGCAGCCGGCGATGCGCCAATCGAAGCCGGCCTCGCGAAAGACGCGATCCAGGCCCTCGGCCTCGGCCTGCGCCTTGACCTGCTGGGAGCCCGGCACGACCATCGCCTCGACGCCCTTGGCGACCTTGCGCCCGCCGATGACCTCGGCGGCGGCGCGCAGATCACCAATGCGCGAATTGGTGCAGGAGCCGATGAAGACGCGATCGAGGCGGATCTCCTCGATCGGCGTACCCGGCTCCAGGGCCATATACGTGAGCGCGCGCTCGGTGGCCTCGCGGTCGGCCGGACTCTCAAAGTCCTCCGGTGCCGGCACCTTGGCGGTCACAGGCACCACCATCCCGGGGGTCGTGCCCCAGGTGACCTGCGGCGAAAGCGCCGCAGCGTCGACGACCAGCTCGCGGTCATAGAAGGCGCCCTCTTCACTGCGCAGCTCCCGCCAGCGCTCAATCGCGGCGTCCAGCGCGGGACCGTGCGCGGCGCCCGGGCGTCCCTGCGGCCAACCGTCACCGACGGCGCCGTCGGCGAACCACGCAAAGGTCGTCTCGTCGGGTGCGATCATCCCGGCACGCCCCCCGCCCTCGATCGTCATGTTGCAGATCGTCATGCGCCCCTCCATCGAGAGCGCCTCGATCGCAGGCCCGGCGTACTCGACGACGTGCCCCGTGGCGCCGCCGACGCCCATCTGCCCGATCGTGCCGAGGATCAGATCCTTCGCGGTGACGCCGAAGCCAGGCATCCCCTCGTAGCGGATCAGCATCGACTTGGGCTTCTGCTGGACCATGCACTGCGTGGCCAGGACATGCTCAACCTCGCTAGTGCCGATCCCGAAGGCGAGCGCGCCGAAGGCACCATGGGTGGCGGTGTGGGAATCCCCGCAGACGATCGTCATGCCGGGCTGGGTGACGCCGAGCTCGGGGCCGATCACGTGCACGATCCCCTGGCGGTCGGAGCCCAGTGAGTAGACCGGAATCCCGAACTCCGCGCAGTTGCGCTCCAAGGTTTCCACCTGCACGCGCGAAAGCTCGTCCTTGATGCGCGCGGCGACCGGCGTGCCATCGGTCGGCGTGTTGTGGTCGGCGGTCGCCAGCGTGCGATCCGGCCGGCGCACTTTGCGACCCGCGAGCCGCAGCCCGTCGAATGCTTGGGGGCTTGTGACCTCGTGCACCAGGTGCAGATCGATATACAGCAGATTGGAACCCGCCCCCCCGACCTCGTGGGCGTCCCAGAGCTTGTCGAACAGGGTCTTCGGCATCAGATTCCCTCCGGGCTCGGAATAGTTGTTGGGATTAGACCCCTAGCGGGGTCGCAGATGGGTCGCGTTGTGGCAATCATGCGCCTCACCTCTAGCTCCGACGCAGACCGGCGCTGACGACTGCTAGGAAGCTCGCCTCATCGGCCGTGAGGTTCTCGAAATGGTGTGGCAGATCGGCGTCGAAGGTCACGCAATCGCCCTCCCCCAACTCGTGGCGCTCACCGTCGCAGATGAGCACAACGGCTCCGTGCTCGACGAGCGCGGTCTCGCGACTGCCGGGCTCGTGCATCGGCGGATCGTCGGCGGCGCCCGTTGCGCCTCCAGCAGCGAGCGTGTGGCGGGAGAACTCAGCGCGCTGCCCGGGCTGCGCGGCGGTCAGTACCTCGTAGTGGTGTCCGCGGCGCGCGTTGCCGCCGTGCTGGCGTTCCTGCGCGCGCACGATCGTGACGGCACCGTCCTCGTCCAGTCGCAAGAACTGCGAGAGGCGCAATTCAAGTCCGGCGGCAATCTTGGCCGCGACGGCGAGCGTTGGGCTGGTCTCCCCACGCTCAACCTGCGAGAGCATCGGGGCGCTGACACCGCTGCGCGCGGCGAGGTCACGCAGTGAGAGCCCCGAGGATTCGCGCAGCGCACGTACTCGCGCACCGATCACAACAGGATCGAGGGGATCCCGCGCTTGCGTCGGACGAGCTTCGAGGATCATCATACGCTCGTACGTTATCACAGACGCGCGGAGGCGGCCCGGCAATGTTCGAGTAGCTCAGTTCATGCTCAGCTACTAGCCGTAATAGCGCGCGATTGCCTGCAGTTGGCTGAACACATCGTGTGCCAGGAATAGAACAACCATCGCGGCCCCGGCGACAGGAGCCCAGCGCCGCCCAGCGCCGCGCATCGCCAGGACGATCACGGCTCCCAACAGGGCGAGCATGGGCAGCAGATAGCGCGGCTCGCCAAACGCATATCCGTGTGCGACGGCATCGCCGTCGTAGGAGGAAGCCCCCAGCATCACCAGCACTCCGAGGAGGATCGCCGCGTAGGCAGCGAGCTCCGGAAGGCGGGCCCTAAGGGCATCGCGTCGCACGAGTAGCTCTCGGCAGCAGAGCAGCACAACCCCCCCGGCCGGTATCAGTGCGAGGTTGTCCACCCAAGTCGGAAATACCGTGTCCATCCAGCCGTAGAGACCAACGGAGCGATCGAACCAGATGTCCTTGTAGGTTGCGATCCCCCTGAAGTAGTGCGCCATGCCCGGCAGCCGCGGGAGGTACATCTCCCATATGTAGCTGAGCTCGTTGAGGGGCGATCTCGTCGCGCTTGCGCCAACGCTCCCGGAGACCACTCCCAACGCTGGACGATTGGAAAGGTAGTTCCAGAGCACGTACAGCACCACGGGAGCGATCCCGATACCTCCGGCGAGCCCAACCGAGAGCAGCGTCTCCCGGTTGCGGCTCCGCTCCTCGCGCGCAAGCAGCATGAAAAGTCCGATGAAGACGCCGAAGGCAAACCCGATGAAGTTGAGCTTCGTCATGAAGCCCGCCGCGATGAGGAGCCCGAGGAGCAGTGCGAGCCGCCGAGTGAGCTTCCGGCGGAACGCGCGTGCCAGGCACAGGAACACCGCCGTTGAGAGCGTGAGCAGCAGTGTGTCTGGATTGACGCTGCCGGAGACGAACGCGAATAGCGGCTGCAACGCGATACACAGCGCGCCAACGGTTGCGGTCCACGCTAGACGGGGTAGAGCCTCGCGCAGGAAGAGGAAGATCAGCAGCACGGTGCCTGCTCCCAAAGATGCCCCTAGCAGCCTCATCAGCTCTAGCTGGGTCAAGATGTTGCCGCGCCCTAGTGCGTAGGGGATCGTCTCGAGCGCGTAGTACAACGGCGGCTCCGACGTGGCGACCCCCGCTTCACCGGAGCCCTTGAGTGAAGCGCTAGCCCGGAGATCCTGTGTAAGGGCCCGCTGCTCGGCCATCGAAGAGATCGCGGGCCTACGAGGCGCGAATCTCACACGGTAGTAGTGGAGTCCTTTAAGCACGAGCGACTCCTCGGGCGAATAGACACCTTCCTGGCGTCCGTTTTGGGGCAGACTCCCCGCTTCGGCGAGCTGCGCGACATAGGCAAAATGGTCGACCTCGTCACGCCCCTGGAAAGGCGGTGTCACGATCGACCAGGCGACGGCGTTTAGAAATGCGATCAGCGCACACACCCAGGCAGCCGCGGGGACAGCTCGCAGCGTGCTCATGGCAGCTCCCGCGAGGCGAGCCCTACCGTTAGGGCGCCGACGACAGCCATCAGCGCGGCTAGCAGCAGCACGATCCATGTCCCGCTGGCGAAGTGGCCAATTCCCATGTGCCTTGCCACCGACAGGGCACGAGACCACCACGAGCGCCGGCCGGGGGCGAGATATTCGATATCGATCCGGCCCCCGAGGAGGTGTCCTTCGTGCGCTGCAAGCGCCGGCGTCGGCGTGCGGCGACTTCTCCAAGCCACGGCGGCAAATCGCGGTTGCGTGAGGTATCCGGGGAAATCCAACCGCTCGCTGCCTGGACCGAGCACGCAACAGAGCGTCAAATGGGAGCTCCTACGATCAAGCGCAGCAACGGGCACCGTGACGGAGGTGCCCGTCCAAGTGGGACCGCGGCTGCCTTCGGTGAGCACTCGCGAGCCGCTGTATACGATCACGCGGACTTTCGGGCCGAAGAAGGCCACGATCGCGAGGCGGATGGCGGACACGCCGCTCGGCAGCACTTCGTTCGCTTGGCAGATCGAACCGCCGCCGATCGTGTAACCCAGTGAGGCATCTGGCTGCGGTCCACTCACCCGCACGACGCGTGACGGGGAGCGCGTGAAAGTCCATGCGCCCATCGCCAACATGAGCGCGATCCCGATGGCAAGCGTGACCTTGACGTTCCTCATAACCCTCGAACTACGCCCACGGGCCCGACCTCAATAATCTATATACTTGAGCTGTTCGGAAAATGCTACGCCATTGGCATCTGGCTGGCAGTCGGAAACGGTTACTTATGCGTAGCTGGACAGCAGTATGCGCGCTGCTTAGGCGAGTCGGCGGTCATCACCGCGCTATCGCTGGAGATTCTGCCTCCACGGAGCGATAGCCTGAACCAGCCAGTAAATCCCCCCACCCGCCGGAAAGACACCACCTGCGATTCAGGCTTGATAATCGCTGCGAATCGGACTAAGCGAAGGGAGCGAGATGTTTCTCAGACGCGTCGCGGCGTATACCCACGACGACTAACGTCTCGCTCGTGCTACGGCGCGCCCGCCGGCAGCCCCACTACGCCCTCCGGCCGCTCTGTCCGCGCGCGCGCAACCGACAGCGCGCGCACATACGCGCGCGCGGCGGCCTCGATCACATCGGTCGAGACCGCCTGCCCGGCCCCGCTGCAGCCCTCGACTTCGACGACCATCGAGACCTCTCCAAGCGCATCCTGCCCCTCGGTCACCGCGCCGATCTTGAAATCGCGCAGCTTCGGCTCGACCCCCGTCGCGGCGTTCACGGCGGCCAGCACCGCGTCGATCGGACCGTCGCCGGTAAAGGAGCCCTCCGCGACCGAGCCGTCGGGCATGCTCACGCCGACGCGCGCGTGCGGCGGACGGCGCGAGGAGGCCTCGACCTCGAACCACTCCAGGCCGTAGCCCGTGATGTCCTCGCCGCGCAGCTCCTCGGTCACGAGCGCCTCCAGATCCATCGCGGTCAGCGTCTTCTTCTTGTCCGCGATCTCCTTGAAGCGCTTGAACGCGGTGTTCAGCGTCTGACCCTCGACCTTGAAGCCCAACTGCTCCAGGGCGTCGCGCAGCGCGTGGCGACCGGAGTGCTTGCCCAACACGATCGAGTTGGCCTCCAGACCCACCGTACGCGCGTCCATGATCTCGTAGGTCGAACGCTCCTTCAACACCCCGTCCTGGTGAATCCCGGACTCGTGCGCAAACGCGTTGCGCCCGACGATCGCCTTGTTCGGCTGCACCGGATAACCCGTCAGACGTGAGACCAGCCGGCTGGTGCGCGCGATCTCGGTCGTGTTCACGCCGGTGTCCAGTCCGACGTCGGCGCGGCGCGTGCGCAGCAACATCACGATCTCCTCCAGCGACGCGTTCCCGGCGCGCTCACCGATCCCGTTGACCGCGCACTCGACCTGACGCGCACCCGCCAGCACGCCCGCGAACGAGTTCGCGACCGCCAGCCCAAGATCGTCATGGCAGTGCACCGACAGCGTCACGCCGTGCAGGTCTGGTACCAGCTCGTACAACCGCGCCAGGTACGCCTGGAACTCGTGCGGCATCACGTAACCGACGGTGTCCGGGATGTTGATCGTCGTGGCGCCCTCGTCGATCGCAATCTGCACGACCTCCGCGGTGAACTGCACGTCCGCGCGCGTCGCGTCCATCGGCGAGAACTCGACGTCCTCCAGGTACTGCTTAGCGTGCGCGACGGCCGCGCGCGCCTGTCCCTTGACGTCCTCGCGCGTGGTCTGCAGCTGGTGCACGATGTGAATGTCCGACGTCGAGATGAACGTGTGAATGCGCGGGCGCTCCGCGTCGCGCACCGCCTCCCACGCTGCATCGATGTCTCCCACGTGCGTGCGCGCCAGGCCCGCGATGATCGGCGGCGCCGGCTCGCTCACCTCGCGTGCGATCGTCTGCACCGCCTCGAAGTCGCCCGGCGAGGTGATCGGGAAACCGGCCTCGATCACGTCAACACCCAGCCGCGCCAGCTGCTGGGCGATCTCCAGCTTCTCGGTCGTGTTCAGCGAGATGCCCGGCGACTGCTCGCCGTCGCGCAGCGTCGTGTCGAAGATCTGAACGCGACGCTCGCCGGCGTCGCTCGTGGGGTCTAGTTGATTGGAATGGTCGAGGGGCCCGGCTTGTCGGCCTGTGGCCGTCGGCGCCACCCTCTTGTCCGCAATACTCATGTCGTCCTCCTAAGTCTCAGTTCGAAGCTTCTCCAGTGATCGGTATGCGGCTACGCGGCCGCCACGCACTATTCCCCCCGAGGGGGGAGGAGGAGAAGTCGAAGAGACAGCTCGCGCGACATGACTGCGGCCGAGGTTAGCACGCCCGTTTAAATCGGCAAGTCACTCCCGAATGTGAGCTCTGGTCGCCTCAGCTCAGGACGACGGCCCAGCCATCCACGAAGCCCTCCGAGGCGACGATCTCCTGCACGACCTCGCGTGGCACGGCGGCGTCGGTCGTCACGACCATCGCCGCCAGGCGCTGCTCCTCGCCCTCGCCGGGTGCCACTTCGGCCGGCCCCGCGGAGGGACCGTCGGGCACGTGTCCGACCGCGGCCGAGGAGATGTTGATGCCGTGCTTGCCGAAAATCGTGCCCACGCGGCCGATCATGCCCGGCAGGTCGGCGTAGCGAAAGACCGTCACGAACGGCTCGAGCTCGATCGTCAGGCGTCGGCCCTGCACCTCTACCAGGTGCGGCACCCGGTTGGGGCCGATTCCGGTCCCGGCGACCGCGACCCGCTGTCCGCCCGCGATCACGGTCACGCGGATCAGCTCGTTGAAGTCCTGCGCCTCGGTCACCGACTTCTCCTCGACAACGATCCCGCGCTCCTCGGCCATCGAGGGCGCGTTGACGAGGTTGACCTGCTCCTCGGTGCGGCCCTGCAGCGCGCCCTGGATCACCGCAAGAGTCAGCAGGCGCGTGTCGAAGTCCGCGATGCGGCCCATGAACGCCGCCTCGATGCGCTCCACCGAGCTGCCCTCCGCGAGCTCCATCGCCAGGCGGCCCAGCTGCGTTGCCAGCGGTAGGAACGGCCCCAAGACCTGCATGTCCTCCGCGCCGATCGAGGGGATGTTGACCGCCGTGGAGACGACACCGCCGGTGAGCGCCGCGACGACCTGCTCGGCGCTCTGGTAGCCCGCGCGATCGGTCGCCTCCGCGGTTGAGGCGCCCAGGTGCGGGGTCACAATCACGTTGGGGTAGCCGAACAGCGGGTGCTCGGTCATCGGCTCCGAAGGAAACACGTCGAGCGCCGCGCCCCCCACCTTGCCGGCGTCCAGCGCATCCTTCAGCGCCGCTTCATCGATCAGACCGCCGCGCGCCACATTGAGGATGCGCACGCCGTCGCGCATCTGCGCGAACGCCTCCGCGTTCAGCCAGTTCTGCGTCTCCGGGGTCTTGGGGAGGTGGATCGTCACGAAATCCGCCTGCGCGTAGATCTCCTCGCTGTTCTGCGCCTTCTCGACCCCCAGCTCGCGGTAGCGCTCCGCGCTGACGAACGGGTCGAAGGCGAGCACGCGCATCCCGAAGCCCCGCGCGCGCGCCGCGACGAGCTGGCCGATGCGACCGAAGCCGACGATCCCCAGCGTCTTCTCATAGAGCTCGACGCCCGAGAACTTCGAGCGATCCCATTTTCCGGCGATCAGCGACGCGTACGCCTGCGGGATGTTGCGCGCCAGCGCCAGCAGCAGCGCCATCGTGTGCTCCGCCGCGGTCACCACATTGGACTGCGGCGCGTTGGCGACGATGATCCCGCGCTTGGTCGCCGCGTCGACGTCGACGTTGTCCACGCCGACACCCGCGCGTCCGATCGCACGCAGATTCGTCGCGCGCTCGATCAGCTCCGCCGTCAGCTTCGTCGCCGAGCGGATCAGGATGCCGTCGTACTCGCCGATCCGCTCGACGAGCTGCTCGTCGCTCCAGTCCAAGCCGAGCTCGACGTCGAAATGCTCGCGCAGCAGCTCCACGCCGGAATCGCCGATCTTCTCCTTGACGAGCACCTTCGGCCGCGCGCCCGCGGCAGCCGAACCGGTGTTCTGCGCAGCGGCCGTCGTGGCCGCGTCGAGGCTGCTCTCCACGGCGCTCATCCTCCGATCCTTTCCACGACCCACTCGATACACGCGCTCAACGCCCGCACGTCGTCAGGCTCGACCGCCGGGAACATTCCGATCCGCAGCTGGTTGCGCCCGAGCTTGCGATAGGGCTCGGTGTCCACGATCCCATTTGCGCGCAGCGTCTCGGCAACCGCCGCCGCATCCACCGCCTCATCGAAGTCGATCGTCCCCACGACCAGCGAGCGCTTGGCCGGATCGGCGACGAACGGCGTCGTGTAGGGGGTGCGCTCGGCCCACTCGTAGAGATGCCGCGAGGACTCGCTCGTGCGCGCCACGCACCAGTCCAGGCCGCCGCCGTCGAGCATCCAGCGGATCTGGTCGGCGAGCAGGAACAGCGTCGCCACCGCCGGCGTGTTGTAGGTCTGATCCTTCGTCGAGTTTTCAAGCGCCGTCGCCAGCGAGAGGAACTGCGGGATCCAGCGCGGCGCCGCCGATGCTCCACCCGCCGGCGATTCCTGGCCGCCGGCCGCGAGCTTCGCGATCCGCTCCTGCGCCGCGGGGCTCAGCAGCGCGACCCACAGCCCGCCGTCAGCGGCGAAGCTCTTCTGCGGCGCGAAGTAGTACGCGTCGACCTGCGCGACGTCGACCGGCAGCCCACCCGCGCCCGAGGTCGCGTCGATCAAGACCAGCGCCTCGTCCGCCCCCGCCGGGCGCAGAACCGGGGCCATCACGCCCGTCGAGGTCTCGTTGTGCGCCCACGCCACCGCGTCCGCGCCACTCGCGCGTCCCAGCTCCGCGGGATCCGGTGCGTCGCCGGGCTCGGCCTTGACCACGATCGGCTCCTCCAGGAACGGAGCCTCCTTGCAAACCTGCGCGAACTTCGCGGAGAACTCGCCGAATGCCAGATGCGCCGAGCGGCGCTCGATCAGCCCGCACGCCGCCGCGTCCCAGAAGGCCGTCGCGCCGCCGTTGCCGAGCGCGACCTCGTAGCCGTCGGGCGCGCCGAACAGCTCGCGCAGACCCGCGCGAATCTCCCCCACGAGCGCCTTCACCGGCTTTTGACGGTGCGAGGTGCCCATCAGCGCCGCGCCCTCGCCGGCGAGCCGCGCGAGCGCCTGCGGGCGCACCTTCGAAGGTCCACAACCGAAGCGCCCGTCGGCGGGCTTCAGCTCAGTGGGGATCGTCAATTGCGTCTGCTCTGCGCTGCTCGACGTCGTCATGGGCTTCCTCGTTTCGGCCTCGAGGGTTACTGATCTGGAGGTGCCCAGGCGCGCGGCGGTGCTGCTCTGGAGTCGCTCCCCGGTGGTCGCTTCCACCTCGGATTTGCGCCAGTCGCGACTACGCGAGCGAGTGTAGCGAACCCCGCGCCGTGCGCCACCGGCGAAACCCAGGCCGTAGCCCGGCAGGGCGAAGGCGATCCTCCTGTCTCTACCCCCGCCCGTGCGGTGACGTCCACGCCGGCGCGGGCCCCACCGGAATGATCCGCTTGGGATTCAGCTCATCGTGGGTCGTGTAGTAGTGGCGCTTGATCTGGTCCATCGCGACCGTCCGCGCGACGCCCGGCCACTGGTAGAGCTCGCGCGTGTAGCCCCACAGGTTCGGATACTCCACGATCCGCCGGCGATTGCAGCGAAAGTGCACGTGGTAGACCTCGTCAAAGCGCACCAGCGTCGGAAACAGACGCCAGTCGGCCTCCGTGATCTGCGCGCCCGCGAGGTAGCGACGGTGCGCCAGCAGATCCTCCAGCCACGCCAGGCTCTCGAACAGCTCCGCGAAGGCCCGCTCGTAGGCGTCCTGGCGGCGCGCGAAGCCCGCGCGGTAGACGCCGTTGTTCACCGTGTCGTAGATCCGCGCGTTGAGCGCGTCGATCTGCTCGCGCAGCGCCGGCGGGTAGAGGTCGAGGCCGCCACCGCCCAGCGAGTCCGGCGCGTAGAACATGCGGATAATCTCACTCGACTCGTTAGACACAATGCGCCGCGTCTCGGTGTCCCACAGCACCGGAACCGTGATGCGGCCCTCGAAGCTCGGGTCGCTGATGCGGTACGCCTCGGCCATCAACTCCCAGCCGTGCAGACGGTCGACGTACTCTCCCCCCGGCCCGTCCGTGAAGCGCTCGCCCGTGAACGCCCAGCCGCGCTCGTCGCGAAACGGCGCCACGTAGGAGATCCCGACGGCGTCCTGCAGACCCGCCAGCTCCCGCAGGATCGCCGCCCGGTGACACCACGGGCAGGCCAGCGACACGTACAGGTGGTAGCGGCCCGCCGCGACCGCGTACTCGCTCGCGGAGCCCGTACGCGGATCGACCCCCACCCAGTCGCGAAAACGGCTCTCCTGGCGTTCAAACGAGCCGCTCGCCAGCTCACGGCCCATCACGCGGTCTCCGGTCGACTCAGCCAACCCGCGGCGCTCCCCACGCAGCCCTACCGCAGCCCTACCGCAGCGCTTTGCCTTACCCATGCCAAATCGCCTCCCGCACGAGCGTGCGCGCCGTCCAGCCAGCCGGCAGCCGCGTCGGCGCCGCTCCCGCCGGGGGCTCGTGCGCTAGCAGGCAAAACTCCGGTGCCGGTCCGAACACGAGCTGCCGGCGCCACAGGCTCGCGCGGTCGGGGTCCATGCCGTCGCCGAGCAGCTCACCGAGCGCGAGTCGCTCGGTGCCCGGCGTGCGCGCGACCCAGATCGCCAGCGAGGCCGCGCCAATCGAGTCCAGGCCCGGCGCCAGCTCGCCCTCCACGAGACCGTACAGGCCACCCGCACCGGAGCCGAAGCGACGGGCCAGGTCGTCGTGCACGCTGCGGTGGCCGTGGGCGACCGCAGCCTCATTGAGGATGCCGAGCGCCGTGTAGTCCTCGACCAGGTACCAGTCCTCATAACCCGCCGCGGCGCTGCGCGGCTCGCCCTGAGCCGCACCCGCGAGCGCCGGCGCGAGCCACGGCAGCTCCGCGACGCGGAACACCGCCGAGCCGCGCATGCCCGCGGGTCGCGCGTGCGCCAGCGAGCGGTGAAACGCAATCTCGGCCTGCTCGTAGGCTTCGACCGCCGAGCCGTCGAGCGGGCGATGCCAGAAGACGTAGGCGAGCATCGCGCCGGAGCCGTCCTCAGAACGCCGGCTTGATCCAGTCCATGTGCGAACGCAGCTCCTGCCCCACGTGCTCGACCTGCGTGTCGGCCTGCTCGGCACGCATGCGCTTGAAGTTCTCCTGCCCCGCGCGATTCTCCGCGATCCACTCCCGCGCGAAATCCCCCGACTGGATCTCCTGCAGGATCTTGCGCATGCTCGCCCGCGTCTCGTCGGTGATCACGCGCTTGCCGCGCGTGTAGTCGCCGTACTCCGCGGTATTCGAGATTGAGTAGCGCATCCCCGCGAGACCCTTCTCGTGCATCAGATCCACGATCAGCTTCAGCTCGTGCAAGCACTCGAAGTAGGCCATCTCCGGGTCATAGCCCGCTTCGACGAGCGTCTCGAAGCCCGCCTGCACCAGCTCGGAGGCGCCGCCGCAGAGCACCGCCTGCTCGCCGAACAGGTCCGTCTCGGTCTCGTCCTTGAAGCTCGTCTCGATCACGCCGCCGCGCGTGCAGCCGATGCCCTTCGCGTATGCCAGCGCCAGCGCGCGCGCGTTGCCGCTCGCGTCCTGCTCCACCGCGATCAGGCCCGGCACGCCGCTGCCCTCCAGGAACTGGCGGCGCACGAGGTGGCCCGGCCCCTTGGGCGCCACCATCGCCACGTCAACGCCCGGCGGCGGCTCGATCTCTCCGTAGTGGATCGAGAAGCCGTGGCCGAACAGCAGCATGTCGCCCTCCGCGATGCCGTCGCGGATCTCCGACTCCCAGACGTCATGGTGGCGCTCGTCGGGCAGCAGAATCATCACCAGGTCGCCGCGGCTGGCCGCCTCGACGACCGGCAGCACCTCCAGGCCCTGCTCGCGCGCCTTCGCGACCGAGGCCGAGTCCTCGCGTAGGCCGACTACTACTTTCACGCCGGAGTCTTTGAGATTGAGCGCGTGCGCGTGGCCCTGAGAGCCATAGCCGATGATCGCGACGGTCTTGCTGGCCGAATCGGGGATTCGCGCCGAAGGTGCGTGTCCCCCGGCTTCGGTAAGGAGTTTGAGGTCTGCGTCGTCGTCGTAGAGCATGGTGCGGCAGGCTATCTCATGGCGTCTGAGGAGGCCGAATCCGACTCGCCGAACCGCGCGATCGCGGAAACCGCCGCTTCGCCGCTCACGCCGTGGCCACCGCGACGAGCGAACGGCCGGGGATGCTCAACGAGCCGTCGGGCTCCGTGTGCGGAGCCAGGCGCGCGGCGACCTCGGCGCGCAACAGCTCGACCTCCCGCGCCGATTGCTCGAGCACCGCGTCGTGCAGCTGGCGCGAGATGTCCAGCATCGTCTCCCAGAACGCCTCGAAGCTCTCGTGACGGTGACGCACGTCGACCGCACCGATCATCACCTCGGTGAAGCCCGCGCGCATCAGCAGGGCGCGCACGCGCTCCGGATCGCCGAGCGCGAACGGACCCGGACGCTCACCATCGAGCGCCGGCACCAGTCCCCGCTCGAGCAGCACCGACGCCGGCACCAGCGCCCACGGGTTCGCGCTCGCCGCATCCCAGACAGCGAGCGCGAGCCGCCCCCCCGGGCGCAGCACGCGACGCGTCTCGATAATCGCTGCCAGCGGATCCGCCATCAGCATGTAGCCCCAGCGGCACAGCACCGCATCGACGCTCGCGACCGGCAGATCGATCCATTCCGCGTTCCAAACCTGAAACTCGACGTTCGTGAGACCCAGCTCCGCGGCTCGCGTGCGGGCGCCATCGAGCATTCCCTCGGCCTGATCGCTGAGAATTACTCCCCCCGCCGGCGCGACCAGCTCGGCCGCGAGCAGGCCAGTCTCGCCGAGGCCAGCCGCAAGCTCGAGCACGCGCTGCGCCGGCTGTGGATCGATCGCCTGGACCATCCAGTGCGAGACCGGAGCGCCGAGCTCTCGGATCGCCTGCTGGCGACGCACCCAGCCCGGAGCCGCCTCCTGCCAGTGCTCGGCGCTCGTGCGCCGATGCTCCTCGGCCTCCGCGCCGCTGCTGCGATCCGTGCCGCTCACGCCAGCTCCCTGCGCAGCAGCTTGCCCGACCGCGTACGCGGCAGCGGACCCGCGACGAGCGCGACCTGCTTGGGCACCTTGTAAGGAGCCAGGCGCGCCGCGCAGTGCTCGCGCAACTCCTCGACCGCCACGGTGGCCCCCTCGCGGAGCACCACAAGCGCCGCTACCGCCTCCCCCCAGCGCGCATCCGCGCGGCCCCGAACCGCGGCCTCGAGCACCTCGGGATGTGCCTCCAGCACCGCCTCGACCTCGGCGGGCGCGACGTTCTCTCCTCCACTGACGATCGTATCCCCCTTGCGTCCGGTCACCTCGAGGCTCCCCTCCGCGTTCAATCTACCCAAATCTCCAGTGCGCAACCATCCGTCGGAATCCGCCGCCGCCCGCGCCACCGTCGGGCCCGCCAGCTCGATCTCACCATCCGCGCCCACCCGCACACGCGTGCAGAACAGCGGCGGACCCGCGCTGGGGGTGAGCGGCGTGTCCGCCCACCCCCGAGATGCGACCCGCTCCGGTAGCTGCGCCGCCGCCGCGTTCTCCCGCTCCGTCAACGCCGCGAGCTGTCTCCGACCATCGGCGCCGCGCGATCCGAGCGCCGCTAGCGGCGTGGTGGTGACCTGCGAGCAGGCCTCCGTGAGACCGTAGGTGAGACTCACCGGCACCCCCGCCGCGCGCGCTCGGCTCAGCAGCGCCGCGGGCACCGGGCCGCCCCCCGTCAGGGCGCAGCGCAGCGCCGGCGGATCGCACAGGCCCGCGTCCAGGAGCCGCGCCAGCGTCGTCGCGACCAGCGAGACCAGCGTCACCGACTCCGACGCGTCCGACTCCGACGCGTCCGGCGCTGCCGAGTCCGGCGCCGCCATCAGCACATCCAGCACTCGCTCGGTCTCAAAGCGCGGATGCACGACGGCGGTGCTCGCGTAGATTGCGCTGCGCAACAGGATCGAGAGGCCGCCGACGTGAGCGAGCGGCAGCGCGCACAGCCAGCGCTCCGCGGGATCCAGCCCGAGCGCCACCGCCGAGCCCAGCGCGCTCCACAGGAAGTTGCCGTAGGTGAGCTCGATCGGCTTCGGGGCCGCGGTCGTGCCGGAGGTGTGGATCACCGCCGCGACCGCCTCCAGGTCGTGGCGGTGGCTGTCCTCGGCGCCCTCGGCGAGGTGACTCACGTTTGGCTCCTCCACCACGACCGCGGCGGATGCCTGAATCGCGCTGCGCTCCTCCGCGCGCAGGCGCAGATCGACGGGCACCGCGGCGGCACCGAGCAGCAAACAGGCGTGCAGCGCGTACGCGAAGTCCAGGCCCGCGGGCAGCGCGATCGCGACGCGATCCCCGGGCCGCACACCGCGCATCTCCAACTCCGCGACACCCACGCGCGCGCGGCTCAGAAGCTCGGCGTACGAACAGCTCCCCGTGGGGGTCCGCAACGCGGTCGCCGCCGGCGCCGATGCCGCGGCGCGCGCGAGCCAAGCTTCGACCAACATCCCCACAGGCTAGCCTTCCCGCATGCCCACCACTTGGATCCCCACAGGGGACTACACGGATATCCGCTACGAGAAGGCCGCCGAGGACGACGGGTCGCCATCGGGGATCGCGAAGATCACGATCGACCGACCGGAGGTCCGCAACGCGTTTCGGCCGCTGACCGTCATCGAGATCTCGCGCGCGCTCGATCAGGCACGCGAGGACATCGAGGTCGGAGTCATCGTCCTCACCGGTGAGGGACCGGACGCATTCTGCTCGGGCGGCGATCAGCGTGTGCGCGGAGATTCGGGCTATCTCGCCGAGGATGCCGCTGGGCGCGCGGGAGTGGGACGCTTCCATGTCACCGACCTGCACATCCAGATGCGCCGCCTGCCCAAGCCGGTCGTCGCGATGGTCGCGGGCTACGCGATCGGCGGCGGCCACGTGCTGCATCTCGTCTGCGACCTGACGATCGCCGCCGAGAACGCACGCTTCGGCCAGGTCGGCCCGCGCGTGGGCTCCTTCGACGGCGGCTTCGGCGCGGGGCTGCTGGCGAACCTCGTGGGCCCCAAGAAGGCAAAGGAGATCTGGTTCCTCTGCCGTCAGTACAGCGCGCAGGAGGCTCTGCAGATGGGCCTCGTCAACACGGTCGTGCCACTCGAGCGCCTGGAGGCGGAGACCGTGCAGTGGTGCCGCGAGATGCTCGCGCTCTCGCCCTTCTCGCTGCGACTGCTGAAGGCGAGCTTCAACGCCGCCGAAGACGGCCTCGCGGGCGTGCAACAGCTCGCGCACGACGCGAATCTCCTCTTCTACATGAGCGAGGAGGCGCAGGAGGGTCGCGATGCCTACAAGCAGAAGCGCGCTCCGGACTTCTCGCGGTTCCCGCGACGGGCTTAGCGGCGACGGACCGGCGCACGCGATGACCGCGATCCAGTCTCCGCGGACGACGGCGCCCGCCACCCCCAGCGGTGCGAGCGCGGTGCGCATTTGGGTGATGGCCGCCCGCGTGCGCACCCTCCCGGCAGCGATCGCGCCGGTGCTGGTGGGCACGTCGCTGGCGCTCGGAGCCGGACACTTCAATCCGCTCGCGTTCCTCGCCGCGCTGCTGGGCGCGATTTTCATTCAGGTTGGAACCAACCTGTCCAACGACTACTCCGACGCGCGCCGCGGCGCGGACACCGAGGACCGGCTCGGACCGGTCCGGGTCACCGCCGGCGGGCTGGTTCCACCCCGCCAGGTGTTGATCGCCACCTACGTCACGTTCGGCCTCGCGGTGCTGTGCGGCGTGTACCTCGTCGCGGTCGCCGGCTGGGAGCTGATCGCGGTTGGGGCCGCCTCGATCCTCGCCGGCGTCCTCTACACGGGCGGTCCGCGCCCCTATGGCTACGAAGGACTCGGTGAGGTCTTCGTGTTCCTGTTCTTCGGGATCGTCGCGGTCGTCGGCTCCTACTTTGTACAAGTCCAGCACCTGCCGTGGCAGCCATTCGTCTGCGCGGTACCCGTCGGCTTGCTGGCGAGCGCGATCCTCGTCGTCAACAACGTGCGCGACCTCGAGACCGACCGGCGCGCGGGCAAGCGCACGCTCGCGGTGCGCCTCGGCCGCGAGCACACGCGCGCCTTATACACCGCGATGCTCGCCATCGCGTTCCTCTGCGCACCACTGCCGTGGCTGCTGGGCTCGATGACCGCGTGGCTGCTGCTGCCGTGGGCTGCGATCCCGCTTGCCGTCGCCGTCGCACGGGTCGTGCGTACGCGGGTCGACGGACCTTCGTTGAATGGCGCCCTCGCGCGGACCGGGATGTTGCAGCTGGTCTTCTGCCTGCTGTTCGCCGCGGGGATTCTCGCCAGCGGCGGGATTGGCTCCTGAGGAGCCGGAGAGCCGACCCGCGATGCGCATGAGCGTCAGCCGGCGCGCGCTGCGCCTGAGGCAGCCGCTGCGGACCTCCTACGGCGCGGTGCGCGAGCGTGAGCTGTTCACGGTCGCCCTAAGCGACGAGGACGGACCCACGGGATACGGCGAGGCCGCCCCGCTGGAGCCCTACGACGGCGTCAGCCCGCAGCGCGTCAGCGACGCGCTCGAGAGCTACCGGCCGATCCTGATGCAATCCGAGGGCTTCACCGGGATGCAGCTAGTGGATGCCTGCCGGCGCGTCTGCGACGAGCCCGTGGCGCTCGCCGCGATCGACCTCGCCCTCTGGGACCGCGCGGGACGCCGCGCGGGACGACCCGTCGCCGCGATGCTGACCGACGCGCCGGCGAGCACGGTGACGGTCAATGCGACGCTCTCCGCGACCGATCGCGCCGGCGCCGCCACGCAAGCCGCGGCGGCCGTGCAGCAGGGCTACGAGTGTGTGAAGGTGAAGGTCGGTGTCGGCGATGACGCGGGGCGCGTGGCCGCAGTGCGCGCGGCGGCCGGCCCCGAGGTATCGCTGCGCCTGGACGCCAACGGCGCGTGGGACGTCGAGGACGCGGTGCGCGCGATTGAGGCACTCGCCCCGGTCGGGCTGGAGCTCGTGGAGGAGCCCGCGCACGGTCTGGCGGCAGTGCGCGCGATCCGCGAGCGGGTCGCGGTGCGCGTTGCGATCGACGAGACCGCGGCCGAGCACGGCGCTTTGGGTGCGGGGGTCGCGGACGCCGTGTGCCTGAAGATCTCACGCTGCGGCGGCATCGCCGGGCTGCTCGCCGCCGCGACCCTGGTGCGCGCTTCCGGTGCCGAGGTCTATCTCGCCTCGACGCTCGACGGGCCGCTGGGAATCGCGGCGGCTGTCCACGCCGCCGCGGCGCTGGCTTCGCGCGGACCGCTGCCCGCGAGCGGCTTGGCGACCCTCGGCCTGTTCGAGGATCTCGACGATCCCCTCCCGGTGCGCGCAGGACGGATCGCGGTGCCGAGCGGCGGCGGGCTCGGCGTCGATCCGACGCTCTAGCCGGCGACGCCCCGACGCGCGCCTTACTCGACCGCCTCGCTCCGGCCACCTCGCCCCGGCCGCTCGCTCCGAGCCGGCGCCTTGATCCGGGCTAGCGCTTCACACCAGGGCGCGCGCCACCGCCGCGGGGTTCTCCAGGGGCAGTCCGTGACCGCCGCGGACGACCGCGAGCCGCGCGTCGGGAAGCAGCTCGACCATGCGCCGTCCCAGCGCCTGGAACTTGGCGTCGCGCTCGCCCACGAGGACCGTGACGGGCATCGCGAGCTCCGCGAGGCGGCTCCACAGCGGCTGCATCTCACCCGAGCCGATCCCCCGCAGGACAGCCGCAAGCGCGTCGGGCCGATTGCGCCGCTGATCTTCGCGCGCCAGTACGCCGACCTCGGGGGGATCGTTGGCGAACAGCGGCTGGGTGCGCCAGCGCTCGATGAACTCCTCATAGGGCCGCCGCTGCAGATCGTCGGCCAGCTGGCGATCGGCGCGCCGGCGCTGCTCGCGCTCGGCATCGTCCTCGATACCCGCGGTGGTGGCGACGAGCACGAGCCGGCGCACCCGCGTGGGTTCCGCCAGCGCGACGTGTAGGGCGATCCGCCCCCCCTGTGAGTAGCCGCACAGCGCGAAGCGCTGCGGTGCGCGGGCGAGCACGTGCTCGACGCACCCCGCGAAGGTGATCGGCCGTGGCGCCTCGGCGGCCTCGCCATGCCCCGGCAGGTCGAGTGCCAGCGGGCGCACGCGCTCGGAGGGCAGCAACGCCGCCACGCCATCCCAGGCTCGATGGGTACCACCGAAGCCGTGCAGTAGAACTACCGTCTGAGGCTCGGACACGCCACGATCCTAAGCGCAATCTCCTCCCCCACCGACACCCACCTCCTGCTGCGCGCGTTCGTCGACGAGCTCGCGCGCTGCGGCCTGCGCGACGCCTGCACCTCGCCCGGCTCGCGCTGCACACCACTCGTGCTGAGCCTCGCACGCGACGAGCGCCTGCGCTGTCACTCGCACATCGACGAGCGCTGCTCAGGCTTCTTCGCGCTCGGACTCGCCAAGTCCTCGGGGCTACCCGTCGCCGTGACCTGTACTTCGGGCACCGCCGTCGCGGAGTTGCTGCCAGCCGTGATCGAGGCGCACGAGGCGCGCGTCCCCCTGCTGATCCTCAGCGCCGACCGCCCACCGGAGCTGCGCGAGAGTGGCGCCGGGCAGACGATCGACCAGCTCGGGATCTTCGGCGCGGCGGCAAAGTGGTTCTTCGAGGTCGGCGTGCAGGAGGCCAGCGAGGGACGCCTGCGCTGGGTGCGCACGCTCGCCTGCCGCGCCTACTGGCGCACGCTGGAAGGGCGCCCCGGGGCGGTGCATCTCAATTTCCCGCTGCGCGAGCCGCTCGGGACAGAAGGCGCTCCGTTGCCGCCCGAGGCGACCGCACGGCCCGACGGCGCGCCCTACGTGCGCCGTGCGCCCGCACGGCTGCACCGCGTCGGCGGCGCGGCCGAGCTGCGCTCGCTGCTCGCGCGCGCGCAGCGCGGAGTGCTCGTCGCCGGCCGGCACGAGCGCAGCGAGCCCGCTTCCAGGGGCCAATCCGGGGTCGACCGGCTTGCGGAGACCGCCGCGGCGTTCTGCGCGAGCGTCGGATGGCCGCTGCTCGCTGATCCGCTCTCGGGCGCGCGGCGCGGGGATGGCGCGGTCGCCCACTACGACGCCCTGCTGCGCGATCCCGGCTTTGGGGCCGCCCAGCGGCCGGACTTCGTGTTGCGCGTCGGCGATCTGCCGACATCCAAGCCGCTGCGCGAATGGCTCGCCGGACTCGGGGACACGCCCCAGATCGCGCTGGACCCGGAGGGCGACTGGCAGGATCCGGCCGCGGTGTTGAGCGAGACCCTCGCCCTGGAGCCCGCGCGCGCCCTCGGCGAGCTCATGCGCGAGTCCGGCGCGCTCGCGCGTGCCGACCGGGACTGGCTGCAGACATGGCGCACCGCCGACGAGCTCGCAGCGGAGGCCACCCTCGGCGTGCTCGCCGCCGGCGGACTGAGCGAGCCCGTGGTCGCCGCCGAGCTCGGCGTGCTACTGCCGGCGCAGGCGACGCTGTTCGTCGCCTCCTCGATGCCGGTCCGCGATATCGAGACCTTCTGGCCGGTCCGTCCGGACCCTCCGCGCGCGCTGTGCAACCGCGGCGCGAATGGAATCGACGGCACCGTCTCCAGCGCCTTCGGCGCCGCTGCCGACGGACGCGGACCGGTGGTGCTGCTGATCGGCGACGTCGCGCTCGCGCACGACATCGGTGGGCTGCTCGCCGCGCGGCGCCTGGGGCTGGCACTGACGATCGTGCTGATCGACAACGGTGGCGGGGGTATCTTCGACTTCCTGCCGATCGCCGCCGATCCAATGGCGCGCGCGGCACGCGACACGCCCGAGCAGAGCGCGGCGCAGGATCTCTACACGCGCCACATCGCGACTCCCACCGGCCTGGACTTCGCCGACGCGGCGCAGCTCTACGGACTCGGACACGAGCGCGTCGCCGACGTCGCGACATTCCGCGCGGCGCTCGAGCAGGCGCTGACCGCGCAGCCACCCACCGCGCGGATCATCGAAGTGCGATCCGAGCGCGCGGCGAACGTTGAGCTGCACCGGCGCGTCTGGCAGGCGGTCTCGGGGGCGCTCGGTACAGTGACCGGATCGCGATGATCGCCACGAGACTTCACGCCGGCGCACTCGCCTTGATCGGTGCGCTCGCCCTAGTCGGTGCGCTCATCATGGGGGCACCCACTGCCGTGGCCCTCGCCGGCGCGCCCGCTACCGCCGACGCAAGGCTCGGCGCCACCACTGCGAAGGTCAAGGGCGGCCTGATCGTGCTGCTTACCAGGCGCACGGTGTTCCGAAGATTCAGCGCACGGTCCACTTCACGGGCTACGCGACGTATACGTTCGCGGCGCCCCGCGGCCGACGGATAGTGAGCGCTTCAGCGCGGCTTCTCGGCGCCGAACCGCACGCAGTCGCGATCCGCCGGCGGATCGTCTCCGGCGATCGCAAGCGTTACACCATCAAGCTCGTGTTCCCCGGCGAGCAGGGCAACCCGGGCAGGCTGCGCGTGATTCTCGCCACCGTGGCCTGAGGGCCCGGCTGCCGCGCGACCTGCAGCGCTTAACAACATGGCTCGAAGGCCCGGGCGACCTCACCCCGCCAGCAGCGGCACCAGCGCCTGCAGCTTGACCTCGGTCTCCGCGAGCTCGGACGCGGGCTCGGAGTCGCGCACGACGCCGACTCCGGCGTAGCAGCGCGCGAGGCGCCCGCGCAGCAGCGCGCAGCGCAGCGCGACGCAGAACTCGCCGTCGCCGGCTGCGTCGGCCCAGCCGACCGGCCCGGCGTACCAGCCGCGGTCGAGGCCCTCGAGCGCGGGGATCAGCGGATGCGCGAGCTCGGGCGGCTCGCCACCGACGGCGGGCGTGGGATGCATCAGCTCGAGCAGCTCGATCGCGTCGAGCGGCTGCGCGAGCTGCGCGCGGATCGGCGTCGCGAGATGCTGGATGTTGGCCACCTTCACGAGCGTCGGCTCGGGCGTCGCGGTGACCCACAGCGCGTGCTGGCGCAGCGTGCGCTCGATGCGGCGGATCACGATCGCGTGCTCCTCGCGATCCTTCTCGGAGTGCATCAGCTGTTCGCCGAGATGATCGTCGACGGCGGGATCGGCGCTGCGGCGCATGGAGCCCGCGAGCGCCAGCGTGCTGACGCGGTGGCCCTCGCGGCGCACCAGCAGCTCGGGGCTCGCCGCGAGGAACGCGGCCTCGCCGCGGCCGACGCAGAACACCGAGCAGGCCGGGAATGCCTCGCGCAGCACCGCGAAGATCGCCGCGGGATCGTGCTCGCGCGGCGCGTGCACGTCGACCTCGCGCGCGAGCACGATCTTCTCCAGGGCGCCGTCGCGGATCTGCTCGACGGCGCGCGCGACCGCAGCCTCGTAGTGCTCGGGCGGCATCGCGCTCGCGATCCGGTAGCGACCGGAGGGCGCGGGATCGAGCAGCGGTAGAGGCTCCTCGCGCAGCTCGCGCAGCCTCTCATCCAGGCGTCCGAGCAGCTCCTGCACAGTGTCGTCGGGCGCCGCCAGCGCGGTCACCGTAAGGCGCACGCGGCACGCGTCGGGCGTCTCCCTAAAATCGGCTCCGCCCCCGGCTCTGCCGCCACCGCCGCCACCGCCGCCACCACGACCGTCGCGGCTCAGCGCGATCTCGGGAACGACGAGTGAGGCCGGCTCGAAGCCGCTCCAGATCGGGTCGCGGCCGCCGTCGGGCGCAAACGCGAAGCCCCCCACGGCCAGCGGCCCGGAGCGTTCACGCGCGTCCGGTGGGTCGCTGACCGCCGCGGCGGCCAGCGCGCGCCAGCGGTCGGCGACGGTCGCAAAGCGCTCCGCGCCCGACGCCGTCAGGCAGATCGCCTCGCCGAGCGTCGCGAGCGCCGAGCGCGAGCGCTCGGGCTGCTCGAAGAGAAACCACGGCTCGCCCGCACGCCGCGACGCGCACACGACGGCGCTGGGGTCGACGTCCTCGCCCAGCGCGACGGTCAGCGTCGCCAGCGTCGGCTGACCGCTGCGCCGCGCCCGCGTGACCGCAAGCTCCAAACGCGCCGCGAGCCGCTCGCGATCGGCGGCGCGCAGCGCAAACGGACCTCCCCGCCGTTCGCGAGCCACGGAGCTAGGCATCAGCTATAAGCCTCCCTCAGGTCTCGCCGCGGCCTCTTGAGATCGCTATCTCCCCGGTGCGCATCATCTCGACCAGCCCGAACGGGCGGACCATGTTCTCGAACGCCTCGATCTTCTCGGTGGTGCCGGTCACCTCGATGATCACGGAGCGCTTGGTCACGTCGACGACCTTGCCGCGGAAGATCTCGGTGACCTGCATCAGCTCGCCGCGCTGCGCGCCGTCGGCGGCGACCTTGAACATCGCGAGCTCTCGCGTGACGGTGTCCTCGGGATCGAGGTCGCGAATCTTCAGAACATTGATGAGCTTGTGCAGCTGCTTGGTGACTTGATCGATGGGATGCAGCGCGCCGTCGACGGTCAGCGTGACGCGCGAGATGCGCTCGTCGTCGGTGGGGCCGACGGTGAGCGTGTCGATGTTGAAGCCGCGCCGCGCGAACAGGCCGGCGATGCGGGTCAGCACCCCGGACTTGTCTTCGACGAGGATCGAGAGTACGTGCTTGCGGCCCGTGCGTAGGCTGCCTGCCGCTTCGAGCTCGGCGAGGCTGAGCGTTTCCTTGGTTCCGGGCTCACCCATGACGGTCATCCCACCATCTCCCGCGCGGCCTGGCCGGCGGGGATCATCGGGTACGTGTTCTCCTCGCGTGTGACGCGCACGTCGACCACGACGGGTCCCTCGATGGCGATCGCGCGCTTGATGTCCTCGACGAGCGTGCTCTTGTCTTCGAAGCGCATCCCGGTCGCGCCGTAAGCCTCGGCGAGCTTGACGAAATCGGGGTATTTGCCCATGTCGACGTGGCTGTATTTGCCGTCCCAGAAGAGCTCCTGCCACTGGCGCACCATGCCGAGGTAACCGTTGTTCATGATGAACACCTTGATCGGGATGCCCTCCTGCGCGCAGGTCGCGAGCTCTTGCGCGTTCATCTGCACGGAGCCGTCGCCGGCGACGCAGCACACGAGGCGATCGGGACAGGCGACCGCGGCGCCCATCGCGGCGGGCAGCCCGAAGCCCATCGTGCCGAGGCCGCCGGAGTTGATCCAGCGCCGCGGCGCGGGGAAGTCGTAGTACTGCGCGGTCCACATTTGGTGCTGGCCGACGTCGCTGGAGATGATCGCCTCGCCGGCGGTCGCCTCGTGTAGCGCCTGGATCAGATATTGCGGCTTGATCTCGGCGTCGGTGCTGTCCTCGTAGCGCAGCGGGTGCTTCTCACGCCAGCCTTCGATCCGCGTCCACCAGCCTTCCAGGCGCGCGGGGTCGGCGGCCAGCGCGCGGTACTCGACGGCGAGCTTTGCAAGCACGTGCTTGGCGTCGCCGACGATCGGGATGTGCGCGGGGACGTTCTTGGAGATCTCGGCGGGGTCGACGTCGATGTGGATGAACTTCGCGCGCGGCGCGAACTCGGAGAGCTTGCCGGTGATGCGATCGTCAAAGCGCGCGCCGACCGCGCAGATCAGGTCGGCCTCGTCCATCGCGTAGTTCGCGGCGCGCGTGCCGTGCATGCCGAGCATCCCCAACCATTGGGGGTGCGGCTCCCCGGCTACCCCGTCCTTGCCGCCGGTGCGCGCGGGAAACGCTCCGAGGCCCATCAGCGTGCAGGTCACGGGGAAGCGGTCGCTGGTCGCGAGCGCGACGAGCTCGGCGGAGGCTTCGGCGTTGACGACCCCGCCGCCGGCGTAGATCACGGGTCGCTGCGCCGCGGCGAGCGCCTTGGCGGCCTGGCGGATCTGCTTCTGGTTGCCCTCGAGCGTCGGCTGGTAGCCGGGCAGGCGGATGTCGGTCACGGGCTCGTACTCGATCTCCGCGCGCGAGAGATCCTGCGGGATGTCGACCAACACGGGGCCGGGCCGGCCGCTGCGTGCGAGGAAGAAGGCCTCGTGGATCGCGCGCGGGATCTCCAGCGGGTGCTGGATCATGAAGGAGTGCTTGACGATCGGCATCGTGATCCCGATCGTGTCGGCCTCCTGGAAGCCGTCGGTGCCGAGCAGCTCGGTGCGGACCTGCCCGGTGATGAACACGACGGGCACGGAGTCCATCATCGCGTCGCAGATCGGCGTGATCAGGTTGGTCGCGCCGGGTCCGCTCGTCGCGAAGGCGACGCCGACTTTGCCGGTGGCCTTCGCGTAGCCCTCGGCGGCGTGGCCGCCGCCGGCCTCGTGGCGTACGAGGATGTGGCGGATGCCGGCGTCGACGAAGGCGTCGTAGGTGGGGAGGTTCGCGCCGCCGGGGAGGCCGAAGACGACCTCCACGCCCTCCGCCTTTAGGCATGCCATCAATGCGTCAACCGCTCGCATGAACCGACCTCCTTTCCTATGACTTAGATGATCGAGGGGTCCGGCATACCGGCCTTTCGGCCGCTGTGCCACCCTCTCGCGCTCGGAATGGAAAAAGCCAGTGTACCAGCGGGTTTTTGGCCTCGAGGGCGGCAGCTAGGCGGAGCCGATCGCGATGCCGATCGCGAGCACGATCGCGCCGCCGACGGTGACGACCAGCAGCGAGGAGCGCATCGAGACGTCGAGGAAGCGTTTGCGCACCCAGGCGATTGCGAATAGCTCGACCGCGACGACGCAGCCGGCGACGAGCAGCGCCTTGTGAACGTCGCTGATGATGAAGGGCAGCGTGTGGAAGATGCCGCCGAGCGTCGTCATGCCGCCGGTGATCGAGCCGCGCACGAGCGCGGAGCCGCGACCGGTTTCCTCGCCGGTGTCGGAGAGGGCCTCCGACCAGCCCATGCTGACGCCGGCGCCGAGCGCGGTGGAGAAGCCGACGAGCAGCGCGGTGCGCGAGTCGGAGGCGATCGCGGCGGCGAAGATTGGCGCCAGCGAGGAGACGGTGCCGTCGATCATCCCGACCAGCGCGGGCTGCACGACGCGCAGCACGAAGTCGCGCTCGTCGGCAAACCCGGCGCGGTGGATCAGACGCGCGAGGAACCCGGAATGCACCGTCACGGTATGCGCCTCGGCGTCCATTGCCACCGATTTATAGACGGCGCGGCCGTTTGGGCTCCCTAACGCGACACGTCGTGGGGGATCGGCGACGCTAAGCGTGCGCCGCGGGCTGCTGCTCCCAGGATTCGGGTGCGATCGCGACCTCGGGGAAGTCGAGCTCGGCGCCGCAACGGGTGCAGAGCGCGTCGTATATCTTGGTCACGCGCCCGCAGTTCGGGCACTGGCGGCGCAGCTCGTCGCGCTCATAGCGGTAGAGAATCGCGGCGATCAGACCCAGGATCGGAATCAGCGCCGAGATGGTGAACCAGAGCAGGAACGAGCTGCCCTTGATCTTGCCGATGTAGCCACCGCCGATCCCAAATCCCACGGCGATCAGGATGTAGGCCATCGCGCGGCGCTCCTCAAAGCGAACCTGGCGAGCAGCCCCACGGCGCCCCCTACAAGATCACGCGCAGCGCCCATATGACCGCCACGACCGCGACCACCACGACGAGGATCCCGGCCAGGAACGTGACGATGCCGATGATCACGTGCAGTAGCACCCAGGCCGCGACCGCCAGCACGAGGACCGCGAGGACGGTGCGTGCGATGGAGCTCGAAGTAGTTCCGGATGAGCCCGAAGGCAGCTCGTTCATGTCCATAGCGTAGCGCCGTGCGGTGCGGCCGGGCAAGAACCACCGCTCCTGCCCGGCCGCGCCGGCCTGGCCCGCCTAGCCGCGATTGAGGGGAACCGCGGGGCGAGATCTTCGCTGCGGGAGCCTACCCTCGCGAGCGACCGGCGCGGATGAGCTCGCCGGGCATCCGCGCCGTGACGAGATCGGAGCCGCTGAGTCCACCGCGTCGCCCGATGCTGGCCAGGCGATAGCGGCGGATTTGGGGTCGTCCGGAGGAGGACTCCACGCCGTCCTCGGGCAGTAGGAGGAACCGCCGTGAGGATGATTCGAGAGAGCTTTGGCTGGGGGCGTTCATAACGAGCATATTGGCGCACGCGGGCCGCGCTGCCTTTGGCCCAGAGTCCAAGATGTCGACAAGAGGCGTGTTTCAGATGCCGAGCCGCAGGGGCGCGGCCGCGGTCTCCGAGGCGAGCCGCGGGCCCGCGAGCGTCTCAGATGCCGAGCTGCTCGCGCACGAGACGCGTGACCTCGCCGCCGTCGGCGCGCCCTTTGGTCTCGCGCATGACGAAGCCGACGATCGGGCCGATTGCCTTGGCGTTGCCGGCGCGCATGTTCTCGGCGGCGGCGGGATTGGCGGCGAGCGCCGCGGCGATGATCGCGGCGAGCTCCTCGCCGCCACCGTCGAGTGCCTCGAGCCTCTCTTGCGCGACGATCGCGCCCGGGTCGCCGCCCTCGGCGAGGAGACGATCGAGCACTTGCCGCCCGGCCCCGACGCTGATGCGCTTAGCAGCCACCAGGCCGGCGAGCGCGGCGAGCGCGGCGGGCGCGAGCAGCGACTCCGCGGGATCCGCGCCGTCGGGCAGGCGCGCGAGCAGGTCGCCGGTGATCCAGTTGGCGAGCGCCTGCGCGGGCGCCGCGGGGTCGACCTCGGCGGCGAGCGCCGCCTCGAAGTACGCCCCGAGCTCGGCGCGAAAGGCGAGCTGGCGGGCGCTCTCCGCGGTGAGACCGATCTCGTGCTCGAGTCGCCGCGCGCGCGCGGCGGGCAGCTCGGGCAGCTCGGCGCGCGCCGCGTCGAGCATCGCGGTGGAGATCGCCACGGGCACCAGATCGGGCTCGGGGAAGTAGCGGTAGTCGTGCGCCTCCTCCTTGGAGCGCAGCGAGGTGATGCGCTCGGAGGCGGGGTCGAAGTGCAGCGTCTCCTGCACCACCTGCTCGCCGCCGCGCAGGATCGCTTCCTGGCGGGCAATCTCGGCGCGAATCCCGCGTTCGATGAAGCGGAAGGAGTTCATGTTCTTCAGCTCGGTCTTGACGCCCAGCTCCGTAGCGCCAACCGGGCGCAGGGAGATGTTGGCGTCGCAGCGCAGCGAGCCCTCCTCCATGTTCACGTCGCTGACCCCGAGCTGGCGCATCGTGGTGCGCAGCAGCCGCAGCCACTCGCCGGCCTGCTCGGCGGAGCGCACGTCGGGCTCGGTGACGATCTCTGCCAGCGGTGTGCCGCCGCGGTTGAAGTCGACGATGCTCGCGTCGGAGCCGTGGATGCGCCCGCTGGCGCCGACGTGCACGAGCTTGGCGGCGTCCTCCTCGAGGTGCACGCGATGGATGCGGATCTCGCCGAGCGTCCCGCCGCTGCACAGCGGCTCGTCGTACTGGGAGATCTGGTAGCCCTTGGGCAGGTCGGGATAGAAGTAGTTCTTGCGGTGGAAGATCGAGCGCGGCGCGAGCTCGGAGCCGAGCGCGAGACCGATCATCAGCCCGAAGTGCACCGCGCGCGCGTTGGCGACGGGCAGGCTGCCGGGCAGTCCCAGGCAGACGGGGCAGGTTCGCGTGTTGGGGGGCTCGCCGAAGGAGAGCGCGCAGCCGCAGAACATCTTGGTGGCGGTCGCCAGCTGGATGTGGATCTCCAGGCCGATGACGGGCTCGTACTCAACGGCGCCGCCGCCTGCGGCCCCACTCGCATCGGCGTCCGTGGTCCCGCTCGCGCCGCCGCTCACGAGGCCGCCACCTCCGTCCGTGCCCCCGCGCCGCTCACGTGCGGACCTTCGAACCGTCGAAGCCGAGGGCGAGCTCGAGGGCGTGGGAGGCGTCGAGCAGGCGGTTCTCACTGAAGACGGGGCCGGCGAGCTGCAAGCCGACGGGCAGTCCCTGGGAGAGGCCGCAGGGGATCGAGATTGCGGGGATGCCGGCTAGCGACATGGGGACGGTGCAGAAGTCGTTGAGGTACATCGACCAGGGGTCGGCGGTCTTCTCGCCGAGCGCGAACGCGACGGTGGGGCTGGTCGGCGTCGCGATCAGGTCGACGGCGGTGAAGGCGGCGTCGAAGTCCTCGACGATCTTCGTGCGCACGCGTTGCGCGCGCCCGTAGTAGGCGTCGTAGTAGCCGGCGGAGAGCGCGTAGGTGCCGAGCATCACGCGCCGGCGGACCTCGGCACCGAGCCCGTCGTGGCGGGTGCGCGTGTACATGTCGAGCAGATCGGTGGCGTCGGAGGCGCGCACGCCGTAGCGCACGCCGTCGAAGCGCGCGAGGTTCGAGGAGCACTCGGCGGGCGCGATCACGTAGTACGCGGAGAGCGCGTGCGGGGCGTGCGGCAGGCTGACCTCGCGGACGCTCGCGCCGAGCTCTTCGGCGCGGACGAGCGCGGCCTGGAAGGCGGCGAGTACCCCGGGTTCGATCCCGAGGGCGCTACCGGTCTCCTCCCCGCTCTCGCCCCCGGCGGTCCCCTCGATGCCCTCGGCACCCGCGGTGAGCTCGCGCGGCACTCCGATGCGCACGCCGTCGAGGCGCTCGGCGCGTGGCGGGGTGATCGCTTCGGGGAACGCGAGCGAGGTCGCGTCGCACTCGTCGCGGCCCACCATGTGTGCGAGCAGCAGTGCGGCGTCGGTGACGTCGCGCGTGAGCGGCCCGGCCTGGTCGAGCGAGGAGGCGAAGGCGATCATCCCGTAGCGCGAGACCGCGCCGTAGGTGGGCTTCAGGCCGACGATCCCGCAAAGCGCGGCGGGCTGGCGGATGGACCCTCCGGTGTCGGTCCCGAGCGCCCACGGCGCGAGCCCGGCGGCGACGGCGGCGGCACTGCCCCCCGAGGAGCCGCCGGGGACGCGGGTGCGGTCCCACGGGTTCAGGACGGGGCCGTAGGCGGAGTTCTCGTTGGAGGAGCCCATCGCGAACTCGTCCTGGTTGGTCTTCGCGAGCAGTGGCGCTCCGGCGGCGGCGAGGCGCGCGACGGCGGTGGCGGTGTACGGCGGTCGGTAGCCCTCGAGGATGCGCGAGCCGGATTGGCTGGGTACGCCGGCGGTGCAGAAGAGATCCTTGACCGCGAGTGGCACGCCCTGCAACGGCGCCTGCCCCGCGCGCGCGGCGGCGTCGGCAACGGCATTGGCGCGCGGACCGTCGGCGACCCACGTGAAGCAGTTGAGCTCGTCGGCGGCGGCGCGCGCGCGGTAGGCCTCGAACAGCTCGGCCGGTGAGAGCCTGCCGGCCTCAATCTCGCGTGCGGCCGCCGCGGCGGTGAGCTCGACGATCGCGCTCATGCCTGGGGGCTGGGGACGAGGAAACCGCCATCGCTGACGGCGGGAGCCTGTTCGAGTGCGACCTCGCGCGTGAGACAGGGGCGTGGCTCGTCGGGACGCAGGCGGCCGGTGACCTCGACGACGTGGGAGGTCGGCGCGACGTCCTCTAGATCGAGCTCACCGATCTTGGCGATGTGGTCGAGCACGGCGGAGAGCTCGCTGGCCATGCGCTGCACCTCCTCCTCGTCGAGCCGCAGCCGCGCGAGGCGGGCGACGTGGAGGACTTCCTGGCGGTCGATCACGGCGCGCATTCTACGCGGCGTCCCCGCGACATCAGGCGGCCGACGCACGCGGAGGGCAATCGCGGGTCGCGCGAAGTGCGGCGGTCGGCGCGATCTAGACCGGTGGCGGACGCGCGGGGACGTCGGCGGGCGGATAGAGCTCGGTGCGTTCGTCGCGCATCGACTGCCAGCTGCCGGCGAGCACGGCGAGCGCGCCGATCAACGCGAGCCACGTTCCCGCGCAGAGCTCGGTGGCGTGGTGGGGGCGCTCCAGCAGGCGCACGATCGCGGCGATCACCCCGAGGATCCCGAACAGCGTGCTCCAGACGGCGGCGGCGACGGGAAGCGCGGTGGTGCGCTCGGTGATGGTCGCGATCACGAGCGCGAGTGCGCCGGCGATGGCGAGGATCAGCAGCGCGACGGCGACTCCGAAGGTGCTCCACGCATCGAGCTTGCCCTGGGAATTTTCGTACCAGGGCAGCGTCAGCGCGACGATCAGGCAGATCGCGCCGGCGAGCGCGATCAGCTCTCCGGAGCGTAGGCGGCGCGGGCTCATCGCGCACGCGCTCCCGCCTGCGCGCGCGCGGCGAGCAGCGTGTTGCGCAGCAGCAGCGCGATCGTCATCGGCCCGACCCCGCCGGGCACGGGAGTGATTGCGGCGGCGACCTCGGCGGCGCCGGCGTAGTCGACGTCGCCGACGAGGCCGCTGCGGTTGCCGGCCTCCTCGGGGCTGAGACGGTTCATGCCGACGTCGATCACGATCGCGCCGGGCTTGACGAAGTCGCGCGCGATCAGGCGCGGGCGCCCGACGGCGGCGATCAGTATGTCGGCGCGGGCGCAGACCTCGCGCAGGTCGCGGGTGCGTGAGTGGCAGACGGTGACGGTCGCGTTGTTCTGGAGCAGCAATTGGGCCATCGGCTTGCCGAAGAGGTTGGAGCGGCCGACGACGACGGCCTCGGCGCCTTCGAGTCGATTCTCGTCCCCCCCATCGACGCTCGCGAGCAGCTCCATCACTCCTAGCGGGGTGCAGGGCCGCAGGCCGGGGCGTCCGAGTGACAGGAGGCCGGCGTTGACGGGGGTGAGGCCGTCGACGTCCTTGGTGGGATCGATCATCCCGGTGAGCGTCGGCCCGTCGAGGTGCGCGGGTACGGGTAGCTGCAGCAGCACGCCGCTGACGGCCTCGTCGGCGTTGAGCTCGGCGAGCAGCTCGGCGACCTGCGCGAACTGGGCATCCCCGGGCAGGCGCCGGTCGAACGGGGTCATCCCGACCTCGGCGCAGGCGCGCTGCTTGCCGCCGACGTATACCGCCGAGGCGGGGTCTTCGCCGACGAGCACGGTCGCGAGGCCAGGCGGCCGGCCGTTCTGCGCGGTGAACGCCGCGACATCCTCGGCGACCTGCGCGCGCACGCGCGCGGCGATCGCCTTGCCGTCGATGAGCGTCGCGGTCATGGACGGGATGCTAATGCCGACCCCGGCTTCATCTGCGCGTGACGGGCGCGAGCTCGGCCATCAGCTTGCGCTCGGTGCCGTCGCCGGCGAAGCGCACGACGATCACGCCGTGGGGCTCGAGCGCGGTGACGACGCCCTCGCCGAAGGCGGCGTGGACGACGTCCTCGCCGAGCCTGAAGGACACCTGCGCGCTCTCACCGCCGCGCGTGGCGCGTGCGGCGCCCGACGCGCCGCTGCCGCCACCGCCCCCGGACCAGCTGGTGGCGCGCGCGTAGGCGAGCTCGCGCGCCGAGGTGAGACCGGCCCCGCCCCCGGGGCGCGCGGCGCTGCGCATGATCACGGGCTCGTCTTCGCGGTCAGTGAGCTCGGCGGGGATCTCGGCGAGGAAGCGGGAGGGCAGGCCGTAGGTCTGTGCCCCGAAGACGGCGCGGCGGCGCGCGCGGGTGAGGTAGAGCTGGCGCATGGCGCGCGTGATGCCGACGTAGAACAGTCGGCGCTCCTCCTCGAGTCCGCCCTCGTCGAGCGCGCGCGAGTGCGGGAAGACGCCGTCCTCGCAGCCGACGATGAACACGGTGGGGTACTCGAGGCCCTTGGCGTTGTGCAGCGTCATCAGTGTGACGAGCCCCTCGTCGTCGCTGCGCGTGTCGGCGTCGGCGACGAGCGCGATCTGCTGCAGGAAGACGTCGAGTGTGTCTTGAGCGGCCTCGGCGGTGGCGTCGAACTCGTGCCCGACCTCGACGAGCTGCTCGAGGTTCTCGATGCGCCCCTGCGCCTCGATCGTGCGCTCGGCTTCGAGCGCCTCGACATATCCAGTACGTGCGAGCACCGCCTGCAGTAGATCGCCGACGGGCACCCCCTGTGTGCTCTCCTCGGTGGCCTCGCGCCCGTCGGGCGCGGGCATGCCGGCGAGGACGCGTAGCTCTTCCATCGTGCCCATGAAGCGCCGCAGCGCCTTCACCGCGGCGGTGCCGAGACCGGGAATCCGATCGGGCGCGGCGGCGGCCTCCCAGACGGAGACGCCGACGCTCGCGGAGTGCGCGACGATGCGCCCCAGCGAGGTCTGACCGAGCCCGCGCCGGGGTGAGTTGGCGACGCGCGTGAAGCTGACGACATCGAAGGGGTTGGCCAACCAGGAGAGGTAGGCGACGGCGTCCTTGATCTCGGCGCGTTCGTAGAACTTGGTGCCGCCGATCACCTGGTAGGCGATCTCGCGGCGTACGAGCGTGTCCTCGAGGACACGCGACATGGCATTGGTGCGGTAGAGCACGGCGATCTCGGTGCGCGAGGCGCCCTCGTCGACGAGCCGCTCGATCTCGCCGACGACGAAGCGGGCCTCGGCGTGCTCGTCGTCGAGCTCGCGCACGTGAAGCGGCTCGCCCGGTGCCGAGCTCGCTCCACAGGCGCTTGGCGATGCCGCCGCGGTTGTTGGCGATCACGGCGTTGGCGGCGGAGAGGATCGTCTCGGTGGAGCGGTAGTTCTGCTCGAGCTTGACGACGCGCGCGTCGGGGAAGTCCTGCTGGAAGTCGAGGATGTTGCGGACGTCGGCGTTGCGGAAGCTGTAGATCGACTGCGCGTCGTCGCCGACGACGGCGAGGTTGCGGTGGCCGGCGAGCTGCACGCGCTCGCCGCGCGCCGGCGCCTGCCCGCCGCCGACGAGCAGCTGCAGGAAGCGGTACTGCGCGTGGTTGGTGTCCTGGTACTCGTCGACGAGGATGTGGCGGAAGCTCGCGGCGTAGCGCTCGCGGACGTCGGCGAACAGCTCGAGCAGGTTGACGGTGCGGAACAGCAGGTCGTCGAAGTCCATCGCGTTCATGCGCAGCAGGTCGCGCTCGTAGAGGCGGTAGACCTCAGCGATCATTTCCTCAAACGGCGATCCGGCCTGCTGCCCGTAGGTCTCGGCGTCGAGCAGACGGTTCTTGGCGGAGGAGAGCTGGTTGTTGACCGCGGCGGGCGTGTAGCGCTTGGGGTCGATCCCGACGGCGTCCATGCAGCGCTTGGTCAGCCGCCGCGCGTCGGCCTGGTCGTAGATCGTGAACTGGCGCGTGTAGCCGAGGCGCTCGGCCTCGGCGCGCAGGATGCGCGCGCAGGCGGAGTGGAAGGTCATCAGCCACATGCCGCGCGTCGAGCGTCCGAGCAGCCGCTCGACGCGCGTGCGCATCTCGCTGGCGGCCTTGTTGGTGAACGTGATCGCGAGGATCTCACCGGCCTGCGCGCGGTCGCTGTAGACGAGGTAGGCGAGGCGGTGCGTGAGCACGCGCGTCTTGCCGCTGCCGGCACCGGCGAGGATCAAGAGCGGCCCCTCGCCGTGCGTGACGGCCTCGCGCTGGGGCTCGTTGAGGCCCTCGAGCAGCTCCTGGAGATGCTCGGCGTGGGGGTTCTCGGTCATGGGGCTCAGCATAGTTATGACCCCGGTTGGCGCGCCGGCGCCAATGTGCAACGTTGGCGACCCCGCCGCGCGCGCACACGCGTGCGCCCGCGCGCGCGGCGGGGCCCAAAAACATGAGCCAGAGCCCCCACCTGCATCAACCAGAGCCCCCACCCGCATCAACCAGAGCCCCCACCCGCATGAGCCAGAGCCCCGACCCGCATCAACCAGAGCCCCCACCCGCATGAGCCAGAGCCCCGACCCGCATCAACCAGAGCCCCCACCTCTAACGTTCCCGGGCGATGGCACTACTCGAGGAGGTCCGCGGGCACTGCGCGGCGATCGCGACACAGGCGCGCGTAGTGCGCATCGACCGCGACGCGGCGGCCGCGCTCGAGCCGGATCGCGCGGGCCTGCCGGCACCGCTGGATCCGGAGAGCCACTTTCTGGAGGGCGAGCGGGCGGACGTCGCGGACTACCTGCTGGCGCTGGACACGATCAACTTCGGCTCGGGCTGGTTCCCGACGCTGAAAAAGCGCTCCGAGCATGGTGGCACGCTGAGCGGCTACTTCACGGTGGCGTGGGCACTCGCGGACCACGTGCGCGCGCACGGCGCGCCAACCGGGGCGTGGCTGCGCGAAGTCCAGACGCGCGAGCTCGCGGCGATCCTCGGCCAGCGCGCGGACCTCGAGCTGATGAGCCTCTACGCGCAGGCGCTGCGCGAGCTGGGGCGCTTCCTCGGCACCCGCGGCGCGCTCGATCTGGTCGCGGAATCTGGAGGTTCGGCGGAGCGCCTCGCGGAAGCGCTCGCGCGCGGCATGGCGATGTTCGACGACCGCGGCCTGTACAAGCGCGCGCAGATCGTTGCGAGCGACCTGGCGCTGGCGGGCGTGGCGAACTTCTCGGACATCGACGGCCTGACGATCTTCGCGGACAACCTCGTCCCGCACGTGCTGCGCTGCGAGGGCGTACTGGTCTATGAGGAGTCGCTCGCGGCGCGCATCGACGCCGGCGAGATCCTGCCACTCGGTGGCGCTGAGCACGAGATCCGCGCGTGCGCGGTGCACGCATGCGAGCTGATCGCCCAGCGCACCGGTATTCCCCCGCGGCTGCTGGACGGCTGGCTGTGGAACCGCGGGCAGGCACCGCGGTACAAGGCGCATCCGCGACACCGCTGCCGCACAGTCTTTTATTGATTGCCGGCCCGGAGGGCCGGCCGGGTAGGCAAGGGGAGCAGACGCCGCCACGCTGCCGGCGGTGCTCCCCATCCTCACTTGCGCGATTTCTTCTTTTTGCCCTTGGGCTTGGGCGCCTTGATGAGCAGCGTCGTGCTGACTGTGATCTTGGCGCTCTGCGTGGTGGAGTTCCCGGAGGCGTCGGTGGAGGTCACCGACATGCTGTAGGTGCCGGGGCTCGCGAAGGCGTGTGTGACCGAGGCGCCGCTGGCGGTGGTGCCGTCGCCGTAGGACCAGGTGGTGCTCGCGACCGAGGTGATCTGATCGGTCGGCGCCACCGAGAAGGTCGTGGACGTCCCGGTCACCGCGCCCGTGGGGGTTGAGAGCCCGTTCAGGACGACCCCAGCCGCGTCCAGCAGGCTCGCGCCGGCGAGGAGGACGCCGTCGAGCGAGCGGTAGCCGAAGACGTAGCTCGCGCTCGCGGTGTCGAGCACCGCATCAAAGTACCCCATCGGCGTGTCGCCGGCGGGATCCTCGGCAACCGACGGGAACAGGCCGGGGAAGCCGAGCGTCACCGGCGCTCCGAAGGTTCCCGAGGGGGTGGCGCTCGCACTTGAATCCGGTTTTCGCGCTCCCATACGAGCGTCGGATCGCCGAGCCCATCAATCGTCGCGATGTCGGGAAAGTCAGCGCTGCTACCGGCGGCGGAGACTTCGCTGGCGACCGCACCGAAGTTGGGGCAGCCGGCCGGCCGGCTGACGGCTTGGGCGATTTGGTCGGGAAATTCACCGTCCTGTTTTTCGGGCGAGAGATCACGGCGGCCCCAAATGGGCCGAACGGCTGGCGCACCGACGCCTGCACGCGCTCGTAGGTGCCGTCCGACCGCCGCCAGGCCACCGCGGCGCCACCGTCGGTGCCCATCGCGGCGTTTCACATACTCGCGGGCGGCGCTGGACGATCGTCGCCTCGACGTCTCATCCCCCGGCGGGGTTCTGTCCCTTCACCGGCCGCAGCGGCCGGACCTCGGCGGTCGGCTGCACGCGCCCGCCGGAGAGCTCGCCGAGGGCGCGCTCGAGCGCGCCGATGCGACTGGAGAGCCCTTGGATGGCCTCGGCGATCGGGTCGGGCAGGTGGATCCAGTCGGCGTCGGGCCCCTCAGCGCGACGGCCATCGACGCGCACGGGGTGCCCGGGATTGCCGACCACCGTCGAGTTGGGCGGCACGTCGGTGATCACGACGGTGTTCGCGCCGATCTTGGCGCCGTGGCCGACGGTGATCGGGCCGAGCAGCTTCGCGCCGGAGCCGATCGTGACGTTGTCCTGCACGGTCGGGTGGCGCTTGCCGGCGGCGAAGCCGGTGCCGCCGAGCGTGACGCCCTGGTAGAGCGTGACGTCGTTGCCGATCGTGGCGGTCTCCCCGATGACGACGCCGGCGCCGTGGTCGATGAACAGGCCCTCGCCGATCTGCGCGGCGGGATGGATCTCGATCCCGGTCAGCGCGCGCGTGAACGTGGCCAGCATGCGTGGCAGCAGTGGCATTCCGGACTCGTGCAGTGCGTGCGCGACGCGGTGGGAGAGCAGCGCGTGGATCCCGGGCCACGTCGCGAGGATCTCGGCGGGACCGACCCCGCGCGCGGCTGGATCGCGATCTCGCGCCGCCGCGACATCGCGGCGCAGCTCCTTCGCGACGCCCGCGATAGTGCCCAGCCCGAGCATGCCCTCAGGGTAGCGTCAGGACGGCGCGCTCAGGTGGGCGCGAAGAATGCCTGCGAGACGTAGCGCTCGCCGGAGTCGGGCACGACCACCACGATCCGCCGTCCGGCGGACTCCGGCGCGCGCGGCGACTTGCAGCGCTCCCCATAGGGCGGCACCGCCGGAGATGCCGGCCAGCAGGCCGCGCACGTCGTGCGCAGCGCCACGCGGTCTGGATCGCGTCCTCGTCGCCGACGGTGAGCACCTCGTCGAGCAGCTTGCGATTGAGCACCGGCGGCACGAAGCCGGCGCCGATGCCCTGGATGCGGTGCGGTCCGGGCGCCTCGCCGGAGAGTACCGCGGAGCTGCGCGGCTCGACGGCGACGACGCGCAGGTCGGGGTTGCGCTCGCGCAGATACTCCCCGGCGCCGGTGATCGTGCCCCCGGTGCCGACGCCGGCGACGAGCACGTCCGGTGCCCCGTCGAGCTCGCGCTCGATCTCGGGGCCGGTCGTGCGCCGGTGCGCCTCGGGGTTGGCGGGGTTGGAGAACTGATCGGGCAGGAAGACGTCCTGCGAGCGGGCGAGCGCGCGCGCGGCGGCGACCGCCTCGCCCATGCCGCCGAGCGACTCGGTGATCTCAACGCGCGCTCCGTAGAGCGCCAGCAGGCTCTCGCGCTCGCGGCTCATGCCCTGCGGGAGCGTCAGCACCAGTTGGTAGCCCTTGGCGGCGCAGACGAACGCGAGCGCGATCCCGGTGTTGCCGCTGGTGGCCTCGACGATCGTTGTGCGCCCCGGCTCGATGCGGCCTTCGGCCTCGGCGGCCTCGATCATGGCGATGCCGATGCGATCCTTGACGCTACCCCCGGGGTTGCGTGACTCGAGCTTCGCGAAGAGTTCCACCCCGCGCTCGCGCTCGGCCTCGCTGAGCAGCCGCGGCAGTCCAAGCAGCGGCGTATCCCCGACAAGCTCCGCAATGTTGATCGGGATTCCAGCCATGCGGTCTCGACAATAGTGGGCGGCGGCCGCGGCGTACACCCCCAAAACACGCGGGAGCGCTCCACAAATATGCAAGCGCGCGCCCAAAAACTCTCACGCGCGCGGCGCAGCGGCCGATGAGAGAGCATGGCTACTCCCCCACGCGTCGCACTGGAGGGCCACCGGGCTGCGCACTCGGAGGCCGCGCTGCGCGAGTTGCCGGAGGCACTGATCCTGGTCTTCGACGAGGAGCTGCGTTTCGTGCTGAGCGCGGGCCAGGCGCTGGCGCGCAGCACACGCGCAGCCTCGACCTTCAGCGCGGGCATGTCGATCGCGGATGCCTTTCCGGCGGACCTGTGGCGGCTGCTGGAGCCGCTCTGCCGCTCGGCCCTGCAGGGCGAGACGCGCTCGCGCGAGCTGTGGAGCACCGACGGGCGCCACGGGCTGATGGTCGACGTGGGCCCTCTGCGCGCCAACGGCCCGGCCGTGGCGGCACTCGACCGTGAGACGGTCTCGGGCGGCGGCGCGCCCGTTCGTGCGACGGTCACGGGCGGCGTGGCGGTCGTCCTCGACGTCTCCGCCCGCCGACCGGCGGCGCGTGCGGCGCGCGATCCGCGCGAGCACCTCGAGCTGGTCTTCGACAACGCCCCGATTGGCATGGGCCTGTTCGATCAGGACGGCCGCTGGGTGCTCGTCAACCACGCGCTGTGTGAGATAACGGGCTACACCTCCGGGGAGCTGATCGGCAGCCGCTTCCATGATGTGGCGCATCCGGACGATGCGGAGAAGGACTTCGCGCAGCGCCAGCAGCTGCTGCGCGGCGAGCTCGCGGCCTACCAGACCGAGAAGCGCTACTTCAACGCCGCCGGCGAATCGATGTCGGCGCTGCTCGCGATCTCACTCGTGCGCGATCACGACGGCGCGCCGCTGCACTTCATCGTGCAGCTCCAGGATATCTCCGAGCGCAAGCGCCTGGAGGAGCGCCTGCGCCACCTCGCCGACCACGATCCGCTCACCGGCCTGCGCAACCGGCGGCTCTTCGAAGCGGACCTCGAGCTGCAGGTGGGCCGCTGCCAGCGCTATGGCGAGAGCGCGGCGCTGCTGGTCATCGATCTCGACGGCTTCAAGCAGGTCAACGACCGCTACGGCCACGGCGTCGGCGATGACGCGCTGCGCGCCGTGGCGCGCACGCTCACGCGCCGCCTGCGCACGACCGATCTGCTGGCGCGCCTCGGCGGCGATGAGTTCGCGGTCCTGCTGCCCCACATCGACCGCCCCAGCGCCGAGCGTGTGGCGGCGGATCTGACGCGCGTGATCGCCACCTGTACGGTCGACGCCGGCGATGCGGTCCTGCACCTGTCGGGTAGCGTCGGCTTCACGCTAATCGATCGCGAGGCGCGCGACGACGAGCAGATCCTCATCGAGGCGGACCGTGCGATGTACGCCGCCAAGCGCGCCAAGGCGCTCGCGGTGTAGCGGCCTGCAGCGGCCCGGCGCCGCCCGTCGCCACCGGCCCACCGGACCTTGCCGCGGGCGACTCCGGGCGTGGCGCGACTTTTACGAACCCCTTCAAGAACCGTTAGCCAGCGCTTTAGCGCACCCAGGACTCTCCACCCATGACAAACACCACCCTCCCCCATCCCCGCGCCAACACCGCGCATCCGCCGTTCTCCCGACGGCGCCACTCACCGGGAGCGATGCTGCACTGCCCCTGCTGCCACCTGAACCTGCGCCAGCGACACCCGCAGGTCTCGATCGACTACTGCCCGCGCTGCATCGCGCACAGCCACGAGCTTGTCCCGCTGTTGCCGGCGCCCGCTCAGGCGAGCCGCGGCTCGTCGCTGACGGCCGCCGCGTAGCGGGGGCTCATGGGCTCTGTGCCGCGAGGGGAGCTCATGGGCTCTGCGCCGCGTCGCGGGGGCTCATGGGCTCTGTGCCGCGAGGGGGAGCTCATGGGCTCTGCGCCGCGAGATCGTCCTCGAGATGGCAGCGCTTGTACTTCTTGCCGCTACCGCAGTGGCAGGGCTCGTTGCGACCGAGCTTCACAGCGGACCGTCGCGGCGCGGGATGCGAACGGGATGCTTGGGCGAACTGTGTCCTGATCGTCGAGCCGCCGGTACGCTGCTGATGGAGGATCGCGTCCCGGTTGTGGATCGCCGTGAGGGTCTCGTGGTGGCGCGCACCGGATAGCTGCGTGCGAGTCTTGATCAGCTCCTCCAACAGCTCGAGCGCGCGCGCCAGCTCGCCTTGAGCGCTGAGCATGACTGCCAGGTCGTTGATCAGGTGCAGCGTCGTTGGATGCGGGTCGCCGAGGGCGCGCCGGGCCACGTCGAGCGCCCGCTCCTCGAGCTGGACGGCTTCCTGGACGTCCCCGGCGGAGAACAGCACACCGGCGAGGTCGGCTGTCTGGTAGAGGTGCTCGCTGAGGCTCTCCTCGGCGGTTAGCTCCTCGGGGTGATCGCCGTGGAGTATCTGCCGGTAGATCGCCAATAGCTGTTCTCGCCATTGGCGAGCAAGACGCGGCTCTCCAGCCGACTGCAAGGCGGTCGCTAGGTTGACGATCGCGTGCTGGGTGCGCGGGTGCTCCTCACCATCGGTGCGCCGTCGGAGGCCGATGAGCTCCTCTTGAAGCTCAAAGGAGCCCGCGCGGTCGCCGAGCACAAACCGCACTTGCGCGAGGAGCTCCATCGAGGTCAGCGTGTGGGGGTGCTCCTCGCCAAGCACACGCCGGCGGGCTTGTAGCGTCTGCTCGTGAAGTTCGCGGGCCTCCTGGCGATGTCCCTGCTCGAGGAGGGTCTCAGCAAGATTGTTGCGGGCCGTCAGTGTCGTGGGGTGCTCATCGCCGAGGACGCGCCGACACGCTCTCAGCGTCTCTTCGTCGAGGTCGCGGGCCTCCTGCAGGCGCCCCAGCTGCTGCAGGCAGCTCGCGAGGTTGCCGGCAATCGTGAGGGTGTTGGGATGCTCCTCGCCGAGCAGCCTGCGGGCGATTGGCAGCGTGTGCTCGTACAAGCGGCGAGCCTCTTCAAAATTATCCTGCGCGAGCAGCGTGAGAGCGAGGTTGCTGCTCGCGATCAGCACGTCGCGGTGCTCATCCCCCAGCACACCACGGGTGAGCTTGAGCGTCTCTTCCTGGAGCGCCTGCGCCTGGGGGTACTTTTCCAGGGCGTAGAGGCTGGTGGCGAGGTTGCCGCCCGACGCGAGAGTCTCGGGATCCTCCTCACCGAGAACGCGCCGGCGAACATCGAACACTTGCTTGCGCAGTTCGGAGGCCCGCTGCAGGTTTCCCTGCGCGTGCAGCATCAGACCGAGGTTGTTGAGCATCGAAAGGGTGTCGGGATGCTCCTCGCCTAGTACGTCGCGGGCGATGAGCAGCGTGCGCTCCTGCAGTTCGAGAGCCTCGCGCAGCGCGCCGCGGGCATTGCGGATGAGCGCCAGCAGACTCGCTGCGGCCAGCGTCGCGGGATGCTTCTCACCGAACTCCTCGGAGTCGCGATAGCGATCCAGGACTTCCTGCTGAGCGCGCTCGGCGAGCTCGTAGTCGCCGCGGTGATAGTCGTAGCGCGCGATTCGCGAGAGGATCATCGTCCGCGGCAGCGACGGTGGCTCGGGCCCGCGCGCGCGGGCCATCTCGCGCGAGTGCGCGATCACTTCGGAGAGCTCGGCGTGGGCGTCGAACTCGTCGACCTTCGCGAGCCATGAGGCGAGCTCGCTCACGGTGGCGGTGTACAGCGTCTGCCAGCGCGTGGGGTCCGGCTCGCGGAAGCGGATCGTGCGGCTGACGAGGGTGTGCACGAGGACGGCGCCGCGTTGAGTGTCGGCGGCATCGGTCAGCGACACGCTGTCGGTCGCGTGAATCGCGTCGCGCACGATGCGGCCGGCCGCATCGGCGGCGATTCTCATCGGCCCGCATCAGTGCATCGATGAGAAACCACCTGGGGATCGGCGCCGGCACTAGCGCGCTGGCGATGCGCAGGATGTCACGCGCGGGCTCGCTCAGAGTGTCGATGCTCCGCAACAGCGTCGCGGCGATGCTGGACTCGTGTCCGTTGGGAAGCTCGGGACGGAGCTCGTTGGCGAGCTCGAGCGCGTCGTCGCTGGGCACGGCTAGGCGCGCGCGAAACTCGGCGAAGGAGCTGATGCCGATCTCGAGCCGCAGCACGTGGGCGGCGACGCGGAGCGCCAGCGGATGCCCGCCGAGATCCGCGACGATGCCAGCTGCCGCCAGGCGATCCTCGGTGCTCTGCGGTGAGCGCGCGCTTACGAGCAGTTCGAGACCCTCCTGCGGCCCGAGGCATTGGAGATCCAAGCGGGCAGCGAACTGGTAGCTGCGACTGCGAGTGGTGATCAGAGTTCTCGCGTTGCGGTGCGGCGCGAGCCAGGCCCGCGCCTGGGCGCTGCTGAGACCGGCGGGAAGATCGTCGACCACCCACAGGCATCTTCCGGCTCGGGCGATCGCCGCGGCGATCGCGCCTTCCAAGGCCGCGGGTGAGCGCTCGCGACCTTCCAACCCGAGGCGCGCGGCGATCGTCTGCATCTGTGTCGCTCGTGCGGCGTCGCGTTCGGCGTCGGCGCTCGCGCTCGCCTCGCTGGGCATGCCGGCGGCGCTGAGCCAGAAGATCCCCCCGGGATACGCGGCGGCGAAGCGCAGCGCGTACTCCTCGGCGAGCGCGGACTTCCCGACTCCTCCAAGCCCCGCGAGCTGCGCGACGTCTCCGCCGGCTGCCCCCGTGACGAGCACCGCATCCGAACCGGATAGCTCGGAGTGGATCTGCCAAAGCTCCCCTAGTCGCCCGACGAAGCCGGGATCTCCGACTAGGCGCCGGCCGGTCTCCAGCGGAGGCTCGCTCGACGGGGCGCCCAGCGCACCGTCGAGTCGATCGACGATCGCGGCGACTCGCGCCGCCTCGGCGGCCCAATCCGCGGGGTCTGTCGCGTTTGCGGGCGACTTGGGAAACTTCGCGTCGCGCAACTCGATGGGATACACGTGCTCGACGATCGGGTGGCCCTCCTGGGTGCACTCGGGGTTGACCACGAGGATCCGCTCACTGGGGCTCCCCAGGCGTTGAGCGGCGGTGAACGCGGCGGTCAGCTCCCACTGGCAGGCTCGCCGGGTGGGATAGGTCGCCGAGTAGTAGGCGAGCAGCACCGTGGAGCTCGCGATCGCGTCTCTCACCGACTGCGTGATCGACGCGTGGTCTTCGATGCGATCCTCATCGAACCACACGCGCAGCTCGGCGGCCTCTAGCGCGTGTACCAGCGGGCGAATGCGATCGCTGTCGCCGCTCCAATGGCTTACGAAGACGTCCCAATCCCCGACCCGTGTTCCCATTACATGGACTTATCGAATTGACGGCATGCTTTCTTTAGATTAGATGTAGTACATGCTCGCGCCCGCCTCGCGCGACTCGCGCTCGATGACGTCCGCGATCGTCGTGCCTTGGAGCACCGTGCGCGCGGCGGCGGCGGCATCGGCGAACACTCCCTGTGAGTCGCGCCCCAGTGGACCGTCGAGCAGCTCGACGACCTCGAGCACGCTGACGGTCGCGGGCTCGCGCGCGAAGCGGTAGCCGCCCTTGACCCCGCGCTGAGAGCTGAGGATCCCGGCGCGGCGCAGTACCGCGAAGAGCTGCTCCAGGAACTGCACCGGCACCTCGCGCCGACGCGCGAGCTCACCGATCGGCACGGGGTCGGGGCCGCCGCTGCGCCCCAACTCGGCCAGTGCGAGCACCGCGTACGGCGACTTGCTCGTGATCGAGATCATCGCCCCCCGATGCTACGGACCTAGAGCCAGCCGCGCTCCGTGGCGATCAGCACGGCCTGCGCGCGGTCGACCGCGCCGAGCTTGCCGTAGATGTTGTGCAGGTGCGTGCGCACGGTGCTCGTGGAGAGCGTCAGCTCGTGCGCGATCTGCTTGTAGACCTTGCCTTCCGCGAGGCGTTGCAGCACGCCGAGCTCGCGCCCGGAGAGCGGGCACGGGTCGACGTGACGCTGGCGTTGGCTGGTGGGGTTGGGCAGTTCGTACATCACGCGGCGCAGCTCCTCGGGACCGAGGCCGACGGTGCGCGCGCATTGCAGCAGCTCCGCGGGGGAGATGGGCGCGCCCTGCGCGTAGTGCGCAAGCATGTCCGCGAGGCGCACGAAGGCGGCCTCGCCGACCGCGTCCTGGCTGTGGTGGCGTTCGATCACGGTCGCGACTGACACGGGCAGGCCCCAGCGCCGCGCTAGCACTCCGCCGACGAGCGCGTGGTCGACGCCGAGCTCGCGGCGCTCCTGATGGATGCGCTCCTCGGGGGTTTGCGCGCCTTGGTGCACCTGCGCGGGGTATCCGGGGTAGGCGTGCAGCAGCACGAGCTTGCCGATGTCGTGCAAGAGGCTTGTCACGGTCAGGCGATCGCGATGCTCGTAGCCGATCTCGGCCGCGAGCTGGTCGGCGGCGTGCTGTGTGGCCAGCGCGTGCAGGCGGAAGCGCTCGGGCGCGGCGTCCCAGACGGTTGCGCGCTCGAAGAAGTCGAACGTCCGCACGCGGCCGGCGAGTGCTTGGACGGCCTGCGGGGAGAGCAGGTCGACCGCTGCGACCACGGTGTCGATGCGGCCCCGCGCGCCCTGCGCCTGGTTGGCGGTGCGCAGCACCGCGGTCACAAGCGCCACGTCGGACTCGACCGCGGTGACGACATCGGCTGTCGCGACGTGCTCCTTGGACATCACGCTCAGCAGTCGCTTGCGCGACTCTGCCAGCGCGGGGAACGCCTCGAGCGCTTCGAATGCCTGCGTCAGACGCCGGCCGTGGCCCTCGTTCTGGTGTCGGGTACCCGCCGGCGCGGAGGCTCCGGCCTGTGTGGGACGTCGCGCTGTCGCTGGCACCGCCGTGGGCCGTTCCGTGGCCGCTGGCTGGCGCTTGGTTGCAGTGCTCTGCATTGCTCTTGGCCACCCTTGTGGATTCGCAGACCGCCCAATCCGTTGGGCGCCTTGGTCCTGGCTCCTATCGGCAGACATGGACGAACGGTTGAGGTCATTGGCCGCATGTCTGGGAAATGGCCCGCTCAGGTGCGCTGCGCGAGTGCCGCGTCGATCCGGCGCAGCGTCTCCTCGCGACCCAGCAGGGCGACGCTCTCGAAGATCCCCGGTGAGATTGTGGTCCCGGCCAGCGCTACGCGCAGCGGCTGATAGATGTCGCGCGGCTTGACTTGCAGACGCTCCTGCACGGTCCCCAGTGCCTGCTGCACGCCGTCCTCATCGAAGCTCGCGGCCTGCGCGAGCGCCGCGCGCGCCTGTTGCAGTGTGTGCACACCGCGCTCGTCCAGCCAGCGCTCGCGGGCGTGCTGCGCGGCCTCGGAGCTCTCGGGGGTAGCGGCGCCGGCGAAGAAGAAGCCGGCGAGCGGCCAGAAGTCGGCAAGCGTCTGGATCTTCTCTTGGCTGATCGCGGCGGCGCGCTCGAGCGTTTCGGGGTCGAGTTCGCGCGCCTCGCGGGGCCCCTCGCCCTGGAGGTATTCGGCGAGTCGCTGCGCGAGCTGCGCGGGCTCCAGCTGGCGGATGTAAAGCCCGTTCATCCAGCGCAGCTTCGTCTCATCGAATTGCGCGGGGTTGCGGCTCACGCGCTCCAGCGCGAAGCGCCGCGCGAGCTCATCGGTGGCCATCACCGTCGTGTCGTCGCCCGCGCCCCAACCGAGCAGCGCGAGGTAGTTGCGCACGGCCTCCGGCAGATAGCCCGCCGTGCGCAGCTCGCCGACGGACGCGGCCCCGTGGCGCTTGGAGAGCTTCTTGCCGTCCGGGCCGTGCAGCAGCGGCAGGTGCGCGTAGAGCGGCTGCGGCGCCCCTAGGGCCTCCAGCACCAGAAGTTGCTTGGGTGTGTTGGAGAGATGGTCCTCGCCGCGCACGACGTGCGTGATTGCGGCGTCGAGGTCGTCGATCGCGACCGCGAAGTTGTAGAGCACCGAGCCGTCGGCGCGCGCGATCACGGGATCGTCGAGATGCACGTGCTCGAAGCGCGTGTCGCCACGAATCGCGTCGTGCACGATCGTCGCGCCGTCCTGCGGCACGCGGAGGCGCACGGCGCCCTCGGTCTCGGCCGCGCCGCGGAAGCCGCGCTCGGCGCCGTGTAGCTGCTTGTAGGCCTTGACGTCATCGGCGGTCGCGGTCGAGCGGTAGGCGTGACCGGCATCCAGCAGCTGCTCGAGGGCTTCGCGATGGCGCTCGGAGCGATCGGATTGAAGGATGGGCCCCTCATCCCAGTCGAGCTGCAGCCAGCGCAGCGAGTCGAGAATCTGCTGCACGTTCTCCGGCGTCGAGCGCTCGCGGTCGGTGTCCTCGATGCGCAGCACCAGCGTGCCGTCCGCGCCGCGCGCGAGTAGCCAGTTGAATAGCGCGGTGCGCGCCCCGCCGATGTGCAGGGCTCCCGTCGGTGATGGTGCGAAGCGAACGCGCATAGGATCCGCGCCATGCTAATCGGAGCGCACGTCTCACCGGCCGGCGGTCTGCCCAAAGCGGTGCAGCGCGGCCTGGAGCGGGGCTGCCGCGCGATCCAGATCTTCAATCAGTCACCGCGTATGTGGCGCCCGACTGTCTACCGCGAGGAGGACGTCGGCGCTTTTCGCGAGGCGCTGGCGGACAGCCCGATCGATGCGGTCCTGATCCACGCCGTCTACTTGCTTAATTGCGCGAGCGACGACCCTGACATTCGCGCCAAATCGCTCGCCTCACTGGCGCACTCGCTGCGCGTGGGGCAGCAGATCGGGGCTGCCGGGGTGGTGCTGCACCCGGGCTCCGCGAAGACCGGCCACGTGGGCGAGGCGATCGCGCGGGCGGGCGCGACGATCGCGGAGGCGTTGGCGGAGAGCGAGGAGTGCGAGCTGCATCTGGAGAACACCGCCGGCGCCGGCGGCACCCTGGGGCGCTCCTTGGGGGAGCTCGCCGGGCTGCTCGATGCTGCGGGCGGCGCGAACTCGGCTCACAGCGAGCGGCTCGGTGTGTGCCTGGATTCCTGCCATTTGCTCGCCTCGGGCTATGACATCCGGACCTCCGCGGGTATGGGTTCGGTGCTGCGCGAGGCGACGCGCACGCTCGGTCGCGGCCGGATTCGCTCGCTGCACCTCAACGATTCGCAGACCCCGCTGGGCTCCAACCGCGACCGGCACGCAAACGTCGGCCGCGGCGAGCTCGGCGAGGAGGGCTGCGCCGCGTTCCTGTCCGCGCCGGGTCTGCAGAAGTTGCCCTGCATCCTGGAGACCCCTGGCGAGAACCGCGAAGGCGCCTCGCGCGAGGAAGTCGAGTTCGCGATGGCGCTGCGCGAGCGCGGCCTGCGGGCGCGCAAGCGCAAATAGAGCGACCGGCCCCTGACGGGCGGGGGCCGAGCAGACCAACGAGGAGCGAGCGGGGCGACCTGGCACGTACCCCTTCGGGGCCCACCCCATTCGGGGCGCAGGCAGGCGAGTCACGCGAGGACGACGGGATCGAAGCGTCCACGCCCGTCACGCGAGGACGACGGGATGCGAAGCGTCCACGCCCGTCAGGCGACAGCTAGGCAAGCGGGGGCCAGCACCTGCTCCAACTCGGCGCGCAGCGTCGAGGTCGGCGCGACGCGGTAAGCGTCGCCGAGGCGCAGATGCCGTGGGCCGGTGGTGGTGTCCATCTCGAGCACGACCTCCGCGGGGCCCGGGAAGTTGCCGATCACGTGCTTGAGCTCTTCGATCACGCTCGCCGGCAGCCGCGTCGCGTCGACGCGCAGGCGCACCGAGCGGTTCTCGGCGGCCGCGGCCTGAGCCTTGGTTGATTCCTGCTCGGCGCGCTGGCACTCCTCGGTCGTGGGCTCGAACAGCTCGGCGGATTGCACGACCAGGCATGTCTTGCCGGCTTCCTTGTGATCGACGCGGCCGCGCACCAGCACGACGCGGTCGACCGCCAGCACCGTCTCGTGCTCGGCGAGGGCCTTGCCGAAGACCAGCAGCTCGACGGCGCCCTCGAGATCGTCGAGGGTCGCGAACATCATGTAGTCGCCGCTGCGCGTTTTGATCCGCTTGGCTTCGGTGATGATCCCGCCGACCGTCACCCAATCCTTGTCGCGCTTGTCGGCGAGCGCCGCGATCGGGCAGTCCGCGCGCGCGCGCAGCGCCTCGCGCACCGGCTTGAGGGGGTGCGCGGAGATGAACAGGCCGATCGCCTCCTTCTCGACCGCCAGTAGCTCCGCCTGCTCGAACTCCTCGGCGGGGATCGGCAGGTGCGCGGCGCGCCCGCCGCGCAGCAGGCTGGCCCCCGGCGCGTCGCCGGGGGGCGACTGTGCTGCGCCGCCGCCCCCGTCGAGGTCGAAGATCGAGCCCTGACCGATCTCGGCATCCTGCTGAGCCTTCTGGCCGGCTCCCTGGGCCTGCTCGAGCACTGCGAGCATGCCCTTGCGGGTGGCCCCGGTGGAGCCGAGCGCGCCGCACTTGATTAGTGCCTCGATCGCCTTCTTGTTGACCGTGCGGTTGTCCACGCGCTCGCAGAAGTCCCACAGTGAGGTGAACGGTCCTCCCTGCTCGCGCGCGCGCTTGATCGCCTCGACGGCCTGGTAGCCGACGCCCTTGACGGCGTCCAGGCCGAAGCGCACGTTGCCCTGTACGACCGTGAACTCGTGGTCGGAGAGGTTCACGTCGGGTGGCAGAATCTCGATGCCCATCTCCTCGCAGCGCGCGACGAAGAATGGCACCTTGTCCTTGGTCGACATCACCGAGGAGATCAGCGCCGCCATGTACTCGGCGGGGTAGTTGGCCTTCAGCCACGCCGTGCGGTAGGAGATCAGTGCGTAGCAAGCGGCGTGGGACTTGTTGAAGGAGTAGTCCGCGGACTTTTCGTTGGTCTGCCAGAGGAACTCAATGACCTCAGACTTCGTGCCCGAGGCACGGCAGCCCTCGACGAACTCGGGCTTCAGCGCGGCCATCGCCTGGCGGTTCTTCTTGCCGATCGCCTTGCGCAGGTCGTCGGCCTTGGCGCCCGAGAAGCCGGCGAGCTCCTTGGAGATCTGCATCGCCTGCTCTTGGTAGAGGATCACGCCCTTGGAGGACTGCAGGATCGACGCGAGACGCTCGTCGGGGTAGGAGATCGCATCGGGATTGCGCTTGCCGCGGGCGTAGACGGGGATCTGGTCCATCGCGCCGGGCCGGTAGAGCGCGCCGAGCGCGACGAGGTCGTTGAACTCGTCGGGGCGAACCTTCTTGAGCGCCTCGCGCATGCCCTCGGACTCGAACTGGAAGACCCCGATCGCGTCGCCGCGCGCGAGCATCTCGTAGGTCTTGGCGTCGTCGAGCGGGAGCGTCGTCATGTCCAGCCGCCCGGAGCTCACGGGGCCGGTGCCGTCGGCGGCGCGCGCGGCGGAGGAACGCTCGATGATGTCGAGGGCGTCCTCGATCACGTCGAGATTGCGCAGCCCGAGGAAGTCCATCTTGAGCAGGCCGATCTCCTCGATCGGCTTCATCGAGAACTGCGTCACGGTGCGGTAGCTGCGCTCGCCGTCCTCGCCGGTCCCGGCGTCGGCGAGCTGCAACGGCACGATGTCCGTGAGCGGCCGGTCGGCGATCACGACCGCGGCGGCGTGGATCGAGGAGTTGCGCACGATCCCCTCCAGGCCCTGCGCGACGTCGAGGATCTGCTTCGCCACGGGCTCCTCGTCGTAGGCCTTGCGCAGTGGCTGCCCGGGCTTCAGGCATTCCTCGAAGGATGGCGAGCGACCCATGATCGGATCGGGGATCAGCTTCGCCAGGCGATCGCCGGTGCCGTAGTCGAAGCCGAGCACGCGCGCGGCGTCGCGCGTGGCGGCGCGCGGGAACATCTTGCCGAAGGTCACGATCTGTGCGACCGACTCACGCCCGTACTTCTCGGTGACGTAGCGCATCACGCGCTCGCGCCCGCGCACCGAGAAGTCGATGTCGATATCCGGCATCGAGACGCGCTCGGGGTTCAGGAAGCGCTCAAACAGCAGCTCGTAGCGCAGCGGATCGACGTCGGTGATCTGCAGGCAGTACGCCACGATCGACCCCGCCGCCGAGCCGCGCCCGGGACCGACGGCGATGCCGTTCTCCTTGGCGTACTTGACGAAGTCCCAAACGATCAGGAAGTACGCGTTGAAACCCATGCGGTCGATCACGCCGAGCTCCATCTCCATGCGCTCGATCGCCTCCGCCGGGGCCGGCGTGCCGTAGCGGGCACGCAGGCCCTCCTCGACACGCGCGCGCAGATACTCGCGCTCGGGCTCGCCGGCGGGCGTGGGGAAGCTCGGGATCAGCTGCTTGCCGAGCTCGATCTCGACCGCGCAACGCTCGGCAATCTCCAGTGTGCTGGCGAGCGCCTGCGGCCACTGCGCAAACGCGGTGGCCATCTCGGCGCTGTCGCGCAGGTAGAACTCGTTGGTGTCGAACGTCATCTTCGGCGCGGCCAGCGTGCTCTTGGTCTGCACGCACAGCAGCGCGGTGTGATGGTCGTAGTCCTCGCGGCGCAAGTAGTGCACGTCGCCGGTGCCCACCAGGCTGCCCCCGAGCTCGCCGGCGATGCGCTCGATTCCCTCGTTGCACTTGTCTTGCAGCGGGATGCCGTTCTTCTGCAGCTCGAAGTAGACGTTCTCGGGACCGAAGATCTGGCGCAGGTCGTCGGCGTGGGCGCGCGCGTCCTCGGGGCGGTCTTCGCCGAGGCGCTGGCAGAAGCGCGAGGCCAGACAGCCGGTGAGCGCGATCACGCCCTGCGAATGCGCGGCGATCCGCTCGAGGTCGACGGTGGGCTTGCCACGCTGTAACCCCTCCAGGAAGCCCGCCGAGGAGAGCTTGACCAGATTGCGGTAGCCGCTGTCATTGGCGGCCAGCAGCGTTAGGTGATTGCGCTCGATCTTCGCGCTGGAACCCGCTCCGCTGCCTCCGGGCACCTTCGCCGGAGCGCGGTCGGCGAGATAGATCTCGCAGCCGACGATCGGCTTGATCCCGTGCTTGGCGCACGCCTTGTAGAGCTCGACCGCGCCGTTCATTACCCCGTGGTCGGTGAGCCCGAGGGCCGGCTGCTCGAACTGCGCGGCGCGTGCCGCGAGCGCTTCGATCTTGCAGGCGCCGTCGAGTAGGGAGTACTCGGAGTGGACGTGCAGGTGGGCGCAGGCGGGGTTGGTCACCGAACTGGATACTAGGCCCGGGAGCGGCGGAGGGCCGCTGTCGCGGCGGATCGTCCCTGCGCGCGGTCGGCCCACTCGATCAGGAGCTCCAGCGGGCCCGGATCGCCGTCTACGAGAATTCGCGCTCCGACCGGCAGGGGGGCTCCGGCGAGCATGCACATGAAGGCGCGCTCGCCCAGCCGCACACTCGCCACGAGCGGCTCGCGCGGCTCCGAGCTGACCGCCAGGGGCGCCCCGTCGCGAACTTGCACATGCAGCGTCGCGCTCACGGGGCCCTCCGGTGACTGCTCGATCTCGAACGCGATCGTAAAGCTCTGCCCAACACTCCAGGACGGGTCGATCGCCTCCGCCAGCGCGAGCAGCAGCAGGCCGGGCCATACGTCGATGCCGGCGCTCGCGAGATCCCACAGCTCGAGCGGGCGTCGACGCGCGCGGCGCAGGGCGCGCAAACGGCGGCGGCTGCCGCGCACCTCGATCCCCCGCAGGCGGCGCCCGGCTCCGCCGGCGGCCAGCTCCGCGAAGGCGACCGCGCGGCCCCGAAGCTCGAAGTCCAGATCGCTCTTTCCCGTGGCCGCGAGGACGCCGATGTCCGACCGCCCATGTCCGAACGTCGCTCGCCAGTGGGTGTCGAGCTCGGCGATCGCTAATCCGTAGCTGAGCGGCCGGTCCACGACGAGCCGCTGTGCGGGGAGCAGCTCCGTGATCAGCTCGGCCGCGAGCCGAGCGTCGCGACGCTCGGCGATCGCGCGGATCGCCGCGGCGAGCCACGGCTCGCGATGGGTCGGGGGCGGGAGCTGGCGGGGCACGACCTGGATCGCCGGTGCTCGCGCCAGCACCGCGGGCGCCGCGGGCTCCTCGGGAGCGTCCGTCTCGGTCTCCTCCACCTCCGCCACACGCGCGCGCAGCCGCTCGACGGCCGCCGCGAGCGCGCCGGCCATCTCCTCGCGACGCGCCTCCCGATCGACCGCCGGAGCCGGTGGGCTCACTGGTTCGAGCGCGCGCTCGAGCTCGCGGATGCGGGTATCCGCCGCGGTACGCTCGTCTTCGAGCTCGCCGATACGCACCGTGGTGGCCTCGTGCTCGCCTTCGAGCTCGCGAACGCGCAGCGCGGCGGCCTCGCGCTGTTGTTCGAGCTCGCGAACGCGCACCGCGCTGGCCTCGCGCTCGTGCTCGAGTTCGCCCGCGCGCATCGCGGTGGCTTCGAGCTCGCGGATGTGCACACCGACGGCCTCGCGCTCCTCCTCGAGCTCGCGGATGCGCGCACGGGCCGCCTGGCGCTCCTCCTCGATCTCGCTGCGCAGCGCGACTGCGGCGCCCTCGAGCACGAGCATGCCCTCACGTAGCCGCGCGCAGCTCTCGTCGACGCTCGCCAGTCGTGCGGCGAGCGTCGCGCATAGCTGCTCGGCCCGGAGGCGCTCTTGTTCGGCGCTGGCGAGCCTGCGCTCGGCATCTCGGCGCCGTCGCTCGGTCTCGTCGCGCTCCTGCTCCGCGCGCACGCGCAGCTCGTCGGCGCGCTCGCCGGTGCTCTGCATCGCGGCGCGCGCCTCGGCGACGTGGCGCTGCAGACGGTCGATCTCCTCGCGCTGGCGGCGTCGCAGGCGGGCGACGTTCTCCTCGGCCTCGACGCGCAGCTGCTGCTCGGCGTACTCGCGCTGCTTGACGCGGCGCAGCTCGTGCTCGCGCTCGGCTAGCTGCTCGCTCGTGCGCTCACGCTCGCGCTCGGCCTCCAGCTCGCGGCGGCGCAGGTCGGTCAGCTGGCGCTCGAGCGCGTGGATCGCGGCCTCAGCGGCGTCGGCGCGCCGAATTTGCGCCGCCTCGCCGGGACCGGCGCGGCGCGCGCGGCGCTCGGCCAGCACGTCGCGTTCGTGCTCGCGTGCGCTGTCCTCTCGGGGTGGTGTCTCGTCGTCTCCTTCTGCGATCACGCTCGGCCCAGCGTATGCGCGAGCCCGGACGTTTAGGCAGGGCGTCTCCTACTCGTTGCGCAGACGCCACGCCATGCGCGACTGCAGCGACCACAGCTCGATGAAACCCGGCGACGCGGACTGCGAGAAGAGACCGCCGGACTGCGCGAAGGATGCGAGCACGGCGTCGTAGACGGCATTGGGGGACGCGCGCGTGACCACGCGCGCGTGACCCTTGTAGAGCTTCAGCGCGATCTCGCCGGTGACGCGCTGGTTGACGGAATCCATGTACGCGTCGAGGTCGCCGCGCAGCGGCTCCCACCAGAGACCGGCGTAGACCAGATAGGCCCACTGGCGGTCGAGCTCGGGCTTGAACTGGTTCTGGTGGATCGTGCCGACGAGCCGCTCGAGCTCCTGGTGGGCGGGCAGGATCAGCGCGGCGGCGGGCGCCTCATAGATGTCGCGCACCTTCAAGCCGACGATGCGGTCCTCAATGTGGTCGACGATCCCGACGCCGTGGCGCGCGGCGATCGCGGCGGCGGCTTCGATCAGCTCGACGAGCTCCAGGCGCTCTCCGTTCAGCGCGACGGGCACGCCGCGCTCGAAGGCGATGCTGACGGTCTCGGCCTCGTCGGGCGCCTCCTCGGGTCGCGTAACGAGCTGAAAGACGTCGTCCTCGGGCGCCTGCGCGAGATCCTCGATCCAGCGGCCCTCCGAGGAGCGACCCCAAAGGTTGTCGTCGATTGAGTACGGCGCGGTCTCGGTGCCGGGCGGGTGGGCTCCTTTAATTGGGATGCCGTGCTCGCGCGCGTAGGCGATCTCCTCCTCGCGGCCCATCTGCCAGGAGCGCACCGGCGCGATCACCTTCAGCTCGGGGGCCAGCGTCGCAATCGTCGCCTCGATGCGGACCTGGTCGTTGCCCTTTCCGGTGCAGCCGTGTGCGATCGTGTCGCAGCCGCTCGCGCGCGCCTGCTCGACGGCGAGCTTCGCGATCAGGGGCCGCCCGAGCGCGGTGAACAGCGGATAGCCGCCGTAGAGCGCGTTGGCCTTGATCGCCGGTGTCAAGAAGTCGCGCGCGAATTCCTCACGCGCGTCGAGGACGTGACACTCGACGGCCCCTAGTCGGATCGCCTTGTCCTCGATCACCGCGTAGTCCTCGCCGGGCTGGCCGAGGTTGACGGTCAGGCAGACGACTTCGGCGTCGTAGCGGTCCTGGATCCACTTGAGCATCACGCTCGTGTCCAGACCGCCGGAGTAGAGCAGCAGGACGCGGTGGACCTGCTCGGGGTCGGCCTCGTAGGAGGCGGTGCGGGGCGGGAAGGAGTCGTTGTCGGAAGGGCTCATGGATTGCGCAGGCTACTGGAGCGGCCAAGCGAGACGATTCCATCCCAAGCGGCGCGCAGCATGCGGGCGTGCCCAAAGAAGTAGTGATTCGCGAGACACGAGACCCTGACGACAGACAGGTGGTCTTACTTGCTGGCGTCTGGCACAAGAAGATCGTGCCCGAGCACCTCGACTCCGGCGAGGGTTATCTCTGCGTTCGCATACCGAAAGGATCCGCCGAGGTGGGAAGCGTGAGCATAAAAATTGGTGCGTTCGTCTTCGACGACGCGCTGTACGACGTCGAGAATGATGTGCTCTATCTCTCAGTGGGGGCACCGGAGAAGGGCGAGGGGGAGGCGACACCCGAGGGTCACGTAATCCGCTATGCGCCGGGAACGGACCGGGTCGTGGGCATCACTCTCCTTGGTCCGCGCCGGCTCCTGGAATGCGATGGTCGACTCATGGTGACGATGCTGGAGGCGGTCGAGACGGCCGATCTGGCGTCCCTGCTGACGGCCGCGTAAGACGAGGTCAGCCCAGCGCGTCCCGCAGCCGCCGCAGCGCGTCCTCGACGTCGGCATCGGCGAGAACCAGCGGCGGCAGCAGCCGCAGCGTAGTGGGGCCGGTGGCGTTGGCAACGAGGCGCTGCTCGAGCAGCAGTCGGCGCACGAGCTCGGGGGCCGGGATGTCGAGCTCGCAGGCGAGCATCAGCCCGCGTCCGCGCACCGCGAGCACGTGTGGCAGCTCTGCGAGTGCAACGGCGAGCGTCTCTCCGAGCTCACGCACGCGCGCCAGCAGGGCGGGGTCGTCGATCAGCTCCAGCGCCGCGAGCGCCGCGGCGCAGATGACTGGGCCGCCGGCGAAGGTCGAGCCGTGGTCGCCGGGCGCGAACACGTCGGCGAGGCGCTCGCCGGCGATCAGCGCGCCGATCGGCAGCCCGCCGCCGAGTGCCTTGGCGGCGGTGAGCGCGTCGGGTAGGACGCCGGTCTGCTCGTAGGCCCAGAGCGTGCCGGTGCGCCCCATGCCGCATTGGATCTCGTCGAAGACGAGCGCGGCGCCGTGCTCGTCGCAGGCCTCGCGCGCAGCGTGCAGCAGCTCCTCTGAGAGCACGTGCACGCCGGTCTCGCCCTGAATCGGCTCGAGCAGGACGGCGGCGGTGCGCTCATCGACAGCCGCCCGCAGCGCTTCGGGCTCGGGTGCGACCGCGCGAAAGCCGGGAACCAGCGGCGCGAAGGGCGCCTGCTTGGACTCCTGCGGGGTCGCGGAGAGCGCGCCGTAGGTGCGCCCGTGAAAGGCGCCGTGGATGACGACGATGTCGCCTTCGGGCCGCGCCTTGCGCACCAGCTTGAGCGCCGCCTCGTTGGCCTCCGCACCGGAGTTGCAGAGAAACACGCGCCCGCCGAGGCTCGAATGCGCCAAGCGCTGGGCCAGCTGCATACCCGGCGCGGTGTAGTACAGGTTGCCGACGTGCATCAGTCGCGCGACTTGATCGCGCACGGCCTCCACCACCCGGGGGTGACAGTGCCCGAGGTTGGTGACCGAGATGCCGCAGAGGAAGTCGAGGTACTCGTTGCCCTCCGCATCCCACAGGCGCGCGCCCTCGCCGCGCACGAACTCGACGGGGAAGCGCGCGTAGTTGCGCATCAGGCTCTCGGCCTCGATCCGCTGCAGCTCGGCGAGGCTCATAGCGCCGAGCCGATCTTCGTGCCGATCCCCGCGTCGGTGAAGAGCTCGAGCAGCAGCGAATGCGGCACGCGCCCATCGATGATGTGCGCCGAGCCCACGCCCCCCTGAATCGCCTCCAGGCACGCTTGCAACTTGGGGCGCATGCCGCCGTCTAGGCGCGGCAGCGCGTCGTGGACCTCCTCGGCAGTGGCCTGCCCGATCAGGCTCTGGGGCTCGGCGGGGTTCGCCAGCCAGCCCGCGACGTCGGTCAGGAAGATCACCTTATGCGCGCCGAGCGCCCGCGCGACGGCGCCGGCGGCCTCGTCGGCGTTGACGTTGTAGGAGCGTCCCTCGCGGTCGGCGCCGACGGAGGCGATCACGGGGATGTAGTCACTGGCGATGTGCTGCAGGACATCGACGCCGACGCGCTCGATCTGCCCGACGAAGCCGATGTCCTCACCGCCGGGCGCGCTGCGACGGGAGACCTCAAACAGCGAGCCGTCATCGCCGCAGAGCCCCACAGCGGGCTGCCCGTGCCGGGCCAGGCGCGCGACGATCTCCTTGTTGACCTTGCCGACTAGCACCATCTTGGCGATCTCGACGGTGGCCTCGTCGGAGACACGCAGGCCGGCGACGAACTGCACCGGCAGCCCGAGACGCTCCATGTAGGAGGTGATGTCGGGACCACCGCCGTGGACAACGATCGGGTTCAGGCCGACGTACTTGAGCAGCACCACGTCGCGCGCGAACTCCTCGCGCAGCTCGGCGTCCTCCATCGCGGCACCGCCGTACTTGATCACGACGGTCCGCCCGTGAAACTCGCGAATGTAGGGCAGCGCCTCGAGCAGCGTGCCGATCGAGCTCTGCAGGCCGTCCTCGCTCATGTCGTGTACTCGGCGTTGATCTTCACGTACTCGTGGGAGAGATCCGAGAAGAACACCTCGGTCTCCGCGGAGACCGGACCCCGCCCGCCCAGCACGATCTCGTACTCGATCGCATGCGCTTGGACGGCCTGTGCGAGCGCGCGCTCGTCGTAGTCGATCGCCGTGCCCGCCGAGCACACCAGGATGCCCTCGATCGAGAGGTCGACCGCCAGCGGCACAGTACCCGGCAGGGCGGCCCCGACGGCTTGTATGAGCCGGCCCCAGTTGGGGTCGGCCCCGTGCAGCGCGGTTTTCACCAGCGGCGAGTTGGCGACGGCGCGCGCGACGACCTCGACCGGCTCGGGCTCGCCGCCCACGCCGGCGCCGCCGCGAACGACGACGCGCGCGATCCGCCCGGCGCCCTCGCCGTCAGCGACCATCAGAATCGCGAGCTGGCGCAGCAACGCGTCGAGCGCCTCGCCGAAGCGCAGCTCCTCCTCGCTCTCGGGCTCGATGCGTACACCGCTCGCGCCGGAGGCCAACAGGATCGCGGTGTCGTTGGTGGAAAGCTGCCCGTCGACCGAGCAGCGATCGAAGGAGCGCTTGACGCAGACGCCGAGCAGCAGGTCGGCGACCTGCGGCGAGAGCTCCGCGTCGGTCTCCACGAAGCAGAGCATCGTCGCGAAGTTCGGCGAGATCATGCCGGCACCCTTGCACTGGGCGCTGAGCCGCACCGGCCCCGACGGCAGCGCAAGCTCGAGATTTGCGCGCTTTTCGAACGCGTCGGTCGTCTGGATCGCGCTCTGCAGGTCGCCGTCACCTTCGCGGCGCAGCTGACCGCCGGCGGCGAGGATGCCTTGCAGCACCTTCTCGACGGGCAGCAGATGGCTGATCCCGCCGGTCGAGGCGAGCGCGACCTCCTCGGGCTCGACCCCGAGCGCGAGTGCCGCGGCGCCTTGGGTCTTGGCGGCGTCATCAAGACCGCGCCGACCGGTTGCGGCGTTGGCACATCCGGAGTTGACAAGCACGGCCCGCAGCGCATCCAGCTTGCAGCGCTCACGGCTGAGCAGCACGGGCGCCGCGGGCGTCCCGGTCGCGGTGAAGCGCGCGGCGCTGCTCGCTTGCGGAGCCGTGGCGTCGCAGATCAGCAGGCCTACGTCGGGGTTGCCGCTCGGCTTGATTCCGCAAGCGACACCGGCGGCGCGAAAGCCCGCCGGCAGGCCCGCGTCGAGCTCCAGTTCGCGCACGTGCGCCGGACGCTCGACCCAGCGCGAACCGAAGAACGGCCGCGGCGCGCCCGCTGCGGTCTTATTGCCCCACTCGTCGTTGCCGGCGCTCACAGCAACCCCTCGGTCTCCGGTAGGCCGAACATAACGTTGAGGTTCTGGAGCGCCTGCGAGGAGGTGCCCTTCCAGAGGTTGTCGATCGCGGAGAAGACGAGCACCTTGCCGGTGTGCCCGTCGACCGTCGCGAAGATGCGGCAGAAGTTCGTCTCGCGCACCTCGCGCACGCCGGGTGGCCCATCGACGAGCTCGACGAACGGCTCGGCATCGTAGGCGTCGCGGTAGAGCTCGCGCAGCTCTTCCGCTGCTACGGGCCGGTTGGGCGTGACATAGCAGCTGGCGAGCTCCCCTTGGTCGAGCGGCACGAGGTGCGCCTGGAACTGGACCACGAGCCCCGGATGCGCGGGATCTAGAGCGTCGAGCTGCTGCTCGATCTCGGGCGTGTGCCGGTGGGCGGCGACCTTGTAGGGAAGGATGTTCTCGCCGGAGGTCGAGAAGTGCGTGGTCTCGGTCGGCGCGCGTCCGGCACCGGAGACACCCTGCTTGGCGTCGATCACGACGTCCGCCAGCAGGCCGGCGCGAGCGAGCGGCGCGAGACCGAGCACGGCCGCGGTCGGATAACAGCCGGGATTGGCGACGATCGCCGCGGTGGCGATCCGCTGGCGGTGCAGCTCGGTGAGTCCGTAGACCGCTTCGCCGAGCAGCTCGGGCCGCGGATGCTCGCCGTACCAGTGCTCGTAGGTCGCGAGGTCCGCGAGGCGGAAGTCCGCGGAGAGGTCGATGACGCGGACCGCACGCTCGCGCAGCGCGCCGACGGTGGGTGCGGCGGCGGCGTGCGGGTAGGCAACAACCGCAGCGTCGAGCCCGACGGCGTGACGGTCGAGATCGAGCTCGTCGATCACGAGTGGCACGCGATAGCGCGAATAGAGGTCATCCAGGCGCCGGCCGACCTCCGAGCGGCCGCTGAGACCGGCGAGCTCGAAGCGCGGATGCCGCCAGAGCAAGTGCGCCGCGAGCGCTCCGGCAAAGCCCGTCGCGCCCGCGACGAGTACCCGCGGAGAGCCCGGCGCGAAGTGCTGATCAGCCACGCAACTCACCTCCGAGCCGCTCGCGAATAGCCTCGAGGATACGCTCGCGCGCCGGCGCGACATCGCTGTCGGAGAGTGTGCGGTCGGGCGCGCGGAAGGCGAGCGCGATCGCCAGCGATTGCCGACCCGCGCCGACCTGGGGCCCGCTATAAACGTCGAAGACACGCGCGTCGTCGAGCAGCTTGCCCCCGGACTCGCGCACTACCGCGAGCGCGTCGGCGGCCAGCACGTCGACGGGCAGGATCACCGCGATGTCCTCGCGCAGCGTCGGGAAGGAGATCAGATCGACGTAGCGTCGCTCGTCGGCCGCTCCCTGCGCAAGCGCGATCAAGCGGTCGAGGTCAATCTCGGCGACCGCCGCGCCCATCGCATCCCACCCTTCGACGAGCGGGTGCAGCTCACCGAGCCAGCCGATCGGCGCGCCACCGGCGAGCACGTCAGCGGCGCGACCGGGATGCAGGTAGGGACTGCGATCGGGATCGGCCATCGGCGCGCAGCTCACCGCGACGTGCAGCGCATCGCCGAGCGCTTCGAGGACTCCCTTGACCGCGTAGAGATCCGCGCGCGGTGGATCGGGCACCCGCCAGGTCGGCGGCGCCACGCGCCCGCTCAGCAGCACACCGAGCGCACGATGCTCGTGCACACCCGTCTCACGAGCACCCCGCCGCACACGCATGGGCACGCGCGTGGCGGGGTCGCCGTCGGACCGCTGCACGCCGGCGGGCGGGTCGGCGGCAAAAACGGTCCCAACCTCGAACAGACGCAGGTCGCCGTGGCCGCGCGCCGCGTTGTGCGTGGCGCTGTCGAGTAGGGATCCGAGCAGCGTCGTGCGCAGTAGTGCGTGCTCCTCGGAGAGCGGGTTCTCCAGCACGAGTGCTCCAGCACGGCGGGGATCCTCGGGCGCGAAGCGCAGGCGCTGCAGCGCACTTGACGCGGTGAACGTCCAGCCGACGGTCTCGTAGAGGCCGCGGCCGACGAGCGCGTCGACGGCGCGGCGACGCAGGCGCTGCTCACGCGATAGGCGTCCCGCGGGCCGCTTCGGCGGCAGCGTCGCGGGGAGCTTCTCGATGCCGTCGATGCGCGCGACCTCCTCGATCAGGTCGGCCTCGCGTGTGACGTCGGCGCGGCGCAGTGGCGGCACGATCACATCGAGGCCGTCGTCGCCGTCGAGCGCCTGGAAGTCGAGTGCGCTCAGAATCTCGCGCTGGCGCTCACGGGGCACGGGCACTCCCAGGATCGCCTCCACGCGCGCCTCGCGCAGGCGCACGCGTGGCGGGGCCTGCGATCGATCGTTCTCCGTCCACGGCCCAGCGTCGATCGTGCCGGGCAGCACGCGCGCTCCGCAAAGCTCGATCAGCAGCCGCGTGGCGAGTGCCTGCGCGTAGTCGCACTGCTCCGGCGCGAGCCCCTTCTCAAAGCGCGAAGAGGCCTCGCTGCGCAGCCCGAGGGTCCAGCCCGTGCGGTGGATGTTCGGCCCGCTCCAGGTCGCCACCTCGAGCAGCACGCGCGTCGTGTCCTCCCCCACCTCCGAGCGCGCACCGCCCATCAAACCGGCGATTGAGGTCGGGCCCTCGGCGTCGTCGATCACCACCATCTGCCCATCCAACGCGCGGGTCTGACCATCGAGCGTCTGCACTTGCTCACCCTCGCGCGCGCGGCGCACCACGAGCTGCCCGCCCGCGACCCGGTCGAGGTCGAAGGCGTGCAGCGGCTGGCCGCTGAGCAGCATCGCGTAGTTGGTGATGTCCACGACGTTGTTGATCGGACGCTGCCCGGCCGCGCTCAGGCGCGCCTTCAGCCACGGCGGGGACTGGCCGAGCCCGACGTTCTCGAACACTCGCGCGGTGAAGCGCGGGCAGAGATCGGGGCACTCGACGCGCACCTCCGCAGGCGATCCGCCGACATCGGGTAGCGGTCCGGGACTGCCGAGATCCTCGCTCCACGGCACTGGTGCAAGCGGCGCGCCGGTGGCGGCGTGCAGCTCGCGCGCGACTCCATAGACCCCGAGGCAGTCCGGCCGGTTGGGAGTGATCTCCAGCTCGAGCACCTCGCCGCCGAGCGGCAGGATCGCTGCCAGCGGCGTGCCCGGCGCCGGCAGCTCCTCGCCGCCGAGCTGCCCGTCGCGCAGTAGATCCTCGAGCACCAGGATGCCCTCGCGACCGGGGCCGATCGCGAGCTCTTGCTCGGCGAGGATCATCCCTTCAGAGACGACCCCGCGGAGCTTCGCACGCTTGATCTGCGTTCCGTCGGGCATCACCGCGCCGGGGCAGGCCACAGCGACGGTCTGTCCGGCCGCGACGTTCGGAGCGCCGCAAACGATCGTCACGGCACCCTCGGGGGCGGCGGCGCCGAGCTCGACCTGGCAGACGCTCAGGCGATCGGCGTCGGGATGGCGCTCGCAGGTCTGCACCCGCCCGATAACAAAGCGCTCGGGGTTACGCACCCCGTGGTGGTGGATCGCCTCGACCTTCGTCCCGGTCATCGTTAGGCGCTCCTCGATCGCGTGCACGTCGAGGTCGGGGTCGCAGTACTCGCGCAGCCAGTCGAGCGGGATCTTCATCGAGCCTCCATCCAGTCGGCTCTCTTGACCGGGAGGGCGGCCATCCAGGCCGCCTTAATCGGAGCTTCGCGCCTCATCCGAACTGCTCCAGGAAGCGCAGATCGTTCTCGTAGTAGAGCCGCAGATCCGGGATCCCGTGCTTGAGCATCGCGATCCGCTCGATGCCCATGCCCCAGGCGAAGCCCTGCACGCGGTCGGGGTCGTAGCCGGGCGCGTTGCGCTCGGTCGTGGGAATGTGGGCGTAGACGTTCGGATCGACCTCGCCGGCACCGAGCACCTCCAGCCAGCCCTCGCCCTTGCAGAGGTGACAGCGGGCGCCATCGGCGAGAAACCCCTTGCCGGAGCAGTGAAAGCAGGAGACGTCAACCTCGACGGATGGCTCGGTGAAGGGGAAGAAATGCGGCCGCAGGCGCACGTCGCGCTCCTCGCCGAAGACGGCGCGTGCGAAGGCGAGCAGCGTCCCCTTCAGGTCGGCGAGGGTGATGTCGGTGTCGACGGCCAACCCCTCAACCTGATGGAACTGGGGGGTGTGCGTCGCGTCGCTGTCCGGTCGGTAGACGCGGCCCGGGATCACCACATACAGCGGCGGGGGATGCGCTTCCATCGCCCGAATCTGCACCGGTGAGGTATGGGTGCGCAGCACGAGCTCCTCGGGTCTACCGAGCACGGCGGACCCGGCGCCGGGATCTGCGACCTCCGTCCCCCCCTCGCGCTCACGTGCGCCGGGCGACTGCACATAGAAGGTGTCGGTGCGCGCGCGCGCCGGATGCGTGGGACCGTGGTTGAGCGCGTCGAAGTTGTAGTGGACCGTCTCGACCTCCGGCCCCTCCAGAACGGTGAAGCCAAGACCGACGAAGATGTCCTCCAGCTCGCGCCACGTCGCGGTGAGCACGTGCAAACGACCTATCGGCTGCGGCGGCGCCCCCGGCAGCGTGACGTCCAGGCGCTCCTCGCGCAGGTTCCGCTGCAGCTCTTGTGCCCCGAGCTGCGCCGCGCAGCGCTCGATCAGCGCCTCGAGCTCCTGGCGCACGACGTTGGCCGCCTTGCCGACGGCACCGCGTTCCTCACTGGGCAGATCGCGCACTCCGCGCAAGATCTGCGGAAGCTCGGCCTTGCGCCCGAGATAGCGCACGCGCAGCTCCTCCAGCGTATCGAGGCTCGACGCAGCCCGGATCTCGCTCTGGGCCGCTGCGCTGAGCTGTTCGATCCGTTCGTTCATGCCGCCATGACCCTAGTCATTTCGTACAAAGCAATGGTCGCCGCCATCGCGGCGTTGAGCGAGTCGCCGACGATCGGGATGTGAGCGACGCGTGCGCAGGCCGCCAGAACCGCCTCGGGCAGCCCCTCGCGCTCGGCTCCCACCAGCAGCGTCAGTGGCGCGGTGGCACGCAAGCTACGTAGCGGCTCGCCGGCGTGCGCGACCAGCGCGATCCGCTCTCCCGGCAGCTCGCCGACCTCGTGCACCCGCGCAAGCGGGACGTTGAAGATCGCGCCCATGCTGGCGCGCACGGCCTTCGGTGAGAACGGATCGGCGCAACCCGGCCCGAGCGCGACTCCACTCGCGCCGAAGGCGTGCGCGGAGCGCAGGATCGCGCCGACGTTGCCGGGATCGGAGAGACCATGCAGGTAGACCCACAGGGGACCGTCGAGCGCGAGACTCCAGCGCTCCTCGTAGACGCCGATCGCGCGCGTGCCGGACCCAAGCGTGGAGACCGCAGCGAGCGCCGCGGGCTCGACATCCAGGAAGCCCTCGCCCAGCTCGCTGCCCGTCGCGCGGTAGCCCTCGAGCGGCTTCCAACCCGCCGCGGTGGCAGCCGCGACTAGATCCTCGCCCTCCGCGAGGAAACGCCCGCTGCGCGCGCGCTCGCGGCGGCGATGCAAGCGGCGCAGTCGCTGCAAGCGCGGGTTCTGAGAGGAGACGATGGTGGGCATTGCTTGAATCATCCTTGCTGCTTGGGACACAAAAAAGGCGCCGTCCTGCGGAGAGGAGCGGCGCCCGGGAGGCATTCAGTAGTCGGTGCCAGTGACTCAGGCAGCCGACGCCTCGCGGGCGACCTCGGCGAAACGTCGGAAGCTATCGGCGTCGCGGACGGCGATGTCCGCGAGCACCTTGCGGTCCAGCTCGACCCCAGCCAGCGTCAAGCCGTGCATGAACTGCGAGTAGCTCATCCCGTTCTGACGCGCGGCGGCATTGATGCGCGTGATCCACAGGCGACGAAAGTCACGCTTGCGGTTACGTCGATCGCGGTAGGCGTAGGTGTCCGCCTTGATCAGCGCCTCCTTGGCGCGCTTGTAGTTCGAGTGCGCCTCGCCGCGGAAGCCCTTCGTCAACTCGAGCGTCGCGCGGCGCTTCTTGCGCGCGTTCAGGGAGCGCTTGACGCGGGTCATTTGCCGACCCCCAGCATCCGCTTGACGCGCGGGGTGTCGTGATCGGAGAGGATCGCCGGCGTGCCCAGCTTGCGCTTGCGCTTGGGTGACTTCTTCTCGAGGATGTGGCTCGTGAAGGAATGCCGACCGCGCACCTTGCCGGAGGCGGTGACTTTGAAGCGCTTCTTCGCGCCGGAGTGAGTCTTCATCTTGGGCATGGCGAGCGGGGATTATGACAGAACGCCCTGCTGACCCCCGCTAAGACCCTCCGCGCATGTCATCGGCTCGTCCAAAGGCGCCCAACCATGTCATGTAAAGCGCGCGGCAAGCCGATTACGGAGCCGATGGATCGAGCCTCGATCGCGGACCTCGACGCCAAACGACACGGGCGTCTCGCCGAGAACGCGCCAAGCGCGATCGCCCATGCGCTGCGAGAGATCACCGAGGCCGCGGGCAACGACACCGAGCATGCTCTGGACCTCGCCTGCGAGCGCCTGGCGCAGTCGATCGCGGCGGTCGAGCGGCTGCGAGACGAGTTGCGGGCCGGGCGCGGCGAGCTGCGCGTACTGGAGAACCGCATGCAGGTCACGACCGAGATGCTCACCGAGGGCGTGCTCGTGTTCGACCGTCACGGCCGCGTGGTCTACGCCAACAACGCGGCCGGACGAATCCTCGGTATGAGCCACGACCAGCTGCTCGCGCGCCACGTGCGCGACCGGCGCTGGCGCTTCCTGCACGAGGACGGCTCTCCGTGGCCGCTCACGACGCATCCCGCGGCGGAGACGCTGCAGACCGGACGCGCCCAGCGAGGCGTGATCATGGGCGTGCACACGCCCGGCAACGGCGTTGCTTGGATCTCACTCAGCGCGCGCGTCGCGCTCGACGACCAGGGACGCCCGTGCGGAGTGATCGCAACGTTCACCGACATCAGCGAGCGGCGCACGATCCTCGAGCGCCTGCAGCACCAGGCCCATCACGACCAGCTGACGAACCTCGCCAATCGCCGGCTCTTCCACCAGGAGCTCGACCGCGCGATCTCCACGCGCCGAACGCCACGGCTGCGCGGTCGCGCTCGTCTACATGGACCTCGACGGCTTCAAGCGGATCAACGACACACTCGGCCACCGCGCCGGCGACCAGGTACTTTGCACGCTCGCCGAGCGTCTCACCGCGGCGACCCGCGAGGACGAGCTGGTCTCGCGCTACGGCGGCGACGAGTTCGTGGCGCTGCTCGCGATGCTGCCCAGCCCCAGCAGCGAAGTGCGGGCCTTCATGGAGCGCATGAGCCAGACGGTCAGCGAACCGATCCAGCTGGATGCCGGCGCGGTGCGCGTCGGCGCGAGCCTCGGCGCGAGCACCTACCCCCATGACGGCGCGACCGGGGAGCAACTGCTCCATCACGCCGACGCGGCGATGCTCGCGATCAAGAGCGCCCGCGCGGCCTAGCAAGCAGCGGCTCGCACGCGCCCTCGTGCGCCCGCGCGGCGGGCATACTCGCCGCCGTTACTCGCCGCTCGCCGCGGTTATTCGCCGCTGGCTGCTGCCGGCGCGGCATCCGCGTCCGCGCTGGGGCTCGACTCAGCGGCCTCCCGCGCCTCCGCGGGCCGATCGTCGCCCGCGGCGTCCGCCGCAAGCTCAGCGGTGGCGGCGGGCACGGCGTCGATCGCCGCGGCCGGCGCGCCGGCGCCGTTCTGGGCGTGCTCGCCCTCAGTGTGCTCGCCCTCGGGGGAGCCCTCGAAGCGACCGGTGAGCACCGCTTTGGAGGGCGCGAGCATCATCGTCATGTTGCGACCCTCCTGCATCGGGCGCTGCTCGACGACGCCGAGCTCGCCGAGCTCCTCGGCGAGGCGGTCGAGGATCATCGTGCCGCGCTCGGGATGAGTGACCTCGCGTCCGCGGAACATGATCGTGACCTTGACCTTGTCCTTGTGGCGCAGGAAGCGTTCGACGTGACCCTTCTTGGTGTCGTAGTCGTGCTGGGCGATCTTGGGGCGGAACTTGATCTCGCGGATCGTGATCTGCTGCTGGTGCTTGCGCGCTTGCTTGACCTTCTGGGCCTGCTCGTACTTGTACTTGGAGTAGTCGAGGATGCGGCAGACCGGCGGGCGCGCCTCGGGGGCGACCTCGACGAGGTCGAGTTCGCGCTCCTGCGCGAAGCGCAGCGCGTCGGGTGTTTTGAGCACGCCGACCTGGTTGCCCTCGTCGTCGATCAGACGGACCTCGGGGACACGGATGCGCTCGTTGATCCTCGTGGTGTCCCGCTCGGGCGGGCGCCGGTCGAACCTGCGAGGTACCGCCACTAGTTGTCCCGACCGCGCGTCAAGCTGTGACTGGGCGCGGCGACAGTGATTGGGTGCGGGCGTTCAAGGCGGCCGAGTATAGCGGCGCGTCGGCGCGGCGCAAGTGCCTCGCACTCGAGCGTGACTCCCCGGCCGCCGGCTGGGGGCGCCCGTGGTCCAGGCTCACGCGGGTACCCGCTCGGACTCGCGCAGCACGCGGGCGACGAGCTCCTCGACGGGAACTCCGCCGCCGGTGTCTCCAGCTCCGCGGCGGCGCACGGAGACCGTGCCCTCGCCGGCCTCGCGCTCACCCACGACCAGCATGAACGGGATCTTGCGTTTTTCGGCGTCGCGAATCTTGCGCCCGATCGACTCGCCGCGATCGTCGAGCTCGGCACGCAGGCCCGTCTCGCGCAGCCGCGTGTACACGGATGCGGCGTACTCGCCGAAGCGCTCGGAGACGCTCAGGACGATCGCCTGCACCGGCGCGAGCCACAGCGGCAGCTCGCCGGCGTAGTGCTCGATCAGGATGCCGATGAAGCGCTCGAAGGAGCCCATCAACGCGCGGTGGATCATCACGGGGCGATGCTCGGTGTTGTCGGAACCGGTGTAGACGAGCTCGAAGCGCTCGGGCATCGAGTAGTCGAGCTGCACCGTCCCCAGCTGCCAGGAGCGTCCGATCGAGTCCTTCATGTGCAGGTCGATCTTTGGGCCGTAGAAGGCGCCGTCGCCGGGATTGAGCTCGTACTCGAGCCCCTCTGCGCGTAGCGCTCCCTCCAGCGCGCCCTCGGCGCGATCCCACATCTCCTCGCTACCGATCCGCTGTGCGGGCCGCGTGGAGAGCTCCAGGAGCGGCTCGAACCCAAACAGCTCGTAGAGGTGAAAGCCGAAGCGCAGGCACTGGACGACCTCCTCCTGGACCTGCTCCTCGGTGCAGAAGATGTGGGCGTCGTCCTGGGTGATGTGGCGCACGCGGAGCAGCCCGTGCAGGACGCCGGAGGGCTCGTGGCGGTGTACGAGCCCCTGCTCGGAGTAGCGCACGGGCAGGTCGCGGTAGGAGTGGCGGCGGTCCTTGTAGATCTGGATGTGCGCGGGGCAGTTCATCGGCTTGAGGCCCATGGGGCGCTCCTCGACCTCGGTGAAGTACATGTTCTCGCGGTACTTGTCCCAGTGCCCGGACTGCTTGAAGAGCTCGACGTCGTAGAGGATCGGCGTTTTCACCTCGCGGTAGCCGCGGGCGCGGTTCTCCTCGCGCCAGAGGTCGCCGAGGGCGTTCCAGACGGCCATCCCGGCGGGCTTCCACAGCGGCATCCCGGGCGAGAGCTCGGAGAACTGGAAGAGGTCGAGCTCGCGTCCGAGCTTGCGGTGATCGCGCGCGCGGGCCTGCTCGAGGCGCTCGAGGTGCTCCTGCAGGGCGGCCTTGGAGAAGAACGCGGTCCCGTAGATGCGGGTGAGCATCGTGCGGCTGGAGTCTCCGCGCCAGTAGGCGCCGGCGACGGACTGCAGCTTGAAGGCGCCGACGGTCTTCGTCGAGGGGGCGTGCGGGCCGCGGCAGAGGTCGGTGAAGGGGCCGTTGGTGTAGAGCGAGACGGTGTGCAGCGGCTCGCCGCGGGCGTGGGCGGCGGTCAGGAGGTCGTCGATCAGCTCGACCTTGTAGTCCTGGCGCTCGGCGACGAAGCGCGCGCGGGCATCGGCCACCGGCACATCCTCGCGCTCGAAGTGCTCGGCGGCCTTCACGTGAGCGCGCATCCGCTCTTCGATGCGCGGGAAGTCGGCTTCGGTGACGCTCACGCCGGGCGGGAACTCGAAGTCGTAGTAGAAGCCCTGCTCGATCGCAGGCCCGATCGAGATCTTCACGCCCGGGTAGAGCTCCATCACGGCCGCGGCCAGCACGTGCGCGGCGTCGTGGCGGATCAGCGCCAGCGGCTCCTCGCCCTCGCTGCGCGCAGTGAGAATCGCGATCCGCGCCCCGTCGGGAAGCGGAAGGGCAAGGTCACGCAGCTCGGGTCGCGCGTCGGTGACGGCGGGGCTCAGCGAGATCGCGAGCGCGGCGCGAGCGAGGCCCGGTCCAATCGCGGCGGCGGCGTCGGCGCCGGTGGCGCCGTCGGGGAGCGCGAGCTCGTTGCCGTCGGGGAGTGTGACTGTGAGTGTCATCGTCGAGTGCGGATCGAGGGCTTGGGCACCGATGTCGCGACAGGGACTACCGTGCGCGCCGGAGGCTACCCTCCCGTCGGTGAGCGTGGAGCGTAGCTGGGTGGCAATTCAGCATGTGCCCTTCGAGGGCCCTGGATCGATCGCCACCGCCGCAGCTCGACACGGAGCGCCATTGCGTGTATGCCATCCCTATCTGGGAGAGCCGCTGCCAGCCCTCGCTGAGCTGCGCGGCCTGGTGGTGATGGGCGGTCCGATGGGCGTCTCCGATACGGACTCCCACCCCCACCTGACGGATGAGCTGGAGCTGCTCGCGTGCGCCGTCGCAGCGGACCTCCCGGTTCTGGGGGTCTGCCTTGGCGCCCAGCTGCTGGCGGCGGCGCTCGGTGGCACGGTCTACCGCGGCGCGCAGCCCGAGATCGGACCGGGCACGGTCACGCTGAGCGCGGAGGGGCGCGCCGACCCGGTGCTCGGCGCTGCGGGGCGCGCGGAGCTCCCCGTCGTGCACTGGCACCAGGACACCTTCGAGCTGCCCGCGGACGCGGTGCGACTAGCCGGCAACAACCTCTACCCGAATCAGGCGTTCCGGGTCGGCGCGCGCGCCTACGGCCTGCAGTTCCACGTCGAGGTCGATCGCGCGCTGGCGCAGGCTTGGTGTGAGCACCTGCCAGCGAGTATTGAGATCCCTGAGCCGGCGCGCGAGGAGGTCGAGCGCGTCGGCGACCTCGTGCTGGCAGCGTTCCTTGCGCTCGCCGAGCGCTGAACGCCGCTACCAGCTCAGCTCGGCTGCCAGAGCGCGTCGTCGCCTAGCGGCGTGCGTCGCGCGGAGCCGGCGCCGAGGAGCTCGACCAGCGCGCGCTCGGCCGCGGCGCGATCGGGCGGGTCGTTACCGGCAGCCATGATCGCCGCGACCTCTTGGGTGACGAGGCCGTCGGGAAACCGTTCGAGCGCCGCCAGCGGGCTCTCCGGCGGTGGCTCGCGTCGCAGCGTCGGATCGAGATTGGCGATCAACACGTCGTAGGCCTCGATCGTCTGGAAGCCGCCGGCCTCCAGACGCCGGCCGTCGGCCTGGAATACCAGCGAGGGAGCCGAGTAGCGCACCGGGCCGTCGGTCTGGCGAGCCTTGCCTTGAAAGTGGGTGGGGCCGCCCTCGGCCTCGCGGGTCTCCAGCTTGTCGGCCTCATAGGCGGCGCTCACGCGGGCATCGTCGAGCGCACCGACGATTGCCTGGACGTCGAGGCCCGGCACCGACTCGAGCGCCTGCGCGAGGTCGGCGTCCTCGTCGAGCAGCAGCGTGGTGTTAAACCAGGCGAGCTGCAGCGCCCGCAGAACCGCCAGCTCGCGGGGCGGGTCGAGCAGTCGCGTCGCGACGATCGCGCGGCATGCGCGCGCCGTGGCCAGCACGCGTTTGCGCGGAGCGAGCGCGAAGGGCATGCCGTAGCGCTTGCGAAACATGATCTGCCCCGCGGTCATACGGCTCGGCGTGTAGCCGGCTTGCTCATAGCGTTCGGTGCTCTCCGCGAGTCCGATCGTTACTAGCCGCCACTGCAGCTGCGAGTCGTAGCGCCAGCGCAGAACCGCCAGCGCGGGACTCTCCGAATAGCCCCACGGACACCCCGGGTCGTTGAAGAGGGTCACGTCGATCTTGGCCACGTCCCCAAATATAGTTGCATGCGCAAGTTGTCTCGGGGAAACAGAGCTCGAGCACCGAACTCGGCGTCGCGATCCCCTTGAGCGCTTCAGCGCGACGATCTCGGCCGCCGGTGGGCCTAACCTGCTGCCGGGCCCGACCGCCAAGGTCGCGCTCATGCCCGAGCGGCCGCTCAAGCCCCCGCCGGCTCGCCAACACGGCGCTAAGCGCCAGGCGCTGATGGCCCCGCGCCAGCGCGGCCGAGACCCCCGCGGCGGGACGCGAGCGTAGAAAGGGCATGCGCCGGGTAAGGAAGTCGTGCTTCAGGTTTAACCAGAACGACTCTGGCAGGGAGAGGAGCACGCTCATGAGGTTCCCCATCGCAGGGGTCCGGCCGCGGCCTGGCCTGATCTCGCTCGTCCTAGCGTCCTTGCTCGCCGCATCGACGGCGTTCATGGCGCTCGGCCTGGCCGCACCAAACGCGTGGGCCGGCTTCGGCGTCGAAAAATGGGAAGCGGGAACCTGCAAGGAGGCCTCGTGCAACATCGAAGGCAAAGACCCCGCGGCGGAATTTTATACGCAGGCGGCGGGGCATCCCAACTTCGGTATCACGAACTTCTCGTTCAATTACAAAGAAGTCGGCTTGGTGGTCAAAGCCAAGGAACCGGAAGGCAAAGTCAAGAGCGTGCGAGTCGATCTCCCCCCGGGGTTGGCGGTCGATCCCGAAGCCGTCGAACAGTGTCCCGAAGCATTGATCGTCAAACTCGAATGCCCGGCGGCGAGCCAGGTCGGCGAAGACGAAGCGATCGGCACCGCGGAACTGACGCTGGGTACCAAGACGACCGTGACCGAAAGCTTCCCCGTGTTTGACGTCCAGCGCCAGCCCGGCGAGCCGGCGAGGTTCGGAGTCGAGGTCAAGAGCTCGACGCTCGCGCTGGCGGAAGGCGTCACGGGACACAAGCTCCAGAGCGTGATCTACCTAGATGGCGGCATCAGCTGGTACCAGGAAAGCCCGACCAGCGAAAACAGCGGCGTGCCAAGCGGCGATTACCACGAGTACTTTAAGATCGAAAATATCGCCCAGGAACCGGAAGTCGTTAAATCGAAGCTGATCTTCTGGGGCGTGCCGCACGAACAGAACGCCGCGGCGGCCGACAACACCTTCCTGACGATGCCGAGCTCGGCGAACGCCTGCGCGCAGCCGCAGACGACCTGGCTGCACGTTGCCTCCTATTCGGAACCCAGTAATTTCATCGCCGATCCAACCGAAACGCGTCTTGAAAACGGCACGCCCCTCACCGCGACCGGCTGCGACTCGCTGGCATTCGATCCGACGCTCTCACTCAAACCTGAAACCAGCCAATCCGATGAGCCGGATGGTGCGACGGTCGACTTGCATATCCCCCAGTCCACGAGCGAACCATCAAAGCCCAATTCGCCCGACGTGCAGACCGCGGAAGTCACAATGCCGGAAGGTATGACACTCAACCCGTCGGCAGCCCACGGCTTGGAAGCCTGCACCAACAGTGAGATCGCGATTGGGCACAATACCCCAATCGGCTGCCCCGCGGCATCGAAAATCGGGACGGTGACAATCGATGCTCCCGGTATTCCCAACGGGACGCTGAGCGGCGGAGTCTACGTCGGCGCACAGGAAAGTCAGGAACCGGAATCGGGCAAGGAGTACCGGATCTTTCTGGCGGCCGAAGCACCTACTTATGGGGTCGGCGTGCGTCTAGAAGGCCACGTCTACGCCAAGGAAGGCAGCGGCCAGCTGCGAGCCGTGTTCGACGACAACCCGCAGGTGCCTTTCGAAGACGTCATCCTGAAATTCAACGGCGGCCCGCGTGCGCCGCTTGCCAACCCCCTGAGCTGCGGGCCCGCGACACCCTCGGCCGGCATCACCCCCTATAGTGGCCAGCCGCCAAAGGCGGCTGTGGACAGCGGCTTTACGGTCGGCAGCGGGAGCTCCGCGCCCTGCGCCTCCCCCCTGCCGTTCTCCCTTACCCAAAGCACGGTCGACTCGACGCCGAAGGCGGGAGCGTTGACCTCCTTCACGCTGAACCTTGCTCGTAACGACGGACAGCAGTACCTCTCGAAGGTGAGGACGGTCCTCCCCGCCGGCTTGCTCGGAGCGATCCCCGCGGTGCCCCTGTGCGACGCGTCTCAGGCCGCGGCGGGAACCTGCCCGCTCGCGAGCGAGATCGGCAAGGCGACGGTCACGGCCGGCTCGGGCTCGGAACCGTATGGCTTCAGCGGCCCCGTCTTTCTGACGGGCCCCTATGAAGGAGCGCCTTACGGGCTGTCGATCGTGGTGCCCGCCGTGGCGGGCCCCTTCAACCTCGGCCAGGTCGTCACGCGGGCGGCGATCGGGGTCGAACAGTACACCGGCCGAGTTGTCGTCACCGCCGCCTCGATCCCCCAGACCAAGGGCGGGGTTCCGCTGCGTCTGCGGACGCTCAGCGTTGCGGTCAACCGGCCGAACTTTCTTTTCAACCCGACGAACTGCTCGCCGCTGGCGAGCGAATCGGGACTGACCTCGGCATTCGGCGCGACGCAGGCTCTCTCGACTCCCTTCCAGGTCACCGAATGCTCGAAGCTGCCATTCAAACCGAGCCTCAGCGTATACAGCGGAGCGAAGACCTCTAGGCTCAATGGGGCGAGCATCGAAGTCAAGATCACGCAGGGCAAAAACGAGGCGAACCTGCGCGAGGTGCAGCTGCAACTACCCAAGCGCCTGCCATCGCGTGCGACGACGCTGCGCAAAGCCTGCGCCGCGGCAAGCTTCGAAGCCGGACCTGCGCCCGGGGGTTGCACCGACGCCTCACGAGTGGGCAGCGCAACCGTAACGACGCCGGTGCTGCCGGGAACGCTCACGGGACCGGCCTATCTGGTCTCCCACGGCGGCGAGGCGTTCCCTGACCTCGATCTGATCCTCCGCGGGGACGGCGTCCAGGTGGTGCTCGTGGGTCACACGCACATCTCCGCCACCGGGATCACGACCTCGACATTCGAATCGCTGCCGGATGTCCCCATCTCGAGCGCCGTCGTTGATCTGCCGGTGGGCCCGCAGTCGGTGCTGAGCGCCAACGGCAGCCTCTGCAACTCGCCCCTGACGGCGCCGACGACGATCGTCGCGCAGAGCGGCGCGAAACTGACCCAGCAGACGACGATCACCGTCAGGAACTGCCCGTTTGCGATCGTCAGTCACAGAACCTCGGACAAGCGGGCGATCCTCAGGGTGAGGGTGCCCGCGGCTGGGCGCCTCACGGTCAGCGGTCGCTACCTGCGGGTACTCAGGCGCCGTGTCGGCAAGGCCAGCACCGTGCGGCTCGTGGTGCGGCTCACGCGAGCAGGGGTGCGTTCGCTGCACGCGCACAAGCACCTACGGGTTCGCCTGCGGGTCGGTTTCGCCCCGCGCTCGGGGCATCGCCTGTCGGCATCGACGAAGGTCACATTCCGCTCCTGAGCTCCATTTGGCCGGCCGATAGCGGGCTTAGCAGCGAGCGATGTTTGAGGAGCGCCGCGCGAGGGGCATATTCGCGAGCACATAAAAAATTCTGGAGGTTGACCGATGAGCCAGGCAGAGCAGAAGATCGTGCAGTACCTCAACGAGGCGCACAGCGCGGAGCAGGGCCTGACGCGCGTGCTGCAAACACAGATCGCGATGACGCCGAGCGGACGCCACCGCAACGGTCTGGAAGCACATCTAGAGCAGACCAAGAGTCACGCCAGAAAGCTGCGGGCGCGTGTGCAGGAGCTCGAGGGCTCGGGCAATCCGCTGCAGTTCGGGATCGGCCTGCTGCAGAGCGCGATCGGACAGGCGCTCGCTCTCAGCCAGGCGCCGTTGGAGCTCGTGCGTGGGAGCGGCGGTGAGGAGAAGGTGCTCAAGAACGCCAAGGACGCATGCGCGAGCGAGGCGCTGGAGATCGCCACCTACACGGCGATCGAGCGCCTCGCGCGGTCGCTCGGTGACACCGAGACGGCGGTATTGGCGGCATCGATCCTCGCGGACGAGCAGAAGATGCTCGATCGACTGCTGGCCGAAATCCCCAAGCTCACGGACGCCGTCGTGGAGTCCGAGATTCACGATAAGCCTTCATACGAGGTCTCCGACACCGGCGCGGCCGACGCCCTGCGCAGCGCCAGCGAAACGGTCCAGGAGAGTGCTCGCCGCGTGCAGGGGACTGCCAAGCGCACTGCGCGTCGCGCCCGCAAGGTGCCCGGCGTGGCGCAGCTCGAGGGTCAGGTGAAGGGCGCGGTGGCCTCCGAGGAGGATCTTCCGCTGAGCGACTACGACCGGCTCAGCGCCGCGGAAATCGTCGAAAGGCTGCCGGGCCTCTCCCAAATCGACCTCGCGAAGATCGACTCCTATGAGCGCCGCCACGAGGATCGCACGACTGTGCTCAGCCGGATTACGAGCCTGCGCAGCGAGGAGCCGTGGCCCGGCTATGACGAGATGACCGTAAGCGAGGTTCGCGCGGCGCTGGCCGGGGCGAACGGCGCGGAGGACGACCTCGTCAAGCGCGTGCGCACGTATGAGCGCTCGCACAAGGATCGCATCGGCGTGCTCAGCGCGGCGGAGCGTGACGCGGTCTCCCACGCATAGCGCGCCCGGTGGGTCAACCTCGCCGCCGCCGCGCGACTCTTCCCGTCGCGACTCGCGACCGCCGCGCACTTGCCGCGGCGGTCGTGGTCGTGCGGTGCAGCCCTAGCCGGTCTGCTGGGTGGGACGGATCAGCACCTCGTTGACGGCTACGTGTCGGGGACGCGTGAGGATGTAGACGATCGCGTCAGCGATGTCGCTGGCCTGCAGACGGTCGATATCGCCGAAGCGCTGCATCATCTGCTCGCGAATCTCGGGACGCAGGTGGTCTGGCAGCTCGGTCTCCACCGCGCCGGGCTCGACGAGCGAGATGCGGACGTGGCGCTCGGCGAGCTCCTGGCGCAGAGACTCGCTGAAGGCGCCCACGCCATGCTTGGTGAGGTTGTAGACGCCCGACCCCGAACGGGCTACGCGACCGGCGACGGAGCTGATGTTGACGAGATCGGACACTCGCCGCGGCTGCAGCGCGGCGGCTTGCACCAGATGTGGCAGGGCGGCGTGCGTCACGTGTAGGAGCCCTTGGAGGTTGAGGGCGATCATGCGATCCCATTCCTCACTGGGAGCGTCGAGGATCGGACCGAGCAGCATCACGCCGGCGTTGTTGACGACGGTGTCCAGACGACCGAGCTCGCCGACTGTGCGCTCCACTGCAGCGATCGCCTGTGCGCGGTCGGTGACGTCGGTCTCGATCGCCAGCGCGCGACCTCCGGCCTGCTCGATCTCGTGCGCGAGCGCCTGCAGACGCTCCGCGCGTCGCGCCGCGAGTGCCACGCTCGCGCCGAGGCCGGCCAAGGCACGGGCGGTGGCCTCACCGATGCCGCTGCTGGCGCCCGTGACGAGCGCAACGGTGCCGTGCAGTCCTTCTGACATGCATCCTCCAATCGACGCGAGTACCGGTCGCACGATAGCCCTCGCGCGCGGAGCCCCCGGTAGTCGATACTGGTGGACATGAGCGAGCGGCACCCCAATTCGCGAGCGGTGTGGCCGAGGCTGGTACTGCCGCTGCTGGTGCTGCTCGTGTTCGTCGGCGTCCTCAGTTACACGCTGTTCCGCGCCGCAAGCAAACCGGCGCTACCGGACGGAGCCCAGCAGGCGGCAGCCGGCGAGGGCTTCCTTGGCACGCTCGCGCTGCCGCCCAAGCCGGCGCCGGCGCTGGCGCTGCACAACTACCTCGGCGAACCGGTGACACTCGCTCAGTACCGCGGCAAGGCGGTACTCGTGACGTTCCTCTACACGCACTGCCCCGACGTCTGCCCGCTGATCGCATCCAATCTACGAATCGCGCTGAAGCTGCTCGGTGCGCGGGCAGCAGAGGCACAGGTCATCGCGGTGTCGGTCGACCCGCGCGGCGACACGCCCGCGGCGATTGCACAGTTCCTGCGTGGCCACGGAATGCTTGGCCGGATGCAGTACCTGATCGGCTCCCCCACTCAGCTCGCGCACACGTGGGCCGCGTGGAACGTCGGCTCAAAGCGCGAGGTCGACCAGCCGGATCTGGTGGCGCACTCGGCGCTCGTCTATGGCGTGAGCGCCAGCGGTAGGCTGACGACCGTCTATCCGCCGACCTTCGAACCGTCGGAGATCGTGCACGACGTGCCGAAGCTCGCCGCGCGTTAGCGAGGTTCGCGATAGAGGCGTTCCAGATCGTGTGCGAGCACGGTGGGGAAGAATGGATAGAGGTAGCCGGCGCGCTCGAACCCCGCGCGATCGACGAGATAGACCGGCGTGCCAGCCGGACTGTGCACTTGCGCATCGGCGGCCTGGGCGACGTCGTACTCGCGCAGCACCCGCGCGAGTTCCGTGGCGGGCGCACTCAGCCAGTGAAACGGCTGGGGCAGTTGCCAGCGCGCGGCCGCGCGCTGAACATCAGCGGCGCTGTCGGCGGCGGGATCCACGCTGATGATGTCGAGGATCGGGCGCTCGGTCGGCGCCGCCAGCGCCACGGCCTGAGCGAGCGCAATGGCCTCGGAGCGGGAGCGGTCCCGCGCCGCGGTACCGAGCAAGGCGATCAGTACTGGATGGCCGCGCTGGCGGGCTAGCGAGACGACTCGGCCCTGCTGGTCGCGCAGGGCGAACGGCGGTGCGCGGCGCTGGCCAGCGGCCCAGTCACCCTGTCCGTGGAAGGTCGGCAGCGTCAGCGGCGGCGCGGAAGAGGAGTGTGGCCCGGCGATATGCAGGGCCACACCCAGCAGCACGCCCACCACGGCTGCTACCGCACCCGCGGCGGTGAAACGCCCGCGCGCGGTTCTTGGCAGCGAGCGGATGCGGCGCTGACCGATCGCTCGTGGCGAGGGGTCGCTCAGCGTTCACCCATCCCGCGACTCCACAGCACGAGGTACCAGACGGCCACGACGATCAGAACCCCCAGCGGAATGACAAGGGTCAAGATCGATCCCGTGAGGAAGTGGCTTGCGAGTGGAACTGCGAGCTTAGGCATCGATCCTCCTAGTGCTCGCCCGCCAGGCGCGAGGGCCGCACTGACACGGGCGGTGGCATGAGCCAACGGTGAACGTACGCGAAGATCACGATCAGGAAGGTGATCGACCCCGGCACCCACATGATCCCGGCGGCGAGCTGCTGGTCGGCCAGCGCGGAGATCCCGCCCGGACGGCTGGCCTCGTGGGCGTAGAAGGAGTACAGAGGACTCGGAGCGAAGGCGAGGACGACCGCGAGGATCCAGCTGACGATCATCGCGCCGATGACGTAGAGGACACGCTGCGCCGGCGCCAGGCGCGCGCGCAGCGGCGGCGAGGGGATTACCTGCTTCCAGAACATCAGCGCGGCGAGGAAGAACAGCGTGTGCTCGAGCGCGTGCAGCGTGCCCGAGCGCAGCGTCGCATCGAAGAGCACCGGCAGATGCCACCCGAGCAGCACGACGGAGAAGATCACGAAGCTCGGCAGCGGCCGGCCAAGCGCGTGGCTGAGCGCGCGCAGTGGTGCTGCGCGCGCGCCATGGGCAAAGCCGCGCGCCAACCAGCGACGTGAGTGCAGTGGCAGCGAGCGCCACAGGCGAATCCACGGTCGGGCGAGGACGAGGAGCGGCGGCGCGAGGACGAGTAGCAGGACGTGCTGGAGCATGTGCGCCCAGAAGAGCTGCTGGCTGAGGGCATCCAACGGGGAGCTGAGCGCGATTGCGAGCACGGCGAGCGCGCCGTAGAAGGACGCGGTCCGCCAGTGCTGGCGCGCGAGGCCGCCGCGCGGCACGACGGTCCGCCGATCGCCGACCCAGTAGAGGATCGCGAGGTCGATGACGAGCACCAGCGGCGGGTCCAGGGACCAGTCCCAGAAGCCCGGCGTCGCTGCCGCCGCGCCTAGCATTAGAGGAGGTAGAGCGTGACGTAGGTGATGACGCCGATCCCGGCGAGGAACCCCCAGAAGAACACGGCGGCGTCGAGACCCGGGGCGATCAGACGATCGGGATCCTTGATGTCGCCGTGGGGCGCCGGCGAGCTGCGCGCGCGCAGCTCGGTGGCGACCTGTGTCTCCAGCCAGTACATCGTGCCGAGCGCCGCGATCAGATAGAAGCCGGTCCAGGCGCAGAACACGCTCGCGTAGGCGCCGTTGGTCGGGCCGAAGTCCTGGACGGTGTACTCGATGCACTGCAATGCAATTGCAGCGAGCCCCAAGGCAAGCCCCCCGATTGCGGGCGCCAGCCAAGCGCGCGAGTCGGCCTTCATGCGTCGTCCCGCGAAGATCGTGAGCGCCGCGCTGAGCACGACACAGACGATCATCGCCGCGCCGAGCGCGCCGTCGGGGTTGACGTGGTGCGGACGCCACATGTGGTCGACGTTGATCGAACGCAGGTAAAAGTAGGCGAACAGGAACGCCAGGAAGAAGAAGGTCGCGGCGCCGGCGAGCAGCCGCGTTGCCACCGACAGGGCACGCCCGCCGACGTCGGGCGGCTCGGGCGGTATCTCGACACCCGCCGGCACGGCCGGGACCATCAAGCCGAGCGGCAGCTTTTCGCTTTCGGATGCCATCTGCTCACGCCCCCGCAGACACCGGTTGACCGCCGCCGGCCCCAACTGTCAGCGGTGTGCCGTAGTCGTAGGGATCGGAGTCGAACACGGGGATCTGCTCGAAGTTGTTGACCGGCACGGGAGTGGGCACCTGCCACTCGAGCGATTTCGAGCGCCACGGGTTCGCCAGCGCGGAGCGGCGGACGAAGATCAGCGAGTAGACAGCGTTGTAGAGGAAGATCAGCATCGAGAAGCCCAGCACGAACGCCGAGATCGAGACCCACACGTTGAGGCCCTGCAGGTTCGGGGCGTAGGCGCTCACACGGCGGGGCATCCCCTTCATGCCGAGCACGAACAGCGGCATGAAGGTCGAGTTGAACGAGACGAACATCAGCCAGAAGTGCGCTTTAGCCAAGCGCTCGTTGAAGCGCAGGCCGGTCATCTTCGGCACCCAGTAGTAGATCGCCGCGAAGAAGGTGAAGATCAGGCCACCCATGATCGTGTAGTGGAAGTGCGCCATCACGAAGAAGCTGCCGTGCGTGTCGGTGTCACTGGGGGTGTCCGAGAGGAACACGCCGGAGAGCCCGCCGATCAGGAAGTTGAAAGCCCAGCCGAGACAGAACAGCATCGGCACGGTGAACGAGATGCGCGCCTTCCAGAGCGTGCCCATCACGCACAGGAAGATGAAGCCGGTGGGGATCGAGATGATCTCGGTGGAGAGCATGTAGAACGGGCGCAGATCCGCGTTGATGCCGCTGACGAACAGGTGGTGTTGCCATACGAAGAAGCTCAGCAGGCTCACGCCGAGCATGCCGGAGACCGCCAAGCGGTAGCCCCACAGCGGCTTGCGGGTGAACACCGGCAGCAGCTCGAGCACGATGCCGAAGCCGGGGATCGCGAGCACGTAGACCTCGGGGTGCCCGAAGAACCAGAAGAGGTTCTCGAATAGGTAGGAGCTGCCCCCGCCACCGGCGATGAAGAACGAGGTGCTGATCGTGCGGTCGAGCGCCGCCATCAGCAGCGTGGCGATTAGCATCGGCGCGGCGAGAACCATCAGGATCGAGGTTGCGAACACCGACCACACGAAGATCGGCAGGCGCGACCACGTCAGGCCCGGTGCGCGCATCGTGATGATCGTGGCCAGCATGTTCATCCCGAGTAGCGCCATCGAGATCCCGACGAGCGCGAAGAAGCAGATATAGGAGTCCATGCCCATCACGGCCTCGTCGTTGAGCGGCTCGTATCCGGTCCAGCCGGTCGGGAAGCCGCCGAAGAAGATCGTGGAGACGAGGATGAAGCCGGCGGCCATCAGCAGCCAGAAGGTGAGCGCCTCGATGCGTGGGAAGGCCATCCGTCGGGCGCCGATCATGATCGGGACGAAGTAGTTAGCGAATGGGCCGAGGATGCCCGAGGTCATCATTCCCATCATCATCGTGCCGTGCATCCCGACCAGCGAGAGGTACTGGTTAGGACCGACGAAGGTCGGCGTGGGGTGCAGCAGCTCGGTGCGGATCAGCATCGCGTTGAGCCCGCCGACGAAGAAGAACACGCCGATGCCGACCAGATACTGGATGCCGACGACCTTGTGATCGGTGCAGAGAGCGAAGTAGCGCCCTCTCCCCTCCCCCTCCTTCTCGCGCAGCGAGGACGGGCGCCCCAGCAGCCGCGAGAGCGGATAATTGGCGAAGCCGAGGCCGACCAGGAAGCCGATCACACCGAAGAAGTAGGCGAGCAGCAGCGCGACGTCGTTCTCGTCGGTCGCGGCCTGGTATTCGTAGCTGGGACCGCCGATCTGGTGGCCGATGAACCAGCCAAGGTAGTAGCCGCCGACGCCGAACACGACCGCGCTCAGCAGGTTGAAGCCGACCAACCGTCGCCACAGCGGCCTGCGCGTCGGTTGCGGACTGGCAGCAGCTGCTGTGGTCGTGCTCATTCGGCTCGCCTCGTCGGTTCGGGGAGGTAGGTCTTGCTGTAGGGCGGAAGCACCTTCGTGGCGGGGGCAAACGCGATCTGCTCTTTGTGGATCCAGGCCTTGAACGCACTTGGGGTGACGACCTGACCGTGGTCGAACATGTACCCATGCCAAATGCCGCAGAGCTCCGAGCAGCGCACTTCGAAGGTCTCGAGCTTGGTGGGCTTGACGAAAGCGATGTTGTCGACGTCGGGATTCGCGTCGGCCTTGACCCCGAGCTGGTAGGCCCAGAAGGAGTGGATCACGTCGAGCGAGGTGACGTGCAGTTCGATCATCTCGTTGTCGGGCAGCACGAGGTGCGGGGTCTCGACGCCGCCGTAGGTGGGATAGCGATAGGTGAAGGCCCACTGCTGGGCGATCACCTGCACCGGCAGCTTCGGGCCGCTCGGCACGGTCAGGGGATTCGGCCCGCTGCCCGAGCCGGCGCCGTTGTCGGAGAGCAGGCGCACGGTGCCGTAGGCCGCGAGCGAGAGCACGAGCAGCGAGGTGACGATGATCCAGGTCGTCTGTACGACGGCGTCGCCGCGGATCGCGGGGCCTTCGAGAACCTCGCCCTTGGACTGGCGAAAGCAGATCATGGCGTAGATCAGGTAGATCACGACCATCAACAGCACCGGCGTGGCCATCGCGAGCAGGACGGTGTTGTCGGTGACGTGCCCGGAGGCCTGTTCGCTGCCGTTGCCCGGCGGCAGAATTGGGCCGAGCAGGAGAATCACGAGCGGTGTCGCGATCAGCGAGGCGATCAGCCAGATCGCGCCGAAGCGCCGCGCGTGATTGGGCTCAGGCATCGCTAGACGACATCGAGGAACCCATCCATATACCCGAGCGTCTGCATCGGCCCCCCGAAACCGTCGATGAAGCCCGCGGCGCAGGGCACGAAGCACTGCCAGCGATAGCGGCCCTTGGCGCCGGTGCGGAAGCTGAAGGTAATCGTGCGGTGCGCAGCGCCTTCGCAGGGCGCGAATTCACACTGGTTCTTGGCTTCTTCGGGAACACCCGGCAACGGTACGAATAGCCCGAGCTGCGGTACCACGAAGGTGTGCGAGGCTTCTTCGGGGTTGATCGCGTTGACCGCCTTGCCGTCAATGGTCTCGGTTCCGCCGATCGTCCCCTGGACCTGTGAGAGGAAGGGATTGCGCAGGCCGCTGTCACCGTCGTACTGGTAGATCGTGACGTGCACGATCGAATGAGCCGGAACGGTGTAAATCGTGCTGTGCACCCACTTGCCCTGACTCCTGATCAGATAGGAGACCCAGTCGGGGTGCGAGGGGCTGTACTTCGGCCCGACCGCGGCGACGGTCTCGAGCGTCAGCTGGCTACCGCCGGTGCCGGCGCGCAGCGGGCTGCGAACGGCGGCGATCGATGGCGGGAGGCTCGTCGCCCAGCTGGCGACGTAGAAGCCGATCAGGACTCCCAACACCACGACCGCGGTGCTTACGCCCAAGACCTTCTTGGCGAGTACGCTCAAGCCTGCCTCCTTCCTCCAAAGAACTTATACTACTGACCGGGGTCCGTGAAGTTTTTTTCAGAGGCTCAGGAGGACGGCGAGGCGGGTGCGACCTTGTAGGCGTCGATCCACGTCTGGACCCACGCGGCGAGGGGCACCACGCGGGTGAACACGGTCGGCAGCCTCGTCGAGCACGCCGCGTAGACGTGAACGGCGATGCCGACCTCCACCACTGCCCCATCGATGGCGTGGGTGAGCAACGGGCCACCGCTATCTCCACTGCACGCACCGGTGGTGTAGCTGGGGGGGTCGATTGTGCAGATCTCGCTGCGCCCATAGAAGGGCGGCGCATTGCGCTTGCACCAGCGGTTGCCCTGCACGACGGTGCTCGCCCAATTCAACACACGGGTCGGACCGGACTGTCCGTAGCGGGTCTCACCCCAGCCCACGATCATCGCTCGCGAGCCCGCGTGGAGCTTGGCACGGTGGGAGGCCGTGGCGAGCCGGACCGCAGGCGCGGTGGTGGCGGTCGAGAGCACGAGCAGGGCGGCATCGCTGTCGTCGACCTTGCGCGCGTAGCCTTCATACGGCAGTACGCCGGATACCGTGGAGATCTGTCGTTCGCTAGTTTCTTCGACGCCCCCGGTCAAGATCCGGTAGCCGGTGGACCCATTTGCGATCCCGGTCTTCACGTTCTCAGCGCAATGCCCGGCTGTGAGAACCAGGTTCGGAGCGACGACTGTACCGGTGCACTGGCCCACCACCCGGCCGCGGATGTCGAGGATCTCCGCGACCGAGGCGAACATGCCGGCCTGCGCGGGCGCACCTCCGATGATCGCCGCCTTGGCGGTTGGCGAGCGGGGCGCGGGGTCGGGAGTCGCGAGCGTGGAGTGGCCAAGCGCGGGGGTGCCGCTGCTCAGCAGCACCACCAAGATGCCCGCCGGGCCAAGAAGGGTCAGCAAATTCCGCATGAGCTGTCGCCGGAGATATCGGCCGCTGCGCTGAGGCCCTAAAGCGGCTTAATCGCCGTACGCGATCGACGGGCTGTACTCAACGGATCACGCGTCGGCCCCAGGCGAACGAGCTGCCGAGCCAGCTGCCGCTCAACGGCAGTACGTAGACACCTTGCCCTGAGGAGTGGATCACCCAATTACCGCCGAGGTAGATCCCCTCGTGGATGACGTTGCGCTCGGTGGCCTTGCTGTCAAAGTGAGCGGAACCGAAGAAGAGCAGGTCGCCGGGCTCTAGCTGGCCGATCGCCAGCCTTTGCAAGCGAGGGATTTCACCGGCCTGTTCGGCTGCCGTGCGTCCATGTATCGCTCGTCCCCAGGGAAGCCCAGAGACCTTGTAGACGCGCCACGCGAACCCGGAGCAGTCAAAGCCGCCATGTTCGAGCCCATCGGCGGTGTTGTCGGTGGTGCCGCCCCAGACGTAGGGATAGCCAATGCGCGCGACGGCGATCTGCAGCGCCTGGCGCTGGGCGGCAGCCATCTGTGGAAGCGCGAACGCGGAGAGCACCTGGCGTGTGGAGGCGACGTCCCACGAGCTCAGGCCCATCACCCTGGCGAGCGACCAGGCCGCCTCGGCACGCGTGATCGGATCCTGCGGGAAGAGGTCGAGCCGTTGTGCGCCGACGGGATGCTCGTATCTCAGTTCCAACAAGCGCGCGACGGTCTCCGACCCGAAGTAGGCCGGGGGACGCAGGCCGGCGCCTGCCGCGGCCGCCTGTACGTGCGCGGCGACACTCGCCAGTCCGAGCTCTTCGACGAGCATCCGATCGAAGGTCACGACGGTGACCTGGCTCTGTGCGGTGTGGGCTGCGGGCGGCGCGAGTGTGGCAGTCGTGGCGCTCGGCTCGCCACTCGCAGCGGCTTCGCTGGGCACACCCTGTTCGCCGCTTGCGGCGGGCGCGCCGGGGTCTTCCTGTTCGTCTTCCTCCTGCGGTTCGCCTTCGGCCGGCGGCCCTGGCGTAGCTTGCCCGCCAGCCGCCGGGGGAGCGCCCGCGACGGCCGGTTCGCTCAATACGCGTTGCAGGCGCGTAGCGAGAATGACCATCGCCGCGTTCGCCTGTTCGGCGGAAAGATGGCCGGCGCCGGCGAAGGAGCCGCCACTTTCGTCCATCAGCCCGGCGGCCACGACCTGCCGCTGCTGTGCGGTATCCCAACTTGCCGCGGGTGGCGCGGCGACGGCGCGCGCGGCGAGGATCGCGCAGCAAACAGGCAGGACCGCCACCGCTAGGACGGCCATCGAGAGCGCGCGCTCGCGCGCACGAGCAAGCAGGGCGTGCTTCACGAGACTCGCTATCGACGTGGCGTCCCGGCTGCTGCATTGGCCCGGCCGGGCACTCGACGGATCGGCCAGGGGCTCCGCCTGAAGGTCTCCCGGCCCTCGGGCGCCGGAGATAGCGGTGCGGATGCTTGGAACCATCGCATCTGACAGTCTTGAGCTCATGACCATTGAATCCATCAGCCATCCAGCCGATCTCTCACAGTGGAGCGGCGAAAGCGAGCAAGACCCCTTCTACCTCGAGGTCTTCGGGGAGACGAGCCCGGTCCTCGACACGACCTATGCCGAGGTCATCCCGGCCGGTCCTCCGGAAGGCTCCGCGCAGAGTACCCAGGCGACTCCGGTGTACGAGTACTGGTGGACCATCGGTCACCCAGGACACAGTCCCGAGCACAGCGGGTTCCTCGAGCACATCACGGGACCGAAAGACCTTTGGAATCGTCTCCCGGATCCGGCGGCACGCGTGTATCTGTTCTTCCCGCTGGGTGGTGGCTGGCGAGTCAAGGAGCTGGCGGCGACCGTCAAATACATGAGCCCGGTCGCCCACGAGCAGTCCTTCTGGGAGAAGGCCGCCCAGGACTGGCAGGTAGTGCAGCCGCTGGTCGATGACGCGAGCAAACTCGCGAGCGCCGCGGGCCCCATTGCCGGGGCCGCCGCTGCCGGGTCGGCAAACGTGCTCGGCGCGCTGGCTCAGATGAAGCTGTCCAGCATCCCCCCGATCAAGGGCTTTGAATGGTCGGCCGGCAAGGTCACCTTTGGCAACAAAGAGCACGGCGTCAAACAGGGCGTGATGTGGACGCTACCGGCGTCGATGTTCCGTGAGCTCGGCGGACGCTTGACCGGCAGCCTGGCGGTCAGCTTCATCCCCGACCGCCAGCAGACGTCCGGCACAGTTTCAGCTGCCCCTCCCCCGCCGCAGCCACTGGACATGCTCGCGCACGCCGTCGTCTACAGCCCTGATGGCCACGAGCACGATCACTGGGCGCCCGCCAAGAACAAATTCACCCGTCTGCGACTCGCTCCGCGGCTACCGGGCTAGATCCCGGGAGGACCGCCGCTTTATCGGGAGTCGCCGCGGCATTGCGGCGGGGTGCGTACCGGGGGGCTCGCGGATGGTTGTGGTGCCGATGGTCGTGTGCTGAATGTTGTTCTCGAGGAAGCTGTCGTAGCTGACTTCGATCCTCAAAACGGGCGAACAGCCGCCAGGCGCGAAGATCGGAGCGGATATCGATATGGCTGTGCCTCGTGCCAGATCATCGTCGGCTCCCAGGCGGCCACCGATCTCATAGCAGCCGCTGGCGGATACGGACGCGTCGTAGCGCTGGGTGGCGCTGGTGATGGGATAGGGCGCGCGGAAGGCGACTTCAACGGCGGTCATCGTGCGGCCGTGGATCTGCAGGTGAACCCGCAGAGGCGCGTGGAGGACCGGCCGCGCGATGGGACTCGGAGGCGGGCTTTCGGGTAGGCCGCACGCGCGAAGGGGCGATCCTGTGCCGGTGTCGGTGCATAGTTTGCCCGCGTAGCGGTAGGTGATCGCACTCAGCGCCCCGTCGGGGCTCGTCGGGTGGCTGTAAAAGCCGGGCCCCTCGTGCCCATCCGTCTCGCTGATGCTTCCGAGCCGCCTACCGCTCGTGTATCGCTGGACGATCAGGTAGGCCCCGAGCCCCGGCAGGACGGATTGAGTGCGCGTGGCCGAGCCCGCGCGATAGGTGATGTTCACTGCGTGTGACCCGAGCAGGCCGAAGGATATTTCCCTGCGATCCGGCCCGCCGGCTCGGGCCGGCGGGTTACTCGCGGCACTGAGCTGCATGCCGACGATATCCCCGGCATAGATTTCTCCCGGCGCCGTGCAGCGTCCGGACATCAAGCCCTGGAAGCCCCCCAGCACGTCGGGCAGCGCATCCGCTGGCAGAGGGTGAAAGCGCCCGTCGTTGCCGAACGCTCCGTCCACACCGACTTGGCCGAGCTGACCGTGCTCGACGCGACCGACCTGAACGCAGATCAGCCCACGCGTGGTGCGAGAGACGCGCATGCCCCACGGCAACCCGCCGGCGGGGTCTGCCACTCGCAACGGCAGGAGCCGGCTGCCGCCCGCTACGGGAACGCCCTCGCCGGCAGTCGCGAGCGGTCGGCTGCTCGTGCGCACCGTCGAGCCCGTAGGAATCACGCCCGTCGCGGCGAGCGCGATCGCTGTGGTGGCGAGAACCAGCGCGAGCGCAATCCCGGCAACACGTAGTCGCACGAGCGAGGCGAGGGACCGTGGCGCGCGCAATTCGCCGCCAAACCAAGCCGCCCGTCCCAGCCACCGACGATGGCTGCGACGTTCTCCCCCCTGCACCAACGCTTCGCCGAACCTGTCCATCGCATCCATCTCTAGGCCTCCTTCACTCTCGTGCGTAGTTCAGCCAGCCCGCGGCTGACGCGCTTGCGAGCGACAGATTCCGAGCACTTCAGCCGCCCGGCCAACTCCTCGTAGCCGATCTCCTCAAGCACCCGCCCTTTGACAGCGGCCCGCTGCTCGGCGGAAAGTCGCTCCAATGCCGACAGCGCGGAGTCGCCGGCCGCGGATGCGGCCCGCTGCTCCACCAACTCGATGTCCTCGTCGCTGAACACCAGCGGCTCGAGGCCCAGGCGCCTGCGCGCCCGATCCTCAACCTGCCCGCGGCGCAGTGAGTCCACCAGCTTGTGGTGGGCGATCGTGAACAGCCACGCCAGCGCGGTGCTGCGCTCTGGCCGGTAGCGAGCAAGCGCGGCGAGCGCCGCCGCGAAGGTCTCCGCCGTCAGGTCCGCCGCCAGCTCGCGATCGCGGGTGCGGCGCAGGAAGAAGGCAAGGACGGCATCCACGCGGCGGCGGTAGAAGAGCCCGAATGCCTCGGCGTCGCGCCTCCCCGCGACGAGCAGCGCCTCGTCGGCGCGATCATCTTCGACGTCCACAACCACTACATCGTGAACGCCGGCGACTTGTGACGGACCGACCGGCTGAGAGGGTCAGCAGATAGTGTCGGGGCATGCGCCGGCGCTCAGCCCTCCTGATGACCATCACTACGCTGGCTATCGCTGGCTGCGGATCGACGAGCACGCCGAGCGCGAGCGTTCACCCAGCAACGTCGGCTGGGACGCCGACGTCGGGCGCCACAACGGCGCGCTTCGTCGCGGCGGCCGACACGATCTGCCAAAAGCTGCATTCCCAGCAGCAGCCTCTCGACGCTCGCGTCCAAGCGCTGACGCATGAAACGGCCGCGGCGAAAGCTGAGCTGCAGGCGCTCCTGCGACAGTCTGTCGTATATGCGCGCGCGGCCGACGCCAAGCTTCGGGCGCTACCGCAGCCACCCAACGAGACGGCCGCTATCGACCGCCTCCTCGCCGGCTATGCCCAGGAGGCCGCAGAGGTGACCAGCTTCGCGGACTCGCTGACCAACCAGGAACCCGAACGGCAGAAGTTCTCCTCGGGATCACTCGAACGGACAACGGCCTCAGACGCCAAGCTGGCGGAAAGCCTCGGCCTGAAAGTCTGCGCCGCTTCGGGATAGTGTCGACAATGGCAGCAGACGACCAAACCAAATCGGCTCGGAGACCTACATCCGAAGTTCGTCGCAGAAGTGCCGGGCGATGAAGAAAAGCCACGGAATCTGGCTCTTCTGGAGTACCCGCACGTTGTAGTCCGTAGCGACTCCGCTCGTCGAGACGATGAACCCAAGGTCGGACATCACGTGTTTCTCCCCGACGCCATATTGAAACTCGGTATCGGGCGTGACGCATGCACGGATCAAGGCCACCCACAACTCCAGCGCGCAAGTGCCGCCGCCGAGGTACTCCCACCAGTCCACGCCGATTCGCACTGTGACCGTTATCGCGACACCGCCGATCTCAACCTCGCAGTCCCACTTGCCATTGGGGGAATCGATCAGCTTTCCCCCCTGCTTGACGACCTTGTCCTCCAGCGTGCGGAGGATATGCCAGTCCTTCTTATTGGACTGTTTCTTGGTGCCGTAGAGTACCCCGTAGGTGAACTCGACGCGATCGACTTCGGCCTCGGCTGCCCAACCGGCTGCGTGGGCTAGAATCGCGTCCGCAAAGTTCTCGACCATCTCATCGTTTAGGCATCGTGGCCCACTCTTGAGAGTCGCCGCGCGCACGAGCTCGCCGTCCACCTGTCTCCCATCGAGAGCAGAGTTGACGGTGTGCATCTCGCTGGCGACGCACTCCCAGCCGTAAACCGGGAGAGCGACTGCCTCGATCATCCTTCCGGCGCTGGTCTCCATCGAGGAGAACGCCTTCGCGGGTACGATATCCGCCTCGATCTGCGCAATGCTCTTGTAGCCGTTTTTCAAAGATTGGATCAGCAGGACATACGGACTCGTGCCGAAGTCAGCGAATCGGCCGCCCCCGTCAGGCAAGTTGTCGATACCTGCGCGCATACGCTCACGAAAAGAGTTCTCCAGAGACTTGATTCGCTCCCACGCTGCGGTATCGGCATCGATCTCTGACAGTTGTTGGAGGAGCGCGCTCTTTGAGAGCGTCGTCGGTTTCGGTTTCGGAATCCCAAGGTGTCGTTTTGGCACGACAGTCTCCTTCGGTCGAGCTAGACGGCAGCACTGCGGCTGGGCGCCGCACCATAGTGCGAGGCCGAGTTGTCCTCGCCGTCCTTCCACTCATACGTGACGCCGGCGCGATACCACTGGCGCGTTCGAACGTGCGAGTTGAGATACACGCGCCGATACCGAGGATGCTCGCGCTTCGGCGCCGGTGCCTTCGAATTGTCGAAGGCACCGGCGAGCACGAATCCCGCCACCTCGCCCAGCCGCACCGGTAGGGCGTTGCCCACCTGAGCGTACTTCTGGACGGTTGTGCCACAGAACGTCCACGCGTCGGGAAACTCTTGGATGGCCGCGCACTCTCTCAGAGTGAGCGCGCGCGTCTCGGTCGGATGGCACATCGAGGTGCTCGCATGATTAGGCATCGTGACGACCGTCGGACACGGCAGATCGCGGCTGAGTCGCCGCCACCAGCCCGAGCGGCCGCCTTTCGCGTGCCACGCGCGCCCCATCGACTCCTGCTGCACGGGCACCGGCAGCGTCCGCCAGTTGGCGCCCTCGGGCACCATCGCCAGGAAGCGCTTCTTGCGCGGGCTGAAATCGAGAACCTCGCCGTCGTCGTGACCCATGGCGTCGAGCGCGTGGCCGAGCGTCTGAAAAGGCGGGCGCTCTTCGCCGGGGGGGTCAACTTCGGGCGCTTTCCTGAAGGGGTTGCGGTGCGTGGGAGCCGGGAAGTCCACGACCGCATCCACGCGGTTGCCAAAGAACAAGACCCGCTCTCGCAGCTGCGGCGCGCCGTAGTTCACCGCGTTGACCTCAAAGCAGTCGACCCGATAAGCGTCGTCGGTAGCTTCCGCTAAATCCTCGAGCCAGCGAGCCATAACCGAGCCTGGCTCCTCATTCGGGGTCAACGGTGGGCCTCCCTTATCAGGGCGCAACGCGATTGGCCGATGCTCGATCGCGGCGGACAGCAGACCGCGCACGTTCTCCATCACGAAGAATCTTGGCCGGAACACCGCAGTCCACCGCAGGAACTGCCAGAGCAGCATGCCACGCGGATCTTGCATCGTCGCGCGCCGTCCGGCCGTGCTGAACGTCTGACACGGGGGACCGCCGATCAGGACATCGAGCTCGCCCGGAGCGAGGCCCAACCGCGCCATCGCCTCAGCGGGGTCGTGATCCTCGATCGGCCCGCGCAGGATCTCCGTAGCGGGCGACCCCAAGAGGCCCGCGTCGCGATTGGCCACCAGCGAGTCGCAGCACGCGTCCTCCTTCTCCAGGCAAGCGAGAACCTCGTAGCGACCGGTGCGCTCAAAGCCGACATCCATCCCGCCGGCGCCCGTGAAGAGCGAGACGGTCTTATAGGTCGTTGGAGCCCGTGCCATAAGCCGCCAAGGCTACGGGAGCGCCAGGACGGCGCGGCTCGGCGAGCGCCATTCGCGCTGGCCTCGAGCAGCTCCCGCGGCATGGGCACAAGCCCGCTTGGGCCGGCTAGCCGGATGCCGTGGGATCCCTCCAGACGACACGTTAGTTTCGCATCGAGCTTCAGGAATCTAATCTCCGGAATCGGCGAAGTCAAGTGATCCGCGTGAAGGCGACCAATGAGAGGACTCACGGAGTCCTCGAGCTATACGGCCGTGAAGCGCACCTCAACCCGTAGGCCGCCCTCGGCCTGCGGGTGCACGCTGAGCTTCGCCCGATGCGCGGTTGCGATCGCAGCGACGATCGAGAGACCGAGGCCGTGACCGTCGCCGTGACCGACGCGATCGGCGCCGAGCCGGTGAAAGGGCGCCAGCAGCCGCTCGACCTCCTCTGGGCCGATTATCGGTCCGCTGTTGCGGACAGTCAGGACCGCCTCCCCGGCCTCGGCGGCGGTCGTGACCATCACCCAGCCGCCGGCGGCGTTGTGGTGAATGGCGTTGTCGAGGAGGTTGGCGATCAGCCGCGCGATCAGCCGCCGGTCACCGCTGGCGGGCGCGCGCTCGAGTTTGCTCTCGAGGCGCAAACCGCGCCGCGCAGCCTCCTCATGATGCTCCTCGAGCGCCTGGCCGGTGAGCGTGTCGAGCAGCAGCGGTTCGCGGTGCTCAAGACCGCGCTCGCTGCGCGCGAGGGTCAGCAGGGCCTCGATGGTGCGCTCCTGCTGCTCGCCGATTGCAAGTACCCGCTCGCAGGCTGCTCGCAGGGAAGCGGCGCTGGCGGCTGGGTCGGCGAGCGTGATCTCGAGGATCGCCCGCTCCAACGTAAGTGGCGTGCGCAGCTCGTGCGAAGCGTTGGCTACGAACTGGCGCTGGGCCTCGAACGAATGCTCCAATCGCGCGAGGAGCTCGTCGAACGTATCGCCGAGCTCGCGCAGCTCGTCGTTGGGGCCACCGAGCGCGAGGCGCTCATGCAGGTTGGTAGCGGAGAGCTCGCGGGCGGTGCTGGTAATCACCTGCAGCGGGCGCAGCACGCGACCGGCGAGCACCCATCCGATCGCAATCGACGCGGCCGCCATGATCGCCAAGGAGACGACCGACCAGATCAGCAGCTGATGCAGGTCGCTGTTGTTGACGTTGAGCGCCACCGCCCCGAGCTGATGGGCCTGCGCACGTGCCTGCTGCAGCAGGAGACTTTCTGGCACGACCGAGAGCGGCGATCCCGAAGGAGTCACTTCGGCGCCATGTCGTAGCACGAGCTTCGGCACGGCCTGCGCGGAGACGACCGCGTGGGAAGAGTGGCGCACGGACAGGAAAACGATCGCGAGCAGCAGTGTGCTCAAGGTCAGAAAGACGCCGCTGTAGAGGACGGCGAGACGCAGGCGAATCGTGTAGCGGGGACGGCGCAGCCAACGCTGACGGAGAGACCGCTCAGGGGAGCGTCGATCGCCGGTGCTCGCACGGCGCGTCTCGGGCGATGACACGGCTAGCCTCCTATCCGATAGCCGGCGCCGGTGACGGTCTCGATCAGCGGCGGCTCCCCGAGCTTGGCGCGCAACCGTCTGATGGTGACCTTGACGGTGGTGGTGAAGGGGTCGGCGTTCTCGTCCCATACGTGCTCGAGCAGCTCCTCGGCAGAGACGAGGCGACCAGCGGCACCGAGCAGGTACTCGAGCACCGCGAGCTCCTTGAGGCTGAGCTGCAGGCGTTGCCCGTCGCGGCTGGCGAGGCGGTTGGCGGGATCGACACGCAGGCCGCCACGCACGAGCACGGGTGGCTGCATCTGGCTGCCCGAACGCCGCGCAAGAGCGCGCACACGGGCGACAAGCTCGGCGAAGGCAAACGGCTTGGGCAGATAGTCATCCGCGCCCAGGCTGAGCCCGTCGACGCGGTCTTCAATGGAGCCGGCCGCGGTGAGCATCAGGATGCGCCCGTCGTGGCCCTTGGCCACCAGCGAGCGGCAGATCTGATCGCCGTGCACACCGGGCAGGTCGCGGTCGAGCACCACGACGTCGTAGTCGTTGAGCGCGAGGTGCGCGAGCGCATCGTGGCCCTCGAGCGCGACGTCGACGGCGATGCCCTCCCGGCGCAGGCCGGCGGCGACCGTATCGGCCAGCTCGGCGTGATCCTCGACCAGCAGTACGCGCATGGACCGCCAAGCGTGGCGCATCCGCGGTTACAGCGCGGTGACAGCGTCGGTCACCGCGCTGTAACCGGCCGTTCCGTAGAACAGGTTCCCACGCATAGTCCAGCCAGCACGAGGAGACGAGGACACGAGATGAGAGCAATAAAGCCGATTGCAGGACTCGCGGCGCTCGCGCTACTGCTCGCCGGATGTGGCGGCGCCACCAAGAGCCCAGCCGTGGCGCACCTGGGGTCGAACACTTCCTCGAGCGACTCCCCGAGCTCCTCCTCGAGCTCGGGCGGCTCGCAGGGCAGTCAGGCATCCCAGGACAGCCAAGCCGTGGCCTATTCGGCGTGCGTGCGCGCACACGGAGTACCCAACTTCCCCGACCCCAAAATCTCGACCAATGGCAACGAAGTGAAGGTCGCGATCGGGATCAACCCGTCGATCTCGAACAACCCCCATTTCAAGTCCGCGCAGCAGGCCTGCAGCAAGCTGCTGCCCGGCGGTGGACCCGGATCGAGCTCCCACAAGCAGGTCAGCCCGCAGGAACAGTCGCAGTACCTGAAGGCGGCGGCGTGCATTCGCGCGCACGGAATCCCGAGCTTCCCCGACCCGACGTTCTCGGGTGGAGGCGTGCACCTCCCGAAAAGCGCCGGCGTAGACTTGCATTCGCCCCAAGTGCGTGCGGCAGAGGAAGCCTGCCAATCGCTAATCCCGGGCGGCCTGCACGGTAATCACTAGTGGGTACAAAGCACCCGCGCCGAACTGCACTGGCGGGGTTGGGGCTCGTGCTCGTGGCGGTCGCCGTTCTCGTACTAGCGGTAAACGACCCGTTCAGCGGCGCGGGTAAGACGAATGGCGTCTCCGACAACGCGAGCCCGACGTCGCTCGCGACGGTCAGGCGCCAATCGCTTTCCTCGCAGACGCAGGTGAATGCAACGCTTGGCTATGCGGGAGCTGCGAACATCCGCGTACCGACGGGCACGCCGCCATCCGCGGTGCAGCAGGCTGAACAGGCGGTCGCAAACAGCGAACGCATGTTGGAGGCAGCCAAAGCGTCGCTGTCGGCGGACAGCCCGACCCTGACGAACGCGCGTGCGACGGCGACGGCGACGCGCAAGAAGGAGGCGGTCGACTGCGCGGGCGAGAACGCAGCCGAAGACGTGCCTAGGTCGTCCTCGCCGAGTGGCGAAGCCGCATCGGGCGAGTCTCCGTCGGGTAGCGGTACAAGCGGGTGCGCAAGCGATGCGCAGGCTCTGGCGAGCGCTCGCCAGAGCTCCAGCGCCACGGCGACGAAGGTGCAAAGTGACCGCGCGTCGCTGTCCTCAGCAGGCGCCGCGCTCGCGAGCGCTGAGACGTCCGCCACCGCGGCGCGCTCATCGGCGGCTGACTATGGCCAGGGTTCGACGTTCACGATGCTGCCCGCGGTCGGCCAAGTAATCGCACGCGGAGAAAGCTTGTTCGCGCTGAGCGGCCGCCCGACGGTGCTGCTGTATGGGACGGTTGTGCCTTCGCGGGCGTTCACTGCGGGGATGTCACCGGGCAGAGACGTAGCGGCGTTGAACGCGAACCTGCACGCGCTCGGCGACGGCAGTGGCCTGAGCGGCGAAATATTCGGGGCAGCGACCGAAGCAGCAATCCGGGCATTTCAATCCGCCCGCGGGATGACGGTGACGGGCGAGCTATCGCTCGGCTCGGTAGTTTTCGAGCGGGGCGCGGTACGCGTGACGAGCGTGACCCCGGAACTTGGCGCGAGTGTCACGCCGGGACCGGTGCTGGGAGTCACCTCGACGCGCCCGCAGGTGAAAATCGCGCTGAGTGCCGCTGAGCAATCGAGCGTGAAGGTTGGTGCTCACGTCTCGATCACGTTGCCGAACGAGCAGACGACGCCAGGGGTGATCAGCTCGGTAGGAACGGTTGCGAAAGCGCCAGCGAGCAAGGAAGGCGGCGGCGGTCCGGAAAACGGCGAAGAAGGCGGGCCGACGATTGAAGTGGACGTGGCGCCGAGCGAACCGCGTGCGATCGGGCACCTGGACGAGGCGCCGGTGACGGTGTCGATCACGACGGGGAGCGCTCCCGCTGCGCTGGCCGTTCCGGTTGACGCCCTGCTGGCGTTGGCGGGTGGCGGCTATGCGCTCGAGGTGGTGGCCGGCGACGTGCACCACTTGGAGGCGGTCGCGCTGGGGCTGTTTGATGACGCGGAAGGCCTCGTTCAGGTCAGCGGCCAGGCCGTGTCTGCCGGTCAACATGTCGTGGTGCCCTCGACATGAGCGGCGTGGGCGTACTGGAGCTACGAGCGGTCAGCAAGGCCTATGGTTCGCAGCCGCCGGTGCTTGCACTGCGGGATGTGAGCTTCCTCGTGCGCGCGGGTGAGCTGGTGGCGATCGTGGGTCCGTCGGGGTCGGGCAAGACGACGCTGCTGCATGTGATCGGCACCCTGGAGCGTCCGAGCTCGGGGGTTGTGTCGATCACCGGCCAGGATGTAGCGCAGCTGTCCGACCGCGAGCTGGCGAGCCTGCGGGCGCGGAGCGTCGGCTTTGTGTTTCAGCAGTTCTTCTTGGCGGAGCATTCCACGGCACTCGAGAACGTGGCGGACGGGCTGTTGTATGCGGGGACGGATGCGAGCGAGCGGCGCGAGCAAGCGGCGCAGGCGCTGGCGCGGGTCGGCCTGGCCGCTCGTGTGGGCTTTCGTCCCAGCAGGCTCTCCGGTGGCGAGCGCCAGCGGGTGGCGATCGCACGAGCGCTGGTTGGCGGCCCCGCGATCGTGCTCGCCGATGAGCCCACCGGCAACCTAGACAGCACGGCGGGCGCGGCGATCGTGGAGTTGCTCGAGGAGCTGAATGCCCAGGGCGCGACGATCGTGGTGATCACCCACGATCGTGAGCTGGCGGCGAGCCTGCCACGTCAGGTGCAGATGCTCGACGGCCGGATCGTCGCGGACACGGGGGTCTCGAATGTCGATTAGCGCGATCGCGCGGTTGGGGAGTGCGGCGGCACAGGCTCGAAGTGCGGCGGCGCGGGCGCGAGGCGCGGCGGCACGGAAGCGAAGCGCGGCGGCACGGAAGCGAAACGCGGCGGCGCGGGCGCGAAGCGCGGCGGCACGGACGCGAAGCGCGGCGGCGTGGGTGCGAGGCTCGCTGGTTATGAGCGCGGGCGTGGGTGTTGCAATCGCGACACTCGCCAGTGGGGCGCTTCCTGCGGCGGGCGAAACGGGACCGTCGAGCGACTCGAGTGCGCCGAGCTGCCCGGCGTCCAATCCGCCAAATGAGCTGACGCTGGCGGCGGGCACACCCCAGAGCGCCACGCTCGGCAGCCCTTTTACCACCAACCTGCAGGTGGCGTTCGCCAATAGCAATGGCTGCCCGGTGACGACGGCGCTCGCGGGGATCCCGGTCACCTTCAGCGCACCGGCCGTTGGCGCTAGCGGCTCGTTCGCTGCGAGCGACTCGAACACGGTTGCGGTCGGTAGCGATGCCTCGGGGATGGCGCTCGCACCGCTCCTCACCGCTAACTTTGCCGCCGGCAGCTACACGGTCACGGCAAGCTCTGTGTATGGCTCGATCTCGTTCGCCCTGACGAACATCGAAGACAGCGCTTTGAGCGCGTGCGGCACGCTCGCCAGGGGCACTCCGTCGACTGCTGAGGCGCCAGCGGGTCTCGCGGGAAGGCCGACCAAGCTCGCTGCGGGGATCGGCGCCACACAGTCCGCGCCCGCGGGAATGCGCTTCGCGATCCAGTTTGCCGTGACCGTCACCGACGCTGAGAAACATCCCGTGCCGGGTGCGCTGGTGACATTTGCGGCACCCAGCCGCGGCCCGAGCGGATATTTCACGCTTCGCTCCGACGGCGCTCACGTACCCACGCCCCAGGCGCTCTCCTTGCACACATCGGGCTCGCCCGGATCCCCCTCGCGCACAATGCGGCGACGCCGCGTCGCGGTGCGAACCGACGCGTGCGGCATCGCGCTGGCACCGGCGTTCACCGCGAACCACCGCGAGGGTGGGTACATCGTGGTGGCGAGCGTGGAGCGCCTGAAGGCGGCGTTTGCGCTGGTCAACGAAGGACGATGATGGCGCCCGCCACTGCGGCGAACCTAACGCCGAAGAGGCTGCGCCCGGCCGATCTGGCACGGGTGGCCAGTGTGGGGCTGCGCACGCGGCGACTACGGGCGGCCCTCTCTGCGCTGGGAATCGCGATCGGCGTGGCGGCGATCGTGGCGGTGCTGGGACTCTCCTCCTCCAGCCAGGCCGGTCTGCTCAGCCAAATCGATCGGCTGGGAACAAACCTGCTGACGGTGACAAACGGCCAGGGCCTCACGGGCAAGACCGCCGAGCTGCCGCTCGCCGCACCGACGATGATTGCGCGCATCGACCCCGTCACGAGCGTGGCCGAGACGGCGAAGGTGACGGCGAGCGTGTACCGCACGCCGGTAATTCCGACGATCGATACGAACGCCCTGAACGTGCAGGCGGCGAGCACCGATCTACTCGCGACGCTCGGGGTGAAGGTTGCGCTGGGCAGCTACCTGAACGCGGCCACCGCGACCGAGCCGGTTGCGGTGCTGGGCGCCGCGGCGGCACAGCGCCTGGGGGTCGACCGCCTCTACCCAGGCGAGCGGATCTGGGTGCAGGACCAATGGTTCTACCTAACGGGCGTCCTCGGCCCGGCGGTGCTCACACCGGAAATCGAAGGCTCGGTGCTCGTGGGCTTCCCAGCGGCGAAGAGGTATCTGGGGGCGGACGGCCATGCGAACACGGTGTATGTGCGTGCGGAAAATGAACAGGTTGCCGCTGTTCAGTCGGTCCTCGCGCAGACGACGGACCCGGAAGCGCCCAATGAAGTGGACGTGAGCCAACCCTCGGACACACTGGTGGCGCGTGCGGAGGCCAAGAGCGCTCTGAATGGGCTGTTCCTGGGGCTCGGTGCGGTGGCGCTGCTGGTGGGCGCGGTGGGAGTGGCGAACATCATGGTCATCTCCGTGTTGGAACGGCGCTCGGAGATCGGGCTTCGCCGTGCACTGGGCGCCACGCGGGGCCAGATTCGCACGCAGTTCCTGGCGGAGGCGATCCTCTTGGCGCTCGGCGGCGGAGCGGTGGGGGTGGCGCTGGGTGCGTTGGCAACGGCGGTGTATGCGGCTGGCAAGGGCTGGGCGATCGTGATCCCCTCCTCGGCGTGGGCGGGCGGCTTTGCCGCGGCGCTGCTGATCGGCGCGATAGCCGGGCTGCTGCCGGCGATCCGCGCCGCACGCCTCGCACCGGCCGACGCGCTCAGGACGGTGTGAGAGGGCCGGCGCACGTTTGCGCATCGCGGAGAGAGCCGCGATCAGACCACTTGGCCTGACCACGGCCGTCGCCTCGCGGGATACGCCCGCGGAACCTAGGGAGCGAGGCGGAACGGCGGGTAGCGATCGGTCACCAGCACGTGGGCATACCCGATCACGCGGTTGGTCCAGCGACCGACGCCGACGAGAAAGTCGAACATCCCGCGCGGGAAGCGACCGGTGAGCAGGATCGCAAACCAAGCGGCGATCACGACGAAGAACGCGGCAATGTAGAGGAAGAACAGGATCACGTAGTGCGGAATCGCCAGCAACCACTTGACCAGCGGCAGCCAGCGGTTGAGGTCGTTGCGCGCGTCGGGATAGGGAAATTCGAGATGCACCGCCTGCTGCTCGTCGGTGGAGGGATAGCGGTCCTCCATCAGTGCCAGGTAGACGCCAACCCGCGCGGAGAACCGCATCAGCTCGAGGTTCCAGTCAAACCACCAGCGCGGATACTTCTGCCGAAACAGGATCAGCAACAGCGTGGGCAGCACAACCAGGCCGACAGCGCCAACGGTCGCGTTCCTCCCCCCGTCATAGGCGGAGGCGGTGCCCTCGAGCAGGACGAGCACGATCGCGATCGGGACGACCGCGAACAGGCGGAAGAAGGTGCTCAGGCGGTTGAGCGGCCGCTCGGGATAGTCGACCGAGTATTGGACGGGATAAGGGGCGTCGGGGTCCATGCGGTGCCTTTCGGTGAGGTGTACGGCGTACACTCGTTCTTGGAACTATAGGTGTACGGTGTACACTTGTCAAGGCCGATGACAAAACAGAAGCTCGCAACCCGCAAACCGCTGAGCCGCGCTCGTGTGCTGGGAGCCGCCGTGACCCTCGCCGACGAGGCGGGGCTCGAAGGGTTCAGCATGCGCGGGCTCGCGCAGGAGCTCGGCGTCGTGCCGATGGCGCTCTATAAGCACGTCGCCAATAAGGAGCAGCTCCTCGATGGCATGGTCGACGTCGTCTTCAGTGAGATCGAGCTGCCTGCTGAGGATCTCGACTGGCGGCTCGCGATGCGCCGCCGCGCGCTCTCCACGCGCGAGGCGCTGGGGCGCCACGGCTGGGCGATCGGGATGATGGAGTCGCGGCATCCGGGGCCGGCGAACCTGCGTAACCACAACGCGGTGATGGGCTGTCTGCGCAAAGCGGGCTTCTCGTTCAAGCTGGCGATCCACGCCTATTCGGTCCAAGACGCCTATATCTACGGCTTCGCCTTGCAGGAAAGGGATACGGGGTTCAAGACCCCCGAGAGCGCCGGAGAAGCCGCGCAACGCAGAGCGGCGACAATCAGCGCACTCGAGAACTATCCGTACCTCGTCGAGATTGCCACGACGCTCCCCGAGTCCGGTTACGACAACGCTGCTGAGTTCGCGTGGGGACTCGACCTGATTCTCGATGGCCTCGAGCGGCTTCGAGGAGCCACTTGACGATGCGCCTACTCCTGCGGGCGAACGAGCCGTGGGTTCCAGAGAATCTCCCAGAGATGCCCATCGGGATCGCGAAAGTAACCCGAGTAGATCCCCCACGGACGGTCATGCGCTCGGTCGGTAAGTGTGGCTCCCGCGGCTTGGGCTTGGGTGAGCACGGCATCGACCTCGGCCTTGCTTGCAACCGCCTGTCCGATGCTGAACTCGCCTGTCTTCGGCGGACCGAGGGGAACCTTGGCGTCCTTCGCGAGCTCGGTGCGGGGGTAAAGTGACAGAAACAGCCCGCTCGGCAGCTCGAACAACGCGATAGCCCCAGCCGGCTCGACATCGTCGCCGGCGAACTCAGAGCCGATCACCCCACGCGACTCCAAGCCGAGGCCGTCTCGGTAGAACTTCAATGCCCGCGCTAGATCGGCGACAGCGAGCGTGATGATGTCGATTCGCGCCTCCATCTTTGGCCTCTCTCGTTGGCTTCGCGCCTTTTGCGTCTACCCGCCCGAACGACAGCGTCTACCGTCTAGGCGACGGCACCTACGCAAATACCCGATTGGAACGCCGGCCATGCGTGGCCTGACACCTATCAGTCATCGGGAAGAGCGGCAAAATCACGCTTGGCCTTCCGGTACCACCCCATTCCTGCAAGGGGATGCTTCCACCTGCCCTTCATCTCCTGCAAAGCACTCTCGTGTGCTGTATCGCCTTGTGCAACTACATCCTTTAGATGTTTGTCCTGTGCCTTGATGACTTCATTTGCGGTGTCCCCGTGGTGCTGGAAATCACATGGTCCACCCAATTGCCTACATGTCATTGTCTTCATAGGTCTCGCTTCCTTTCCGTGGCGGCGTAGCGATCACTTTAGGTGAGCTCGATGACCGGCGCTTCTCGATTCCTGATCGGTTTGGCTATCCAGCCGACAGCGGCATCGACGCCACCTCCCTCATCGCCATCCCATGGCCGCCCTGGAAGAGCAGCGCTAACGTCGCTTAGTGTCCTTGGAGCTCATCGGCCAGGCTGGCGAGGAGCCAGATGAGCGCTCCCGCCCCGAGGAGACGACGGAACCAGTTGATCCCGCTCGTCGCCTCCTCCCACGCCCACACGGCGAGTCCGAGCGTGAAGATCGCGCGCCCAACCTCGTGTGCGGTGCCGCCGACCTCGGACGCAAGCCCCAACCCAGCGAACGCGAGTAGCAGCGGCGGGTTCGGGAACTGCGCAACGGGAAAGCGGCGTGGCCAGCCCGCCTGGCCGCGCCGCCAGAGCTCGGCGACGGTCACCGTGCTCATGTTCGCAGGTCGCAGGCTGACAGTGCAGGCTTGAGACTCGGGGAGATGCGGTGTGCCGGTCGGCGCAGTGGGTGAGCTACGCTCGACGCGATCGCGAATCCATGAGCGCACACCGCCACTACAGCGAGCAGGAATTCGAGGAGCTCGTCAGCTCAGCACTCGACGAACTCCCGATCGAGTTCCAGCATGCGCTGGAGCACGTAGCGGTCGTCGTGTCCGATCGCGGTGCCGAGAACCATGCGTACGGCATGTACGTCGGCTCTAGGCTGCAGGGAACCCCTTACTTCGGGGGCGGTGGCATGCCAGACGAGATCCTGATTTTTCGCGACACACTCGTGCGCGACTTCGGGGACGATCCCAAGCGCCTGCGGGCACACGTCATCCAGACGGTGCGCCACGAGGTCGGTCATCACCTCGGCTTCGACGAGGCCGGCGTGCGCAAACTAGGGCTCTGATCACCTCGCCCGCGGTCGCGTGAATGTACCTCCCGCGCCGGACTTTCCGAGTGAGCAGATCCCTGGCCTTAGGCACGAACGATGTAGACTCAAGCGCGGCCAATGGAATCTCCGATCCTGATCGATGTCTGGACGGTCGACCCCTCGCAGCAGGGTGAGCTAGCCCAAGGAATCTCCGAGGGAATGCGAAACGTGATCGTCGGCCGCCGAGGTTTCGTGTCTGCCGAGCTTTACGCGAGCACCCGTGGCGACGCGATGATGGTAATGGTGCGCATGCGAACGGTCGAGGAGCGCCAAGAGCTCACGGATTCGCCGGAGGCTCACGGCCTGCTGCGCGAACTTCGGGCGATCGCGCGTTCTCACGTGCGCCTTTTCCAGCTTGTTGAGAACTTTGGTGAGTCCGAGGAGCCCCGCTGACCGGCGGCTGACGATGCCGCAGGCGCGCTCGTCCCCTGATCGGTTGAGCGAGCGTGGGATAGACAAATACGCGATCCCGTTCGCTTCGATCCAAAGCGAACAGGAGGCTGTGCAATGTCGAGGGTGGGTGGCCTAGCTGCTCTGGCGGCTGCGTGTATGTGCTTGTGCCTAGGGACTACCGACGCCTGGGGCGCCCTGCACGGCCCGCATGCGGCTTTGAAGGGCTGCCTGCCGAGCGCAGCGGGTGGCGCGCTCAAGGTGATCCCGTACGCACACCGCTGCCGCCATGGCGAACTTCGGGTGATCCTGGGCGGCCAAGGCGCGACCGGCGCGACAGGGCCCGCTGGACCTAGCGGCGCAAGCGGGGCCCCGGCAGGCAAAGGCGAAAAGGGTGAAACCGGTCAAGCCGGCTTGTTCAACGGAGCTGAAGGCGAAAAGTCGGCGATCCTCGGTGGCAACAGCGGAACCACGACCGGTAAATGCCAGACGATCCCTGTGACCAGCACCTGCTGATAGGAGCTGTGATCGGTTTCACCGGCGGCCTACCGGCCTGTCGGTGAAACCGGCGTCACGTCCAGAGCGGCCGGGCTCTTCTCCCCGCTCTTGCCACAGAGCGCGCGAATGGGAACGATGATCTACAGGACGTCTGGCGCGCAGCTGTAGCGAGGTAAACGACGCGAGCACCGAACGTCTGGGTCTCGAGCAACTCCAGGTTGATCCTCTCCTGCGGGGGCAGGAAGTAGGGCGTGCCGCCGCCGAGCAGGATCGGGCCACCCAGAGCGTGGGCGCCTCCGGCAGCCCGAGTGCGGTTGCGGGCGCCATCGGCGGGCTTGCGCTGGGAACGACCTACCACTTCCGACTGGTCGCCGAAAACTCCGGTGGAGTGGCCTATGGCAGCAACCAGCCCTTCACGACCGGAACTCTAGGCACAACCTCCACCACCACACCGGCCCAGCCCCCCCCCACCTCGGCACCCAGCGAACCGTCTCCGCCTCCTGTGCTGCAGCACGCACGCCAATCCACAGCGAGATGACGTGAGGGCAATCGACTCGCCGGCATCAGCCGCGCGAAGACGTCCACCGGGACGACCTTCTCGTTCTCGCTCAACGAGCAGGCAACGGTGACCCTCACCTCCTCCAGCGCGTCGGCGGCCGCACGGCTAGCGGGAAGTGCATCGCGCAGGACGAGAAGAATCGCCACAACCCACCTGCAGGCGCGCCGCCACCGCGGGTGCGCTCACCTTCACGGGGCACAAAGGAACCAACGAGGTAGCGTTTCAGGGCCGCATCTCGCCTGCGGAGAAGCTCAAGCCGAGGCCTTACACGCTTGTGATTACGGCGACCAACCCTGCGGGAGCGCGCTCCGCGCCGAAGTCGCTGAGCTTTACGATCGTTAAGTGAAGCGCGCGGCTACGGGCGTCATTTGGTACCCACGACACCCTCGCATCACACAACGCTCCGGCGCGAAGCGCCCTCTGAGCTGGTAGGCGGGTACCTACCAGTGAGGCAAAGCCGACCGTCTCAATCGGAACCTCGACGTCGACTTAGATATTCCGTTGGGACCGTCTCGATTCCTGTGGCGTCGCACCTGAGTAGCTTTCCCCGTTCTAACGATCGTTGGTTGCACTCGCTCCTCGCCTCCCCGAGTCTGAGCGCGCGGCAACCCGCGGGTGATCCTCGCGACCGCGTCGTGAAAGCGCTCCACTAGGGCGCGAGTCCTGGAGCGGCTACCCTTGTGACGTCATGGGGGCAACCAACGTATAGCTGGACAATGAGGTATCCAAGCGCTCTCCCTGGCGCTGTGCTCTGTGCCGTTGTGCTCGCGGCCTGCGGACGTCCAGGCACCTCGGCAGGGGAGGTCACCAACGGCTGCGTTAGATCCCCTACGACGCTCTCGATCGCACCGGAGAGCGATGCCACACCCACAGTCAAGGTGGGCACGCTCGTCTATGTGGAGTTGGTGGAGGCCGAGAAGTACCTCTCCTGGCCCGCCGGCACCAAGCCGCCCCCACGCGTCTTCCCTTGGGCCGCCGCTCGCTCGTCGGACCCCAGCGTGCTGCGGCGCGTAGCGCTCTGCGCGAGCAGCGAGGTCTCCACGCTGCCCGTCGTGGTGTACGCCTTCCGCGCGCTGACCCCGGGCACGGCCACGCTCACAGCTCCCATCGCGCAAGCCTGGAAGCACTTCGAGCCGGCACGGCGTCGCGGTTTGCACCCCTATCGTGCAACCGTAATCGTGGCGAGCTGAGCGTTGGCTGGCACGCCGGCAAACTAAGCTTCTCTGCACGGCAGGTGCCTGATTCGATCCCGCGGGAGGATGGGACTGGACCGGCGATTGCCCGCCGCGGCCGAGCGCTCAGTGTTTGCCTGGCAGCCTCAGCGTCAGGGCGCGCAAATGCTTGATGCTCGCCCGGCCGGGGGCCGCGACCGAGACGGTGATCGAGACGGGCAGATGGTGCTCCTTGCGCAGCAGGACAAAACCCGCGCGCGAGAGCGCGATCGTGACCGGAGACGAGGCCCCGGCGGCCAGTTTGAAGCTAGTGGAGCCGATCGTCACATCGTGCTGCTTGGTGTTCGCCCCCGAGGCTTGGGCGCGCCCGGGACGCTCGGCAGGCTTGCTACGAGGATGCCCGTGACCTTGCAGCCGGTCGTCGTGGCGGGGCATTTGGCGCGCAGTCCTGTTTTCAGTTTGGCGCGCTTTCCGTGCTTACCGCCGCCGCCGGTGCCCAAGATCGGTTCGACGATTTCTTCAACGATCGGTTTCGTTTCTGAGGGACTCTGGGGGGCGAAATGGGAGGTTCGATCGGCGTGCTGGGTTCAATTTTTTCGACCGGTTTGGCGGTGGCGGGGCGATCGGCCCATTCAGGCCCGGTTCGGAGGTGACGTGCACGCTCCCCTCGATGGAGTAGCTCCCCGTGCCGAACACGGGCGAGCCTTTCGAGCTCACATCCTGCAGGTAGTTCGGGTCGTTGCGGACGTTCACTTCGACGACGGGGGCGAGCCCTTTGTCGTAGGTGGGGTCGCCGACCGGCGCACCCGGAGTGCCGAGGCTGGCGTCGTCGCTGCAGTTATAGGCCGTCGGGGCCGAGGTCTCCGCGAGGTAGTTCGTTCCGTGGGGGATGAACGCGTCGATGTCGAGTTGGCCCGCCGGGCCGGGTCGGTTGAGTGGGAAGTTGTCTCCCGGCAGCGGCGATAGGACGCTGTAGTCGCACGTTTCCGGTTCGAAGAATCCGCCCCCGGACTTCGCGACTTCGATCATCATGAGACCAGTTGCTTTCACCACCGGCTCGCGGTAGTTCAAGGTTCGCAGCGTACCGTCCGACAGCCACTGGAGGTCATACTTGGAGGTCATGTCGAAACTCATGACGAAGAAGTAGTTATCGCCGAAGGCGTCGACGTATTGTTCTTCGTAGGTGCCCTGGTACTCCGCGGTCACATACGCTTCGTATTCGAGCGAGAGTTCTTCCGCGGAGGCGCAGGCTGTACCGAGCGCGAGCGCAGCGACGAGCAAGATCCCAACCAGACAAGATCGAATCCACCTTTCCATCATGAGAAACGAGACTCGCGCCGGCAACACCGTGGCTCGCGGCTGCACGGGGGTGTGCTGGCGCTTCGACCGCTGCCCGCATAGCCTCATCCTCGCTCATGCATGGCCCCACCACTCGACGGTCGGCAAAGGATGGTTCACGCGCTCGTGGCCGCTCGGCATCGCCAGATAGCACTCGTAGGACAGCACAACGGCCCCTCAAGTCCTCGCGATGGCGGCGTGAGCTCCTAAGGGAGCATGTCGTAGTCGCTCGGTTCCCAGGCGAGTGCCGCGTAGATCTCGAGCAGGGCGCCTTGGTCGAGCAGCCGGTAGGAGGAGCCGGGCGAGGACGGCAGGTGGAAGAGGTTCTGGCCGTTGCGGTAGTCGTTCCAGGCGTCGCCGGCGTAGGTCTGGGCGGCATGAAGGATCTTCGCCCGCAGGGTGCTGTCGCCGGTCGCCGCATAGAGGACCAGCAGGCCGCGGAAATAGATGGCGACGAACGCTGCCGGCTGGGTGTCGAGGTAGTTCGCCTCGGTGAAGTAGTCGAGGGATGCGTTCGCGAGCGCTTCCGCATTCGTCAAGTAGCCGGTTTCGGCCGTGTCCTGGTAGGCGGTCACGTTGGCGGCAATCATCGCCCCCTGGTTGTAGGTCCACAGCGTCTTTCCGACCCGCCCTTCGGTCACTTTGTCGAAGACGAGAGAGGGCTTGCTCGGTTCGTAGTTGGGATTCGGCGCGTTGGGGTCGGTGGGATTGCTATCGACGTTGTACAGGTAATGGTTGACCCAGCGATACATCGTCATCGACCCGGTTTCGTAGGTGGCCTGGTCGCCGGGGTCGAGTTGCTCGAGACGGAACCCGAGCTCGGCGTTGGGCGCGTTCGAGGTGGTCGTGCGTTCGTGGTTGGTCAGACCCAAACCCGCTCCCTGCTGGACCCAGAACGTGCCACCCGGGTCGAATTCGCCGGCGTTGCCATCCCAGCCGTCCGGGTACACGAACGAGAAGACGTTCTCCGCGTCGCTCAGGGCGCTGGCGCTCTGGGTTAGGCGGTAGTCCTGGGCCAGCGCCAGCCCGACCCAGGCCTGGTCGTCGTAGTACTTGTCCCCGCCGCCGCCGAACGGCGCGGTCACGTAGGAGTCGTACCCCGGCGGGTTGGCCGCGCCGTCCCAGTAGTGGGAGAGCCCGGACAGGCGATCGCTGACGTCGGCCTGGTATTCGAGGCCGCCGTCGAAGCTCGGGGGGATCCCAGCCAGGATGATGGTGGCGACCAGTGCCCGCGAGAACGGCCACAGGTAGGAGTAGCGGTTTCCACTCTGGGGGTAGTCTTCGACGTACAGGCTGCTGGTGTCACCTGGGGAGACGTTCGGGGCGTAGAAGTACTGCTGCATCGCCGCGTATGTGGCTATGGCGTGGTCGGCATCTTCCTGCTGGGTACTCGTCGGGGTCTGCGTCGTGAATGTCTGGTCGGCGCCGTAGGAGGTGCCGAGGCTGTTTGTGGCCACGAGACGGTAGTGGTAGGTCTGGGCGTCGGCCAGACCCGCCAGCGACGCGGACACGTCGGTCATACCGGGGGCACCCGTCTGCGGTGGAGTCTCGGCGAGGTAGGCGCTCGTCGGCCCGTAGTCGAAGTGCCACGTCGTCGGAACCCCGTTGGCCTCCACCGTGCCGGTAACCGTCGCCGAGATCTGGGTGATCGCGATCGCCGAGCCGGTGGTGGCAACGGGAGCCGCCGGAGGCGGCGGCGAAGGCAACGGCGGGGGCATCGGCGACGGTGCCGCGGTGGTGAACGTGTGGTCCGCACCGTAGGTGGTGCCTGTGCGGCAGCCCCCGCAGTTGGTCGCGATGATCCGGAAGTGGTACCTCGTGTACGGCCGCAGGCTGGCAAGCGTCACCGACGTCGCGAATGCCTTCGGCCGCCCACCCGCGCGCCTGGAGGCGCTACGGGAGCCATAGCGGGCGGTGGTTCCGTAGCTGAAGAAGTACGACGTGTTCGCGTTCGGCGTGACGCGCCCGGCAACGATCGCGGAGGTGGTCGTGACCGAGCGGGCCGCACCGGTCCGTGCGCCAGGGGGACACGGCGAGAACAACGACTTGCGTCGGCGGCTTTGGTGGCTGCGCGAGCCCTGCGCGCACATGCGCCGTGAGCCGGAGCGCTGCTGATGGGCATGCAAGCTGTCGACATCCGCGCGCAGCGCGGAACGCGCACTCGTGATGGGAACGAGGACCGCCAAGCACGCGGCGGCGGCGACTTGGACGGCGATCAGCCAGATCGTCGCTCGCCGCGAGCCGGCTAAGGCGCGGATCCTCATATCCGTGTAAAACCCTCCGACGGGCGGAGGTTGCGTACGGCTGACCTCACGTCACGCCGGGGGGTCGTGCGCGGCGGGCCGGCGACTGGGATCGCCTCCTATCGAATCGGAGGCGATCGTGGTGGTGCAGCGCACGACCTCTCCGTCCGCCAGCGATCCGGCGAAATCGACGTTCGGATCGATGCGATTCCCATTGCCGATGCGGGAATACTGGTCGGGCGTGTTGCGGTCTGGTTAGCCGGCTGGGACGGTGCGTTTGAGGAAGTCGAGTTGGTCGGTGATGATGCCCTCGAAGTGGGGGGCGATGTAGGGGTCGAAGTGGCCGCAGTCGTAGGTATTGATCTCGACGTTGGGGATGCTTTGCGCGGCGCGTTGGGCGGCAGCGGTGGGCGTGAGGATGTCCTGAGTGGCGATCTGGACCAGAGTCGGAGCGGTGATCTTGTGGGTATTGCGGCCGGGTGAGTAGAAGGGCATCTGCAGCAAGCTGCGGGCGGTGACGCGGTTCTCGGCGTCCAGGCGGGCGCGGTCCTCATCGTCGAGCGGACGGCTGGCTTCGGCCAGGCGGTAGAGCATTTGGAGGCCGTCTTGGGCGACCATCACCGACAGCGTCCCGAGGTCGCCGGCGGCCGGAAGGTAGCGCGGGGAGCGGCCGGCTACAGCACGGACGAGGTCGTGGACGCCGGCGATGGTCAGGCGCAGCGCGTGAAGCGGTCCCTTGTAGAGCGTGGACGCGGGCCCGGAGACGTGCGGGACCTGGACGATGACGGCGGCGATGTCATGGTCGCGGGCGGCGGAGTGCAGCACGTGGCCGCCTGCCAGTGAGGTGCCCCACGCGATGACCCGCTTGCGGTCGACCCGGTCGAGGGTGCGGGCGTGGGCGACGGCTGAGCGCCAGTCCTCGTGCTGCCGGGGGATGCTGAGCAGTTGGCGGGGCTCGCCGGGGCTCGCGCCGAAGTGGCGGTAGTCGAAGACGAGGACGGCGTAGCCGGCGCGACAAAGCGCTCGGCGTAGGCATCAAGTCGCAGATCGCGGACGGCGGCGAACCCATGCGCCATCACAATCACCGGCGGAGGCTCGGTCGCGTAAGGGCGATACAGCCAAGCGGCGCACTGCCCGTCACCCGAGGCGAACATCACATCCTCGCGCGCGAACCTTCCCTGAGCGGCATCCAAAGTATCCATAGGACGAGATGGTATGCGTCCGAATCCGCGACCGTCGAGGAGGCCACCACAACACTCACTGCACGAAAGCCAAAGTCTGGCGCGGGGTTGTCGGACGCTCGCTCTTATCGAGGCAACTCGTTGGCAGTCCCCATAAACATCGCGCTCGCTCTGCGCGAAAGGAGGCGTCCCAACCGAGGTCGCTCACACGCCTGCTCGGGACGAGGAGGAGCACGGAGGCGCGTCAACGGCGAGACGGCCGCATTGCGCCCAGTAAGCAGTCGTCTCGCTGTCCCGGGCCGACGCGCTTGGACGTCGTCCTTCGCGCAACTCTGGGTCTCGCCGACTGGTACGCCCGCTCTCGCCCGAGGACAGAAGTGAGACGAGTGGTGATGTAGGCGGCTCGCATGTTGGAGATCCGGTACGGTGCTATCGTGCGCGCTCGCCTATGTCAGTTGCGCGAGGTATGGAGCCCGTGTGCGACTCGATAGGGCGAGTAGGGCATGGGGCGGGCTTTGCTCCCGCGTCGCAGTGGGAGGGGCGGTGGGGACTCTTCGACCTGTACGGTCTCGTTGCATCTTGATTCTTGCGATTGTGGCTGCCGTTCTCGGTGCTCGCTCGGGTCTTGCGGAGGCCGGGGTACTCGCGAAGTTCGGGTTTACCGGCGAACCGCAGTCGTGGACGGTGCCATCCGGGGTTAGCTCTGTGCGCATCTATGCGCAGGGTGCTGGTGGGGGCGGCACTGTGACACCGACACCTGATCCCGTGACCGGGGCGATGCCGGCGGGAGGTTGACTTTGTCCGTTGCGGGGCTTGGCGCGCTCGTCGTCACCGAAATCCCGGTGACGCCAGGGGAAGTGCTCTCGATCAACGTCGGCGGCGAAGGCGGCAGCGGCAACGGGGCGGGCGGCTACAACGGAGGTGGAGCGGGAGGCGGCAATGAAGGCACCGGTGGCGGTGGCGGCGCGAGCGATGTGCGTCAGGGCGGGGTCACACTTGGCGAGCGGATCCTTGTTGCCAGTGGAGGAGGTGGCGCTGGTGGCGGAGCGACGTTTTCCAATGGCCAGGGCGGCTCGGGCGGAGGTATCTCCTCCGAAGCCGAGAGCGGCGAGGAAGGCTACTCGTTGGGTGGCCTTCCTGGGTCAAGCGCCGGGGGTGGGGGTGGTGGAGCGAGCGCGTTGTCTGGTGGGAGCGGTGGCAGCGCGTGGATCTTGGGGCACGGTCGCGCCGGCATCGAAGCCGAAGGAGGACACGGTGGTGGAGCTTGCACCGGAAATGCCGGGGGTGGTGGCGGGGGAGGCGGTTATTACGGAGGCGGAGCCGGCGGTGGCGGCTGCTATCACGCCGACGGCGGGGGCGGAGGCGGCTCGAGCTTCGTTGGGCCGACAGCCGACGTGATCGAAGTTGTGCCCGGATACTCGAGCGGCAACGGCAGCGTAGAGATAACAACACCCGAAGCGACCGCTGCCTCTACACCACCGCAGCAAGCGACGTTCGCCTACAACGATGGCACACAGACTTACACCGTGCCCGAAGGAGTCCGCAGCGTCACGGTTCAAGCAGCAGGGGGGTCTGGAGGTGGAGGCGCGGCAGGCAGCGGAGAGCAGGCGACGGTGCCGGTGGCGCCAGGACAACTCCTCCTCGTGAACGCCGGCGGCGAAGGAAGCACGAGTAGTGACGGCGCCGTGTTCAACGGCGGCGGGGCTGGCGATGGCACCAGCGGAGATGGCGACTCCGGCGGCGGGGGCTCCGATGTCCGTCTTGGCGGTGTTCAGGCCAAAGATCGTGTGGTGGTCGGCGGCGGCGGCGGCGGAGCAGGCAGCGGAGGCAATCCCGGACGAGGCGGCGCTGCGGGCCCGGCCGGAGCGGCGGGAACCCCGGGTGAAAACTTGACAGGGCTCCCCGGGTTCTCCAACGGAGAAGGGGGAGGAGGCGCCACCGAGGTAGAAGGGGGCGCTGGAGGCGGAGCGTGGGTCGACGGGCACGGCGGCACAGGCGGACCAGGCGAAGGCGGCAACGCGGGCGGACCCTGCAACAGCAACGGTGGTGGAGGAGGCGGCGGGGGCGGCTACTTCGGAGGAGGAGGAGGCGGCGGCGGCTGCTACGGATCGGGTGGCGGAGGCGGCGGAGGCAGCGACTACGTCTCACCGATCACCAGCGGCGCCTCGAGCACCGGAGCGTCCAGCGGCCCAGGCACGGTCTCGATCATCAACGCCGCCAGTGGTGCAGGTGGGGGTGGCCTGGGCTCAGGCGGACCACCCGTCTCGTCGCACGAAGTGATCCGGCAGGTGGTTTTCGTGCACGGCATCAACGCGAGCTGCGCCACACCGGGCACTGGGGAATACAAGGCCCTGTATGACGCGTTGGCGGCGCAGGGCAGCAGCGTCTACACGTTCTGCTACGACCATGACCTTGCATTCGGAGAACACTCGTCGGGTGTGAGCGGTGAGGCCAATCGCTGCTTCTCCAACAGCGGCCGGCAGGTGGCGGAAATTGTCCGGACCGCGAATGCAGGCCGGGAGCGCGAAACGTCTCCCCACCACATCGGGCCCCTGTATGTGAGCTCGAACATCGGCAGCGCGCGCGAAATCGACGACGGTGACAGCGCCCTCGCCTACAGTGCCGCCAAGCTCGACGACTGCCTCGGCGCGCTCGTCCGCTACGACGTCGCGACCTACGGCCATGCGGTCCCGATCGCCGTGATCGGCAATTCGATGGGCGGCGCCATAACCCGTGGCTGGCTCGAGCTCGCCCGCAGCCGCAAAAGCACCTCCCTGGATGGCGTCACGACGGTCTTCCTACTAGAGGCCGCCACACAGGGATCTTGGGTCGCGCGCCTGGGAGCCGACGTGAACGAGCTCGCGAGCAGCCTACCGAGCCCCCCGGGGATACCGGGTGGGGCGGTCGGATCGATTGTGTCCACCGTGCTCCAGGAAGCGTTGCAAAAATTCAACCTGAACCCCGCCCGGGCTGGCGTACAGGATCTGGCGCCGCAGTCGGCGTGGTATCGCTCCGTCGCCGCCGGCGCCCCGCCGCTCCTGCACTACTTCTCCCTGTCGACCAATATCCAGCTCCACGTAGTGGTCCACGATCTGTGGTGGACCGTCGGCCAGGGCGACACCGACTTCCCCGGCGACGGGATCATGCAGCTGGGAAGCCCGGCCTACAACGGACTCCCCGAGTGGGGTGGATCGCAGTTCCTGCCCTTCGGCAACGGTCCAGATGAGCATCAATACGTGATCTCGCCCCACTGGACCATCAACACTGAACTCTCGCCGGTCGGGGCCTGGACGTTTCTCGGGGTGCTCGCCGCGATCTACACCAGCGGCGAGCACGCGAGCCATTTCAACTTCGGCCGGTACATGGGGATGGAGAGCGCGCAGGGACAGTTCACCGGCGGCCTGGAGGTGAGCTCGTGCGCCGATGGAGAGCCGATCGGAGTTCCCGAAGAGATCGCGCGGGTGTTCGCCAACCCGTCGGACGCATGCAGCGCGGCGGGGCCGCCCGTGCCGGTGCACGCTCTCGCGCAGCGCCTGACCGCGCCGGCTGGGTCGGCCACCGTGGGCGAGCCGAGCCTGTGGGACGGTCAACGCCCGCCCATCCGGGCAAACTCGCCGGCACTCGGCAACGCGAATACAACTGCCGGCGCAGCGGTCGCCGCGACGGCTGCGCCAGCCCCCCTTCTGGAGATGCTGGGCGACCGCGATGGTCGCTCAACCCTCGCAATCGGAACGGTAGGCCCGCTCCACGGCGAGCTCTCGCTCAGCGTTCCCGGTCGCGGGGTGTTCGTGGCCCGCTTGCACCTACCGCGCGGGCGCGTGCGGCTCAACCGCGTCGTCGAGGCCGAGCACTTGGCCACAGGGCGCGGTGCGATCGTCCGACTGCGGCTCGACGGCCAGTTCGATCTCGCCGCCCACTCCGCCAGCTTGCGAATAGGCATCGCCTTACTGGGAATTCACGTCGCGCTGGTCACGGCTGAGCCAAACTACGCGCAAGCACGCGCCAACAGCAAACGGCTAATCGCGGCACTCCGCCACAACGAGGTCAGCGAGCTCGCCAGAATGCTGGCGGTTCCTGACGCGGCCGCCCCCACGCTGAGCGGCGAACTTGCGGGCGAGAACGTGCACGTCACCTCGATCCGCGCGCTGGGACCCGGACAACCAATCTGGTTCGCCGACGGTAACCCCGGGTGGCGCCAGCCCGTGATTGCCAGCGCAATAAACCGACCAACACTCCACGCAGACCTCATACTCGAACAGCAGCACAGCACCTGGAAGCTACTCGGCTCGGCAACCGTCCGGTAAACCGCAGCGAACGGCTGCAGGCCCACTGCCTGGGTCGAGCCACTGGAAGATCTCGCTCGCGTCGGTCACGAATCTGCGGGAGCGAGTTGCTTCTCGGTCCGTGCGCGCCAAGTCGTCCGTTGCGAGTGTGAGCACAGCTCACACCACCTGCGTGGTGGCCGACAGCCGGTCTACCTCCGCGGGCGTCAGCTTCAGCGTGGCGGCGGGCAGGATCTGCTCGAGCTGCAGCGTGCGCGCGATGCAGCTTGCCCGCGGCTTCGTCAGGAAGCAGGCGTCGAAGAACCTCCGAAAGCAGACGTGAGCGCGAGGAGAGCCGATGCTGCCTTCGCCCAAAAGCGAGCATCCCAGCGGATGCCGCTCAGACAGCTGGCCTGGACGAAAAGGAGGTGTGCGAGCAATTGTTACAGCGCCGCGAATCGACAAGCACTTCGGGAACGCTGCACTAGCGCAGGTGCTTGCCGGCAGGTCAGGCGTGCGCGAGGGCGCGCATCTGGCGCACCGGGTGACGCCCCAGACGACTCAACGTCGCGTAGGACGAGGGGTGCCCATGCGTTCGGGGCGCGACGCTGACGGGCACACGGCCCGTGAGCCGGTCGATCACGCCGCGGCGCAGCGGCACCAGCAGCAGCTCGGTGTCCTCGCCGACAAGGACGGTCGCCTGTCCTTCGATCAGGTTGCGCCAGAGAACGTCGTCGGTCCACTCCTCATCGCTGGGAACGAACGCGACATCCGCCGGGTAGCCGAGATCATCGTCGCTTCGCGACGCCGCCATAAACAGCTCATCAGTCTTGTCGGTGATCTCGCTCATTACAGATGCTCCCAGCCGTGAACGATATCGCGCCACTCGCGCAGCAGCTTGAGTTCGGCGGAATACATCGCGTCGTTCACCGGGCCATACGTAACGACCGGAGATTGCTTCTCCAGGCCGACGTACACGTGCTCGTGGTGCTCGCTCGGATCGTGGGCGTTGTCGAAGGTGCGCACCGTGCGCCAGCGGCCATCCCGCAATACGAGGAGCACGACCGCGTACTCGACGGGGTGCTCGCTCGAACGCTCTATCACGAGCTGCACATCCGAAGCCAAGAAGCGGCGTCGAGTCCGATCCTTAGTAGGCATGTTGGAGCGCCATCACGTCGCCTGCGAGGCGAGCGGCCGGCTGCTGCCGTCCGACCCAAAGGCCGCCTCCACAAACGCCGACTCGCGCTCGCTCGGCGAGTAGTCAGCGTAGCGCTGGGTCGTCTCGATGTCTCGATGCCCCATCCACTCTTGCAAGGTCCGCATGGGAACGCCGGTACCAGCCATCGCCGTGCCGAATGTGTGGCGTAGATCGTGGAAGCGGTGCGACTGCTCAAGCTGCGCGGCCTTCAGCGCCCGGCGGAAGCGCGGCAGGATCGCCGCCTTGTCGAGCGGCCCGGCCGTGTGGGGATCGGCGAACACGAGAGCATCGCCACCGCTCTCCCCCGCCGCGCGGCTGAGCCGGTCGAGCTCTCCCGCAACCTCGTCGGCCATCGGAACGCTTCGTGTCGAGCGACGGGACTTCGGCGTGCCGAACTCGCCCAGCACGTAGTTCTGGCGGACCCTGATCCGGCCGGCGGTCCAGTCCACGTCGGCCATCGAAGCGCCACCAGCTCGCCCTGCCGCAGGCCGGTCATCGCAGCCGTGAGATACATCGCGCGATCGATCTCGCGGTAGGGACCATCAACAGCGGCGTCGGCCAGCGCACGCACCGCAAGCGGCTCAAGGAATCTGATCTCGGCGCTCTCGGGCTTGCCGGGCAGCTCGACATGCCGGGCGAGGTTCACTGGCAGCCAGCCCTTGCGCTCGGCGAACCCGAGCAGCGCCGAGAGGTAGCCGATGTAGTTGCGCACCGACTTCGCGCCGACAGGACGCCCGTAGCGACGGTCCCCCTTGGCCTTCGGTCCGGGCCTCTGGCCCTTCTCCATCATCGTCATCAAGTCCTGGACGTCCTGGGCCGTTATCCGGCGTAGATCGCGCTCCACGAAGAACGGCTCAAGCCAAACGCGCAGGATCGACTCCACAGCCGTCGTCGTCGCCTTCTTGCGACTCTGACGCTCCAGGTTCGCGAGGTAACGGCGTCCCAGCTCGGCGATCGTCAGCGCGTCGCCGGTGGTCGTCCGGGCGGGCTTCGTCTCCGCGATCAACCGACGCAGCTCTGCCTCGGCCTGGCTGCGCGTCAGACCATCCCGCGAGCCCTCGACGCGCATCGGGCCGACACGACGCTTGACCTGTCGGCCACCGTCCGCGCGCCAATGGGCATACCAGATGTCCCCACGCGCGTAGAGCGAGCCAGCGCCGTAAGGCCGTCGGGTCATCTTCCTCGCCGTCGCCATCGCTCATCGTCTCCCTGATCGCGCGCCACCATCGGCCGCCCAAGGTAGCGGGCGCCGCGGCTGCTTCAACGCGATAGTCGTCTCGTTAGTCAGGACGCCTCCCTTGCTCTGTCTGTCGATCGACAAGCAGCGAGCGCGCTGTACGCGAAGCTGCACCTCGCGCACGCCACGGCCCCCGCATCCGCGCTCGCCACCATTCCTCCAAAACGTCTGCGCTGAACCGCACATAGCGCCCGAACCGCACATGCGGAATCCGGTTCGCTCGTGCCTCAGCGAGTACCCACGATGCGGGAACCGACAGCAACCGCCCAGCCTCCGTCGCATCAAGAAGAGGCGAGAGAGGCGCGGCTACTGGCGCGGGCGCGTCCTGTGGTGGCTTTGTTGCGGCCATCATGGTTAATGACCCTGAGCCCGAAAAGCGGCCAACGAATTTCCGTACACCAACCACAGGACCGTGCAGGCGGCCGATCAAATCGGCGCGGCCGATACTGGGCTCGAAGTCCCACCTGGACCTCGGCTCAGGTGATATGCGGCTTGCTTGCTGCTCAGGTGCTCTCAGATCGGCTGAGATTCGCTCACTGAAGTACCACGGCGAACCCGTCCCAGACGGGATCTACTTTGCGCGCTCGATGAACTCCGTCGGCGAGAGGACCTGCGGTATGGCGTCCGCGAGCTGGAGCAGATGGGCATCGCCCGAGACGATGCACTGCGCGCCGGCCATGCGGGCGACCGCCAACGAGGTAGTCGTCTCCGGGGTCGGGCGTCAGGCCGGGATCGGCCGGCGGGTCGTCAACCAGCAACCCGTCCTCCATTAAACCCGTTATGAGCCCGTCGACCTGAGCGGTGTCGATCGACTCCGCGAACTTCGGGCGACTCAAGACCCGCTCTAACTCGGCTAGCAGCAGCGGGCTGACGATCAATCGAAGTCTCCGTCGGCCCATCCGTCGAGGATCTGCGCAGGCGAGCCGTTCGGCGAGAGCAGCGCCGAGACAAAGACGTTGCAGTCGAGAACGACGCGTAGCACTCAGCGACGTGATGCGTGCTGCTCTTTGACCGCCGCCCGCATCGCCTCGTCCTCGCTCATGCCGGGGGCTGCCGCTCGGCGGTCGGCAAGGATGGCCTTCACCCGTTCGCGGCCGCTCAGCATCGCCAGATAGCGCTCGTAGGACAGCACGACGGCCTCGGGACGACGATGCGCACCGATCACCACCGGATCGGCCTCCGCGCCGCGCGCGCGGAAGCCAGCGAGAAGCGACGGCAGCTTCGCTCGTGCCTCCCGCGTCGGCAGCACCTCATCGATCCGGGGGCTCATGCGAGCCATCATAGCAGAAGATGTACACCTATGGATACACCTAGTGGCGACTGGTGTCGAGGGTCGAGCCTCGCCGGCCAAATCATGTCGGCTCCGGGCAACGATTGCCAAAGACAAGCGGCACGGTCGATAGACCTCAGCCATGAACCAGCTCGCCACCGATCTTGGCGACTCCTACGGGCAGATTGGGTCGGTTACGGCGTCCTCTCCCCTCCGGCCCCAGCCGTCGAAGCGCGCGACGGCACGCCGCACATCCCGAGCATCGATCCGACGGCCGAGCTCAACACAACCGCACCGCCCCGCGAGCGATCGCAAGACGACCGAAAACCACCACGATCGCTGCTCGTCCGGAGCGGGTATCTGGGTGGATGTCGGCGTGCACGATCGCGTTCTAAAGCAGAAGTGCAGGGATCGACGCCCGCGCGACCGCCTTGGGTAGTCTTTTGTCCGGTTCCCCCCGCATGAGGCCATGTATAAAGCGACAAAGAAACCCACTGGCCTGGTCAACAACGTCAAGCTCAAATGCAGCAAGTGCGGCGCGAACCTGTTCGTCAATCCGAACTACTCCAAGGGCGGCTGGCAATGCCCCGCCTGCAATAAGCAGCACTAAACGCTTCCGACCTCGACCCGCTGGAAGCGTGACCTAGATGCCATCCCGAGACGAAGTATTCGCGCGCAGCTCACGACTCAGACAGTCGCAGTACCGGCAGGTGGCCGATGCGGAAATACCGAACCACGAGGAAACCCTGATCGCTAATGATTGCGATCTTGAAATCGCGGACGGCGGAAGCACTACCGAGCTGCATGGGCTCGCTGCGGTCCTCACTCCCAGTCGGCTTGTTCTCCTGGGAACCACACGTCCTGATGGGGGCACTTCGGCATCGCCTTGACTGCCGTTAAACATGTTGGTGTGACACGGCAGGGCAATCTTACCATGCGTTTTGAGGGCCACGGGAACCGTGACGTGGCAGCCAAGCTGCTTTTCAGGAACGAACCGCTCGCTAACGAATGGATGGATACCTTCGAGCGTGCCTTGGCAGCGCGGATCGGGAGCGCCCCCTTGACTCACGAAGGGGCACCTGCGCCTGGCGGACCGGCTAGCCCCGCCAGCAACGACGACCTGCGGCCAAGGCTTCTCGACTTCCTTCAAGAGCTTGCACCCTTTGCTTCTCAGCAAACATTCGGGCAACCCTTCGGGTCGGGGTACGGCCTCGAGCAGGCCATTGGCCTTATGCGCCAACACTTCAGCGATCCCGTCGAGTGAAAAGCGTGCGGAGGCCTGATGATGCTCGACCTTCTCGTGTCCGGTCGGGACAATGACGTTGTTCGCGACATCCTCTCTCGTCAGCCAACAGCCGAACGCCCGGATGTCCAAGGAAATCGGCGAGGCCGCTATTCAGCTCCTTCAGCAGCACGGCGGCCCAGGACCGCTCTGGGATCTCTGGCAGCAACGGGACGACGTGACCGCCGAAATGCTCTGTTGGCACTCAGTCGCGCGCCTACGCATGGCCAACGCTGGCCTCATGGATGGCATAAGGCAAGCACGCTGACTTTGCTGGATAGCTGGAATCACCCTCGCAGTCAAGAAGCTCTCAATAGCTGCGAGGGCTTGGCACTACAGTTCAACCTGCGGACTCTTGACTTGGTGTGACGAAGCCTTGACCAAGAGCGAGCGTCTGTAGCGAGACCGGGAAGACTCTCGCAATGGACGACAACCAGCAGCACCAGCGCACGCCCTGACACGCTCGCTCGTGCCCCCAACAGGCGTGGCGGTAGGGGTCGCTACCCGCAAGCTGGCGCCAGTTGACTGGTCAGGCCAACCCGCAGCAGACGATCAGATGGAGACGCACTCCGAGCGCTGCGTTGCAGGAAGTCTCCGAGCTGATCAAGTCCAGCCTCAGAGGCCGCCCACTCCGCCCCGTTCGACAGGTACGGGGCGACCCGTCGCACCAAGTCGATCTGTTGCAGCGGAGAGAATCGCTCAAGCCACAACGTCCAGGAGCATCGTCGTAATCGGGCTGAGGAGCGTGACTCGATCCCCGTAGAGCAGCGCCGCCTAGACCAGCTCTATTTCCGGCGCGACCGTCATCGCAGAACCGGGCTGGGCGGCAACGACCAGCTGCAGTGGGCTGGCAGGTTGTTTGCGGCGTCTCGCAGGCTTCGGCCCGGCCGGGCCTCTGCTCTTCCGCTTCCGTCCTCGACTCACCGGTCCGAAGATAGAGCGCTAACCGGACCATCTGGAACCAGAGGCCCCACGAAGAGGACATCTGGCTCCAGCCCGCCCGCGAGACATCCTACGGCCCAGACGATTGCTACCAAATTGCTACCAAGCTGGCCCTTGGGGGCCGGCTAACCGTTGCCCTAGAGCCAAATCCGACGATGGGCGATACTGGGCTCGAACCAGTGACCTCCGCCTTGTCGATTCGACCGGGGGCGTGAGGTACGTCGGGCTATGTGGCCAAAACCTGGTGTTTATGCGAGTTTTGGGCTAGCGGCCAGATCGCCGTCGCGGGTAGTTTGGCGTCGTTTGTGGGAAGAATGTGGGAAGAGATCCGGGGGCCACGGGCAGCTCGTGGGGGCCGTTTCGGGGCGAGAGCGCTTGCCTGCGGGATCTCGATCCGCGACGACTTCGGAGTCTCGTAGGCTTCAGCTAGCGCACGGCCAGTCGCCCCACGAGGACAACAGCAATGACCACCACCGTCGCCGGCATCCCCTTCGACCACCATCGCTACGACGAGCGCGGCGACGTGCTCTATCTCAACGTCGGCGAGCCGCGCCCCGCAGCGCGCGGCCTGGAGACGTCCGAGGGCCATGCAATCCACTACGACGAGTCCGGCGCCATCATCGCCATCACGCTCCTCAACGTCCGCCGAGCACTCGAACGGGAGGGGCACCTCACGTTGAGCCTCCCGGCCGAGCACCTCGCCGCGGACGAGCTGTGGCCAATCCTCACAGCAGACGAGGGAACCGATGCGCTCGCCGCCGAGCGCATCAAAAGCGGCGCTGCCGACCGCACGCGGGACGGGGCCGAAGTTCTCAAGGAACTCGACATCCGTACGCAGTGAGCCCACTGAACGAGGAGAGGGCCATGATGTCCCCGTCGCCTCGCCGACCGACCGCCCTGAATCGAGCCGCCGAGGCCGCAGGTAGCTTGGTTTCATGAGCGATATCGACGCACAGGAGGCCTCCAACCTACGCGCGGAGCTTGCCCGTGCAGCGCAGAGAGCCGACCTGGCCGAGCGTACGCTCGAAGTGGTTGCCGTGATCGAGGCTGTCGCCGCTCCACTCGGCATCCACCCCGTCGTCGTCGGTGGCATGGCCGTCTACTTCTGGACCGCCAGCGATGAGTTCCTGACGTACGACATCGACGTCGTGATGGAGGTACCCGACGAGCTCGCCACTAAGCTCGCCGACCTCGGCTTCGTCGTCGCCACGGATCGGCGGCATTGGGTTTTGGAGGGCACCGAGGTTCTTCTGGAGGCGCCCAGCGCATACCTAGACGCCGACGCTCTCGTGGCCGAGATCGAGTTGCAATCGGGCCGAACGGCGAACTGGCCCTCTCGCGCGTCGACGTGCTCATGGACCGCCTCGCCGAGTTCCAGGCCACCGGCCACGAAACCGCCGCGCAGCAGGCGCTCGCGCTCCTCACCGGCCTATCCGACGTCGAGGCGAACGACCTCGATGCGCGCGCACCCAACCATCGCGTAGGAACCATCCTCAAAGTCATGCGCGAACTCTCCGATGACCTCAAGGCGGGCGCCTCGCCACCAGACAGCGGCGAGCTACACGCAATCGCCCGAGACGCCCTACGCGCCGAGTATCATCCACAGACACCATGAGGACGCAGACGATCTCCTTCGAGCAGTGGCGCCGCGAAGCGCCCCAATTACGCGCCAAGAGCGCGCAGGTTCTCGCGCGCTTTGAGCTAGCACGACGCGAAAAGCCGCGCACCGCCACCGAGGCCGAGTTCCTGCGCAGCATCGGAACGCCCGAGCGCCTGATCGGCCCCCCAGCCTGATGCGTTTGAGCAGTTTGTGTATCGAGGTGATAGAGGCTTTCGCGAGCCGCGATGGCCGATTCCGATCTCGTAGGTTGGACGCCTCCTGTGCGTCGATATCGCTCACGGGCCCCGCCGGCTCGATTCGGAGCGCCCGGTCGGCGAGCCGACAGGCAGATCACGGGCTTCTCCTCGCTCAGTGAGCTCCCTGCGCGCGGATCCCGAGTTCCCCCGGAACTTCGGCCCCGGCCTGCGTGCGGTCGGCAGCGCATACCTCGACGCCGACGCTCGGGCCGAACAGCGAAGATCCTCTCGCGCGTCGACCTGCACATGGAACCGCCTCGCCGAGTTTCAGGCCACCGGCCACGAAACGGCCGCGTAGCAGGCAGCCATTACGGGGGCACACCAGAGCTGGCGGCTCCACGACGCCAACGTTCAACGCCATATAGTAGGATGCGATCTTCCATTGCGTAGAACTACTCGCGTTGTTGCATGGACTATCCACTAGAGAACCTCGGTCCCGAACGTTTCCAGCGCGTTTGTCAGGCTCTGCTCGTGAAGGAGTTTCCGAGAGCGCGGTTACTTCCCCTTTCCGGTCGAGACGGCGGCCGTGATGCATTCGTAGCGCTTGGTTCCCCAAGCCGCCGACGTCGGAACTCGGTTATTTTCCAGGTGAAGTATGCACGAGACCCGGCGGCTCTCGATGATCCCCGCAAGTGGGTCCGTGACGCCATTAGGAAGGAGATGCCCAAGATCCAAGAACTCGTCAAGCTTGGAGCTCAACACTATCGACTCATAACCAATGTGCGCGGGTCCGGACACTTGAAGACTGGGTCAATTGACCTTCTCGACACCACCCTCGAAGAGCTTCCAATTCCCGCAGACGGCTGGTGGCGAGACGATCTCCTCGGCCGACTGGACTCATCTTGGGATATTAAGTGGGCATTCCCCGAGCTTTTTAGTGGACCCGATCTCCTTCGTGCAATTATCGAAAACGGCCTTAGTGAGGATTTCGCCCGTCGTAGTTCCGCGATTAGCACTTTTCTAGCCGACCAATACGACGTAGACTCGCGTGTTAAGTTTAAGCAGGTCGAGCTTGAGAATCACCTTCTTGACTTATATGTGGATGTCCAAATCACGCCAGATGACACGGTTGTCAACGAGTACCGCGAAGCTGGGGGCTACGTGGTGACGCTCGATAATCTCAATGGAAGACGTGTGTTCCATCAAAACTTCTATAGCGGCGATTTAGCTTTTCGGCCTCCAGTCGTAGGTGCCGCCTCCCTACTCTTGGACGAATCACTCCCGCGAGCGTCACAATGGCTAGTGCTGGAAGGAGCCCCAGGTCAAGGCAAGTCAACTGTTACTCAATATATATGCCAAATCCATCGGATGCGTCTTCTCCATCATGACAATGATATTGCATTAGTCGACCCAAATCACCTAAAAGGCCCTTTGCGACTACCCTTTCGCGTCGATCTTCGCGACCTCGCATCGTGGTTGCATGATCGCAATCCATTTGGAGACCCGAAAGACACATCGCTAAACCCCAAACGCTCGCTTGAGACATTTTTGACTACTCAGGTCGAAAATGCCTCCGGTGGAGCCTCCTTTTCTGTCGCCGACCTCCATGCGATAACTCGGGTCAGCAGCCTTTTAATTGTGTTAGATGGACTGGACGAGGTCGCCGATATCGGAGAGCGGGAGCGCGTGGTAACAGAGGTTACCTCCGCCCTACGCCGCCTTCGTCAACTCGCACCGTCCCTCCAGGTTGTCGTTACAAGCCGGCCAGCCGCCTTCGAGAACTCACCCGGCTTTGCAAAGACCCAATTTGCTTACTACAAACTTATTGATCTCGACCGAGAGATGATCTCTCATTACGCGACCAAGTGGATAAACGCGCGTAGCCTCAGACCGCGCGAGGCGAGCAATGTCCGCTCTGTTCTCAGCAGCAAGCTTGACCAGCCACATATGAGAGACCTTGCCCGCAACCCAATGCAGCTCGCTATCTTGCTGAGCCTTATCCACAGACGCGGTCCATCACTTCCGGACAAGCGAACCGCTCTCTATGATAGCTACGTCAATACATTCTTTGACCGTGAGGCCGAGAAGACTGAAGACGTGCAGCGTTATCGCGACTTGCTTGTCGAGATTCATCAATATCTAGCGTGGCGTTTGCAAGCAGAAGTAGAGACTGGCAACTCTCAAGGTAGTATTACCGAATCGGCCCTTCGACAGCTGCTGTACAGGTACCTCGAAGAAGAAGAAAAGGATCCTAACCTCTTATCAGTATTGTTCAAAAGTCTCGTCGAGCGTGTCGTCGCCATTGTATCTCGTGTGCAAGGTACGTATGAGTTCGAGGTTCGGCCCCTTCAGGAGTATTTCGCTGCCCGCTTTCTATATGATACAGCGAGGTATTCGCCTCCGGGAGCCGAAGGAGCTGGAGACAAGACCGATCGGTTTGACGCTCTTGCACGTAATTTTTATTGGCTGAATGTCACACGATTTTACGCCGGATGCTACAGCAAGGGGGAGTTACCTTCATTAGCCGATCGTCTGCAAATACTCGATGGAGAGGTCGGCTTTGAGGATACTAATCATCCTCGGGTTTTGGCCGGTATACTCCTCTCGGATTGGGTGTTTGCGCAGCATCCGCGCTCAGTTAAAAGCGCTGTGACCGTCCTGCTACGCAATTTTGCTACACGAGGTCTCATTGGGGCCGAGCAGAGTCCCACGATCCTACCTGAGGGAAGCGGTCGAGACGAGCTAGCTGCACTCTGCTGGCAACTCGCTGACGCTCCAATGAAGGTGGATCGGGCCCCTGCGATTATTGCCACGCTAGCAGCAAATTGTAGTAACGCTACCGTCGATGCTGGCTGGGCTAGCCGGCTAGCCACGACGAGTGGTGCGAGGCGTACCGAGTGGGTGAAGTTTGGGCTTTGGTTAGGTGCACTAGATCGAGCCTCCGAGAGCGAGGTAATCGAGCTGATGAATGACGCATCATGTGATGCTAGCCGCCTCTCTTTTATTGTGCGCAGCAAGCATGAGGGACTCATTGATGCGCAAGCGATACAACTTACCAAGTACGTAGATGGTCTCCTTGATGGTAAAATTCGTCTGTTTTCTGAAAACCCACCAGAGCAGCCGGCGACGTTGGCCAAGACGCTGAGATTTGTGTTCTCCGTTCTTCCACAGATTCCTCACCCAGGCAACTGGCCTCCGGAGGTCGCGCTAGACGATCACGATCAGTCAGATGCGGCGCATAAGTGTGAGACATTTCTACAAGCTGTAAAGACTATTGACGGAAGGCGCCGTGGAGCCTGGGCGACATCTCTTGCGCCTTGGAACGTAGTCATTGAGGCGATGCGCAGTAATTGGGGCGACAGGTGGCTAATGGTAGAACTTGCAATTACAGCAGCCGGAATACGGGCGGCCCAGGAGCGGGGCCAGTTTAGTGGTGGCCTTTTCGATAGCAGTCTTCCGCTGTGCGAGCGCGTGCGGTACGCACGACTGCGAGCTGGTGCGGGGAAGTGGTGGAGTTCGCAACTTTGCGACGCGGACACAGAGTTGGATGAGCTTCTTGTCGTAGCGTCATTTTTTACTTGGGCTGGCGAAAAGACTATTAGATCACATGTCGGAGAGTTCGATGCGTGGGTGCAGCAAGCCTCGTCGCATAAGAGAGCATTGGTGCAGCGTGCAATTGGGCGCGCAACCGGGGTTAGATACCCCAACGAGCCCTCCGGAAGCCCACTCGACGCAAGTGCAGTACCGGATGGCGTTAGCCCAGCAACGGCCTCACTACTCATGGTACGATGCGATTCCAAAGAGGCGTTGAAGCTCGGCGAGCGGTGTCTATTGAGCTATACCGGAGATGACCCAACGGTGCTGGACTCGCTCGCTGCAACTTGCCTTCTAAAGGTTAGAGAGCAGGGCGGCGCATGGCACGAAGTGTTGCCCATCGTCAGTCGAGCTTATGAGAATGACGTGGTAGGCCACGGTGGGCTTTTGTCACGATATCGGCCCTTTGCGCTCGAACGTGGCGCAACAATGATGTCACGTGAACTTGCAAGAGTCGTCATCGATCACGCCGCTAGCTATCCGCTGGAGACAGTGGCGCAAGCGGAGGCGGCCTATCGGGTGGAGGTCGGCGAGGCTGTTGTATCGCTTGCGGAGGTTGCTAAAACTCAGGGTTGGGATAGCTAGATACTTACATGCCGCGCTAAATCCGTGCTGTTACGGTGAGATGCCGTCCGTCGAGCACGTCAGTTAACCACGCCAAAAGCTCCACATGCCACCGAGCGCATCCGCTTTGCCGCCTCGTGCGCCCGCTTCGGGAGCAAGTGACTGTAGACATCGACGGTGGTCGAGGTCTTGGCGTGCCCCGCGAACACGGCCACAAGTAGGATGTCCTCGCCCTGGCCGATAGCGTTCGTGATCGCCGTATGCCGGAGGTCGTGCAAGCGCACCGTGTCGGGCAGTCCCGCCCGCTCGGCATAGCGGCGGAACACCCGCGTCACCATGCGCGGACTCAACGGTCGACCGACGGGCCGCTGTACACCATCACGGCCACGCTTGCGCTCGACCGTGGCAAAGACCGGGGCATCCCCTCCCCTATCCGCCGCTGCCACGTACAGCTCCTCAAGCGCAGCCTGTGCGCCGTCGAGGATCGGCACCAGCCGCTCGCCCGCTTCGGTCTTCGTGGTGAGCGTCTCGCCGTTCTTGTCGTCGCCCATGTCCTCAGGGTCGTCGTAGTTGCCGATGCTCCGGCGCACGTAGAGGATGCGATCAGCCAGGTCTACGTCGCCCCAACGGAGCCCCACCAACTCCCCGCGGCGCAGCCCACTATCCAGCGCGACCGTGAAGAACAGCCGCCACCGCGGCGAACACTCCTCCAGGAACCGCGCGATCTGCGCCGGAGTGAGCGCCGTCCCGCGAGCACGGCGCCGCTGCTTCTGCCCACGTTTGCGCGGCGCGCTCGCCGGGTTGATCGTCACAAGCCCGGCATCCTGCGCGAACGCGAACATCGCGTGCATGTGGCGGCGTATCTTCGCGACGGTCTCCTCGCTCAGGCCCTCCGCGCGCTTGCGGCCCAGCAGTGCCTTCACCATGGCCGGCTTGCAGTCATCGACTCGCACAGCGCCGAGCGTCGGCGCGACGTGCTTGTAGAAGGTGCCCTTGTAGTTCGCCGCGGCGCCCGGCTTAAGGTTCGGCTGCACGTGCTCGCGCAGCCACTTCCGGCCGAGCTCCAGCACCGTCAGCGCGGTAGGCACGTAGCGCCCGTCATCGGCGTCTACCTGCAGGTCGCGGAGGATCCGCTGTGCCTGGCGCTTGCTCGATCCCGCGGCCTTCTCGACCTGCTTCCAGCGCACCTCGCCTGTCTGGGGGTCGATCACCTGTACGCGCGTGCGGACGTAGAACCGGCCGCCGCGCTCGCGAATGCTCCCGGCGGCCATCACTCATCACCCCCGAACAGCGCCTCGACCGGCTCGCGCGCGAGCGCGAGCGCCACGTCGAGGCTCGGCGTCTGCGCGCCGTTCTCGATGCGCGTGATCGTCACGCGCCCCGCGCCGACCCTCTCGGCGAGCTGCTGCTGCGTGAGGCCGGCGCGACGGCGGGCCTCCGCTACCTTGCGATACCCGCTGCGGTTTGGTGCTACCGAGAATGTTCATGGCGGCGACGGTAAGCGCCCCCCTGCCAAAACACCACAAGTGCACGTCACGTGAAAACGCTCGCTTGCATCAAACGTGAAAACGCGCGTTTTCACGTTTGCGCCCCGACAGCCACAAGCGGGCACCCGCACGAGTCCGGGCTTCACGCAACAGGCATCAAGCGGCCGCGAGGAACTGCCTGGGTTTTACGCGGCGAGTTTGACGAGGTCGGCCAGCTCGTCGAGCTGGCCTCTGACGCTCGCTAGCGCCTGGTCGAGCAGCCGGCAGGCCGAGTAATCAACCAGCGAGTAAACCGTGCATGCACCATCCCGGCGTCGCGCGACGATCCCCGCACGGTGCAAGATGCACAGGTGGTGCGAGACGTTCTGCGGCGTGCTGAGCATCCCCGCTGCCAAGTCGCGCGCGCTCGCCTCACCCTGCTCCAGCAGCGCGAGTAGCCGCACACGCGTCGGATCTCCGAGCAGCCTCAGACGATCGGTTACAAGATTCACGACAGGCTCCGACCAAGATCCGCTCATCCTTGAGTACCTTTGATCGCAATTTCACCGCAAACACCCCCTTCACAACAAGGGCTTGTGCTCTTTTACACCATGTCGCTGCCGGGGCCGGCGGAACCCCTCCGAATTTGCCGGGAGCGGCTTGTGGTCAATCAAATGTCCAGGAGCACGCCGGGATGCACGCCGAGAGCGCGCGCGAGGCGCAAGATCGTCGCGAGGCGCGGCTCTCGCCCGCCGCGCGCTCCATACGCCCGATCGCCGTCGGATGCACCCCGGCCCCGCCCGGCGAGCACGTCCTGAGAGAGACCCCCACACCCCAGCCGCACGTCGCGTAGGTGCCGCCCGAACGCGATACTCGCCGCCCGCGGGTCATCGCCAAGCGCCACACCCGGCCGGCGTCCTCGCGCCCGATGAGATGTGCGCCGAGGGACCCGGTCATCGCCCTTCCATCTCCTCGGCGCGCAGGAGCACCGAGGCCGGCACACACAGACCGTCAGCCACTAGGCGCACTACGCGGTAGCCGAGGTCCAGCCGGCCGGCCTCGATCCCCTCGATACACCAGCGGTTCAACCCGGTCGCCCTGGCAAGCTCGCCCGCGCTCATACCCTGCTGGCGGCGTAACTGGCGGACCGCACGGCCGAACGCGCCCAGCTCTCGCTGCTGCCTTGGGGTCATAGCGTGCCGCCGATCGCCTCGACCAGCGTCCCCAGGAGCGCCCGGCGGGCCTCTGCCGTCGTGCGGGCCTGCTCGGAGCGCGCGCGCTCGGCGCGGCGTGTTTGGTTTGCGTGCTCGTTCCGGGCGGCGCCAAGCAGCACGCCGCGATAGCGCTCCACGTACACCGTGACCGGCTCCTGCTCCCCGCTGGTGTTCTCCCAGCCGAGGAGGGCCCAGCAACCCGCGGATCGTGTCCTGGCGCCCCAGCGGCCCCACGTAGCGAGCGGCGTCGCGCTCATAGCCGCCACGCGACACGACCTGGCTGACTTCTCGCGCGGCGCCGGCCAGCTCGCGCAGCAAACCACGACGCAACAACACGGTCACCTCACCCGAGAGCAGGACCGAGACCAAGCCGGGCGGCGGCCGCACACGCGCGCTCTCCAGGAACACGGAGAGGCAGACCGTGTTCCGTCGCGCGTCTTCGCACGCCGCCCGATCCTCGCCGGACGCCTCAGCCATGCGCTGCCGTTCGGCCCATTCGCGCTCGCGTAGCGCCGCGACGATCCCCCCACCCCGGCCGCTGAGGATCGTCTCCCGCGCCAGCCACTCCAGACGCACCGCCTGCGACGTGCTCGCACCCAACATCACTCCCACCCCCACGCCACACGGTGGCCGGGCTCGTCGTGCGGTTCGCAGCGTGCGCGCGGGCCGCGGCGATCCTGCGCCTCCTCAAGGCCACTGGCCGACATGAACTCTTCGATCCGCGCGGCGCAGCGCCGCGCTCGCGCCGCATCGACCGCCCACACGAGATAGCGCTCGCAATCGCGCCGCCATCGCAACACGCTCACCAGCGCCCACCGATGCACCGACAAATCGACCCGCACCGCCACCGCCGGGACGGTGCCCTGCAGGCCGAGCACCTCCAGCAGTGCGCGGTAGGCATCAAAGCGCTGCAGCAGACGCCCGTCCAGGCCGCCGGGGGGCTCCCGGCCGTCTTCTTCGATCTCCCCAGCACAATCCGCCAACGCGCTCACGAGCCCCTCGCGCAGCAAGCCCACCAGCGAAGCCGGCAGCACCACCACCAAAACCGCGCTCGCGTCCGACGCGTCCCTCACGCGCGCGCCGAGCTCCACCAGCAGCCCTTCGCGCGTGAAGGCCTGCGCGCGCTGCTCATCGCTCGCCTCCGCGTCGCCCTGCACGCTGCGCTCGGACGCCATCCGCGTCGAGATCGCGCCCAGCAGCACCTCGCGATGCCGGGACACATCGACTTCGACCGCCTGCTCACCCGCCATGTCAAGCCAGCCCATGGCGTCCAACAGCGCCCGCGCCTCCCCAGCGTAGTCGAGGCCCGCCTCGACCACAGCGCGGATGTCCTGCCTGCCGCGCGAGCGGATCGCGCCGTCGATCTCCTCGAGACGGCCCTGCAAATCGAAGTACAGCCCATCGCGCACAAGCGGGACAAGCTCCGGAAAAATCGTCATCGTGGTCATGGTGGGCTCCAATCGGGTTCACCCGAAGAAACCGCCCGCAAGCCAAAGACCAGCCACCGCAGCCCTCGACGGCTAGGTTCCGCCCGTGGCACCCGAAGCGCATTCTTCGGTAGTCACAGGCCGGGCGGGCGCGTCAACGCCCGTCCGGCCACATATTCGATTCCGCACGAGCCACCAGCAGCCGCGATGGCACCCCATTTCGTGCGGGGCGCAAGACACTAGGCCGTAGAGCCCTCCCACGTCAAGGGGCCAACTTGCCAGTCCACGTTTAGCTGCCGCCCGCCCGAGCACGTCGCTGTACCCCCGCGCATCCCTGGATCATGGCTTTGTGGGAAGAATGTGGGAAAACGGCTCGCCGAAGCCCTTCCACCGCCTTAGCCACTCCAAAGAAAATCCCGCATTTGCGGGGCTTTTTCTAGTGGGCGATACTGGGCTCGAACCAGTGACCTCCGCCTTGTCGAGGCGGCGCTCTCCCAGCTGAGCTAATCGCCCGGGAGACTCCAAGCCTATCAACGGGCCGCTACCCTTGGTCTCCTTCTCGGCGACGTGGCGGAGTGGCTACGCAGCGGCCTGCAAAGCCGTCTACACCGGTTCGATTCCGGTCGTCGCCTTGGCCAGAGCTATCGCGCAGACGATCGTCTCCTCTCCCAGAAGTGTCCCCAAGGGGGCCTCTGTGTCGCTCAATTTCCTGCTCATTTGCAGGGGATTTCTAAGGACAACGGACTGCTCGATTCCGGCGTCAAGCCAAAGCCGCTGACGGTTGCCGTCTGACCGGAGGCACGACCGGACCCCGATGGGCGCGCGGCTTGTCATCTTGCGAGCCTGAGCGCGGCTAACGCCGAAATGCTCCGAGCGATGCGCATTCATCTCCGCGGCCTGCGCCTCCGCATGCACTCCTTGGAAGCGGGCGACTACACCGAAGCCGAATGCGACGGATGGTTCACCGAATCCAGGGCGCTGATAGCCGAAAGCAACGCGCTCGCCCAGAGGCTTACCAGTCGTTCCCACAGTGGGCACGACCCAATCCCGCACCCATCATCTGATCCGCCGCGACGGAGCCCGGAGGAAGCGGAAGTCCAGCTGCCCGCTCTCTGCCGCAGAGGTCCGCCTCCTTGCTGGATACTGCCTATCAATGCTCGAGGAGTGCACGACCCGGACCCGCTCGCGCTTGCGCTTGCGCGCGGCGCTTTGACGGTGTGAGTAGGCGCGAGCTCGATGCTCGACGGAACGGCTAACTGATGCGGCGGCGAGCGCTCGGCTCGGCGAATCCTCGTCAGTCCGCGGTCGTTCCGGCGGTTGCGACTCTGGTCGTCCTGGCGCTCGCAGCTTGGGGGCAGTCTGCCGCTGGCTCATCGCTGCGCGGTCGAACGGACGCCACCTCAGCTGCAGCGGACGCACCGCGGCCGAGGATCGCCACCTCGCCGGCGCCGAGCCCCGAAGCGAGCCTGCCCCGAGTGACGGCAAGCGGGGTGACGGTGCAAGCTCTGTGGCATCTGCGGCTCGTTTACCCGGACATCGTCGGCGACACGGTCGTGGGCCGGGCGGAAGAGGGCTCCGAAGCCCGGATCGAGGCCGTTTCGGCGCTGACCGGTCGGCCTCGCTGGTCCGTCCCGACGCCTGCCGAACCCGAGGTGTTGGGAGTCTCGGCCGAGGGCGCGGTCGTAATCGTCGAAGCCGGCAGAGCGCTGCACGATCCGGCGGGGAGCATCGTCGTCAAAGAAATCGCCGTGTACTCGCTCGCCGACGGACGCCCGCTCTGGCACACGCCGGTGGCGGACAGCCCGTCTTACCTGCCCGGCAACCGGCTGGTTTACGCCGCGGGAACGATCGTGATGGCTAGCCCCGATGGAGAACTGGTCGCGCGCCGGGCGAGCACGGGAGCCGTCGTGTGGCGCGCGAACAGGCCACGGTCGTGTCCTGCGGGCGCTGGCGCCGAAGACGGCACTGAAGCACGCCTCGCAGCGCATGGAACCCTGCTGGTCGCCTCTTACCAGTGCGTCGGGAGCGGTCGGGCGCATGTGCTCGTCGAGCGACGCTCACCGGGCAGCGGCAAGCCCCTGTGGCAGTGGCAATCCGTCTCAGTCCGGGCAGCGGCGCAATCTTTCATCGGCCTGTCGGTGGTGGACGTGGCCTCCGTGGGGAACATAGTGCTGCTCTCGGGGCAAGTGAGCAACGCCGCACGCTACGTGCGGACGCTTCCGGACGCGCGCCGCTGGCCGACGGCGCTCGGGCCCGACGGCAACGAACTGCTGCTCGCGCTCGACGCCCGCGACGGACGATCGCGCTGGAGCGAGCTGGGCGGCCAGCTCCCAGAACTCGCGCTCGCCGATGGCGTCGTGTGCGAGTTCCACATACAAGGAATGGAGTGCCGGGAGGACTCGACCGGCCGCCCGAGCCGGCCGTTGCTGAGGAGCGGCCTCTCGGAACTGGAATCGGGAGGGTCCGACATTGTCGGCGACCGAACGGCCGGCGTCGCGGACAGCCTCGCGGCGGTGGCGCTCAAGCGCAGGCACGGCGCTCCGCTGGTCGTCGAGGTGGCCCCGCTGCGAGGCGGCGGCAAAACGACCCGAGTGTTCGTGTGGCTCGGCCCTGATCTACCGGAACCCGCTCACTCGACACCCACGCTCGTGCTAGCGGGCCCGCTGCCAAATAGAGCGAACCTATTGCTGCTGCGCCGCATCGACGTGCCGAAAAGTCCGCTCCTCGCGCTGCGCGTCAGGTCCATCCGGAAAGGCTAAGCCTGCCAGGAACGCCGCCCACGCTCAGGAAATTCCCAGAGAACCGCGGGGGCTGCTCCCACATTTCCCTGGCATCTTGGCCGCATGACAACAACCACAATTATCACCCTCAACGTAGCGCTCGACGCAGTACTGCTCTCGCTACTCGCGTTCGTGATGACTCGTGCCAGCAGCCTCACCCCGCACCGTTCAGGCCGGGCCGAGCGAGGACCGCAGCGAGAAGTTTTCGTCCAAGAGTCCCGTGATGCGTCCCGCGTGGGAGACGTGCGGCTACGGTTCAGTGCCGGGGTCGAATCTCACTCGCCACCCATCGCGCAGCCGTAACTCGATCTCGGTACGCGACCGCAGCCTCAATGCGTCGCGCCAGCCGTCGATTCGCGGCGGTGCAGCTCGATGCTGCTGCGATTTCCTCTGGTGGGCCGCCCGGTAGCGCCTCGCGGCCGGGTGCGGCGGCCAGCCGGGCCATACGGCATGTGATCTGCGGATGCTCCTCGCGACGTACGCCGGCCTCCCCCACCCTCAAGCATCCTCCGGCCGATGTCGAAGAACCTGGCGGGCGGTCCAATCGTCCACCCGACCCTCGACCGGAAGCGGTAGGCCCTATGACGATCTTTTCCAGCCCTCGCTGGCAGACGCGCCCAACCCTCGACGCCGATCTCGCAACGAACGACGCGCCCCGCCCCACGCGCGGGCCACGGCGCCGCAGCCGCGCCGGCGTGAGCGTCGCGTGTCTCGCCCTGGCCGCCGGAGCGCTCACCGCTACGCCGGCGCTCGCCACACCGCTTGTGACCGAAGCCTTTCCCTCCACGAGCACCGAGCAGACCTTCACGGTGCCCACCGGCGTCACGAGCGTGCACGTCCGCGCAATCGGCGAAGCCGGTGAGCAGGGCGAGGGCTTTGAGAACCTCATCGCCGGCGGCGACGGCGCTGTCGTTTCCGCGGATCTGCCGGTGACTCCCGGGGAGACCCTCTACGTCGAGGTCGCCGCCCCCGGCTTCAACGGCGGCGGAGCGCCCTCCTTCGGTGGAGGCGCCGGCGGGGGAGCCTCCGATGTGCGCACGATCTCCGCCGGCGCGCCCGAAACACTCCAGTCGCGTCTGCTGGTCGCAGCCGGTGGCGGTGGTGGCGGCGGCGACTTCGTGAACGCCTCCGGCGGCGCGGGCGGCAACGCCGGCAGCAACGGCGCCGAAGGAGTGAGCGATAACTTCAACGGGGGCGAAATCCTCGGCGGCGTCGGCGGCGAGGCCGGTACGCTCACCGGCGGCGGCGCCGGTGGCGAACGCTGCGAACCCGGCGAGCCCTCTACCGGCCAGGGTGGCACGCTCGGGGCCGGCGGGGCCGGCGGCGAGGCGTGGGTCGCACCGCAAACCGGCGGTGGCGGCGGAGGCGGCGGCTACTTCGGCGGTGGCGGCGGCGAAGGCCAGTGCGAGCAGGACGGGCCCGACGCTGGCTCCGGCGGTGGGGGCGGTGGCGGCTCGAGCTTCGTGAGCGAAGAAGCCTCCGCGGCGTTCTTCGGGCTGGCCGCCGGCAGCACCACGCCGGGCGTCACGATCTCCTACGCCGCACCCGCGACAGCCACGCCATCGACGAGCTCCGTCACGTTCCCCGGCACTCAGCCGCTCTCGACGGTGAGCGCGCCGCAAACGGTCACGCTCACCAACGAAGGCAGCAACCCGCTCACGATCGACGCGGCGACCTTCGCGGGCTCCGAACCGGCTCTCTCCAGCGACCACCCCGAAGACTTCCTGCTCGACACCTCCGGTTGTCTAGGAGCACTCGCCTCCCAGGCGAGCTGCTCGGTTCAGGTTCGCTTCGCGCCCCAGGGCACCGGGACGCGTACCGCGACGCTGAAGATCGCCGGCAACATGGGCACCGGACCGACCGTGATCGCGCTCACCGGCACCGGCGGAACGCTGCCGCAGGGCGAACCCGGCCCCACCGGCCCCCCGGGCCAACCCGGCCCCAGCGGCCCCCAGGGCTCGCAGGGCACCCCCGGTCAGAACGGGGCGAGCGGGCAGACCGGAGCCACCGGAGCAGCCGGTGAAGCCGGTCAGACCGGCGCGCAGGGTCCGCAAGGGCCCGCCGGAGCGCAGGGGCCCGCAGGGCCCCAGGGCGAACAGGGACCGCGGGGTTTGACCGCGACCTACATCTGCCACCCGCGCCAGGGTCACGGCAGCTACCAGCAGGCGTGCTTCGTGACACTGCATGCGCCTCCCGTGACGGCCAACGCGGCTCGCGTCTCACTGCGGCGCGATGGCGTGACCTACGCCCACGGCTCGCTACGCGGCTCTTCGGCCCGCGGCGGCATCCTGCGACTGATCGCGAGCCGCCGCGTCCCCGCCGGGCTCTACACGCTCCTCGTCAGCTCCAAGCTCGGCGTGAGCACCAGCGCCGTGAAGATCGGCTGAGAAAGACGTCCGCGGCGATCGCCCGTCGATCGTCGCGGACGCATTCTCGATCGCCCCTCAGCCACGAGCTCGGCTGCGCGCGCAACCGAGCCCTGCCTCCGATCCCACCTACCCTTCGTTACCCCAACGACGACGACCCACCCAAAGGGTGAGCCGCCGCCGCTACGTCGACTGTTTTCAGCCCCTGCCCGTCACCAAGGATCGCTACAGGTGCTTACAGGCGATCTCTACAGGTTGCAGGTATTGAATGTCTGGATCTCGTTGTAGTCCATCCATCCATAGCTGCCGCCAGATACATTCACCTCGACCCACGGGTGATCGCAGCTGACCCATTCATCGAAGCCCGTCGTCGGTCCGGCTACTCGTTCGCCTTCGTACTTGTTCTTGATAAAACCCGTTCCGTTGTCGTATCCATAGACCGCCGCAGTATGCGAGACGTATGCTTCGCACGCCGACGCGATCGTGGGCGCAGTCAAAGGGACCGCCACCCCCGCCACCACGGCGATGGTCGCCAGGAGCCTTCTGTAACGTCGCAACATGGTCTGCCTTTCGATCGTGGTGGGTAGAGCTAGCCGAGTCGGCCTCGCCGACCCGGCTCCCGCACGAAACACAGGCTCGCCCCGATCCTCAACTCGAGCGGATCGTTTTAACCTATATCAATGTTCAAGATCTGTCGACTTAATAGTGCGTAGAAAATATTAACTAAAGCAATCGGCGCCTGTACTTAAAATGCAGCTCCGTCCGTGAGGTGTCACCCTGGGGCACCCTTCACGAGACGCAACTACACCAAGCGGCCCGCCGACCTCTGTCGACGAGCCGCTTGGGTGTGTGATCAGTGCCCGCTGCGCTAGCAAAACCGCGCCGCCGGGGCAGTAATTCAGTGCCCGCCGCAGAACTGCTCGCCCGAGGTGTGACCGCCGCAGAAGCCCCCCGCCGGAGCGCCGGTCCCCGGTGTGAAGGAGACGCCGCGCAGCACTTCGCCGAAGCCGGCCGCTCGCACCGTCGTAAAGCTCTCCGACGGCGCCGGCGTGGAGGCGCCCACGCGATCGGTGATCTCCACGAGCTTGTTCGGGTCCGCGCCCTGGTCGCCGTCGCCGCTGACCGTCGAGGTGACCGCCCAGATACTCGCGGAACCGTCGCCGTTGACGCGCCCGACGATGTTGCGCAGGCCGTCGGTCGCCGGCGACCACGGCAGGCCGGTCGCCGCGTTGTCCCCTGTCGGGTCGCCCGGCACGGTGTAGGGCTGGCCCAACTTGAGCCCGTTCTGCAGGGTGTACGCGGGCTGCCACGCGCCGCTGGCGGCGTTGAAGACCCACTTCTGCAACCCCGCCGTCGTCTGCGCGGCCGCTTCGGTGTATTCGTTGGTGGTGGTCGAGAACGCCGTTTCGCCATTGCCCTCGTCGGCGAGGTAGAGCGTGTCCGCGTTTGCGAACCAGATGCCGAACGGGAAGGACGTCTTGGACTTCAACGCCGTCGGAAAGCCCTTGAGAATGCACATGTTGTCCGGCTTGAGGCCTTCGCTCTGCAGTACTTCGGGGTTGTAGGCCAGCGGCCACGTCGGCAGCTTCGCGTTCGGTGCCGGTAGCCCCACGCCGTTCGGACAGGCTTTGCCGGTGGTGTCCAGGAAGTAGACCGTGTTGACGCCATTGCTGCCGCTGCCCTTCGTGTAGTACACGACGTTGTTGAAGATCGTCAGGCCGCGGAAGTTGGTGTCCTTGCCGATCTTGTCGACCTTGTCGCCGAGCTGGGTCACGTTGAAGCTACCAACCGGGGTTGGGTATCCGGGTTCCTGTGCGGACTCCGGTTCGGGCTCCCAGGAGGGCTTGAGGATCTGCGCGCCGGTGCCGACGATCACCCCGTCCGGTTGCGGATTGGCGCCATTGCCGGCGTTGCCCGCCATGTAGATCGCGTGGCCGTGTTCTTCCTCGAGAATCGCGGCGCGTCCGTTGTTGCCACTGTAGGCGTTGGTCTCCGTGAACTGGAACTGGCCCTGACTGTTGAGCTGCGCGACGACGCGATAGGCCGCGCCCGGAACGGGATTGGTCGGGTCGATCACCGCGGGGGTGTTGGAGTTCGAGACGTCGAGCGCGTCGACCGGCGCGAGATAGCCCATGAACGTCACGTAGCGCCCGCGCGTGGAGAGGTTGAGCGCCAGTTCGGACTTCGAGGAGAAGCTCGTCACCATCTGATCCGCACCCGAGGAGATGCCGGGCGCGGAGCTGTTGGGCACCTGCAGCGTCCCGAGCAGCGCCCCCGAGGGGGTCAGCTGGTCGAGGAAGATCTTCGAGGTCACGCCAAAGCTTTCGTCGACCAGATCGTTGTTCCAGACTTCCGGGTAGCTCCCACCGGCGTTGGCGAGCACACAGCTGCTCACGCAGCCCGCCGGCAGCTCGGTGACCCCGGCTGTCAGGTTGGGGTCGTTTTCATAAATGCTGCGGCTCACCAGCAGGTTGCCGGGCGCCAGCGGATGCCCAGCGGGGGGCGGGAAATGGCCTCCGTCGGCTTGCGCGGAGGCGCCGAGTCCGGCGCCCAGCGCCGTCATCGCCAGGGCCACGGTCGCCGTGCGGGTGAGCACCCGCCGGCCGGAACGCTTGATTCTCATCACGGTCTCCTTGCATGGGCGTGATTGGTGTCCAATGGTGATCAGGCACCTCAAAGCTATGCACCGCGATCAAGCACTTTGTGATCGTGACGTGGCCGGCTTGTGAACGGTCAGTTACCCCGCTCGCGGCTGCTCCTCTGACTCCAGCAGCTGGCGTCCCTGCATGCGGAAGAGCAGCAGGAAGCCCGGCCCGACGAGCAGGACGGCCGCGACGAACACCACGATCACCGCAACGAGGATCGCGTGGGGGGCGGCGCCGTTGGCGAGCGTCAACCCGGTGCCCGGCAGGAGCGTCGGATACTGCGCTACCCCCCACCCCCAGATCACCGCAGCGACCCCAAGCGCCGAGAGCGCCCGCAGCCCCCGCGAGCGCCCCCCCGCCAGCATTACGAGGACGGCCACGCCGCACGCCGTCGCGAGCAGTACCAGCGGCAGCGCCCGGCCCGTGAGGCTGCGGTAGAGCGCGCCATCGGAGTCGTGCAGCTCGGCCAGCGTCGCAAGCGACAGCACGCCGGCAACCACGCCGGCGATCGCTGCGCGACGCCTGAAATAGCCCTCGTGCAGGCGGTCCCCGCGCTTGATCGACTCCTCGATCAGATAGACCGCCGCCAGATACGCGCACACCGCGACGAACAGCCCGCCGATCAGCAGCGAGCTCGCGCCCGTCCACGCCGCCAGCGTGGTGTGTTCGGCGTCGAGCGCCACCTTGCCGCTCGCCACGGCACCGATCACCGTGCCCATGAAGAATGGCGTCAGCAGCGAGGCCAGCGCGAAGGTCGCGCCGAGCGGGCGCTCGAAACGTAGTCCTTGCAGCTCCTTGCGGAAAGCGAAGCCCGCGCCGCGCAGCACGATCCCCAGCACCGCGAGCCAGAGCGGTAGCGCGAGGACGATCATTACCGCCGCGAATGCTTCGGGGAAAGCCGTCCAGAACACCACCAGCGCGAAGATCAGCCACACGTGGTTGGCCTCCCAGACCGGCGTGATCGTCTCTTCGATCAGTGTGCGCGCCGGGCGCCCGCGCGTTTCGCCCCCGGCGAGGAGATCCCACAGGCCCCCGCCGAAGTCCGCACCCGCCAAGATCGCGTAGAGCGTCAGGATCGCCAGCAGGATCCCCCCACGATTTCGGCGGCGCTCACGAGGAAGCCCCCTCCCCCACGACCGGCCGCGGGGGACCGCTCGGCGGCCCGTAGGGCACCGACGCCTCGCCTTCATCGCCCTGCCGCCAGCGGCGCGCGAGCAGTCGCAGGATCAGGATCGTCGCGACCCCCAGCACGGCGTAGAGCACGATCACCGCCGTGAGGCTCGCGATTACGCCGCGGTTGGTGGTTGCCGCGGCCGCGGTCGTGAGCAGTTTGTAGACCACCCACGGCTGGCGCCCCACCTCGGTGACGATCCAGCCGCACTCCATCGCCACCAGCGCCGCCGGCCCACAGGCGGCCGCCAACCACCAGAACCAGCGCTGCTGGGGCAGCGCGCGCCGGCGCCACCAGATCAGCAGCGCCCACAGCCCGGCGCCGAGCAGCAGGAACGCGAGACCCACCATCGCGTCGAAGGAGAGATGGATCAGCGTCGGCGCTGGCGGACGATCGGCGGGCGCAACGGTGTCCCAGCCCGTGACCTGCGTGTGCGGGCTAAAGCCGACGAGGATCGAGTCGAGGTCGGGGATCGCCAGCCCGAGGTAGACGTGCCCGTTGACGTAGACCCCGCCGAGGTACTCCGGCACTTCGCGCGAGGTGTGCGCGACGTACTCCATCCGCGCGAACTTCACGGGCTGGTCGGCCGCGATCGCGCGCGCCGCGGTGTCGCCGACGAAGATCTGAAATGGGGTGAGCACAGCGGCAATCACAAAGGGAATTGCGAACCCCAGCCGGTGGTAGCGATCGCGCCGCCCGCGCAGGAAGCCGACGGCGTAGACCGAGGCGACGAGGAAGCCGGCGACCATGTACGCGGCGAGCACCATGTGCGGCATCTCATAGATCGCGGCGTGGTTGAAGAAGACCGCCCACGGTTCGACCGCGACGACGCGCCCGCCGCGCAGTGTGAAGCCGCCGGGCTGGTTCATCCACGAGTTCGCCGCCATCACGGAGATCGCGCCGAAGATGCCGCTCACCGCCACCGGGATCCCCGACCAGAAGTGCGCCCAGCCGCGCAGGCGCCGCCAGCCGTAGAGATAGATCCCCGTGAAGATCGCCTCCAGGAAGAAGAAGATTCCCTCGATGCTGAACGGAAAGCCGATCACCGCGCCGTAGCGGCGCATCAAGCCCGGCCACAGCAGCCCCATCTCGAAGGAGAGAACGGTCCCGGTGACCGCTCCGACCGCGACCAGCAAACCCAGTGCTTGTGACCACCGCCGCGCGAGCCTCATCGCGACCTCGTCCGGGCGCTTGAGACCGATGTACTCCGCGACGAGCACGATCGTCGGAAAGGCGATGCCGAAGCAGGCCAGGATTATGTGAAACCCCAGCGTCGTCGCCATCTGCGCTCGCGCCGGCACTACTTGGCGGGCGCTGGCGAGCACTCCGTACGCGTGAATCAGTGCCGTGTCGGGGCCCCCAAATCTAGGTCGCTCTCACGGGCTGGCTCGGCTGACTATATTGACAGCGGTGGCGGATTTCGCGCGGGGCGCCGCCTCGACGCATCGGATCCCCGCCGCGCCGAGCGAGCGATAGCAGGAATCGACCATGGATCTCGACGCGGACTCCGCGGCATACTCCGGCCGGACAGCCTGGGCGCGGAGCCTTGCCGCGCCGGTGCGCGACTTCCTGGGGACCGAGACCGGCAGCGCAAGTGTGCTGTTGGGGGGCGTGATCGTCGCTTTGCTGTGGGCGAACTCGCCCTGGTCGCACTCCTACCAGTCCCTCTGGCACACGCAGCTCGCGGTCACGATCGGCGGCGGCGGCATCTCGACTGACCTGCGCCACTGGGTCAATGAGGGTCTGATGACCTTCTTCTTCCTCGTCGTCGGACTGGAGGCCAAGCGCGAGCTTGACCTCGGCGAGCTGCGCGAGCGCCGCCGTCTGACGACCCCCGCGCTCGCCGCGCTCGGCGGCATGTGTGTACCGGTCGCGATCTACCTCGCCTTCAACGCCGGTGGCCCCGGCGCTCACGGCTGGGGAGCGGCGATGTCGACCGACACCGCCTTCGCGCTCGGCGCGGTCGCGCTACTCACGCCGCGCGCGGCCACGCGGCTGCGCGTCTTCCTGCTCACGCTGGCCGTCGTCGACGATCTCGGCGCGCTCGTGGTGATCGCGACGGTCTACACCACACATGTCTCCGTGATCGCGCTGGCAATCGCGCTCGCGCTGTTCGGCGTGCTGCTGGCGCTGCGCTACGCACCACAGTGGCGCCGGCCGGTCTCCGGCGCGGTCGCGATCGGCGTGTGGGTCGCGATGTTCAAGTCGGGTATCGACCCCGTGATCTCGGGGCTCGCGATCGGCCTGGCAACGAGCGCCTACACACCCGCGCGAGAGGATCTCGAGCGCGCCACCGACCTGACGCGCTCCTTCCGCGAGCAACCCACTCCCGAGCTGGCACGCTCGGCGCAGCAGAGCGTGATGTCTGCGATCTCGCCCAACGAGCGCCTCCAGTACGGCCTGCATCCCTGGACCAGCTACGTGATCGTGCCGTTGTTCGCGCTCGCCAACGCCGGCGTTCACATGACCGGGGGCCTGCTCGGCGCGGCGGTCGCCTCGCCGATCACTCTCGGCATCCTCGCGGGCTACGTGATTGGCAAGCCTCTGGGCATTGCCGGCGCCGCGTGGATCGCCTCGCGGCCGGCCCTGCACGGCCCGCGCTCGCCACTCAGTCAACCGCTGCTCACCGCCAGCGGCGCATTCGCCGGCGTCGGCTTCACCGTCTCACTACTGATCGCGAGCCTCGCCTTCACGGGTCGACGCCTGGACGAGGCCAAGCTCGGCGCACTCGCCTCGGTGCTGCTGGCACCGCTGCTGGGGTGGGCGGTCCTGCAAGTCGTTCGGCGCCTGCCCGCGGCGGTGCGCGCGCGCCAACTCGCGGGTACCGCCGAGGACATCCTCGACCTCGCCGACGAGGTCGACCCCCAGCGCGATCACGTGCGGGGGCCACAGGACGCGCTCGTCACGCTCGTCGAGTACGGCGACTTCGAGTGCCCCTACTGCGGGCAAGCCGAGTCGGTAATCCGCGACCTGCTGGCGTCCTTTGATGAGGACGTGCGCTACGTCTGGCGCCATCTACCGCTGAATGACGTCCATCCTCACGCGCAGCTCGCCGCCGAGGCCTCGGAGGCCGCCGCCGCACAGGGCCGCTTCTGGGAGATGCACGACACCCTCCTTGGACACCAGGGCGATCTGCGCCAAGCGCACATCGTCTCCTACGCCGAGGAGCTCGGCCTCGACGCTCCGCGCATCGTCGAGGAGCTGCGCCATCGTACGCATGCCGCGCGCGTGAGCAGGGATGTCGCCAGCGCCGACGAGAGCGGTGTCTCGGGCACCCCGACCTTCTTCGTCAACGGACGCCGCCACTACGGCGCCTATGACATCGCCACGCTCAGCGACACCGTGCGCGCCGCGCGCGGGCGCGCACGGCTGACCCGGAGGCCGCTCGACACGGTACCCGCCCCCTCGCCCTGAGCGCCCATTCAGACGGCGTTGGCGCGCGCTGGAAGATCTTCGACCCGCACGCGGAAGCTTGCGCGGTAGCGCCCCCCGGGCGCGAGCACGTGCAGCCCGCTGCCGCTGCGCAGCGCATTGGTGGGCGCGGTCATCGGCTCGAAGCAGATGAACTGTCCGGTAGCCGGCGCATACACCTGCGCACAGGGATAGCCCTCGAGCAGCTCGAGCGCGATCCGGCGCCCGCCACCGGTGAGCGCGAATCGCGCCGGCTCGATGACTGTGTCGAAACCGTCATCGAACTCTTGCTCGGCGAGCTCGAAGCACCGCTGCGGCCACGGTCGCTCAGCGCCACGCGGGATTCCCTGGGAGTCGAGCTCGAGGTGGCGCATCGGCGGTAAGTCGGCGAGCCAGCTCTCGCGCGCGGCGCCCGGCAGCGAGAGATAGGGGTGTAGTCCGAATGCGATTGGGACGGCCGCGTGCACGTCAGCCTGCACCGTGATGTGCACCGCCAGTGCCCCCTCCGCGAGCCGTGCGTCATAGCGAAGCTCGTGAGGAAACGGAAAGATCTCAAATAGCTCCGGCTGGGATTCATCCCAGCGCAGTCGCGCCGTGAGTGACTGCGGATCGGCCTCGGGGCCGCCCGCCACGTTCCACTGCAGCCGCCCACCGATCACCCCGTGAATCGGCAGTCCGTTGGCATCGAGCGAGACGCGCGCGCGATCCCGCGGGATGGTCACGGTCCGCCCGGCGGTCGCGTAGTCGAAGCCCGCGAGCCGGTTCGCCCAGGGGTAGAGCAGCGGGATACCCATCGTCTTGCCACGCTCGGCATAGACCTCGACTCCCCCATTTTGGGCGAGCAGCTCCTCGCCGCGATGGCGCAGCGAGCAGCAGAGCATCCCGGCGCCCGGCACGAATGTCGCCTCCAGCGAGGCGTTCGCATCCGACAGCCGGGCCGTCGCGAAGGCCGCCTCGCTCATGCCGCGCGCGGCGACTGGAATTCCGCGTGACTCATCGCAAACCTCACCTCAGCCTAACGAGCTCAGCCCTCGACGAGTGCGCTGCGGCCATCCATAAGCACGGTAGAGCGACGAATCGGCGCATGAATGCTGCGTCATCGTGGTAGTAGTCGTGAGTAGGTCGCGGAGCTCTTCATATCGTCGGCCAGGAGATGAGCGTGGCGGTCCTTGCCTCTCGATACCGGTCGTCCCCCACTCCTTATGGCTGATATGCCCAACGTTTCCCTGACCCTTGCCAGCGCTCCAGAAAATGTTTCGCTCGTGCGAGCGATGTTGAGTGGGGTCGCTGAGAGCGTCGAATTGGACGGCAGTGAGCGAGACGACATCCGCGCCGCGGTGACCGAGGCGTGCAATAACGTCGTGTTGCACGCCTATCCGGGCACGCGTGGCCCGCTCGAAGTCAACGTTTTCGTCCGTCAAGCCGCGCTCCAAGTCTACGTGCGCGACCGGGGGGTCGGCTGTCCCCCGCAGGTGAGCGAGCCAACCTTCGACTCGGAAGGTCTCGGCCTGCCGATGATGCGCGCGCTCACTCGCCGACTAGAGCTACGCGGGAACCCCGCGGACGGGACCGAGGCGAGGATGGAGTTCGCGACGCCCTCCACCTACCCATTCGCTGTCCCCACCTCGCAGCGGCTGCAGCTCCCACTAGAGGCGGCGAGCAACCCCGCCCCAGCTATGGCCGTGACTTTCGCACCTGCACAGCTCGCGCACCCGGTATTGCCACGCATGTTGAGCGCGCTTGCGGCACGCGCCCACTTCTCGACCGATCGAATCGCCGACACGCAGCTCTTGGCCGACGCGCTCGCCGCCCACGCCCGTAAGGTGCTGGGCGCCGCACCCCTCAGCCTCGCCGTCGAGATCGAGCCGCGCGACCTGCACCTGCAAATCGGGCCGCTCGGCCCGCAAGCAGCTCCGCATGCGACGGCCGATTCGACCATTGAGGGTCTCGGCCCGGCGCTCGCGAGCCTCGCCGATGCTCATCGCGTGATGAGCATCGGCTCCCACGAGGTGCTCTCGCTGCGCCTACTCGACCATCGTCAGCGAGCTGCTGCCGAGGACTGCTAGTCACGCCGCGCCGCTGGCGTGGGACAGCCCGCGGTCGGCTGCTAGTGCCCGCCGTTGGCGGTGGCGCCGGTGCTTGCCACGCGGTGGCGTCCCTCAGCAAACTCCTCGACGATCTTCTCGCAGAACGCGGGCAGGTCGTCGGGCTTGCGGCTCGAGACAAGTCCCTCGTCTACCACGACCTCCTCGTCGACCCAGTTACCGCCCGCGTTGCGGATGTCGGTCTGCAGCGACGGCCACGAGGTGATCGTCCTATCGCGCACGAGATCGGCCTCAACGAGCGTCCACGGCCCGTGGCAGATGACTCCCACCGGCTTGCCCTGCGAGAAGATCTTCTGCAGAAAGCTGACCGCGGACGCTTGCAGGCGCAACGCGTCCGGGTTCGCGACGCCTCCCGGCAGGACGACCCCCTCGTAATCCTCCGCGCGCGCCTGGTCCAGCGTCTCATCGACGGCGAACGTTGAAGCCTTGTCGAGATGGTTGAAGGCCTGCACCTTTCCCGCTTCGGGCGCCACCAGCATCGGCACTCCACCCGCGCGCTCGACCGCCTTCCACGGCTCGGTGAGCTCGACTTCCTCAATGCCCTCTTGCGCGACGAGGAATGCGATCTTCTTTCCGCTCAGCTCGGATGCCATCGGCTTCCTCCTTCGATCGTCGGTTGCGCCCGGCGTCTACCCGTGGTGCGGTCGCCGAAAACCACCGATTGAACGCCGCTCAGCTGGGTAGTTGTTGGCCACAGCCGGTGTGTGTAGCGCTGGCATCGACGACTGGAGGATGGAAATGGTTGCTCTCTTGGCGCTCGTACTGATACTCGCGATTTTTGGTGGACTGGGCTTCGCGGCGCACGTGATCTGGATCGTGCTGATCGCCGCCCTGCTGCTTTGGCTGGTCGGCTTCTTCGTCGGCGGTGTCGCCGATGGCGGACGCCGCCGGTGGTATGGACGCTAGGAGTGGATGCCGGAGCGCCGCAGTCGAGCTCTGAGAACGCTTCGACGCTCCCCCGATGCGACGCCGAAGCGCCCCTAGGCGCTTCGGCGTATCGAGGCCATTCGGCCCCCTTTCCCGTTGGCTGCCGCGCTGCGATAATGGCACCTGTCTGGCGTGCCGGTGGCGATCGTTTCGGCAAGGCGATCAGGCTGCGTGCACGCGCCGTATGGACCAGGGAAGGGGGAGGCGATCGACGTCAATGTTCATCCCGTCAGCGACGTTGCCGTCGGACTCCTGATCGAGGCGGGCGCAGTTTTGGCAACGTCGCTGGACCAGGCGACGACGATGGGACAGATCGCTCGACTCACCGTGCCGCGGCTCGCGGATCTCTGCGTCATCGACCTGCGCGACGAGGACGGTTCGATTAGAGAAGTGGCGGTGGCGGCGGCACAGCCCCACATCCCCAGCGCGCTCGAGGAGCTGCGCGCGCGCTTTCCTCTGGATCCCAACGGAGAGCATCCGGTAGCGCGCGTCATTCGCAGCGGCGAGCCGCTGCTACTGGCGGAGATGACTAGCCCATTACTGAGCTCCTTCGCGCAAGGCTCCGAGCATGCGCGGTTCATGATCGATAATGGCTACCGCTCAGCGGTAGTCGCACCACTACTGGCACGCGGACGCACGCTCGGGACGCTCTCGGTGCTACGACTCGGCGAGGGCGAGCCCTATGCGCAGGACGACCTCGATCTCGCGCGCGAGCTCGCGCGGCGCGCCGCGCTGGCGATCGACAACGCCCGCCTCTTCTCGCAGTTGCGGAGCGTGGAGCGCCGCCTGGAAGCGGTGCTCGTCAACCTCGCGGAGGCGATCACGGTCACCAACCGCGATGGGCGCATGGCCTTCGCCAATCAGGCCGCTGTGGATCTGCTCGGTGCGGGCAGCCCGCGTGAGCTGATCGAGGCCCCGCCGGGCGCGATCATGCGGCGCTTCCTCGTCCTCGACGAGGACGGCCGCGAGCTCAATCTCGAGCACATGCCGGGACGGCGCCTGCTGCGAGGCGAGCTCACCGAGCCACTACTCGTCCGAAACATCGTTCGCGAGAGCGGCGAGGAGCGCTGGCTGATGGTCAGATCCTCACCCGTGACCGACCCGGAGAGCGGCGAGATCATCTACGCGGTCAACGTCCTGGAGAACATCACCGAGGTCAAGCGCGCGCAGCTGGCGGAGAGCTTCATGGCGAAAGTCAGCAGCGTGCTCGCCTCCTCGATGGATTACGAGGAGACACTCCAGCAAGTCGCGCGCCTCGCGGTTCCCCAGTTAGCAGACTGGTGCGCTGTCGATCTGCTCGACGAGCGCGAAGAGATCCGCCACGTGGCGGTCCACCACGGCGATCCGCAGCAGCTCGCGCTCGCCGGACAGTTGCACCACTCCTACCGGCAGACGCTCGACGAGCCGACCGGTGTGCCCGAGGTGATCCGCACCGGAGAGGCGCAGATCTTCACCGATATCCGACCGGAGGATCTCGCGGCCTACGCGCGCGACTCACGGCATCTGGAGATGCTCAGCGCGATCGGCGCGCGCGCGGCGATCATCGTGCCGATGGCAGGGGCGACGCGCACGATCGGCGCGATCACCCTCATCTCCTCGGAGTCCCAGCGACGTCTCTCTCACAGCGACCTCGCGCTCGCGGTCAGGCTCGGGCGCCGAGCCGGCACGGCCGTCGAAAACGCCCGTCTGTATACCGAGCGCACGCAAATAGCGCAGACCCTCCAGGAGGCGCTGCTGCCGGAGTCCTTGCCCGAGATTCCAGGCGCGGAGGCGCAGGCACTCTACTCAGCCGCCGGCGAGCTCAACGACGTTGGAGGCGACTTCTACGACGTGTTCGCCTACGGCGTCGATCGCTGGATGCTGGTAATCGGCGACGTCTGCGGCAAGGGACCGCGCGCCGCCGGTGTGACGGCGCTCACCCGTCATACGCTGCGAGCGGCCGCGATGAGCGGCAAGTCTCCCGCGGAGATGTTGGAGATGCTTCACCAGGCGCTGCGACGCCAGCCCGCTGGGGCGGACCTTTGCACCGTCTGTCTCGTCGCGATGACGGCCGCACCGGGGCGGCTGCTGCTGAATGTCGCGCTCGCCGGCCACCACCCGCCCCTGCGCATCGATCGAGCTGGGGAGGTCACGCCGCTCGGTCGACACGGCACGCTGCTCGGGGTGATCGACCCGATCGAGATCTTCGAAACCCCAGCCGAGCTGCGTCCGCAGGAGACGCTGCTGCTCTTCACCGACGGAGTACCCGAGGCCGGTCGCGCCAGCGGCCAACTGGGCGAGCATGGACTGCGCGAGCTTTGCGCGCAGGCGCCGCATCTGACCCTCAGCGAGCTGCTCCAGCGCATCAAGGCGGCGGCGCTCGAGCACGCAGCGGGGAGACCGCGCGACGACATCGCGCTGCTCGCCGTGCGCCTCGCACCAACGCCGCCGCTGCCCCAACCGCCGGATCCGACACCCCCGCGGCCGATCCCGGGGCGCTCCACCCCGCCCGGACCCCACCCACCCAATCCGACTCCCCCGAGGCCGACGCCGACTCCGGGGCCCGCTGTTCCGCCGACGCCGGACCCTGCGCCGCCAGCCCCCGGCCCGAGTCCCGATCCGCTGCCTCCGGACCCCGCTCCCCCGAGCATCTGAGTCCCTCGATTGATGCCCGCGAGCGCGGGGTAGCTCCTGGCTGACTAATTCACCCCTCGCACGGCGATCGCAAGCTCGGTTTGGCATGCGTGCGGATGGAGAGCGAAAGGTGAGGTGGGAGGCGATGGACGAGATTCAGACGGGCACCATCAAAACGCGAATTCCGGCGCGGCTGGACCGCTTGCCGTGGGCGCGCTTTCACTGGATCGTGATCGTGGGCCTCGGCACGGCGTGGATCCTGGACGGTCTTGAGGTAAACGTGGTCGGCTCGATCTCGAGCCGCATCTCCGAAGCCGGCGCGGGCACGGGGCTGACCCCGGCCGACGTGTCGGGTTGGGCGGCCTCGCTCTACATCGCCGGCGCGTGTCTCGGCGCGATCATCTTCGGCCAGTTGACCGATCGCTTCGGCCGCAAGCGACTGTTCATGCTCACCCTCTCGATCTACCTCCTGGGGACGGTCCTGACCGCGCTTTCCTTCTCCCCCGCTTGGTTCTTCGCCTGCCGGTTCTTGACTGGCATGGGTATCGGCGGCGAGTACAGCGCGATCAACTCGGCGATCGACGAGCTGATTCCCGCCAAACACCGGGGGCGGGTGGACGTCTCGATCAACGGCAGTTACTGGCTGGGCGGCATCGGCGGCTCGCTGCTGGCACTGCTGATGCTGAACACCGGCATCTTTCCCGTCGACCTCGGCTGGCGCCTGTCCTTCGTGCTGGGAGCGATCATCGGCCTCGCGGTGCTGTTGGTGCGGCGCAATGTCCCCGAGAGCCCGCGCTGGCTGTTTATCCACGGCCGCGAGCGCGAGGCCGACAAGGTGACCGAGGACATCGAGCGCCAGGTGCGCGAGTCGACCGGCGAGGAGCTGCCGGAGCCGGAGGGCGAGCCGCTGACGGTACACCAACGCAAGACGATCCCGCTGCCGCTGATCTTCCGCTCGGTGGTCACGATGTACCCGCGGCGCACCATCTTGGGCCTCTCGCTGTTCATCGGACAGGCGTTCCTCTACAACTCGATCCTGTTCGGGTTCGGCAACCTGCTGAGCCTCTACTTCCATACGCCGTCGGGCAACACGCCCTACTACATCGCGGTCTTCGCCGCGGGCAACTTCGCGGGCGCGCTGCTGCTGAGCCCACTCTTCGACACGCTCGGACGCCGGCCGATGATCTCCGGCACCTATCTAATCTCCGGGGTGCTGCTGATCGGCACCGGTCTGCTGTTCAAGGCGCACAGTCTCAACGACGTCACGTTCACCGCGTGCTGCTGCGCGGTGTTCTTCTTCGCCTCGGCGGGCGCGAGCGCCGCCTACCTCACGGTCTCGGAGGTCTTCCCCCTGGAGACGCGGGCACTGTGCATCGCGGTCTTTTACGCGGTCGGCACCGGGATCGGCGGCGTGATCGGGCCGCAGGTTTTCAGCCGCCTGATCAACACCGGCAGCTACCAGCAGGTGTTCTACGCACTCAGCCTCGGCGCGGTCATGATGATCATCGGCGGCATCGCGGAGCTGCTCTTCGGCCTGAAGGCCGAGCGCCAGAGCTTGGAGAGCATCGCCAGACCGCTCACCGCAGCGGAAGGCACCACCGCCGGCAGCGAGAGTGCTAGCGGTGTGACGGCCGTCGCAACTTGACGGCCTTCAATTCCACGCCTCACAACGCGCGCGCCGCGGCGGAATAACGTGGTTTCGCCCTCCTCGCCGCTCCTCCCGCGGCCCGCGTCACACCGCGCGCTATACAGCGCTACCCCGCGGCGGCGGCCGAGTCGTCTCAGTCCTCTCAGGCGGCGTCGACGATCGCGCGCATCCGCTCGAGTGAATGGCGCAGCACCCGAGAGATCTGCATCTGCGAGAGACCTACCTCGGCGGCGATCTGACTTTGTGTCATTTCCCCCTCAAAGCGCAGCCGCACGATCCGCTGCTCGCGCTCGGACAGCGAGGCGAGGGCGTGGGCGATGGCGGAGCGCTCCTCGACCAGCTCGTAGCCCTCCTCGTCGGTTCCGATGCTCTCCGCGCGGGCCTCCAGCTCGCCGTCCTCGCCTCCGGGGCGCGGAGCGTCCAGTGAGACGGCGCCGCGCGCGCGAGTCACCTGCAGGGCGTCGAGTACCTCCTCCTGATCGCGCTCCAGATACTGGGCAATCTCCGCCACCGTGGGCGCGTGGCCCCGGCGGGAGGTCAGCACCTCGCCGGCGCGTTCGACTTCCATCGCGCGCTCCTGCCCGCTGCGCGGGACGTGAACGGCCCAGCCGGTATCGCGGAAGTGTCGGCGCAGCTCGCCGAGGATCGTCGGCACGGCATACGCGGCGAAGCGGTTCCCGCGCGCGGCATCAAAACGATCGATCGCCTTGATCAAACCGAGATAGGCGACCTGGATCAGATCCTCGATCGGCTCCTGAGCGCCGAGGTAGCGCCGGGCCAGGCTGCGGGCGAGCGGCATGAAGCGCTCGGCTAGCATCGCGCGCGCCTCCCGGTCCCCGTCGCGCTGCCAGCGCTCGAAGAGCGGCGCGAGATCCTCCTCGCGATTGAGATTCCCGCGCGCGCCGTGAATGGGCGTCAACGTAGTCTCGCTCAGCGTCCCGTGACTATTGGCTACAGCGCTCGCGGACATGGCAAGTCTCCCTTGTCGTCAGCATTTTCACCCGTTCAAGAAAACGAGGAGCGGGGCCTGTGATGCCAGCAGCGGCGTGCATCTGACTTGCGCTGCTAAAAGTCATCCCTGGGAGACACTCGCCCTCGAATCTATGCGGCATGGTTTCCCGCGATGCGCTTGGCTCAAACCGAAGATGGGTAGTCGGTGCGGCGAGCGTTGCGGCAGCGCGCCGTGCGTCGGCTGGAAACCCTCGAGATTAGGGGGCGCGGATAGCGGGTAGAGAGCTAGGCATGCCAACAGGTACTTCTATATTCCTGATCGCGGTCGGCGCGATCCTGCGTTACGCAGTAACCGCCACCGTGTCGGGCATCTCGCTGGAAACAGTTGGCCTGATACTGATGATCGCCGGCATCATCGGGCTGATGCTGTCCTTGTTCTACATGTTCTCTGCGCGGCCCCGCCGCGGGCAGGTCGTGCGCGAGCGCGTCGTCGAACGCGACCCCTACGAAGAACCCCCGGTTCGCCCCTAGACAGAGCCACGCGGGAGGGGCCCCTTAAGGCTCCGTGCCTACGCTTGCTCCCACGAGGCCGGTCGTGCTCGATCCGGCGCTCGATCCGGCTCAAGCCATATCTTGCGAGGATGGCGAAAACCCGGCTCTATCGCAACGGCGAGCTCGCGCTCGAGGACTTCCCGGTCAAAGACGTCTCCGAGTACATCAAGGAGGAACGGGCGTGCGTCTGGCTGGACTATTGCGCTCCCACCCGAGCCGAGCTCGCCACGGTCGCGGAGGAGCTGCGGCTACATCCGTTGGCCGTCGAGGATGCGGTCAACGAGCACCAGCGGGCCAAGCTCGACCGTTATGACTCGCATCTGTTCCTCAGCGCGTACGTGGTCAAGCTCGACGCGGGCTCGGGACAGTTGAGCGCGAGCGAGATCGGAGTCTTCATCACTCCCCACGCGCTCGTCACGATCCGCAAGGACGAGGGGGTAGCGATCGACCCGGTCCTCGAACGCTGGGACGAATCCAAGGAACTCGCCAAGCACGGTGTGTCGTTTCTGCTGTGGGGTCTGCTGGACGACATCGTCGACGGGCACTTCGAAACCGTTCAGTCGCTGGACACCGAGATCGAGGCGCTCGAGGATCTGCTGTTCGACGACAGCCCCAACAACACCGAGGTCCAGCGCCGGTCGTTCGAGCTGCGCAAGAGCCTGGTCCTGTTGCGACGGCTCGTGCTGCCGATGCGCGAGGTCGTCAACTCGCTGATGCGTCGCGACCTGCACGTGCTCGACGAGGGCATGACCCCGTACTACCAAGACGTCTATGACCATGTGCTGCGCGCGACCGAATGGACGGAGTCCTTGCGCGACCTCGTGACCACGATTCTCGAGACCAACCTCACGATCCAAGGCAATCGGATGAACCTCGTGATGAAGAAGGTCACGAGCTGGGCGGCGATCATCGCGGTCCCGACCGCAATCACGGGGTTCTACGGGCAGAATGTGCCCTATCCGGGCTTCGCCGCGCACTGGGGATTCTGGTTCTCGACGGCGCTGATCGTAGTGCTGTCGAGCATGCTGTACTGGGCCTTCCGGCGCAGCGATTGGATTTAAGCCCCGCCGCGCAGCGGACCGCGTTCAGCTACCGCTTGTGTGCGTCCACGGCGCGCTGCAGCTGCGCCTTGTTCATGCTCGAGCGCCCATCGACGCCGAGCTTGCGCGCCTCCTCGTAGAGCTGCTCGCGAGTGCGCCCGCGGGGACCGGGACGTCCCGAGCGCAGGCCACCGCGCCGGCCGGAGGAGATGTCCTTGGTGGAGACGCGCGAGCGCGAGCGCGATTCGCCGCTGCGGGCGCGCTCCTTGTTGACGGTGCGCGCGGCGATCTCCTCGGCGCGACTCTCGGAGACTCCGTGTTCGCGCTCGCTGTCCTTGATGTGCTCGTACTGGCGCGCGCGCTTGCTGCCGGGTTTGACGCCACTGGGGGGCATCTTCACACCTCCATCGCGTTGCTTGCGTGGCTGCTTCTTGGCAGCGGTACCCGCCGAGGGCGGCTCGTAAAAGCGCGCGGGGCCGGTGCCCGCGAGGTCCGGCAGCTGCTGTTCGAGCGTGAGCAGCGGCGCGTGCCGGTCTCCCCCGCGCGCGACGCGCTCGAGCAGCTGGGGCGGTTCGAGGCTCAGTTGCAGCTCGCGTCGGCGGCTGCGAGCGCCGCGCTGTACCTCCTCCCAATCCAGTGGCGTGGAGACCGTGGGGCGCTCCAGCGCGCGCAGCGAGTAGACGCAGACGGTCGTCTTGTGCGGATCGTTCTGGCTCCAGTCGATCAGCACCTTGCCGGGGCGCAGCGTCTTGGTCATGCGTGCGGTGACGAGCTCGGGGTGCTGCTTGGCGAGCAGCTCGGCGACGGCGCGCGCAAACGGCTTCGTCTGCCCGTAAGAGCTCGGGGTGTTGAGCGGCAGGTAGACCTGCATGCCCTTGGCGCCGGAGGTCTTGGCGAACGTCTGCAGGCCGAAGGCCGCGAAGAGCTCCTGGAGCCAGAGGGCGACGCGGCAGCACTCGCGCAGCGCCGCCGGCGCGCCGGGGTCGAGGTCGAACACGAGCGAGGTCGGGGTGTCCATGTCGTGCGCGCGCGCGAGGCTCGTGTGCAACTCGATGTCGGCGAGATTCGCGAGCCAGATCAGCGTGGGCAGGTCTTCGACGAGGCAGTAGTCGATCGGCTCGCGCTGACGATCGCTCCAGATCGCTGCGGTCTGCACCCAGTCGGGGCGGTGCGTGGGGCAGCGCTTCTCGTAGAAGTACTCGCCCTGCACGCCGTCGGGGTAGCGCTTGAGCGTCAGCGGGCGACCCGCGAGGTGCCCCAGCAGCACGGGCGCGACCGCGGCGTAGTAATCGATCAGCTGGCCCTTGGTGAAGCCGCTCTGCGGGTAGAGAACCTTCTCGCGGTTGGAGAGTCGCAGCGTGCGTCCCTGCGAGTGGATCTCGGTGTAGCGGCCGGCCTGCCGGCGCACCTCGTAGGGCGTGGCCATGACGGGGGGCGCGAGGCTCTTCGCCGCGGGAGTCTTCCTCGCAGGCATCTTCCTTGCGGGAGTCTTCGCGGCGGCACTCTCCCGCTCGACCTCCGCGGCGGGCTTGTCGGTGCGCAGGCCGCGGTAGACGGAGTGACGCAGGATGCCTTCGCGCGTCCAGTGCGAGAACTCGATCTCGGCGACGAGCTCGGGCTTGACGAAGCGCGCCTCGCGCGGGGGCTGGACACCGCGCTTGGCGAACGGGCTGTCGCGGCGCCGGCAAGCGTCGAGCTCGCCTGCGAGCCTCTCCAGCTCGGCCTCGTCAAAGCCGGTGCCGACGCGCCCGGCGTAGCGCAGCGCGCGGCGCTTGCCGGTCCCTTCGTAGTAGCCCATCAGCAGCGCTCCGAGCTGTCCGGTGCGCCCACCCTTGCCGGGGAGCCAGCCGCCGATCACGAGCTCCTGACGGGCGGTGTTCTTGAGCTTCAGCCAGTCGGCATTGCGCGCCCCCGGTCGGTAGGGGGAGTCCAGGCGCTTGGCGAGCAGCCCCTCGAGCCGGTGCTCGGCGGTCGCGGCCAGTAGCGCGGGGCCCTCACCGACGCGGTAGGCGGGCGTCTGCCACGCGGGCCCATTCATATCAAGTCGCTCCAGCAGCGCACGACGCTCGCGATAGGCGAGCCCCATCGTGGAGTGACCCTCGAGATAGAGCAGATCGAAGATCACGTAGGTGACGGGCGCCTGCTGGGCCAGCCGGCGGATGGCGCTCTCAGATGTCAGGTGCATACGCCCCTGCAACCGCTCGAAGCTCGGTGCGCCGCGCTCGTCGAAAGCGACGATCTCCCCGTCGAGTACCGCTTCGCGCATGCCGAGCTCGCGACTCAGCGCGCGCAGCTCGGGGTACCGCGAGGAGATGTCGTTGAGATTGCGACTCTCAATCCGCAGGCGCCCGGGCTTGCAGTAGGAGATAGCGCGAATCCCATCCCACTTGACCTCGAACGCCCACCCCGCTTCGGGCTGTGGCAGCTGGCCGGGGGCGGCGAGCATCGGCGTGAGGTGCTCGGGCATCGCCTCGCGCGCCTCCTCGGGGGGATCCATGCGGTGGATCATCCAGTCCGGCTCGGAGCCGGTGCGAAACAGCGCGTAGCGTCCGCGCAGGCGCTCGCCGTGAAAGACGACGACGAGCTTGCCGTCCTCGAGCTTCTCGCAGTCGTAGCGGCCGTGATCCCAGATCAGAACGCGGCCAGCCCCGTAGCTGCCCTCGGGAATCTCACCCTCGAAATCGATGTAGTCGAGCGGGTGGTCCTCGACGTGGATCGCCTTGCGGTTCTCGCGGGGATCGAGCGGGATCCCGTTGGGCACGGCCCATGACATCAGGGCGCCGTCGTGCTCGAGCCGCAGATCCCAGTGCAGCCGCCGCGCGTGGTGCTCGTGGATGACAAAGCGCGTGCGCTCGGTGGCAGCCGCGGCGCCGGCGGCACGCTTGACCGAACGGCGGCCCGCACCCTTCGCGGCGCTCTTCGGCGCGGGCTCGGGCGTCCTGTGGAAATCGCGTTTGGCGCGATACTCGCGCAGCACCTTGATCCCTTCGTACTCGTGCGACGACTCCGGCGGCGACCGTCGCGACCGTTAGGTGAGTGCTGCCAAGATACCCACTTGCGGGTGCGGCAAAGCCATAGTGGCGGCGAGCGTGCAAGCCGTTTCGCGCGCGGCGGCCAGCGGGTAGCAGGTACGTGGGATCCTGAGCGGCAACGGATCCCGGGAGGGAACCCATGCGGCCCCCAGGGGCGGCCTTACCGATTGAGGAGCGAGATGAGCGAGATGGAAGATTCCTCCGAGCAGACACCGAAGCGCGATCGAATCGAGGCGGAGGTCGACGCGGCGGCGCGCGAAGCGGCCGGTATCGGCGGCGTGGCGGGCGATGAAGATTTAGATCCCGCCGAGCGCCCCGTGATCGAGGGCGGCGGCGGCGAGGCCGAGGGCTTCGAGGAGGCCGAGGCGTTCCTGATCGAGCACGCCTCCCACGGCGACGAACAGTCGGCACACGCGATCCTCCACGACAGCGGCCGCGCAGAGGAGCGTACGTCGGGCGACAGCTCCGAAGCCGATCACGAGCGCAGCAGCGAGCTCGGCGACGAGGCCGAGAAGCCACCCGACTCCGAACAGTCGCGCTGAGGAAAGCCGCCGGCGCGTACGCATGTCGGACTCATCACAGACCCCGAGCGCACGCGATGGCCGCGAGGAGACGCCGCTGGAGCGGGTGGATCGCAACTACGAGGAGTTGACGGGAGAGCTGCGCGTCGCGGTGACCGGCGTGCAGGTGCTGTTCGCGTTCCTGCTGATCGTTCCCTTCAACACGGGCTTCGCGCACGTCGGCACGTTGGAGCGCGCGGTGTACTTCGTGACGCTGATCTTGGCGGCGCTGGCCGCGGTGTGCACGATCGCGCCTTCGGCGCGGCATCGCATCCTGTTTCGCGACTACGACAAGGAGCACCTGGTGTTCATCGCCAACCGGCTCATGATCGCCGGCCTCGCCTTTCTCGCGCTGGCGATGTGCGGCTGCGTGCTACTAGTGGCGACCAAGCTGTTCGGCGTGCTCGCCGGCGCGCTCACGGCGGCCTTCGTGGCGATCCCCTTCGCGACACTCTGGTTTGCGATGCCGCTGCGCCGGCGCGCGGCGCTCAGCCGAGCGCGGCGCGCGGACGGGCGCCCTTAGCGGCGTACATCGCGCGGTCGGCCTCCATCAGCACGGCCTCCCCGCCGGCGCTCTCGCGGTCGATGGCGGCGACGCCGATACTGACGGTGACCGAGAGGCGACGACCGTCTTCGACCTCGACGCTGCAGCCGGCGACCATCTCGCGCAGGTTCGCGGCGACCTTGCGCGCGGCCGCCGCATCGGTGCCGGGCAGCAGCACCGCGAACTCGTCGCCGCCGAGACGCCCGACGAGATCGGTGCCGCGCAGGCGCCGCGCGAGCTCACTGGCGACGGCCTTCAGCAGCTCGTCTCCGGCGCGGTGGCCGTGGGTGTCGTTGACCTGCTTGAAGCTGTCGAGGTCGAGCACGAGCAGCGCGGCGTGCTCGCCGTAGCGCCGGCAGCGCGAGACCTGCATCGCGAGCTCGCGCTCGAGCAGGCGCCGGTTGTGCAGGCCGGTGAGCGGGTCGTGCTCGGCTAAGTGGCGCAGGCGCTCCTCCATCATCTTGCGCTCGGTGATGTCCTGGATCTGCGCAATGAAGTGCAGCGGTCGACCCTGGCGGTCGCGCACGAGCGAGACGGAGAGCATCGTCGAAATCACGTGCCCGCGGGCGTGGAAGTAGCGGCGCTCCATCTGGTACTCGCGGATCTCCCCGGCGAGCAGCGCACGGACGTGCTCGATGTCAGCGGAGAGGTCGTCGGGGTGGGTGACCTCCTCGAGGGTCTTCGCGAGCAGCTCCTCGGAGGTGTAGCCGGTGATCGCGAGCAGCGCCTGGTTGACGCGCACCCAGCGCCCCTCCGGCGTGAGCAGCGCCATACCGATGGGCGCCTGCTCGAAGACGAGCTCGAAGCGCTCCTGCGCGTGGCGGCGCGCTTCCTCGGCGTGCTTGCGCGGCGTGACGTCGCGCGAGACGACGACACCGCCGACGGTGGTTCCGTCGGCGCCGCGCAGCGGACCGACCTCGACCTGATAGCAGCGGGTGTCATCGGCGGACCAGATCTCCAGCGAGCGCGTCTCGCCGTTCAGCGCGGAGCGGTAGAGCGGCTCGTAGGTCTCCCAGCGCTCGCCGACGAGCACCTCGACGGCGGGCCGACCCTCGAGATCCTCGGGGCGCAGTCCCTCCTGGTCGAGCGCATGGCCGCCGGCGATCACGTAGCGCAGGTCGCTGTCGAAGACGAGTGCGGAGGCGGCGGGCAGGGTGCGCAGCACCGAGAGCGCGACCTCGCCCGCGCTGAGACCGTCGAGGAGCTTGCGCTCGGCCGTGGACACATTGGTCTATCGGCGCGGCTGTGTGCGGGCTTGACTACAAACGGCCGTATTTGCGCGATCGGAGGCTGGGCCTCAGCCGCCGACGGGCGTGGCCTGCCGATGGATCGCGAGCTCGATCTCGCTCCCCCTGTGCGTCAGGCGCCAAGCGTTGGGTTCACCGCGGAGGGCCCCCATGCCGGTGTTCTCGATCAGCCCGAGATGCTCCAGACGACCGAGCAGCTTTGAGATCTGGCCCTGATCGGGAGAGGGAATCCGCTTCATGATTCGCTCAAGGGAGCTGTTTACGCGTGGACACCCTAAAAGCACTGCTGCGGGCCGACCCGGGAGGCCAACCCCAAAACCCAACTCCCTATGTGCGTCCGATGCTCCTCGGAGCGACAGGACAAGGGAGACAATAAACGCATCTAGGTATGTTGTCAAGTCCCCTAGTGAATGACGGCTGGCCGGGCCAGTGCCAGGACACCCGGAAACCCCACGCTTACGGCGAGCTATGACGCATCCAGCTGCGCCCCGAGCGAACCAGCCGCGGCCTAGAACCGCCCCCGTGCGCTGCCCGAGCGCGCGCACCCGCCCGCGGCGGCAGCGCGAGCGAAGGCCAGAACGCGGTTGTTCTCGGTGTCCGCGACGAGGACGTCGCCGCTACAGTCCACGGCGACGCCCGCCGGCAGGCTCAGCTCGCCCGGACCGCCACCGGCCAGTCCCCAGGCGGCGAGCGGCCGCCCCCAGGCGGCGAGCTCCTCGATGCGCCCGTCGCGCCGGTCGGCGACGAACACGTGCCCGACCGGATCGATGGCGATCCCGTCCGGTTCCTCGAAGCGGCCCGGAGCGGAGCCGGCTCCGCCCCACGAGCCCAGGCGCGCGCCGGTGGCGCTCAGCGCGATCACCCGGTCGGCGCCGGCATCGGCGACGTAGACCTCGCCGCCGGGCGCGACGGCGACGGCGGCCGGGCGCTCCAGCAGACCGGCCCCGAGCGTCTGCAGCGCCCGTCCGCTGGCGTCAAAGCGCACGATGCGCGCGTGGCCGGTGTCCGCCACGTAGACATCCCCGGAGGACGCGACCGCGACGCCGTTGGGATCCAGCAGGTCGGTCGCCGCGCCCCCCGTTCCCCCGACGGCCCCAAGGAATTCCCCGTGGACGCCGAGGTGGCGCACGATGTCGTTGCGCGGGTCGGTGATCCACACCGAGCCGTCGGGCGCGAAGGCGGCGGCGCTGGGCCCGAACCAGTGGCTGCCGATGATCGCGCCGCCGCCGCGTTCGATGCGCGTGCGGTAGCGCAGCGCGGAGTCGAACTGGTAGACGGGGCTGCGGCTGCCGTAGGTCTCGGCGACGAGCACGTTCCCGGCCGCGTCGCTCGCGACGGCGAGCGGCGCGATCAGCTGCCCGGGCGTGATCCCGGGCGTTCCGAACGCGCGCAGCCCGCGCCCGGTGGCGGTGAAGACCGCGATCCGTTCGTCCCCGGTGTCCGCGATGTAGAGCCGCCCGGCGGCGTCGACGGCGGCGGCGCGAATGTAGGAGAGCGCGTAGCGGGTGCCGGCGCCGCTCCATTCTTCAAGCGGCCGCAATTCGCGGCTGAGCACGGCGATGCGGTTGTTGTTGTCGTCCACGACGTATACGCGCGTGCCGTGCACGGCGACGCCGAACGGGTTGACGAACTGCCCGGGGCCTTTGCCGAAGGTTCCCTCGGCGTGCAGCGGCCGGCCGCTCAAGCTGAGCGCCTGCACGCGGTGGTTGCCCTCGTCGGCGACGTAGAGCGCACCGCCGACGACGGTCAGCCCGCGCGGACTGGAAACCTCTCCGGGGGCACTGCCCGCCGCGGCCAGCAGCACGGGGTGTGAGCCGTCGAGATCGAAGCGCACGATGCGGTTGTTCGCGGAGTCCGCGACATAGGCGTAGCGCCCGCCGACCGCGATCCCGCCGCCGGGCGGCTTGTCGGGGCCCTCGCCGGCACCGAAGTCGAACTGCCCGAGCGCGCGCCCGGGGCTTCCCCATTCGCCCAGCAGGTGTCCCGCGGAGCTGAAGCGCTCGATGCGGTCGTGGGAGCTGTCGAGCACGTACACCTCCCCGGCGGCGTCGACGGCGAGCCCGTCGACCGCGCCGAGCTGCCCGGGGCCGGCGCCGTAGGAGCCCCACTGGCCGAGGAAACGCCCGCGCGGGGAGAAGCGCTGCACGAGATGGCTGAACTGGTCGGCGACGTAGAGATCCCCGTTGGGCGCGAAGGCGAGCGCCTCGGGGCAGCGCAGCACGCCTTCCCCGCGGCGGCCGATCGTGCGGATCGAGCTGTAGGGGCAGCGCGTCGCGGGCGCGCCGCCGGGACCGACGGCGCCGGGACAGGCCACCGTGAGCGCGCTGGCGGCGGACGAGCTCTTTTCAGCGCCCCCCCCGCAGCCGCCGAGCGCAAAAGCGGCAGCTATCAGCCCTACGAGCACGAGGAGGTGGGGGGCTGGAAAGGTGCACGAGCGCTGGCCCCGGTAGGAGGTGGTGCAGGCGGGATCGATTAGTGACCGTGCGGAGCGGCGAGGCATGGCGCGTATGGTCGTCGATGACCCCGCCCTAGCGCGCCACCGTGTCTCCGCTCTGCCCGCCGGCCGACTGCGCGGGCCGTCGCCGGGCCGGTACAAAACCGCCACTCCGAGAGCGACGGGAGCGAGCTTCAGTCCGCGGCGGGGCTGGCCCGCTGGCGAATGGTGCGCTCGACCTCGCAGCCCCGCGAGGTCAATCGCCACGCGTTGGGCTCCCCACGAGCGGGGCCGATGCCGCAATTCTCGATCAACCCCAGATGCTCCAAACGCCCCAGCAGCTTTGAGATCTGCCCCTGGTCGACGATTCCGGCAGCATCCGCCACCCTGCGGTTGCTCGAGCCGGGCAGGGTGGCAATCGCCCTCAATACGAGCACGGTGCGATAGGTCAGGCGCATCTCTAGACCCTCGAGCGGATTGCTCGGCACGCGCGAGGAGCGCTGGCGCGCGCGCGGCGCCGCGCGCGCTATCTCCCGTCTGGCGGCATTGGAACCCAGATATGGCAAGACGGTCATGCCCATCAGCGGGCTCAGCAGTCCCGTCAACGGTCGCGTATCGGCGGACGCGAGGCGGGCATAGAGAACCGCGAGGATCCCACCGACGACGCCTTCGGCAGTCAGCCGCGAGGGGCACAGCCCGGCCTTCGCCTCATGGCGGCCCTCATCGACAGCATCGACGAGAACACGCATGACCCAAGCTCGGCGCTCCAGTGCCCGCGGACCCGCGCCGAGCGCATCGACGACGCACAGCGCGCCGAGCTCGGGCTCCTCGTCGAGGAACTCGAGCAGCGCCAGCAGCCCCGCGCGTATTCGCACTGCCCACGGCGCGCCGTCCGCACTCGCCGGCACCACGCGAGCCGCGGCACGCTGGATCGCCTCGTCGAACGCCGCCAGGAAACAGGCATCGCGATCGGCAAAGATCTCGTAGAACGTTCGCCGCGAAACGCCCGAGCGTTCGACGATATGCGCAACGGTCACCTGTCCGGCACCGTGCTCGCGGGCGACCTCGACTAGCGCCGCCAGCATCCGCGCACGCTGGATCTCCGGCACCCCGCCGCGTGGCGAAGCGACCCTGGCGCGCGACTGGGCCCTTGAGCTAGCTCCGTCAGGCACCGCTTTGCCCGTAATAGTCGACATGTCCGCTGAGCAAGGCTCCGGGCCGGCGACCCGCCCGCCCTACCTCTGCCCCTTCGCGCCGCCAGCGCTCCGCTGCGCTTTTCCACCGCTGTGCCGGTGAGCGCGGCGTTTGCGCGCGGTGCGCTGCTTGGCGCGCCGCTTCTGCTTGGAGCGCTTCACTGAGGCCTGCGGCTTCGTGATCGCACCAGCGACCGAGGGGAACTGCACGACCGGGCTCGCGATCAGCGCGGCGGCCGGCGGTTGTGCAATCGGCGTCGGCGTGCCGGGTGTCGTGAACGTCAGATCCTGGCCGTAGCTCGTGCCGTCCTCGTTGCTGGCGACTAGCCGGTAGTGATAGGTCGTGCCGGGGATCAGGAACTGCAGGCCCGCGGAGACCTCTTCCACTCCGTTGCTGCCGACATTCCCGAACAGCTTCGCTCCCGCGTAGCTTGTGTCGGTGCCGACTTCGAACTCGTAGCTGGTTTGCAGTTCCCGTGGGTCGACCGTGCCGGCGAGCACCACGCCAGTGGCCGTTGCTTCGAGCGCGGCTCCCGTGCTGACCAGTGGCGGCGTCGCCGGTGCCGTCACGAAGGTGTGGTCGGCTCCGTAGACCGTGCCGGCTTGGCTGCTCGCAAGGAGGCGGTAGTGGTAGGTGGTGCCTGCCAGGAGCCCGGTCAGCGGCAGCGGTCCGACCGGCACGTCAACCGTGCCTTCGCCCGCGGCGAAGCTTGCCGAGCGGGAGCCTTCGCGGTAGGGATCTGCGGCTTGCGGCAGATACTCGGCATCGCTGACTGCTTCGACGGCGTAGCTCGTGTCCGCGCCGCCTGGGTCGACAGTGCCGGAGACCAGCGCGCTCGTCCGCGTCACGGACGTCACGGAAGTCTGGTCCTCGACCTTGGGCGACGCGATCGGTGTGCCTTCGAAGAGGTCGACCTTGCCCGCCTGGCGCTCGGAGGCATAGATCGTCCCGGTCGCGGCATCGACCGTGATGCCGTCGGATTCTGCGAGGCCTTCGGTGCCAAAGGTTTCGACAGGGCTTCGCGGAGGTTCTCCGAACGAGCCGTACTTCGCGATCGCGCCGCCGCGGTCGACGAACAGGTTACCCGTCGAGAAGTCCGCCGCCAGTGCTTTGGCGGCTTTGCTGATGTCGACTTCGCCAACATCGGCGTGCGTCGCGTCGAACTTCAGGACGTTCCCATTGATCATCGAGGCATAGGCATCGCCGCTCGCGTCGACGGCGAAGCCGGGGGCGGTTTCGCGGTTGGTCTGGAACTGACCGACGGAGTCGCCCGCGGCGTCGAGCTCTGAGACCACGCCCAGCCCTTCGCGGCTGCCGGCGGCGTAGACCCACAGGTCGCCCGCAGTATCGACAGCGACGCCCACCGGCCTGCCGAAGGGGAGGAGTCTGCTGCCCGTGCACGGCGGTGCCTCTCCCGGATTTTCGCATACGCCGGTCAGCTGTGTCACGTATTTACCGGCGGCGGTGAAGACCTCGATGCTTTCGGAACCCTGATCCAAGACGTAGACTCGGCCTTTGCCAGGCCCGCCGGAGTTGTCGACCGCCACGTCGACGGGTTTCACGAATTTGCCGCCCGGCGCTTCGCTGCCGTCGAACTGGCTGAGGTATGCCCCCTGTGCATCGAATACCTCTACCCTGCCGTTGCCCTGGTCGGCGACATACACGTCACCGGTCGATTCCTCGACGGCCAGACCGGCCGGCTCTGCGAGTTGCCCCGTACCCGGGCCGGGTTCACCGAACTGTCCCGACGGACCGGCTGTATAGGTGAAATATGCGGCATCGCTCGTCTCCGCCGCGACTGCCGGCCCGCCCAGCGCCGCCAGTACGAGCGCACCGGCGAACGCCAATTTGCGAAGGCTCATCGTCCACCCCTCATGTCGTGACCTACGCGCGCTCGGCGCGCCGGCCTGCTTCTCCGAATCCTGCTCGCTCGCCCTGCTCGCTTCGCCTTGCTCGTCTTCCGGGTCTTCGCCTTGCCGCAGCCCGTGATCCCGATCGGGGTGCTCTGATGGATTACGGTCCCATTCTGGGCGACCATTTCGGTCGGCATCTTCAGGCTTTCTTGCAGAGGCTCCCGTTCGCCGCCAGCGCCGAGTAGGGCCCCTCGGGCAGATAGAGCTCAAAGCTGCTCACCGGCACGTCGGGCACGGCCGCGAACGTCGAGCTCGTGATCCCCTGCTTGCTGATGAACGTCGAGCCGACCAGATCGACCTGCACCCCATAGCCCTGCAAGACCACGACCAGGCTGGGAAACGCTTCCCCGCCATGCGAGACGAAATACGCGGGGCCAGTCAGGCCGACCGGCAGCAGTGGGGTGCTCGCCTTCGCATACCCCACCAGGGATGCGGAAGGACAGTTGGCGGGATTTGCTTCAAATGTCGCTGCCGTACAAGCCTTCTGTAGCGTCGTGAGCCTGGAGGGCAGCGCCTTGGGCAGTTCGACCTTCACCCGCGCGATGTTCGCCTGCCCCCCATTCGTAGCGAGGATCGGCTGGCCGCCGACATTCGGCTCGACCAAACGCGCATCCAGGCTCGCCCCGTTCGCCCGCGAGGTTCTCCCCGAGGTGGTGACCGAGAACTTCGGGTGAAAGGACAGCGCTGCGCAGTTCGTCGCCTGGAAATGCGTGGACACCGGTGCGCTCGCGCCCAGCGCACTCGTCATCTTCGCTTGGATCGACGTCGCATCGCAGTTGGTCGGGTTGAAGATGAACCGTTCGCGGTCGAGCGTCACGTTCACCGCCCTGATGTGTAGTGGTACGCCCTGCAGGATCTGCGGCAGCGGTTCGCTGGTCACCGTCAAGGCGGCGGTGTGCCGATCGACATTCACCGCTGCGCGAACGACCACGACACCCAGGTTCAGCGGACCGGCGACCGCGGGCACCACGAACGACAGCCCGTAGGGCGCGCCGTTGTAAGAAGCGGTCAGGTAGACCTTTCCGGTGACGTAGAACGGGTTGCTGCCCGCGCCCACGCCGACCGTCACCTCACCGATCTGGCTAGCCGCTCCGCAGGTGCCCTGCGCGGCCTGCGGTTCCCCGCAGAGCGCAACGTTCGCGAGCGTGCCGAGCAGCCCCGGGGGTGTCGAGACCTGGATGCGACTCATGTTCTGTTCGCCGTCGGAGCGGTCGAACGTCAAACTGAAAGGTGTGAACCCGCCCGCCTGATTGCTCGTCGTACCCGACACGAGACCCGGACTAAACGGCTGACTGGCCACACATGGCGAGCCGCCGGGACCGGAGTTGATCGAAAAGCTCCACGACGGTGTCGCCGAGGCGCCGCCCGCCCAGGGCGTCATCTCCGTACTCGTCGTATAGCTTCCGCACAGCGGCGGGTTCACCAGGGCCGCACGCGGCCCCCCGAGAAGCTCAGCTTCAAACTGTCGAACGGAACCTGAGGGTTGTCCAAGAAGGTCGTCACCAGCTGTCCGGTCGCGGGGTCCGGTTTGACTTCCCCTGCCAGCTTCACCAGAACACCCGAGTAGGGATCCCTGATCGATAGGTACAGCGCGAGCAACGACCCGAACGGGTTGCTGCCATTCCCCGGTAGATTGCCCTGTTGCGCCAGGAACACCCCGCCCACGAGCGGGTGTTCCAGCAGCGGCGTGCGCACTTCGACTTGCCCGAGCTTCGAGGCATCCGGACACGCCACTTCCGCGGCGGTGTGCAAACCAAACTGTTCTTCGCTGCACGCCACCAGGCCGTCGGCGGCTGCGGGGTTCACTGCGACCCCGGCCGGCAGCGTGACGGTCGTGTCTTTCAGGTTCGACTCCGCCAGCCCCGCCGGGTTGTCATACGTCTGCGGCACCCGGATTTCGACGCTCAATCCGCTCGGTGAGGCCGCCTGTGCCGGTTCCGGCTGCGCGATCACCTGCGGTGCGAAGTCGAGCTTGTCGCAGCCAGTCATCCCCGGCATCGACGCTTCCGCTTCCTTGAAGGTTCCCGGCGCATGCCAGGAGTCGATGCTCGCTGTCGCAGCCAGGGTACCCGTACACGACGTAGGCAGGCTCAGAAAGGGACGCGCGACGGAGGTGAATGGACACTGTTCTTCGGCCTGTTTGCCGCCGATCGCGGGGATGCCTTCGAAATAGCCCGTGCCGCCGAAGTAGGCTTGTTGTGGGGTTCCGTTCCAGCAGGGTTCACGTTCGGCATCGTGCCCCGGGTCGCTCGGCACTCCCCACAGCGTCACCTTGCCACGCAGCAGCGAGAGCCCCTGCGGGAGACTCGTGAAGCGCACGCTCACCCCGTCGTCGCTGCCGGTGCGCACGTGCGGGACGAGCACGACGGGCACCCCGAGCACCACGAACCCGAACTCGGCCGGCGCTCCGGTGGGCGGCACGAGGTTGAACACGGGCGCGAATATCCTGCTTTCAAGCTCCCCGAACTGACTCACGCTGAATTCCAGTTCGGTCATCCCTATCTGGGTGTCCGCCGAGCACATATCCCCGTACAGGCCGAGGAACCCGGTCGTTTCGCGAAACGCCTGTAGGGGACACTGCGGCGTCGCGTTCGGATCGCCCACGAGGCCGGCGGGCAGGTTGACTTCGATGTCTCGCACAATGCCGCCGGCCGGCAGCGGGATCTCTGCCGTCTGCCCTCCGGTGGTGGGCACAATTTCTTCCACCAGTTCGCGGTTCACGGCGATCTGTGTGGAGAGCGCATAGGGATGCGAGCCGGCCTGGATGTCAGGCGTCCCATCTCTGTTGGTGGCCGCAACCGCCAGGCCCCCCGAGGTGAACCCGAATTCGCCGGCTCGAGCCGGCGCGGGGAGGACCGACGCAACCGCCACACCGAGCAGCGCCAGCGCGCCGGCCAGCCATGCGGCGACCACGCCACGGTGACAGGATCTGCTTTGCCTTGCGATCGCGCTCATCGACGGCTCCCTCGACTCGACCTGGATACATGCGCGCCTCGCGCCCGGCGCTTCTTCCGCCGGCGCTTGGCTTGCGACTTGCGCTTCACCTGCTGCTTTTTCTTCTTGCTCTTCACCACGGGGGACGCAGCAGCGGGCTGTGGCGGGTTGCCGGCCCCGACGAACGTCGCGCTCGGCGGCGCCCCGTAGATCGCGGGGGCCGGCGTGACCGGCGGACGGCAGGCTTCCCCGCCGCACGGCGCCGCGACGGCTGGCGAGAAACCGCCGTCGACGCGGGCGTCGTAGACGTCGAGCGCTTCATCGCCATCCGCGGCGACGAGCTGCTGGCGCGTTAGGAAAAACACGTCGTCACCGCTCGTGCTCGCGTCCAAGAATAAGGAGTCGCTGCCGCTCGTCCCGCCGGAGATCAGCGCAACGCAGCCTCCTTCGGTGCGGCAGCCGCCGACCTCGTCGGGCTCATACTCATATACGTTCAGCCGCCCGTCCGACGCCTGCGGCAGCAGCGCTTCGGTGCTGTCGAAGAACAGCCGGCCGTTGTCCAAGAGGTAGTGCTGCTGAACGGTCGTGGACTCCCAGCCCGCGTAATGCGTGAGGGTGTGCAGAGCCATCGGCTCGACCGAGTCACCCACGGGGGGCAGCCCGCGAGGATTGCATGAGGCGCACACCAGCCGCCCAGTTTCCGCATCGTACTCGTAGACCTCGATGCAGCGCCCTGTGTGATCTGCGTATTGTGATTTGACGCCCCAGACCGCAGAGAGTGTTTCACACGCGTTTTCCTGCAGCGGCTTGGTGTCGTACCCGGTCAGCGGCTCGACCGACTCGAAGGTTAGATAGCGGCCGTTCGGAGATACGCGCACGTCGTTGCCTTCCACCGTATTTTCGTTTTCGAAGACGGTGCTGGTGGTGTAATCGGTGCTGTTCAGACTCGCGACGAGACTGAGCTTTCCGTCGCGGGACAGATAGATGTTGAAAGTGCTCGGGCCGCTGGGCGCGCCTGGAACGAGCGCGCCGTGCGCCACGAAGTAGATCGACGAGCCGTCTTCGCTGGCCCCCAGGACGTTCTCGACGCTCGCGCTCTGACCAGGCACCGAATCGACACTGAGATCCGCCAACCGGCCGGTGTCGACTTCGTAGCGATAGAGATCCCCTGCTTCTGCGCAGTTCCCACCCGCGGTCGAATCGTTTGTCAACTGCTCGCAGCTGGTAAAAAATACCTCGTTCCCATCGCTGCTCGCGTCCTTGTAGAACGCCGGCTTGGGACCGTTGGGATCGCTCCCCCCTGGACCTGTCCCATTGGTCTTGTGCGATGCGGATACGTGCACCGTCCGCGCACCGCCGGAGATCAGTTCGTGCATGTAGATCTGCGCTTCCAGGTGTCCGCTCCTACTATATTCTTGAAAGGTCCAGAATGCGCGCGAGCCGTCGCGCGAGATCGCGTGCACGTCGCCCTCGTTGATGTATCCCTGGTCGGGCGCGATGCGTCCAAATGCCAGATTGCCGCTGCCTTCTCCTCCTCCCACGACTTCACCCGTGGGAAGCACGCTCACTAGTTCGAGCTGGCCGTCGTTCGACTCGTAGAGGTTCCCCATCCCCGGCACGGCGCCGGGCGTCAGCTTGTCGTTGGCCTCGAACACCACGCGGCTGCCATCCGTGGACATGCCGGCGTAGTCGGCCCGGAAGCCTTCGAAGACGTTGGCCACGCCCGGTCTCTGCACCGGCGGCTTTTCCGGGGAGAGCAGCGTGTAGGTGTTCTCGAGATTGTTGCGAACATACGGGTTGTAATATTTGGCGGGCGCCCCGGCGACGGGCGAGGGTTCGTAGGCCAGCAGGAACGCCCGTGAGAGATCTTCGTTGAAGCCGTCAAAGAGGCTGAAGTCGATCGCGCCGGCTTCACGGTTGAAGACGCCCCCCGGCTGGTTCTGCTCCGGGTCGATCGCTTGTGTCGACCAGCCGGTAGGCCCGCGCCGCGAGATGTACTGAGTGGTCAGCATGCTGCTCAGCGGGTTGGCTTCGGTGAATGTCGTCTGCGCTCCGTAGGTGACTGCTTCGCCATCGGACGCCGCCTGCTGAGGGGCGGGGGGCGTGCCGAGAAACGCTGGTCCACCGTCCACTTCGCCTCCGTTCTTGTCGGGCGGCGAGACCATCTCGTAGGCGCGGCAGTCCGGCAGGCTCGCGCCAGGCCCGGTGCGGAATAGTTCGTTCGGACAGCTGCTACTGGCACGTGAGCTTGCGACGCACGCGAGCTGCGCCAGCAGCAGGCTAGTGAGAACCACCAGCAATCGTGCTGCGAGCGACGCCCGCTGAATAGTGAACCTCATGAGCACACAACCCTCCCCGGGCGCGCCCGCCGGGCAGCCCCATCGAATGACGACTTCACCGGTAGGCGATCGGCCTGCGGCGCCAGCGAGAACAGCGAGAGCGTGCGCCGTGCAGGCAGTGCACAACACGCACCTCGACACGTCGGCGCGCGAGCCGCGGCCGACGCAGGAACCTGCAATATCCCGAGCGCAAACCCGGGATCTGAGTGGGGGCGGCCAGCGGCCGCCCAGGCGAGGCGCTTAGTCCCTAGCCCAGTGTCGGTCCAGAGAGAGAGAGAGAGAGAGAGAGATGCGTCGGCAATGCCGATGCATCTAGCTACGGGCTCCTCAGAACCCGCAGCAGTCTCCATCACGTATGCCCCTCTAGAACTCACGCGTAAAACAGCTCCCTTAGAGCGAATCGCGAAGTGGATTCCCTCTCCCGTGGACACTCCACCAAAATGAACTGCGACGGGCCGACCCAAACAGACCAACCCAAAACCCAACTCCCTATGTGCAATACGTCCGGTGCTCGAACTCAGCAGCCAGGACGGAGGACACTATAAACATGTCTAGCTGTTCTGTCAAGTCCTCCTGTCCGAGGACGATCGGCGACGGCCGGGACTCGGCCGACGCTCCGCGGCTTACCTTGCAGTCCACTCCGGCCGCGCAACAATCCCTATCGTGCTGGAAGAGCGGCTTCCCGACCGCCTTCCGTCTCCCTAAGAGCCATTCGACCGACATGTCCGCCGCCCGCAAGTCCTGGACGCTGATCGCGCTCGCCGCGTTCGCTGTCGCCACCCTGACTGCAATCGCGCTCACACACGACAGTGGCTCCCACCGCCCCGCTGCGGGCCCGCACGCGTACGGCGCGCGCTTCTCTCGCGCAAGCGCGGTTCCGACAAGCCCGGCGTTGATCGCTACGCGGCGACCACGTGGCACACCCGTTCGCGTCACCATTGCCGCGCGGGCCGAAGGGCAGGTTTCCGCCTCCGACTTCCTGGGCCTCTCCTTCGAGCTGCGCAGCCTGCCGGAGCTCGCGCGCTACGCAACTCGTGGCAACCTGGTGACCCTGCTGCGCTCGCTCGGCCGCGGTGTGCTGCGCTTCGGGGGGACCAGCGCGGACGAACAGGTCGCGTGGGTCGCAAACCCAGCGGCGGCCGGCCGTGAGGCGCTACCCCGCTGGGCGAGCACGGCGATCGACGCGCGGGATCTCGCGGGCATCGCGACGCTGGCGCGTGAGAGCGGGTGGCGGGTGCTGCTGACGGTGAACCTCGGGCACTACGACCCGGCGGCCGCGGCACAGGAGGCCGGCGCGGCGCGCGCCGCGCTGGGCTCGGCGCTGGTGGGCATCGAGCTCGGCAATGAGCCGGACCGCTATATCCGCAAGGGCCTGCGCGGGCGCGGCTGGGACTTCGCGGCGTACCGCGCGCAGGCCGCGGCGTATCGCGCGGCGATCGCAGCCGCGGCGCCGGGCGTGGCGATCGCGGAACCGGACCCGTCGAGCGGCGTGCCGGGTCTCACGTGGCTGCGGGGCGCCGCGCGCAGCATGCACCCGCAGCTGCTGACAGACCATTACTACCCGCTGAGCAGTTGCGGCTACCGGCCAACGGTGAGCGAACTCCTGAGCGTCAACGTCCGCCGCGCGGACGGCGCGATGCTCGCGAAAATGCTCGCGATCGCCCGCGCGGCGGGCACGCGGCTGCGGATCGATGAGACCAACAGCGTCTCCTGCGAAGGCTTCGCGGGCGTCAGCGACACGTTCGGCTCGGCGCTGTGGGCACTGGACTACACCGCCCAGGCCCTCGACGCGGGCGTGGCGGGACTGAACTTCCACGACCTGCTCGCCAAGCGCGACGCGTACAGCCCGCTCATCGCGATCTCCCCCACCGCGCTGGCCGCGGGCGCGCTGCGCGCGCAGCCGGAGTGGTACGCGCTCCTGGCCGCGCGCGAACTGCGGGGCAGCGAGCCGCTGCGCACGAGCATCGCACCCGCGACGGGTGGAGCGGCGACCGGCGGTGGGCTCGATGCGAGCGCCTTCCGCGCGCCCGACGGGCGTCTGCGGCTGGTGCTCGTCGACTACGACCCGCCGGGATCGCAACCGCTGGCGGTGAGCCTGCGGGTTCCGCGCGCACCGAGCGGCTCACGCGCAGCCACGACGGCCCCCGCCGCGCGCGCGCCCGCGCACACACACGCGCGCGGCGGGGTCGCCTCCGCCTATGCCGACACGTACACCGCCGGCAGCGTCCTGCGGCTAACGGGCCCCTCCCCCGCGGCGACCGCGGGTGTGAGGCTGGCGGGGCGCGCGGTCTCAGCGGACGGCTCGTGGAGGCCGCCGGCGGCGCTGCCCGGCGTCTATGACCATCGCGGCGCACTTTCGGTGCAGCTCGCCCCGAGCAGCGCGGCGGTGGTGACGCTCTACCCCGGCTAGCGCTCCACCGGGCTAGCGAGCGGCCGCGGCGAGCGCGCGCGCGAGGCTCTGTTCGGTCTGCGGCCCGCTCAGCGTCGCAGTGATGCGCCCGTGGGCGTTGACGGCGACGGTGGTGGGCAGCACGCGCACCCCGTAGGCCTCTCCGGCGACGGCGTCGGCGTCGCTGAGAACCGGAAAGCTCCAGCGGTAGCGGTGCAGGAAGGCGCGCGGCCCGGAGGTCTGGCTCTCGCCGTAGTCGACGCCGACGATCCGTCCGCGCCCGGCGGCACTGCGCGCGAAGCGCTCAACGGCGGGCGCCTCGTGCTGACAGGGCGTGCACCAGCTCGCCCAAAAGAGCACGAGCGCGGGGTGCGTGCCGTGCAAACCGGCTACGTCTCCCGATGTGGCCGCGACACCCGATGTGGCGGGGGCGCCGAGCAGCGAGGTCAGCGTGACCGGAGCACCGACGAGCGCGGCGCGCGGCAGCGCGGGCGCGGCGCGGTCGGCGCCGGAGCCGCGGCCGGCGAGCCCGATGGCGAGCAGCGCGGCGAGCAGCACGAGCGCCAGCGCCCACGCCGCAAAGCGACGATGACGGCCGCGGCGGCGCGCGGGCGGCGGCACTCCGGCGCGCGCGCTCTCCTGTGCTGGTGGCGATCCCGACGACACGACCTCGGGGCCCTCGGCTCCTACTGGGCGGCCAGCAGCGGCACGTCGTGCGCGATTTCGCTGGGCTTCCAGCTGGCGCCGATGTAGACGGTGCGCAGGCGACCGGAACCGTCGACTCCGAAGACGGCGGCGGAGTGGTTGATGAACGTGGGCTGCTGAGCGTCGCGTTCGGAGCCGACATTCCAGGCCTGCCAGACGTGCCCGAGTTCCTTGGCGGAGCCGGTGAGGTAGAGCATGCGCCCGGTGACGCCGTGGGCCTTCATGAACGCGGTGACGGTCTGGCGGTTGTCGCCGCGGGGATCGACGGAGACGGCGATGACCTGCACGTGGGAGGCGGCGTGGGGCCCCAGCAGGTGCAAGGCGACGCCGAGGTTGGCGGCGATCAGCGGACAGACATCGGGACAGTGGGTGTAGAGGAAGGTGACGAGCACGGCCTTGCCGCGGTAGGCGGCGATGTTTACGCGCGAGCCGCCGAGGTAGTTGCGCAGCGGCACCCCGGGCGCGGGCTTGGGCGGGGTGAGTTCGCTGCCGAGGAAGCTCGCGGACTTCTGGCTGTGGGCACCGCGGGGCAGCGATTGGGTGCTGTGTCCGTTTCCGGCGACGATCGCGGCGGTGCCGCCGACGATCGCGACGATCGCGAGTAGCGGCAGCAGCATGCGGCGGTCGAAACGTCCACCGCGCGGGCGCGGATCCGCTGCTGTAGGGTCCGGCGCGGGGCGATCCTTCAGGTCCGGAGTGCCCATCTCCGATAACGATACTCGCGCGTCGCGCTGCCCGCGCCGGCCACCGGCCCACAGAGCGGCGCCGTCGGCAAGAACCGTTGCAGTCCTTCTCATGTGATGCAAATTGCAGCGATCCGTGGTACGTTGCGCCCGTTCGTGCCGAGTCCTCCTCCTCAAGGGGAGGGGGAGCGGGGGATCCAAAGCGGCCCATCTATATGAGGGACGCGGGGGCGAATCGCCGCCGAGACGGTGGCGTAGCGCATGTGCGCGAGCCCGACAGCTAACCCCGTAGGCGCCCATGCAAAGTCAGAAAGGATGTGCCTGCGCCTATGTCGGGATACGCCCGCGATCTTGCCGCATTGGACCCCTGGGAAGCCTCCCTGGAGCGCTCCCGCGCGCGGCGTCAACGTGCTTCTACCCGATCTGCGCGCGGTAAACGTGCGGGCACGCACAGCGGCGTGCTGACCAAAGTCTCCCCGATCTCCCTGGCGGCGCTGATCGATGTGCGACGCGAAGCGGCGCGCGACCTGGCGGACAGCGAGACGTGGGAGCTCTCGCTGGGACGCTCGCGTGCGCGGCGGCGGGCGACGCAGCTGCGCTTCGTTCCGAACGGCACCCGCGCGCGGCGGGCCTCCCTGGGCGCGTTGATCGCGGTCGCGGCGGCACCGGCGACGGCGCTGCTGGAGTCCTCGGGCTCGGCGGGCGTGGCGTTCGCGTCGGGCGCGCCGGAGCCGACGACGAGCACGCAGCACTACATCACGCTGCGGGCGGGTAGCGAAGGTCGCCAGGTGGGCCTGTTGCAGCGGGCTCTGGGTCTGCAGGTGGACGGCGTGTACGGCCCGGAAACGGAAGCGGCGGTGCGCCGTTTCCAGGCGAGCCGCGGCCTGAAGGTCGACGGTGTCCTCGGCGCGGCGACGAGCCGGGCGCTCGCGCATGACGCTCCGCCGACGCTCTCGGGCGAGGCGGCGATGCGCGACCTGACCGGCGAAACCCGCGAAACGGTGCCGGGCGAGGTACAGGAAACGGCGGCTGCGGCGGCGCGGACGACAGCGGTGGACTATGCGACGACGGTCGCGACGGACGCGGCTGTGGAAAACTCCTCGGCGGTCGAAACCCCGAGCACGCCGGCCGCGGTAACCAACGAAACGGGAATCGCGCCCGGCGAAAGCTTCGGCGGGGCGCGGGCGGCCGGCGAAGGGGAAGCTGAAGCCGAAGGCGGCGAAGTGACGGCGGGCACGGAAAGCGGCACGAGCGGCGAAACCACCACGGCGAGCTCCGATGAAGGCGGAACCTCGGCGCCGAGCGAAAGCAGGACGTCGGGCGCGAGCTCGACAAGCGGCGCGAGCGGCGGCACACAGGCGAGCGCGGCCTCTACCGCGGATACCGCGACGGGCGCGGGCGCGGGCGCGGGCGCGGGCACGGGCTCGGGTTCCTCGGGCTCCGGCACGGGCACCGCCAGCGCGGCCGCGGCGCCGACGCCGGAAAGCGACGAAGTGGGCGCCCTCGCGCGCGCTAGCGCGCTGGCGGCGCAGCGCACGGCGGCGGCGGAAGCGCTGGCGAAGACACACGCGATCGAGCACCTGCAGGCTGCGCTGCACGTCTCGGTGGATGGCGAATTCGGACCGCAGACACTCGCGGCGATCCGCCGCCTGCAGGCGCGACACGGCCTCACGGCCGATGGGGTGGCGGGCGCCTCGACGTGGAGCGTGCTGGGCCAGCACGACCAGCCGGAACTGAAACCGCCGCCGGCGGCGCTGCACCCCCCGCGCCCCCATCATGCGGCCCCCCACCCGGCGGCGCAGAAGGGCGGCGCGCTGGGCGGACAGGCGGCGCTGGCGGATGCGGAGCAGCCGACGAGCGCGGGTCGCGGGGATAGCAAGAGCGGCACGATTCGCGTGCTGCAGGAAGCGCTGCATGTCCCGGTGGACGGCGAATTCGGGCCGGAAACGGAGGCGGCGGTGCGCCACCTGCAGAGCGAGCATGGCCTGAACGTCGACGGCGTGGTGGGTCCGGCGACGTGGAGCGCGCTGGGCTTCTCGGGCGAGCGGGAACTGCATCCCCCGCACGCGGCGCTCGGCGGCGGCAGCAGTGGCGGCGGCAGCGCGGGCACGAGCACGGGCGGCGGCTCGGCGGGCTCGACCAGCAGCTCGGCCGGCGAAGGCGTCGTGGCGCGCGTGATCGCGGCGGCGGACGAAATCGCGACGCGCCCGTACGTGTACGGCGGTGGTCACGGCTCGTTCATCTCGGAGGGCTATGACTGCTCGGGCTCGGTCTCCTACGCGCTGCACGGCGGTGGCCTGCTGAGCGCGCCGGAGGACTCGACGGGCCTGGAGTCATATGGCGAACCGGGTCCGGGCCGCTACATCACGATCTATGCGAACGCGGAACACGCGTGGATGACGATCGACGGCCGCCGCTATGACACGGTGGCGCTGGCCGAAGATGGCTCGCGCTGGGGCGGACCCTCGGACGACGGCGGCGGCTTCGTGGAGCGTCACCCGGACGGGTTGTAGAGGGCGAGTCTTTGGGGATCATCCGCGCGAGTGGGTGGTTCCTGCGACGCGGGGTGGGCGCGGGGCCTCCGTGCCCCGCGAACGGCGCGCTGCGGGATCAAGAATGCGGCCTCTCCCCCGCGCGCAGCATCTCCATGAAGCGCGCGATCCGTCGCGCGCGCGTCTCGGGCCGCTTGGCCTCGTGGATGCGGTAGAGGATTGCGTAGCGGTTGTGACTCTCGAGCGACTCGAAGAACGTGCGCGCGGCGGGGTCGCGGTCGAGCTCGCGGCGCAGATCGTCGGGGACGGTGGCGCGCGACTGGCTCTCATAGGCGGCCTCCCAGCGCCCGTCGGCCCGCGCGCGCTCGATCTCGCGCAATCCCGCCGGCCGGAGGCGACCGGCGCGCTCGAGCTCCTGAGCCTTCTCGCGATTGATGCGCGACCAGCGGCTGCGGGGCCCGCGGGGCGTAAAGCGCTGTAGCCACCAGTGCTCGTCGTAGGAGCCCTTCTGGCCGTCGATCCAGCCGAAGCAGAGCGCGAGCTCGAGTGCCTGCGCGTAGGTCACGCTCGCAATCTGAGTGCCCTTCTTGGCGAGCTTCAGCCAGAGGCCGGAAGCACTTTCGTGGTGCTCCTCTAGCCAGTGCTCCCAGCTCTGGGGGTCGGCGAACGAGATGACGGGAAGTCCGCGATGCTCCTCCATGCGGGGCTCATCATGCCGCACGCAGGTACTTCCCATCCGGCGACCCCGCCGCGGGCACGCGCGCTCACGTACGCGCGCGCGGCGGGGCCTTCAACGAATCACCACCGAGAAGTGCCCGACGAGCAGTGCTCGCGCGTGCGATCCCTTCCGGAGTGCGCGAGCGCTGAGGTCGAGCATCGAGCGCACCATCGCCAGCGGCTGCGGGCCGCCGGAGGCGTTGGACTGGACATATAGGACGCTCCCGCTCCAGCGGCCGGGGCAGGCGGGCTCGAGTGAGAGGCCGACGTGCACCGTTTCCCCAACGTGCACGTCACGTTCGACCGGCGAGAGACGGATCGCGTGCATCTCCCGGCTGCACGAGCCGGTGCGCGGCGGGCTCAGCTCGACCAGGTAGCGACTCCGGGCGCTCAACAAGGCGGCGTGCGCGGCGAACGTGAGATGCAGCCGTCGTGCCCGCAGCGGTCCCCGCGGGTGGACCAGGCGAGGGCCATACGCGAGCGCACCGACTCGCGCGCGCACAGGCGCGGCGAGCATTGCGGGCGTGATGTGGGCTGCCGACGGCGCGACCCAGCCGACTAGTGGGCAAGGATGTGCGCCGCCGATGCGATCGGCGGGGGGAATGTGGCAGACGTGACCGCCGACGTAACGGACGGCGGTGAGCGGGCTTGCCCCGGGGCTCGCGAGCGGGGCGACCCAGCCAGGCATCTTCCCGCGCGCAGCGGTTAGCGATTTCACGATGAGGTATGCACCGAGTGGCCCTCCCACGGGGATCGTGTGAATCGCTCGGCCGGCGCGGTAGCTGAGGTTGCGCGCGTCGGGTCCGAGCAGTCCGAAGCTGACCAGGCGCTCGTCGGCACCGGGACAGGTCTTGATGTGCCGCTGCGGGGGAGCCCCGGGCGGCAGGCAACCGAGCCTGTAGGTACCGCTTGCGGGACGGCCGTGGAAGGTGAGCGAGATGAAGGCGTGTCCGCGCCCGTCGAGCGGTGCGCAGTCGAACGGTTCGAAGACGTCGGCGGGGAGTTCGTGAAAGCGCCCGTCGTCGCCGAAGCTGCCGTCGCGCCCGAGCACTCCGAGCCGACCGTCGACGACGCGACCGACTTCGACGCAGCCGAGACCGCGGGTGGTCTGCAGGTAACGCAGGCCCCATGGGGGTCCGCCGGCGGGATCGGGGACAGAGATTGGCAACAGGCGCACACTCTTGGCGATCGGAACGCCGTAGCCGGTCGTGGGGGTGAAACGCTGACCGGGCAGTGGCCTTACGGGCGCGCCGGTCTGGACCAGGCCGCTCGCGGCAAGCGCGACGGCGGCGCTCAGCAGCGCAGCGGCGAGCGCGGCAGCCAGCAGTGGGACGCGCCGGGCGTGGCGAATCGTGCGGCGTGCGCGGGCCGTTGGGACCCGCGCGGGCGGTGCACCCGCCGCGCTCTCAGCGACGGACGCCCGCACGGCGGCCGCGACGAGCGCGCGGCGCAGATCGGGCACGTGGTTTTGCGTGGCGCGACTCACGGGGCGCCCTCGATCTGCGCGCGCAAGGTGCGCAGGCCGCGGCTGACGCGCTGGCGCGCGACGCTCGGCGAGCATTCGAGCTCGCGTGCGAGCTCGGCGTAGTCGCGTTCGCCGAGCACGCGTGCGCTGACCGCCGCGCGCTGGGCGGGTGGCAGTTGACCGAGCAGCGCCAGCGCATCCGGTCCTTCGCGACCGCCGAGCCGCTCGATCGCTTCGTAGGCCTCGTCGTCGAGCGCGAGCGGGGGCATGCCGAGCCGCCGTCGCGCGGCGTCCTCGATGGCGCCGCGCCGCCAGGCGTCGGCGAGATGGTGGCGTGCGATGCCGAACAGCCAGCCCTTGGCGCTGCCGAGCGAGGGCCGAAAGCTGCCGACGGACTCGAGCGCGGCGGCGAAGGTCTCGGCGGTGAGATCGACGGCGAGCTCACCGCGCCCGGTGGCGCGCACGAAGAACGCCAGCAATGGCTCCTCGTAGCGGTCGTAGAACGCGCCGAACGCCTCGGGGTCGGTGGCGGTACTCCACAGCAGATCGGCATCGGAGCGTCCGGCGTAGGGAGACGGTGCCATCACCTAGATATTCCGTCGAGGCCGGTTTTTGTGACGCGGCCCCGCGAGCGTCCCGTCCCAAGCTACTCCTACCGTGACGACAACCGTCTCACCAGAGGACCGTCTCACCTACCAGCAGCGACGACCGGAGGAAGACCATCATGCTCGCTCGGGCACATACGTTCACGATCGAAGGGCTGCGGACGCGACCGGTGACGGTCGAGGTCGACATCCGCGCGGGGCTGCCGGCATTCACGATCGTCGGCCTCGCCGATGCCGCGGTGCGCGAGGCGCGCGACCGCGTGCGTGCGGCGATCCTCAACTCGGGCTACGAGTTCCCGATGCGCAGGATCACCGCGAACCTCGCTCCGGGCGACGTCCCGAAGGTCGGCCCCGGCCTGGACCTGGCACTGGCGTGCGCGGTGCTCGGCGCCAGCGGTCAGCTGCCGGTGGAGCGACTGGAGAGCCACGCGTTGTTCGGCGAGCTGGCGCTCGATGGCGAGGTGCGCGCGTGCCACGGGACGCTCGCGATCGCGCAGGCGGCCTACGAGCAGGGCCTGCGCGCCCTCGTCCTTGCGCCGGCGCGCGCTCGGGAGGCGGCGTTGGTCGAGAATCTCCAGATCGCGACGGCGCGCGGCCTGCGCAGCGCGGTGCGCGTGCTCGGGGGAGGCGAGGGCGATGCGCTGCCCACAACGCCGGTCCGGGTTGAGGAGGCGAATACGCCCCCTGCGGACAGCCGGACATCGGGGCTGGATCTAGCCGACGTGCGCGGCCAGCGCGAGGCGGTCAAAGCGCTGATCGTGGCGGCGGCGGGCGAGCATAACCTGCTGCTGAGCGGACCGCCGGGCACCGGCAAGACGATGCTCGCGCAGCGCCTGCCGAGCATCCTGCCGCCGTTGAGCCGCGCGGAGGCGATCGAGGTGACGCGCATCCATAGCATCACCGGCCGCCTGGAAGGCGAGGGCTCGTCGAGCCGCCGCCCGTTCCGCGCGCCGCATCACACGATCACGACCGCGGGCCTGGTCGGCGGCGCACGGCGAGCGGGGATCGGTGAGGTGGTAATGGCGCATCGCGGTGTGCTGTTCCTTGACTAGCATGGTCCTAGTAGTTTAGAATAGGGTTATGGAACTGGATGGGTATTGCCGCGTGTCGCAGGTCAATGGGCGCGAGGGCGAGTCGTTTCTCTCGCCCGAGCTACAACGGGGCCAAATCGAGGGTTGGGCCAACCTTCACGGTCACACGATCGGGAAGTGGCATATCGACCTGGACCAATCTGGCGGGAAGATGAATCGGCCGGGGTTCATCGAGATGATGGCCCGTGTCGAGACCGGCAGGACCGAAGGCGTAGTGGTCGCCAAGCTCGACCGTTTCGCCCGATCGCTTCCCGGAGCGCTTGAGGCGATTAGGTTCCTGGATGAGCACTCTGCCGTATTCGTGTCTGTTGCGGAGGGCGTGGATCCGAGCACGAGTGCCGGGAAGATGATGCGAAACCTGCTGCTCGTGTTGGCTGAGTTCGAGCTTGACCGCATCCGCGACAACTGGCGCGCGGCGGTTAGCAACGCGATCCTTGAGCGCGGTATACAGCCGACGGTCGCCCCGTTCGGCTACCGCAAGGACGGACACAAACGTTTCGTTCCTGATCCGACGGAGGCCCCGTTTGTGAAGGAGATCTACCCGTCGGCGGCTTGCAGGGCATACGTGGGCGGCGATCGCACGCTGGCTCAATGCTGAGGGTGTGAAGCCGAGGCGCAGTGTCCAGTGGAACGGCGACACGGTAAAGCAGCTCACCAGGCGCGAGGTCTACGTTGGCGTGGTCGCCAAGGGCGACCTTCGCAACGAAGATGCACACGAGCCGATGGTGAGTAAGGCAGATTTCATCGTGTGCCGCGAGACGTTCGCTAAGGACAATGGCGGCGGACCCAGTAACGAGACTCGCCACGTCCTAAACGGCATCATCCGCTGCGCCGGTTGCACTCGACTGATGAGCGGCCGCGGATACAAGCAGAAAGGGCAGCCGCGGGTCGCTCAGTACCAGTGCCAGGTAAATCATACGGCCGGGCAGTGCCCGGCCCCTGCCAACGTGAATGAGTCGCTGGCCCTCCCGTTTGTCGAAGCTGCCTTTTTCGATTATGTGGGTGAGATATCGGCCGAATCGCGTGTCGAATCCGCTGAGCTGACGCAAGCGCTCTCCAGCCTGAGCAGCGCACAAGCCGCATTGGTCGCATACAGAGATGACGTGGCCCTACAAACAGTCATCGGCATGGGCTCTTTCAAGGATGGCCTGCAAGTTCGCCAGCGAGCGGTGAACGAGGCTACGGATGCGGTGGAGCGAGCCAAGCGTGTCGCTGGCGGAGTTGATTTGCCGTCCCGTGAGCGGCTGGTTGACATGTGGCCGGACTTGCGCCCCGCCGAGCGTCAGCGCCTACTGGCCTCCGCGATCGATGTCGTCTACGTTCGCCGCAGCGGCAGCGGGCGTAGGAAGATCGGGGAGCGTCTTAAGATCGTGTGGCACGGGGAGAATGCTCACGCTCTTTCGGGGCCTGGGCGAAGTGTTCCCATTCGTAGTGAAGACTGGTAGCCACGTCGAGTCTGGGTAGCGATCCTGCATAATGGACGCGAAGGTCTGGGCTACCGCTCTCTTGACTGCAACCCTGTTGGTTTGTGCTGATGCCGAAGCCGAGGTCAAATAGATCGCTCACTGAGCGTGTTTGCCCTTATCTCCTTGTTTCGACAGGCACGCTCGTATGGGACATTGTTTGGCGATCGGCCGTTGACCGGCGAGTCGGGCTCGCCTTGCCGCGACCGACCTGATCCTGGTTTGCCTTCGGCTCACTCAGCCGCAGTTACTCCCTAGCGGGGAGTCGCCCGCTATAGCCTCCAGAGGGTGGTCGGCAGATCCACCCGCAACAACGCCGAAGATCTTCTTCCGTTGGAGCGAAGCGACGCGGAGCGTTAGCGACGCCGGAGGGCCTTCAGGCCCGACCCCTGATGCACTTGGGCTGGGGGTGGGTTGTGCTTGAAGGCACGCCTACGGCGTGCCGGTCTCGGGGGGTGTAGCTAGCGGTTGCCGACTGAATAACCTCGGCTGACCTCGTATTACATTCGATGGTGTTAGCTGGCTACTCGAACAGAATGAGACCGTCGTCTATATCTAGGCGTTTCTTGATGGGGGCGAGCAGCTTTTCTGCCGCGTCGGGGGCAGGGGTGCCGCTTCTCAAGTTTGCATCTTTGACCTGGGAATTGTCTGTAGCCGCTTTTTCAACCTCATTGACCATCTCAGGGGTCCAAGCATCTTTCGGTATCCGGGCAAGCAGCGTAAATGTTTCGCGGGTCGCGTCATAACTGCTGCTTTGCGCGTAACGTCGCACAACAGATGGAATCATGCGGTCGCTTGTCTCCGGGCGCGTTGCGAGAATCTTGAAGACGCTCGCAGCGGCGGTACTCGCATGGGTGTATTGATTGATCTTTACGCCTTGGAACTCGCTGAGAAAACCGTGTGGGTGGACATCTCGCATCAGCGGTACGACCAGCATTGAGCGGGCGAGACAAAAACCTATCTCTTGGTCGCACCATTGACTCTCGCGGAAGTCCGGCGTTACCAGCGCGATGACTGCGTGGCAGGTGAGCAATGCGGATTCGATCACGCGCATCCACTTTTCGGACGGCTCTATATCATTGTGAGCGACGAACGACTCAATCAAGAACCGTCCGAGGTATTTCCTCATCCCAGCAGCGAAAGCCGCATTTGGATGCGTATGGCTAATGAACAAGCGAAACGTATCCTCGCCCTTCCATGGACCCGGGCCGATGCTGATCGGTACTGACGAATCTCCGTCGGTCGGGTCTATGTAGCGCTCTAGTTCAAGCCGTTTCTCATCATCCCCACTGGTCTCAAGATGATATAGCGCACGCTCATAACGCCCTGGACCCAGATACTCCCCGTAGTCGTCGTAGCCCCATACGTCTTTGTCCGTGAAGCCATGTTGGCGCAGGATGAGCTGCGCCTCGTTTTCCGGCATCTCCTCTTCTGAGAGCGCGGTAGCGAGCTTCTTTAGAAGCGGGATGCGTTCGGCTGGCTTCATGCTCTAATCCATATCGGATGGAGGGGACATTCCTTAAGTCCGAACTATATGCACGCACCAGTCTGACAAGAGCTCATTCGCCGTGCACTCGCAACCAGTCTTCGAGCATGGCGCGGGTGCAGCCGGATGTGCCGACCGATCCGTAGGCAGGAGAGCTTGCCGGCACGGGCGGCGTTGTAGACCCCGCTGGTCTCGACGGAGAGCAGCTCAGCGGCTTGGTTGGGTCGTAGGAGTGGCCCGTCGAGACGTCAGCCGGCGAGTTAGCTGGCCTGATGGATGTTGTGGTGTTGGTCATTGGTGGGCCTCGCTTGGGTAGTGAATGCGGGCGATGGTCGGTGGCTGGGTTTGGCCGGGGGTTATGAGGACGGCATGCCCGGTGGGTAGGCGCTTGATGCGAGAGGGGTGGATCTCGTACTCGTAGCCGCGTCGACGGCTGCCCTTCCCGCTCGCGCCGGCCGCGACGAGCCCGGTCTCGGTTTGCTGTGTTGTGACCCAGACTGGGCGGGTGCCGGCGACAGCGGCGATCAGCTCCGCGGAGTCCGGGACGTTCTGGCGGTGCGCGATCAGCGTCGTGATGTTCCCGAGAACCTGCTCGCGTAGCGCGCCGTCACCGGCGCTCTTGAGGTCCGCTAGCTCTTGGGTGCCGAGGATCAGGCTGATCCCCGCAGAGCGGGCGCGGCCAAAAAGACGGGCAACTTGCTCAGCGGCGATCGCGGAGAACTCGTCGATCATCACGACCGTAGGAACCGGCCGCCCCTGCAACTCAGCGACGAGGGTGATCAGGTCGATGATGACCGCTCCCGCCAGCATCCCGGTGAGCAGCTGCCGGCGGTCTGCGTCTAGGCGGAAGTAGACGACCGCGCGTTCGCGGATTGCCCGGCGTAGATCGAGCTCGGGCCTGTCTTTGGCTGGCTGTAGCCAGGGGCGGGTGTCTGACTCGGCGAGGATCGCTAGCCGGTCGCGGACCCCGGAGAGCTCGCGCTGCTGGCGCTCCCCCAGCGAGTCCAGATACGCCTGGACCTGCGCCGCTAACGGTTCAGAGAGGCTGCGCGAGACAGCCTCCAGCTCGACGGGCAGCATGTGCGCGGTCAGCGACGCCTGGGTTACTGGGATCTTTGCGGCGTGCATGACGAGCACGGCGTTCGCGATGTAGCGCTGTGCCTGGCGGAGATAGTGCGGCTCGGTGAACGTCTCCCCCGCCAGCGCCTTGTCCGCGATCTCCGAATGCGACCCCTGCGCATACGGGTTATAAGCCGTCGGCCCTTCCGGGGTCCATTCCAAGAACCGAGCGCCCCTCGACAGGGCGGCGGCTTTTAGCTCGGTTTGGAGCATGCGGTCGCCCTTGGGGTCGATCACGATCGCACCGTGCCCGCCTTCGATCTGCCGGCACGCGACCCACGTCTCGCTGACCGTCTTCCCCGCACCGGTCGCACCGACGACGAGCGTGTGGCACCCAGACTCGTACCCAACAGGGACCGAGACCGCCAGGCCTTGCGCGTTTCGCCCGACCCGCAGCCACCCGTTGTTGACCCAGCCGCGGGTTTGCTCGCGGCGGCGCTCGAGGAGACGGCGTAGCCCATGGAGGAGCCCGAGGCGTTCGTGGGCGATCTCAGCGTGGTCCGCGCCGTTGGCGATATCCGCGTGATGCCAACTCGCACCCAGAACCGAGCCAAGGATCGACACGAGGACACCGGCGAAACCGAGCAGCCCATCCACACGACCCACGAGGAGCGAGGCGGGGATGCCGAGTAGCGCCCAGGTCCAGCGCAGCCCCCGACGCCGCAACCCCAACGCCAGTGCGACCCCGCCCAGCGCAACCGCCGCGATGCCGACCGCGAGCGCGAGGAGGAACTTCTCAACGATCGCCATCGCCGGCCTCCCCCCGCTCGATCGCGGTCAGCGTCGCGATCTGGTCGAGCGCGAGAACGGTCACCCGGTCCTCCGCCCGTATCTCGCTGACCGCACGGCCCACCGCTCTGCCTGCCGCCGGCGCCGCGAGGTAATAGGTGCGCGCGAGATGCCGCGCCCGCGCAAACGCACGGCAGATCGCCGCCAGCCGCGCCCGCGCCTTCACCGACAACTCGACCTCCACCGCAACCACCCGCCCACCAGCCGAGACCAACGCAAGATCTGGCCGGTGGAGCGCCACAGCGCCACCAGGGAGCGACCCGACGCGTACCGAGGCGAGCAGCTCGCCGTCCTCGCGCTCACGCCAGCGGATCTCCCGGTCACTCAACACCCGCCAACCCGCCAGCGCCCGATGCAGAGCTACCGCGACATCCGCGACCTGCCAGGCATGCTCGAACCCACCCGGGCGCACCCGATGGACCCCAAGCGGCCCGAGGCCGCGCCAGCGCAACCCAGCCGCGGTCGCGACGTACAAGCCCGGCCGGCCGTACAACAACCGCCGCTGCTCCAAAAGCCCATCCCTGGTGAGCTGCGCCAGCCGCTCATACGCCCAGCTCCGCCCCATCCGAAAGCGGCCCATCACATGCTCAGCACCAGCGGCCCCCAACCCGCCAACCCAACCCACAATCTCCGCATCCCGATCGGTCTGCACCACACGCCTCCTCGCTCACTCGACATAGACGCTCTGCATCTATGTCGAACGAACCCCCGCCAAGACCCCCCTCCCAATCCCACCGAGAACGGCCGCCTGGCATGAGACACTGCGGACATGGCGAGCGAGTACGTGTCACCCGACATCGACCTGGATGGCTTCAACTGCCCTTACTGCGGTGCGTTCGCCCACCAAAGGCGGACTGAGGTAAGACACGGAGTTGGCAGCGTAGGCCGATTTGAAGAAACGCCCGAGGCAGCGGTAACTACCTGCTCGAAATGCGACCAGCGAGCATGGTGGATCAGCGGCCGGATGGTGGACCCTTTGGGCTCGGTGGGACCACTCGCCCATGCCGATATGCCCGAGGATGTTATGAGCGTCTACAACGAGGCCCGCTCAATCGTCGCGGTATCGCCGCGAGGCGCTAGCGCACTTCTGCGACTTGGCCTTCAGATGTTGTGCGCCGCACTGGGAGAGCCCGGCAAGAGCATCAATGTAGACATAGCGAGCCTCGTCAAGAAGGGGCTTCTGCCGCAGGTCCAGCAGTCACTTGACGCACTGCGCGTGATCGGAAACCACGCCGTCCACCCGGGTACGCTTGATCTGAAGGACAGCCAGATCACAGCGGTTGCGCTCTTTGGCGCGATGAATCTGATCGTCGAGCAGATGATCTCGGCGCCGAAGCACACGGCCGCGCTCTATGAAAGCCTGCCCGCAGCCGACCGCGAACACATCGAGCAGCGCGACGGCGTAGCAGGCAAGTCCTAGATACCTACAGGCGAGCAGATCGCTCCTCGGATGTTGACTCCGCGAGCTTGGTTGCTCTCGGCAACGGCGCGGAACTGCCCCGTCTGCCTGCGCCCAAAAGCCCAGCGCTCGACCCACGCTAGAGGGCCTTGCACGCTTCTTCATTTGCTCCGGGGAGCGCCGATCCAGGCGCGAAACCCGACGGCAGCGAAGCCCATGCCGGGCGGGATCGACCACGGGGAGCCATGTAACGCGCAGACCATTGTCACTACGGCAAGCGCGACTGATATCAGCAAAAGCACGACGTCTTGCACCAGCTCGAATACTTGGCGCGCAACGCGGATGCGACGTTCAAATGCGCGGTGCTGAAGCTCGTCTTCCCAATCTTTGTGCCGCTTCGCCATCGTCCCTCGGAGCGCACATCCTCACCTCCCTGTCGAAGTGATGAACATGCGTCTGGAACGCTGGCTGCAAGCCGCCACACAATCCCTTGGTGCATTACGCCTTGACAGGCAGGCATTGCACCCAGCCCGTCACGTCTGCTCCGGCGGGCCTATCACTCAGGGGAACCTTTCTCTGCTAACGACACACCCCTTGAGCTGACGGGCATTATAGAGCAGAGCGCACGATCTGCGCTCACCGTGCTGCTACCCGTAGAGATATGCCGTGCTCTTGCCGAGGCCTCACCGTCTGCTCGCGGCCTCACTCGCGGCCTGCCTGTGCCTACGAGTGCTCGCGCTGCTGCTCGCACGGCGGCTTGTTTCTCGTGCTGCGCTCGTCGCGGCGGCTTTGCCGTGGTCGACCGCCCGCTCGCCCTCGCCAGGTCGCCGCGTATAGCTTTCTGTCTGCTTTTCTGCCTCTTTATTTTATTATTCCCTCTACTTCTTCTTCCTTCTCATCCTCTCCTCTCCTCTCTATTTCTTCTTTGGATTCCTCCCCTTCCTCTTCTTTTTTCTTCTTCTCCCCTCCTTTCCCATTCCTGTTCTGGTTCTTGATCTCGTGCTCACGTAGGGGGTGCGAGATCAAGAACCAGAACAGGCCCTCGGCCTATATGGGACGGGCCGCACTGGCGGACCGTCGCTCCGTGAGGGTTTCCGGGGAGGAATCCGCGACCGCATCGCGCTTGACCCTCGCCCATGACGTGGACGCTATAGCAGCAGTTTGTCTACCAGCAAGCTAGCCGGCAGACAAGAGTCAGTCGTAATCTTGGCGCCCGGCCTGTTGAGTTCCGCTCGATGAGCAAGGAGGAGTGGAAGGCCGAGCGCGCGGCCTATCTCAAAGGCTTCGCGGCCAACGTCAAACGTATCCGCGGGGAGAAGGGTCTCTCGCAGACGGATCTCGACCGGGCGTCCAACCTGCATCGCACGGAGATAGGACGCATCGAGGGCGGGAAAGTCGAGCCGCGTCTGATAACGGTCGCCGCCTTAGCCAAGGGCCTCGGCGTGCGCCTTGATGACCTGATAGCCGGCCTGCCCTTGCCCGCCCATCGCCCACCCTCCGCGCAGGAGCAGGGCAAGCAGGCTCAGGAGTAAGCCCAATCCGCCTCGTAGAGTCGGAGACAATTGCCCTCTCTAGCTTGACGAACGCCTAGTGTGCACTTACGTTGGTTGAGCAGGACGGTCCGGGAGTATGGCAACGCCATACATCGGGCAGGCACACCCTTATGTAGTTGAGCAAGACGGTCGGCCCGGAGTGTGGCAGCGCCCATACACCGGGCAGTGCACACACACCGGGCCGTCCGGGGCTACTAGCGCCAGGCACTCGGACCAAACTCTAAGCAAATCGCAGCCAAGTGAGGCGCGGATTTAGCGCCAGTGCTCAAAATCGCCTGTATATGGCCGATAAGGACTGAAACTGCGGACGTTGATGTCTCCTACTGGCGCCCGTCGTGCCGCGCCGCCGGATGAACGAGCCGTGTGATCCATCTGCCGAACGTTCGCGCCGAGCAACGAAGTCAGGCGGGCTACAGCCCCAGATTTGCGAGACGTTGGTCGAATTGCGCGCGGCTGGTTTTGTAGACCTTCTCGAAGATCTCGAAGGCGTCCTGATCGCTGAGTGCCTGTGTGGTGGCCATCTCGACGCATAGATCCTCGGTGGTGATGATCTCGACGTTCTTGGCTTTGGCGAAGCGCTTGCCCCAGCCGTCGTCCATGAGGATGGGCCAGCCTCGGTCTTTGGCGAGCAGGATCGTGGCGACCTCGCCGCGGTCCTCCATGAAGTGCCCTGGCTTGCGCTGGCGGCGCCCGCCGACGATGTCCTCAATCTGGGCGAGGAGATGCTTGTCGGTAATCGGGATCGGCTCGTGTCGGGGAAAGTTCGGGTCGATCCACCGCAACTGGTTTAGAGCGGCGTGCTGGTCGGTTTTGGCTCGCCGGTGCAGCTCAACCCAGACATCCAAGACGATGTGAACGGCGCCGCCGAGGTAGGCCGCGAGGGCGTGGATTTGGTTTGAGTTTCCTTCTGCGAAGCGGCAGAACGGGCCGGTGTCGGCTAGCAGATAGGGCCGTTGGCGGATCTGGGTCATGCAAACCAGGCATCAAGGCGATCCCTGGCGCCCATGATCTCGTCGTATTCCTCCTCGTCGATCAGCTCGCAGCTGAGCGCCTCGGAGGCGTAGGCCTTCATGACCTCTGGGACGCGAGGGTAGACACCGTTTTTTGCGATTTCCTCCAGGGCGTCTAAATACCTTTGCTTCTCAAAGCGCTGCGCATAGGAGCGCCCGTCTGCTGCGAGCCTCGATACGAGCGTGTTCTTGTGGGCGGTGTCGATTGCGCCGGCGCGCTCTAGCCGGTAGCAGGCGGCCGGGAAGGCGATCCCGAAGTGCATCGCCATCTGCGCGGCCGTTGCAGCGTCCAGGTCACCGGCCGGCTTGTGCTCTGTGACCCATTGCTGGACGGCTTCTCGTGGCGCGAGTAGCTCGGCGGCAAAATAGTTTGCCTCGGCCTCTTGTGGGTCTTTGGAGCTGGCGCGGAAGAGTTCGGCGGCTAGCTCTACGCGTGGGGTGTGCCCAGCCTCGATGTGCCCCCACTCGTGGGCGAGCGTGAAGCGCTGGCGCACCGGGAGGTGGTCGGCGTTGATCGCGATGAAGCTCTCATCGTCGGCCTGGCGCAACAGCACACCGGCGATCTCGTCGTCTTTGAAGCGGTCGACCAGGACCGGGACGTGGGCCTTAGTTTCGATCGAGCCGATCAGGTCTTTCGGTGGCTGGCCTGCCGGCAGGCGATACCGGCGCAGAGTTGCCCGCGCGAGCTTCTCCCCAGGGTGCAGGGGAAGCTCGCTCACGACTCGATCAGGGCCTTGACGTAGCGGTAGTCCGCGAAGGTCCGCTCGACACGCTCAACGACACGACGCGTCTGAGCGCCATCTGCCGCGCGCAGAAGGACGCCTGCGGGCGCTCCTTGCTCTCCGAAGAGCAGATCCTCGCTGCGTATCTGAAAACGCTCGCAGAGCTGCGCTAGCTCCGCGGCGGCCAACCCTCGCTTGCCGTTCTCGATCTTTGAAACCGCGGTCTCGTCCACGTCTAGGACGCGTGCCAGCTCCGCCTGGCTTAGACCTCGCTCCTTGCGCTGGAACCGCACACGAGAGCCGATGTCCTTGAGGTCATCTTTCATGGCCCCTCCCCTTTCGTAGCAAACTAACTTGCGATTATCGCAGATCATCGGACGGAACCGGTGACCCTTAATACGCGCAACTCCCCACCCCGACCGCCGGCAAACCAGCGACACCATACCTAGACGCCCATATCCGCTCGGCAACGAACGCTTGATAGCTACAGACATGCTCAAGGATCCTCTCTTAGTCGGACCCTGGCTGCTCGTCAAGCAGCATCCCGGGTTGTACGTCCAAGCCGCGGGCGACGCGCAAGATTGTGCTCAGCCGGGGCTCTCGCGCGCCACGCTCCAGGCGCCCGATGGCTGTTGGGTGTATGCCGGTCCTAAGGGCAAGCTGATCCTGGGAGATGCCCCGCTCCCTCCGCACTTCGCGCAGACGCTGGCCGAACGGGACACTCGCGTCTTCCTGGCGTTCGACTTCGACCATCAGCGTCGTGGCGGTGGTCCCCAGAGCGTCTGCGAGCGCGAACAACTCGTGGAGTTGCGGGTTGTACTCGCCGCGTTCAAGCCAGGCCAGCTCGCTCGCGGCGATCCCGCTGCCCGCCGCAAGCTCATCGATCGACATGCCTCGCGCTAGTCGCAGAGTGCGCACGGTTTGCCCGAGGACGGCGAGATCATCGGGGCCACGTGCATCGCGGGCCATCACGCCTCGTCTCCTGTCTCGGCGAGTGCTTTGACGAAGGCCTCTGGTGGGAGGTTCAGGCCGCGGGCGAGGCGCAGGATCGTTGAGAGCCGTGGGTCGGTCGTATCCTGCTCTAGTTTGCTGACCGCTGTGCGGTGGATGCCTGCCGCGAGCGCCAGGCGCTCCTGGAATACTCGTCGTTTGGTGCGCAGCTCGCGTAGGCGCAGGCCGAACAGGAGGTTGGTGTCCGGCCAGTGCTGTTCGGCCTGGACCACGAGCGCTGAGACACGGATATCCAGGGCGCCTGCGAGCTTGTCCATCTCGTCAAGCGTCGGGGTGCGCTCGCCGCGCTCGATGCTCGTCACGCACCGGCTGGATACTCCGGCGCTCGCCGCGAGGTCTTTGATTGAGAAGCCCTGCTCGCCGCGCAGAGCATTCACTGCGCGCCCGAGACCCTCCAGCTCCATGCCGAGGGCCATCAGATGCAGATCATGTCGAGGTTGTCCAGGTGCCGTGTGCAGAGCGACGCCCACACCACACCGTCCTCATGCCACACCACCCCCAAGGAGCTGAGGCCCTCGATAGCCGCCTTGATTTTTTTGCCCGGGATGGTTGCTAGCTCCAACTCAAGCTTGGCCTGTGACCAGCGCTCGGACTCCTCGCAGCGCAGTAGTGCCAGGACGACCAGGCGTTCTACGCGGCGCTGCTCCTGCATGTTCGTCTCTTGCTGGCGCTGATCCTCAATACGCTTATCCGGCATGGGAAGAACCTCCGGTTCCTTTCCGTGCAGGCCCCGGCACGGGTACCAGCCGTGTCGGGGCCACTAGTTGACCTTGACTTGACCGCTGCCGCGTGGCTACTCGGTGCCGTGGAGCGCCAGGGCGCGAAAGCGCCGCGCCGCATGGCTCGCGAACACGAAGCCCTCCGCCGTACGGTGGGCGAGGCCAGCGGCGTGCAGGCCGGCGCACGCGAGATCTGCGACGGTCGCGTCGCCGGTCTCGCTGGCGAGCTCGTCTATCCAGTAGATGCCCGGTGTACCGGGGCGCAAGAGAAGCCAGAGGACTCGGGCTTCGACCGCATCCAGCGCGCACCCCTCATCGGGGATAGTCTGATCCTGCATAGGAACTTACCTCCTGTGCGCCGGCCCCCGGCTGTTAGCGCAGCGCGGGGGCCAAATTGTTAGAGCACAAGACGCTCGCACGCGGGGTGCGGGAAGTCAAGGAATCCGGGAAAAGTTGGCGCGAAAGTGCTCACCGACGCCGCCCTCTACACCGGACCGGTCACGACCAGTTCAGAACCGACCAGTCCACCGCCGGCCCCGTCAGGCGGCCTTGAGCCTCGCTATCCAAGATCGCACAGGGATCGCATAGAGCTTGTAGGCCCAGTTTCCGCCGTTGACGAAGCGCCAGCTCGCAGGCGGCTCCACGGGTACGCAGGTCACTTGATTATTGACGTGCAGGTGGCCGTGGAGCGTTTCACCTATCCAGACCTCGCCCGGCGTGCCGACGGCCTGAATCTTTGCCGCCATCGTGAGGGCCATCCCGTATACGTCGGGCTGAGTACGGGAGGTCGCGCTGCCTACGACGCGCACCGACGCCTCGCTGGCGTCGGCTCCGATGCGGATATCGACGGCGGGCAGGGCGTGATGTTCAAGCTGTGTGTTGAGCGCCCTGTAGACGACTGCGACCATGACCGCGGCGGCATGGATCGCCGCGTCGCAGGCAGCGATCGAGGTGCCCTGGCCGTCGAAGGCCGCGATCAGACCATCACCCGTGAAGTTGACGATCACTCCATCAAAGTCCCCAACGATCTCGGCAAGCTCGCGCAGCAGGAGCGGGACTATCCGCCCATAGGCATCGGGATTGCTCGCTTGCAATTGGGTCGAGCCGACAAGATCAATGCACAGGGCGGCGAGTGCAACCTGAGAGCCGACCATATCGGCCAGTGGGTTCTCCGGCGCCTGCGGCTGCTCCATCGACTCGGGGTGCTCAAGGGCGTAGCCGATTGCCTTCGAGCGCTCCTGAAGCCTCTCCAAGAGATCCCGGCTTTCAGGCGACTTGACTGCCTGTCCGTTAGCGACGGCATCGATCATCTGACTGATGGCACTCTTCCAGACCTCGGCTGGGAAGACATCGTTGGTCTGAATGTCACGCACACTCCCGTCGTCCTGGAGCTTGTAGCGAGCCTTTGAGAAGCGGACCTGAAGCGACCGCGTGCCGTCCGATTGAGGCTCGCCTATCTTCATGGACTCAACATCGATCCTGACCCAGTTGGAGTCGATCTTGATCGGCTGGTCGTCCACGCCGCCAGTCTCGCACGGAGATGGGACAGTTCAGCGTGACATCCGGCATTGAACGGCTCGCGCGAGATTCGGGAGCTAACTGCTTCGATCGAGGCAGTCTCGCCACCCTATGCTGAACGTCCCGGCGAGGAGTTGACCGCGCGTCATCTCCCCAACTCTTCGCCCCTCGATGCTGGGGATGTCGTCTCGGCAGCTCAGTATCGTTTGGCGAGGGTTCTAGGCTATGTTGATTCCTGCTTTCGGTCTCTCTTCAAACTCCGTAGATCGAGGTTTTGACTGGACGAGCTCTCGGAGTTCGCGCGCCCGGCACTGGAGGCGCTGCGCCAGCCGCTGGAGGATGGGCGTGTGGCGATCGTGCGCGCGCAGCACGCGGCGGTCTATCCAGCGCGGTTTGCGCTGGTGGCGGCAACGAACCCGTGTCCTTGCGGATACCTCGGTGAGGGCGAGCGCTGCCGCTGTAGCGAAACAGACTTGGCGCGTCACCGCCGGCGCTTGAGCGGGCCGCTGCTCGATCGCATCGACCTGCTGGTGCACCTGGGGCGCCCGACGCGCGTCGAGTTGAGCGAGCCGCCGGCGAGCGACTCGGCGGGGGCGCGTGAGCTGGTCATTGCGGCGCGCGAGCGCCAGCGGGCGCGGTTGCGGGAGGAGCCGGTGAGCGCGAACGCGCACATGGACGCGCGCATGCTCCGCCGTCATCTCGCGCTCAGCGAGAGCGCGGAGCGTCTGCTGCGCGGGGTGCAGGACCGGCAGGCGTTGAGCGCGCGCGGCCTGCACCGTCTGCTGCGCGTGGCGCGCACCGCCGCCGACCTGGATGGCTCGCGACGGACGCGCGAGCAGGACGTCTCGACGGCGCTGGCGCTGCGTTTGGAGGCTGGCGTCGCGCGGAGGCGAACGGCATGAGCACGTGCGCGCGAAGGCGAATGGCATGAGCGCGTGCGCGCGGTGCCGGCGGCGGAGCTGGCTGCTGGGGGCCCTGAATGGCCGCCTGGAGTACGTGGGACGGAGCCCGCAGCGACTCGCAGCGCTGTTGGATCTCTCCGACGAGCAGCTGATGGAGGCGGTGGGCGGTAGCGAAAGCGAGCAGCTGCGACGCGATTACAGGCGACTGGCCTCCGAGCAAACCCCGCTCCCAAAGGGAGTGCTGCGGATCTGCGGCCACGATCCGGACTTTCCGAAAGCGCTCGCACGGGAGCCGCAGGCGCCGCGCTTGCTGCACGTGGCAGGCGGCATGGATCGCCTGCGCGGACTGCTGGCGGAGCCGGCCGTCGCGATCGTCGGCGCGCGCGCTGCGAGCGACTACGGGATGGAGACGGCACACGGCCTCGCACGCGGATTGGCGGCGAGCGGCATCACGGTGGTGAGCGGCTTGGCGGAGGGCGTTGCGACGGCGGTGCACGAGGGCGCGCTGGAGGTCGGGGGGCCGACGCTGACGGTGTGCGCGGGCGGAGTGGACATCTGCCACCCGGCAAGCCGGCGCGCCCTGCAACGACGACTCGCCGCGGAGGCGTGCGCGCTTGCGGAGCTGCCGTGCGGTGAGCGCCCGCACAGCTGGTGCCACACGGCGCGAGCGCGCATCGTGGTGGGACTGGCGAGCGTGGTGGTCGTGGTCGAGGCGGGAGAGCGTCCCGGCGAACTGCTGCACGCGCGCCTGGCGAGCGCTTCGGGAAGGATCCTCGCGGCGGTGCCGGGCCGCGTGACCTCGCCGCTCTCGCGCGGCACGCACGAGCTGCTGCGCGACGGCGCGCACCTGGTGCCCGACGCGCAGGATGTGCTGGATGCGCTGTTCGGCGTGGACGAGCAGGCGAGCGTGGCGCAGCAGAAGTACCGGGCGGCGCGGCAGCAGCATCATCGGGCGGTCCCGCAAGCCCCAGCCGTCGAGCCTCAACTGCGCGCGCTGCTGGACGAGGTGGCGGCGGGCCGCGACACCGTCGCGAGGCTGCTCGCGACGGGCGCGGCGGAGCGGGAGACGCTGATCGGCCTCGCGCGCCTGGAGTGCAGCGGCGCGCTGGTCCGCGGCGACGCAGGACGCTACGTGGCCCGTCTATAGTTCTGGCTCGCGCGGATGTAGCTCAGTTGGCTAGAGCGTCTGCTTGCCATGCAGAAGGTCGTGGGTTCGAGTCCCATCATCCGCTCTTGAGAAGGCCGTGCTAATCGCGGGGTTCCTGGCGCAGCAAGCACCCGCCATTGTCGCCGACGTTGTAGTTGTCGAAGATCCCTTGCATCCCGACCTTCGCCAGCGTGCCCTGGATGTCCTCGGCTTGGAACTCCTGCTCCATCGCCCAAAGCACACGGGCGAGACTATCCAGAGCCCTGGGCTCATAGTGGTCGCGAATGGTCCCGGGCGTGACCGCTCCCTTGCCCAGCTTGATGTCTTTCCCAGCCTCAGCCCGCCGCTCTGTGACCGACTTCTCAAGAAGCTGCGGGTTCAACGGGAGCACGTCCCGAAGCAGCCGCCTGCTTTTGCCGTTGATGCCCTCGTGCTCGACAGCAGCTTCTAGGACGGATCTCAGCGCTTCAGCGTCAGCCTGGTAGCGCGAGGCTTCGTCATCTGCTCCGTCCAGCCGCGAGCCCCAGGTAGGCTCCCCGCGATGCACGTCCCGATCCTGCGCCTGCACGAGGCGACCCCGGAGCCGACCTATGCGACCCCCGGATCGGTCGGCTTCGACCTCAGCACCGCCGAAGCGGTCGACCTCGAGCCGGGCGCGATCGCGCTGGTCGGCACGGGCCTCGTCTTCGCGACGCCACCGGGCTGGTGCCTGCTGGTGTGCCTGCGTTCCTCGACTCCGCGCAAGTTCGGCGTCCTGCAACCGCATGCGATCGGCGTCATCGACGAGGACTACCGTGGACCCGAAGATGAGCTGCGGCTGCAGCTGTTGAACTTCACCTCCGCGCCGGTTCACATCCCAGCCGGCAGTCGGATCGCGCAGGGCATGTTCGTGCGCACGGAGCGCGCGGTGTGGAGCGATCACGACTCCGCTCCCCAGAGCCGCGGCGGCTTTGGCAGCACCGGCTGATCGGCGCGAGCACCCGCAGCCGCCGGCTGTCCGGCCAGCCAATCAGCAAAAAGGCAACGAAGATTGAGGCGCCGGCGCCGGCGCTCACTTGCCCTTGGCGGAGCCCTAACGCGAAGCCTTATCGAGGCCCAAACGATACAAACGGCCATCCCGAGGTATTGGGGTTATTCAATTGATCTGGACAGTCGATCGACTTTTGGAACGCGGCGATCTCCCAAAATACACACAGCCGCAGTTCTTTGGAATAATGCCGCGCGCGATGTATGACGACTATAGGGTGCAACCGCCAAGCCTCCCATCCCCGATCGACGACGGCGCCGCCGCGCATCTCCTCGACCACCCGGTACCCCGCCAGACCCTGAGCTCCACGCAGGGCGGAGCAGTGGATCTGGCCGCGGCGACGAGCAGGCTCGCGGTCATCTACGTGTATCCCATGACCGGCGTACCCGGAACGCCGCTGCCGGAGGGTTGGGACGAGATTCCGGGCGCGCGCGGCTGCACGCCGCAGAGTTGCGCGTTCCGCGATCATGTCCTCGAGCTCGCCGCATACGGCGCCTCGGTCGTGGGACTCAGCGCGCAGCACCACGACGAGCAGCGCGAGTTCGCGCAGCGCGAGCACATCCCCTATCCCCTACTGAGCGATCCCGAGTTCCAGCTTGCCACGAGTTTGCGACTGCCGACGTTCGAGGCGCAGGGACGACGCTTCTACCGGCGCCTGACCTTCGTCGCGTGGGAGGCGCGCATCGTGAAGGTCTTCTACCCGGTCTTCCCCCCGCACCTCAACGCCTCCGAGGTGCTGAGCTGGCTGGCCGCGCAGCCGCGGATCTGAGATCGACCGCGCGCACGCGCGCGAGCGGTCCCTCAAGACGCCGCTTCGACCGCGACGGCCTCCTCGGCACCGGGCGACTCCGAATCGGACCGCGCGCGCGGTAGATCCTTGAGCGAGACCATCCGCGAGGCGAGCGGCGCGGCCAGCACAACAACGGCCGCCATCGCGAGGAACGCGGCGGTGGGATGGTGCACGAGCGCCTGCACGAGCAGCGCGACGACGAGGCCGCCGAGGTTGCCGGCCATCCACACGATCGCCCCGGCGGTGCCCGCGGCGGCGCCGGCGAGCTCCTCGGCGACCGTCAGGATTACGGGCAGCGCGGGCAGCAGTGCGGCGCCCATAACGAGCATCACCACGGCCTTGCCGGCGATTCCGGGCACGAACGCGAGCGCCGCGCTGCCGAGTCCACCCACAACCACCACTGTCCACATGAAGGCGCGCTCGGCCCCGCGGCGCGCGATCGGCGGGGGCAGCAGCGCGCACCCCACGACGCCGGCGACGACCATCCCGACCAGCAGCGCCCCGGCTTCCGTTTCGGAGACGCCGGCGGGTGCCAGCAGCGTCTGCAACCAGGTGGACAGCGCGACGAACACGCCGAACCCGAGGAACGCGAGGCCGGAGAGGATGCGAATCTCGCGCCGACCCCAGAGCGCGCGCGCGATGCCGCGCTCGATCGCGACGCTTTCTCCGGTGCCGCTGCCGGGACGGCGCAGCGCGTACAGCATCGCGACGCCGGCCAACACACCCAGGGCGGCCTGCAGCGCGAGTAGCAGTTCGAGGTGATCGCCGCCGATTAGCGGTCCGAGCAGCAGCGCGACGAGCATCCCGACGAAGCCTCCCGCGGAGGCCACCGCGATCCCGGCCGCGCGCGAGCGCACCGGCAGGTATTCGCCGGAGAGCTTGCCGATCGCGCTCATCACGACGGGCTGCGCGAGTGCGATCAGCAGTTGCCCGGCGAGCGCCCACGCGAACGTCAACCCGCCGAGGCGCACCAGGCCGCCGGCCGCGACAAGCAGACCGCCGAGTGCCAGGGAGGGCCGGAACCAGCGGTCCAGGAGCGCTCCGGCGGGGATCGCGAGCACGACGTAGAGCAGCGGAAAGATCTCGGCGAGCCAGCCGATCGCCCCCACGGATACCCCGTAGCGCTTGGCGGCCCCGGTGGTGATCGCGGCGTAGGTCAACCACAGCATCTGCGTGGCCGCGGCGAGCAGCGCGTAGACCACCACCACGCCCCATCCCGCACGATCGGATCTCTCCGCGGCAACGGATCCTCGTCTGACGTGGGATCCTCGTCTGACGTGGGATCCGCGTCCGCTGTCGGACTGCTCCTCGACCACCGCAGCTGCATCCTCGACGGGCATCGCCGAATTTTCGCAGCAGCGGCGGCCGTGCGCGGCGCTGGCGCGGATAGTTCTCAAGATTCAGTTTTCTAACCGGCACGCCGATACGTGAGCGTGGCGACGGGCGCAGGACAGGGAACCGCGGCGGAGCGAGCGAATCGCGGCTTGCCGCTGGGCGGATTCGTGCGCGCGCTCCCGGCGCTCGTCACCGGCATCGTCGCCGCCCTGACGCTCGCGGGCGTCATCGCGACCGACATCGACGCGCGCCACGACGCGACGGAGCGCCGGGCGAGTCTCTCGGCAGATATCCGCGCGCAGACGATCGACACGGTCGACGCGACGGTCCGCCGCACCGACGACCTGGCCGCGGGGCTCGGCGCGAGCTGGTCGACGCACACCGCGATCTTCGCGAGCGTCGCGCGCGGTCTGCTGCGCAGCCCGGGCATCAACGGTCTGGGGCTGATCGAACTGGTTCCCGCGGCGCGGCGCGGTAGCTTCGAGCGCCACCACGGAGCGATCGTGACGCGCACCCGCGCGGGGACGATCCGTCCCGCGCCAACGACGGGTGGCGGGTACTTTGTCGTCACCTCGAGCCTGCAGGCGATGGGCGGACCGAGCGGGCTCGGCCTCGATGTCGGCGACGAGCCGGCGCGCCGTGCGACGCTGCTCGCGGCTGCCGCCTCGGGCCAACCGCGCGCGACGCCTCCGGTGCAGTTGATGAGCAGCGGCGCGGCGGGCACGGTCCTCTACACGCCGATCTACCGGCCATCGGCACGGCCCCTCGAGAGGCCGGCGCAGCGCACGCGGGCGCTGCTGGGCTACATCTCGACGGGCTACCGCTACAACCTGCTGCTGCGCGCCCTGAGGCGCACGATCCCCGCCGGCGCGGCGTTCTCGCTGCACGACGGCACCAGCGAGCTGCTCGCGCACGGCGCTCTGCGACATCCGGTGCGCACCCGGCTCGCGGTCGCGGGCCGCTCGTGGACGTTGGCCGTCGCGGCCCCCTCCCCCGACCTCTCGGTGCCGATTATGATCCTGCTGGGTGGTGGGCTGCTGACGCTGCTGATCGGCTCGCTGGGCGTGCAAGCCAAACGACGCGAGCGCTACGCCGAGGAGCTCGTCGCGCGGCGCCTGGCCGAGCGCGAGGTCGCCGAGCGCGCGCTCGCGCAGGCCGAGGAGCGTTTCCGCACGGCGTTCGCGGAGGCCCCGATCGGCATGGCGCTCACTTCGCTGGAGGGGCGCTTCCTGCAGGTCAATAAAGCGCTCGTGCGGATCACGGGCTACGACGAGCGGCAGCTGCTGGCGCTGACGTTCGCCAGCGAGCTCACCCATCCCGATGATCGCCGCGCGGACCGGCGCGCGACGGTGAGCATGCGCAGCGGCGAGACGCGTATCTATGACACCGAGAAGCGCTATTTGCACGCCGCGGGGCACACGGTGTGGGTTGCGATCCACACGACCCTGATCTACGACGAGCGGGGCGAGCCCGCGCATTTCCTCTCCCAGATCGAGGACATCACCGCGCGGCGGCGCTTCGAGCAGCAGCTGCAGTACATGGCGGACCACGACCCGCTCACCGGCCTGCTCAACCGCCGGCGCGTTCGAGGCGGAGCTCGAGCGGACGTCACCGGCAGCGCGGCGAGCGCTACGGCCATGAGGGCGCGGTGCTGGTGCTCGACCTCGACGGCTTCAAGGTGGTCAACGACCGCTTCGGCCACTCGCGCGGGCGACGAGCTGGTCACGCACGTCGGCGGGCCTGCTGCGCCGGCGTGCGCAAGAGCGACTTCATCGCCCGGCTCGGCGGCGACGAGTTCGCGATCATCCTGCGCGACTGCAAGGCGGACGCCTGGAGGCCACGGCCGTGGCCGAGAAGGTGCTGCGAGGCGATCCGCAGTCGCGGCGCTGGTCGTCACGCCCAAGGGCACGCGCGGCCGATCACCACGTCGATCGGCATCGCCCGCTACCGGCGCGGTGCGGTCTACACGGCCGACGAGTGGGCTGTCGAGGCCGATACTGGCGATGTACGACGCCAAGGCGGACGGGCGCAACCGCTATGCCGTCTACTCTACCGGACGGCCCAGCCGCGGGCCGAGCGCGCATCGAGGCGCGACTCCTGGTTCTCGCGCATCCGCGCGGCGCTCGATGAGGATCGCTTCGTGCTCTACGCGCAGCCGATCGTGCGCGATCTGCAGCGCCGGCGCTGCCCCGCTACGAGCTGCTCGTGCGGATGGTCGACGACAGCGGCGAGATCGATGCCGCCCGGGCGCCTTCCTGCTGAACGCCGAGCGCTTCGACCTGATCGGGGAGATCGACCGCTGGGTGCTGCGGCGCGCGATCCAGCTGCTGCACGAGCACGCCTGCGCCGGCAACGACATCAGCCTCGTCGGATAACCTCTCCGGCAAGACGATGGACGACCTGGAGCTCGCCGGAGACATCGGCCGAGATGCTGAAGGCCACGCCGATCCTGCGCGCGGCGCGCTCGTGTTCGAGGTCACGGAGACGGCGGCGATCGTCAACATCGAGCGGCCGCGCGCAGTTTCGCGCGAGCAGCTGCGCGAGCTGGGCTGCCTGTTCGCGCTCGATGACTTCGGGTCGGGCTTCGGCTCGTTCTACTACCTCAAGCACCTGCACTTCGACTTCCTCAAGATCGACGGCGAGTTCATCGTCAACTGCGTCGCCGACGCCACCGACCAGCTGCTGATCGGCGCGGTCGTGGACATCGCGCGCGGCCTGGGCACGCAGACGGTCGCGGAGTTCGTTGGCGACGACGCCACCGTGGAACTGCTCGGCAGCTCGGCGTGGACTACGGACAGGGCTACCACCTCGGCCGTCCGGCCCCGCTGGAGAGCTGGTTCGGACGCGCCGCGCGCGCGGCGCAGCCCTCATAAGATCGGCCCGCCGGGGGGGACGGGCCGATCAGGGAGGGAATGAGGGAGGGATGCTCCTCACCCCAGTGTTGCCCTCAAACCCAAAAACCAAACATCGATCCGCGAAAGTTGGAGACAGCGCGGCGCCCGCCGCGGCGCGGTCGAAGGCCGGCGTCCGAAATTAGGCGCCCGCGCACCGCTTCGGAGAGCTATGTGGAGGGCAGCAGCGACGGTGAGCGATACGCGGCAGCCGCCGCGGCGCCGCTTGCCAGCGAGCGCTTGACGCTGTAGAGGTCGCGATCGGCGCGCGCGAGGCCCGCCTCGAGGCCCTCGTGGGGCAGCCACGCGCTGAGCCCGATCGACCAACCTACGGGCAGCTCGGCGCGGCGCAGGCGCTCGAGCACCTCGCCGGCCTCGGCCTGCGAGGTCGCGGGTAGCAGCAACACGAACTCATCGCCGCCGTGGCGCGCGAGGATGTCCCCGGCGCGCAGGCGCGCGCGCCACGCACTCGCGGCCTCCGCCAGCAGGCGATCGCCGGCGGCGTGCCCGAAGCGGTCGTTGATCTGCTTGAAGCCGTCGAGATCGAGTACCGCGAGCGTCAACGGGGTGCGCGTGCGGTCGGCGATCGCGCGCTCGCGTGTGGCGGCCGTCAGAAAGCCGTTGCGGTTGAGCAGGCCGGTGAGCGGGTCGGTGTCGGCGCGCTGCGCTGAGACGACCCAGCACGAGGGCGGTGGACCACACGGTGCCGGTGACGATCACCCAGTCGATCCCCATGTTCGGCAGCCCGCCGGCGATCAGACCGACACCGAAGCCGGCGGAGATCAGCAGCGCCTGCGCGATCACGGCGCGCCGCGAGCAGAAGTGCGCGGTGTACACCGCGATCCAGGGGTACGCGTAGGCTGCGAGCATCGCCCCGCCGCTGGTGTGCGCGTTGGCGACGATCGCGCTCACCGCGAGCGAGCCCAGCGCCATCGCCCCGGCGAGCGCGGCCAACGGCAGGCGCCGGCCCAGCATCCACAGAGCGGCGGCCAGCGTGCACGCCATCACGCCGATCGCCAGATCCAGGTGCACGGGCTCGCGGGAGCTGATCGGGAAGACGACTGAGGCCAGACAGGCGACTCCGCCGCACAAGTACAGCAGCGCCGCGGTCCACACCACCGGCGGGCGCGCCTGCAGCAGTCGCGCGGGCCAGTAGCGCGGGGTTCGGCGCGCGGTAGATGAGTCGGGCATCTATCTCTCTTGTCGGATCGGCTCCGGATGGGCTTGAGCTGTCGGTGACCGAAAGGCCCACAGCTGAAAACCTTCCGCCCTCACCGCCGGTGCGCACCCGCGGTGACATCGGCTAGCCTGGAACTCGTGCTCTTCGGCCAGCGCAAGATGCAGATGGTGGATGGCGCCTCCGCGCTCCCGGGCCGCGCGCAGGAGATCGCGGTGCCCGAGCGACACGAGGTGCTCGGCACGCCGCTGCGCCCGCCGTTCCCCGCGGGCGTGGAGCAGGCTATCTTCGGCATGGGCTGCTTCTGGGGCGCGGAGCGTCTCTTCTGGGAGGCCCCCGGTGTGTACAGCACGGCGGTGGGTTACGCGGGCGGCTACACGCCGAACCCGACCTACGAGGAGGTGTGCTCGGGGCGTACCGGGCATACGGAGGCGGTGCTCGTCGCGTTCGACACCGCTAAGACGAGCTACGCGGAGATGCTCAAGCTCTTCTGGGAGGGCCACGACCCGACGCAGGGCATGCGCCAGGGCAACGACAGCGGCACGCAATACCGCTCGGCGATCCTCTGGCGGGACGAGGTGCAGCGCGAGCAGGCCGAGCAGTCGCTGAGGGATTACCAGCAGGTGCTCTCCGCGGCGGGCCACGCGCAGATCACGACCGAGCTGGCGCAGGCGGGAGCGTTCTACTACGCGGAGGCCTATCACCAGCAGTATCTCGCCAAGAACCCCGGCGGCTACTGCGGCCTCGGCGGCACCGGCGTGAGCTGCCCCGTCGGGCTCGCCACCGGCGGCGGTTAACGACTGCGACCCCGCCGAAGCGGGGTCGCAGATCCTGCGTTTGCGACGAGCGGACCCTGAGGAACGGCACGCTCGTGCGATGGCTTCCTTGCCTACGTTGCGCTGCTCACCGCCGGTTCGGTCGATACCGGCGGGGTCTGCCACCCAGCGGCGTGCGGCCCTCCGAGGGTCGGCACGTCGGACGGATAGACCTCGTTGCCGTGGATCGCGTGATCCCCGATCTCGAGCTCTTCATCGGAGAGTCGCAACGGGATGAAGATCCCGACGAGCTTCAGCAGGATGAAGGTCGCGGCCCCGCTGAACAGGATCACCCACGCCGCGGTCTCGGCCTGCCAGCGCAGCAGCGTCCAGCTGCCGTGGATGACACCCGAGACGCCCGGCAGGTCTGTCGCCCCGCCTCCGGCGCCGATGTACTCGACGATCTTCGGGTTCGCGAGAACCCCGACCAACAGGCCGCCCATCAATCCGGCGATCCCGTGGGTGTAGATCACACCCAGCGTGTCGTCCACGCTTCGGAAGACCGGCGCGCGGCTGAGGAAGCGAATCGACATCCACACGATCGTCGAGGCGACGACACCGATGATGATCGCGCCGTAGCCGGTGACGAAGCCGGCCGCGGGGGTGATCCCCACGAGGCCGGTGATCATGCCGTTGACGGAGCCGATCAGCGAGGGCTTGTCGCGGAAGATGTAGTCCCACGCAATCCACACGAGCATCGCGACCGCGGTGCAGAGGTTCGTGTTCAGCACCGCCGCAGAGGCGTTGGCACCGGCGTAGTAGGAGTCTCCACCGTTGAAGCCGTTCCAACCGAGCCACAGCAGGCCGGCGCCGGCCGCGACCATCAACAGGTTGTTGGGCGCGTCGACCTCTCGATCGCGTTGCAATCGAGGCCCGATCACCGCCGCCGCGACGAAGCCCGAGATGCCGGCCGCCAAGTGGATCACGTACCCCCCGGAGTAGTCCAGCGCGCCGTGCGCCGCGAAGTAGCCGCCGCCCCAGATCAGGAAGGCGTTGATCGTGTAGACGAACGTGATCCACAGGAGCACGAACGGAATCCAAGCCTTGAAGTTGATTCGCCCGAGCACCGAGCCCAGCATCAGGATCGGCGTGATCGCGGCGAACACGAACTGGAAGTACACCAGCGAGGACTCCGGGAAATGCAATGGCGGTCCCGTGGTGATCGAGGGGATGATCGCCTGCCCCTCCTCGGCGCCGGCGCTCACGACGGTCCCGGACTTGCCCCAGAAGGTGTCGAAGAAGCCTTTGCCGTGCCCGATCGGGCTACCGAAGCCCATCTTGAACGCCCACAGAACCCAGGCGACCAATACGAGCGAGAACGCCACGAACGTGAGCATCATGCTGTTCACCGACCAGCGCTTCTGCATGACGCCGCCGTACAGGATCGCGAGCCCGGGGAGGCTCATGAGCCCCACGAACGTCGCCGCTGTCATCTGCCATGCGTTGTCGCCGGCGTTTAGCCAACTTGGGTATGCGAGCCAGGACATAAGCCTCCGTATTACCTCCGTTGTGGGTGCAATGCGCCCGGCTGCGGAACTGGTCCGAGCCGTGCCCACCGATTACGCCCATATGAAACCCGGCGCGTCGCGGAGCCGGTAGGGCCACCCTGGCCAACACTTTTGACGGGGCTTTCGACATTTGGCTAGACACCGCGGATCGACCGCCGTGTATGCATCGCGCCGCGCACGCGCGGCGGGGCAGCGGCGCGATCAGCCTTTGACGGCGAGCGGATACCCGGCCTTGTGGCAGGACTGCAGCAGCGATTCGCCGATGCTCTTATCGGCGCTCGGCGACGCGCAGGTGGTGCGCGCCTTGGCGCCGCACTCGTGCAGCTCGGCGACGCCGAGCGTGCTCGGGAAGGTCGCTTCGATGCAGCCCGCGCGCGCGGGTGCCCCGCTGGTCAGCGCGTAGACGCCGAAGCCGATCAGCGCGAGCAGCACGCAGGTGAGCAGCGCGGCGACCGCGGTGCGCTCGCGCCGGCCCCAGCGCAGGGGCTCGGAGAGCCGCTTGGACTGGTCCATCATGATCATCGCGGGATGAGTCTAGGCGTCTTTGGCGGACTGCGGCGCGAAAGCGAGCGCGGCGGAGTTGATGCAGTAGCGCTGCCCCTCGGGGCCGGGCCCGTCGTCGAAGACGTGCCCGAGATGGCCGCCGCAGCGGCGGCAGAGCACCTCGGTGCGGCGCATGAAGAGGCTGTTGTCGGGGCGCAGCTCGACGGCCTCGGCGACGGCGGGCTCGGTGAAGCTGGGCCAACCGGTGCCGGACTCGAACTTCGTCTGGGAGTCGAACAGCTCCGCGCCGCACGCGGCGCAGCGGTAGCTGCCGCTGTCCTTGTTGTAAACGTACTCGCCGGTGAACGGCGGCTCGGTGCCTTTGCGGCGCAGGATCTCGTACTGCTCGGGCGTGAGCTCCTCGCGCCACTGCGCGTCGGACTTGACGATCTCGGTATCGCTCATGCCTATCTGTTCTAGCACTCGGTTCCGCGCGCGCTCAGCGACTCGGCCTCAGCAAACGCGCGATCGCCGCTTCGAAGTCAGCGGGCCCTCGCAGTGAGGGGTTTTCGAGTGTGCGCAGATGTCCCCCGGTCCTGCCGAGCAGGAAGGACGGCGTTCCTGCGAATCGCCGCTGGTCGGCGCGCTGCGCGTCGGCGTAGAGCTCACCGGCGAGCATCGGGTCGTTGCGCGCGGCGCTCCACGACTGCAGGTCCAGCCCGGGCACCTGCCGCGCGAGACCGCGCAGGTAGCCCTCGGTGACATAGCCGCTGTCCTCGCGACCCTGCTCGCGGTAGAAGAGTTCGTCGAAGTCCCACAGCTTGTCCTGGCGACCGGCGGCGAGCGCGGCGACCTGTTGCTGCAGGAAGGTTTTCGGTTCGCGCGTCGCGGTCTCCAGCGACCGCGATTCGATCTTCAGCTTGCCGGTGCGCACGAAGCGCCGGATCAAGTCGATCTGCGCGTGCAGCGCGAACTCCCTGCAGATCGGGCACTCCAGATCGCTGAAGACTTGCAGCGTGACGGGCGCGTGGCGATCGCCGAGCACGATGCCGGACTGCGGTATCCCACCCAGCAGCCGCTGCACCGCGGCGACAGTCGATGTGCGGGCGGGCTGCGCCTCGAAAGGGCGCCCGCCGGCGCTTGCCCGAGCGGCGCGGGGCGCGAGCAGGCTCGCCGCGGCGAGCACCCCCGCTAGACCCAAGCTCAGAGCGCGCCGCCTCGTGGCGCGCGGCGAGCGACGAAGCCGGCGTCCCGCGGCGGTGCCGCTACGACTGTCCTCGCGATCCATGGTCGGCAAATCTACATGTCGGACTAGTTCTGTGCTGCGACTGAGAGGTCGTCGTCGACCGGCCCCGCCGCGCGCGGGCGCGCCCGCGTACACGCACGCGCGGCGGGGCCCTAAAAACAATCATTGGGGATCATCCGCGCGGGCTCGCGCGGCGCCGCTCGCGGGGGGGCGCGGGACATCGTGTCCCGCGACCGCGCGCTGCTATCCTGCTTCTTACGTTCACGTAAAGTTTGCCGAGGGCGCCTCGTCCGATCCGACGAGGCCCCGGGAAGGACCGCTTTGACCGGCCAAGCCTCATCACCCGCACGCCCCCGCCGTCTCGGCGTGGCGGCGGGACACGAGCACTACAAGTGGTGGGCGCTCTCGTGCACGAGCCTCGGGATGCTGCTGGCGGCGACCAACTCGGGCACGCTGATCATCGCGCTGCCGGACCTCGAGCGCTCGCTGCACGCGAGCCTGCTGGCGCTGGTGTGGGTGATCCTCGCGTACCTGATCGCGGCGACCGTGTTGGTGCTGATGGCGGGCCGTCTCTCGGACCTCTTCGGACGCAAGAAGGCCTACATCGGCGGTTTCGTGATGTTCGCGCTGGCGTCGCTCGGGGCGGGCTTCTCCTCGGATGCGACGGTGTTGATCGTGTGGCGCGTGCTGCAGGGCATCGGCTCGGCCTTCCTGTTTGCCAACGCGGCGGCGCTCGTCACCGACGCCTTCCCGCGCGAGGAGCTCGGTCTGGCGATGGGCACGAACACGATGGTCGCGGCGATCGGCCTCGCGATCGGTCCGGTGCTGGGTGGCGCGCTGGTGGCGATCTCGTGGCACTGGGTCTTTTGGTTCAACGTCCCGCTCGGCCTCGCGGGCGCGGCGTGGGGCGCGCTGATCCTGCGCGAGCTCTCCAAACCGGATGAGATCCGCGGCTACGACGTGCTGGGCAACGTGACCTTCATCCTCGGCCTCACGGGCCTCGTGCTCGGCGTCTCGCGCGGGGGCATCAGCGGCTGGGACGACACGATCGTGATCGTGGGCCTGGCGGCGGCGGCGGTGCTGCTGCCGCTGTGGGTGCTGATCGAGAGCCGCTCGCGCGCGCCGATGCTGGATCTCTCGCTGTTCAAGAACCGCCTGTTCGCGGCGGCGACGGCGGCAGCATTCATCAACGGCCTGGCGCGCTTCGCGCTGATGTTCCTGTTCGTCTTCTACTTCCAGGGCGCGCAGGGCAACTCGCCGATCACGGCCGGCATCAAGCTGATCCCGCTGGCGGTCGGGATGCTGGTCTCCTCCCCCCTGGCCGGCATCTACGCCGACCGCCACGGCTCGCGCGGCCTGGCTGCGTTGGGGATGCTCGTCAGCGCGGCGGGCCTCGCGGCGATGACGACGCTGCAGGTCCACACGCCCTACTGGCAGAGCACGCTGTGGCTGGCGATCGTGGGCGTGGGCTCGGGCATGTTCAACAGCCCGAACACCGCGGCGATGATGGGCGCGGTGCCGGCCAAGCGCCGCGGCATCGCGGCGGGCGCGCGCACGCTGCTGCAGAACACCGGCGCGGTGCTCTCGATCGCGTTCGTGCTCGCGATCGTGACCTCGGCGGTCCCGAAGTCGACGCTGTTCGCGGTCTTCTCGGGCCTCGCCCAGGGGCTGTCGGCGCAGAAGCTGGCGCCGTTTATCGACAACATGCACACCGCGCTGTGGGTGCTCGCCGCGACATCGCTGCTCGGCGCGGGCGTCTGCCTGATGCGCCCCCGCCACGCGAGCGCCGCCGAAGCGGGCTTCGAGGTGGAGCCCACCGCCGAGCGGGCGAGCACCGATCCAAGTGAGCTCGTCAAGGTAGGAGCATGAGCACCCTGCGTTCCCCGCGCGAGCCCTCGCAGCGGGGCACGACGCCCCGCCCCACGGACCCGGTTGCCGAACCGGCCCGCGCGGATGATCCCCAAACGATCGCCATCGTCGCACCGCTGCGCATCGGTGATGTCGCGCGCCTGGTCGGCACGACGCCGCGCACGATCCGCTACTACGAGGAGATTGGCCTGCTGCCGGAGACCGCCGCGCGCCCCTCGGGCCAGCACCGCACGTACACCGAGGCCGAGGTGGAGCGCCTGCGCGAGGTGATGCGCCTGAAGCACCTGCTCGGCGTGACCCTCGAGGAGCTCAAGACGCTGCTCTCCGCGGAGGAGGCGCGCGCGGCGGTGCGCGCGCAGCTGCGCCGCGAGGACGTGCATCCGGAGCGTCGCCGGGAGCTGCTCGAAGAGGCGCTCGGCCACATCGACCGGCAGCTGGAGCTCGTCAAGCACCGCGCGGGCGAACTGGCCAAGCTCGAGGAGGAGCTCGAGGCGACACGCAAGCGCGTGCGCGGCAGGCTGCGCGAGCTCGACGACACCTTCACCGAGGCGCTGCCTTCCTAAACGAGCGGCACGTTCGCCTCCGCGCGCGTCGCGCGAAAGATTCACGTCCGCGCCCCCGCGCGGGCTAAGGTGAAGCGGCAAGAGAACCGTCCGTCCGGCCAAAGGAGATTGCATGTCGCGCTTCGCCACCATCAACCTGCTGGACGTCGAGGATTCGGTGGGCGAGCGCGCTCCCGGGATCGAGGGGCGCTTCGCGCGCAAGCACCTCGACTCGCGCGACCTCGGGATCAGCCTATTCCGCTACGCGGCCAACCTGCGCAGCCCCGTCGCGCACAGCCACCGCGAGCAGGAGGAGGCTTACGTCGTCGTCGCCGGCTCCGGGCGGCTGCTGCTCGATAACGAAGTCCACGACCTGCGCCAGTGGGACGTGGTGCGCGTCGCGCCCGAGGTCGTGCGCGCCTTCGAGGCGGGGCCGGACGGTCTCGACATCCTCGCGGTCGGCGGCCCCAAGCCCGAGGACGGCGATGGTGTGATGGGAACCGCGCAGTGGCCCGACGCGTCGTAGCGATGAGGGAGCTGCGCGGCGGCACCGCGCTTCTCACCGGCGCGTCCGGCGGCCTCGGGACGCACATCGCGCGCGGCCTCGCGCGCGAGGGGATGAACGTCGTGCTCTCCGGACGTCGCGAGGACGCGCTCGCCGCGCTCGCCGCGGAGCTCGGCGAGCTGAGGGTGCAGGCCCGCGCCGTGCCCGCCGACCTCGCCGACCTGAGCCAGGTCGATCCGTTGATCGAGCGCAGCGAAGCCGCGCTCGGGCCGATCGACGTGCTCGTCAACAACGCCGGCGTCGAGACCGCGAGCGCCTTCACGGCGTACCGCCGCGAGGAGCTGATGGGGATGATCGACGTCAACCTCACCGCGCCGCTGCTGCTCACACATCGCCTCGTCGCGGGCATGCTCGAGCGCGGGCGCGGCCACGTCGTCTTCATCTCCTCGGCCGCCGGCAAGTTCGGCACGGCCTACCAAGAGCCCTACTCGGCGACGAAGGCCGCGCTGGTCGGCCTGACGCAGTCGCTGCGCGCCGAGTACCTACATGCGCCGGTCGGCTTCTCGGTGGTTTGCCCGGGCTTCATCGCCGGCGACGGCATGTACCAGCGGATGCTCGACGACGGCTTTCGCTCCAACCGACTCGTCGGCGAGACGAGCACCGCGAAGGTCACCGCGCGCGTGATCGACGCGATCCGCCGCGACCTGCCCGAAGTGATCGAGACCGGCGCGCCGATCCGCCCGATGCTCGCCCTCGGCCAGCTCGCGCCGGGGCTCGTCGAGCGCGTCGCGCCGCGCTTCGGCGTCAGCGAGCTGTTCCGCCGCCTCGCCGTCTCGCGCGGGCGCGGCGGCTGAGCTACGCGGTCTCCAGCGCCGTCGCGCGCTCCCCCGCGCCGTCGCCACCAGCCGTGCTCGCGCCGCCCCCCGCGCCGCCGTCGCGAGCGGCGCGATCGACGAACTCGCCGATCATCTCGACGAGCAGCTGCGTCGCATCCCACATCGGGACGTGGCCGCAGTCGATCAGCGTGCGCGACTGCACGCCGGGAATCTCGCGCTGAAAGCGCGGCGCGTGGCGCTCGGCGGGCAGTATGCGGTCGAACTGCGGCGAGAGCAGCAGGACCGGGCAGGAGATGCGGTCGAGGTCGCGCAGCGCCAGCCCGTTGTCGGCGCGCAGCGCCGCGATCGCGGCCTCGCTCACCGCGCAGCGCGCCGAGGAGCGCGACATCTCGATCCCCTCCGACGCGCGCATGCGCTCACCGTGGCGCATGACTTCGCGCATCGCGAAGCGCCGGCTGCGCGGGCGGCTCATCACCGTCGGGATCGCGCGCGCGCCGATGCGTGTCATCCGAACCTGCTGGGCGAAGAAGCGCGCGAGGCGGTGCGCCTCGCCGTCGCCATCCGACCAGCCACCGGCCGGCGCGAGCGCGACGACCGAGCGCGCGCGGCCGCGCTTGGCGAGCTCGATTGAGAGCCCACCGCCGAGTGAGTTGCCGACGAAGTGCGCGCGGCCGACGCCGAGTTCGTCGAGATGGCCCTCGAGGTGGTCGCACGCCGAGGCGAACGACATCGCGCCTTCCGGAAACGGCGGCCCGCCGTCGTGGCCGGCGAGCGTCGGCGCGATCACCTCGTAACGCGCGCTCAGCCCGGGCAGCAACGGGCGCCAGTGATGCCACGCGCCGGTGAAGCCGTGCAGCAGGACGATCCGCTCACCGGACCCCGCGCGATAGAGCGCGGGTGAGTTCTCGACGATCATCGCGACCCACCCTACACCCATAGATCCATCGCGTGTCAAATGTCACGACGCGCGGCTCGCGAGCCTCACCGGCGATCATGGCCGGAGTCTCCGACAGATCCGTGGCAGTTTGCTTCCCTGGTGTTTAGGCGTCTGCGGACGCCAGCACAATGGCGGTCTCCGGAGTCGTCTGCTCGGTATCGGGTGTTGCGCTCAGCGTCTCGTCGGGCCGATCGGGTTGATCTGCGGGCGCGTGCTTGCGCGCGTCCTTCCTGGCCTGCTTGTCGGCTCGACGCTCGCGGAGCCTGCTTTCGCGGGTGAGCTTTGCCATCGTCGTCTTCTTCTTGCCACTGGAGGCCATGTCTGTCCGTCCCTTCTTGGAGAGTTTTGAGTGCGCGCCCGCGGACTGTGCCTGCGGCATGAGCACTACAAAACGTGGAGGGCGCCGCGAAGGCAACAACAACCGCGGAGAGGTGCGGCACCGCTGGCCGAGCGAACGCTCGACCGGTAAATCTACCCTAGCGCTTCGCGACCTTCGATCAACATAATGCGGCGATGCTCCTGCGCCCAGCCGAGCCGGCCGACGACGCCGCCGTCGCCCGTGTGCACGTGCGCTCCTGGCAGATCGCCTACCGCGGCCTGCTGCCCGACGAGTATCTCGACCGGCTGCAGCCCGAGGACCGCGCGCCGCACTATCAGTTCGGCGATCGCGAGCCCGGGCGGCCGCTCACGACCGTCGCGATCGAGCGCGGCGAGATCTGCGGATTCGCGACCACCGGACCCTCGCGCGACGGCGATCGACCGGATAGCGGCGAGCTGTACGCGCTCTATGTCGATCCCTCGGCCTGGGATCTCGGCGTCGGCCGCGCGCTGATCGCCGGCGCGCGCGAGCAGCTCGCGCGCGCCGGCTTTGCGCGGGCACATCTGTGGGTGCTCGACGGCAACGCGCGCGCCGAACGCTTCTACCGGCGCGACGACTGGACGCCCGACGGGTCGCGGCGCCCGGAGGAGCTGTGGGGCGTGATCGTCCACGAGCTGCGCTTCTGCACGACGCTCCTCCGGACCCGCCAAAACCGTCGCCACGAAGAAGCTTGCTCTGAGCCTCGCCGAGCGTGGCCCGGTGCGCCGCGAGCCTCGATGATCGTCAAGCACAGCACGTCGGGCTACATCGAGACCGTCGACGCACTGCTGGCGGCGATCGAGCAGCGTGGGCTGAGCGTGTTCGCCCGCATCGACCACGCCGCGGGCGCGCGCGAAGTCGACATGGAGCTCGCCGACGAGGAGGTCGTGCTGTTCGGTAATCCGCGCGGCGGCACGCCGCTGATGCAGCGCGATCCGCGCGTCGGCATCGAGCTGCCCTGCGGATCCTCGTCTGGCGCGAGGGCGCGGACGTGCTGCTCGGCTATCGCGACCCGCGCGAGTTGAGTGGCGACTACGAGCTCGAGGGGCTGGCCGAGAACCTGCAGCAGCTCGCGGGGCTGCTCGAGGCGCTCACGAGCGCGGCGGCGAGCGCGAGCTAGGCGCGGGGCCGAGCGCGAGCGGCGAGCGCGAGCTAGGCGCGGGGCCGAGCGCGAGCGGCGACCGCGGGCTATCTACTCGGCATAGCGCGCGAGCGGCGCTCGCTAGTCGTAGTGGCGCAGGTGCGACCAGAGCGCCGTCCAGCGCCCCGCGGTCCGGCAGAGCATGACCGGCAGCCCTTGCTCTTCGTTGTCGAGACCGACACCGTCGTTGACCCTGGCGAGGGTGCGGCATTGTGTGAAGTACGGCGCGGCTTCGGCGGTGCCTGTCGAAGCCGACGAGCAGCGCGTCGCGTGTCGGCGTCCGGCGGGATCCCCCATTCGCTGAAGCCGTTGTGGCCGCTGTAGGCGCGCGGCAGTCCGCGCGCGGGCCCGAAGCAGTTCGATCGCGCCGGCCTCGCCGTAGTTGCTGGTGAAGATCGCCGTGTGCCGGCGCTCGGCGAGCGGGATCCGCTGCCACGCGTCGGCGACCGTCTGCACGAAGCGCGGCCAGCCGACGGTCTCGCCCTGCGCGGGGTTGAGCGCCATCACAACACTTCCCTGCAGGTCGCGTTCGGGCAGCAGCGGCAGCGCGATGATGGCGCTGACGGCCGCGCTGAGCGCGATCGCGGCGCCGAGCAGCCATCTGCGTCGCGGCGCGCGCAGCATCCACTCCGCGGCTGGGCAGCGCGCCGAGTCCGAGCAGCACCGGATAGAGGCTCGCGAGGTAGTACGCGTGCCCGTTGCCGAGCGAAGTACAGGACGGCCATCGCGGCGTACGCGATCGGCACGAAGCGCAGCGCGCGCCAGCCGGCGCGGCGAAACGGGGCGCGCAGCCCCGCGATCCAGACCGGCACGAGCACCGGGCTGACCATCACGAGCTGGAACGGGAAGAAGCCGGCGCGTCCGCCCTCCTGACTGCCGGCGATGTTGCCGGCGACCGTCAGCTGCGGCCAGCCGTGGCGCTGCTGCCAGATCACGTAGGGCGCGGCGAGCGCGACCGCGCACGAGCGCTCCCGCGGCGGCCCACCACGACCGCAGCGGCGCGCGCGGGCCGAGCGGCGAGCAGCGCCGCGACCATCACGGCGGCGACGAGTCCGACCTGCGGCTTGGCCTCGACGCCGAGACCGACAACCACGCCGGCGGCCAGGACTGACGCGCCGCTGCCGCGACGGACCGCGCGGATCGCGAGCCACCCGAGGACGGTCGTGCTCAGCAGGTCGAATGTCGTCGTGCTCACGAGGTGGCTGACCGCGAGCGCGAAGCCCGAGCACGCGGTGCACGCCGCGGCGATCACCTGCGCGCGCGGCCCGCCGCCGACCTCGCGCGCGATCAGCGCCGCGAGCACCGTCGTCGCGGCGGCGGCCAGCGCCGAGGGCGCGCGCAGCAGCAGCAGCGACCCCGGCGCGAGCGCGTTCATCGCCCAGCACAGCAGCGGCACCAGCGGCGGCTGGTCGGGGTAGCCGAACGCGGGGTGCGCGCCGGCGACGATGAAGTACAGCTCGTCGCGGTGGTAGCCGTAGCGCGTGCTCGTCGCGAGCAGCACCGCGGCCTGCACGGCGGCGATCGCCGCGACCCAGAGGCTCAGCTTTACAGCTGGTGGCTGCGGGCTGGCACGAGACCGCCGCTCGCTCGCCTCCGCGAAGGATTCGCTTGCAACCACGACTCCTACGCTAATCCTTCTCGGAGCGCGCGGTGCGCACTGCCGCTGCCTACGACAGACCGCCGAGACTCTGTCGCTCAGATGAGCGACAGACCAGGACAAGCCGAAGGGGAGTACTTCGCCTGACGAGCATTCATTAAAGCCGCCACTTATACTCGTCGCGCGAGCCGCTCACCGCCGCTCGCCGGGACGGAGCCCAGGCAAGTATCACGGCCGTGTCCTGAAGTCGGGCCGGCTAGCGCAAGTCACAGAAAGCAAGCCTCATTAGGGGAAACGTGCTTCGGCCGTCCCGCGGATCAAAGAAAGGACCAGAAGGAATGTCATATCGCCGTATCTCTTCAGCATCGCCGAGACGGTTGGTCACCTCGGCGATCGCGGTCGCCGCCCTGACGGTCGCCGCCGGTGTCTTCACCGCAGGCGCCGCGCAGGCCGCGACGCTGCCCACGATCACAGCCACTGTCAGCACCACCTCGATCTCCGTGACAGGCGCCCTGCAGTCCGGCGCCGTCAACATCGCGAGCACGGCGACCGGTGGCAAGGAACCGTCCGTGGTGCTGTTTGCCCTCAAGCCGGGGGTGAGCCTCGCCGAATTCTATGCCTACCTGGGCGAAAACAAGGCGCGCGATCCGAACAGCACGAGCAAGTACGGCTCAATCGTCTTCGACGGTGCGGCCGGCAAGGGCAAGGCAGCAGAAGCCCAGACCGTCCTCGCGCCCGGTCAGTACGTGGCTCTCAACGCCGAAGGCGAAAAGTCCTCGACGTGGCCCCGCATGAGCTTCGCGATCGCGGCATCGCCCTCGCCCGCGGCGCTTCCCACGCCGCAGGCGACCGTGAAGACGATCGAGTTCGGCTTCAAGGGTCCGAAGGCCTGCATGTCGGCGAGCTCGTGCGCTTCGAAAACGAAGGCTATCTCGTGCACATGGACGTCGCGATCGGGGCAAAGAGCGCAAAGGCCGCCGCCAAGATCGCGAAGGGCCTGGCCGCGGGACAGGAAAAGGGCTTGAAGAAGTTCGCTTCCGGCTCAGAAGCCAACTTCGCCGGGCCGCTCTCCTCGGGCGCCTTTCAGCAGGAAACCATCGCGGACAAGCCGGGCTGGTACGTGCAGGCGTGCTTCATGCCGACGCAGGACGGCAGGCCGCACACCCTGCTCGGCATGGAGCGAGTGATCGAGATCGTCAAGTAGCAAGACGGACGCTGCGACTGGCCCGCTCCGCGCCTCAGCGGGCGGGCCATGTCGCCCCGATTTGGGGGGATGACGCGGTCCGCGCAGAGCCTCCGCTCGTCTCGCACGTAGCGGCTCGCGTCGCGAGGGCGCCGCTACGATTTGCGCCGATGGGAAAGTGGGGACGTCTCGCCGGGGTGCTGCTAGCGGCAAGCTTGTTGGTTGCGGTGGCGACGGCCTGGGCTCGGGGCTCCTCCCCGGGTGAGCGGTCCGCGGCAGAGGCACGCGCCAACTGCCATGCAGGGGTTCCTCCCGTCCTGCACGACGGCTTCCCCGAGCCGCCCGTGCGCGTGAGTCACGACGGTCACCTCGACGTCACCCTGCGCGCGGCCGTTGGGCCGGCGAGGATGGGTAAACGGCGCGTGCAGGCGATGAGCTACGACGGCAGCTTCCCCGGGCCGACGCTCGTCATCTGCGCTGGCGATCACGTCGTCGTGCATCTTCAGAACGATCTCGCGGAACCGACCAACCTGCACACGCACGGCTTCCACGTCTCGCCGGAAGCCAACCACGACAACGTCTTCCTGCGCATCGAACCGCACATGACGTTCACCTACGAATACGACATCCCGCAGGACATGCCGGCGGGCTCCTACTGGTATCACCCGCACCTGCACCTGTACGTCGAGCGCCAGATCTTCGCCGGGCTCGCCGGCGCGATCGTCAGGAGGGCGGCCTCGACCGGCTCCCGGCACTGCGCCACGTTCCGCAGCGCTGGATCGTGATCCAGAACACCCAGGTGCGCGCATGGCAGGGTGTCCCCGTCGACGAAGTCCACCGAAGCGGGCGTCGAAGCTGTACGTCAACGGCACGATCGACCCGACCGCGAAGATCCGTCCCGGCCAGCTGCAGCGCTGGCGCATCTTCAACGCCGACGCCGACCGCTTCGTCGTGCTGCGCCTTGCCCGCACGGCCAGCGCTTCCAGCTGCTCGCCAGGACGGCCACACGCTCGCCGAGCGCGCAGAACGTCAGCGACGCTGATGATCGCTCCCGGCTCACGACGCGACGTGCTCGTCCGCGGCGGGCGCCCGGGCAGCTACCCGCTCAAGGCGGTGCCGTTCGCGCAGTTTCCCGGTGGCGATAAAGCCGCCGACGGCGGCCCGGTCCCGAACGAAACGCTGCTGACGCTCCGCTCGGCCGGTCCGCGGACGCACATGCGCCTTCCCACGCGCACCGCTGAGCCGGCCCGCTCGACCTGCGCCGTCATGCCGCGTCGACCGCGAACGCACGATCGTCTTCAGCGAAATGGCAGAACCGTCGGGGACGCCACGGTACCTGCTGAACGGCATGTCCTTCGACCCGAACCGTATCGACGTGACGATGAAGCTCGGCTCGGTCGAGCGCTGGACGCTGGTCAACTCGACCGAAGAATGGCACACGTTCCACATCCACACGAATGACTTCCAAGTCGTTAGCGTCGACGGCGCGGACGATCCCCTACGTCGATGACCAGGACAATGTCGCGCTCGCCCCGAAGTCCAACACGGTCATCCTGATCCACCCCACCGACTTCACCGGCAAGTTCGTCTTCCACTGCCATGTCACCTTCCACGAGGATCACGGCATGATGGCCACCGTGCAGGTCGTGCGCGAACCGACCGTCGCCGCAGGCGCGCCGCTCGATCGTTCTCGACGGAGGCCTGGCGATCAGCTCCTCCGCTTACGGCTCCCGCGACCAGCCGTTGGTGAAGGCCACGCTGTTCTTCTGCAGCCTGCGCGCTCTCACGGGGCTTGCCAACGGTAGCTGACGCTCAGATGGGAGAGCGCACGACCCGGCTGACCAGACGCGGTGCTCCGTCCGAGGCCGCGACGAGGACGCGGAACCGTCTGTGGGCGGGGCTAGCGAGGCTGAGCGTCGCGACGCCAATCGAGCTCAGGTGCGAGCGAACCGTCGTCTGCCAGTGTCCCGCGGGGGCCGCCGACTGCAGCAGCACACCCGCGCCACCGCGGGCAGCCAGTACGTGGACGACGAGCGTCTCGCCGCGGGAGCTGTGGCGCGTCGCGAGGTGGAGCGTAAGCGTGCCCGGAGCGATCGGCAGCACGATTACGCTGCCCTTCATCGTCGGGTGGATCGTGCACACGTAGTTGAACGTCCCGGCCTGCGCGAAGGTCATCGTGTACGAGCTCCCACTGCTCATCACGCCGGAGTTGAACAGGCCGTCAACGGAGGTCACGGTGTGCTGGCCGAAGCTTTCGTCTCGCCAGACGACGGTCTGCCCGAGCCCGACCGTCAGCTGCGGGGGCTGGTAGGCGCGGCCGACGATCAACACGCGCATGTCCGCTTCGCCGGCGGCGCCCGCGGTCGCGCAGCCGAGCGCCATCAGTCCGAGCGTCGTGAGGAGAGCCCCGCGAAACCAGCGTGCGTTCACCGCGCGCAGGCTAGCGGGTCTCGATGCCGATCGGTGGATGCCCGCGGGCACGATCGGTGGATGCCCGCGGGCAGTTACTCGGATGCGATCGTGCTCGCGATCGGTCACGCGCGAGTTCAGTCGCGCCCACAGGGAGATCCCCCCGCCCTTTCTACATTGAGGGGAGCCGCAGCCCGACCCGCAAGCGAGGAGGACAGCCGTGGAGCGCAAATGGTGGACCCTGATCGCGGTCTCGGTGGCGATCTTCATGCTGCTGCTCGACATCACGGTCGTCAACGTCGCGCTGCCCTCGATCCAGCATTCGCTGCACTCGTCCTTCGCGGACTTGCAGTGGGTCGTCAACGCCTACGCGCTGACGCTCGCGGCGTTCCTGCTCACGGCGGGCGCCCTCGCGGACCTGCTGGGCCGCCGGCGGGTCTTCACGCTGGGGCTGATCGTCTTCACGCTCTCCTCGGTCGTCTGCGGCGTGTCCTCGACCCCGCTGATGCTGAACCTCGCGCGCGCCGTGCAGGGCGTCGGCGGCGCGATGATGTTCGCGACCTCGCTCGCGCTGCTCGCACAGGCCTTCCACGGCAAGGAGCGCGGCACCGCCTTCGGCGTCTTCGGCGCGGTCACCGGTGCCGCGGTCGCGGTTGGACCGGTCGTCGGCGGCCTGATCACCTCGGCGGTCGGCTGGGAGTGGATCTTCTTCGTCAACGCGCCGATCGGCGCGGCGGCGGTCTTCATCACGCTGACGCAGGTCTCCGAGTCGCGCGACCCGAATGCGACCGGCGTCGACTGGGCGGGCCTCGTGACGTTCTCGGGGGCGCTGTTTCTGCTCGTTTACGCGCTGGTGCAGGGCAACGAAAAGGGTTGGGGCTCGACGCGGATCGTCGGGTGCCTCGCGGGCGCGGCGGTGCTGATCGTGCTGTTTTTCATCGCCGAGCTGCGCCAGCGCCGCCCGATGCTCGACCTCTCGCTGTTCCGCCTCCCGACGTTCACGGGCGCGAGCATCGTCGCGTTCTCGATCTCGGCGTCGATCTTCGCGATGTTCCTGTACCTCACGCTCTACATCCAGGACGTGCTCGGCTTCGGCCCGCTGGCGGCGGGCGTGCGCTTCCTGCCGATCACGCTGCTGTCGTTCGTCGTCGCGCCGATCGCCGGTCGTCTGTCGGTGCGCGTACCGGTGCGGCTGCTGCTCGGCGGCGGCCTCGTGCTGGTCGGCGCGGGGCTGTTCGCGATGACCGCCGTCGACGCAAATTCCAGCTGGACGGTGCTGATCCCCGGATTCCTGCTGACGGGCGTGGGCATCGGCATGATCAACCCGCCGCTCGCCTCGACGGCGATCGGCGTCGTGCATCACTCGCGCAGCGGCATGGCCTCCGGGATCAACAGCACGTTCCGCCAGGTCGGCATCGTCACCGGCATCGCGGGTCTCGGCGCGGTCTTCCAGCACGACGTCACGCGCAAGACGACGGCGGCACTGAACGCGAGCGGCCAGGCGAGCACCGTGCAGGCCGCCGCGCACGGACAGCTCAGCACGCTGCTCGTCTCCGGCGAAGTGAAGTCGATCTTCCACACCCTTCCGCACGCCGCGCAGTCGGCGCTCGCACACGCCTACCGCGTCGGCTTCACCGAATCGTTCGACGTGATCCTCGTGATCGCAACCGCGATCGCGCTGGTCGGCGCTGGACTTGCGTTCGCGCTGGTGCGCAGTCGCGACTTCGTCGTCTCCGCGGGCGGACCGCCGGCCGCGGAGCAGACGCCGGCGGCGGAGCCCGTCGGCGTCGCGAGCGGGTAGCGCTTTGAGCGTGCTCTTGCAGCGCGCTAGCTAGGACAATTTACGTCATAGGCCATACGCTTTACGTTTTCTTGATATTTGAACTAGTTTGTGGTAGACACCTCCGGGTGGACGGGGAGACGAAGGAGGAGACCACACAAATACGCGACCGATTGCGCGAACAGTCCAAGGCATTGTTCGGCAATCGCGATCGTCTCGAGGTCGCGGCTGCCGTGGCTCGCAGCGATTTAGACGCCGTGAACGCGACGGATCTCGCGGAGGTACTCGGCGGCCTGCCAAACAATCGCATCCGCGCGCAGCTCGTCGCTCTGGCCCATGCCGATCTTCTAGCTGTCATGCCCCGAGACGGCTCCGGGCGAGTGTGGTACGTGCGTAAGCCAGCCAGCTTCTGGAGCGCTTGCATCGAGCTGGAGGAGCACTGGCGGGTCGTGCCATGACGGACCGCATTCGCTCGCGCGAGCGCTTGCGCGGCACCTCTCCGCCTAGACGCTTCTCATACGGAGATCGAACCGCAGCGCGGGACGCGATCGAGCGCGATTCCGATGTTGTCCGGCGCCTCATCGAGAGTGACGAGCTACTGAGCCACTCCGAGCTCGAGCGAGCGAAGATGCAGCTCGAGATAAGCAACGAGGAGCGAAGGCGCGACGACTGGCACGCGGCAGACCTCGAGCAGTACAAAGCGCGAAACGAGATTCGCAATACGCGAGCCTGGATCCTTACGGTCTTTCTCGTCGTCGTTTGCGGATGGGCTGGCGCAGCGCTTGTTTCGGGGGAAACCTCCATGATCTCGCCCGCTGACGCCTGGAATTTCCTAGCGAGCCTGGGGTAGGCATCCCGCTGCGTGGATGCCCTCCTCGCGACCACCGAGCCGGGAACCGAAAGAAGCACAAAAGCCTCGGTCCGCACAAAATCACCTAGTACCCTCTCCCCCATGCGCTCCACGCAGAGCAGCGCCGCGACGCCCGAGCCGCTCGCCGAGAACGCGCAACTCGCGCGCGAGTGGCGCCGCCTGAGCCGCGCCGCAACGTTCGTCGCGCTGCTGACGAGTCCGATGCTGTTCATCCTCCTCTACCGCGCCGACGGCTGGAGCGTGATCGGTGCGCTGCTCGGCACCTTCATCGGTGTGATCGCCTTCCGCGGGCTGATCGACATCGTCGCGCACCGTCTGATTCCGCGCCCGAGCCTGCAGGGCATCGACAAGGCCGAACTGACCGAGGATGCCCGCGCGCGGCGGCGCCTATGGTACTGGCGCAAAAAGTTCCGCCACACCCTGTGGATCGTCGGGACGCTCCTCGCGCTACTGGTCGCGATCAACATCGTCCAGAAAATCCTCGGCCACCCGCACGACCTCAGCGGCACGCTGCACAGCATCGGCGGCGTCTTCGGCGGGAGCAACAGCAACGCGGGCGGCACGCTGCTGGTGTTGCTGCTGCAGCTGCCGCTGCTGTTCCTGATCAACTTCGGGATCCTCTTCGGACCGATGATGCTGATGGCGGTGCGCCAGCTCAAGGGATATGAGCCCGGCGACGCGGACTGGGGCGTGCACCTCGACGACGTGCGCGGGCAGAGCGAGCAGAAGCAGGAGGTCACGCGCGTGATCACGCTGTGGCAATCCGGCGAGGAGTTTCGCAAGGCGGGCGGCAAGCCCGAGCGCGGGCTGCTGTTCATCGGCGCGCCGGGCACCGGTAAGACGATGCTCTCGAAGGGCATCGCAACGAGCTTCAACTCGCCGATCGTGACGATGCCGGGCTCGGGCTTCGCGCAGATGTTCATCGGCATGGACGTGATTGTGGTCTCGCTGATGATCGCCCGCGCGCGGCGCCTGGCGCGCAAGTGGGGCGGGCAGTGCATCATCTTCATCGACGAGATTGACGCCGTCGGCCTGCGCCGCCAGGCGCTGGGGCAGGGCACCTCGATGGCGGGCCCCGGCGGAGTCGGCGGGGCGCTCAACAACGGCGTGGAGTCCTTCAACGACCTCGCCTTCTACGGGCCGCACGGTGCGCTGAACCCCAGCGGCGATTTGATTCTCGAGTCGCGCGCGTGGCGCGAGAAGCTGTTCGCGGCGCGCGCGGAGAGCCCGCGCGCGCTCTATCCGCCGATCGTGCAGCGCGTCGGGCAGAGCATCGCGGGTGTCTTTCCGGGCGGCATGATGGGTGGGATGATGGGCGGCGGCATGGCGCTCAACCAGCTGCTGGTGCAGATGGACGGCGTGGATTCGCCGCCGATGATGCGCCGCTTTTTCACCAACCGCCTGAACACGTTCCTCGACGCGACCTACATCATCCCGCCGCGGGTCGGGCCGGTCTCACTGCGGCTGCGCCCGCCGAAGCCGCGCGCGGAGCAGCTGTACTTCATCGGCGCGACGAACGTCCCGATCGATCGCCTGGACCCGGCGCTGATCCGTCCGGGGCGCATGGGCCGGCACATCTGGTTTCGCACGCCGACCGCCGACGACCGCAAGGACATCTTCGATCTCTATTTGGGCAAGGTCGACCATGACCCGAACCTCGATAGCGAGTCGCGTCGCGACGAGCTCGCGCGGATCACCAACGGATATTCGCCGGCGATGATCGAGCAGGTGTGCTCGATGGCGCTGACGCTCGCGCACTCCGACGCGCGCCCGTACTTCCAGTGGGAGGACATCGTCGAGGCGATGACGACGATCGAGTCGGGCACGGCGCAGGGCATCGACTACGTGCCGGCGGAGACGCGCGCGGTCGCGATCCACGAGGCGGGTCACGCGGCGGCGAGCCACGTCTACATGCAGGATGTGCTCTCGACGCGCCTGTCGATCCGCAAGCGCGGCGGCTCGCTTGGTCACCACCAGGCGATCGAGAAGGAGGAGCGCTTCTCCTCGTGGCGCCACGAGGAGGTCGGCAAGCTCGTGTGGACGTTAGGTGCGATGGCCGCTGAGCGCGTCTTCTACGGCGAGAACTCGACGGGCGTCGGCGGCGACGTGCAGAGCGCGACCGCGCGCGCGGCGTGGATGGTGGGCATGTGCGGCATGGGCCCCGAGCCGATCAACCTCAACGGGCGACGCTTTGAGAGCGAGGAGGAGCGCGAGGAGGCCGAGGAGGAGTACATGAAGCGCTTCGAGCGCATCGGCTCGCAGATCATGAACCGCGCGGCGGGCATGCGCGAGTCCGGCGACCCGATCGCGGCGGTGCTCTCGGATCCCGGCAAGCGCCGCGCGGCGGCGCAGATCCTCGGTCAGGCATACATCACGGCGGTGTGCTTGATCCGCCACAACCGCGAGCAGGTTCTGCGGATCGCCGAGACGCTGATCGAGCGCCGCGAGCTGCACGGCGACGAGGTCGTCGAAGTGCTCGACGCAGCCGGGCTGCAGGCGCCGGCGATCGACGTCAACGACGAGTCGATCTGGCCGAAGCTATAGGTGAAATGAGAGCGTGAGCGAGCGAGATTCCGATCCCCGGGCGCGCCCGCCCGACCCGGCCGGCACCCAGCCGAAGGTCGACCCGGAGAGCCTGCGCGCGCGGGTCAGCGACGCACAGCTGACCCTGTCCGACGGCGGGCGAGCGGCCTTGGCCGCGGGTCACTCCCCCAGCCGCGACGCACAGGAGGCCGCGTCGGCAGCTGACGCTGCCACTACCGCTGCCGTAACGCACGAGAGGGCGAAGCGCGACGCAACGAGGCAGGACACCGCGGGCCTCGCCACCGCGACGCTCGACGCGACGGCGCTCGACGCCGCGACGCTTGACGCACCGGGCACATCGGGCGCCCAAACTCTCGCGCGCACCCCTGCCCGCTCGGCGCCCGCGCGCGGCGGAGCGGCTGCGAGCACAAACCGCAACGCGCCGCGCTTCCAGTTCCTCTTCGGCGCGCTCGGCGCGCTCTCGGTAGCGGCGGTCGCGTTAGCGATCGCGCTGTTGCGCGCGCCGGCGCCGGCGGCGGAACGACCGTGGTCGGGCTGGAAGCCGGCGAACAATGGCGTCGACCCGGCGCAGCAGATCGCGGCGTACGTCGCACCGCAGTACCGGCTCGGCGACGGCAAACAGATCGTCCAGGTCAGCGGCGGCCCGCCGACGCTCAAAGGCCAGCCGCTGACACTCGGAGTCGTCCATTCGGGACAGACCCCGGCGGCGCTGGAAGGCAACAATGTCCTTTACCAGCTCTGCGGAGACGGCACGGACTGCTCGATCAAAGAGGGCAAGCCCTCGACGGAGCGCGCGCTGCTGCTCGGGCGGGAGGCACTGGAGTTGGCGCTTTACACGTTCCGCTACGTCTCGGGGGCGAACCGGGTGGTAGTCACGATCCCACCGCTGCCACCGAGCGGCGCGACCAAGACGAGCGCCGCGAAACTCACCTCGACCGGCGCCGGTACCGCGACCACGAGCGACTCGGCGAGCACGAGCACGAGCACCGACTCGACTACCACGCATATCGTCAACCACGCGCTCCTGTTCACACAAGCGGATCTCGCCGCGGCGCTCGACCAACCCTTGAGCGCGACGCTCTCGGCGGTGACCCCGCAGGTCTCGCAGATGGCCGGCTGGCCGGACGCGAGCACGGTCAAGGCGCTGACCGAACCGCACCTCTACGACTTCACGATCTCCGAAACGCAGCAGGCGGGTGCGGTGATGTTGCTCGAGCCGCCGGGCCTCGGCGGCTGAGCGCGATCGCGCCGCGTGCCTAGGGGGCCGGATCCGTTCGGGCCGGCTGCGCGGGCTCCTCGCCTCCCTCGCCTCCCGCCGCGGGCTCGTAGCCGCCGCAGCTCAGCACCGGCAGCCGCGGGTAGCGTGGATACGCTGGATCCTCGCGTGAGCGCAGACAGAGCGAGAAGCTCGAGCCGCGCGTGTTGCGGACTTCCTGGCGGAAGTGGCACGTCGTGCACAGACCCGCGGCGGGGCCTCCGCCGCGGGCGGGCGTGACCGGCGAAGACATCACATGCGATAATAGTTGACCAAGCAACTATGGCGACCTTCAACCGACTACTTGGCTTCCTGCGGCCTTACCGGCGCGGGTTGACCGTCTCGTGGATCCTGGCGAGCTTCGCGATGGTTATGACAGTCGCCCTCCCCTGGCTCACGGGCCGGGCGGTCGAAGCGATCAACAAGGGCGCGCGTGCGGCGCACCGTCACGAGGGCGCGCTGCGCGGGCACGAGCGCGACACCCTGCTGACGCTTGCGCTGGTGATCCTCGCGGTGGTGCTGGTGCGTTGGGCGCTGACGTACTGGCGGCGGATGATCGCGGGGCGGGTCTCGCTGGGCGTTGAATACGACCTGCGCAAGCGGATCTACGGCCACCTGCAGCGTTTGGAGCTGGGCTTCTTCGACCACCAACAGACGGGCCAGCTGATGTCGCGCGGGACGGTGGACCTGCAGGCGGTGCGTTTCTTCCTGGGCTACGGGCTGGTGTTCATCCTGCAGTCGGTCCTGACGATCGTGCTGGCGGGTGCGGTGATGATCGCGGTGGAACCGAAGCTCGGCCTGATCGCGCTCGCGCCGGTGCCGTTCGTGATCGTGATCTCCTACCGCTACGGGCGTCGGGCGCGGCCGGCGATCGGCGAGGTGCAGCAGCGCATTGCGGAACTGACGGCGGACGCGGAGGAGAACATCACGGGCGTGCGGGTCGTGAAGGCGTTCGCGCGCGAGTCGCGCCAGCTGGCGCGCTTTCGCCGCAGCAGCGGGCGGGTCTTCGAGCAGGCGATGGTGACGACGCGCCTGGAAGCGACGTACAACCCGGTGATCGGCTTCCTGCCCCAGCTCGGCCTCGCGGCGGTGCTGCTGCTGGGCGGGCAGGCGGTGATCCACGCGCACCTGACCCTCGGCCAGTTCACCTCGTTCTACCTATACCTGAACATGCTGATCAGCCCGATGCGTTCGCTGGGCGTGACGCTCAACCTCGCGCAGCGCGCGACGGCGTCGGGCGCGCGCATCTTCCAGCTGCTCGACCGCGAACCGCGCCTGCGCGACGCACCCGATGCGCCGCCGCTACCGGCGGGCAGCGGCCACGTGCAGCTGCGCGACGTGACGCTGCGCTACGCGGACCCGCACGACGAGCTCGGGATGAGCGAGTCGGCGAAGCGCAACGCGACCGATGAGAGGACTACGGCGCGGGCGGTGCTGCGCGACATCGACCTCGACGTGCCGGCGGGGCGCACGGTGGCGCTGGTGGGCGCGACGGGCTCGGGCAAGACGAGCCTGGTGGCGTTGATCTCGCGGCTGTACGACCCGGTCGCGGGCGAGGTGCTGCTCGACGGCGCGGACGTGCGGGAGGTCCAGCTGGGCTCGCTGCGCGCGGCGGTGGCGGTGGTCAGCGACGACCCGTTCCTGTTCTCGGCGTCGGTCGCGGAGAACATCGCCTACGCGCGACCGGAGGCGAGCCGCGAGGAGATCGAAGCGGCAGCGCAGCGGGCGCAGGCGCACGACTTCGTGACGCGCTTGCCGCAGGGCTATGACACGGAGATCGGTGAGCGCGGCCTGACGGTCTCGGGCGGCCAGCGCCAGCGCATCGCGATCGCGCGGGCGCTACTGGCGAATCCGCGCGTGCTGGTGCTCGACGATGCGACCTCCTCGGTGGACGCCTCGACCGAGCAGAGCATCAAGCTGGCGCTCGCGGAGGCGATGGCGGGCCGCACGACGTTCGTGATCGCGCACCGCCTCTCGACGATCGCACTCGCGGATGAGATCGTGGTGCTCGACCACGGCCGCATCGTCGCGCAGGGCGATCACGAGGAACTGCTGGAGGAGTCGGAGCTGTACCGCGAGATCGTTGAAAAGGGCCTGCCGGAGAGCGTGTTCATGACGAAAGAGACGCGCGAGCGCGAGGTGAGTGGCATATGACCCCGGGCGGCTTTGGCGGCGGCGGCACACGCATGGGCGGCGGGGTCGGCGGCGGGCGCGCGATGGCGCGCGGCCTGGGCCCGGGCGGCGGACGCGGCATGTCGCAGTGGACGGGCGAGCGCGCGAGCAAGGAGAGCCGCGGGCGCAATCTGCGCGGCTTGCTGCAACTGCTGCGCCCGTACCGGCGGCGTGTAATCGCGATGCTGGCGGCGTTGATCGTCGGCACGGCGGCCTCGCTGGCGCCACCGCTGCTGGCGCGGACGGCGATCGATAGCGGCATCGAGCGCCAGGACACCAAAACACTGGTACTCGTGGTGCTCGCGTTCCTGGCCTCGGCGCTGTTGGTGTGGCTGATGACCTACGCGCAAACATACCTCGTCGGCTGGGTGGGCCAGCGCGCGCTGGCGGACCTGCGTATCCGCATCTTCACGCACCTGCAGCGCCAGCCGATCGGCTTCTACGAGAGCCGCCCGGCGGGCGTGCTGATCTCGCGGATCACCAACGACGTGGAGGCACTGGAAAGCCTCGTAACGGACTCGGTGGTGACACTCGTGCAGTCGGGTCTGACCCTGGTGGGGGCGATCGCGGTGCTGCTGTATCTCGATCCGGGCCTGGCGCTGCTGACGTTCTGCATCGTGCCGTTCGTGGCGGGCCTGAGCGTCTGGTTCCGCCTGATCTCGGCGGGCGCGTTCCGTCGCACGCGTGAGACGATCGGCGCGATCACGGCGTACTTGCAGGAGACGCTGTCGGGCATCCGCGTGGTGCGCAGCTTCGGCCAGGAGCCGCGCCACGAGGCGCGCTTCGCGGAGCTCAACCAGGAGAACTCGGATGCGAACATGGTGACGGTGCGCCTCAACGCGTCGTACTTCCCGGCGGTGGAAATGCTCTCGGGGGTGGCGCTGGCGCTGATCGTGCTCTACGGCGGGGAGCAGGCGATCAACGGCCACATCACGGCGGGCACGGTGGTGGCGTTCGTGGCGACGCTGGCGTTTCTGTTCGAACCGATCCAGCAGCTCTCGCAGCTGTACACGACCTACCAGTCGGGGATGGCGGCGCTGGAGAAGATCTTTCAGCTGCTCGACACCGAGCCTCAGCTCGAGGACCGCCCGGACGCGAGCGCGCTCGGGGCGATCCGCGGCGAGGTGAGCTTCGAGGACGTCTCCTTCGCGTACAAGCGCGACGCGCTCGTCCTGCAGGACATCGAGCTGACGGTCCCGCCGGGCCAGACGGTGGCGCTGGTCGGCGCGACGGGCGCGGGCAAGTCGACGATCGCGAAGCTCGTGGCGCGCTTCTATGACCCGACCGCGGGCCGCGTGCTGGTCGACGGGCGCGACCTGCGCGAGGTGACGAGCCACTCGCTGCGCTCGCAGATGGGGATCGTTCCGCAGGAGGCGTTCCTGTTCAGCGGCACGATCGCGGAGAACATCGCCTTCGGACGCCCGGATGCCGACCAGCAGCAGATCGAGGCGGCCGCGGCGGCGGTCGGCGCGGAGGAGTTCATCTCCGAGCTGCCGAAGGGCTACGACACCGAGGTCGGCGAGCGCGGCGCGCAGCTCTCGGCGGGCCAGCGCCAGCTCATCGCCTTCGCGCGCGCGCTGATCGCGGATCCGCGCATCTTGATTCTCGACGAGGCGACCTCAAACGTCGACCTGCACACCGAGGGCCGCATCGAGGCGGGCCTGCGACGCCTGCTCGCGGGGCGCACGGCGATCGTGATCGCGCACCGCCTCTCCACGATCCGCCAGGCGGGGCGCATCGTCGTGCTTGAGCACGGGCGCATCGTCGAGCAGGGCACGCATGACGAGCTGATCGCGGCGGGCGGGCGCTACTTCGAGCTGTATCGCGACTGGTCGGTGCAGGCGGCGGCGTAGGCGGCGGCGCGCGCTCCTGCGGTGGCGGGAGCGAAACCAACGGGGAACTTTGGGATCGTCCGCGCGGGCTTGTTGGTTACCGCGGTCGTGGGCGCGAGGCTTCCGTGCCTCGCGTCGGGGCCGGCATCCGCCGCACTAAATTGTGCATCTCGCTCGGCGATGGCGTGATGGAGCGGCGTGTTTTCGATGAAACTGACCGTCAACCCCTCATCTGCGGCACGTTGCGCGATCAGGCGCGGCGCGGTAGCGCCTCGGCTGCATAGTAATTAGCGACCTCTGAGTCTCAGTTGATGACCTCAGGCTCGGCTGAAGACTCCTACCTACCCGCCAGACTCCTCAATCAGTACTCGCGCCCAGCGGACCGCAGCGGTCGCCCACCTCGATGCCGTCTCTCGGTCGACAGCATGCACCGTGTCATCGTCAAAGCGAAGTTCCGCCGCATAGGGTGTAAGGAGGTCTGCCTCCACAAGCTCCTGCGGCAGCGACACACCCACGTTTTCGCATTGCCCGATGAGCATTCGTAGATCGTGGCGATGGGCGAACTCCACCCCATGTGCGGCCAATACCGCCTTAATGCCTTCTCAACTGCCTGCTGGGCGTGAAAGCAAACAATCACGTCCGCCACTTCGCGGATCGGCAGCATCCCTTTGGCATCGTCCAGCACTCGGCGCAGCCGCACCGACTCCAAGGCCGCATTCTCGACCTCGGGCTCGATTACCAAGAAGTCCAAATCGCTGTCCCGCGTTAACTCACCACGCGCAGCCGAACCAAACAGGATCACACGCGAACTTGGTGGTGCCGCTTCCGACAACCGTCGTCCAGCCTCCGCTATCAGCGCGTCATCCAACACACGCCTACGATACCTACTCCGGGACAGGGACTCGAACCCCAATCTCCCGGACCAGAACCGGGCGTCACTGCCAATTGGACTATCCCGGAAGGGTGTCTCGGCCAACAGGATAGCCAAACCGGTCGACGGAGAATCCGCCATGGAACCAAGAGAACACACGTTCTGATTGGCCCGATCCTCGCCCCAACGACGCGGGGGGCGGGCGCAACAGCAGACCCCCTACCCCAGCCCGACCGCGCTCCCCGGCGCGAAGAACTCCGTGATCGCTTCCTCGAGCCCGGGATCGAGCACCAGCAGCACCTCGTCGCCGGCTTCGATGATGGTGTCGGCCTTCGGCACGAAGCCGCCGCCGGCGCGCAACACGGAGATGATCAGGCTGCCTTCGGGCAGCTCGATGTCGGCGACGCGCTCGCCGATGACGGGCGCGTCGTCGGCGACCTCGAGCTCGATGATCTCCAGGCGCTCCTCTTCGAGCGCGAGCAGGTGCACGAGGCCGTAGCGCGGCACCTCGTGCTCGATCAGGCGCAGGATCAGATCGGTCGCGGAGACCGCGGGCTGGATGCCGAGCAGCTTGAAGTGCTCGTAGTTGCGCGGATTGTTCACGCGCGCGATGATGCGGTCGCAGAGGTACTTCTCCTTGGCGACCTGGCAGACCAGCATGTTGTCCTCGTCGTCGCCGGTGACCGCGATCACGAGGTCGGCGCGCTGGATGCCGGCGCGCTCGAGTACCCACAGCTCGGTCGCGTCGCCGTACTGTGCGGCGTGCTCGAACTCCTCCTCGATCGAGAGATAGCGCGGGCGCGAGGACTCCAGCAGCGTGATCTCGTGTCCCTTCGCAATTAGCTCGCGGGCGAGATTACGTCCGACCTTGCCTGCGCCGACGATGATCGCGTACATCTAGGCCGCGTGCTCGACTTCCAGCGCCTGCTCGAACATCTCGATCGCGTGGCGTGTCGGGGAGATGGTTTGCAGGCCCTGCTCGCCGTACCAGCCGGCGCGCGCGGGGTCCATCACGCGAGCGAGCACCTTCGGCACATCGAAGCGCTTCTGCGCGATCTGGGCGATGATCAGGTTCGTGTTATCGCCGTCGGTCGAGGCGATGAACACGTCGGCGCGTTCGACGCCCGCGTCGATCAGGGCTTCGACCTCGAGCGCCGTGCCGACCGTGAACTGGCCGCCGGCGTCCTCCCAGCTCGTCGGCTGCCCCGCGTTCAGGCGCTCGTGCGAGAGGGGATCCTCGTCGAGCACCGACACCTCGTGGCCGGCGCTGAGCGCCGACTTCGCGACCGCCGCGCCCACGCGGCCGGCTCCCACGATCAGAACGAACATGAGCCGCAGATTAGGGCATAGCCGGGGTGCGACGCACGGCGGCGAGTGAGCGCGCCCTCAGCGCACAGCGGCGCCGGTGGGCTGCACCTCGGTGCTCTCCGTCGCGACGAGTAGGTCCGCGGGGGGCGCGGTGACGATCACGCGACAGCCGGCCTTCGCGACGACGTACTTGATGACGTCCCCGACGAAGTCCTCCAGGCGCCCCCCACGCCCTCCCAATCGCGCTCCGCCGCGAATCCGCGAGGGCTCCTCGGCGCCGAGTACGATCGCCTCGACCCCGCGGCGGCGCGCCTCGTCGACGATCGCGTGGCCCGCGCGGCGCGCGCGCACGGTCGCCGTCGCGACGTGCACCCCGGTGTACTCCTCGCCGACCACCTTTGCGCGCGCCAGCGCCTGACGGGCACGTTTGACCTGAGCATCGGGCAGCCGCGCCTCCAGCGGCAGCGCCATCGGCATCTCGAAGACCCACAGCGCCTCGATCGTCGCCGTGTCGATCGCGGCCTCGTCGGTTGGCTCGCCGGCGACGAGCAGCGCCGCGGTCTGCACGATGTCGTCATCCAGGCGCGTCCCGAACAGCGGCACCAGAATCGAGCCGTAGTCGCGCTCGCGCGGCTGCTCGGCGCGCAGCATCGCCGGGGAGACCGTCACGCGGCGCAGCAGCGAGCTTTCGTCGCTGCGGCGGTAGATCACATACAGCGCGAGGCCCGCCGCCATCCACCCCAGGCCGACGTAGCGCGCCGGCTGATGCACGACGATCAGCGCGACCCAGCCCGCGCCGCTGAACAGCGCGCCGAGCGCCGCGAGCACCGGCAGCTCGCCGCCGCGCACGGTCACCGAGAGCGGCATCTTGAAGGGGCGCCTGCGATCCGGCTCGCTGTAGCGCAGGCGGCAGACCGAAAGGTGCGCGATCGTGAACGCGAGGACCGCGCCGAACGCGTAGATCCCGACGAGGAAATCGAGGTTCTCCGGTATGACCAGCGCCGCGGCCAGCACACCGGCGAGGATGATCAGCACGTACGGCGTGGAGCGCTGGGAGTGCAGACGCCCGAGACCGCTCGGAATCTGGCGGTTGGTCGAAAGCGAGTACGCCAGCCGCGAGAGGCCCAGCATCGCGGAGTTCGCGGCCGCGATCAGCGTTGCCGCCGCGACCGCACCCATCGCGTAGCGCAGAACCCGCGAGAGGCCGTGCGGACTCAGACGGCTCACGATTCCGATCACGGGATCGTCGAGATAGCGATGGCCGAGCCCGGTGTACGTTCCGTGCACCGGGAACGCCGTGACCGCGACGACCGCGATCCCGACATACGCGACCAGGACCAGCAGCGTGCCGCTGATCAATAGCCGCTTCAACGCGCGACGCGAGGCGCGCACCTCGCCGGCCAGGCCCGACGCTGACTCGACGCTCGTGAACGCGATCGTCGTGATCGTCAGCGCGAAGATCAGGCCCGACCACGTCGGCGCGGTGCCCAGGTGGACCTGAGTGCGCAGCGTGTGCCAATCGAAGAACTGCGCGAGTCCCAGCACGATCACGACCAGCTCCAGCACCAGCGCCCCCGCCACGACAACCCCGATTCGCAGCCTGCGTTTGGCGCTGAAGCCGCGGATGTTGCTGACCACGACGAACGCGATGATCGCGAGCGCCAGGACGAGCGCCTCAGCGCGGTTGCCGAGCGGATGCCAGAAGACCTTCAGGTACTGGCTCGCCGCGTACGACGTGACGGCGATCAGGATCACGTAGTCGAGCAGGATCGCCCACCCCGCGACGAAGCTCACGAGCTCGTTGAAGGCGTAGCGCGCGAAGACCGTCGAACCGCCCGGTTCCTGGTGCAGGGAGGCTCCCTCGACGTACGTCAGCGCGGTCAGGCCGAACATCACCGCCGCCAGCAGGAACACGAGCGGTGTCAGCCCCAGCGCGTGGTCGACCACGACGCCGAGCGAGAAGAACACCGCGCTCGCCAACGAGGTGTAGACGATCGCGAACAGGATCGGCGAGCCGATACCGCGCGTCAACTTCGCCCGCGACCACGCCGAGAGCTCGCTGCTGACCCGCTCCCGCGAGGGCCCCGCGCCGCTGTCGCCAGCGGCGTCTCCCTCCGAGGGATCCGCTGCGGAGGCGCTCATTCGCCCGCGCCCCGACGCACCTCGACATACAGCCGGCCGGCGCCAGCCGCGAGGAACAGCAGCCCGAGCAGCGTGCGCCCGGAAAGCACGCCTCCGTGGCCGCCGACCGCCTCGACCAGTAGCGCGACCCCGACCAGGGCCATCAACACCGAGAGCGCCATCGCACTCGAACGGTGGATCCGTCTGCCGGTCATCTCAAGGCGAGCTTAGTAGGAGCACTGGGTGCCGTCGCCGTACGAGGGCCGGACATGACGATCCGGCCCTCGTCCCCGCCACTCAGGTGATCAGCGGGATGATCAGGATCGCGACGATGTTGGCGACCTTGATCATCGGGTTGATCGCGGGCCCCGCGGTGTCCTTGAACGGGTCGCCGACGGTGTCGCCGGTGACCGACGCGGCGTGCGCGTCAGAGCCCTTGCCGCCGAACGCGCCGTCCTCGATCAGCTTCTTCGCGTTGTCCCAGGCGCCGCCGCCCGCGGTCATCATCACCGCGAAGAAGAAGCCGACGACGATCACGCCGATCAGCAGGCCGCCGAGCGCCTGCGTGTCGATCAGGCCGACGATCAACGTCAGGCCGATCGGCAGCAGCGAAGGCAGGATCATCTCGCGCTGCGCGGTCTTGGTGACGATGTCGACACAGGCCGCGTAGTCGGGCTGTTCGGAGTAGTCCATGATCCCGGGGTGCTCGCGGAACTGGCGGCGCACCTCCTCGACGACCGCGCCGCCGGCGCGACCGACGGCCTCGATCGAGAGCGCGGCGAACAGGCAGACCATCAGGCCGCCGAGCAGCAGGCCGATCAGGACCGGCGGTTCGTTGATGCCGAAGGAGATCACGTGCCCGACCTTGACCTCGAGTTCTTTCTGGAAGCCCGCGAACAGCACGATCGCGGCGAGCACCGCGGAGCCGATCGCGTAGCCCTTGGTGACCGCCTTGGTCGTGTTCCCGACTGCGTCGAGGCGATCGGTGACCTTGCGGACGTCCTCGGGCAGGTCGGCCATCTCGGCGATGCCGCCGGCGTTGTCGGTGATCGGGCCGAACGCGTCGAGCGCGACGATCAGGCCGGTCAGCGAGAGCAGGCCCATCACGGCGATGGCGATGCCGTAGATGCCGGTGGTGCCGCCGCCGCCGAGCTTCCAGGCGCCGAGGATGCCGAGCACGATTACGAGCGCCGGCAGCGCGGTCGCCTGCAGGCCGGAGCTGAAGCCCTGGATGATGTTCGTCGCGTGACCCGTCTCGGACGCCTTCGCGGTCTTCTTGACCGGAGAGAAGCGCGTGGAGGTGTAGTATTCGGTTAGTCCGAATAGCAGCGCGGTGACGGCGATGCCGATCAGCGAGCACAGGTACAGGTGGCTCCATTTGGGCCCCGCCGAGCCGTCGCTGAAGGTGAGGTTGCGCATCAGCCAGTACGTGATAGGGGCGAATGCCGCTGCCGCGATGACTCCCGATACGACCAGGCCCTGCAGCAGCGCGCGCTCGACGTTGTCGGTGTTGGTGCGCACCGCGAACGTGCCGATGATCGAGGCGATGATCGCGACGCCGCCGATCACGAGCGGGTAGAGCGCGACCTGCGTGGACTGGTTGAAGGTGAGCACGCCGAGCAGGATCACCGCGACGGCCGTGACGGCGTAGGTCTCGAACAGGTCGGCTGCCATGCCGGCGCAGTCACCGACGTTGTCACCGACGTTGTCGGCGATCGTCGCGGGGTTGCGCGGGTCGTCCTCGGGGATGCCGGCCTCGACCTTGCCGACGAGGTCGGCGCCGACGTCGGCGGCCTTGGTGAAGATGCCGCCGCCCAGACGCGCGAAGACCGAGATCAGCGAGCCTCCGAAGCCGAGGCCGATCAGCGCGTCAACCGCTGTTTTGGGGCTGTCGTTGAAGAACGAGGTCAGCGCGCCGTAGTAGCCCGCGACGCCGATCAGCGCGAGGCCGACGACCAGCAGACCGGTGATCGCGCCGCCGCGGAAGGCGACCTTCAGCGCGGGCGAGACGCCGCCGCGCGCGGCCTCGGCGACGCGCGCGTTGGAGCGCACCGAGACGTTCATGCCGATGTAGCCGGTCGAGCCCGAGAGCAGGCCACCGATCGCAAAGCCGCATGCCACGGCGATGTTCTGGATGAAGATCAGCGCGACGAACAGCACGACGCCGACGACGGCGATCGTCGCGTACTGGCGATTCAGGTACGCACGCGCACCCTGCTGCACGGCCATGGAGATGCTCTGCATCTTCTCGTTGCCCGGCGATAGCGCGAGCAGGGACCGCGTCGTCAGTAGGCCGTACACCACGGCGCACGCTGCGCATACAAGGGCGACAACGACCCCATGGTTGGTCAGGAAGCTGCTCAACAGAAATCCTCCGCGGTCGGTTGGCGTGCCGCGCGAGGATTTCGCGCGCACAACTTCTATCCGGCCGGATCGTTCTCCTGGGAGCGCCTATCCGGCGGAAAGGCGGGGGCAGTCTATCGTGCCGGCCGGCGGGAGGCTTCGCGGCGAAGACCGGCTGACCCAGCGGCCCGCGCGCGACGCCTCGAGCGCCGCTTCAGCGACCCGGCACCCATAGCCTGCCGCTCGACTCCGCCGGTCCCGGGCCGGACTTCTCCTCGCCGTCGGCCGGAGGCGATCCGGCCGCGGGGGGCGCCGATGTGGGCGCCGGCGGCGTGGTGGCCGGGGGCTCCTGCTCCTCCGCCGGCGTCGCCGCCGGGGAGGCTTGCACGACACGCGAGTAGGCCATTTGCAGCTGTGAGAGCGCATCGCGCAGCGGCCGCAGCTCCGCCGGCGCGCTGCGCTCGATCACGGGCAGCAGCCCCCTCACGGCGTCGATCGCGTCGCGTACCTGCTCGAGATTCTCCGGCGCCGGCGGGCTGACAGCGCCCGGAGCGCCGGTCAGACCTAGCCGGTGCGCGCCGATGTTCAGCAGCGATGCCGCCGCCTGCAGCACCATGTCGACGCTCGTGATCCTGCTCAGTTCGGCTTCATAGGCCGCACGCATCTGCTCCTCGCTCGGCTGCTCGGTCTGTGAGCTCATACCTGGACCTCCTCTGAGTAGGTTTGCCTAGTCTCCCGCACGCTGGCCGCGAAGACCTCCTCGCGGCTCGCGCCGGCCTCGATCAGCGCGCGCTGGCGCTGTGCTCCGTTTTGCTCGGGAAAGGCGAGCTCGATGCCGAGCTCCGCGCGCACCGGCGCGGTCCACCGCGCCAGTCGCGCGATCGCCTCGCGCGTCGGGTACTCCTCGATGCGCTCGAAGTCGATCAGGCGGCCGTCGAGGCCGAAGCGGATCGCCCGCCACATGTTCTCCTCGATCAAGCGCGGCGGCGGGTCCGCGGACGGCACCCCCTCGTCGATGTCGCGTGCGGCTTGCGCGACGCACGCCACGAGCAGCGCCGCTAGCGCCTTGGACTCCGAGGTGCTGGCCTGCGCATCGCAGATGCGAATCTCCACCGTGCCGAAGCCGAAGTGCGGGCGCACCGACCACCAGACCTGCGTGAACTCGACGATCGAGCGCGTGTGCACGAGCAGCTCGATGTACTCGCGATAGGCCGCCCAGCCGCCGAACGCGTCGGGTATCCCGCAGCGCGGGAAGCTCCGCGTGAAGCTCTGCGTGCGCGCGGAGTGCAGCCCCGAGTCGCGCCCGTCGAGGTACGGCGAGTTCGCCGAGATCGCCAGCAGCGAGGGCAGAATGGGACGCAACCGGTCGCAGACGCGCACCGCGCGGTCGATGTCGCGCACGCCGACGTGCGCGTGCATGCTGAACGTGTTGTTGCGCCACGCGACGTATTTGAGGTCGTCCTGCACGCGCCGGTAGTGCTCGGTATCGATGATCGCCTGCTCGCGATAGTCCGCCCAGGGGTGCGTGCCGGTCGCGCCGAGCAGTACGCCGTGACGCTCGGCCAGCGCGAACAGCCGCCGGCGCCGCTCGCGCTGGCGCGCGAGCGCATCGTGCAGGTCGCGGCCGGCCCCGGAGACGATCTCGATCTCCGAGGAGATCAGCTCGCCGGTGATGCTCTCGTGCAGCAGCCGGTCCTCGCTGCGCGCCGCCTCGCGCAGCTCCTCGAAGCGGGGGACCAGATCGAGGGTGGCGGGATGCAGCAGCGAGAACTCCTCCTCCAGCCCAACCGTGCCATCGACGGCCCGCGCGAAGGTCTCAACGGCTCGATCCAGATCCAGGCTGCTCATTCGTAGGGGAGATCCACGGTCGCAGACGGCGACTCTCAGGTCAGGTAGAAGTACAGCGCGTAGAGCAGGTCGACGGCGGGGCTGGAAGTGTGAACGGTGACCTCCGGCGGGACCGCCAGCAGCGACTCGGAGTAGTTGAAGATGATCTTCACGCCGGCCTCGACCAACTCGTCCGCGAGCTGCTGTGCGGCCGCGCCCGGCACCGCGAGGACGCCCACCACGATGTCCTCATCCTCGACGACCTGGCGTAGATCGCGCGTGTGGCGCACGGTTTGGCTGCCGACGCTGCTGCCGACCTTGTCCTCGTCGACGTCGAAGATCGCGACCACGCGGAAACCATGGTCGGCGAAGATGTCCGAGGAGGCGATCGCCTTGCCGAGATGCCCCGCGCCGAGCAGCGCGATGTTGTGCTGGCCCGCGGTGCGCAAGATCTTGCGGATCTGCGAGACCAGCGACTCGACGTTGTAGCCGACGCCGCGCTTGCCGAACTTGCCGAAGCCCGACAGGTCGCGGCGGATCTGCGTCGAGTTGACGTGCGTGTAGTCCGAGAGTTCCTGGGAGGAGATCGTCTCCTTGCCCATCTTCTTGGCCTGCGTGAGCACCTGCAGGTAGCGCGAGAGGCGCGCCGCGACGCCCAGCGAGAGGCGCTCGCCGGCGGCGCCATCGCCGTCGCGCTCGAGCTCCGCGGAGTCGATCAGTTCCTTGAAGGCCATCGCCGTGACTCTAGAGGATGGGTCGAAGGGCTCGGCTCGGCGACCTTCGGCCGCCTGCCTGTGCCCCGTACGGGGTGCGCCACCCTCTTGTAGCCTCTCCCTCAGGAGCTCCGCGTCAACGAAGTACTCGAACAGCTCCTCGCCGTCGACGCAGACGACCGGAATCCGCTCGAAGTACATCCGGTGAAGCGCCTCCTCGCGCGTGATGTCGCGCACCTCGAGCTCGAACGGGATCTCAGTGCGTATCTCTGTCAATGCGCTCAGTGCCTGCTCGCAGAGATGGCAATCAGCCTTGGTGTAGAGCGTGACTAGCGCCACGACGGCCACGCGCGCGAGGCGCCCGGGCTCAACTCGCCGCAGAGGGTCAATTTCACCACGCGGTCCCCCGAACGCTCATCGCGGACGTTCTCCGGTCGCGTATACGTCGAGCGCGAGGTACTCCGGATAGGCCAGCCGCGGCGCAAAGCGCGCCGCACTGGCGATCATCGCGGCGTTATCGGTGCACAGCACGCGCTCGGGGACGTGCACCGTCGCGTCTAGCTCCCCCAGACGCCGGCGCAGCTCGCCGTTGGCCGCCACCCCCCCGCCGACCGCGAGACGATCGAGACCGGTCTGCTCCAGCGCGCGCTCGGCGCGCTCCAGCAGCCGCTGCACGATTGCGGCCTGATAGGCCGCCGCGAGATCGGCCGCCCGCGCTTGCAGCTGGGACTCGGAGAGCTCGCGCACGCGATAGAGCAGCGCGGTCTTCAGGCCCGCGAAGGAGAAGTCGAGGCTGCGCGCGAACGCCTGTCCGCCGACGCCCAGCCCCGGCCGCTGCCCGCCCTGCGGGAAGGCGTGCGACTGTGGGTCTCCGTCCGCCGCCAGCCGCTCCAGCGCCGCGCCACCGGGATAGCCGAGGCCCAGCATGCGCGCACCCTTGTCGAAGGCCTCGCCGGCCGCGTCGTCGAGCGTGCGCCCGAGCACCTCGAAGCCGTCGTGCTCGCGCACCACGGCCAGCAGCGTGTGACCGCCGCTGGCGATCAAACACACGAACGGCGGCTCGAACGCGTTCTCGATGAAGTTCGCGGCCACGTGCCCCTGAATGTGGTCGACCGCCGCGAAAGGCAGCTCCCGCGCGGCCGCCAGCGACTTGGCGGTGGCAAAGCCAACCAGCAGCGCGCCCACCAGTCCGGGACCGCGGGTTGCGGCGAGCAGGCCGACGTCGGCCAGCGTGACGCCCGCCTGCTGCAGTGCCTGCTCGACCACGAGGTTCACGAGCTCGAGATGCTGGCGCGAGGCGATCTCCGGGACGACCCCGCCAAAGCGGTCGTGGACGCCCTGGGAGGAAATCACGTTGGCGCGCACCGCACCGTCGCGCTCGTCGAGCACCGCCGCGCAGGTGTCGTCGCAGCTGCTCTCGAGCGCCAGGATCAAGCCTCATACGAAGCCCGGGTTGGGCACGTCCTCTAGCGAGCCCACCAGCGTCGCCGGCGTGCGCCACATGACCAGGGCGTCCTCGCCGTTGTCTTGGTAGTAGCGCCGACGCAGCCCCGCCGCGCGGAAACCTTCGCGTTCGTAGAGGTGGATCGCACCGTGGTTGGAGCGGCGCACCTCCAGGGTGTAGCGCGCCTGCTCGTCGCCGACGCGCGCGTAGAGCTCGCCGAGCAGCGCCGAGGCGACCCCCTGACGACGACGGTCGGGGTCGACCGCGACATTCATCACATGCCAGACAGTCTCATAGCGCGAGCAGATCAGATATCCGACGAGCCGCCCCTCGCTGACCGCGGCGAGGCAGACCCCGGAGGTCTTGGAGAGCTCCAGCACGAACATCGCCAGCGACCACGGCGTCGGAAACGCGCGCCGCTCGATCCCGATCACGTGCGGCAGGTCGGGATAGGTCAAGCGACGGATCCGCAGGCGCGGCTTCTCGGAAGTTATCTCGGCGGCGAACTGTGCGCTCACGGCTCGGCATTCTCCAAGGCGATCTCCGCATCGGGTCGGCGTCGGTAGTCGGGCAGCACCGTCTCGATCGTGCCGGACGGTGCCGCGAGGGCAAGCTCGCACAGCACGCCGGCGTCAACGCGGTGCAGCAAGCAGTCCTCCGCGGCAACGGCGACCCCGAGCGCCTCCATCTGTGCTCGAAAGCGTATCGCCCCCGTCCCCAGGGCCAGCCAATCGCGCTCTGCGCCGGCCTCCGCGACGAGGCCCCCGAAATCCTGCGGCGCGAGCGCCCGCGGGGGCCCCAGCTCACGCGCGTGCGGCGGGGTCGCTGCGGCCGATGCCCCGATTTGCTCGTATGGCGCGAGAAACGCCTCGCCGCGGCGCGCGTCGATTGCCGCCAGGATCGCGCGCCCCTCCGACCGCGTCATATCGTCCTGCACGAATGCGGCCTCGGCGAGTGTTCTCAGCGTCGAGATCCCGACGACGGGCACACCCAGCGACTGCGCCAGCCCACGCGCCATCGCGACGCCGACGCGCAGGCCCGTGAACGTGCCAGGACCGACGCCCACCGCGATCCGCTGCACGCCCCCCCAGCGCAAACCTGCCTGCTCCAGCAGCTCGCCCGCCAGCGGCAGCAGGCGCGTCGTGTGCCCCGGGCGCTCCTGCGAGCCGGGATCGTCGCGCGCGCGCAGCGTCGTTCCGTCCGCAAGCCGCAGCGCGACCGCGGTTGCGGGCGTCGCGGTATCGAAGCCCAGCACGATCATCCTTGCGCGTCCTTCGGCGAGTCCCCATCACGGTCCGCTCGCGGGCCACGCGACCCGCCATCGAGAACCGCTCGCGGCCTACGGGAGTCCCAGACCTCGATCCGGCGCCGATCCCCGCCGGCGTGAGTCAGCGTGATGCGCATCGCGACCGCGCCGAGCTGCGCCTCGCCGACCTCGGGCCACTCGACGAAGGCGATCCGCCCGGGGCCAAGGTAGTCCTCCAGCAGGCCCGGATCCTCCTGCGCGAGGCTCGCGAGCCGGTACAGATCGAGGTGCGCGACCGTGACCTCGCTGCCGCTGTAGCGATGCCCGATCCCGAACGTCGGACTGGTCACCGGATCGCTCACCCCTAGCCCGCGGGCGGCTCCACGCACGAGCGTCGTCTTCCCGGCCCCCAGCTCGCCGCGCACCAAGACGACGTCCCCCGGACGGAGGTCGACCGCGAGCCTCGCGCCCAGCGCCTCGGTCTCCTCTGGGTCGGAGGTCTCGACGACGAGCACCTTTGGAACCTATCAGGGCGTTTGCGCTGCATCCGCTCGCGGCGGTGGGGCCCGTCCCGCGTGCCGATCGGCACGCCGCGGGGCCTATTCGACGGCCTCGATCAACCTGCGCTCGGCGCGCAGCTCCTGCTCGCAGGAGAGCGCCTCGCGCTCCAGCTCGCCCTGCGCCCCGACCCGGTAGGCGCCCATCCGGATCAGCGGCGGTGAGTAGGCGTGCAGGGTGATCGCGGGCTCCGTTCCGGCATGCACGACGCGGTGGATCGCGTTCGGCGGGACATTGAAGCGCTGCGGCGCCGCGAACTCTCGTACCCGCGGCGCGGAGCCGATCGCGAGGCGCTCGTCGCGCACGCGGCCGCGAAGCACCGCGATCGCCCCGGCGGACTCGTCGTGATCGTGAAAGCCGGTGTCCTGCGCGTCGCTCCAGCAGATCAGCCAGGCATTTAGGTGCTCGTCGCCGAAGATCTGCTCGTACACGCGCACGTCGCGCTCGTGGCGCACAAGGTGCTGCCAGCGCACCGGTTCCGCCGCCAGCCGGGCGACGAACTGCTCGAGCTGCTCGGGGGTGAGGCTCATACCGCGGCCCTCGTCGGCTCCCGCCATACCTGCTCCAGCAGCGCGCCGCCATTGGCCGCTAGAAGCACCTCGCGACCGGTCGGCGTGGGCTCCACGACCGGCCGATCGGAGCCGTAGACGAGCTGCTCGGCGCCCACCCTGCGCGCCATCATCTCGACCGCGGCGGGCCCATAGCTGGAGGTGTCGTATAAGACCAGCGGGTCGCGGAGATCCACCTCGGGGCCGCCGCGTGCCTGCAGGCGCTCGCTGAGCAACGGCGCGCCTCCGGCGAGCATCGCGAAGAGCACTCGCAGCCGCGGATGCTCACGGCGCCCGAGCGCGGCAAACGTCAACCACGCGGCGTGCATCTGTGAGACGTAGTCGGTCAGGGGCCGCCACCACAGCGGCTCGCTCAGCGCTGCCAGCGCGGGAATGCTGCCGGGCGCCGGACCGGGATGCACGAACAGGGTCGTCTCGCGTGCCTCCATGCGGGCCAGCAGCGGCGCGAGCCGTGCGAGCGCATCGGGTCCGGCGAGCGCGGCGGCCGGTAGCGAGACACCGATGCAGCCGCGCGCCAACAAGCGATCGACGTCATCGGGATCTGCCGGATCGAGGGCGACGGGCCCCCACGACGCGAAGACATCGGGCAGCGCGAGCGCTCCCTCCAGGTGCGCCTCGATCAGTTCGTCCGCCTGTGCGCGCGGCAGCGCCTCGACGCCGATCGCACTGGAGAGGGCGACCAGCGCAAGATCGAGGTTGTCCTCCTCGATCAGGCTCGCACGGCGCTCCCACGCTTCGGCCTCCACGTCGACCAGATAGGGCTGCTCGCCGGCCGAGTGCAGGATCGTCATACCGTTCGAACGGCGCACGAACGGCAGCGTGCGACGCGCGGCCAAGCAGTCCAGCAGGGGCTCGGTCCAGAGGTGCTGATGGACGTCGATCTGCATTTCGATACGCGCTCCCGTAATGCGGGGGTTCGATGGATCTCTTTAGGTCAATACCTCATAAACTGGATCGAGAATATCAGATATAGGTTGGTCATGCAAGTGATCGGTGGGTTTTGCGCGACCCTTGCGTCTCTTCCGCCCCTGCGCGCGTCGCGCAGCGGCGACTGTGTCGCGCGCAATCCGCAGCTAGTCGCTACGCGAGTCCCTGGCGCAGCGCACCGGCGATGCTGGCGATCGCCACGCGCGCGCCGCGGGTCACGGACTGGTTGAAGAAGCCGTGAATCAGCGGGTGGCGCTGGAGGGAGACCGGAACCCCGGCCTCGCGTAGGCGCTGCGCGTAGGCCTCGCCCTCGTCGCGCAGGGGATCGGCGAGACAGGTCGCGATGTGCGCGGGCGCCAGCCCGGCCAGCTCGGGGCTCAGCAGCGGCGAGACCCGCGGATCGCTGCGCCGCGCGGGATCGGGCACGTACTGGTCTTCATACCAGGCCATGCTCTGCTCGGTGAGCAGGAAGCGCTCGCCGAAGAGCCGACGCGAGTCGGGCTTGCGCGACATGTCGAGCGCCGGATAGATGAGCAGCTGAAAGGCCGGCGAGGGCAGCGCGCGCTCGGCGTGCGCCCCCTGCGCTGCCACGGCCGCAAGATTGCCGCCCGCGCTGTCGCCGCCGAGCGCCAGGCGTGCGGGGTCCGCGCCGAACTCGGCGTGGCGCTCGGCGACCTGCGCGTAGGCCGCCAGCGCGTCCTCGGCGGCCGCCGGGAAGGCGTGCTCGGGCGCAAGTCGGTATTCCACCGAGAGCACGCGCACACCGGAGAGATGCGCGAGCAGCCGACACGCCAAGTCGTGGCTCGCGACCGAGCCCTGCACCCAGCCGCCGCCGTGGAAGTACACGAGCAGCGGCCCACGCGCGGGCGCCTCGCCGGGCACGTACAGACGTGCCGCGAGCGGCCCGTCCGGTCCGGCGAGGACGTGCTCCTCACTTGCGACGCCGAGCTCGCGCCGCGGCGAGAACGGCACCGCGAGCAACTCGAAGCGCGCGCGCATCTCCTGCACGGGCCGCTCTCCCGCGGGCAATCGGGCGATCGCGGAGAGGCGCGCCACCATCCACGCGTCGGGCTCCAGGCCCGCGGCCTGCTCGGGAATGGGACCGGCCAGTGCCGCGAGGACGCTGTCGGGCAGCGCGAACAGACCGCCGATCGCGGCGTCCGCGAGCGTCCGCAGGAACGCCGGCGGCGGCGCGTTTCGCTGCAGGCTCCGTCTCAGCGAGCGCACTGCATCGATTGCTCGGGAGAAAAAAACGGCCGACCCACAGAGAGGGAGGAGTGGGCCGGCCGTACTACTGGGAGGATGGAGACAGGGTCTCTATCGACCGCTTGCGCGTCGCGCTTGAGGGTTGAGCGACCGGGACTCAGAACAGCCCCAGCTGGTCGACCTCGGCTTCGGTCCCCGCGCCGGGCGTCGGGCTAGCCGCGGAAGCAGCATCGGCCGCCTCACCCGCGGCTTGCGCCTCCTCCACAATCTCGGGAACCTCGAGCTCGGGCGCGGGCTGCGCGGGCGCGGGCTGCGCGAGCAACTCGGGCAGCCGCTGGAAGTCTTCGCGCAGGGTCTCCAGCATCCGCGGCGTGTAGAGCGCGGCCGCGGGATGGAAGATCGGATAGAGCCGCACCGCGCGGCGGCCGATGCTCAGCACCTCCGCGCGCCCGTGCAGGCGCGTGATCCCGGTGGGATCCTCACGCAGAAGCTTCGTGGAGAAGTTGCCGAGCGTGCAGATCACGCGCGGCTGGATCAGCTCGACCTGGCGGTAGAGGTACTCGCGGCAGTTCTCGATCTCCAGAGGTTGCGGGTCGCGATTGCCGGGGGGGCGGCAATTGTGCACCACGCCACCCGCCGTCACGAAATTGTGGGTCTCCTCGACGTCGATGCAAAAGAAGGTCGTGTCGGCGCGCTCGCGCTCGGTGATGTCCTCGACCTCGACTTCGTCATACAGCACGACAGTCGGCCCATGACCCAGACGCTCCGGATCGAATGGAATCCGAGCCTCGACCTCAGGGTGAAGCTTGTATCGCATCGACGCCGGCACATAGGGCGCGATCAGTTCGCTGAGACGCTCGGTGGCGGCCACATCGAAGTGGAGCCTTCCGCGCAACGCCTTCGCGGAAAGGCCGAGCCGCCGAAGACCGAACATCAGCACCTGGAGATCCGCATCGGAGAAGCTCAGAGAGGCAATCTCGGCCGATGGTCGCCGCCCGCCTGCGCGGATGCGGGTGTAGCCGTCGTCCATGAACCAGAAGGCGAGCATCCGCTCGTTGAGCTGCTCGGCCATCCAAGGTGGAACGACCTTACGTGGGCGGTAGAAGTCGTTGCGGATCACACGTAGCGCTCGATGGGCAGCCGTTCGCACGAGCGTTACGGGATATGTTCGGTCACCACCCACGGCGGCAGCGACCTCGCGTTGCTCGACATCCACGTTCAGCTCCGCAAGCAACTCCGCCTTGAAGCGCGCATACTCATCCTGGCGGGCGGAATGGGAGAAGGTGAGCATCGACGATGCCGCCTGTAGGCAACCGTCGCCAAGAACGGTTCCGCATACGACGTCCCAGGCAAGTGTGCTCAGGCCCTGGCCGGTGGCGATCCGATCGTCGGATCTAAGCTCTTCGACCGGTATGTACCCTCGCTTCGTGAGGACGGGGTGATCGCCGGTGAGCTCGACCCCCACGCGGCTGACCCCGGCGTTCTTGCAGGAGCGATAGGTCAACTTAAAGACGCGGCGTCCTGCCAGCGGAGTCGTGTGCCACCCGGTGACACGGCGACGGACCAGCGCGCCGTCCTGGTCGACCGACATGACCTCACCTGTGTAGCGAGTGCGCACAAGCCTGCCGATTCGCTCCCATGAGCCGTCACCGAGCTGAACACGAGCGGTGTATCTGAGGCACTTCAACACGTTCGTAATAAAGACATCCGATCGCTCGAGCCCGATCTCCCCGAGCAGCGTCTCGAGCAATTTCCCGGCGCGCCCGACAAACGGCAACCCGCGCTCGTCCTCGCTCGCTCCGGGCGCCTCCCCCACGAACATCAAATCGGCGTTGGCGTTGCCGGCTCCGAAGACGACGTTCTTGCGTGTAGCGGCGAGCTCGGTGCAGCGCACGCATCCCTGGGCCTGCTCGAAGACCTCCTTGAGGGCCTCGCGGCGCGCGGCGGGTGAGAGCTCGCTCTGCTCGGAAGACACTGGGGCGGGATGGTAGTCCTCACACCACGTGACGGTCCTGCGCAATGATCCCGCGATGTCGTCTCACGTGGAGGTCGCCGTAACCGCGCCGTTCGCCGGCGTCGTGGTGTCGGTCGCCCACCATGCGCAGGAGCCGGTGCGCGCCGGTACCGCGCTGGTGGTGCTGGAGGCGATGAAGATGGAGCACGAGGTGATCGCGCAGAGCGACGGGATCGTGCGGCGCGTCGCGGTCGCGGTCGGCGATGCGGTGCAGGAGGGCGAGCTGCTGATGGTGCTGGGCGCCTCCGAGGCTGAGAGCACCGCGGCCGCGGACGGTCCGGTGGCGCTCGACCCGGAGGCCCGGCGCGCGGACCTCGACGCGGTGCGCGAGCGCCACGCGCTGGGCCTGGACGCCGCCCGCCCGGACGCGGTCGCTAGACGGCGCGAGCGCGGGCGGCGCACCGCGCGCGAGAACCTCGCGGAGCTCCTCGACGCGGGCACCTACGTGGAGTACGGCCCGCTGATCTTCGCCGCACAGGAGCGCCGGCGCTCCAAGCAGGAGCTGATCGAGCGCACGCCCGCGGACGGCCTGATCGCGGGCGTCGGCGAGGTCGAAGGCCGACGCTGCGTGGCGATGTCCTACGACTACACGGTCCTCGCGGGCACGCAGGGGATGCGCAACCACCTCAAGAAGGACCGCCTGTTCGATATTGCCGAGCGCGGGCGGCTGCCGGTGGTGCTGTTCGCGGAGGGCGGCGGCGGGCGCCCCGGCGACGTGGACTGGCCGATGGTCGCGGGCCTGGACTGCCGCGCGTTCAACCTCTTCGCACGCCTCAGTGGCCTGGTGCCGCTGGTGGGGATCGCGGCGGGCTACTGCTTCGCGGGCAACGCCGCGCTGCTGGGCTGCTGCGATGTGGTGATCGCGACGGAGGATTCGAGCATCGGCATGGGCGGCCCCGCGATGATCGAGGGCGGCGGCCTCGGCGTCTACGAGCCGGGCGAAGTCGGGCCGATCGACGTGCAGGATGCCAATGGCGTGGTCGACCTGCGCGTGGCCGATGAGGCGGCGGCGGTGCGCGCGGCCAAGCGCTACCTCTCCTACTTCCGCGGACCCACCGAGCCGGGCGCGCAGCCGGACCAGCGCCTGCTGCGCCAGCTGATCCCTGAGCAGCGCAAGCGCGCCTACGACGTGCGCGCGGTCCTCCAGACGCTGTTCGACGAGGGCTCGGTGCTGGAGCTGCGCGGCGGCTTCGGCGCGGGCGTCCTGACGGCGCTAGCGAAGGTCGACGGCCGCCCGCTGGGCGTCGTGGCGAACGTGCCGACACACCTCGGCGGCGCGATCGACGCGGACGGCGCGGACAAGGGCGCGCGCTTCTTGGGGCTCTGCGACGCGTTCGAGCTGCCGGTGCTGTTCCTGTGTGACACGCCCGGTTTCATGGTCGGACCGGCGGCGGAGGCCACGGCGACGGTGCGCCACTTCGCGCGTCTGTTCCTCGCCGGCTCGAACCTGTCTGTACCGACGGGCACGATCGTCCTGCGCAAGGGCTACGGCCTCGGCGCCCAGGCGATGGCGGGCGGCGGCTTCAAGGCGCCGCTGTTCACGGTCGCGTGGCCCACCTCAGAGTTCGGCGGCATGGGCCTGGAGGGCGCGGTGCGCCTCGGGATGCGCCGCGAGCTGGAGGCGATCGGGGACGAGGCCGAGCGCGAGCGGGTGTTTCAAGCCACGGTCGCGGCGGCCTACGAGCACGGCCGCGGCCTGAACATGGCAGCCTACGGCGAGATCGACGACGTGATCGACCCGGCGGACTCGCGGCGCTGGATCGCGACGCTGTTCGACGAGCACACCGGTGCGTGGTGGCAGCGGCCCGGCAAGAAGCGCCCGTACGTCGACGCGTGGTAGGCGCCCCCAGTCCCCAGCCGAGGCTGCCAGCGCGGCGCGCAGAGCCGCGAACTCGCGAGCAGTGTGCGGGTGCGCACATAGCGTCGCGGAGGGCTTGCGGGGTCCGCAAACGGCTGTATCATTCGTGACAGGCCATAACCGCGACCGTACGGAATGGACCCGCAGCACCGTTAGTCAAGCGTTGTCGTCTTTCATCGTCTCGCGCCGGTATCCGCAGGAACTGGACCCGAAGCCCATGAGCTACGCAAATCGACTGTCGTCTCGCGCATGAGGACGCTGCGCACTGTTGCCGAGCTGCGCACCGCGCTCGCGCCGGCGCGGCGGGCGGGCCGCACGATCGGCCTCGTCCCGACGATGGGCGCGCTGCACGAGGGTCACCTGGCGTTGATCCGCCGCGCGCGTGAGCAATGCGACCAGGTGGTCGTCTCGCTGTTCGTGAACCCCGCGCAGTTCAACGAGAGCAGCGACCTGGAGCGCTACCCGCGCCACGAGCGCGAGGACGCGGGACTCGCGGCGGAGGCGGGCGCAGACCTGCTGTTCGCGCCGACCGCCGAGGAGGTCTACCCGCGCGGCTTCGCCACGGCGGTCGAAGTGCTCGGGCTGACCGACCGTCTTGAGGGCGCGGCGCGCGGCTCCTCGCATTTCCGCGGCGTGACGACGGTCGTGACGAAGCTGCTCTGCATGGCCAGCCCCGACGTGCTCTACCTCGGCCAGAAGGACGCGCAGCAGGTGCTTGTGATCCGTCGCCTAGTCGCGGACCTGAACCTGCCGGTGGCGATCGAGGTGCAGCCGACGGTGCGCGAGCCGGACGGCCTGGCGCGCTCGAGCCGCAATGCGCTGCTCTCCCCCGCGGCGCGCGAGCGCGCGCTCGCGCTGCCGGCGGCGCTGTCCGCCGCCGAGCAGCTGGCGGCCACCGGCGAGTGCGCAACCGCGCGACTGCTCGCTGCGGCGCGCAGCGAGCTGGATCGCTTCGCAGTGGAGCCGGATTATCTCGAGCTTGTCGACCCCGACACGCTGGAGGCGCTCGCACAGCTCGACCGGCCGGCGCTGCTGGCGCTCGCGGCGCACGTCGGCGAGGTGCGCCTGATCGACAACGTGACCTTGACGCCAGTCGCAACCGACTCCGCAACCTCAGAGAAAGGCCTCGTGAGAACCACATGCAGCGCGTGATGCTGAAGTCCAAGATCCACCGCGCGACGGTGAGCGACTGCGACCTGCACTACGTGGGCTCGATCACGATCGACCCCGACCTGCTGGAGGCGGCGGACATCCTCGAGCACGAGCAGGTGCACGTCGTCGACGTCGACAACGGCGCGCGCTTCGAGACTTACACGATCGCCGGCGAGCGCGGCTCGGGGGCGATGAAGGTCAACGGCGCCGCCGCGCGCCTGGTGCATCGCGGCGACACGATCATCGTCATCTCCTACGCCCAGTACGAGCGCTCCGAGTTGGAGTGCTACGAGCCTCGCGTGGTGCACGTGCAGGCGCAGACCAACCGCATCATCACCGTCGACGACGCGGTGGCGACCCTCCTTACGGAGCCTCGCGAGGCTCCCGGGGTACCGGCCTAGAAGCTCCAGGCCAGGGCGTCAACCGCAGCCGTCAGAGAGGACACAGCCATGTCTAGCCAACCGAACGTCAAGATCCCGCACGACCCCGGCCGGCTGCCGATGACGCTGCCGCTGCTCGCCGAGAAGAAGCGCCTCGGCGACCCGATCGTGATGGTCACCGCCTACGACTATCCGAGCGCACGCGCGGCGGAGTCAGCCGGCGTGGACCTCGTGCTGGTCGGCGACTCCGCGGCGACGACCGTGCTCGGCTACAGCGCCACCACACCGGTGCGCCTGGAGGACATGCTCGTGCTCGCCGCCGCCGCGCGGCGCGGCCTGCGCACGCCTTTGTTGATCGGCGACCTGCCGTTCGGCTCCTATGAGGTCAGCGACGCGCAGGCGATCACGACCGCGGTGCGGATGGTGCAAGAGGCGGGCTGCGACACGGTCAAGCTCGAGGGCGGCGGCCCGGCGTCGGTGAGCCGCGCGAGCGCGATCGTGAACGCGGGCATCCCGGTGATGGGCCACGTGGGACTGACCCCGCAGACCTCGACCGCGCTGGGCGGCTGGAAGGCGCAGGGGCGCAGCGCGGCGGCCGGCGCGAAGATCGCGGCGCAGGCCCTCGCGCTGCAGGAGGCGGGCTGCTTTGCGCTCGTCTTCGAGGCGATCCCCGCGGCGGTCACCGAGGAGCTGATGGCACGCATCGAGATCCCCGTGATCGGCATCGGCGCGGGGCCCGCAACCGACGGACAGGTGCTTGTCTTCCATGACCTGCTCGGCATCCGCGACGGTCTCGGCCCGCGCTTCGTCAAGCGCTACGCAAACCTCCAGGAGGAGATGAACGCGGGCGTCGCGGCCTACGCCGAAGACGTCCGCGCGCGACGCTACCCCGCAGCGGAGCACACCTACAAGATCGACCCCGCCGAGCTGCAGGAGCTGCGCGCGCTACTGGCCTGAGGCGGCTCGCCCTGCGCGCCGAGCGGTTGCCCGGCGCGCAGGATCGCCAGCCGCGATCAGCTGTTGCTGGTCGTCTGCACGGCCTGCAGATGAGCGTGCGAGGCGAAGGCGCTGAATTCGCCTGGTTTCCCGCCGACTTCGCCCCCGAAACCGGCGTTTACCCAGCACGAGATCGACAGCGTGCTGGTGCTGGTCGTGTCGATCGCGACCTCCAGCGGTAGCGTCGTGGCGGCGCCGTAGGAGAGCGTCGTGGGGAAGAAGGCTTCAGTGGAGGAGAAGAAGCCCGAGACGTCCACGGCCGGCGTGCCGCTGCTAGGAGCGTCGACGAGCGAGCAGTCCACGTCGCCCTCGCCTTTGGTGCCCGTGGCGAACATCCCGACTTCGACCTTGCCCGAAGCGATGTAGTTGCCGGCGGGAAGGGACTTGCTCAGGATGAGTGTCGGCGACGCGCCGGTGCCGCTCGTGAAGGGCGCCGTTTCGCCCGCGCCGGCGGGCTGGCTGGCCGAGTAGCCCGCAACCGCTCCGTTGGCGCCGGGTTCACCTTTCGCTCCCGCTTCGCCTTTTTCGCCGGTTTCGCCTTTGAGACCCGCTGTTCCGCTTGAGCCGGCTGCGCCTGTTGCACCTGTCGCTCCGGTTGCGCCCGTGGGGCCCGTCGCTCCGGTTGCGCCGGAAGGGCCCGCCTTCGCGTACTGCTTGATCAGGGCGAGCACCTCGCTCTTGGTCAAGCCCGCGTTTTTGGGCTTCGCCTTGCTCTTGGCCGCGGTGAACGTGCCGGTGGCCGCGATGCTGACGCTCAGCACCGTCGCGGTCGCCGCAAACGCGCCGACCACACAGACGATGAGCACCGTCAACCGCCGCCCCCGCCATTGTCCTCTTCGCATAACGCCTCCCGTGCAGCGGCCAGACCTCACAGCCGGACCGTGTTTATATTGAGCGCTACGCTACACAACGGCGAGCCCCCCGGGACTCACAGATGACAAATCCTCAGAGCCTCCCGCGAGCCGGGCGCCAGCGCGACTACTGGTTCAGTTCGAGCGCGAGGATCAGGCGCGAGTAAGCTTCGACGGCTGCCGCTTCGGCTTCGCCGAGATGAGTTTCGAGCCGTTCGACGCGATGCAGGATCGGCACATCGCTGGGTGTCGCGTAGGGCATCAGTAGCTGGATGATCAGCGGGACTTCTTCGGCTTCCGGAGTCACCGCGAGGTAGTGCCGCACAAACGGGACGGTGTCCGCGGGCAACGCCTGGAAGCCGTCGGCGGCCCACGCCTGGATATCACCGCAGACGTTCGGCAGCGCCAGCGTCGAGAGTTTCTGCAGCTTAGCCGCGAAGGTTCTGACGGCACGCGTAAGCCGGCCGTTGCTCCAGCGCAGGTTGTGCACGGCGTGCTCGAACCGGGCGATCGGGGCCGCGGCGACGCTGTAGCCGGCTACCGTCATCGCGCCGATGACCTCGTCGTCGAGCTGTTCGGAGGCGCGGTTCATCGGCGATCCCGCGGCCGCCCGCGGGCACTGCGTGGCGACCTGGCTCGCGTAGCGCCGGGCCGCCGCTAGGCCCTTGCTCACATCGGGGCTCGCCGCGCGCACGAGTGTGTCGGTCGCGCGAGCGAGCGCTTGCGTCGCGGCGGCGTCGCCCGAGCTGGCAACTGCGCCCGCCGGAATCAGCATCAGCCCCAGCGCCGCCAAGAGAGAAACCACGAACGAACGAATCGCCATACCTACTAGAGTAGCTTATGGGCGCGAGGATGTGCGCCGGTCATCGATCTCTAGCTCCGGGCGCGGACTCTGAGACGGGCTGGGTCACTGAAGCGGAGCTGGAGGACGGCGCCGCGCCCGGCCCTGATCCAGCTACCGGCCCCAGCACCCGCGCGGGTGCTCCCGCCGCAATCGAGAACGGCTCGACGTCGCGCGTGACGACGCTGTTAGCGCCGATCACGCAGCGCTCGCCGATCTCCACGCCGCTGGTCACGACGACGTTCGCGCCGAGCCAGCAGTTATCGCCGATCCGCGTGGGGCCCTTGCTCTGGAACCCCTGCCACGTGATCGGCCGCTCGGGATCCTCGAAGCGGTGGCTGGCGTCGGAGACAAAGCAGCCGTTGGCGAGCATGCAGTGCGCGCCAATCTCCACCAGCTCCTGCGCGGCGATCATCACGCTCTGGTTGAGGAACGTTCCCGGCCCGATGCGCACCCGCGCGCGTTCGGGCGCGGTGATCCACACGTTCGGCTCCAGCAGCACGCCCACGCCGATCTCCAGGCGCTCCTCGCGCAGCGCCTCCAGCACGTTCCCGTGCACGGGCCAGCGCACGAACGCGTCGCGGCGCAGAAACTGCCAGTGGATCTGCGCGCGATTCCAAGGCAGCGTGTTGCGCTCATACCAGCGCCACTTCTGCGCCCACAGACGCGCACGCTCGAGCTCGCTCAAACGCGCCGTGCCTTCGCGCGTCCTCTGCCGCCACTCACGCCGGGACGGCCTTCGCGCGTCGCTGAGCGGGTTTGGCGGGCTTCCGAGCAGCGCGCGGCGCCTTGCCGTTGCGCGAGACGCCCGGGTCCGGCAGCAGCTCGGCGAGGAAGCGCCCGGTGTGCGAGGCCGGCTCGGCCGCGACCTCCTCGGGGGTGCCCGCCGCGATCACCAAGCCGCCCTCGTCTCCGCCCTCCGGCCCCATGTCGATCAGGCGGTCCGCGCACTTGATCACGTCGAGGTTGTGCTCGATCACGACGACGCTGTTCCCGGCGTCGACCAGCCGCTGCAAGACCTCCAACAATCGCTGCACATCGGCGAAGTGCAGGCCGGTGGTGGGCTCGTCGAGGATGTACAGCGTGCGACCCGTCGCGACCTTCGAGAGCTCCGTCGCGAGCTTCACGCGCTGCGCCTCCCCGCCGGAGAGCGTCGTCGCGGGCTGACCGAGACGCACATAGCCAAGGCCGACGGCGTTCAGCGTCTCCAGGCGCCGACGCACCTTGGGGATGTGCTCGAAGAACTTCACCGCCTGCTCGATCGGCATGTCGAGGACATCCGCGATCGACTTGCCCTTGAAATGGATCTCGAGCGTCTCGCGGTTGTAGCGCTTGCCGTGGCACTGCTCGCACGGCACGTACACGTCGGGCAGGAAGTGCATCTCGATCTTGATCTGCCCGTCGCCCTTGCAGACCTCGCAGCGCCCGCCCTTGACGTTGAAGGAGAAGCGCCCCGGCTTGTAGCCACGCGCGCGCGCCTCCTGGGTCTTTGAGAAGAGGTCGCGGATCACGTCGAACAGGCCCGTGTACGTCGCGGGGTTCGAGCGCGGCGTGCGCCCGATCGGGGATTGGTCGACGGCGATGATCTTGTCGAGCTGCTCGAGCCCTTCGATCGAGCGGTGCGCCCCCGGGCGCTGGCGCGCGCGGTGCAGGCGATTGGCGAGCGCCTTGTAGAGAATCTCGTTGACCAGCGTCGACTTGCCCGAGCCCGAGACGCCCGTCACGCAAGTCAGGGTTCCCAGCGCGAAGCTCGCGTCGACGTCGCGCAGGTTGTGCTGTGTGGCGCCCTTGACCTTCAGGTAACCCGTCGGCACGCGCCGCTTTGTCGGCGGCGCGATCTTGCGCGTGCCCGCGAGGAACTGCCCCGTGAGCGAATCCTTCACGCGCTGCACCTGCGCCGCGGTGCCCTGCGCGACGATCTTTCCGCCATGCTCACCGGCGCCGGGGCCGAGGTCGACGAGGTGATCCGCGGCGCGCATCGTCTGCTCGTCGTGCTCGACCACGATCACCGTGTTGCCGAGGTCGCGCAGACGCTCGAGCGTCGCGATCAGCTTCGAGTTGTCGCGCTGGTGCAGGCCAATCGAGGGCTCGTCGAGGATGTACAGCACGCCGACCAGTGAGGATCCGATCTGCGTCGCCAGGCGGATGCGCTGCGCCTCACCCCCGGAAAGCGTCGCCGAGGAGCGGTCCATCGAGAGGTAGCCGATACCGACGTTCTCCAGGAACTGCAGACGCTCGGAGATCTCGCGCAAAATCAGCCGTGCGACATGACGATCTGTATCCGAGAGCTCGACCTCCTCCAACCACTCCAGCGCGCGCCGCGCGGAGAGCCCGCAGAAGTCCTCGATCCGCGTCCCCCCCACAAGCACCGCGCGCGACTCCGCACGCAGGCGTGCCCCGCCGCAGACTGGGCACGGCCGCAGCGACATGTATTCCTCGAGCTTCTCCTTGACCCCTTCGGACTCCGTCTCGCGGTAGCGGCGCTCGAGGTTCGCGACGATTCCAGCGAAACGCGTCGAGTACGAGCGCCGCCGCCCGAAGCGGTTCTTGTAGGAGATCGGCAGCGGCTCCTCGGTTCCGTGCAGAAAGATCGCGCGGTGCTCTTCGGGCAACTCTTCCCAGGGCGCGTCGAGGTCGACCTCGTAGAGGTCCGCGATCGCCTGCGCGACCTGTTCGTAGTAGTTGGAGACCACGTTGCTCCACGGCGCGATGGCGCCCTCCCCCACCGACAGCGCCGGGTCCGGCACGAGCAGCTCGGGGTCGATCACCATCTGGGCACCGAGACCGTGGCAGTGCTCGCAGGCGCCGTGCGGCGAGTTGAACGAGAAGATCCTCGGCTCCAGCTCGACCAGCGACGGCCCGTGCTCGGGACACGCAAAGCGCTCGGAGAAGGTGAAGATGGTGCCGTCGGGCGGAAGCTCGCCGGGAACGATCTGCGCCGCCACCGCGCGCGTGCCGAGCGCGCCGGTCGCGCGCCCGCCGCCGTCCTCGCTGGCGCCGGCGGCCTTGCCCTTGGCGCGACCGTTTCGCTCGGGCGCCGCCGCCGCGGACTCGCCGTCGTGTGCCACAGCCGACCCACGGGCGGAGCCCGAAAGGGCGGAGCCGATCATCTCCACCTCCACCAACCCGTCCGCCAGCGCTACCGCGGTCTCGATCGAATCGGCCAGGCGCTTGCGCACGTCGTGGCGCATGATCAGACGGTCGACCACGACCGAGATGTCGTGCTTGTAGCGCTTGTCCAGCACGATCGATTCCTCGAGCAGCCGGATGCGATCGTCGATCCGCACGCGCGTGAAGCCTTCGGTGCGCAGCTCCTCGAGCTGCTTGCCGTACTCCCCCTTGCGTCCGCGCACGATCGGCGCCATCACCATGAAGCGCGCACCGTCCGGCAACTCCATCACCTGGTCGATGATCTGCTCCGCGGACTGTCCCACGATCGGCCGGCCGCAGATCGGGCAGTGCGGCTTGCCCACGCGCGACCACAGCAGGCGCAGATAGTCGTAGATCTCCGTCACCGTGCCGACCGTCGAGCGCGGGTTGCGCGAAGTCGTCTTCTGGTCGATCGAGATCGCCGGCGAGAGGCCCTCGATCGAGTCCACGTCCGGCTTGTCCATCTGGCCCAGGAACTGACGGGCGTAGGCCGAGAGCGACTCCACGTAGCGGCGCTGCCCCTCCGCGTAGATCGTGTCGAACGCCAGGCTCGACTTGCCCGAGCCCGATAACCCCGTGATCACGACCAGCGCGTCGCGCGGCAGGCTCAGCGAGATGTCCTTCAGGTTGTGCTCGCGTGCGCCCGCGACGACGATTTGGTTGCTCGAGGCCATCTCGATCTACATCATACGAAGGGGAACAGATGTTCGGTTTTGCGGGGCCCGCCGCGGGCGCGTGTGCGGGCGCGCGTACGCGCGGCGGGGTCGCTCCGAGGAACGGCCTTCGGCGCGATCTACGGCTCGAGGTCGCCCGCGTACAGCGCGAAGATCGCGCCCTGCGGGTCGCCGACGACCGCAATCTTCGCGATCTGAATGTCGATCGGGCCGGCGTGCACGCTGCCGCCGAGCTCCCCGACCCGCGCCAGCGCCGCGTCGAGATCCTCGACTCCCAAATAGGCCAGCCAGTGCGGCGGCGGACCGGGCTCTTGGTTGGGCCGGATGCCGCCGTTGTTGGCCTCGCCGACTTTGATCGACAGGTACGGTTCCGGGCTGCCCTCGAACTGCGCGATCTTCCAGCCGAAGAGCGCGCTGTAGAAAGCGCTCGAGGCCTCCAGATCCGACGAGGCGAGCTCGTTCCAGACCAGCGCGCCCGGCGCGTTGACGAGGCCCGCGCCGATGTGCTCCTTGGGCTGCCAGATCTCGAAGAACGCGCCCTGTGGGTCGGCGATCACCGCCATCCGCCCGACGTCCATCACGTCGAACGGCGGCGCGTGCACCGTCGCACCGAGCTCCGCCGCCCGCGCGGCCGTCGCGTCGGCGTCCGCCACCGAGACGTAGGAGTTCCACAGCGGCGGGACTCCCGCCTCGCGCTGCTGATCGGGCTGCGCCGCGATCGCCGCGACGCTCTTGCCGCCGACCTGCGCCATCGAGTAGACGTAATCGCCCTCGCCCACCGGGCGGTCGTCGTAATCCCAACCGAGCAGCGCACCGTAGAAGGACTTCGCGGCATCCTGGTCGGTGGTCGTCAGTTCCACCCAGCAGAAGGTGCCCGGCGTGTACGCGCTGCGCTCACCCATACGCGCACCGTAGCGCAGACGCAGCGTCGATGCATTCGCGCGATCGCACCCACGTGCGCCAGATCAGGGAGACTGTGCGCGTGCCTCCCGCCGCCCACGCCACGCCGATCGCACCGCCGCTGCCAGGCGGGCACGATGGAGCCACAGTTACGCTGCAGCCGCTGCTCTGCGCCGAGATGCTCGGCCCCGAGGGTTGGTTTCACGCCGAACCCGGCCTCATGGGAACACTGCGTGCGCTGGGGATCGGGGTCGCCAAGGATGACCTCTTCCGGATCCCGATAGTCGCCTTCCTGATCGAGCATCCGAGCGCCGGTCCGATCCTCGTCGACACCGGCTTTCACCGTGACGTCGCCGCAGGCTCGATGCGTGCGCGGACCCGCAATCTCGGCCCGCTGGGCCTGCTGATGGCGCGCAACGTCCGCATGCGCCCCGAGCAGACCGCCGCGGCACAGTTGCACGCGCGTGGCATCGCGCCAACCGACATCCGCCTGATCGTCATGACTCATCTGCACTTCGATCACGCCAGCGCGCTCGCCGACTTCCCCAACGCCACCGTGCTGGTCTCCCGAGCGGAGTGGGATGCCGCCCACGGACGCGCCGCGACCGTGTTTGGATATCCCCCCGCTCAGCTCGACCCCCGCCCCAGCTACCACACACTCGATTTCGGCAGCCCGGCCGCGCGGTCCTACGGACCCTTCGAGCGCTCGCTCGACCTCTTCGGAGACGGATCGCTGATCCTGCTCGACACCCCCGGCCACAGCTCCGGCCACCTCTCGATCCGCGCCCGCCTGCGCGAGCGCGAGGCGATGATCGCGGGCGATGCGATCTACTCGCTCGCGACGCTCCGCGAAGGCAAGCGGCCGCTGCGCGCCGAGGACTCGCGGGCCTTCGAGCGCAGCCTGCGCGCGCTCCAGGCATATGACCGCGAGCACCCCGACGCGTTGATCATCCCCGGCCACGACATGGCCCACTGGCAGACGCTCGCAGAGAGTTACACCTGATCGCGGCACCCGCGGCCCGTCGCAGTCGGGCGGCGGCGGGCGTCTGACTGGAACCCCGGGTAATAGGGCTATCCCTGCGTGACGCGCACCGCGGTCCCGTAGGCGCAGATCTCCGTCCACGTCGATCCCAGCTCGGAGGTATCGAAGCGAAACGCGAGGATCGCGTTCGCGCCTTTCTCCTCGGCCGCTTCGACGAGCCGCTCCTGCGCATGCGCGCGCCCTTCGGCGAGCATCTTCGTCATACCCTTCAGCTCACCGCCGACCAGTGACTTGAACGATGCGCCGATCTGGGAGCCGACGTTGCGCGCCCGCACGGTCAGGCCGAAGGCCTCGCCCAGTACCTCCTCGACCCGGTAGCCGGGCAGGTCGTTCATTGTGCTGATGATCATCGCCCTCTCCTCGCTCGGTTGCGCGCCAGCATAGCCCCACCAACTCCCGGAAATGGCAGGGCCGGGATCCGCCTCGCGCGCGGCGGCGGCTGCGTCGCAGGAGCAACGCACTGCCCCGGCGCGCCGCCGGGAGCGCTGAGCTCGTAGATCCAGAACCCGCCGGCGCGCCGCGCGGGCACCCGCAGCGGTCGCAGCAGCCGCGCCCACAGGCCCGGCGAGCCTTCGCGGAGCACGATCACACGGGTGCCGGTCATCCGCAAGAAACCACAGATCCGCTGGTTGGGGTGTCCCTCGATCGGACCTCCGCCGAGCGCGCGCAGGAGATAGATGTACTGCCGGTAGGCCGCCGGCGGCGAGACCGACACGTATCCGCCGGCCAGGCGGAAGCGGAAGTCGGCCTGCACCTGCCAGAACATCGAGTCGCCCCAGATGCCGAAGGGCAGCGCGAGCACCGTGCTGCCCTTGGGGATGTAGCGTGCGAGCGCCGGCGGGCGCAGTAGCGGCGGAGCATCGACCCGTGTTCCCCACGGCACACCCGTAAGGTTGGGTGCGAGTGAGATGGCGACGACCGCGAAGGTCGCCCAGCGCGCGCGCGTGTGCGCGGCGCGCGCGAGCCAACTAGAGACCGCGACCGCGACCGCGAGCCACATGTACAGCACGTAGCGCCCGGGGCCCGCAAAGCGCAGCAGCGGCAGTCGATCGAGCAGCGACCACGGCAATTCGACACCGGTCGCCGTGCCATCCCAGTAGAGATGCGCCCCGAGGCTCAGGACCGCGGCCACGAGGATGAAGATCAGGAGGAAGCGCACCAGCCGCGAGCGGCGGCACTCGACCGCGTATGCCCCCAGCAGCAAGATCAGCGGGATCCCCAGATACGCGAGCTGCTCGGTGATGTTCCCGTGAAGGCGCGTCGCGCTGGCCGCGAGCGAGCCCCACCCGTGCAACCAGGTGGTCCCGCTGGGAAGCACGAAGTTCGCGAGATCCGCGCCCGCGTCCGCAGTCGAGATTTCACTCACCGGGTTCGGATAGCTCAGCGCGTAGTACAGAAACGGCGCCGCGAGGATCAGCGCGAGCAGCAGCGCGCCGAGCGTCTCACCCGCGCAGCGCCCGATCTGAGGTCGCCGTGCTCGGGGGGCCAGCAGCGCCGCCAGGAGGAACGCCAGCCCACCGAACATCGCCAGCGAGGCGAACACCTCGGTGGAGGTCCAGAACTGCAGCCCGAGGACCAGACCCAGGGCGAGAATGAAGCGCGGCCGCGAGGTTTGCCCGTCGTAGCGCCGCAGCACCAGCAGCGCCGCGAGGGGCACGAGCGCGACGAGCGCGAGATTGATGTGGTTGACCGTCTCTCCTGTCTCGTACGTACCGAAACCGAAGAGCAAGCCACCCGCCAACGCGGGCGCCACGCGGCCACTCACGTGCCGGCAGAGCAGAAACGCCGTCCACGCCGCGCCCGCGGGCGCGGCCAGCGCGAGCAGGTCGTATGTCGGGACCGCGCCCACCGCGAGCGTCAGCGGAGCGCTCAACAGGCCCGGCCCGAGGATGCTCGCCGCCCACGCCAGGTTGTAACCGACGGGCGCGAAGATCTCGTGCGCCAGGAACGGGTTCTGCAGATGCGTCAATGCGCGCGCCGCCCACGCCAATGACCACACGTAGGCGCTCTGGTCGTGTCCGTAGAACGGCGGCGCCTGGCCGAATCCCACGACGACGTGCCGCAGGTCTCCGAGCGCGCGGCGCCCGTAGAAGATCCCCGACAACGCGCAGTAGCCCACGAGCGCCAGCAGCGCCTGTGTGAGGCTTCCGTACGCGGCCCCCTGTCGTGGGCGAACTTCGCGTTCGACCGCCGGACGCCCGGTGAACCGCGTCGCGGCCATCGGCGAACAGTAGCGTCGCCGCGACGCTTGCGAGGCCGTGCGCGAGCAGCGCGCGATCAGCCTTCGCTGTCGAGCACCTCGATGCCGAGCGCCGACGCCCAGACTCCCGCCATGTTCACGATGTCCGGCCACTCCATTCCCGCGCCGCGCAGGCTCTCCACGCCCTGCAGGCCCGTGAGGTCGTTGCGGCGCAGCTCGCAGGCCTGCAGCCGAGCTCCGCGCAGGTCCGCGCCGGTGAGATCGCAATCGTGAAAGCAAACCGAGTCCAGCCGCGCGTCTAGGAAGTCGGTCTGGGCGAGCACGCAGTCCGCGAACCTCACGCGCTCCAGGCGCGCGCCGCGAAACGAGGCCAGGTCGATGCGGCAATCGCGGATCGTCACATCCCTCAGCGTCGCTTCGGCCAAGTCGATTCCGGTCAGACGGCCGCGCTCGACCGCGACGCCCGCGAACGTCGCCTCGCGCGCGTGCAGGTTGGCGAGGTTGCAATCGCGCAGCTCGCCCTCCACGATCCGCAGGTACTCCAGGCGCGAGCCCGAAAGGTCACAGTTCGTCAGTCTGATCGTGTTCAGCATCACGCCTTTGGCGTGGCCATCCGCGAGCACGACTCCGCCCAATTCGATTTCGGCAAGACTCGCGTCGTGGGTGAGCGCCGCGAGCTCACCGCGCTCCAGCACTTGGGGAAGCTCCGGCTCCCGGGGCGGTGAGGCGGCACGCGGCACGGCGCAAAGCCAAGCAGATCGGCGACGGCCCGACACTGCCGGAGCGCCTCGCTGCCGTTTGCTCGCCGCCGCGCTCGCGCCCCCCGCGGATCAGGGCTACGCTTATCGCTCGCGAGGCCGTGGGCGAGATATTCGGCCATCCCGGGAGCGTCGCCTCACCGGACGCCGTCCTGGTGGCTGGCAGCGTCGCCACCAGCCGCAGCGTGGCAGTCGCGGGGAGCGCGCTCACGTGGAGCGGCGTCGCAGTTGCGGGCTCGGCTTTGACGGCCGGCAGCGTCGCGGTCGCCGGCAGCGTCGGCACGCTGCTCGGCGTCGCGGTCGCGGGAAGCGCGCTGACGATTGGCTGCGTGGGCATCGCGGGATGCGCGGCCTGCGTCGGATGCCGCGGGTGCAGTGGGTGCGCCGCGTGCGTCGGCTGCGTGTGGTGTGTGGATTGCGTGGGGTGTGTCGGGTGCGTGGGCCTGCGCGGGGCGCGGGGGCAGGTGGGCGGGGGCCCACAGACCGACCAGTAATCACTCACCGCGCACTCCTGACATCGGGTCGACCGCGACTAACCAGATTCGCTTCGCGCCGCCCCAAGTCCGCCTAGTCAAGAGCTGACGCGACCAGGTTCCGCGCCAGCTCTTGAGATAGAATTTGCCTGCCACACAGACAGACAGACAAGAACTGCTATGTCATTAGTTAACTACTTCTGCATTTAGATTCACTATTGGAGCTCGCTGACAACGAGAGTGCCCGTATATTTTTCTTTGGGCATCGTTGGGGTAGCAGTAAATTTTACGTTAATGGAACAGCTTCCATCGTCTTTGACGACCGTAAAACCTATTTTGTATTCTTCAGCGATTGCTCCACCAGCCGCAAAACTACCGCGCACCTTTGGTTTAACTGTTATTTTGAAATCGGCATCGGTTTTATTGATAAAGATTCCTGTCGCTTCTCCGGACGTACCTTTCGTGACTTTAATTTCCGCGAGAGGATTTTGACTTGGCGTCAAGATCGCCGGAGCATCCGCGAACGCTTCTCCTGCTGTGAGTTTGAGCGCCGCCTTGCCGCCTATTAGATATGCCCTATTGGCGTCCAGTTCAAGACTGTTATTGCCTTCCGTCGATCCCAGAGTTTGGCAATGACGGGTTCAGTGACGATAGTCGCGGGGCTTACTTTACAAGTACTAGGTTCGCGATCAACTTGATAGCGGACATCCCTACTGATCTCCTTTCGGTCTAACGACAGCGCCGACCCGCTATACGAACATGCCATGGGACGACGCTATGCGCTACTGCTAGTAGCGTCGCAAACCTTGCACCGCTGTACAAGCTTTTGATCGTGTAGGAAACACAATCCCGTCTACTCTCGAGGCGCAATGTGAGCTTGTGCGAGGGCGGTGATAAAGAGCTCACGGATGGCTGAGTCGCAGTGGCGTCGCTCCAGCGCCTTCTTGTCCTGATCGGGCTGCTCGCCGGCCGGAATGTCTTCACCGGGACCGCACGCGAGTGGCATTGGTGAGCGCCCGTCCCAGGGCGCGCCGGGGAACGTCGCGTCGATGGCGAGCCGTTGCTTGTCGATCTGGATCGTGAGGTATCGGTGGACGTCGATGAGCCCGCCCGGAGGGATCGTCTGGGCGATCTCTTCTCCAAAGAGCTCCCGCGCACGGTGCTGGTCGAGCCGGTAGACCCTGTGGACGATCTCCGGCTCAGTCGTTGGGAACCGCTGGCCGAGTTGCTGTGCAAGGTAGAGGTGCTTAGTGGAGCAGGTGCCGCGCTGCTCGCGCAGCATGCCCTCGACCGTGCGGTCGCTCGGCCGGCCATATGGGATTGCGCGCACCCGGTCGACGAGCTCGATGATCGAGCGAGCAATCAGCTGCTGGGCATAGCCGGTGGCGCAGAGACGGTCGTCTGTGATCGAGAAAGCGTCGCGTAGTCGCTCGACGAGCTTGTGCTCGTTTTGCAGGTCTGAGTCGGCTGGCGCGACCGCCTCCAGCTCGAGGAATGTACCGAGGCGCTCAACATCGTCGAGATGGATGCGAACGTTTTGCCAGAGGAACAGGCGACGGCGCTTCGTCACGACGACGTCGACGCCGACTGCTGCGGTCAGGGCTGCAAGCAACGTTTGAGGATCTTCGGTCTGGATGATGCGGTTATGGGCAGCTGCCCATAATCGCATTTATCTCCTGTCGCGGGTTATGGGAAGTTGTGGGTGGCTTTCCGTGTGGGGGCTGGGGGGTTGGGGTTGGTTACTTCTGATAATCACAGTTCTTCGGGACTGTCTGACTAACGGTGGAAGTGCTTGGTCTGGCCGAAGGGGATGACCATGACGGAGCTAGCGGAGTCGACCGATGCGGCCGAGATGACACTAGCTTTGGAGCGACTTGCACGATCACTCGCCAGCGAGCGCTCACGGCGCTATTAGACGTGTCGGCAGTCCTCGATCGCCCACACGATCTCCTAGCCGAACTTGCCGCACGTCCTTTCGGTCGAGGTTTCGTATTGAGTGGATCTCCGGCGAACAGTCCCGGGTGGGCGGCCACGGGACGACAGTAGGCGATATAACGGCTGTAGGTCAGGCACGAGACCGCCAGTTGTTCCGGGCAGGCTGCTTGCGCCTGTACAAAAACGGAACCCGCCAGCCGGTCCTACATTCCGTTCTCCCGAAATCACTCCCGCCGAGAACATGACCTATGATAATTAACTACCACTGAGAGAAGCCGTCGCAGTGCCGGTTTTGCCTGATTCGTCGTCTTTGTACGTCACTTCCAACGTTGCGCTGGCTGGGGTGGTAGTCAGTCTGCTGACTTCGATTTCACATGGCGAGGTTTCCGTCGCTTTAGATCCCGCTTTACATTTTTTTCCTGGGAGTCCAAAGTCCGTCGTATCCGTAACTTTTATTTCTTTAACTGTGATATTTGCAAGTGTCTTAAGCTTGCTTACCTTTGTGGTTGTTTCTCCTTTTAGCCATGTCAATGATTCTAGCGTAACTTTATTCATGCCTTCGCCTGTAAGGGTCTGGCTTAGAATCAGGCTTGTTTTTTCTTTTACGTCCACGAAGCCGGTCTCGAGATCTTCGAACGTGGGCGTGTATTTTACTTCAACTTTGCATTCTTCAGGGGCTTTCCCGAAAACGAGCGTTTTACCCGTGCATTCATCCGTGCCCTTAGTGAATCCTGACGCGGTCGGAACTAGAACTTCTGTGATTTCCACAGTGCCCAGTGCAATTTTAAATTTATCAATCTGTTTGCCAGTCTGTTTCAGTTCGACCTCGCCAAATTCGAGGGGTTCATGTTCCGGTTTCAAGACACCTCCACCACCTCCACCTTCGCATGCGAGCACATTTGGAGTCGCCATACCGAGTACGAATGCAGCTAGGAGACCGGTTGCGATCGCCTTTCTATGGATCATCATTCCCCTTCCCATTGCCGATTTCCGGGTGTGTTGCCGTAGGCTTTGTAAACGACATTACAGGCGTGTCCTATGCAAGTCCATTGATAGCTTCCTTGAGGGAAAGCGCATCCGTTAGAGAGCCACCCAGTCGTTTCAGTTCATAACCTGGGAGCTTCATCATTTTCCCTCCGGTGCGCCCAATCAGGAAGGCTGGGGTACTGCGGTCACGCAAGGCTATAGCAGCGCGTCTGTCCCCAATGATCTGGTTAAATAGTTGACGATCTTCGCGATCGCTGTTCCATTGCGCAAGGTTTAGGCGCGGGATCTGATTTGCGATGCCTTCAAGATAGCTTTCTGTTACGTAGCCGGTGTACTCCGGTCCTTGCTCATGATAAAAAGTCAAGATGAAATCCCAAAGCTTGTCTTGCGTCCCAGCAGCAAGTGCCGCCATTTGCTGGTGCACAAACGTCCTTGTATTGTGCGTGTCTGTCTCTAGGGAGCGGTATTCGATCTTAAGGATGTTGGTGCGCACCAGATCGTGAATGATCGAGGGCAAGAACGATACGGCGAATATCTTCGTTGTAAAGCACTCCAGGTCACCAAAGAACTGCAATGTCACAGGTGCCGTTGGTTGGCCGAGAGTATCGCCGTGCTGAGGTATACCCTTGAGCAGAGAGTTGATCTCGATATCTTCTTGGAGCTCAATGGAGCTGACCTGCGTCTTGGCCTGACGACTAAGAGAAGCGCCACTACTGCGATTACTACCCTGAGATATCCCCCACACTATTGCTGCAATAACTATCGCAACCGTTCCCAATCGCCGTAGGAGAGGCGTCCTCCAGGGGATCGCCACAGATCGCTTCATCGCCCTCGCCCCACCCCTCGCTTTACGGTCTGATGGAACTGGTGATTCTCATGAAGGGAAGTAGTCAAACGGTCTCACTCCACCCGGTAGATACACGAATCGCCCCACACCAGCGACTATAAGCACACCACCAGCTGCCTGTCAATAAAATCAGAGACATTTCAATCACACTCCAGTTTGTATATAGACACAAACTGTGATCACTATCGCCAAGGATCCGGTGTGCGACACCGACAAGTAGCGCTGTCTCATGCCTGTGCTCCGGCAGGGAAACGTCTCGGCTCCACATGCTATTTGCCGCAGGTCAGGAGGGTCTGGTCGCGTCGATGAGAGGCGCCTGGATCGCGCGGCGCGTGCTGGCCCGAGTGGTCTGGTTCCCTTCCGGCGCCACGTCGAACCCTGAGTGCGCCCGTTGAGAGGTAGCTCAGTCGTGGCTTTGAACAAGAGCTTGTTGCAAACGGCCATGGGCTCCCTTGTCGCCAGGCGACGCAGCTGGGGTGTGGGAGCCGGCTTGCCGGCCATTGTCGCATCCCTTTTGGGATGCGACCGGGGCTGCGAGCGGGCCCCATTGGGTGGGGCCACTCATCCAATGGAGGGCGGCTATGTCCGCTGGACTTACAGCCTCAGATTCGATGTTCTCTGTCCGGGCTACCCCCGTGGCATGGTCTTGGGGCCGTGCTGGAGCGACCGCCGCCGAGCGATCGCCGGCGAGCGTCGCTGAGGCGATCGAGGCGGCAGGTCTCGGTTGGAGCGTCGTCAAGAAGCCGCTCGTGGTCGACCGTGGCCCGGACTGGCAGCTCGACATGCTGCGCTACAAGGAGGTGCGCGGCCACTATGCCACCGTCCGCCAGGACACCGACGAGGAGCTCGGAGTCGTCGGCGGGCGGTATCGCATTTATCTGCTGTCGCGGGTGATCTGAAGTTGGGCGGGTGGGAGCCCCGTGGCCGTGGGGGTTGAGTGGGTGCGCATAATCGCGGTGTCTGGTCGAGGCTTCTGGGTTCTCTGTTGATCGGGACTGGAGGCGTTGATGAGACGGCATCGGTGGGCTCCGACTGTGTCGGGGCCGTTGGCGGTATATGCGGTGGGTTATGAGGGGTGGCTGGCGGCGCGGGGGTTTATGTTGCACGCGCGGCAGTTGAGGTTGTGGCAGCTGAGCCGGCTGAGTTTGTGGCTGGAGGGCGAGGGGCTTGGCGCTGGCGATTGGGTTGACGGGCTGGCGGTGCGGTTCGCGGCGGCGCATCGAGCGGCCGGCTATCGGACTTTCGCGTCGCCGTTGAGCGTGCGGGTTCCGGTTGCGTATTTGCGGGGGCTCGGTGTGGTCGGGTCAGAGCCGGCGGCGTCCGGTCCGGTTGAGGAACTGCTTGCTGACCTTTGTGTGTATTTGGGGCGCGAGCGGGGGCTGGCGGCTGGGACGATCAAGAACTATGTGCGGGCGGCGAGGTCGTTCCTTGAGGATCGCGTTGAGCGGCAGGGCGGGCTTTCGCTTGATCGGCTGGCCGCTGGTGATGTGAGCGGGTTCTCGGTGCGGGAGTGTCCGCGGCGGTCGGTGACGGGCGCGATGAACCTGGCCGCGAACTTGCGGGCACTGCTGCGCTATTTGCATGTCGCGGGGTTGATCGAGATGCCGCTGGTTTGGGCGGTGCCGAAGGTCGCTGATCTGCGGGGACGCTCGCTTCCCAAGGGGCTGGCGCCGCGGACGGTTGCGGGGATGCTCGCCGGCTGCGACCCGCAGAGCGTGATCGGTAGGCGTGATCGCGCGATCCTGCTGTTGCTGTTGCGGCTGGGGTTGCGCCGGGCGGAGGTCGCCGGGATCGCGCTTGAGGACATTGATTGGCGTGCGGGGGAACTGTTGGTGCGCGGCAAGGGTCGCCGGCAGGACCGGATGCCGCTGCCTGTCGATGTCGGTGAGGCGATCGTCTCTTATCTTCGTGTTCGGCCGGGGAGCGAGCACCGGGCGCTGTTTTTGTGTGTGTGCACGCCGTTGGGGCCGGTCACCGACGCTGGGGTGACGGCGATCGTGCAGCGCTCGTGCCGGCGCGCGGGGCTGCCGTCGGTCGGGGCGCACCGGTTGCGGCATACAGCGGCCTCGGAGATGTTGCGCGCCCGCGTCCCGTTGGGGGAGATCGCGCAGGTGCTCCGTCATCGCGAGCTGCAATCGACGGTGAAATACGCGCGCGTGGATCAGGGTTCGCTCAGGGCGCTGGCGCTACCGTGGCCGGGGGGTCGTTCATGAGCACGTTGCATGAAGCGCTCGATGACTACCTGATGGTTCGTCGGCAGCTCGGGTTCAAGCTCGAGCGTCCAGGGCGGCTGCTGGTGCAGTTCGTCGCGTTCCTGGAGCAGTCAGGTCAGGACACGGTCACGACCGAGCTTGCGCTCGCGTGGGCCACCCAGCCTGTCGGGGTCAAGGCGCATCTCTACCGGCAGCGGCTCGGGATGGTCCGCGGGTTCGCGCGGTATCTCGCAACGCTCGATCCCGCGACTGAGATCCCGTCTCGCGATCTGCTGCCCGCCCGCCAGCAGCGGGTCGCGCCATACATCTACTCCCCCAGGGAGATCGAGCTACTGATGAGTGCCGCTGGGACGCTCGACCCGCCGGTGCGCGGCGCGAGCGTGCAGACCGTGATCGGGCTGCTGGCCGTCAGCGGGCTGCGTCTCGGGGAGGCGCTGGCGCTCGACGACACCGACGTCGACTTCGATGCGGGCGCGATCACCGCGGTCGGGAAGTGGGGCAAGCAGCGCGAGATCCCCGTGCACCCCAGCACTGTCGCGGCGCTTCGCGCCTACCAACGCACCCGCGACCGCTACTGGCCAGATCGCCCGACCCAGGCGCTGTTCATCACATGCCGCGGCTTGCGGTTGACCCGGGGCGCGTTCGGGAAGTCCTTCCGCACAGTGATCGCGTTCGCCGGCTTGGAGGGAGCCGGGGAGCGAGACCGGCCCCGCCCGCACGATTCTCAGGCACGCTTTCGCTGTCCGAACGCTGATCGGCTGGCACCAAGCAGGCGTCGAGGTTCACCGCGAGATGCCTCGGCTCTCCACCTATCTCGGGCACGTCTACCCCTCGGACACCTACTGGTATCTGCAGGCCGTCCGCGAGTTGCTGCAGCTCGCCGCGCGCGACCTCGACGGGCTCCTGGGAGGCCGATCATGACGCTGCTCGCACCCACACTCCAAGCGTTCTTCGGTGATCGCATGATCAACCAGAAGGGCGCCAGCCCACGCACGATCGCGGCATACCGCGACGCGCTACGACTACTGCTCGGGTTCGCCAGCCAGAACACCGGCAAGCCTCCTAGCCGCCTGGACATCGAAGACCTCGACGCGCCGCTGATCGGAGCGTTCCTGGACTACCTCGAACATGAGCGCCACAACACCACCCGGACCCGCAACGCGCGCTTGGCGGCGATCCACTCGCTCTACCGCTACGCCGCGCTGCGCCACCCCGAGCACGCGCACACTATCGCGCGGGTTTCGAGATCCCCAACAAGCGCTACGACCGCACGACCGTGTCCTACCTCCAACAGGCAGAGATCACAGCGCTGCTCGCAGCACCCGACCGCACGACCTGGCTCGGCCGCCGCGACCACGCACTCCTACTCACCGCGATCCAGACCGGGCTGCGCGTCTCAGAGCTCGCCAACCTCACCATCGAGCACGTCCGCCTCGACACCGGCGCGAGCGTCAAAGTGCTCGGCAAGCGCCGCAAGCAACGCGTCGCGCCGCTCACACCCGACACCACAACCGTCCTACGCGCATGGCTCGAAGAGCGACAAGGCCAGAACACCGACCCCGTATTCCCAACCCGCCAAGGACAACCGCTGAGCACCAAGGCAATCGCATGGCTACTAGACAAACACACCAGCACCGCCACCCGAACCTGCCCGTCCCTGAAAAGCAAGCGCATCACCCCGCACACCCTCAGACACACCAACGCGATGCTGCTACTCGCCAACAACGACATCGCGACCGTCGCGCTATGGCTCGGACACGAGAGCATCCGTTCGACCGAGACCTACCTCCACGCCAACAACAACATCAAGCAAAAAGCAATCGAAACCATCGCACCCACCGGCACCCCACCCGGCCGCTACCAGCCACCCGACAAACTCCTCGCATACCTCGAAACCCTGTGATTATCAGAAGCAACCAACCCCAACCCCTCGCCCCCACAGAAAAACACCCACAACTTCCCATAACCCGCAACAGGAGATAAATCCGGTAGCGACTCTCGCGTTGTTTTGGTTCCTCTGGGCGCTCGAACTGAATCAGGTGCGCGCGCCCAGGTTGCTCCTCGCGAAGCTTCAGTCCGCCGGCCGACACATTGAAGTAAGTGTCGCGCTGCCAAAGCACACCCTCGTCCTGCGCCTTGAGGGCGGCGCATATTTGCAGCGAACGCGCAGGATCGGGATCGATCGCCTTCAGCTCGATATTCCGTCGTGGGTCAGCCACCAGCCGCATTCTGCCGCGACCGTCAGCGGAACGTCTAGACGAGAATGGATTGACGGTCGCCGCGAAAGCCCGAGAAGATCAGGTGGTTTCGAGTCTGCGCAACCGGCTGGTGGTTGGAGTTTGGCTTGGTTGCCGGGGATTGGGTAGGTGCGCCTGGAGGGAATCGAACCCTCGACCTGCGGCTTGAAAGGCCGCAGGCGAATGGCTGAAGCCCGCATTTTCAAGCGATTCAGGTTGCCTAAAATGGTTCTATACCGACGTTTTAGGCTTGTTCGGTACTCGAAGCGGTACCCGTCGGTGCGCGGTACTCACGTGGTACTCTCCGGGGGTGGTGTCGCCGGAGAGCAGATTGCGCAGTGCCGCACCGACAGGCGCACTGGTCGTCGTGGCGCGCATCGGTGGGCCTGTGTATGAGGCGAAGTGGCGACGAGGCGGGCAGCAGATCAAGCGTCGCATCGGGCCTGCTTGGCTTGAGCGCACGCCCGGCGGCGATGATTGGCGTCCGCGCCGTGGCCGTGTGCCGGAGGGCCACTTCGACGAGAAGCGCGCCACGGTTCGCATGGCGGAGATGATCGCCGAGCACGACAGCCAAGAGCGCGCGATCGAGGAAGGCGAGCGGGAACGCCGCGAGCGGGGTGCGACCTTCCGCGAGGTCGCGGCGGAGTGGCTTGAGCATTTGGAGCGCGAGCGCGGAGCGAAGCCCTCAACGTTGCGCGACTACCGCTACATGCTCGTCGAACCCGGCACCCCGCACCGCCGCGGCAAGGGCAAGAGCACCGGCACCGTCATGGCTGCGCTCGGACACCGGCCGATCGCCAAGATCACCACTCGGGAGGTCGCGACGCTCCTGCGCGGGCTCGACGACTCGGGCATCACGCCGCGCACGGTCAACAAGCACCGCCAAGTGCTGCACGCGATCTTCAACTATGCGCGCCGCACCGACACCCACGCCCTGCCGTCCAATCCCGTCGAGGCCACCACCAAGCGCCGCGAGCCACCGCCGGCAGTAATCGACTTCTATGAGCCAGAGGAGATCGAGGCGCTTGCGAGCGCCGCAGCGGACGGACGGCACCGCCAGTCCCAGCCTTCCCACCTGAACGAGACGGAGATCGAATGGCGAGCGCGCGAGGACGCCCAAGACGCCGAGTTGCTTCGCATCGCCGGCTACACCGGCCTGCGCTTCGGCGAGCTGCTCGCGCTGCGCTGGGAGGACATCGACCTCGACAGTCGGCGGATGATCGTTCACCGCGCCGTCTCCGCCGACGTGGAGGGACCAACCAAGAGCTGGCAGGCTCGATTCCTGCCCCTCGCCGACCCGGCCGCCGAGGCCCTCACCCGCCTGCGAGCACGCGAGGACTACACCGCACGCGAGGACTACGTTTTCTGCTCCCGCCTCGGCCAACGCCTCGACGCCTCCGCAGTGCGTCGCCGATACAAGCGCGCCCGTGACGCCGCCGGCCTGCGCGCCCTGCGCTTCCACGCGCTTCGCCACGGCGCCGGCAGCCTAATCGCCCGCCAAGCCGACGCACGCTTCGTCCAAGACTTCCTCGGCCACTCGCGGCTAACGACAACGGAACGCTACATGCACGCCAAGGCGCGACCGGAGGACGTCGAGCGAGTCAACCTCGCGTTCGCACGCAAACCCCGAGACCGCGCAGACGCCTAAGCGTGCCCAGAACACGACTGAGCCAGCGACATCAACGCCCGGCATTGTCCCTCACGGCAGCCTCGATCTCATCCCGCAGGAAAATCCAACGGCGCCCGAGCTTATGAGCGGGCAACAGCCCCCGCCTAGCGTATTCCAGAGCGGTCGAGAGCGGCAAACCCAGCAAGGCCGCAACCTCTCGCCCATTCAGAACGTCCTCGCGGGTGAGGCGAGGTCGCAGGCGGGTCTCGATCGGTGGATGAGTTGAGGACATTTATCGGCTATGGACCCTTCGGTCCTATGGGTTATTGACCCCAACTCCGGCGAAACGGCCAACGAGTTTGGTTCGCGGGCCGCACGCGCGCTGTCGCGAGCGCGTGATGCCGGCCTTGCCACCGCGGCGCCCGGCTTTGTTTGGCTGGCTGGCGGGTGGTTGTGTTTGCGGGTGCTCGGGCAAGGAGCAAGGCAACGACGAGCGCGACGACACGAACTGCGAACTCTAGGCCGGCGGGCTGGCTCGATCCATAAGTAGCTGGCATATAGATGTCGCACCGGCGTACGCATCGAAAACCCGCTGATTTGCAGGGTAAATGTCGTGTTCGGTCAAAGAGCGTGCGGAACCTCAAACGGCCCCTTAGACGGCCCCTCAAACGGCCCCTTAGACGGAACCTCAAACGGAACTTGTTTCGCGCCACCAGATGGTCGCGCAGTCGCGGCTCGATGGTGCTCGTTCTGAGCGAACTCACGCTCGTTAATAATCGCGAGGAGCCCCAAAATACAAACGGATTTCGAGCGAGTAGTCCAAACGTCCAGCGATGCCGGCTTTCGGATCGACCCCGGCGCTGCACGCCTACGGTCTACGGGCCTGCACCGCGCTCAGACGCGGGATACTGCAATGCCAATGCTGGCTCCTGAAAGTCGCTCTGCATACGTGAGTATGCGTCGTGCTGTCGATGCTCTGCTCACAGGCTCTGAGCCGATCCGTGTGCGCCTTCGAGCGGCGGCGGAGAGCTTCCGGGAGGTCGACCCGAAGGTCGACCTGGCCACAGAGCTGGAGCGGAACCTGTGGCATCGCATCGCGTCGAGCCTTGTCAGCGGGGTCCTGAGAGCGAAGACGACGAAGACGACGACGATTCTCCGGAGGCGCTCGCAGCCTCGATCGACGCGCTGGACGACGACATCGCAGTCCTAATCGCCCGGGACATGCTGCGCCTATACGAGCTCGCTGCAGACCGCCCCGACCATTCTCTGCGTGGGGCCCTCGCAGCGATGGCCCGAGGATGAGCGCGAACAAGCTCACACTTGATCGCCGCCAGCCCACTACGGCGCGGCACGCTCCGATCAGCTCACGCCGGAACCCGGCACAACCGCCGCCCGTAAACAGCCGAACAGGAACGACGCGATACCGATGCGCGGGCTTCGCCCGCTGTGAGCGAGCCTCCCTAGCGGTCGGCTCTCGGATCGACCCCGGTGCTGCACGCCTACGGCCTACGGGCCTGCTCGCTGGACTGCGGCTTGCGCCGCCGTCCGGCACGGCCACCGCTTGCGCGGCGGCCTTCGCGGACCCTTCGGCCTGCGCGTCTTCGCCTTCGGCTTCGCCGCGCGCGGCGTACAGCACCAACGGCCGAACCGAACAGACGTGATGCACGCCACAGCGAGCGCTGTGTGATGGCTGTGTGACGAGGTCGTTGGCCGTTTCGCGCTGCTCACGGTCATTAAGGGTGTGATGAGTACTGCGAGCATCGCGGCGGGCAAAGGCGGCGGGTATGCGCGCTACCTGGAGGGCAAGACCGTCCCTGAGCTGCGCGGGGACTACTACCTCAGCCCCGAAGGTGAGCCCGCGCAGGCCCCCGGCCGGTGGCTTGCCTCACCCGAGACACTCGCGCGTTTGGGGATAGAGGGCGCCACGGTGGAGGGCCGGGATTTCATCGCGTTGATGGACGGCCGGCACCCTCGGACCGGCGTGTGGCTGCGACCGGAGGGTGCTGGTGGTGGGCGTGGCGGCGGGATCGACGTGACGTTCTCAGCTCCAAAGTCGGTGTCGGTGACGTGGGCGCTAGGGGACGAGCGGGAGCGCACGGAGATAGAGGCTGCGCATGCCGCGGCGGTGGAGGAGGCGATGGCGCACCTCGCCGAGACGGTGCCGGTCGTTCGTCGTCGCTATAGCGGCCAGGTCGTCGAGGAGCACGCCGTTGATCTGGTTGCGGCGGAGTACCGGCATACGACCGCGAGGGGGGTGATGGAGGGCGATGCGCCGGACCCTCACCTGCATAGTCATGTCGTGATCACGAGCGCGCTGCGCGAGGACGGCCGTCTCGTCGCGGTCGCTTCCAGGCCTGTCTTTCGTGCCGCGCGGGAGGTCGGCGCGTACTATCGCTCCGCGCTCGCGCACGAGCTCTCCCTGCGCGGCTATGAGATTGGGCGTGGGACTGGGAAGGAGGGCCGGTATTTCGAGATTCTGGGTGTTCCACGCGGCATGTTGGATGCGTTCTCAGCCCGCAGCCGCGAGGTCGCCCGGGCCGCTGAGCGGTTCCGTGCCCGGTGGGGGAGGGCGCCCGAGCGGGGCGAGCTGCGCAGGCTGAAGTTGGAGAACCGTAAGGCGAAGGTGCTCGTCACTAATGCCGACCTCCAGCACGCGTGGAACGAGACCGCTGCGCGCTTCCAGATCCCCGGCGAGCGCGGCTCGAGCGAGACTGGGCGTGTTCTCGAGGATCGCCGTCCGCTCGCCGATCGCGTGGAGGAGCGCTTGACTGAGCGCGCCGCGACTTTCCAGGCGGGCGAGCTGCGCGCGGTTCTTTTGGAGCAGTCCACTGGCGAGCTCTCTCCCCGGGAGGCGCTCGTGTTCTCACGGGCGATGATTGCTGAGCGCAGAGTGCTTCCGTTGGAGGGTGGCCTGATGACTACCTTGACGGTCAGGGCGCGCGAGGAAGCGATCGAGCGACGCTTCGCGACGTTCGCCGAGGACGCCGCGCGGGATGTCGGGCGGAGCGCACGCATGGCCGCCAGCGGTGAGCTGGCTGAGCGGATCGGTGGCGAGCTCACCGAGGAGCAGGCTCATGCGCTGGAGGTGATTACCGGCCCGGAGCGCGGAGCGATCCTCATCGGCCCGGCTGGTACGGGGAAGGGTGTTGTGATTGATGCTGCTGCACGCGCGGAGCAGTACGCCGGGTGCAGGACTCTGGGTATCGCGGTGTCGGGGTCTACCGCGCAAAGGCTTGGCCTGGACAGCCCCGCGCTAGCCGGGCAGACCCTGACTTTGGATGCGCTCGTCTCCCGTGTACAGCGGGGCCAGTTGAGTGTTGATGAGGAGACGACGGTCTACTTCGATGAGGCTGGGATGGCGGACACCGACCGGCTAGACCGGCTGACCCGGGTCGTGGAGAGCACCGGCTCCAAGCTCGTGGTGATCGGTGACGCGGCGCAGCTGCCCTCGATCGGCGCCGGCGGCATGTTCGACCGGCTCGCCCAGCTCGCTCCCACAGCTGAGCTATCGCACATTCGCCGCACGCTGGATCCTGCTGAACAGCGCGCGTGGGCGGACCTCCGCGCGGGGCGCTCCGACCGGGCGATGGCGCACTACTACTCCCGCGGACAACTCCACATCACAGACACCAGAGATGAAGCGGTCGAGCGGGCCGCGCAGGCATGGGCGACGCTCACCGAGCGACATGACCCCAGCGAGGTCGCGCTGATCAGTGACGCTTCTAACCAGGAGATCAACCGTCTGAACGCCCGTGCGCAGCACTTCCGCGCAGAGCGCGGCGAACTCGGCGACCTCGAAGTCCCCGTGCCCGGTGTCCACTACGCCATCCGCCAAGGCGACCGCATAGCGCTCATCGACCAACACCACGAGCCCGGCCAGCACCGCATCGAGAACGGCACCCGCGGACAAGTACTCGACATCACCCCACACGGCGGCGTACTCATCGAGTTCGACATCACCGGCCGCCAAAGCACCCTCCAAGGCGACGACCTCGCCAGGCTGCGACTCGCCTACGCCCAGCACATCCACCGCGCGCAAGGCGCGACCGTCACCCGCACGCTGGTTGTGACGGGCGGCTGGCAGACAAGCAAGGAGCCCGCCTACGTCGAGGCATCCCGCGCCCGCAAGGGCACCACATGGTTCGTCTCCCGCGAAGACCTCGGCACCGAAGGACAAGACACCCAGCGCATCAACCGTCTCGCCGAGCAAATGCGAAGCAGCCACGCACAAACACCCTCCCTCGCGCACCCCGAGCTACCCGACCCAGGCTACGGCCCGGGCTACCAGCCCATGATCGCGCCCAGCCGCCAACACACAATCCCCGGCCTCACACGAGCCCTACACCGCATCACCCAAGAACCCGAGCGCACACAAGAGCGAGCCCGATGAGCCACAAACCCCACCTACAGAAGAGAGACCATGCCCGCCAGCACAAGCCCAGCCCAATCACATTCTCTATTGGCCACGTCACGGTGATGATCAGTCGCAAGCGTCGTTGCTCAGGCTTGTGCCGTCCAGCAAGCTGTTGCTTTGAAAAATAGGGACGAAGGCTTAGCAGAGCAACGGCCGTGCAAAACCCGCAAGCAACGCACCGAGCACCATAAACATCACTATCACCCTGTTTTGCACAGCACCACCCCCGAGCAAGCCTGCCGCCCAGCCTCCTGCCCGATCCGCAACTGTAGTTTAACATGGCTAAAGACAGGACACTAAGCGAGTGCCCGATATACGTCTCCAACTTCCGCCAAGACTTGCCGCACGTCCGGCCGCGATCCACCCAACCGCGACTGGAACTCCGAGTCAGCAATATCTACCCCGTTAGCCATCTCGTTCAGCGCGTTATTTATCACGCCAAGCTCGAACCTGTTCAAACGCAATGTAACTACATCTGTGTCTAAAGCTACTAGCTCCATCTCGTTCTCCTACTGCAGTCCGTTGAAATATTCCTGACCACCACTAGGTTTGAATATCGTTCCGCCATCCGGAGACGCCGGATCTACGATCACAACCGTATTCGTCTCCTCGTCATAGTATGCAGTTCGGCCATTCGACAGCTCTCTCGATTTTGCTGCGCTTTCGAGCGCATCCTTGATGGTCTGTTCAAACTCCTCGGATGTCTCTGCGCCAAATTCGCCTGCGTGCTTCTCAAACGCGTGCCCATTAGCAATCTGATTCGCTACACAATCAGTGTTCTCTTGCTCCAGTTCCTTCAGCTCTGCTTCGCCTTCGTTGTTGTCGGGTTCGTCGTTGCCGGCTACCGAGTTGACGACTTTGACTCCGAGGTAGACATCAGCGCCGCCTAGTACGGCAGCGGCGCATACCTCGGGTGCGACGGCGCAGCCCGCTGCCACAGGAGCCGGCACGGGGATCGCCTCAAGCCCGGTGGGGTCGGCGAGGTTGATGGGATTGTCATCGGCGTAGTCGTAGGGCGCCTGCGTGATCGACATGGCCGGATCGACGGTCAGGAACTGCGCGGTCGCCGGATCGTACTCGCGCACCCGCATGTAGACGAGTCCGGTGTCGCTACTGGTGTATTGGGCGTCGAACCCAAGCGGCGCCGTAGCGGTCCCTTCGCAAGTAGGGGTTCCGTAGGCACTGTAGGTGCATTTGCCGGTGACGGTGCCGGTTGAGCCCGTTAGTAGGCGCGTGCTGCCGGCTTGGTCGTGGTGCAGATACTCCACTGTACCTGTCGACGTGTTGATTTGCTCGACCGGCAGGTTTTCTGGACCGTAGACGTAGCTGTTGGTTCCGTCGCTGAGAAGGTTTGGCATTTCTTCGGCTGTGTCCCAGGCGAGGTAGCTTGTGGCGCCGGAGATGGTCTGCGAGACGCGTAGGCCGTTGCCGTTGTAGCCATAGGCATCTTCGATCTTTTCGGTTGTGCCTTCTTTGGGTCGTTCGACCGTGATGAGGTTGCCGGCTTGGTCGTAGCCGTAGGTCGTGGCTGGGCCTGTGGTGGGAGTCGTTTTGGTGCGCTGGTCGACTTCGTTGTATGTGTATTTCAGGCTTGGCCCGGTTTCAAGCTCGTCTGCTTTGTTGTAGGTGTAGGCGCTGGTGCCGAGTTTGGTGGGCTCGTTATCCGCATCGTATTCGTAGCTTGTGGTGCCGGCCTTTTTGAGGCGGCTGTTCGCGTCGTATTCGTAGCCTGGTTTTTCTTCGCCGGGAAGCCCTTTGGATGTAATGCCTTTGACTTGTCCGTCGTTATCGCGTGCGTAGGCTAGCGAAGCGAGCGTTTCTACAGCTTTCATCATCTTGACTTCACTGATCTGGCCCGCTTCATTGAAAGCGTATTTGTCTTCGCCTTCTGTCCCCGTGGGAAAGGTGGTTGCCGTTTGGTCTGAGTCGGGGTCGTACGAGAATTTTGTGGTGTGTTCGAGCCAGTCGGTGAGCTTTTCGAGGCGTCCGTCTTTGTCGTAGGCCCGGGTAATGGCTTTACCATTAGGGTACGTGAGCTTGGTCAGCTCATTTGCTAGATCGTATTCGTGCTTGATTATTTCTTTGTGCCCGTTTTCGATTTCTGTCGGCCGGTCGAGCTGATCGTAAGTATATTTCGTGGTGCCACTGCCGTCTTTGATCGTTGTAGCGTAGCCATCTTTGTTGTATTCATATTCCACAGAGTGCGTTTTGCCGTCCGAGTAGCTGATTTCTTTGAGCCGATTTGCCGGATCGTAGGAGTAGGTAGTCACGCGTTTAGTGGCATCTGTTACTTTTATGAGGTCGCCTGCCGCATCGTATTCGTCGATTGTTTTGTGCGAAAGCGGGTCAACGATTTCGGTGACCTCCTCAAGTCCATTGCGGACGTATTTGGTGACGTCTTTCTTTCCGCTTGTCTGACTCGTGATCTCACCTGCACCGTCGTAGCCGGTTTCAGTGATGGTTTTATTCGGGGATTCGACTTTCGTTAGCTCGTTATCGGCGTCGTAAGTGTATTTTGTGACGTTACTGTTTGGATCTGTGAGGGTTTCGATGTTACCGTCGCCATCATATTTATATTTGGTTTTGTGACTAAGCGGATCAGTTACAGTCAGCGGCCGACCTAGATTGTCGCGTTCCGTTTTTGTGGTGTATTTCGCGGCTTCTACGCCTTTGACATTTCCTCGTGGGCTGACTGTCGCGGTCTCTTGGGAGTCTTCGTTGTATTCCCAGGTCCGCTTGTTGCCTTCCGGATCGGTTTCGGCCTTGCGATCGCCGTAGCCATCGTATTCGTAGGTCCAGGTGTGTTCGAGCGGATTGGTAGCGCTTTCCAGGTCACCGTATGCGTCGTATTTGTATTTAGTGACCTGTGTTTTGCTGCCAGGTGCTTCGCGCGAAACGGATTCGGCGTTGCCGTGGGCGTCGCGTTTTATGGTGGTCGTCTCTCCGTCCGGTGTGGTCACAGTTTCTACGTCGTGATTACTGTCGTAGGTCCATTTAGTTTCGTCGCCGTCAGCATCCTTTTCGCTGGTACGATCCCCAGCTGTGTTGTAGCCGTATTCAGTCTTATGTTTGTCGGAATCGACTGTCGCGATAAGCTCGTCGGCCCCGTTATATTCATTAGACGTTTCCGCGGCGATTGGCGTCCCATAGGCGCGTATGACGTTTGTCGGCAGACTCGCTTCGTTGAAGCGCTCGCGGGTGATACTGCCGTTAGGTTCGGTAATAGTCGTTTCTTTACCTTCCGCGATCGAAGCGTATTCCCATTTGCGTGTTCGGCCTAGTGGGTCTTTTTGCGATGTGACCTCATCGAGACCGTTATATTCGGTCGTGACGGCATTACCTCGTCCGTCGGTCTCCGACGTCATCTCGTGTTCGGCATTATATTTGAATTTCCAGCGTACGGTGACTTCACCTGGTTGGGTGACGCTCGTGAGATTACCGGCTTCATAGGTATATTTAACAGTGTGACCCATCGGGTCTTTCGCGCTTTCGATCTCACCATTAGCGTTATAGGTGAAGCTCAGTTTACGCCCAGCGGCATCGGATACCGATTCAAGGTATTTAGCCCCATAGTGCATGGTCAGCGTGTTGCCGTTACGGTCGCTCTCGCTAGTTAGTCGGCCAAGATGGTTGAAATGCAGGGCCGTTTGATTCGGCAGGGTATAGGTATATTCTTCGCTACTCGTTGTGAGGGTGGCTTGCACTAGCTTGCCAATGGGTTCCCATGCTTTTGCCGCAAAGCGTTTGAACCTGACGGTGCTTCCGTTGTCTTGCGTTACCGTCGCGTAGTCGAACACGCCTCGCCGTTCTTCGATGACGTGAGCAGTATAGGAGCCTGTCCATCCGTACCCGAAGATCCCATGTTCGGGCTCTTTCGCGGCCCACTGAGAATTATAGGTCCGTGTCAAATTAAGCCCTAGGCCGCGACCGCCAGCGGTGAAATCCGTTTGGGACTCAACCTGATTGCCAGTCGCACAATTGACGGGATGACCGAGAAAGCATCTGTGTTCTTTTGGTTTCCCGGGATTATTTTCGCCCCAAATTTCGTATTCCTCTTCGCGTTCTTCTTCGGCGGTAGGTTTCTGATAAATTAGGACAGAGCCCACGGAGATCGACGCGGACTCGGTCACGCTCTGAGCTAGAGGTTCCGCTTCGTACGCGCTCGTGCCATTAGCTTCTGCCTGCACAGACAGAAAGATCGGTTCTTTATTACATTTATAGTATTTGCTTTCCGGTTTATTATAGTCGCGAAGCGTAGATGATGTAAGAGCATCACCTTCATATTTTTCACCGGCCTGCTGCTTATAATCTTCAGCGATCCCGCCACATGCAGCAAGTTTCACGACGACCGCATATGTAGGCAAACTTTTACCTGCTGCTTCTAGACTTGCGCTTACCGCCGCCGTGATGCCGAGAAATTCCACACTGGAGATTTCGCCGGTTTTTTCAGGCGGAGCCCATTCGTATTCGGCATAAACATAATTTCCCCATATTTCTGCTTCCGTGCCTGAATAGGTGCCGCTAGTGCTTATCGCGATCGGACCACCAGCCGGAAAGCTTTTTGTAACTGGAGTGCCTTCGGTAACCGCTTTCCATTCCCCAGGCGCTTCGGCGAGGTTAGCCTCAAGAATTTCTGGATCGACGAGGAGCGGGTAAGTAAGACCTTGGGACCGATGAGGTATCGCCACGACCAGTTCGTTGCCCACCACAGTAAGTTTTACTGGTACCTCTCTGCCCTCAGCATCGGTTGCATACGGAGCGGGAACCTGCACCAAAGGCACACCGGCCCGCGTTATAGCCGCTCCGGCACCATGTTGGCGCATTACAGTTCCAGCGGGCAACGCAACTCGATAGCGCAACAGTTCGGGACTCGAAGTCGAGCGAATGACCGCGGACAAATCGACGCCATGCATGGTGGGCGTATCCACGGCATCGACATCGCGGGCGACGTCAGCAAAGAAAACGCTCTGGCCTGCCGTCTCAGTACCAGCCACGTCCGCACCCTCCAGGGTGATGCCTAGACCATCAGTAGCCACGGACACACCTTCCTCGGATTTCCCCGCGATGGACACAGGCACCACGGGCATCCTAGGCGCAAACGCGCTTTTCTTCGCCGTCAGACGTAGATCGACGGGAGCGTCACCGCCGCTCGCACCGGCAGCCCGCAAGGGCGCCGTTGAGGTCTCGACCTCCAGGCCATGAGAGGTCCGTACTAACGCGCTGAAATTGTTGCGATAGCGAACAATATGCCCAGTGCGCGCGATCACTTCAGCCGGATTGACCCCCACGCTTTTGAGGATAGATCCATAATCATGCATCAACAACTGGCGTGCCGCCGGTGCACCCATATCGCGAAATGCCGTTCGCGAAGCGACACGCCGCGCCTGAGCTGCTGGGCTCCGAAGCCACCGCTCGCGAGCTGTGGCGCGGGTATCCGCCGATCGCCGAGAGAGCGACGCACGCTTCAAGTTTAAATGCTCTCCACGAGCTACTCGGGGACTAGCAGCCAACGACGCTCGTCCATCGGCCAAGCCAGCTACAGACATACCGAGCCCTAGTAGCAAAACTAGTAGCGACGCGCCAAGCGCGTACCACCACAATCCAGCTCTTGCCTTGGGAATCAACCGATCAGACATCGTGCGGCCTCCGTATCCGAATGTACTGGGGAGTTGAGACCCCTATGAATGAGCTTCGCCGATTGTGCATAACTAGTCTTCATTACGTAGAGCTTGATAGCCAAGCGGCGGGCGGAAGGTCGGCGCGGACGGGACAAAATTGTCATCCCGTCCGCCCTTCTACACGTACGCAACGACGAGTATCTGCACACCATTGCGCGTACCTCCCAAATTGTCTGTTGGGAAGGCACGAGATCAATCTCGTCGAGATCAAATATGGATGGCTGTCACAATGACGATTGGTCGGTCTAGCCTGGTCTGGCAAACTAGACCGGTGAGGCAGGCGGCGAGTCGGATCGCAAATGGGGCGACGCTCGGACCACCAAGCACCCCGCTTGTGGGGCAGCGACGGACCCCTGGCCCTCTTGTGACTAGCACCTGGAAGAGGCATAGCTTAGGTCCGCACGGTCGACGAAGAAAGACACCTGGACGTCACTAAAAGCGCCTCCATGTCAGTCGCCGCCTACTACTTTGTGTCTACTCGTCATGCTAGGCCCCCCGTTTTGTACTGATGATGCCGTAAGCTTGCGTATAGTTAATTACAAGCGCTTGCGCCGTGCGCAACGCTACCCGACCAGTAGCAGGCCGGCAATGCGTGTTTCTTGTTATGCGAAGCAATCAAGTCAATCACCCCTTATGGCGAGGCGCATCATCGCTTCTAGCTAGGAGCGAAGGGTGCTGGTTGCCGAATTCTGCCTTAGTGTCTCGTAGGGGGTCTACCGGTCATAGCCGCTTCCAGATCTACCATGCGTGTCTCGGTCCTTCCTCTTAGAGCTGGCGTCTAATGTTGCGCGCGTCTCGCACTTGACGTGCTGGCCGAAAGCGGCCGAGAGGTGGGATGGATCGGGGTTGGTTTTAGTCTGCGACCACGTGCGCGGGCAGCTTGCGCTTCGACGGATTTGATGAATTCCTCAAACTCCGCCACCCTAGCGGCCGCCGCATAGCGAATTCCCTTGTTCGTGCTGACCGGCATCTCTTGGAGCTGCTGCTGTAACGTTCGATGCTCCTCCCTTAGTCCTTTGATGATTTGGGGGCCAGACACGCCGAGGTTAATCACGACATCGCTCTCTGTCGGAATATCTTTCCATCCGATTTCGCCCAGAAGTACGCAGAGAGTAAAGAAGGTCTGGAGCTGCGGCATGTAGACGCCATCGGGTGCCCCACTTCCAAATTGAAGTGCCAAGCTCGACAGCTTTTCGGCTGCGGCGCCCCACTCTCCGAATAGGCCGCTGCGAAGATACGGCACAAAACCGGCCGGCACTGTGAGCGTAGCGTCCATCAATTCTCCTCCTTTCCTTGCTTTTTCAGACAGTCCAGCGTGGGCGCTCCAGTGCTATCCACTGACTGACCCACGCTGGAGCTGTCCTTTTGCGCGCCAGGGCGATGCCGGCGGCTTTGCCTGCCCCCGCAGCTTGGGGGCCGGGCCGGGGATGGGGGCCGACCCGGCCCGGTTGCCGGTACAACAAACGACCGCAGTGGCACTGTCGAGCTTTCCGGTAACGACGAAAAGAGAATTACCGTCGCCCTGCCGATTATTCCAGCTCGCTTGTGGCGCCTCGACGATCATCGCGTACCAGCATGACGAACCCCAGCGCTCATGTGAAGTCCCTAACAGGCTATCCGTGAAGAGATATCCAGATCCGGATACCTATCCGCCCTGGGCGCGGTGATGGCCTGCGAGGCGCCGCGTGCGCAGAATCAGCATCGACGGCGCCGCCATCTCGCCGATCGCGTTGAGGATGCTTTCAGATGTGGAGCGCGAAGCCGGCACCCATGCTTGAGCGTCGGCGAGATACAGGCTCGCCATGCCGGCCACAATCAAGCGGTGCTCGTTTCCGGCGAGTGCCGCTAGGCGGGCGCTTTCCGATGCGAGAATGCCCATGCGCTCGGCTGTCTCACTCGGCGACGCATAGAGGTCGAGCAGGTTTGGACGGCCGCCTGCGGCGTCGTCGGCGCGATCGATGAGGCAGTCGAGCAGTGAGTGCAGTGCGCCTGCCCACGGCCAGTACAGCGCCTCGATTGCGTCGGCTCGATGTTCGGTCGTCGAGGGGTCCGCGGCGGCGGCGAGCAACGCGAGGGTTAGAAGCGACGAGCCGTAGGCTGCCCATGTCTCCCACCAGCGCAGCGAGCTGCCTGGGACAGCTCGGGTGGCCATCTCGCGCAGCATGGGATGGTCCTTCTCGGTGGAGAGGCTGATACGGCATTGGTACTCGATACCACGCTCGGCGCTCTGGATGATCCTGCGCGCCATCAGTGGATAGGCGGGGAGCCGCGCTACCACCGCGCGACAGCCGTCGACAAGGCGAGTGAGGTAGCCGCCGTCTCGGTCGTGCCCGTGATAGCGGTAGTAGTCGGGATGAGGCTGGCCAGGTTCCACGATCGCCACAAGCGAGGAGTGGAGCTGCCGACCGTTTGCCTCGGGGGAGTCGCATGGTTGCTCCATTAGTGTGTCGGCATAGTCGTAGGCGGCCTGGTAGCCGACCAGCAGGCGCGCGACCGCGGCTCGCACCTTTCGGGGGACGAATGCTGCGAAGGCTGCGGCGCCCTCAAGGCTCGACCACTTCACGGCCTGTGCGTCGAGCGCGAGCCGGCGCAGCGTCGGATCTGGGATCCGACTGGCTTCTATACGCAGTCGGCGCATCTCTCGACGTACTACCGGGAAGACATCCAGCCAGTAGCTACGCGCAGCCGTCGCGAACGCGGCGGCGCTAGATGCTCGTGTGCTCAGCGAGCAGGACACACGACATGGTCCCGCGCGCGAGGCTGGCGCGCAAACTTACTCCTGCGGTTGGGGTGTTTCCGTCGAAATACCAGCGGCAGAGTAGCCCGGCAGGGCAATCACCGCGATCGCGATGCCAACGACGATGACTAGGGTTAAGAGCGCTTGGGGGAAGCCAAGCGAGAATGGAGCGGGGAAACCGGTTCCGAGTCGCAGGAAGCGGTCGGCGAGAGCGTGTCCGTAGAGACCGAGGATCGCGCCGTCGAGGCAGCCGATACCTAGAATGACGGCGCTCTCTATCAGTAGGCCGTGCCAGAGCTGGCGGCGTGTGTATCCGTCCTCTTTGAGGGCACGCAGCCGTCCCCTGCGCTGATAAACAGCCGTCCAGAGTGCCGCAGCTAGCGCGAGCGCGGCCATCAACAGCAGGAGGGTGGATATCTCGGTGAGACTTTGCAGACCTTGATTCGCCTCGCGGTTCAGATATGCCATGTGTTCACGGCTGGTTACGACTTGAAGACCACTATCACTGCCGATCGCATGTGAAACCGCGCGTTTGCCGGCCTCCAGACTGACGCCGGGATCGAGGTCGATCGCCAATGCTGTCGCGTCGGGCGTGCCCCACCAGCGACGGTAGTCGTTGGTGTTGATCGTTATCGCTCCCGGTGGCCATCCGACATTGGTCGTGATCGCCGCGACCTTGAAAGGCGCGTATCCGGCCGGCGTCGGCAACGTGAACGTGTCACCGAGGGTCACACGATGTTCGTTAGCGAAGGCTTCCGAGACGCCCGCCCAGCCGCCGCGGCGTAGGAGCTCCGTCGCTGTGGAGAGGTTGCCTTGTAGGAGCTGGCTCGACAAGAGCATCGAGCTGTTGTCTGGTGGCCGCGCGCGTATCCATAGCCGGCGCGCGCCGTCATCCAGGTAGCCGCCTTGATACGCACGCACGGAAGCGACGCCCGGCGCTCTTGCGATGGCGCCAACGCTGCTCGCGGGAAAGCTGTCGGTATCAAAGATGTTTTTGTCGTTGCCGAACACCCAGATCTGAGCGGCGCTGTAATCCTGTTTTGTAACCTGGCCGACACCGTGGATCAAGTCGTTTCGCGCTCCGCCGACAGCAACTGACCCATAGATCGCAAGTGCAGCTATGCCGGCCAACACCGCCGCGCGAGTCGCGGTGTTCTCGAGTTCGATCACCGCGACGGCGATCATCCCGCCGTGATAGTTGCGAGCGACGTAGCGCATCACACGAGCTACAGCGCGAAACGCCAACGGAACGAAACACAATGCCGCAACGGCCAACAGAACTCCCCCAGCCGCCGTCAAACCAGAATCAACGAGGGCGGCAAGCGTCACCACAAGAACCAAGGCGACTCCAGCACCCACAGCGCGCCGAGCGACGCGTGCGGTGATGTGCTGACCTGGCTCGCCCGGCTGGTGCAGCACAGCGTCCACCGGCTTGCTTGAGCGTAGATCGAAGACGGGCGCCATCGATGCCAGGACCGCGGCTAGAACACCGCAACCCAACGCGATCAAGATGGCACTCAGGTGCACCGTCTCATGGCCACTGGCGGGGAATGCGACAGCGATGTAGTCCGGCACTTCGTGAAACAACGTGCGAGCCAACCCATAGCCGAGGAAGATCCCCACGACCGACGCAATGACGCCGAGCACCCCAGCCTGAAAGGCGAGGATGACGAGCATCTGCTTCGAGCTATAGCCCTGCTCGCGCATCTCAGCCATCGCACGGCGGCGATCTGGCATGGTGAGCATCATCGCGTTCAGGGCGAGCAGCAATCCCACCATCACCGCGATTGCGACGAACAGCGTCGTGGACTGTGTAGTCGGGGCAGCGGCGTCTTTGACGACCCGGATTTCGTTATCCGCCGGCACCACGTCGAGCTTGCCGCCAGCGAGCGCACGCAACTCGCGCGCGACTTGCTGCATCTTCCCCGGACGCGTCCTTATGAGCACACTCGTCACCCGACCAGCACACCCCGTCAAATGCTGCGCATAGGGCAACAACGTCACCGTGATATCACTATCAGCGACCGCGCCGATCGTCCCTTCGCCGAGCACCACTCGAACATGAGCGCTATGGGCAAACCCGTTCGAGAAGACCAGCGCGGTTGATTCCGGCCGCACACCGATCGACTTCGCTACACCCAACGGCAAACCAATGCCACCCTGCACCAGGAGCGCTCCCGAGCCGAGATTCTGTGTCGCAGCGCCTTCCATACCGACCAGACCGGCAGTGACGCCTACAAGCTGGACGGTGCGACCCCCAGCCGGACCGCGAACTATGGCGTCCTCTCTGAGGAGGAACGCGGCATCTTTGACCCCTGCCAGACGCGCCGCACGGTTGGCTAGCGATTCGTTAAATCCTTGCGGTGAGCGCGCCGCGAGTTCGAGCGACGCGGCACCATAAACGTCGTGAAGGATTTCTCGCGCTGACCCCACGATGCTCGTGTTAGCGACCAGCACACCGAATACAAGTGAGACGCCGACCGCGATCCCGGCACCAGCCAAAAACTCGCTGACGGGATACATCTTTAGCCGCTGCTGGTACAACTTGAAAAGAATGCTCAGCCGCAACCCAAAGATGAGCGGGTCTATCACATACCAGACAGACGATCGGCGCATCACGACACCGTGGGTAGTAGGTCGGCGCTCAGCCCATCAGTGAGTTGCCCGTCGCGGAGGGTGAGCACCCGATCGACAACCGACATGGCCTGCGGATCATGCGTGACGAGCAAGACCGGAATCTGCTCCTCACGGCCTATATCCCGCAACAACGTCAGTACCTCATGGCTGCGTCTACTGTCCAAGTTCCCGGTCGGCTCGTCGGCCAGGATGAGCTTTGGGTTGCTCGCAAGAGCACGCGCAATTGCCACGCGCTGGCGCTCGCCCATCGACATTTCTGCCGGCCGCTGTTGCAGCCGGCCGCCGAGCCCTACCCGCTCCAGCCACGGTCGCGCCGCTCGCTCGGCCTCGCCTGTCCTCATGCCCAGCGCATACAGTTTCATCGCCGCGTTATCGAGCGCGGACGCACCCGCGACTAGGTGGAAGGACTGAAAGAGGACACCAACCCGCTCACGTCGATAGCGCGCTCCCTCATCGGCGGAAAGAGCGCCAAGCTCTAGATCGCCAAACCGAACGCAGCCACTATCAGGACGCATCATCGCGGCCGCCATCAACAACACGGTCGTCTTTCCAGACCCACTCGGGCCGTATATCGCGACGAACTCGCTGGGGCCGACCGTCAGCGAAACGCCGTCAACGGCGCGCACCGTCTCTGCGCCGGCCTTGTAGTGCTTGACGACATCTCGCAGTTCAAGGGAACTCACGTGTCATTCGACCTTGGCGCCCCTGCCCGGCCGCAGCTCCACGACCTTGCGACGCGAATCCGTTGAGTAGAGATGGCCGTCCAGATTCATCACGCGATGAGAGCCGCGTATCGCCGTGACCTCTTCGGAGGCAATCACCATCGCGAGCCCAAGCTGCTTAGCCAGATCATGCAGAAGCGCGAAGAAATCGTGCGCGTCGCTCGGCTGGGGCAACAACGCAGGCTCATCCACTAGCAGCACGCGTGGTTCTCGTGCCAGCGCGCGCGCAAGCTCGACACGCACCCTGTCATTGATCCCCAGCCTATCCGTCATCCGGTGCCCGGTGTGTGACGCCTGCGCCAGCTCCAGCGCACGATACGCACATCCCTCAGCCTGATCGCTTCTCATACCGCAGCAATACAGCGGCGTAGCGACGTGCGTCACGACCGGCTCGGCGACCAAAGGGCGCCAGTCGCACGACGCCACCGCGATCCCTTGCAGCTGCCGATACTCAGCCCGCGCATCAGCGCTCATCCTCGTGAGATCGCGACCCTCCCAAAGAACCGAGCCGGAATCTGGCAACTCCAAGCCGGCGATGACCTTGAGCAGCGTCGTCTTGCCCGCAAGCCGCGACGCCAAGATCCCAATGCTTTCGCCCGCGTCAATCTCGAAAGACACCGAATCGAGCACCACCCGCGGGCGCATGCCATCACGGAAGGTCTTGCAGACATCCCGAAGCTCAAGCAGTGTCATCCCAACGCTCCACATGCCGCTCTCTGAGATCGGCGGAGACGTCGTTCACCCACTCAATCTCCGCCTTGCACTGCTTATCGACCTCCGTCCGCAGATGCCCGATAACGAACCCGAGCCACGTATCCTTCGGCGCCGCCCACATCAGCTCATTCTCTTCGATGGCTTCGAGCAGATCCGCTCGATACTCGCCCAACGCGCGCAACAAGTCAGGCAAATCATCTTCCGTTGAGAACGCCAGGCGCGCGTGAATGTCTGCCCGTAGGACACTCAGCGCAGGCCGACTATCAAACCAATCATCGCGCGCTTTTCGAGCTGCGTCTGACGCATAGAAGACCTTACGAAAGCCCGGCGGCTCAGCGATTGCCTCCTTGCGGTGCCCCACCAGCCCGGCCGTTTCGAGCTGTTTCAGCGGATCATAAATATGTTTGGGCTTGACCGCCCACCTACCCATGCGCTTGTTGATGCCGACCGCGACACCGTAGCCGTGCATCGGCCCTTCTTCCAAGAGGACTGCGAGCGCGGCGGCCTTGATCGGGGCCTTGCCGTCGAGCCGACCGGGCTGGTCGGCTTGCCCCTGTCGTCGTGATTGATCCATATTCTCTTCCCAGCCATCGGGATCGTACACCGGAGTCGCAAGGCTCGCACCCCCAGTTTCCAACTAATGTTTCCGACCCCGACAGCACGCCGGCGGGACTAGACTGCGGACCATGTCGACACCCCGCATAACGTGCAGAACGCTTGCTTTCATGGTCATTCTTAGCGCCATCTGCGTGCCCGCAGCGTACGCAGCCGTACGCCCGGCCGCGCTCGCGCGCGCAGCGCGAACACTCAACGTCACCGACAAGGCAAACCTACACCTGACGACGACCGCTGGCGAACTGCTCGAAGAGGAAGGCACAGCCACGGGCGCGCTACCCGGTAAGATCCGCGCGCGCTTCAAGGTCGGGGCGACAGTCAGCGGCTCCTACACGTTCTATCCGCGCGGAGGCGGCTCGATCACCGGCAGCGGATCGGCCCGCCTGCGCTCCACCGGCACCTACGCCAGCTTCGGCGGCACACTCACGATCAGCCACGGCACGGGTCGCTACGCACACGCACACGGACGCGGCGGCCTCTACGGCCTCGTCAACCGCAACACCGATGCTCTGACCGTACAGACAACCGGGCAACTCGCTTATTAACATAGATCCGCACAATGGAGATCTGGCTCGCCACCATCAGTCACGACGAACCCCTGATAAGCGTCATCGGCGCATACAGCACCGAGGAGCGGGCTGAGGAAGTTGCCAAGCGAGCCTCGCCAGACGACTGGGAAACGCTCCACTTCGTACTAGATGAGATCCCAGACTGGATCGATGGGGACGAGGAGGAGCTTGACGAGGAGCAGCACGAACCGATCGAGGCCGAGCGGCTTCAGAATCAACCCCATGCCGATGGAGACCCTCACCCCGCGACGTAGACGCGCGAGAGCCCGGTTGAGCCGACCCGGTTGAGCCGATCGGCGTTCGTCGGCCGACCCTCGCCCCGCCATAGCGGCACGCACAATGTTCGCCCAGGACCGACCTCCGGCTTCACACGCCGGAGCAGGTACCGAAGAGGCCCCAACGACACCCCGACGCGGTACTCCCGGGCGGTACTCTCGACTGCCCTGCGTCCCAGATGAGTAGCGCTTCCAACCGAGAAAGACCTGATTTCCAGGTCTTTCTCGTAATGCGCCTGGAGGGAATCGAACCCTCGACCTGCGGCTTGAAAGGCCGCTGCTCTTTGGCACCCCGTAGGTTGCCGTTGACCACTGAGCTACAGGCGCATGGATTGCTGAGCGCGCATTGTAGTTGGATGCGACGCTCGCGTGGGGTGGTGCTCAGACCTCGATCGCTGCGTATACCTCGTCGAGGAGCTTCGAACGGTCGGCCAGTTGAAAGTTCTCTTGCAGATAGCGGTCGGCTTGCTCGCGCGATTCGCCGTTGAGCGCCATGTTGAGCGCAACCAGCCGCGCGCCGTCGAGGTCGGTGCTGGCGGGAGCTCCGCCGGCTTCGCTGGCTGCGGGGACAGGCGCGGGCGCGGATATGGGCGGGCGCGGCGTGGGCGCCCGCGGCGCAGGCGCGCGCGGCGGCTCGGCTGGCAGCCGTCGCGCGGCAACAACCGGCGACACCGGCGGCGGCTCCGCGGCGATTGGCGCGGGAGCGACGACCGGCGGGGGCGCAGCGGGTTGCGGCGGAGGAGCAATCGGCTGCGGCGGCCTGACGGTCTCGGGAGGCGCCGTGATCCCTGCGGCGGGAGCGCTCTCGCCGCCGTGCTGTCCCAGCGCCGCGGAGATTCGTCCGCTGGCGGCGTCGTAGAGCTCGCCCATGTTGGTCTCGACCGACGCGAGATCGCCCGCCAGCCGGCCGGCCCCGGACTGCAGGCTCTGCACGAGCGCGGCGACCTCGCCGTCCATCGAGGCGACGCGTCCCAGCAGCACTTCGGTTGCGTGCGCTACCGCGGCGACGTGCGCCTGCGCGCGCTGCACGGCCTCGGTGCGTGTGCGCTCGGCGTCCTGCGCGGCCTCGTGGCGCATCTGCGCGGCGTCTTCGGCGGCGTGACGTTCGATGTCGGCGGCGGTCGTCTCGGCGGCCTCCAGGATGCCCTGCACCTGGCTCGCGGCGGCGGAGCCGAGCGACTCAGTCGCACGCCCGGGCTCGGAGTGTTCGCGTAGCTCCTGCACGTCGGCGGCGAGCGCGCGCAGATGGGCGTCGACGGCTGCGGGGTCGTACCCTCGTCGCGCGATCGGAAAGTCGCGCCTTTCGATGCTCTGGCGGTCCAGCTCCAATGTCTCTCAAGCCTACCCGACGGGGACGTCGACACTGTCCGCTCGCCGGCGGCCGCGGCGCGCGGTGTGCCTCACCGCGTCTGGACGGGCTCCTGCGCGGCCTCGGCATCCGGCGCGGCATCGGTCTCAGCGGATGCCTCGGCGGCTTGCACCTCGCGCAGCTCGCGGCGTAGCTCGCGGATCTCGTCGCGCAGCTGCGCGGCGTACTCGAAACGCAGGTCGTCGGCGGCGGCGATCATCTCCTCCTCGAGCTCCACCGCGAGCCGCTCGAGCTCGTGCTGCGGTAGCTCCTTGGCCTTCGCGCGCGCGCCCCCGCGCCGGCGGCGGCCCTTGGGCACCTTGGACTCGCCTTGCAGGAACTCCGCGATGTCCGAGACGCCCTTGACGATCGTTTCGGCGGTGATCCCGTGACGCTCGTTGTGGGCGAGCTGGATCGCGCGGCGGCGGTCGGTCTCTCCCAGCGCCGCGCGCATCGCCTTGGTCTCCTTGTCGGCGTACATCAGCACCTTGCCGTTGACGTTGCGAGCGGCGCGGCCGATCGTCTGGATCAGCGAGGTCTCCCCGCGCAGGAAGCCCTCCTTGTCGGCGTCGAGGATCGCGACCAGCGAGACCTCCGGCAGGTCGAGGCCCTCGCGCAGCAGGTTCACGCCGACCAGCACGTCGTACTCCCCCAGGCGCAGGTCGCGGATGATCTGGATGCGCTCCAGCGTGTCGATCTCGGAGTGCAGGTAGCGCACCTTGAAGCCCATCTCGAGCAGGTACTGCGAGAGATCCTCGCTCATCTTCTTGGTGAGCGTCGTCACCAACACGCGCTCGGAGCGCTCGACGCGCGTGCGGATCTCGTTCATCAGGTCGTCGATCTGGTTGCGCGTCGCGCGGACCTGCACTTCGGGGTCGACGATCCCGGTGGGTCGCACGATCTGCTCGACGATCCGCCCGGAGCGTGTGCGCTCGAACTCGCCGGGGGTCGCCGAGATGAACAGCAGCTGCGGCGTGATCGAGAGGAACTCGTCGAACTTCTGCGGGCGGTTATCCATCGCGCTGGGCAGCCGGAAGCCGTAGTCCACGAGTGTGCTCTTGCGCGAGCGGTCCCCCTCGAACATGCCGCCGATCTGCGGCACGGTCTGGTGGGACTCATCGACGAAGCACACGAAGTCCTTGGGGAAGTAGTCGATCAGGCAGTAGGGCCGCTCGCCGGGCTGGCGCCCGTCGAGGATCCGCGAGTAGTTCTCGATCCCCGAGCAGAAGCCCATCTCGCGCAGCATCTCCATGTCGTACTGCGTGCGCTGGCGCAGGCGGTGGGACTCGAGCAGCTTGCCCTCGGCCTCCAGCTGCGCGCAGCGCTCGTTCAGCTCCGCGCCGATGTCTTGCACGGCCTTCTCGACGGTACCCTCCTTGACGTTGTAGTGCGTCGCGGGCCAGATCGCGACGTGCTCGAGGTCATCCGCGAGCACCTCGCCGGTCAGCGGATCGAACTCCTGTAGGCGCTCGACCTCGTCGCCGAACAGCGTCGCGCGGAACGCGGTCTGCGCGTAGGCGGGGAACACCTCCAAGGTCTCGCCGCGCACGCGGAAGGTTCCGCGTGCGAGCGCGGTGTCGTTGCGCGTGTACTGGATCGAGACGAGTTTGCGCAGCAGCTTGTCGCGGTCGATCTCCTCGCCGCGCCGCAGGATCTGCATGTTCATCTCGTAGACCTCTGGCGACCCGAGGCCGTAGATGCAGGAGACGGAGGCCACGACGATCACGTCGCGCCGCGCGAATACCGCCGCGGTCGCGGCGTGACGTAGGCGGTCGACCTCCTGGTTGATCGCGGAGTCCTTCTCGATGTACAGGTCGCGGCTCGGGACGTACGCCTCGGGCTGGTAGTAGTCGTAGTAGGAGACGAAGTACTCGACGGCGTTGTCGGGGAAGAACGTGCGGAACTCGTTGCAGAGCTGCGCCGCGAGCGTCTTGTTGTGCGCGATCACCAGCGCGGGCCGCTGCACCGCCTCGATCACGCCGGCCATCGTCATCGTCTTGCCGGTGCCGGTCGCACCGAGCAGCGTCTGGAACTGCTCGCCGCTCTCGACGCCTTCGGCGAGTGCTGTGATCGCCTGGGGCTGGTCGGCGGTGGGCGTGAAGACGGAGTCGAGCTTGAAGGGCGGCATCGGCCTTCCACGGTAGCGGGCGAAGCTACTCGTAGGCGCATCGCCTGCTTGGGTGAGTGTCCGGCTCCTGCGTGCGAGATAGACCCCGCCGCACGCGCGCACGCGCGCACGTACGCGCGCGGCGGGGGCCGCAAAAACGACAGCACATCCGCACCCCGCGGCGAGCTGCGCAGCGCTAGGCGATCCCCAACTGCCGCGCGTACGTCGCGCGGTAGGCGCGCTGCGCGCTGAGCACGCGGTGCACGTATTCGCGGGTCTCCGGGAACGGGATCTCCGCCGGGGTCAGTTCGCCGCCTGCGGCGCGCGCGTGCGCGACCCACGAGTCGACGTTGGTCAGACCCGCGTTGTACGCGGCGACCGCCAGCATCTCGTTGCCTTCGCAGTGGTCGAGCAGATAGCGCAGGTAGTAGCTGCCGTAGGCGATGTTGACCGCGGGGGTCGCGAGGTCGCCGGTCTGGAAATTGACGCCGCCGGAGAGATGCGCGAGGAACTCGGCGGTGCTCGGCAGGATCTGCATCAGGCCCTGCGCGCCGGCCGGGGAGGGCCGCGGGTCGAACTTCGTCTCGGCGTAGATCACCGCCGCGATCAGCGCGGGATCGAGGTGCTTTTCGGCGGCCTGCTCGCGGATCACGCTGGCGTCGCTTAAGGGCAGCGCGAGTTCGTGCACGGCGTGCTCGAGGTGCGGCGCGATCAGGGCGATCGCGCCGATCGCGACGGCCAGCCCCAAAAGTGTTCGCAACGTGCGGCCGCGCCGCGGCGGCCCGTGCATCCGCGTGTCGACTCGCGCTGTCGCCGAGGCGCTCACCCCTTCAGCTTGTCAAGGATTCCCGACAGATTCTCTTCCAACTGGCGCTCGCCGCCATTGTTGCGGACGGTGAAGGTCGCTTTTTGCGCCTTCTCATCTTGAGAGAGCTGGCGCGCGGCGCGCTCGTCGGCGAGCGCGTGCCCCCGTCCGGCGGCGCGCTCAACGCGCAGCTGCTCCTCCGCGACGACCGCGATCGTCGCATCGTAGAGGCCCTCCATCCCGGCCTCAAACAGCAGCGGCACCTCCACGACGGCGGCCGGCGGCGCGGGACGCTGCGCCCGCGCCTGCTCCAACCATGCCGCGACGCGCTGCCCCACGAGCGGCCACAGCAGACCCTCGAGCCAGCGGCGCTCGCTCTCATCCGCAAATGCGTGGCGCGCGATCGCCGCGCGATCGACCACACCGCCCGGTGCCACCCGGGGCCCCCAGCGCGCGAGCACTGCGTCGCGCAGGCCGCGGTCGTGTGCGTAGAGGTCGTGGACGACGGCATCCGTCGAGAGCACCACCGCCCCCAACCGCTCGAGTGTCGCGAGCGCCGTCGACTTGCCGGCGCCCATCCCGCCCGTCAGTCCGACCAGCGGCACCGCCGGGTCCGCCGGGTCCGCCGCCACCGGAGTGTCCGGTCAGTCCTGCGAGGAGTCCGCCGCCGGCTGCAGCTCCGAGTCGGACACGGGTGCGTCCTCCTCGGCCTCGGCGGCTGGCGCAGGCTGCTCTGCCTCCGCCGCGGGCTCCGCCTCAGTCTCAGCTGTCTCAGCGGCGGCCTCTGCCTCAGCGGCAGGCTCTATCTCGGCAGCAGGCTCAGGCTCAGCGGCGGCAGGCTCGGGCTCGGTGGCCTCAACGGCGGGCGCGGGTGCCTCAGCGACGGGCTCCGGAGCCTCCACGGTGGCCTCGGGCGCCTGCGCAGGCGTCTCGCCCGCAGCGGTCTCGGCGAGCGGTTCGAGAGTCTCGGCGGTGGACTCGGCCATCGCGACCTCGGGCTCCAGCGTCGGCGCGGACTCACTCGCGGGCGCCTCCGACGCGCTCGCCTCGAGCGCGGGAGCCTCGGGCTCGGCCGGAGCGACGGCAGTCTCAGCCGTAGCCTCGGGCTCGCCCTCGGTGGCGGCCTCGGGCTCGCCCTCGGCAACCTCGGTGGCGGGGGCGTCGGGCCGCGGCAGCGGCAGGATCTGTCCCTCGACGCGCTTGGCGGACAGCGACAGACGTCGGCGCTCGGAGTCGATCTCGAGGATCTTGACGCGGATCTCATCGCCGGGGTGGACGATCTCGCGCGGGCTTTCGACGTGGTGGCCGGCGAGCTCGGAGATGTGCACGAGACCCTCGACGCCGTCGAGAATCTCGACGAACGCGCCGAACGTGACGACCTTGGTGACGGTGCCCTGCAGCTCGTCGCCGATGCTGTAGGTGTCGACGATCCGCTGCCAGGGATCTTCCTGGGTCTGCTTGAGACCGAGCGAGATGCGCTGGCGGTCGCGGTCGATATCGAGCACCTTGACCTGCACGGTGTCGCCGATGTTGAGAATCTCGGAGGGGTGGTTGACGTGCGACCACGAGAGCTCGGAGATGTGGATCAGGCCGTCGATCCCGTCGAGGTCGACGAAGGCGCCGAAGTCGACGATGTTGGAGATCTGGCCCTCGACGACGAGACCGGGCTGCAGGCGATCGAGGATCTGCTGGCGGACCTCCTTGCGCTCCTCCTCGAGCACCGCGCGGCGGGAGAGCACGACGTTGTTGCGCGAGCGGTTGAGCTCGATGACCTTGGTCTCGATCTTCGTGCCGAGGTACTCGTCAAGATTCGGCACGCGGCGGATGTCCACAAGCGAGGCGGGCAGGAAGCCGCGCACGCCGAGGTCGATGATGAGGCCGCCCTTGACGACCTCGATCACGGTGCCCTCGACCGGTTCGCCGGACTCCGCGGCGGCCTCGATGCGCCGCCACGCTTTCTCGAAGCGGGCGCGCTTCTTGGACATGATCAGGCGGCCGTCCTGGTCCTCCTTGGTGAGGACGATCGCGTCGACCTCCTCGCCGAGCGAGACCTCCTCGTTGGGGTCGACCGACTTGCGGATGGAGAGCTCGCCGGAGGGGATGACGCCCTCGGACTTGTAACCGATGTCGACGAGAACCTCGTCCTTGTCGATGCGTACGACGCGACCGGTGACTACCTCGCCCTCCTCGAAGGGCTTCAGGGTGGCGTCGTAGTTGGGGACTACCTGGCCGTCGATTTCGAGCAGGAGTCCGTTGGAGCCCTCGACCACGTGGGCCTCGGGTTTCTCGATCAGTGCTTGCACGGCTCGAAGCCTAGCGCAGCGTTGCGGGCCACGGACGCCGGGTCCGAGAAAGCGGGACGCGAAACCCCCGGATCGGGGCGGCTCCTATCATTGCGCGGGCGATGCCGGTGAGAGCGACGAAGCGAGGAGCGCAGCGAACGGCGCTGAAGCGCGACTGCGATGTGCTCATCTGTGGCGCGAGCTTCGCCGGACTCGCGGTCGCGCGCGAGCTTGCGGGCTCGGGGGCACGGATCCTGATGATCGACCGCTACGAGATCGGCGAGCGCCAGACCTCGGCCTGTGGCATCCCGACGGGGTGGCTGGAGAGCCTGGACCTGATGGCCTCGCTGCGCCAGACCTTCGGCGAGCTGACCGTGCACACGCCGTGGACGAGCTCGCACTGGAAGCTTCCGTGGACGTTTTCGACTTTCGACTACCGCGAGCTGTGCGCGCTGCTGTGGGAGCAGGCGCGCGGGGCGGGTGGGATCGATACGGAGTTCGAGACGGCGACCGTGGCGCGCCGCGAGGGCTTCACGGTGCACACCGACCGTGGCGAGCTGCGCGCGCCGCTGATCGTGGACGGGCTGGGCTGGCGGCGGGTGCTTTCCAATGCACCGGCGATCCAGCCCCCCAACGCGCGGCTCTCGCGCGGCCTGGAGGTCCACCCGGAGGGCGCTGGAGAGGAGATGGAGTTGTGGATCGACGCGCGCTACATCCGCGCGGGCTACGGCTGGAGCTTTCCCGCGGGGGACGAGCTGCGGGTGGGGATCGGCTCCTTCTGGCCCGCGCACCACGTCAAGGAGCCTACGGTGCGCCTCGCGCGCGACCTGCAATTACCGCCGCTGGGCTACCAGGGCAACTGGATTCCCCACGAGCTGCGCCGGGCCGTCGAGGACGAGGTGTTCTTCGTCGGGGACTCCGCGGGGCACTGCCTGCCGCTGACCGCGGAGGGAATTCGCACGGCTCTGTATTTCGGCATCGCCTGCGGACGCGAGCTGCGAGCGGTGCTCGAAGGCCGCGGCGATCGCGCGGGGGCGCTGCGACGCTACGGCGCCTTCTCGGACGCGCACGCCCGCAAATACGCGTGGCTGCTGCGCACGCAGCGCGCGATCGGGCGCCTGACGCCGAGCCGCTCGGTGACTGCGCTGGTGCGCGCGCTGGAGCGCCCGGGCTTCTGCGGGTGGGCCTTCGAGCATTACCTGCAGATCGCGCCGCCGTCGTTTGTGCAGGCGGCGCCGCCGCGTGCGACGCGAAGTACGGGGGCGCTCGCGGCGTCGGCGGCTGTGTAGGAAGGGTTTTGGATTGGACCCCTCCGGGGTCCGCGCGGGTTCGGCTCGTGGGGAGCCGGCAGGTCTGCCTGACATCCGTGCGCCTCCCGAGCCGGTAGCGCTCATTGCGGGCGCGAAACGGTGTGCGGCGGGGCGCTGGCGCAAAGCGCAGCGGGGGCTACCCCCACTCCCCGGGTGTGATCTCCAGGTAGCACATGTCGATGCGCAGCAGGTCCATCGCACCCTCGAACAGCGCGCGGCCGAGTCCGTAGCGGGTCGCGAGTGCGCGCTCGGCGGCGGGCTCGGCATCGGCGTCGAGCACTCGCGCCCGTGCCTCGAACGGCGCGCCGAGCGGCTTGCCGCGCAGGGTGCACGGCGCGACGAGCAGCCGCGGGTCGCGGCGCAGCCGTTTGACCTTGCCGGCGGCGCGCTCGCTGCGCACGTAGAAGCGTCCGTCGGCCTCCGCGGCCCACACGGGGGTGGGCACGGGCTTGCCGCTGCGCCGGTAGGTGACCAGCAGTGCGCGCTTGCTGGCGGGGATCTCCCGCGGCGAGCCGCGGCGCGGCGCGTCGGCGACCTCGCGGACGCCGCGTGGAGCGGTGCGCGCGATCAGGCGTCCGTTGAACACCGCGGCGGGCAGGCGCCGTTCGGGCACCGGGCGCGCGCTGGGACGGGCCGCGCTCATGCGACCCTGCGTAGCGGCACCGCCGGCGTGCTCGCCGCGGCCAGCGCGAGGCGCGCGGCCTCGATCGCACTCGCCCAGGAGACCTCGGCGAGCAGGCCGGGAGCGGCGACCGTGTCGCCCGCGAGGAAGACGCCGTCGCCGCGGTCGATCGCGGGCCGCTCGCGCCAGGTGCTGCCGGGCGGGTCGAGCGCGCCGGTGCGTGCCTGCATCACCTGGCGCCGGCGCCAGGTCTCGCGCTCGCGGCGATCGACGAGCGCGAGATCTAGCAGTCGCTCCAGGCGCGCCTGTCCCTGCTCGGCGCTCTCGCCGGGGCGCAGCGGCATCTGTGCCTGGAAGAGCTCCTCGCCGGCCGGCGCGAGCGAGTCGTCGGAGGCGGTGAAGCGCTCGATCCAGCCGGCCTCATCGAGATCGGAGACGACGTAGGGGTCGCCGCGGCGGTGGCGCAGCGCGAGGTCCAGGCATAGCGTGCGCCCGCTCGGCCAGTCGAGCTGCGGATCGTCGAGCAGCGTGCGCGCTTGCGAGAGCTCAGTGGCAACGATCACGGGCGCCGCGGGCAGCTCTTGCACGCGGCTGGAGGTCTCGATCGCGACGCCCAGCTCGCGCGCGCGGCGCTCGAGGTTGTCCACGAGCGCACTCCAACCGCCGATCGGAAAGCGGGCGACCGGAGGCAGGCTCAATAGCACGCGCACGGTGCGCTCCCACACGAACGCCGCGGAGAGTTCGCCGGGATCGTGGTGGAACAGGATCACGCCGGCGGCATTGCCGAGCAGCGCGGCGGTGCGCGCGTCGGCGTGCTTGGTGACCCAGCTGCGGAAGTCGAGGTCGACCGGCGCCTCGCGACCGCGCAGGCGCAGCGCGTGGGGGATCACGCCGAGTGGGGGCGTGCGCCGTAGCTCCCCCTGCCAGCGCAGCCGCACGCCGCCCAGCCCCGGACGGGCGCAGGCTGGCAGCAGGTCGCGCTCGCGGCACCACTGCCAGAGCGTGCCGTCGCTGTAGAGCGCGTGCGGCCCGAAGTTGGTCTTGTAGGGCGCGGCATCGCTGCGCGCGCGTCCCCCGAGCGTCTCGTGCGCCTCCAGCAGGCGCACCTGGGCGCCCTGCTCGGCGCACGTGATTGCGGCCGTTAGCCCCGCCAACCCTCCCCCGACCACCGTGATCCGGCTCATCGTGACCTCCTGGTTGCGGTTTGCGATCGTCGCTGTCGGCGACTCTAGGGCAAGACTGGCTCGGTATACAGTTCCAGTAATGACTCAGCGAACAGGACCAGCTGAGGGTCCGGAAGTGCTCGTGGAGCTCGACCGCGCGAGCCGGCTGCCGCTGCACGAGCAGCTCGAGCGATCGCTGCGCGAGAGCATCCGCCGAGGTCGCATGCCGGCCGGCATGCGCCTGCCCTCCACGCGCGGTCTCGCGAGCGAGCTCGGCATCTCGCGGGGCGTGGTCATCGAGGCCTACGGTCAACTCGCGGCCGAGGGATATCTGGCAACGAGCCAGGGAGCTCCGGTGCGCGTGGCCAAGACGGTGCGCGCGGCGGCGCTGCGCGAGCCGGCGCGCTCGCTGCTGCCGAGCTTCCCCTACCACTTTCATCCCGGACTGCCTGACCTCGCTAGCTTCCCGCGGGATCGCTGGCTGCGCTCGGTGCGCGCGGCGCTGCGCGAGTCGCCCCTGGATGCCGTCGGCTATGGGGATCCGCGTGGGGTGCCCGAGCTGCGCGAGGCCCTCGCGGACTACCTCGGCCGCGCGCGCGGCGCGGCGTGCGACCCCGAGCACATGCTGATCTGCGCGGGCTTCATGCAGGGCTTCTCGCTCGCTTGCCGGGCGCTGCGCGGCCTCGGCGTGGAGCGCGTCGCCGTCGAGGAGCCGGGCTGGCTCGTGCACCGCCTGATCATCGAGCAGGCCGGGATGCAGGTCGTGGCGGTGCCGGTCGACGAGCAAGGCCTACGGGTCGATGCACTGGCCGCGACCGACGCGGCCGCGGTGATCGTGACCCCGGCTCACCAGTTTCCGACGGGCGTGGGCCTCGCACCGGCGCGGCGCACCGCGCTGGTCGAGTGGGCCGCGCGGGGCGAGCGGCTGGTCGTGGAGGACGACTTCGACGGTGAGTACCGCTACGACCGCGTCGCGGTGGGATCGCTCCAGGGCTTGGCGCCCGAGCGCGTCCTCTACATCGGCTCGGCCAGCAAGCGCCTCGCGCCGGGTCTGCGCTTGGGCTGGCTGCTGATGCCCTCGTGGCTGGCGTGGCCGCTGATCTCGCTCAAGGCGGTCGAGGACGGCGGCTCGGAGGTCGTGGGTCAGCTCGCGCTGCGCGACTTCATCGTGCGCGGCGAGCTCGACCGCCACATGCGGCGCATGCGCCCCCGCTACCAGCGCCGCCGCGAGGCGCTGCTGGGCGCGCTCGAGCACTGGCTGCCCGAGGGGCGCCCGGGCGTCACCGCCGCGGGCCTGTACACCCCGGTGGAGCTACCCGACCACGTCGACGAGGCCGCGCTGCTGGCGGCGGCCGCCGAGCGCGGGGTGGGCATGGAGGGGCTCGCCTGGCATCGCTTCCGCGAGGGCGGACCGCCGGGCGTGCTGCTCGGCTATGGCAATCTCTCGGAGCCCGCGATCGAGCGAGGCGTGCGCCTACTCGCCGAGGCCTGCGCGGTCGCGAGCGGGTAGAGCCCGCGAGCGAGTAGAGCCCGCGAGCGAGTAGGGCCGGCGAACGGGCGGCGATCCCACGAGCGGATCGAGGCCGCAAGCGGGTGGCGACCCCACGAACGGATCAAGCCCGCAAGCGGGTGGCGATCCCATGAACGGATCAAGCCCGCAAGCGGGTGGCGATCCCACGAACGGATCAAGCCCGACTACCCGGATCGAGCGCGACTGGTACCGGAACGGGTCGCGCAACTGGTCGCCGCCGGGGCTCCACTGCGGGGTTAGAGTAGGCGGGCATGAGGATCTTCCTCGCCGGCGCGACCGGCGCGATCGGTCGCCAGCTCGTGCCGCTGCTGCTCGCGGAGGGTCATCAGGTGACGGGGATGACGCGCTCGGCCGAGCGCGCACGCGAGCTGGAGGCGAGCGGCGCGCGGGCCGCGGTGGCCGACGCGCTCGACGAAGCCGCGGTGCGCGCTGCGGTACTCGGCGCGCGGCCGCAGGCGGTGATCCATCAGCTCACCGCGATCCCGGCGCTCATCAACCCGCGTAAGTTCGAGCGCGACTTCGCGCTCACCAACCGGCTGCGCAGCGAAGGCACGCGCCACCTCCTCGCCGCCGCAAGCGAGGCCGGCGCGCAGCGCTTCGTCGCCCAGAGCGTCGCCTTCGCCTACGCGCCCGCGTCCCCGGGCACGGTGCACGTGGAGCGCGACCCGCTGCTCTCCGAGCAGCAGGCGCCGAGATCCTTCAAGAGCACGGTGCGCGCCCTCGGCGAACTAGAGCAGTCGGTGCTCGGCGCGCGGGGGATCGTTCTGCGCTACGGCTACTTCTATGGTCCCGGCAACTCATTCGCGCGCGAGGGCACGATGGCGGGCGAGCTGCGCCGGCGCCGCATGCCGGTGATCGGTGGCGGCCGGGGAGTGTGGTCCTTCATCCAGATCGAGGATGCCGCGCGCGCGACCGTCGCGGCGCTCGCGCACGCGGGACCGGCGGTCTTCAACATCGTCGACGACGACCCCGCCCCGGTCGCGCAGTGGCTGCCGGCCCTCGCAGGGGCCCTCGGCGCGCCGCGCCCGTGGTGCGTGCCGGCCCTCCTCGCGCGCCCGCTCGCGGGCAGCTTCGGTATCGAGGGCATGACCCGCGCGCGCGGCGCCTCCAACGCGCTCGCCAAGCGCGAGCTCGGATGGCGGCCGCGCTACCCGAGCTGGCGCGAGGGCTTTCGCGACGGACTGGGATGACCGGCGAGCCTCGCGAGCAACCGGTCGACCACGGGCTTTAGAGCCCTCTCGCTACCAGATCACCGGAACGTCGTAGGCGCGCAAGCGGGGGTCGATGCTCACAATCGACATGCCCTCGACCAGCGCTTGTGCGACGAGCAGGCGATCGAACGGGTCGCGATGATGCGAAGGCAGGTCGGCGACGCGTGCGGCGTGCACATCGGCCACCGGCAATCCGCGCAACCCCTGCTCGTACATCCGCTCGTGAAAGTCGGCCGGCGCGGCGAGCTTGCCCAATCCGCGCTTGACCGCCACCTCCCAGACCGACACGGCGCTCAACCGGCGTTCGACGTCGTCATCCTCGATCAGTGCGCGGGCCACTCTGGAGAGGCGTGGATCGCCCTTCAAGAACCAGAGCGCGGCGTGGGTATCGACGATCAGCACAGCAGATCGTCGGGCGCCCCCTCGAAAGCCACGAGGAGCTCCTCTGGAAGCTCGTCGAAGTCCTCGGCAATCTCGATCTGGTCTTTGAGCGAGCCGAAGAGACTCCTGCGCGCCATCCGCGGCCTGATCGGCTCGATACGCGCCACCGGCTCACCGCTGCGCGTGATCACGACCTCCTCGCCGGCCTGCGCCGCCTCGACGAGTCGCGAGAGGGTGGTCTTGGCCTCGTGCATGCCAACGTTGATGGCCATCTCGCCGAGCATAGCAGTCTCTAGCTAGGCTAGCTTACTTGCGTACCACCAGCGTGACCCCGACAACGAGCAGCACCAGCCCGAGGATGCGCTGCGGCCCGATCGGCTGACGCGCGATCCCGAACAGGCCGAAACGATCGATCGCGACCGAGATTGCGAGCTGACCGCTGATCACCACCGCGGTGAGGCTGCTGGCGCCGAGCGTGCGCACGGTGAGAATCGCGACGGTCACGTAGACCGCGCCGAGCAGGCCGCCGATGAACGCCCACCACGGCAAACCACCGGCTTTCGCGTAGCTCCCAAAGCCACCGCGTGCGAAGGCGACGACCAGCAGCAGCGCGATGGTGCCGATCAGGAACGAGATGCTGGCCGCCTGCAAGCCGCCCACCGCGCGACCCAGGCGCGCGTTGACGGGAGCCTGCATCCCGACCAGCGCGCCGGCGCCGACGCCCAGCAGGAGCGCCAGGCCACGACTCATGCGCCGGCCTCGCCGCGCGCGCCGGCGCAGACGCGCGCGCCGCGGGTCACTTGGCCTCCAACCAAGTTTTCCCCCACGCCCAGGTCGACGGCCATCGGCGGCTCGTGCTCCCACACGCCGACCATTTCGCGCACGATCAGCTCGCTCGCGACGGGCACCTCCGCGGGCGGCCCTTCGAAGAGCAGCTCGTCGTGGATCGTGAGGATCAGCCGTGTCTGCAGGCCGGCAACCGCGAGCGCGTGGTGACAGCGCACCATCGCGAGCTTGATCACATCCGCGGCGGTCCCCTGGATGACGGTGTTGACCGCGAGGCGTTCACCGAGCGAGCGCACCTGGTAGTTGCGGGCGCGCAGCTCCGGAATCTGGCGCCGGCGTCCCCACAGCGTCGTGACGTGGCCCTCCTCCTGGGCGCGCTCGATCGTCTCCTGCATGAACTCGGCCACGCGCGGAAAGCGCGCGAGATAGGCCTCGATGAACGTTTTGGCCTCCTCGCGCGGGATGTTCAGGCGATCGGCGAGCCCGTAGTCGGAGAGGCCGTAGACGATCCCGTAGTTGATCATCTTCGACTTCGAGCGCATCCCGGGATCGATCTGCGCGGGCTCGACCTGAAAGACCTGCGAGGCGGTCGCCGTGTGGACGTCTTCGCCGCGCTCGAAGATCTCGCGCAGGACCGGCTCGTCGGCCGCTTGGGCGAGGACGCGCAGCTCGATCTGCGAGTAGTCCGCGGAGATTAATACCGCGCTGTCTTCGGCCTCGAAGCAGCCGCGGATCTCGCGCCCGAGCGAGGTGCGAATCGGGACGTTCTGCATGTTCGGGTTTGTGCTCGACAGGCGCCCGGTCTGCGCGACGGTCTGCAGAAACGTGGTGTGGATGCGCGAGTGCTCGTCGACCGCGTCGGGGAGCACGTCGAGGTAGGTCTTGATGAACGTCGAGAGCTCGCGCCAGCGCTCGATGCGCGGCACGATCACGTGCTCGGAGCGGATCGCCTGCAGCACGCGCGCGTCGGTCGAGTACCCGGTCTTCCCGCGGCGCTTGCGCGAGAGGCCGAGCTTCTCGAACAGGATCTCCCCCAGCTGCTGCGGGGAGGCGATCAGGAACTCCTCGCCCGCCAGCGCGAAGATTTCCTGTTCGAGCTCCGCGATCTCCTCGCGCACGCGCGCCGTGATCTCCTGCAGGCGCCCCACGTTCATGTGCACGCCAATGAGCTCCATATCGCGCAGCACGCTCACCAGCGGCAGCTCGATATCGCGCATCAAGCTCTCCAGGCCGCGCTGCGCGATCTGCTCGCGCTGCCAGCTCGCCAAGGGGCCGAGCAGCACTGCGTCGCGAGCCGCGGGATCCTCAAGATCGCACACCAGACCGCGCTCCTCGCAGAGCTCGGCAAAGGGATAGCCGCGCCTGGCGGGCTCCAGCAGGTAGGCGCCCAGCAGCGTGTCGTGGACGAGACCCGGCGGCACCAGCCCGAGGGCCTTAGCGTCGTGCGCGACCACCGGCAGCTCCCCGCAGGCGACCGCTACTTCCCGCGGCTCGCGCACTCGCCGGCCACACCGGCAGCGCCGCGCCGCGCCTGCCGGCACCGGACGGCCAGCGCCAAACGCACCAGCACCAGACGCACCAGCACCGGACCCACCAGCGCCAGACCCTCCAGCTGACCCCGAACTACCCTGCGCACCGCTGGGAGCAGCTTCCGCGAGGGCGGCGAAGCGCCAGTCCGGGCCCTCTGCGAAGAGTGCCCCCTCGGGCGCCTGCACGGGCGCGACCGCCAGGAGCAGCTCGCGATCGACGCTGACGCCCGCGCGCTTGATGAGATCCGCGATCGCGCTCGGCGTCCCGGTGCGCACGCGAGCGGAAAGCTTGCGCTCGGCGGCCGCGGGGGGCACGAGCACCTCGGCGTCGCCCAGCGCCTCCTCCATGCGGCGCAGTGGGTCGCGCAGCTCGTACTCGCGGAACACCTCGCGCAGCCGCGAGCGGTCCGGCGGACGGCCGGCCTCCGCTGTGGGGTCGAGCTCGAACGGAACGGCGCGGTCGACGGTCGCCAGGCGCTTGGACACGCGCGCGTTCTCGGCGTGCTCGGTGAGGTTCTGTTTGCGCTTCGCGCCGCCGATCTCGGGTATGTGCGCGAGCACCTCCTCCAGCGTGCCGTAGCGCTGGATAAGCTCTGAAGCGGTCTTGTCGCCGATCCCGGGAACTCCGGGGATGTTGTCCGAGGTGTCGCCCTTCAGGCCGTAGAAGTCGGGGATCAGCGCCGGCGGGATGCCGTAGCGATCGACCACCGCCTGATGGTCGTAGACCTTTGTCTCGGTGATCCCGCGCGCGGTGGCCATCACCTGGACGACGCCGGCCTCGTCGATCAGCTGGAAGACGTCGCGATCGCCGGTCACGATCATCACCTCCACTGGCGGATCGGCGCGCAGCGCGCGCTCGGCGAGCGAGGCGATCACGTCGTCGGCCTCGTAGCCCTCGACTTTGACGTTGCGATAGCCGAATGCCTCGACCAACGGTTCCATTGCGGGCCACTGCGCTTTGAGTAGATCGGGGCGCGAGCGGCGCTGCGCCTTGTACTCGGGGAACAGCTCCGTGCGCCCCGAGGTGCCGGCGTCCCAGGCGACGACCGTCGGTTGGACCCCGTGCTCGCTGACGATCTTCACGAGCATCGAGGCGAACCCGAAGATCGCGTTCGTCGGCACCCCGGTCGAGGTGGCAATCGACTCGGGCAGCGCGAAGAACGCTCGATAGACGAGGCTCGGACCGTCGATCAGGAACAGCCGCCGCTCGGAGGCCCCCGACGGGCCCGCGGGGGCTGTCGCGCGTGTTGCCACGAGGGAGCACTTTAGGACAGGCTCGCGCGTGAAGGCGCGCACAATAAGATGGCTTGCCCTCGATCGACCAGGAGCCCCTGCCCGTGAACGTCACCCCCAGCGCCCAGTACCGACTCACCATCCGGGTCAAGCTCGACGACGCCCACGGGACGCTGCTCGGCGCGGTCACGGGCGCGATCGGCGAAGCCGGCGGCGCGGTGGGCGCGGTCGACACGGTCGAGGTCGACGCGGCGCGCAGCGTGCGCGACATCGTCGTAGACGCAGCCAACCGCGAACACTGGGGTCAGATCATCGCTGCGATCGAGGCGCTCGCCGGCGTCAAGGTAATCGACACCACCGACCGCACTTTCCAGCTGCACGTGGGCGGCAAGATTGAACAGCACAACAAGCACCCGCTAAAGACCCGCGACGACCTCTCGATGGCCTACACCCCGGGTGTCGCGCGTGTCTGCATCGCGATCCGCGACGACCCCGCGAAGGCGTTTCAGTACACGATCAAGCGCAACACGGTCGCCGTCGTCTCCGACGGGACCGCGGTGCTCGGCCTGGGCGACATCGGTCCTGCGGCGGCGATGCCGGTGATGGAGGGCAAGGCCTGTCTGTTCAAGGAGTTCGCCGGCGTCGACGCTTTCCCGGTGTGCCTGGACACGCGCGATCCCGACGAGATTGTCAAGGCCGTCAAGCTGATGGCGCCGGCGTTCGGGGGGATCAACCTCGAGGACATCTCCGCGCCGCGCTGCTTTGAGATCGAGGACCGCCTCAAGCGCGGAGCTCGACATTCCGGTCTTCCACGACGACCAGCACGGCACCGCCGTGGTCGTAATGGCGGCGCTGCTGAACGCGGTGAAGCTCACGCACCGTCACATGGAGGATCTGCACGTGCTCGTGATCGGGCTGGGGGCGGCGGGCATCGCGGTGACGAAGATCATGCTCGCGGCCGGGGTGCACCACATCATCGGTGCGGACTCCCGCGGGGCGCTGCACGTCGAGCGCGAGGACTACCTCGACGGCTCGATGAACGCCACCAAGCGCTGGTTTGCCGAGGTCACCAATCCCGAACGCCGCGCCGGGGCGCCCGCGGACGTGATCGACGGCGCGGACCTCGTGATCGGACTCTCCGGCGCTCGCGTTCTGCCCGCCGAGGCGCTGGCGCGCATGAACGACGACGCGATGGTGTTCGCGATGGCCAACCCCAATCCGGAGGTCGTCCCCGAGGAGGCTGCCCCCTACGTGCGCATCATGGCGACGGGCCGCTCGGACTACCCGAACCAGATCAACAACGTCCTCTGCTTCCCCGGCATCTTCCGCGGCGCGCTCGACGTGCGCGCGCAGGCGATCACCGAGGAGATGAAGATGGCCGCGGCGCGCGCGATCGCGGCGATCGTGCCCGAGGAGGAGCTGCGCGAGGACTACATCATCCCCTCCGTGTTCAACCGCGACGTCGCGCCCGCCGTCGCCGCCGCGGTCGCCGAGCAGGCGCGCGCGAGTGGCACCGCGCTGGCCGGCCAAGAGGTCGGCTACGCGCAAGGCGACACTCCCACCGGCACCCACGCGACCGTCGCTGCCGGCGCGTCCCCCGGCGAGCTGTCCGCCAATCGGCAGTCACACGTGCCAAGCTAGGCGCGTACATGACGCGCGTAACCGTCACCGGGGCGACGGGCCTGCTTGGCACGCGGCTGGTCGCCGAGCTGCGCGCACACGGCACCGAGGTCACGGTGCTCTCGCGCGACCCCCGGCGCGCCCGCGCCAAGCTCGAGCGCGCTCCCTCGCGTGAGGACGTGCCCGCGACCGACGCCGACCGGGCGCCCCGCACCGACGCTGACCGCGATGCGCCGGCGGCGCGGCGCGGCTCGCTGCAGACGCTGCCGTGGGATCCGCTTCAGGAAAGCGCACCGGTTGGCGCACTGGAGGGACGCGACGCCGTGGTGCACCTCGCCGGCGAGGAGGTCGCGCAGCGCTGGAGCGAGAGCGCCAAGCACGCGATCCGCGAGAGCCGGGTTCTCGGCACACGCCATCTCGTCGACGGGCTGCGAGCGATCCCCACCGAGTCCGGGCGCCCGGCGACGCTGATCAGCGGCTCCGCGGTCGGCTACTACGGACCGCGCGGCGAAGAGCCGATCGACGAGGAGGCGCGCCCGGGCAACGACTTCCTCGCGCAGGTCTGCGTGGAGTGGGAGGCGCAGGCATGCGCCGCGCAGGAGCTCGGGATGCGCGTCGTGCAGATCCGCACGGGCGTCGTACTCGACAGCGACGGCGGTGCGCTCGCGAAGATGCTTCCCCCCTTCCGCCTCGGCCTGGGCGGACCGGTCGCGGGAGGGCGCCAGTACGTCTCGTGGATCCATCCCGCCGACCACATCGAGATCGTGCGCGCCGCACTCTCCGACGAGCGCTGGACGGGCCCGATCAACGCCACGGCGCCCCAGCCCGAGACCAACCGCGAGCTCGCACACGCCCTGGGAGGCGCGCTGCACCGGCCCGCGCTCCTGCCGGTACCGGGGCTCGCGCTACGCGCGCTCTACGGCGGGATGGCGCAGATCGTGACGACCGGCGCGCGCGTCCTGCCCGCCAAGGCTCTCGTGCTCGGCTTCCGCTTCCGCTATCCCCAGCTCGAGCAGGCGCTGGCCGCCGCGCTCGCCTGACGCGCGCGCCCCTCCTGACTCGCGCGCACTTGTCTAACCCGCGCGCTCTTGCGTAACCCGCGCGATGGCGCTCCCGGGGCGAGCCGCTCAGGAGCCCTCGAAAGCGCGATAGAAGACCAGCCGGCCGCCACTTACGCGGTCGAAGCCGTAGCGCGAGAGCGTGGTATCGCCGCTGGCTTCGATCGAGTAGGGGCCGAGCACCGAGTCGCGATCCCTGATCGCAAAAAACTTGTCGATCACGGCCTGGCGGTTGTTGCCGTGTGCGCCGGCGCGGCGGATCGCGAGCAGCACCGCGCTCATCGCCTCGTATCCCTCCAGCGCGTAGGGCCCCGCGGGTTCGTGGAAACGCGCGCGATACTGCGCGAGGACAGCTTGCGCGGCCGGCGAGTAGAGCGCACTGGGGAGCACCGGCGTTGCCAGGTAGGTGACGCTGGCCGCCGCGCCAAGCTGACTCGCGAAGGAGGCCGCGCTCGTCGGCGTGTCGCTGGAGGGCACCGCGGATTCACTCAGCGAGCTCGATCCCAGCAGCCGCAGGCTCGCATCCGCACTGTGCAACTGCTGCCACAGCGCCAGCGCACCCGCTCCGGGCTGGCCGCTGAAGAAGACGGCTTGCGCTCCGCTTTCGGTCACCTTCTTGGTTTCTTCGGAGTATTCGGTGCTCGCGGTCGTGTCGATCGTGCCTTCGCCCACCACTTCGATCCCGGCGCGTTTGGCGTCTTCGGCGACGATCGCGGCGAGCGGCAGGTCGAAGGGATCCTGATCCTCGATCACGTACACGCGCTTGATACCCAGCTTGCGCATCAGCTTGATCTGCGCCGCCGCCTGCACGGGGTCCGCGGGCATCAGGCGCGCGAACGTGCGCTTGCCGGTCTGGTAGAAGCGTTCGGGCTCGTCCTGTCCCGCGTGCAGCGAGGAGGTCAGCCCTACGTAGGGGCTCGCCGGGCTCACCTGCAGGATGCCCGCCGCATTGACGAACGGCAGCGAGATCGCGGTCGCCTGGGAATTGAAGTCGCCGAGATAGGCGATCGTCGTACTGTCCTGCGCGGCGTACTTCGCATTGTTCGCGGTTTCTCCGGGCGCCCATTCGCCGGTCTTGGGGTTCGCGTCGTTGAGCGACGCGTAGTAGACCCGGAAGCGGTGCACGCGCCCGCCGGTCTGCGCCAGCGCGAGCTTCTCTCCCTCCACGATCTGCCGCGCGAGCGGCGCCAGCGCGCCTTCCAGTGGCAGGCTGGAGTAGATCGTCAGATGATCGCCATTGACCATCCCCGCCGCGGAAACTCCGACACCGCCACAGCCACCTACGGATACCGCCGCGGCAAGGAGCAGAGCTGCGGGGAGAATTGCGCGAAGGAGCAGGAACAGCCGGCGCGGGCTCAAGCGGCTACTCAGCTGCTACTGCGCCGGCGGCCGGGTAGGTAGCCGGAGAGGATCCGCAGGCACGCGCCGACGAGCATGATCATCGCCGCGAGCATGAACGCATCAAAACCCTTCGCGCCGAGCGCCCAGAGCACGATCCAGACCATCAGGCCACCTGTCACAGCGAGAACCAGTCCCATGTCGCGGCATCCTATCGGCCGCGCTGCGCGAATGCTCCGCTACTGCCGCAACGCACCGGCGAGGTCGGCGACGAGCGCGCCAACGGCAGCGGCGGGATCCTCGGATTCTCCCGCCGCGCGCACCAGGCGCGTGCCCACGATCACCCCGTCGGCGCCCGCCGCCGCGGCCTGTCGCGCGTGCTCGGGCGTGCTGATCCCGAAGCCCAGCGCCACCGGCGCCTGCGTCGCGGCCTTCGCTCGCGCGACGATCTCTGCGAAGCGCTCGGCGAGCGCTGCGCGCTCACCGGTGATGCCGACGACCGAGACCGTGTAGAGGAACCCGCGTGCGCGCGCGCCGATCTGCGCGAGGCGCTCCGGGGGGGTCGTCGGCGCGACCAGTGGCACTAGTGCCAGCCCCTGCGCGTCGCACGCTGCCAGCACCGCCGGTGCCTCCTCGAGCGGCAAGTCCGGGACGATCAGCCCGCACGCCCCGGTGCGCGCGAGACGCTCCACGAACGCCTCCACACCCGGCGCGAAGACCATGTTCGCGTAACACATCAGCACCACCGGCACGCTGGGTGCGAGCGTACGCGCCACCTCCAGCACGCCCGCCACGTTCGCTCCCGCCGCCAGCGCCCGCGCGCCGGCCTCGTGGATCACCGGGCCGTCCGCCAGCGGGTCCGAGTAGGGCATCCCGAGCTCGATGACGTCCGCGCCGGCCTGCACGCAGGCTTCCCCGATGCGCACCGACTCCGCGAGCGTCGGGTAGCCACCCATCAGGTAGGGCATCAGCGCCGCCGCGCGGGTGAGCCGGTCCTCTTGCTCCCGCGCGAAAGCCGCCGCGATGCGCTGCACCCCACTGGGGGCTGATCGCTCGCCGTGGTCATCGCGCGAGCCGACCCGCGGGGCGGAGCCCGGTACCCCGTCCGGGGCACGGAGCAGCTTGGAGCCGATCCCCTCACTCATGACAGCGCGATTACCTCGGCGAGATCCTTGTCCCCGCGACCGGAGAGGCACACCAAATCGAGCTCGCCGTCGGACTGCGCGAGCGTCCACGCGAACGCGTGCGCGGTCTCCAGCGCCGGGATGATGCCCTCCAAGCGCGTAACCGCGCGGAACGCCGCGAGCGCCTCGCGGTCGGTCACCGCGACGTAGCGCGCGCGGCCGCTATCGCGTAGGAACGCGTGCTGTGGGCCCGTGCCCGGGTAGTCCAGGCCAGCCGAGATCGAGTGCGCCTCGACGATCTGCCCCTCCTCGTCCTGCATCACCGCCGAGAGCGCGCCGTGCAGCACCCCCGCGCGTCCGCCGACGGTCAAAGGTGCGCCATGCCGTGGCGCACCGCTGCCTGTCTCGATGCCCTCCCCCCCGGCCTCCACACCGACGAGTTGCACCTGCTCGTCCGCCAGGAACGCCGTGAAGATCCCCAGGGCGTTCGAGCCGCCACCGACGCAGGCGATCACGCGCCCGGGCAGGCGGCCCTCGCGCTCGAGCAGCTGCGCGCGCGCCTCGTCACCGATCACGCGCTGCAGGTCGCGCACCAGCGCCGGGTAGGGCGCCGGGCCGACGACCGAGCCGATCACGTAGTGCGTGTCCGCGACGTTGCTCACCCAGTCGCGAATCGCGGCCGAGGTCGCCTCCTTGAGCGTCCGTGCTCCCACGTCGACCGGCCGCACCGTCGCTCCCAGCAGTTCCATGCGCTGCACGTTCGGGCGCTGGCGGCGCGTGTCCTCTGCGCCCATGTAGATCACGCACTCCAGGTCCAGCAGCGCGCAGACCGTCGCCGTCGCCACGCCGTGCTGCCCCGCGCCGGTCTCCGCGATCACGCGGCGCTTGCCCATCCGCCGCGCCAGCAGCGCCTGGCCAAGCGCGTTGTTGAGCTTGTGCGAGCCCGTGTGGTTGAGATCCTCGCGCTTGAGGTAGATCGGGCGGCCCGCGCGCTCTGAGAGCCGCCGTGCGCGGTAGATCGGCGTGGGTCGCCCCGCGAAGTCGCGCAGCAGGCCCTCGAGCTCCGCGCGGTAGGCGGGGTCCGCGCGCGCCACCGTCCACGCGTGCTCGAGCTCGGAGAGGGCCGGCATCAGCGTCTCGGGTACGTACTGGCCCCCGTAGGGACCGAAGCGGTGCTCGACGGTGCTCACGCCGGCGAGCCTACCGCGAGGCCCTCCAGCGCTGTGAAGAACCCGCGCAGCAGCTGCGGATCCTTGCGCCCCGGGGCCGCCTCGGTACCGCTCGCGGTGTCCACCGCGAAGGGCGTCGCCCGCGGACCCTGGCGCGAAGCCTCCGCGAGCGCGCTCACCACGTTATCTGGGCGCAAGCCACCGCTGAGGATCAGCGGCACCGTCGAGCGCCGCGCCGCGAGCAGCGACCACTCGAAGGACTCGCCGGTGCCACCGCGCAGCCCCTCGCGACCCGGCGTCGAGGCGCGCGCGTCGAGCAGGTGATAGTCGGTGTGGAAGCGCTCCACGTCGCGCACCTCGCCGACCGAGGAGACCTGCACCGCCTTGATCACGCGTGCGCCGCTGCGATGGCCCACCTCCGCGCAGTACGCCGGCCCCTCGTCGCCGTGCAGCTGCAACAGCGTCAACCCCAGCTCGTCGGCCGCTTCCACGACCTCATCGAGCGGGGCGTTGACGAACACCCCGCACAGCTCGACACGTTTGCGCAGCGCGCTCGTGATCCGCAGTGCCTGCTCGCGCGAGCAGCGCCGCGGGCTCGGCTCGTAGAAGACCATGCCCACCGCCCACGCGCCGAGCTCGACCGCGAGTTCCGCGTCCTCCAGACGCGTGATGCCGCAGACCTTTACCTGGGGGACCATGCCCCCCACGTTAAGGGATTAGCGAAGCGGGGCCCGGCTCACCGGTGGGCACCCAGACCGAAGGGCTGGGTCGGCGGGCCGCGCTGCCTCTATGCCGGCCTATTCCGGCGTGTTCGGGTTGGGAACCGAGTTCGGACGTTGCCCGAGCGTCGCGGTGATCGTCTTCTTGGTGTAGCCGCCCGTGCCCGACGCGCGCAGGATTTCGATCGATACGGTGTCCCCGGGTTTCTTCGTGCCGACGTCGGAGGCGAGTTCTTCGGAGCTCTTGACCGCCTTGCCGTCGATCCCGACGATGATGTCCCCGCCGACGTCGACTTCGTTGCCGCCGATCTTCGCTTCGACGTTGCCCGCGTGCAGACCGGCCTTCGCCGCGGCGGTCCCCGCTTCGACCTTCTCGACCAGCGCGCCGCTCTTGACCGGCAGGTTCAGGCTGGAGAGCGAGGGGTCGATCGTGAGCGTGCTGACCCCGAGGTACGCGCCACGGATGTTCGCACCCTGCTCGAGTTCCGGCAGCTCCTTCTTGGCGGTGTCGATCGGCACCGCGAAGCCGATACCGACGCTGCCATCGCTGCCATTGCCTCCGGTCTCGATCTGCGAGTTGATGCCGATCACGTCGCCGGCCGCGTCGAGCAGCGGACCGCCCGAGTTGCCTGGGTTAAATCGGCGCATCGGTCTGCAGAATGTTGTCGATTTCAAAGCCGTTGGGTGCGGTGATCTTGCGCTGCAACGCCGAGATCACGCCGGTCGTAAGCGTGCGGCTGAGTCCGAACGGATTGCCGATCGCGAGCACCGGTTCGCCGACCTCGACGTTAGTGGAGTTTCCGAGCGTGAGTGGGTGCAGCGTGAGCCCTTCGGTAGGCACACTCAGCACCGCGAGATCGTTGGAGGGATCCTTGCCGACGACCTTTGCTTCGACTGTCTTGGAGTGTTCGAAGCTCACCGTCACCTTGACCGCGTTCTCGACCACGTGCCAGTTCGTGAGGATCGTGCCCTTCGAGTTGATCACGAAGCCGGAGCCCGTCGCGGTGCCCTGCTGCTGCGTTTCACCGAAGCCGAACGGCGATTCTGCCTGCTTGACGATGTTCGACGTCACGTAGACCACGCCGGGCGCCGTGCGCTCGTAGATTTCATGGGCGCTCGGCGCCGTCGTGGTTGCTGTCGTGTTTTTGCCCCCCGAAGACGTGGAGGCGGCGGCAGGCGAAAGGGGAGCCTGCTGGATCTCGGTAACCGTCTTCTGCGAAGCACCGAGCCCGCCGAGCGCGGCAATCACCGCGACGACAACGCCGCCTCCAACGAGGGCCGATAGGAACGGGATGGCAAACGCGCGTTTCATCGAGTCACAGCATGACCGGTCGCGATCAAGGCGATCTAAAGCCTTGACTTGCTGTCTCTAAAACTTGCGCCGCTCGCGCCCAGCAGCTCACCCAGTGCGGCCTGCGGATCCGCGGCCCGCATCAGAGCCTCGCCCATGAGCACCGCCCCGACGCCGCGCTCCTGAAGCTCGCGCAGCTGCTCGGATTTGGCGATCCCTGACTCCGAGACGACCGTCACACCGTCCGGTATCTCGGCCAGAAGGTCGAACGTGCGCTGCATATCCACGCTGAAGTCGCGCAGGTCGCGGTTGTTGATCCCGATCAGATCCACTCCCTCCAGCGCGAGCGCGCGGTGCAGCTCGTCGCGGTCGTGGACCTCCACGAGCACGTCGAGATCGAGTGCGCGCGCCTCGCTGTGCAGCGCCGCGAGCTCGCTCTGCTGGAGCGCCGCGACGATCAGCAGCACCGCATCGGCGCCGAACAGCAGCGCCTCGTGGAGCTGGTAGGAGTCGACGATGAAGTCCTTGCGCAGCAGCGGCAGATCGCACGCCGCGCGCGCCGCGCGCAGATCCTCCAGCGAGCCTTCGAAGTGCGGGCCCTCGGTCAGTACCGAGATCGCGCTCGCCCCGCCGCGCTCGTAGCCGCCCACCACCTCGCGCAGGCTCGGTGCCTCACGGATCGCGCCGGCCGAAGGTGAGCGGCGCTTGAACTCCGCGATGACCGCCATCGCGGGTCCGCTGAGCGCCCCGTGAAAGCGACGCTCGCGCGCAAAAGCGTCGCGCGGTGCGTCCGCTGCGCGAGCGCGCAGCTCGTCCAGTGGTAGCGCTTCCCGCCGCGCGCGCACCCCCGCGCGTGTGCTCGCGAGGATGCGCTCCAGCACACTCGCCTCGGTGGCCCGGATCACGAGATGGCCTCCTGCTGCGCCGCGGCGTGCCGGTGGCTCGCCTGCACATAACCCTCCAGTGCCCGCGCCGCCGCGCCCGTCGCGATCGCCGCCCGCGCCGCCTCCACGCCCTCCGCCAGCGTCGCCGCGACACCCGCCGCGTAGATCGCGCCGCCGGCGTTGATCAGCGCGAGGTCCGCCGCCGGACCATCGATCTCACCCGCAAGGATCGCCTGGGTGATGCTGGCATTCTCCGCCGGTGAGCCACCCGCCAGCGCGGGATCGTTCGCGTTGGGAGCCCGCCGCAGGCCGGCGTCCTCGGGAGTGACGGTGTAGCGGCGCACGCTCTCGCCGATGACTTCAACGACGTGCGTCGCCCCCGCGATCGAGACCTCGTCCAGACCGTCCTCGCCACTGACCACCAGTGCGCGCTGAACGCCTAGCCGCGCGAGCGCGCCCGCGACGGTGTCGAGAAAGCGCGCGTCGGAGACCCCGATCAGCTGCCGCGTGGCCCCCGCCGGATTCGTCAGCGGCCCCAGCAGATTGAAGATCGTCCGCACCGCCAGCTCGGCGCGCACTGGGATCACGAAGCGCGTCGCCTGGTGGTGGGCCGGTGCGAACATGAAGCCGAAGCCGGCCTCCTCGATGCAGCGCGCTACCGCGGCCGGCGGCAGGTCGATGCGCGCGCCGAGCGCCTCCAGCAGGTCCGCCGAGCCCGACGGTCCCGTTGCGGAGCGATTGCCGTGCTTGGCCACCGCGCAGCCCGCGCCCGCCGCGATCAGAGCCGCGGTAGTCGAGACGTTGAAGGTGCGCCGGCCGCCGCCCGTGCCGGCGGTATCGAGCAGATCCTCGCGCGTTGTCGGCACCCGCGCCGCTAGCTCGCGCATCGTGCGCGCCAGACCGGCCAGCTCCTGCTCGGTCTCCCCCTTCGTGCGCAGCGCGATCAGGAAGCCCGCGATCTGAATCTCCGAGACGTCGCCGTGCATTATCTCCGCTAGCACCTCCGCGGTCCGCTGCTCGCTGAGATTCTCGCGCGAGGCGAGCGCGTCGATCGCTCCCGTGAGCACCGCGTTGGGCATCAGGCCAGGAAGTTCCCCAGCAGGCGCTTGCCCTCGTCGGTGAGCACCGACTCGGGGTGAAACTGCACGCCCTCCGCGGGCAGCTCGCGGTGGCGCAGGCCCATCAGCACTCCGTCGCCGCGCGCCGAGGCTTCTAGACAGTCCGGCAGCGCGGGATCGACGATGAGCGAGTGGTAGCGCCCGACCGTCAGCGGCGAGCTCAGGCCGCTGAAGATCGTGCGCCCGTCGTGCTCGATCGTCGTCGCTTTGCCGTGCACCGGCGGGTGCAATGAGATGCGTCCTCCGAATGCCTGCGCGAGCGCCTGATGGCCGAGACAGACCCCCAGCGTCGGCACTCCCGCTTCGGGCATCCGGCGCACCACCTCCAGCGTGATCCCCGCCTCGGCGGGAGTGCAGGGCCCCGGCGAGACCACGCAGCGCTCGTAGCCCTCCGCCAACAGCTCATCGACACTTGCGCGATCGTTGCGCACGGTGTGCACGTCCGCGCCGAGCTCGCCGAGATACTGCACGAGGTTGTACGTGAAGGAGTCGTAGTTGTCGATCATCAAGACTCTCATGGCCACTCCGGTTGACTGATCGCCAGCTCGATCGCGCGCAGCACCGCGCGCGACTTCGCGCGGGACTCCTCGTACTCGTACTCCGCCTGCGCATCGGCCACGGTGCCGCCACCGGCCTGGATGTGCGCGAGGCCGTCCTTGACGACGACCGTGCGGATGTGGATGCAGGTGTCGAGCTCGCCGCTGTAGGAGAGGTAGCCGATCGCGCCGCCGTAGCCACCGCGCTTGATCGGCTCGAGCTCGTCGATGATCTGCATCGCGCGCACCTTCGGCGCGCCCGAGAGCGTGCCCGCCGGCAGTGCCGAGCGCAACGCGTCCATCGGCGTGACCCCCTCGCGCAGCGTCCCCGCGACGGAGGAGACGATGTGCATCACGTGCGAGTAGGTCTCGACGGCCATGAACGTCTCGACCTCCACGCTGCCCGCCTCGCAGACGCGGCCGAGATCGTTGCGCCCGAGATCGACGAGCATTACGTGCTCGGCGCGCTCCTTGGGATCCTCGAGCAGCTCCCGCGCGATGCGCTCATCCGCGGCGGCGTCCGCGCCTCGCGAACGGGTGCCGGCGATCGGCCGCGTGCTCACGCGCGCACCCGCACCCGGCGTCGCGCCCGCCGCGCTTACCGTCAGTAGCGGCTCGGGGCTGGCACCGGCGACCTGGAAGTCGCCGAAGTCCAGGAAGTACATGTAGGGGCTCGGGTTCACCGCGCGCAGGCCGCGGTAGATCGAGAACGCCTCCACCGGCACCGGCGCCGACCAGCGCTGGGAGGGCACCACCTGGAAGGCGTCGCCCGCGTAGATGTAGCGCACGATGCGCGCCACCATCGCTTCGAACTGCTCGCGCGGCATGTTCGACTGGAACTCCGGCATCGAGCGGTGCGCGCGCGCCGCCTCCTCACCTGCCGCCGCGCGGGGCACGGGACCGGCGAGCTGCTCGCGGATCTCCGCGATCGTGGCCGCCGCCGCGCGGTACGCGCGCTCGACGTCGGGCTCGGCCTCCAGATCGGCGTTGGCGAGAATCGTGACGGTGTGCTTGAGGTGGTCGAAGATCACCAGCGCGTCGGAGAGCATCAGCGCCATGTCGGGCAAGCCGAGCGGGTCCGGATTCGGCGTCCCCAGCGGCTCAACCGTGCGCACGAGGTCATAGCCGAAGAAGCCCACCGCGCCGCCCGCGAAGGGCGGCGCGTCACTCATCGGGGCCTGGCGAAACCGCCCCACGCGGGCCGCCGCGAGCGCATAGGGGTCGGCCTCGAGGCTGCCCTCTGCGTGCGCCTCCGTGAGCGACCAGCGCAGCACCGAGCGCGGCCGGAAACCGATGAACGACCAACGCCCGACGCGCTGGCCCTGATCGGCGGACTCCAGCAGGAAGGCCGGCTCCGAGGGCGCGAGCGCGCGCAGCTTCAGGAATGCGGAGACCGGCGTCTCGCAGTCCTCGATGAAGCTGTGGCGCAGCGGCAGCAGATTGTAGGCGCCACCATCCGGCGCGCTCTGCGCGGCCAGCTCGCGGGCCTGCGCGAGCGTGGGCTCCAAAACGAGACCCTCCGCCGGCACGCCCGCCACGGGGTCAGCGGCGACGGGCATCGAGCACTCGCTCGGCGTCGGCGAGGGCGCGTCCGCGGCTGTGCAGCAGCACGAGCAGGTGGTAGAGCACGTCCGCGGCCTCTTCGTCGACCCGCTCATCGGACTCCTCGCGCGCGGCGCGCGCGACCTCCTCGGCCTCCTCCATGACCTTCGCGCCGATCAGCGGTGGATCGTCGAGCAGCGTGACCGTGTAGGAGCCCGCGGGCCGCTCACGGGCGCGCGCGTCGAGCGTCCGCTCGAGCCCCGGCAGCGTCTCGTGCGGGGCTGGCGGCTCGAGCTCGCCGCGGTGAAAGCAGGTGCGCTCGCCGGTGTGACAGGCCGGCCCGGCGGGCTCGACCAACGCCAGCAGCGTGTCGCCGTCGCAGTCCAGGCGCAGCGCGCGCACGGCCTGCGTGTTGCCGCTGGTCGCCCCCTTGTGCCAAAGCTCCGCGCGCGAGCGGCTCCAGAGGTGCAGCTCCCCGGTGGCACGCGTACGCGTAAACGCCTCCTCATTCATGTAGGCGAGCATCAGTACCTCGCCGCTGCTCCAGTCCTGCACTACGCACGGCAGCAGGCCGCGCTCGTCGAAGACGAGCTGCGCGTCGATCGGGTTCGCGACTGGAGTGCTCATCCGCGGAATTGTAGGTGTCGACCCCGTGGTGACCGTGCCGGCGGGCGCGCGACGTCATCATTGAGCGATGTCATCGGTGCTGGATCGCAGGCTGATCGTCGTCACCGGCAAGGGCGGCGTCGGCAAGACCACGCTGTCCGCGGCCATCGGCCTGCTCGCGGCGCGACGCGGGCGGCGGACGATCGTCCTCGAGCTGAGCGGTGCCGGATCCGATGCGGGGGCGGCCGGTCGTCTGGCGGGGATCCTCGGCCACACCGAGCCGCCGGCGCACGGTCAGGAGGTGCAGCTCGCGGACGGACTGTGGGGTCTGTCGATCGACCGCGACCGCGTCCTGGCGGAGTGGCTGCGGGCTCTCGGAGGCCGCGTGCCGGCTCGCGTGCTGACTTCGAGCTCGACCTTCCAATACCTGATCGCGGCGGCCCCGGGCGCGCGTGAGATGGTCAGCATGGTCAAGGTGTGGGAGCTCGCGCAGGGTCGACGTCCCGGCGAGCGTGGCGGGCGGGCAAGCGAGGAGAGCTCCGCCGAGCAGCGGCCGCGTGGCGGTTACGACCTGGTGGTGCTCGACGCGCCCGCGACCGGCCACGCGCTCGCGCTGCTGCGCTCTCCCCAGATGTTCTCGGCGATTGCACGTGTAGGGCCAATCGCGCGCCAGGCACGCCAGGTGCGCGAGCTGATCGAGGATCCCGCGCTCTCGGCCTATCTGGGTGTGGCGCACGCCACCGAGATGGCGACCTCGGAGACCATCGAGCTGCAGGAGAGCCTGCAGCGCGAGCTGGGGCGCGAGCTCGACGCGGTCCTCGTCAACGGATCGTTGCCGCGCCGCTTCGAGCACGACGAGCTGCGCCAGATCTCCGCGCTCGACGGCGAGAAGCCACCGCGGCGCTCCGTCAAGTCGCCCGCGCCTCGCGCGGCAGGCGAGCACGCGCGCGCAAACGTCCTCGTTGCGCGCGCGGCGGGCCGCGCGGCTCTCGCGGTGCACACACGCGCGCGCGCCCAACAGGGTCAAATCGCGCGCCTGCGCCGCCGCGGCGTCCCCGTGATCACGGTGCCGTTCACCTTTCAGGCCGAGCTCGATCTCGCCGCGGTGCGGCGGATCGCGGACCGCCTGGAGCGCGGCCTCTAACCGCGCAACGCGACCGACAGGCGCGAGGCCGCGGCTCTCAGTGGCGCGCCGAGCACCTCGTGGAGCTCCTCGCGTGTGAAGGCGTCGGCCGGCACCGGGATTCCGATTGCCGCAATCACCTCGCCTTCGGGGCTCATCACGGGCGCCGCGAGCGTGCGCACGCCGGGTGCGAGCTCTTCGTCGCCGACCGCCAAACCGTCCTCGCGCACTTGCTCGAGCTCGGCCCGCAGGGCGCGTTTGCTGGTGATGCTCTTCGGGCCGCGGCGTGTCAGATCCAGCTCGCCGACCAGGCGATCGCGCTCGCGATCAGGCAGATGCGCAAGCAGCACCTTGCCCATCGCGCTGCAATTCGCGGGCACACGCGCCCCCACCCCGAGATCTAGATCCACGGCGTGCTGCCCGCGCCGCCAGCCGCGCAAGCGATCGATGTAGCGCACGTCCCCGCCGTCGAGCACCGCGAGCGAGACGGTGCGGCCGGTCTGCTCGCGCAGCTCGCGCAGATGCTCGCGCGCCTTCCTGCGCAGCGCCATCGAGTCCAGCACCGACATGCCGACGTCGACGACCCGCGGCGCGAGGCGGTAGCGACGCGCTTGATCTTGCTCGAGATAGCCGAGCGCGACGAGCGTCGAGGCGTAGCGATGCGTCGTGGAGCGGCTCATGCTGAGCTCATCAGCGAGATTGGCGATGCCGAGCACGGGCTGCTCGGCGCTGAAGCAATTGAGGATCGCCAGTCCGGCACGCAACGAAGAAGAGAAGCGCCCGCTGCGCTCCAACTCGTCCCCCCCTACCTCGGTGACCGGCTCCTCGCCGCGCGCGGACGACGGGCGCTTGCTCACCGCCACCGGGGCCTCCGCGTCAAGGACCGGCGACCCACCGACGAGGATGGTCTCGGGCGCACCACGGTGAGACTCGGATGCCATGTGCAGCATCCGAGCCCCCGTGGAGTGCTTCGTTGGCGAAACGGCGCAGCCCTGCCTGTACCGGCCAGACGTCGCGTGCGACGCTCCGCCTCTCCACGCCGGTAAGCCACGACCCATTGGCTGACGCACATGTTCCGCATTATGGAGACAGCATTCACGCCAGCCGGCCGATCTTCAATACACAGGTGAAAATCTTCCGCTCTGAGGTGCTCCTATGCGGAGCGCAGCGCGTAGAGTATCCGCCACAACCGCAGTATCGGAAGCATCAGCACCGCCAGCGTGCCACCACAGTGCGCGAGGCTGCGCGTCGTCGTATGCATCGCCGGCGTACGCGCGCTGTCCTTAGACAGGTACATCGCGATCATGCAAGTGGCAATGACAGCGTGTCGATGACCTCGATCCAGACGCCGCGCGCCGCAGACCGACCGTTCGACGAGCTCTCCGACGCGCTGCGTCGCGATATCGAGACTCGGATAGTGTGACAGGTAGCTGTGGCCCCCGACACTGGCGTCTTCGGCCTGATCCACGTAGCTATCGAGCATCGTGCTCGTTGCCGCGATCCACGGAAAGTAAGCCGCGAGGACCGCTTTGATCTCCCTCTCGCTGGCGACCGATTCAGCCGCGAGCGCGAGTAGCGCGTGCACGGTGAGCGAGGCGCTGGCGGCGCCGGAGAGCTCAAACCAGCTCGCCTCGCGGTGCCCTGCGCATTCGCGGTCAGCCCACCGCTGGAGCTCCCCATCACGCAGCCCCGGCTCGAGCTCGTGATTGATACCCAGCACGAGTGCCCGCCCGGTTTCTCGACACAACATCGAGCGCACCCGGGAATAGCCGGGTAACTGAGCGCAACCCTCGCGGCAGCTCTCGACGAGCGCCCGCAGGTACCCGCCGTCGTCGCGCCAGCGGTGATGGCGGTAGTAATCGGAGAGAGCGCGTTGTGGATCCAAGGCCTCGACCAGCGCCAGGTGAAGCTGGCGGCCATTACCACCGTCGGTCTCACGCTCATTGACATTATCCAAGAAATCCAAGACGATTCTCGTAAGCGACCAGCAGCCGCAACAGCCGTGGATTGCGCCGTCGTGGCAAAATCGAGAACAGGGCCGCGCCCTCGGCATGAGTGCGCTTGCGAGCGAGCGAGCTGAGCGCATCCTCACGTAGCGGTGCATCCGGAATCGACCGGGCATATCGTCGCCAGGCGTGCAGCTCGCAGGAAGCTGAACGCAGCCCCCAGAGCAGCTCGCGAACTGCGGCAGCCATCAGCTCCCAGACCTGGCGGGGAGACAGCGGCGCTGGATTTGTAGACCCTCGCGGAATCGGAACCCCCGCTGTAGCCTAGAGAACGCATCGGTCGGATTAACCAGCTATGCGCAGCGATGAAAGGCGCATTACGCACTGTCCGAACAAATCGCCAATTTGGTGAAAACGCGCCACGCACACTGTCCACCCGGGCCACCTCGTCCACCCAGATCCGCCCCGAACGGCTCAACAATGTTCCTCCTAGATCAATCCTGCAGGATGATCGAGGGCCGCACGCAGGCCGCCAGGTAGCCGGGCACGGCGAGAATGACCAGCGCAACGACGGTGACAAGGCCAAAGTTGCTGATCGCGGCGAGCGCGCCGAGGGAATACACCACCGGGAAACCCGTGACGACGGCCAGCGCGTGGGTCAACAGCAGTTGGCCGTAGAGTCCCAACACCGCACCGGTGGAGCAGCCCCCGCCAAGCAGCAGCGCGCTCTCGATGAGCAGCGCGCGCCACAAGATGCCCTTGCCGAAGCCGTCGACCTTCATGTCCGCCAGTCGCCGCCGTCGCTGCCAGATCATCGCTCCCATCGCCGCTGCCATCGCCAGCACCGCCGCGACGAGCACAAGCGAGGTAATTTGCGTGAGCCCCGCGAGCGCCTGGCGGCTGGTGTCGTGGCCGCGCGACTCACGCTGCTGCGCCGTTTCGGCGACGAGCGCGGATTCGCCTCCGAGCGCCCGGCGAAGCTCGGCGGGAATCTGCTGGGGGGCGAAGCCGTCCTCGAGGGTGAGGCCGTAGGCGCTGACGTCACTGCTACCCCAAGCGCGCGCGTAATCCTCGGCATTGAGGATGATCGCACCGGGAGGCCAACCCATGTTCGTGATCAGAGCCGCCACACGAAAGGCTGTCGGCCGCGGAGCGGGCAGCACGAAGGCCTGGCCGATATGCAGATCGTGTTCCTTGGCGATCGCTTGAGAGAGCACCGCCCAGCCACCTTCGCGCAGGCGAGCGCTAGCCCGCGCGCGATCGCCGCTCACCAGCTGGGTCGAGGGGATCGGCTGCGCGACCGAGCGTGAGGGGGCGATGACCCAGGTGCGCCGCAAGCCGTAATCGAGCAGCCCACCGCGATAGACCTGCACCGAGCGGACTCCCGGCATCCGCTCGATCGCGCCGCGAAACCGATTGGGAAAGGGCGTCGTCGTCAGCAGGTTCCCGGGCCCGTAGGGAGCGACCCAGACCGTCGAGAAGCCGTTTACGGCACGCGTCGCGCTGTCCAGTCCGCGCTGGAGATTGGCGTGAGCTCCCTGAATCGCGACGCTGCCGAACACCGCGATTGCACCAGTGGCGGCAATCGCGAGCGAGCGCGCCCGGTTGGAGTCCGCTCCCAGCTCGACGATCGCCAGATGCGAAGACGCGCCCCCGCGCGCGCGTGAGAGGCATGCGAAGGCCAACAGCATCGCGCGGACCGCGAGCGGCAGCAGCAACAGCAACGCCACGACGAGGCTTACGATCCCGATGATCGCCTCGCCCGGAGCGAGCATCAGAATTGCGGTCGTTGCGATTAGACAGAGAGCTCCACCAAGCGACGCGGCGCGTAGCGCTCCACGAGAGGAGCGCCCCCCGCCCGACTCCAGCGACAGACGCGAGAAGATGTCGCGGCGCAACGGCACCAAGACCCCGGCCAGCGCGGCGAACAAGCCGCCACCAGCCGCGATCGCGACGCTCGACCAGGTGACGATCCGCAGCGAACCCAGCGAGAACGCGAATGAGAGATAGCCGGGGCTCACGCGAAAGAGCACCAGCGACAGGAGATCGCCCAGCGCCAACCCCAGCAGGGAGGCGACTACTCCCAGCACGAGGGCGTCGAACAGCAGAACCTCGACGATCATCCGGCGCGAGTAACCATCGAGTCGCAGATCTTCGACTAGGCCGCGGCGCTGGGGAACGGTGAACAGGATCGCGTTAAGCGCAAACAGAAAGCCGACTAGGGCGCTGATCGTCGCGAACAGCAACGCAGACTGATCGGCGGGACCGGCGGCCTGGTTGAAGAGGGTCGCGTCGAAGTTCGCGGGTTGGACGTTCAGGCGGCCCGCGGCGAGACGCCGCAAACCAGCTCGCGCCTGCGCTTCCCCGCCCGGATCGGGTTGCACGAAGATGCTCGTCAAGCGCCCCGCCATGCCGCCCAGACGCTGCGCGTAGGGCAGCGGCGCAATCCCGGCGGGGCTGTCGATCAAACCGCCGACTTCTCGTTCGAGCAGGACGGCGCCGAGAAAGGCCGGCACCTTGCGCGCTCCGATCTGGAGCTCGGCGGCTTGCAGCGAGGTGAGGCCAATCGTCTGTGCCACCGGGAGCGGCAGCGCAAACGCCTGTTGGTGTTCGATCTGAGTAGCGGTGAAGCGCCGCAGCAGCGGACCGCCGAGATGCGCGAAGTGCGCGTTGGTGGCGAACAACATGATCGACACCTGCCCCTCCGGGCCGGTCACGGTCGCGCGCTGTTCGAGCACCGGCATCGCCGAGCGCACGCCGCGCAGACGCTGCACCTCGGCGAGCAGCCCCTCCGGGAAGCCCTGCGGGCTGCGCGCGACAAGCTGCAAGCGCATATCGCCGATGACCCCGCCAATCAGCTTTGGCACCGAGCCGTCCAGGCTCGTGCTCGCGACCTGTGACGCGAACAGCAGCGCCACTCCGACAGCGATCCCGAGCACCGCGAAGAGCTCCTGCACGAGCCGCGAGCGCAGGCGCACGCGGTAGAGCAGAATGATGTTGCGCAGCCTCATCGGGGCCACGCTCGAATGCCGCTAGCGAGCATCCACGGACGCGAGCGCGTGTTCGGGCTCGTAGTCCACAAGCCGGCCGTCGCGCAGGGCGTGAACGCGGTCGGCGTAGGCCGCGGCCTGCGGGTCGTGAGTCACCAGCAGCACCGCGACGTGACGCTCGCGACAGATACCGGTCAGCATCTCGAGCACCTCGCGGCTGCGGCGCGAATCGAGGCTGCCGGTGGGCTCATCGGCGAGTACCAGCTTCGGCCCGGTGGAAAGCGCGCGCACAATCATTACGCGCTGGCGCTCCCCCATCGAGAGCTGCTCGGGGCGATGGTGCAGGCGCTTACCGAGCCCGAACTGCTCTAGCAGCGGGCTCACGCGGCGGTGAGCTTCGCGTGGCTTGAGCTCGGTTCCCAACAACTTCAAGGCCGCGTTGTCGAGCGCGCTGACCCCTGGCATCAGGTTGAGCGTTTGGCGCACGAACCCCAGCTCGCGCAGACGGTACTCGGCACTTTGCTGCTCGGAGAGCGCCGAGATGTCGCGATCCTCGAGCAGCACCCGGCCGCTGTCCGGGCGCAGCAGCGCGGCGATCAGCATCAGCAGCGTCGTCTTACCCGAGCCGCTGGGTCCGTAGAGCGCGACGAGCTCGCCCGCGGCGACCGACATCGAGACTCCGTCAACCGCTCGTACCGGCTCGTCTTCTCCGAGCCGGTAGTGCTTGACTAGCTCCCTCAGCTGAAGCATCGGCGAGGCTACTGCCGGCCGTACATCGGGATGACCTTGCCGGGCCCGCGCTCGAGCTCGGGGAGCTCGAGAGGTCTCGGGTGCCCAGATCAGCCGCCCGCCGCCCAGAGAGGCGATCTGATGAGCGCGCATCGCCGCGGCCATGTCGGGCACGGTCATCAGCACCGCGATCGCTTCCTCGTCGGCCAGCGAGCGCAGCAGCTCGGTCACTCGCTCGCGCTCGAGGACGTCGAGGTTCGCGGTGGGATCGTCGACCAACAGCAGCCGCGGCGCGCGGGCAATGCCGTGCGCGATGCCGATTAGCGCGCGCTCGCCATCGCAGAGGCTCGACCAGTACTGACCGGCGTGCTCAGAAACTCCCACTCGCTCGAGCGCCTCGCCGGCGCGCGCATAGGCCTGCCGGCGTCCGTGCTCGGCCAGTAGCGGCAGCGCGACATAGTCGAGCATGCGCAGCTCGCTCTTGGGCCCCGTGCGGCGCACCCATCCGATCCGTTCCAGCATCAGCCGCGAGTGCTGCGCCTGTGAGAGGCGCGCCATATCGCTGCCCGCGAAGTGCACGCAACCACAGTCGGGGCTCTCCAGGCGCGCGGCCAGCTTCAGCAGCGTCGTCTTGCCGGAGCCACGCGTTCCCCAGACTGCGACGAACTCGCCGGCGCCGACCTCCAGGGAGACATCGCCGAGCACTCTGACTTCGGAGTCCCCCGCCAGTAGCTCTTCCCGACTCCCCGCAGCGAGAGCAGCGCACCCATGTCAAGCTCCAGTGCATCTCCGCGTGGCACCTTCGTAGGCCGCGTGCATGCGCTCGAGCGGACTCACGCACACCTTGCAGCCAGGTCAGGCGCGCATCCCAGAACGACAGCTCGGCGTCGCGCACGTGAACCAGGACGAGTCCCGACCAGCGATCTGGCGCGGGTGGCTGCAGTCGCTGAAAGGAGCGTCTGAGCTCCTGCACGCGTGCCAGACACACGAGCTCCTGCCCGTAGACCAGCTCGATCAGACGCGGCAGGTTGTGCGGCTGGCAGAGCGCCACCTTCATGTGCAGCTCGTCTCGCAACGGCGGCGCCGAGGAGGATCCAAGCAGCCACTCCTCGAAGTGCGCGATACCGGCGCTGGTCGCCTCGAACATGCGCGAATCGGTCCGCGCGCCCGGAGTCCGTCGGGCAGGGATCTTACGCGGGGTGGCACCGGTCGGAACGACGGTCAACCTCACCGGCGCCCCGCCCTGCTCGCCGTCGACCGCGCGAACCAGTCCGTCGCGCTCCAGGCGACTCAGCGCCGAGTAGACGTTTGAGTCGACGAACTCCGCCGAGGAAAGGCGCTGACGCAGCTTGGCCGTCAGCCGATGGGGGGGCCGGGCTCCTCGATCACTAGCCCCAGGACAGCAATCTTCGCGGACATCTTCCGCTCACTCCTCTTTGCGCTTGACTTCACAGCCCCCCGATGGCTGTCACAGACGGTACACCAAACCACCGCCGATTGCAGCTCTGACGAATGGTTCTAAATAATTGATAGTTTGGCTCCAGCTGTGGACCAAATCATCAATGAGTCTTTGGAACGCCGTGTCGCGGTACAGATTCCTACGCGAAGCCCAGGCGGTCGAGCAGTCCCTCATCCCCGCGCCAGTCGCGCCGCACACGCACGGAGAGGTCGAGGTGGACCTGCGAACCCAGCTCACGTTGGAGCTCGCGGCGCGCGGCGGTACCGATCGCCTTGATCATCCGCCCGTGAGCACCGACCACGATGCTCTTCTGCGATCCGCTCTCGACCCAGATCAGCGCCCTGATCCGTACGAGGTCCGCACGGGGACGCTCGACTTCCTCGACGACGACCTCGACCGCGTGCGGTAGCTCGTCGAAGGTGCGCCTGATCGCCGCCTCGCGAATCAGCTCGGCGAGCAGCAGCTCGCGCGGCTGGTCGGAGTGCTGCTCGGAGTCGAACAGAAAGGGGCCCTCCGGTAGCAGCTCGCCGAGGTGCTCCACTAGCGCGGGCACACCCCGACCGGTGCGAGCCGAGATTGGGAACACCTCACCCTCCAGCCCCAGACCCGCTGCCTGCTCCAAGGCGGCGAGCGTCTGCGCGCGATTCAGGCGATCGACCTTATTGACCGCGATCGTCGTCGGCAGGCGACTCGCGGAGAGCGTCCGCGCGATAAACCGATCACCCGGGCCCACCCCCTGCTCGCCGCTGAGGATCAGCAACGCCGCGTCGGAGCCCGCGAGCTCCTCACCGACGCTTCGCGCCATCCGCGCGGTCAGACCATCGCGCGGGCGCTGCACGCCGGGCAGATCGACCATCACCAGTTGACGATCAGCCTCGGTCAGCACTCCGCGGATCGCGCGACGCGTGGTCTGAGGACGATCGGAGACGATCGCGACCTTGCTCCCGACGACGGCGTTGACGAGCGTCGACTTGCCGACGTTGGGCCGGCCCGCCAGCGCGACGAAGCCCGTACGTCTCACAGCGTCTCCCAGCGCAATAGCTCGGCCTGCAGCGCGAGCATCTCGCCCGCGTCGCGCTCGTGATCCATCCCCACGAGATGCAGCACGCCGTGCACGATCGCCTCGTAGAGGTCGCTGGTGTGCTCGGGGCAGATCACCACGTCGCCCAGCTCGCGCGGCACACCATCGAGCGCCGCGGCTTCATCGATCGGAAATGAGAGCACGTCGGTCGCGCGCGGCTTGTCGCGATGCTCGCCGTTGAGCGCCGCGATTCGCTCACCGTCGACGAACGAAATCGCGAGATGCCCCTCACAGACGCCGGCGCTCGCCGCCGCGAGCGTGCACAAACGTCGCGCCTTCGCCTCCTCCAGATCCCGCTCGCCGAGTCCGCGCTCACCGATGATCTCAACTTCAACCGCCCCCCCGCCCATCGCCGCTGACCTCACCCGCTGTAGCGCTGATCGCCTAGGCCCGGCGCAGGTTGGCGGGACGTGAGGCGAGCTTCGCGGGCTCCGGCGCGCCGCGCTGGGTGTGCACGTCGTAGGCCTCGACGATCCGCTGCACCAGCTTGTGACGGACGACGTCGCCCGCGCCAAAACGCACGAACTCGATGTCCTCGACGGACTCCAGCACGTCGCCGACGACAATCAGGCCCGATTGCTGCTCGCGCGGAAGGTCAACCTGGGTGATGTCGCCGGTCACGACCATCTTCGAGCCGAAGCCGAGCCGCGTGAGGAACATCTTCATCTGCTCGGGTGTCGTGTTCTGCGCCTCGTCGAGAATCACGAACGAGTCGTTGAGCGTGCGCCCGCGCATAAACGCCAGCGGCGCGATCTCGATCACGCCGCGCTCGATGTGCTGGGAGACCTTCTCGGGGTCGAGCATGTCGTGCAGTGCGTCGAATAGGGGGCGCAGATAGGGATCGACCTTTGCCATCAGATCGCCGGGCAGGAAACCCAGACGCTCGCCGGCCTCCACAGCGGGGCGCGTGAGGATGATGCGATTGACCTCGTTGCGCGAGAGCGCCGCGGCGGCCATCGCGACGGCGAGAAAGGTCTTGCCGGTGCCGGCGGGGCCCACGCCGAAGGTGATCGTGCGCTCGCGAATGCAGTCCACGTAGCGCTTCTGGTTGACGGTCTTGGGTGCGACGCGCAGCGAGTGATGGCGCCAGACCACATCCTCGAGCACGCGCGCGGGCGACTCGTGCGCGTCGAGCGCACCCGTGACCGCGGCGATCGTCCCTGGCCCGATCTCGTGGCCGCGGGCGATCAGATCGGAGAGCTCGCGCACGACGCGCTCGCCGGCACGCATCTCGGCCTCCGCGCCGTCCAGCGTCAACAGGTTGCCGCGCAGAAAGACCCGGCACTCCAGATGGCTCTCCAGCGCGCGCAGCACCGCGTCCTGGCTACCCGCCAGCTCCGCGGCGACCTCATTGGGCAGCTCGATCTGCGTCTTCATCCTCCGAGCGATACCCGCACCAGCGCCGAGACACGCTTGCCATCGGCGCGGCCGTCCACTGCGGCCATCGCGAGCCCCATCGCGCGGCCCATGTCTCTGATCGAGTCCGCGCCGCTCTCGCGCACGGCTCCGGCCACGATCTCCTGCAGCTCGGCGTCGGAGAGCTCCGCGGGCAAATAGCCGGAGATCAGCTGCGCCTCGGCGTCCTCACTCCCGGCCAGCTCCTCGCGCCCAGCCTCACGATATGCCTCCGCGGCCTCCAGGCGGCGCTTGCGCTCACGCCTCAGCACCGCCAGCTCGTCACCGCCACCTTCCTTGGAGTCCTTCTGCAGCTCGGAGATCACCATGCGCAGCGCGCCGACACGCTCCCTCTCCCCCGCCTTCATGGCGGTGGTCAGGTCGCTCTTGAGCTGCGCAAGGACGGTCACGTTCGCCGTCAAGCATAGCCGTGGCCAGTGCGCGGACACGGACGTGCCCATTTGTTCACACGTGCGTCACGCGCAGGCCATCGGCGTGGAGATCGTGCACCTGCACCTCGATCGTCTCTCCCGCCGCGGCGGCACCCCCCGGCAGGTAGCAGCGCGTGTAGTCGGCGGTGTAGCCGGCGCATTGGGTGTCGGCGACCTTGTCGACGAGCACACGCTCGCGGCCGCCCAGCTTGGCGGCGCGGTGCCGGCGCGAGCTGACCTCCGAGAGACCGCGCAGCTCGCGCGAGCGGCGTTTCTTCTCCTCGGGGGTCACGCGGTCTCCCAAGGACTCCGCGACCGTTCCCGGGCGCGGCGAGTAGGAGAACGCATGCACGCGGCTGATCCCCGCCGCGCGTACCAAGTCGAGCGTGCGCTCGAAGGCGGCCTCGTTCTCATTGGGGAAGCCGACGATGATGTCCGTCGTCACGTTCACCCTCGGCACCGCCGCCCGTAGCGCGTGGATCGCCTCCAGGTACTCCGCGGCGGTGTAGTGGCGCCCCATCGTCGCCAGTACGCGGTCATCGCCGGACTGCATCGGCACGTGCAGGTGCGGACAGACCTTCGGCTCGTGCGCCAGGGCATCGAGCAGCGTGTCGCGCACATGGATCACCTCGACCGAGGAGAGCCGCACACGCTGCACACCCGGTACCTGCGCGGCGGCGACCATCAGCTCACCGAGCTCGAGACCCGCTTCGGGATCGCGGTAATCGCCGACGCTGATGCCGGTCATCACCATCTCCGGCTGGCCCTCGGCAACACGTCGCTGCACCTCCCCGAGCACCGCCGCCGCGGGGCGCGAGCGCGCGCCCCCGCGAACCGTGGGAATGATGCAGTACGCGCAGTGGCAATCGCAGCCGTCCTGCACCTTGACAAAGCCGCGGGTGCGCGCCGCGGCGGAGCGCGCGGGCGCGGCAAAGGCCGGGGTGGGCTGGTCGCCCTCTGCGGCGCTATACACAGTGGCAACCCCATCACGCGCGGGCCTGCGTGTGCGCACGTGCGCCCGCTCGCGCGCGCGGCGAGGCTCGGCGCGGCGACCCACAAGCGGCTCGTGCTCGAGGTCGATGCAGGCTCCAAGCCGCTCGGTCATCTCAGCGGCGACATCGTCGGCGGTCCCGGTGAACGCGCGCACGCCGGGATCGATCGCGGCGAACTGCGCCGCGTTCAAGTTGACCGCGCAGCCGCCCACGTACACCTCGCGCGCGGTCTTCAGCGAGCGGCGCACCGACTGGCGCGACTTCGCCTCGGCCTCGCCGGTGATGCAGCAGGTGTTGATCACGTGCAGGTCGGCCGCGTCCTCGGGCACCTCCTCGTGCCCGGCGGCCAGCAGCTGGCTGCGCGCGAGCATTGCGTCCGCGTGGGAGACCTTGCAGCCGAGGAACTTGACCGCGAAGCGCATCGGTCCGGGCAGCGTAGCGCGCGCGCTCGGCGGCGGGGCCGACACCCAATTCGGCCGGTTTACCGAGTGCCGGGCTCCTTGAGGCCGGGCTCCGCGGTGCCGGACTCCTCACCAGCAGGCTGGGCGTCGCGAGGCTGTCCGTCGATGCCCTCGAGCTCCGGCGGGTGTCCGAGCTGACCGAGCTCGGCGGTGTCGCGGCTGAAGAGCAGCGCGACGGTCCAGTCGACGAGCAGCCGCAGCTTGCGCTTGGTCCCGGGCATGTTCGCCATGTGGTAGGTCCGCGCCAGAAACCACGCGGGAAAGCCGCGCCAGCGGATTCCTAGCGTGCTCGCGACGGCCTGGTGGCGACCGAGATCGACGAACACGCCGAGCGTGCGGTAGCGGAACGGTCGCACGCGGCCGGCCGCGCCGAGCTCGGCGGCGACGTTGCGGGCGACGCGCCGGCCTTGGCGAATCGCGTGCTGCGCGGTCGGCGGGGACATGCTCCCCTTGCGCGCGGGGTCGGGCACGGCGGCGGCGTCTCCGATCGCCCAGACGTTCGGGTGCCCGGTGACGCGCATCGTGCGATCGACCTCGACGCGACCGCCCTCGGCGAGCGGCAAGCCGAAGCGGGAGAGCACTGGATGCGCGCGCACGCCGGCGGTCCAGACGACGGTGCGCGTGGGGATCGAGCGAGCGTCGTTGAGACTCAGGGAGCGGTCCTCGACGCGGGCGATCGTGACGCCGGTGTGGATCTCGATCCCGCGCCCGCGTAGCTCGCGCTCGGCGAACGCGGCGAGGCTCGCGGCGACCTCGGGCATCACGCGCTCGCGCGCCTCGAGCAGCACCCAGCGCATCCCCTGCACCTTGCAGCGCGGGTAGAGATCGAGCACGTCGGCAATGAAGTCCTGCAGCTCGGCGATCCCCTCGAGACCCGCGTAGCCGGCGCCGACGAACACGAACGTGAGGTACTCCGCGCGGGTCTCGGCGTCGTGGATCGTCTCGGCGATCTCGAGCATCGAAATCGCGCGGTTGCGCAGCGCGATCGCATCGGCGAGCGTCTTGAAACCGATCGCGTGCTCCACGAGGCCGGGAATTGGCTGGGTGCGCGAGATCGAGCCAAGCGCGACGATCAGCTGGTCGTAGCGCAGCTCGTGGCGGCGACCGTCGAGCGAATCGACGATCAGCGCGCCGCGCTCGGGCTCGGCGCCCGCGACGCGCCCGAGCCAGAGGTCGGTGCCGGGCAGCTCCTCGCGCAGCGGCACGACGACGTGGCGCGGCTCGAGCGTGCCGGCTGCGGCACCGGGCAGCAGCGGTGTGAACAGCAGGAAGTTGACGTCGCTGACGAGCGTGACGTGCGCGCTGTGGCGCGGCAACACGCGCTCCAGCGTGCGGGCCGCGTAGAAGCCGCCGAAGCCGCCGCCGGCGATCACGATATTCCAGGCCATTGCCTAGAGGCTAGGGCGGCACGACGGTAGAGACCAATGTCACGAGCGCCGCGACCCAATAATGTGCGGCCCATGGACCGTGCTCTGTACGCCGACGCGCTCGCGCCGTTCGCCAAGGAAGCACAGGACATGCTCCCGGCCGAGGCGGAAGTGCTCGATGCACACACCCACCTGGGCCTGGACGAGGACGGGCGCTCGCTGAGCTTGGCGGAGCTGCTCACCCAGCTCGACGAAGCGGGCGCGCGGCGGGCGTGCGTCTTCCCGCTGCACGATCCCGAGCGCCGTCCCTCGTACAGCACCCCCAACGACCGCGTACTTGCGTGGGCCGGCGAAAGCGAGGGCCGGCTGATCCCATTCTGCCGCCTCGATCCCTCCGAAGCGCCGGTCGCGGAGGCCGAGCGCAGCATCGCGGCGGGCGCGCGCGGGATCAAGCTGCACCCCCGCGCGCAGGAGTTCGGCTTCGACGGGAGCGAGCTCGAGGGCATCTTCGCGGTCGCCGAAGAGGCGCGGGTGCCAATCCTGATCCACGCGGGCCGCGGCCTGCCCCCGATCGCGCAGGGGCTCGCCGAACTGGCGCTGCGCCATCCCGAGATGGTCCTGATCCTTGCGCACGGCGCGATCTGCGACCAGGGCATCCTCTCCTCGATGCTGGCAGACCATCCGGGCGTGCTCTACGACATCTCGTGCTTCTTCGCGCTTGACGTGATCGAGCTGCTCGCGCGCGTCCCGGCCGAGCGTGTCGTCTTCGCCTCGGACCCACCCTACGGGCGGCCGCAGAGCACGCTCTATCTGGCGCTGCGTCTAGCCCGACACGCTGGCTTGGACGAGCGCACCACGCGCGGCCTGCTCGGCGAGACGGTGGCGGGTCTCTTCGATGGCAAGGGCCTGCCGCCGGTGAGCGCTCCGCGGCGCGGTCCGCAGATCACGCTCTCGGGTCGCCTGGCGCGCGTCTACAACTACGGCAGCCTCGTCGGACCGGCGCTATTCACCGGTGTCGTCGACCAGGCGCAGGCGATGCTCGAGATGGCACTGGCCGCCTGTCGCGACCCGGACCCGGGCGACGTGGGCGAGGCGCTGGAGGTCATCGGCGCGGCGCTCACCGCGGCGGGGACGCTGCTGCAGGGCGAGGATGGGATCCGCCCGGCGATCGATCTGGTCTACCGCTCGATGGCGCGCGCGGCGACGGAGCTGGTCGAGCAGTCCTAGCGCCCGATGGAGGGCGTCATCCGGCTGTGCGCCGGGCGGCGAGAGCGCTCACTGCGAACACGATCGACTGCGCCGTGCCGCGGGCGGGTGTGAGCGTGAGGCGGTAGGAGCCCGGTTGGAGTTTGGCGGTGCCGCTCAGATGACTGTGGTCGTGGCCGCGCGCGGCGCTGAGCACGAGCGCGCCACCCACCGCGACCCAGCGGCTGCGCGGCTGCACGGCGAGCAGTCGTGCGAGCATGACCCGCACTCGCGCGGGGCTACTGAGGCTGAAAGTGAAGGCGACCTGGGTGAGCGTCGGCAGGCCGCCGGCGATCGCGGCGCTCGCGGGGTCGGTGAGCGCGAGATCGTCGAGCTGGACGGTCGCACCGCGTGAGCGGCTGCTTTTGCCTTTGCCCAAGAGCCCGTCCGCTTCGAAGGCTTTGCGCAGGTTTTCCGCTGCCTGCTTCGCCTGCCGTTCTTCTTCGGCTGCTCTCGCCGCTTCGGCGACCTTCTGTTCTTCGTTGGCTTTGATTTCGGCCGCCCGCGTTGCTTCTGCGGCGTTCCGTTCGGCTTTGGCTTTCTGTTCGGCGGCCGTTAGTTCTTTGGCATTTCGTTCTGCTTCAGCCTGCTGTTCGGTGGCCAGTCGTTCCGCTGCGCGCCGTTCTTCTTCGGCTTTCCGTTGGGGGGCCAGTCGTTCTTCTTCAGCTTTGCGTTCTTCGGCGGCTTTTCGTTCGGCGGCCTGTCGTTCTTCGGTGGCTTTCTTTTCGGCCGCCTGCTGTTCTGCTTCGGCTTTCTTGGCGGCGGCTTCGCGCACCGCGACCCGCTCGGCGTGCCCTGTTTCGGGGCCCACTTCGAACGCAGCGAGTCCGGCCGGCGCGCCGACGCCGCTGGGGCCGTCGTAGCCGGGGCCGGCGTTGCAGATCAGGGCCGCCGCGCCGCAGTCCGACGGCGAAGACATCGAGCCTTCGCAGCCGTTCTTGTAATTGTCGTCGCATTTGCCGTTCCCCCCTGCGGTGACGTCGTAGAGCGACGTGCCGCCGAGGTGGGAATAGAGCGTCGCGGCGGGATATTCGGCGTTCTGCGCCCCACCGACGAGCGCAAACATGGAGGCGATGATTGGGGAAGCTACGCTTGTGCCGCCAATCGTCTGCCAGCCCGGCGTTACCTCAAATCCCGGCCCGAGGTAGTAGGGCGCCGAGTCGTAGATTGCGACCCCTGTATCGGGATCGCTGTCGGCGGCGATATCGGCGACGGCCCGCTTGGCCTGTGCGCCGACGCCGCAGCCGACCGCTTCCCAGTCGGGCACCGCGGTTTGCCAGGCGGAAGCGGAGAACCACGAGCTGCAGCCCCCACCGCCGACATCCTTGCGGGAGTCCTCGTTCCAGATCGTCTCGCTTGCGCGCGTGCCGGCGGCTGTCAGGGTCAGCTTGGTACCTCCGACCGCAATCACGTAGGGCGAGGATGCCGGGAAGTTGGCGCCGATCTCGTACTGATTGGCCGCCGCCCAATCGAGGTAGCCGTTGTCGCCGGCACCTGCGGTGATCACGACCCCCGGATCGTCGAACGGAGAACCGATGCGTTCATACTCGGGCTCTCCCCCGGCCCAGGAGTTGGAGACCTCCGTCGCACCGAGCCGCTCGGCGGTCTGCACGGCCGCTTCGAGTGCGAGACCGCCCGCGGAGGACGCCTCCACGAGCAAGACGCGGCAGTTGCGGCAGATGCCGTGGGCGACCTCGATGTCGATCGAGATCTCGCCCGCCCAATCCGAGGCTTCTTCGATTTCCTGCTGGTCGTGGGCGACCGGCGGGTTCCCGGTTTCCCCGCTTTGGTTGACCTTCTCGAAGCAGTCGCTCACGGCGCCGGTCTTGCACGGAGGCAGCTGCGGCAGCCCGAACGCTTGTGAGTAGACGCTCAGGTCGGCTTCGGCCTCGGGGTCGTCGTAAGCGTCGACGAGCGCGATTGTCTGCGGTTCGCCGACGGGCGCGTCGGGGCGTTCGCCGGAGAAGTAGACGCCGCGCAGGCCATCCGGGCTCAGTCCGTAGGCGCCGGTGGCGAGGGTGGGCGACGCGCTCGTCCGTGTCGCCATCCCCAGCGGATGTGTGTGGGCCCGCGCGGCGGCCGTCAGGGGAACGAGCTCCGTCGCCAGACATGTCGCGTAGCCGGGGGTCGGGGGTGCGCAGAGCGGCTGCGTGGCGTAGTCGGATTCGGGCAGCGGCGAAACCGTGGCGGCCGCGGCGGAGGGCCACGCCCCGAGGGCGACGGAGAGACAGACGGCAAGCGTCGCCGCGGCGAGAGTTAGACGGCGAGCCGCGGCGCAAACATCGAGGACCGCGTGTGGAGCCCCACTGGTTGACTTTTGATGCTTTGGGTGCTCCGCCTCGATTGAATCCACCCCCGGATGCTCGACGATACCGTCAACCGCCGGGCGCGGTCAACCAGACCGCGGCCCACTCGCCGCGCTGGCGTCGCGCACGCTCGTGTAGCCCGCGATGCGCGAACGCCTGGACCACCTCATCGACCTCCGCTACGAGCAGGCCGCTTGCGAGCAGGTGCGCCGGTGCGGACGGCAATGCTTGCGCAAGATCCAGCAGCAGTGGGCGCAGCAGGTTGGCGAGGATCACGCCCTCGCCGTCGGGCGCAACCCTCGGCAGTGGCTCGAAGCGCAGGTCGAAGTGGCGCGCTTGTACCGCGACGCCGTTGACGCGCGCGTTCTCTCCCGCGGCCTGCACGCTCTCGGCCTCGTTGTCGAGGCCGAGCACGGGCGCAAAGCCGAGGTGAGCGGCTGCGATCGCCAGTACGCCGGAGCCGGTGCCAACGTCCAGCAGCGTCCCACGACGCGCGTCCTCCCGGGCGAGCTCCAGCAGCAGCTCTAGACAGAGCCGCGTGGTGGCGTGCGCACCGGTCCCGAAGGCCTGCGCGGGATCAATCACGATCTCGCAGACCCCGGCGCGCTCATTTGGTGGCTCCCAAGGCGGGCGTACGTAGAGCGCCGGCAGCGCGCCGCGATGAGCGTCGTGCGATGGCGCTTCGCCGGTTGCGGCGTCTGAGCGGGCTGTCGGCACCTCGACCAGGATGGGTCGGTGAAAACGCTTCCAGCGCTCGCTCCAGTCGTCGGGCAGCTCGCTGGTGGATATCTCGATTAGCGCCCCGCCGGTGGCGGCCCGCAGATCGGGAAGCTCGGGGAGCTCGCCGGGAGCCCCGTAGACGGCGTACTCGATCGTGTCCTCCCCCAGCTCGAGCTCCTCGACTCCCGAGGGGGCGAGCTCGAGCAGGTCGGCGAGCACGAGCTCGGCCTGCGCGCGCTGCACGCGGATTGCGAGGCGGATCACGCGGCCTGGCTGCGCAGTGCGCGGCGCAGCTTGGCGAACACCGAGTCCTCGGTGCGGAGGTTCTCCTCGGTGAGCGTGTCGTGCAGCCGCTCGAACAGCTCGCGCTGCTCGGCGCTCAGCCGACGGGGAACGACGACGTTGACGACCACGCGCAGATCGCCGCGGCGGTTGCGGCGCAGGCTCGGCATGCCCTGGCCGCGCACGCTCAAGACCTCACCGGGCTGCGTGCCGGGCGGTATCTCGATCGAGATGGGCCCGTCGAGGGTCGGCACTGGCAGACTCGCGCCGACGGCGGCGAGCGGCGCGGAGACATCCAGAGCGGTGATCAGATCGTCGCCCTCGCGCACGAAGCGCTCGTCGGCACGGACTTTGATCAGCACATAGAGATCGCCCGCGGGCGCGCCGGCTTCACCGGCGTGCCCCTTCGCCTCCAGGCGCATGCGCTGGCCGTCGGCGATTCCAGCGGGCACGTCCACGGTGAGCTTGCGCTCGGCGGCGCGGCGGCCGCGGCCGCGGCACTCGCGGCAGGGCTCGCGCGGCACGCGACCGTCACCGTGACAGACGTCGCAGGCGACGGTGCGCACCATCTGCCCGAAGGGGGTGCGCGTGACGGCCTGCAGCTGACCGGCGCCGCGGCAGCGCTCGCAGGTCTCGATCGGCGTGCCGGGCTCGGCGCCGTTGCCGCGGCAGTGCTCGCAGCGCTCGACGGCATCGAACGCGACCTCGACGGTGGTGCCCTGCGCGGCTTGCCCAAGGTCGATCTCGACCGCGACCGCGACGTCACCACCGGCTATGGGACCGGCGGCGCGACCGCCACCGCCGAAGGGGCTCGAGCCGCCGAAGAACGCGTCGAATAGGTCGCCGATCGAGCCGAAGCCGTCGAAGTTGGGGGCGTACCCGCCGGAGCGCAGGCCCTCGTGTCCGTAGCGATCGTAGGTGGCGCGGCGTTCGGGGTCGGAGAGGATCTCGTACGCCTCGGCGGCCTCCTTGAACTTCTCCTCGGCTTGCGGATCGTGGGCGTTGACGTCGGGATGCAGCTCGCGCGCGAGTCGGCGAAAGGATTTCTTGACCTCCTGCTCGGTCGCCTCGCGGGCGACTCCCAACACCTCGTAGGGGTCGCGTGGCGTAGAAGCGCGGCTCATATTCGGATGCGTCCGCCTTTCAGCTCTCGGCGTAGGCGTCTTCGACGAAGCGCGAGAGCTCATGGGCGATCTCGCGAACGGCGGGGATGGCGTTGGCGTAATCCATGCGCACGGGCCCGATCACGGACACGATCCCGAGCTTGCGCTGCGCCACCCCGTAGCCCGCGGCGACCATCGCGAGCGAGCGCATCGCGGGGATCTCGTTCTCGCGCCCGATGCGCACGTAGATGTCGGGCTCGCCGAGCGCGGCGCGCAGCACGCCGAGCAGCGCGACGCGCCGCTCCAGGAGCCCCATCAGCTCGTTGATCTGCCCGACGTCGTGCAGGTGTGTCGCGGAGAAGAGCCGCGCGGCGCCGTCGAGGTAGAGCACGTCTTGGCTCTCGCTGGCCAACTCTCCGAAGGCCGGGGTCAGACGTGCGAGGAAGCTGTGCTCGGTCGCCGAGAGCGCGGGGTCGGCGAGGCGCTGCTGGAGCATCCGCGCGCCCAACGCGAGTCCGACGAGACGCTCGTTGAGGTACTCCCCGGCCCACGCGACCAAGCCGGGGTCGACGGGATCCTCGAACGTGGCCAACACCTTGGAGACGCCGCCGGTCGACGTGATGATCACCGCGGCGATGACTCGTGGCTGCAGCGCGAGCACCTCGACGTGGCGGATCGTGGCCGTGCTCGGCGAGGGCGCGGAGACGACCGCCAGCAGGTCGGTGACCTCCGAGAGCGTAGCGGTGGTGGCGCGCATCGTCTCCTCGACCTCCTGGCGCATCAGCGACAGTTCGAGCGCCGGCGCGGGCACGAGGCCCTTGCCGGAGGCGATCATGCGATCGACGACGTAGCGCTGGCCGGCGTCGGTGGGAACGCGCCCGGCGGAGGTGTGAGGGTGGGCAAGCAGCCCGTGCTCCTCGAGCAGCGCAAGCTCGTTGCGGACGGTCGACGGCCCGCAGTCCAGATCGGGGTCGGAGGCGATCGTCTTGGAGGCCACCGGCTGACCTGTGCTCAGGTAGCCGTCGACGACCTTGCAGAGAATCAGCTCTTGCCTGGCACTCAACATGACCCTGATTCTACGAGCCGCCTGGGCGGGCAGCGGATTCGAGTGGGCCGCAGGGCCACCTCGCCGTCGGCGCGCACCGGCGAGGCGACCTCCCGGGCGACTAGAGACTGAGCTCGGCCTCGGCGTTGCGGATGATCTGCTTATCGGCCTGCTCGGCGATCGTGTCGATCAACACGCGACCGTCGCCGGCCTCGCGCACGGTGCCCGTGACGACGACCTCCTGCTCGGGCACGCCCATGCCGCGAAACTGGACCGCGAGGCGCTTGAGGTGCTCGGGGCCGCCAGCCGCCTCGGTCTGGGCACGCGCGACCTGGGCCATCGTCCAGAGACCGTGCAGGATGCGTCCCGGCAGGCCGACGGCGCGCGCGAACTCCTCGTCGATGTGAATCGGGTTGAAATCACCGGAGGCGCCGGCATAGCGGGCGGTGAGGTACTTGTCGGGAGTGACGCGCACCTCGGGGATCTGAGCTCCGACTCGGAGATCGGCCATCGCGTTCACACTCCTCGGACGATGTTGGTCCAGGTGCCGCGGCAGACCTGCTCGCCGCGCTGGTTGGTGGAGACGGACTCGAAGACGTAATAGCCACGACCATCCGCTTCCCGGATGTCCTTGACACTCGCGGTCGTCGTGATCTCGTCGCCCGCGACGACCAGCGGCCCCCACTCGAACTCCTGTCCCCCGTGGACCATCATCGCGAAATTGAGCTCGATCTCGGGGTCGAAGATCGGCGGTCCGACCGAGGGCGCGCTGTAGACGACGACGAACATCGGCGGCGCCACGACATCCGTGTAGCCGGCGGCGCGGGCCGCCTCGACGTCGAGATGCACGGGATTGGTCTCGCCCACCGCGCGGGCGTACTCCTTGATCTTCTCGCGGCCGACCGCGTAGAGCGTCGGCTCGTAGGTCTTTCCCACGGCTTTGGTATTGACAGGCACCGGATGGAGCTCCTTGCGCTGGGGGAGGACTGCTGCGGCGCGGCAGTTTACGCGCCTTTAAATGCGAAAGGCATCCCCGGGCCGACCGCCGGGCGCGCGAGCGACCCGGCAGTCCTGCCCGTTCGATGCATCAGCGAACCGCGGTGCGTGGCTATCTCGCCTAGAAGACGAGCTCGGCCTCGCGCTCGGAGGCTCCGACTCCAAGGAGATCCTCCCCATCGGAGTCGTCGTCCGGCGCGGTGTCGCCGTGCTCGCCGGAGGCGCTGTCGAGAAACTCGATGGACTCCGCAACGACGCTCACCGCCTGGCGATGCTGCTGCTCGGCGGTCTCCCACTCGCGCCACTCCAGGCGCCCGTCGATCGCAATGCGCCGACCCTTGTGCAGATAACGGCAGACGGTCTCGGCCAGTCCCGCGAAGGTGGTGACATCGAAATAGTGCGGGCGCTCGTGGTACTCACCCTCGGCATCGCGGCGGATGCTGTTGCAAGCAATCCGCAGATTGCTCACGCTCTGACCGGACGGCAGCCCGCGCAACTCGGGATCCTTGGTTAGACGACCGACCAGCACTACGCGGTTGATATCCGAATACGCCATGGTGTTGTCTCCTTTGTGGTGATTCACCACCCCGGATGGAACCTACGCGCCGCTTGGGACGGGACGCTCGCGCGGCAGTGCTTCGAGCGGAAGGATCGCGATGCACTCCTCGGCGCGAGCTCGCTCGACTGCGCTGCGTAGCGCGCGCTCGACGTCCGGCGCGACGAGATAGACGACCCCCGCTACGCAGCGCGCGCGTCCCCACGCGCGGCAGATGGCCACGAGCCGCTCGGGGGCCTTGACGGTGAGCTCGACCTCGATCGCGACCGGCAACCCCGCACAGGGATCATCGGGCCAGAGCACGAGATCGGGACGGTGACGCGATGCCTTGGCAGGAGCACCAGCGCCGAGCTCGGCGCTCGCGAGAGCGCGGCCTCGCTCGCGCTCGTCGCGACGCAGCTCGCGCTCCCCCGCGACCCGATGATCGGGGTACCCGAGCTCGAGCGCGACGGCGACGCGTGCGCACTCGATCAGATGCGCTGCGCCGGCGGCGCTGACCCGAGCGGGATCGATCCCCCGCGCGGAGATCGCACGCAGGCCGCGGCGGGTGACGGTATAGAGCGAGGGCCAATCGGCCAGCGGACGGTGACGGGCAAGCAGGCCGTGGCGCGTAGCGGACAGCAGTCGCGCGCGCGCCGAGCCGACCCCGACCTGCGATCGGATCGCGAGGGCCTCGGCGGTGACCGCGCCAAGACCGGCAGTCCAACGCAGGATGTCGGCCCGCGCGGCGGAGGGTGAGGTGTAATCGGAAGGATCGTTGAGAGCCATTTGCAATCGTCCTTTCTGACTGTTGTTTGAGGTCTGCGCGCCGACTGAAGGTCCGCGCGCCCTGTTCAGGTCGGTGCGCGCTGTTCAGATCCGCGCGCCGGGTGGCAGCACTCGGGTGAGGGCGACGCGAGCGCGACCGGTGAGGCCGATCACGGCGGCGTGGCCGCGTTGCAGGCCCTTGACTTCCTCGGGAGCGAGCAGGTACTCGCGTACTCGCTTGCGGGTAGCGCGACCGTCGCGATGCCAGGAGGTACTCCACGCGCCGCGGGTGCCGGCAAGACGCGCGATCAGCTCCGCGGAGTCGGGTACGACCTGGCGATGGACGACGAGGGTGCTGAGGTTGCCGAGTACCTGCTCGAGCAGGCGCTCACTTCCGGGCAGACGCAGGTCGGAGAGCTCCTGCGTGCCGAGCAACAGGCTGACACCTGCCGAGCGGGCTCGCCCGAAGAGCCGTGCGACGTGGGCGGCGGCGAGCGCGGAGAACTCGTCGATCAGCACGAGAGCCGATATTGGTCGAGCCTGCAGAGTGGAGATCGCGGTCTGCAGGTCGAGCACAATCGCGCCGCCGAGCATCTGAGCCAGCAGGGGCCGACTATCGGCTTCCAGGCCGAAGTACACGACGGCTCGTTCGTTCAGCGCGGCGAGCAGATCGAAGCATTCCGCGCGCGGTGTCGCGGGGTCAAGCCAGAGTCCGACATCGGACTCGACGACGATTGCGAGACGGTCGCGGACTCCGGTCAGATCGCTGCACTGACGCGGGGTGAGCGAGTCGAGATAGTCGTGGACACCTTGCGCGGCCTCGTGCGGGAGCTCCCTGGCGAGTAGCTCGAGTGCTCGGGGATCCAGCAGTCGCACGAGCGCGGCGAGGCTGACCTGTTGACCGGCTTCTCGCAGCACGCGGGTCGCGTGTCCTAGGTAGCGCTGAGCTTGGCGCTGGTAGTGGGGCTCGGTATAGCGCTCGGCCGCGAGCACGCGGTCGGCGATTTCGGTGTCGCTGCCGCGGGCGCAGGGATTGTAGATACCGGGGCCGCGAGGTGTCCACTCGATGAAGCGTCGGCCGGCCTCCCGCGCTGCGGACCGCGCGGCCGCGAGCAGGGCGCGATCGCCCTTGGGGTCAACGAGCACGGCGCTCATGCCGTGGGCGATCGCCTGCCTGGCGATCCAGGTCTGGGTGACGGTCTTGCCGGAACCCGTGGCACCGACGACGAGTGTGTGCGTGCCCCCGTTCGCTCCCCCGAGCGCGATCGAGACGGTGCGGCCGTGACCGTCTGTGCCGAGCACGAGCTCGTCGCCGTCGAACCAACGACTGCAATGCGCACCAGCGGGTGGGCGCTCGAACCCGACGCCGAGGCGTGCGAGCACGGCGGCTACGCCGGTGCCGGTGAGTCGTGTGCGGGCGAGGTGCCCGGCCGCGCGCAGAGTGTCGAGCGGGTGATGGCGCTTGCGGGCGATCTCGGCGAAGTCGGCACCGGCTTCGAGATCTTCGCGGTGCCAGCGACGACCGCGCACCGCAGCGGCGAGAGTGCCGGTGGCGAGCGCGGGGGCACATCCGCCGAGTGGTGCGCGGCCGAGGAAAACGAGCGCACAGCCGGCGGCGGCCCAGCTCCAATGCAGGTGTCGTTGGCGCATTACCCGCGCCGCGAGCAGGCCGAGCAGGAGTCCCAATGCGATCTCGGCTGCCAACGTGGTGGCGCTGTGGAGCAGATGCTCGATCGGCGCGAGCGGATCGACTGAGTCGAGTGGCGGCGCTTCGGTCGCGAACGAGTGCGGCGAGGACGTGCTTGATGGGGGCATGGGTGGCCCTCCTTTCGGCTGATGACCCGACGCGATCGTCGAGCCGGTGGTTAACCAGCGACGGCGCGCCCGGAGGGCACGCCGTCGTGAGGCGCTGCAAGTACGGCAGCTATGTATGAGCCCGCTCGCGCGCGCGGCGGGGCGAGCCCGAAAAGATCAGCTCAGGGGGCGACGGGCAACGAAGACCGGCTCAGGGCGGTAGCCACGTTGAGCTCAGCTCAGTCTCGAGCGCGCTCGAGCTCACCCCAGCTCGACCTCGCGCGGGCTGATCCCGAGCCCGGCGCGCGCGATCAGGGCGAGCACATCGCTGTGCACCCAGGGCGTCGGCTCGGACTCGCCGCCCTCGGGCGAGATGCCGACGCGGCGAGCGAGCCAGCTGGTCTCGCCACTGGCGTTGCCGCGTGCGTCGTACTTGACGCGGCCGCAGCGCAGCGCGATCTCGCTCATGCTCAGGCCTTGGATGCGCACGGCGCGCAGCACGGCGTGGCGGAGGGCGCGGTTGAGGACGATGCGACTGGCGTCCATGCGCTCGAGCTCCGCGCGCAGCACTGCGACGGAGACCTTGGAATCGCCGCGATGGCGCCTCAGAGCAGCGACCGTGTGGGTGCGAACGGGCTCATAGCTTTCGAGGCTTGCGATGACCTCGCGCACACTCACGGGGCGGCGCTCTGAGCCGGGTGCGGCGCACAGCCAGCGCAGCTCGGGGATCGAAAGACGGTTGTGCAGGAGGTCCAGATGGTGGGAGCGGCCGTGACGGTCGAGCAGCTCAGAGGCACGCCGAACCGCGTGATCGGCCGCGTGGGTCGCGGTCTGGTGGTGGTCGATCGAGGCGAGTGGCTCCGTCGAGGGATGCGGCGCGCGTAGCTGCTCGGAGGTAACGGGACAGCACCAGCGACCACGAGGGTCGCTCAAATAGTGGCGACAGACAAGTTCGGCGTTCCCGGCGGGCTCGTCGGGCCCGAGATGAGCTACGAGTCGCCAATCGGCGAGCGTGTGGGCATCGCGATCGAGCACGAGCAGGCTGCCGGCATAGCCGGGCCGCGCGACGATCTCCGCGCGGCCGGCCTGTGTGGTCGCAGTAGCGACCGAGGATCGCGCGCTCGGCCCTTCGCTGTCGGCGTGCGAGCGGACGGCTTCGACCGCTGTGGGAGCGCGAGCGTGGCGCGGGCTTGGGCGTAGCGGTGATGGTCATGGGCGTCTCCTGGCCCGCGAGGCGGGCTGCCGGCGTGGTCGAATGGAGAGCGGCTTGTAAGCGTCGGACGAACCACCGTCAAGGGGCACGTCGGACGCTCGGCGCGACCGTCGGCCAGGCCGCGATCCCCTATAGGGGATCGCGGAGATCGTCGCTCAGGGCATCGCCAAAGGGCGAAGCTGGCGGGAAAGCGCTCACGGCGCGACGCGGTGATCTTGGTGAGGCCGGGGACTGCGGTTTTTGCAAGGAGGCAAAGGGAAAAAGGAGTCGAGATCCTAGCCTCCAAACCGCGCGTTTCTCCGGCGGCAGGCGACAATCGAGGCTGCGTGGCGCAGTCGCGCGCGGGACAGCCCGCGCAGTCGGCCTCCGATAGGCAGAGCTACAGCCGCGGCGGCTGCATTTGGGGTTGTGCGGGGCGCGGCGGGCAACGGCGCGGCGCGCGTGACGGGCGACGGGGCGACTGCAACTCACGGCGGGGCGACGGCGGGCTGGAGCGGGGTAACTGCACGAGCGCTATCGCGCCAACTAGCTGCTGCGGCGCTTGACGCGAGGCAGCAGCTCGCGCGCCTCGGGCGCGGGCTCGCGCGCGGCGGGCTCCCCGCCGGCGGCACTCACACGGACATCGGGCGGCAGGCGGTGAACTCCGTAGGCGAGCAGCGATCCCTCGTGAACGTCGCGCTCGGAGGCGAACAGGATCGCGGCGCGTCCGGGATACTCCCAGTCGTGGGGATGCTCACCGGCGTAGGCGCGAGCGGCACTCAACACGTGGTCGGCCCGCCGCGCGCACTCGCGCGCGCGGCGGCGGTCGCGGCAGAGGAACACGACGAGGGGCCGCGGGGCGCCGCGGCGCGCGAAGCGCGGAGCGGCGAGCGACCAGCCGGCGAGCAAGTGGTCGTAGCGCTCTAGCTTGGCGGCGCCACCGTCCGAGGGCAGGCGGTCGTCGAGCTCGACCAGCAGTTCGACGCCGGCGACCTCGATGCCGGCATCGGGGCGCACGGTCTCGAAGCGCTCGACCTCGATGCGGGCGCCATCGGGAGCGGTGCGCAGAAAGCCGTGCGGCGTGCGCCCTCCGGGCAGGCGCAACTCGCGCGGGCCGATCGCGGCGCGCCCATTCGCGCTCGCCAAGAGGGGTGGAGACAGCGCGGCCCGCGAGGGGCCGCGCAACCGCAGCGGCGCGCCGCCGAGGGCGTGCTCGAGGGCGAGGGCCCAGCCGGTGAGGTGCACGTCGTGGCGAGCCTGACGCAGTCGTCGGTCACCGGCGGTCGGAGATGTCGAGGGTGCCGACGGGGATGGAGATGTGGAGGGGGGTCCGCCGGATGTGGAGACCTCGTCCTCCGCGGAGACGCGGAGCGCTCCGTGTGCCTCGAGCAGCCGCAGGCCGGCGGCGGCGATCACGTGACACATGGGCGCCCCGCCGCCGTCGCGGCGATGGAACTGGAAGCGCTCGAGCAGACCGGCATCGGCGAGGCGCTTCAGGCGCCTCTGCGTGGTGGTGACGGCGCGCTGCGAATTGAAGCGCCGATGAATTTGGCTGGTGAGGACGTGGCGCATCTCGGCGATCAGCAGCAGGATCTCGATGTCGAGCCGATCCGGCGTGAGCGTCCGCGGAGGAGTGGCGGCCCGCGCATCGCGCACGCGGTGAGCGCCATCGAGGTCGACGAGCTCGCGGTAGCTCGCGGCCGCGGTGGCGGGAAGCGGCGCCTCGAGGTCCGATTTGGACACCGAGGGCGAAGGCGCTGAGGGTGAGGGCGCTGAGGGTGAGGGTGCGGCGGGATGAGGGGAAGCAGTTGCGATGGCGGGTGTGGCGATCGAGACTTGCGGATTTGCGGGAGCGCTCGCGGTCGCGGCTGCCGGCGAGCGCTCCCAATGCGGCTGGCGCAGGTCGGCGCGGTAGCGCGCGCCACGCGCGGCCTGACGCGCGGCGTGCAGCGTGAGACGCGTCGCGATCGAGGCGCAGCGGAATGGTCTGCGCGAGGAACGGCGGCTGGCGCCCCTGCGGCGTGCTCCAGCTGGCGATCGCGTGGTGCTTGGGTAGGTGCAGGCGCACGTCGGGGCGCCCGAGCGCGGGCAGACCGGCGGACTCCGGAGCGCACGGAGTCGGAGAACTCGGCCATCGTCAGCTCGGCGGCGTCGCGAGCGTCGCGCGCGGAGGCGGTGGCGAAGTAGACGCGATGCGCGAACAGCGCGTCGAGCTGGTCGCGAACCTCGCGGTCGGTCCACTGCGCGTCGGTCTGCCAGCAGGCGACGGTCTCGAGGCCGGCCGAGCGCTTCAGCGCCATCGTCTCGGCAAAGCCGCGGTTGAGGACGAGCGGCGCCTCGTCGACCTTCAGCGCGACCGCGACGCGCTCGTCGGCGGGCGACGAGATCCTGCTGGCGGGCGAGCGCGGCGTCGAGCATGCCGACGAGGAGCTGCATCAGCACGGAGGTGTTGCCGGCGCCCATCGCGCCGAGCGCGCCCTTGACGACGAGCACCTCGCCGCGCGGCGATCACGCGGTCGAGGTCGATGGTGCAGCGAGTCGTTGAGCAGCACGCGCTTGATCGAGGCGGAGTTGAGCAGCCGCGCGAGCTTGTTGACGGGCGCGTCGAGCTTTGCGGTGGTGGCGCTGCGCGCAGTCGGCGAGCTGCGCGGCGAGCTCGGCGGTGAAGAACTCGGCGATCTCCTTGAGCTCGGGCAGCGCGCGCACCTGCGCGACCGACGCGCGCGCGGTAGGCGTAGCCCTCCTCGCCGACGGACAGCAGCCGTGCGGCGTCCCAGAGCGTCGCGCGCGGGTCGTGCGGCGAGCACGGCGATGATCGCGTTGCGCAGATAGCGGTCGGAGGAGGCGCGGATGTCGGCATCGGTGAAGAGATTCTTCAGCGCGCCGACGACGTAGTCGGCGATCACGTCGGCCGGGGCCTCGACGGCGAGCGGGTTGAAGCCGCAGGTCGGGTCGCGCGAAGTCGAGCAGCGTGCAGGTGCGCCCGGGCGGGCACGACGCTGAGCGCCGCCTCGGCGGCGTCGCCCTTCGGGATCGAGCACGATCACGGCGCAGCGCTCGCGGCGCAGATCCTCGGCGACGGTCGCGACGAGGTAGCTCGACTTGCCCTGCTCGACGGCCCCGGGCACGGCGGTGTTCTGGCGGCGCAGCTCGGGGTGGATCGAGACGGGCCGCGAGCGCGTCGCGCAGCGTGCCGCTGCCCAGCGCGGCGCGCGCATGATCGCGGGTGGCGCGGGAGCGACGGGCAGCGCGCTGCGGGCGAACGGGCACCGCCGCGTACTCGACGGAGGGCAGCTGCCAGAGCGCGGCGAGCTCGGTCGAGCGCGAACACGCCCGGTGCGCGAGCGCGGGCCAGCGGGTTGCCCTCGCCGCGCGCGACGCGGGCGCGGTAGCGCTGGAGTGCACGCCCGCGCAGCGCACGCGCCGCGCTCGACGAGGCGGTTCTCGGCGCCCTCGGCGCGCAGCTCGCCGCCGATCCGCTCGCAGACCTCGCGCGAGGCGCCGGCGACGCGCAGGTCGAGCGAAGAACAGCGGCCGGTGCTGGACCTCGAGCCCGCCGCGCAGCTCGGCGTCCTCGACGAGCGAGCGGTCGCTGCACGATCAGCGTGCTCGCGCCGCGATCCGCGAGAGACGCGCCTCGCGGCGCTTGTAGAGACGCCGGGCGAACGCTCGAAGAGGGCGGGCGCGGGCGTCAGGGCGAGCTGCAACGAAGGCATCCTCGGCAGCAGGCGGCCATCGTGCTCAGCAGCCGGTCGATCGGCGGCTCGCGCGCGAGCTCGCGAACGGATCGAGCGCAGCTTGACGCGCTTGATGAAAGTGCGCGTGCTTGCGCAGGCGCAGCACGGCGGGCGGCGCGGGGAGAGCGATCGCGCGCAGGGGCTTCGAGCGCGCAGTTCGGGATAGGCGCTGCGCAGGGAGCGCCTCGAGCACGGCCTCCAAGCCGCGCGGGCAGACGGCGGCGAGCCATGCGCCGGCGATGCCGGCGCGCGTCGCGGCGTGCAGTGAACCTCGAGGGCGAGTGAGGGCTGACCGTGCAGCAGCCGCCGCCACCAGCGCACTGCAGGCGCTGGTGCAGCGACTCGTACATGGACGACCAGGCCCTCGACGCTCGTGCGTCGGCGCGATAGGCGCACGACCCGCAGGCGCACGTAGCGCCGCCGCCGTCGCGCGCGCCAGCGCGCCGCGAGCACGGCAGCGTAGGGCGGCGAAGGTGAGACCGGCAGCGATCGAGCCCGCGAGCGCGGCAGCACGCCGCCAGAGAGCCGCCGGACGGCTTGGTCGCTACTCGCGGTGCGGGGCCCGCCGCACGGTGTCGTGCGCGAGACGCGCGCGCGGCTGCCCCGTCCCGGCCGCGGACCCCGGAGTGCCGCAGCGCGGCCCCGAGGCCACCGCCGAGCAGGCCGGCGAGGATGACGGTGCCGGCGACGGCGGCCGCCAGTCCGAGCATCCGCCAGAGCAGCAAGCGCGCAAGCACCTTGTCTTCTCCGCTCCGACCGCGGAGCGGTGGGAGGGACGACATGGCGATCAAATCGCGGCCTATCGAGCGCTCATCGAGGCGCGTGGCGCGCTCGACCGCGGCGCCGCGCGCGCGTCAGATGCCAGGCGTTGGCGGCGCCCTTGCTCCTGGCCGTCGCCGCTGTTCTCGACGAGCTCGAGCCGCGCGAGGCGGTGAGCAGCTTCGAGATCTGCCCCTGGTCGGCGATGCCGGCGCCCTCGGCGATCTCGCGGTTGCTGGCGCCGGGGTGCTCGCCGATCACCATCAGCACGCGCACGGTGCGGTAGGTGAGGCGCATGTTCGAGTCCCTCGAGCGGATCGCGGGCGGTGCGTCGCGGCGAGCGTTTGCGTCGCACCGCCTTGGGCGCCTCGCGGGCTGAGCTCCTGACTGGCGGCGCGCGGCGCCGAGGTAGGGCAGCACGATCATGCTCATCAGTGGGCCGAGCAGCGTCGAACAGCGGTTCGCTGCCCGTCGAGCACCCGGGTGTGAAGCACGGCGAAAACCGCACCGACGACGCCTTCGGCGGTGACGTCGGGTGTTCCTCGGTCGAGCGGGGACGCGCGCGCCGGCGCCGGCGCGGCCGCGATCGATGACCTCCGTGAGCCTGCACAAGGATCTCGGCGCGGCGTTCGAGCACGCGCTCGACCGGCGCCGAGCGCCTCGACGACGACCGAGCTTCGTGCGAGCCCGGGCTCGTCGTCCATCAGCGCGAGCAGCTCGCGAGCGCCGGCGCGCACGCCGTCGCGCCAGCGGCTCTCAGCCGAGTAGGCCTCGCGGACGAGCTCGCCGAGCCTGTTCGAGCGCCTGCTCGAAGGCCGCCAGAAAGCAGTCCTCGCGGTCGGCGAAGACGTCGTAGAAGGTCTTGCGCGAGACACGCGCGCGGCCGATCACCTGGGCGACGGTCATGCCGCGCGTAGCCGACCTCCTCGACGGCGTCCACGGCGGCGGCGAGCATGCGGCCCCGCTGGATCTCCGTGACCTGGCCGCGTGGCATGCCGTTGGGCCCGGGACGCAGGCGCGAGGTCTTGGTGCTGTTCTTCGTCGCCGCGGGGTGCGTCTTGAGGGACTTCGAGCGCGTCTTATCCTTTGTAGCCATCTTGCTCCCGCCTAATCACTGGGTGGTGTCACTAGGTCTGATCATTGATCTGGTTGCTCACTTCGCGTTGATGGATCGCTCTTCCCGGCGTGCGCGCCGGGTCGCCGCGGAGGAGACCTTCGCCACCGATCGACGGCGGCGCTTCCCCCTTGGGCCAGTCCACAAAGGTTCATGGGTTGACGCCTGGATGTCGAGTCGCGTCTCCCACTCCGGTCGCGGGGTGTCCGGGAGCCCGATCAATATCCATGTAGTCCGAATTTTGTCGGACAGCTTGACCCTGGGGCTGTAGCTGTTTAAGACACATTTCGGATAGTGACATATTGAGAATTATAAACTTGCGAGTCTAGTCCTCGGGATTTGTCCGATGTGGGCAGACGGCGCTCGGGAGGGCCGGCACAGCGGTGGAGGGGCCTCAGCAGCGCGCACGCCCCAAGCGGGCCGGTTCTAGCGAGAATGCGGACTAACGAGGCTTACGCGATCCGCGCAACGCGGTTGACGTCCTCGGGGGCCACGAGAACGAACTCGCCCGTCGTCCCAGCCTGGCGGGCATCGCGATAGGGGCGGTACCGGTCACTGTCGTAGAAGGCTTCGGCGGTGGACTTCGAGGGCCACTCGATGATGAGGAAGATCTGGCGTGGCGAGCGGTCGCCCTCGACGACCTCGACTCGCGGAGTGCGGGCCAGGTAGCGCCCTCCGTGCGATTCGACGAGCGGGGTGACGTGTGTGACGTACTCGACGATCCAGCTGGGGTCGGTAATGTCAAGTTGGGCGATCGCGTAGTACTTCATCTCGGGCTCCTTCAATGATGCCGGAGAACAGGCCGCCAGGAGGGCCGCCGGGGGCGGCGGCCAGCGCGAAGCTCAGCGCGAGCAGCTCAAGCCGGCAGCGATCGCCGCGCGCGGTAGAGCGCGACGGGCTCGCGAATCCCCCGCAGGCGCCGCACACCGGCGTAGGACCAGCGGTAGTCCTCGCGCGTGCCCTCGCGCAGCTCGCGGTCGACGAGCACGCTCCCTGGCCGCGCCACGGCGGTGATGCGCGAGGCGAGATTGACGGGTCGGCCGAACCAGTCCCCGGCACGGCTGAGGGCGGGACCGAGCGCGGCTCCAGCGCGCAACTGTGGAAACTCATCTCCCTCGGCATCGGCGGCGTCGATCAGCGTAAGCAGAGCATTGAGGAGCGTGGCGGGATCCGCGGAGGCGAGCATCACGGCGTCCCCGATCGTCTTGACGAGGCGCGCGGGTGGCTCGAGGACTTCGCTGGCGAGGATCTCGAGCCGCGCGGCGAGGCGGCCGAGCTCCTCGGGCACGACCTCTTCGCCGAGCCGTGTGAAACCGACGAGATCGGCGAAGCCGATCGCGACCTCGCGCGACCCGGGCAGCTGCCCGCCGGTGCGCTCAGCGGCATTGATCGCCTCGCCCTGCGCCATCTGGCGCAGATGCAGCGTGAGGAGATTGGCGATCAGGGGCCCCAGCATCGGCGAGAGCTCGGCGGTGGCGGCGGCATAGCGCTGGGCGAGCTCCTGCTCGCTCACACCGGGCTCGAGCACGAGCCGCAGGACGACCGCGCGCATCGCCTCGGCGGCCTGGGAGAGCCCGCGTCCGAGGACGCGTGTCAGCTCGAGGATCTCCTCCTCGGAGACGCCGGCTGCAGCGAAGGCGCCGGTCATGCGCACCGATTCGAGCTCGTCCTCGGTGTAGAGCGCCTCATCGGGCGCGGGGATCGGCATGCCCATAGCGCGACGGACCGCGACAAGAAAGTCGAGGCCGACCCCGGTCAGTTCAGAGATCTGCGTGGCGGTGTAGCGCCGGCCACCGGAGAGAACGCGCTCGGCCGCGAGGAACAGAATCGTGCCGTCGTTGCTGCTGCGCTTCAGTTCGGCCAGCGGCACGCCGTCGGCGGCGAGTTTCCTCAGCAGAGCTTCGCGCTCGAGGCGGTGGAACGCGTCGAGCCCGTCGAGCAGCCCCTCGGCCGCGAAGTCGACACGCGCGGGTTCGGTGTCGTGGCCACTGACCCCGCCGCGCGCGGGCGTCGCGCGCGCGGCGGGGTCCACACCCGACTTGCCCACCGGCCCCCCTCGCGCGGACGTCGCGCGCGCGGCGGGGTCCACACCCGACTTGCCCACCGGCCCCCCTCGCGCGGACGTCGCGCGCGCGGCGGGGTCCACACCCGACTTGCCCACCGGCCCCCCTCGCGCGGGCGCCGCGCGCGCGGCGGGGTCGGCACCAGGCTTGTCCACCCGTCCACCGGGCGCAAGCCCCCCGCCCGCGGCGGCATCGCGGGCGGCGGTCGATGGCGGAGCGAGGTCGTGATCGTCGGGCATGAGCGCGAGGCGCAGGATAGTCGGGCCTTCACAATGCCCATTTTCCGGTCATTCTCCTTGGCCAGGTGGCCATAGATGAAGCGGCACCTCGACGGCTACGGTGTTCAAATGGCCACGCTGTGAATCCCGGCGCGCGTTTGGCCGTTTGCTGACCGCGCTCGACGAGGTGGATCTGCGCGCTCTGTCGCGCTCGCTGTCGGACGACTTGCGCGAGCGCAAGGTGACGTTCGGAGCGAGCGACGGTGGGCACGGGGAGGCGTTCGTCGTGGACCCGGTACCGCGCTTGATCGAGCGTGAGGAGTGGTTGGAGCGGCACGTCGATGATCTGGCGCGCGGCGGCCAGTAATCCGCGGATGTGGCCCGGGCGGTGCATGCACCGCCCGGCGGGGCCGCGCATGCGCGGCCCCGGGCAGCGCCGCATGCGGCGCTGCCTTCCCGATTATTGGGACTCATGCAAGTGGCGCGAGGCCGCCGCGCGTTCGCGTAGGCTGCGGGCTCGATGTCGGGTTCCTCCGCACCGCTCGCCGCCCCCCTCCCCCACGCGGCGCGCGTGCCGCGGCGCGCGGGCGCGGCGGCGGCGCTGGTGTGCTTACTCGCGGCGGGCCTCGCCTTACTGGTGGGCTCCGGGCGAGGGGCACCGGCGACATTAGCGCGCGCGAGTCGCTCTGCGGACATGGATACGGTACACGCGGCCGATACGCCGCGCGGCCTGTCGGCGCTGCCGGTGGCGGCGCGACTGGCGGTCTCGCGCGGCCTCGGCGGGGACTTGGCGCAGTTCGCGCTCGCGCGCGCGGGCGGCGTGGCTGGCACCTATCACGCGCGCAACGCCGCGAACGGCTTCGTGGCGCGCTTCGGCGAGCGCGGCGTGACGGTCACGACGGCGCGGCACGCGCGACTGGCGCTGGCGCTGCGGGCGATCGGCTTCGCGGGCGCGCTGCAGGGCGTCGCCCTCGACGTCGCGCCGCGGGTGCGCTCCAACCGCGTCGAATACTCGCGCGGGGCGGCAAGCGAATGACTCGCGAACGGACCGACGGGCCTGGAGCAGGGCTTTACGATCCCGCGCGCGCCGACCGGCGACGCGGGCGGCGGACCGCTGACCCTGGCGCTGACTCTCAAGAGCTCGCTGCGCGCGCATCTCGAGGGCACGCAGGGGTTGGTGCTCGACACCGCGGCGGGGCGCCCGGCGCTGCGCTACGACGAGCTGAGCGTGAGCGACGCGCGCGGACGGACGCTGCCGGCGCGGATGGCGCTGGCGCACGGCGGGCTGTCGATCCGGATTGACGCGCCCGGGGCGCGCTACCCGTTGCGTGTGGACCCGCTGCTGGCGTCCGCCGAACTGTACGCGGCGGCGGGCAAGGAAACCGAAGAGCTGGGCTTCGCGGTCGCGGTCTCGGGCGGGACGGTCGTCGCGGGAACCTCGGTGGCGAACGTCGGTGGCCACGTGGAAGCGGGCGATGCCTACGTGTTCGTCGAGGGCGCGGGCGGCTGGGCGACGGGGACGCAGGCGGCGGAGCTGCTGCCGGCGACGGCCAAAGCGGGAGAACGCTTCGGGCACGCGGTGGCGATCGCGGGCAAGACGATCGTCGTCGGCGCGCCCAACGCGGAAGGCATGGGCCTGGACAACGGCGCGGCGTACGTCTTCAGCGAACCGGCCGGCGGCTGGGCGGCGAGCGCCGAACAGCACCCGACGACGGAGCTCGTCGACAGTGAAGACCAGGTGACCGCGGAATTCGGCAAGTCGGTGGCGGTGGCGGGCGAAACGGTCGTGGTGGGCACGCCGCGCTACGTCAACTACGTCTACAAACCGACCTTCAAAGAACACCCGGAAACCGGCGCGGCGTTCGTGTTCGTGCAGCCGGCGGGCGGCTGGGCGGGGGGCGGTGCGCAGCGGACGCAGAGCTTCACGCTGATGGAGACCGAACAGGAATACAAAGAATACGAAGAAGACGATTTCTTCGGCGCATCGGTGGCGCTTTACGAAAGTGGTGAATCGCAGATCGTCGTCGTGACGGCTCCGGACGCGAAATTCGACGGGAACTTCAAACAGGGTGTGGCGCTCGTCTTCGCGCGGCCGGCCGGTGGCTGGACCTCGCCGCACCTCCTGGAAGAGAACCCCGCCGCGACGCTGTCGGTGAGTGGCGGCGTGGCGGACGAAAAGCTCGGTGAAGCGTCCGGCAAAGGGCCGTTCGGCGTCGAAAGCCAGCCGTTGGCGATCAGCGAAGGCGAGGTCGTGATCGGCGCGCCCGAAGCGAAGGTCGGCGCCAACGAATACGCGGGCGTCGCCTACGTGTTCAGCGAACCGCCGGGCGGCTGGGAGGCGCAGAGCGCGCAAACGCAGGCCGCGAAGCTGCTGCCCTCCGACGGCAAAGCCGACGGGACGTTCGGGCGCAGCGTCGCGGCGGACGGCGGCACCGTGATGGTCGGCGGCGGCGGCAACGGCTACGTGTACTCGATGCCGCGCGGCGGTTGGAGCGGCGAACTGCATGAGAGCTCCGAGCTGCTGCAGGCCGCGAACGCGGTCTCGCTGACCGCGGGCTACGCGCTCGTCGGCTACGCGGGGCTGGCGCCCCCGGAAGGCAAAGGGAAGACCGACCAGGGCGGCGTGCTCGCGGTGCCGCTGGGCCCGATCGTGCAGACCGGATCGACAAGCGGCGTGGACACCGACGCGGCAACCGTCGAAGGCAGCGTCGCCCCCAATCGCAACGCGGTCTCGGAATGCGTGTTCCTGTACGGCACGACGAGGGCCTACGGCAGCGAAGCTCCGTGCACGCCGGCGGTCGCCGGCAGCGGCTCGACCCCAACAGCGGTCAGCGCGGCGCTCAGCGGTCTGGCGCCGGGCACGACCTACCACTACCGCGTGCTGGCGGCCAACGGCGACGGCACGAGCGAGGGCGCCGACGAGACGTTCACGACGAGCGCGAGCGCCGGCGGCGAACCCGGCTCCGGCAAACCCGAAGAAACCGGGGGCACCAAAACGACGAGCAACCCGCCGGCGACGACGAGCGGCTCGTCGACCGTCGGCTCCTCCCCCGGCGGCGGCGCGACGGTGGCGAGCGGCGCGGCGCTGGAGGCGACGCGCGCGCTGGCGTGCTCGACGGCGCAGATCGCGCTGATCGATGTCGCGACGCAGGGCTCGCACGTGCTGCTCACGGGCGCCGCGCGCCAGGTGCTGGCGGGCAAGCGCGTCGCGATCAAGCTGCTCAGCACGGGCAAGGTCGTGGCGACCCCAACGGTGACGCCGGCGGGGACGTTCACGGCGACGGCGCCGCTGCCGCCGGCGAAGGCGCGCGGCTCGAACGGCACGCGCTACCAGGCGAGCATCGGCTCGCTGAAGTCGCTGGCGCTCAAGCTGCAGCGGCGCGCGTACATGTCGCACGTGACGCTCAACGGCAGCCGCGTCGCGATCGCGGGGCGCGTGAGCGGCAGCTTCCGCGTGGGCACCGCGGTGCACATCACGCTGCGCGTGACCTGCGCGAAGTACGCGAACGTCGCGACGGTCAAGCTGACGCACGCGGGCACCTTCAGCGCGACGGTCCCCGCGCCGACGGGCGCGGCGAGCGAGATCGCGGTGTATCGCGCGACGACGGCGGTGCTCGTCGACGGCCACCCGTTCGCGACGTTCACGTTGCCCACGCCGCCGAGCTGACGCGTGGCGGCCGCGAGGCTGAGCGGCGGGCCGGCGAGTTGGCGCTAAACCCGCGGGCGTCAAGCCGGCGGCGTCTTTGCTTCGGCAAGCGCGTCGTTCAGCTCGGCGCTTAATTGCGAGAGGCGCCCGCGCGTGCGTGCGGTGGCGACGCTGGCGATGCCGCGACTGGTCACCCAGAGCGAATACCGGCGGCCCCGCACGCGCTTCAACATGACGCACGACTGGCTGTAGGAGCCGTCAAATTGAGCGACGAACCGGTCCACTTCGGAGAGCGGCACGTGTCGCGAGCGCGTGAGTCCGACGATCGTGACGCCGTGCGGCCCCACGGTCACCGCTGCGCGCGGCGCACGCATCGCGCACCGCGCGCCGAACACACCCACCGGGAACAGCACGATGGCACAGAAGATGCGGGCTCCGAGCGAGCCGTGCGTGACGGCGGCCGCAAACACGAGTCCAAGCGCGAGCGCGGCCCAAACGCCGCCGAGCAGGACCATGCCGGCCACGACGCGCCGCGGCGCGATCCATCGTCGTGGTGTCATGCGAGCAGCATCGGCGAGCGGGCCTCGCTGCTTAATAAGAAGCGGCCACCTAAGAAGCGACTGCCTAAGAAGCAGCGGCGCCACCTAAGAAGCAGCGGCTACCTAAGAAGCAGCGGCTACCTAAGAAGAAGCGGCCGCCCAAGAAGAAACGGCCGCCCAAAGGAGAAACGGCCGGCCGCTCAGAGCACGGGCTGGCGGCGGTGGGCGGCGAACAGCGCCAGCGCGTAGCGCCCGGCGGGATGCTGGCGGAAGCGCTCTACGAGCGTCGCCGTCGAGGGCGCGAGGATGTCGGGCTGCGGGAGCGGCGTGCCGTAGACCGGTGGCACGATGACCGCGGCGGACAGCGCGGCGAAGGTGAGATCGGCGGCGCCGAAACGCTCGCCGCACAGATAGGGACGCCCGTCGGCGAGCAGCTCGGCGACGTGGTCGAGCTCGCGCCAGACGACGGCCTCATCTTCGATCTCGACCCCGGGGCGAATATCGAGCGCGCGGTTGAGTAGCGGAACGATCACGGGCCATCCGTAGCGGATCGCGCGCTCCTCCCAGGCGGGTACGCCGGTGTTGTTGAAACGCAAGACGAGCTCGCGCTGGGCGAGCATGTGGACGTACATCAGCCGCCGCCCGCGCGGCCCGAGCCGCTCGTCCAAGCGCCGGCAGAGGCGCTCGACCTCGCGGCGCGTCTCGGACTCCTCGGGAAACAGCCGCTGCGCGGGGGGCGTGCGCGCATCGACCCAGGCGAGGATCGCGCGCGACTCGCCGATCGCGCGCTCGGGGGTGACGAGCACGGGGACCGTCGATCCCCCGCCGGCGTGTCGGGCGGCGAGCCGGTGAATGCCCTGTACGTGGCGCTCCTCGCGATAGGGAATCGCGACCCGCTCGAGCGCCCAGCGCGCCTTCTCGCAGTAGTGGCTGATGGGGATCGTGACGAGGCGCAGCACTGGAGGAGCGTACGCCGCTAGGACGCCGCGCGGGCGCCCCAGCGGCGAGCGGGCGCGGGCGCCACGAGCGGGCGCGCGATGCGCGCGTGCTAGCGCGCCGGCTAGCGCGTCGCGCGGGCGTTCCAGGCGCGTTCGATCTCGCGCATGAGAGCCGGGTATACGACGCGATGCCGAAACGGCGCGATCGCGGCCAGGTAGGCGTCCCCGAACCTTCCGCGGGGCTTGACGTACACGCCCATCTGCCCTTGATAGCGACCGGGGCCGCGCGCGACCCAAGCGAGGTGCATGACGGCGTGGACGGTGCGGTTGGAAAGCTCGGCGGCCCACTCGACGTCGGTGCGATAGAGCGGGGTGAAGTCGCTCGTGCGAAGGCGCAGGCCCGCGGCGGAGCCGCGCAGATCCTCGGGAAGCCGCGCGCGGAGACTGGTATCGGTGTCCGCGGCAGTCGCCGGCGAGCGCGGCGCGCCATCCCACCCGAACCATTCGCCGAGGCGGTAGCGAATGCTGAACAGAGCGCGGGTCGCGCGGGACTCGGCACGCGCGGGATCGAGGGCGGCCACCACTTCGAGCAATCTCGCAAAGTCCGCGGCGCCACCGTACGCGGGGAGCGCCCAGGCATCCTCGAGCCGGAAGTCGGGTGCGACCTCGCGGATGCGCCAGGCGTGAGCTTCGTGCTCGCTGTTGGAGAGTCTCATACTCGACCTCGCGTCGTGCGCGGCGCGCGGCGTGGGCGCCGCGCGGCGTGGCGAGCGCTCAAGCGAGCGCCTGCGTACTCAGCTCGCGCTGGACAACGAGCACCTCGGCCTGCATGGCCTCCGCGAGCGCGAGCATCGCTGAGCGCGGCCGCACCATCACGGTGAACTCGTCGATCAGGCCGTCGGGGCCGGTGTGCAGGAAGTCGCAGCCGTGCAGCTCGCGGTCGCCGACGCGCGCGCGGAACAGCAGTGCGTGATCGCTGGCCTCCGCGGCGCCGATTTCGCGTTCGTAGCGGAAGTCCTCAAAGACGCGCGTGACGGCGCGCAGGATCACGCCGAGCGCGTCGCGTCCGTGGTAGGGGCGAAACACGACGGGACTGTTGAACACGACCTCCGACGAGCACAGCTGGAGCGCGCGCTCGGTGTCGCCGGCCTCGATTGCGCTGCGAAACGGGTGCATGAGCGCGTCCTTTCTGTGGGAGCCGCGCGAGTGATGTCTCGCGCGGGGACAAAGTAACATACATGCATGCATGTACGAATGGCTAGGGTGGCGGCATCTAGGACAGCGGCATCTAGGACAGCGGCATCTAGGACAGCGGCATCTAGGACAGCGGCATCTAGGACAGCGGCATCGAGAACGACGGCATCGAGAACGACGGCAGCGAGAACGGCGGCAGCGGCACCGAGAACAGCGGCATCCAGGAAGACAGCAGCAGCAGCGGGGGCACGGCGGACTGCGACGGAGCCCGCGAGCGCGCGGCGCTCGACGCAGGCCGATCGCAGCGCGCGCACGCGCGGCGCATTGCTCGAGTCGGCGGCGAGGGGCCTGTCGCGCTACGGCTACGGCAACCTCATCCTGGAGCGGGTGGCGAGCGAGGCGGGCTACACGCGTGGTGCGCTGTATCACCAGTTCAAGGACAAGGAGGATCTCGCGCTGGCGGTGATCGACTGGGTCGATGAGACGTGGGGGCGCGAGGTGGGCCAGCTGGTCGAGCGGGAGTCCGATCCGGTCGAGGCACTGCTCGTCATGGCGCGCGGCCACGCGGTCTTCTGCCGGCGCGACGTCGCGCGGGTGGCGATGGCGCTGAGGCTGGAGTTCAGCGGCCAGGAGCACCCCGTGGGACGCCGTCTGGAGCGCGTTTCGGAAAGTCTCGTCGAGCGCTGCACCCGCCTGATCGGCGCGGGCCGCCGGGCGGGCACGATCCCGACGGGGCCGCCGGCGCGCACCGTAGCGCTGGCCTTCATCGGGGCTCTGGAGGGGACCGTTATCCAGCTCGCGGGCCAGGCGCCGCACGATGAGCTGCTGGCGGCGCGCGCGGCGGCGGGCGTGCTGGGATTGAAGTAACGCGGGGTCTCCGCGGCGGGGCCGCGAAGCTCGCGCGCGGGGATCGCGACGGCTTGAGCGCCGGGCGCGATCGGTCCTCTGGGCGCCTGCGCGCCGAGCGCTAGCGCGCGGCGGGCACTTTTAGCGTGATCGTGCGATTCACGACTGTCGTGCGGTGCGCGGCGCTCGTCAGGGTGATGGTGATCTGCACCTTCAGCGCGTGCTTTTTGCACCGTGGCGCTCCTCCCAGACCTCGAGTACGTCGCCGGCCGGGTCGATCGCGGTATGAGCCGAGTACCCGAGAGCGAATGCGTCGGAGCTCGACGACTCGATCGTCTGCGGTGCTAGCGCTGTGCCGGAGCGCCGAATCGAGAGGATGGCGCTGCCACTGGTTGTCGTCCAGCCCACCGCTTCCGTGCCGGCCTGATTGACGGCGTCGCTGAGGGGCCCCTCGGGCAATTCCGCTTCGGTGATCGTCGCGGCCGCCTGGGACGTTGTGGAGGCGTCGGCAAGCACTGGACGGCGAAGCTTTGGTCCGGAAAGCCAAGGACCGCAAAGCCTCGAGCCCTCGTAGAGCAATGCTGCCGTGCGTATTCACGCACGGCTGGGGTCGTTAACGAGAACTTTCCCTTAGTGTGCCACCGAATGGCGGCGAAGGACATCACGCATGCGGGCGTAATCCAAGCGATCAATGAGTTCGACTCACTCGGTCGAGCGGCGTTCTTGTCGAAGTACGGCTTTGGCCCGGCTGCTAAGTACTCCATGGTCCATGAAGGCAACGTCTACGACTCAAAGGCGATCGTCGGGGCAGCGCACGGCTACGACCGCCCGGACCTGGGCCCGCTGACGAGCAAGGAGCTCTCCGGTGGACGGACTGGTGCCGCGAAGGTTCTTGAATCACTCGGATTCGAGGTAGAGACTTTCTCCGACAGGGAGGATCCGGTCTGGCTAATTCGGGCCGGACAACGGGGCCAGGCTGAGGAGCTCGCGGTAAGCGAAGGCGTGGCGGCGGTTGGGTGGAGCGAGATTGGACCCCTCACGCCGGAGATGTCACGTGAGGACATCAAGAGAATGATCAGCACGACGTACGGCGAACAGAGCGCCTCGTCGCTCGGCAGCCAAGCCAGCTCGCCGTACCGGTTCATCCACGAGGTTGCGGTGGGCGATCTCGTCGTCCTACCCCTGCGCACGCATCCTCGACATGTCGCGGTGGGCCGCATTACGGGCCCGTATGTGTATCGCCCGGAGGAGCGATTTTTCGGGCTTGACGCTGTCAACACGCGAAGTGTTAACTGGACCGCACGCAAAGTAGCCTACGAGCGCTTTGATCCGGATCTCCAAGAAGCATTCGGCCAGCAGGGTACTTTGAGCAAAATTGGTAAGCCAAACGCCGCGGCGCGGATTCTCGCTGCACTGGCGGCTCCGCCGGAGCTCATACATCTCGTTGTGAAGTGGTCTGAGAAGTTCGGAGCGAATACCGCAGAGGCGCATCGTTCGGTCGCTGAGAAAACCGGCGCTGTCTGGTGGGGGCTAATCGGCTCGCCAGATCACCCCAAACTCGCGACCAAGCGCATCGAGACAATCTCTGCGCAGCTTGATCGGGGCCAGCCTACGCACGTCTTCATCTCGGGGCCGACGAACTGGCGTACGCAACTGGAGGGCATAACCGCGACGCGGCCGGACGTTGAGGACGCGCTGATCCCGAGCTCCGACCACGAAGATTGGAGCTATGGGCTGTGGGTCAAGCTCAAAGATTTCCAGCCGATCGAGCGATCGTGGCTAACCGAGCACCTCGAGCTCGCCTCGGCCCCGGGTAAGCCACTATCGGATGGCGCCCTTAGCAACCAGACAAACCCGCTGATCGTTCGCGATTTGAGTGGCGAAACCGGCAGCACGACGAGGGTCTGGTGGGTCTGTCAAGGGGCTACTCGCGGCGCCACAAGCGATCTGGGGCTTCTCTGGGCACCAAAGGTGGCAAAGGACGGGACTGGCCGTGCCTTCTGGCGAGCGTTGGAAGATGCACACGCGGGGGACATCGTGCTGCACTACGCCGATCGCCACATCCGCGGCGTCAGCACCGTGACCGAGGAGGCAATAGATGCGCCCAATCCCGCTGGACCCAACGATAACTGGCAAGACGGGGACGGCTGGCTCGTCAACGTCGACTATCGCGAGCTCGACGAAGCCATTCCGCTCGCCAGCATCCCTGTCGAGTGGCGGATCGCTGAGCAAGATCCGTTTACGAAGGATGGGGGCGTCCGTCAGGGCTACTTCTCGGCGCTGTCGGACCGGTTTGCGGGCCAGATGGCTACTCGCTTTCCGCAGCTTGGGCTGCCTGGCGGGGATAGCGCGATCACCAGGTACGCCGAACCGCAGCTAGCGATCCTCGAAGAAGAGATCGCCGCAAAAGGTCTGCGCCTCACGTCGGGCACGGTCCGCCGCTACCACGTCTCACTGAAGACGCGAGGGTTTGTGATCCTAGCCGGGATCAGCGGCGGCGGCAAGACCTGGCTCGCTGAAGCTTACGCGGACGTCGTGGGTGCCGAGTCGCTTGTCGTGCCTGTTGCGCCCAACTGGATCACCAACGAGGATCTCCTTGGCTACCTGAACCCGATTGACGACGTGTACCGGCATACAGAGTTCAGTCGCTTCTTGACGCGCGCGGCTAGTGAGTATTCAGATGCTCAAGCAGCTCTTCGTCAGGCTCGTCCGTTTCATCTGATCCTCGACGAGATGAATCTGGCGCGCGTGGAGTACTACTTTGCGAAGTTCTTGTCGGCAATGGAGGCCCGAAGCCGCAAAACTAATGCGGCGATAGTCCTGTCTGAGGAATTGGAGGTGCCCCTCCCCGAGAACCTCGTGTTCATCGGCACGGTCAACATCGATGAGACGACGTTCGACTTCGCCGATAAGGTTTATGACCGCGCCCAACTCATCGAGCTCGCGGCTCCGCGCGAGTCGCTAGCTGAGCATATGAGCGGCATGGTCTTTCGCGAGGCCCTGCTGGAGGTGTGGGACGCAGTCCAGATCGTCGCGCCATTTGCGTTTCGGATCATTGATGAGATCAACTCCTACGTCCAGGCATCGGTAGCTGATGGCATAGATATTTCATGGCAACAGGCCTTCGACGAGCAACTACTGCAGAAGGTTCTGCCCAAGATCAAAGGCACTGATCCTCGTATTGGCAATGCCCTGAACAACCTCATCGGCCTCACGGACTCGGATTTCCCAATGACGCACGAGCGTGTCGGCAAGATGCTCGAGAACTTCAACCTGCATGGCTTCGTCTCCTATTTCTAGACTGCGCTACCTCAGCGAGTCGGGTGAGCTGATCGACGCGCCTAGAGAGTGGACGAAGGGTTTTGTCGAGATCCTTTGTGAGCCAGAGCAGCTGGAGTCGGTGAGGCTGGTACGCAACGGCATCGACCTGGATGTGGTCGCGCGAAAAATCGGCGAGCATCATCGAGTTGTCGCCGAATGGCCACTCTCCGGCGCGGGCCACTACGAGCTCGAGCTAACAACGGGCATCGAGGGCGAGCAAGAGCGACTGGTGTGTACGGTTACTTCGCACAAGCTCACAGAGGCTGCGCTCGAGCAGATGATCATGGACCTCCAGGAGCGGCTGCCCGCGTCAATTGCGATCGCCCTGCAGCGCCTCGGCGCGCTCGCCGGCATTGACCTTTTACCCATCGACGAGCTAACGCTGGCGAGCGAGCTTCATCGGATCAGGCGCGCGATCGATGGAACCCCAGCTCGCGCGGGTCTGGTGCGGGTTCTTCAGCGCCTTCGCGAGCGTCCCTACCAGGTGCTGCAAAGCCACGAGACCTGGACAGAGCGCGAGCGAGCGCGGCGGATAGACCCCACGCGCCTCGTCCAAGCCTTCAGTCACGCGGGCAATCTCGATGAGCACCATCTCCCGATCCGCGTTCCAGAACGCCAAGTCGAACACAGCGTCGATGTCTACGAGAACAGGCTGTTGAAGGCCTTCCACGACCAGGTCAACGCAAAAGCGCGCCGCGTGCTTGAAGCATTGCGTCGGCGCAAGCGTGACGTTCTTGCCGCAGAAGCAGCCGAGCTCGTCGAGCGACTGGCATTCGCGCGCCACTCGGCACGCTTTCTAGATCAGGTAGCGGCGCTCGCGGAGTCCCCTTCGCGCGTCACGATGGTTCTGACAAAACGCCCGGAATACCGAGAAGCGCTTGAAGGTTTTCTCGAATTCAGGCGTCGCGCGCTGATTCAGCTTCGTGCGGCTGCCCTGGATGCTCCGCTTGAGAATCTACCCGAGCTTTACCAAAGCTGGGGAACCCTGATTGTGATCGACGAGCTGCTCCGCGTCGCCGCTGAGCATGGCTATGAGATTCGCCAACAACGCCTCGCGCATCCGGCCGAAGGCGGTCTGTGGATCGAAGTCTTGCGCGACGGGAGTCCGGCCGTCGTCCTAGTCCACCCAGAGTCCGAGCGGGTCGTCGGCCTCATCCCCCAGCGCACCTATTCGCGAAAGCGCGCGGGGATCCACAGTGTCAGCTTCAACCAGATCCCCGATATCACCATCGAGGTCGCCGACGGACCGGCCACGCGCATTTACATCTTCGATCCGAAGTACAAGCTTCAGAGCGAGCAACTGGAGCATCGGCGAGCAAAAGCGCGCCCCAAGAAGGTCGACATCGATGCGATGCACTCATATCGGGATGCCATTCGAGACGAGGACGGGAATCACGTGGTCCGCTTTGCGGCGATTCTCTATCCAGGTCCAACGGAGCTCTTTGAAGAGGGACTGGCGGCGATACACGCAGAGCCGGGAGACGTGGATGAACTCCGGCGGTCGATTGGGGAAGTCCTTTCGGAGGCGATGAAGCCCGCTCATGACTAGGTGGACGCCGTGAGGCCCCACACCGATGAGGAATGCCGGACGGGCCCTCAGCCGATCTCCTGCGCCAGCTCGAGGATGATTCCCTCCGGGCCGCGTACGTAGCAGAGCCGATAGCTATCTCCGTAGCGCTCAATCTCGCCAACTAGCTCCGCGCCGCGTGCGCGCAAGCCAGCGACGACGGCATCGATGTCGTCGACTAGCAGCGCGATATGGCGGATGCCCGGCGTGTTCGCGGGGGCGTGCCGGTCACCACCCGGACCCGACGGCGCGTGAAACTTCGCGAGCTCGATCCGTCCGTGACCGTCGGGGGTCTGCATCATCGCGATCTCCGCTCGGACACCCTCGAGCCCCACCACGCGATCTACCCAGCCGCCCTCGACGGGCCTCTCCCCCTGCAGCTCGAGTCCGAGCGTGACGAAGAACGCCGTCGCGGCCGCGAGGTCATCGACCACGATGCCCACGTGATCCATGCGTCGGACGGTCATGCGCTCAACGATAGCGAGATTACGGTCGCAGCTACAGCGTCGCTGGGCGATATCGCGCGGGCTGTCGAAGCTTGAGCGAGGCGCGAGCCAACCCTCTCATACAGAAGATCAGAGTCGCGGATCGACCGGCTTGTGCCCTCCAGTCGGAGACGCCGTAGAACGCGATTTAGTAGTCTGGCGTATCCTGATCCGCAGATCTTCAGCTTGGCAACGGCAGCGAAGTGCTCGACAGCGATGTGCCGGTCGCGGTAAGTAGCCTAAGCGAGGTCACAGCTATCGCAGGTGGGTTGGAACACCGCTTGGCACTACTCAGCAATGGCAAAGTCATGGCGTGGGGCAACGGTGCCGACGGGAGGCTGGATGATGGCATGGAAGGGGACAGCAACATACCGGTCGAAGTGAGCAAACTGAGTGAAGCCACCGCGATCGCCGCTGGACAATACTTCAGCGTGGCCGCCGCAGGCACTCAGGTAGTCCCGCCGCCGATCGTTACCAAGCTTTCTCCCGTCACGGCTCGACAGCTGGGGGGACAGACGTCAAGATCTCCGGCTCTAACCTCACGGGCGCCACGGCGGTTGACTTTGGTTCCACCAGTGCGGCGCGCTTCACCGTCAACTCCGCGACCTCTATCACGGCCGTCTCCCCGCCGCACACCACCGGAACGTCGCCGTAATGGTGACTACACCGGGAGGCACAAGTGCCCTCTCGTCACATGATCGCTACAGGTTCAGGCACTAACCATTCATGAACGCAGCCCGAGAATATTCTACTCTCGCCATTCGGAGGGACGCAAAGGCTGCAAGAGAGCGAGCCGGACGCTCGAACTAGATGAGCGGAGCCGGGAGGGAACGTGAATCTCGGCCACGAGCCGCGGCGGACGCAGCGATCGTGCGGGCGCCGCGGCGACGACGGAGTCGACTAGTTGCTTGGCGGCCTCGCCCGCGGCGGCGAGGATCATCGGCGTGTCGCTGCCCTTCCCCTGCCCCATCACCACGCCGACCGCGGTCAGCCGGCGCCTGCCGACCGGGAGGTCGGTGAAGAAGGCCAGGCACCCGCGCCTGCCGCGGAGTCCGACCCGGTCTAACCGAGGCATTGCTCCTGCTCAGCCGCGCCGGCCAGCGCTCCTTCACCCGAGAGAACGTCGACCTGTCGCTCATGGCGGAAGAAGCCACCGAAACGCTCCTCCCCCTCGCGGAAGGACACGGCGTCACGATCGCGACCTCCGTCGAGATGGCGCCCACCATCGGCTCGCGCGCGCTCCTGCTGCAATTGAGCACGAACCTCGTTCACAATGCGATCGTCCACAATCTGCCTCACCAAGGCACCGTCTGGGTCTCGACCAGCGCCCACCCGGACGTCGTGGAGCTCACGGTCGAGAACACCGGCGAGAGGCTCGCACCCCAGATGATCTCCACGCTTGCCGAGCCGTTTCTGCGCGGCGATGAGCGCGTCCGCACCGACCATGCAGGCATCGGCCTCGGGCTGGCAATCGTCCAGAGCATCACCCAAGCACACGACGGCACCCTCACGCTTGCCCCGCGCGCAGCCGGTGGGCTCCGCGTTACGGTGCGGATCCCCGCTGCGTCGCCGCCTCGATGACCTGAGCGAGGCCGCAAGCGCGGCGCCGCGCGAGCGGGTCGGTCCCACCGGCCGGCGCATATCGTCGGCATATCGAAACTCGCATACGCGCCGGCAACATCGCGCTGCCTTCAATGGCGGCGTGATCTACAGCACCTCAGCACCGGTGTCCCGCGGTGCCGCGTCTGCCTCCTCGGCCGCCCAGACGATCGGGATGACGATCTATGGATGCGGGCGGGACGAGGCCGTCTTGTTCGAAGAGATGGCGCCTCGCTTCGGCGTCGTAGCGACCATCACCGAGGAGGCGGTATCTCACGACAACCTTGTGCTGGCCTACGGCAATCGGTGCATCAGCGTCGGTCATAAGACCGGATCGCAGATTCCACCCTTCTCGCGCTCAGTCAAGCCGGCGTAAGGCACATCTCGACGAGAAGCATCGGAAGCAACCACCTCGATGTGAGATACGCCGAGAGCGTCGGCATCTCCGTGGCAACCGTGCCCTACTCGCCAGACAGCGTGGCCGACTACACGCTGATGCTCATGCTGATGGCGGTGCGCGACGCCAAGCGCATGATCGGGCGTGCGGATGTACATGACTACAGGCTGCCCGACCTGCGCGGGAAGGAGTTGCGCGATCTGACGATCGGCGTCATCGGCACCGGACGCATTGGAACGGCGGTGATCGACAGGCTGCGCGGCTTTGGCTCCCACGTCTTGGCCCACGACCGTCGTCCCGACGGCTCTGCGGAGTGTGTTTCGCTCGATGCGTTGGTGGGACAGAGCGATGTCGTAACGCTTCACACTCCGCTGACCGCGGACACGCACCATCTCCTGGATCGGCGACGCATCGCGCAGATGAAGCGCGGCGCATACGTCATCAACACCGGCCGCGGTTCGCTCCTCGATACCGAGGCGCTCGCGCGCGCCCTGGAGAGCGGCAGCTTGGGCGGTGCGGCGCTGGATGTCCTGGAAGGCGAAGAGGGTGTCTTTTACGCAGACCGCAGAGGCAAGGCCATCGACAACGCACTCTTGCTGCGGCTGCAAGCGCTGCCAAACGTGCTCATTAGTCCGCACACGGCCTACTACACCGACCACGCTCTGCGCGATACGGTCGAGAACACGATCGTCAACTGCGTGAGCTTCGAAAGTCGGCAGCGGCATGGCTAGGTTGAAGATCGGTGTCGTATTCGGGGGGTGCTCTGAGGAGCATACGACCTCCGTCAAATCGGCGCAAGAGGTCGCCGGGCACCTCGATCTCGAGAAGTACGGGCCCTTCTATATCGGCATTACCAAGCGCGGTGTCTGGAAGCTTTGCGATGCTCCCGACCCCGATTGGGAAGACGACAGGGCCCGCCCGGCCGTTCTCTCACCTGACAGACGCGCACGCGGCTTGCTCGTCCTGGAGGGACCGTTCTCGGCAGCGAGGTCGGGTGTGCTCTGCTGGGAGACGGCCGGGACGTCATCGCGGGCGAGCCGGACCGGATCTCTCTTTCCCACGGCTTCTTCAGGATCCATCAGGAGAGCGAACCTGAAAGTGGCTCGGATAACTCCGAAGTGATCGTTCCTGCGGACATCTCGGCAGAGTCGCGCTCGCTCGTCCAGGAGACGGCAAAGGCCGTGTATCGCGCGTTGGGATGTAGCGGCCTATCACGCGTGGATCTGTTCCTGCAGAAGGATGGGCAAGTAGTGCTCAACGAGGTGAACACCTTGCCCGGTATGACCTCCTACAGCCGCTATCCGAGAATGATGGAGGCCGCAGGATTATCGCGTGCCGACGTGATCGACCGGTTGGTGGACTCGGCATTGGCGGGGAGAGGACGGTGAACGACCAGCTCATCTTCGTCGACGAGTACGTATCCGGAATCTACTGGGACGCCAAGTGCGCGACGTGGGACAACTTCACCGGCAAGCCGGTGGACGGATACATGGCGAATCGCATTGTCGGCACAAGGCCTTTGTGCGCGGCCTTGGAGAGAGCAAGAACAGAGGCCGCCTCCCGTGGCTTCGGCTTGCTGCGCTATCGCCGCAACGCGCCGTCAAGTCCTTTCTGCGCTGGTCGCAACAGCCGGAGGATGGCCGCAGGAAGCTACGTCACTATCCCAATATCGATAGGGCCGACATGTTCGGAAGAGGATACTTGGCGGCAAAGTCGGCCCACAGTCGGGGCAGTACCGTCGACTTGACGCTTTCCACCTGACTACCGGTGAACGCGCACCGATGGGCGGCGACCATGACTTGATGGATGCGATCTCACATCATGGAGCGGAAGGGGTCGCGCGAGTCGACGCGCTCAACCGTCAATACCTTCGCTGGATCATGGAGGCCTGCGGTTTCAGCTCATATGACTGCGAGTGGTGGCATTACACGCTGGAATACGAGCCTTATCCGGATACGTATTTTGATTTTCCGATCACGTGAATGGACGACGCATCTGAGCAGTGAGCTAGTCGGGCCCGATGCCTACTCGCCACTCTGCGCGTAGCTCATCGCAGCGGACCTATCGGCGCACCCCTTCATCTCAACGATGTGCCTGTCGTGGATCGTCACGACCATGTAAGCAATTCCCTCATCCAACGCTCGGTCAAGCAGCGCCGACCGCTCAGGACGGAACGCCACGATCACGCGCGACCCATCTTGGATGGTCTCCTCGATCCCGCCCCGCAAACGTCCCCGGAGATTGCGACTCATCACCTCGATGATTGCCTTGCGGCCCTCGCAGAGCTGCCCGTCCTCCACTCCATACCACAGCGCATCAGGCGCCAGCACTTCGCGCAAGACTCCGGGCCGTCGTGCATCAGAGCGTCCCACGCCCGACGCACCAACTCAACCTCGGGACTCTCGCCCATAACCGTGATTATCGCTGATCCACTCGCGGACGGCTGCGATCAGTTCCGGCGCGCGTGACATCCGCCACCTAGCCGGAAATTGGATCCCAAATTGGACCCCGTCGGTAAGGCGAAGCGCAGTGGCACGCCGTCATTCTGACGGCTCCGGAGGCCTTGCGATGTACGTACTTACGCTGCACACTGGGAGGATGGCATCACCTGAGACGGCACGCCAGGGACGCATCAACATGCGGGTCAGCGCACACCAAGAGCGCGTTCTGAGAGCGGCTGCGGACCTGAGCGGCGAGACGCTCACCGGGTTCGTGCTCTCGGTCGCCACGGAGCGAGCCGAGCAGGTACTCGAGCGAGCCCAGCGGATCAATATCAGCGGCGATGCCTTCGGGCGCTTTGTAGCGGCTTTGGACCGCCCCGCCGAGGAGATGCCCACTCTGCGCCGCTACGCGCAGGCGCAAAGTCCGATACCGCCTCATTGAGCACCAACACCCTGCGCCCCATCCAAGCGCTGGGGGGGACCACCAGTTGGATGACTTCGACTGCGGAGTCGACGTTCTCGATCGTTGGTTGCGACAATCCGCCCGCGTCGCCGTAGCGAGCGGGACCGCTACGACCTACGTGCTCTGCCGCGGCGAGTTGGTTGTCGGCTACTACGCGCTCGCCATGAGTTTCGTCGGCGATGAGAAGGCACCGTCGCGCTTACGCCGAGGGATGCCAGACCCGCCCGTCGTGCTGATCGCCCGCCTCGCGCTCGACCGCACCGAGCAAGGGCGGTCCCTCGGCGAGCGCCTGCTTGTCGATGCGCTCGCCCGTTGCGTGCGAGGCGGCAGCGAATTCGGCGCTCGAGCTGTCGTTGTCGATGCCCTCTCCTCAGACGCGGCCGACTTCTACCGCCACTTCGGCTTCCGCGATCTCGCCGAGCGCCGTCTCTGGCGCCGACTCGGTGACATCGCCCGGACAGTCGAAAACTGAGCGACGCGACCCAGGTAGCAGGCTCACCGACAGCCCGTCGCAAATCAAGCGCGCAGGTTTCTTTGATCGCCTAACGGACGGTATTTGAACCACGACGCCCTAGAGGCCATCGAGCGACTGCACCGGACGCTTTAGCAGGCCGACACCTGGGGGCGCCAAGGATCAGGTTCTGGGCAAGCGGCCCGCTGAGCCAGTGCCGGGTCATACCGGGTCGATCACCGCGACTGGCCCGGCATAGCGGCGACGCACGGTCGGGACCGTCTCGACAGGTGCGCCATCGCGTCGGTCACGGCCGCTGCGTGCGCAGCCTCGATCTCCCTGCGCTCAGTCTCGTCGCCGAGCGCCCACACTACGGCCACAGACTGGGGGCTGAGAAGGTCAGGTCGATCCCGCCGCCCCGGCCGCCGCTGGCGCCCTCAGGTCGAAGCCACCCGCCGGTCCTCGGGTGGCGCCCCTCCATCAGCGCGATGAACTCAGGACCATCTACGGTCGCACCCTCGATCCCCACGCGCGCGAGCGTGTCGGGAGTCGCGAGCCACCGGCCCGGTGCCTGCGTCGGCTCCCCCTCGGGGCTGCGGTAGTAGTCGCCCCGCTCGGGCTCGATCGTCTTACCCTCCAGATAGCGGGCGTACCCACCGCCCTTGCTGGCGGCGATGCTGGCTGCAGGCAGCGCATGGCCTCGATGCGGCTCTTGCCCTCGGTTTCCTTGCGCTGCTGGTAGGCGCGGGTTTGCGGGTCGATGCGCCCGCGGGTGATCGCGAAGACGAGAAGCGCACGGTTCAGTTGGCGGTTGTCACCGCGATCATGGCGATTCGCGGTGACCGACGAGGAGTAGGCGTGCTGAGACTACGGCGAGTAGCAAGATTGCGGGCGCGAGTAGGAAGCGGGAGAGGGGCGTGACGAACGCGAGCGCCACGACGAAGAGCGCGACCGTTGCCCAACGGGGAAGCAGCGTGGGCGAGGGCCACGCCACAGCTGCGATCGAGCCCAGGAGCACAGCGACTCCGACTCCTGCGGCGTTGTAGCCAAGGACGTATGAGACCTCGAAGAGGGCGCGGCTGAGTTCGGGAGTGAGCTGGCCATGTTGGGCGCGGAGCGCACCGGCCATGTTGATCGTCTCGGCGCCCAGTCCAGCTGCGACGACGATCAGCAGGCCGCCGAACGCGGCTGATGGCAACATATCGTCGGGCGTGTGATCGCGGAGCAGCGTGCGAACTCCGCTCGCGAAGAACACAAGGAGTGCACCCGCGAGAAGACTAATACTGGCGCCAGCGATGATTCGGTCCGAGGTGCTCTGGTAGAAGGACACGATCTGGTGAGCAGATGCGCCGGCTTTTGGCTGTTCAAGAGCCCACAACGCATTTCCGCCCGCGAACAGGACCGCGACTGCGAGCCCCATCACGCCGGTCCTCCTGCGTGTGCCCATCTCCCGGCCAGCGGTTGCACTCATTCGCTGCGAAGCCTATGTCTTCTCGGCGTGCAGCCCAACACGACTCGGTGCGCATGATCTGGTGACTACGCCGCGGTCAGCGTCGCTTGCATGGAATGCGAGCGTCTGGATCCCCGAGACGGTCGCCCCGCCTTGGGCAGCGGTGACCAGTGTCCCCGATGTGGCTGAGACGACGGGTGGTACCGACTCTGAGAGGGTCCAGGCCACGTCTTTGAGCGCCGGCACCTCGCTGCTGTCGGGGAACTGGCAGGCGGTCTGTGACTTGTCGGTCGTGCAGTTGACGAACGCCGTGAAGTTCGTGGCTCCTTCGGGCAGTATCCAGCTCTCGGTGTTGGTATAGGGGCTGTGGTATCAAAGGGCAACTGCACCAGGCCGAGCAGCACCGCTCCGCCCGAGTCAAATCCCAGCCACGCATCGTTGCCTGTGCTCGGCGAGACGACCTGCTCGGCGCTTATTGCCCGCAATCGTCACGTCGGGTGCGCCGTCCACATTGACAGCCAGACCGACGCTGGCGCTGGCGCCGGTTGTGAGCACGCCTGGCGTGCCGTTCCCAAACACATAGAGTCCGAGCGCGCCGCCAGCCCCGCAGTTGTTGCTCAGGACAGCCGTGGATGAGGTGTCGGCCGCGTAGACCGACCAGCCGGGCGCGACCGCGGGCGTCGCGGACGACCCGCACTGATACATAGGGTAGGTTCCGGCGCGAGCGTTCTCTGCCGCTAGCCGGACCTAGCGTGCGAGTCCTCGCGGGCGACGACGACGGCCGGAGAGTCAAGACGAGGTACCTCGGATCTCCTTTTCGGCCGTCGTGCTGGCAGCGACCCACGCCGCGACGTTCTCATTCGCCGCGTCACCGGCGAATCTTTCGCGCAGGGTTCCAAGGACAACCCTCGGCATCGCGGCCTGGCGGGAATGCTGCGCGCTTCGCATCCGATGACCGTGCGGGCCGGGCGACCGGCGCACAAAACAGTGCTCAAAGGGCCGCCCCCGCGCCAGCTGACGAGGCCGACCGGGAGCGATGGCAGCCCGGCGAGTAGGCCGTGCCGCAGCGCCATCGTGGCACGGCCCGCGGCTGCTCAAGCCGCCGAGAGGCGCGTCTGTGCCACGAATTCGCCGTGGCACAGATTCGTGGCACAAACGTCGAAACCTACCCTGCGCTCATCCGCGGAGATTCAGCCTAATCAGGGCCGGTCCCCGCCGATAACTCCTGCATATAAACGGAATTTGGCGCTTCTTGACTCGTCACGGCGGTTGCTGCCGCAACCGGGATTTCTATCGGGGAGAAGGGTTCAGGTTGGCTTTCCTATGCGGTTTTCCGCCCTTCTGCGGTCCTTTTGCGGTCCCAATTCCGCCGTCCATGCCACGGGCTGCGTTGGCCCCCTCGATCGACGGGTTCTCTGGCGCTGTTGCGCGATCCTCCACGCACTACAAACGTCGCCTTCGGGGGGCTCGCGGTACTTATGAGCGCGAATGCGAGGCGTTCAAGCACGGCGGCGGCGCCACTGCCACAACGAGGCCGGGGGCCGGCGCACGCACCAGCGGCGCGGGCTCCAACTGAGCGACGCCGCGCGCCCGCGTCTGCGTCCTCGATGGGCTGGATCGGGGCAAGCAGGTCGTCTCGCGGCGTGCCTCAAGCCGCGATCTCCGGTTCGGCCGCCCGGCGGGCGGCGTGCGTCGGGAAAACGAACTCGTCATGGCGATGCACGAGCCCGGCGTTGGTCGGATGGCTTACTGCGTCGGGCGCCCTCTCGATTTGGGCCGCGTCCGTCATGGCTGTTCCGCGATGAACGCCGAGGCTCTGACGCCAAGGCCACTTGCCAGCGTCAGCATCTCATCGTACGTTGGGTTGCCTTCCCCGGCTTCGATGCGGCCGATGCGCCGCGCCGACATTTTGCGCCCGACCGTCTACACACGTCGGAGAGGTCACTCGGGTTCATCCCGCGCTGCTCGCGCAACTGGCGGACCGCTTGCCCGAACGCCGCCAAATCCTGCTCGTCGCTCTTGATACTCATGCTGCACTCCCCTTTCGTTTCGAGTTGGTTCTCACGCGCCGGCCGACCGCAACGCGGCTGTCCGAACGTCCGGCGCCAGGCTGTAACCGACGCCCCAGGCCGAGCACACCCAACCCTCAGCGCGAGCACGAGCGAGCTTGCGCCGCAGACGGCAAGCGTGCGACTCGACCGTGCGCGTCGAGCCCGTAGCGCGATAGCCCCAGACCTCGCGCAGGAGGTTCCGCTTCTCGTGGACGCGCATCGGATCGCGCGCAAGATGAGCGAGCAACGCGAACTCCTGGCGGCGAAGCTCGACCGGGACTCGCTCGAACGTGACCGTGCGCGCCGCCACGTTGATCTCCAGCGGCCCACACCACAAGCGATCACGGCAGGGCCGTCAATCAGGCTGTGGCGACGCAGCAACGCGCGCACGCGCGCAAGCAACTCGGCATAGCCAAGTGGGGTCCTGGTCACGTCATCCGCGCCCGCCTCGAACGCGCGCAGCACGCTCGTCGTCGTCTCGCGGCTCGTGCCCATCGACAACACGCGGACGCCGGAGACGCCCGGCGCTAGCTCCCCGGCGCGCAACGCCCGCAACACGTCGAGGCCTCGATGCGGTGAGCAGCCGAAGACGACCAAATCGACCTCACCGGAGTTGAACCGCGCCCGGAACCGGCGGCGCTGGCATGTCGGCTACGCCTTGACGAACTGGAAGCTGCGGGTCGGGTACATCGTTGTCGCGGCTTGCATCGGAGGGTGGATTGCGCACATACGCCATGCCAACCCCTTCCTGGGCCTCGCCGTCGGTATCTGCGGAGCGCTGCTCAGGATTTGGCTGGAAGTCAGACAGCACGATCCACGCGACTAGCCAGCGCGATCCAACTGTGGATCGTGGCTCTTGCCGGCCTGGCGCACTCGGGCCCGGACATTGAGCTTCGCTCACGCCGCTGAGCCGACACCGCCACCAGCGTCCCGCCCATCCGCGCCATTCGTCAGCCTGGCAGCCAGGGAGAGCACGTATGCGGTCGGCATCAACAGAATCGATGGGAGCTAGACTGGCCCCGCTCGCCGATTCGGACCGGTTGAATACAAGTCCTCATGCGCTCGCGAGACGAGCAATCCTAGCCGCAGTCTATTGTTGCTGCGCTAGGGGCCGCAAAGCGTGCGCCCGACCACGTTGGGAGCAAGAATGGACTAAGGAGTGGCATGGCAACGCTGACAGTCAAGGGCAGGAGCAAGGTGGCCCCCGCCCCGGAGTCCCGCTACCGTCGGTTCCGTCCGCGCCTGGCTCTCGGCTACCAGTACGACCTCCGGTCCCTCATCCAAGAACTGGCGACGATGCGGACCACGGAGGCGTGCGCGGTCCTCGATTCGGCGATCGGGAAACTTGACGCGCGAGAGAGCGACTTCCAATCGTTCGGCTTGAGTCCTATGGACCTTGCGCCGACAGTTCGCTATGGAGCAACGCTGCGAGTACTCCGAGACCTTGTGAGCCAGGGCTGGACGATCCGCGAGGATGACGAGGGCGTCATCCTCGACGCTCCCGGCCGAGCAGCCGTCCGCCTTGACGACCCAGAGGCGGCGAAGGAATCGATACGTCGGTCGTTTGCATTTGCTCGTGAGGCCCAGTTGCGCGAGCCGTCAACGCAGCAGTTCATCGAAATGATGGAGCGCCGTGGCGTAGCCAAGTTGTTCACGAGCGGGAGCGAACTGGCCAACCGCCTGACTACCCAAGGGGCTACCGCCATATGTCCCGAATTGCAGGTCATTGAACCCGGTGATCGCGATGACACGACCGGGATACTCCTACAAGACGTGTGGCGCTATGTCCGACACTTCTGGTCGATCCCCTATCAGAACACACCAGGACGCAACCTGTTCTATTTGATTCGTGACTCCGCGCTACCGGAGCGCCCACTCATCGGAATCGCCGCACTTGGCAATCCGGTGCTCGGTTTGGCAAAGCGCGACGATCACTACGGCTGGTCGGCGAACGGGCTGGAGCGACGCCTTGCTGACCTCACTCGCCGGAAGCATCGCGACCTCGCTGGGCATCTCGTCCGAATGCTGCGCGAGACAGTCGAGGCGACCTATAAGGATGACCTTGATCTTTCTCCTGATCCGCTACAGACGGTGCCCACGACCGTCGCCGCACTACTGGAAATCGAGCGTCGAAGCGCAGCAAGCCGCCTGGCAAACCTTGACGCCGCCGGTGAGGCCCGCGACGCCGACTATCTACTCATCCGCCAGGCTCAGACGGAGGCAGAGCACGGGGATGCCGATTCTGTGGATTGGGAGCAGGTCGCACGGACCGCGCTTTATAGGCGAAAGCGCGCCGGCACCCTCGCGGAGTTGTACCGAGCGCTTGGAACACTTACAGACCTTGGCTTTACCGATAGTGGAGGCGATCTTCTACGCGCTCTCGCCGATTCTGAGGGTCGCCGCGCAATAGAGACGGCACTGCGCCGAATCAAGCAGGAAGCGCTTGCATCCAATGTCATGGAGTTGACGACTTGTGGTGCAGTACCACCTTATCGCGGCGTCCTTGGCGGCAAGCTGGTGGCTCTCATGATGCTAAGTCGCCAAGTAGTCGCAGACGTCGAGCGTAGATATGGCGACCGCGTAAGCATTATCGCGTCCGCTATGGCAGGCCGCCCCGTCCGGCGGCCCGCCAAGCTCGCGTTGATTACCACCTCAAGTCTTTACGAGGCCTACGGCTCAAGCCAATACAACCGGATCAAAGTAGACACAGACAAGGGATCACTCGCTTACCGTAAGGTGGCACGCACCGAGAGCTTTGGCACGGTCCAGTTTGCTCCCGACACAGTTCATTCACTCAATGATGTTGCGCGCCACGCTGGCTCCAACCGTCGAGAGATCAACAACCTTTTCGGCGAGGGCACGAGCCCCAAGCTGCGACTGATCCGGTCGGGCCTTGAGGCTCTGGGACTCGACGCCAACAGCTTTCTACGACATAATTCCCGCCGACTCATCTACGGCGTCCTGCTTTGCACTAACACAGACGATGTGGTCCTCAGGATGAGTGCCAGTCCGAGATATCTGTTGCCGTCGGGCGACAAAGGCACAGCTGCCCTTATCGCCTACTGGCGAGATCGTTGGCTTGCAAAGCGCATCACCCGCCCGGATGTGCTTGAGGGACTACGCGGCGAGGAGTTCGAGAGCTTCCGGCTGAGTCGTGAGACAGCGGAGCTAGCTTCAGGCTCGGGCGGTGGATCTAGTCGTGGCCGCCGCGCGGGTCGTGTTGGCACAGGAGTTGATTTTGGTGCGATCGCCCAGTCCGGCGGCGATAGCGAGCAAACCTTCATCGAGCGACTACATCGGAGCACCAATAGCTACGCCGATCGCCTGACCGGTGAGGAGTTGGAGTCGATCCATGTCGACCTTGGCGTGGACGATTACCTCGTGGCCCAGTCGAAGGCCGGGCGACAGATTGTCGTCACGGGCAACCCGGGGGACGGAAAGACACACTTGATCGAACGCCTCCGCCCAACGCTTGAGGCTTTGGGTGCTCGCGTAATCGCCGACGCAAACGCTTGCGCCGACGCAGAGATTCTAGAAAAGTGGGCCGCAAGCTGTAGCGACGGTAAGCCATTTGTGCTCGCCATTAATGAGTGGCCGCTCTACGTGCTCAAGCGACTAGCGAGCAACACGGGCTTTACTCCTGTGGACGAGGCGCTGCGTCAGGTAACCGCAGCTCGCTTCTTTGTCGAGGAGCATACTCCCCCTGACGCCAAAGAGAATGTCGTTGTGATCGACCTCAGTCTGCGTAACCTGTTGTCGCCGACCGTCGTCGAGAGTGTAATCGACCGGCTAACGCAGGATCGTTTCTTCGTCGGCCTGAATCCCGCCGACCCAGCGATCACGAACCGCGATGCCCTACGAGAACCGCAGGTGCGAGAGCGACTGATTGCACTTCTCCAACTCGTCGCGACGCGCACAGGACACGTCACTATGCGGCAACTCGTTGGGTTCATTGCGTATCTCATAACAGGCGGCCAATCGGCGACCGATCGCGTGCGAGCTGGTCAAGATACGCTTAGCTTCGCCTACTCTAACCTCGCCTTCGATGGTGGGGTTGGCTTGTTCAATGCTGTAAGTGAGATCTTTGACCCCGCTGAGGTCACCCACCCAGATTGGGACGAGAGGCTTTGGCTTGGTGACACGGACCCTCGCGACTGGCTGGGCAAGCCTCCACCGGGTCCGATGACTCTCAACGAGTTGGAACGCGATGCCGCGTATCGGGCTATCAAGAGACGCTTCTTCTTTGAGCACAAGCATGGCATAGACCTGCTGCGCTTGGTGCCATCCGACGAGCAAGAGTTTCAGCAAACTCTCAAGTCGGGCCAGGGCGCAACGGCGACTGTCGTCCGCGAGCTAGTGCTAGCTCTCAATCGCTTCTTCGAGCCAGATTGCCCAGACACAGAGAAGGAGCAGGTGCAGCTCTGGCAAAGCCACCGTTACGATGTTCGCGCTCCGTCCACATTTGTCTCGTTTCACGCGCTCACGTACCAACATCTCCGAATCGAGCCGCTCAAGACCGCGCCGTGGGTCAATGCGTGGCTCCCACCGGAGCAACTTGATCGGCGGAGCTTTGCTCTAGTCGCTAGTTGGGATTCGACAGATGCTGCTGTCCTCGAGATTGACCGCGACCTGTACCTGACCCTAGTCGAGGCCGAGCGCGGCTTGGGCCGCTCAAGTTGGTCAAGGACGGCGACACGGCGGATCACACGCTTCATAGATCGGATTCACCGATCCATCGAACAGGAGTCGCCAATCGAGGCCATCCGCATCCGAAATGTCGAGAGCGACCTCGATGAGCGATTTGCAGTCCAGCGCTCACCAGCGAGGTATCAATTGTGACTCCGGTTAAGACCAAACTGCTGCTGGAGTCATTCTACGACGAGGAGTTCGGTTTTCGCTTTACCAACTTCTCGATCAAGCCGGTTCACGTCGCCAACGGCCTGGCGCGAGCCATCACCGGGCGTATTTATGACACTGCGGCTGTCACTCGCCTTGTCCGTCGCTACGTCCGCAACCAGACTCTGGGCGTGGATGAGGAGCGCAACCCCAACACCGCGATCATGGCCGACTACGCAACTGCCTTCGTGAACCCAGGCGGTCAAGAGCCCGACGCGCTCCGAGTCACGCGCCTCCGCTCGCTCGCATTCGACGTACTCGCGGCCGATGGCGCTGTTTTCCCCACCCTACAGTCTTTTACTCTTTCCAATGAGAGATTTGTGACCAGCGATCCCTCGGACGTTCGCATGGGCCTTTTTCTCTCTCGGCTGCTGACTGCCGAGCCGACCGGGCGGACTGAGGCAGCGGACTATCTTCGCGAGATGCTCCAGTCTGAGAACGACCCGTGGACAACGCTGGCACTGCCCATGCTGGAGTTCGGTGAGGCGCGCGAGGACGCTCCTAGCGACGAGATCACTACTCGAATCGCGAAGGCGGATCATCTCTTTGAGGTATCGAACGGTCAACTCGCGTCGCCGACTCTCCGCAATCTGCGGGATGCGTACGATCGTCTCGCCCGCTTTGAGCGGATCTCGGGCTCGAAGCTCAATTCTATGCGCCGCTTGATGCTGTTTGGCTGTTTTGTCCTTCACGTTTTTGCTGTCTCTAGATGGTCAGAGCGCGAGGACCAGGCACCACGCCCTCCGATTTTGCTCGACCTCTTCGACGGCACACTCATTTCGGTCGCTAACGCTAGCCGTGCGACGCTGCGCGCAGCCGACGATGCGATCGAGGGCGTCATCCGCTCCCGGTTCCACGAGCATGTGATTGCCGAGTACGGGACGAGCGCCAAGCAGATCGATGCCGCACTCGTGGACGCCGGTTTGGACGTAGCAGTTGAAGGGTTCTATGAAACGTATTGCAAGGGCGGCATGGAACCCGCGGACGCGCTTGCCCGTGCGATGGCTGAGAGCGGGATGGACAGCGAACGCGAGGCGCCCATAGGCTCATTGATTGAGTTGGGGCGGCGTGCCGGGTTCCTGGCGCCCTGGTCGAACCAAGGCCCTCATGGCAAGCTACACAAGCGCTATACCGTGACAGCCGAGTTCTTGGAGACTCTCGCGGCCGCAACCGTCGAGCCCGACGAACCCGTCGAGTTCCCCGAGTTCCTCGAACGGCTACGCGACTATTTCGGGGTGGTGGTCGGTCGCCCCGAGGATGACACAGTGATACGGCACACCAACTTGTGTGACGAGGAGTTCGGACCAACTGTGGTGTCCATCAATGAGGAGGATCTGCGCCGCAACGTCGAGGAGTTCCGGCTACTGCTCGTTGAGTCCGGCTACGCCAAGGCATACGCGGATGGTCGCACAATGGTGACTACTCGGCCCGAGGGGAATCTTTGAGGTGAGTGCTACGGGGCTCACACCAGCCGAGGTGCTTGCTGACCTCATTGCCGAGGGTGTACGGCGCCGAGCGGGAGCCGTCGGTGTGCTCGTCCGTGACGTTCCAGCGCCCGACCCGAATCGTCTCTTGGATGCGCTAGCGCGCCTTCGGGACGAGGGGATCGAACTGCGGATCGCCTACTTGCGAGAGGGCGGCCAAGCAGCCGCTAAGGACGCGGGATTCGATGGCGAGTTGTTCTCGACGCAAGTTGAGCAAGCGGAGCGCTGGCGGAATGATCGCGATCTGAAGGCGCTGATCGTCGTCATTGCCCACGGGGATGAGGCCAAGCTTTCATCGTTGGAAGATTTCACGGCAATCACATCGCGCGAAGCTTAAGGACATTCTTGTGCGCCGAGCACTGGGCGAGGAGGCAGCGCAGAGCGAGGTCCAATCGCGCTGGTGGCGACTTCTAGATGGCGACGATAACGTTGGCCTCGCGCCGCTGATTGACTACTACACAGCGCTCGCTGGTAAGACGGGCCATGACTTCCTGGATGCTGCGAGCCGCGAAATCCATCATCTGGGGCTGCTGCCCGACCCCGAGTTCTTCAACGACAACCACGAGGGCACCGTGCGCCGCAGGTTGGAGCGTAACCGGGAACTAGCCAGCCGGCTTCAGATGCTGAACGCCCAGGACCGTCGTCGGATCACCGCCGTGCTCCAAGCCGAGACGGATGGTGATGCCCGCGCGACGCTCCAAGAGGCGTTGAGTCAACTCGACCGCACTCGCCTTTCTGGGGGCGGGACTAAGCCTGTCACGTTCCAAGACGCTGATCGCCTGGTCCGCGCACGAGTGAAAAAGAAAAAAGCGAGCAACTCCAAACGGTCGCCGACTGAAAAGGTCGCCAAGATTGCCGCTGAAGCGCTGGTCGACGAAGACCGTGCTGACGACGTGACGACTATCGTCGAGGATTTTCAGAAGCAACTCAATGAGCTTGACGAGGCTAAGTTGCTGCCTAAGCCAATCCGTTGCAAGTTGCCTGACGGGACGACGGAAGCGGTGACCACCGCACGACTTGATCTGCTGAACCTCATCGGCAAGGTTCTTGGCGAGGACACCTTTGGCGGCCTGGTCCAACTAGACGCACCGGACTTGGAGAGTGCCCTACGGCGATTCGATGTTGAGCAGCACCTTGTCGCACGGTGGGAGGGTGAACGCATCGGCGAGTTTCTTCAACATCTAGCCGTCGATGATGCAGGCGTTCAACTCAGCGAGCGCTTTGTGGCTTACTGCGAGGCTCGCGCCAAGATCATGCCCTATCTGCGCATACTGGCGGTTGAACCGTTGGTGGTTGCCGCACATCCGCCGACACGGGCGATACTGCTTGCTTTCATTGGGGCATACGAGGCGCTCAATCGGACGTTGCGCGATACCTACGAGACGCTCTATCAGCGCTTCGGACAGGACGCCAACGAGGTTCTCGGCCACCTCCTCCTGCTAGAGACCATTGTATTGCAAATTGAGGGACGCACCTACGCAATTGCAGCACCCACGCATCCGTTGTTTCTTTGGCATTACGCGCGCTACGCCGAGATCGTCGATGCCCAACGTGAGAGGCTCGACGAGCGTGATCGCGAACTGGTTGCCAAGGCCGCCGAACGATTGCCCTTCTTTCTCACCTCGATCTTCATACCATCGCCGGCGGTCAGCGCTGAGGCGATCCTCTTGCACTTGGGCCGAATCGGGCCCCTCCCGTACTTTGGCCGCGAAACCGAGGGTGGCGTCTCGAATGATGGACTAGCAAGTGTCCGCTCGCTCGTTGAGGCGCAACTCGCCTTGGAACCCCACTCCCAGCGTGGATATCGCCTTGCTTTGGTCGATCCGCCCGATGCAGGAGCGTACCTCAGCATGCTTGCCGACTTGGCCGACGATAAGAAGTTGCAAAGTGGTCATCTCACAATCTACCGGCATCCACGCCCCAAGATCGGGGTCGAGTTGCGGCTTGACGAGGCTGAGGAGGACCGGATTGCAAGAGTTTTCCGCGCGATCACGCCCCATCGGCTCTTTACGTTCGAGGTACGCGATCTTCCTCGCCAGGAGTTGGGACCACCGGAGGACGATCTCCACCACCTAGTCGTGGCGTTCGATCAGAGCACGGGTCAGACAAATCCCGCCCGGGCGGCGCTCCATCCGATTCAGCCACTCGCGATTCCTCGTCGTATTGCGTACCGCGAGATTCACAAGACTGTGGAGTTGGAGCCGGCGTCAGGCGGTCCATTTGAGGACTACGACCACCTGGTTCGCCGACTCGCTCCTGCCGGTACTTCCTACCTAGCGGTCCATCAACAGAACAAGTTGCGCGAGGCGCTCCACGCCGTCGCGACCCGTGTCCCCTGGACGGCGATCGCGGACCGCCAGGTCGACCGCGACTTGCGAGTAGGTGATCTGCGCATCATGACGGCTCGCGACGGGGAGCGCGATGTTGCTGGCTTCGCGCGCTCACCGGTGCCATTTCGTAGACCCCTTCGTGATGTCGTACGCGAGTACAACGCTTACATCAGTAATGAGGATCTCGACGACCTACTTGAACAACTCAGTAACCTGCTCGATGCCGGTATCCTCAACCTGCGACCAGATGCGTCCGGTAAGACCAATTTCAATCGAATCAAGGGTCTGCTCGGAACGCTGATCGCCGCCCGCTGGTTCCGTCAAGCTGGTGATGATGAAACGCGGCTACTAGTCAGCCTTGACGGCGATGAGGCCCGACGCTGGCTGCATCTCAGCGATGACCCGCTACGTGCAGACTTGGTGGGCTTTACTTGGACGAACGATCACTGCACCGTTAGCGTCGTGGAGGTCAAGGCGGTCCAAGCCAAGGGTACTGAGTACACCATTGACGATGGTGTTGCCTCAGGTTCCGCAATCGATCAGATGCTTTCGACTCGCCGACTGCTGGAGCAAGTCTCCTCCCCAGATCGCACCGACGAGTTGATTACGACGCCTGCGCGACGTGAGATCCTTCGCGAGCACCTCTACCGTGAGTTGACGAAGGGCACCTACACGGCCGACGAACGCAAGGTATGGGCGGACAGGCTACAACGACTGCTCGATGGTTCCGTCACCACAGACTTGCGCTGTCATCTCATCGACGTCAGGCTTGGTGTTGATTCCAGTTCGCTGACGGACAAGAAAGTCGCTGCACACGAGGACGACAATATGATCCCGGTCCAGATCACCGAACTAAATGAGCGGCAAATCGAGGCACTCATTCCAATCGAGCCGCCCGAGCCGGAGCCAGAGATCGACGACAGCGAGTCGGAGCCGCCAGCTGATGAGGATCCACCGTCTCCTCCACCTGACTCGCCAGATAAGCCATCTGGGCCTCCCTCTAGTGATGCGAGCGACACGGCCCAATCGCAGAGCGAGGAGACTAGTAGCACATCTAAACCCGAGCAGGAACGGCCGCCAACGCCCGTCGTTTCCGAGCGGCCCCGCGCTTTGCTCGGCACCGCTCCCGGCGAGTATGGAAAGTCGCGCGAGATATGGTTCGATCCAAGCGCACCCGACGACCGACTGCCGAATCCGCACCTGCTAGTGACAGGCGAAACAGGCAGCGGCAAGACTCAGGCCACAAAGGCCATCCTTGCCGAGCTTAGACCTCTCAAAGTACCAGCGCTCATACTTGATTTTAAGGATGACTACTCCGAACCGGTCTACGCCGAAGCCGAGAATCTCAACGTATACGACCCCAGCGAACAGAGCCTGCCGTTTAACCCCCTTGCACCAGCAGTTGACCCGCGGAGTGGCCGGATCAACCCGACACATCACCTACACCAGCTTACCGACATTATTAAGAGGATTTATCGTCTTGGCGATCAGCAGGCGTATCGACTGCGCGAGGCGATGAAGTCAGCATACGAATCGGCGGGCGTGCCTACCAGCGCCTCGGTTCCCGATGCTGGACAGATCTACCCCGCGTTTGACGCAGTACAGAACGAGCTTCTGGAGGATAAGGATAACCAGGCGCTCCTCGGCAGGATGTCGCCGATCTTCGACCTGGGCCTCTTTAGCTCAGGCGCGGACGCCGCAGACTTTGCAAGCATTGTCGAGAAGGGCACAGTGATAAGGCTGGCCCAGCTTCCCGGCGATGAGGTTAAGAACTCTGTTGCTGAGTTCTTTCTGATGGCGCTTTATAACTATCTGATTAGGCAGCCTCAGTCGCACCAACTCGCGCGCCTTGCGGTTCTCGATGAGGCATGGCGCCTAGTCGAGTCGCCATTCCTTGAGCCCCTTATGCGAGAGGGTCGAGCGTTTGGGCTCGGAGTCGTCGTTGCCTCGCAGTTTCCAACCGACCTGCCAACAGCCGTCGCCGGCTCTACCGCAACCAAGCTGTACTTCTCGCAGACCAACGTTGAGCAGATTCGTGACATTCAGCGCACCATCCTCGGCAAGACCTCGGGCGCGGACGCCGACCATCTCGCTAGCATTGTGCGTGGCCTACCACCGCTGACGTGTGTCCTTTATAGCAAGCAATTCCCGCGCTTTGTCAGAGTGACGATTAATCCCTACTTCGAGAGAACCGCGTAGGTATCGCTCGCCTATGTTTGCCCGAGTAGCTGCCGGTAGACGAGGCGTGTCTCGCGTGCGGGCTCAAGGCCAAGCTGTTCATCGAGGGAGCGGGTCAGTTCGTCGTAGCGGCGGGCGATCGACTCGCGAAGTCCGAGCGCGTGTTCGGCTTGGAGCGCAAGGCGCCAGCTTGGCTCGTGCAGTCCATCGAGTGCGATGGCTTGGTCAGCCATTTGGAGCGCGCCGCGCGCATCCTCGCGTGCGAGCCGTGATCGTCCGACTCGCTCAAGCAGATCGACAAGGGTTGCGTGGAGCACTCGAACCTCTCCCTCGGCCCAGAGATAGTCGCTGCCCTCCAGCGGCTCTCCTCGCCACAGCGCCAGCGCGCTTTCAAGGGCGGCCGGATCGTGGCTCGTGTCATCGCTGTTCGCAGCGAGCAGCCGGTCGAGGTCATCGAGGTCGACGCGGACCTTTGAGCGGTCCAGCTCGTAGCGCTCGCCGTGATGAACCCCACGCATCCCCGAGCGCCTTTCGGGCCTCGGTGACGGATTGCCAGAAGCGGGGTCGTGTGCGCTCGGGGGCCCTGCGCCGGCCAGATAGCCTCGATCAGCTCGTCTCGACTGGCGCCTTTGGGGTGAAACGCCAAGTAGGCCGATAGCTCGTGCGTTGCCGCGCGCTTGATTCGCCCGAGCAGTCCCTCCATTGCGAGCGGGCCAAGGACGGCAATCGAGATGGTGCGCGGGTCGTCCTCAAGCGACGAGGCCTCTGCCTCCGCTGGCGGACTTCGCGCCGTCGTGGTCGGCGCGGGGTCATCCGCGTACCCGAAGCTCGAAGTCGATGCCGAGCACCTGCACGACCAAGAGCACGATCCGTATCTGGACCGTGCTCTTGCCGTGCTCTAGGTGGCCGACTACGACCCGGTTGACCCCCGTGAGGTCCGCGACGGTCTGCTGCGTGAGACGTAGCTGCCGGCGCCTCTCGCGGATCGCCCGACCAAGCTGCTCCGGGCTCTGTATACGGGCCGCAGTCGCACTCACGCTGCCGCCGCCTCCTCGTCATCCGCGCCCTGCTGGCCGTCCATGAAATCGTCGGCGAGCCGGGCAAGCATCTCCGGGCATGCCACGACGGCTTCGTTGAGGTTGGCAAGTGCCTCATCGACCAACTGGTCAGGTTCGTTATTGAGCGACGCGACGGCCGACCAGTAGACGCGTTCGATGATCGGCCGCAGCTCGCGCGGGGGCATCGTCAACTCGAACTGTTCGGCCTCGGGCTCGCGCTTTCAGCCGAGGTCATCGAGCAGCCGCAACTCGCCCTTGAAGCGATGATGCAGCCGCTTGGCCTCCGTTGCTTCGTCGTTTCGTAGGTGCGTGAAGATGTCGCTGTGCGCGCTGAGGTCGCCCATCAGCCCGTCGTACAGCGCATCCCGATACCGGCGATTGATCGTCATGCCCATTTGGGACACTTCCTTTCGGTTCCACACCGAAAAGGCGCCACGATCCATGCAAGGCGAACTAGCCGTAGGAGCTACGGTTAGGCGCGGCATCGAAGGCGCAGTCTTCGGTGCTAAAGGCCGGGGCGGGTGCTAGTAACACCCGCCCGGCCGTAGCACCGAAGGGCACTCCTTCGATGCCACGGAGAACCATAGTCGCTCGCTACGGATCGTCGTTTGTCCGTACTTTGCGGGGGTGCCCTTCCTCGGTGCGGGAAGGAACCGTTGGCCGACGATCACGAGCAGCACCCGCGCACGCTTAAGTTCCCGGGCCGTTGTCCGGGCGTGTTGCTCCTCTATGGCGAGCAGAGCGCGAACGCTGGGATAGCCGGCGAGCTCGAGCTTGATGGCTACCTAGTCCATCGGGCGAGCCACGCGGGAACGCTAGTGGACCCGAGCCGCTGCGACGCGACGACACGACCAACTACAGCCGCGACCGGCGTAATCTCGGTCATGCACGCGGCAGCGCATACCTCGTGGCTATGGATGACATCTACCGGGCGTGCGCAGCGGTGCTCAAGCCCGGTGGATTCCTCGTGTGCGTCACCAAGGACATGCGCTCTGGCGGGGGCGGCGCGCTGCGCAACCTCTCGGGCGAAACGATCGCGCTCTGCGAGGATGCCGGCCTGCTCTACTGGCAGCGCGTCATTAGCCTGCTGGCGACCGTCCGCGATAGCGAATTGGTCATGCGTCCCTCGTTCTGGCAAACGCTCCAGGCCCGCCGCCGCCGCGAGAAAGGCGACCGCACGCAAGTCGTCGCGCACGAGGACGTGCTGGTGTTCCGCAAGCCTCAGCAGGCGGTAGCCAAAGCGAGGTCCGTACCGACGCGGAAGGCGGCTTGACCATGCGCGCTGCGGCGCGCGTGTCGGGTGGCGATGGCCTGGAGGTCTGCCGTTTTGGCGGCTCGATCGTCTTGTTCTGTCAGGGCCTTGAGATCACGGCTCGGGTCTGGTCTGATCGAAGCCAGCCATGCGAGCGGTACACGGGACACGGCAAGCAGCTTCAACGCCGACCCTTTCGCGGTCGTCCTCGATCCCCGGCCACTGGCGCCGCGTCAATGAATACCGGGGCGCGCCTACATGACGGCGGCGGTCCAAGAACGCGAGAAATGGGTCACAAAGCAACAGCTCGCAGTCCACCTTTCGGTCACGCCGCGCTGGATCGTCTCGCAGCAGGCACTCGGCCTCCCCCACATGCACATGCGCGGCATGAATCGCGCTACATCGTCTCCGAGGTCGAGGCGTGGCTACACGAGCACTATGGCGAGCCAGGGCGGGAGGCCGCCTGATGCCGCTCAACCGAGGCACCCCCCCCCAGCCAAAGTGGTGCGGATATGTCAAGTACCGAGGGCGCAAGAAGTGGGTAGGCACACACGACAGCCTGGAGGCGTTCAAGAGCGCCAAGGAACGATGCCGCGCCGAACTGCGCGAGGAAGTTGATAACCCGCACGGTCGGCGCGGCGTCCCGACCGTGGGCGAGTTTGCGGGCGCGACGATTCACGACGACGGTCAACTCACGATGACTTGGCCGGACGGCGAGCGGGCGCAGAAGGCGACGGAAGGCGCGCCTCGACCGTGCGCCATATGCGCGACGGGTTGCGGCCGTTCATCCGCGAGTTTCACGATCGACCGCTCGACAGCTTCCTCCGAGACGAAGTGGTGACGTGGATACGACCGAAGAACGCGCCGTCCGTCAGTTCTTCAATCACGCAGTTGACCGCGACTTGATCCCACGTAACCAGTTCACACACCTCGGCGCGAGCAAGCGCAAGCGCCGCGTCGATCGCCCCGACTTCCAGATCATCACCGACGAGCAATACAAGCGGCCGCGTAGCTGCGCGAGGGAGAGTCGCGCCGACGAGTACGGGCTCGTCCTAGAGGGCGCAACGATGACCGTTGGAGAGACGGCGATGCGTCCCGGCGAAATCTTCGCGCTGCATCGGCCCGACGTTCACATGGACAAGCAGTTGATCCATGTGCGCTGGCAACTCGACCTCATTACCGGCGTCATCACTTGCCCGAAGGATGATGACGGCCGTTGGGTTCCGATGAGTCCGGCTCTGCACGCTCACTTCGAGCGGATGCCGTGCATGGGCAAGGTCATAGACAGCAAGCTCGGAGAAATCGTGTTCCCGTCGGTACGCGGCGGCTACATGCGCCGAAGCCAATGGTCCTCACTGTGGAACGCGATCCGCGTCGCGGCAGAGATGCCCGGCCAGGACTTCTACGAGTTGAAGCACCGCGCGATTCAGTGGATGGTCGATCCCGTCGCGGACGGCGGGCTCGGTCTTGACCCAGCGACCGCCGCCGAAATAGTCGGCCACGACGACGGCGGCTACCTCATCGCCACGGTCTACACAAAGCTCGGCCAGCGCCGCGCACTCGCACGAGCGAAACGGGCGATGACCGCCTATCAGCAGCGCCGTGATGGCGAGCCTCCACGCCTAGAGGTCATCGACGCTGCCGCCTAGATGATTGATCCACGGCTTAGCCGTGGAATCAATCATCTAGTGTGCGAGCGGCCCCAGGCTGAGCGAGGAAGGCTCGTCTGGCGCGGTTGCCCCAGGGGCCTTCACTGAAGGGCCAGTAATCTTGACAGGAACTGCGCCCTCTGAACCATTGATTTCGACCTCGGTTTGGGCGGTGAGCCCAGTCTGGTCGAGCATTTCGACGTTTCCGTCGGGGTGTTCAGGAGAGTAGTAGTTCGGAATCACGAGAGCGACTTTACTAATGGACGATGCCCCCGGAGCGAGGTTATTATTAGGTTCGTATCCGATGTTGTCGCCTTCCGAGCCTTCGCCATAGCAGGTCTCGCTTCCTCCAAAGAGGATCGGCTGGGAAGGCGAGAAATTGAGATATGGCTTCCCCGAGAAGTTCGGCGTGTCGTTCGTCAGTGTTAGCGACCCTAGAACTTGCGCCGCAGTTTGCGCTTCTGCGGTGCACGGGGCTATCGCACTGGCTTCAAGGTGTTCTGGCCTCGAAAGCGAGAGGCTCGCTGAGTAGCGATACCCACCTTCGTGAGTCCACGTGAAGTGCCACGTTGCTGCCGTGGCCGGCGGGGGGTGACTAGCGCTACTAGGCGTCTCGGTGGTTTCCGTCGTCGGGGTCGCGGGCGCCTGTTGTGCAGCCGAGGAATGTTCAACCGGAGCGGAACTCCCGCAGCCGCTGGTCGCAACCGTCCCAACCACGAGAACGGAGAACAAAACACGTCGGATCATTCAGCGAACTTACAGCATGTCAAGAGGACGAGGGCGAGACGATCCGCACTGTCGGCGAGGCTCGCGGGACGGTTGCGCCGAAGCGAGCCCATCTGCGCGCGACTCTCGATCTGGAACACGCCGACGGTATCGGCGAACTGTATCCGCTATAGACCTGCAAGCCCGATCGTAATGACGCTGGTTGGGTCAACGTCCAAGGCTCTGATCGAGGAGCCGAAGGGACCGCAAGAGCCTCCGCTGCGGTCCTTTTGCGGTCCCGCGTGCCAGGAACAGCCGGGAACAGGCGAGAACAGCCGTCGGCAAGCCCCAGCATTTACGCGGGTTTTCCCGCGTGTTCCCGGCTGTGCTCGGAGTACGAACGTATCGGGGAGACAGGATTTGAACCTGCGACCGCCCGGCCCCCAGCCTGCATGTTTCGGTGCCGCTGGGTTCTCGGAGCCCATGTTTACTGGGCTTCAGTGCTTCTGAGTGCTCCTGAGTTGCGCTCACTTTGGACCCCAAATTGGACCCCAAACCGCAGCGAGCCAGGCTCATCCGCTGCCCGGCGGCTGGCCGTGCATCCGGCCTCTTCAACGGCGGTAGACTGCATCTGATGGCAAGCACAGATCGAACCGTCCATGTGGGCCAGCGAACCTACGCGCTACTGCGCGCCGAGGCCGAGCGTCGCCATCTCGACGTTGATGCGACCGCCGACGATCTGCTGGCGGAACGGCTGTCGTCCGCCATCGCCGACACGAAGAGACTGCAAGACACGCTGGAGCGTGCAGCCAGACTGCGCGCCGGACTGCCCAAGACCAATCAAGCCGTCTATCTGGTGCGCGAGGGCCGCGAGGAGCTTGAAACACGAGCAATGCGCCGGTGAGCATCGTCATCGACGCCAGCGCGTTGGTCGCGTTCGTGACCAACGAGCCTGCGGCTCCCCAGGTCGCAGAGCTGCTTCAGCGCTGGGGTTCGGAGGCCGCCGAGTTGAACGCACCAGCGCTAGCTCGCTACGAGATCGCCAACGCTCTGGCCAAGCAAGCCGCCGCCGGAAATCTCCGCGACGAGGCGATAGACGAAGCGTGGGACATACTCGACGACCTGCCAATCATCTACCACCCGCTGAGCAACGGCCCAAGCGTGGTGTGCGCGACACTCGATCTCCAGCGACGCTCCGCCTACGACGCTGCGTATCTCGCTCTCGCCGAAGACCTGGATGCTGAGCTGTGGACACTCGACGGACCACTCGCGCGCAACGCGAGCGCGCGCGGGCACCGAATCCATCTGATCGATCCGCAGCCGGCCGAGGAAAGCGAAAGACCCTGAGCCCAAGCCGCTCCGCGCCGACTGTGCGATGGACCAGTAGCCAGCTAGTCGTTTTGCTTAAGGCCGAGAGCTTTGCGAAGGTCGCGATACAGCTTCGCGATAAGGGCCTTTCGTGAAGGCTCGAGCAGCACTCCAGTGTCATCAGCAAGGCGTAGCGCCCGCTCAGCGATCCGTGTCTTGCTCAGAGGAGCGATACCGCGCGCTTCGCACCAGAGGTTTACGTAATTGGCACGTCCAACGGCAGGGAGCTCGTCAGCCGTGAGCTGGTCAGATGAGTTCCGGGTGTCGCGCAGGATCTCGTTTACCGCTGCCGAGTAGGTCCCACCTGCGACCAGATCCTCGATGCACAAATCGGGCTCCGCACCATCACCGAGAACGAATACACGTCCCTCGTTGTGAGCCCGCTGTGCGATATGTTCAGCATGGTCTCGACCACCCTGATCAGCATCAAATACATATGCAACGTTGCCCGCTTCGGTCTCGAAGTCCGGTGCGGCATCAGCAGCGACCTCAGCCGTTCCAGAAGCGACCTGGAAGCCCAGAGCTCGATCAATCTCGTTGCCAGGCCTTGCGGCCCGAAACAGACTGGGAAGAAGAATGCACTCGGTTGGCCCCTCTCCGAGAACCGCATAACGGGCAGGCGAGAATGCAATCGCCGAGGCACCCATCGCCAGCATCAGAGGGGTTAGCCCGACGCCCCCCGTCCAGAACTCGTTGCGTATCTCACTCTCCTCATTGCCAATAGGCGCGACCACACGGATGGACCGTCCGAGATCCTCGGGGAGGCAACCGATCGAATGGGTTGTGTAAATGACCGCCTGAGCCACGTCTTGCTTCGCGAACACATCCATCAGGTCGGCCTGAGCTCCGTAATGCAGATGCGTCTCAGCCTCGTCAAATAGCAAGATTGGCGGCGTGCCAGTTGCGTAACGTGCGCAGAACGCAAGCAGTGCGGCGAACATCCGCATACCCGCACTGCGCTCCTCGATAGGAACATCTTTCTGTGTGTCGTCATCGGTAACATGCACTGCCAGAGACTCGGTGTCTGCGCGCAACGTGATCGTGAGTTCGTGCTGACTCCAGGCTTCAAGCCGTTCCTTAAGCGTTACATTGAGTTTGCGCTCGAACGTGCTGAGCTCATCTCGGCGGTCACGATCAGTCGCGAGTGAACGGTACACATCGAAGTCCGCATCAGCGAGATACAACAGGTTCCCGAGGGCATCCGGTGCCGTGCCCATCTCGCTCCAGACATAGTCAGACAGCAACGCTCTCTGATCGTCGTCGAACTCAAGCATTGGCGGAACCCTAGGATTGAGCGCAGCGTAGATCTGAACGCTGGGCTTCGCGACCTGTTCCTTATTGACGACGTCTGTCACGGCCTCCAATAGACTGGAGGCCCGCGACGACTCCGCGCACTCAGTTGCTCGCGCTTCAAGGGCCTGCTGGAAGGTGACGAGTTGAGTCAACTGATCCTCGTCAAGGTTCTCAGCGGCTTCAGAGAGCATCTCTGCGAGTGCCGAGGCCGTCGAGGCGATGGAGATGTCCGGGTCAGGCATATTGCCGTCATCGTCAGCTGCAAAGTGGATGTTGAGTGACCCACTCTCGTTAAGTACCGCAATCTGCTTCGAGAGCGCCTCGCGCGCACTCGTGTCCCGACGGACCCACGGATCGATCAACCATCGCGAAATCCCATCGCTTTCCAAGTGCTGTTCGAATACATACTTTTTGTTGTCATCTAGTAGGTGTTCGATATCAGCTCGATCAGCCTTCTCTACTTCGTATCGAGCCTGAATAATTCTCGTTCGGCTCGCGGGCTGGCGTCGACCGGTGAACTCACGGCGATCGAACGCCGCATTGCGAGGGAGGTGCATGAGGGCCCTGAGGAGACTCGTCTTGCCCGCCTCGTTCGGACCAACGACTGCGATCACCCGTGGGCCAAGGTAGAGGGTGTGAGGCGAAGCAAATCTCTTGTAGCCGCTGATCTGGACTGACCTTAGGCGCATGTCGACAATCCTAACTTGTTCGACATTTCTTTTATCTACGATCGCCTCGCCTTGGGAACAGAGCCAAAGCAACCCATCAGACACCACGCAACCCATAGCTCATAGGGCTTGATTTGGCGCCCACGATCCGCTGATCAGGGCTCTGTCCCACCCTCGCCACTACAGGCGCGTCATGAACTCGAACGAGCGGCGCAGGGTCGCTCAACACCGGCATAGAGCTGGGCAGCGAACTGCACAGACCAAAGACGCGCATTCCAGCGATCGATCAGGAGAGGCACGCACCAGTCAATACCAAGATGCCGAACTTGGAACCTGCGACCACCCGGTCCCTACAACCAACTTCCAGCGCCGAGCGCACTTTGGACCCCAAATTGGACCCCAGCCCCAAAACTGGCTATCTAGCCAAACTCCCAAAACTAGCCAATTTGCAGGACTTTCCTAATCGGGGAGACAGGATTTGAACCTGCGACCGCCCGGCCCCCAGCCGGGTGCGCTACCAGACTGCGCCACTCCCCGTGACTTGGCTGATTCTACGGAGAACCAGCCTCGGTGCCTCGCCCAGCACAGATGGGAACATATGTTCCCATCATGAGCTCCCATCCGCCTAACTCCGCGCCCCCAGCCCAAGGCCCTGCGCGGCCGCTGCCACCGGCTCCTACCGGCCTCCGACTTTGCCTGGCGCCGCAAGTCCCGCGAGCAGCGCGACAACTACTGCCGCACCTGCCGCGCCGCTACAAACGGGAACACTATGCCACGCACAAGCAGCGCACGTCGCGAAAGCCTTGATCCGCAAACAGGCGGTAGTCGCAGAACGAGCCGAGTATCTAGTCGCGTTCTTCCGCGAACACCCCTGCGTCGACTGCGGCGAGACCGACCCGCTGGTCCTCGAGTTCGACCATCTCGAAGACAAGAGCTTCAACATCGCTAAAGGCATCCGCGACCGCAAATGGCAGGCGATTCTCGACGAGATCGCAAAGTGCGACGTGGTTTGTGCAAACTGTCATCGTCGGCGGACGGCTCTTCGAGCCGGATTCGCCTGCGCGGTGGTAGCTCAACGGTAGAGCCTCGCCCTTCCAAGGCGATGATGCGGGTTCGATTCCCGTCCGCCGCTTGCAGCGCGACCCGCGCTCGTCGCGGTCGCCGCACCACCTAACCCGCCGGCCTTCCCCCGGCCCCCCGCCGCTCCTCAGTCGGTACCTCTCCCCCATCATCCGCCAACCCCGGCGGGGGCCAGGGCCCGAACCAGTTATCGCGCGCCCCATCCAGCGTGACGGTCGACCCGTTGAATGCGGCCCCCAGCGGCGAGGCGAGCAGAGCGACGAGCCAGGCGTGCTCGCGCACGGCTCCCAGCCGCTGCAGTGGCACCGAGCGTGCCATCCCGGCGCGCACGACCTCGGGGTACTTGCCCATCGCTTCGGTGTCGAAGTGCCCGGCGGCGACCGCGCACACCGCGATCCCCGCGTCGGCCCAGCGGGCGGCGAGCTCGCGCGTCAGCGCCTCGACGGCGGCGCGCGCGGCGCCGGAGTGCGCCATGCCGGGCATCCCGTGATGCGGGGAGAGCGTTACGTTGATCACCCGACCCCCGGTCATGCCGAGCGCCTGCGCGTGGGCCTCGTGGGCCATGTTCAGCATCCCATCGACGTTCAGCCGCCAGACGGCGCCCCAGCCCTTCGCCGCGATGCCCTCGGCCGGCGTGAAGTACTGGCCGCCGGCGTTATTGACCAGTACGTCCAGGCGCCCCCAGCACTCGAGCGTGCGCGCGATCAGCCGCTGCGCCTCGGCGCGCTCGCGCACATCGCCCGCGAGCCACTGCGCGCGTCCCGACTCCCCCACCTCGCGCTCGATCACCTCCGCGGCCTCGCGCAGCGGATCTTCGCGGCGCCCGACAACCGTGACCCGCGCACCGCAGCGCGCGAGCTCGATCGCGGTCGCCCTCCCGAGACCGGTTCCTCCACCGGTCACGAGCGCTACCCGGCCGGCCAGCGTACCCGGTGCGAAGATCTCCGATTGCCCGCCCGGCGGGTGCTCCTGGGGTGCCATCTAAGGCGCGATCATACGGACCGCGAGGGTCCGCAATCCGACGCTTGCGGCTCGCGGAGCGCAATCGCGCCCGCCCGCTCTGCCGTCCGTCCCCGCGGCCCAGTAGGGTTCAGTCGTGTTCCATCGGCCCCTCCGCAGGCCCCTGGCCGTTGTGTCGCTGCTCGCCTTGGCCGACTACCTGCTGTGGAACTGGTCGCTTGGCGGCAGCCACGATGTCCTCGCGCTCGTCGCCGGACTGACGCTCGTGCCGCTGTTGATCGCGGTGGTGTGGTTGATCTTCAGAGGCGCAACGGGCCTGCTGGCGGATGCGGCTCGACGCGCACGAGCGCAACCCCCCGGCCGCATTCGCGCCGCGCGCGCGAAGACCGGCCGCTCGCGGGACGGAGCACTCCGGCCGACCGGCGCAGCTCACTCGAGCGCCGAGCGACACGCCGCCACGAGCACGGGCGCCGGGGAGGCGTCCCCCCAGGCCTCCCCGTCTTCCAAGCTCGCCGCGTGAAGCGCCGCTGGTTCGCTCTCATCGGCGTCGTCGTGATCGCCGCGGTGGGCCTCGGTGGCTACATCTACGCGCACAACCGCACCGGCTCGATCTACCATCCGGGCGCGCCGTTCGTGCCGCAGACGAACCCGACGCTGCCCAAGCGCGGCCCGGAACGCTTCGCGTGGCCGTTCTACGGCTACACCAAGGCGCACACGCGCTACTTCCCGGCGCCGGCCGGCCTGCACCCGCCTTACAAGGTGATGTGGGCGCGCGGCGGCACCTCGCTGCGCGAGTTCCCGCCGGTGCTCTCCGAAAATCGCATCTTCCAGCTCACCGACGATGGGGTGCTGAGCGCGGTGGACAAGTACACCGGCAAGACCCTCTGGAGCCAGCAGCTCGGCGTCCTCTCGGCCGCCGCGCCCGCGGTGGTGGGGAACACGGTGTACGTCACGATCCTCTCGCGCGCGGGCGCCGCCGACGATGGTCGCGTGGCGGCCCTCGATGCGCGCACCGGCCACATCATCTGGTCGCGCGGGCTGCCCAGCCGCAGCGAGTCCTCGCCGTTGGTCGACTCGGGCAAGGTCTTCTTCGGCTCCGAAGACGGCACCGTCTACGCCCTCAACACCCATAGCGGCCGCACGATCTGGACCTACCGCGCCGCGGGCGCGGTCAAGGCGAGCCCGACGCTCAAGAACGGCGTGCTCTTCTTCGGCGACTACTCCGGCCACGTGCAGGCCATCAGCGAGCAGACCGGCCGGCGCATCTGGCTCGCGGGCTCCGAAGGCGCACTACTCGGCAGCGGCACCTTCTACTCGACCTCCGCGGTCATCTACGGGCGCGTTTACCTCGGCAACACCGACGGGCGCGTCTACGCCTATGACGCCGATACCGGCCGCCTGGATTGGGCCTACCAGACCGGGGCCTACGTTTACGCCTCGCCCGCCGTCACCGACGCCCCCGGTATCGGTCCGACGGTCTACGTGGGCTCCTACGACGGCAACTTCTACGCGCTGAACGCGCGCACGGGCCACGTCGACTGGACCTTCGACGCGGGCGGCAAGATCTCGGGCTCGGCGACGATCGTCGGGCGCTACGTCTACTTCGCCGATCTCGGCACGCACACCAGCTACGGCTTAGGCATGTCCACGGGCCGCGTCGCGTTCAAAATGGCCACCGGCTCCTTCGACCCGGTGATCAGCGACGGCAAGCGCATCTTCCTCACCGGCTACACCGGCCTCTACGACCTCGCCCCCACCGGCTGAGGCCGCGCCCTCGGCTCCCACCGGGCTCGTAGCGGGCTCGCTACCGGCGGCAGCCCGCAGTGGAGCTCAACCCAAGCGCGCGTTCCAACGAGAACCGCGCCGCGACCCTCACAACGCCCGGGCCGGCGACCGTCACCGCCGTCCACCCGCCGGGAGCGGAGCTCACACACGCCGCGCCGCGCCGCACGGTCCAGTAGCGCGTGTAGTGCACGCGCACCACGAAACGGCCTGCCGCGCGCGCGCGCAACGTAAACCAATCGTGGCCCAGCGCGCTCAGCGCACCCGGACCCTGCGCGAGCGGCGTCGCGTCCCGCACCGCGTAGATGCGCCAGTGCGCCGTGCGCCGCACCTCCCGCAGGTACGGCAGCCCCCCCTCGATCAAACGGCCCTCCCGAGCGCTGGAGGGATCGAGCGGAGCGTCGGGAAGCGCGACGTAGCTCACCGCGTCGCGGCGCAGCCAGCTGTAGTAGGAGCCCGCGGTGAGGCCCTTCGTGAGCAGCACCCCGTCGTAGCGCTCGTCGAGCTGCTTCTCCCAGCCGCGCGCTAGCGCGACGTGCGGCGCCAGCCACGCGGCCTCCCAGTGCCCCCGCGTGAAGGGCACCTCGATCCGCACCGCGCTCCCTCCGTGGCTCGCCACGAAGCGCTCGACGGGCGTGTAGTAGGAGGCGCTCGTCGACGCGTTGCCGGCGACCGCCGCGGTTTCCCGCACCGGCCCCCAGACCGTCCATAGGCCGATCGCGAGCAGCGCCACGACCGCCACCGTGGTCCCCGCGCGAGTGCGGTCGCCCACGCCGAAGCTCGACGCCCCCGACCCGCCGCCGACGCCGCCCTCGCGCGCACCCGCGCGCGCGGCGGGGTCGAGAACCGCACACACCAGCAGCGGTCCCGCGAGCAGCACGACGTAGCGCTCCACATTGGCTCCCATCGGCGTATGCACCGCGACGCAGACCACGCACACACCGAGGTAGAGCAGCGCTCCGGTGCGCAGCAGCACCGCGTCCCGCGGCAGTGCGAGCAGCAAGGTGCCGATCGCCGCGAGCGTCGCGAGAAACGAGAGCAGCGGGTAGGGCTCCCAGCCGCCCTCCGCGAAGCACCCAACGAGCACCGCGATCATCGCCAGCGCCGGCGCGCCGAGCAAAGCCGCGCTGCGCCACGAACGCGAGACCACTGCATGCGTGACTGCCGCTAGCGCCAGCAACGCGCCCGCGACCGGGCTGCAGGCCGCGGACAGCGCAGCCAACACCACCGCTAGCCCCTCCATCACCGGCATCCCAGCCGTGGGCGCCGCGGGCGCCAGCCTCCCCGCCACCGGCGGCGGCGCCGCACCACCGCGCGCCGCACCACCGCGCGCCGCACCACCGCGCGTCAACGCCGCGACGGCCCCCAGCGCGAAGCTCACGCCGAGCGCGAAGGTGATTCGCCCGCTCCACACGTCCCCCAGCGCGGCGAGCGCGAACCAGATCGCACCCCAGCGTGCGGCGCTGCCGTAGGTGACGCGCGCGATGCGCTCGAACAGTGCGGCCGAGACCAGCACCGCGAGCGCCCCGACCGTGCGCACGCCGAGCAGCGCGGCCAGCGGCGGAAACACGAGACTGTAGCCGGGTACGTCGTGCCCGGCGTACCAGCGCGAGTCCCAAACAGTCCAGCCGGCTTCCTTGAAGAGATTCGCACGATAGACCTGCGCCGCGAGGTCGGGGGTCCGCGGATCGACGATCAGCCACACCGCGACCCCGAGGGCGGCCGCGCATAGACCCCAGGGCAGGCGCGCCCTGCGCGGCATACGCCCGAATGACACACGGTCCCACCGAAATCGAGGCCCGGAAGGCCGGGATGAGTCAGCGCCGCGCAGCTCGCTCTCGCGCCTGTCACGCTGCGGCGCGCGCGGCGTCGACGCTGTCGCCGAGTCTGCGCCCATGGCAAGCACCCTATGGCAAGATTGGCCGGGGTCCGGTGCGCTACCCCACCGGACCCCGGCCTCCGCGAGCGTCATCCGTGCCTGTGTCGCGGATCCTTACCCTCGCTAACAGCCCGGCGAGCGGAAAGTCGCTGTGATAATGCGCCACCGATGAGCCGTCTCTCAACCCCACCCACACAGTCAGCGCGCATCGCGCGCGGCCCGCGCACCTCGGTCGTCTTGGCGTGCCTCGCGGGCGTGCTCAGCTGCGTGCTGGCGGGTGGCTGCGCGACGGTTCACCCCGCGCCGATCACCGCGGGCGCGCTCGCGGAAGCGCAGACGTTTCCCTACTTCCGCGTCTACTGGAGCGGACCGCGATTCGGCTCCTATCGGCTGGTGGCGGCGGATGGACGCAAGAACTACAGCACCGTGGTGGGCGACAGCGTGTACTACGGGGACTGCGTCGCGGGCAAGAGCAGCGCGCTCGGGGAAAGCGGCTGCGAGCTGCCCCTGCAGATCACGACCGCGATCTACACGATGAGCTCGGCGTCCAGTCTCGGCCGTCATCGCAACACGCTCCTGCGCGGCGTGCCCGCCGTCATCTATGACGGCGGGCGCTCGGTGGAGCTCTTCAGCGGACGTCTGAGCATCCACGTCTCCTCGGACACGCTCTCCGAAGCGCTCGCCGCGGTGCGTCGGCTGCGACCGCTCAACGCCCCCGGCTCCGCCGCCGGAGCGCTGCCGGCACCGGTCTACTGCCCGGTGCTCTCCGGCCCGCAGCCGCAGCGGCTGCAGCACGCGATGCGGCATCTTCCGCACCGCGCGTGCCAGCGCGCGGCGATCGCGGTGCAGGCGCAGGTCGCGCTCTTCGGCAAACCGTGAGCGCCGTCCCTACACGCCGGCCGCACTTCCCGGCTGTGGTCGCAGCGGCTTGCCGATCTCGCGACGTAGGCTCGCGAACGCGGCGGTCCCGATGATTGCGGGGATCCATAGCGAGAGCACGCGGTAGGTCACGACGGCGGCCAGCGCGGTCGAAGCGGGATGGACGCCGAACAGGACCAGCATCCCGACCAGGCCGCCTTCCACGGCGAAGAACCCGCCGGGGATCGGGATCGTGTTGGCCAGCATGCCCACGAGATAGGCCATCCCCACCGCCCAGACCGCGGGACGACTGCCGTAGGCGGCCAGGCAGGCGTAGAGGCAGAGGTTGTCCCACATCCAGTAACCGACGGCTCCCATCAGCCGCCAGTCGTGCGCGCGGATCAGCTTGACGGCGTCTTCCACGCCGCCGCCGACCGCGACCAGCGCGACGACGAAGCGATCGTCATCCCCGCGACGGCGCGACGCCGCGCGGCGCGCCCAGCGCGCGAGCACAAGCGTGCCTACGATCGTCGCAAGCGCGAGCGCGGCGGGCAGTAGCGTCAGCAGCGGGTTGCGCGAGCCGGGCAGCAGCCCAAGCCACATCGGCACCCCGATCGCGATCACGGCGCCGACGTTAACGGCGCTCGTCAGCACGAAGATCAGCACGGAGCGCTTGGCGATGCGCTCGACGGAGATGCCCTTGCTGCGCAGCACCCACGCGCCGAGCGCGATGCCGCCCAACCCGCTCGCGGAGACCACGGAGTTCACCGCGAGCTCCGCCAGCGAGAGCTTCGAGCTGAGGCTGCGCCCGAGGCGTCCGAAGACCAGCCCGAAGAGCACGACATAGGAGAGGCAGGAGAGCACCTCGAGCACCACTCCTACCGCGACCCACGCGGGTTTGGCATCGGTGATCAACTCACCCGCGGACTTGAGGCCGGGAACGCCCAGCAGCAGCCCGGCGACGATCACGAAGAACACGAGCAGGCTGATCACGCTGTTGCGCAGCTTGCGCGACTGGGTAGCCAGGCCATCGCGATCGGCGTCTCGCGAGGAGGAATCCTCGGCGGCGTCGCTCCCCAGCTCCGCGCCGCTCTCCAAGCCGCCGCCGCGCGTCGCGACAACCGTGGCGCCCGCATCGGTCGGCTGCTCTTCGTCGATTCTTAGGGTTTTCTTCACGCGGTATTAGCCTGGATGCTCGCAATAGGTTCGCAAGGCAGATTCCAGCACGCTCGGCGCTTCCGTAGCGGCAACGAACGACTCTCCTCACTCTCCCTTTTCTCTCTTCTACCCCCATCATGGCCGAACGCACCCGCATCCTCGTCGTCGACGACGAGCCCGCCGTCCAGAGCGCGCTTTCGCGGGCGCTGACACTGGAGCGCTACGAGGTCGCGCAAGCCGCCGACGGGCTCCACGCTTTGGAGCTCCTGGCCGCCGATGCGTATGAGGCGATCGTCCTCGATATCTCGATGCCGCGACTGGACGGCCTGGAAGTGTGCCGGCGCCTGCGTAGCAGCGGCGATCGCACGCCGGTGCTGATGCTCACCGCGCGCGGTGAGATCGACGACCGCGTCGCGGGCCTGGATGCGGGCGCGGATGACTACCTAGTCAAGCCGTTCGCGTTGCGCGAGCTGATGGCGCGCCTGCGCGCGCTGCTGCGCCGCACCGGCGAGGACGACGGCGAGCAGCTGCTCGCGTTCGAGGATCTGCGCCTCGATCGTCTCGCGCACGAGGCGTTTCGCGGCGAGCGTGCGTTGCAGCTGACGCGCACCGAGTTCCTGCTGCTGGAGCTGTTCCTGCGCCATCCGCGCCAGGTGCTGACGCGCTCGGCGATCTTCGAGAACGTGTGGGGCTATGACTTCGGCGCGACCTCGAATTCGCTCGGCGTGTACATCGGCTACCTGCGACGCAAGACCGAGACGGCGGGCGAGGCGCGCCTGTTGCACACGGTGCGCGGCGTCGGCTACGTGCTGCGCGTGGGCTCGGGCGCATGAACTTCCGCCGGCGCATCGCATTGATCGCGGCCGCGGCGGTAGCGATCGCGGTTGCGCTGGCCTCGGCGCTCATGTATCTGCTTGTGGCGCACCAGCTGCGCGGGCAGGTCGACGCGCAGCTGCGCGGCCGCGCGCACGGGCTGCCGTTCATCGCGAGCGAGGTGACCCACGGCTCGGAAGGCCTGCCGCTCTTCCCGGGGGAGATCCCGCGCAACCTCTTTCTCGGCATTTCGCCGCGACCGAACCAGGTGCGCGGCTACCAGCAGCTCATTAACTCCAAGGGCAAGATCCTGCGCCGCTCGGGCTCCGCGCAGGTGACTCTGCCGGTCAGCGGCGCTACGCTCGCGCTCGCCGCCAAGCACGGGCGTGCGGTCTTCAGCGACGCCCGCGTCGACGGCATCCACCTGCGCATCCTCGCGGAGTCGGTGCGTCGGGGGCTCGCGGTGCAGTTCGCGCAGCCGCTCACCGAAGCCGACCATCTGCTCAGCCGGCTGCGGCTGATCCTCGCGCTGATCGCGCTCGGCGGCATCGCGCTCGCGGCGTTGCTCGGCGGTCTGGTCGCGCGTGCGGTCGTCGCACCCGTGGGTCGCCTGACGCGCGCTGCGGAGCACGTCGCGCGCACACAGGATCTTTCGGGCCGCATCGAGGCCGACGGCGGCGCAGATGAGATCGGACGCTTGGCGGTGAGCTTCAACGCGATGCTCGACGCGCTGGACCGCTCGATGAGCGCGCTGGATGCCTCCGTGCACGCGCAGCGTCAGCTCGTCGCGGACGCCTCGCACGAGCTGCGCACACCGGTGACGAGCCTGCGGACGAACATCGAGATCCTGCAGGCCGCGCACGACATGCATCCGGCCGAGCGCGAGCAGATGTTCGCGGAGGTCGTCGAGCAGATCGAGGAGCTGACACTGCTCGTCAACGACCTGATCGACCTGGCGCGCGGCGAGGAGCCGCCGGCCGACACCGAGGATGTGCGCCTGGACCAGATCGTCCGCGAGTCCGTCGAGCGTGCGCACCGCCACGCGCCGGAGACCCCGTTCGACACGGAGCTCGCACCGACGCTGCTCCCGGGTGTTCCCGCGCGTCTGGGGCGCGCGGTGAACAACCTGATCGACAATGCCCTCAAGTACAGCCCTCCGGGCCGACCGGTCGAGATCCGACTCGCGGGCCAGGAGCTCTCGGTGCGCGATCACGGGCCGGGGATCGCGGACGCCGATCTCCCGCATATCTTCGATCGCTTCTACCGCGGCGCCGAGGCACGCGGTCGACCGGGATCGGGACTCGGTCTCGCAATCGTGCGACAGGTCGTCGAGCAGCACGGCGGCACGGTCTCCGCCAGCGCGGCGGCGGGCGGGGGCACCGTGATGCGGGTTCACCTGCCCCGCGCGGAGACGCTGAGCGAGGCGCTCGCCGCCGATGACCCGCCGACCGGCAGGCCGAGCGTCGCTGGCGGGCCACCCAGCGGTGAACGGACCTCCGACGAGCCGACCACGGGCGGCTCGCGTGCGGCCGCGCGCTGAGCCTTGCGAGCGCGCTCGCGAAAGCGCGCCGGGGAGACCCCGTAGCGCGCGGCGAAGACCCTCGCGAAGTGCGAGTGGTGGGCGTAGCCGACGAGTCGCGCGACGTCGCGCACGGGGATCGCCTGTCGCGCGAGCAGCTCCGCCGCGGCGGTCATCCGCCGCGCGAGCAGATCCTCCTGGAAGGTGAGTTCTCCGAACTGCGCGTAGGCGCGCTGCAACATTCGCGGCGAGCATGACAGCGCGCTGGCGACCATCGGGACGGTCAGTGCCCGTCGATAGTGGCGCGCGACGAGCACGCGCGCACACAGGTAGATGCGGCGACGCTCGCTGAAAGTGGTGGGGCGCACATCTCCTACACCGACCGCGCCGCGCGCACGGGGACGCGCGCAGGGGGACGCGCGCACGCGCGCGGCGGGGCTGTCAGCCGGTGGAGTGGCCAGGCGCAGCCCGCGTAGCGCCGCGCGATGCGTTCGGCGGCGTCGCCGTAGGAGCCACCGAACAGGATTGCGTGCACGAGCAGCGGCGCGAGCTGCCAGAGCTCGAGCGCTCCTCCCAGCCGTGCGCCAGCGGCGCGGCCTCCTCGTAGGCGGTCGAGAATGCGCTCGCTCGGAGGGCGCGCCGAACAGTGCGAGCATCGCGAGGTCGACCTCACGATGGCCGCCGTAGGCGGAGGGATCGATCAGCCACGGCCGGCCGTCGACGTCGGCGAGCACGTTGCCGCCCACAGGTCGCCGTGCAGGCGCGCGGGCGGCTCGGCGGGACCGGCGAGCTCGGGCGATCCGCTCGCAGACCCGCTCGACGGCGCGCGCACCGGCCTCGCCGAGCGCGCCGCGCTCGCGCGCGATCCGCGCGAGCGGGCGCAGACGGCGCTCGGCGTAGAAGCTCGGCCAGTCGGGCGTCGGCTCGTTGGGGAGCTCCAGCGAGCCGAAGTGCCGGGCCGTCGCTGTCGGAGCGCGCCGGGAGCGCTCGACGCGAGCGCGCCAAAGCGGTCGGCGCCGGCGGCGTGCGTGAGCGCGAGTCCGCGGCCGAGCTCCTCGGCGCCGGCGTCGTCGAGGCGCCCGGGCGCGATCCACTCGAGCACGAGATAGTCGTCGGCCGACCTCGAGCACGCGCGGCGTGCGCAGCGCGCCGGGCTCGGCGAGCCAGCGCAGCCCGCGCGCCTCCGGCGCGTACTCACCCGGCGCGGCGTCCGGCGCGCGTCTTGACGAACGCCTCGCGACCGTCGGCGAGCACGACGCGCCAGGCCTCGTTGATGTCCCCGCCGCCGACGCGCTCGCGCGTCGCGCGCGCCCGGCGGGCAGCCTCACGGCGACGCCGTCGCCGTGCGCGGATCTGCGCGAGCAGCCCCGCGCAGGCCGCCTGCACGATGGTCGAGCACGTCGCTCGAAGCCACGCCGCCGCCGTAGTAGGGGTCCGGCACGTCGAGCTCGCCCGTCGGCGCTGGCGGGTCGAACTCGCGCAGCAGCCGGACCTTCGCGCGCGCGCTCGTCGTCGGGCGCGAGCGCCGCAGGTCGGCGAGGTTCGCGCGGTCCATCGCGAGCAATCAGATCGAACTCGTCGAAGTCCTCGCGCGCGCACCTGGCGCGCGCGCGCCCTCGCAGCACGACCCCGCGCTCGCGCGCCGCGGCGCGTCGCGCGCGCGTCGGGCGGCTCGCCGACGTGCCAGCCGCCGGTGCCCGCGGAGTCGAGCTCGATCTCGTCCTCGAGGCCCGCGTCGCGCACGAGCGCGCGCATCACGCCCTCGGCGGTCGGCGAGCGGCAGATGTTGCCGAGGCAGACGAACAGGACCGCACGGCACATCGCCCATCAGTCCTCGCCGAGCTCGAGCACGGCGAGGAACGCCTCCTGGGGCACCTCGACGCGGCCGACCTGCTTCATCCGCTTCTTGCCCTCCTTCTGCTTCTCGAGCAGCTTTTTCTTGCGCGTGATGTCGCCGCCGTAGCACTTGGCGATCACGTCCTTGCGGAACGCCTTGACGGTCTCGCGCGCGATCACGTGCGAGCCGATCGCCGCCTGGATCGGCACGTCGTACTGCTGGCGCGGGATCCGCTTGCGCAGCTTCTCGGTCAGCGTGCGCCCGATCTCGTAGGCCTTCTCGCGATGGACGACCATCGACAGCGCGTCGACCGGTGTCGCCGGCGAGCAGCACGTCGAGCTTGACGAGGTCCGAGGGCTTCATGCCGCTCAGCTCGTAGTCGAGCGACGCGTAGCCGCGCGTGCGCGACTTCAGCTGGTCGAAGAAGTCGAGCACGATTTCCGCCAGCGGCAGCTCGTAGGTCATCTGCACGCGCTCGGGCGAGAGGTAGTGCATGCCCGACGTGCTCGCCGCGGCGCTCCTGGCAGAGCTCCATGACCGCGCCGACGAACTCTTTGGGCGCGATGATCGACGCCTGGATGAACGGCTCGCGGATCTCCTCGATCGTGCCCGGGTCGGGCATGTCGGAGGGGTTGTGCACCTCCAGCTCCTCGCCGTTGGTCAGCGTCACGTCGAACTCGACCGAGGGCATCGTCGCGAGCAGCTCGAGGTCGTACTCGCGCTCGAGTCGCTCGCGCACGATGTCCATGTGCAGCAGGCCGAGGAAGCCGCAGCGGAAGCCGAAGCCGAGCGCGTCGGAGGTCTCGGGCTCCCAGGACAGCGCGGCGTCGTTGAGCGTCAGCTTCTCGAGCGCGTCGCGCAGGTCGGGGTAGCCGTCGGAGTCGATCGGGAACAGCCCGCAGAAGACCATCGGCTTGACCTCGCGGTAGCCGGGCAGCGCCTCGGTGGCCTCGGCGCTCGCCGCCCGGCGCCGCGCGTGGTCAGCGTGTCGCCGACGCGCAGCTGCGTGACGTCCTTGAGGCCGGTGATCAGGTAGCCGACCTCGCCCGCGGCGAGCTGGTCGGTGGGCATCATCTGCGGGCTGAAGCACGCCGATGTCGTCGATGTCGGCCTGCGTGCCCGGTCGCCATCGCGCGGATCGCCTCGCCCTTGCGTGAAGACGCCGTCGACGACGCGGATGTAGGCGATCACGCCGCGGTACTGGTCGAACTCAGAGTCGAAGATCAGCGCGCGCGGCGGCGCCTCCGGGTCGCCCGCGCGGCGGCGGCACGCGCGCGATCGAGCTCCTCGAGCACCTCCCCGACGCCCTCGCCGGTCTTGCCGCTGATCTGCAGGATCGACTCGGCGGCCTCGCCGATCAGCTCGCGCGACTTCGCCGGCGACGCGCTCGGGCTCGGCGCCGGGCAGGTCGATCTTGTTCAGGCACGGGATCAGCTCGAGCCCCGACTCGATCGCCAGGTAGGTGTTGGCGACCGTCTGCGCCTCGACGCCCTGCGAGGCGTCGACGACGAGCAGCGCGCCCTCGCACGCCGCCAGCGAGCGCGAGACCTCGTAGGTGAAGTCGACGTGCCCGGGCGTGTCGATCAGGTGCAGCTGGTAGGTCTCGCCGTCGCGCGCCGTGTAGAACACGCGCACCGCCTGCGCCTTGATCGTGATCCCGCGCTCGCGCTCGAGGTCCATCGAGTCGAGCACCTGCGCGCGCATCTCGCGCGCGGTCGACGGTGTGCGTGAGCTCGAGGATGCGGTCGGCGAGCGTCGACTTGCCGTGGTCGATGTGCGCGATGATCGAGAAGTTGCGGATGTGGCCTGGTCCATGGGCCGTTACATCGTAGAAGGCAGCGCGCGCTGCGAGCGAGCGCCGGCGCAGCGCGCTAGCCTTTGTGGTCCGGCGGATCGCCAACTCGACCGCGGCCCTTCGGGGTCCAACCGCGGCAACGCGCCGGCTTGGGTACCGCCCGCGCGGCCTGTCCAGGTGGTCGGGAGTGTTATGCCGCCCAGGCGAAGACACGACAGTCCTGGGACGTATGTAGTTAAGCGGCGATCTTTGATCGGGCGCAAGCCGGGTGGGCCTCTGGCCCACCCGGCCTCTGCTCGGCGCGCGCGTCCGGTGACGTCGTCGAGCGGCGAGTCGCGCGCGCGGCGCGCGTACGGGTCGCGGCGTGCAGCGACGCGGCGCGCGCTCAGGCGCGGCCGAGCTGCGCGCGGATCAGGCGGCGCACCTGGTGGGCCTCGGGAACGTGCATCGCGAGCACGGCGCGCACGTAGACGAACAGCGCCGGCCGCGGCCGGCGGCGCCGACGCTGACGATCTGCGCGGGCAGCGAGCGCCGAGCAGCGCGTCGAGCAGCGACCAGACGAGCCCAAGAGACGCCCGCCGAGCAGCGCCGAGGCGACGAGGATGCGCGCCGTGATCATCGTCGTCTGCGCGCCTTCGAGGCGGCCGTTGAAGCCGATCCGCAGGCGGTGGACCTGCAGCGCGGTCATCACGACGTTGGCGGCGACCGTGCCGATGATCAGCCCGGCGATCCCGAGCGGCTTGTAGAGGCCGACGCTGACGATGATGTCGACGACGATGTTCATCGCGGCCAGGCGCGTCGGAATCCACGGGCGCTGGACGGCGAAGAAGGTGCGCGTCAGCAGCAGGTTGAGGCCGCCGAAGGGCAGGCTGAAGGCGAACCAGAACAGCGCGATCGAGACGAGGTGCGTGGACTTGCGGGTTGAAGTTGCCGCGCTGGAAGAGCAGCCGCACGATCGGGGTGGCGAGCACGATCATGAACGCCGCGGCGGGGATCAGCAGCAGGTTGATCTGGCGCATGCCGATGCCGACCGCGCGGCGCATCGCGCGGGGGTCGCGGCGCGGCGGCCATGCGGCTGAGGGTCGGGAACAGCACGGTCGCGACGGCGACGCTGAACATCCCCTGCGGCAGCATGTAGACGCGGAACGCGTTGTCGATCGCGCGCGGCGCCTTCCTTGGAGACGAGCGTCCCGAAGACGGAGTTGATCGAGCTGGTCGAGGTTGACGATGCCGAGGCCGATCGTCACCGGCAGCATCAGCATGAAGACCTGCCGGATGCGCGGGTCGTGCCAGTCGATGCTGAACTGCAGGCGGAAGTCGATCCGCCCGAGCGCGGCGAGCGCCATCGCAGCTGCACGACCGTCGCGACCAGGATCGCGATCGCGTAGGCGTAGAGCTTGCCGTCTTCGCCGCCTGGAAGTGCGGGCGCAGCACGACGAGCAGCGACGATGATCACGACGTTCCACACCGCGGGCGAGATGCGCGGGAATCGTGAAGTGGTCGTAGGACTGCAGGACCCCGACGAGCAGGCCGGTCAGCCCGAGCAGCAGCACGACCGGGGAACAGCACCTGCGAGAGCCCGACGGTCAGCGCGTCGAGCGCGCCGCTGAACGTGCGCCCGATGAACAGCGGCATGATCACGCTGCGGCGAGGATGAAGAAGGCCGTGATCGCGCCGAGCGCGATCAGCATGATCCAGAACAGCGTCGAGGCGAGCCGGAACGCCTCGCGGCGGCGCCCCTTCTGCAGCAGTTCGGTGAACACCGGCACGAACGCCGCCGACAGCGCCGCGTTGCGCGAACAGGTTGGCGACGAGGTTGGGGACCTGGAAGGCGAGCGTGAAGGCCGACGCCGGCCCGCCGGTGCCGAAGTAGCTGGCGGCGAGGATTTCGCGCAGCAGCCCCGCGACGCGCGAGACGCCGGTCAGGATCGAGAAGATCGCGGTGTTGCGCGACGCGTACGCCCGTGACGCGGCCCCCGCCGGTGTCGGCGCCCGGTGGCTCCTCCGGGGGCTTCTGCGCTGCGGACAAGGCCGCTATAGTACGGCGCTCCGCGGCGCGCCCGGCCTGTCTCAGCGCGGCGCGCGGCGGCACCTGATCATGGCCAACATCCACTCACAGAAGAAGCGCATCCTGCGCTCCGAGCGCGAGCGTCTCGAGAACCGCCTGTACACCTCGGCGATCAAGACCTACTTCCGCCGCCTGGAGGCGGCGGTGCAGGGCGGCGACGACCCGGCCGCGGAGGCCGAGCACCGCGACGCTCGTCAGCACGATCGACAAGGCGGTCAAGCGCGGCGCGCTGCATCGCAACACCGGCGCGCGCAAGAAGTCACGCGCGCGCCTGCGCGCGCAGCAGCTCCTCCTCCTGAATCTCGCCGTCCCTAGACGGGGCCTGAGCAAGCGATGCAGGACGCAGCGAGCGTGGCGTGCTAGGCACGCGAGCGAGCGGGACGCAGCAGCGCGCCGCTACCGCCCGTCTAGGCGGTGATGGCGTCGATCGCGCGCAGCGCGAGCGTGTCCTCGTCGAGCGCGGCGAGCGACCGGCGCTCGGATCTGAGCACGGCGCCCGCCGCGCGTGTCGAGCTCGAGCTCGGCGAGCGTCCCGAGCGCGGCGCGCAGGCGCTCGGGCTCGCTGCGCGCGACGTCGGCGAGGAAGCGCTCGGCGGCGCGCGGCGGCATGCGCAGGCCGCGCGCGATCTCAGCCGCGGACTCGCCGGCCTGCAGACGCAGCGCGACCGCGAGCGCCTCGCGCAGACGGGAGGCCATCAGGTAGGTGAGACCCGAGATCCGCTCACCCTGGCTGCGCAGGCGCAGGTAGGAGAGGGTCGCCGCGGAGGCGTCCGCGGCGACGAGCGCGTCGGCGAGCGCGAAGGCGCGGCGCTCGGCGGAGTGCGCGGTGCGCAGCTCGATCTGCTCGACGCCGACCGCCGTCGCGCCGGCCTCGTCCGGGCGCACCTTCGAGGGCCAGCTTCTCGAGCTCGCGCAGCAGGCGCTGCTGGCGCTCGCCGACCTGCGCGACGAGCGCCTTGGCGGCGGCCGCGTCGAGCGGCGAGCCCGAGCCGCGCGGCCTGCTCGCGCACCCACTTCGGCAGCTCCCACGGCTTGACGGTGCATCTGCGCGACGATCTGTCCGCCGGCGGCCTTGACGGCCTTGTGCAGCGGCGGCGGGCGCCTTCGCGCGCGCCCTCCTCGCGCGCGAACAGCGCGAGCGTCGTGTCGCGGGCGGCATCTGCGCAGCGCGGGCAGCGAGTCGCGCTCGACCTCGGCGTCCTTCCAGCGCTCGACGCCTTCGACGACGATCACGCGCTGCCCGAGCGCGAACGTCATCGCCGCGAGCGCCCGCGCGACGCCGGCCGGGGTGGCCGCCTCGCCCGTCGAGCAGCTCGACGCTGGCGGCGTCTCCCCCACTGAGCGCGAGCGTGTGCAGCCCCGCGTGCCGCTCGGCGACGGCGCCGTGATCGTCGCCGTGAATCAGATAGGCGGGCTTCAGCGCGGGCATCGCCCGAGTGTAGGCGGCGGTGCCGACGCGCTAGCGAACGACGAGGTTGACGAGCTTGCCGGGCACGACGATCTCCTTGACGAGCTCCTTGCCGTCGAGGTGCGCGCGCACGTTGGGGGCGGCGCGGCAGAGCTCCTTGAGCTCGCTCGGGGCTCGCGTCGGCGGCGGCCTGCACGCGGTCGCGCAGCTTGCCGTTGACCTGGCAGACGAGCTCGTAGACGTCGCGCTCGAGCAGCGCGTCGTCGGCCTGCGGCCAGGGCTGCTCCCAGACGCGCGCGCCGCGTCAGCAGCTCGTAGATCTCGCAGCCGACGTGCGGCGCGAACGGGAACAGCAGCGAGGCCGCGGTGGAGAGCGCGAAGCGCTGCGTCTCGACGGTCGACCTGCTCGCGCAACCGCGAGCTGTCGTTGAGCAGCTCCATCACGGCGCGATCGCGGTGTTGAACGCGAAGCGGCGCAGGTCGGTGGAGACCTTGTCGATCGCCCAGTGCGCCTTGCGCAGCAGCTCCAGATCGGGATCGTCGGTTCCAGCCGGCGCATGCGCCGGCTGGCGGGACGGCGCATGCGCCGTCCCGAGGGCCGCATGCGGCTTCCCCACAATTCTCTGCGCGCGTCCTCCGCCGCCAGCCGCCACAGGCGGCCGAGAAAGCGGTGCACGCCCTCGACGCCGTCGTCGGACCAGTCGGCGTCCTGGTCGGGTGGGCCGATGAAGAGGATGTAGCAGCGCGCGGTGTCGGCGCCGTAGCGCTCGACGATCGAGGCGGGCGAGACGACGTTGCCGCGCGACTTGCTCATCTTGGCGCCGTCCTTGGTGACCATCCCCTGGGTGAACAGCGCGCGGAAGGGCTCCTGGAAGTCGAGGTGCCCGAGGTCGGCGAGCGCCTTGGTGAAGAACCGCGCGTACATGAGGTGCAGGATCGCGTGCTCGACGCCGCCGATGTACTGGTCGACGGGCATCCACTGGCGCAGCGCGGCGGGATCCCAGGCGGCGGTGTCGTTGCGCGCGTCGCAGTAGCGCAGGAAGTACCACGAGGAGTCGACGAAGGTGTCCATCGTGTCGGTCTCGCGCCGCGCCGGCCCCTCGCAGGCGGGGCAGCTCGTCGCGACCCACTCCTCGGCGGCCGCGAGCGGCGAGCGCCCGTGCGGCGCGTAGTCCTCGACGTCGGGCAGCTCGACCGGCAGCTCGCTCTCGGGCACGGGAACCGTTCCGCACGAATCGCAGTAGACGACGGGGATCGGGCAGCCCCAGTAGCGCTGGCGCGAGACCAGCCAGTCGCGCAGACGGTAGTTGACCGACGCGTGGCCTTTGCCCTCGCGGTCGAGCCACGCGACGATCGCTCCCAGCGCCTCGCGGTTGGGGAGGCCGTCAAAGTCGGGGTGCGAGTTGACGAGCTCCCCGTCGCCGCTGTAGGGCAGGCTCTCCTCGCCGCGCTCCCACCAGCCCTCTGCGCGTCCCTCACCGGCCCCTACCGGCGGCTCGTCGGCGGCTCCGACGATCACGCGGGGAATCGGCAGGTCGTGGGCTTGCGCGAAGCCGTAGTCGCGCTCGTCGTGCGCCGGCACGGCCATGATCGCGCCGGTGCCGTACTCCATCAGCACGTAGTCCGCCACGTACATCGGGATCTGCTTGCCGTTGACGGGATTGGTCACTGTGCGTCCGAGCGCCACGCCGGTCTTTGGCTTGTCCGCGGCGCCGCGCTCCTCGTTTGACTCGGTCAGCGCGTGGTTGACGTACTCGTGCACGGCCTGCTCGTGCTCGGTGCCGGCGGCCAGACGCAACACGTCGGGGTGCTCGGGCGCCATCACGAAGAACGTCGCTCCGAACAGCGTGTCGGGACGGGTGGTGAAAACTGGGTAGTCGACCCCGAGCGCCTCGCAGTGGAATGTCACCTCCGCGCCCTCCGAGCGGCCGATCCAATTGCGCTGCATCGTCTTGACGTGCTCTGGCCAGTCGATCTGATCGAGGTCACCGAGTAGCCGCTCGGCGTAGTCGGTGATACGCAGGAACCACTGCTCGAGCTGGCGAATTTCGACCTCGGCGCCGCAGCGCTCGCAGTGGCCGTCGACGACCTGCTCGTTGGCGAGCACGGTCTGGTCGTGCGGGCACCACTTGACGGCGGCCTCCTTGCGGTACGCGAGGCCGGCGCGCAGCAGCTCGAGGAAGATCCACTGCGTCCAGCGGTAGTAGCGCGGTTCGTGCGTGCCGAGCTCGCGCGACCAGTCGATCGAGATTCCCCACTCGTGGAACTGGCGACGAAAGGAGGCAATCGAGGCGGCGGTCGAGTCACGCGGGTGCACACCGGTCTTGATCGCGTGGTTCTCGGCGGGCAGCCCGAAGGCGTCGTAGCCCATCGGGTGCAGCACGCGTCGACCGAGACGCCGGTGAAAGTGCGCGATGGCGTCACCGACGGAATACACCTTCAGATGCCCGATGTGCGGTTCGCCGCTCGGATAGGGCAGCATCTCCAGCACGTAGGACTTCACGGGCTCACTCGCACCGGCTCCCCCACCGGGGGCACCCCCGGCGTCGACGTCGGTGTCGTTGGCGACCTCCCAGGTACGCTCCCGCGCCCACACCTCCTGCCAGCGCGGCTCGATCTCCTGGGGGTCGTAGTGGTGCTGCTCGCTCATCGCCGCGCAGGTTAGCGGGCGCCCTGGGACGGAACGCTCTCGCGCCCCGCTCAGCGACTGTTTCCGAAGATCCGCAGCAGCGTGAGGAAGATGTTGATGATGTTGATGAACACACCGGTCGCGATCCACACGACGTCCTGCTCGGTGGCGCGGCGGCGAATGATCTGGAAGTAGATCGCCAGATACGCACTGACGATCACGTAGATCGCGAGGTTCAACAGCAGATGTTCGCCGGAGCCGACGAGGATCAACACGATGCTGAGCGCGAAAACCGCGAGCAGCGCCCAGAACAGCGGGCGCATCCAGCGGATCAAATCGCGCGAGGTGGCAAAGCCGTAGGAGCCCATCACGCCGACGGTGAGCGCGGTGCCGCCCGCGGCCTGGTAGAGCGCAGAGCGATCGTAGGTGGCGTACTCGGCGATCACGGGGCCCATGCCGACCCCGAGGAGCAGCGCGAGCGCGAACATCCAGACCATCCCGATTGAGCCGGTGCGCAAGGCGGGGACGAACATCTGCGCGATCAGCATGCCGAGCGAGCCGAACACGCAGATCTCGGCGGTCCCGAACGCGAGGTCGCGCCCGATGTAGGTGCCGGCGGCGGCGAACGCGAGCGCGATCGCGACCAGGAACATGACCTGGCCGAGCAGGAAGGTGGAGCTCGCCGCGCGTTCGGTAGCGCGGGGCTCGAAGACGCTCAGCTCTTTACGGCGCGAGGATGTGGCTTCGAATGGGTTCTCCGACATCGGTCGTCCTCCTAGTCGTGTCCTCCGAATGTAGGGGCAATCCACGTTAGCCGAAGCGCGCGCGGGGCGAGGAGCCCGCACGGTGCGCCGCCAGCCAAGTCGCAAACGAGCGTGCGCACAGCACCGGATCGAATGGGGCCCGCCGCGTGCGCGCGAAATGGGGCCCGCCGCGTGCGCGCGTGCGCGCGGCGGGGTGGCTAGGCGAAGCGTGCGCGAGCGCGCAGGGCCTCGACGAGCTTCGGTGGCGCGGTCAGCGGCGAGCCGGCGCGAAACGGCGGCTGCGGTTCGTACTCGATGCCGAGCTGGATCGCCTGCGCGACGCGCTCGCCGGCGATGCGCGCGGCGAGCGCGAGCGCCATGTCGATGCCCGCGGAGACACCGGCGGCGGTGGCGAGCTTGCCATCGAATACGAAGCGCTCGTGCACCGGCTCCGCGCCGAGCCGCCCCAGCTCGTCCATCGCGGTCCAGTAGGTCGTCGCGCGCTTGCCCGCGAGCAGGCCGGCGGCGGCGAGGATCAGCGCGCCGGTGCACACCGAGGTGGTCCACGTGCTGCGCTCGTGCGCGGCGCGCAGCCACTCGTGTAGCGGTCCGTCGGCCATCAGGTCGGCCTGTCCGCGACCGCCGGGCACGAGCACGATGTCGGGGTGCGGCAGCTCCTCGAGGGCGGCGTCGGCGTTCAGTGCGAGCTGCGCGGTGTCGGTGCGCTTAAGGCCGGCCCGCTCGGCCACGAATGTGACCGTCGCGTCGGGCAGCCGACTCAGAACCTCATAGGGACCGACGGCGTCGAGGGCGGTGAGGCGGTCGAACAGCAGGATGGCGATCTGCACGGGTCTGCGCTCCTTTGCTTGTGGTTGCGGGGTCTCGCAAAGCGAGGTCGCCGGCCGAGTCGCGGCTCGCGGACGGCCTCGTCTAGCGGGTCTCAGGCGGCGGCGTGCGCGGTGGTTGTGTGGTGCACCTGGAAGCGGCGTCGGTACTCGGCGGGCCCGACCCCGAGCGCGCGCAGGAACGTGCGGCGCATCGTCTCCGGAGTACCGAAGCCACAGCCGGCGGCGACCGCGGCGAGCGGCTCGCTGGCCTCCTCGAGCGCGCGGCGCGCGGCCTCCAGGCGCAGGCGCTCGACGTAGCGCGCGGGCGTGATCCCGACCTGCGCGCGGAAGCTGCGCGCGAAGTGGCGCGCGCTCATGTGTGCGCGCGCGGCGAGCGCCTCGACGGAGAGATCGGCTGCGAGGTTCTCGACCGCGAAGCGCTGCACCTCGCGCAGGGCGTCGCGCGCGGGGGCCTGCGCGGCGAGGGTCGCGCTGAACTGCGACTGGTTGCCGGGGCGGCGCAGGAACAGCACGAGGTGACGCGCGACGGTCAGCGCGGCTTCGCGATCGAGATCGTCCTCGAGCAGGGCCAGCGCGAGGTCCATGCCGGCGCTGACGCCGGCGGAGGTCCACACCGAGCCGTCGCGCACGAAGATCGGCTCGGGTTCGACGCGCACGCGGGGATAGCGACGCGCGAGCTCCGCGGCGGACGCCCAGTGCGTCGCGGCGCGGCGACCGTCGAGCAGGCCCGCCGCCGCCAGTGCGAAGGCGCCGGTGCAGACCGAGGCGAGGCGCCGCGTGTCCAGCGCGCGAGCCGCGATCCACGCGAGCGCGGCGCGATCCTCGCAGAGCCGCTCGACGCCGACGCCGCCGGCGACGATCAGCGTGTCGATCGCGCGCGGCGCGTCGTCGAGGCCGGCGTGCGGCACGATCATTAGGCCGCTGGAGGTCTCCAGGGGAGCGCCGTCGGTCGAGATTACGTGCGTGCGGTAGCCGCCCTCCCGGCGCGCGCGACCGCCTGGACTCCGGCGTGCCCAATCGCCGGCCTCCCAGCGCTGATCACTAGTGCCGCCGCGGGCTGCACCTGGCTCGAGTAGCTGCTGGGCGGCGCTGAAGACCTCGAGCGGCCCGGTCACGTCGAGGCTCTGGACACCGGGGTAGACGAGGATCGCGATATTGCGCGGTGCGCTTGTGGAAGGCATGAGGACTGTGATGGTCCCCGATCGGGCGTCCGTCCGCAAGGACAGATTTCCAATGATTCCTGCCATCGACCGCGCTCCGCCCGCTGGAGACCCGCAATCGGCTTACTGGCGCCCGTTGACCTCGCCCGCATCTGGCCTCGCGTCTGAGCGTCGCGTGCATCAAGATGCAGGGGGATATGTACGAGGAGGCGCCGACACGCATCGAGGGCATCATCGCCGCGGCCGAGCGCGCCGCGGAGGAGTTGCGCGTGCAAGCCGAGGAGCGCTCGCGCGAGCGGATCGCGGAGGCGGACCGCGCGGGTGAGCACCGCGTGCGCGCGGCCGAGGAGGAGGCGCAGCAGATCCTCGCCGAGGCGCGCGCGCAGGCCGAGACGATGCGCAACGAGGCGCTCGCGACCGCGGGCGAGACCGCCGCGGAGGTGCTCGCGGGCGCGCATCGCGAGGCCGAGCGAGTGCGCGCGGAGGCGCACGAGAGCACCGCGCAAACCCTGGCCGAGGCCCACGCGGAGGCGGAGAGGGCGCGCGCGGAGAGCACCGCTGAGACGGAGTCGGACCTCGCACAGGCGCGCCGGCAGGCCGAATCGCAGCTCGTACAGGCAAACGCAGAGACGGAGTCGCTGCTGGCGCAGGCCATGCAGCAAGCCGAGTCGCAGCTCGCGCAGGCGCGCGAGCAGGCCGAGCGCATCGTGGCGCAGGCGCGCGAGCAGGCGCAGGGCGCGCTGACGGCGCACAGCGAGGACGCGGCGCGGCTGCAAGTCGAGGCGCAGGAGCGCGCGAACGAGATCCGCGCGAGCGCGCGCGCCGAGGCGCGCGAAATCCTCGCCGAGGCGCACGCGAGCGCCGCGGAGGTGCTGCGCGAGGGCACGACCGTGACGCGCAACCTGCGCGACCTCTCGGTGTCGCTGCGCAACAACGCCGAGCGCCTGCTGCGCGACGTGCGCCTGACCCACGGCTCCATGACCGCGCGGCTCGACCAGGCCGACGCCGGGGACGCACGCGAGCGCGCGCAACGCGCGCGCGGCGGGGGTTCGCGGGGCGAAGCATCACCGCGCGCAAGCTACCGCGAGGAGAACCGCGGCGAGGGCGGCGATCTGGACGTGCCGGAGTTCATGCCGCCGGGGTAGGCCCACAGGCCGTTGCGATCACGGCTCCTCGAGTCGCCCATCTTCGCGTGCAAACAGTGCGGGCCTAAGCGCGCCATGTGCTTGTCAGCGGCCTCCGAAGCGGCTAAACGAATAGGGCTGGCGGCCTCGATAGACTGTGCCTGCTAATGGGGCTATAGCTCAGTTGGGAGAGCGTCTGGCTGGCAGCCAGAAGGTCGCCGGTTCGAGCCCGGCTAGCTCCACCATAACGATCACAGTCGAACCGGCCCGGTCTCCCGAGAGGGGGCTGGGCCTTCGGCATTTCCGGGGCATGAGGATCGGGTTCGGCGGTTGATTGAGGCGCTGCTGGCTGTGAGGCAAAGCTAGACGGCGCGAGTTCGCATCGCTGTGTTCGACCCATCCCGCCGCAAGCTGCTCGACTGATGGCGAGGCTTCATGCGGTAGCCACTGCTTGATACACTGCATCTTACGGTGCCTGAACCTGTGTTTACAAGAGAGTCGGTCGCTGCCGGAGTCTCGGCAGCGACGACGCGCAAGGCAGCAGCAATCGCCGAGTACGAAGCCGCAACGGCAGAACTGGAGTGGCTCCAGCAGGGCGCGATGCTCCTTGGGCTGGACGTACCCAAGGACGAGGCGAGCGAGCTAGACGAGCTGGCGGCGAGTCATGCCAGCGGTAAGCGACCAACGCTGCGGCAGGCGATCCTGACGCTCGCTACAGAAGCACCGGATATGCAGATGACGATTCCCGCGCTCGCCGCCGCGCTGAGGGCGCGCGACTGGCTCCCGGATAGGGCCGACGCACAAAAAGGCGTCTCGGACATGGCAGCGGCGATGGCCACGGACGATCTGCTCGAGCGGATTGGGCGAGGGGTCATAAGTTGCATCCGCGACTGGCATTGGCCGAGGAGAGCCGCACGACTGCACAGGCTCGTACAGCCGCCCTCCGTGATGCCGTCCTCGCGATCCTTCCGCACCATCAGCCGCTCCACACAACCGCGATACGCGCGGTGCTGATCGAGTCCGGACAGCTTGAGGAAGATCAGAAAGCGTACCTGGTATTGCAGGGCGTCTTGTCTGGCATGTTCACCGCCGGCGAGGTCGCACGCCCGGCCCGCGATCAATACATTCGCATTACGGATCTGGACTCCTATGAAGAGGCGAGCCAAGTGATTCCTGAGAACGCGGACGTCGGATAGTCACAGCCGATGGCGCGACAGCCTCCACCTCCCGCGCGCGTTCTCGCTGCACAGCGACGGCAGCGCGAACTCTTCTTCTGGACGGCAGACCGCTATTTGCAACTGACCCGTCGCGTGATCCTGCTGATAGTCATCACTGCCTGCTCTGTTCTCTGTCTCATCGAAGGCCATGTACCTCACATAGAACTGCTTCGTCTGCTGGGCCTCTAATGAAGCGGAGCCTGTACTAATGAGCTACAAGCTCATACGTATCGCTGACATCGAGGTAGATGGGCGCGCAGTAACCCTCTTTCGTTTCATCTTCCCGTTCTGGTGCATGTTCGTGATCCGCAAGATACGGAGCAATCAGCGGCAGAGCGAGATGAGTGCTAAAGCACTAGGTGAAACAGCCGCTCGTGTCGTGATCCAAGCGCAGGAGGGCACAAAGACACTCCGACGGTTGACTGTTTGGCTCGTCGCGTTGACCCTCGTCAATACCGCGTTCGTAATCTACTCGGCGTTGAAGTAACCGCCTCGCACATGGCTTGTGGGCGGGGCTATTTTCTGTTGCCTCGCGGCTCCGGCACCGATGACCCTTTGTCCCAACTGGCGCCGCAGGTCACGCAACATAGTTCCTCTGGAGGGCATCCCATGTCCTGCACCGTTACCACGCGCTCGTGGGTGCAGTACGGTTCTCCCGCCGCGACCCACCTTTCGCTATGTTCACCTATTTCATGCGGTTGGACAGGCATGACCATCGGTAGTATACGCCATTATGAATGGCTGGCGGCTAGTCACAATCGAGCGTCGCCCGACTCATCGCATGTGCGTTCCTTCGGTGGCCCAGGCCCTCCTGGTATAGCCTGGGCCGATTCGTGTGGTTGTGCGGCTGCTTGCCTAGCCCTCGCCGTCTGTTGGTAGGTGGCCGAAGCACAGCTCGAACTCTTCGGGGGTCAGCCGGCGACTCCCGAGGTCGTCTACTAGCCTGCCGGGCTGCATTCTGAGCCCTTCCGCGAGGCGCAGGATCGTTTTCAGTCGGGGCTCGCGTGTGCCGCGCTCCAAGCGTCCGATCGCCGTGGCGTGGATGCCGGTTCTGTCGGCAAGGGTGTCTTGGGAGATGCCGCACCTGGCGCGTAGTGTGCGCAGGCGTTGCCCGAAGGCGACGGTATCGCTATATGTTGAGTCGTTCATGGCCGCTAGCTGATGATGTTGTGGTGGTGGACGGCGGCGCGACTGGCGAACAGGAAGCCGTCGCTGGTCTTGTGAATGAGCCCGGCCGCGCGGAGGTTTGCGATGGCGTCTGCGGCGACTATCTCGCTGCCGATTTCTAGGCCGATCTCGTGCAGCGTCAGCGGGCGTTGGGAGTCGCCGTAGAGGAAGAGATCGAGCACCGTCTCCTCGGTGGCGTACTCGGCGGCATCAGCATCGTGGGTAGGCTGTTCATCAGGCATGGGGAGGTTCGCGCTCCTTGTGTCTGGGCCTCGGTACGGGCCACAATCCCGTGCCGGGGCCGCTTGGTTATGGAGCCGCTGACGCTAGGGCCGTGCCCGCAGCGTCGTCAAGGAGCGGCCCGGCACCCTCAGAGCGCGGTTGTGCAGCGTGGCGCGCATGAGTTACTGGGTGTCACATTTTGACATTTCATTTGGACTCATGGCTTCATTGGTCATTCCTTGTAAATGGCCGGGGGTGAATGCCTGGCTGCGACCGGATGGAGTTTGTATGGCGCTCATTCTCAATCGGGCTCAACGGAATGCCGTGTATCGGTTTGTTGTTAGCGATCTGGCGCGAGCCGGGGGTCTCGCACTAGCCCTAGAGGAAGGCGAAATTGCTACGGCCGAGCGGCTGCGCGAGCAGTTCGATCAGGCGGTGCGGCTGCTCGATCAGATCGAGTGGACGCGGGCCGGTTCGCGTGACCGGTATGAGGTGACGTTGGCGGAGGCGGATGTGCAGGGCCTATTTGAGCGGTTGTATGAGGACTCTACGCAGGTGATAAACGAGGCCATCACCGAGTTTGCCGACGCGGTTCTCAAAGAGGCGTTTAGCGTGGCTGAGGTCTCGGGGACGGTGCTCGGTCGGCATCCCTCTCCGTCCGTCTCGTCCGCAGTTGCGAGCGGTGCAGGAGCCCGGTTCTTCTGTCTAGTTGATCGCGGTCGGCGGCAGCGACCGGGCTTCGATGGCCTGCACCAGCTCGGCGACGCGGATGGGCGATGTCAGCGTGCAGCGGCGTTGATCGTCTCGATGCCGCCTGCCTCGATCTGCTCGGCGCGGGCCAGTAGCTCGGAGGCGGTGAGGTCGAGTCCTGCGGCGAGGCGGCGCAGGCTGCCGTAGCTGGGGTTGCGCTTGCCGGTCTCGACGTTGGAGATCCAGCGCTGGTGCAGTTCGGTGTTGTTGTCGAGCTGCTCCTGGGTCAGTTTGAGTTCTTCTCGGCGCTGCTTGACGGCGAGGCCGAGGGCGTGCTGGAAGGCCGGGGAGGCGGACATGGGGCCAGCTTTTCGGCCCGAGCACCCTGGCACAATGACATCGCAGTAGACCTCTGCTTGACATTCGGGTAGAGTCGCCCGCCTATGACATTCCAGTAGGGAGCTTTGCGAGCACGGCGACGGTCATCCCCACGGCGTCGCCGTGCTCGCATTGCCCCTCCAAGACCGAGAAGGAGCGGACGCATGGGAGCAGACCGCCGCCGCACACAAAGCCGAGCGCCGAAGCTGCTAGGAGCCTGCCTGACAGTGGGAGCCTTGGTTCTCGGTGCGCCGATGGCCGCAGTCGCCATACCGACCGCCACGCTGAGCGCTGCCGCCGTACCGATCCCGAAGAACCTGCTGGCTCCGCACAGCCGAGCGTGGCCGCACACCGGCAACATCGCTGGCGCTCCGGCCGAGCTGGTAGCCAGCTTCACGATCCAAGGCACCGAAGACGCCGGATTGCCCAGCCCGCTCAGGCGCGTGGCCGTCTATCTGCCCAAAGGCACGACGATTGACACGCATGGCTTTGCGCCCTGCCATCCCCGACTGTCCGGCTGGTCTCAAGCAGGCCCGCCATGTCCCAGCGGCTCATTCGCCAGTGTGCCGGGCCAGGAAACCGACATGGTGAACTTTGCGGGCGAAGGCATTATCTCCACCCCCAGAGCACACGGAGCCTTTTTCCCAGCCGGTGGCGGTCTAGGGTTTTGGACGCACACCACCGGAGGCCCATTCGTTTCCGGGGGCTTCAACACCGGCAGCCTGATGCCCACCGCTGGAACCTATGGCGCGAAGCTGACGGAGAACCTACCTCTACAAACAGCGGTGGGGCCGTGGGATCTATCCACTACATCGCTCGACCTAACCCTCGGCGCCGCCTACATGAAGGGCGGCAAGCTGCACTCCATCGTGACGATGCCCAAGACCTGCCCTGCCGGTGGCCTCCCGGTCAAGGCTGAACTGTCGTTTGGAGCTGGAGCGCAACCCACATGGGAAACGGTCATGCTTACCTCAAAAGAGACTTGCCATAAATAATTGCGGGTTGTCCCCGATGAGCCGGTGAGGGTTCATCGGGGACAGTTGAGACAAGCCGAGATCGTGTAGGCACTAACCCGGCGCCTTTCGCAGGTGTGACCAGCGAGGCTCTTGCAAGTCACCAGCCATCATGTCCATACTACTCTCAGCGATAGCGAGGACTTCTTCCCATTCGTCCTGGGTGAAAGATGCCAGGGTCGAATAGAGAGGGTTAGGCAACAACGAATACTCGCCACTTATGGCTCTCTCGATGTCGAACATCTCAATGGCGGCTATGGCATTCCCCGCTGCGATCCGCGTACATGTAGTACGCCCAGCAGTGAAGCCGTCAAGTTCGTTACATACGTAGTAGGCCGCCCTGCTGAGCAGCGTCTTTATGAGCCGGGGGCTGCAAAACCACACGGCCCCAAACATAGCTTCAAGCATCGTTCTCCGATCTCGGGGGTTACTGCCCGCAACAGATGTTGTGGACACTCTCCCCCCGAGCCGGGAAGTGGGGTTATTATACGTTATGTGACTGGTTTGTCAATTGCTCAACGCTTTCGATCTAAGGCTCAAGCGATAAAGATGGAAGGTTGCGGGTAGATAGCTACTAGGTGACTTGTGAGCCTCCTTCATTTCTCGCCATTGCTCCTCAAGTCTACTAATCCACTGCTTACAGGCATCAAGCAGCCAGTGAGCCCTGCAATTGGACGAACAATCCGCATCGTCCACGCAACGACACCTAGCCAGCCAGTCCATTACTTCACTATAGATTAATTCCTGGTGGTCTTTCCTCATGCCATCTAGTCCGACAATGGTTGCCGAACTTTCCTTGACGGCATCAATTAGGACGAGAGATTGCAAGGGTGAGCACTTGCATATCACCCATGCTAGGACAGGCTTAGTATCCATACCCAACACCGTGCCTATATTGGGGGATGGGAGTGACGAATCTGCACGCCACTCTGCAACTGTCGCCGCACTGATAGGAACGTCAATAGTATCTTGAAACATCCACGATCTACTAGACGCAACCTGATCGAACGACAGATCGCCCCAGTGATCGTTGAATGAATAATTCTCGAAACATTGCACCAGCTCATAGAAGTCCGATACAAACAACTTACTAGTCTCTAGTCCGGGTTCATATTGGACACTAGGATTTTGATTACGATGCTTACGCTGATCCTCGATTAGGGTATGAAGAAGATCTAGAAGCGATGTTGCTCTTAGCCAAGCTTTGTACATGATGTCATAGGCGCCCCCTCCGACCGGAAGTGTGGACTGTGGGCTCGCCCGAGGCAACGGGGGTGTCATCTCGCGGCCGGAGAGCTTGTTGGCAAGCTCGTTGAGCAATTCAAGCTCATAGCTGGGTTGATATTCGGGCTTGTAGCGTGTCTTGGATAGATTGTGTACATCTTCTCGCTTGAGCTTTTTAGCGGCTGCTTGCCGACGGTCTGATAGCGACCATTTCTCTGTCCCTGGTGCAAGGCCGAGAAGCATCCGAATAGCACTACCATAATCAAGGCTCTTGTCGCGTTGACGAACGCGCACCGAAATCTGGCTGCTTTTGCTGGCGATCAGTGAGCGAACTGCTTTGGCCCTCTGCACAGCGTCTGGTTCCTCCACCTGCAAGTCCTCCTCGGCCTGAGTGAAGGCCAGTCCCATGAGGGCGGGCTTAGTGGCTATAGCTTCAACGCTTGCCCCGTCGGGACTGCAAAGCAGCAACGCGTAAAGCTCAAGCGTGACTTGACTAAACCGACCCGATGACTCGGCGGCACCAAGCGGCTTCGTGTTGGGTCGAGTTCCGCCCATACTCAGCCCAATTATGACCCCAAACGAGACTTATCGTCGCTCTTGTCCCCAAACGAACAGGAGCCTCAAATGTCCAACCTCGTCCCCACCCGCCGCTCAATCTTCGGCGCCCTCAGTACCGATCGCGCGGCAGGCAACGCGCTCTCCACCGTCCAGGCAAACACGCTCGTGCAGCGAGCGGAGGACGAAGCCCTGCGGAACCTGGGCATGGCGAAGATGTCCGATTTCAGCATGGCGACCCGTCATGGAATGGACGAGGCTGAAGCCATCATCCGTGACCTCGCCCGCCGCATCCAAAACAGCGACGGCTTCGGCGACCAGATCCTCATCGGCCTCAGCGAAGAGGGAGCCCTGGCGTTGAAGCGCGAGCTGCGGAAGCTGAGCGGAGGCAGCTTCTAATGCTCGCCCTAGTCCTCGTCGTCGGGAACGCCGCTGTCGCAGCGGCGGCGTTCCTGCTAATCCTCTTGTTCCTGTTCGCCCGTGTGGCGAGCATCAGTCCCGAGCAGCGGATGATGCGCGAACGTCGCCGCCACGCCGAACGTACCGCCCGCGCAATGAGACGCATGTCCGCGATCCGGGCCGAAACCATCCGCCGCATGGACCGTGCCGGCCGGGGCGGCGATCATGACTGAGCGTGAGCAGATACGGCGCGTCTGCCGATGGAACCGAGACCTTGCGCAGGAGAACGCCGATCTGCGCCGGGCGCTCCAACAGAGCCAAGAAGCCACAGCCAAGGCAAGTGTCGAACGCGACACAGCGGTCATTTTCCTCGGTGCCGCTATGGACGAGTTGCCGGGCGGTGGGGGTGCGCTGGTTTGACCAAGCTCGTCTCAACACTCGCAATAGTGATTCTGGGGCTGGTCGCGCTTGGCGCGGTCGGACCTCGGCTCGCTCAAATCCTGGGAGCACTCGTTCCCGTCATTCTCGTCACCGCCATCGCGGCGGCGGTTCTGCGCGTTGTCTGGTTTTACACACGCCGCTGGTGATTGCAAGCACACCGCTGTCAAGACTCACAGCGCCAAGCATTTTGACTCACCCGAAAACTGTAATGCCGAACAAAGACCGAACAAACCCAGTCGTTCAGACTAAAAATAACCCCTCACGGAGGAATACGTCATGCAAAAGTAACAAGAAAGGAGGGCTGCCCCTGAGAAAACCACGTCAGGTAAAGACAACAGGGATCAGGCGTGCCGACACCGATATTGATACTGAGGCGATCGCGGTCGCGTTGATGCTCCAGTCAAAACGAATTGCGAGACGGCGGCGGGAGACTGAGGAGCGCGCTAGAGCCAAACGCCGGAGACGCGAACAGTGAATAGCAACCTCATTCCTGCCATAGTCGCAGCGTCGGGAGGAGGCGTTCTCGGCGGCAGCATCCTTATCGCAGAGCACCGCGCCGAAGCCGCCATGCGAGCCAGCCGTGTCAGGCTTGCAATCACCTTCCCGGCGAACGCCGATCCGCTGTACGCCAAGGCTGCGCTCAGCGGCATCGCGGGCACCGACTACCGACTGGAGTACATCCTGGAGGTCGCCGCCACCGCCGAAGGCATCAGCCATTATCTACTCGTACCCGCCCAGGCACGGGAATCGGTCATCTCAATGCTGACCGGTGCACTGCCCGGTTTGCGTGCGACCGAAGCCCCGGAATCGGCGGGAAGGGTGACGCTCAGCGCCAAAGTGTTCTTGCCGACGCCGCTGGTATTGGCGAGTGAGAATCCGCAGGCGGCCAGCCGCACCTTGCTCTCTGGCATCGCGGGGTTGGCTCCCGGCGAGCGAGCGACGCTACGGTGGGCGATACGCAGCGGAAGCCCCAGGCAGTTTACTCCGAAGGAGCCGATGGATCGCGCCGCGCGGGAGGCCGAGCGAGCCTGGCGGCAGAAGCTCGCGTCCGGTGTCGGCTTTCAGGCTTGCGGCCTCATCCTTGTGTGCGCCGGTTCGGTAGCTCGTGCCCGCCAGATTTGCGAGCACCTGACAAGCTCGCTGCGCGCCCGTCGCGGCTCTGTCGGGACACTTCGGATCACCACCGAGCGCGGCAACCGCAGCCTGGCGGCGCTACCGAAGACCACCCGTAGTTCAGGCTGGACGACTCCGAGCGAGCTCATCGGCGGCTTGATCGGATGGCCACTGGGCGATGCGATCCCCGGCGTGGAAGTCGGTGGTGCCCGTGAGCTGCCGGTGCCGGGATACGTACCGCGCACCGGGCGTCCACTGTTCATCGGCCGCGACAGTCAGGGAGAGAGAACTGTGGCGCTAGACGCTACCGCTATCCGCCAGCACATGGCGGTCATCGCGGGAACCGGCAGCGGCAAGTCGGTTCTGTTGCTGCGCTGCATCCTGGCTGACCTGGCCAGCGGATTTGGGGGGATCGTCCTCGACCCGAAGAACGATTTGGTGGGCGACCTGCTTGACCGCATCCCCCCGGAGTACGCCGACCGCGTCGTGGTTCTCGATCCCTCCCAGGCCGGCCCGGTGTCCGGCTTGGAGCTGTTCGGCGAGGGAGACCCCGACCTGCGCAGCGATGTGATCCTGTCCGCGCTACGAAGCATCTACAAAGACGCCTGGGGTATTCGCATTGATGCCTACCTGCGCGCCGGCCTCCGAGCGCTCGCCGAGCTAGACGAGCCGGTGCTGTCTGACTGGATTCGTCTATACACCGACCCGGCCCTGCGCGCGCAGGCGGTCGGGCGTCTGTCCGATCCCATCCTGGTCGGCCAGTGGCGCGCGTTTGAGTCGCTATCGGCAGCCGAGCAGTTCCAGCACGTCGCCCCGGCACTCGCGCGCATCGCCGGCCTGCTCTCGCGTCCAGCGCTGAGAAATGTCATCAACCAGCCAAGCCCACGGCTATCCATTCCACAGCTGATCGCGGAAGGGCGCTGGCTGGTGGTGTCGCTCGCGCCCGGTGTTCTAAGCGAGGCGGCCAGCTCCTTGCTGTCCGCGATTCTCGGCTACCTCCTATGGAGCGCGATCGAGGCCAGAGTCGCCATCCCGGCGCATCAGCGTCGCCCGTTCTGCTTCTACTGCGACGAGCTGGCATCGCTGCATCTTCCGGTCGGCTTGGAGCGTTTTCTGGAGCGCAGCCGTGGCTTGGGGTGCGGCATCGTTACGGCCGTCCAAGATTTGTCGAGGCTGAGCGACAGCGCCCGCAGTAGTTTGCTCGTCAACACCGGCACCCTGTTGAGCTATACCGCCAGCGCCGACTCCGCCGCTCGCCTCGCACGCGAGATGCCACCGCTGACGGTCAGTGACCTGATGGGCCTTGCGCGCTTTGAGATCGGGGCTCGCGTGCATACCGGCGAGCATGGGCGCGGCAGCGTCACCATCACCGGCCGCACCGAAGGCCCGCCGCCGCTGACCGGCCAAGCTGAGCACATCCGCCGTCTGAGCGCCGAGCGCTACGGACGTGACCCGCGCGAGATCGAAGAAGCGCTGCGTCGCCGTAGCGCCGACGCCGACCCTGACCAAAACGCTGATGGCGGCGGATATGGCCGTACCGGGAGGGCCGCATGACCCGTCCTATCGCCCGTCGTATCGCGCAACGAGAAGATCGCAAAAGCCTCAGCTCCCAGGCCGATTCCTCTCAGATTTCGACGGGGGAAGACTGCCCTGTTGCTCCGTCTGTTTATCTCACCGCCGGTCGCCTCGACCGTATCGCCGCCGACATGACCGACCTCGACATGGCGGTGCTCGGCTTCGTGGCAACCAGCCGCCTTGCGACCTCAAAGCAGCTCGTGCGCAGGTTCTGGACTGACGATCCGAAGGCCAACCCGGCACGGGCTCGGGCTGGCGCTCGGGCACTCAAGCGGCTCACCGACTGGCGAGTGCTCGACCCACTGCCGGGCCGCGCCCGTGGTGGAGTGCGCGGTGGCTCGGCGACGCTCATCTATGCGGTGGGATTAGCCGGCAGCAAGCTACTCAAACGACGCGGGCTTCATCTGCGGCGACTCGGCACGCCGGGTGAGCGCTTCACGAAACACGTCTTGGCCTGCACCAGCGTCGTCGTTGATCTCCACGCCGCCGACCGCAACGGTGTCCTCGAGCTGATCGAGATTCAACAAGAGCCGACCTCCCATAGAGCCTTCCTTGGCGCTTGGGGCGCACGCCTAACTGTACGACCGGACTTGTTTGTTCGCGTCGGTGTCGGCGCACTGGAAGATCGCTGGTTCAGCGAGGTTGATCTGGCGACAGAGCACACCGGAACCTTGCTGGCGAAATGCGAGCGGTATCTCGCGCATCATCGCGCTGGCACCGAACAACAGGAGCACGGCATCTACCCGCGTGTACTGTGGGCGGTCCCGGACGTTCGCCGCGCTGAGCAGCTCGCCAATGTTCTGCACCGTCTCCCGACCCCCGCCGACAAGCTCTTCTCGATCTGCCTGCTCGATGAAATCGTCGGCTTCCTGGCGAGCGAGGCACGCTCGTGAGACCGCGCAATCAGGTGCTCCAAGGCGACGCGCTGGCGGTCTTGCGAACGCTCCCCGACGCCTCGGTGGATTGCGTCGTGACAAGCCCGCCGTACTTCCAGGTCCGCGCCTACCAAGGAGGCGCGCAGGAGTTCGGCCAAGAAACCCATATAAACGAGTGGGTAGCTCATCTGCGCGCGGTCGCGGTGGAGATCGCCCGTGTGCTGGTGCCGTGGGGTTGCTGCTGGCTGAACGTCGCCGACGTGTACGCCTCCCGCCCAAGCGAAGGAGCGCCCGCCAAGTCGCTGCTGCTCGGCCCTGAGCGCCTAGCGCAAGCACTACTCACCGACGGCTGGCTTATACGCAACCGTCTGAGCTGGACGAAGCCCAACCCGTTGCCGTCCTCGGCGGCCGACCGGCTCACGCAATCCTGGGAGTTCGTCTACCTGCTGGCGCGCGAGCGCCGCTACTTCTTCGACCTCGACCTGATCCGCGAACCACTGGCGAACACCGACGCTCCCCGGCCCAGTCCAACACTGGATCGCCGCATTTGCCACGGGGCGCGTGACCACGGCCATAGCGGTCTGACTCGCCTCGGCCGAGAGGGGGTGCGTGGTCATCCATTGGGCAAGAATCCCGGCGACGCCTGGCAGATCGCAGGCGCTCGCGTCCGGGGTCATAGCGCGAGCTTCCCCGCCGAGCTGATCCGCCGCCCCATCATCGCCACCTGTCCGGAGAAGGTCTGCACCCGCTGCGGTCGTCCGTGGCAGCGTGCCCGTCATCCCGTGCGGTTCGTGGACGGCAAGCCGCAACCGCGCGCCCTTGTGCCGTGTAGCTGCGGGGCGGCGACGCGCCCTGGCCTGGTGCTCGACCCGTTCATGGGAAGTGGCACGGTCGCGCTGGTCGCTCGCCAGTACGACCGAGACTGGCTCGGGATCGAGCTGAACCCCAAGTACGTGCAGCTCACCCGTGACCGGCTGGAACGGAGCGCATGACCCGCGTGGTGGATGGCCCACCGGCCGGCGGAAGGGCGCATAGGCGTCTTTCTACTGGCCGCTCAAGTCATTCACTTCTAAGGAGGTCAACAGTGACCAAGGCTCAAGAGGTCTATGAGAAGGTCAACGCGCTCATCGAGAACGGTGCGGAGCGTCCCGACGCCTTCAAGCAAGTCGCCGCCGAGTACGGGCAGCCAGTCAACAGTATCCGTGGCAGCTACTACTCGTATTCGCGGGGAGCCACCGGCAACGGCAAAGGCCGACCCCGGAGGCGCGAGACGACACCGGAGGACGCACTGGCCGACGCCCGCGCGGCCCTTGAACGCTCAATCACGGCGATTGACCGTGAGGTCGAGGTTGCCGGTGAGCGAGCGCGTGAGGCCACGGCTGAGCACGAGGCGCTCAAAGCCAGCGCGGACGAGCGCAAGGCCGCGATCACCGAGCGATTGGAGGCATTGAAGTGAGACAAGCGGGCCGGTCGGGGTTACACATCTTGACCGGCCTGCGCCACTACCAAACACATTGAACCCCGGAAGGATCAGCGGGAGAATATGACCACAAAAGTAATTAGAAAGGAGGATTTATGTCACAACAAACCCACTCACAACAACCTAACCCTGAGATCATGCCGGTGGACAGAGCCGCGATCTACGCTCGCGTGTCCAGCTTCGGTCAGCTCGGCCGCGACGGCGACGAAGACGGCTACAGCCTGCCCGCGCAGGTGGACGCAGCCAAGCGTGAGGCCATTGACCGCGGCGCAGAGCTGGCCAAGGTCTACCTTGAGCGGGCCGAGTCCGCCAAGAGCGACGATCGCCCGGTACTTCAAATGATGATGCGCGAGCTACCGACGCTCGGCGTCAAGTACCTGATCGTCCATAAAGTTGATCGTCTCGCCCGCAACCGCCTCGATGACGCGGTGCTGTATCAGAAGCTCGTCGGCATGGGCATCACGCTCGTCTCAGTCACAGAGAACATTGACGAGACACCAGCCGGACGCCTCATGCACGGCATGTTGGCGAGCTTCGCCGAGTATTACAGCAACAACCTGGCAACCGAAGTAAAGAAGGGACTGCGCCGCAAGCATGAACAAGGTGGCACTCCATTTAGGCCACCGATCGGATACCGCTCAAAGCGTGAATGGATATCCGGTCAGGACATCCGCACCGTCGAGCTAGACCCCGAACGCGCGCCACTTATCACGCTCGCCTTCGACCTCTACGCCACCGGCCAGTGGACAACGCGGGCTCTGGCTACCTATCTCACCGAACAGGGTTTGCGAACTCGTGCCACTCGACGCGCCCCCGAACGGCCGCTAACAGCCAGCCGCATCCAGGAGATACTCCACAACCACTACTACGTCGGGGTTGTGACCTGGGACGGACAGAGCTACCCCGGCAAGCACGAGAAGCTCACAGACCAGGAGACGTTCGACAAGATTCAGGCGCTCTTGAAGGCCGCCAAGATCGGCGGCGATCGCGCGCAAGTCCACCAGCATTACCTGCGCGGCAGCATCTTCTGCGAGAAATGCCACGGACGCCTGCTCTACGGACGCCACCAAGGACGCTCACGCCACTACGACTACTTCTGCTGCAACAACCGCATCGGCAGGGGACGCCCCATCCAATGCGAAAGCAGCCACCATCCCGTAGACGCAACCGAAGAGAACATCATCGGCACGGTCTACCCGGAGGTCTACTTCTCGCCCGAGGTGCAGGAGCGAATAAGGCAGGAGCTACGCGAGGGACTTAGCGAGCGCACAGCGGTCATGCGGCAAGAGGCCGAACGCCACGAACGCGCCCTAAAAGCAATCGAGGGCAAGCAGGAAAAGCTCATACACCTCTACTACCGCGACCTCGTATCCGAAGACGCCTTCGTCGCCGAGCAGGAGAAGCTCAAGGCCGAGCGACGCGCCGCCGAACGCCTCCAAGCCACCGCCACCGCACAACTCGAAGACGTCCAAGAGGCCCTAGAGATAGCCCTCAGCCGCATCGAGGACGCCCACTCGGTCTACCGCGAGGGCACCCCGTTGGAGCGCCGCATCTACAACCAGGCCATCTTCGAGCGCATCGAGGTCGGCCCCGACGGCGAAATCACCGACACCACGCCCACCCCCGTCTACCAAGCCCTCTCGGCCTGGCAACCCGGATTCGGCAAGCCCAGGAAGACCCAAGGCCAGCACGGCCCATCCTTGGCCCAGGTTCAACCATGTCCCGACAGGAGCCATTTCACCGGACACAAGCGTGCTGGTGTAAACCCAGCACGCTTGTAGCTACAGGCAGCGCGAGAAGGTCCAATAATCGGTCGCAGGTCATGTCTCAACTCGCAGGTCGTCGATGAGCACCTTGGCGTATGGGTCGATGGCTTCCAGCGGCGTCGCCCTCTTATGCGGCAGCGTGAATTCCGAGCGTTGCGCCGACGTTCGTGAAGTAGTAGGCGCCGGCCATGTATACCCAGACTGCGCTGGTCGCCACGGTTGACACCGAGGCGAGGCCGAGCACGGCCTGCGTACCCGTCTTGAGTTGCGTCCACGACCAAGCGACGAAGAGGGCGAAGAGCGGAAGCATCGGGTTCAGGAACCGTGGCATGAACGACGATTGCCATCCGGCGAGCAGCACGACGGCGGCAAGCGTGGAAAAGCCCAACAGCAACGGGCCGGCAAGGAGGACGCCGGCTCGCGAGCACACTGATCGCGGTCTTCGTATCACGGCCAGCACGCCGGCGAGCAGCATCACGCAGGGAAGCGCAATCGCAATCGCTCCGAGGGGGCCCCTGTACTCCGGCCACCACTCCTGGGGCAGGGCAGCCTGGGCGAAGCGCCAAAGGTTTGAGGTGACCACGCCAACGCCGTACTGACGGGTGCCGGGTTCGAAGGCTTCTTGCATGTGCTCGAGCGGCGCGCTTGCGGTGAGCGCACCGTAGCGGCTCAGGTTTGACGCCAGCCATGGTGCCACGAGCATCGTCGGCAACGCGACGGTCAATGCTGTCGCGCCGATAGTCGATCGCCAGCGGCGCTCCCTGAGTAGTGCAGTGATGGGAATGGCCAGCAATGGGGCAAGGCACATCAGTGTGAGCTGGGTCAGGATGCAAAACCCCGCAAGAGCGCCCGCAACCAGCAACGACCGTATACGGGGCCTTGCTGTGGCGTTCCAGAGCGCGAGCGCATACAGCGCGACCAACGGGAGCTCAAGCGCGGCGTCCGAGATTGTGATCGTGCGGACGATCACTCCCGGCCAGAGAAGCGTCGAGAGCCCCAGGCAGTAGGGCACAAGCCAACGCTCTTTGAACACAGCTCGGGCTAGGCGGGCGAAGATGACAACGGCGGCCAGTAGTAGGAGCAGGTCGAACGCTCGCACCGCGAAGATCTTGTGACGGTAGTCATCGGGGATATCGAAAGCTGCGCTGGCCAGCACGTAGTAGAGGGGTGGTTGCCATGCCTCGTAGCTGGCTCCCCCAAAGCCAATCTGGCGCGGGTTGAGCGAGCTGGGACGGGGGTATGTGTGCCGTTCGATTGCGAGCTCTTGCCATGAGACGTAGCTGCGCCCCAGCCGTGGCAGGCGCCCGTGTTCTGCAACTTCCTGCACATACGCAAGATGCGGCAACTCGTCCACGAGTGCGAAGATGTGAAAGCGAGCGACGGTTGTCACACCGAGAACGAGAATTGCTGCTACCTGCAGCACTGCCAGGGTGCGAGCTGGGTCGCCAACTCCTCGCCGCCGCACGGCGTCGGTGGCCGACCTGAGGAGGAGCATACCTGGGTGCACCGCGGTGTGACTGTTCGACCGCGCCGAAGGACGCTCGGTCACAATGCTCCCCTCCTCGTCGTGTGCCGTGACTGTTCCGTCAGGTTGAACACGGGTCTTCCAGGAAGGTTGCGGTCGCCACGGCGCGCCGCGCGGCTGGCTGCTACACAACCATGTTCGACGAGTTTCTCGACCCTCCCAAGCTCGCGACGCGCGTGGGAGTTCTAGAACATCGCGTGTGGATGGTTGGGGATGCTCATGACGCCCGGAAGGCGGGCTCGCCGCATCCGTCGCTTGTGGGCATGACGGGCCTCACAGCACCAGGTGGCTACGTCAAGACGGTCGCGTGTAGTAATCAGCGGCTTTCGATCAGCGCCCGCCGCAAAGCCTCGACCCGTGCTCGACGGTTTAGTCTTCGCCGGCCAGCGTCCATTTTTGGCTCAAGGTCGCTCGTCCACCGGCGTCGGGTACTGAGGAGAGCACCATCCACCGGACTCTTTTAAAGCGTGGTCAACACCTCGACGTCTTTTCCATTTCCCATGACAAGGATACTCGCGTCGAACGTGACGAGGCGCACGCCGGAGCGACGGGAAAGTGTCAGTAGGTGCACGTCGGTCACCTGCCGATAGCCAGCGATTGCCGGCACGTCACCGTCGTCCATTGAGACGTCATCCGTGAGGAATTGATGGCCGGGGTGTACCCGCAGCGCCGAAAGCACCCCTCGTGCCGCGTCTACGCCGATCGCGCTCGGCAGCACGATTGGGTTGGACGACACCCGCACAAAGCCGCTCTCTGTGATTGGACATGTCGCCCATCCCGCGGAGCTGTTTGCCGCAAACCATGCGCGCATCGCTGCGTGGTGCACATGCGAGTCCCAAGCCAGCGCGACAAGCGCGTTGACGTCCAGCAACGCCACCGGAAAGGCTCAACCCTCCTCGAGTGCTCGCCGCACCATTTCTGGCGTGATTGGCGGCGTACCTGCCGGCACGCGGATGACCGGCAGTCCGTCTTCCGCCTCAACTCGAGCGGGGGTTAGCCCGCGACGAGCAAGCTCGGAGATAACAGAGCCGAGCGAGCGGCGCTCCCCAACTGCGAGCTGTCGCGCAACCGCGACCACGTCCTCGTCGATGTTCAAGGTCGTCCGCACAATATGATGTTAGCGCATCACCGCATCAAGTGGACGATGCCTGCGCCTCTACTGACCTCCCGACGAGCACCGATCGACCAGCAGGCGGCAGCGCAAACATTCATCGGTCGCTCGGAGCCAGTAATCCCTTGGCGAGCGAGGCGCATTGTCCTGTGAGTCGGATGCGAGCGGTCGTCGACCGGCTCAAGCTGACAAGGTCGAACAGACACGCCTGCAGCCGCTCGCCTGAGCATTCCGCAGATACGCGCCAAGGACGGCAGCGAGACCCACTGCCGGACCTCAGCTTGCAGACGAGCGCTTGACCTCCTCGGGCACGCCGATCGTGGCTGCGCGTGGGCCGAAGCGCTCGAGGTAATGGGGGTGCAGTTGCTCCCAACGGTCCAACTCGCCACGGGCCTCTCGCCTCTCCTGCAGGGTGGCTTCCAGCGCGTCCAGACAGGTGTGCCAGCCGGTGCCGTCGCGGGCGGCCTTCCCGAGCTCCTCGAGGGTGTCGAGCAGCGTCAATTCGGTGCCTTGCTCGATCGGCCGCAGCTCGAGCCGCAGCAGATCGCCGCCCCAGCGAAACTCGATCAGCGAAGGCGGCTCATACGCGGTCATCTCCCCCTCGAACGCGGGCAATTGCCCGGCGGGAAACGCGAAGCGCAGGCGTGCGCCGGCGGCGCGCACTCCTTCGATCGTAGTGGGAAACCAGTGGGCAAGGTGCTCGGGCTCGGTGACGGCGCGCCACACCTTCTCGGGTGGATGGGCCAGCGTGCGCGTGAAGCGCAGCTGCCAGCGTCCGTCGTCGAGTTGGGCGAGATCTCCGTACATAGCGGCTCCTTCGTCCATCGCTGCTCCTTATCGAGGGTGGTTCTCGTCGGTCATCGCGTCGAGGTGACGTTCGAGGTCATCGAGGCGCGCTGCCCACATCTGGCGATAGGGCGCGAGCCAAGTGTCAATCGCCCGCAGCGGCTCGGGGCGCACGCGGTAGAGGCGGCGCTGAGCCTCGCCGCGCACCTCGACGAGACCCGCTTCGCGCAGGATCCGCAGATGCTTGGAGACCGCCGGCTGACTCAACTCGAGCGCGGCGACGAGCTCCCCGGCGGGACGCTCGCTATCGCCCAGCAGGTCGAGAATCTGGCGACGATGGGGCTCTGCGAGAACACCAAACACGGACACCCGCTTAGTATAGCCGACTAGATATATAGCTGCTTAGCGATACAAAAGCGGATCGCAGCATTGTGATGATCCGGAATTGCACGATCAAATACCCCTCGTCTCAGGTCGATCCGCTCGTCTCAGATCGACATCGCCCCTCCCAGGCCGATACCGCCGCTCAGACGGGCGGCTGCCCCACGCTCAGGCGGTTGCCGTCCGGGTCGAGAACGGCCGCTCGGCGCACGTTATCGCCGATGATCTCGACCGGACCGGCGGCGATCCCCCGCTGCTGCAGCCCCGCCAGGAAGGCATCGAGGTCATCGACGAGCAGCGTGTGTCGCGCCGAGCCGGCGCGCTCGACGTCGGCGTTTACGCAGATCCATCCCGTGTCGCTCAGCTGCCAAGCGGCCTCCTCCGCGTTGGGAATCAGATCGGGCGCCCTGCCGGTAAACCGCTCGTACCAGCCGATAGCGGCGTCGCGGTTGGTGACGGGAATCTCGGCGAAGACGTGCGTGATGGCCATCGAGGCCACGATATCGACGATCGTTCTCCGCGCTCAGGATCGAGCGAGATGCTCTACTCGCTCGGCGACGGCGACAGCGACAGCCCCATCGCTGCGCGCCAGCGCCGCGGCCATCGCACCGGCCGCCACGCGGCTGCGCGGGGGCTCACGCGAGCGACGGTTACACACATAGCGACGGACCTACTCGTATGGAAGCTGCTGCGTCAAGACATGCAACTCGATCGCGTGGAGGCCGCACGGATCGTCACTGAGATGGTGGGTGGTCCGCCGTCCTCGATCGAGCATCTTCCTGCTCCAAGCGGGCGGCTTGAAGCAGCAAGTAGTGGCGCTCGGGCAGACTCGTGGTGCGACTAGCGGCGGTGCGGTAGTCGGCGATCGCGGCCTCGACATCGCCGGCGCGCTCGAGCAGGTGCGCGCGCACGGCGTGCAGGCGGTGGTGGCCGCTCAGGGGCTGCTCGAGTGGCTTCAGGAGAGCCAGCCCGGCGGTCGGCCCGTCGACCATGCCGGCCGCGACGGCGCGGTTGAGCGCGACGATCGGACTGCCGGTGATCTGCTCGAGCAGGCCGTAGAGCGCGAGGATCTCGCGCCAGTCGGTGTCCTGCACGCTTGCGGCGCGGTCGTGGACGGCGGCAATCGCGGCCTGTACCTGGTACTCACCGATGGCTCCTCCGCGGAGCGCCTCGGCAAGCTGTGCGAGACCCTCCTCGATCATGGCGCTGCTCCAAAGCGTGCGGTCCTGCTCGGTGAGTGGAATGAGCTCACCGCGTGCGTCGGCGCGCGCGGGGCTGCGAGCCTCGGTGAGCAGCATCAGCGCGAGTAGGCCGGCGACCTCGGGCTCGGCGGGCAGGGCGCGACGAGCGATTCGGGTCAGACGCATGGCCTCCGCGGAGAGCTCGCGGCGTAGGAGCTCGGGACCGGCGCTGGTGAGATAGCCCTCGTTGAAGATCAAGTAGAGAACGCGCAGGAGCGAGCGCAACCGGCCAGCGTACTCCTCGCCCTTCACTAGAGCGAAAGGTAGGCCGGAGGACTCGACGCTGCGCTTGGCGCGGCTGATCCGTTGCGCCATCGTCGCCTCGGGCACGAGAAAGGCGCCGGCGATCTCGGCGGTCGTGAGGCCGGCGATCGCGCGCAGGGTGAGCGCGATCGCAGAGGTCTCGCTGAGCGCGGGGTGGCAGCACATCAGCATCAGCGCAAGCGTGTCGTCACGATCGTCGCTCGGCGGCGTCTCGCGTGGTTCACGCGAGACGCTGAGCTGCTCGCGTCCGCGGCGCGCGCGCTCGCTGCGCAGTCTGTCGGTCATGCGCCGCGAGGCGACGTGGATCAGCCAGCCGACCGGGCTCTCGGGAACTCCCTGCGCGGGCCATTGCGTAGCGGCGGCGATCAGTGCCTCCTGCACGGCGTCCTCGCAGTCGGCGAAGTCTCCGAAGCGCCGCACGAGCGCCCCGAGGGCGCGCGGCGTGGCGTCGCGCAGCAGGCCCTCGAGGCTCGGCGGCCGGCTCACAACTCGGTGCTCGGCGGGCGCATCACCTCGCGGACCTCGATCGGCTGTTCGATCGGCGCCCCACCGCGCGCGGGTGCGGCGGAGATCTGCGCGGCGATCTCGATCGCGCGCTCGCGCGCCTCGACGTCGACGATGCGATAACCGGCGAGGAGCTCCTTGGCCTCGGGGAACGGCCCATCGGTCACGATCGGCGCACCGTCGGCGACGTAGGTGACGAACGCGGCCTGATCGGGCCCGGCGAGCCCCTGTGCGTCAACGAGCTCGCCGCGCTCGGTGAGCTGGGTGTTCAGATCCAGTTGATAGTCGATGTGGGCCTTGATCTCCGCGGGCGTCCAGCGGCTCATCGGCTCGACGCCGGCGACCGCGGCGTAGTGCTGCATCAGCATGAATCTCATCTGCGCTTCTCCTTGTTCTGCGCGCCCAGAGTGGCGCGTTCAACGGTATGTCGGAGCCGCGAATCGAATCTCGACATCGCCGGCCGACGTACGATCGCGGTCCCCACGCGCACGACCCGCTCACCGCGACGACAGAAACCGCTCGAGGCCGGCGAGCAGCGCACGCGCGACTCCCTGGCGGAAGGCGGGTCGCTCCATCGGCGCCTCGTCGGCATGGTTCTGCATGTTGGCGACCTCGACGAACACCTTCGGCACGCGCGAGAGGTTGAGCCCGCCGAGGTCGGTCCTCGCGGCGAGACCGTCGACGCCGTCGTAGGTCGAGGGGTGAAGCCCGAAGCGCTCAAGCGCGGGCGTAGCGCAAGCGCGAGCCGGCGCGAGGGCGCGATGATCGACTGATCGGCGCGGCTGGGGATCGGTGCGGGGATCAGGATCGCGAAGCCCGACCCGCCGGGCGGCCCGCCGTCGGCGTGGATCGAGATCGCGGCGTCGCTGTGGGCGCGGTTGCCGATCGCGGCGCGTTCGGTGATGCACGGCCCGACGCCGGTGTTGCTCGTGCGGGTCATAACGACGCGCGCACCGGCGGCGCGCAGCAGCGCGCGCAGTCGCACGGCGACGCTCCAGTTGAAGTCGCTCTCGCGGTACCCGTCGGGGGCGGCGGTGCCGGTGGTATCGCATTCCTTCTCGCCGTTGCCGTCGTTGACGAGCCGCCCGATCTGCTGTGGCGCGGTGAAGTTGCCATCGTTGTGGCCGGGGTCGACCGTGATGACGCGGCCGCTGAGCGGCTCACTCCTCGCGATGTGCGCGCGGCGCTGTGCAGGGGGCGCGATATCGGCGACGGAGGTGATACTCGGTTGCGCCCTGGGCGCGACCGGCTGCGCGGTCCCCGCGCCGCACCCCGAGGCGAGACACCCGCAGAGGACCGCGCACGCCGCCAGCGATGCCGCGCGACCAACAGAGGCGTGCCTATGTCCCCGCAAATTTCAGAACGCGCGGTAGGAGCTCTTGGTGATCGTGAAGCCGTGATGCGAGCGATTCGCACAGCGCACGGCGGCGGCGCTGATCTTGCAGGTCATGGCGATCGGGCCGAGGGACCAACTGCGCCCGCTCTTCAGCGCGACCGGATGCGTACCCACGAAGGAGTCCTGGCTGAGCCGCGCAAGCGCGGGACGTCCGGTCGATCCGAGGAACACGAAGCCGGGATCGCCGATCCCCCCGTGCTTGGGGGGTGGGACCGGCGCTGCGCTACAAAGCAGCTGCATCGGGGGCGAGTTCGGCGGATGGATCGCAATCCCACAGGTGATCTTGTTGCCGAGCGCGGTCCACAGCTGCGCATCCGATGTCGAGGCCGATGCGGAGGCCGGCACAGTCAGAGCGATCGCTAACGCAAGGAGCGGGAATCGCAGGCGGCGCATCTGTGCATCATCGCACGCGGTAGACACCCGCGGTCGTTAGGACGCGGCCCGCTCATCCTCAGGCGTCAGCTCGCCCCCGGCGCTCGCCACGCCGATCGCGCGACCGAGCAGCGCGAACCCGGCGGCTGCGGCAAGACCCTCGAATAGGCCGCGCTGCAGACCCTCAAACAGCGAGCGCTCGGCATGCCACTCGAACAGGGTCGCGGCGAGACCGACGGCGAGTGCTGCGGCGGCGCCCAGACGCCAGGGGCTGCCGCGCAGCCAGCGCAGACGGAGTAGCGACAGATCGTCAAAGACATCTCCGGCTGGGCCGTCGCCACTCGCTACGAGCGAGCCGGCTCTGCGTAGCCGCGTGGCAACGACGAGCAGCGCAACCAGCGCGAGGCCGGCGAGCGCGCTGACGAGTACGAGCCACCAGGCGGGCATGACTGAGGAGAAGTTGAGCACGTAGAGCTCGAGACCGACAGCCGTCGCTAGACCTGCGCTCAGTCCGACCCAGACGCGGCGGCGGATGAGCGCGATTCCTCGGCAGCCGGCAGTACCGCACGGCGGAGCCGGCGCAGCGCGCGTAGCGCGGCGAGCGTTCCCGCGACGAGCGCGGCCTGCGGTGCGATGAACATGCCGAGCGCGGCGGGTAGGAACAGCGCCAGCGAGTGGCCGTGGTCAAAGCCGGGATAACCCCCGGCGTGCCCGATCGCGAGCTGCGAGACGATCAGCGCGAGCGCCGCGAGGACCAGCGCTCCGAATGCGGCGAAAGCGCCGCGACGCGCACCATCGGTGGCGAGCTCGTCGGCGAAGCGCGCGGCGAGCTCGTGGGGATCGCCGAGGCGCTCCTGGCAGCCGGGCTCGCAGGCGATGTGGTCTTGGAGCTCGAGCACGATGCGGCGACGCTCGCGCCCGAGCACACCGCACGCGGTGAGCTCGTCGGCGAGCTGTTGCGCCCAGCTCATCCGAGCACCGCCTCGACGGCGCGCGAGAAATGCAGCCAGTCGCAGCGCCGCACGCTCAATGTGGAGCGCCCGGCGCGGGT